>OZ242030.1:0-2855000 GCA_965205055.1 Paracoccaceae bacterium | reverse complement strand
TTCGCGAGAAGGAGGCCCGGTTCGCAGGCAACTGCGGGCCGGGGGCACAGACCAGGGGGTGGCGACTGTTTACTAAAAACACAGGGCTCTGCCAAGCCGCAAGGCGACGTATAGGGCCTGACGCCTGCCCGGTGCCGGAAGGTTAAGAGGAGGTGTGCAAGCACCGAATTGAAGCCCCGGTAAACGGCGGCCGTAACTATAACGGTCCTAAGGTAGCGAAATTCATTGTCGGGTAAGTTCCGACCCGCACGAATGGCGTAACGACTTCCCCGCTGTCTCCAACGTGGACTCAGCGAAATTGAACTGCCTGTCAAGATGCAGGCTTCCCGCGGTTAGACGGAAAGACCCCGTGAACCTTTACTACAGCTTCGCATTGGCATCAGGCTTGCGATGTGCAGGATAGGTGGAAGGCGTCGAAGCGGAAACGCCAGTTTCCGCGGAGCCACCCTTGAGATACCACCCTTTGCACTCTTGATGTCTAACCGCGGTCCGTCATCCGGATCCGGGACCGTGCGTGGCGGGTAGTTTGACTGGGGCGGTCGCCTCCCAAAGAGTAACGGAGGCGTGCGAAGGTGGGCTCAGAGCGGTCGGAAATCGCTCGAAGAGTGCAATGGCAGAAGCCCGCTTGACTGCGAGACTGACAGGTCGAGCAGAGACGAAAGTCGGCCATAGTGATCCGGTGGTCCCGCGTGGAAGGGCCATCGCTCAACGGATAAAAGGTACTCCGGGGATAACAGGCTGATGGTGCCCAAGAGTTCATATCGACGGCACCGTTTGGCACCTCGATGTCGGCTCATCTCATCCTGGGGCTGAAGCAGGTCCCAAGGGTACGGCTGTTCGCCGTTTAAAGAGGTACGTGAGCTGGGTTTAGAACGTCGTGAGACAGTTCGGTCCCTATCTGCCGTGGGTGTAGGAGACTTGAGAGGAGCTGCCCCTAGTACGAGAGGACCGGGGTGGACGCACCACTGGTGGACCTGTTGTGGCGCCAGCCGCAGCGCAGGGTAGCTATGTGCGGACAGGATAACCGCTGAAGGCATCTAAGCGGGAAGCCTCCCTCGAAACAAGGTCTCCCATGAGGGCTGTGGAAGACCACCACATCGATAGGCCGGAGGTGTAAGCGCGGCAACGCGTTCAGCTGACCGGTACTAATTGCCCGATTGGCTTGATTCGATCCAGTAAAAGCAAGGCTTGGACATGCGGCCGTCGCCGCGAGCGTTTTTTTCAAGTTTGGTGGTCATGGCACGCGTGAAACACCCGATCCCATTCCGAACTCGAAGGTTAAGCACCGTAGCGCCGATGGTACTGCGTCTTAAGGCGTGGGAGAGTAGGTCGCCGCCAAACTTGAAAAGGGCGCGTTCGCTATCTTCATGATTCGGCCGGATTCCCGTCCGCGGGAGTCGCGGCAAAACGATTGGCGCGGGGTGGAGCAGCCCGGTAGCTCATCAGGCTCATAACCTGAAGGTCGCAGGTTCAAATCCTGCCCCCGCAACCAATCCCAACCTCTGGAATCGTTGAAGCTTCCGGATATCCATGGAGATTCGGAAGTCTCGTCTGCTGTTCGGACCGTCTCGGCCGTTCGTTTCCGTTGCGCAGGCGGAAGCCGAATCCGCCAGTCTTTCGCCGCGTGCGAAAAGACAGTATTCGCAGGGCCGGATTCTGGCGCATATTGATAGTATCATACGGGAATGAGGCAGCTTGAGACATGAAAGCGCGCGACATGATAGCAACCGCTCGCAGCTTGACCGAGTTTGATCGGCGGCGGCCCACCCAGGCCAACCTGCGCCGCGCGGTCAGCACCGCGTATTACGCGGTGTTTCACTTGCTGGCCTATACTGCAGCCAACCTGCTCATTGGCGCAGAACGTTCCGCTGCTTGGCATCAGGCATATCGCGCACTTGAGCACGGAAACGCAAAAAATGCCTGCCGGAACAAGCAGGCAATGGAAGGATTTCCGCATGACATCCAAGAATTTGCAAAAAAATTCGTTGCTTTGCAGGATGCGCGTCACCGGGCGGACTATTCCTACGAGGCCGATTACAACAGGCAGGACACGCTGGCAGCAATCGACATAGCAGAGGGTGCAATCGGTCAGCTCGAAGGGGCAAGCATTGATCACCGTCGCGGATTTGTCGCTCATTTGCTATTCAAGCGGCGATCACCGTAGGAGATTCGACATGGTTAAGCAACGAATTGACAAGCAACAAGTTCGCGAGATCGCCGAGAACGCGTTCAAAGCGCACTTCAGCGATTTCGAAATTATCCGGATTGACGTCGAGCCGATGATTGATCATGATGGAGACCGCATCGTTGATGTGAACATCTATTGCGATGGCAATTACAAGAAGTTGCACGGTGCTGGACGATCACGAGTGCACTCCGAAATTGCTTCCAAGACATGGTACGAGGTGGAGGATGATCTCGGCTTTCCTCTTGTTCACTTCTACTCCAAGTCCACCCTCAAGCAGCACGACTTAGCGAAGTCAAAACGGATCCGCAGGAGTTCATCGAATTCTCAGCCGAAGCAGTCAGCCGTATCAGGTGTCTCGCGCTGATTGAAAGCATTCGCTGTCAGTGCTTCGGCAGCAACCGGTGATATGTGCAGGAGTCGCTCGAGCAGGAGGATCGGTTCTGCCATCCAGAGAACTTGTTTTGATGCCAATAAACGGGTTCAAGAGAATTTTGTCTGCGATTCCGCAATGAGGATCGTGAGGAGACCAGAAGTCGGATACGGGTGCGTCGTCGAATGAACACGGTAACGCAAAAAAATGCCTGCCGGAACAGGCTGGCAATGCAAGGGTTTCCATATGAAATCGGGAATTCGCGGATGCATTCGTCGCTTTGCAGAAAGCGTGGCACCAAGCGGATTATTCGTACGATGTCACAAACGACAGGCATGATACGCTAACGGCAATCGATAGGGCGGCGGATGCAATTGACCAACTTGAGAGGGTGAACATCCATTACCGTCGCGGCTTTGTCGCGCATTTGCTATTCAGGCGGCGGTCGCGGCAGGAGATCCGACATGGGTAAGCAATAAATTCGCGAGATCGCCGAGAACGCGTTCAGAGCGCACTTCAGCGATTTCGAAATCGTCCGGATCGACGTCGAGCCAACGCTTGACCATGACGGAGATAGGGTCGTTGATGTGAACATCTACTGCGACAGCAAGAATGGGCTGGCGCGTGGCCCCGGGCTATCGCGAGTGCAATCCGAAATTACTACAAAGGCGTGGCGCGAGGTGGAGGATGATCTCGGCTTTCCTCTTGTCCACTTCTACTCCAAGTCCACCCTCAAGCTGCACGATTCAGCGAAGTCAAAACGGACGCGCAGGAATTCATTGAATTCTCAACCGAAGCAGTCAACCGTATCAGGCGTTTCGCGCTGATTGAAGGCCTTCGCCGAAAGCGCTTCGGCAACAGTCATTGCCAGATGCGGGGCTGCTCAAGCGGGAAAATCGGTTCCGCTACCCGGAGAACTTGTTTGAAAGCCAATGAACCGGTTTGAGAGCTGTCGTCTGTGATTCCGCGATGAAGATCGTCAACAAACCCGACGCCAAAACGGGCACACCGTCGAAATATCGGAGTCGGTGCTTGGAATCGAAGCCGCGGTCTTGATATCCGAAGTTTTCAACAGCGTCATTCAGGGCTATCCGCTATACTCCCGGACGCCAATTTTTCTTCCTGAATCAACATTAGTTATTTCGTGCATTCACATACAATTCGAGGGCGGGGGCTGAACTTATCAGCCTTTCGCCGCATGCGGAAAGATAGTATTCGCAGGATTGGTTTCCAGTGAATATGATTTTGCCATCCGATATAGAGGTGACTTGAGACTTGAACGCGCGCGACTTGATAACGACTGCCCGCAGCTTGACGGAGCTTGATCCGCGACAGCCCACACAGGCCAACCTGCGCCGCGCGGTCAGCACCGCGTATTATGCTGTGTTCCACTCGCTCGCCCACGCTGCCGCCGACCTGCTCATCGGCAGAGAAAGCAGCGCGGCTTGGCATCAGGTTTACCGCGCACTTGAACACGGAAACGCAAAAAATGCTTGCCAGCAAATTCAGGCAATGCAAAGATTCCCGTGTGAAATCCAGGAATTCGCGGAAACATTCGTCGTTTTGCAAGGTGTTCGGCACCAAGCCGACTATGCATACGGGGTTACGTATGAAAGGCAGGACACAGTGGCAGCAATAGACAGAGCGGAGGATGCGATCAACCAATTTGAAGCGGCGCATCGCGAGCAGCGTCTTGGCTTTATCGCCCATGTGCTATTCAGGCGGCGATCACCTTAGGAGATCCGACATGGGTAAGCAACAAATTGACGAGCGACAAATCCGCAAGATTGCCGAAAACGCGTTCAGAGCGCACTTCAGCGATTTCGAAATCGTCCGGATTGACGTCGAGCCAAGGATAGATCATGACGGAGACCGCGTCGTTGATGTGAAAATCTACTGCCACGGTAAGAACGGGTTGGCGCGTGGCCCCGGGTTGCTGCGAGTGCAATCCGAAATCAATTCCAAGGCGTGGCGCGAGGTGGAGGATAATCTTGGCTTTCCTCTCGTCCACTTCTACTCCAAATCCGCCCTCAAGCGGCACGATTCAATGAACTCAGAACGGATCAGCGGGAATTAATCGAATTCACAACCGAAGCATTCAGCCGTTTCAGGCGTCTCGCGCTGATTGAATGCCTTTGCCGAAAACGCTTCGGCGACAGCCATTGCCAGATGCAGGAGTTGCTCAAGCGGGAAAATCGGTTCCGCTACCCGGAGAATTTGCTTGAATGCCGATAAACCGATTCATGATCATGTCGTCTTTCGTCCCGCCAAGTGGATTGCAGGAGACCATAAGTCTGAAACCGGTGCGCCTTCAAAATCTTGGAATTCGTTCCTGAAATCGAAGCCACGGTTTTGATATCCGAAGCTTTCAACAGCGTCCTGCGAGCTGTCCTCGCATTGAACGAACGCAGAGCCAACGAACGATGCAATCCGATGGGCGAAATCTGATTTTCATTCTTTGGTGCAGCCGATCTGGGTCCCGAACCGTCGCAAGAAAACGCCGAATCCAAACATCCACTGGAAATTCGCCCGGTAGGATGGTAGCAATCTGCCATGGCAGACGGGGCCCACGAGTCGGTTGAGCACCTGAAGATGGTGCAGAACGTCATCGCCCGCATGGCAGGCAGCAGCGCGCAAATGAAGACATGGGCCGTGTCATTGGTCACGGCGACTATTGTCTTCTCGGGACTATCGGACAGTCCGCACTGGCTGATCGGCTTGGGAGGCTTCGTTCCAATCGTTGCATTCTGGACGATGGATGCCAGATATCTCCACCTTGAAAGGTGTTACATCAAGCTCCATGAGGCCATTGTAGCGGGGTCATCGATCGCCCCGTTCGATTTGAACTACCGAATTCATGCCTCGGCGGTCGACTCCGCATGGCGAATTGCTCGGTCTTGGTCAGTCTTCATTTTTTACGGCTCGCTCTCAGCCGTGATGATCGCACTCACGGCAATCTTGGCGAGATAGGGACACGACGTGGTTTCCGCTGCGAGCATAACAGCGCGTCGGGGCTACGGTTGTTCGAGCCGTCCTGCACATTTCGGTCAACCCGGCACATCCGTGCGGAATTTAGGTGTCGCACAAATCGAACCAAAAACCGCGCGGCAGGCGCCGTGCCGTGAGACCGTCTGCGGATCGGCGTAAAAAATTACCCTCTTTGGGATGTGACTGTTGGATACGAAGGTTGATCGCGGCCGTCCATTGCTGCCATCAGGTTCATGCAGTTCCCAACGGCATGTGAAGTCGGATTGATAGGCGGCTTGCTGCCCACCTTGAATTGAACCGTACGATGGTCCAAATCGGAACACGTCGATTCCTCGCGAAAGAAGAAAGTCCATGCGGATCTCCGTTACCGAAGCGAAAGGGCAGTTGACTGAGCTCGTCAGCCGAGCGGAGGCGGGCGAGGAGGTAGTGCTAACACGTCATGACAAAGCTACAGTTGAGTTGGTGCCTGTGCGTCTGCGGCCTGACGCCGAGGTTCGGCGCACGGTGATTGCCTTGGTTCGGACAGCGGCAGCCAGCAAATGTTTGGCGGGTGCCAGTGCCGCCCGCAGCCAGGATTTTTTGTGCGACGGCAGTGGCTTGCCTAAATGATCGCGGTTGACACCTCTGTGTTGATGGCGACCTTGTTGGACGAGCCCGAGGCCGCGACCTGCGCGGAAGCTTCCCGACAAATGATCGGATCTTGATTTCCGCCGGGATCGTAACAGAGGCGCTGATCGTCGCGGGACGGCAGGGTCTTGGCGCAGAAATGAACGCGTTACTCGACGGACTCGATCTTGAGATTGCAAGCGTCTCGCCAGCCACAGCGCGGCAGGTTGCCAATGCCTACGCTCAATGGGGTAACGGTGTTCACCCTGCCGGACTAAATTTCTGCGACTGCTTCGTCTATGAAGTCGCCAAAACGCGGGACTGTCTTTTGCTCTATGTGGGAAAGGACATTGCGCGAACGGATGTCGCAAGCGTGCTGTGACCCTTGCCTCTGCTCCGGTCGCAATTACGGTTGGTCCTGAAGCGCGCCCGGATTGATCGCCAAATGTGACACGGCTTTTTTGAGCAGATATTCTTCAAATTTTATTGCATTGATTTGGTTAGCGGCCCGCTGCAGCGAATGATCATCGCGGTTGAACCGGATCAAAATGATGCCGCTTCCGGCAACCTCTTGGGATCGTGCCATAGTGGGATTTGGACAGTTTGTAGAAATAGCTCAAATTCTCGATTCCGCAGCCATTCGCAATCTCCTCGACAGGCGCGTCGCTTCCTCCCAAGCACATTGCCGCGTATTCCTTCCTGATGCGATTCACGATTTCAGAGGGCGACAAACCGAGATGGCTCCGGGATTCGCGGCGTGCGTGCTTATGTCCGCACCCTGCCGCCTGCACAGATCCGGTCGCGCCTTTTCGAAATACGGACAGCGACCGCGCTGCGCCGCAGGCGGCGGCGAGCCATTTCGGCGCATCGTTCGGCAACGCCGCGTCGTAATCCGCGACCCGCGTCATAAGGTTCAGCGGAAACTCTTCGATCCGTGCCGGCGTGCGCACGGAGCCTTGCAATTCAAGCGTAGAGTTGATCGCCCGCTCCATGCGCGGATCTCGGATCTGATGCGCATCAGGCGATGAGCCGACATGCCAGAAAAACCGGTCCTGAAATTCGTCTGCATAGCGCGTGCCCGGATAGGCGGAGGTATCGGGCCTGAACATTATGTTTATGATCCGGAACGGCGCGTCGCCAAGCGCATGAAAGGCATGGGAATCGGCGGACCGGATGAACACGATGTCCCCGGGCCCGTCCCATTTTTTTGGTCGGACTGCGGCGCGAAAAGCCTGCCAACAAAGGAATTCGGCCCAACAATAGCTTTCGATGTAGCATTTGATGGCGAGCAGAGAGTTGACACCGCTTTCGACCAGCGGCATTTCTCCCTTCTCATCCAAAAAACGGGTTGAACCCGATCCGATGAGCCGAATACGGCATGTATTCGGCTCTAAAATGGGGTTGATTTTGATCCGATTACAGACGTAATCGGATCACGGGTGATTCCAGCGCGAGAATGAAGGGTGAAGATGGCGTACATTTGGCAGCGAGCAGAATGGCCGAATTTTACTTGGGACACCGCCGCCGTCGACCAGAACGTCTATGCCTACGCATTGGAAGCAAGCAGACTGGTTGGGGAAGTTCAGCACCTGTCCGAGGCGGAGAAAACAGATGTATTGATCGATCGCATGATCTCGGAGGCTGTCAAAACTTCGCAAATCGAAGGAGAAAACCTTGATCGCGAAGACGTGCGCTCGTCCATTCGAAACCATCTGGGGCTGAACGCCAGTCTGGAAACAGTTCGAGACCAAAGAGCCAATGGCGTAGCCGCGCTGATGATCTCCGTGCGGGATCATTTTGCGGAGCCGCTGACCGAGCGGCGTCTCTGCGAGTGGCAAGACCGGGTCATTTTCGGACGCTACGAGCGCGGCAGATTGGAAGTTGGAAAATGGCGGACCTTTGTTGAGCCGATGCGGATTGTTTCAGGAGCCATCGGGAAAACGAAAATTCACTATGAAGCCCCGCCTTCGGCGCAAGTGCCCGCCGAAATGAAGCGCTACGTGGAGTGGTTCAACAGCAACAAGAATCTCAAAGGCGCGGTGCGCGCCGGGGTTGCCCATCTCTATTTTGAGTGCATTCATCCGTTCTCGGACGGCAACGGCCGGGTCGGGCGCGCGATTTCGGAAATTGCTTTGTCGCAGGAGATCGGACATCCCGCACTTCTAAGTCTATCGACGACAATCCAAGGCAGACAACAAGAATATTACGACGCTCTTTCGCGCGCCAGCCGAGGAAGCTTGGACATCACCGAATGGTTGGTCTGGTTCACCGGCCTAGTACTGGACTCACAGCGTGAAGCCAAAGCGCAAATTTCCTACGTGCTATCCAAGGCACAGTTTTGGGACACCCATGTCGACAGGCTAAATGAGCGCCAGACCAAAATCCTTGGTCGCATGTTTCGTGAGGGATCGGAAGGTTTCAAGGGCGGCATGAGCGCGCAAAAATATTCAAAGATCACAAAGTGCTCGAAGGCCACGGCAACACGCGACTTGGCGGAGCTTCTGAAAATGGGTGCATTCAAGAAACTGGAGGGCGGCGGTCGAAGCACTCGCTACGACATCCAGCTTCCTCGAAAATAGCAAAAACCCGAATCATGGATTGAATGGTGCAATTCGAGGCTGTGCGACCTGGAAGGGTTGTCTTCTTGTGAGTTTTCATTATGCGCAGCGATGAGGAATTTTAAATCCGGTTGCTCCAAACAAGTCCGGCCGGAGGAAACGTCGGCTCAATCCGCTACAGATTCAAACCCGACAAATGTGCGAACAACCTCGCGGTCGCAGACGGATTTCCACGATCCCTTGCCGGTTCAATTGCCAGACCTCGCTCTTTTTCTGAGGTCGGAAACCGCATTGGCGTGCGCGTCGAATCCCTCATAGAGCGCGAACCGATGCGCGTAAGGCGCAAGCAGGTCGTAGCCTTCCTTCGTCACTTCGCCAACGGAAATGCGCTTCATGAAATCATGGACGCTCAATGGCGAACGGGTTCGGGCTCCCGCGTTCGTCGGCAGAACCGCGTTGGGACCCAGCGTGAAATTCCCCAAGCAAATCGCCGTGTGCTCTCCAAGCAGGATCTCTCCGGCGTTGCGAATCCGATCCAGATAGTCGCGCGGATTGACCGCATGAATCTGAAGATGCTCCGGCGCGAACTCGTTCACGAAGTCGACCGCGGCATCCATGTCGTCTGCAAGCACGACTCCGCCTCGGTTGCTGCAAAGCACAGTCGATGAGAATTCCGCCCGCTGAGTGCTCATCCGTTTCCAATAGACAGGAATGGCAGTGATCGCTTCTTCGGCAACGTTCCGGGCAGCGGTCACCAGAAACGCGGAGCTGTCGGGCCCGTGCTCCGATTCATTGAGCAGATCCAATGCCGCGACGCGCCCATTCGTCGCATCATCGCAAAGCACGATGGATTCACTCGGTCCGGCCGGTATGCCCGGGTCGACGTGGTCGGCAAGCAGCCGCTTCGCAGAAGTAACCCAAGGGCTGCCCGGCCCGACGATCTTCCGGCAGCGCGGCACGGTCTCCGTTCCGTAGGCGACAGCGGCGACGGCTTGCGCGCCGCCGCATTTGAAGACGCTCTCGACGTCCGCCAAGCGGGCAGCAACCAAAGTCGCCGCGTCGATTTTGCCGCCGGGGCCCGGCGGCGTCACGATCGCCACTTTTTGCACGCCCGCAACGACCGCCGGAATGGCCGTCATCATCGCGACGCTCGGGAACGAGCCTTTCCCTCTCGGCACGTAACAGGCAACAGATTCGATTGGCTCCACTTTTTCGCCGGCCGTGACGCCGGGGTGCATTTCCTTCATCCAAATCCGCTCGGGCATTTGCGCTTCATGAAAGCGACGGACATTGTCGCAACAGAACTCAAGGATCTTGACCATCTCCGCGTCGACGAGCTCAAACGCTTCGTCGAATTCCGCAGGCTGAACGGCAATTGAGTTCGGTGTTACGGGTGATTTGTCGAGTTCGTTTGCGAAGCGGGCGAGCGCCGAATCCCCTTCCGACTTTACCGCGTCAATGATCGGCCTGACTTTTTCAAGATAGGGTTCAATGTCGCTTTCGGCTCTCTTGAACAACGCCGCTCGCTGTTCCGGCGCAAGTTCGGAAAGGATATGCAAGGATATGGCTGTTGACATGGATTGGTTCCGTGAATTCAACTCGATCTCAGGAAAGTCTCCAAACCTGCAAGGTTGCCGAGAGCTCGAATCGCCGAGATGGCGACGACGATTCAATGGACCGAGACAATCGCAAGGTCGGGAGTGACAACGACATGGAATTGCAGATTTGGACAGGAGGCGTCAAGGCCGGCGAGCCGATCAGAAAAATGCTCGCCGAGATTTTCGCGGCGGAAAGTGTCGGTGAAGGTTTTTGCTGTCAAGCAGTGCAAACTGTCGAAACTCTATTGCCCGCCGAAAGCGTGATTGCTTGCGGATCGGCTTGAATTGGGGTCGAAGAAACTGAACAAATGGCAGCGGCGCGTTCCGATGCCGCTCGGCACCACATCCGGGTTGCAAGCAAATAGGGATAGAAAATGCAGCGTCCGATAAGCAACTGCTACTGGGTCGTGCCGGACCGTTTTCTGGCCGGCGAGTATCCCGCATCCATCCCGCAGGATGGCGATCCATGGGAAAAGGCAAGCGCATTGGCAAAGGCGGGCGTGTCCGTATTCGTCGATCTCACGGAGGCCGGGGAGTTGCGGCCGTACGCGCACAAGATCGGCGATGCGAAGCATCTGCGATTTCCCATAAGGGATCATTCGGTGCCGAAATCGGATCGGCAAATTCGGGATGCGCTGGATGCGGTCGACAATCATCTGGACGGAGGGGACATTGTGTATGTGCATTGCTGGGGAGGGATCGGCCGGACAGGATTGATCGTAGGCTGCTGGCTCGCTCGGCATGGCCTTGCGGGAGATCGAGCGTTGGCTCGGCTTGATGAGCTCTGGCAATCATGCCCAAAATCTCGATACATGGATTCGCCGGAAACGCATGCGCAGAAAGCCGCCGTCCGGAATTGGCGGAGCGGCACGTGAGCACTGCGAACAGTCTCGGGAACCGATCAACCTGCAACAGAGGTTCAGTTTATCGGAAATTGCATGGCCGTCTCAGTCACCTTGGTTTCCGGATTCGCCAAGTTTCGGATTGAACAGATCTTTTCTCAATGCTTTCACGGCTGTCGGGTCGATATCGACATGGATGAGCGCAGGCCGTTTTTTTGCCAGCGCGTCCGTCAACGCCGGCCCCAGCTGGCCGGGTTCGGATACTCTTCGCCCTGCGGCTCCGCATAATTCGGCAAATCGGCCAAAATCGGGGTGTTCGATATCCGCTCCGAGCGCCCGTCCGCCGAAAAATTCCAGCTGATAGGCTTTCTCGGCGCCCCAAGCCTTGTTGTCCAGTATCACGGCGGCCACCGGAAGGCCGTACTGCACCGCAGTCATGACTTCCGCCATCGCATAGCCGAAGCCTCCGTCCCCGATTACGGCGACGACGGGACGATCCGGCGCGGCGACCTGTGCGCCGATAGCGGCGGCGTAGCCAAACCCGACCAACCCGAAATCCAAAGGCGCAATCAAGCCGGGACATCGGTAGTGCGCGAGCCGGTCCGCCGCTTGCAAGCAACTGTTTCCGGTATCGATCGTCACGATGGCATCGTGAGGAAGGGCTTCCCGAATTTCAGCGAGCGCGCGGGTCGGATGCATCGGAACCGCGTCGTTGCCGGCCTCGCGCGCCCGCTCTCGATCAAGCAGAGCTCTTTCGATTTGGAATTCGCAGGTCCATTTCGTCCACCTTTCGATGGGCTGGGAGACTTCCGCAGATATCGCCCGCGCGACGGCTCCGGCGTCCGCCACCATTCCAAGCTCGACGGGAAAGTATTTCCCAATCGCGGACGGCTCGATATCCACTTGGATGATCCTGGCTCCGCGACCGACATATTCATGGCTCAGAAAGGTCGAATTGAATCCGAGCCTGGTGCCGAGCGCCAGCATGAGATCCGCCTCTTTGGTCAATCGGGCCGCCACGCGGTTTCCGCGCGGCCCGGACTGGCCGGCGAAAAGGGGATGCCCGTGCGGCATGATATCCGCATGGCCTGTGGACGTCACAACCGGCACGTTCAGCTGTTCGGCCAACGTCCTGAGGTCCGCTGCCGCGTCGCCCCACTTGAGTCCTCCGCCTGCGACAATCACCGGGCGCATGGCTTCGCCAAGCATCCGCACGACGCGCCGCATCGAGTCGGAAGAAGGCTGCAACGGTCTTGGCGGCTTGAAACCGAATATCTCCGGATCGGCCAAGGAGGCTGAAAACAGATCTCGCGGCACATGAAGAACAACCGGGCCGCGGCGACCGGTCATCGATAAATTTATCGCTTCGAAGACGGCGCGCGGCAGCTCTTCAGGCTCCTCGATCAATTTCGACAATTTCGATATCCGCTTGAAGACCGATACCTGGTCGATCTCTTGAAACGTGTCTTTGCCGAGGTCGGATCGCTGAACGGCACCGGCGATGACCACCAATGGCGAGTACGCAAGATGGGCTTCAGCCACCGCTGTCGCGAAATTCGCCACGCCCGGCCCGGCCTGGGCCGCCAGAGCGACGCCGGGCCCTCCGCATATGCGCGCGTACGAGTCGGCCATGAGGCCGGCGGACCGCTCGTCTCTTGCGCCGATGTATCTGATTTCGCCGCCGCGATAGATTGAATCGTAGAGCTCGAGCATGGAGCCGCCGATCACGCCGAACACCGCCTTGACTCCGCATGCCGACAATTGCCGGTAGACGGCTTCGCCGCCTGTCATGCCGCTCATTGCCGGGGCCTCAGGCTTGACGGATCGTGCGCCGGACAAGCGAGCTTGCGCGCGGCGCGCTCTTCGCCGAGGATCATCACCGTCAGCTCCTCGGCGGAGCATTCGGCTTGCACGAATCCGAATGCGAGGCTCTTGCCGGTGAAATAACCGTAGGCTCCGGAACTGACGAGGCCGACCGCGCGGCCGTGGTGCAATATCGCCTCGCCGCCATGGCAGTCCGCATCGTCGGCGTCCACTTCCAGGTAGGCAAGGCGCCAGCGCGGTCCTTCATCCATCGCCTTGAGCGTAGCGTCCTTGCCGATGAACTCGCGGCCTTCCGGACGAAAAAACCGGAGCATGCCCGCTTCGACCATGCCGATGTCCGGCGTCAACTCCGCAGAAGCGCGATAGGCTTTTTCCATCCGCAGGGAATTGAATGCGTGGCTTCCCAGATCGCAGAGGCCGTGATCCGCGCCGGCCTCGAACAGCCCTTCGTAAACTTCGGCGATGCTGTCCAAGGGCATGTGAAGCTCCCAGCCGAGTTCGCCCGTGAAACTCATGCGCAGCGCAACGACTTCGACGCCGAACAAGCGAATCGATTTGGCCGTCATCCAAGGGAACGCCTCATTGCCAAGGTCGATGTTCGTCGCATGGGCGAGGATGCGGCGCGATGCCGGACCCGCCAGCGCCAGAAGTCCCCAATCGTCGCTCAAATCCCTGATCGCGACGTCCTGGCCCGGCAGCATGTTCTCGCGCAGCCATTGCAAATCCGAGCGCCGCCTCATTATGGGCGATCCGGTGAAGTAGCGGTTTGCATCAAGGCGCGCGACAGTGAGTTCGGCCTCGAATCTGCCTTGCTCGTTGATCAGGTGGCAAAGAGCGATCCGTCCGTCCGCCGTCGGAATCCTGTTTGCCGACAAGCGGTCGAGGAATGCGCGAGCGTCGCGGCCGGTGATTTCGAATTGCGCGAAAGCGGACAGATCGATCACGCCCGCCGACTCGCGGACTGCGGATGCCTCGCGGGCGGCCGCGTCGTGCCAAGGCTGGCGGCGCCAGCCGTTCGAATCTTCTTTTTCGGGCGCCGCCGCGAACCATCGCGGACGTTCCCATCCCGCGACCTCGCCGAAGACCGCGCCTTTCTCGGCAAGCCTTTCATAAACGGGATGCTTTCGCCACGGACGCCCCGCAAGGCGCTGAAATCCCGGAACGGGGGTTTGGTGCCTGGTCTCGAAGTCCTCCTTGGACACGGCCATCGCGTAGGTCCTGTCGGCGTAGCCCCCGTACCGCCTGGGATCCAAGCCTCTGGTGGAGATTTCCGCCGATCCGTGCACCATCCAGTCCGCCAGCGCGCGTCCGGACCCTCCGCCCCAGGCGAGTCCTATCGACGAGCCGCAAGCCAGCCAGACATTGCGCACGCCGGACGGGCCGACCAGCATTCCGCCGTCGGGCGTGTGCGAGAGAATGCCGCGGACGGCTCGGCGGATGCCGAGATTCGCCAAGACCGGCATTCGCGAGATCGCGAGTTCCAGAAAGTCGCCGACCCGTTCGTAATCCGCCTCGAACAAGGGATGTTCGGCGTCCCATGGCCCTCCGTCGTCCCACGCGGTCGGGGCATCCTCATTTTCAAAAACGCCGATCAATGCCGACTTCTGCTCCTGCCGGACGTAGCCCTCGATGAAGTTGTCCCGAATAACCGGCAGTTCAGTCTCGCGGCCAGCGAATTCCGGGACGGGCTCAGTGACGAAGTAGTGGTGGAGGCAGTTGACGGAGGGCAATTCAAGCCCGAACCATGCGCCGACTTGGTTTGCGTAGGCGCCTGCGGCGACGACCACGTGCTCCGCAATCACATCGTCTTGTTCAGTTCGGAGCAGCCAATCGGAACCGCGCCGCTCCGCGCCGAGAACGCGGTTTCGCTTGATGACGGCGCCTCCCGAGGACCTGGCGGCGGCGGCCAGCGCGAAAGTGGCGCCTGAAGGGTCCACATGCCCGTCGAAGGGCGTATGGAGGGCGGCGATGATTCCGTCGGTCTCATAGTACGGGTGCAGCTTTTTCATGGCATCGGGACCGACAAGCTCCATGGGCAAGTCCAAGCCTTTCCCGATGCCGAGCATGGACTTCAGCCAATCGAGTTCGTCCGCGTCCCGGGCAACGCGGAGTCCGCCGCATTCGTGCCATCCGACGCTTTGGCCGGAAGCCGCTTCCGCTTCCTTGTAGCACTCGATGCTCGCCTTGTTGATCCAGCCCATCACATGCGAGCCCACCGCATGCGTGATCTGGCCGGCCGCGTGCCAAGTGGACCCGGAGGTCAGTTCGGCCTTTTCCAAGAGCACGGTGTCGGCCCATCCGTTGCGGACGAGATGGTAGAGCGCGGAAGCTCCCATGATTCCGCCGCCGATGATCGCAGCTCTTGCATGAATCATTGCTGCCGCTCCCTTTGCGTTTTGCCGATCACTCCGCCGCGTTTCAATTCGCGGAACGCCGATTCGAATATGCCGAGCGCTTCGTCGATCAATGCATTGTCGTGCGCGGCGGATGTGACGCCGGACAGATAACTCATCAATTCCACGCCGTCGGCAAGCAGCGCGTTCCGGACGGCTCCGACCATTGTTGAAGGCATTCCGCGAATGCGTTCGGGGGAAAGCGCCCGAACCGTCCCGTCGCACTCTCCAAGATAAATATGGAAGGTCGAACTCTCCCCGTACGCGGCCCCCTCGATGGACAAATCCGAAAGAATGGTCCGAAGCCCGGCGCGCAGTTTCGCGGCCATCGCGTCGGCTGCCGCTTGCGGTTTCCCGGTCTTGAGGTGCCGCATCGCCGCCAATGCTCCGGCGGCGACAAGGTGGGACGCATTGAAGGTGCCCTTGTGGCTGACCGGCGGAGAGAAGCCGTCCCGGCGCACGTCCGGATCGAGAAGCCCCATGATGTCGGCCCGGCCCGAAACCGCGCCTCCGGGCAGACCGCCGGTGAGGATTTTGGCGAGGGCGGTGAGGTCGGGAACAATTCCGTCGCGGGATTGAAGGCCGCCGGGCGACCATCTGAAGCCGGTTATGATCTCGTCGAAGACCAGGACCGCGCCTGCTTCGGTCGCCAGCGTCCGCACGCCTTCCAGAAATCCGGGCGGAAAAGGGACCGAGCCGTAGTTCGCTCCTGACGCCTCGAGGATGACGGTGCCGAACCGGTCGTCCTTCAGGCGTTCGCGGATGATTTCCAAGGAGGCCGGAACGACTGCAGCCAGCGATTGGATCGCCTTCGGGACGCCGAGCGACACGGCCCTGTCGGAACCCGCCTTCGCGCCCTTTGAAAGATGGTCGTGCCAACCATGATAATGGCCGTCGATGCGCAAGATCCCGGAGCGGCCGGTGTAGGCTCGTCCCAGCATCAATGCCAACATCGTCGCTTCGGTTCCGGATGATGTGAAACGCGTGAGGTCGGCCGACGGGTAAAGCGAATTGATCGCCTCGGCCCATTCGATCTCCATCCGATGGCAATCGGACGTGAATATCGTTTCCGACGCCTGCCTTTGCAGCGCCGCCACGATGTCGGGGTGGCAGTGTCCGAGCATCTGGCTCGCCGATCCCATCTTGAAATCGATGATCCTGCGGCCGCCGACCTCCCACTTCACGGCTCCTTGGGCCTTTTCGATATATAGCGGATGTGGCCGCCGAAACCGCAATTCGTGGCTGACGCCTCCCGGCATCAGCCCTTTCGCGCGGCGGTGCAGTTCGGCGCTGCCGCCGGGCGGGTGGCTCTTCATGTATTCGCACGCATGTCGTCGCGCGAAAGCATGATGTCGAAATTCTTTCGGAGGCCTCGGTCGATTTCGGCCGGTATCAGCTCGGGAAAATGCCCGTCGAGGATCAGTCGAGCGCGATCCTTGGCACGGTGTCGAAGCGCGCTCGCGCCGGCCTCGAACCAGTCTTCCGGCGTCCTCCGGTCGCCAAGCTCCGGGTACGCATAGTCGGATTTCATTCTTTCCAGCGTTTGCCCGTGCCCGAGATAATGGCCTTCGCCGAGGCAAACCTCCGCGATGGCGTCGGTCGACATGTTGTCGGGGGTCGCTTCGACGCCGCGGATTGTTCGGAGGATGTTGCCCAGCATGTCGTTGTCGGCCACATATCCTTCGAAAGACACCCCCAGCAAACTTGCCTGCATTCCGCAGGCTTGCGTGATGAGATTGGAGCCTGCGTGCGCCGCAAGCGATACGGCCAGAGTCTTTTCGGATCCGTGCTGGGCGTCCGGAATCTTTGAATCGGTGATTCCGGCGATTGAAGACGTCGGCAGATCATAATGCCGTCCCATCTGCGCCGCCGCCGCCATCAAGACCGCCTGCTCGCCGCCGCCGCCCGACATCGCGCCCGTGCGGAGGTCTGCAACCAACGGCTTGGGCGCGAAGATCGCCTTGGCGTCCGGGTCGACGAGCTGCGCATGCACAAGCCCCGCGAGGGTTTCCGCGACGGCTTGGACGAGCGATCCCGCAATCGCCGCGGGGCTGGTTGCGCCTGCTTGTCCGGCAGAAATCAGCTGGACGGGAAATCCGGCCAGAATGGCGGCCTCCACGACATCGCAGGAGTCTTCCGCGAACCGCATGGGCGGCACCACGTGGCAAGCGAGAACCGTCAGGAACGGCCGGTCGCGAAATTCTTGCTCGCCGCCTGCGAGTTCGTAACACATGTCGGCGACAAGCGGCACATTGTCCGCTTCCACGATGCTCATGGCGACCGGCTTCGCGGTGCCGGCAAGGCATGCGTAAGCCGTGTTGACATCCAGAAGACGGTTCGTCGGCGCGTCGCTCGCAATGACCGAGCGGCTGAAATGATGGACATGCGCCAATGCGTCGCACAACCGCGCCGCATCGTAGAGATCCTTCAATCCGCCCATGCGGTATTGCCCGCTTTCCATGTCGACGACGTTCGGAGCGCCGCCGCCGGAACTCATGTGCACCCTGCGGCCTCCCAGGGTGATGTCGAGTCCTGCATTCCGGCCATGAAGCGTGATTTCGCGCCTCGCATTCCGGATTGCGGATTCCACCAGATCGCGGGGAAACCTGAGACGCCCGTCGTCGGCCATGACGCCGCCCGCGGACGTCACCCTTTCAATCATTGAAGGAGTTGCCTGGCACAGGCCGAGCGACTCGAGCAGCATGAGCGCCGAGTCGTGGACTGCCGCGACTTCCTGTTCGGACAGCGGGCAATAGCAGCCGCCTTCCAAACCCGGCCACACCGCAGGCGAATCGGAATCCGCTTCGTTCGCTTCGGCGCGCCTTTTTCGGCCGCGCCGAGTTCCTTTTCTGACCATCAAGCCTCGCGAATGCGTTCAATATTGGCAGGAGTAGTAAATGAGTCGGCGGCGGGGTATGTCAAGAATACGACGCAAATGCTGTCGAATTTGGCCGAGGCAGCAGATTGCGGGCGGCGCTGGCCGAATGGTCATGCCGTCGGCATCGGTGCAGAACCGTCAATGCGAACTCCGACCAGCCAGCTTGTCGGAACCATTTGTTGGATCCGGGCAAAAAGAGACGACCCAGGCCAATTCCGGCAATAATTGCGTTCTCTTTTGGTCCGCTCGCCAAGCATCGGCTTGTCCGAAACGACGGCATCAAGATCGGGTCCGTCCGCTCATTCCGTCTCCTTGGAAACCAGCCGCAATATCGTTTCGACATTGAAGAGGAGTCTTTCGTCCAGTGCATGCGGATCCATCAGATCGCGCTCGAACAGAATGGATCCGGTGTATCTGTTGGTCAGATAATAATAGCCGATCGCCGCGATTGTCAGATTGAGCTGCACAGGGTCGATCCCCGGCCGAAAGTCGTTCGATTCGACTCCTCGGACTAGAATTTGGTTGACCATGCTTACGAATCTGCGGCTCATCCTGTGGATGACGTCCGATTTCTCCAGATGGCGCGCTTTGTGGAGATTTTCCGTGTTCACAAGGGACAGGAACTCCGGATTTTCAAGATAATAGTTCCAAGTGAACTTCAACAGCGACACCAGCGCATCTTTGGGCGGAAGATGCTCGAGTTCCAGCTCCTGTTCCGCAGACCGGATGTCGGCGTAAGCTTCTTCCAGAACCCTCCGGAACAACTCCGCTTTGCTGTTGAAGTAGTGATAGATCATCCTTTTGTTGGCTTGGGCCTTCTCGGCGATCACGTCTATTCTGGCACCCTCCAAGCCGTTCTTCGCGAACTCGGACTTTGCCGCGGCCATTATCCGGCTCTTCGTCGCGGTCGCGTTCCGGGGCCTCGGATTGCTGCCGCTCGATGCGTTCATTTTTCGCCTGTCCCAATCTGCGGATGCGGAATGCGTCCGAATCCGCGCCGGCAGCTCGCAGCTGATTTTCGCGAACGGGGATCTCGCGGCGGGCGGAGACCGAGTCGATGGCCGCCCGGATGCGTCTCGGCATCCGGGATATTGAGCGCGCGAGTTTTCGTTTGAATCTTGGACAATGGACCGAAATGAATGGCGTTGCGGTTTTTGTACGACGACTTCCAGACTCCTACACCCATTCGCAGCGCGGGGTTGTCGGAATGGTTGACGTCAGTCCGCACGTATTCGGAATTCGGGATTTCCGCAAACATTTGAAGTTTTCGACCGGAGAGATCCGCTCTCTTGACCGCATCCGGTCCGGCTCCGGGCTTCGACCCAAACCCGCATTCATGCTTCAAAGCTCTTTCCGACATGCCCGCCATGCATCCCGGACGGAGCAGGCGCGCGCGCAGCCGCCGCCTTCGAAACACGCCGGCGTCGTTTCCGACCGACGATGCATCCTCATTTTGGTCGATTGCAAATTCTGCGCCAAGTCAGCCTCGACCGCTGCGCGCCGCACTTTCTTCCGAAATTATCCGGATTTGCGGTTGACCACTGTTCGCGCTTGAGTCGATTGTAAGGTAACTGGATGGTTAATCGCGGCGGCGGTCGCGGCCGAGCCGCGCTGAAGCTGCAAGATTGAACGGAGATGCTGATGAGCAAGGAAGCTGAATCGCCTGCACAGCCGCGCGAATTCCGCAAACGGGCGCGTTGGATTTCGTGATGGCTTCGGATCAATACGATTACGTGATCGTCGGCGGCGGCTCCGCAGGCTGCGTTCTCGCCAGCAGGCTGAGTGAAATCCAGGAAGCCAAGGTGCTTCTGCTTGAAGCCGGAGGCGACGACAAGCATCGGCTCATCCACATGCCTGTCGGGTTTGCGAAAATGACCTCAGGTCCGTTCACCTGGGGGCTCAAGACTGCGCCGCAAAAGCACGCGGACGACCGTGAAATCCCGTATGCTCAAGCGAGGGTCATCGGAGGCGGATCGTCAATAAATGCGGAAGTCTTCACTCGCGGCCATCCGTCCGACTATGACAGGTGGGCGCGGGACGAGGGCTGCGCCGGCTGGTCGTTTGAAGATATCCGGAAATATTTCATCCGATCCGAGGGCAATGCAGTGCTCGCGGACGAATTCCACGGAACCGAAGGGCCTTTGGGGGTTTCGAACATTCCCGATCCGCAGCCGACCACGCTTGCGTTCGTCCAATCGTGCCAGCAGTTCGGCATGCCGTACAATCCGGACTTCAACGGCGCGATGCAGGAAGGGGCGGGCGTATACCAGACGACGACCAGGAATTATCGACGCTGCTCGGCGGCGGTCGGATACCTCAGGCCGGTCTTGAGCCGCAAGAACTTGACTGTGGAAACCGGCTGCCTCGCGCACCGGATCGAATTCGACGGGATGAGAGCCGCCGGCGTGACGTATTCCAAGGGATCGAATTCGACATTCGCCGCTGCGGGCAAGGAGGTCATATTGACTGCCGGCGCGATCGGATCGCCCAAGCTGATGATGCTGTCCGGCGTCGGTTCCGCTGACGCGCTTGCCGATTTAGGCATTCGAGCGTTCCACGAGTTGCCGGGCGTGGGAAAAAATCTTTCGGACCATTTCGGCATAGACATCGTTGCGGAGCTCAAAGGACCGACCAGCCTCGACAAGTACCGAAAGGTGCATTGGATGGCGCTGGCGGGCCTCGAGTATTGGCTGTTCAAGTCCGGCCCGGTGACCTCGAATGTGGTCGAAGGGGGAGCATTCTGGCACTCCGACAGCTCTGCGGCTGTGCCGAATTTGCAGTTTCATTTCTTGGCGGGCGCCGGGGCCGAAGAAGGCGTGCCCAGCATTCCGTCCGGATCCGGAATAACCTTGAACTCGTACGCGACAAGGCCGAAGAGTCGCGGCAGCGTGCAGCTGAGGTCGGCGAATCCTGCCGACCCCGCGGTCGTAGACCCCAATTTTCTCGCCGATGAAGACGATCTTCGAATTTCAACGGAAGGCGTGAAGATCAGCCGCGAAATATTTGCCCAGCCTGCGCTGCAGAAGTTCATCAAGCGCATGCATTTCCCTGACGAAGCCGTCCGGACGCAATCCGATTTCGAAGCATACGCACGCCAGTACGGACGAACTTCCTATCATCCGAACGGAACGTGCAAGATGGGAGTCGATGAGATGGCTGTCGTGGATCCTGAACTGAGGGTCCACGGAATCGACGGCCTTCGAATTTGCGACTCGTCGATTTTCCCTAGCCTTATCGGATCCAACACCAACGCAGCCACGATTATGGTTGCGGAAAAGGCGTCGGACTTGATCCGCGGAAACATGTGAACTCATACAGTCATCACTCAAGAAAGCGACAAATCGCTGAGGAGCCTGATCCCATCTCGTCCACTTTATGACGATTTTTCATTGCCCAACTTCAAACGGCTCGGACGTTGCGCGGCGGAGACCGCACATGTATCGAAGTCTTCCCACCCATGCGCAAGGCGCTGATGAGATGAGCAGCGGAACGCCCGGATCGCATCCGAACTGCGACATCCTCTTGTACGAAGCTCCGGGCGGCGAGGTTCGCGTTGACGTGCGTCTCGACCGAGAGACCGTCTGGCTGACCCAAGAGCAGATGGCGGAGCTGTTCTGCCGCGACCGCTCGGTCGTGAACAGGCACATCCGCAATGTATTCAGGGAGGGCGAACTAGACCCGAAGGCAACCTGTGCAAAATTTGCACGGGTTCGATCTGAAGGCAGGCGGACAGTTTCGCGCGAGACGGATTACTTCAATCTCGAAGTCATCATTTCAGTTGGCTATCGCGTCAAGTCGGCGCAGGGAACATGGTTCCGCCAATGGGCATCCCGCATCCTGCGCGATCACTTGGTCCGAGGCCATACCATGAACGAGCAGCGCCTAGCCGAGCGCGGTCTGCGGGAGGCTCGGGAATCCCTCAATCTACTTGCCCGCACCTTTCGGAATCAGGCATTTGTAGACGATATCGGACAGGCCTTGTCGGCGATTGTCGCCAGCTACAGCGACACTTGGCGCTTGCTGCTGGAATACGACGAAGATCGTCTGGAGAAGCCGTCCGGCGCGCAGCCGTCCGTCGGCGTCCTGGATCACGGTCGCGCGGAGGCGGCGATAGCGGAATTCAAGCGTGAACTGGCGTTCCGCGGCGAGGCATCTTCCCTGTTCGGAAATCCGCGCGGCGACGCCTTGAAATCAATCCTAGGCAACGTCGAGCAATCCATGTTCGGCGAGCCCCTCTACCGCTCCCGCGAGGAGAAGGCTGCGAACCTTCTTTATTTCGTTGTGAAAGATCATCCTTTCACCGACGGCAACAAGCGCATCGGCTCATTGCTGTTCCTGCTTTACTTGAAGCAGGAGGGCCTGAACCATGAGATCAACCCCCAAGCGTTGACGGCGCTTGCCCTGCTCGTCGCCGAAAGCGCGCCGGCGGCCAAAGACCTGATGATCCGCCTCGTCGTCAACTTGCTGGCGGAGCCCGCTGGGCGAGCGACCAATCGGAATCTGTCGCAAACGTCGTAGTGCTCGGCATCTCCGAATCCAATGCTGAGGCACTTGACCTCAACCGGTTCGGCGGCGTTTCCGCAATCCTGAAGACGGCGCATCCGGCCGGACGACTTCACAGTCCCGGGAAATGCGGCGCAGGATCCGTCCGAACGCGGGGCTGACAGTTTTACGCAGCGACGCTGCACGGGAGCGATGCTTTATTCGTTCAATCCCAATCGGGCGCTGTCGGAACGAGATTCTTGTCGACGATGCGGTGGCGAAGTTCGGTTTTCGCGTCGATCTTCGCCATATCGATCGATGACAGCGTGAAATCCATCACGTCGAAATTGGCGCGGATATTTCCTTCTTTGGTTGACATCGTATTGATCGACACGCCCTTCTGAAGAATCCAGCGCAGCACCACTTGCGCCGCAGTTTTGCCGTATTGATTGCCGATCTCGGCGAACTCCGGGTGCTTGAACACCGCGCCTCGGGCAACGGAACAATAGGAAGAAAGCGGAATCCCCGTCTCGCTGGCGGCGGCGAGCAGAATGTCCTGATTGAGCAGCGGATGGAATTCGACTTGGTTCGTGACGATGGGAGCGTCGACAGTCTCCGCAGCTTGCCGCATCATTTTGGAAGTATAGTTCGATATGCCGACGTTGCGCGCAAGCCCTTGGCGCCGGGCTTCCGCGAGCAACTCAAGGGAAGGCCGTACCTCGCCGTCCGCAGGCGGCCAATGCAGAAGGAGCACGTCCGCGCAGTCGACCCGCAGCTTCGACAGGCTTTCTTGAACCGAAGGAATGAATTTGTCTTTTGAAAAATTGCCCGGATGCACTTTGGTTGTGATGCAGAGATCGTCCCGCCGGACGGAAAGCGACGACAGGACTTTGCCGATATCGGCCTCGTTTTCATACATTTGCGCCGTGTCTATCGCTCTGTAGCCGATATCGACTGCTGTTCTGAGCGCTTGCGCAAGTTCTTTGCCCTTGAGCGGAAACGTGCCGAATGCCCGTTGGTTGGTCCTTTGGAAATATATGTTCATGACGTTATCGCGACTTTCCGAAGATTTCCGGCTACATACCGTCGAATGAACATGATTTCCAGACGATCCGAGCGCAATGCCGTCGGCGCACCGCTGCCGTCGCGAATTCCTGCCGCTATGTCGGAAGCGTCCACCATAAACGAAACCGGAGTTTCTCCGGTCCGCAGAAACCGAGACCTGATGGCAGCATTTTGTCCATCGGATTTGAGCAATCGCCGCAAACTCGTTGGAAGCTGGCCGAACAACGCCGCGGCGTCCGGCAATGTAGGCAGGTTCGGCAAAAGCGGCTATCCGTGGATTATGTGGCATCGCAAGGGTAAGACGATATACGAAGCGCGGACAGATTCGAAAGGTTCCGGCGAGCGTCACGGCAATCCGCCGGGGCGCAATCAGGTTGTCAGGGGGCTGCGATGAGCATCCATATCGATTTCGAATGGGCCGAGGTGAAACGCTCGCCGGACGTGGTATCCCAACGTTCGATGGCGGAACTTTGCATCAAAGTTGACGAATCCATCGTCACGAGGGTTGTCGACCGCAACCAACGCTTGTTGCGGGACCGGATTGTCGTCCCAATGTTCAGTATTGCCGAATGGCTTGTCTACAACTGGTGGCACCTATTTTATGAAGTAGGGAACAACGGGGAGCAGAGGCAAGATTTTGCCTCTCGTCATGATCTTGCATTTGCTGGCGATGGATTCGCATACCCAAGCCTGACATTGACGCCTAAATCGGAATCGATACGTCTCCGTTGGCGTCGATGCGAGCCGCATCATGCTGATATAGAGTTTGTCAACGAGGGATGGGCGGATGTGAAACGCGAAGACCTCGCGAGCCAAGCAAAAAATATCATTGAATCAGTGTTGGATCGACTCCGAGGCCACGGCGCGGACGTGGAGGCCCTCGATCAGGAGTGGAAAGCGATCAACGACCTCAATCCGGAAGAACGGGATTTTTGCAGTGCTGCCGCACTTCTCGGCGAAGACCCATTTGACTTGGAAGAGACGCTCGCTGACGAGATCAGAGCATTGTGGGAGAATACGGCGCCGTCCCTGCGCGAGGAAGCCCTTGCGGCGGCGGATGCGGATGGGCTGGCGAAGATTCGCGCTTGGCTGGCCAAAAATCTCAAAAAGCTTGCAGATGCGGACGGTGGTGATTGGCCTGAGTTGCGCAAGAAATTGCCGAAGATCGACAACGCTTCAAATTGGGAGCATGGGTGTCAACTGGCGCGCGCCGTCCGCAGCGGTCTTGGCGTCCACAGTAGCCGATTCAACTTTGAATCTGATGGGCCTTTGGCACTCCGTCCGCGTACTGCACACCGTCCCGCCGCGCGCGTTGAGGGGCTTGTGGCGGCGGAAACGCCGGCATGCATAGTGGTTCACAAGAGAGAAACAAGGAAACGTTTCCTGGCGGCGCGGGCGCTCGGCGACTATTTGGACAAATCGAATACAGGCGCCGGGTTGTTGTGTTCGCTGGAAACGGACCGTCAGGCGCGAACGAGGGCATTCGCCGCAGAGTTCCTGGCCCCATCCGATGCCTTGGACCGCCGCTTGCGAGGAAGGCGAGTCATCAGCGACGAAGATGTGGAAGACCTCGCAAACGAATTCGGCGTTTCTGGCTGGTTGATCAGTCGGCAGATTGAAAATCACGAGTTGGCGACAGTCGCTGCTTGGTAGGCAAGGCTCAGAGGCCATTGGGCACCCGACTTATTGCCGCCGCTCAGTCGCGATGAACGAGCGGTTTGGATGGAGCGCGACCAAACGCAATTCGGGATTGTCCGCATCATGAGATTCTCCAGCTGCGGATTTTGACCCTGCAAGCAGCTTGGGGACCCGCCATCAAGGCGTAGCTGCAACGAAATGCGAACTCCTGACTTCGACAGTTTGACTCGATTTCAGCGCCGTTCCGGCTTTCCGGGGCGTTGCGCGCAAGGGGATTCCGGCTCCGTCGCGCTCCAGCGGAAAATGTAGTGCTCCAATGATAATACTCTTGTGCAATCCGGGAAACCGTGGTAGCGGTTCGGAAACCGCCGAATCAGGAATCGCCTCATGTTCCTCCGCGTCAAAACCAAGCCGGGAAGCTCCAAGAAGTCCGTCCAGCTCGTCGAATCCGTGCGCGAGGGCCGCAAGGTCAGTCAGCGCATCGTCCGCCACATCGGCATCGCCGAGACCGACGCCGAGCTGGAGGAGCTCATGGAGCTCGGCGAGACCATCAAGGTCGGAATCCGGTGCGAGCGGCAGCCCTCCCTGCTTCCGCAGGAGAAGCTCGTCGATCTGGCGATCGAGACCCGGCGGGAGAAGGCGAAGAAGGGTCCGCCGGTCGTCATCGAGGAGACCCGCGAGGAGCATCGGGTCGTGACCGGCTTCCACGAGGCCTATGGAGCCGTCCATCGCCAGCTTGGCTTCGACGGGCTGCTGCCGGCCAAGAGGAACCGCACGGCGCGCGAGACGCTTCGGCATATCGCGACGGCGCGCATCGCCAATCCCGAAAGCAAGCGCGGCACCGCCCGGCGGCTGGAGAGCGATCTCGGAGTTTCGATCCCGGTGCAGAGGATCTACCGGATGATGGACCGGCTGGACGGGAAAGCGATCGAAAGCATGAAGGATCTCGCGGCCGGGGCGGCGCGGAGGCTGCTTCCGGAGCCGGCGAGCGTCGTGTTCTTCGACTGCACGACGCTGCACTTCGAGTCGGTCGATGCGGACGGGCTGCGCGAATTCGGCTTCTCCAAGAACGGCCGGCACGCCCGGACCCAGGTCCTGCTTGCGCTTATGGTCACGTCCGACGGGCTGCTGATCGGCTACGAGGTGTTCCCCGGATCGGAGTACGAGGGAAAGAGCCTGATCCCGTCGCTGGAGAAAATGCGCAAGCGCGAAGGGGTCGAGACGGCGATCCATGTCGCCGACCGGGGCATGTTCGGCGAGGCGAACCTCAAGGACATGGAGGAGCGGAATCTCCAGTACATCGTCGGCGCCCGGCTGAAATCGCTGCCGAAGGACTTGAAGGAGCGGATCCTCGACCTCGACGCCTACAAGACGGCCGGCGGCTCCGAGGACTTGCGTTCGGCGGAGTTCGAGCACAAGGGCCGCCGCATCGTCGTCGGATGGAGCCGGAAGCGGGCCGGAAAGGACGCCGCCGACCGGAAGAAGGCGGTCGACAAGCTGGTCCGCAAGCTCGGCCGAAGCGCCAATCCCGCGCAGGCGCTCTCCGGACGCGGCTTCGGCCGGTTCGTCAAGCTCGCGGGAAAAGCCCGGCTGGAAGTCGACGAGGACAAGATCAAGGAGGCCGCCCGATGGGACGGGCTGAAAGGCGTCGTGACCAACGCGCCCGACATGGGCCATTCCGAGCTGTTCGACCGCTGCCGCGAACTCTGGAGGGTCGAGGAGAGCTTCCGGATCACCAAGCACGACCTCAAAGTGCGCCCGGTGTTCCACTGGAAGCCCGACCGGGTGATGGCGCACATCGCCATCGCCTACATGGCGTTCGCATGCGTGCGCCATCTGGCCTGTCGGATCGCGCTGCGGCAGGGTGAGCGGATGTCGCCGGAAAGAATCCGGACCGCCCTCGCCGCCCGGCAATGCTCGATCGTGCGCGACATGCGTTCGAAACGGCGCTACGCGCTCCCTTCGAAAACGACGCCGGACATGGACCGCATCTGCCGGACCCTGGGACTGCCGATGTCCCGAACGCCCTGTTGGATCGAATGAGGCCGACGGGAACAGCTTGAAACCAGCGGAATGTAGTGCCTAAAATTTAGGCGGAAACACGTAAAAACAAATGTTTAGCAGAAAAAAATGTCGAAGTCAGGATGAGATTCTCCAGCTGCGGATTTTGACCCTGCAAGCAGCTTGGGGACCCGCCATCAAGGCGTAGCTGCAACGAAATGCGAACTCACATATGGACGATTTGAACACAATGCCGCTCCCGCTCTGCGGACAGCCGGCGGTTCATTCGGCATGTTGCTGTCCAGCTCGGCGCAACATGAGAAGGTTGGATCCGCGCTGCACGACTTGCCCGTCTTGATTCAAGATTTTCATTGCAAAGGATACAATGCCGCGTTGCGGATCCCGGGTTGCCCGCTTCGATTCGACCCTCAGCAAAACGGCAATCTCGTCTCCGACAAAGACCGGAGCTGAAAAACTCAAGCTCCAGCCCAACGAGGCAACGGCTTCAAGCTTTACCTCCGAATTGAACTTCATCCCGTCCGCCATGGAAACGACCAGAAGCCCATGGGCAATCCGGGCAGGGAAGCCGAGCGAGCGCGCGAACCGGTCGTCGGTATGAACAGCGAACCGGTCGCCTGTCAGTTCAGCAAACCGCTGAATCTGTTCTTGACCGACCTTTGCGGTCCCGGTTTCGTACCAGTCGCCGACCTCCAGGTCGTCGAAACTGTATCTGCCTTTTCCGAGTCTGCGGGCGCGGCGTCCAGAATCGGAATCCGTAGAGCTCACGATGGAGTCGGAGCGTTTTCCCTGATCAGTCCCTTCGATTTCAGTTCCGCCCAGAAATCGGCGGGAATCGGGTGACTGAACCAAGCGATGTTTTTGTCGAGCTGCTCGACCGTCCGGGTTCCGGCAATAAAGGACGGAATGGCGGGATGGGCGACGACGAACTGCATGGCCGCCGCCGGCAGCGGAACGCCATGGTTTCTGCAAACTTGCTCGATCTTGCGGACGCGGTCCATGATGTCCGCCGGCGCAGGGGAGTAATTGTATTTTGCGCCCTCTGCAGCTCCCGTAGCCAGTATGCCGGAATTGAAGCCTCCGCCGACCACCACAGCGGCTCCGCGCTCTTCGCAAAGCGGAAGGAATTCGTCCAAGGACTCCTGTTCCAGAAGCGTATACCGGCCGGCCAGCAGGAAGCAGTCGAAGTCGCGTTGCTTCAATGCCTCGTGGCAGACTTCCCATTCGTTGACGCCGACCCCGACCGCTTTCACCGCGCCTTGGTCGCGAAGGTCGGAAAGCGCTTTCCAGCATCCGTCCATCGCAGTCTTGAAGACTTCCGGCTGTTCGTCGCCTCGCGTGAACACGTCGATGTCGTGGATGAAGCAGATTTCGATGCGCTCAAGAGCCAAACGCTGCATCGAGTCGTCGAACGAGCGCATCGTGCCGTCGTAGGTATAGTCGAAAGCCATCTCGTTCGGGGCTGCATCGCGCCACGGAGCAAAATTGATTTCCGACCGCCTCTTCGGCTTGAGGATTCGCCCGACCTTGGACGAAAGAACGAAATCATCCCGATGCTTCCATCGCAGCGAATGGCCGGATCGAAGTTCCGAAAGGCCGTGCCCGTACATCGGAGCCGTATCGAAATATCGAACGCCCGCATTCCAAGCGGTGCGAAACATTGAATCCGAAGTCTGTTCGTCGATTGGGCGAAAGATATTGCCGATCGGCGCGGTGCCGAATGAAAGCTTCGTCACCTCAAGATCGACGCGGCCGAATTTGGCCTTGTCCGAAACCATCATCTTCACTTTCTCCGCTTGTGGCGCACATGGCGCGAAAGATTGTTTATTTTCGAATTCGGGTCGTTGCAACGCATTGCCCGGTTTGGCATGGACGACGGGGCGGCAGGCTCCTGGCGCATCGAATTCGGACCGAACTTCGCGGGCGACCGGGCATGGCGCGAGCGAACGCATCCTTCAGGTTCCAAATCCGGCGGCTCTCCGACGGGTCTCCACGCCGCCGCGAAGGCGGAGACTCAAAGACATGCAGGTTCGGAATTCGGACATGCGACATTGACCACCCCGGACGCCTCAATTATAAGTAACCGTGTGGTTACCAGGCAGGTTCCATGTATGTGAATGAAGAGCAGTGTCAAGTCCGGATGATGGCGCGGCAATTCGCCGACGAAATCATCCGGCCGGCGGCCGAGGAATTGGATCGCGACGAGCGATTTCCGCAAGAGATTTATTCGCAGATGGGCCGGTTGGGCTTGTTCGGGATCGGCGTTCCGGAAGAGCTTGGCGGTCCGGGTTTCGACACCCTGACCTATGCTCTTGTCATGGAAGAGCTGTCGCGCGGTTATTCTTCCGTGGCGGACCAGTGCGGGCTGGTGGAGCTGATCTCGACGCTGCTGGTTCGGCACGGCACGGACCTGCAAAGGGACCGGTGGCTCGGCCCGGCGATGCGCGCCGAAAAGTTCGTGGCGTACTGCATCACGGAGGCGGAGGCAGGCACGGACGTGTCGGGTATCCGCACGGTCGCGTCCCGCGACGGCGACGGATGGAGATTGAACGGCGAAAAGCTTTGGATTCACAACGCGCCCGTCGCGGATGTCGGTTTCGTGCTCGCCAAGACGGACGTCGATGCCGGCCATCGCGGGATGAGCATTTTCATCGTCGACCTGCATGCGAAAGGCGTGGAGCGAGGTCCCAAAGAACACAAGATGGGCCAGCGGGCGAGCCAGGTCGGCGCGTTGAGATTTGCGGACGTGCGGCTGCCGCCCGAAGCGCTGCTCGCCGAGGAGGGGCGCGGCTTCCACATCATGATGAGCGTTCTTGACAAGGGCCGCGTCGGAATCGCCGCGCTCGCTGTCGGAATCGCGCAGGCCGGATTGGAAGCGGCTTTGGAATACGCCCGGGAGCGGAAGCAATTCGGAAAGTCGATCAGCGAGTTCCAAGGGGTGCAATGGTTGCTGGCCGATATGGCCAAGGACATCGAGGCGGCGCGGCTGCTGGTGCACAGCGCCGCGACGAAGATCGACAGCGGCGCGGCGGCGACGAAGGCGTGTTCGATCGCAAAATGCTTCGCGGGAGATACGGCGGTCGCGCGAACCGCGGATGCCGTGCAGGTTTTCGGCGGAAGCGGATACATTCGCGGCTTCGAGGTGGAGCGGCTTTATCGAGACGCCAAAATCACGCAAATCTACGAAGGAACCAACCAGATCCAGCGGATGATCATCGCCCGCGAATTGTTGAAGCACGGCGCGGCGCCGTGAGTCGAGTCGCGACGAAACCACTGCGGATCGTGCAAAACCGCGCTTTGTTCCAGAGCGCAATTCTTTGGGCGTGAATCGGGTTGGGATTTTCATTGCCGCCTTGACGCAGTTCGGATTCCGCAATGCCGAAGGAGTTCTCTCCGCCCTTGATCATCAGGCCGTGCTTTCTTCAGAGGACTATTCGCTCTAGAAGAGGCGTCCGCAGGTTCGAGACCAACGCATGAAAATCAAGTTTCCAGATTCATCGGGTGCGCTGAGCGAATACGAACTCGTCGGAACGCCGTTGGAGCCTGTCTCTCTGCCGAGCGACCCGGCGAGGACAGCGTTCGCCGCCGCGCATGTCGTGGCCGATCCGTTTTCGGAATGCGACCCGACCGGTCCGGCTGTGATCGACTGGGACGCGACTCTCGCTTTCCGCCGGCATTTGGCTGGCCTGGGGCTCGGGGTCGCGGAGGCGATGGACACGGCCCAGCGCGGCATGGGGCTTGACTGGCCCGGCGCGAGGGAACTCATTCGACGGACTCGGGAAGAGCTTCCGGACGCGCTTGTGTTCAACGGCTGCGGCACCGATCAGCTCGAAACGGCCGATGCCCGATCTCTGGATGACGTCCGTCGCGCCTATAGCGAGCAGGTCGAAGCAATCCAGCGGATCGGAGGCCGCATCATCCTGATGGCCAGCAGGTCATTGGCGAAGGTTGCGTCGTCTCCCGACGACTACTCGGCGATATACCGCGAGGTTCTTGAGTCCTGCGACGAACCTGTCATTCTGCATTGGCTCGGCGACATGTTCGATCCTGCGCTCAAGGGGTATTGGGGCTCGGACGATATTGCCGGCGCGATGGAAACGGTGCTCGGCATCATTTCCGAAAACGCGACGAAGGTGGATGGCATCAAAATGTCTTTGCTCGACAAGGACAGGGAAATCGAAATGCGCCGCCGGCTGCCGAGCGGAGTCAGGATGTACACCGGCGATGATTTCAATTATCCGGAGTTGATCGAAGGCGACGATCAAGGACATTCGGACGCCTTGCTGGGCATATTCGACCCGATCGCTACCGCGGCCGCTGCAGCGATATCACGGCTGGGCGAAGGCGATGCGAAAGCTTTCCGCTCGACGCTTGACCCGACGGTGCCGCTTGCCCGGCTGATCTTCCGCGCGCCGACAATGTTCTACAAGACCGGCGTGGTTTTTCTGGCCTGGCTCAACGGGTTTCAAGACCACTTCGCGATGCTCGGCGGCGCGCAATCGATGCGGCCGCTGCCCCATCTGGTCGAAGTCTTCAAGCTGGCCGACCGAAGCGGCCTTCTTCGGGATCCCGGCTTGGCGGTCGACCGGATGCGCGCGTTCCTTCGAACCTACGGAGTCTGATTTGCGATGCGGGATTTTTCTGCAGACCATTCGGCCATTGCGTTGAACACGGCGACGCTGGGCCACATGATGGACGGCCGGGGCGCAGGCTGGCCGCCCGAACAAGTCGTCGACGCTTGCGCCGAACGAGGCTTCGGCGGCATCGTTTTTTGGCGCAGAGAGATCAAGACGCGCGGACACATGATCGGGGCAAGGGTTCGAGCGGCGGGCATGAAGGTTCAAGGACTCTGCAGAGCGCCGTTTCTGGTTGGCGCATTGGCGCCTCCCACCCGTGAAAAGGTAATGGATGATTTCCACGCTTCAATCGACATGGCCGCGGAACTGGGCGCAAGGTCGGTCACGGTGGTCGCAGGCGGCATAATTCCGGGAACGGTCGGCGTTTCCGAAAGCCTGAAGCGCGTCGAGGCATTGGTTGGCGAGGCCGCGCCGTATGCGGCGGAGCGCGCTGTGATGCTCGCTCTGGAGCCTTTGCATCCCGTTTACGCCGGCGACCGGTCGTGCCTGGTCACCGTTCGGGATGCGATCGACATTTGCAAAAGCATAAACGAACCGAATGTCGGTGTCGCGGTTGATGTGTACCACGTCTGGTGGGACACTTCGCTGGGTTCTGAGCTCAAGCGCGCAGGGAAAAACATGATTCTGGGATACCATGTCTGCGATTGGCTCGCGGAATCCAAGGATGTTTTGCTTGACCGCGGCATGATGGGCGACGGGGTCGCGGACCTGAAAGGCATCCGCCGCGCAGTGGAAGACGCAGGCTACGACGGCCTTTGCGAGGTGGAAGTGTTTTCCGCTGAGAATTGGTGGAGGCGGGAACCGGGCGAAGTCTTGGATGCATGCGTCGAGCGGTTTCGAAGGCACTGCTGAAGCTGGAATCGACGGCGCCAAGTTTCTGGACCATGCCGAAAGTTCAGATCCCGTCGCTCAAGCCAGCTGAATTCGTCGCAATGGACGAGCCCGCGTGCCAAAACCGCCGCCGTGCGCGAGGCATTCTGCACATCGGGTGCCTCGCTCCCTTTCTTGCCTGATGCCTTGATCTCAATCCGGTCCAACAGGTCTTGAAGCAACCTGATCGGTTTTCGCGATTCAGAACCTTCGACCGGGCGGGCTTCCGAGAATGCGAACTTCGTTTGACAGGTATCCAAGGGCGGAATACTAATCGCCACCAATGAATGCACCTTCCGGTTCCGAATGACGCGCTTTTTTGAATTTACCGTTCCAGATTCGGCCTAGCGGAATGAACTCGATGCGCGAAGCCGGCGGTCAGGCCGGAGACGGAAATTCGGAAAACGCCGACGTTCCCGTGCTTCAGGTGCGCGAGCTTTCCAAGCGTTTCGACATGACCCAAGCGTTGAACAAGGTCTCGCTTGATCTGCGTCCCGGCGAAATCCACGCCCTGGTTGGCGAGAACGGCGCGGGCAAATCCACTCTGATCAAGATCATCACCGGAATCGAACAGGCGGATGAAGGAGAAATCCGGATTTCCGGATCGGTCGCCCATTTGTCGGACGCGCAGCATGCGCAGGCGTGCGGGATCGCCGCGATCTATCAGGAGCCGCTGGTCTTCCCTGATCTGGATGTGGCCGAAAATATTTTCATCACTCATCGCAATCAAGGGCAGTTCGTCCGCTGGAAGCACATGCACGATGAGGCCGAAAGGATACTGGCCGATCTGGGCGTGCAGCTCGATGTCCGGGCGGCTGCGCAAGGGCTCACCTTGGCGGCGCAGCAGGCGGTCGAAATCGCGAAGGCGATTTCGCTCGATGTCAAGGTTCTGATCATGGACGAGCCCACCGCGTCGCTTTCGAACCACGAGGTCGAGCAACTTTTCCGAACGGCCTGCCAGCTGCGGGACAGGGGCGTCGCAGTGCTCTTCATCAGCCACCGGCTGGAGGAGGTGTTCGAAATCGCGGATCGGATTTCAGTTCTTCGAGACGGCGAGCATATATCGACTAGACCGGTGGCCGAAGTGACGCGCGACCTGCTTATCCGAGACATGGTGGGACGCGATGTCGACCAATACTATCGCCATGGACCCACGCGCATCGGCGGCGATGTCGTCTGCCGCGTTAGCGGGCTCGGTCGGGTAGGAGCGTTTTCCGGGATTGATTTCGAACTGCGCGCGGGCGAAGTTCTGGGTTTTGCAGGCCTTGTGGGGTCGCGCCGCACCGACGTAGCTCTCGCTCTGTTCGGAATTGAGCCGGCTGATTCCGGCGAGATCGAGATCAACGGGCAAAAAGTTGCCATCGCGTCGTCGCGCGCTGCGCAGCAGCTCGGAATTGCCTACATGACCGAAGATCGGCGGAAGTTCGGTCTTGCCATGCCGTTATCCATCGCAGCGAACCTCACTCTGCCGGTCTTGCGCAAATACTTGAATCGATTCGGCCTGATCAGCCGGTCTCAGGAATACAGTGCCGCTGAAGCGTATCGTCGGCAGTTGCAGATCAAGGCGCCTTCGCCGATGCACATGGTCGGAATGCTTTCCGGCGGCAACCAGCAGAAAGTGATGTTCGGGAAATGGCTGAACACGCGTCCCAAAGTGTTCCTGCTTGATGAGCCGACGCGGGGCATAGACGTCGGGGCCAAGGCGGAAATTCACACCATCATCCGGGAGCTTGCAGCGGAGGGCATGGCGATACTGCTGGTTTCGTCGGACCTTCCCGAAGTCTTGGCGATGAGCGACCGAGTCCTTGTAATGCGCGAAGGCAGGCAGATGGGAGTGCTGGATCGGGAAAGCGCTACGCAGGAGGCGGTGATGTCGCTTGCGACAGGCAATGCGGATGCCGCGCGTGAATCCGCCGCGATCGGGAACGTTGCGTGAATAGCGTCGTGAAGCGCCGCGTTCATCTTCGACACGAAACGCGGCGGGAGGGCGTCCTTGTCCTGATCATAGTGCTCGTTCTGTTCGGTTTTTCGCTGTTCATAGAAAACTATCTCAGCGCGAGGCTGTTCAACCGCGTTTCAACAAGCGTCGCCATTCTTGCAATTCTGGCGATAGGTCAGACCTTGGTCGTGCTGACCCGAAACATTGATCTGTCCGTCGGATCGATTGTCGGGTTCACCGCGTACTTCGTGGGCCAACAGCTTTCGCTCAACAACGAGATCGCTCCGCTCATGGCCGTCTTGATGGCCGTCGGCGTCGGCGCGGGTCTCGGCGCGGTGAATGGATTTCTCGTGGCTTTCTGCAGGATTCCCGCGATCATAGTCACGTTGGGAACTCTGGCGATATTCCGCACGCTGCTTGTCGAATACTCGGACGCGCAGACGATCCTGACCGTGAATCTTCCGCAATGGCTGTTGGATTTGCCGAGGCTGAACGTACTTAGTTTCGAGCGTCTGCACTTGCGCGCCGTAGTCGTCGTGATGCTTGTCGTCGCGGTGCTGTTTCAATTGCTGATGCGCTATACTTCGTTCGGCAGGCGGCTTTATGCGATCGGCTCCAGTCCGGAAGCCGCTCACAATGCCGGATTTCCGATCAAGCGGCTGGTGTTCACCGCGTTCGTCCTTTGCGGCGCGCTGGCGGGACTCACCGGCTTCCTGTTCTTGGCCCGATTCGGCAACATCACGGTCGTTGCCGGCTTGGGCTTCGAGCTCAAGTCGGTTGCCGCCGTCGTTGTCGGAGGCATCAACATATTCGGCGGCTCCGGCAGCATTCTCGGCGCGGTGCTCGGGGCCAGCTTGATAGACCTTCTTGAGAACAGCCTGATTCGTTCTCTGCAGATCAGCGAATTCCTTCGCGACGCCTTGCTTGGAATGCTGATATTGGCCGCAGTGGCGATCGACAGAGTGCTGATGAAGCGCAGGCGCGGCTCATGACCGGGGCATCCGAAGAAAATTCGGGTTCTTCGGCAGGCGCGGGCTCGGTGCGGCCGGTCCGCCGCAACATGTCCGCTCTCGGCTCAAGCTTGCTGAGCTGGGAGGGGTTTCTTGCGTTCCTGCTGGTCTGCGTCGTCGGACTCAACATTTACAATTCGGAGTCGTTTCTCAGCGCCGGCAACTTGATCAACCTGTTCATGCTTTCCATCGAGAAAGTCATTGTCGTTCTGATCATGGCATTCATCATCATGAACGCCGAGATCGATCTGTCGGTAGCCTCGATGATGGGGTTGTCGGCCTGCGCGCTGGGCTGGATGGTTCAGCAAGGAGTTCCAATGTCGGCCGCGTTGGCTCTGAGCTTGGCAATCGGAGTTCTTGGAGGCGTATTCAACGGATTTTGGATCACCGTGGTCGGGCTGCCGTCGCTCGTCGTCACATTGGCCATGCTTATCGGCTTTCGAGGACTTGCCAGAGTGATTGTGGAAGACCGGTCGATCAAGGCATTTCCGGAGTGGTTCGAGAATCTCGGCCAGCAGCCGCTGATCGGGCCGTTTCCATTCGCGCTGATTTTGTTCTTCGTTTTGCTCGTCATTGCCGCGATCGTCCTGAGCTATAGCGGGTTCGGCAGGAAGGTCCGAGTTATTGGCATCAGCCAGGATGTCGCTCGGTATTCCGGAATCGACGTGGCGCGGGTCAAGATGCTGCTGTTCGCGGCTTCAGGTTTCCTGTCGGCGGTCGCAGGAGTGCTTTTCGCTGCACGGTTGGGAACCGTCCGCGGCGACATGGGGCTCGGATTCGAACTCGATATCATCACCATTGTTCTGCTCGGCGGAGTCAGCATCTTCGGCGGAACCGGATCAATGTTCGGCGTGATCCTTTCGATATTCATCGTGCTGTGCTTGCGGAATGGCATGGCGCTGAGCAACATCACGGGCCACATTCAGACAGGCGTCATAGGCATCATTTTGATATTGTCCGCAATGATTCCGAATATCCGGAATGTCTTGAGCAGATTGACCTCGAAGCGCGGGCCGCTCGGATGAATCCCGCTGCGGCTTGACCCAAGCCCAACGCAAACGCCCGACAGCCAAAATCGTCCGCTACACAATTAGTTTATCCGAAATTTTGCACATGCGCTGGCGTTCGTCCGGCATTGAACGTCTCGGCGCCACGTCAAGTCACGCACATCAAGCGACCGACCGCTTGTTTGCCGGCTGATCAAGGAATTAATTTCCATTTCATGGGTGTGGTTCATATTTTTTGCAGCACTTTTCATTCCGCTGCAAATGTGCATAGGCTCCCATTCAGTCGAGCATGACTCACTTGAATCGAACTTCGCTTTTTGCTTTCGAAATGAACAAGCGGAAGGGGTGGGTGGCTCGTGTGAACCGTATCGATCATTTAGGGAGCATAACTATGTATCTGAAAAGATGTTACTCTTTGGCCGCACCAGTCGTCGCGCTGACGTGCTGGGGCCTAGCGGCGCAAGGACAGGTCATGGCCGAGAAGGGCATGGAAGCAGACATGGTTCTGTTGCCCAAGTTCATCGGCATCTTGGTATTCGACCAAGCGCACAACGGGGCCAGGGAGGCCCACGACGAACTCGGGAATCCCGGGAAGCTCGAATTCATCGGACCGACGCCTGAGAACAGTGTCGCAGGCCAAATTGAAATCGTGACCACGGCGGCGACGCAAGGCCAGGACGCAATCATGATTTCGAACAACGCCGGCGACCAGATCGCTCCTGCGGCCAAGGGAGCTCGCGACCAGGGCATGACGGTCGTAACTTGGGATTCGCCGATACCGAGTGCGGAAGGCGAGCAAGTGTTCATCGCTCAAGTTGATTTTAATCAAATCGGCGTTGTCATGGCCGACATGGCTTTGAGCATAGTCGGCGAGGGCGACTTCGCCGTGCTTTCAGCAACTCCCGACGCTGCGAACCAGAACGCTTGGATCGCGGCGATGCAGGATGCGCTTGAGGACGATAAATACGCGTCCCTCAATCTGGTCGATACCGTTTATGGAGACGACCAGTCGGAAAAAAGCTACAATCAGGCGTTGGCATTGGTCGACAAGTATCCCGACCTCAAACTCATCATGGCGCCGACGTCGGTCGGAATCGCCGCGGCGGCGAAAGCCATGCAGGACGAGGGCTTGTGCGACGATGTCAAGGTTAGCGGTCTGGGCCTTCCGGCGGAGATGGTGAGCTATACGATGAATGGCTGCGCGCCGGAGTTCGCGCTTTGGAGCTTCGTGGACCTGGGCTATCTCACCTATTATACGGCCTATCTGATCGCCACCGGTCAGATTGAAGGCGTCGAGGGCGATAGCTTCAGCGCTGGACGCATGGGCGATTATACGATCGAAAAGGATCCGACGCGCGATAGCGGGCTTCGAGTTCTCATGGGACCGTTCACGATCTACGACGAGAGCAACGTCGAAGCCGCTGCGAAGTAGGGCTGAAGCGATCAGTAAAATCTCGATGGCCGGATCGCTTGAGCGAAGCGGCCGTCTTGATCGGAGATTTGCCGGACCGACGGCTGCCGCCGCTCGGTCCGGCACTCACGCGCAGCGCTCCGCGGAGTCGCAGGCAATGCGACAGAAATGAGTGCAGTGCTCGTCTCGCGGTTCGATTGCCGCCGAATTGAAATCTGAATTCCGAACAATGAGAATCTGGGACCCGCACTTCCACATTTGGGACGCCTCGCCGGACTCGCGGAGCGGGCATGACGGGAATCAGATTGCCGCGGTGGACGGCGACCCGCTCTACGACCTGCGGAGGTATGAATCGGACCTTCAATTGGAAGGTTTTGAATTCACCGGCGGAGCTTTTCTGGAAGCGGTCAGCGTCTGCTTCGTGGAGGAAGACGGCGCGGAATACCGCCGAGCCTGTCTGAAAGAGGCGGAATGGGTGGCCGAGCAGCAATCATCGTCGCCGCTGGACTACGTGATTGCCGGAACGGCCCCCTTGGAAGATCCGGACGTGCCGGAGCTCCTCGAAAAATTGTCCGAATGCAGGGGCTTCCGAGGCATTCGGCAAATCCTCAATTTCGAGCCTTCATGGCCTCGCAACGCGCAACGCGGCGACCTGCTGGACCGGCCTGAATGGCGGGAAGGGTTCGCAAGATTGGAAGAGCATGGGCTGTCGTACGATCTCCAGCTGAATCCTCATCAATTGCTGAAGGCCGTACGCATCGTTGAAGCCCATCCCGACGTGCCGATCGTACTCAATCACTTGGGGAGCCCTACTGCGGGCGATCTTCTGAATGGCGGCGCGGCCTACTGGGAAGGCTTGGAAGCATTGGCGGACCTGGACCATGCGTATCTGAAGATTTCGATGCTTTCGTATATCGACAAGGATTGGAATTCCCGAATGCCGATCATACGCGAGACCGTTCACCGCGCATTGGAGCTGTTCGGCGCGGACCGCTGCATGTTCGCTTCGAATTTCCCGGTTGAGAAAATTGAAGGATGGTCGGCGGACCGGCTGTATTCCGAATTCCGACGGCTGGCGGACCACTTGGATTCATCGACCCGGCAACTGCTGTTCGCCGACAATGCGCGGCGGGCCTATCGCGCGGCAGGGCTTGGCGACGGGTGAACGATCGGACCGTTCGGGTTGCGACGATATCCGATTCAGGATTCGGACATTCGTCGCGGCGGCTCATGCCGGGCTGAGCTGACGCGAATTTCTGCCAAACAATAGACAATGGGACAACCGTGCAACTTCAAGGCAAGAATGCGATCGTGACCGGCGGCGGAGCCGGCATCGGCAGGGCTGCGGCAGAGCGTTTCGCTGCCGAGGGAGCGAGCGTAATGATAGCGGAGCTGGACGAAAGCGCCGGCGCGGAGGTCGTTGAAGCGATCAAGCGGAAGGGCGGCGAAGCCGTTTGCTTCAAGACCGACGTTTCGGATGCCGAGTCCGTAGAGAGCATGGTTTCCGCTGCCGTTGCGGAGTTCGGCTCTTTGGACATCCTCGTCAACAACGCGGCCGCATTCGTGTTCGGCAAGATTGAAGAGGTGACCGCGGAGGATTGGGCGAAAGTGCTCGGGGTCAACGTTCTGGGCTATGCCCATGCGGTGCGACTTGCTCTGCCCCACTTGAAGGCCGCGGGGCGCGGGGTGATCGTCAACGTCGCATCGATGAGCAGTTTCATAGCGCAGCCGGGATTTGTGCCGTACAACACCTCCAAGGGCGCCGTCGCGCAAATGACCCGATGTCTCGCCATGGATCTTGCGCCCGACAACATAAGGGTCAACATGGTTTGTCCCGGTCCGATCTACACGCAGGCGAGCGAACGGCATATGGATTTTCTCGGAATCAGCCGCGAAGAGGGAAGACGCGAATTCGGACGGGATACCCTGATGAAGCGCATGGGCGAACCGTCGGAGGTCGCCAGCGGGATTCTGTTCCTGGCGTCGGACGAAGCGTCGTACGTCACCGGCGCGCAACTGGTGATCGACGGAGGAGCCACGATCGACTGATGGAATATCCCGGAGGGTCGTTTTGGAGTGCGCAACCAACGGTAGAATCACCGGGCAGGACGCTCTCGAAGCCGGAAGCGCTCTATTGTTTCCAGATCACGTCCTGAATTCTGGCGCCTTCATACTTCATTGGAGGAATTCGCATAAGCTCGAAAGGGGCGACGGCTGCCATATGGAGGGCTTCCGTCGTCGTCAGATCCGCAAAATGCATCGAATTGCGAACAGCTTCGGTCAGCGTGACATGGGCGCCGGCCAGTGATCCCAGCTTGTTGATCAGGCGCCCGTTCTGAACCTGAATAGTTTCACCGTACAATTCGAATGTCTCCGGCCCTCCGACCGTTGACATGGCATCCGACATCAAAACCGTGCGTCCCTCGCGCGGGCGGGATCGAATGGCAAGGCGCACCATAGACGGGTCGACATGGTGGCCGTCGGCAATGATGGTGCACCATACTTCGCTGTTGATCGCCGCGCCGGTGATCATAGGCGCGCGGGAAGTCATTGCGGGCATGCCGTTGAACAAATGCGTAATGCCGCGCAACCCTTCCTGAACCGCCGCCGCGAATTCCGAAGCCGTCGCGGCGGTATGTCCCGCAGCAACGACCACGCCCATCCTGTCAAGCCGCCGGATGGTGCCGGCCGGCACGCATTCCGGTGCGAGAGTCAGCAGAACGGGCACCTTCCTGATGCGCAGCTTCTCGACCTGACCCCAAGTGTGCTGGTCCAGAGAACGGATGAAATCCGGGTTGTGCGTTCCTTTTTGTGTCGGATTTATGTGAGGCCCCTCGATGTGGATGCCGAGAATTCCTTGCGTCCCGACAGTTGCCAATACGGCATCTGCCGCACGCTCCATTACATCGGACTGATCCGTGATCACCGTGGGCAGGATAAATCGGGTCCCCGCGCACCGGTGCGCATCCGCGATCCTGCGAACGCCGTCCGGCGTCGGATCGTTGTTGAACATCACCCCGCCGCCGCCATTGACTTGGATATCGAACAGCCCGGGTGTGATCGCTGCGGGAATATGCCGTGTTTGAATGCCGTCGGCGAGTTCCGACAGGGGAAGCACGCGCTCAATGACGTCATCCCTGACTTTCACGCACATATCACTGCGCCATGTCGTCCCGTCGAGCGTCGCGTCGAAGCGCAGCCAAGTCACAGCTTAGCCCACGAAATAAGGCCGCAGCGTGGCCTTAACCTCTGACAGCACCAATGCGCGCGCCCAGCCGATTGCGGTGGCGCCTGCAGCTACCTGCGGGCTGAAATACTGCAACAGCATGGGCAGAGGCGGGCAAGACCGGTCCAGCCGAGACATCAGGGTTTCCACTGCGGCGCGGGCCTCGGATTGCGGCCAGTAGTAGCGAATCCGGTCGGAATAGCTGAAATGCCGTTGCTCCCACAAGGTTCGTGCATCGCCTTCGTAGTGATCGCGCCAATGTTCCGGTTGCTCCGTCATGATCCGTTCCATGAGAACAGGCAGACGAGTGCGTGCGGCCGTCGGTTCAATATCCGACAACATTGCATCCAGCGCATAGAGCGCACGGCGATAAGCGAATGTAAGCGCAGGGCCGATCTTGAGAATCGCAAAATTCCGCCGCGCGAGATCGGAGTAAACGGCATCCGTCTGGTAATCCGTCGAATGAGCTTCGAAACAGATCTGCGGCGCATCGCTCAGCGCGGCGGACAAGGCATTCGGGCTGTCCATGGGAAAATGATCTATGCGCAACGGAGCGAATTCGAGGCCCGGTTGAACAACTAGGCCGGCAACCCTCTCCCATGCGCTTCCGATTCCCAATGCCTTGAAGGCGCTGCGGTGTTCTGCGAGCGTTTTGCGAGCATGCTCGGGCGAAGTGGGCGCGATGCCCTGGCCTTCGCCGTGCGCACGCGCGCCGCCCGGCGGCGGCACCTCCGTACCGATTACATAGGAAAGATCGGATGGATCCGGAGCGGCCTCTTCGCAGACGCGCGCCAAACGCGCGGATCGGGCGGCGCTGGTGGGGCCGTCGACCTGCGCGGGCTCGCCTGCGCAGCCTTCAGAACAATCCAGATGAATCTTTGTGAACCCGGCCTTCACGTACGCCCGCATCAGATTTGCCGCTTTGGACATTGCATCGTCCGCAGATTCGGACCGCCAGACCTGCGGGCCGAGGTGATCGCCGCCAAGAGCAAAGAGATCCGGCGAGATGCCTGTTCGAGCCGCGACCGCGGCGACAAGGTCCGTGAATTCGGCGGGCGTCATGCCGGTATAGCCGCCAAACTGATTGACTTGATTGGACGTCGCTTCAATCAGCAAAGGCCGCTTCAGCTGGGCCGCCAACTGCAGCGCGGCCTCGATGACATCTTCCTGCGCCGTGCAGACCGAGGGCAAGGCAATCGTTTCACCCGCACGATTCCGGGCGATGACGTCGCGAAGAAGAGTCATGTCTGTTGTTCTTTGAGCTGGCAGGCCAACAATGCTGCGCCGCGGGCGCCGCTGCTGTCTCCGAAGGCGGGCAGGAGAATATCGGGCAGCCGGAGCGTCGGAAGCGCGATCCTGCCGAGCGCATTCTTCAGACGGTCTTCGACGCCTCCGATCCTCGACAGACCGCCGCCCAGCACGATGCAATCGGGGTCCACCGTCAGAACCACCGTAAGCAGCATCTCGGCCAACAGTTCCGACCAGGCGCGGAGAACAGCCTCCCGTTGATCGGCATTCGCTTTTTCGACGAGGTCTCTTGCAGAAAGTGGGCGGTCGACCAGAGCGCGGGACAATTCGACGATGCCTTGCCCTGAAACCAGAGTTTCGTAGCATCCGATACGCCCGCATCCGCATTCGAGAACGGGGAGCCCGCGGCGTGCGACGGTTTCCGCCGGAAGACCGATATGCCCGACCTCGCCGGCGACGCGATTGAGGCCGTTGTCCAGTTTTCGGCGGCGGACAACCCCTCCGCCCGTTCCGGTGCCGAGGATCAGTCCGAACACGGTGTCGTAATTTTCGCCGCTGCCTCCGAGCGCTTCGGACAGGGCAAAGCATTTGCAATCGTTCTCGACCGCGATGATGCCTTTCGCGGCCTGCAGAACATCGGCCCGAAGATTTTTGCCGGTCGCGGGCAAATTCGTGGTCTTGGCAATGCCGGTTTCGGGATCCGCAAGTCCCGGAATGCCGATGCCCACCGGCAGATGCTCCTGATCGGCCAAGTCGCGCAAATGCGAAACTTCGCCGATCAGGCATTCCGTCAACGCAAGATAATCATTGCCGGGGGTATCTTGGCGGCGCGTTTCCAGCGGTATCAGATCATTGTTGAACAGAGTCGTTTCGATCTTGGTTCCCCCAAGATCAATGCCTCCGACCAGTTTCGGGCTTTGGTCAGGTGTAAAGCTGGACATGGGATACAACTCTGGTCAGTTTGCCGTTGGTGAACGGATTGTCGACCTTGAGGCCCAGAGCTTTCGACCAGTTTGCCGCCGCAACCTGCGCCGGCAGCACGAAGAGCGCGCTGTTCCATGCATCGTCGCCGACACCTTCCATGACTAGATCGGGGAGGGGGCCGCCCGGATGCGACGCGCCAATCGAGATGACGGCGGTGTCCGGATAATGGATGCGGATTTCCGATACGACATCTTCGTCGTACCGTCGCGCCGGCTGGCCGTCCGACAAAAACACGAAGACGGTGGTTCGGTCGTCCACCACAGCTATTGGGCCATGCCGAAATCCAAGTGTGCTGTCCCAGCAGGTGACGACCCGGCCAGCGGTCAATTCCAGAACTTTGAGTGCCGCCTCGCGCGCGGTTCCCAGATGCGGGCCTGAACCTAGAAACACGGCTCTATCGGGGAGTTTCGCCGTCCAGCCGCTGTCGAAGAAGGCATCGGCGCTGTCGGCAAGCGCCTCAATGCGTCCAACAATGTCTCGGGGCCTTGCTTCGGGAAGACAGGTCAACGCCGTCAGCAACATTGTGGTGAAGCTGGACGTCATGGCGAAGCCCTTGTCGTGGCATGCATCCGGGAGCAGAATTTCGCGCTGGCGGTCGGCGTGTTCAGGTTTGCGGCGCGCAAGCGCGCCTTCCCTGTTGCAAGTGATATTCAGGCGCATGGCATCCGGCGCATATTGATCCAGCAGCGCGAGCGTGCCCAATGTCTCCGATGAGTTGCCGGACCTTCCGAAAGAGACAACAAGCGGGTTTCGGCATGTCCCGAAGAACGCATCGGGGCTGGAAACCAGGTCGGTTGTGGGGACGCATCGGGCGGGGCGGCCCGAGCGCGAAACCGTGCGGTGAAGAACGTCTCCGATGAAAGCGGATGTTCCGGCTCCGGACAACCAGATTTCGGGCGGGTCGCATTCTGCAATCCAATCCCGAATTTCTTCGGTCAAAGCAGGCAGCGACCGTGCCCAATCCCTCCATATTGCCGGTTGCCCGGCAATTTCGGATTCGGTTTGCGAACGGTCAGCCTTGCACGGTTTCGACATTTTTTTCCTCTTCCGTGGACAAGGGCGCAAGCATCACCTCGGTGCCGTGATCCGCGACGGCCTGCTGAACATCGACAGGCAGGTCCTCGCCGGTCACCAGAATATCGACCTCCGACAGGGTGCAGATCCTGTGCAATGCAGGCGAGCGGAATTTGCTGGCGTCGGCGAGCACGACGACCCGTTGGCAAACTTCGATCATGGCACGGTTCAGATGCGCCTCTTCTTCGCTGAACGTCGAAAGGCCGAATGCCGGATCAATGCTGTCCGCGCCTAGATAGACCGTGTCGAACAACATTTCGGAAATGACCTTTTCCACCATTCGTCCGGAGAGCGACATTGCGTTGGGCCGCAGCATTCCGCCCGGCAGCATCAAGTCGTAGGATGCCAGGTCGTTCAGGGAAAGCAGCGTCTTCAAGCCTGTGGTCATGATGCGGAGCGGCCGGTTCGCGGGCATGCATCTGGTCAGGCAAAAAACGGTGGAGCCGGAATCAAGCAAAACCGAGGCATCTTCTCGAAGCAGGCTTGACGCCGTTCGGGCGATCGCCATCTTGGCCTGCCGGTTCACCATTTCCTTGTCGGCGAGTGCCGGTTCCAGCCGGTCCGCGCCGGCCTTGTCCGCACCGGCAAGCGACATGGCGATAGCCAGACGAAGATCAGGCACGCCCTTGTATCCGAAATGCCGGCTGAAGCGGATCAGGGACGGTTCGCTAACGCCAATATCTTCGGCCAGCTGTCTTATGGGGCTATGGATAAATTTGTCCGCATTGGAACGGACGAATTCGGCAATTCGCCGGAAGGCGCGGGACAGCCGCTCTTCCTCCGCGGCAATTCGTTCAATGATGTCTTGTTCGTATGTCATTCGGTTTCCTGTTGGTTGAATCAGGAATATTTGCAAAACTACAAAAATGCAATGGCTAAATCGGGAAACTGGCTGCTTCTAAATTCTCGGTGCTTCAAAGACCGAAATTCATGCGTGGTTGAAATCCGCCAAAACATTGAATTCTAGTTCTAAATTGATTGCCCGCTTGCGAAGATTTCCGCGGCGCGATTCTCCGGAATCTTCGGCGGCGATCGGCATGCGCAAGATCATCAGGGAACAGCCCCTGGCCGTTTTCGGCCGGCACGCGGCGATCAAGCCGAACGCGAAATACAGGCGACATGATTGGACTTCAGGAGCTCCGCAAGGACGAATGGACGCAAAAGGAATGGCGCAGCCGAGTTGGACGAGCCGCCCGCCAGCGCTTCCTGAAGGCCGTATGCCGCGGCGAAGTCTGCGCCGTCCCCTTGGAACGCCGCGGCAAGCGCGGGCGTCCGGGATCCCGGATCCAGCCTTGTCCCAGTTCTGAAAACTCGTCCGAAAGACTTCCGACGCAGTCGGCGCGCTGAAAAGGAAAAACTCCGCAATCCAGATACAATTTAAATTAAACTACACATAATGCTTGCAAACCTACAGTACATGATCTAAACGTCGAAGCAGATACCGAAGAATCGGAAACCGGGAGAGTTAACATGACTATGTCGAGGATTTCTGGGTTGAGTCTCGCAGCGAGCCTGTTGGCTGGCGCCTCGTGGGCGGAAACAGAGCTGACTTACTGGTCGTTCTGGAACGAGCCCGAACCGCAGGCGCAAGTTCTGAGCGCCTTGATTGATGCCTATACCGCTGAAAATCCGGATGTTGCGTTCAACGTCGTTTGGAATGGCCGCCAGAACCAGACGACAGTTCGCAATGCGCTCGCGGCGGGCACGAACATCGATCTTATGGATGCCGATATGGACGGCCTCAATGGCGGGCTGGCCGGACAGGGCGGCGCGCTTGCGCTCGACGGATTGCTGTCGTCGGAATCGCCGGATGGAAGCGGCGCCTTTTCCGGAGTGTTCTATCCGGCCTTGCTCAGCAACGCCGAGATCAACGGAGCGGTGTCGCAGATTCCCTACGCGTTCTATACGTATCAGATCTTCTACAATGCCGGCATGCTGCGCGAAGCGGGAGTCACGGAGCGACCTGCCGACTGGGATGCGTTCGTCCGAGCACTGAAGGCGGTCGCAGACGCGGGATACAACGGAATCGCGGTGGAAAGCGACATTGCGTTCTACAACATCAATTGGTTCAATTACCTTCTTGCCCGCATTGCGGGCCCGGACTTCGTGCTGCGGGCGGCGGAGGACAACACTGGCGAAACCTGGCGTGACCCTGCAGTGCGCAGGGCCCTCGAACTGGAAGCCGCGCTTTGGGCTGACGGGCTGATTCCCGAAGAAAGCCGAGGGTACCAGTGGCCGGCCGCGCAGGAAACCTTGGCTTTCGGCGAAACCGCAACCGAACTCGTCGGGTCCTGGCTGCCGATCGAACTGGCGGACAAGGTGGATGACGGGTTCGAATGGGCGGCGATGAACTTCCCCGCAGTCCAAGGCGGCAAGGGCAATGTCAATGACACAATCATATATGCCGTCAGCTTCGCAGTGCCGAAGGATGCCGAAAACGCCGAAACCGCGCAGGACTTCATCAAATTCGCGCTCGGCCGCGCATCGCAACAGAAGATGGCGGACGACGCCTTGATCGGCGTTGCCAATGCCAGCGCCAGCTGGGCGGATGTCATTTCGGACAGCCGCGACGCGGTGGCCAATGCCAACGCATTGCTGTCGGAAAATCTGGGGCTGAAGGTCGCATATGCGGACTATTCGGCCAACATCTACGAGGCGATGCACAATCAGGTTTTTCTCGGGCAGATTTCCACCGATGAATTCATAGACGGCATGGTGGAGCAGACAAAGAACTACTGGGCGAACAAGTAGGCGGCAGCGTCGCGTCGCCGTGACCGGTTCGGGAGGCCGGTCACGGCTCCGGGACAGCAGATATGATTGGCCGCCGTCTTGTCATACTCTTTCTTTTGCCGGCGACGCTGGTCTATTTCTTGTTCTTTCTGGCGCCGATCCTGTTCACTTTCTACTACAGCCTGCTCGACTGGTCCGGCTTCGGGGAAGAGGCGCAATTCATCGGACTCGCCAATTACCGGCGCCTGCCGAACGATCCGACCTTCCTGCTGAGCTTGACCAATACCGCGCTGCTGCTTTCTGTCGGCGGCGTCTTCGTGTTCGCGCTGGCCTTTCTCTACACGATCCTGATCAACTCCGGGATCTGGGGCAAGAAACTTTTCAGATTGGTGTTTTTCCTGCCCAATGTGGTGTCGGTGGTCGCTTTGTCCGCAATGTGGGCCTACATCTACAATCCGCGTTCAGGGCTGCTGAACACCAGTCTCAAGGCCATTGGCTTGGATGGACTCGGCAAAACGCTGTGGACATCGCCGGACAACATTTTCTGGGCCATGCTTGCCGCTCTGGTCTGGGTGTTTACCGGATTTTTCCTGATTCTCATCATGGCCGGCGTCGACAAGATACCTGCCGAAATGTACGAGGCCGCCGATCTTGAAGGCGCTTCCCTCTGGCAGAAATTCCGGTTCGTCACCGTGCCGATGATCTGGGACGTGATGGCCATCTCGTTCGTCATCTGGATCATCAACGCGATCAAGATGTTCGAATTCCCGTTTGCCTTCGGGTTTCTTCAGGTGCCGCAGCAGCTCTATACGCTGGGCATTTATCTTTACATCATGGGTTTCGGCAAACGCGATCCGATCTACCAGCTCGGATATGCCACCGCCATCGGCGTTGTGATGCTGGTCATATCCTTCGCTTTGATCATTCTGGTGCGTCGCCTGATGCGCCGGGAGAGGCTGGAGTTCTGATCATGCCCCGCTTCCTCGGTCGCCTGCCAATTTACATCGCCGTCTGGGCGTGGGTCGCCTTTACCGTATCCGCAATCCTATGGGTGGTGATCAGCGCATTCAAATCGAAGCGCGAAGTTCTGCGCTCGGGTCTCAATCTTCCGGCAGAGTGGAAATTCGACGGCTTCGTCACCGCTTGGACCGTGGGACGGTTGGGAGAATACCTGTCGAATTCAGTTGTCATCGTAACGCTGTCGGTATTGCTGATCCTGATCGTTTCAGTGCCCGCAGCCTACGTTCTGAGCCGGGCCAAATTCCGCGGGCGGGAAAGCCTGACCAACCTGTTCGTCATCGGCATAGGCGTGCCGATCCCGATGCTGTTCATCCCGATCTTCGGCATTCTTGCCTGGCTGCGCCTGTCGGACAGCCTGACCGGAATAACGTTGGTGTTCGTTGCAGTTTCAATCCCTTTCACCGTCTATTTGATGACCGGTTTCTTTGCCTCGCTGCCGTCCGAACTGGAATCGGCCGCATTGCTGGATGGATGCAGCGACTACCAGGTGTTTCGCCACGTGATGTTGCCAATGGCGATGTCGGGCGTCGCCACGGCGGCGATCCTGAACTTCATCTGGCTTTGGAATGAATACCAGCTATCGCTGGTGATCCTGAACAGCCCCGAAAACCGGACATTGCCGCTGGGCCTTTATGCGCTCCAGAACGCGATGCAATACACCAGCGACTGGCCGGGTCTGTTCGCAGGCGTCACCATCATCATCATTCCCACCATCATCGTCTATGCCGTGCTGTCGGAACGGATGATCGCCGGCATAACGATGGGTGCGGTGAAATAGCAGGCGTGCCCGAATTGACCGCCTTCGAAGCCATATCGCTGCAGAAGCATTACGGCGAATTTCATGTTCTCAAGGACGTCGACCTGAGCGTGGAACGGGGCGAATTCATCGTGCTGGTCGGCCCGTCCGGCTGCGGCAAATCCACTTTCATGCGAACCATCGCAGGCCTCGAGGAAGTGACGTCGGGCACGCTGAAAATCAATGGGCAGGACATCACGCGGCGCAGGCCGAAGGATCGCGATGTGGCAATGGTGTTCCAGTCCTACGCGCTATATCCGCACATGACGGTTGGCGAGAACATCGGCTTCGGGATGCGGATCGCCAAACGCCCGAAAGCGGAGATCGCGCAAAAAGTGCGCGAGGCCGCCCGGCTTCTCAAAATTGAAGATCTGCTGTCGCGCAAACCGCGCGAATTGTCCGGCGGTCAGCGTCAGCGGGTTGCGATCGGGCGGGCGATCGTCCGGGAGCCGAAGATTTTTCTGTTCGACGAGCCCCTTTCAAACCTTGATGCGGCGCTGCGCGTCGAAATGCGGGTGGAGCTGGCGCGGCTGCATGATCAGATCGGCGCTACAATGATCTACGTCACCCACGATCAGGTCGAAGCCATGACGCTTGCTGATCGGATTGTCGTGATGAACGACGGCGTGATCGAACAGGTCGGCGCGCCGCTTGAACTGTTCAATCGGCCCGCCAATCGCTTTGTGGCCGGATTTCTCGGTCAGCCGTCGGCAATATTTGTGAAGCTCGACAGCCATGAACTGACCGCCGATGGGATCACAGTGAATTTTGCCGGTTGCAAGATCGATCTGCCGCGCCCTGCGGTGACCGATCGTGCGCCGGTTGAAATCGGGCTTCGACCGGACTTCTTTGAATATGACACCCAGCGCCCGGACATGTCGCCCGAAGTTGAGGTGGTCGAACAACTCGGAGACTCGACCCTGCTTTATACCCGCCTGCCGGATGGGCAGGCGGCGACCGTTCAGCTGCCCGGTCAAATACCCGCGAAGGCCGGAGAAACGATCCCGCTTCGCATCAATTGCAGATTCCCAATGCTGTTCTGCGGCGGTGCGCAGAACTTGTATGTCCAACAACTCACCGCGATAGATGACAGGAGGTTATCATGAGGAAATTGTTGTTTGCCGTTGGAGCGCTGGTGTTCGCATCATCGCTTCCAGCTTTTGCCGGCTCGGTTTACGACGTGGTTCCGTCAAGCGGCGCGATCACTGTCGATGGCGACGTGACCGGCGCCGAATGGGACGGAGCGCAGGTTCTCGAAGGCGGGTTCCACTACCCTTGGGAAAACATCGCCGCGCCGCGCACCAGTTTTCGCGCAGTCGCCGACGCTGATACCTTTTACTTCAGCTTTGTCGTGGAAGATGCCGATGTCGTCGTGCTCGACGAATCCATCGGCGAGCGTGAAACCGTCGATGCCGAGGATCGCGTGGAACTGTTCTTTGCTCCCACGCCTGTGGATGAAGCAGTCAACTATGCGTTGCCAACCTATTATGCGGTTGAAGTTGATCCGGCTGGAAGGGTCCATGACTATTCAATGGTCTATTACCGCCAGATCGACAGCGACTGGTCGCTGGACGGGTTCGCCGCCGCCGGCAAGCAAATTGACGGCGGCTATTCGGTTGAGGCCAGCATTCCGCTCGACAGCCTGCGCGACCTTGGCCTTTTGCTCGATGACGGCACCATGCGAACCGGAGCCTATCGCGCGGAGTTCTCAGGCGAGCAGGGGGATCTGACGATGCAGTGGATATCCTGGGTTGATCCGGAAACTGTTGTCCCGGATTTCCATGTGGAAGAATCGTTCGGAGTTTTTCGGCTCGTAAATTAATCGGATAAACTTCCGGTATGATCTGCGCGACTTCGGAAATATCCGGAGTCGCGTTTTTTCGGAAACACTCTGCTACTATACAAAAAAAATCCGTGCTTAGAATTCAACCATTTAATCCTTTACCGACGATTTAAGATGCATTGGCGCTTGATACTCAGATATTCTCGCAATGAAAGTATTTAGTGATCATCGGTCAGAATCACCGGTGTCCCTTCCATTATTTGAGCTTCAACCTGCCGACAACCTACAAGCTGCGTAAGGATTTTATAGTTGCCCAGTTCTCTACGGATTCGACCGGCGATTATGCTCGCATCAATACCCAGTCTATCGGCATCAAGTTGAACTGCTTCTTCGGATAGAGAAAATCGGGACACGCACTGATCCCACGATTGCTCGGGGATAAGTCGATTGAGCGCAAATTGATCCGCTTCCAACTCGACGCTATCAGTTGCGGATGATTCGTCATCGTCAAAGTAATTGTATCGCAGCCCATCAAACAGATGCAGGTAAACATGTCCCAGTTCATGGAAGAGCGTGAACCAGAAATTATCCAAGCGATCATGACGCAAAGTCAAGCCAATTATCGGATGATCAGAAATCGCAAGCATTGCCGAGCCATCAAGATACGTGCCGGGCAGATGTTTTTCGACCACCAGTACGATGCCATTTTCAGCCAATAGCTGAATGGCGCTCCTTGGCCCATGATGACAGCGTGTCAATTTTGAGAGCTCGTCAAGCCATCGTTCATCCAATTTGAATGCAGGTATCTGTTCATCATCAATTCGGCGTTTGGCAAGTTCATGCACACGCGTTTGCCACGCGAGTAGGAAATATTCGCTTGGTACCGTAACGCCGCGCATTTTCGTTCCATGCAATGCGGCAACAAATTGCGGACCAACATCTTCGAGAAAATATTCTTTTGCCCGCTCAATGACATCTGTGCCCCGCGGCGCATCGAACCAACGTCGCTTTGCCATCTCATCGATTGGCAGCTTATGCCACACGACGTTTTCGACAGCGGACCAAGTGAAAATAGCATTTGTTTCGAAAAGGCTTTCAGCATGAACATTGAGGACACGCGAAACTTCGAACAGCCGGTATAAACTGGCGCCGATATACTCCGACGCCTCGTAACGCTGAATCTGTTGGAGCTCCAGCCCAATCGCCGAGGCAAGGTCAGCTTGACTCATTCCGGAGGCAATCCGTGCTTGAATCAGTATGCCGGGCAGTGCTTCAAGAGCAATTGATTCTGAACGAGCTACGTCACCTGCCTTAAGCCCATTGTAGTAGGAGAGATCGGTTTCAATCTCTGCGATTTGGCTTTTCAGGCCGTTTATCTCGAGTTCTCGAACCCATTCATTATCCTTTGGCAGGGCCTCGGTGGCAGCCAACGCGTCTTTGAGTTTGTCCAGCTCCCCTCTGGAGATGCTATACTGTTTATCACTGTAGATCATGACATCACCTGTGATTAAAGCATAAGATCATTGCTTAAACTAATGACTTCCGTCATGTCCGCGGCGTGCATACTGGGCGTTTGTAATTCGTGTATGCTAAGCAAGTTTCCTGCAACTCTGCAAAACCCTTTATCAGATGAAACGAATGCAGAATCGACAGTGATTTGGTGGCGCTTGGCATGTTTCAGTCGAAATCAGGGAGTGGCTTTGGCACTTCGATCATTCTAAGCTCGGAAAGCAACGATTTGGCTTTTTCTAAACGACCGGATTTAATTTTCATGGGCTTTCGTCTCGCTGTTTCAAACCAAGGATCATTGTAATCTTCAGACAGAAAGACCGCTGTCGCAGCTAGTTCCAAAGCCACTGTGTCTGATTTGTTGGCTTTGCAAGCGACTTCGCGTCGGCCGGTTGGAACGTTATCGTCAGGTTGAGCATCGACCGAATATATCGAATAAATGCCTCCCCATTTCGCTGGCCGCTTTTCCTCGGCAATGAGACCCAAAAGGGCACCCATCATCGTGGAATCCGCGATACCCTCGCTATATGGACCAAAGTGCTTGTATGAAAAGTGAAATCCATCGTCATAGCCAACAACATCAAGCAGGTATGCTATCTTCTGGAGCCGGGTCCTACCGATGATTTGGCTCCCCGCATCACGAATGATGGCTGCAACTAGTTCAGGTTTCGACTGTGACATGCCCTACCTCCTCCTTAACGATTGCATTAATTTCTTTCGCAACTTCAGGGTATTCCGGGTCGTAGTAAGCTCGGGTCAACTTGAAGTCCCGAAGAGCCGCAACGACGTCAGAGCGTTGTTTTAGGTCCATCAAATCACCTCCCTCGGTTCGGACGTTGATCCGCTCCAACGGACCATGTGACCTGCCTCCTGTCTTGTATGGCGACCTGCTCTCCTTGTCAGTCAGTATGGCCGGGATTCCATTGGACGTCATCTTCTTTTCTTTCAATTCATTTAACTTTTTGAGAACTTTTGCACAACATTTATCGATCAATTCGATATACTCCGATTTGCCAAAGCTCTCCGAGTCAATCTCATGATGAACCAATGCCCGAATATCAATGCACTTGAATAGTTTTCTATCCTGAAGCCGTTCAGCGAACGAACTAATCAGCCGATCCTCGGACTCACGCAATTGCGAAAGCGCACCCCAGACTACAGTGTCGTCCAGTTTAATCACGTTTTCGATATCATTTGGTGAATTGGCAAACCGCACCAGCGCGTGAGTGTTATCCAGGCCCACCCTTCTGCTGCTTTCGTCCTGAACGAGTTTGAACAAGCGGATAAGCAACTCCGCAAAAAGCTTCTCGGCCCCTCTGGTCGTTTTATGAAAATAGACCGCTTGGTAGAGCTGAAAGTTGCCGAGGACATAAGCCTCTGCCGCCGGGATTGCTTTTGGGCCAATAACGAATGTTGGCACATCGCCAACTCCTTCCTCGTCCACACCTGTCGGCAGGTCGGCAATTTCCAAGTTGGCAAGCAGCCATTCAAAGTCGATCGCGGATTGCTGACTGCCTGTCATAAGGCGGTCTCGGCGCATGTAATCCAGTCTGTCGGCATCAAATTGACTGGACACGACGGCGTTGTGAACCGTCTGCGGACCATCCTTCTTGATCATGTCAGCAACATCGTTCGCGAAACCACTTCCAAAGCCGCTAAGGACCTCGGCGATCTCACTTTTTCTGATCAACTGATCGCTCATTTGCTCATGGTTGGCCAGTGTAAGACCGAGCTGTTTCCCGACATCTTCAAATGCGTGACTGAACGGACCATGACCAACATCGTGGAGTAGAGCCGCCGCGAGGGCGATCTGCTTTCTAGCTTCCCATCGGTCTACACCCGCCCTTTCGCGGACAATATCCATCAGTTCTCTTGCAGTATGAAAGACCCCGACGCTGTGAGCGAGACGGGTATGCGTAGCCCCAGGATAAACCAATTCGGAGAATCCGAGTTGCCTGACTCTTCGCAGTCGCTGAAATGGTCGGCTGCACAATACATCCCAAAGCATACGTTCCAGTTGTTGATCCCTGTCGAATACGATGAGGTTATGCACCGGGTCGCGGATGCGCTGATGTGCGAATTCTCTCAAGAGGCTTATTTCCCTAGATCAGTGCAAGCAGAATGCTGAATGCGCGCAACGGCGAGGGTACGTGCTGAATTCAATTGATTTCCGACCGACTTAAGCAGCAATTCCGCCAATTGCATGCGAACGCCCATTAGGCGGAGTGGCGGTCCACCTGCTCGCGCAGGAAGCCGTTCGGGATGCAGGGGATCAGGTGCCGGATGTTGGCGAACACTCGTCGGAATTATCGTGGCTGGTCTCCAACCGGCGTTTGCCACGAGTTCGGCGACCCCTCGCATCTGAATCTGCCGACGGCCCTGATCTCGGTCTCCAGACATGCGGTAGAACAGTCCAGCTGCGTTGTTGGTTGGATCCGTCGAGTGCTTGCTGAGGAACAGCGTCTTGCCTTCTGGAATTATGGCGACACCCCGGATCGAAAGATTTCGCCAAGAGAGGAACGCCGGTCTCATAAGCTTGCAGTCCCGGGATTCCAGCGCGCAGCGCGCTCGGTCGTGCAGCAGTCCTGCGAAGTTCCGCACACGAAGCATGCGGAGCGGGCCGGAAACCGGTCCCTGAATTCCCGGGATGCCACAGGCTTTTGTCGAAATTTGTAATTCGCCATGCTCGATCATTAATAGAATCCGCAGAGAACGTAAAGTGTACATGCCAAAATACTAGCCAAGCAGCGCCATGCTGCGCACGACGTCTTCTTGGATTTCCAACCCGAGACCGGATCCTTCCGGGAAGTGCGCGTATCCGTTGTCATGCCAAATAGGCTTGTCGGCCAGATCGGCCTGCGCCGGACCGTAGACTGGTTGAAGTTCGAGCAAGCGACATGCTGCGCACGCAAAACTGAGCGCTTGCGAAGCCGCGCCAACGATTGCCGTCGAAAAATTATGCGCATTCGCTTGCCGCCGCGACAGTTCGCAGATTTCCGCCGACTTGCGGAACCCTGTGATTCCCTCGACGCGACCGGGGTCCAAGCCGACCACGTCGACAGTTCCGGTATCGACAATTTTCTTGACGCCTGCAGCGTTCCATTCCCTTTCGCCGTATGCGATCCGGATGCTGGTGGCTGCCCTGAGCGTCGCGTATCCGTTCGGGTCGTCGTGGCCGAGCGGCTCTTCCAGCCAAGCCACTCCGAATTCCTCGAATGCTTTCGCTCTTCGGATGGCAGTCGGCACGTCCCAGAAGTTCTTCACCCCGAGATCAACCATCAGGGATTTTCCGGCACCCATCGCTTCGGTCACCCGCCGGACGAATTCCATGTCCCGATCCTCGTCGAATCCCAAATGCGCGTCCCCGGCTTTGCCGAAGCCTACCTTGGCACCATGAAGGCCGGTTGCAGTGTGTTCGGCGATCTCTTCAGCCATCTCTTCGATCCGCGCCTTCGTGCCGTGGAGGCTTGCGATGGCCGGAAGCTTGTCCCTCGCGGGACCGCCCAGCAAATCAAGAACGCTGACGCCCAATGCTTTGCCCTTTAGGTCCCAGAGCGCAATGTCGATTCCGGAAAGTGCGAATGACGCTATGCCCGCGCCGGTTCCGTACCACCACATGTGCTCCTTGAGCTTGCGCCATATTGCTTCGTTCTCCAGCACGCTCCGCCCGACGACCAATTCGGAAAGGCCTTGAATCAGCTTGGCGGCCGCCAAAGTTGCTTCCGGGAAGAAAGTGCAGCATTCGCCCCATCCCTCTTGCCCGTCTTCGCTGGTGATCTTGACCAAGCAGACGGAGCGGAACCTGTTGTGATCCGTTGGCTCCCTGTAGGAAATCGGAAAGGGTTCGACCGAACGTATCTGCGTTCCGCGGATCATTGGCGTGCACTCCAGCAGTTCATTGATGCGCTCATGATTCCGCCGCTCATTCGGTTTCGGAGAGGAGAAACAGCGGGACGGATTCCCTTGGGACATCCCACGCTGTCAGGACTCCTCTTCGGTCTCAGCCAAGTAGTCGAGCAAAACTTCGCCCGCGACAAGCGTGAACTCTGCCGACCAGAAGAACCCGTCCAGCATTTCAAGTACCGGCAGACGATGCACCGGGGCTTGGGCATTCGGTCTCAATTCCACAGTGCAGGGACCTCGCCAGCATTCCGCGACCTTCACGTCCGTCAGGCTGCGCGAAGTCAATTGGCGGATCGCAGGCGTTCCGTCGATGTGATCGACCGCCTTGAGATTGATGTTGGTTGCGAACGGGAAGATTTCCGAGAGTTCGCCAATGTCGCATCGACGCTGCTTGTAGGGCATTGTGCCGGTGACGATATCGATGCCGTTTCGCTCGACCGTGCCGACAATCAGATCACCGCGGAATTCGACCCTCGGATTGCCGGATTTTTTCGGCTGGCCGTGGACTTCCCGTCCGTGGGCGACTCCGATGTCCGACGACAGGAACAAATACGGCGAATACGAGCCTTCCGCTTGGCCGGGAAGCTCGGTTCCGACCATGACATTCGCCTCGTTGTACGGGCCGAGCCAAGATGTGTCGTTCATCCGATAAATGTGAATCATCACCTCGTCGCCTGTCGGCGCGAGCGGCTCGGGAAGCAGAGCCTCGATAGCTCGGCGCGAGGTGCGGTAGGTCAAAGTCAGAATTTTCACGTCCCGGAATGTGAATGGAAACGATGGGATCATCGGAGCGTCGAGCGGGGTGGAGAACCCGCCCTTTACGATGTCCTCGCGTTTCGTTTTCCAATCCATGTTCAAACAGCCTCGACCGTGCCTGAACGGACGGAGCGGTACATCGCATCCAGAACTTCGATCGCTCTCATTCCGACCGTCCCGTTCGCTTCGATCGTGTCGGCTTTGCCGAGGCATACCTCGGCCAGCCGCTTGATCGGTTCCGTCGCCGCGTATTGTCCCGCGTCGGGCTCCAAATCCAGCACGACATCGTTCTTGTCGCGTCGGCGCAACTCCATTCGGGTCCGCTCCATGTCTATGAGCAGCATTCCTTCGCTTCCGTAGACGCGAACGTCCATCTGGTAGCTGCAATGCTTCGGCACGAGCGCGCTGCCCGAAATGCTGACCGTCGCGCCGTTCGCGAGGGTCAGCACCGCCGCATTCGTCAAATCGACTTGCGCCTCCGACTTCACGTCGAGCGCGTAGACTTTGGCCGGCGCAATATCCACAAGGCGGAACAGGAGGCCGAGAGCATGGCTCAGCTGCCCCCAGCCGTACCCGCCCGCATTGCCGGGCTCGGCCCAGGTCGACCTTCTCGGACGGAACATGTGATTTTCCGTTTCCTTGAGTCCGCGGCCGCTGAACAAATCGTAGGTGAACGTCGCCATGGCGCATGTCGCGTGCCGAATTTCGCCCACTCGGCCTTCTGCGATCAGCCTTGAAGCGGTCGTTGCGAATTCCTTGTAGTTCCATCCGTACGGAACGAGGATTTCTTTTCCCATCTCCGCGGCAAGCTTCACAAGAGTCCGGGCATCTTCGGCGCTTGTGGCCATCGGCTTGTCGATGAGCACGTGGCAACCTGCCTCCAGCGACTGCCGCCCGTGCTCAAAATGAGCGGTATGAGGAGACGTGACCACAACTGCGTCCGGCTCTTCTTTTTCGAGCATTTTCCTGTAGTCGGTGTAGCCGCGGCAGTTCGGATATTTTACGAGTATCCGATCCAGAGATGCTCGGTCGCGCCGATTGATTCCCACCAGATCAATGTCCGGATTGCCTTCCAATTCGGGGAGGTAGACCTCGACGCCCCACCAGCCTGCTCCGATGAGAGCAATTCTTGCTTTTTCCATCCCTGAAACGCTCGTCCTCTTTCCGGATCGCTCTGTTCCCTGCGCTCCAAATTCGTTGCCGCGCGAACTGGCGCGTCGCGGTCCCGATTCAGCCGCCCGCGAAAAGCGGCAATCTTCGGCAGACATTATGCCATTGCTTCGGGCGTCCGCAACAACCGATCGCGCAAGGCGAGCAAGCCGCGAACTGCACGTTGGCGCAAGTGTCCGATTCCAATCCGGCATGGACTGCCGGCGGCGGTTTCAGCTTTGCCTGCGTCGCGCGCTTGCGGCGTCGCTGCATCAGGTTGCAGGATGCATGCGCGAGCGCAATGCCGGAATTCATGTCAGACCATCAGCTGTCCGCCGTTGACGTGCACGGTCGCGCCGGTGATGTAGCGCGCCCAGCTGCTCAGCAGGAACACCGTCGGTCCCGCCACTTCGTTCACATCCGCGAAACGGCCCAAAGGGATCATCTGCCTGAATGTCTCGAGGTTTTCCGCGGTCATTCCGCTTCGCAGCATTGGAGTGTCCGCGGCTCCCGGCGATACCGCATTGACGGTCACGCCGCTGGAGGCACCGACGCGAGCCAAGGATTTGACGAGGGCCGCGACCGCGGCCTTGTTCATCGCATACGGGATTGATCCCATGTAGCCGCCTGTAAACGCGCCTTGGCTCGTGAACAGAACGATTCTGCCCGCGTTGTTCTTCGACAGCTCCCGGAGCGAGGCACGGGCCAGACGGAACGCTCCCGACTGGTTGACTTCAGTTTGGAGTTCCACCGAGTCGTCGGTCAATTCGTCAAGCGGCTGCCGCATCAGCAGACCTGCGCAGTTGACGACTCCGTAGAGCGGACTCTTCGGCGTGTTCAGGTCGGCCAAGACGGACTCCGCCATCCCTGGTTCGGTCAGATCCAATCGCAACGACTTCACACTCTTGCGGAGGCCGGCAGCTTTTCTGCAGTCCTTGATGTCGGCGGCAACGACCCGAGCCCCCAATTCGGAGAGCCAGACCGCCGTGGCGTTGCCGATGCCTTGGGCTGCGCCGACCACCAGGATTTTGCGACCGGCGAGACCCAGATCGTTCGGATTCGGGACCGTCACCAGCGAGATCGTTCCGGCAGGCCGACTTTCCTTCGCAGGTCGGGATCGCGTATCGACTGCTCCACTCCCTCCACCTGGCCGTCGGCTTCGTCGACCAGCCATGCGATGCATAGCGCCGGAAGATCGGGGGTCAGCTTCTGCGAGTCGTCGGCCCGAGAAACCGCATTGTCGAACTTGGTCTGGGCTCCGTTCAGCATGTCGGTTCCGACGAGGCCCGGAATGAAGTTGTGCGCGCGTATCCCCAAGTGGCCGTATTCGGCATGAACGCAATGGGTGAACATGCTCATGCCTGCTTTCGAACTGCAGTATGCGCTCCAGCCTTCCACGGCATTGTGGGCCGCGCCGGAAGAGAGGTTCACAATGACGCCGGAACCCGATTTCAGCATTTCCGGCAGGACGGCTCGCGTCGCGATCATGACTCCGCAGATATTGATCTCGACCAGGCGGGTCCATTCATCGGGATCGGAGTCGAGCGCGCGACCGATAGGATCGATGACCGCAGCGTTGTTCACAAGCGCCGAAATCGTGCCGAAGCGTCCGGCGACCTGACTGCAGGCGGTTTCCACAGACAATCTGTCGGAAACGTCGCAGGCGACGGCCATCGTATTTTCTTCGCCAAGCTCTGCCGCTGCTTGTTGAAGCTTGCCCTCGCCGCGGGCGGTCATGCCGACTTTCCAGCCCCTTTCGACCAGATGCCGCGCGACCTCGAATCCGATGCCCCGGGATGCTCCGGTGACGAAAGCTACTTTTGGCGCTGCCATATGCGTCTCCTCCATGAACAGAATGCGGATTCAAAGATTGAGCGACCGGAGCAAAGCAAGCCGGCGGTCGGCGCGGCGCACGTGCCCTTTCCGCTTCGCGATTTGCATTTCAACTGGCAGCCCTGTCGATCACGCCCGATGGGATGAACTCCCATGAGCATCGGAACGAATTGCCGCCGCGTCGGTCCGGTCAGTCCATGCGCCATTGCAGGGGCAGCAGAAACGGAAACCCTGTGCTCGTGTCCGAGTCAAGCTTCATGATCGGGGACATGTATTCTCCCCATCGTTGGTTGATATCGCTGCCGGTAAGGTACTCGACGGCTTTTTCGAGGTCGTCCGTTTCGAAATATCCGAAGAGCGTCAGGCCGTAACGGAATATGTTGTAGTTGCGGATGCCCGCAACGGCAAGTTCGGAAACCAGTTCCGGCCAGATTTCCTCGTGGCGCTTCTTGTATTCGTCCTCGTAACCGGGCCGGACTTCCAGCACCCATGCGTAATTGCCCATGATCGCAATTCCTTCTCCTGTACCCCGACCAGTTGCGGAAACGGTCGCTCATTGCTTCCGTCTTGGCAAGCACGACTTCTAACAGCGCATTCATATATGCTTGGCGGGCATATTCAATCGAAAGATAACCGCCGACCTCCTCAATCCTCCCGCGTGGCAGGAGTCATGCCGACGCGCCGAGCGCTGTTTCCTCGTTGGTCCGCGGCTCGCTTGCGCGGTTGCCGTCGCTAGATTCGGCGTCCGTTCCGGAACCTGTGCTCCTCGCTTTTTTTCGGAGTCAGAAATATCCGCTCGCCTGCGGAAATGTTGATTTCGCCCGGCGCGCGAACCGTGACCGGACCGAGATCGTCTCCATCCACGTAAGCGATCGTATCCGAGCCGAGATGCTCGACGTGCCGCAGCGTGCCCGGCCACTCGCCGTCAGTCATGGACATCGCAACGTGCTCCGGTCGGATGCCGTAGGTTTCGCAGTTATGCATGTCGGCCAGTCGGCCCGTGAACAAGTTCATTTTTGGAGCGCCAATGAAACCGGCTACGAATGCGGTCTCGGGTCGGCTGTACAGATCCATCGGCGCTCCGACTTGTTCTATCCGTCCCGCGTTGAGAATCACGATTTGATCCGCCATCGTCATCGCCTCGACTTGATCATGCGTGACGTAAATCATCGTTGCGCCGATTTTGGCATGCAACTCCGCCAATTCGACGCGCATCTGGGTTCGGAGCGAAGCATCCAGATTTGAAAGCGGCTCGTCGAAAAGAAAGACTGTCGGATTTCGCGTGATCGCGCGTCCGATGGCGACGCGCTGCCTTTGCCCACCTGAGAGCTGCTTCGGCTTGCGGTCCAAAAGGGTTTCAAGCTGCAGAATTTTGGCGGCTTCTTCAACGCGGGCTCGCACCTCCGCCTTGGGCTTCCGCGCAAGGGTCAATCCGAAGCCAATGTTTTCTGCAACAGTCATATGAGGGTAAAGGGCGTAGGACTGAAACACCATCGCGATTCCCCGCTCGGACGGCTCCTTGCGCGTCACGTCCGTCCCGTCGATCAGTATGCTTCCGGAGGTCGTTTCTTCCAGACCGGCAAGCAAACGCAGTATCGTCGACTTGCCGCACCCCGAGGGTCCGACGAGGACCGTGAACGATCCTTCGGGTACGGAGAGATTCAGATCATGAATGACGCGGAGTTGGCCGAAATTCTTGTTCACCGACTTGAAGGCGACTTCGCCCATCGAAATTATCCCTTGATTCCGGTGCTTGCGATCGAGGCGATGAACGCCTTCTGCAGGGCAAGGTAGAACGCGAGAACCGGCACAGTAATTATGGTGAGATACGCCATGATCTCGCCCCATGCGGTGTTGAGTTGGAAAAAGTACATCAAGCCGACCATGATCGGACGATAGGATTCTTCTTGAACCACCATGATCGGCCAAATGAATTGGTTGTTGTACATCATGAGGAATTTGAGGATCGCTGCCGTCGCCAATACAGGTCCGGAAAGCGGCATGATGACTCGTCTGTAGACTTGGAGCCATGTTGCGCCGTCGACACGCGCGGCCTCAACCAGATCCTTGGGAAGATCCTTGAAATATTGAACGAACAGGAAGATCGTCAATGCGTCTGCGATCCAAGGGATGATTTGGACTTGATAGCTGTTCAGCCAGCCAATCCTGAATCCGTCGAATCCCACCCAAGGCAGATTGTTGACGATCAAGAGCAGCGGAATTGCAATGGTCTCGAACGGTATGATGAATGTAGCAAGAATGATCGAAAGGATGATCGCGCGGCCTCGCCAATTGAGGAACACGAATGAGAAGCCCGCGAGAGAGCAAAGCAGAAGAGACAAAACCAGCGTTGCCGCGGTGATGAACACCGAGTTGAAAATGAATCGCGCGATTGGCGCTCTGTCGAACGCCGAAAAATAATTGTCGAACGATAGGTCGCCAACCGGGAGGAATGCGCGGAGGGATCCACTGTCGCGAAGCAGCTGAAGATCGGGCTTCAATGACGACACGATCATGAAGACGATCGGAAAGATGAACACTAGCGCGATCCATGTAAGGAGCACGTACTGGAGGGCCATCCGAACAAGGCGCTGCCGATCCATCAGTCCTTCTCCCTCGCGAGGTACCTTTGGACGAGCGATATGGAGAGCACGAGCAGGAACAAGAACACGGAAATCGCCGAGCCGCCCGCGATGTCCTGTTTTTCATAGCCGCGGATCACCATCTGGAACACGAGGCTCTGAGTGGAATCCAGCGGGCCGCCGCGCGTCATGACCTGAACCTGCGGGTAAAGCGTGAATGCCTGCATGGTGATCACGACCATCACAAGCAGCGCCGTGTTGCGCAATCCGGGCCAGGTTACATAGCGGAAGGTCTGCCATCGGGTTGCGCCTTCAATTCGTGCCGCCTCATAAAGCGTCTCGGGTATGGTCTGCAGGCCCGAAAGCCAGATGACCATGTGGAAGCCGACCCCCTGCCAAATGGACATCGCCATGATTGCAGGCAAAGCCGTGCTCGTTTGGCCGAGCCAGTCCACCGGCTTGAACGCCCCGAAACTGAACATGCCGAGCAGCGTGTTCAGCAGGCCGTTCTGTCCGTCGTAGATGAAGCGCCAAAGCACGGCGACGACGACCATGGAGATCACTACCGGCATGAAGTAGATGGTTCGATAGATGTTTATTCCGCGCAGCGGCATATTGATCAGCAGCGCAAGACACAGAGCGAACCCAGCCTGCACGGGAGCAACGACGATCACGAAAAACAACGTGTTTCGAAGTGCCTTCATGAAGATGACGTCGCGCGCGAGCACGACGAGCTGCCGATCGTCAGGCAGCGCGATCCGGAACCACTCGCGCATTCTGTCAAGGTGCGGATAGTCGGGATTGTTGCGGGTGAAATTGCGAAGTCGAGGATAGGCCGGTTCTCCGGTCTCGTTGCGGCGAATGCTGCCGTCGTCGTTCAACACTGGCTTCAGGACCAGGGCGCCGACTCCCAGCATTCGCTGGAAATTGCGCGTTCCGACGAACTCCGCCGGGTTCGGAGAGATCAGGCGCTGATTGGTCAGCGAAAACCCGAACGCCATAAGGAACGGCACGATCATGAACGCGATGATCAACGCAAAGGCCGGCAGGGCCATCGCCCAGCCGGCCAGAGTTTGCCGCCGTCCCGAATTTTCGCGGAGACCGCTCACGGCAGCGGCGCGGCGATGTGCAGAACGAAGTGACGCTTGCCGAATGGCTCCATGAACTTTTTCGACCGGTCGATTCCGTGGAATTCGCTGCGATGCAAGTTACATGTAGCCGTTATTGTTTTCGATGTCTTCGTCTATTTCGTCCGCGGCCGCGTCCAGCGTATCCGCCACGTCGGCGCCGTTCGCGATGTCGGCCATCGCCTTTTCGAAGACCAGCGCCGCAACGACATAAGCAGGGGTGACAGCGCGCAATGTGGCCTGCTGGTTCGAAAGTTCGAAGAACACTTCGAGCGGACCGCCGGGCCGGTATTTTTCGGACATGGCTGCCGACGCTTTCGTCGGCGGAATCAAGCCGATCGCATCGGAGAACATCGCAAGATATTTGTCCTGAATGGCGAATTCGATGAAGGCGTTCGCGCCGTCCTGATTCTTGGAAGTTGCGGAAACGCCGAACTGCCAGCTTGCGGCTCCAATCTTTGGCCCGTTTCCGAAATCCGGAGCCGGCAGGAAAAGCATGTCGTCGCCGAACTTGTCCAGCACCGGGACTGCGGCCCAGTTGCCGTTCCATTGCAAAGCGTACCTGCCGTCGAGGAAGCCCGTCTCGCGGTCGGCTCCGTCCTGGCTGGTTCCCGGAACGAGGCCCCGCGCAAACAATGACTGCCACCACTCGCCGAATGCCATGCCGGCCTCGCCGTTGAGCGCTCCGTTCGCCATGTTGGCCGACGTGTCGACGATGTCGCCTCCATGGCTCTGCAGGAACGGACCGAATGCGTAAGGATACCATTCGCCGGTCCATGCCATTCCCAAATCAAGCGCGTATTCGTAGTCGCCGGTTGCCTGGAGCGTTTCCAGAGCGGCGTCGAATTCCGATTTCGACCACGGATTGTCGAGCGTGGGGACGCGGATATCGTTGGCTTCCAATACGGAGCGGCGCGCGTAGATCGCGCAAGCCGCGTCCCATAGCCCTATGGCGTAGAGGTTGCCGTTCCAGCGACCGATCGCGCCCGGAAGGAACTCCGCGATTTTCTGATCATCGATCTGCAGCGGAGCCATGTACCCTCCCCACGCCCAGTTCGGGAGGATCGGTCCGTCTACGTCGATGATGTCCGGCAAATTGCCCGCCAACGCGGCCGCCGTGATGGATTCGTTGTAGGATTCTTGGGGGAAGGATTCCAAGGTCACCATCCAATCGGACTGGCTTGAGTTGAAGTCGTCGATGATCATTCTGATCAAATCGCCTTCCACTTGGTTTCCCGCGCCATGATACCACATGCTCAGCTCTGTTTGCGCCGACGCGGCTGTTCCAAGAATTGTCGCAGCGGAAACTGCTGCGGCTACCGTATGTTTCATGTTGCTGTCTCCGAATTGAGTTGCGTGAATCAGACACGTCAAAAACGGAACCTCTCCATCCGTTTGACCAACGTTGTCATAATTGAATAACATTGAACCAGCAGAGTTCCGATTGTCAACTAATTTCTTAATTTCAAAAGATTGCGCCTGAATTGGATTGACATCGCCAGCTAGTTGGATTCAATGGCATGAAAACGTTGTAATTCTCCAAGGACCCGATGGCGAACATCCACGATGTCGCGCGTCTCGCGAGCGTGTCGATCAAGACAGTAAGCCGAGTTATCAATGGCGAGGCTTCCGTGCGCGAGGCGACGCGGGAAAAGGTGCTGCGCGCCGCCAAGGAATTGAATTATCTGCCGCATAGAGGCGCTCGGATGATGCGCGGGCGCGGTTCGGAGCTGATCGGCATGATCACGGGCGCGGTTTCGGCATCGGGAGCTCCGCCCAGCGCATCCGGGCTTTCGGCCATTCACATCGTGAGAGGCGCTTTGCAGGCTTGCCGAAAAGCCGGGAAGACGCTCATGATCGCGGACGCGACAGGAGACTGGAACGAGGTCGGTCAACTGCTTGGAATATTTGAAGCCCACAGCGTCGAAGGAGTGATAATCGCTTCGGATTTCCATAGGCAAGTCGTGCTGCCGTTGCCGGCGTCGGTTCCAGTCGTGCTTGCGAACTGCTTCGATGCGGCCGGAACGCCCTCCGTAGTCCCCGACGACTACCAGGGGCAGTACTCCGCAACCAAGTTTCTTATTGAATCGGGCCATGCGCGACTCGGCATGCTCGGCCTTGAGGACGGCCTGCTGGCATCCCACCTTCGGCGCCAAGGGTTTTTCGACGCTTGTCGTGAGCACGGCCTGCCCGTTTCGATGCTGCGGTTTCAATCGGGATATACCCAGGAAGGAGGGAAAACGCCGATCGGATTTTTGGCGGACGCGCTGAAGAGAGTTGTTCAGGGCGACGATGCGCCGACCGCGGTCATGTTCGGCAACGATCTGATGACTCTCAAGGCCATTCCCTATCTGAAGGCGGCAGGTCTGGAAGTGCCCCGCGATTTATCGCTGGTCGGCTTCGACAACGACGAACGCATTTGCGAAACGATCCAGCCGGCGCTGACAACCGTTCAGCTGCCTTACGACGCGATCGGCGCAGTTGCTGCAGAGCGTTTATTCGCCATGTTGAAAGGCGAATTCAGCGGAAGCAATGTCTCGAAAGTTCCGTGCGAGATCGTCCATAGAGAGTCGACATGCGCGATTGGCGCCCGTACGGCTTATGCCTCGCCCGCGGCGCAATTGAGTGAATAGGAAATCGGATGCTTGCTCTGGATGACAAGTGGATATGGGATTTCTGGATTGTCCGCGACGGGACGGAATGGAACATGTTCTTTCTGCAAGCCCCGAAATCCATCGGCGACCCGGAGCTGCGGCACTGGAACGTATCGATCGGGCACGCGGTTTCAAGCGATTTGCGGAATTGGAATTACACAGGCGAGGTATTCGGCCCATCTGCTGGATCTGCTTGGGACGACTTCACGACTTGGACGGGAAGCGTCGTGCAAGATGCCGGAGGTCTTTGGCATTTGTTCTACACCGGGACGAGCAGGGGCGAGAACGGTTTGAAGCAGCGCATCGGGCGTGCAACAAGCAAGAACTTGCGCGAATGGGCCCGCTGCAGCGAATGGCCTGTTCTGGATCTGAGCCTTGATGTTTACGAAGAATATTCGCCCGGCCGTTGGCATGATCGCGCGATGCGCGACCCGTGGGTGATGCGCGACCCGGACGGCGACGGCTGGATCATGTATTTCACGGCCCGTGCGGCAGGAATTGAAGAGGCGAACGACGCGGGGGCGATTGGCTTGGCTCGCTCGCCGGACCTTTTGAACTGGACTTTGGACGAACCCGTGCACATCGGCGGGTTCGGGCAGCTGGAGGTTCCGCAAATCATGAACATCCAAGACCGATGGTATTGCTTGTTTTGCACGGCGGCGGAGCACTGGTCGGCCGCCTACCGCAGCTCTTATCCGCGGACGGCGGTCACAGGCACGCACTACTTGGTTTCGGACAGCCACCTCGGTCCTTGGGAGATTGCCGCCTGCGAATTTCTGGACGGTTCGGCTCCGCCCAATCGGTATGCCGGAAAGATCATCCGCGACAGGACGTCGATGCATTACATGAGCTTTCTGAACTTCGGATCGGATGGCCGATTCGTCGGCGCGATATCGGATCCGGTTCCCGTGGAAATTGGCTCGGAAGGACGGTTGGCATTGCGAGAGCCGAAGGATTGAAAGCATATGCGCTCCCTCCCGCAGATCTTGCATTGAGCAATTCGTCATCTGAGTTTGTTCCGGATTGACGGCAAAGTCGCAGGCCCCCTGCGTCTCTTTGAGTGTTTGACGCTTCGGAAATCGTCCGCACTGGCGGACAGCGAACGGCGCCAATGCCGTCGAATCAAACATTTCCGTGATCGGACGATTTCTATTTACATTTGCGGCATAGACGGGTTTCTATTGCATCTAGGCTTTAGCAAGGGAGATTGAGCTATGAGTGTGAAAAAATTTCTAGCTGCCGCTTTCACGGCAATCGCGGCCGCATTCGCGTTCACTGGGACTGCAAGTGCCCAGGATGCCGAGTCGACCTGGGAGCGAATCAAGCGCACTGGCGAAGTGCGTTTCGCCGTATTCAACTACGCGCCGTATTTCGTGAAAGACAAGGATACAGGCGACTACGACGGCGCGCTTGTCAACATGGCGAATGACGTGGCCGCTGAGTTGAAGGTGGATCTGGTTCAGGTCGAAGTGGGCGGATGGAGCGAACTCGTCCTCGCGATTTCAACTGGCGTGGTCGATTTTGCGGCAGGCATGCAGGCGACGCCGGTCCGCGCAACATCGATTGATTTCGCCGGCCCGATCTACTGGATCGAGTGGGTGACGGTCAACAACCCGGACTTCGGTGGCAGGAACTGGGAAGACTACAATAATCCGGACGTGAAAGTTGCGGTCATGACAGGCTCGGCCGATCAGTTGCTGCTCGAGAAATGGGCTCCGAAGGCGACGCAGGTGCAGTTCAAGGAGCTGTCGCAGATCATTCTGGCGGTCACCTCCGGTCGCGCCGACGCCTTCACCACGACGGTTCTTTCCAGCATGATCGCGAAGGAGAAGAATCCCGGACTCGGAACGTTCAATACTCCGAAGCCGAGAGCGGCGTTGCCGGGGTATTTCGGCATTCGTTCGGAATTCGATCCGAGATTCAAAAACTTCCTCAACTGGTGGGCCGAATGGAACAACAAGCTCGGCCACAACGAGCGCCGGATGAAGGAAGCGATGCTCAAGTACAGCGACATTTCCGAGATACCGGACTCCGTTTCGTTCACTGAGTGACGGCCGTTTCCGGAAATTCGATTGCGACGGTCGCGGGCTGATGTCCGCGACCGTCTGATTCGCGATTGAAATTGACGCCGACCGAACACTCGCGCTCGGCGGACGACTGCAGAAGGGCTTTCCCGCTTTGAAGAACACGTTATCCGGAGCGGAAGCGCTCGTCCGGATGTTGGAAGCGCACGGAATCCGGCACATTTTCGGCTTGTGCGGAGACACGACTCTTCCATTCTACGATGCGATCTATCGGCTCGAGCACAAGATCGAGCACATCCTCGTTCGCGACGAGCGCACCGCGGCCTACATGGCCGACGGGTATTCCCGCACGACGGGCCGAGTGGGCGTCTGCGAAGGCCCTTCAGGGGGAGGCGCGACATATCTGCTTCCGGGCTTGATCGAGGCCAGCGAGTCGTCTTCGGCGGTTTTGGGAATAACTACGGACATCTCTGTCGCTTCGTACGGCAAATTCCCTTTGACCGAAGTCGATCAGGACGCGTTGATGAGGCCGCTCACAAAATGGAATACCGTCGTCAAGCGCGCAGACCATATTCCGAGGATGGTGCGATGGGCCTTTCGCGCCATGACTACGGGCCGGCCGGGCGCCGCGCATCTCGGCGTTCCGTACGACATTCAATACGACGATGTCGATCCGCACGACATTTGGGCGGATGAAAATCATTGCAGCTACCCGGCTTGGCGGGCGGCGCCCGAACCGGGAGCGGCCGAGGCCGCGGTTGAAGCGATCTGCTCGGCGAAAAGTCCGCTTCTGGTTTGCGGCGGAGGCGTAGTGATCGCAGGCGCAACCCATGAGCTCGCGCAATTTGCGGCGTCGCTCGATATCCCTGTCGCCACTTCAATATCGGGCCAGGGAAGTCTTTCCGACGAGCACCCGAACTGTTTGGGCGTCGTTGGTTCGAACGGCGGCACCGACGAGACGTGGGAGTTGATGGCCGCCGCCGATTTGATCGTGTTTCTGGGCTGCCGCGCCGGGTCGACGACTACATCAAGATGGGAAGCTCCCGGGCCGGATGCGAGGGTCGTGCACATTGATTCGGATCCTTTGGCGATCGGAGCCAACTACCGGACGGAAGTGGGAATCGTCGCTGATCTTCAGCTCGCACTAAGAGAGATGAATGCAGTTTTGGATCGGAATCCCGGTCTGCGGACGGAATTCGGAGGAGCGTCGTCGATCAGCAAAGCGAAGAAGAAAAAATTCGACCGATTCAATGCGCTGGCCCGCTCCTCGGAGATGCCGATTCGTCCGGAGCGAATTGTCCGCGCGCTTCAAAAGTCGCTTCCCGACGATGCGGTGATCGTGTCGGATCCGGGAACCTCTTGTCCGTACATGTCGGCTTACTACCGATGCAAACGGCCTGGCCGGCACTTCGTGACCAATCGCGCCCACGGCGCATTGGGCTACTCCATAGGAGCTTCGATGGGCGTATGGTTCGGCAGGCCGGACAGGAAGGTCGTCGCAGTCATGGGCGACGGTTCATTCGGGTTCGCTTGCGGCGAACTGGAAACGGTCTCGAGGATTCGGGCGCCCATCACGTTCGTCGTGTTTTCGAACAGCAGCTTCGGATGGATCCGCGCAAGCCAGTACGCGGATTGCGGCAAGCGCTACCACAATGTGGATTTCGACAGGACGGATCATGCCGCCATTGCCGCTAGCTACGGACTCAAGTCGTGGCGGGTGGAGGACCCGGAAGACCTTGACGGCGCGCTTCAGAAAGCGATCGAGTGCGGCGAACCGACCCTCGTGGACGTGATCTGCCAGCCGCTTGAAGAAGCGGCGGCTCCTGTCAGGCGCTGGATGGGGTGACGGACGGCCAAAGCTGAACCTGCTCCGGATCTCCATTTACGGCTACGGCGGGCGATTGCGGTTTGGTCAAGCCGGAAATCCGACGTGCGCGGCAATATGAATCGCCGCAGGTACAATTCCGGCTGAACTTCTGCCGCTCTTCGTGCCGTTCCTTGCCGAATCCGCGCGCCGCCGGCTGTCGCGGCACAATGCACTGATTCTGTCGGAACTGGCTATGCCAGTTCGGCGATCGCTCATAGCCACGGCGTTGAATGCTTTCGGCTGCTTTCGAATTCGTCGATGTGAGCGACTTTCTGAAGCGTCAGATCGATATCGTCCAGTCCTTCAAGAAGGCATTTCTTCTTGAACGGGTCGATCTCGAAATCGAAAACTTCGCCGTCGGGCGCATTCACCTGCTGCTTCTCCAGATCGACCATGATTCTCGCGTTGGCCCCGCTTTGCGCGTGCGACATGAGCTTGTCCACATCGGCCTGCGGAAGCGCGATCGGCAGGATGCCGTTCTTGAAGCAATTGTTGTAGAAGATGTCGGCGAAGCTGGTCGAAATCACGCATTTGATGCCGAAGTCCTTGAGCGCCCACGGAGCGTGCTCTCGGGAAGAGCCGCATCCGAAATTGTCTCCCGCCACGATGATCTGCGCCTCCCGCCACGCGGGCTGGTTCAGGACGAAATCGGGCTTCTCGTTTCCTTCAAGATCGTAGCGCATCTCGAAAAAGAGGCTGACCCCCAAGCCCGTGCGCTTGATTGTTTTCAGGAACTGCTTGGGGATGATCATGTCGGTATCGATGTTCACCAAAGGCATCGGCGCCGCGATCCCGGTGAGTTTCTCGAACTTTTCCATGGTGTTGCTCCTATGCCATCTGCCTGACATCCGTCAGCCGCCCCGTGACCGCCGCCGCTGCGGCCATCGCCGGGCTGAGAAGATGCGTCCGTCCCCCGCGCCCCTGGCGTCCTTCGAAGTTTCGATTCGATGTGGAGGCGCATCTTTCTCCGGGCTGGAGCTGGTCGGGATTCATGCCCAGACACATGGAGCAGCCCGCCATTCGCCACTCGAATCCGGCTTCGATAAGTTCTTGCGCAATGCCTTCCTCTTCGGCCTGCGATCGCACCAACCCGGATCCCGGGACAATCATCGCGCGGATCCCGTCCTTTACGGACCGCCCCTTCATGACCGCCGCAACTTCCCTCAAGTCTTCGATTCGTCCGTTCGTGCACGAGCCGATGAACACCGTGTCGATGTTTATGTCCTCGAGCTTCGTGCCGGGATCAAGACCCATGTATTCCAGGCTTCGCCGCGCCGCGGTCGATTTCGCTCCGCTGAATTCGTCCGGATGCGGCACCGAGCCTGTGATCGGAAGCACATCCTCCGGACTGGTGCCCCAAGTGACGACGGGCGCAATGGATGCGGCGTCGAGAACGACTTCCTTGTCGAAATGCGCGCCGTCGTCGGACCCGAGCGTTTCCCACCATGCGAGAGCAGTTTCGTAGGCCGCGCCTTTGGGCGCATGGGGCCTGCCCTTGACGTAGTCGAAGGTCTTCCGGTCCGGCGCGATGAGCCCCGCCCGGGCGCCCCCTTCTATCGCCATGTTGCACACCGTCATCCGGCCTTCCATGGAAAGGGCCGAAATCGCGTCTCCGCAATATTCGATCACGTGGCCGGTCCCGCCGGCAGTGCCGGTTTTGCCGATGATCGAAAGAGTGATGTCTTTGGCCGTGACGCCGTGCCCGAGCGCGCCTTTGATTTCGACCTTCATATTTTTCGATTTTTTCTGAATGAGGGTCTGGGTTGCAAGCACGTGCTCGACTTCGCTTGTGCCGATGCCGTGCGCGAGCGCCCCGAATGCGCCGTGCGTCGCCGTGTGGCTGTCTCCGCAGACGATTGTCATTCCGGGCTGCGTCCAGCCTTGCTCCGGACCGATTATGTGCACGATGCCTTGGCGTATGTCGTTGACGCCGTAGTATGCGATTCCGAAGTGCTCGGCGTTGTCCTCGAGCGTTTCCACCTGAATGCGGCTTTCTTCGTTGCTGATGCCGCCGCTTCGCCCCACGTCGGTCGGGACGTTGTGATCCGGGACCGCGACCGTCTGCTCGGGCCTCCGGACCTTGCGCCCGGATGAGCGCAATCCTTCAAATGCTTGAGGACTTGTGACTTCATGAACAAGATGCCGGTCGATGTACAGCAGGCAGGTGCCGTCTTCGGCTTGATGCACGACATGTGAATCCCAGATCTTGTCGTATAGGGTTTTCGGTTCAGCCATGGCCAGTTCCTGACAAATGATCGGCATATGCCGATGCAATGCTTTCGCTTGTCCGTCAACGCCGCTTTCGGGCAGCGAGGCGGAAAATCGCGCCACATATAGCATTTCGGCGAATTGCGCGTCAAAGCGCGCCGAATGCCGTCTGCCATCTATACGTGCAATTCAAGAAAAAGTTGATATATGCTCGGACGGAATTGTTGCAATTCCCGCCGGTGTTGCGGGATCATCAGGGCATGACGGCCTCTCAGGCAGGCCGCGATCGAGGCGAAGGCAGGGAAATGATGAAGATAGGAAAAATCTGGCAAGTCGTTTTGGCGATGATCGTAGCTTTTTGCGCCGGGCAGGCTGCGGCGCAGGAAGACCGGGAGAGGGATTGCTCGATAGTGGGCGGAGACGAATTCGGTGATTGGCAAATTTATCAAACGGCCAGCGATTGTCCGCAAAAAGAGTGCGGCGCAAGCTCATCTCCAGTCAATACGGTAAACACGCGGGGCGGAAGAACTGTTCAGGTGCGCAGGGGAACGATCAAGCTTTTCGTTACCGCAACCTCGCTGAACTCCGCGGACTCGGCTCTTGTATCGTTCAATAGCGGCTATCCGTTCGCAGATGATTCGGACGTTCTCGCGGCAATCGACAATGCTACGGAATTCACATTCCAAATCGGCCCGGAGGCCGCCAACGCGGAATGGGCCTGGCCGCTGCCCACCGACGACGACAGGCTCGTGGAGGCCATGAAGAGAGGCGGCAGGATCATCTTGTCGGGCACGTCGGGCCGGGGGACGAACACCCGCGATACTTTTTCTCTCAAGGGATTCACGGCGGCGCTTGAGAATGCCGTGAAGCTCTGCACGAGATAGGAATGCGGGCTCCGGTTCGGATTGCTGCCGCGTTGCCGTGCTGAATTTCGCTTTGTCGGAGCATGCATCGGATCGTCCGCACTCTCAAGATTGCGGACAAGCGGGCGTCGCGCCGGGGGACCTCGAATCAGGAGTTGCTGAAACGGGCTGCCGTCAAGTTCGGCGCGAAGGCGCGAGCCGCGCCAATCTGATCGGCCTCGGGAAGGACCAGCTGCGGGCCGCGTTGGTCTCGGCAGGAACGCCGGAGCGCCAAGCAGGAATGCGGGTGACTCAGGTTTGGCAATGGATGTATCAAAAGGGCGTCCGCGATTTCAACGCCATGACGGATCTTGCGAAGGACTACAGGAGCCTTCTCGCCAGCGCGTTCAAATTGGAGGTTCCGGAACTCGCGCGCAAGCTGGTGAGTTCGGACGGAACGCGAAAGTACCTGTTCCGCGTGGAAGGCGGCCAGGAATTCGAAACCGTTTACATCCCCGACGAAGACAGGGGCACCCTTTGCATTTCTTCGCAGGTGGGGTGCACGCTGAATTGCTCGTTCTGCCATACGGGGACTCAGGCTCTCGTCAGGAACCTGACCTCGGCCGAAATCGTCGGACAGATTTTGGCCGTCCGCGATGATCTGGGCGAGTGGCCGCGCCCGGCCCGGCGTCCGAAGGACGAGACCCGTCTGCTTTCCAACATAGTGCTCATGGGAATGGGCGAGCCTCTTTACAATTTCGAGAATGTTCGGGACGCGATGCGGATTGCGATGGACGGTTCGGGCATCAGCCTGTCCCGCCGCAGGATTACCCTTTCCACGGCGGGCGTGGTTCCCGGAATCCGTCGAACCGGCGAAGAGATCGGCTGCAGGCTCGCGATATCGCTACACGCCACGACGGATGAAGTGCGAGACAAGCTTGTCCCGATCAACAGGAAGTGGAACATCGAAGCGCTGCTCGGCGAGTTGCGGAGCTATCCGGGGCTGTCGAACTCCGACCGCATAACATTCGAATACGTCATGCTGAAAGATGTGAACGATTCCGACCAAGACGCAAAAAGACTTGCGAAACTGATCAGCGGCATCCCCGCCAAAGTGAATCTGATACCGTTCAACGAATGGCCGTGCGCGCCGTATCGGCGGTCGGACCCGGACCGGATCAAGAGCTTTGCTTCGATCGTCTACAACGCGGGATATGCCGCTCCGGTGCGGACGCCGAGAGGGACGGACATAATGGCTGCGTGCGGACAGCTGAAGTCAGCTTCAGCCAAGCCGAGAAGAAAACCTGCGGCGCGAGCGCGCAGACCGGACGCCGCCGCTCTTGGCGCGTGAATCAACCTTTTCGCTTCGCCGCTTCGCCGCGAGTTTGCGCACGACGCCAATTTCCGATGTCGGCAAGCGTTTGCTCCTGAATGGGGCGCGGCGAAGAAATCGCACGGCGGCGGCTCCGTCGCGCGGGCGCAGGCGGTACGCGTTTCGAAGAGAGACGGCGCATTGAAGGGTGTCGAAAAATCCCCTCGCGGCGTCTGCATCGGAAGAATTCATTGCGTCTTGACCATCAAGTCCCATCACCGGCGGGCTGGAATTCGACCGTTGGTTTCTCGCAACGCTGCTGTCGGTTGACAGGCATGCGAAGATGGACAGGTCGGCCGCTTTGCGGTAGGCGAGGCACTGTCCAACATTCCGGTCCGACAGATGGCCGTTAAATCTCATGGGGCGCGGAGCGATCGAGCAGGACAAGTCCGCGCAGGAAGACGCCGAGGCAGGTCGCGAATCGAATTCGCGTCCGACGTCCCGGAAGGCGCAGGCAGGTGGTCTTGAGCATGAACAGTTTCCCCGCTATCCGACGCAGCGCGGCTCGGTTTGCAACCGCCATTTCGGCATCCGCCGCGGCAATGCTGCTTTCGGCTTGTCAATTCGGTTCGACCGGCACCGATTACTTCATGCAAAGCGGAGAAAAGCCGGAAGTCACGAGCATCGTGATCGACAAGTCGGCGCGGAACATGGATTTGTACAATGGCGACCGCAGGCTGCGGCGCTTCAAGATCGACTTGGGATTTCAGCCCGAAGGGCACAAAACCACTGAAGGCGACGGACGAACGCCGGAGGGAACTTATTTCATCGACAGAAAGAACCCTGCGAGCCAATTCTACCTGTCGCTGGGGATCTCCTATCCGAACAGCGAGGACAGACGGCTGGCTGACGAGAGAGGGGTTGATCCGGGCGGCGACATCTTCATTCACGGGCAGCCGACGGGTGCGCGCCAAGCCAAGACAGGCGATTGGACGGCTGGCTGCATTGCGGTCTCGAACCGGGAAATGTCGACGATTTACGCATTGGTTGAAATCGGAACGCCGGTCCACATCCGCCCGTAATTGCTCAGGTTCCGACCAGAAGCACCCACCAGATTTTTCCGTTTTCCTGCTGGTGCCAGCCTATTCCGATTTTCGCGGCCCTCGGGTCCAGGATGGTTTCCCTGGTATCGTCGCGCTCCAGCCACGCCCCCAAGACGGGAAGTTCGCTTTCGTAGGTTTCCGCGATATTCTCTCCAACCAGACGGCCCTGGTATCGGACGCGCGCGGTCCGATCGAGCGGCGACGAGCCGTCGGACCCGAAATGCCAAGGGCGATTCTGGATGAACATGTCTCTGGCATGCGTCTTGGCCGCCGCATTCAGCGTCGGGGACAAGGCGACTTTCGGCAAGAAGTTCGTTTGCCGCACGCCGTTGACGGCGTCGACAACCCGATGCTGAATGCGGCCGTTCATAGATTCGTGAATGATGTAGAGCGTAGGCCCCGCCTCCACCTCGCCTATCTCGACCGGATCGTCCAGCACATCGGGCGGCGCGGTGCAGGCGGCCGCGCCCGAGATCAGGAAAAGAAAGAAAAATATTCTCCGCACCATCATCCTGGCCGTTGGACGCGCTGGTTTCTTTCGATTTATCAGTCGGAATCTGCGGCGACAACCTGGGTTCGGATGAATCGGGAGCCATTCGGCTCCGCATAGGTGCCGCGGCGGCACCGGATTTTCCGAAAGGCGGAATCACGCCATTGACGCGATCGGCAAATGAATCGCCTTTCGGCCTCCCGAGAGACGTCACCGGGATTTGATTGATTTCGCATTCAACTTGGTGTATTCGGTGCTCAAAAGAATAAAGTTGCGGCAAGAGCAGGATGGCACAGGACAATTCGCAGATTTCAAGGCGTCGATTCGGAGCGGCAGCCACAGCCGCGCTGGGTTTGGCGGCGTTGGGCGGCCGGGCGGATTCAGCGACCGTCAGGCGGAACATTTCCGGTTTCAAGACCAAGACGTGGGAACATTACTTCGCGAACCTGGTCGACGGCGCGGTCCTCGTGGACACGACATCCAGAGCATTGCATTTCTGGTCCGAAGACCAAAGCGAATACAGGCTCTACCCGACAAGCGTGCCGCTATCGCCTGAACTGACGCGCCTGGGACGAACAGTGATTGTGAACAAAGTCGTGGGACCGGACTGGAGGCCGACCCCCGCGATGCTGGAGCGCAATCCCGAATGGCCGCCCTATGTTCCGCCCGGGCCCGACAATCCGATGGGCACGCACGCGCTTTACTTGTCATGGCGGTACTACCGGATTCACGGGACCCACGACACTCGGAAGATCGGCCGACGCTCTTCAAACGGCTGCATTGGCCTCTACAACAAGCACATCGCGGAATTGTTCGAATTGACGACGGTCGGCACGCAGGTGTTGCTGATTTAGCAACAATGCGCGATAAATTGATAGCATCATGCGCTTGCCGAGCGATGTATTCATTGCAAAACCGCAGTATCAAAGCGCAAGAGTGAACAGGTGTGCTGCTGGTGTGAACCAAGAAAGCAAACTCGAACTATTGGAGACTCGAAAATGAAGAAACTCGCATTCGCCGCAGCTTTCGCGATAGCCGCTGCCAGCGCATCGGCAGGCGGTTTGGACGAACCTGAAATGGAGCAGCCAGTGGAAGAGCCGGTAATGGCGCCGCCGCCCGTAGAAGAGCCCGCAGGAGGCGGTCTGATTATTCCTCTGCTTCTGTTGTTGGCAGTTGGCGTTGCGGTCTCGAACTGAGCTTATCGAATTGTAGGAAGGCGGCCGACAGGCTGCCTTTTTCTTTCCACGAGATTGACTGAAGCGATGCATGGCGGGGACCGAGGTTCTCGCCGTGGTTCGCGCATGGTCGCGGCAATCGGGTCGAACGACGTCGCGCCGGCAATGCGGGATGCCGGACGACTCAAATCGACCGATAGCAATTCATCCGCAAATGAAGACTTCCGCCGTTCCGATCGGAATCGGCGATTTTAGTATTTGTAAAAAAATCCTTGACTCTGTGAACGGCATTGCCAATCTTTGGCGTCGATGACGTCCGAAGAAGGCAACATTCGCATGTCGGAATCCGAGCGCGCCGACCTTGCCGAAAATCTGTCGCTCGGCACGCGCCTGCGAGCCAAGCGCAAGGAGCTCGCGCTGACCTTGCAGGACGTGGCCGATGGCGCGGGATTGTCGACCGGCTTCATTTCGCAGGTCGAGCGGGATTTGACCGCGCCGTCTCTCGCGTCCCTCGTTTCGATTTGCGCCGTTCTCGGATCGGAGATTTCCGAATATCTGTCGCAGCCGCGCGCCGAACGGAGCTTCACCCGCCGTGCCGAGCGACGACCCTATTGGATCGCCGACAAATCGATCTCGTACGAGCGGATCTCCTCCAGCCTGGAGGGGCAGCGCCTTCACTCGGTGATCATGAACGTCCCTCCGGGATATCGTTCCGAACGAGTCCGCCACCAAGGCGAGGAAATCGAATTCGTCCTGTCCGGATGCGTGACATCCGAACTGGAAGGTCAAACCGTGGTGCTGAAAAGCGGCGATTCAATACACCATAAATCGAACAAGCTGCATTGCATTTGGAACCATACGACGGAGCCCGCGAAAGTCCTTTGGGTCGGCACGCTGGATTTGTTCGGCGAGCATGTCTTTGCGGACCAGAACCAAGAGCGAGAGGCAGAGTGAAGGCTGAAACCCTTGATGGCATGACAATGATTCCATGCGAAAAAAGGAGAAAACTTATGAACTTGTTCAAGCCGGCGGCGATCGTCGCCTTCGCAGCGTTTGCCTTGTCCGGCACGGCGCTGCACGCGGGCGGGGTCCTGAGATTGGACGAGGTCGCGGTTGGCGAACTCGACCCGTCGAAGGCGTCCGACTACGCCGATTCAATCCTCATGTTCAATGTTTACGACACGCTGGTGATCCCGCGGCAAGGCGGCCCCGGGCACGTGCCCCACTTGGCGGAAAGCTGGGAAGGATCAGGCAAAACATTCACTTTCCGGCTTCGGGACGACGTCAGGTTCCAAAGCGGCAACATGCTGACTGCCGAGGATGTCGTATTCACATTCGACAGGATGAAGCATTTCGGGCAAGGGCTGTCCTATCTGTTCACCAACGTCGAAAGCGCCACGGCTGACGGCAGATCCGTAGTCACCTTCCACCTGTCGGATCCGTACAGCCCCTTCATCGCTTCGCTGGTCAGACTTCCGATCATCGACAAGGAGCTGGTGATGGCGAATCTCGGAGAAGGCGAAGGCGAAATGGGCGACTGGGGCCAAGCTTTCCTGTCGGCGAACGGCGCCGGAACGGGAGCCTACACGGTCGTATCGCACAATCCGCAGGAAGAAACCGTAATGGAAAAGAACGCGGATTATTTCCTGGGCGTTCCCGATGCCGCGCCGGACACCGCAAGACTTCGTTACGGTCTCGAGGCCGCTACGGTGCGCACGCTGATCGAACGAGGCGAGCACGATATCGCGTCGCAGTGGCTTCCGCCGGAAGTTATCAAGGCGCTTGCCGGATCCGGCGCTCAGATTCTCACGGAAGCCGGCACGGGCGCCTTTTATGTGAAGATGAATACCACGAAGGCGCCGTTGGACGATGTCCACTGCAGGCTCTCTCTCTCGCATGCGTTCGACTACGATGTCGCGATCAAACTGATTTCCGTGACGGACGACGTCTCGCAGGGCTCGCCGAGCACCGGCGCGATCCCGGTCGGAATGTTCGGCGCGAATCCGGCAGGCAACGAACTGAAGCGCGACATGGATGCGGCGCGCGAGCATCTCAGCCAATGCCGGTACGATCCGAGCGAAATCAATCTGGAGATTTCTTGGATCGCGGAGGTGCCGCTCGAGGAGCGCTTCGCTCTGCTCATGCAGGCCAATTTCGCTGAACTCGGAATAAAGTCGGAAATCAGGAAGATTCCGTGGGCGCTGTTCACCGAAGAAGTCTCGACGCCGGAATCGACGCCGAACATATCGCAAATCTTCGTAACCGCCGTCACCGGGGATCCCGACACATTGCTGTTCGGAATGTATCATTCGAGTTCGGTCGGCACATGGCAGTCGCCCGAGTATCTCAACGACGCGGAAACGGACCGGCTCTTGGAAGCCGGCAGAACGGCTGCCGACGAAGCTGGACGGGAAGCGGCGTATTCCGATCTGAACCGTCGCCTGATGGATCTCGCGCCTTCCATATACGGGTATGATCGGCAGTCCGTATTCGCTGCGTCCAATCGTTTCAGGGTGCCCGCCCTGACCGATCCGGCGCATGCCTTCGGCCTCGACACCATGGGATTCGCGTTCAGACTCATGGAAGAAGTCAAATAGTCAGGTCCGGAAAACAGGGGCGGCCGTCGCTGCCCCTGTTTCGCAGATTGCGACCGATCAGCCGATGATTCCGCTGGTCCGCCGATTTCTGTCGCGGGTGGGGACCGCGGCAATCGTGCTGTTCGGGGTTTCAATTCTTATCTTTCTTATTGCCCGGGTCATTCCCGGGGATCCGGCGCGGATCGCGCTCGGCCCCAGTGCGACGCCGGAGCAGGTCGAGAAACTCCGCACGGAACTCCGTCTCGACGAGCCGGTCTGGACGCAATACGCGCATTTCCTGAGCGGACTGTTCCAAGGCGACCTCGGAATATCGCTGTACACGAATCGGCCCGTAACGACCGACATAGCTCAGTTTCTTCCCGCCACGCTTGAACTCGTCATCGTGGCGGGCGTCATGATGATCGCATTCGGGCTTCCGCTGGGCATCCTTTCGGCCCGGTATCGGGGCCGTTTCGCAGACGGCGCGATCCGGATCATCGCTCTTCTGGGAGTCTCGGCCCCGAGCTTCGTCTGGGCCGTCATTTTGATGCTGCTGTTTGCCTTCTTCCTTCCGTTGTTCCCGATCGCAGGCCGCCTGTCGGACCATTTGGACGTCGCAAGGGTAACGGGCTTTCTGCTTGTGGATACGTTGCTGGCTGGCGATTTCAGATCGTTTCGGGACGCCGCTTGGCACATAGTCCTTCCCGCTTTCGCGCTGGCCCTTTCGGGCATCGGGCAGGCGGCGCGATTGACCCGGGCGAACATGGTCGAGACTTACGACAAGCCTTACATTGAGATGGCGCATTGCTACGGCTTCAGCGAGCGCCGGATTGCGACCCGCTACGCATTTCGCCCGTCTCTGATTCCATCGCTCACAATCATCGGGCTCGATTTCGCGGCGATGCTGGGAAACGCGTTTCTGGTCGAAGCGATATTCGCATGGCCGGGGCTCTCGCGCTACGGCGTCGCCGTCATCCTGAGGAAGGACCTGAATGCGATCGTCGGAACAGTTCTGATCATTTCCGCCACATTCCTGATCATGAACATTCTGGTCGACCTGCTGGTCAGCATCATCAATCCCAAGATTCGATACGGTTCCCGGGCCTGATGTTGAGATCCTTCAAGATTCTTGCCTCCAATCCGCTTTCATTGGCCGGCATCGCATTGATTGCGGCCGTGGTTCTTTCTGCGGTCTTCGCGGATTTCATCGCTCCGTTTCCGGAGCACCGAGGCGCGGTGGTGGACTTCGTCAATTTCAACAGGCCGCCGGAGTGGCCTTACATCATGGGCACCGATCTGGTCGGCCGCGACATTTTCAGCCGGATCATCTACGCATACCGGATTTCCCTCTTCCTCGGCGTCGTGGTTCTCGGCATAGCTGTTCCGGTCGGCGTCACCGTCGGCTTGGTCGCGGGGTATGTCGGCGGCAGGACCGAATTCGCGTTGATGCGGCTGACGGACGTCTTTCTTTCCGTTCCGCCGCTTGTGTTGGCCATGTCGATCATGGGAGTGCTCGAGCCGACGCTGACGAACGGCATGCTTGCGGTCACCACGATGTGGTGGCCTTGGTACACCCGGCTGGTTTACAACATTACCAGAAGCGAAAAGGAGGAAGGCTACGTGCTCGCTGCGGAAGTGATCGGCGCGAGTCGCCTCCACATTGTTTTCAGGGAGATTCTGCCGAACTGCTTTCCGGCGATCATCACGAAAATGACTTTGGACTTGGGATTCGTCATATTGATCGCTTCGTCCCTCTCCTTTCTCGGCCTTGGAGTGCAGCCTCCTACGCCCGATCTGGGGTCGATGGTCGCGGACGGAGCGCGTTACCTGCCCGATTCTTGGTGGCTGACCGTTTTCCCGGGCTTGGCCATTCTCGCGGCAGTCTTCGGATTCAATCTGGTGGGCGACGCGATGCGCGAGGTTCTGGGAGCGGAACAGTGAGCACTCCAGTCCTGCGGATCGACAATCTCAACCTCAGTTTCCGGAATTGGGCGGGAACGACGGATGTCCTGCATGGGATTTCCCTCAATGTCGGCCGGGCAGAACGCGTCGCGCTGGTCGGCGAATCCGGTTCGGGCAAATCGGTGACGGCGCGAATAGTCGTCGGTCTGCTGCAGATGCTGAAGTCCGCGCGAATTTCCGGCACCGTCGAATTCGAAGGAGAAGATATCGCGAGAATGACTTCAAGGCAGGCCGCTGATCTTAGAGGCCGTCGAATCTCGATGATATTCCAGGATCCGACATCTTCGCTCAATCCCGTATACCGGATCGGTTCTCAGTTCCATGATGTCCTGCGCCGGGGCGACCGCAAGATCGCAAGCGAAGCGGCATCGGCCAAGGCGGCGGAATTGCTTGACGAGGTTGCGATTCCGGACGGACGGCGGGTTCTGGACTCGTATTCGTTCCAGCTTTCCGGCGGAATGAACCAGCGCGTCATGATCGCGATGGCGCTTGCCAACGAGCCGTCGCTGCTGATCGCAGACGAACCGGGCACGGCATTGGACGTGACGGTTCAGGCGAAGACGTTGAACTTGATGCGGCAGGTCGTCGCCGCTCACGGAACAGCCGTGCTTTTCATTTCGCACAATCTGGGCGTCGTCAGGGAATTCGCGGACAGGGTATACGTAATCTACAGGGGCAGAATCGTTGAGCATGGCCCGGTAGAAACAGTGTTCGCCGCGCCGGGGCATCCTTACACTCGTGCGCTGATGGCGGCGGTTCCGAAGCTGACCGGGGGCGGCATTCCGGATGCGATCAGCGAAGAAGGGGACTTCTTGCGCCCGATGGTTGATCACGTCGGCGCAGAGGATGCGCAATGAATGATTCCGCTGTTTCGCTGGAAGGCGTTTCCAAGATCTTCAAGGTCGCGGACAGGGAGGTTGCGGCTGTTCAGGGGGTTTCACTCGACGTTGGGAATGGCGATTGCGTAGCTGTCGTGGGCGAGTCCGGGTCCGGAAAGACGACGATCGCAAACCTTCTGCTCGGCGTGTTTCCGCCGACAGAGGGCAAAATTCGGCTCTTCGGCGAAGAGCTCGGCCCGAGGCGCACTCTTGAACAGCGCGGATTGATCCAGCTCGTGCAGCAGAATCCGCTTTCAGCGCTCAATCCCAAAAGAACGGTCGGCGCCTCGATCCGCTTGGCGATGGACGTGCACGGGATAGGCGAGAAGTCGCTCCGCCCGCAGGCCGTCGCAGCCCTCCTGGGGGAGGTCGGCTTGGAACCTGAACTTGCGTCGCGATACCCGTCCGCGCTTTCGGGCGGTCAGCGGCAGCGCGTGGCCATCGCGAGGGCGCTGGCTTGCAAATCCCGTGTTCTGGTGCTTGACGAGCCCACATCCGCGTTGGACGTTCTGGTCCAGGCCCGCGTTCTGAAGCTTCTCGACGAAATCAAATTCAGGCGAAGCTTGTCTTATGTATTCATCACCCACGATTTGTCGGTCGTGAGGAACATCGCGGATACGGTCGCGGTGTTCAGGGAGGGCAGACTGGTCGAAATCGCCGGAACCGAAGAGCTGTTCGCGGCTCCGCGGCATGAATACACCCGAAATCTGGTGGCTGCCGTGCCAGTAGTCACCCGAGAAGAGGAAGCGCTTCGAGAAGGGTTGGCGGAACAGGCGGGATCCTATGCAGCCGCTTGAAGATTTTTACACGGCTTTGGCCTGTGAAGCCGGCCAGCCGAAGACCGCGTTCGAAGGTTTGGAGCGTCTTGCCCACTTGATTGTGGGCGTGAGGCTGTTTTCGCTAATGGCAATCAACCATGAATCTGCGACCGCAGGTCGAATCTACTCGAGCGACCGAAAGGCGTATCCGGTCCAAGGCACGAAACCCGTTCCGCAGAACGAATGGACTCAAATCGTGCTGGAAAGAAGGGAGACGTTCGTCGCCAACGACATCGAACGCATTGCCGAAGTTTTCCCTGACCATGAGCTTATTCAGTCGCTGGGGTGTGGATCTGTGATCAATGTTCCGATCGTAGTCTGCGGCCGCGTGGCCGGAACCATCAATTGCCTCGACGAACCTGGACACTACAGCCCGGAAAGGGTGGTCGCGTCGGAACACTTGAAATTGCCAGGGGCCGCTGCATTCATGCTGCATCGGCTGTTTGACTCGAACTGAACATTACTTTCGGCGCAATCATGCAGGCTATAGGCTGGCGACAACAATTCGGCAGGGATGTCGCGGCGTCAGCCAAGGTGCAAAGGGGCAAATGAGTGCCGAGGCAATCTCGGCCACAAATGCGGGTTCACATCCATGCTCCGGTGCAGGATCCGGATATCCTCGATGCCGCTATCAGATCTGCGAAAATACGCGTGATGCTTCCCGACAGGGCATTTCAGGTAGCCGCGGCGCACATCGATCTTGCGGCTTTGCCGCTCTCCTGCCGCCAGCGATTCAATCATGCCCATGATTTCGGAATAGTAGCTGTCGGCATGCCTGCCTGACCACGTCTCGGCGGCATAAAGCCATATGCCTTCAAGATCGCTCGCGGCACTCGGGGATAATCGATACGATCCCACCTCAACCGATATTCTTATCATGAATGCGTTTCAGGAAGCCATCGCGATCAAAAACCTGCGGTTCACCTGATCGTTCGCCCTCGAGCAGAGCCTCCTGCAACGCCTTGACCTTGGATTCGTGTTCTTCCAACAAGCGCAGTCCCGCACGCACGACATCGCTTGCCGAGCCATAGCGGCCGGATCTGACCTGCGAGTCTATGAAACCGGCGAAATGGTCGCCAAGCGACACGGATGTGTTTTTTGCCATCATGCAACTCCCAAAACTAAGGTATGCCAATTTTTGGTACTTATTGACAGCCCGCCAGGGGTGCGAATCTGTGAGCGCTATTCTGACCGCAATCGGCGGCATCGACGGCCGCTCTTTGCGGCATTCGCAGATGCTCGGAGAAATCCGATTATCTGCAGTCAGGGTTCCTTCGTTTGCAAATGCAGCTTGGGGGACCCGCCGCCCCGACGTCATGGCGGAGGCGCATCAATGGGTGAAATCAGACAGCGAAGCTCCAACGGAGGGCCGGCTCAGACAGTTCGCCTGATCGGCTGCTCGCTTTTTGGCAAGTGTTTTCTCGTAGAATTGCCGTTCCATGAAATGCAGCCAATCCTATCCTCCGCAAAGCAGATCGACAGGTTGTCGCATTGCGCAATAGCAATGGGCGATCGGCAATTCCGCCCATTGGATTTGTCTTCATGCGCCGTCCGGCTCGCGTCATCGCCCCGTTTTCCTATCGAGTCGGTGAGGTGAACGCAGGGAGCAATTTCCTTCCACATGAAGCTGGAGACCTTCGTGAATGATCAGGTTGCCGAGCAGCAGGCATGGAAAAATTTTACGCAAGCGTGCAGGTCATGAAATCAAAAAATTTTAGTATTTGTAAAAAAATTCTTGACAGGTGGGCTTGTCGGCGCAATCGTTGGGCGAACGAAGCGAAGTCCGTCGGTCTGCGGGCGCGCGCAGCGGGCCGGGGTGGGATCATCGCATTGCACCCGGAATAGGAGGCGAAACATGGCAGTCGAGGCCGTTCGGGTGGCGACAGATGTCGGCGGTACCTTCACGGACATGGTTCGATTTACGATCAACCGAGAGACAGGCGCGCAGGAGGTTGCGACGGCGAAGTCGGACACGACGCCGCCGAACTACGAAGAAGGCGTTCTGAGGGTTCTGGGCAAGGCCGGAGTGAACGCAGACGAAATCGGCTTTTTCGTCCATGGCACGACCGTCGTAATTAACGCGCTGACGGAGCGCAGCGGCGTGAAGGTCGGCTTGATAACGACGGAGGGCTTCCGAGACATTTTGGAGATCGCCCGCGGAAACCGACCGGACTTCTTCAATCTCCACTACCGGAAGCCCCCTCCATTCGTTCCGCGGCACCTCAGGCGGGAACTGCCGGGCCGAGTGAGCTACAGGGGCGAAGAGCTGAAAGCGCTCGACCTTGAGCCGCTTCCGGAAATCGTCTCGCATTTCAAGGCGGAAGGCGTAGAAGCGGTCGCGATCTGTTTCCTTCACTCATACGCCGACACGTCGCATGAAATGAATGCCCTCAACGAGCTGAAGAGGATTTGGCCCGAGATTCCTGCGGTCGCATCCTGTCAGGTGACGAGAGAATGGCGCGAGTACGAGCGAACCAATACCGCAGTCCTGTCCGCATACGTCCAGCCGGTCGCGGAAAGATATCTGAACCGGCTCCGGTCGCGGATGAAGGACAGCGGGTTCGGCGGCAGCATGTATGTCATGCAATCGAACTGCGGCGTGGATTCGCTGGACTCCGTATCCCGAACGCCGATCACCATGGTGGAATCAGGGCCTGCTTCCGGCGTTTGGGGGGCGGCTGAACTCGGCAGGCTCATAAACGAGCCGAACGTCATCTCGCTCGATGTCGGGGGCACGACTGCGAAGTGTTCCTTGATCGAAGACGGCCGAGTCAAGATCATGACGGACTACTGGATCGAGCGTACCCGAACCTCTTCAGGCTACCCGATCATGGTTCCCGTCGTCGACCTCGTTGAGATAGGGAACGGCGGCGGCTCGATAGCGTGGGTGGACAAATTCGGCAAGCTTCACGTGGGGCCGCAATCCGCAGGCGCGATTCCGGGGCCTGCCGCTTACGGAAAGGGAGGGGCGGAAGCGACGACGACCGACGCGAATCTCTGGCTCGGACGAATCAATCCCGAGTATTTCTGCGGAGGGGAAGTCGAGGCGGACATGGCGGCGGCCGAGAAAGCGATCGCCGCGGTCGGAGACAAGCTTGGAATGGGGCCGGACGAAGCCGCGCGCGGGATCGTGCGGATTGCCAACAACAACATGATGAATGCGCTCAAGCTGGTGTCGCTCAATCGCGGATTCGATCCTCGCGAGTTCACGCTCGTGGCCTTCGGAGGGGGCGGAGGCATGCATGCTGTCGCCCTCGCTCAGGAGCTGGGCGTTCGGAAAGTCGTCATTCCGTCCGGCGCTTCGGTATTTTCCGCTTGGGGAATGATGATGTCGGAGCTGCGGCGCGATTACTTCGTGACCCGCCTGCTGGACCTTCAGCAGAGCGAAGCCGAACGAATCGAAGCGACCTTCGCCGAGACGGAAGAGGTTGCCGCGCGGCAATTCATCGCGGAAGGCGTCCCGGAATCGCAGGTGCGGACCCGGCGATTCGGACGATTCCGCTACCAGAACCAGGAGCACACGACCGAGGTTCCGGTCCAATCCGGGAAACTTTCGGGCGACGATATCGCGGCGGTGGAGTCGACATTCCACGAAGTCTACGAACGCGAATACACTTACCGTTTGAATGCTCCGGTGGAGATGGTCGGAATCCATGTCGTAGCGCATGCCGACATCGGCAAGCTTGAACTGGTCAAGCGCGAAAGTGCCGGCGAACCTGCGGCTTCAGCCGTCAAGGGAATTCGAGACGTCGATTTCGCAATGGAAGGCGCCTTCCGCTCGGACATCTACGACGGCGCGAAATTGTCGCCGGGCATGCGCTTCAAAGGTCCGGCGATCATTGAAGAGGCCGGGATGACGGCCGTCGTCCATCCCGGAAACGAGGTCGAAATCGACGGATACGGAAATATCCGCATCGAGGTCGGTCAACAGGAGACCTGAAATGCACGGTACGGCCGATGATCAATTCACGCTTGAAATCATCCAGAATTCACTCCAGGCGGCCGCCGACGAAATGTTCGCCGCGATGAAGAAGACGGCGATGAGTTCGATAATCTACGAAGTCCTGGACATGGGCACCGGCGTGATGAACGCGAAAGGCGAACTGGCGTCGTCCGGCGCCGGCATTCCGGCATTCATCGGGGTTCTCGACAAAGCCGTCAAAGTGCTCATTGCGAAATTCGACAAACCCGGCGACGTGGCGCCGGGCGACGTGTTCGCTACGAACGATCCGTATTGCGGCGGCGTGACGCACTTGAACGACATCGTGATCGCGATGCCCGTGTTCGCCGAAGGGCGCATCATAGCGTGGACCGCGAATATCGCGCACAATTCGGATGTCGGAGGGATGGCTCCGGGATCGCTCACCGGCGAAGCCACGGAGATTTTCCAGGAAGGACTCAGGCTCCCCGCCATAAAGATCGTGGACGGCGGCAAGCCCATCAACCCTGTGTTCGAAATCATGAAGGTGAATTCGCGGATGCCGGACACGCTGGAAGGCGATGTATGGGCCGCGATCGCGTCCGTGCGGGTCGGGGAGCGTCGGCTCGCGGCGATCGCTGGAAAGTACGGGACCGACGTTTTCGAGCGCGCCATGGAAAGTTTCATGGAATACGGCGAGCAAGTGTCGCGGGAAGCGCTCGCGAACTTGCCCAAAGGCACATTCGAGATAAATGAGACGCAGGACGATGACCGGGTGTTCGGCGTCAAGATCACGATTTCCGACACTGAGTTCATAGTGGATCTTCGCGACAACCCGGATCAATCGGCCAATCCCGTCAACACGAGCCGCGACGGCGTCATGGTTGCAGTGCAGATGCTGTTCAAGTCGCTGACCGATCCGTACTCGCCCGCCAACGGCGGCTCTTTCCGGCCGATTCGGCTTTTGACCAGAGAAGGATCCGTTTTCCATGCGAAGGAGCCGGCTCCGCTTGGTTTCTACTACGAGCTCGAGCTGCGGGTCTACGACATCATGTGGCTCTGCCTGGCTCCGCATATACCCGACAAGCTTGCCGCCGGACATTTCGCATCGGTTTGCGGGACCTTCATCGGCGGCACTCACCCCGACACCGGACGTCAATACACCATAATCGAGCCGCAGCTCGGCGGGTGGGGCGCGAGCAGATCCAGCGACGGCAATACTGCGATGTTCTGCGGGTTTCACGGAGAGACCTTCAATTGCCCCGCCGAGATAAACGAGGCCCGAAACGGGCTTTACGTCGATCGCATGGAGCTGAATCTCGAACAGGGCGGCGAAGGACGATTCACCGGAGGCAGGGGGATCGTCATGGACTATCGCGTTCGAGCCGAAAACGGCTTTCTGACCGTCGGGTACACCCGGTCGAGATTTCCGGCCTGGGGGATCGACGGAGGGCGCGAAGGCTCGCCGAACTATGTGGAATTTCGGCCGAAAAACGGCGAGCGGCAGCGATTCGCTTTCGTATCGGGTCTGTCGACCTCCAAAGATGACGTCATCCGCGTCGTGACCGGAAACGGCGGCGGCGCAGGAGATCCGTTCGAGCGCGATCGGGAAAAAGTCGAAACGGACATCAAGAACGGTCTGCTGACGGCTGCGCGCGCAAAGGAAGTCTACGGCTTCGAAACGCAATGAGTTCGGAAAGATCCATCGCCGACAAGCCTTTGAAAATCATGTATTTGCGGCCGGTAGGCGTTGCTGCGAACAACGAGGTGTTCGCTGAATTGGCGCGAAGCTGCAAATTGCCCGGAACGGAAGTTCACATTGCGAGCCTTTCGGACCGCGACGGAAAGTTTTCCCATATCGAGTTTCGCTCGTATGAAGCCGTCGTTTCCCGGGGGATTGTCAGGGCGACATCGACCGCTGCGAAGCTCGGTTTCGACGCGCTGGCTATCGGCTGCTTTTACGACACGGCGCTGCCTGCCGCTCGCGAGATATCGGGCGGAATGGCGGTCACCGCTCCATGCATCGCGTCTTGCGAGATAGCGGCGGGGCTGTCGAATCGATTCGGAATAATCGTCGGCCGCCGGAAATGGGTGAACCAGATGTCGGCGGTCGTGGACGGGCACGGATTCGGGCGGAAGCTCGCGGCCTTCGAGGCCGTGGAACTGGGAGTGAACGATTTCCTGACCGACCATGAAGAGACGGAGCGAAGGCTGATCGCAGCGGGACGCAGGCTCGTCGACGCGCATCATGCCGAAGCAGTGATATTGGGATGCACCCGTGAGATCGGATTCTACCGGAAGGTCGAGAAAGAACTGAAGGTTCCGGTCATCGACGCAGCGGCCGCCGCGATGAAAAGGGCGGAATATTCGGCAATGCTGAGTCGGCAATGCGGGTGGCGGCCGGGACGCAGATGGTCGTGCGAGCCGCCGCCGGACGACGAATCCGAGGCGTTCCGAACTATTTGCGCCGAAGACGCATTCAGCGGCAGAATCATCGTCGAAGCCGAATGACAAGAGTAGCGGCGCGAAGCCGGAACGGAACTTAAGAGCGACAGCCAAGGAGGAAAGCAATGCCGCAACTGAAAATAATGTATCTCAACCCTCTCGGGAACAGCGAATACGACCATGTTTTCGCCGACATGGCTCGCGAGTTCAAATCGCCCGGAACGGAGGTCCACATCACAAGCCTCCTGCCGGAGGACGGAGCGTTTCCCCACATTGAATATCGCGCATATGAAGCGGTCGTCACGCGAGGGATCATCCGAGCGACAAGAGCGGCGTCGCGAGAGGGTTTCGACGCGCTCGCGATCGGCTGCTTCTACGATACGGCGCTGCACGACGCGCGGGAAATCTCCGGCGGAATGGCAGTCACTGCGCCTTGCGTGGCTTCGTGCGAGATCGCCGCGAGCTTGTCCAACAGGTTCGGGATCATAGTCGGTCGACGCAAGTGGGTGAACCAGATGTCCGGCGTCGTTCACGATCATGGCTACGGAGGGATGCTCGCCGCCTTTCGGCATGTCGGGCTTGGCGTGACCGAATTCCAAGCCGATCACGAAGAAACCGAACGGCGGCTGATCGAAGCCGGGCGCAAGCTCGTCCGGGAGGATTTCGCGGAAGCGCTGATACTCGGCTGCACGCTGGAGATTGGATTCTACCGGAAAGTCGAGGCGGAATTGGGCGTTCCAGTCATTGATCCGGCGATCGCCTCCTTGAAGCGGGCGGAGTACTCGGCGATGCTCCGCCGTCAATGCGGATGGGAGCCGAGTCGCATGTGGTCGTGCGAGGCGCCGCCCGAAAGCGAGATTGCGGAATTCGGCGGAATTGATGTGGACGAGGCGTTCGGAAACCGCATCGTCGTCGGAGCCGATTGAAGAAAGGACATTCAGCAATGGAAACCAGGACGGGCAACCGACTCGCGGCGCTCAGGGAGCGAATGGAATCGGTCGGCGCAGATCTCGCGGTCCTCGCGCCGGGAGCCAACATGCAGTGGCTGCTGGGTTTCAACCCGCATGCGGACGAACGTCTCTGCCTGTTGCTCGTGGGTCGAACGAAAGAAGTGTTCGTCATGCCCGCGCTGAACGCCGAAGACGTGCGAGCGCAGACGGACATCGGTTTCGAAGTCTGGGCCGACGCGGACGGCCCCCTGCAGGCGCTCGACAAGGCATTGGGGGCGGCGGCGGACGGGGATGCGAATTCGGTCGTGCTGGACGATCCGATGCGGGCGGACTTTGCGCTCCCGCTTTTGGACAGGCTTCCGGGAGCGGCCCGGCAGTTTTCGGCGTCGACGTTCGGCGTGCTCAGGCTGTCGAAGGACGCCGCCGAATGCAGCAGCTTGAAGGAGAACGCGTCGATTGCGGACAAGGCGATGAAAGCGGCTTTCTCCGCGCTCAAGCCGGGAGTGAAGGAATTGGAAGTGGCGGAGGTCGTCAGCGCCGCCTTCCGATCGGAGGGGGCTCGTCCGGAATTCTGCATAGTCGGCTCCGGCCCGAACAGCGCCTACCCCCACCACCATACCGGCAAGCGCGCGCTGCAGCACGGAGATCCGGTGGTCATCGACCTTGGCGGCACCAAGGACGGCTACTGGAGCGACATCACCCGCATGGCGGTTGTCGGAGAGCCGCCGGAGGGGTACGACGAGGTGCACGAGATTGTCGAGAAGGCGTCGGAAGCGGGGCGGGCCGCCGTCAGGGACGGGACAATCGCCGCAGACGTGGACGCCGCGACCCGGAGCGTTATCGAGGACGCCGGATACGGCGAGTTCTTCGTGCACCGCACGGGGCACGGACTCGGCGTCGAAGTCCATGAACCGCCTTACTTGACGGCAGGCTCCGACGAAATCTTGCGCACGGGAATGGTTTTTTCGGTGGAGCCGGGCATCTACGTGCCCGGAAAATTCGGCGTGAGGCTCGAAGAGATCGTAATTCTTCGAGAGGACGGCCCGGAAATCCTGTCGTCGCTTCCGCGGACCGTACATGTCGCAGCCGCCTGACCGAGCCCGCCATGGCAAGGATCGCCTGTTCACCCTGTCGGTGATCCATTCCGGGCTGATCGCATCGGCCGATGAAATGTTCGCCGTCCTCAGGCGGACGGCGATGAGTCCCATAATTTACGAAGTGCTCGACGTCGGGACCGGGATCACCGACAAGAACGGTCGGCTGGTGAGTTCGGGCGCGGGCATCCCGACCTTCGTCGGGGTGCTCGACAAAGCGGTCAAGCGAATCCTGGAGCTGCATCCCGAAAACACGGTGCGGGACGGCGATCTATTCATCACCAACGATCCGTACTTCGGCGGCGTGACTCATCTCAACGACGTTGTTGTCGCGATGCCCGTTTTTGCCGCCGGCCGATGCGTGGCTTGGGCGGCGTCCATTGCCCATTGGAACGATGTCGGCGGCAGGACGCCGGGATCGATGGCTTCGAACGCGACCGAAATCCATCAGGAAGGCTTGAGGCTTCCCGCAGTGCGATTGTTTGACGCCGGGACGCTGGTATCGCCGGTCTGTCAAATCATCGAGGCGAATTCCCGGCTGCCGGAGTTTTCGCGCGGCGATCTGTGGGCGCAGGTCGCTGCATCCCGGCGCGCCGCCGAGCGCATTGGAGGCTTGGTCGAAGCCTACGGAATCGAAGCCTATGAAGACGCGCTGGATGCTTCGTTCGCGGAAGGCCGGAAGCGGGCGCTCGCCGGCCTGTCCCGACTCGAACGGGGTGAATTCGCGATCGAAGAGGAGCAGGACGACGGCGCGGTCTGGCGGGCCCAGGTTCGGGTTTCGGACACGACGTTCACCGTCGATCTGAGGGACAATCCGGAGCAGCGGGCGGCTCCTTACAACACCAGCAGGGACGGCGCCGTGATTTCGGCGCAGATGATTTTCAAGGCTTTGTCGGATCCGTCCCTCTTCGCCAACTCGGGATCGTTCGAGCCGCTGCGCGTGCTCACCGAGCCGGGCACCGTGTTCCATGCGACAGGCACGGCGCCGCACGGTTTCTATTTCGAAACGCGGATCCGGCTTTACGACATGTTGTGGAGGTGCATCGCGAATGCTCATCCGGAGGTTTTGCCGGCAGGGCATTTCGCGTCCATTTGCGGCACGGTGCTTGCGGGTTCGCACCCTGACACGGGCCGGCGCTTCACGATGGTCGAGCCTCAAATGGGCGGGTGGGGAGCGTCATCGCGACGCGCCGGACTTGATGCGATGTTCTCCGCGAGTCACGGCGATACATACAATTGCCCGGTGGAGATCTGCGAAGCCCGTTACGGGCTTGATGTCGAATACAAGCGCATCAGCAAGCGCGAGGGCGGCATCGGCAGGAATTCCGGCGGGCGAGGGTTGGCCCTCAGCTACCGGGCGAGAGGCGACGCGGTGCTTTCGGCGGGATACAGCCGCGCGCGATTGCCGGTCTGGGGACTCAACGGAGGCGCGGACGGAGGGACGAACGGATTGAAGGTTGTTCGCCGGGACAGCTCGGAAAAATCTTATTCCTTCGCGAGCGACGTGCATGTCGAAGCCGGCGACCGCATTGTCATCGAAACAGCGGGCGGCGGAGGCTGGGGCCGACCGGACTGACGCATTCGGACTCGTCTTTGCGAAGTTGGCTCGGACCCCATGCTTCGTCGCGGGCGACGATAGGGTCCGAGCATCGGTTCATTGCCTGTGATAGCGGGCCAGGAACGTTTTCGTGCGCGCGTTCACCGGGTCCACCATTACGACCTGAGGCGGACCCTCCTCCACGACCAGGCCGTTCTCCATGAAGATAACCCAGTCGGCGACGTCGCGGGCGAACGCCATTTCATGGGTGACGACGATCATCGTCGCGCCTTCCCGGGCAAGCGTCTGCATGACGTCGAGAACCTCGCCGACAAGCTCAGGATCCAACGCGGACGTCACTTCGTCGAACAGCAGCACCTCCGGCGACATCGCCAGCGCGCGGGCGATGGCCACGCGCTGCTGCTGGCCCCCGGAAAGCTCCTTCGGAAGCCTGTCCTGAATCTCTTTGAGCCCCACGCGCTCCAGCAGGTTCAAGGCCCTCTTTCGGGCTTCGCTCTCGGATTTGCGCTGCACGACCGTCATTCCGATCATGACGTTCTGCATCGCGCTCAGATGCTGGAACAGGTCGAATTGCTGGAACACCATTCCGAATTGCGCTCTGAAATTCGCGAGGGATCTCCCTGTGGGCGTGCTCCGCCTGTCGGAGAAATCTATTCGCGATCTCCCGATTTCAAGCGTCCCCGACGTCGGTTCTTCCAGCAGGTTCACGCAGCGCAGCAACGTCGACTTGCCGCAGCCCGACGGGCCGATGATCGCCATGACCTGGCCCGTCTTGACCGCGAGGGACACGCCGCGGACCGCCTGGACTTCGCCATAGTTCTTTTTCAGGTTCTCAAGCCGCAGCTTGACCGAACCTTCGTAGATTGTTGCGTCATTGGTCACGGCGCGCCTCCAGTTTCTTGCCCCACTGCGTCAGCGGATAAAGCATTATGAAATAGGCGACTGCGACGCCCGAGTAGACTTCCAGCGGGCGGTAGGTTTCTGCAACCACCAGATAGCCGGTGTACATCAGGTCGGGAACCGCGACCACGTAGAGCAGCGCGGTGTTCTTGAACTGAATGACCGACTGGTTGACGAAAGGAGGCACCATCCTTCGAACTGCCTGCGGCAGAATGATGTGCCGCATCAATTGGAAATAGGTCATTCCGATCGCTCGCGCGGCCTGCCATTGGCCTTTGTCTATCGAAATGATTCCGCCCCTGAATATTTCGGTCGCGAAACATCCCATGTAGAGCGTGAGTCCGATCCCGGCTGCGAGCCAGGCGGGCAGGTTCACGTCGATCACGATGGGCAGAGCGAAGTAGAACCAAACGATCTGCACCAGCACCGGAGTGCAGCGGAAAATCTCGACGTAAATATGAATCGGAACCGTCAGCCAGACCCTGTTCAGCAGCAGCAGCGTTCCGCAAATTATTCCGAGGAACAGGCCGCCCACCACCGTCCCGACGGCGTAGGCGATGGTGGTCAGCAGTCCTTTGAGCCACCATCCGTCATAGCCTTCGATTACAAACCAGAAATCCCATTCATACATGTTGTTTCCCCCTTTTGAAATTAAGTGAACCGCTCAGGCTTGAAGGGCTCGGGATCGACGCTCGGCGTTTTGCCCGCGGCCATTTCCGAGATCATCCTCCCGGTTATGGCTCCCATGGTCAGCCCGAGGTGATCGTGGCCGAAAGCGAACCATGCGTTCCTGTGCTTGGGCGAACGGCCGATCACCGGAATCGAGTCCGGGAAGGACGGACGCGCGCCCATCCATTCCGAGTGGGCATCCGCCCGCAGTTCCGGAAACAGTTCTTCCGCATTCTTGCGCGCCAACTTTGCCAGCCGCATGTCCGGAGGCGCGTCGGGCGCCGCGAACTCGGCGAATCCGCCGGCGCGGACGCCCCGGCGCATCGGCGTGACCGCCAATTTCCGATCGATTGAAATCACCGGAACGCGCATTTTCATCGGCGCGTCATGGAACACCGTATGGTATCCGCGCTCGGCCGCGAGCGGCAGACTTGTTCCGAGCGATTTTGCGAGCGTTCTCGAAAAGGCTCCGGCTGCGATGACGACGTTGTGCACATCGAGCGGATCCTGGTCGGTCAGGATTCGTTCGACGCCGGCGCTTCCGGCCTCGAATCCCGTCGCCTTCCGCCGCAGGAAGCTTCCGCCCTTCCGCCGAAAAAGCTCAGCCAAGGATTTGACGAGCGCTTCAGGATCCGCCGTGTGCGAAAGATCCGGAATGAACCACGCGCGCACGACATCTTTTGTCAGCGACGGCTCGAGCTGGCGGGCCTCGTGTCCGTCGAGCAGCTCCTGCTTGACGCCGTTTCTCGCCCGGAGGTCGAAGGCATAATGAGAGCTTTGATAGGCTTGTTCGCTCTCGAACGTGAACAAAAGGCCGGTGCTCCCGATCAATTCGGCCGCTCCGGCTTCAGCGATGAGCGGATCGAGCGCATCATGGACTTTGTCGAGCAAGCTCTGCCTGGCGCTTGCGATTTCCTCGACCCGCTCAGCCTTGGAGGCGCGCGCCATCGCAACGAACCAAGGCAGCAGCGAAGGCAGATATCTCCAGCGAATTCTGAGCGGCGAATCGGATTTGGAGAGCATTCCGGGAACTTGCTTCACTATTCCGGGCGTCGCGAATGGAGGGCAGGACGCGATCCCGAAATTTCCGAGATTTCCGGACGAAGCACCTTCTCCGGGCTGGCCTTTGTCGACGATCTCGACGCTGAACCCTTGGTTCTGCAAGTAGAGGCCGCAACAAACGCCGACCATGCCTGCTCCGACCACTGTGAATTGGCGTCTTGTTTCCGACATCGGGCCTCTTTCCATTCGACTGGGTTGATTGACGAAATTCTTCCTTGAGATCGCCGCTTCATATTTTGCGGAATCCAGATTGGCCTTTTTAAGGATTCATTGCGCGCTATGCCATTGATTTTTGTGTCGCCGCCGATTTTTGCATGGCGGACTAAAGCATTGCGCGCTTGACACCGCCGCTCGCGGGACGGAAAGGATCGTTCTGCAGCCGCTTTTGCGGCGGACGGACGCTTTGCCGCGGGAAACCTTGATGACCTTGGAATACGGAGGGAAATCCGTCTACGGAGCATGCGTCGGAATTCTGATGCTGGAGGCTCGTTTTCCGCGCATCGAAGGCGACATGGGCAATGCCGGAACTTGGCCGTTCCCTGTCCAGTACCGGGTCGTGCGCGGCGCAACTCCGGGAAAAGTGGTCAGGGAGAATGCGGAAGGCCTGCTCGAAAAATTCATCGATGCGGCAGTCGACCTCGTAGAGCATGGGGCGGACTGCATCACGACCAATTGCGGCTTCCTGTCGCTCTTCCAGAAAGAAATCAAGCAAGCGGCAGGCGTGCCGGTGGCCACGTCCGCCTTGATGCAGGCGCCCATGATCAAGTCAATCCTGCCGCCCGGCAAGCAGGTCGGGATATTGACGATCTCCAAGAGCACTCTGACCGACGACCATTTGCTGGCCGCCGGCGTTCCATTGGACACTCCGGTCGCGGGCACCGACGGCGGACGCGAATTCACGGAAAAGCTGCTCGGCGATTGCTTGGAGGTGGATTTCGATCTTTGCCGGGAAGACATGCGCGACGCCGCGTTGGAGCTGGTTGCCGACAACGAAAACCTCGGGGCCGTCTTGCTGGAGTGCACCAACATGGTTCCGTATGCGGACGACATCCGGCGATTGACCGGGCTGCCGGTCTATTCGATCTACACCTTGGTCGCTTGGCTGCAAGCGGCTTCCATGCCCAGACGGTTCCGCAGGGAGCTGGGGGATCCTCGCAGGGGTCCTTAGCGGCAGGGTTGCAAACTTTTGCGCTTTTGCGAATACGGAGCCGCGCGGCGACGCCGCGGCGACGAAGCCCGCGAAACGCTCGCCGAACGGAACACCGGCTGAATGCAGATCTGCAGCCATCGAGTTGATGGATCCCGCGCTTGGTCCTATTAGGCTGGCGAACTTGCCGCTGCTGATCGGAGAACGAAATGGCGAAAAAATCATTGTTGATACTTGCGGGCGACGGGATCGGTCCGGAAGTCATGATTGAAGTTGTTCGTGTCATTGAATGGTTCAACGCTACGCATGGCACGGAATTCGAAATTTCAGAGGATCTGGTCGGCGGAGCCGCATATGACGCGCACGGCACGCCTCTTCACGATGCGACTTTGGAAAAGGCCAAAGCGTCGGACGCCATTCTGCTGGGCGCAGCCGGCGCGCCGAAATACGACAATTTGGATTTCAGCGTGAAACCTGAGCGCGGGCTGCTTCGGCTGCGGAAAGAACTTGATTTGTATTCGAATCTGCGGCCGGCAATCTGTTTCGACGCTCTTGCGGAATTTTCGTCGCTCAAGAAGGATGTCGTTTCGGGCTTGGACATCATGATCGTCCGCGAGCTCACTTCCGGAGTCTATTTCGGCGAACCGCGCGGAATTACGCCGGACAACGAAGGCGGCCGGATCGGCGTCAATACTCAGCGGTACACGACCAGCGAAATCCGCAGGGTTGCAAGGTCCGCATTCGAGCTCGCGAGGCGCCGGAGCAAGAAGGTTTGCTCCATGGAGAAAGCGAACGTCATGGAATCCGGCGTGCTTTGGCGGGAAGAAGTTCAGTGGGTTCGCGACAATGAGTACGAAGATGTGGAATTATCGCACATGTACGCCGACGCCGGCGCGATGCAGATGGTGCGCTGGCCGAAGCAGTTCGATGTGATCGTGACCGACAATCTGTTCGGCGACATGCTTTCGGATGTTGCGGCGATGCTGACGGGATCGCTCGGCATGCTGCCGTCGGCGTCGTTGGGCGCGCCTGCGGAAAACGGGCTTCCGAAGGCGCTTTACGAGCCTGTGCATGGATCGGCTCCGGACATTGCCGGGCAAGAAAAAGCGAACCCGTGCGCTTGCATTCTCTCATTCGCGATGGCGCTTCGGTACTCTTTCGATTTGCCCGATTACGCGACTCGCTTGGAAAACGCTGTGGAGGCCGTTCTGGCAAAAGGAATAAGGACACCTGATTTGCTGCAGGTCGAGGACGCGACTCCTGCCACTACAGGAATGATGGGCGACGCCATCATCAGCGAGCTGGATGCCGGTACGATCTGAAGCACAGGAGGCGGTCGACGAATGGGCTTGAGCGGCTGATCGCAAGCAACCCCCAGCGCCGGAGAGCGCCAAACAGCCCAACGCGACAAGAGACCAAAAACCAGAACGCTGGAATACAATCCGTCCAACCCCAATAACCCGGCGTCGGACGCAGGAGAATCGGACCCCGAACAGTCGAAGAAAATGCTGAACCCGTTCATCCGCTTGACAGACATGGATGCGAAGCGTCTGTTGGGGCATGTCCCAAACTCAAAACTAGAGCAAACTCCGATCAATTAGTGTCTAGCAGAAAAGGCACCGGTTTTCACTGACGGACGGCTTGCCGGGTGTCTTCCGACGCGCATGTTCGAGGGGGAACGACGCCGGTTCGGCTCCGAGGGCCGACATTTCCGCGTCCGCCTCGGTTTTCCGGGGTTTCGGCGCAGGCTCCGCCGTCGGCCGCCTTCCGGCCGGCCGGTTTCCGGGAAAGCGCCGCTCAGGCGGCGCGGAGTCGTCGGCACTGTTGCGGCGGTTCGCGGTCCTGCCGCATTCTCTTGCGCTCCCGCTCCAGCCGTTTGCGCTCCTCCTGCATTCTCGTGCGTTCCAGCCGCATCCGCTCGCGCTCGCGTTCGCGCAGGATCTGCCCGATCCGGTGGAGGTTCTGGGCGAGGACGGAGAGGCCGACCGCCCGCTCGAACCCGTCCGGGCCGCGCAGACGGACCCGGTCCAGCCCCCGGTGCTCCAGGCTGTTGATCGCCGACTCCACTCCCGAATGCTTGCGCCGGGCCGCCGCGAAGGCCGGATCCGCCTCGCGCTCGCGCTCGGCGGCCGACAATTTGCCCTTCTTCGGCAAGGCGTTCAGTTCCAGCAGCTTGTCCAGCTCTTCGCGGTTCGACGGGCTGTGGAAGCCCCGGTCGAAGCTGCACCCCCGCAGGTCGGGGAACGACTCCCGGCAGCGCCTGATCAGCGGAACCGCGACGTCGGCGTCGCCGCCCGCCCACATGATCTCATGGCCGAGCACGAACCCGTTCCCGTCCTCGACGACGCAGACCGGAACGCCGAGCTCGACCGTCTTGCCGGCCTTGCCCTTGGAGATCCAGCGGGTGTGCTCCTCGAAGATCGAGAACACCTTCTCCCCGTGCGGAATCTTCTCCTTTCGGAGAACGCGGCGCTTGATCTGGCCCGCGAAGCGGCGCGCATGGGCGGCGAGCCGGGCGATCCCGTCCAGAACCGGTTCGGGGCATCCCGCGCCCTTCAGCGCCTCCAGCGAGCCCTCGGCCTTGCCGGCCAGTTTCAAGCACGCCTTCAGATAGGCCCGGACCGCGTCCGGCCGGGAGCGCTGCAGCGACGCCGTCCTCACGGCGTTGAACAGCTCGCCGACCGTGCGCTCCCAATGCCGCCGCTGGCGCCATCCGGGAACGCCGAACGCCCCGCAGGACCGCGACGCCTCCCGGACCAGGCGGAGGGCCGAATCCCGAAGCAGGTTGACGTCGGTCGGATAGTGGACGTCCGTCTCCACCACGAACGAGTCACAGCGCCCGACCAACGCTGCGCCAAGCTTTTTTCCCGCGACCTTGTGGCCCGTCCCGACAACCAGGTCGCTCACCTTGCCGAGAAGCTCCGGCGTCAGAAGAGCCACATTGTCCCGGATGTTCTGAAGCTCGTAGCGGCAGGGGTCGAACCAGACGTCGTGGCCCAGGAACGCCTGGACGTCCGCATGCCGGTTCACGATCTCCCGGAGGCGGTCGAAGTCGCACCGGAGGCCCTGCTTCAGAACCCCCATCACCAGAATCCGCCACAGGTCCATCCCCGGGCGGCCCGTGTTCCGGCGCCGGCCCGGAAGGATGTGCGCCTCAAGAAGCCGGAACAGCTCCCTCCGCGTCGCCTCGTCCAGATAGATCGCCTGAAGCCCGATCAGGAGCGCCGGGATGTCGTCCCGCGACTTCGCGTCCAGCTCGATCGCCCCGATGTCGATCGATCCCAGAAAGGACGGCTCCGTGATGACTTTCCGCATGCCGAAATCCTCCGAAGATTCTGAAACAGACGCCGAAACTGCGGCGAATCCGGGGAATCCTACCGAATCCCGGACATCTTCGCAAGCGAAAATCCGATTTAAAGACGAAAATTCAATGCGTTGGAGTTTTCTGCCAGACACCAATTAGATCAAGCAAATTGAATGGTTCAGCGCGCTTGGCTTTGCGGAAGGGCGGAATCGGTCTGCACATGCGGCTCGTTCGGCTCAGTTGCTCGCGACCAAGCGCGCCGCGGATAGAGAGCGGATGAATGACCAAATCCCTGACCATCGACTTCGGCGAAAATATACTGTCGGCATTGGGCATGACCCATGATGAATTCAGCAAGGAAGCCAGGACGCTGATCGCGGTCAAGCTATTGGAGATGGGGCGATTGTCGACGGGGGCAGCGGCCGAGCTGGCGAACCTTCCCAAGCCCTTGTTCCTCGTCAAATTGGCGGACTACGGCGTGAATACGTTTGAAATTTCGGAAGATGAGCTCCGTAAAGATGTAGAGGATGCACGCCGTTATATGTAACACGTCGCCTCTGCAGTATCTGCATCAGGTAGGCTTGATTCATCTGCTGCCGAAGCTTTTCGGATCGGTGCAGACACCCCGGCCGTAGTCGCGGAATTGGCTGAAGGCTGAAGGCGTGGAGTCTACCTGCCGGAGTGTCGGAACTTCGGTGGATTGCAGTGCGACCAGTACAGGACCGCACGTTGTTGCCTCTCGTTACAAGCTTGGGCAAAGGAGAAAAGGAGGCATCGGCTCTCGATCTGGAATCGCCGAACCATCTGCTTGATGATCTTGTCGCGCGGCGGCATGCGGACGCCGCCAACCTTAATTTCACCGGCACGCTCGGCGTCTTGGTTCTTGCGAAGGCGCAGGGCTTGATTGATGACGTCCACCAGATTCTGCTTCATCTTGAGGAACTGCAATTCCGAGTCGATTCCAAGACTCTCAGGATAATCCAAGACTTGGCCGAAGAATTTAGTTGAAAGACGCAATTGCGTGCCAGTTCGCAACTGCATCTTGCGGTTGTCGAAACCCAGGGGCATGCCGGGTTTTCCGTCCGCGCGCCGGCTCAGTTAGGCCGCTGTCTCTGCATCGTTGGCAGCTGTTGGGGGATGGGTTGTTCGACGCGACGACCCATCGAAAAGTAAAGAGGAGGTATCATGCCGAACCAGATCGAGTCCCTGCGTGTCAAGGGTTTTCGCTCTCTCGCCGACGTCGAAATCAACGGAATGCCCAGAGCTGCAGTGCTGATTGGCGCCAATGGCTCCGGAAAATCCAACCTTGTTCGCTTTTTCGAGATGATGAGCTGGATGATCGGCGCTCGCCGCTTGGACGAGTTCGTTCAGCGTCGCGGAGGCGCTGATGACCAACTGTTTGGGGGAACCAGGACCAGTCCGCGGATGGAAGCTGAACTGGCCATACGAACCGAATCTGGGCGGAACGATTATCGATTTGCGCTCGGTCACGCGCATCCGGATCGTTTCATTTTCATGGAGGAAGCGTTTCGATTCACACGCGATGGATTCGGTTCGGATGCACCTTGGCAGCCCATCGGAAGTGGGCATACGGAGGCGGAGATCGTCAAAGCAGCGCAGTCGGCTGAATCCGTTGACATTGATCAAAAGACGGCCGGAGTGCTTGTCCATCTGTTGCGGCAATGCGCTGTGCATCAGTTTCACGATACTTCGGATGACTCTCCGCTAAAAAAGAAGTGGGAATTGGAGGACAACAACTACCTTCGGTCGGACGGCGGAAACTTGGCGGCAGTCCTGCTTCGTCTCGAACAGCGAGACTTGCATCGGTTTGAGTCAATTTGTGACTACATTCGGCGCGTTTTGCCGATCTTCGATAGGTTCCGGATCAAGGAGGACTACGGCAAGGTTTTGCTTCGATGGCAGGCAAAGGGCATGGACAAGACCATAGGCGCCCACCTCACATCGGACGGCTCGCTTCGTCTCTTCGCACTTGCGACTCTGCTGAATCTGCCGCCCAAGATGCTCCCGGACGTGCTGATATTGGATGAACCGGAACTGGGTTTGCATCCGGCCGCCGTCGCCTTGGTAGGTGACATGATCAAAGTGCTCGCGGAGGAGCGACAGATTATCGTTGCGACCCAGTCGCCCCTGCTCGTCGATCAATTCGACCTTGACGAGATCCTCGTACTAGAGCTGCGGGACAGGCGGACGGAAATTCACCGTTACAACGAAATTGAGTATCGGGACTGGCTGGAAGAGTACACCACGGGCGAACTGTGGCAGAAGAACGTGATCGGGGGTTGCCCGTGATCAAACTTGCGATAGTCGTGGAGGGCCGAACGGAAGCAGCCTTCGTCAAAGAGGTCCTTCTGAATCATTTGCGGTTTGGGGTCGATCCGGTTGTACCGATTCCGATTCGTGCTCGAGGGAACTTTGGCGCTGGCGGCGGCGATGTCAGCGTCAATTGACTTGTATAGCATATGGTCCGTTTGCGCAGGTTTTATGACGCGGTGACGTCACTGGTCGATTTCTACGGGTTTCGCGACAAGGGGGAGCGGTCAGTCGAAGCGTTGCAGGAGCATCTTGCTCAGGAAATCCAAAGTAAAGTTCCGGATGCCAGGCAACTGTTTCGCTATGTTCAGAGGCATGAGTTCGAAGGGCTTCTGTTTTCCGACACGAACGCATTCCGCGCGGTCGCTCTCGCGGCGGAGCAGGATATCGAGGCGCTTTCGAAGATCCGCCAACAATTCAAGACGCCCGAAGATATCAACGATGATCCCGAAGGCACGCCGAGCAAACGAATTATGAGAACCTTGCGGGGATATCGCAAGGCCCATCATGGACCGCCCGTTGCGCGGAGAGCAGGCTTGGAGAAAATCCGCGAGGAGTGCCCGCGGTTTCACGCTTGGTTGGAATGCTTGGAAGGATTGAACGCAAACATTGGATTGAATTGAGCATGCGCATGCGATAGATCGTTTTCTCATCGGAGTGTAGCTCAGCTTGGTAGAGCACCGTCTTCGGGAGGCGGGGGCCGGAGGTTCAAATCCTCTCACTCCGACCATTGTCATGATGCTCATGTTCGTAGGTGCCGCATTGGGGTTTTGCGGATATATTTCTGCTTGAGTCGCCAACCTTAGAGGCGATCCGTGAATCTGCCGAAGAGGTTTCCCGCGGATGGGCTGGAGGAAGAACCGCAGCTTGCGGCCAATCAGAGATTTCCCGTCACACTATTTGATCGCAACCCGAACGACGCATTCGGACACGGAAGGCGAAGGATCCAAAGCATTGAGATTTCGCGCGCGCATGCTGGCCGCAGTACTCGCTGCCTTGGTTGCGGGTTCGTGCGGCGTTTTCCCGCTGCCGCAGTGCGCAGGGTGGAATACGAGTGAATTTTTCCAAGCAACCGATGCCGAAGTGGTCGGCAGATGCCTTGCATTCGGAGCAAAGCCGGATGCAGTCGATGCGGACGGCAAAACTCCGCTTCATTTCGTGGCCGAACTAAGCGACGAAAACGGATTGGTTGGCATGTTCGTTGCATCTGGGGCAGATCCGAATGCCACGGATGTTCAGGGCTTCGCGCCGATTCATTCCGCAGCGATAGGGAACGCGAGTCCCGCAATGATCGATGCGCTGATCGATGCAGGTGCGGATATTGATGCTCGAGCCGGGCGTTTCAATGAAAGCGCGCTCCACGTGGCGGCCGGAGTCAGCGGGAATGAAGCAACGATCGCGGCGTTGATCAGACGGGGCGCTGATCCAAACAGCCGCGATGCAGTCAATTGGACGCCGCTTCATCGAGCGGCGATTGAAGACGCGACAGTTTCAGTCATTCAGACCTTGATTGAAGGAGGCGCGGAACCGGACGCGCGCGCCGACAACGGTTGGACCCCGTTGCACCGAGCTGCGCCTGAATCCAACAACCCTCTTGTCTTCGAGGCGCTGGCGAAAGGCGGCGGAAACCCGAATTCGAAAGATGATTTAGGGAGGACGCCTCTGCATTGGGCGGCGGCGTATGCCAAAAACTCGGAGGTCATCGGGGAACTGGCGGAACTGGGAGCCAATGTGAACGCGGTTGACACGAACGGATGGACGCCGCTTCATTTCGCCGCGTTCTTCGCCGATGATCCCGAAATCGTCCACTCGCTGCGCTCCGTCGGCGCAGACCCCACATTGCGGTCAGTGAACGGCAATACGGCTTACGAATTGGTAGATGCCCGGGAAACCGAACCTTTTTGGAAGGGTTCTGCGATCTACTGGTGGCTTAGGATCGGCCGTATTGAAACCAGTTGAAAGCCAAACTGCTCAAGCGTCGAAGCGCCATCGAATACCCGCACATGGTCGGATCTCGCATGATCGGCGCGAAATTGCTCGGCGAATGGGTTTTGCGAGCCGCGGATCCGGCAAGAATCGCCATGAACGATCGCTTTGTCGCGGCCAACAAACTCCAAGCATCAAAAATTTCGTGAAATCGTCTCGATTTGCGCCGCAGCCTTCAAGCGAAGTTTAAGGAAGAAGATCGCGGGTGGAAATTGCACTTCGAAATTCGTCGCCGTCCGCAAGGAAGTCTTCGGATAATTCATGGCTTGAATTTGTTCCGCTGCCGCCTAATGCCGCTGACGGCGACCGCAAATTTGCGGATTCGCGCCGGGGATGGCGTGTCCATTCGACCGATGGCTGTTGAATTTCTCGAACATGCCTATAATTGTCGGGCATTGCATGGAATTCGTCTGTAAGCCTTGATGGAGATCGGCATGGGACTATTCACGCCGTCCGCGACTTGGAAGCAGGATGAACATGAACTGTTTTCCGAGTCTGTAAAACGGTTCTTCGCGGACGAAATGATCCCGAACACGGAAAGGTGGGCGGACCAGCAATGCGTGGACCGGAGTTTCTGGAGGAAGGCCGGCGATGCCGGGCTGATGGGCGGATCAGTTCCGGAGGAATACGACGGCAGCGGCGGAGGGATCGGGTTTGATTCCGTCGTTCTTTATGAACAGGGACGCGCAGGGGACAGCGGATGGGGCTACGGCATCCAGTCCATAGTGATTCACTACATACTCGCTTTCGGAACGGAGGAGCAGAAGCAGCGCTGGGTGCCCAATCTGGTTTCCGGCGCGCGAGTCGGCGCATTGGCGATGTCGGAACCCGAATGCGGGTCGGACGTGCAGTCGATTCAGACTACAGCGGAAAGCGTCGGCAACCAATACCGAATAAACGGGTCGAAAACCTTCATTACCAACGGCGGAACGGCGGATTTGCTCGTGCTCGCCGCGAAAACGGACAAAGGCGTAGGCGCGAAAGGGGTGTCGCTCATCGTGGTCGAAACCGACGGGCTGGATGGATTCCGGCGGGGTCGAAGGCTTGAAAAGCTCGGCCAGAAAGGGAACGACACCTCGGAGTTGTTTTTCGACAATGCCTCGGTTCCGCTGACGAACTTGCTTGGCCAGGAAGAAGGCCAAGGATTTTATCAGCTCATGAAGCAACTGCCGTGGGAAAGGCTCTTGATCGGAATATCGGCGCTTGGCGCAATCGATTTCGCTCTCGCGGAAACTGTCGCGTACGTCCGGGAGCGCAAGGCGTTCGGAAAGAGGATCATGGATTTCCAGAACACCCGATTCAAGCTTGCCGAACTCAAGACCAAAGCCGAAGTCCTGCGGTCCTTTTTGAACGATTGCATCGGACGGCTGGAGGCTGGGGCTTTGGACTCGGCAACCGCGTCGATGGCGAAGTACTGGGGGAGCGAAACTCAAAACGTTGTCATGAATGAATGCCTTCAGCTGTTCGGCGGGTATGGATTCATGACGGAATATCCGATTTCGCGCCTGTATGCCGATGCCAGAGTGCAAATGATCTACGGCGGCACCAACGAGATAATGAAGGAGCTGATCGCCCGATCGCTCGACAAGTAGGGTTTTTCCTCAATTCGACTGCATTCCGCTCTTGATCCATATTTCGAAGGGTTTCGCACCTGATTGCGGACCGAATTGAATGGAAAGACGCTTCAACCGCTGTTCCGCAGCGACAAAAGCGTCATGCGCAGGTCAGTAGCAAGTATTGATGCGTACTGATAATTCTGCATTCCGGTCGGGCATGTCAAAACCGGTTTCGCGGCCTTCGGGCGAGGCCGGGGCATGAAGTCTTTTTCCGTGCTTCGGATCTGGGCGGAACATGGGATGCGGTCAAGCGCCGAGGCCACGCCGGTCCGACGGAGCCGCATGGACTTGGAATTTCTGCGAGGAAATCGTGCCCGGACGGAAAGCGACCTTCCTTCTCAATCAATTCCATGCCCTCGAATATGCGTTCGCCGCCGGCCGGCACTGACGCCGGGCAAAGGCGAACGGAAGGGGTGGATGAACTGGATCAAGGAGCAGCTGAACGCCGGGCGAGCCGCTCATGTCATCGCCGACCTGAAGCCGTCATGGTCTGCACGGCTATTTGGAGGCCGACTCGCACAGGTTGCGTTGCGACCTCCGCAGGAAACGCGGATTGCCGGTCGGCTCCGGCGTCGTGGAAAGCGCTTGCATGCACATCGTCGGGACCCGATTCAAACAGGCGGAGTGCCGCTTGTTGAAAGCGGTCGCCAACGCCTTGCTCGCCGCCGGATGCTGCCTCGAAAACATGCGGCGGCCCGACTTCCTATACTGGAAGGCTTGTTGCGCCGAAGCCGCCTGACAAAGAATCATGGAACGCGCTTTGCTGAACACAGACGCATTACAAACCATTTACTCCAGCGCTATGCTCGCCTATGTTTCGCGATTGGTGCAGACAAGAAACGCGCATGGAAACTACAGGCAAGTTCCGCGCGCAAGGAGCAGCGAGCATGATGAAAACAACTATTGCAACGATCGGCGCGAGCATTCTGGTTTTGGCGGGATGCGGAGGCGGGTCGCCGGTGGTTTCTTCTGCTACGGACGGTGACGAAAGAGATCCCGGTTCAGCGCAGATAGGAGATCTCATCCCTTCGTCCGAGACGACTCTGGATGCCGCTAGGACGGCGGCGATAGCGAGAGCGAAATTCGGAAGCGTAACGCAATCCAGCAACGTCGCCAGCGGCACTACAACGGATTCAGCAAGCGCCAGCTTTAGCGGAAATCAGCCGACCTTTACAGTAACCCGCTCCGGCGGGTCTGTGGAGAACTTTCGTCCTCCGTCGGATGCGTCGGACGACCCGGACTCGGCAGAAGACGGTCAGGGAGCTTGGACTCTGCGCGGACAAGAAAGCGGAAATTCAGTCTCGATCGCTTTTGTGGAGGCGAACTGGAACCAGCAGGCGGCTCAAAGTGAGTGGTTTGCCCGAGGCATTTGGATAAAGACTGACGACGCAGACAATCCTTCGCCGCAAAATATCGAGATTGGCGCATTCGTGGACGGTCCTGAAATCGAATCTGATGCCGACTTGAGCGGGCTGACCGGGACGGCCACTTACACGGGTCTGGTTTCCGGCATTTATGTGTCGACCGATGATGAACTGGACGTGGGGAGATTCAATTCCATTTTGAGCATGACGGCGAACTTCACGAACAGCACTATCAGCGGGTGCGTCGGCTGCAACAATAACGGCATTGTATATGAAGAGGGTTTCGACGACGACGAATCCTCATCTGACAGGGTTCCTTACCGCTTAAGATTGGGAGAGGCGACCATCAGCGACAATGGTCGGATTGAGGGCGGCGGCGTCACCGCTGAAACGGATTTGAATTTGCCGATCTCGACCACTGGAGGGTCTTGGAGCGGACGGTTTTCCAACAGAAACGTCAACGGGAATCCGCGAGCAGTGGCAGGCACCTTGGGAAGTTCGTTCACGACCGGGACTGGGGACGGAGCCGAAACTATCGTTTTCGTCGGATCCTTCCTGAGCCCTCCCGGGGAATGGGAGTAGCAGCCGAATTCCCGTCGCAAAGGGTTGGGTGCGTCTCATTTGTCACAGTTTTTGTGATTGCCGAGTTGGCCGGAATTTGGATTTGGTTTGATTCCGATTCCGGCCAACTCGGGCGTTCGGCTCCGTTCTTCAGCAGCAAGGTCCAAGCCGGAACAACGCTCCTTCGATTGATTCCTTAACCGATACTCCCATTGCAAAGCGCTTGCGATCGGAACCGCATCTCGTCTGCGCGAATGAACATATTCGCTCTCAATAACCTGTTTTAAAATACTTTTTTTATCCAGCGATTTTTCTTCACAAATATTGCTTCCTCGCTTTCGCCATCGGGCGGGCCAAGCGGATTGCGAGGCGGGCCGAACGAAAGACGCGGATATGCGCGCGCCGCGTTCCGTGCGCCGAACAGGCGCTCCTGCCGCAACATTCCTCTTGAGAGCTCCGGTTCGTTCGCGCATCCCAACGCAAAAAAATTCACGTGGCGATATAAATCTCTTTACATGACATTTGAATTTATGCTAATCAGACAATATCGAGCGAATCACCCGACTGACATCGGGCAACCAAAGGAGATACAAGATGACCAGGAGATTTGCCGCATTCTTTTTCATGGCCGCCTTTTCTTTCGCGTTGATGGCTGGCGTATACCAATCCCAGGCTGGAGATCTTCCGCCCAAAGTGGTCTCGTTGTCTTCCATGACCGATGCAGAAAGACAGCAGGCGATGCTTCAAACAGGAAACTGATCCGTTTCCGCCGATTCGCAGCGCCGATTGTGCCTCGGGCTTCGCGCTGCATTCCGAAATTCACCGGAGTCGACAGGAAAGTCGGCTCCGGCGAATTGAGCGGCAGCGGCCGACAAGCGCAGCTTGCCGGAGTTCACCGCGTCCGCTGTTGCATGTTGGCCGAGGTCAAGCCCGCGCCGTGTTTTTTGTTCGATTTCTTTCAACGGACCGAAACTGCAAATGGGCGCCTGTCCGCCAAGCCAACTCCATTGCGCCGCGGTGGCGAAAGAGTCGCGTCGCCGATAGCTGCAATGATTGAAAAATCATGCCGCCCGGACAAAGCCGACAGGCCCGCACCGCCCGCTCGCAGGCAATTCGATTCGCCAAGCGCCTGAATCGATGAATTTCCGGCACGATATCGAATTGCGCCGGGCGAAATCATCAATTCGTTCTTGACGCGGCGGATCACGCCGTTTCAAGGGATTTAGACAGCTCTCTGCGGAGGTTCGTTCAAGCCTCCGCAAGCGCGATCGCCGATTGAACCGGAGCCGGCCACAATGATGTCGAGGAAAATTGCGATCCTGCTGGTGGTGACGGGAGCGGTCTTCATGAGCACGACCGGCATCTTCATGCGAATGCTTGAACACGCGGGGCCGTTCCAAGTTCTCCTTTATCGGGCGATCGGCTTGTGCGGAATGCTTGCTCTTTTGATTTGCATTCGCCGGCGCATTTCGTTTCCGGCGCTTCTGCGATCGCTCGACAGGCAGGATTTGCAGATCGGCTTCTGTCTTTCGATGGCGTTCACCGGGTTCGTGTTTTCGATCATGTACACTTCGGTGGCGTCCACGTTGTTCATAATCACTGTCTCTCCTTTGCTCGCCGCGAGCATCGCTTGGATATGGATCGGCGAAAAGCCGCACCCATTCACATGGCTTGCGATGGCGGCATCGAGCGGAGGCGTGATCCTGATGATCGGAGACGGGATTACGACCGGTCGAACATTCGGGAACGTCTGTGCCTTGGTCGCGGCGGGCGCGTTCGCAATCATGCTTGTTCTGGCGCGCAAAAACCGGAAGACCGACATATTGGGAGGCACGTTCGTCGGCGGCGTCCTGTCGTCGATTTACGGGTTGATTTGCTCGATCGCGCTCGCAGGAAGCGTGCATGTCGAGATGTATGATTTGGCTTTGATCCTGGTCATGGGCGCGCTCGCGACGGGGCTCGGGATAGGATTGGTCACATGGGCCACGCCGTTCATACCTGCCGCCGAAGTCGGCGTTCTCGTGCTGGTCGAGAGCGCTTTGGGACCGATCTGGGTGTGGATGCTCGGATTCGAGGGAATAACCAGAGTGGAGTTTCTGGGCGGAGCGATCGTGTTCGTTTCAGTGATCGCCCTGTCCTTGTTGACCGCGAAATCCAGCACGCTCCACGACTCGCTTTGAGCGGCTCCCGGTTTCCAATTGGATCGGTCCGATCAGAAGTTCACTGAAAGGACGGTCCCGTCTTGCGAGGAGTTTCATTGCGACCTGCGCGCGGTTGGGCGGAAGGGCCGCTCGCGGGAAAACGAGGAGTTTCAACTTGGAATTGTCTGCGTCGGAGGCGCTTTTCGTGCCCGAAGCGGAACATTAAGGATTCCAGCAGACGCATTTCCGCCATTTGCGGAAAATTGACTGAATTGGGCGGCATGCCATTGCAAAGGAGACATACCCAATGACCGGATCTCTCAAAGCGATACCCGATAGAATGGTGATGGACATACCGAAAAACATGCGCGCGTGGGCGCTGAACGGTCCGGGCGAGCTGGAACTGGTCACAAAGCCCGTGAACTTGCCCTCGAAGTTGGAAGTACTTGTCCAGATCGACGCCGTCGCGATTTGCGACACGGACCTTGAAATAATTCATCACGGACTTCCGGCGGTCATTGAAGGCGGATTGCCGTTCAACAAAGGGTTCACGCCGGGTCTCGAATATATGGGAACGGTCGCGGCTCTGGGACCCGGAGTGGACGAGTTCAAGGTCGGCGACCGGGTGGCGGTCGAAGCCCATTCCGGCTGCGGCCAATGCAAGCGCTGCAGGAACGGCATGTACGCGTCTTGCCACAATTACGGAAAGAACTTCGGGCAGACCGACAAATGCCATCGGGCCAACGGCTTCACGACAGACGGCGGTTTCGGGGAGTACGCGATCAACAACATCAACACGCTCGTGCCGGTACCGAATGCAATGAGCGACGAAGAGGCAACCCTGATCGCGACCGCGGGCGCTGCCGCATGCGGCTTGTCGGAACTCGGAGGCATGGTCGCCGGCGAATGCGTTGCCGTAACCGGACCCGGCCCGGTCGGGCTCATGGGCGTCGCCGTCGCGAAAGCGCTCGGCGCGCAGCCGGTCATACTTGCAGGTACGGGGGCGAACAGGCTCAGGATGGGCCAAGAACTCGGCGCCGACCATGTCGTGAACTTGCGTGCGCAGAATCCGGTTGAGCGCGTTCGAGAACTGACGAGCGGAGTCGGGGCCGATTGCGTGCTGGAATGCTCCGGCACGGCCTCTGCGGTCAATGAGGCGGTCTACATGTGCAACAGGGGCGGCCGCATTTGCTTTGCGGCGTTCCAGGACAGCGACGTCCCTGTCGATATCAAGCATGTCGTGACCAACAGCATTCATTTGCACGGCACTCGCGGCGAAGGGCGGAACGCGATGCATCGCGCTGCGGCCATGATGGAGCAACGCAAATTCGACGCATCCAAGATCCATACCCATACCTTCATGATGGCCGATCTGCCGGAAGCCCTGCGCTACGCGCGCGAGCCAGTGGACGATGCGATAAAAGTCGTTGTGAAAAACGAGCAGCCGGTCCCCATCCGGGGAGAGCTTTGGTCGCAGTGACTGCGGAGCCGGAGCAGCCGGATGCTGATCTGCGAAGGACATCCGATTCCGGCGTGTCACGCAAAGGCGCTGAATGTTTCCGAATCTGCGTCGCACGGCACCGTGATCGCAGCATGCGCGCCGGACTTGATGCCGCCGCATTTGAAGCGTGGCCGGAAGGCAAGCGGTTCGGCAGTATAAGGATTTGCGATCAAAGACGGCGGAAGTTCGGCGAAGGCGACATGTTCTTGTCGCGGCTCGCTCCGTAACGGGAACAGCAAGCGATTTCTCTTTGAGATTTGTGCGTGTCCGACTTAATGCAATAATCCGCCGGAACCGCACGGCGCAGTCTTGGCGTCGGCAATCGCAAGGAATGCCGCTTCCTCTACGCAACCGCGAGTTCGGAGAGCGGGAGTGCAAGCCAAAACGGCGGAGTCGAAGGGAGTGTTTCCATGTCAGAAAAACCTCACGGCATTTCCACAAGGCTCACCGACTATGGAGATCCGGATTTTTCCGTCTATCTGCGGAGATCGTTCGCGAACTCCATGGGCTATTCGCGTGAAATGCTCGGCAAGCGGGTCGTCGGGATCGCCTACACCCATTCGGGTTTCAACAACTGCCATCGGCATTTCCCGGAAATGCTGCAAGCCGTGAAGCGCGGCGTCTTCGCCGCCGGCGCGCTGCCCTTGGAGTTTCCAACGATTTCGCTCGGCGAGGTGTTTCTGCATCCGACGAGTCTGAAGTATCGCAACCTGATGTCGATCGACACCGAGGAGATGGTGAAGGCGCAGCCGATGGACTCCGTCGTGCTCATGGGAGGTTGCGACAAGACGGTTCCGGCGCAGCTGATGGGAGCGGCCTCGGCGGATGTCCCCGCCATCCAGTTGGTGGCGGGGCCGATGATGACGGCGAAATACGGTCAAGAGAGGCTGGGCGCATGCACGGACTGCCGAAGATTCTGGGCGAGCTACAGAGCGGGTCGCATCGACGAGTCTGAAATCGGGCGGATCGAGTCCCGTCTTGCGACAACCGCAGGCACATGCGCTGTCATGGGCACAGCTTCGACGATGGCTTGCATAGCGGAAGCCTTGGGGATGTCATTGCCCGGCACCGCAGCCATTCCTGCCGTCCACGCCGACAGATTGCGGGCGGCGGAGGCGACCGGCGCCGCTGCGGCAAGACTGGCTGAAAACCCGATCAGACCAAGCCAAATCATTACGCCCGCTTCGGTAGAAAATGCGCTGAGGCTGCTCTTGGCTCTGGGCGGCTCAACGAATGCAGTGCTCCACCTCTCAGCCATCGCCGGCAGGCTGGGAATAGACATGCCGTTGCAGCAACTCAACGAGCTGTCGGATACGACGCCCGTCCTCGTCAATTTGAAACCTGTCGGCAGCCATTACATGGAGGACTTCTTCAATGCCGGCGGCGTCGGCGCCGTTCTCAGGGAACTGCGTCCGCTTTTGGACTTGAGCTGCATGACCGCGACCGGCGAGACGCTGGGCCAGCGGCTCGATGAGAATTCCCTTTCCGCGGATCGCTCGGTCATCGCATCGGCCTCCGACCCGATCGAACCGGTCGGCGGGCTGGTGTCGTTATTCGGCACCCTTGCGCCTCGCGGGGCAGTATTGAAGCGGTCCGCGGCCGATCCTGCGCTGTTCGAAAAGACCGGCAAAGCGGTTGTATTCGAGTCGCTCAGGAGTCTTTCGGAAAAGATCGACGATCCGGAATTGGATGTCGGCGAGGACGACTTTCTGGTTCTTCAGAACGCGGGTCCGACCAGCGATTCCGGGATGCCGGAAGCGGGTTATCTGCCCATTCCGAAGAAATTGTCCGCGCGCGGTATAAAAGACATGGTGCGGATTTCGGATGCCCGAATGTCGGGCACCGCATTCGGGACCGTCGTGTTGCATGTCGCTCCCGATGCCGCATCCGGAGGGCCGCTGGGTTTGGTTAGAACAGGAGACCGGATCAAGATATCGGTAAGCGAGAGGCGAATCGATTTACTTGTCGATGAAACAACGCTGGATCGCCGACGGAAAGAGCAGTCTTCCGCATCCAAAGACTCGACGGCATTGAGAGGCTACGACCGGCTGTATGCTGAGCAAATCCTGCAGGCGGACAAAGGTTGCGATTTCGAATTCCTCCTGCCCGCAAAGCGGGCATGATGCAGGATCGCCCCGAAACATGCGTGCGGATAACTTTGCTTTCATTGTCGAGATGGTTAATGGTTTGGCGCAGAAAGGACTCAAATCAGCCGGGGAACTGACTCCTTTCCGCCGCGGACGTTGAAATTGGCGCCGGTTCCGCTACCAGTTGGTCGAGCGATCCGCTATATTTGAATCGCCAGCCCCAAGACTGCGACTATGCCGCAACCGAATATGACCACAGGCCCAAACCTGAAGTTCACGCCCGGCGCAGGAACGACCCCGCCGGTATTGGCCGGGCGCAAGCGCGAGAAGGCCGTGATCATTGAAGCGCTTGAGGACTTGGAGGAGGGGTGCAATCCCGCGGCGAACATCGCTCTGATCGGCCCGCGCGGCAACGGCAAGACAGCGCTGCTCCGATGGGCGGAGGCGCATGTCGAAGAATGCGAGGGCAAAATCAAATGCGCAGTACTGAATCCAGATTGTTTCAAATCGTACTCCAGCCTCGTAGGGCGGCTCGCGGACCGGGAGAGGTTCACGACCCTCGCAAGCGACGTACAATCGGCAAGCATAAATATTCTAGGAACGGGAATCAGCCTTTCGCGACAAGAGGCCGCCGAAAAATTGCTCGGACCCGTCCTGGAGAAAATGTGTTCAAACAGCGGCCTGGCGTTGTTGGTCGACGAGGCGCATACTCTGCATCACAATCCGGAAGTCGCGCGAGCTTTCTTCAACGATGCGCAGGCACTTATCGGCAAAGGGCGGCCGCTGCTGCTGATCCTCGCCGGCACTCCGGACACTTCATCGCGCTTGAACAGGATTGAGGCTACGTTCTGGAACCGCTTGGACAAGATCGGCATCGGGCTCCTCGACATGGCGGCTTCGCAGGAGGCGCTCCGGGCGCCCTTGGAGCGGATGGGCTATCGTATCGAGGCTGACACGCTGGATCAAGCGGCCGATGCTGCGCAGCGCTATCCCTATTTTCTTCAGCTTGTCGGCAGAGAATTGCATCGGTCCGCCAAGGCTGAACTGGACAAACTCGTCGATGGCGACATAATCGGCGGTGCAATCCTGGAGCAGGCATTGAACGCATTCCGCATTGCGAGGAACACCTACTATGCCGATCGCCACAGTGAGCTTGAAGCTGGGGGCATATTGGCCTCGGCCGAAGCCGTTGCGCGACTCTTCGTAGCGCAGAAGACGATATCGATTTCCACCTCCGCGATCAAATCGACCATCGGCCGGAGCATTGACAAAAAACTGGAAGAAAGGGCGAAGGCAAGCGGCGGGATTGAGCCGGCCTTATGGGTTGAGGCCAATCTTCGGAACGTCGGTTTCATTTGGAGTCAGTTCGGGAATGAAGACCGCTGCGAGCCCGGAATTCCCAGCCTGATGAACTACGTCGTGGAACGGTCAGAGAGCTGAAGCGAATTCGCGGATCAGCACGCCCCGATCATCCGCCCAAGAGAAAACGGATTTGACTTCGCGACGCCGGCGCCTGAATTCAGGCATCATCGCGATTCCGCATTTGCGGCAAAACGACGGAATCCGGCCGCATGCAATCGTCCGGGCCGGGTCGGGCGCATCCCATTTTTTAGTCAGGCAGTTGCGGCCCGGCTATCCCTTCAATTGATGATTTCGGGCTTGAGATTGTTTTCGAAGCGGCATTCGACGGCAAGCAAGGCGCTGGCTTCGGCTTTCGACCGGCGGCATCCCGTCCGACCAAAATACGGGACGCGCCCGCTCGGGCTCAGTTGCGTGATCCGACCGGGTTTGAGCCGGCAGCGGGCCGCTCCGTCCCGGGAGCGTTTCCGGGAAACTGCCGCTTTTGAATTCAATGGCGATTTGCAGCGCAATACCTCGAGAGACATGGGGCCATATCGATATTCAGTGTCGAAATGCAATTAATCCGCATATTTTGGGTGTGCGTCTCATGCTTGTCGGATTGAGCCGGTTCCAAGTCCTCGCGTGTCGCTCGGCCCAAGTGCTTTGAGGTCTGCAATTGTGCCTGACCAAGAATCAAGCAATGCAAACTTGTGGATGCCCGGCGCTTGAATCTGCCGATTTCAATTCGGTACCCATTCGCACTTGCAAAACGCAATCCATTTGATCGCTTCCGAAGACGGCGCAACGCATCGGCAAGCCGTCGGGATTGCGTCGCCGCTTATTGATGATCCGGCCGAATCATGAAACGGAGCAGCCTGTTGCTGCATGGCGCACGGCGCAATCTGGAAATTGCGCGCGAAGCCCAAGGATAAGCCATCCAGCGAAATTGACAGTTCTGCAGGCAAAGCGTTCCGGCGATTCATGAGCCAAACCTACGATTTGAGCAAAGGCTCCATACCAGGGCATTTTCGCCGCATGGCAGTTCCTACAGCGATCGGAATGGTGTTCACGACGCTGTACAACGTCGTGGATATGTACTTCGCGGGTTTGATCTCCACGGATGCATTGGCGGGGCTGGCAATCTCGTTCCAAGTTTTCTTCATACTTATTTCAATCGGGTTCGGCGTGAATTCGGCCATGGGAGCGCTGGTCGGAAACGCAATCGGCGCGCGACGGCCGAGGCGTGCAAAGCGCATCGCTTGCCAAGGATTGAGCTATGCCGCCATAGCCTCGCTGCTGATCGGGACATTGGGCTTCTTCGCTTCGCCGGCCTTGGTGGCAGCAGTTTCGGAAAACGGACCCTATCGGGATGCAGCGAACGACTACCTGCAATTGCTCCTTCTGGCCACGCCGTCTTTCCTCATCGCCTTCGGAGCCAACGGAATCCTGACCGCGCAAGGAGACGCGGTAAGCATGCAGCGAGCGCAGATCGCGGCCTTTTTCGGCAATGTCGCATTGAATCCGCTTCTTGTTTTCGGAATTCCAGGCATCTTCGAGGGCATCGGCTTCAATGGGATCGCGCTCTCGACGCTGATCTGCCAGACGGGCGTCATGTCGTTCATTCTATTCCGCGTGTATCGTTCCGACGTGCTGCGCCACGCGACGAAGCCAGCCTACAGGCCGGCGAGATCAACATTCGCGGCGATAACGGCGCAAGCGGTTCCGACGAGCTCGGCGATGATCGTGATGATGTTCGGCTCATTCGTCGTTCAGATGTTTCTGAAGGAATTCGGTCCGGAAGCCATCGCTGCGTACGGCGTCGGACTTCGCATTGAGCAAATGCTGCTATTGCCCGGATTCGGGCTGACGATCGCGTTGCTTCCCATCGCCGCGCAGAATTTCGGCGCCGTCGAATACAGCCGGGTTCGCGCAGCATTCGCGTTCTGCTGCAAGGCGGGAGTCGCCGTGATGCTGGTCGCGTCATTGATTTTGTGGGTGGCGGCGCGGCCCGCCGTAAGCCTATTCAGCTCGGATCCCGAAGTGGTGAGAATCGGGGGAGACTACCTCAATGTGGATGGATTCATTCTACCGGTCTACATCCTTCTGTTCGCGATGAATTCGCTATTGCAAGCTTTGAAGCGGCCGATCTGGACGCTTTGGATCGGCGTGTTCCGGCAAGGTCTGGGAATCGCGGCGTTCGTTTCGTTGTTCGTGCTCGTGCTGGGCATGGACACTTGGGGCGTATGGTTCGGCATCGCATCCAGCGTCATTGCCGGACTGGGGCTTGCGCTGGCGGTTACGAGCCGGGTTGCGAAGAAAGAAATTGGCGGACTCTTTCGACGCATTGCCGATGAGTGAGGTTGCTCGCCTCCGGGGATTCCAGGCCGTTGCCGTCAGAACAGATCCCGAGAGCGGACGGCGGCGATCCTTCGAAAAACCGGGACCGGCAGGAGCAGCCGGAATACGATGAGATTTTGCTAACCAATCATGACAGACAGAGAAATACTTGCCGAATTGTTTCGCACGGCCGTCAATGCCGCGAATCCGAAAGCCGCGATCGAAGCCCGCCTCCGTCACGAAAAATCCCGATCCGCCGTTGTCGTAGGCGCAGGAAAAGCATCGGCGCAGATGGCCAGAGCGCTGGAGGAGATTTGGGAAGGGCCGCTCACAGGGACGGTCGTGACAAGATACGGCTTCGGGGCGCATTGCGACAATATTCGGGTCATCGAGGCAGGCCATCCCGTCCCTGACGAGTGCGGACTTGCCGCATCGGCGGCGCTGCTTGAATTGGTTCGTCCGCTTGCCGCCGACGATTTGGTCGTCGCCTTGATTTCGGGAGGCGGGTCGGCGCTTCTGCCCGGTCCTCCAAAAGGGTTTTCGCTGTCCGACGAGATCGCGTTGAATGAAAAGCTGCTTCGTTGCGGCGCTCCCATATCTGCAATGAACGCAGTGCGGAAGCAGTTTTCGACCATCAAAGGAGGACGGCTGGCGGCAGCCGCAGCGCCAGCCCGAATGATTACTCTTGTTGTCTCGGATGTTCCGGGCGACGACCCTTCCATGGTGGCTTCCGGACCGACGGTTCCCGACCATTCGGCGAACGCCGATGCGGTTTCAGCCATTGACCGTTATCATATCGACCTTCCTTCGGACATCGAGCGGTTCATTTCGAGCGGCGGCGAGCCTGCTCCGTCGCCCGACGATCCCGCGTTCCGAAGCAACGAAACGGAAGTCGTGGCTTCGGCGAGAATTTCCATGGAATCGGCAGCGGCCCGCGCTTCCAAGCTCGGCCTGAACGCCTGCGTCCTTTCGGATTCGATAGAGGGAGAAGCGCGGGAGGTCGCACGCGTCTTGGCCGCGATCGCGAAAGAAGTCCGCCGACGGGGCCGTCCTTTCAAGGCGCCTGCGGCGTTGTTGTCAGGGGGCGAGACGACCGTGACTCAAAGATCGACGGGCAAGAGCGCGACAGGAGGCCCCAATACTGAATTCCAGCTCGCCTTCGCCGGAGAGATTGCCGGAATGGAGGGAATTGTTTCGTTGTCCGCCGATACGGACGGCATCGACGGAAGCGGGTCGAATGCGGGAGCGTTCGCCGACGGAAACACGATCGCGATGATGCGAAGCAAAGGCATGGACCCAGTTTCGATCTTGAACGAGAACAATACCGCGTACGCATTTGAAATGATCGAAGATCTTTTCACAACCGGTCCGACTGGAACGAATGTCAACGATTTCCGGGCAATTATAGTGCGCTGAAATCATCGCGACGGCCCGAGCTGCCGTGCTTGCGCGGACTCTGCGAGTTTCGCATTGAGAAATGATCTTGCGGAATGCGGATTGCCGGATGCATGCACGGATTGCCGAAATGATGCAATGACGGCATCTTAGCCATCAATTTCTTATTGCATGCGAGGCAAGGCGAAATCTCGAATCAGTCCTCTTGACCAGGAAAGCGAAAATGCCCGACCGAAAGAAATGCCCGTCCCTGAAAGACTTCAAGGTGCTGACGTTCGATTGCTACGGAACGTTGATCGATTGGGAAACAGGCATCTCCAGAGGTCTGGAACCATTGACCAGCCGCGCCGAAATTGCCGTTTCGACCGACGAGCTTCTGGAGATGCATGCGCGGTTGGAAGCAGCGCAGCAGTCGGCCACGCCCTCCATGCCGTACGGGCGATTGCTGGCAGTCGTCTACAAGCGGCTGGCTGAAGAATGGCGCATTCCCGCATCGTGGGCCGAATGTCTCGAATACGGCAAATCCATCGGAAGCTGGCCGCCATTCAATGACAGCGCATCGGCGCTCGAATATCTGAATAAGCACTACCGGCTGGTCGTTTTGTCCAATGTAGACAACGCAAGTTTCGAGGCTTCGCGGGAAAAGCTCGGCATCCAATTCGATGCAGTTTACACTGCTGAAGACATAGGAAGCTACAAGCCTGAAAGAAGAAACTTTGAGTACATGTTTGATCAACTGGCACGACACGACGTTCGGAGGTCAGAAATCCTGCACGTCGCGGAAAGCATGTTTCATGACCACGAAACTGCGCGTGCGACGGGGCTTTCAAATTGCTGGATACATAGAAGATGCGGCAAGATCGGCTTTGGAGCGGCTTCAAAACCGAAGCATACGCCCGAAATCGATTTCACATTCCCCAGTTTGGCCGCATTCGTTGAAGCCCACCGAAGCGAATTGAACTGATTCATGACTCTTCGGGAATCAAAAAAAACAATGCAACCCAAAAAGAAAAACATTGCGAAATCGATCCGAATATCAAAGTTCAATCAAATGCAGTTCACATATTGGAGTGGACGGCTTGTTCTTTTCAGTCCGCGAATGCGAAATCTTACCGATCGCTGAAACAGGTTTCCGGCTTTTGAATGTTGTTGATTTCCTGACTTCGACAGTTTGACTCAATTTCAGCGCCGTTTCGGCTTTGAGGGGCGTTGCGCGCAAGGGAATTCCGGCTCTGTCGTGCTTCGCAGTAAAATGTAGTGCTCCAATGATAATACTCTTGTGCAATCCGGGAGACCGTGGTAGCGGTTCGGAAAACGCCGAATCAGGAATGGTCCCATGTTTCTCCGCGTCAAAACCAAGCCCGGAAGCTCCAGGAAGTCCGTCCAGCTCGTCGAATCCGTGCGCGAGGGCCGCAAGGTCAGCCAGCGCATCGTCCGCCATGTCGGCGTCGCCAAGACCGACGCCGAGCTGGAGAAGCTCATGGAGCTCGGCGAGACCATCAAGGTCGAACTCCGGTGCGAGCGGCAGCCCTCCCTGCTTCCGCAGGAGAAGCTCGTCGATCTGGCGATCAAGACCCGGCGGGAGAAGGCGAAGGCGGGTCCGCCGGTCGTCATCGAGGAGACCCGCGAGGAGCACCGGGTCGTGACCGGCTTCCACGAGGCCTGCGGAGCCGTCTACCGCCAATTGGGCTTCGACGAGCTGCTGCCGACCAAGAGGAACCGCACGGCGCGCGAGACGCTGCGGCACATCGTGACGGCGCGCATCGCCAATCCCGAAAGCAAGCTCGGCACCGCAAGGCGGCTGGAAAGCGATCTCGGAGTTTCGATCCCGGTGCAGAGGATCTACCGGATGATGGACCGGCTGGACGGGAAAGCGATCGAAAGCATGAAGGATCTCGCGGCCGGGGCGACGCGGCGGCTTCTGCCGGAGCCGGCGAGCGTCGTGTTCTTCGACTGCACGACGCTGCACTTCGAGTCGGTCGATGCGGACGGGCTGCGCGAGTTCGGCTTCTCCAAGAACGGCCGGCACGCCCGGACGCAGGTCCTGCTTGCGCTGATGGTGACGTCCGACGGTCTGCCGATCGGCTACGAGGTGTTCCCCGGATCCGAGTACGAAGGCAAGAGCCTGATCCCGTCGCTGGAGAAGATGCGCGGGCGCGAAGGCATCGAGACCGCGATCCACGTCGCCGACCGGGGCATGTTCGGCGAGGCGAACCTCAAGGACATGGAGGAGCGGGATCTCCAGTACATCGTCGGCGCCCGGCTGAAGTCATTGCCGAAAATGCTGAAGGAGCGGATCCTCGACCTCGGCGCCTACCAGCCCGTCGGCGGCTCCGAGGGTTTGCGTTCGGCGGAGTTCGAGCACAAGGGACGCCGCATCGTCGTCGGCTGGAGCCGGAAGCGGGCGAAAAAGGACGCCGCCGACCGGAAGAAGGCGGTCGACAAGCTGGTCCGCAAGCTCGGCCGAAGCGCAAATCCCGCGCAGGCGCTCTCCGGACGCGGCTTCGGCCGGTTCGTCAAGCTCGCGGGAAAAGCCCGGCTGGAAGTCGACGAGGACAAAATCAAGGAGGCCGCCCGATGGGACGGGCTGAAAGGCGTCGTCACGAACGCGCCCGACATGGGCCATTCCGAACTGTTCGACCGCTGCCGCGAACTCTGGAGGGTCGAGGAGAGCTTCCGGATCACCAAGCACGACCTCAAGGTGCGGCCGGTGTTCCACTGGAAGCCCGACCGGGTGAAGGCGCACATCGCCATCGCCTACATGGCGTTCGCCTGCGTGCGCCATCTGGCCTGCAGGATCGCGCTGCGGCAGGGGGAGAGGATGTCGCCGGAAAGGATCCGGACCGCCCTCGCCGCCCGGCAATGCTCGATCGTGCGCGACACGCGTTCGAAACGGCGCTTCGCGCTCCCTTCGAAAACGACGCCCGACATGGACCGCATTTGCCGGACCTTGGGGCTGCCGATGTCCCGCACGCCCTGTTGGATCGAATGAGGCCGACGGGAACAGCCCGGAACGCAACGAAATGTAGTGCCTAAAATTTAGGCGGAAACACGTAAAAACAAGTGTTTAGCAAAATAAATTGTCGAAGTCAGGACTCTTCGGGAATCAAAAAAAACAATGCAACCCAAAAAGAAAAACATTGCGAAATCGATCCGAATATCAAAGTTCAATCAAATGCAGTTCACATATTGGAGTGGACGGCTTGTTCTTTTCAGTCCGCGAATGCGAAATCTTACCGATCGCTGAAACAGGTTTCCGGCTTTTGAATGTTGTTGATTTGATCGGATTCCGGGATATTCGAATGCTCCGGATCGGTTTCAGGGGCTTGGTTGCCCCAGCGGCAATACGCAGGGCGGGAATCGCGCTCGGAAGGAATTATTCCGTTTCAGCGCATGGCGGCGGAGCAACGCGCAGACCCCAAACGCTACCTTTACAAGCGCCCGGCTGTCGATGTGAATATGGCGCCCGGGATCATCAGTGCAACAACGAATGCCGCTTCGGCATTGGTCGCCGACATGACTGCTCCCGGAATCCAAGTTGATGGGGCGGGCGGAGGCAGAACCAGCTTCATGTTTTCAACGAATGTATCGAGCTTTTCAGGAGACGGCCGCGCGACTGCATCTCCATTCGATACAACGCAGACCAGCGAAGCGCTGGTCCGTGCCCCGGCTGCGGAGATCCTCGGAATCCGATCATTCCACCGGATTCAGAAGCCGGAAAGTCTTTCCGCGGCCAGCAAGAACCCACATTCGTGCCCTCGGCCTCGGGCTGCATGGCATCATCCGCCAGGTCCGCTGTCCGCCAACACTGGCGCCGGCCTTTGCTTGGCGCCGAAGCTGCCGACCATATGCCAATTGTTGGTATTGAGGGTGTCAGTGCCTACATTCCAGCTTCCAGCAACTTCAAGGTCGGCGCTTTTGTCGCGGGGGCCGTAGAACGATCCCTTGAATCCTCCTCCTGAGCCGAGCGCGACTCCGCCTGTTGCCGTCGCGCTGCCCGAGAACACTCCTGCATTCGAGAATGCGTTGCTCGTCAGTCTGACATTGAAATTGGTGCCATAATCCTTCCATCCGGCGTCGGCCCACTCTTTGAAGTTTTTCAAATTCCCCGAGATGCTCCCCGTGCCCGTTTTCTTCGGAATATTCACCGTCAAGGTCGCGTCGCCGCGCAGCAGCTTGAATTCGTTGTTGGCGTTGGTGCCCTTGAAAGCATAGGCGAGAGCCTGCCCTTTGAATTTTCCGCTCGTGATCGCCTCGCCGATGTCCGTGGTCCGCTTGTCTTCCTCGTCCGCGAAGGCCGAGTAGCCGAAATGCAGGCTCTGCACGCGGCCCACTCGGCCATCATTAACGTCGCGTGCAAAAGTTTCGGGATCAGCGGTGTAGACGAACAGCCCGTATGCGGCGTACTTCAGATAGAACTGCTCGTCGTCCTCGGGGTAAGTGCCCTCTTGGCCCGGAGGCGGCTCGAGCTTCGTATCCACGCCGAGGTGGTTGGACAGCCAGACCTCGTACGTGCCGAGATCCTTGTACCCGTCCGGCTGGAGGAATGCACCCTCCTCATAGTAGTCCCCGTCCGTCTCCAGCTGGCTTTCTGCAGCGGGGACGATGGCTCTCCAGTAGAAGTCGCCGCTTCCTTGCCAGCTGGCAACCCAGTTCTTTCCGTCCGGGGCGTCCGGAACGGGCACGGTCCGCGGCTCGTCTTCAAATGTAATCTCCAGATCCCAGCCGTTCTGGCCTTGAGGGTCGGGGGTGTTCCTTGAGGTGGTGCCTGGCGGGATAGCATCCGTTCTATACCTGATTTTCCTCCGCATGTCGGTAAAATCCGCTACGACATTGGCCGCGGGACCAGCTCGACCCCCGCCGGTGCGGATGACAAGCCCGTCGCGCGTCAATTTCACTCCTGTATGGATAGTAAGTTCCAAATCAAGAGTTGAGAAACTCACTTTGGTGTATCCGTCCACCTTGAATTCGACGTCGACGTCGGAGAACACCTTCTTGCCGTCTTCGTGCATGACGGTCTTGAATGTTTTGTCATTGAAGCGCGCCGTTTGGGAACCTTGATTGTTCTCCTCTGTATTTGCAACTTGGGTGCTGTCGGTCGCGGACCTGTCGATCGTCCGAGGAATCCTGTTGATCGTCACTTTATTGGTGTCTTCGCGCGGCGTCACGGCCTCGCCGTTCGCAAGCTCGTAGCGCGCGAGCTTCCTTCCGAACCAAGCGAGAGAATCAAGCGCATTTTCAAGGCGTGGCGTCTGCGTTCGTTGGAGCGCCAGCAAACGGGTGAGGCGGTCGTACGCAGCGAGTTGTGCCGTCGGCGTTGCGCTCGCCGAGGCTTGGATGGCTTTGTATGCTGCGTCCGCCGCCTTGACCGCATCGTCAATCGCTTTTCTGGCGTTTTCAATCTCGGTCCGCGCCCCGGGGCGGTCTCCACTGTTGCCCGCGGCGGCCGCGGCGTCCGCCCTCTCAATCGCCCGTGCAGCTTGTTGCTCGAGACTTGCCGCCGTCGGCCCGGAACCCCCGTTATCGTCGTCCCTGTTATCGTCGTTTGGGTTTGGATCGTTCGGATTCACTTCCGGGCTTTCGCGGTCCGTGTTCGTCGACCCGGCAGGAGGATTGCCGGAGCAGGCGCCGAGCGCCAGCGCCGCTGCGCAAGCGAGAGCTGCGATCAGTTTCGTGTCCATGAGAAATTCCTTGTCAGTCGCCTGTGTCGGTGCCCCTTCCGGCAGCGGATGGGCGGGGCAATTGTTCCTGCCGCCTTCGGGCAACCGCGCCCATTTTACGGGGGGGTGTTCGATGTCCAGCGTTTTTTGGTCCGCGCGGACATGGAGTTCCGAGTGATGCATGCATCAAACATGAGGACTCGAAGAAACAAGCCTTTGGAGTGGATTTTTTTGTCTTTCGTCAAATAATGTCCGATGCCCTGCGCACCGGCGCTTGCCTCATGCTGCTTCCGGACTCGGCTGGGCGGCGCGGCGCAAGCGAAGGCGCGGAATGCTCTCGATGCTGCCGGATTTGCCGGTCGCTTATCCGCCGACCCGCATGAGAAGATGCTGCTGGTCCGGAACAACCGCAGTTGCATTGTCGAGAATCTGGACGAGATTGACCTTCACTCTGCCGAGTGACAAATGCAGTCGCGAATGCAGTTCATCGTCGCGCAAACGCTGAACTCCGATAGCGTCATGGTTTCGCGAGGATCGACCCGCCTTGTTTCGGAACGCTTGTTTGGGTAGACGACTGAAACTCTTGAATTGCCGCGGAATGCTGAACCGGTGAAGACGTCGAAGAAAGCGTACATCCGTACATATGGATGCCAGATGAACGTCTACGACAGCGGACGCATGGCGGATGCATTGGCTGTGGCCGGGTACAGCGTGTCCGAGTCTCGGAAAGAAGCGGATCTCGTGCTCCTTAACACTTGCCATATCCGGGAGAAGGCCACCGAAAAGATCTACTCCGAGCTCGGACGGTTCAAGCGACTGAGGGCCGAGAACCCCGGCCTGAAGATCGTTGTCGCCGGATGCGTGGCTCAAGCCGAGGGCGAGGAAATCATTCGCCGGCAGCCGATGGTCGATATCGTCGTCGGGCCGCAATCCTATCACAGACTGCCGTCTTTGCTCGAAAACGCGGAGGGCGGCAAGAAACTGGTGGACACGGAGTTTCCGGCGGAAGACAAATTCGAGAAGCTGCCCAATCCGACGTTCAAGCTCCGCAACCCTTCCGCATTCCTTTCTGTGCAAGAGGGGTGCGACAAATTCTGCACGTTTTGCGTCGTCCCTTACACGCGCGGTGTCGAAGCGAGCAGACCTGCGAAACGGATTCTTGAAGAAGCGAAACGCCTCGTTTCAAGGGGCGTCTGCGAACTGACCTTGCTGGGGCAGAACGTGAATGCCTATCACGGCGAAGGATTGCGCGGAAAGGAATGGTCTCTTGCGAGACTCATACAGGAGCTTGCCGAAATCGAAGGGCTGGAGCGAATAAGGTTCACGACGTCGCACCCGAACGACATGTCCGACGACTTGATTCATGCGTTTCGCGATTGTCCGAAGCTGATGCCTTATTTGCACCTGCCGGTCCAATCCGGCTCCGACCGGATACTCAAGCTCATGAATCGCAAGCATGAGTCCGCCGAGTACAAGCGGATTGTCGAACGCATCCGGTCCGCCAAGCCCGACTTGCTCCTGTCCGGCGATTTCATCGTCGGGTTTCCGGGCGAAACCGAGTGCGACTTTCAAGACACGATGTCGCTCGTCAGGGATGTCGAATACGGCCAAGCCTATTCGTTTCGCTATTCGGCAAGGCCGGGAACGCCTGCGGCGGAAAGGGAGCAGGTCGATCATGGCGTTGCATCCGAACGACTTCGGAGGCTTCAGGAGCTGCTCACCCGCCAGCAGCGAAAGGTGCAGGAATCCATGGTCGGCAGGACCGTGTCGGTATTGTTCGAGCGTTCAGGACGGATCCCCGGCCAGTTGACCGGCAAATCGGAATACCTGCACGCCGTTCACGCGGATTGCAGCGAGTCTCTGCTCGGCAGAATCATTCCGGTGAAGGTGATTCGGTCCGAGCCGAATTCGCTCGCGGGCGTGGCGATTCAATAGAACTTCAATATTGCGCGATCCATCGGAGTTCGGGTGAACCGTTTTTGAAGGCTGTCCGAATCCTTCAGGCGGTTGTAGTCGAATCCGCATCGTTTGGATTCGGCTTCGCTCAAAGAATCCGAATTGCGGGATGATCGGCAGGCCGGGCAATCGGGGTCGCCGGTTGGATCCGGAACAGCCGGACGGCCGGATTTGTTCCGTTCTTGAGGTGCTTTGGGAAATCGGCCGTCAGCGCGAGAGCCAAAGGCAGCAAGATCGCTCAATGCGCATGGTGCGAAAGGTCGAGGGAGCGACGGCTTCGTTCCGATTGTGCTGGAGGCGTCAAGGGTTGTGGAGTCCGAGCAACGCGGCGCAGTGGTCGTCGCCTGTTGCTTGTACTTGGAGTCGACTCTGAACATTCAAATCTGATATTGGCTGGCGCGAATGAAACGGCGCCTTGATCATTGCATTTTGGCGGATCAATACGGAACTCTTTGGCGGAGTCGATTGCAATACGGAGCATTGTTTGGCTTTAAGCCCTTCAGGCGGATCCGGTGAAACCTTGGTCGAATTCCCGGACAACCGACATTTGATAGCGCTTTGCGGCGCGAACGACCAAAATCTTGTGCAGATCGAGTCTGGTTTGGGCATTCAAATCGCCCGTCGGGGCAACAGGCTTGTTCTGATTGGCGACAGCTCCAAGTGCGCTGCGGGCGACGACGCGTTGAAGAGCCTTTACGCGAAGCTCGAAAACGGTCGGAACATCGGGCCGTACGACATTGATGCGGCGATTCGTTTCGGAGCGCAGTTTGCGAACGGCGCCGAACAGGATTTGCATCGCGGAGAAGAACGGCCGAATGGCGGGATTGAGATCGAGACGAGGCGCAAAGTCGTAGAGACGTGGACGCCGTCCCAAACCAAGTTCGTGAAGGCCCTGCAGGATGAGACGATGGTGTTCGGAATTGGCCCTGCAGGCACGGGCAAGACTTACCTCGCCGTCGCCGTGGGCGTTTCGATGTACCTTGCAGGCAAGGTCGACCGCATTGTGCTGTCGCGCCCTGCAGTGGAAGCGGGGGAACGGCTGGGATTTTTGCCGGGAGACATGAAAGACAAGATCGACCCCTACATGAGGCCGCTTTACGACGCTTTGTATTCGTTCCTTCACGCAAAACAGGTTGAACGTCTGCTTGAAGAGCGCAGGATCGAAATCGCGCCGCTCGCATTCATGAGAGGACGGACGCTGTCTTCCTCGTTCATCGTTCTCGACGAAGCCCAGAACGCGTCCAAGCTGCAGATGAAGATGTTCCTCACGCGGCTGGGCGTCGGCTCCAGGATGGCGATCACGGGCGACGTCACGCAGATCGACCTTCCGCGAGGGGTCAAATCAGGGCTTGTCGAAGCGCAAGCGAAACTTAACGGCATCAAGGACATCTCCTTTTGCTCCTTCTCGTCGAAGGATGTGGTCAGGAATGCCCTCGTGGGCAGAATAATCAGCGCTTATGATTCAGGATCTTGAGAGCGGCCCCGGATTGGTGGAGGCGATCGTGGAAGATTCGCGATGGGAAGTGATCGGATTCGCGGAACTCGCGAATCGCGCATGTGCCGCGACCGTTCGTCATGCCGCTCCGGAGCGCGGCGGCCATGAAATCGCCGTCCTCGCTTGCGACGACGTTCGCATGGAGGGACTGAATTCAGCCTTCAGGCAGGTGTCTTCCCCTACGAATGTGCTCGCATGGCCGTCGCATGCCGGCGGCGGTTCCGCTGCCGGAGAGGAAAGCTTGGGAAACATCGCTGTTTCATGGGAAACCTGCCGCCGCGAAGCGGACGAAGCGCGCATCGAGCTTGCGGACCACATCTCCCATTTGCTTGTTCACGGCTGTCTTCACCTCCTCGGATACGATCATGACCGCGATCAAGAAGCATCGGAAATGGAAGATATGGAGATCCGGGTACTTGCCTCGCTAGGCATTCCGAACCCATATTGTAGATAGACGCAAAACCGCGAAAGCGGATCGCGAACGGAAAGGAAAATGGAAAGTTCATCAGAGGGCTCCCCTACCGCGGCGCGGGGCGCGCAAAATGTGAATTCGAGCAGTCTGAATCCACAGGAAAAACCGCAAAGACGCTTCGGTCGATGGATCGACAATTTTTTCCAGGACAGTCGAAAAAGCACGGAAGCCGTGAATGGCGACGCAGGCAGCGCTGTCGCGGACGGGCTCGTTCAATTCGCCATTCCGGAAAGCGTGCTTGAACGCCCGGTTGAGGACGTCGCTCTCGTCAAGAGCGATATTGTCGCGGTCCCGATCGACATAGGCCTCCACGAGCTCGTGGAAGTTTTCCGCGAAAAGGGACTCTCGAGGCTGCCCGTGTTCTCGAACTCTCTCGATACTCCTTGCGGCCTGATCCATCTGAAAGACTTGGCGCTCAAACATGGTTTCAGCGCCTCGAACGAACCGTTCAACCTGAATGACATGCTTCGCGGATTGCTCTACGTGCCGCCTTCGATGCCGATCAAGGTGCTGCTGCAGAAGATGCAGGCAGAGCGGAAGCACATGGCGCTGGTCATCGACGAGTACGGCGGCGTCGACGGCTTGGTCACGATCGAGGACTTGTTCGAGCAAGTTTTCGGCGACATCGAGGATGAGCACGACATTGTGAAAGACGATGACCCGTGCATTGAAGAGGCGCCCGGCGTTTACTTGTGCCGTGCCGCGACGCCGCTCGTCGAGTTCGAAAAGTTGGTTTCGAAAGAACTGGTTTTAAAGGACGACGAGGACGAATTTGACTCGCTGGGGGGATTGGTGAACATGCTGGCAGGTCGGGTTCCGGTGCGCGGCGAGGTGGTATCTCATCCGTCCGGTCTGGAAATCGAGATCGTAGACGCGGATCCGAGGCGCATACACCAGCTCCGCATCAGGATTGGTACTTCGCAGAAGTCCTGACGCAGATGAATCCCGCAAGCGCCATGAGTGCGCTGTCCGCCAAAGGTTGGCGCGGTTCGGCTGTGCTTGTTGCGCTGGGAGCATTGGGAGGACTCGGGCATCCGCCCGTTTCGTGGCCGCTGGCCACGATTGCCGCATTCGCCGCCGGCTGTTTCGCCTTGGTCAATTGCAGGAAGCAAATTGATGCCGTCAAGGTCGGCTGGCTTTTCGGCGTCGGATATTTTGCCGTTTCGCTCATTTGGATCGTCGAGCCGTTCATGGTGTTTCCGGAAAGGGACGGATGGATGGCGCCTTTCGCGATCTTTTTCGCAGCCGCCGGATTCGGCGCATTCTGGGGCGCCGGTTTCTGGACCGCGTGGAAATTGGGAATCGGCCCCGGAAGCCGCGCCCTTGCGCTCGCGGGGTGCATTGCGGCGGTCGGGATGCTGCGTGAAGAACTGCTCACAGGGTTTCCTTGGGCGCTTCCTTCATACGTCTGGTCGGATGCGCCGGTGGCTCAGGCGTTGGCGGTCGTCGGTCCGCACGGTTTGACGTTTCTGACTGCATTGGCGGCCTTTTCGCCGTTCCTTGCCCGGAAACCATGGGTCGGGGCGACCATTGCCGCAGCGGGGATATCCGTCATCTGGGCCGCCGGGTCGTGGAGGCTTGCTTCGGGCGATGTCGAGCACGCCGATCAAGCGCGCGTCCGGCTTGTGCAGCCGAACGTGCCGCAGGCGGAAAAATGGAACGCCGCGATGTCGGAAGAATTTTTCCAGCGTTTGCTGAGCCTGAGTTCCCGGCCTTCCGACGCTCCCGTCGATCTCGTAATTTGGCCGGAAACCGCGGTTACCGATTTGCTCAAGGACGCTCGAAAGCGTTTTCCGGAAATGGCCGCGTCCGCGAGCGGAGCTTACATCGCGACAGGGGTAAGGCGGCACGAAGCCGGTCGGTTCTACAACAGCATGATTGCGTTGAATCCGGAGGGAGAGCTGATCGGCGTCTACGACAAGCACCACTTGGTGCCGTTCGGCGAATATGTGCCGTTCGGCGGCCTGTTGTCCGATCTGGGGTTCAACGGCCTCGCCGCCGACGAAGGCGGGGGATTCAGCCCGGGGACAGGGCCGGCGGCGCTGAACGTGGGCCCGGCAATTGGAAGCATGCTCGCGCTAATTTGCTACGAAGCGATCTTTCCAAGGGAAATCCGAACGGAATCCCGTCCTCGCGGGATGCTGCAGATCACCAACGACGGCTGGTTCGGGACATTTGCAGGACCGCAACAGCACTTCGCGCAAGCGAGAATGAGATCGATTGAGCTCGGCTTGCCGTTGTTGCGGTCTGCGAACACCGGCATATCGGCGGTTGTGGACGGACGCGGAAGGGTGATCGCAAGGCTTCCGCTCGGAATGCAGGGCGCAGTCGATTCCTTGCTGCCCGCGCCGGAGCCGCCGACTCTCTACAGCAAGGTCGGCGACCTGCCGATCGCTGTTGTTCTGCTCTCAATCCTGGCGATGCTCGGTTGGCGGCGAATTCAGCGTTGACCCTCGAAACGCCTGTTGGTAACTCCGAACGCTGCGCCCATGCGAATTTCCGCCTGACCGGCGCCCAATTGGCTGGAGCGATTGCGATGCTGCCGGAAAACTACGAATTCACATCCGAATCCGTGTCGGAGGGCCACCCCGACAAAGTTTGCGACCGGATATCGGACGCCGTCGTTGACGCATATTTGAGCGAAGATCCGGGCTGCAGGGTCGCCTGCGAAGTTCTGGCGACCACAAATCGGGTCGTCGTCGCCGGAGAGGTCAGGGGGCCGGAGGCGGTATCCGGAAGGATTGAAGAGATCGCAAGGGAGTGCGTCAAGGACATCGGATACGAGCAGGACGGCTTCCATTGGCGCAATATGGAAGTCCAGAACTATCTTCACGAACAGTCCAGCGATATTGCTCAGGGCGTCGACGGAACCGAAGAAGCAGGCGAAGGCGCCGGCGACCAAGGCATGATGTTCGGCTACGCAGTGGATGAGACGGCTGAATTCATGCCGGCCCCCATACTCTGCGCGCACAAGGTGCTGCGGAAATTGGCGCAGGCCAGGAAGGACGGTTCCGAAACCCGCTTGGGCCCGGATGCGAAATCGCAATTCACCTTCCGCTATGCGGATGGCCGTCCGGTGGAGGTGGCTTCGGTCGTGCTGTCGGTCCAGCATTTCGACGAGAATCTCGGCTCTGACGACATCAAGGAGATCGTGAAGCCTTACGTGCTTGAATCTTTGCCCGGCGAGTTGATCAGCCCGTCAATGAAATGGCTTGTCAATCCGACCGGCAAATTCGTCATCGGAGGCCCGGACGGCGATTGCGGGCTTACCGGTCGCAAGATAATCGTGGATACCTACGGCGGCGCTGCGCCGCACGGCGGCGGCGCCTTTTCGGGCAAGGATCCGACCAAGGTTGATCGATCCGGGGCCTATGCCGCTCGCTACCTTGCGAAAAACGTCGTCAAGGCCGGACTGGCGCGGCGCTGCTGCATCCAGATCTCGTACGCGATCGGAGTGGCCGAACCGCTTTCGGTATTTGTGGAAACCTACGGCACCGAGTCGGTGCCGGTCAAATCCATCCTGAAGGCAGTCAAATCGGCGATGGACCTGACGCCGAGGGGAATCCGAAACCACCTGAAGCTCAGCCGTCCGATATACCAGAAAACCGCAGCTTACGGGCATTTCGGCCGCGAGCCGAACGAAGCGGGCGGATTCACTTGGGAAAAGCTTGATCTGGCGGACCGGTTGCTGTCGCTGGTTTGAAATTCCGGCCGCTTCGTTTCCTTCCGGCAATTCGGGAATGACGCCTTCCCGGCCAGCCGCGCCTCGAAATCTTTACGGAAGGCGTCGCGGCAAGCGGCTCAAGCCAAGCCGGGCCGCGCTGCTGGACACCGATCTTCCAAGATATCTGTTCCAAGGAGCCTCGGCAGGCGGAAACCCCGATTGCGCCCCGGTCGAGCTGGAGCGGCAGTTCGGCGAAAAAGACGAGTTCCGCCTCGAAATCGGTTTCGGCTCGGGAGAGCATCTGATCCGAATCGCCGACTCACGTCCCGAAATCGGCTTTATCGGATGCGAGCCCTTCATCAGCGGAGTCGCGTCGTTGCTGGCGAAAATCCGCGTCCGAGGAACGGGCAATATTCGGATTTACCCCGGAGACGTCCGGGACGTGCTGGATATCCTGCCGGATGCGTCGATCCGCTCGGCATATCTGCTGTATCCGGATCCGTGGCCGAAGAAGCGACATCACAGAAGGCGGTTCGTCACGCCTGAATTCTTGCGGCCCTTGGCGCGCGTGCTGGATTGCGGCGCTGAATTCAGGATCGCGACGGACGTGCCGGATTATGCGAGGCAGACGATGGAGCAGGTGCCGAAGGACGGCCTGTTCGAATGGACGGCGCGTCGGCGTCGCGACTGGGCGCGGCCTTGGGAAGGATGGCTGCCCACCAGGTATGAAAAGAAAGCCGTCGCGAACGGAAGGACGCCGATCTACATGACGTTCATTCGGACTTGTGAGGAATCCAGTTCGGAAGCAGCGGAGCAGGATTCAGGATGAATGGAAATTTCGCTCCGTTTCGCCTTCCGAATGCCGTGCCTCAGGCAGCTTCCGTCGAAATGTCTGCGCCCAAGCTTGTCATCAGCTTTTTGAAGGTTGGGAAACTGGTCGCGATTGGCGTTCCGTCGTCGATCGCGACCGGCTTGTCGGACGCCAGCCCCAGACAAAGTAAGCTCATGGCGATCCGGTGGTCGAAAAAGGAGCGGCATGTCGCGCCTCCGGGAACGCCGCGACCGCCGCGAACCACGAAAGTATCTTCATCCTCGTCGACATTCACGCCGCAGGCTTCCAGCCCGCGCGCCATCGCGGCGATCCGGTCGGATTCCTTGACCCGAAGCTCTTTGACGCCTCGCATGATCGTATCGCCCTCGGCGAAAGCGGCGATGGCAGAGAGAATCGGGTATTCGTCGATCATTGAAGGCGCCCGTTCAGGGGGGACTTCAACGCCTTTGAGCTGAGAGTGCCGCACCGCAATGTCTACAACCGGCTCGCCTCCTTCGATCCGGCAATTTTCGAATTCGAGGGCAGCGCCCATTTCCTTCAGCGTGTCGAACAGCCCTGTTCGCGTGGGATTGACCCCGACGCCGCGCACGCAAATTTCCGATCCCTCGGCGAGGATTGCGGCGGCGACCGGAAAGGCCGCCGACGACGGATCGCCAGGCACTGCGACAGTCTGCGGCTTCAATTCGGCATATCCCTTCACGGTGACGGCTTGACCGCGGCCGTCGGGCTCTACGGCTATGTCTGCCCCGAAGGCAGAGAGCATTCGTTCAGTATGGTCCCTCGTTGTCGATGCCTCGAACACTGTCGTGCTGCCGAGCGCGTTCAAGCCCGCAAGCAATATCGCGGACTTGACCTGAGCTGAAGGAACGCTCGGCCGATGGGTGATGGGGAGGGCTTCCCGCGGTCCCAGCACGGTTATGGGCAGCCGTCCGCCCGCGCGCCCCTCGCATCTGGCGCCGAATTCGCCGAGCGGATTGGTGATCCGTCCCATAGGCCGGGACCGTAGCGAACTGTCTCCGGTGAATGTAGCGGCGATTTCGGTCGTCGCCATCGCGCCCATGAGCAGGCGGACGCCGGTTCCGGAGTTGCCGCAGTCGATGACATCGTCAGGTTCGGCGAAACCGCCGGTTCCGACGCCGTGAATGCTCCACTCGCCCGGGGCGCTTCTTTCGACAGTCGCGCCGAACCGTTCGACCGCTTTCGCGGTCGCAAGCACGTCGTCGGCTTCAAGCAGCCCTGTCGTTCGCGTTTCGCCTGCGGACAAGGCGGCTAGAATCAGCGCCCTGTGGGAAATCGATTTGTCTCCGGGAATGCCGATTGCGCCCCTGAGCGGATGGCCTGGCGAAGAAATCATCTTGATCGGCGGGTGAGTTCGCATCGCTTCCCAAATCCGGCTGCATTCAAGCCCGTGCCAATATTTGAGCTTGGTTTGATTGTCCAACCTTTCGCCGCATGTCGGCGCAGCGTGCGCGGAGCGCCGATTGCAGCGGGTTGGCAACACGGCTAATGACTCAGAACACCGGTTTTTGGGGGCAATGAAATGCGATTCACCGTCGCGATCGACGGTCCGGCCGCATCTGGCAAAGGCACCATCGCGCAAGCGGTATCCGACAAATTCGGTTTCGCATACTTGGATACGGGACTGCTGTATCGAGTCGTGGCCAAAAAGCTCTTGGATGCGGACAAAGCGGCGTCGGACGAGAATGCCGCCGCGATCGCCCGATCGATCATGATCGAAGACCTGTCTGCGTCCGGATTGCGCACGCCGGCGGTCTCGCGCGAAGCGTCGAGGGTGGCCGCCATGCCGGAGCTTCGTGATGCGCTGATCGGGTTTCAGCGCGGATTCGCGGAACGGAAAGGCGGCGCGGTCTTGGACGGGCGCGACATCGGGACCGTCGTCTGCCCGCGCGCCGAAGTCAAACTGTTCGTGACCGCGAATGAATGCGTCCGCGCTCGTCGGCGGCACAAGGAGCTGCTGGAGGCAGGCGAGGAGATGACTCTGTCCGACGTTCTCAAGGATTTGCAAAGCCGGGATGAACGCGACTCCAGTCGGCGGTGCGCCGCGCTTCGCCGGGCGGACGATGCTGTATTGCTTGACACGTCGGAATTGACTATAGACCTCGCGGTGACAAAAGCAGTCACTGCAATTGAGAAGCGAATCGTCGCTGGTCAAGCAAATTGAACCGGCGTCGGTTTCGTATGCTGCAGAGTTCATGCCGAACCGCAGCCTGAGACTGGAGCCGCCCGACTTGGGCGTTAGGATTTTGGGAGCGCACTGTTTTGCCTGCAACCGCAACAATGGAGGAATTCGAAGCCCTCTTGGAACAAAGCTTCGAGGCCGGGGTGCCCGCTGAAGGCAGCGTGGTAGGCGGAAAAGTCATCGCCATCGAATCCGGCCAAGCGATCGTCGATATTGGCCACAAGATGGAAGGTCGCGTCGACCTCAAGGAGTTTTCGGGTCCCGGCGCCATGGAAGAGGTCGACATAGGAGATGTCGTCGAAGTCTACTTGGACCGCGTGGAGGACGGCAGAGGCGAGGCGGTCATCTCCCGCGACAAGGCGCGCCGCGAAGAAGCTTGGGACCGTCTCGAGAAGGCGTATTTGGAAGACGGCAGAGTCGACGGCTCGATGTTCAACCGGGTCAAGGGAGGGTTCACCGTCGATCTCGGCGGGGCGATCGCGTTTTTGCCCGGATCCCAAGTCGACGTCCGCCCGGTCCGGGACCCCGGACCGCTGATGGGCATGAAGCAGCCGTTCCAGATCATAAAGATGGATCGGAAGCGCAACAACATAGTCGTTTCGAGACGCGCGATCCTTGAAGAGAGCAGAGCGGAGCAGCGGGCCGAGATCATCGGACGCCTCAAGGAAGGCGACGTGGTCGAAGGAATAGTGAAGAACATTACCGATTACGGCGCTTTCGTCGATCTCGGAGGGGTCGACGGGCTGCTGCATGTGACGGACATGGCTTGGAGGCGCGTGCATCACCCGAACGAAATCCTGACCATCGGGGAAACCATCAACGTCCAGGTCGTCAAGGTCAATCGGGAAACGCACCGGATTTCTCTCGGCATCAAGCAGCTTCAAGAGGATCCTTGGCTCCAGGTCGAGACGAAGTTCCCCATCGGCACGAAGCATACGGGTGTCGTGACGAACATCACCGAATACGGAGCGTTCGTGGAGCTGGAGGCCGGAGTCGAAGGGCTGGTCCACGTGTCTGAAATGTCCTGGACCAAAAAGAACATCCATCCCGGCAAGATCGTGTCCACTTCGCAGGAAGTTGAAGTTCTGGTGCTCGACATAGATGTGGCCAAGCGGCGCGTATCTCTGGGCCTGAAGCAGACCATGCGGAATCCGTGGGAGCAGTTTGCGGACAAATTCAAGGCCGGAGACAGGCTGAGCGGCCAAGTCAGGAACATTACGGATTTCGGCTTGTTCGTCGGATTGGAATTCGAAATCGACGGAATGATCCATCTTTCGGACCTCAGCTGGGATCGCTCCGGCGAGGAAGCCATGAAAGACTACAAGAAAGGCGACACGGTGGATGTCGTCGTTCAGGAGATCGACGCCGAGAAAGAGCGGATCGCCCTCTCGGTGAAGGGGCTGACCACGGATCCTTTCATTTCCGCAACATCGGGATTGAAGCGCGGAAGCACCGTTTCCGTCACGATCGCATCGATTGAAGATGGCGGAATCGAGGTCGAGTACAAGGGAATCAAGGCATTCATCAAGAGGTCCGATCTAAGCAGGGAGCGTTCCGAACAGCGGCCTGAAAGATTCAATGCCGGAGACCTCGTGGATGTTCGGGTGGTCAATATCGACACGGCGGCCCGCAAGCTGGGATTTTCCATCAAGGCCCGGGAAATCACGGAGGCGAAGGAGGCTGTCGAACAGTACGGATCTTCCGACTCCGGCGCTTCGCTCGGCGATATTCTGGGCGCGGCGCTGAGGGACAAGGATTCCAGCTAGCGGCCGGGTCCCCAGAAACGCGATCGCTCTCGTTGTTCGCGGCGACGCCCCGTTTGTCGGAATCCATCCGCATGATCGACGGAAGGAGCTTGTGTTTTCCGCATGAGTTCACGTGTGAATTTGTTGAAAATTGTCCAAAATTATGCGGAAATTTCCTGCTTCTTTCGGGATTGTCCGGAAAATGCCATATATCCCTTGAATGCAAGTGAACTCATGGATTACTGTGTTCAAGCTTGACTTGGCGCGAAGCGCGGCGGAATTGCCTGCCTTTGGAATGGAGATCTTTGAAGGTTGCGGGAAGGGATGTGCCTTGAGACGGCGCAAGTTGCGGAACTTGCATTTTTAGGAAAACCTGAACTGGCAGCATGAGGGCGTGGATATGGTTCGATCCGAACTCGTACAGGAGATATTGAAAATCCATCCGGATCTTCGTCAACAGGAAGTTCATGCGATTGTTGATGCGATTTTCGGCGAGATGTCCGACGCGATGTCCGTCGGCGACCGGATAGAAATCAGGGGGTTCGGAGCGTTCTCCGCCAAGTTGCGAAAGTCTCGCAACGCGCGCAACCCGCGAACCGGGGAGCCGGTCAAAGTGCCTCCCAAATACGTTCCCTTTTTCAAGACTGGCAAAGGATTGCGGGACAGGTTGAATGGCGAAGGCGGCGATTGAAGCGACATAGCGCGGTCTTTTGATGCGTCCGCTCAAACTGGCATTGCTTGCTGCGGTCGCGGTGATCATGATCGTGTTCGCGCTCGCCAACCGCGAACTTGTCGTCGTCCGGATCGTTCCGGCGGAATTTTCAGGCTTCTTCCCTTCGCTTCCGGCGTTCGCTGTGCCGGCGTTCGCCCTGATCTTCGCAGGGATTCTGATCGGCTTGATGATCGGTTTCGTCTGGGAGTGGATGCGGGAGCATCGCCACAGGGCCGAGGCTGTTAAGAACAAGCGCGAGGTCTCCAAGCTTGCGATGGAAAACGAAGACCTGAAGAAACGCGATTCCAAGGAAAAAGACGAAATACTCGCGCTGCTCGAGTGAGCTGCTGGAAATCACGGATGAATATCTGCTCGGAAGTGCAAGTCAAGGTATGCGGAATTTCAACGGATGCGGCGCTGAACGCCGCCGCCGAAGCGGGAGCCGCGTACGTCGGATTTGTGTTCTTCCCGAAATCGCCCAGAAATATACTGCCTGAAGATGCGCAAGGCTTGGCCGTGCGAGCTTCGGACCGTCTGAAGCGAGTCGCGTTGACTGTCGATGCTTCAGACGCCGTGCTTGACCGTATCGTTGAAGTTGTTCCGGTTGACATGCTTCAACTGCACGGCGAGGAGACTCCGGATCGCGTTCTGGAAGTTCGCAGGCGTTTCGGCATGCCGGTCATGAAAGCGATCAGCATTCGGAGCGAAGAGGATTTGGGGAGGATCGAGCGATACTCCGACGTCTCCGACCAGTTGCTTGTCGATGCCAAGCCGGCTGAGGGCGACACTCGTCCCGGCGGCTTGGGAGTGCCTTTCGATTGGCAGTTGATTGCCGACTTCGACTGGCCGGTCCCTTGGATGCTGGCGGGCGGTCTGAATTGCGGCAATGTGGCCGAGGCAATACGACTGACCAACGCTCAGCGAGTGGACGTCTCGACCGGCGTGGAGGTTGCGCCCGGCCGGAAATCCGCGGAGAAAATCAGGCAATTCGTTGCTGCAGCGAGGACATGACATGAAGCCGGACTTGATGAATTCATTCATGACGGGGCCTGACGAACGGGGTTGCTTCGGCAAATTCGGCGGGCGATTCGTGTCGGAAACGCTGATGCCCTTGATTCTGGATCTGGAAGCCGAATACGCCAAAGCGAAATCGGAGGCCGGCTTCTGGTCCGAAATGGACGATCTTTGGAAACACTATGTGGGCCGTCCTTCGCCGCTTTACTTTTCCGAGAGGCTTACCGAGCATTTCGGCGGCGCGAAAGTGTACATGAAACGGGACGAGCTGAACCATACGGGAGCGCACAAGATCAACAACGTGCTCGGCCAGATCCTTCTGGCCCGCCGAATGGGGAAAACCCGGATAATCGCCGAGACCGGCGCCGGGCAGCACGGCGTCGCAACGGCCACGGTTTGCGCCCGGTTCGGACTGGAATGCATCGTATACATGGGCGTGCACGATGTGGAGCGCCAGGCGCCCAACGTGTTCCGGATGAAATTGCTGGGAGCGGATGTCGTTCCGGTCACGTCCGGCAGGGGAACGCTGAAGGACGCGATGAACGATGCCTTGAGGGACTGGGTCACGAACGTGCGCGACACGTTCTACTGCATCGGAACGGTCGCCGGCCCGCATCCCTATCCGGCGATGGTTCGCGACTTCCAATCCATCATCGGCAAAGAGGCGAAGCAGCAGATGCTCGAGGCCGAAGATCGGCTGCCGAACACGCTCATCGCGGCGATCGGCGGCGGCTCCAACGCGATGGGCTTGTTTTATCCTTTCTTGGACGATGCCGATGTTCGAATCATCGGGGTGGAGGCCGGCGGAAAGGGCGTCAATTCAAAAATGGAGCACTGCGCGTCTTTGACCGGCGGCAGACCCGGCGTCTTGCATGGAAACCGGACCTATCTCCTCCAGGACGGGGACGGACAAATCTTGGAAGGTTTTTCGATATCCGCCGGCCTCGACTATCCCGGCATCGGTCCGGAGCATTCCTGGCTGCACGAGACCGGCCGGGCCGAATACGTTGCGATAACGGATGCAGAAGCGCTCGACGCATTCAAGATCTGCTGCGAGCTTGAAGGGATCATTCCGGCCTTGGAGCCGTCCCATGCGTTGGCCCATGTCGCGAAGATCGCGGGCGATCTTCCGCGCGATCACATCATTTGCATGAACATGTGCGGCCGAGGGGACAAAGATATCTTCACGGTGGCGAAATCATTCGGCATCGAGTTGAACGAAAGCGGCTGAATCATCCGGTTGAACGGTTTGACCGGAAAATTGGAATAGGCCTCAATTTTCTTCAAATCGCATGGTTTGCCAACCGCAAGCCCGACTGCGTTTCGTCTTGAAGCGCGAGCAGATCTTCAGATCGAATTGGCAAAGATTCGGCGGGGCTCGAAAGGGTCGGTTCGGCTGAGTCGGGCGTCTTCCATCTTCATTGCAAATCGATGGCGTGCCTTTTCAGCACTTCGAGGGGAACGACTTCAAGAGCCTTCGCGTGGGTGGATTCCAACCGGATTTTCGGCGCGGCTCCTTCTTCGCTGGCTTGCAGAAAGCGCGCGGCGCACAAGCACCATTGGTCGCCTTCCTTGAGTCCGGGAAAGCCGTATTCCTCCTGTCGCGTGGTCAGGTCGTTGCCGACATACTTCGAATACGCCAGGAATTCCTCGGTCATGATCGCGCATACCGTATGGCTGCCGCGGTCCAGCGGGCCGGTGTCGCAACACCCGTTCCGGAAGAATCCCGTCAGCGGATCCCCCGAGCATGTCTGAAGCTCGCCGCCGAGAACGTTTACTGAAGGTTCAATTTCAAGCGACATCATTTCCTCCGGGCGCAAGCCATTTCAACGCGATTGAACCATGATTCCCGTCGTGAGGCGAAATCGGACAAGTTCGTCGGCTGGGCTGAAATCCGAGGAGCGCCTCGCTGTCGATTTTCCGACTTGCATCGGAATCGATCGCGAGTTCAGCCGCGAATCCAAGATTTCAGTCTCTCGAAAACGCCGCCGTCCGAGCGGTTTCCGCTGTCGGCCCTTAGCTGCTGCATGGCTTCGCTTTGCATGCTGACATCTTGGGGGGAAGGCGTCTTCGGAGCAAGCGTTTTTTGCGAAATCAGCTGTTGAAATTTTTGCAGCTCGTCCGCCGCCAGCAGTTCCGCTCCTCGGCTGACGCTGTCCAGCGCGGAATCAAGCCACTCCAACTCGCCTTTCGAGAAGTCTTTCAAAACGTGCGGAATCACCAGATCCTTGCGGCCCGGATGTCCGACGCCGATCCTCACGCGCAGAAATTCTCCGCCGACATGCCGCTGAACCGATTTCAATCCGTTGTGGCCGCCGCTTCCGCCGCCGGCCTTCGCCTTCATTTTGCCGGGCGGAAGATCGATCTCGTCGTGGATGACGATGACATCGCTGCAGTCGAGCTTGAAATACCGCGCCGCTTCCCCGACCGATTGACCGGAATTGTTCATGAAGGTCTCGGGCTTCAGAAGGCCGACGCGCGCGCTTCCGAGCCGGCCTTCCGAAAACAAGCCCTGAAACTTCGTCCGCCAACGTCCGAAACCGCGGTCCTCCGCGATCTTCTCCACTGCGCGGTATCCGACATTGTGGCGGTTTCCCGCATATTTTGCGCCCGGATTTCCGAGGCCTACAAACAGTTTCAATTGTTCGCCTCAGGGCAATCCCCTTGTTTCAACGGGCGCTCGCGCCGACAGGCGCACCCGCAAAATCCGATGCGCAGGATATCGACGATTTCCCCGAGTGCCGTACCGACCGCCGGCATGCGTCTTGTTCAGTCGGCAGCGGCTTCGTCGTCGGATTCAGCCTTCTCTTCGGTTTCCGCTTGATCGGCGGAACGGAGGCCGGACGGGGCTGAAATGTTCGCGATGACGAAATCCCGGTCGGCGATCTTTGGACGAACGCCTTTCGGGAGCTTGATGTCGGATATCGTGAGGATGTCCCCGACATTCAGGCCTGTAAGGTCGCCGGTAATTTCCTCAGGGATGTTGCCCGCCGTCACGATCAGTTCGACTTCGCCGCGGACGACGGTGAGCACGCCGCCGCGCTTCAAGCCCGGCGAAAGCTCGTCGTTGACGAACTTGACGGGAATGAACAAATTGATCTCGCTGGTTCGATTGAGCCGCATGAAGTCCACATGGCTCGGCAGGTCCTTAACGACGTCCCGCTGGACCGACCGGCAAATCACGCGCACATCGTTCATGCCGTCCACTTTCAAGTTGAAGAGTGTCGACAGGAAGCGGCCGGCCTTCAGCCGCTTGTGCAACTCGTTCATTTTGAGATTCAGCGGGACCGGCTTCTCGCCGCCCCCGTATACGATCCCCGGCACATAGCCGTTGCGCCTTGCTTGCCGAGCGGCCCCCTTGCCCGTCCCCGTGCGCAGCTCGGCCGCAAGATCCGGTATTCCGCTTGCCATCCGCTTGCTCCTGATTTCATCCCGCAGGCATCCTCCAAGGGTGCATGCCTGCAAATCGAATGGCGTTTACGCGGGATTGCCGCCGAATGCAAAGAAATATGACATGCCGCCGCAAGCTTCCCGCATCTCAGGTCCATTCGGTAGCGAAATCCGCCGGAAGCAAGACGTTCTCGCGCCGCAGATTCCGGACGTCCCTTTCTCCGCAAAGCGCCATTGTCGTATCGAGCTCCTTGCCGATGATCTCGAGCGCCCTGAAAACTCCCTCTTCGCCCGATGCGCCAAGCCCGTAGACGAATGCTCGGCCGATGTATGTGCTCGTCGCGCCCAGCGCGAGCGCCTTGAGCACATGCTGGCCAGACCGGATTCCGGAATCCAAATGCACTTCGATCTGCTCGCCGACGGCATCGACGATCGACGGCAAAGTTCTGATTGAAGAAAGTGCGCCGTCGAGCTGTCGCCCGCCATGATTGGAGACGATGATGGCGTCGGCCCCGTAGCCCGCCGCCCTTCGCGCATCTTCGACATCCAAGATGCCCTTGAGGATCAGCGGCCCGCCCCAAAGCTTTTTGATCTCTTCCACTTGGCTCCAATCCAATGCCGGGTCGAACTGCTCCTTGGTCCATTCCATCAGCGATCTCGTATCGGTTACCGCCTTGACATGGCCTACTATGTTTCCGAATTTCCGCCGCTTCGTGCCGGCCATGCCCGCCGCCCAGCGGATTTTGGTCGCAAGGTTCGCCAGCGTTCCGATGGTCAGGCGGGGCGGCACGGAAAGGCCGTTCTTCAGATCCTTGTGCCTTTGCCCCAGAATTTGGAGATCGAGTGTAAGCACCAGCGCCGAGCATTCCGCATCCTTGGCGCGCTGAATGAGGCTTTGAACGAATTCCTTGTCCCGCATCACATAGAGCTGAAACCAGAAACCCTTTCCCGCGTGCTGCGCCACATCCTCTATCGAGCAAACGGACATGGTGGACAGCGTGAACGGAACGCCGAAGCGCTTCGCGGCCCGCGCGGCCTTGATTTCGCCGTCCGCCGACTGCATTCCGAGCATTCCCACCGGCGCCAGCGCCACCGGCATCGCGGCATCCATGCCGATGATCTTCGCGGCGATAGAGCGGTTCGACATGTCGACCGCGACCTTCTGGCGCAGCCTCACCCGCGAGAAGTCATCGGTGTTTTCCTTGAACGTCTGTTCGGTCCAGCTCCCGGATTCCGTGTAATCGAAGAACATGCGGGGGACCCGGCGAGAATAAATCTGCTTGAGGTCCTCAATGCAGGTGACGGCTGTCATCTTCTTTCAAACCTTTGGGATCGCGACATCCCGAATTAGCAGCCGCGTCCAGGATCAACAACCAATGTAATTGTGCATGGACGCCCCCACGACGCAGCCTCGTTCTTCCGAAATCGTCGGAAGAACGATTGAACGCATATTCAAGGGATCACTTTTGCACGCCGGTCCACACGAACACACTCCTGCAGCAAGATCAGGCCCACTGACGAGATCGCACACGGCAAATTTCGATTGAAGCAAGCAGAGGACGCCGCAGTTTGGGCGAGAGTCGATAGCTTGCCGATATCACAAGCCCTCGAGTGCCGTGGCTTGAACTGAAAGTTTGGCCCCTTGGAAGACCTTTCGACAGTTTTGAGCCTTGCCAACGCAGTTTTGTTGCAGCATAACGAAGAAAGGTGCTCTAAATCTGCTTGGCACCACATCTTGTATCTTGCGGGCGGTAGCAACAGACAATGCATAAGTCAGATTTTAACGACTATTTTGACCGCATGTTTGATACCTGTAATCAAACCGAATTTGAAGCTTGGTTCGCCAAACTGGCTTATTGCGTTTTGGGCAACGATTTTGAGCAAATCAAAACAGGCGGTAAACAAGGTGATAAGAAAAGCGACGGGAGGCGCGTATCCATTGAAACGGTTTACCAGTGTTATGCACCGGAATCGCCCCAAACTTTCGCAAAAAATGCGGTCGCGAAAATCGAAAGCTCATTCCCAGAGGTTCTGGAATATTGGCCCAACCTTAAGGAATGGGTGTTTGTTCACAACAGGGCATAACGGCCAAAGGTAGCGATTGTCTGGAAAAATTGCGGGTGGCTTACCTTGGCATCAAGATCTCGACCGCAACTAGGCAGTTTCTTAAGAATGAGTTGCATGACAAGTTGAATATGCAGAAAATGTTGGACATTTATCCCAATGCTTGCCTTAATTTCAGAGATGTTGGAATGGAGCATATCCGTCCATTGCTCAACCGTATAATAAAAGAAAAGCGCCACATTGTTGACTTGAGCGACTTTGGTGAAATTCCCGACGCAGACAAGCTCGATTACAACCAACTTAGCCCGGATGCCAAATTCGATCTGTGGCGCGCTATGCGAACTTGGGCATAGTAGATCGCTATATCCGAGGAATGAGCAACCCTGCAAATGCATCTGTGTTGCAATCCGAGATGCGCGCAAAGTATCTACAGCTCAAGGACTTGGGATATAATCCGGATGAGATACTTGGGCGATTGATAGCGGCCGTTCGCGGCGATGAGCAACCGAAAATGACTGCTGCGGCTTATGTGATTGTTGTCTACTACTTTCATGCATGCGACATCTTTGAAAATGTGCCTGAGATTTTGTCATGCTGATGCCGACAAAGCACATAAAAACCGAAAACGCTTTGATTGGTATCGGAGCAGAGGTGCTTGAACTTCTCGAGCGTGATAAAACGGTGTCCACATTGTTTCGAGAATTGCAGAACCGACGACGCGATAACGACCTAGCCACGGTCTATTTTGACTGGTTTTTGCTTTCATTGGACTTCTTATACTCGATTGGCGCTGTGCGGTTTGAATCTGGCGTCTTGAAAAAGATGAACCAATGATTGTCGAGCTAACCAGTGATTTGAAGAGCTTTAAGCCATTGCGCTTTGGCAGTGGCCTTAACATCTTGCTTGCCGAAAGGCATGAGTCATCCGGCGCGCGTGATACTAGAAATGGCACTGGAAAGACAAGTTTCGTCGAGCTTGTGCACTATGTGCTGTCCGAGAGGCGCAATTCCAATGACGATTTTCATAAACCCGAACTGTTCGGGACCGAGTTCGCTTGCAAGTTCTCCCGTGGAGCGAAAGAAGTCATGATTTCACGCAAAAGCGGACCGAGCGACGAGGCAAGCAAGGATGGCGAACCTATTGCGCCAACTTCCCTACGCGCCGAATTCGCATTGGAATGGTTTGGACTCAACACGGAGGACACTGGCATGAATTACTCTCCAAAGTTTGGAGCTTTGCTTTCCTATTTCATTAGGAAAGAACGCAATGGCGGGTTCGCCAATCCAACTATGAACGCGTCGACGCAGACGGGGTGGGACAGCCAAGTCTGCTTGTCATATCTTCTGGGCTTTGATTGGAGGCTGCCTCAGGAACTTCAAATCTCCAAGGATCTAAAAAAGGACGCGGACGCGCTGTACAAAATAATCAAGAAGGGATTTTTATCGGGCGGAAATCTTGATCTAAACAGGATGCAGTCACGGCTGGATTTTCTTGACCGTGAAATCGAGCAAAAGCGTGCCGAAGTCGCTGCCTTAACAGTTGTGGATGGATATCGCCAGCACGAGGCGACGGCAAACGATCTTACGTCGCGCATCAGAAATCTTAACGAGGCCAATCTTGAAGACATGGACCTCATTGAAAGCATTGACGACTCACTGGCGGAAGTACAAGATGTCGCAGTTGCTGACGTCGAAAATCTTTATCAACAAGTAGGTGTATTTTTTAACAGGCAAGTCAAGAAGAGGTTCGAGCAGGTCTCGACGTTCCACAAACAAGTGGCGCAAAATCGAGAAATGCACCTCAGACGGGAGAAAAAAAATGCGCAAGACCGGTTGGAATCTCGGAAGACTGAAATAGTCGATTTGCAAAAATCCCTTACCGAGAAGCTGAGCTTGCTCCAATCGGGTATGGCCATCGAACGATTGACTCACTTGCAATCCGATTTGAATCGGCTTGAAGCTGAACAAGGGGACCTTCAGCAGCAAATCCCCCGTTTTCGCGACGTCGCTGACGACCGGAAGAGGCTCAGTCGGAAAATTGATGACCTAGTGGATGCAATCGCCGATGATGTTCTGGAAAGAGATGAACCGCGCAAGGCGGCCTTAGACATTTTTGCCGGCACATCGCAGTTTTTGTATGATGATCCCGGCACATTGCAGATCGGCCGGTCCAGGGGAAAAGCCGGGTTGTCCATTGAAACGGATATCATTGGACAGAAGAGCGGCGGTAAAACACACATGCAAGTATTTTGCTTTGATTGGTTGCTGGTTGAGGCATCCCTCAAGCAGGATAAGTTTCCCGGTTTTCTAGTGCATGACAGCAATATCTTTGATGGCGTAGATGGCCGACAAATTGGTCTTGCCTTGAAACTAGCGCATAAAAAGTGCGAAGAGCTGGGCGTGCAATACATTGTAGCATTGAATTCAGATGATTTGAAAAAAATAGAACATGACGAAGACGGCTTTGATCCAAATGATTTCATAGTCGACACAGTACTGACTGACGAACCGAACGGCGGGTTGTTCGGCATCCGATTTTAAATTTACGAGACCCCCGTGAAACTCTCGTAAAATTCCTCCATGTCGAAGCAAGCCTGCCCGCCGCACAAGCTTGAAGGCAGCGAAATCATGATCATCTCGAGAAACTCGGGGCGCGTAGCGCTGGTCTTCGGGGATCCTGGTCTCTCTTTTGAAAAATTGACGGAATCCTTCCATGATCGGTTTCTTCGCTCCGCTCGGCGCGGCTGTCGTTGCCGCTTCGCAGAACATTCTCAAGCAATGGACGCTCAAGTGCTATCGCGTTGGATCAAAAACGGTTCGGCGCATGCGCCCGGCATGAATTTGAGACGCGTCACAGCCGATGCGAGCGGCGCGTCAAGCGGAATGCGCGCCGTCCGCGAGTGAACGCGCGAACCCCAGAATCTTTTCGACAGGTTCGCCATCCTCCACCATTTTGACGATGGACGAGCCGACAACTGCTCCGTCCGCCACTTTGGCGATGGCTCTTGCGGCCTCAGGGGTCTTGATTCCGAATCCCACGCAAACGGGCAGAGGAGTCGCGGCCTTTATGCGCTCTACCTCGGGCGCAACGTCGTCGGGTTTGGCTGCAGCCGCGCCGGTAATTCCGGTGATCGAGACATAATAAACAAATCCGCTCGTGTTCTGAAGGACCCTCGACAGGCGGCGATCATCGGTCGTCGGCGTCGCCAAACGGATGAAGTTCAATCCGGCTTCCAAAGCCGGAATGCACAGTTCTTCATCCTCTTCGGGCGGAAGGTCCACTACAATCAGGCCGTCGACGCCGACACGCTTCGCGTCATCGAGAAAACGCACCGGACCCCAACTGTGGATGGGATTGTAATAGCCCATCAGGATTAACGGCGTCGACACGTTCGCGCGCCGGAATTCGCTCGCCAACTCCAGCGTTTTCTCCAGCGATTGACCCGCTGCCAGCGCGCGCTGGCCCGCAAGCTGGATGGTCGGACCGTCCGCCATCGGGTCGGTGAACGGAATGCCGAGCTCCACAATATCGACTCCCGCGCCGGGCAGGCCGTTCAACAGTTGAAGCGATGTCGCGTAGTCGGGGTCGCCGCCCATGACGTACGCGACGAAGGCTTTCTTGCCTTCGGCTTGAAGCGAGGAGAATTTGGCTTTCAGTCGATCCGTCACAGGAACGCGCAATCTTCGGGTTCGGCCGCGTTCACGCCTGCGGCGACTCGCAATTCACCATCCAGGAAATCCCGAATCGATCAACGACGATTCCGAAGCCATCGGCCCAAAAGGTCTTTTCAAACGGCATCCTGACGTCTCCGCCTTCCGCAAGGTCTTCAAATATGCGCCTTGCTTCGCTGAGTTCTCCCACTTGGACAGACAAACTCACCCCGTTCGGCTGCGCATAATTGCCTTGGTGGTTGTCCGACGCCATCAGCATGTTCCCGCCGATGCGCAACCGGCCGTTCATCACTTTGTCATGCGTTTCCAGCGGCATCTTTGAAGCGAACGGCGATTCTCCGAAGGTCAGCCGATATGCGAAGTCGCCTCCGAAGATTTCCGCGTAGCGCTCGAACGCTTCCGTCGCGTCGCCATTGAAGGTCAGATAGGGAATCAGTTTCATTGGATAAGCCTCTGCGCGCTGCTTGCCGGGACTAAGCGTGCTCTTCGTTCCAGCAGTTCAGCATCCATGTGACGCCGAACTTGTCGGTGACCATTCCGAAACACTTCGCGTACGGAGTGGGCTGCATTTTCATCATCACGCTGCCGCCCTCGGCGATGCCGTCGAATGTCCGCTGCGCATCCTCGGGATTTTCGAAGTCGAGCTGGAGATTGATTCCGGCGGGGGCCTCGTAGTTCTCCGAAGGATCGTCCGATGCCATGATGATCTGATCATTGAACTCGAGTCGGGCGTGCATGACCTTGTCCGCCAAGGCAGAAGGAAGTCCCTCGTCGGGAGGGGCATCCCTGAAATGCTGGATAGCTTTTATTTCGCCGTCGAGAACTTTCGCATAGAACTCCATCGCCTCGGCGCAGTCTCCGTTGAACATCAAATAAGGCATGATTTCCATGGATCGACCTCATTGGGCTGAATGCCGCCGCCATTTGCAGTTCGAATGTCCCTCAATGCACGGCGAGAGTCAATATCGCGAACGTGAAAAGCGCGAATTTCAACGAAAAGACGAATGCATTCACCCGACTTTCGCTTGAAGCCTCGAATGCTTGGAAGCCCTCTCGCGATGCAGCCAACGGCTCCGCCCGCGCACCGTCAATCCGCGAGGGCGGACTCGACTGTCTTGTCGATGCGCGCTGCGCAGAATTTGAATTCCGGAATTTTCCCGAACGGGTCGAGTTCCGGGTTGGTCAGGATGTTCACGGCGGATTCCACGAAGGCGAACGGGATGTAAATCGATCCTTCTGCCACCCGCGAGTCCTCTCTGGCCATGATCTCGATATGGCCGCGGCGCGTCGACACGTTGATTTGCTCTCCAGCTTCGATCCCCAGGTCCGCCAGCGTCGAAGGATTGATCGAAGCCGACGCCTCCGGCTCCACGGCGTCGAGAACTTCTGACCGGCGGGTCATCGAGCCGGTATGCCAATGTTCCAGAACCCGGCCGGTTGAAAGAATCAACGGGAATTCGTCGGACGGCTCCTCCGCAGGAGGAGTGAAATGCGCCGGCGTGAATCGCGCCCGTCCGCCGGAACGGGGAAACCCGTCGCCGAAGACGACCGGCTGGCCGGGATCGTCCGGCGACAAGGACGGGTAGGTCACGGCATTCTCAGCCTCCAGCCGGTCCCAGGTGATGTTGTCGAGCGATCCCATGGCAAGCTTCATCTCCGCGAAGACGTCCATTGGATGTTCATAGTTCCAGTCGAGTCCCAGCTGTTTCGCGAGATCAACCGTGATGGACCAGTCTTCGCGCGCCTCGCCCGGCGGGTTGAGCGCCTTCCGGCCCATCTGGACTTGCCGGTTCGTATTCGTGACGGTGCCCGTTTTTTCCGGCCATGCCGATGCGGGAAGAATGACGTCCGCGTAGCAAGCCGTCTCGGTCAGGAACAGGTCTTGGACGACCAGATGCTCGAGCTTGGCGAGCGCTTCCCTCGCATGCTTGAGATCGGGATCCGACATGGCGGGATTTTCGCCTTGGATGTACATGCCGCTTATTCGGCCTTCGTGCACGGCCTCGATGATTTCGACAACCGTCAGGCCGGGTTTCGGGTTGAGTTCGACTCCCCAAAGCTCTCGGTACTTCTCTGCGGTCCGCTTGTTGTCGACCGGCTCGTAGTCGGGCATGACCATCGGAATCAAGCCGGCATCGGACGCCCCTTGGACGTTGTTCTGTCCGCGCAGCGGATGCAGGCCGGTTCCGGGACGTCCGACTTGGCCGCACATCAAGGCCAGCGAAATCAGGCACCGGGAATTGTCCGTGCCGTGGGTGTGCTGCGAAATGCCCATTCCCCAAAAAATCATGGCCGCTCCGGCGGTCGCGAAAGCCCTCGCGACCTCGCGGACGACGGTCGGGTCGATCCCGGTGAGCGGCTCGGTTGATTCCGGAGTGAACGTCTTCAGATGCTCTCTCAATTCGTCGAAGTTCTCGGTCCGGGAGGCGATGTAGGCTTCGTCGTGAAGCTCCTCGTCGATGATCGCGTGCATGATCGCGTTCAAAAGCGCGACATCGGAACCGGCCTTGAACTGAAGGTCGCGCCACGCGTATCCGGACATGCCCGTTTTTCGCGGATCCATGGTGATGAGCTTCCCGCCTCGCTTCGCGAACTGCTTGAAGTAGGTCGCCGCGACGGGGTGGTTGCCGGCGGGGTTGCATCCGATCAGGATGGCGACGTCGGAATTTCTGATTTCGTTGAAGGTCGCCGTGACCGCGCCCGATCCGACGTTCTCGATCAGCGCGGCCACGGAAGACGCGTGGCAAAGGCGCGTGCAGTGATCCACATTGTTGTGTCCGAACGCCTCGCGAATCAGTTTCTGGAACAGATACGCTTCCTCGTTCGAGCATTTCGCCGACCCGAAGCCGGCGATCGCGCCGCCGCCGCGATCATGCTTGATCCTGTCGAGCCCGGCCGCCGCAACCCTGATCGCCTCCTCCCACGTCGCCTCGCGAAAGTGCGTCGAGGGGTCGGCGGGATCGACGTCCAGATCCTTTTTCAAGCCCTCCCTTCGGATGAGCGGCTTGGTCAGGCGGTGCGGATGGCTGACATAGTCGAAACCGAACCTGCCCTTGACGCACAGCCTTTGCTCGTTTGCAGGGCCGTCGCGGCCGTCGACGAACTTGATGCGCCCTTCCTTGATCTTGTAAGTGATCTGGCAGCCGACGCCGCAGTAGGGGCAGACGGAATTCACCTCCTTGTCGATCGCTCCGCGATCCTTGGTGTCGTCCAGCGTCGCGGGCGTGAGGGCTCCTGTCGGGCAGGCCTGGACGCATTCGCCGCAAGCGACGCAGGTGCTTTCGCCCATCGGATCGTCGAGATCGAACACGATCTTGGCGTCATGGCCCCGGTAAGCGAGCCCGATGACGTCGTTGACCTGAACGTCGCGGCAGGCTCTGACGCAGAGGTTGCAATGTATGCAGGCATCCAGATTGACCCGCATCGCGACATGCGAATTGTCCAGAAGCGGGACTCGCGCGCTTTCCAGTTTCGGAAAGCGGTGCTCCTGCACGCCGGCCAGTCCGGCCATGTCCCAGAAATGGGACGACTTGTCGTGGGCGGCGCCGGGCTCCGGCTGGTCGGACGCCAGCATCTCGATGACCGTTTTCCTGGCTTTCGCGGCGCGTTCGGAACCGGTCGTGACCGTCATGCCTTCCGTCGGCAGACGGATGCACGATGCGGCCAGCGCGCCTTCGCCGCTGATCTCCACCATGCAGGCGCGGCAGTTGCCGTCGGGGCGGTATCCCGGTTGATCGGCATGGCAGAGATGCGGAATGAGCGTGCCGTTCCGCTTGGCGACTTCCCAGATGGTTTCGCCGGAACGGGCTTCGACCGTCCTGCCGTCCAAAGTGAAGGTTATGGAATCGGTCATGGATATGCCTTCGAGATTTCGCGCGGAAAGTGCTTGATCGCGAGACGGATGGGATTCGGGGCGGCTTGCCCGAGTCCGCAGATCGATGCGTCGGCCATCGCCTGGCAAAGATCTTCAAGGAGGTCCGTGTTCCACTCGTCCTCGCTCATCAGTTTCACGGCCTTTTCGCATCCGACCCTGCACGGGGTGCATTGCCCGCAGCTCTCGTCTTCAAAAAACCGCAGCATGTTCAGCGCCGCGGCGCGCACGGAGTCCTTGTCGGAAAGAACGACGACCGCAGCGGACCCGATGAAGGTGCCGTGAGGCTGCAATGTATCGAAATCGAGCGGAATATCGCCCAATTCGGCCGGCAGCAGTCCCGAACTCGGCCCGCCCGGCTGGTATGCCTTGAATTCATGCCCGTCCAGCATTCCGTCGCAATGATCGTCTATCAGGTCGCGGACGGTCAGACCGGCCGGGGCGATGACGACGCCCGGCCTCTTGACGCGTCCAGAAACGGAATAGCTGCGCATGCCCCTGCGCCCGTTGACGCCTAACGCGCCGAAGACATCGCCGCCCTCTCGGGCGATTCGCCCGACCCAGTAAAGAGTTTCGACATTGTGCACGAGCGTCGGCCGGTTGAAGACGCCGACTTGCGCGACGTAAGGAGGGCGGTGCCGAGGAAGTCCGCGCTTGCCTTCGATGCTTTCGATCATCGCGGATTCCTCGCCGCAAATGTAAGCGCCGGCGCCTCTCCGAAGCTCGATGCTGCCCTTCGCGGCGATTCCGGCTCGTTCCAGCTCGGAGATTTCCCGAGCGAGTATTTCCAGCGCCGCCGGGTATTCGTCCCGGATGTAGACGAAGCATTTTTCCGCTTCGACGGCCCACGCCGCGACGAGCATCCCCTCAAGGAACATGTGCGGTTCGCGCTCAAGGAAATAGCGGTCCTTGAACGTGCCCGGCTCGCCTTCGTCGCCGTTCACCGCAAGATAGCGGGGCGCTCTCCCGTCCCTGACGAATTTCCACTTTCTGCCCGACGGAAAGCCTGCTCCGCCCATTCCCCGCAGTCCCGAGTCCAGCATCTCGCGCTGAAGCTCGTCCCGCGTCTTCGACAATCCGGACCTGAGCGCCTCCAGTTCGGCGTATCCGCCGCCTTCGCGATAATCCGAAAAGCTCTGGTATTCGGGAATCAGCGGATGAACGTCTCCGTTCGCGGCGGCGGCCTTGATGCCGCCGACGGTCGCGAAATCAATGTGCCGGTGCCCCAATTCGGCGACCGGGGCAGTGTCGCAACGGCCCATGCAGGGCGCCCGGACGACGCGAATCCGGTCGGCAGGCAAAGCCTGTTCCAAGGCTTTCTTCAATTCAAGCGCACCCGCCAGTTCGCAGGACAGCGAATCGCAGACTCTGACGGTGAGAGGAGGGGGAGGAGCCTCGCCTTCGCCGACCAGATCGAAGTGGGCATAGAAGCTTGCGACCTCGAAGACTTCGGCCTGCGGAATGTTCATCTCTTCAGCCAGCGCGCGCATGTGGGCGGCGCTGATGTGTCCGAATTCGTCTTGGATCAAATGGAGGAATTCGATGAGCAGATCGCGACGCCTCGGACGCTCCCCCAACAGCGTCCGCACTTGCCTGAGCGCGTCGGGTCGGAGCTGTCGGCCCTTGGCCGTTCTGCGGCCTTTTCCCTTGCCCTTCTTCCAGATTCCCGGATTGGCGACGTTCGTATCCTTTGAATGTTCGTTCATGTCCGCCTGTCGTCCATCCTCGCGATTGCCCGTCTGTCCGGTTGCCGCCGGGAAGCTTTTAAGCGAGGTGATGATGCATGCCTACCGGATGCTCTCCAATTGAATAATGCGCGATGCCGAGCATCCGCGCCGATGTTCGTTTTCCAGCGGACGCAACCGTTCGATTTCGGCATGCGTTCGCAAGTCCCGATTGAGAGGCATATGCCCAAGGACGCATTCCCGTGTCAGAACAAGCCCTCGATCTGGCGATCCGCGTTGAAACCGATGACTTCGGCTGCCGGCCTGCTCGGAAGTCCGGGCATCGTCATGATTTCGCCGCAAATTGCGACCACGAAGCCCGCGCCTGCGGAAAGCCGCACCTCCCGGATCGGGATGCTGTGCCCGGTGGGCGCTCCGCGCCGGTTCGGATCGGTCGTGAAGCTGTATTGGGTCTTGGCCATGCAGACCGGCAGGCGTCCGTACCCGGCTTTCTCCCATTGCTCGAGCTGGCTGCGGATTTTCTGGTCCGCGACGACTTCGTCCGCCCGGTAAATGCTTTTCGCAATGGCTTCGATCTTATCGAACAGACTCATTTCGTCAGCATAAAGCGGCGCGAAGTTCGCGCTGCCTTCCTCTATGATTTCCACTATCCTGCGGGCCGTGGCCGTTGCGCCTTTTCCGCCGTCGGCCCAGTGGGTGTTCACGTACGCTTCCGCTCCCTTCGCGGCGCAATAGCTTCGGATCGCTTCGACTTCGGCGTCGGTGTCGGTGACGAAATGGTTGATGCCGACGATCGTCGGCACTCCGAATTTCCGGACGTTCTCGATATGTCTGCCGAGGTTCGCGCACCCATTCTGCACGGCCGCGACATTTTCCGCGCCGAGGTCGGCCTTCGCGATACCGCCGTTCATCTTCATGGATCTTACGGTCGTGACGATCACAACCGCTTTCGGCGCAAGTCCTGCTTTCCGGCATTTGATGTTGAAAAACTTTTCCGCTCCGAGGTCGGCGCCGAAGCCCGCCTCGGTGACGACGTAATCGGCGAGCTTCAGCGCGGTCGTCGTCGCGACGACCGAGTTGCAGCCGTGGGCGATGTTCGCGAACGGCCCTCCGTGCACGAACGCGGGATTGTTTTCGAGCGTTTGCACGAGGTTCGGTCTGAGAGCTTGCTGCAGCAGGACCGTCATCGCGCCGTCGGCCTTGATGTCGCGGCAGTAAACGGGAGAACGGTCGCGGCGGTACGCCACGATGATGTCTCCCAGCCGCTTGTGCAAATCGTCCAGATCCTTCGCGAGGCAAAGGATCGCCATGACCTCCGAGGCCACGGTGATGTCGAAGCCGGCTTCTCTGGGGAATCCGTTCGCGACTCCTCCGAGAGACGCCGTGATCTGCCTGAGCGCCCGGTCGTTCATGTCCATGACCCGCTTCCAGACGACTCTGCGGACGTCGATGCCGAGACCGTTGCCCCAGTAGACGTGATTGTCGATCATGGCGGCCAAAAGATTGTGCGCTGAAGTAATGGCGTGGAAATCGCCCGTGAAATGAAGATTCATGTCCTCCATGGGCACGACCTGCGCGTAGCCGCCGCCCGCGGCTCCGCCCTTCATCCCGAAGCAAGGACCGAGCGACGCTTCCCGGATGCAGATTGCGGCCTTCTTCCCGATCGCATTCAAGGCATCGCCGAGGCCGACTGTGGTTGTCGTCTTGCCTTCGCCCGCCGGCGTCGGGTTGACGGCCGTCACCAATATCAGGTTGCCGTCATTTCTTTCGCGAACCGACTCGACGAACTCGTCGCTCAATTTCGCCTTGTCGTGCCCGAATGGAAGCAGGTGCTCGCTCGGAATTCCCAGCTTCGCGCCCACATCCTGAATCGGCAGCTTTTTCGCTTTCCGGGCGATTTCAATATCGGTAGCCATTCCGTCGCTCCCTAGGTTTCTGTTCCTTGCCCGTCGCCGAGTCTTGCGCCTTTGTTGTCCGCTTCAGTTCGGCCCACTCGCCGTCCGCCCTGACTCGTTTCGCGAAAACTCTGCAGCAGGCGGCTTCTCTATTAGTTTTGCATCGCCGATTTCAACGTTTTCTTCCGGGATCCTCGGCTTCCGGCGCGCAACTGACAGCGACGGCTTCCTCCTTGCCGGCATGAAGCGTCTCGGCAAGCGGCATCCATGCTCAAAGCCGGCCGGGCCATGACGATCGAGCGCATTTCGACAATGCGAGGGTGCTTGCGGAACTCGCCCGGCATCCGGACTACGCAGCCTCCCTCTTCACGTCTCCGACGGCTCCGGACGCCGCGATCCGGTCCAAGTCGTCTCCCGAGTACCCGAGAAAATCAGTCAAAATTTCCATTGTGTGCTCGCCGAGCAGCGGCGATCTGACAACCTCCGCCGGGCTGTCCGAGAGCTTTATCGGGCATCCGACCGACAAGTAGGGCCCGCGTTCCGGGTGATCGACTTCCACGACCGCTCCCGTCGCTCGGAGATCCTCGTCTTCCGCCAGCTCCTTCATGGAAAGAATCGGTCCGACCGGAATGCCCAGCGGATCGCACGCTTCCATGACCTCGAACTTCGTCATGGTCATGGTCCGACCTTCAATTGCCGAAAAAACTTCATTGAGGCGTTTCAGCCGCGCTTTCGGCGTCGCAAAACAGGGATCTTCCTTCCATTCGGGCTTTCCGATGAGATCGCAAATTTTGGTCCATACCGCAGCTTGGGTAACAAAGTAGATATACGCGTTGGGATCGCTCTCCCATCCTTTGCACTTCAGTATGCGCCCCGGCTGGCCGCCGCCCGAATCGTTGCCCGCTCTGGGCGTCGCGTCGCCGAAAGGAATGCCTTCGCCGAACTGGGAGTATTCCACCAGCGGCCCTCGTTCCAAGCGCTGCTGATCCCGCAGCTTAACCCTGCAAAGGTTCAGCACGCCGTCCTGCATCGCGGCGAGCACGCGCTGGCCTCGGCCGGTGCGTTCGCGCTGGAAAAGCGCCGCGACGATGCCGATCGCGAGATGAAGGCCGGTTCCGGAATCTCCGATCTGCGCGGCGGTGACCAGCGGCAGGCCGTCCCGGTGGCCCGTGGTCGATGCCGATCCTCCCGCGCATTGCGCCACGTTCTCATAGACCTTGCAGTTTTCGTACTTGCCGGGTCCGAAACCCTTGATGGACGCCACGATCATGCGCGGATTGATGTCTTGGATCCGCTCCCATCCGAAGCCCATCCTATCCAGAGCTCCCGGCGCGAAATTCTCCACCAGGACGTCGCACGTCTCGATCAGCCGGACGAAAACCTTCCTTCCTTCCGGAGACTTGGAATCCAGTTCGATCGAACGCTTGTTGTGGTTGAGCATCGTGAAATAAAGACTGTCCGCTCCAGGAACGTCCACGAGCTGCTTGCGGGTCGCATCGCCCGTTCCCGGCTTCTCCACCTTGATCACGTCGGCGCCGAGCCATCCGAGCAACTGCGTGCAGGTGGGGCCGGACTGGACGTGCGTGAAATCCAGTATCTTTATTCCGTCGAGTGCTTTCATTTGCATTTCGTTCCTGCTTGTACTTTCACTGCCGGCAGTGCATCCTGATCACTTGTACATCGTCTGCGCCTTGGTGCCGGGCGCATATTCGTTCGGATCGATCCAGACATTGACAACTGCGCATTTGCCGGTCTTTGTGATCGCCTCGCGCGCGCGCTCCAACGCAGGCCGGATCTGGTCGGGCGAACGCACCTCTTCTCCGTAGCCCCCGATCATTTCTCCGAACTTTCCGAATTCGACGTCGCCGAGCTTGTTCCCGACGTCGCCGCGATTCGCGCCGTATTTGGCGATCTGCCCGTATCTGATCTGGTTCATCGCGGAATTGTTCCCGACGACGGCGAGGTAGGGCGCCCCGAACCTTTGCGCCGTCTCCATGTCGAACGCGGTCATGCCGAATGAGCCGTCGCCGTAAAGGCACACGACTTCCTTGTCCGGATGCGCCAGTTTGGCCGCCATTGAAAATCCCGTTCCGACGCCCAGCGAGCCGAGCGCTCCGGGATCCATCCATTGACCGGGGTTGCGCGGCCGCACTGCTTGCGCGGAAATCGTCACGACGTCGCCGCCGTCGCCGACGTAGATCGTATTCTCCTCGAGAAACTCGTTGATCTCCCAAGCGAGCCTGTAAGGGTGAATCGGCTGCCTATCCGACTTGAAGAGCGGCATCAGCTTCTCCAGCTTGACGGCTTCAATCCCGCGCAATTCCCGCATCCACTCCCGGCGCGCCTGCTTTGCCGCGCCAATGATCCTGCCGGTGGCGGCCTGAGCGACAGCGGACAGGATTGCGCCGGGATGGCCGGGAAGCCCGAGCGTGATGTCGCGGTTCTTGCCGACGGTGCTGTAGCTAAGGTCGACCTGAATCAAGGTCGGAGCGGCAATCCGTTTTCCGTAACCCATGCGAAAGTCGAATGGAGTGCCCACGATCAGAATGACGTCGGCTTGCTTGAATGCATCCGACCTGGTGCGGTCGAAGCTGTGCTCGTCGCATGGAGGCATCATTCCGCGGGCGGCGCCGTTCGTGTAGACCGGGATGTCCAGAGCGTGAGCGAATTCGATGCACTCGTCGACGGAGCCGGACGTCCAAACCTGCTGTCCGAACAGCGCCGCAGGCCGTTCGGCTCTGACGAGCATGTCGGCGAGCCGCTCGATGTCGTCGGGGTCGCAAAGATTGCGCGAGGACGCCTTGTAACGCCCGGGCGCGGGTATCCGCGCCCGTTCGATAGGAATTTCGGCGTCAAGTATGTCTCTGGGAATTTCGAGATAGCTCGGCCCGAAGGCGCCGGAGAAGCACTCGCGCGCGGCCATCGAAACCATGTCGGCAATGCGTTCCGTCGAAAACACGCCGGAGGAAAATTTGGTGATCGGCGCCATCAAGTCAACATGAGGCAGATCCTGCAGCGATCCCATCCTGTGCTGGGTCAGCGAAGACTGGCCGCCGATGTGCAGCACGGGGCTTTCGCTTCTGAAGGCCGTCGCGACGCCCGTCATCGCGTTCGTGCATCCGGGACCGGCCGTGGTGACCACGCAGCCGAGCTTGCCGGTCTGGCGGGCATAGCCGTCCGCCGCGTGGGCGGCGACCTGTTCGTGCCGTACGTCCACGATGCGGATGTCCTCGTCGATGCAGCCGTCGTAAATGTCAATGATGTGTCCGCCGCAGAGCGTGAAAATGGTGTCGACGCCTTCGTTCCTGAGCGCTTTGGCGACTAGGCGTCCGCCGGAAACAATGTTCTCGTCCTTGCTTTTCCGGGCAAGCGTGTCATGGGCGGTTGCGGAAGCTGCGCTCATGCCAAGTTATCCTCTGTTCCGGAGTCCACGAAGTTTTTCCATTCCGATTCGAGGTAGTCGTGCAGCCGAAAGGTGTGTTCGCGGACCAATTGGCTGGCCAAATCGGCGTCGCGGCATTCGATCGCTTCGATAATGTTCATATGATCGACAACCGACCGGTCGGTTCTTGTCGCATCGCGCATGGCGCGCCTTCTGATCGGCTTGAGGTGGGCGAACACGTTGTCGCCGAGGTCCTGAAGCCTCGAACATCCTGAAATGCGCATGACCGTTCCGTGGAACTGGATGTTCGCTTCCGAATATTCGTTCAAGTTCGCTTTCGCCCGGACTTGAGAGAACTGCGCCGCAATCCGTCGCAATTTCCCAATTTCCTCATTGGTCGCTTCCTCGCACGCGAGTCGCGCGGCCATGCTTTCGAGAGCCGCCCAAACCTTTATCAATTCAAGCGTTTCGGGAAGCTCCTTCTTGTTGATGAATATTCCTTTCCGGGCTTGAATCGTGACGAGGCCTTCCTGCTGCAAGCGGGTCAGCGCCTCTCTGACCGGCGTTCGGGACACCCCGAGCTGCTCCGCCATGCGCCGTTCGTCCAGCTTGAGTACCGTTCCGCGACTGTAGACGTCCAACTCGAGCAAGGCATCGCGAAGCACGCCGTAGATATGCTCCTTCAGCGAAAAACTCGCTTCCACCGGCCTCAACACGATAGATGCCGCCATGCCCTCCTCGAAAGCTGGGTGATTATCGGTTTGCACCTTGTCTGGTATACCAGATGCCAAGGAGCATCAATGCGGAGGCTCGGCTGCGAAGAGCAGCATTTCGGGGAAGTGCCGAGGACATTCGATACGGCATGGCGCACTGCTGCTTGAATCCTTGTATCGGTCCGTTGCCGACCTCCCAGTAACGAGTCGGAGGCGAAACAGTGCTGTCAAAACGCGGGAGTGATTGCTCGCTGGGTAACAATGATAGGTTTGGCTTTATCATTCGTTGTAAATTCACGGAATTGTCTGTACGCAAATTGCTCAGCGGCTGGGCTTTGCGACGAAGGAACGATGTTCACGAATCAAGCATTCAGCCAAAAGAGATCAATTCGATCGGACATGCCACGACCGAAGTCTCCGAAGATCACGCGGCAGAGGTCACATGAAGCAAGCGGGCAGGAATTTCATGAAGGATTCGGTTTCGATAGACTGCCGGAAGTCATCTGGACCGGTCGGCAGCGTCGTTGACTTGTTCTGCGGCGCCGGTGCGCTGTCGCATGGCTTCCTGCTTGAAAGTTTCAAGATCTCCTGTGGCTATGACGTAAACGAGTATTGTCGATATCCCTTTGAGCACAACAATTGCGCCAAATTCGTGCGCAGGGATATCATGACGGTCAGTTCCGTTGAGTTGAAGCGCGAGTTTACGCCCGGCCTGCGTCGCGTGCTGATTGGCTGCGCGCCTTGCCAACGCTATTCCAAGTACACCCAAGGTCGGTCGCGTTCCAACCCGGCGCTATTGGGACATTTTTCCGAGTTGATCGCAGGCGTGCTGCCTGACGTCGTATCGATGGAGAACGTTCCCCAGTTGACCCATTATGACGGAGGAAGGGTATTCAAGAATTTCGTCCGGAAATTGGAGGATGCCGGATTTAACGTTCGGTGGAAGATTGTGGATTGCACCGAATTCGGCACGCCTCAAGCACGTTCGCGGCTGGTCCTTATAGGATCCAGATTAGGCGACCCAAAACTGCCAACCCCAGAGTTTGACTGTAAGAATCCCGCAACCGTCAAAGACACGATTGGGAATATGCCGCCGCTGAAAGCGGGAGAAGTTTGTCCGGAAGACCCGTTGCACAGGGCTAGTCGAATGTCGCGAACAAACATGCGGCGAATCAAGGCGTCGAGACCGGGAGGCACATGGCAAGACTGGGATCAAGAATTGGTAGCGGACTGTCATAGAAAGAGCTCAGGATACTCGTATAGAAACGTATACGGAAGAATGCGTTGGGACCGACCTGCACCGACTATTACTACCCAATTCAATGGATTCGGAAACGGACGATTCGGACATCCGGATCAAGACCGCGCCATATCCCTGCGAGAGGGTGCCTTGCTGCAAACCTTTCCGAAGAACTATGAATTTTACGCCAAGAGTTCGGAAGTCTCCATTAAGGAGCTGTGCTGCATGATTGGGAACGCCGTGCCGGTAGCCCTTTCAAGAGCAATTGCTAAAAGCATCGCAAATCATTTGGAGACGAGCACATGAACCGCACTCTGGAAATGAAAGTGAATTTGAACGTCTTGGAACACTTGGGAATGAACTTGTACAGCAATGTTCCTGCAGTTCTTTCCGAAATCGTAGCCAACTCATGGGACGCGGATGCAACTAAAGTTGCAATTAACATAGACAAAAAAACAATTGAAATTCAAGACAACGGCACTGGAATGTCCAGAGACGATGTAATTGATCGATTTCTGATGATAGGATTTCAACGCCGAAGCAAGCAGCATGTAAGCAACTTTGATCGTGACCCAATGGGCCGGAAAGGCATCGGGAAGCTTTCCAGTTTTTCAATCGCCAACAAAGTAACTGTTTACACGAAATCAGGAACTAACAACACCGCATTTTGCATGGATGCAAAGAAGATAAAGGAAGAATCAAAATCAGATTCGGTTGATATGTATAAACCATCCGAACTGAATTGGAATGAGACTTCCCCTCCCATTCAAAAAACTGGAACAATAGTCCGGTTAACGGATTTAAAGATAGGAATTACGAGTAATACAATAGAGGGAATGCGGAAGCGGTTGGCAAGACGCTTTACAATAATTGGTGCGAAGCATAATTTTGAGGTGTTGATCAATGGAAAACAAATAGATGCTAGTGATCGCGGTTATCATAAGAACGTTGAATTTGTTTGGATCTACGGAAACATTGGAAACGAAGAGAATTCATTTACAGCGTTAGCTGAAAATGGAAAAGAGAATCGTGAGATTATTGAAAATGACAAATCTGATGAAATTTCAATAAGCGGTTGGATAGGCACAGTAAGGCATTCGGGATTATTGAAGGCGGAGAGCGGTGAGAACTTGAATCGCATAGCCATTTATATGCGGGGAAAGCTAGCTCAGGACGATATTCTCAGGGAATTCGGAGCTAAGGAAATCTATGCAGATTACATTATCGGTGAACTCCATTGCGAGGATCTGGATAGGGATGACCTGGATGACATTGCAACGAGCAGCAGGCAAGCCTTAAAAGGAGGCGATACAAGGGTTAATGCGCTTGTCGGCTTTGTAGGGGAGGAGCTTAAGCACATTCGGAAAAATTGGAGCAAGTTACGTGGAAGAGTCGGAACGGTTGAAGCCCGTAGTGTTCCAGAGGTCGACAGTTGGTTCGAGAGTTTAAAGGGTGACGAAAGAACGAAGGCGGAGCGTTGGGTTGGTCGACTAAGCACTATACGCTCAATGAATCAAAGACAAAAGATGGAGTTGTTGAAAGCCTCCATTTTGGCATTTGAAATCTATAGAAGAAAGCAGCAACTGAGTATTCTTGAAGAAATTGAGGATCAATCAGTTAAGCAAATTCTAGAAATATTCAAGAACATAGATGATCTACAGGTTAGTTATTACGGACAAATTGTAGGCTTACGGCTGGGCGTTATAAAAAAGCTAACCGAGATTCTCGATGATGATGCAAAGGAAAAAGAGATTCAGGAATTTTTGTTTGAAAATCTGTGGCTTCTTGATCCATCTTGGGAGCGTGTCAAGGGTACCGAGGCAATGGAATCAGGAGTAACTAATTGGTTAAAAGAGTCGACTGCGCAATTGAGTGAAGAGGAACGAAAGGCCAGAATAGATATTGGGTATAGACGGGCATCTGGGCAACATGTTGTCATTGAATTGAAGCGAAAATCTGCGTCAACTAATCTTGGACAACTTATAAATCAAATTGGCGTTTATAGAAATGGCGCGCTTAAAATGGTTGAAGAAATGAATCAAATCTATGCAAGGTGGCCGGTCGAGATCATTTGCGTAGTCGGCAAAAGACCAAAAGAGTGGCATGAAAGAAATGGACCTGAAATGGTACAAAATGTGCTTAAGGCATCCGGTGCAAGATTGATTTTTTATGACGAAATTCTGACGAACGCAAGAAATGCTTACGGTGATTATTTGAAATCGCACGAAAAAATAGACCCGCTTTGGAAAATATTCAAAGGAATAGACAACTTTACTATCGATAGTGATGAAGTGGCCGACTAGATCAATTTTGTGCCATAGATTTGCGTTGGAATGTGCTGAACGGATTATTTAGTGCTGTGAGCAATAAGCGTCCAGTTGGCTAAGAACTTGCATAAAATAGAGAATGCACTGAAACAATGGGCTTCAAAACCGGCATCGTTGGATTGCCCAATGTGGGTAAATCGACGTTATTCAACGCGCTTACCAGAACCGCTTCGGCTCAAGCGGCAAATTATCCTTTTTGCACAATTGAGCCAAATACTGGCGAAGTCGCCGTTCCTGACCAACGGCTGGAGGATATTGCTGCTATTTCCCGGTCGCAAAAGACGGTGCCGGCCACAATGACTTTCGTAGACATTGCCGGATTGGTCGAGGGCGCTTCCCAAGGGGACGGACTGGGGAACCAGTTTTTGGCGAGCATACGCGAGGTCGACGCAATCGCGCACGTGGTGCGATGCTTTGAAGATGATGACGTCGTTCATGTGCAAGGGGAAATCGACCCGGCAGGGGATATCGGGATCATTGAAACGGAACTCATGCTCGCCGACCTAGAATCCATTGAAAGGCGCATTGAACGGCTCGCTCGCAAAGTCAGAGGCGGCGACCGCGAGTCGGCCTTGATGGACGACCTGCTCAGGCGCGCCTTCAAGTCGCTCGATAACGGTCTTCCGGCGCGCCTGACAGATATTGGAGAGAACGAAAGGGAAGCTTGGAAAGGCATTCAACTGATTACCGCGAAGCCTGTGCTTTACGTAAGCAATGTGGAGGAGGCGTCGGCATCGGCCGGGAACGCGCATTCCGAAGCCGTAAAGGATTTCGCCCGAAAAAATGAGGCGGCGCACGTAGTTATCTCAGCCGCCATCGAAGAAGAAATTGCTCGGCTTGAGAAAAATGAAGCAACTGAATACTTGCAGGAAATCGGGTGCGAACAATCGGGCTTGGAACGCTTGATTCAACACGGCTACGAGCTGCTCGGATTAAGAACCTTCTTCACGTCAGGCCCGAAAGAGTCCAGAGCTTGGACGATTCCGAACGGCACGCAGGCGCAAGACGCAGCCGGAGTCGTGCATACCGATTTCCAGCGAGGCTTCATCAGAGCTGAAACGATCAGCTACAGCGACTTCGTGGAATTCGGCGGAGAGAAACGCGCAAAAGAAAATGGAAAGGTTCGATCGGAGGGCAAAGGCTATGTGGTTCAGGATGGAGACGTCCTGCGAATATTGTTCAACGTCTGATGATCGCAGATCAAATTCCTGCGTCTCCATTCCGAGCGAAATTTTTGTGCCGCTCCTTCGACGAAGGATTTTCGACGGGCCGATATTTCAATTCAATGCGTCGGCGCAACGCGAGCAAATGTCGGGAATGGCCAGTTGCCCGACTTCCGGAAGGATTTTCCAGCATCGGTTGCATTTTTCGCCTTCGGCCTTTTCAAAGACCACGCTCACTCCTGCGACTTCCGGCAGCCTGAAGGCTTCCGTCGGAGCCGGATCATCCGCAAGCGAAATTGAAGATGTGATGCAGACGTCGTTGAACCGCACCAAGCGCAAAACTGCAAGATCATCCGAATCTTCGATATGCACGACTGGCGCCGCTTCAAGGCTGGCTCCGATGACCTTGTCCTGGCGCTGAATTTCCAAAGCCGACGTCACCACTCTCCGGACGCGCCTGACCGTGCGCCATTTGTCGGCAAGCTGTTCGTCAATCCATTCCTCCGGAGACGGCGGGATATCCAAAAGATGAACTGAACTCGAATCTCCCGGAAAACGGTTCAGCCAAACCTCCTCCATGGTGAATGTCAGGATCGGGGCAAGCCATGTCGCAAGCCGGTGAAAGAGGATGTCCAGAACGGACAGAGTTGCCCGGCGCACCTCTCCATCCGGAGAGTCGCAGTAAAGCGCGTCTTTCCTGATATCGAAATAGAACGCCGATAGATCCGCAGTGGCGAAATTGAATATTTCCTGAAAGACCCCTTGGAAATCGTATCGGCTGTATCCAGCTCTGACCCTGCGGTCGAGAACGGCCACTTTATGCAGGACCCAGCGCTCCAGTTCCGGCATTTCCTGCAGCTTGACGGAGTCGGATTCGTTGAAGCCCGCGAGATTGCCGAGCAAAAAGCGAAATGTGTTCCGAAGGCGTCGGTAGCTGTCGGAGACATTCTTCAGGATTTCCGGCCCTATCCGCAGGTCAGACGTATAATCCGCCTGTGCGACCCACAGCCGCAGAATGTCTGCGCCGTACATCTTCACGACTTCATCCGGAGCGACGGTATTGCCGAGAGATTTCGCCATCTTCATGCCCTTTTCGTCGAGCGTGAAGCCGTGCGTCAGGACGCCTCGATAGGGCGCGCCGCCCCGGGTTCCGCACGCCTGCAGGATTGACGAATGAAACCAGCCGCGATGCTGGTCGGTGCCTTCAAGATAAAGATCCGCCACGCCGTCTGGGGAACCGTCCGACCTGTCCCGAAGCACGAATGCATGCGTCGAGCCCGAGTCGAACCAAACATCCAGGATATCGAATATTTGCTCGTATTGCTCAGGGTCGTAGTTTTCGCCAAGGAATCGAGCCTTTGCGCCGGGCATGTACCAAGCGTCGGCGCCCTCCTTTTCAAATACGTCGATGATTCGCTTGTTGACGGCCGGATCACGGAGCAAAAAATCGGCGTCGCCGGGTTCAGCGTCCTTCTTGACGAAGCATGTGAGCGGAACGCCCCATGCCCGCTGCCGGGAAAGCACCCAGTCCGGCCTGTCCGAAATCATGGAATGCAGACGGTTTCGACCAGTCGGCGGAGTCCATTCGACGTGCTTGTCTATAGCGGTCAAGGCGCGCTCGCGGACCGACTTGCCCAGGCCGTCCATCCCGTCTTCGACATCCTTGTCTATCGACACGAACCACTGCTGCGTATTGCGGAATATCAATGGCGCTTTGGACCGCCAGCTATGCGGATAGGCATGCGTCAGATAGGAGCGCGCGGTCAGCATTCCGCATTCGATTAATTTCTCGACGACGGCCGAATTGGCCTTTCCCTCTTTGCCTCGCTCTGTGAAGATGTCCAAGCCTCCGAAAAACGGGAGATCGTCCCGATAGCGGCCGTCCTCGAGGACGTTGTGGGTAATCTGCAGCCCGTGCTTGATGCCGATAAAGTAGTCGTCCTCGCCGTGCGACGGAGCGGTGTGCACGAACCCGGTTCCCGCGTCTTCGGTCACGTGCTCGGCCGAAATCAGCGGAACCCGGAAATCCCACCTGTTGATCTCCTTGGCCTTCGCATCGACCAAGCCGCGGAAAGGATGGGCGCAGGAAACCATCTTGATCGCATCCGCGGAGATGCCGCGGATGCGCCTGTAGCCCGTCACCCTTGCAGCGGACATCGTCTCTTCGGCGAGTTTGTCGGCGATAGCGAGCAAATCGCCTTTCCGGGACCAGTTGCCCTCTGGCGCATCGACGACCTCATAGAGCCCGTATTCGATGGCGGGATTGAAGCAAAGCGCGCGGTTGGACGGAATCGTCCACGGCGTGGTCGTCCAGATCAATATTGACGCGCCTTCAGGCAAGATTTTCGAGTCGACCTCGGATGCCGCATGGTCCACGGGGAACTTCACCCAGATCGCATTGCTCTTGTGATCGTGGTATTCGACTTCAGCCTCTGCAAGCGCGGTCTTTTCCACTGTCGACCACATAACGGGCTTGGAGCCTTGGTACAAAGTTCCGTTCATCAGGAATTTCATGAATTCCGCAGCGATGACCGCTTCGGCGTGGTAATCCATGGTAAGGTACGGATCTTCCCACTTCCCGATGACGCCGAGTCGCTTGAACTCCTCCCTTTGAATTTCAATCCAATGCTCGGCGAAACTCCGGCATTCCTGCCGCAGTTCGACTATCGGGACTTCGTCCTTTTTGGTGCCTCGTTCTCTATAACGCTCCTCGATCTTCCACTCGATCGGGAGTCCGTGGCAGTCCCATCCCGGCACGTAGCGGGAGTCTTTGCCCATCATCTGCTGGGACCGGACGACCATGTCCTTGAGAATTTTGTTCAACGCATGCCCGATGTGAAGATGTCCGTTGGCGTAAGGCGGCCCGTCATGCAGAATGAAGGGCGGACGGCCTTGCTTTTCGCGCAGCCGGTCGTAGACGCCGATCCGTTCCCACCTTTCGAGCCAGCCGGGTTCCCGCTTCGGAAGGCCCGCCCGCATCGGGAAATCGGTTTTAGGGAGTTGGAGAGTGCTTCTGTAATCTCTATTTTCGGCGCTCATCGGCGTCTTTCCGTGGATCTTGTCGAATTGCAGACACACCAATTACAGTTGCGGATTGACGCTTTGCAACCGCATTGGCTTATTCCGTCTGATCGCATTGTCGGCAAATCCCGCGAATGTCGGAAATTTGCATCTTTGGATTCGTTTACTCATGAATCGCTACGCGCTTAAAATCGAATATGACGGCCGCCAGTTTGTCGGGTGGCAAAGACAGAAGAATGGTCTCTCGGTTCAGCAGGCCGTCGAAGACGCATTGGGCGGGCTTGAGCCGGAAGCGCCGCCCGTCGTGGCGGCGGGTCGAACCGATTCCGGCGTGCACGCGCTCGGCCAGGTCGCTCACTGCGAACTGCGTTCGTACTGGTCTCCGAAAAAGTTGCGGGAAGCCTTGAACTCCAAACTGTGGCCGAAGCCGGTTTCAGTGCTGCGGATCGCCTTGGTCGGCGGCGAATTCAGCGCGCGATTCTCGGCGGCGGAGCGGCATTATCTGTATCGCATTGTTTCGCGCCGTGCTCCGGTGGCTCTTGCGAGAGGCTTGGTGTGGCACCGGAGGTACGAGCTTGATGTCGCGGCGATGCGGGACGGCGCGCGGCATTTGATCGGTCGGCACGATTTTACGACATTTCGGTCCGCCCATTGTCAGGCCGAATCCCCGGTAAAAACGCTTGGCGTCGTCAATATTGAACAGAAGCGCATCCCAGACGGAACGGAATATCGTTTCGAATTCCGGGCGCGCAGTTTCCTTCACCGTCAGGTGCGGAGTTTTGTCGGTACGCTCGAGCGGGTAGGAGCGGGGGCGTGGACGCCGAACGATGTCTTGGCGGCGCTGGAATCACGCGACAGATCCAGATGCGGGCCGGTTGCCCCTGCGCACGGGCTTTATCTTGCAGGAGTCCGTTACGACCCGGATCCGTTCGCCGATTGATCGCCCTCTGCCCGGCGAGGCCGACGGCGAACCGGAACGAACTGCGCGCGCCGTTGCGGCGCGCGCGTTGTTCGGTTCAAAGCGTTGATGGCCGGTTGATCAATCGGCCATCAAGTCCGGGACACGGCTACAGCGCCTGGTCGGTGATGAGGTGCGTCCAAGCTCCCTCTGGCCTTTTGGTAATGACTGGATCCGATCCGGATGCGAGAAGAGTGTCGACTGTCCGCTCGTAATCCGCAGGATCCAATGATCCGTTGGATCCGGCGGTCAATTTCGCGATCTCGCCCATCATGCGCCGCTGATGCTTCTCGGTCTGCGCGCCCGTCGCATCGTTGTCAAGAACGATGTCGGCGGCCTCGTCCGGGTTTTCCTCAGCGTATTTCCAGCCGCGCATGGACGCGCGCACGAAACGCACCATTTTGTCGACGAACGCGGGATCGTTTAGTCGGTCCTCCAGCACATAGAGGCCATCCTCCAGCGTTGCGACTCCCTGATCCTCATACTTGAAAACGACGAGATCGTCGGGCGTGAGCCCGGCGTCGATCAATTGCCAATACTCGTTGTAAGTCATCGTGGAAATGCAATCCGCCTGCCTTTGAAGGAGGGGCGAGACATTGAAGGCCTGCTTGAGCATCGTCACCCCGTTGTCGCTGCCGTCCGTCGGAATCCCGAGCTGGCTCATCCAGCTGAGTAAAGGATATTCATTGCCGCCGTACCAAACGCCGAGCGTGCGGCCTCTGAAATCCTCAGGGGATGTGATCCCGGATTCCTTTAGGCAAACGAGCAACAACCCGGAAGACTTGAATGGCTGCGCAATATTGACGATGGGGAGTCCGCGCTCCCGGCTCGCGAGCGCAGAGGGCATCCAATCAACAAACACATCCGCTCCTCCGCCGGCGATGACCTGCGGCGGAGCGATGTCCGGACCGCCGGGGTTGATTTCCACATCCAGATCTTCTTCGGCATAGAAACCTTTGTCTTTCGCGACATAGTATCCGGCGAATTGGCCTTGGGTCACCCACTTGAGCTGCAGCGTCACGCTGTCCGCCGCCACTGCGACTCCCCCGGCTAACGCGAGCCCCGCGCTTGCTATCGCCAATGTAAATCTGTTCATGCTGGTTCTCCTGATCTATTGATTATGCGGCACCTCAGCTCCTAACGGCAGGGTGCCAAAAATTGACCTGTATCCCCGCAAAAGCCACAAGTCCATAGAAAAGAGAGCCGGCCAGCGCCGCCACCGCGATTTCCGCCCAAACGACGTCGAGAGCCAGCCGTCCGACCTCCGTGGAAATGCGGAATCCCATCCCCATGATCGGCGATCCGAAGAATTCGGCCACGATTGCGCCAATCAGAGCAAGAGTCGTCGAGATCTTCAAGCCATTGAACGCAAAGGGCATTGCGGCCGGAAGCCGCAATTTGAGCAGCGACTGCCAATAGGTCGCGTTGTAGGTCTTCAGGAGCTCCCGGTGCATGGGTTCCGAGGATTTCAATCCCTGCACCATGTTCACCAGAGTCGGGAAAAACACCATTGCGACCACGACCGCCGCCTTCGATTGCCAACCGAATCCGAACCACATGACGAATATCGGCGCCGTTCCGACGATCGGCAGAGCGGCGACGAAGTTGCCCACGGGAAGCAGTCCCCTTTGCAGGAAAGGAGAACGGTCGACCAGAATCGCGACGGCGAAGGCAGCCCCGCATCCGATGGCGTATCCCGAAAGCGCGCCCTTCACGAAAGTTTGGATGAAGTCAATCCAAAGAATGTCGGCGCTGTCCGCGAATCGCGCGGCGATGCTTGTCGGCGCTGGCAAGATCACGCCGGGCACGTTCAGACCGCGCACCAGAAGTTCCCAGACGATCAGCAACGTTATGCCGAATATGGCAGGGACGGCGATTCGCGTGAGCGGCGTCGCGGGCCGCCTTGCGATCAAGACGTTCAAACGCCATGCCGCGCACCAGAATGCCAAACCGGCCAGGACGAGAATCATCTTGAGAATCCCATCCGCCTGAGCGTCAGCGATTGCGCGGCTCCGATCAGGCCCACCAGAAATGCGGCAAGGATTGCCGTGCCGATCAGCGCGGCCCAGATCTGTATCGTCTGCCCGTAATAGGTTCCTGTGAGCAGCCGCGCCCCGAGTCCCGCTACAGCGCCGGTCGGCAGTTCCCCGACGATTGCGCCTACCAATGACGCGGCTATGCCGACCTTGAGGGACGTGAACAGATACGGCATCGAGGCAGGGAGCCTGAGCCTCAGGAAGGTCTGCCGGCGGCTGGCATTGTAGGTTCTGAGCAAGTCGATCTGAATCGGATCCGGACTTCGGAATCCGGCGACCATGCCCACGACGGCCGGAAAGAAGCTCAGATACGCCGAAATCAGCGCCTTGGGCAGCAGTCCGGTCAAACCTATCGAGTGCAATACGACGATGATCATCGGCGCCAAAGCAAGAATGGGAATGGCTTGGCTTGCAATGGCCCACGGCATGACGCCCAAATTCATCGCGCGGTCATGCACGATCCCGACGGCAATAAGAATCCCCAGCGCCGTTCCTATGGCAAACCCGACGACGGTCGCCGAAAGCGTGACCCACCCGTGATAAACAAGGCTCCGCTTGGACGTGATCTTCTTGTTCGCCGTCGAATCCCAAAGTTCCGAAATGATCTGGTGCGGGGCGGGCAGAATGGGCAAATCCTGGGACATCGTGTCGGAGACGATTTCCTGGAAAGACGGTTCCTCTCCGGCCCGTTGCGCCTTGTCCAGCGTCCAGGCGGAATTGAGCGCAACGCTGAACACGTACCAAACCGCGATGATCGCGGCGGTCACGACAGCCACCGGGACCGCCGCTCTCGCGGCAGCGGCTCCCGTGACCGTCATGACGGCGTCACTCATAGCTTTCCGCCGCGCGAAGCCCCTTCCTCACGCGTCGGGCCGTTTCGAGGAATTCAGGCGTATCCCTGATCTCCAAGGGCCTTTCCGACGGAAGCGGATTGTCGATCACGTCGGTGATTCGCCCCGGACGCGGACTCATGACGACGATCTTCGTCGAAAGAAAAACGGCTTCAGGGATTGAATGCGTGACAAAGCACACCGTCTTGCCGGTGTTCCTCCAAAGGACCAGCAGCTGCTCGTTCAGATGGTCCCGAACGATCTCGTCAAGCGCTCCGAACGGCTCGTCCATCAAAAGGATTTCCGCGTCGAACGAAAGCGCCCGGGCGATCGAGGCTCTCTGCTGCATCCCGCCGGAGAGCTGCCAAGGGTATTTCTTCCCGAAACCCGAGAGCTCCACCAGTTCCAGAACCCGGTCGACCCGCTTTTTCATCTCGTCGGCGCCGTATCCCATGATTTCAAGCGGCAGCCGCACGTTGGCGGCTATCGTCCGCCACGGGTACAGCCCTGCCGATTGGAACACGTATCCGTACGCCCGCTTCCGACGCGCCTCTTCGGGCGCGACGCCGTTGACGGAAATCCGCCCGGAGGTCGGGTTTTCCAACGCGGCGACGACCCGCAGGAAAGTGGTCTTGCCGCAGCCGGACGGTCCGATCAGCGATACGAAATCGCCGCGCTCGACTTTCAGCGTGACGCCGCTGAGCGCTTTGACAACGCCGTCCTGAGTCTGAAAATCAAGTCCCAGATCTTCCGCATCTATCACCGCGTCGCGAGGCAAGCCGCGTCCTTGGTCGAAGCGAATTCGCCGCATCGGGCCACCACCGGCGCGACGCGGGTCATATTCCGGCGGGAATGTTGAGCGGATCCCTTTCGATCTTCCGGGGGCTGTTGAGCGCTTTCCATTTCGAGAGCGCTTCATGCGCCGACGGGAACGCCGGTCTCGGAACGAATTTTCCGCGTCCCGGATTCGGCTGCGAGTTCTTACCCCATGCCCAGATCACTTCGCCCCGCGACAATGTGTATCGGGCTTGGGCACTGACTTCGAAGCCTTCGAACACGTTGTAGTCGAGCACCGACTTTTGCGTTGTCGCGGTGATCGTTTTGCTCAAGTTCGGATCCCACACCACGATGTCGGCATCCGCTCCCGGCAGCATCGCGCCCTTCTTCGGATAGATGTTCAGGATTCTGGCGATGTTCGTGGATGTCGCCGCGACGAATTCATTCGGGGTCAGCCGTCCCGTTTCGACGCCTTCCGTCCAGAGCACCGCCAGCCGCTCCTCGAGACCGCCCGTTCCGTTTGGAATAAGGGCGAAGTTGTCCCGGCCCATGCGCTTTTGCTCCGTGGTGAATGCCGCGTGATCCGTGGCGACCACCTGGAGCGACCCGGCCGCCAATCCGTTCCAGAGTCCGTCCTGATGCTCGCGCGAACGGAACGGCGGCGACATCACCCGCCTCGCCGCGTGCTCCCAATCCTTCGAGAAATACTCGCTTTCGTCCAAAGTGAGGAACTGAATCAGCGGCTCTCCGTAGACCCGCATCCCCTTCTGCCGCGCGCGACGGATGGCTTCATGCGCCTGTTCGCAGGATACGTGCACGATGTAGAGGGGGACTCCGGCGGCATCCGCGATCATGATGGCCCGATTGGCGGCTTCCCCTTCGACCTCGGGGGGCCTCGAGTAGGCATGGCCCTCCGGTCCGGTTATGCCGTCGGCGAGGAATTTCTGCTGGAGCTCCGCCACGATGTCGCCGTTCTCCGCGTGCACCATCGGGAGGGCGCCGAGTTCCTTGCATCGGCTGAACGACGCGAAAAGCTCGTCGTCCTCGACCATGAGCGCTCCCTTGTAGGCCATGAAGTGCTTGAACGAGTTGACGCCCATGTCGACGGCGTCCTTCATTTCATTGAAAATGGTCTCGTCCCAGCCCGTGATCGCCATGTGGTATCCGATATCCGCGCAAATCTGAGGCTCGGACTTGCGGTGCCATTCGTTGATGGCGTTCTTCAGAGAGCCGTCGGGTCCCGGCAGACAGAAGTCGACGAGCATGGTGGTTCCTCCGGCGGCGGCGGCCCACGTGCCCGATTCGAAGGTTTCCGCCGCCGTCGTTCCCATGAAGGGCATCTCGAGATGGGTGTGCGGATCGATGCCGCCCGGCATCACGTAAGCTCCCTCGGCGTCGACGTGCTCGTCGCCGGCGAGGTCCGGCCCGATCTCCTTGATTGTTTCGCCCTCGATCAGAACGTCGGCCTTGAACGTGCGGTCGGCGGTAACCACAGTTCCGCCCTTGATAACGCGACTCATCGATTTTCCCTCCTCGGAACGAAACGGCGGAAGCGCCGCATTACTCTGCGATCTGCGCGGTTTCCACGACCGCGTGCAACAAAACGTCCGTGCCCGCCGCCGCCCAGTCCATGCTGATGTCTTCCGCTTCGTTGTGCGAAAGCCCGTCGACGCACGGGCACATCACCATGGCGGAAGGCGCGACTCTGTTGATCCAGCAGGCGTCGTGCCCTGCTCCGGAAACCAAATCCATATGGCTGTAGCCTAGGCGCTCCGCTGCGCTTCTCACGGCGGATACGCAGTTTCCGTCGAATTCCACCGGATCGAAACCGCCGACTTTTTCGAAGTCGATCGTCAGGCCGAGTTCATCGCAAATCGCGGCTCCGCCGGATTTCAGCCGGGATTCCATGTCCGCGATCACATCGACGTTCGGCGAACGGAAGTCGACGGTGAACACCGCTTTTCCGGGAATGACGTTCCGGCTATTGGGATGGACATCGATATGCCCGGCCGCGCCGACCGCTCTCGGTTTGTGGCTCCATGCGATCTCGTCGACGAGCAGCAGGATCTTCGCCATTCCCAAGCCCGCGTTCTTCCGCATGGGCATGGGCGTGGAGCCGGTGTGGCTTTCCTTGCCCTCGATCGTCACCTGCATCCAGGACAACCCTTGGCCGTGAGTGACGACTCCGATCTGCCTGCCTTCGGCTTCAAGTATCGGTCCTTGCTCGATGTGAAGTTCGAAGAACGCTTTCATTTTGCGCTGACCGACAGGCTCGTCGCCTTTCCAGCCGATTCGCTCGAGTTCGTCTCCGAATCGCTTTCCTTCGGCGTCCGTCCTGTCGTACGCCCAAGCTTGGTCGTGCACGCCTGCGAACACCCCGGATGCCAGCATCGCGGGCGCGAATCTAGTGCCTTCCTCGTTCGTCCAGTTCGTAACGACGATCGGATGCTTGGTCTTGATGCCGAGATCGTTCAAGGTTCGAACGATCTCCAGCGCCCCGAGCACGCCGAGCACGCCGTCGAATTTTCCTCCTGTGGGCTGGGTGTCGAGATGCGACCCGACATAGACGGGGAGGGCATCGGAATCCTCGCCCGCCCTCAGCGCGAACATCGTTCCCATCTGGTCCACGGAAACAGTGCATCCCGCCGCCTCGCACCAATTCTTGAACAGCGCGCGGCCGACTCCGTCCTCGTCGGTCAGGGTCTGACGATTGCTGCCTCCCGCGATTCCCGGTCCGATCTTCGCCATTTCGGCTATGGAATCCCAAAGCCGCTGGCCGTTCACCTTCAGGTTGGAGGAGGGCGCGGTCATCCTGCAAGCTCCTTTCCGACGCCGTTTTCGTTCAGCGGGCCGCAATCCGTCCGCCGCCGCATCGCGCGCCGGTCACGCGGCGCGCGACAGCACTTTGCGCATGATGTCGACGATCTGGTCGATGTGGCTTTTTTCCGCGATCAGGGGCGGTGAAAGCGCGATGATGTCGCCTGTCGTTCTGGTCAACAGACCTTCCTGGTAGGTGTCGAGGAACACTTGGAACGCCCGTTTGGACGGCTCGTCCTTGATCGGCTCAAGTTCGACCGCGCCGACCAATCCCAAGTTCCGGATGTCGACGACATGCGGAAGACCTTTCAACGAATGCAGCGCGTCTTCCCAGTAAGGGGCCAAAGCGGCGGCATTTTCGAACAAGCCTTCCTCCTTGTAGGTTTCCAGCGATGCAAGGCCGGCGGCGCAGGCGACCGGGTTGCCGGAATACGTGTAGCCGTGGAAAAGCTCGATCATGTGCTCGGGCCCTGTCATGAACGCATCGTGGATTTCCGCGCTCGCGAGCACGGCGCCCATCGGGATGACGCCGTTCGTAAGTCCCTTCGCGCAGGTGATCATGTCCGGCCTTACGCCGAAATGCTTCGCTCCGAAGGAGCTGCCGAGCCGCCCGAAGCCCGTAATGACTTCATCGAATATCAGCAGGATGCCGTGCTTCGAGCAGATCTCGCGGATCCGCTCAAGATAGCCCTCCGGCGGAATGAGAACGCCGGTGGACCCCGCCACCGGCTCCACGATCACCGCCGCGATGGTTTCCGGCCCGTGCAGCGCGGCAATGCGCTCGACGTCGTTCGCCAACTCGGCGCCATGTTCGGGCCGTCCGCGCGAAAAGGCGTTCTTCTCCGGAAGGTGCGTGTGCGAGAGATGGTCGACTCCCGTCAGCAAGGAGCCGAAGAATTTTCTGTTGTTCACGATGCCGCCGACGGAAATGCCGCCGAAATTGACGCCGTGATAGCCGCGTTCGCGCCCGATCAATCGAATCCGCTGCCCCTCTCCCCGAGCTCTGTGATAGGCGAGCGCAATCTTGAGGGCGCTGTCGACCGATTCCGAACCGGAATTGGTGAAGAACACATGGTCGATCCCGTCGGGCGCAATGTCGATGATCCTGTTCGCGAGCTCGAACACTTTCGGGTGGCCTATCTGGAACGCAGGCGCATAGTCCATTTCCGCGATCTGCTTTTGCACGGCTTCGACGATGCGCGGGCGGGAATGCCCGGCGTTGCAGCACCAAAGGCCCGCGGTCCCGTCAAGCACCTGGCGGCCGTCGGAGGTCGTGTAGTGCATGCCTTTCGCCCCGACGAACATGCGCGGCGATGATTTGAATTGCCGGTTGGCCGTGAACGGCATCCAATACGCCCGAAGGTCGTTGGGCCATCTGCTGGTGTCGAGCGCCATGGCTATGATCCTTTTAGCTTGAAAGACTCGTTGCTGAGTATCGTTCCTCGCGGTCGGGTTTTCGACCGTCAAGTCGATGAAACGCTATCAAAGTTGTGCTCGCAGTCAAGACGATGCGCCGTCGGACTCCTGCTCATGCCGACGTTTTCCGCAGATCAACAGGAATTGAAGTCGGGCGGGCCGGCCTTGCCGACTCGGAGGCGTCGCATTCCGTTTCAGAGTGTCGAGCGGCTCTGGCCATGCGCGTTTGAAGCATCGATTGCCGCGGCAAGTAAATTGACCATCGAGTTGCGAACGCGTTATCAGCGTTTCGCTCGCGCTCAAGATGACGCTTGGTCGCGAATCGGCTCCCGGCGACGGCGCAAGCGGAACAACAGGAATGCATTTCGATGGCGGAAAAGCCCTGTCCGACCCGGCCGAGGAGAGTTTCCAGAAAGCGGATCGAAATCACGGAAAGGATTCTGGAGGCGGCGTTGGAGGTGTTCTCCCGATACGGTTTCAGGGGATCGACGCTCGACCAGATTTCGGCCGCGTCAGGAATTTCGAAGCCGAATCTGCTTTATTACTTCGAAAGCAAGGAAGCCATGCACAGGGCGTTGCTGACGCGATTGCTCGATACATGGCTTGATCCGCTAAGGGCCATGAACCCGGACGGCGAACCAATCGAAGAAATAACGAATTATGTCCGCCTGAAGCTTCATATGGCCCGGGATTACCCGCGCCAGAGCAGGCTGTTCGCGAACGAAATCATCAATGGCGCGCCGGTCATACGGTCGGTGCTGGAAGGCGAACTGAGGGATCTGGTCAACGACAAGGCCGCGCTGATGGAGCGATGGATCTCGGAAGGCAAAATCGCAGAAGTGGATCCGCGGCATTTGATTTTCTCAATTTGGGCGACCACCCAGCATTATGCCGATTTTTCAGCCCAGATCAGATTGGTTCTGAACCGTTCAGACGATCCGTTCGATGCAGCCGCGGCGCATCTGGACGCTCTCTTCAGGAAGATGCTTGCGCCCAGCCAACACAATTGACAGCGTAAATCGCAACGCCGAACGAAATATGCGGCTGCCGGATCGATTAGACCTGACGATCATTCCGCAACGCAGGCCGCGACATTGTTCGGATGCTGGGTCCAATTCAGATGCTCGTCGGTGACGCGGCTGCCGGTTCTGAGATCGATATCGCCGGGACGAAGTTCTTCCATCGTGATGCAATTTTCGACCGGACATACGTTGACGCAAAGGTTGCAGGCGACGCATTCCTCGTCGATGACCTCGAAGACCCTGTTCGGCTTGATCGCAATGGCCTGATGCGACGTGTCTTCGCAAACCGCAAAGCAACGTCCGCACTTGATGCAGAGGTCCTGATCGATTCGCGCCTTCGTGACGTAGTTCAAGTTGAGATACTGCCAATCGACCACATTCGGAACTGCGCGGCCTCTGAAATCCGAAATCGACTCGTATCCTCTCTCCTCCATCCAGAGTTCAAGGCCGGAAACCATCTCTTGAATGATTCGGAAACCGTAGGTCATCGCGGCAGTGCAGACTTGGACGTTGCCGGCGCCGAGCGCGATGAACTCCGCCGCGTCGCGCCACGTCGTGATTCCGCCGATGCCGGACATCGGGAGGTCGGCCGTCTCCGGATCCCTGGAAATCTCAGCGACCATGTTCAGCGCGATCGGCTTGACCGCCGGGCCGCAATATCCGCCGTGCGACCCCTTGCCGTCGATCATGGGTTCGGGACTGAATGTTTCCAAGTTGACGGACGTTATTGAAGAGACCGTATTGATCAGCGACACCGCATCGGCGCCTCCCGCTCTCGCCGCCCGAGCGGGGTACCGAATGTCCGTGATGTTTGGGGTCAGTTTCACGATGACCGGCATTCTGGTGTTCGACTTGACCCATCGGGAAACCATCTCGATGTACTCGGGGACTTGGCCGACCGCCGACCCCATGCCGCGCTCGCTCATGCCGTGAGGGCATCCGAAATTGAGCTCGACCCCGTCTGCGCCCGTGTCTTCAACCAGCTTGAGTATGTATTGCCATGGCGCTTCTTCGCAGGGCACCATAAGGCTTACGACCACGGCCCGGTCCGGGAACTCCGACTTGATCGTCTTGATCTCGGCAAGATTCGTTTCCAGAGGCCGGTCGGTGATCAACTCGATGTTGTTGAGGCCAAGCAGCCTCCGGTCCGCGCCCCATACCGCCCCGTAGCGCGGGCCGTTCACATTCACGATGTGCGGATCGAGTCCGAGAGTTTTCCAAACGACGCCGCCCCATCCTTCCTTGAATGCCCGGCGGACATTGTATTCCTTGTCCGTGGGCGGCGCGGAAGCCAGCCAGAACGGATTCGGACTGCGGATGCCGAGAAATTCTGAAGCCAAGCGTCCCATGCCTGCGTCCTTTCCAATACTTTTCGAGCGCTGTTTCCGATAAGGAACTGTCAGCAGCCTGAAAGGGCCGCATGGATCTCTTCGGCTGCATCGCGCCCTTGCGCGACAGCGCTCACGGTGAGGTCTTCTCCGGCGGATATGCAATCTCCGCCTGCCCATACATTCGGCAATTCCGATTTGCCTTTGGCGTCCGTCTTCAATTTTCTGCCGTCAATTTCGAGGCCGCTCGGAATTCGTTCAAGTCGCTGGCCGATGGCCTGAAAAATCTGGTCCGCGGGAATTCGAACGACTTCGCCTGCGAACTCCAATCCGTCATCCGACGATTCTGTGCGCTCGAAAAAGACCGTCTGCGCGCCGTTTTCGCTTTCCACGCTCACCGGCACGGCGTTTGCGAGGAATCGCACGCCTTTCGATGCGGCCAAGTCTTGTTCATACTTGGACGCGCCCATTTCATTCCGGCTGCGGCGATAGGCGATCGTCACCTCCTCGGCACCGAGCAGCTTGGATTGCACGGCCGCGTCGACAGCCGTCATTCCGCCGCCGATGACGACGACATTCCTGCCGACCGGAAGATCTGAAAGATCGTCCGCTTGGCGAAGGTTGCTGATGAAATCAACTGCGCTTTCAACACGAGCATTTTCGTCATCGATATCCAGCTTGTTGACGCCGGCGAGTCCGCAGCCGACGAATACCGCATCGAATTCAGCGCAAAGCTTCCGGAACTCGTCCGGTGAAGTGACCGGACTTTCAAGCTCGATGGATATTCCGCCGATGCGAAGCAGCCATTCAATTTCGCGCGCGGCGAAATTTTCCACCGTCTTGTATGCCGCAATGCCGTATTCGTTCAGTCCGCCGGCTTTGCCGCGCGCTTCGAAGACGACGACATCATGGCCTTTCATGGCCAGGCGGTGCGCGCAGGCCAGCCCCGAAGGCCCCGCGCCGATGACCGCGATGCGCTTTCCAGTCGTACCCGAGCGCGTGTACGGATGCCCCTCTCTTGCCATTAGAGAGTCCGTGGCGAAACGCTGCAGCCGGCCGATTTCGACCGGGCTGCCTTCAGCAGCTTCACGCACGCATGCTTCCTCGCACAAAGTTTCGGTCGGGCAGACGCGCGCGCACATCCCGCCGAGAATATTGCTGTCGAAGATTGTTTTCGCCGCGGCATCCGGAACCCCGGAGGCGATCTGCCTTATGAACAACGGTATGTCGATTTCGGTCGGACATGCGTCCACGCAAGGAGCTTCATGACAGAAATAGCAGCGGTCGGCTGCTACGGCCGCCTCATGCTTCGAAAGCGGTGGGTGGAGGTCTGCGAAATTGCCTTCGTATTCTTCTGCGGGCAGTCGACCCGCGGACACGCCGGGCGCAGCAACGGAACTAGCCATGTCAGCACCAATTTGAAATATCCGTCGTCAGTGAATCAACGTCTCACGATTCCAAAATTTTATCAATTGGTAAAATTTTTCCGGACAGACGAACATTCGGCAATTGTATCTTATTTGCCAATGCCTTTCGACGCGGCGGACTCGTGGCGCGGATCATGCAGTTCGCTTGAAGGCCCGGTCGTCCGGCGCGCGGCGACTTTTTCGCTGTCGGCGTATGGCATTGTCGCCCGGGGCCGCCGTCAAAGTCGGAGGGCAGCCAATTCGTTCAAATCACGCGATGGTTTCAGAAAAATGCCTGAAGGCCGGTCTGCGCTCGTCCGAGAATCAGCCCGTGGATATCGTGCGTTCCTTCGTAGGTGTTGACGGTTTCAAGATTCTGGGCATGCCGAATGACGTGGTAATCGATTTGGATGCCGTTCCCGCCATGCATGTCGCGAGCGGCGCGCGCAATATCCAAAGCTTTGCCGCAATTGTTGCGCTTGAGCAGGGATACCATTTCATGGGTCATCCGCCCTTCATCCATCAGCCGTCCCAGCCGCAACGAGACTTGAAGGCCGAGCGCGATCTCCGTTTGCATGTCGGCAAGCTTCTTCTGGAACAGCTGCGTTTGGGCAAGAGGCCGTCCGAACTGTTTTCGGTCAAGGCCGTACTGCCGAGCGAGGTGCCAGCACTCCTCAGCGGCCCCCATCGATCCCCAGCAAATCCCGTAACGGGCTCTGGTCAAGCAACTGAAGGGCGCCTTCAATCCTGACGCCTCGGGAAGCAGGGCGCTTTCGTCAACCACGACTCCGTCCATCGAGATTTCACCCGTTATCGAAGTGCGCAGCGAGAGCTTGCCTTCAATTTTCGGCGCAGAAAGGCCGTTCGTACCTTTGTCGAGCACGAACCCCCGCACTTCGCCGCCGTGGGCTTCGGACTTGGCCCAGACAATGAAGACGTCGGCGACCGGCGAATTCGAAATCCAAGTCTTGGTGCCGGTGAGGCGGTATCCGCCCGGCACGGCTTCGGCTCGCGTTTTCATTCCGCCCGCGTCGGAGCCGAAATCCGGCTCGGTAAGACCGAAGCAGCCGATCAATTCGCCGCGAGCGAGGCCTGGCAGGTATCTGCGGCGCTGCTCATCCGAGCCGTAGGCGAAAATAGGATGCATCACGAGCGAGGATTGCACGCTCAGCATTGACCGGTAGCCGGAGTCGACGCGTTCAATTTCGCGGGCGACCAAGCCGTAAGACACATAGTTCGTTCCCGAACCGCCGAATTCTTCCGGAATGGTCATGCCCAGAAGGCCCGTTTTTCCCATGAGCCCGAACAGTTCGGGGGCAGGCGTTTCGTTCAGATATGCATCTTTCACGCGCGGACGAAGTTCGGCGTCCGCGAATGCTCGCGCGGTGTCGGCGACAAGTGTCTCGTCCTCGTCGAGCATGTTCTGCAATAAAAATGGATCATCCCAGCGAAAGACCGCTTGCGCCTGCGAGAAATTGTCCTGCATGCCGTCCACTTGCCGTTCCTCCGTCGCGCGTCCTTGCTTGTCCAGCAGATTCGCGGCCCAAATCGACGCATTCGCATCAAGCCGTTTGTCCGCTGCCGTTGGCTACCTGAAATAGGGTTGCCCTTCAAGAATTGATTGCATCAATCTCCTCTCCGTTGTGGACGGCAACCGCAACGCTCCACAGGAAAAGCGCAGCGGTGTCCAACGAAGCATCAGCAAATTCAAGTGGATTGACATGCTGACTTGCTCCGGTCCGCGCTATCCCGCATCGAACGAGTCTGTTGGCTTCGTCTTTCTGAATTGCTGCAACCGAGTTGCCGCTCATCGGGCACGATGCTTTCAAGCAAGTTCCATTGGAATAGGATGCGATTGCTGAATTCTTGCCGATTCCTGCAAAGTCTTCTGACTCCATCAAATTCTTGGATGAATAGGCGACATTCTCCAGAAATTGTCACGAATTCTTCGGTTTCCAGTAGCGGATTCCGAAAACGCGCTTGCCGACAACGGCAATGCGGGTTTATTAAGCCCTCGGAGACGTGGCCGAGCGGTCGAAGGCGCTCCCCTGCTAAGGGAGTAGGCGGGAAACCGCCTCGAGGGTTCGAATCCCTTCGTCTCCGCCACCCGCCATTTTCATTCGGTTTCGTCAGGCGCCATTCAACCCCTTATGGGGCTGTTTTTGTTGATTTGTCCGCATTCTTTGTCGCTTTTGATTTCTTTTCGATTAGACTCATCTCCGTTCAATGCGCGGTATGAGGCGTGGTATTTTCATGGGGCTGCATAGCGGAAAACTCACAAAGAATCTTGTCCGAACACTCGGCCCTGGTCGGCACGGTGACGCGGCGCCGGTCCGGAGGAATGTCTCGCCCAGAAGGCGGAACGGCTCATATCTCGCATCTCCCGTGTCGCCTCGTCCTTGTAGACCGCCTAGAGGCCGATCAGAACGCCGGGATGTCGTTCCGCGACTTCGCGTCCAGCTTGATCGCCCCGATGTCCGTCGAGCCCGGATAGGACTGCTCGGAAATGACCTTCCGCATGCCGAAATCCTCCGGAGATTATGAAACAGACGCCGAAACTGCGGCGAATCCGGGGAAATCCCACCGAATCCCGGAAGCATTCGCAAGCAAAAATCCAATTTAATGACAGAAATTCAACGGATTGGAGTTTCCGTTCAAACACGAACCAAGCACTGCCCCGTCCGCCACATTGGGCGGGTTTTTTTACTGCCTTGGCAAGCAATATTGGATGTGAACCCCAAGCGGGTTGAAAGAGTCCCGCCCAACGGCTTCAAGAACACGCAAATCGCAGCCCTCAGCCTGCACTATGTGAGCGTTCGCACTCAAGTGGTTGGCGTGCATGACGGCAGTTCCGCGCGTTCCGTCAAATACCAATCCTTCCGAAGCATTCTGCAAGTCTGCCACGTCAAGGCTCCGAGCCTGACGCACAAGTTCGGCAAAGAGCAGAATTCCATCATATAGCGCTGCGGTATGATGCGTCACTACCGGTGCTGAAGGACCAAACCGGTGTTTGTAGCGATCCCTGAGCCAGGCACCCTGATTGCTGCGCTGTGCCGGAACATAGCTGCTGGCAAGATAAAGATCGCGCGTGGCATTGGGACCGATCCCAAGCAGTGTGTTTTCACAAGCCACCGGTGAACCGCGCATGATCCTGTCCGCCAGGCCCAATCTGGAAAATTGCCGGTTAAAATAAACGCCGTCATTGCCGATCAAATACAGCAAGACCACATCCGGGGAGGCCCCCTGAATTCTCGCCAGAGTCTCGGAATAATCGGTTTGTTGCAAAGGCAGGAATTCCTCGCCCACAACCTGGCCGCCCAATTGATCGACATACGCCTGAGCAAATTCCGCGGACTTGCGGGGGAACACATAGTTCGACCCCACGATATACCAGCGTCTGGCAGCTTTGTTCGCGGTCAGCCATTGAATGAGCGGGAACAATCCCTGATCCGGAGTTTCCCCGGAAATGAACACGCCGAAACTATGCTCTCCGCCCTCGTACATGGTGGTATAGACATAAGGCAGCCGCCCGCCGATTGACCGCACCAGAGCCTGACGGTTCGGACTGGTATGCGAGCCGATAATGGCTGCGGCGCCCTGCCCAATCAGCCGCTCGGCCTCTTTGACAATATCCTGTTCCGAACCACCTCCTTCACCAACCAGCAAATCGATATCACGTCCCAAAAGGCCGCCGGCAAGGTTGAGGTCATCCACTGCAATTTGCGCGCTATTGATCATCGATGGCCCGAACATTCCAATAGGTCCCGTCTGTGGAACCAGCAGTCCAACCTGAACCGGGCCGGGTGATGTATGAGGGTTTTCAACACGCATTGCCGATTCAGTATGTGACCGAAACCCATTGCGGTGTCGAGGCTGTTGCGCAATTGCAGTGGCTGGCTGGCTTGCTCTGTTGCCGAATGTGGGCAATCTGCTTAACTTGTCGTCAGATCGCCGTACCAGTGGCTCAGGCTCCTGAAGCGGCAAAACGGAATTGGCTTTGGAAATCGGCGCATGGACAGGGACGATCTGCAATCGACTCAATTTGAATACGTTCTTGCAGTTGCCAGCGAGCAGGTCGGCGGGCATCTCACGCGTGATATGCAGCGCCGCGGCGTCCCTTTGGAATACTGGCGCATTCTGTCCTGTCTTGAACACGGCGAAGGCAAAACGATGGGAGAGCTGGCTCACCAGGCCTTGCTGAGTTTGCCGACAGCAACGCGAGTTGTTGACAAAATGGTTGCCGAAGCGCTGATTTATCGTGCCCCCGAACGGCATGACCGACGCAAAATTCTCGTTTTCCGTTCGGACAAGGGCAAAGCCTTGTGGAGCGACATAAAGACAGACGCGGACGGTTTGCGGCAAAAAATGGTGCATATGCTGGGCGAAGAATGGATGGATGATCTGGTCGATCGCCTCAGCCTTCTGGTGGATTGCTCGCAAAGGCTGGAAGAAAATCGCGATTGACCGTTTGCGGCGATACAAGAAACGACGTTTGCCGCCTTTCCGCTCAGAAATGACAAAGTAGCGTGCCTGTCGCGGACACATGACGCCGGTTCACCTGGCGTCCCGATTAAATGCGCCCACCTGAAATATTTTCACTTGAAAGCATTTTTGCGCCGGGTATTATCGGACGGTGAAATTTCACAGGAGCAGGATTTCCAGTGACCCAGTATGAACTCAACCCGGCAAAAACAGCGCTGGTGAATGTCGATATGCAAGTGGCCTTTGTCGATGGCTCCCCGTTGGCAGCCCCCAATGGCCGACGGCTTCTGGAGCCGGTGAACCGCTTGGCGGCGGCTTGCCGCCGGGCGGCCATGACCGTTGTCCACACCGTTCACGTTACCCGTGCTGACGGCAGCAACGAAGGCACGATGGGTGAACTGGTTCCGCCGGTGCGCGAAGGCGCGATACGTGAAGGTGCGGAAACCGCCAAACTGCATCCCGAGGTCAATTTCCTTGGCGATGATATCCTGTTGGAAAAGCCCCGCTATGGCGCATTCACTGGCACCGATCTGGACATGATCCTGCGCTCGCGCGGGATTGATACGATCATCGTCACCGGCATCTGCACAAACATCTGCTGTGAAACGACCGCGCGCGAGGCAGGAATGCGGGATTATCACGTATTCTTCCCCACCGACGGCACGGAGACATTTCCGATCGGCGAGTTGAGCGCCGAAACGATTAAGGACGCCACACACGCGGTTCTGGGTCTGGCCTTTGCCAACTTGACGACGATCGACGAGATGATCGACCGCATCGAACGGGCAAGCGCCGCAGAATAAGCAGCCCGCCAAATTAACAAGGAGGCTAACATGAAACGTAGAGAATTCATAGCTGGCGGTCTGGCCGCCGGCGCCGCGGTCTCGGCCTTGCCGACGCCGGTCATTGCCCAAGGAAATGGCGCCATCAAACTGGGCATGGTCATCGACACGTCCGGCCCGCTCGAGGTGTTCGGCGTCAACAAACTGCGCGCGTTGGAACTGGCTGTGGACGAGATCAACACCGATGGCGGCTTGTTGGACCGCGAAGTGCAACTGATCCATCGCGACACGCAATCCAGCAACCAGCTGTTCGGCCAGTTCGCCCGCGAACTGGCGATGAGCGAGCGGGTGGATGTGCTGTTTGGCTGCACCACTTCGGCATCGCGCGAGATCGTGCGCCCGGTGGTGAACCGGGTGAACGTGCCCTATTTCTACAACACCAACTACGAAGGCGGCGTCTGTCAGCGCGGCACCTATTGCACCAGCGCGACGCCGAAACAGACGGTTGCATCGATCCTGCCCGGTCTGATCAAGGAACACGGTTCAAAGGTCTATGTTCTAGCTGCAGACTATAATTACGGTCATTTCTCGGACCAGTGGGCGCGCAAGATAGCGTCCGATAGCGGCGGCGAAGTCATTGGCAGCGAGTTCTTCCCGCTGGACAATTCGAACTTTGCTTCGACGATTTCGAAAATTCAGGCGGAAAAGCCGGATATCATCCACACCGTCTTTGTAGGCCCGCCGCATGGGGCGTTCTGGGGTCAGTGGGCATCGGCCGGAATGGTTGGACAAATCCCGATATCGTCGCAGACCTTCGGTCTGGCGGGCGAGCATCTGCTGTTGCCGCCGGAAATGAGCGAAGGCATTGTCGTCGCAAGCACCTATTTCCAAGAGTTGGACTCGCCGGAAAACAAAGCCTTTGTCGATGCGTTCACCGCGAAATTCGGTGATGATTTCGGCTATCTCGGTGAATTGCATGCGGCCGAATATCAGGCCGCCAAGCTGTGGGCCGAAGCGGTCAAAACCGCCGGGGCGACCGGGCTGGACGATCTGAACGCGGCCTTTGCCCAAGGTGTTTCGATCACGGGACCCGGTGGCGTTGTCACTTTGGATCCGAAAACCAACCACTGCGTTCTGGACGTGCATATCGGCCACGTCGCCGGTGGCAGCTTCGACATTGTCGAAACAATCGAAAAAGTCGAACCGACTGATTTTGGAGGGCAATGCGATCTGATCGCCAACCCGAACACAAACCAACAGTTCGAACCCGTGCTCTGACGCCGTCGCCCGCACACAAAAATATCGGAGCACAAGGCGCGCATCCATCAGTGCGCCTAAAATGAGTCGGCCCGGGGCAACACTCGGGCCAGGCCTTGAACGGAATGGGACTTCCCGACATGGACTTTTTGGCACTCCTGCTTGTTCAGGTGCTTTTTGCAATCGCAAGTCTGGCGCTGATCAGTATTGGGCTGGCCATTGTCTTTGGCATGTTGCGCGTCATCAACTTTGCCCATGGCGAGTTTCTGATGACGGGCGGATTTGCCTTTGTGCTGCTGGTCGACGCAGGGGTGAATTTCTGGCTGGCCATGTTCATTCTGGCCCCGCTTTGCGTCGGTGCAATTGGTTTGATCATCGAACGGCTGGTGATCCGGCACCTTTACGGCCGCATCATCGACACGGTGCTGGCCACATGGGGGATCAGCCTGTTGTTGGTCGGTCTGGCCTCGACCTTTGTCGGCTATCACCAGAAAGGCGTCACCCCGCCCTTCGGCCCGATTCAGATCGGCGCCTATTCCGAAGGTTGGTACACCATCTTCGTGATTATTGTGGCCGCGCTGCTGCTGGGCGGCATCTACCTGTTTCTCAAGAAAACCCGCATCGGTCTGATCGCCCGCGCTACCATGCAGGAACCCGAGATGGCCTCTGCCATCGGTGTCGCGCGTGAACGTGTCTATGCAGTGACCTTTGCCTGCGGTGCGGCGATTAGCGGGTTCGCCGGGGCGGTCATGGCGCCGATCACCGGTGTCGTACCCACCAGTGGTGTGACTTATATCGCCAAGTCTTTCATTACCGTCATCAGTGGCGGACCGTCGGTGATTGCCGGCACGGCCTCGGCCTCGGGCCTGTTCGGCTCGATCAGCCAGATCACCTCGATCTTCACCCGTCCGGTGATCGGCGAGGCGATGTTGCTGCTCAGCGCCGTGATTCTGCTGCGGTTCTTCCCTACTGGCCTGACCGGCCGCATCCTGCGGAGGTGACATCATGCGGCTAAGCAGTCCCGTTCAGATTGCGAGTTTTGTCCTGACTGCGCTGGCTCTGATGATGGTCATCCCGATGCTGGTCGAACCCTTTACCCTGATCGACCTGACCCTCTACCTGTCACTGTCCATTCTGGCACTCAGCCTCGCCTTCGTCTGGGGATTCGGCGGCATCCTGAGCCTTGGTCAGACCGTGTTCTTCGGCATCGGCGGCTATGCATATGCGATTGCCTCGCTGAACATGGGCGACACTACTCTGCCCTTCGTCATCGGGCTGGCCCTGCCGACGCTGTTTGCGCTGGCGCTGGGGTACTTCATGTTCTGGGGCCGTATCTCGGACGTTTATCTGGCGGTGATAACGCTGACGGTGTCGCTTATTTTTTTCCTGATCGTGAACTCAATGTCCGGGTCAGGCAACAAGATCGGTTCGGTCGCGATCGGCGGCTATAACGGCATCCCCGGCATTCCGCCACTAAACGTGCCCTTCAACCCCGCCTCCATGCTGAGTTTCGAAGCGATGTATTACGTCACCGCCGTTTTTGCGCTGCTGTCCTATGCCCTGCTGCGCTGGGTGCTGACCACGCGATTCGGCAAGGTGCTGGTGGCGACCAAGGAAAACGAGATGCGTGCTGAACTGCTGGGGTATGACTCGCGCAAGTTCAAGCTCGGCGCTTATATGATCGGTGCGGGGCTGGCCGGGCTGTCGGGCATGCTCTACGCGATCTGGGGCGGGCTGATTAACCCTGATGTCTTTGGCATGGCGTTTTCCGCGCAGGTCATCGTCTGGGTGCTGTTGGGCGGGCTTGGCACCCTGGTTGGTCCGGTTATCGGCGCGATCCTGATCCAGATGCTGGTGTTCTGGCTGGGCAAGGTCAAGCTGGCCGATGCCAATATCGTGCTGGGCGCGCTGTTCGTTCTGTTCGTACTGCTGGTCCCGGCGGGCATCCTGCCGATGCTGCGCGATGCGCTGGTCCGGTTCCGGAAGGGAGGTGCGTAAGATGAGCACTCTGCTGCAAACCCACGCGCTGACCCGGCGCTTTGGCGGGGTGATCGCCAACAACAAGGTCAATTTCACCCTTGAAACCGGAGAGTTGCGCTGTCTGATCGGCCCCAATGGCGCCGGTAAGAGTACCTTTCTGAAAATGCTCTGCGGCATGATCCCGGCCAGCGAGGGCACGGTCACCTTCAACGGCACTGATATCACCCGCCTTCAACCGCATCAGATCGCCCAGCTCGGTGTCGGCATCAAAACCCAAGTACCCAGCCTGTTCGATGGGCTGACCGTGGCCGAATCCGTGGCCATCGGTGCCGCGCGCGATCATTTGAAGGCGGACGCCAGCCTGATCGCCGATGAGTTGATCGAACGGCTGGGCCTCAGCGACATCGGCCATCGCGAGGTCGGCAAGCTGGCGCATGGGCAACGGCAATGGGTCGAACTGGCCATGGCGCTGTCCACCAAACCCAAACTGACCCTGCTGGATGAACCGACTGCCGGCATGACCAAGGAAGAGGTCGCGCGCACGGCGGCGATTCTGAAGGAGATCAACGTCGATCACACCCTGATTGTGGTCGAACACGACATGCAGTTCGTTCGCCGTATTGCCAGCAAAGTCACCGTGTTCCATCAGGGAGAGGTGTTGGTCGAAGGGCCGGCCAATGACATCCTGCGCAACGAGCAGGTGCGCGCGGTTTATCTGGGCAAAAAGGAGGCGATCCATGCTTGAGGGAATGCTTCAGGTTCAAGGCTTGCGCTCGAGCTACGGTCAGATCCCGGTGCTGCACGGCGTCGATTTCCATGTCGAACAGGGCGAGGTGCTGGGCATTCTCGGCCATAACGGCATGGGCAAATCCACCCTGATCCGCACGCTGATGGGCTACCTGCCCGCCACAGACGGCTCGATCATGTTTGAAGGTCGGGACATCACCCGCGCTGCCACCCACAACCGAGCACGCGCCGGTCTGGGTTATGTCCCGCAGGGACGCCGGATCTTCCCTGATCTGACGGTGATGGAGAACATGGAAATGGGCGGCGTGCGGCAGAGCAAGGACAAGATCGACTATATCCTGTCGCTGTTCCCGCGCCTGCATAACATGCTGGATCGCCAGGGCGGCGCGTTGTCGGGTGGCGAGCAGCAGATCCTGGCACTTGCCCGCGCACTGTGCGCCGCCCCCAAGTTGGTGTTTTTGGATGAGCCAACCGAGGGCATCCAACCCTCGATCATTGAACAAATCGGCGAGTTGCTGCATCGGCTAGTCAAGGAACTAAATCTGACTATTGTCGTGGTCGAACAGAACTTCGATTTCATCACCGACCTATCAACCCGTGTCGCGATCCTGCAAAAAGGCGAGATTGTCCGCAGCCTGACCCCGGCCGAACTTCTGGATGAAGGCGTGATTGACGAGTTTGTTGGAATGGAAGCGTGATCGCTTTGGCGAAAGCATAGGGGCTTATATACTTAACTACACAAAAAAATGCCTACAATAGCTTGATTGGATGAACGCGCCTGTGCCGACACGAGCGCAACCCGCTGTTGCAGTAGAAATAGAATTCCCGAATGCAACTGAATCAGGAATTCTGTTTTGCTTTGAGCTTGAATGGCCTCTAGAATCGGAACGATATTCTCATTCGTTGTGTAGTTAAGTATATAAGTCCCAAAGCATATGTCGCCAACAATAGGCTGATATCCCGCAAGTCGAGCACGGCGTGAAAGAAGCAGCGGAACCGGCGCGTTGGGCAAGGGCGCAGCTGGCCGCGTGCCGATTCATGATGCGCCGAATCGCAAGGGCCGCAACATGCTGATAATAAATAGTAAAATGGGATTCATGAATTTTCAGCCATACTCTCGGAGAAAAAAGGGGCTGTTTCGATGTCAAAGACGTTGATTGCCACTGTGCTGCTGGCCTGCCTCGGCGGACAGACGCAGGCGCAAAGCGTCACAAACCCAAACTACGTCGCCTATCCTGATCCGTCTTTGATCAGTCGTGATCTGAGTGATCTCAGCAGAGTTTTGCGCCGCAACTACAGCAAGCATATTGCCTATGCGGCGCCGAACGGCGGCACGATCCTCTTGGTCGCCACGGATGATGTGACCGATGAGCAGCTGCTGCGCGCCTACAATATCCTCGACTTTTACCTGACCGATGTGCCGGGCACACGATTTGGCGCTGACAAGTCGGCCATCGCCAACTGGATGGCCGATAGCGGAGCGACGCTCGTCATGCCCGGCGGCAGAGACGGGGACAGCCCGGTCCGCAGGCGGGCCTTGCGAGGTCAACCGTTGTACGCGCTGGAATTTCCCGTGGAAGGATCGGTGCCCTATCTCACGAACGACTATGATCAACGCGATGCCGGGTTCGAAGAAATCTTTCACCTGGTGCACGATCATGGGATCGGCACGAAGTTCAACACAGGGGTTTTGAGCGACAGTTTTCAGGTGGAGTTCGCAGCGGCGACGCAGGCTGCGCTTGACACCGGGCTCTGGGGGGCGTCCGACGAGGCGCAAGGCTGGATTGAAGAGTTGACCGAAGAAGGAAGTCTTCAGCAGGAATATGCGGTTTCGATTATCGACAGCTACTATGGATATTGGGGCGGCTGGAGCGAAGCTCCCGGCGGGATGTGGGGCGAGTATGTGCCGAAGACACGGGCCGAGGTGCTCCGGGCAGACCCGACCGGCATCGCGCTGATCCGGGAGTTCTTGCCTGAAAACATCACCTATATGGCGCGGATCGATCCGGGCTTTGAAGGCACGTTCGAAATGCAATTCGATGAAAGCCAGCCATACACGCACAAATCCCGGTATATTCTGAATGCACGTCTTTTGGGCGCCTTGCCGTCCGGTTTGAATGGGAATGGGCAAGACAACATTCTTATGGGCAATGCGGGCGATAACGAGATCGACGGAAGAGGGGGAACCGACGTCGTGCAATTCCCTGTGTCATCTCATGATGTCGACCTTTCGCGTGATCATGGGGGCGTTCGTGTTTCCAGCGCGGCAATAGGCAGCGATTTGCTCAGGAATGTCGAAATTCTCAGGTTCACCGACACTGATGTTGCGGTGAAGGACATTCAGTAGTCCAGCCAAATGACTTCCGGCCGGCCCTGTGAGCGCCTGCCGGCGGTCGGCCCAGGTTTCGCTTGGTGTCAATATAGGGGGAGTGAACTGTCTGAGTTCTTCCATTTTTGTGACTCCGCCTTGACGCAGGGCGGCGACTTCAACAGGGTCCGGCCCCAAGGATCGTTCGAATGCCTGACGCCGCCGCAGAAGCTCAGGACCGCCGCCTGAACGGCCGAAGTGCCTTCGCCGCACCCGTGCAACCGCGCGGGGCCATATAGGCTGAAACAGGAGATCCAAGAGATGAGCGCTGGCAGTCGCAATAGAAATTCAGTCGGAATGCGAAGGCAATGCTGCGTCATTTGGCGCTGAATTCAGAAGTACGCGGCGCGCAATCGCACCTATCTGCATCAGTTGTTGGCCCAACGGATTGCTTTTGCGCCAGACAAGGCCAATGGTCCGGGACGGGCAGGGCGCGGGGAAACGGACGACCGAGACATCTGTTCTGCGTGTCTCCAGCGGCACCGCCATTTCCGGGATCAAGGTCAGTCCCAGCCCGGCGCCGACCATCTGGACCAGTGTCGAGAGCGAGCTGCCCTCCATCGTCTGACGCGGTTGCGGCGATGACAGGTCGCAGAAGGACAATGCCTGATCGCGGAAACAATGCCCTTCCTCTAGCAGCAGCAGGCGCATTTTTCTGAGCGAATCAGGGCCCGGGACGGGTTTGGCGGCATCTTCGATCGAACGGACCAGAACGAAATCCTCGTCAAACAGCGCAAACTCCCGCAGCGCGGGTTCCGAAATCGGCAGGGCCACGACGGCGGCATCCAGCCGGGAGTCGAGCAATTGGTCAATCAGCGACCCGGTGATGGATTCCTTTGGCTGAAGGTCCAGATCCGGAAGCCGCGCGGACAGCGCTTTGAGCATTTGCGGCAACAAATAGGGGGCGACGGTGGGGATGATCCCGATCCGCAACCGGCCTGAAAGCATGTCATTCGAGGCTCGCACGAGGTCGTCCAGCTCATCAACCGAGCGCAGAATTGCGCGGGTGCGTTCCAGAAAATCCTCGCCCAAAGCGGTCAGCCGAATCTTGCGCGCGCCACGTTCCACCAGCGGACTGCCGAGCATTGTTTCAAGCTCTTTGATCTGCAGCGACAGTGCGGGCTGAGAAATTGCGCATGCCGCAGCGGCGCGGCCAAAATGTTCTTGTTTTGCAAGGGCTTCGAAATATCGAAGATGTTTAAGCGTCAATCCAATCATTTGCCGTACTTATCACTCCGGTTAGAAGATTCAATTGGAATTAATCGTTGTACCGGCTTAGAACCATTCCAGACAGGAAGAAAAAATTGTTCCCAGAAACGCGGGATTTTGGTCCCCGCAGAAAACGGAGTGCATCATGGACGGAAACAACGTGAACCCCGCGGGCGGTTGCCCTGTCGCGCATGGCGGCAATACAGGAATGGACAAGCAGGTCACCAAATGGTGGCCCGATGCCCTCAATCTGGACATTCTGCATCAGCACGGTGCCCGGACCAATCCGATGGACGAGGATTTCGATTATCGGGCGGCGGTCAGCAAGCTGGATTTCGCGGCGGTCAAGGCGGATGTCGAGGCGGCATTGACCGACAGTCAGGACTGGTGGCCCGCCGACTGGGGGCATTATGGCGGTCTGATGATCCGTTTGGCTTGGCACTCGGCCGGGACGTACCGAGTGCAGGACGGTCGCGGCGGCGGCGGCCACGGCAACATCCGTTTCGCGCCGCTGAACTCCTGGCCGGACAATGCCAGCCTCGACAAGGCGCGACGGCTGCTGTGGCCGGTCAAGAAGAAATACGGCAACGCGCTGAGCTGGGCGGATCTGATCCTGCTGTCAGGGACGGTCGCCTATGAATCGATGGGGCTGAAGACATTCGGTTTCGGTTTCGGCCGCGAGGATATCTGGGGTCCCGAGACCGATGTCTATTGGGGATCCGAGACCGAATGGCTGGCGCCCTCCGAAAACCGTTATGGCGATCTGGACGATGCCGAAACGCTGGAAAACCCGCTGTCGGCGGTTCATATGGGCCTGATCTACGTCAACCCCGAAGGCGTGAACGGCAATCCTGACCCGGCCCGCACCGCGCTGCATGTGCGCGAAACTTTTGGCCGGATGGCGATGAATGACGAAGAGACTGCGGCGCTGACCTGCGGCGGCCACACCGTCGGCAAGGCGCACGGGCGCGGGGCCGTGGACAATATCGGTGTCGAACCGGAATCGGCCGGGATCGAAGCGCAGGGCTTCGGCTGGTCCAACCCCGGTCTCGGCGGCAAGGCGACCAATGCCTTCACTTCGGGTATAGAGGGGGCTTGGACCAAGGAGCCCACCAAGTTCGACATGGGGTATTTCGACTATCTGTTCGACTATGAATGGCAGGTGGCGAAGTCCCCGGCCGGCGCGAGCCAGTGGGAACCGGTCGATATGCCGGAAGACGAAAAACCGGTTGATCCGACCGATCCGTCGATCCGCCACAACCCGATCATGACCGATGCGGACATGGCGATGAAGGTGGACCCGATCTATAACGAGATCTGCCAGAAATTCCGGGCCGATCCGGAATATTTTGCGGACGCCTTTGCCCGTGCCTGGTTCAAGTTGACCCACCGCGACATGGGACCGAAGGTCAACTATGTCGGTCCCGATGTCCCGGCGGAAGACCTGATCTGGCAGGACCCGATCCCGGCGGGCGCGACATCTTATGACATTGCGGCGGTCAAGGCCAAGATTGCGGAGAGCGGTCTGCCGGCAGTCGACCTGATCGCAACCGCATGGGACAGCGCGCGGACTTTCCGCGGCTCGGACATGCGGGGCGGGGCCAACGGGGCCCGCATCCGTCTGGCGCCGCAGAAGGACTGGGAAGGCAATGAGCCCGAGCGGCTGGCCAAGGTTCTGGGCATTCTGGAGCCGATTGCGGCGGAAACCGGCGCCTCGGTGGCGGATGTGATCGTTCTGGCAGGCAATGTCGGTCTGGAGCAGGCGATTGAGGCGGCAGGCTTTGCGGCGGATGTGCCGTTCACGCCGGGCCGCGGCGACGCAGGCGATGCGGAAACCGATGCCGAGTCCTTTGACGTGCTTGAGCCGCTGGCCGACGGGTTCCGCAACTGGCAAAAAACCAGATACGTCGTCAGCCCCGAAGAGATGCTGCTGGACCGGGCGCAACTGCTGGGTCTGACCGCGCAGGAAATGACCGTTCTGCTGGGGGGCCTGCGGGTGCTGGGCGCCAACCATGGCGGGTCCGCGCATGGGGTATTCACCGACCGGGTCGGTCAGCTGACCACCGATTTCTTCGTCAATCTGACCGACATGGCCAACAGCTGGCATCCGGTGGATGAGGGCGCGTCCTATGAAATCCGCGACCGCAAGACCGGCGCGGCGAAATGGACGGCGACCAGCGCGGATCTGGTGTTCGGGTCGAACTCGGTCCTGCGCGCCTATGCCGAGGTTTACGCTCAGGATGACAACCACGAGAAATTCGTGCGCGATTTCGTGGCGGCCTGGACCAAGGTGATGAACGCGGACCGGTTTGATCTGGCTGCATGACAACGCAAAGCCGGGCACCGCGGGGTGCCCGGCTTTGCGATCATATGTTGAATACGGTTTTGTCGGGAACCGTGCGTCCTTTGCAATCAAGCATCTTCATGCGCCGACCGGGAACACCCTCGTAGTCGATGGATGGCCGCCTTCGAGCGCTTCAACACGCGCTCCATCTCTCGAGCAGCGACCTTTGCATGTCTCCAACGTCCGATCCTACGGCGTTCTTCGAAGCTGAGCTGCGAGTATACGGCGTCCATCACATGATCTCCTAATTGAAGCGTTTCGGGGGAAGCCTGAGCGCGCGCCTGAGTTCCAGACGAAGGTCGATGAGATCGGTCCGGTCGCGTCGCATGCCTCTTGGATGGAGAATTTCCCATGGACCCGCCTGCCGGGCGTCGCGCTGCCCGAAGGTCGGAAACCGATGGCCGATCCGGCCCGTCTGGCCATGCTGAACCCGCAGCAGGTGCGCGAATATGTCGGGGACGGCAATTACGGCGGCGCTTGTGATCATTTGGGGCGCAGGGGCGGTGGGGAGACCGTCGGCACCTATCTGCATCGCGCCGGCCATCCGGTTGTCCTTGTCGATGCCGCGGCCGATCAAGTGGCGCGGATTCGCGAACGCGGATTGCGCATCGAAGGCCTGATCGACACTGCGTTCCTGTGCGTAAAGGCGTATCACGCAGTTGGGGCCAGCCGTCACATCGCGAATTCTCCCGATTGCGACGCGGTCATGTGCGTAAACGAGGACATCGCGCTGGGTGCATTGTTCGAATGCAAACGGCGCGGGATCGATGTTCCAACCGATTTTGGAATATGCGGGTTCAGTGACCTTGGGCTCAGCAGCGTGTGCGTGCCGTCGATGACGACGATCACAACGCCGCTATACGAAATCGGCAAATCGGCTTCGAAACTTTTGCGGACTTATTCAGATGACAAAAAATCAGAAGTTGTCGATTTGGGATTCTTTCTGTCCGTCCGTGAGAGCACCAGAAGACGCCTACAGCGAAATCGAAACACCGCCATCGACGAAGAGCGTATGGCCGTTGACAAAACTTGACGCATCTGACGCCAGGAACACGCAAGCGCCGACAAGCTCATCCACTCTCCCCCAGCGTCCGGCAGGCGTGCGGGATTCCAGCCAGCTTGAAAACTGCGGGTCTTCAACCAGAGCCTTGTTCAGCGGCGTGTCAAAATATCCTGGCGCGATCGCGTTGCACTGCAGTCCGTATTTCGCCCAGTCGGTTGCCATGCCCTTTGTCAGATTTGCCACCGCCCCTTTGGTCGCAGTGTAAGGAGCAATGCCCGGTCGGGCCAATGCGGTCTGAACGCTGGCGATGTTTATGATTTTTCCGTTTTTCCGTTTGATCATGTGCCTTGCGCAAGTTTGCCCGACATAAAACACGCTGGAGATATTGTTGGTCAGAAGTGTCTCGAATACCTCTGCCGGAAAGTCTTCCAATGGCGCGCGGTGCTGCATGCCGGCGTTGTTCACCAGAATGTCGATTTGACCGGTCAGCGCTTCGAAGTTGTCTATCGCCTCGCGAACTGCGGCAATATCCGTGACGTCAAAGGGCAGGCTGCCAACCAGTCCGGCGCCGTCCTCCAGCAATAGCTTTTGAGCATCTTCAAGCTTGGTTTGATTGCGCCCGTTCAGCACGATCTCTGCGCCCGATTCGGCCATTCCACGGGCGAGAGCCAGCCCGATCCCCTGCGACGATCCGGTGATCAGGGCGCGCTTGCCCTCGAGTGAAAACATTGATCTTCGTTTCACTTCCGCACCTTCCAGCCCAAGCAATCAGAATAACATTGCAAATTCATACAGATGCAACTATGATTGCGCAATTATTGCAGTCAATCCAAAACGGCCGCGGAACCATAGCAAGGCCGCCGAACGCATGAAATCAATTGTTGTCCATGGTCCGAAAATTCTGAAGATCGAAGACCGTGAGCTACCAACGCCGGGCGAGAGTCAGGTCTTGGTGCGCGTCGCCAATGGCGGAATTTGCGGCACAGATCTGCATTACTACAATCACGGCGGCTTTGGCCAAATTCGCATAAGGCAGCCGATGATACTGGGGCACGAAGTGTCCGGCTATGTGGAAACCCCGGTTGCCGGTTTCAAAACCGGTGACCTCGTAGCTATCTCTCCGTCACGTCCCTGCAGAACCTGCTCTTATTGCGACGAGGGGATGTTCAATCATTGCCAGAATATGCGGTTTTACGGATCCGCGATGCCCTTCCCGCATATTCAGGGCGCATTCCGCGAGTTTCTGGCCGTCGATCCGGCGCAATGCGTGTCAGCCCATGGTCTGACCCCGGGCGAGGCCGCCATCGCAGAGCCTCTGGCTGTGGTGCTCCACTCGGCGAAACAGGCCGGGCGGATCAAAGGGAAACGCGTGCTTGTAACGGGATGTGGTCCAATCGGGCTGCTGGCCATTATGATGGCCCGATCCGCGGGCGCTGCCCAGATCGTCGCGATGGACTTGGTCGAGACAGCGTGCCAGAATGCGAGCGCCGCCGGGGCCGACAGAACAGTGGACGTCACGCGGGAGACCCTTGAAGACTATCACGCGGACAAAGGGTACTTTGGCATCTTGTTTGAGTGTTCCGGTGCTGAACGGGCGTTGGTCGCCGGCATAGACGCCATGGCGCCGACAGGCACCATCGTTCAACTGGGCATGAGGGGAGACACGACCGTTCCCATGCAGCAAATCATTGCCAAAGAGCTGAACCTGAAAGGCACATTCCGCTTTCATGAAGAGTTCGAACAGGCCGTGAAAATGATGCAGGATGGGCGGATCGAAACAAGCCCGTTGATCACCCAGACCTTCGCTGTTGATGATGCGATTGACGCGTTTGAATGCGCCTCAGACCGCACAAAATCAGTAAAAACCCAGATCGCGTTTTGAGGGTGCCGGCGCCGCCTGGATTTTCAGGGAAATAAGGTTGAAAGCAGGGTCCCGTCATGGCATCGCGCAAAATCGCATTAATTGATGAGGCAATGATTGAACGTGCGGTTGCGTCCATGCCAAGCATCCCCCGTTTCGCTCTTCCGAACCACCGAAAGAGCAGTCCAATACAAATCAAAGAGGGTCGGCGTTGGGCGCCGATCAAACCTCCGAAGAAATCCGCTTTTCACGCCGATTCACACGCGTGAGGTTGGCGATGGTCTCCTTGCGGACGCGCTTTCCTTCGCGCCGGCGGCGGCGGGGAAGGACGATCTGCGGACCGCCCAGGTTCGGAATGTCGTCGATTCGATAAGCCATGGGAACGAACTATCAGAACCCAAATCTTTGTACAACAGGCAAAAAAATCAAAAAATGAAATGGGAACATTCTAACAGGTTGAAATCCGGATTCTTCTGAATTAATCGTTGTTAAACAGAATATTAAGAGCTGGATTGGCCGATTCTATCCCGTGAAGTTCAGGCTAGCTCCCAGAGTTTCAGGACGTTGCAACATAGTGTTCCGGGCCAGGGTATCTTCCGGACTGAACATCCCCAAGATATTGTCGGAAACAGATGTCGTCGTCGCTGTCTGCCGATGTGGCATAGACTTTCGCGTGGCGCGGCACATAGTCCGCGTTCTCGCCCAGAATGTCTTCTGCATGAGCCCACACAATGTCGCAACCGCCGCCCGATCCCACCGAAACCGTAACAAGATCTGTAGCGCGAGTGACGTCGGTTGCCAGATCCGCCGGGACAAGCTGCAGGTAAACGCCCTGCGCGCCGGCATCCGCAAAGCGCCGAACGGCGTCGCGAATCCTTTCGGCTTCGATCGGCTCTTTGCCGATCGCACGAAGACCGCCCGCCCCGGTGCAGATTTGCGGCACCAGCCCGGTATGCGCAAACACCGGTATCCCGCGGTTCGCCAGTTTCTGAACGACCTCTGGGCTTGAGACGCAATAGACCGATGATGCGCCGCATGCCATCGCTTTTTCAACTTCGTCCAACAGAAGGTCTATGTTCTTATGCTTTCCATAGCCAATTGCGAATTGGAAATGCGACTGACCACGCCGCTGCGGCCAGCCCGTTGTCAATAAATTGAAGTCGGCGCAAACCACGGGAACGTGGAGGTTCGCGGCCAGTTTCAGCCTGTTTTCATCACAAATTTTGATCGCCGCTACAGCCGGACCGGCCTCGCATCTTTTAAGAGACTTGACCGATTGCGTCATCGCATCAAAGCTCCATCCTTACCGCCCCGACCGGCTGGGCGACGCAGACGAGCGTATATCCCTCCGCCAGTTCCTCGTCGGTCAGCCCCTCACGCTCGGGCAAGTCGACCTTGCCTTCCAAAACTCTGGTTTTGCACGTTCCGCAGAGCCCCATGCAACAGGAAGTCGGCACTGCTACACCAAGCGCATGGGCAAATTCCAGAATGGTCATCCCGGGTTGGCATACGCCTTCAACACCGCTTGAAGCGAAAGAAACCGGCACGCCTTCCGCAGATGCCTGCTTGGGCGTGCCGCTCGCAGGGAGCGCATCACCGGGCAAAAAAACGGACAGCTCGTCAGGCGTGATCGGATCCACCGCATCAATGGCGGCGCGGCCTTCGGTAAAGCTCTCTTCGTGATAGCGCGCCATGTCGAAATCCGCTTCAACAAGGATGTTTTTTACCGCATCCATATACGGGGCTGGCCCGCAGCAATAGACGGTGCGCTCCGAAAAGTCTGGTGCCAGCGACGTCAACAAATCGGACGTCAGGAAACCGGTCGCTCCGTCCCAGCCTGCCTCGCCGCCTGGCGATTCACATATCGCATCGTAGGCGAAGCCCCCGAACTGGCGGTCCATAAACTCCAACTCGTTTCGATATATGATGTCTGCCGGAGTCCGTGCGCTGTGGACGAAGCGAATGTCATGACCGCCCGCCGTTGCATCGCACAACCAGCGCGACATGGACATCACCGGAGTTATCCCGCTGCCGCCGGACAACATCAGCATCTTCTCTGCCGGGATATCAACGCAATTGAACATACCCGCCGGGCCGCTGACGGATAGTTTTTCACCCACCACGAAATGATCGTGCAGCCAACGGGATACCAATCCTTGAGGGTCGCGTTTGATCGTCAGAATGATCGAATGCGGTTTTGAAGGACTCGACGCGATCGTGTAATTCCTGAACACACGCTTGCCGCGGGCGGCAAATTCCAGAACGACGGAATCCCCAGGCTTGAACAGAAACAGCGTGCCGACGTCCTGTTCAAGCCTGAAGCTCTTTACGTCATGGGTTTCATTTATGATGGCGGTACAGGTCATGATTGACCTGCCCTTTTTCCATCGCGACACCTCGGTCGCGGAATTCAACATTCCCAATCCAGCCTGGTTGCTGCTGTTGAGCACCATCTTCTCCCAATCAGACGGAGTCGTTGAAATTGGATTCCCAGCGCTCCTTGAGCCAGGCCTGTTTAAGCTCGGCAGGACCCTGCTCCGCGGCGTTTGACATCTCTTTCAGCCAGCGCCGGTAGAAGATCAGCAGTTTGTCCTGCGGGATCGCAATCTCTTCCTTGGGGTGCGGAATCTCGGCGGGGGATTGGCTTTCGATAACGGGCAAATCTTCTGCATAGACCTTGCTGTCAAAAGCGATGTGCAACTCGTCGGGATCGTTGAACGGGGTGCGCGACATATAGGTGAAGTTGCGGCAATTGGCAGAATCCACGGGCGACGAGATCATCCACAAACCAGTGTGCGATCCGTTCTCATTGTTGATATCGACGAACACGTTGAACGGCATGGAAATTGTGTAATCTGTGTAGGCAACGGCATTTCCATACGTTCCGTCGGTGCGCGCGCCTTCGAACGGCGTATAGCGGGTGCGCAACTGCCCGTTCGACTGGTCGACCTGCGGCACAGGGTATTCGGGGAAGTTCCGGTCGCCTAAAGTACCGTCGTGAACCCAGGCAAAGTGCTGCAGGTCGACGTAGTTCTCGAGGCGGCGCGCCGAAGATGTTTTCCATTCATATGTCGGGTAGTAGATGCATTTGACGTCTTCGCGGCCATAGTCGGGGCAGTCCGGTATTGGAATATCGGCCCCCGGTTCCAGAAGAACCCAAACCAGATCATATCTCACCTGACAATCAAATCTGCGCGTATTGGCATTCGGCGGTATCGGAAGATCCGGCGCTGCCGGGATTTCAACGCATTTGCCCTCGGCGTCGTATTTCCAGCCGTGATAGGGGCAACGGATGCACGCGCCCTCCACCCAACCAAGAGAAAGGGATGCCGAGCGGTGCGGACATCGATCATCCAGCGCAATGACGCCGGCTTCCGTCTCGGCAATGACAAGCGTCTCACCCAGCAAACGTGTCTTTTTGCGATTGCCCCGCCCGTCGGCATTCGCATCGCGCAGTTCCCGCATCGTGCAAACCGGGTGCCAGAAATAGCGCCAGGTGTTCTCACTGATGAATTGGCCCATCAACATCGTTGGCTCCTTCATATGCATATTGGCTGGCTCAAAAGGTAAACGCCTCGGTGCTTCGGCGGTAGAAGAGTCTCGGGGACTGGCGTTGCCGAAACAGCAACGCATTGGTAATTAGGTCCGCGATGACGCCGCTCGAAGGTCGCAAGAATGAACCTGATTTCCAATCACCTGCGATACTTTTTGGAGACGGCAAGACTGGGGTCCATTCGAAAGGCATCGGATCATCTGAACATCGCCCCCTCGGCAGTGTACAGAAGCATCAGGAATACGGAGCTGGAACTCGGCGCGACACTCTTCGAACGTACCAGCAAAGGTGTCGAGCTCACACCCGCCGGCCGGGTTCTGGCCGCATATACGGAACGCGTCTTTGCCGACGGAGAGCATGCCTCGGATCGGATCAAGACGCTTGCGCAACGCAGCGCATCCGTTTCCGTTGCCGGACCGGACGGCGTGGTGCCCGAAATAGTTTCGGCAAGTTTCAATGCGCTTCTGACCGAACATCCGGAGGTATCCACGCTGTTTCGCGGATGCTCCGGCGCGGATGCATTGGCATATCTGGAAAGTGGAACCGTTGATCTTGCCTTGCATTTCGATCTCCAGATTCCCGAAAATCTGGAGGTTGTCCATTCTCGCAAGCTGAAACTCGGCGCCGTTGTCACTCCCGAGCATGATCTGAACAGGTTTGACCATGTTGCACTCGACCATTGCTGCGAGTGGCCGCTTATTTTGCCGGACAGCTCATGGCCAATGCGCACATTGTTGAACAAAGAGGTTGCCAGACGGGGGCTTGCGCCGGAAATCCGCGCGATTTCATCGTCGATCAATTTGATGAAGCAGCTCGTAGCCTATGGCCACGGCATCGGCATTCAGACGAAAATCGGATTGCGGCAGGAAATCAGCGAAGGCAAACTCGCACACATTCCTCTTTCTGAACCCGCAGCCTTCGATCGCACCCTTCAGCTTTTGACACGACGGGATAGCCCATTGTCAGCCCACGCTTCCTTTGTTGCCGAAGCAATCGTCGACGTAATACGGCAATACTAGTCGTTGATGAAATTGGATCGCGCACGGGCGCCGCTTGGCGACTTTGAATGAGTCTCCGCTTTGACGGTGTTCTGACTTCAGTCGCAAGCGTTGCGAAACCGATCCAATAAAGTTCTCAAATAGTCTGAGCTGCAATCAACGATGATCTCACGCCGCTGCATCTGTCTGCAACTGAAGCCACAATAAACCGCTGCGCGTCTCTTCCGCGCAGCGGGAGTTTTTTTTGTGATGATTGTGCCGTGGCCCGGTCAGTCGGATGTCGGCAACGACATGTCCAGCTCCACAGTCAGCTCTCCGGACAAGATCTGATCCCGAGCGGCTGCAACTGCGTCCTTGACGTCCTGCGGAATTTGATCGTCAAAATCGTTATAGGGCGCGATGTCGCCGCCACCCTGGGCCATTGTGAACCAGACCCTCTCTTCCGGTGCATCATAGGGGTTGCCGGTTTCCTTGTGTTCTTTCCACTGGTCGATGACATAGTTTATATGCGGATCCCAGTACACCAGTGCGCTGGTCGGAACGACATCGGGTGCGATCGAACTGCTGTCGATATAGTTGCCGATGCACAGGATTCCGTTTTCACGGCAGGTCTGGAATGCTTCACCCAGTTGATAGATCAGATCGGCCCCCGCAGCGATTTGCGCGCTGGCTGCTTCGGCCGCTTTGACCGGATCATACCAGCTTTCGATGAAGGTCACGGCAACTTTGACATCCGGGTTGACCGATTGAGCCCCGGCCCGGAAGGCGTTTACCTGATCGTTGACATCGTCGGCAGGAAACAATCCGACAGCTCCGAGGCTGTTGGATTTGGTCATCTTCCCTGCAAAAACCCCAGTCAGATAGCTTGGTTCGTGCAAATGCATGTAGATCAGGTACGAGTTGTCGCCCAGCGGGCGGTTGCCGGCGCCAACGGTGACAAACATCGTGTCTTCGAAATCATCTTTCAGCTCTTCAACTTCGTCCGAGAACGAGCTGTGCGCCCAGATGATGCCATATTCACCCGAGTCTGCGTATTCCTCCAGAACGGTCAGGCCTTTGTCGCCGAAGACGCTCTCGGTATAAGCGAGTTCAAGCTGCAGCCCGTGCGGCTGTGCCTCCTTGACCCGGTTGAACGCGTCAATCCAGCTTTTCACCCAGGCGTTTTCGACGCCTGCGGGAAAGGCGGCTGCAATTTTCAGCGTTTTGGGAACTTCTTGTGCCGCCGCGGCCATGGCGGAAACGCTCAGCGCTGCACCCAAGGTTATGGCTTTGAATGTCGATCCTAGATTTCGCATTTCGGTCTCCTATCTGTTCAGTGTGGCATTTGGTGCCTTTTGTGCGCTGTATTGTAAAGCAAAAATCTCAAAATTGTACGCAATTTCCTGAAATTCCCGGCTCAAAACGCGTGCGGATCACGATTCCAGTCCTCGTAGATCAGGTACCGCGCGTTCGACCGGCTGATCGCGCCGAACCATTGCGGGCAGTACGGACCCATCCGGATCGTGTCATCCTGCGCGACCGGATACCGGCAGTCGTCCAGACGATAGACGCCGCCGTTCAGAAAGAGCAGTCCGTGTTCCATGAAATGGGTTTCGACGCAGGGCAATGAGGCGCCAGGGGAAAGTCCATGACATTCACTTCACAGTCAAAGGCCAGTTCTTCAGGCAACAGCTTTTTTGTATCGGCATGTCGCCGCCCTTCATCGGGGCCGCGGTCAGCTCTTTGCAATTTGCGATATGAAGACGCGGGGCCGACTGTCCGGCAAGCGGGGCACAAGGACGCTCCAGCACCGCAAGGCGGGCGGCAGTCTGCGCCGTGATCCGGCGATCTTGATCGGCGCGGACAAAGGCATAGCCTTCTTCGTCCAATTCGTTCGCGCGACCCTCGACTGATAACTCGACCTGCCCGTCCAGCACGAAAATGAAGCGTTCATTTTCCCCGGTCAGCGGCGCATTCGCAACGGCGCCTGCGGGCCATTCGGCGTCGGGCGGCGTTTCGCCGTATTCGGTCAGATCTCGAGGATATGGGGGTTGAACAACAGAAATGGCGCTTACTCTCCGGCGGTTGTTCCGGCCACGCCTTGCCGCGTCAGCCAGTCGCTCAGTTTTGCACGTTCTTCGTTGGTCATTTTGGTCAAGTTGCCGGGCGGCATAATGTCTTCGGCGATGGTCTGCGCGTGGATCTTGTCCTTTTGCGCGACCATGTGATCAATCGTTTCAAGCAGCATACCGGCGGGCGGCGCCGTCCAACCCTCCATTGTCGGATTGGCGGAATGGCACACGGTGCAGCGCACCTGAACGATGTCGAAAACCTCGGCCTCCTGCGCGTCTGCAAATGCGTCCCGGTCCTGTACGGCCGAGGTGGCCGGAATAAAGGTCAGCGCTATGCCGGCCGCCAAAAACCCTGCCGACAACCATCCCCAGCCGCGCTCCTTTCGGTCGGTGGCCAGCAGCACGTTCCGGTAGTGGCGGATCCAGAACCCCGATCCCATGATAAAAAACAGCACCAGCCAGGCATAGTCGTTCCCTGAGGCCAGCGGAAAATGCACGCTGAGCATCGAGAACACCACTGGCAGCGTGAAGTAGTTGTTGTGCTGTGAACGCCGCTTGGCACGTTTGTGGAAGGTCAGATCGACCTCTTGCCCGTTCGCCACCTGATTTCGCATCTTGATGTGGTTCGGAATGATTTGAAAATGTACGTTCAGGGCCATGATTGTGCCCAGCATCGATCCCACGTGCACAAATGCGGCGCGGGCACTGAAATACGAAGTGGCCGCCCACGAGACGGCAAGCACAAGGATTGCCATCAGCACCGTCACGATACGCTCGTTGTCCGTGCTTTTGCAGATCACATCGTACGCGAGGTAGGGGACAAATAGGATCGTCGCGCTGAGGCTTATCGCATTTATCAGCGACGGGTAGTTTCCACTGGGGTGCAACAGATAGGCATCCGCACCCAGCCAATAGATATGCACGATCAGCAGAACGCCGGTCAGAAATGTCAGCTGCGCCGGGCCGGAATGCGCCAGCATTCGCTTTGGCAATTCAGTCGGCCAATACCGTTCGTGATAGTAGAAACTGCCGCCGTGCATCTCGTTGAGAGAACCGCGTACATTCGGGTTGAGCGTCGTCTCTTTTGGTCTGCGGTCGGACAGGTCCAGCCAGTTGAAGTAAAATGACGTGCCTACCCACGTGATGCCCGCAAGCACATGCCCCCATCGTGCCAGGTAGCCGAGCCATTCGTAGAGAATGTCCATTCCGTCGTCTCCGGTTCTCGCCGAAAATCCGCGATCAGAATTTTCGGAATATTCCCGTCAGGCCGTCGGGCATTCCGTGCAGATCTTTCGCGGTCGGGTAGGCCAGGCTTCCTGAGGCGGGTTTTCTGAGCTTCAGACCGTGCAGCATCCTGAGCTGATGCACGCCTGCGGCTATGCCGTCGATGACCGGGATCGAAACCCGGTCGCGAATGGCATCGGCTATTCCCGCGAACACCGCCCCCGCCAGCACCACGGACTCTGCGCTTCGTTCCCGCGCCGCGGCTTCGATTGCGTCGATAAGCTGAGGGATGGCCAAAGTTGCGTCTTCAAGCTCGGCCTGGCTGAGCGGCGGCAGAGAGATCACCCCTGCCGAGCGGTCGCCCCAGCGATAGTAGTCCACCAGTTCTTCGTAAATCGGAACCGCGCGGTCGCCGAATGTCAGCATCGCGAAACGGCGTGAGACTGTCATCGCAGCCAGCATGCCTGCCTCGCTCATGCCAATCACCGGAATCGGCAGCATTTCCCGCAATGCATCCAACCCGGTATCGAAAGAGATCGCCAGCAGGACCCCGTCACAGTCTTTTGCATGTTCGGCGGCCAGCGACAGGGCCTCTTGCGCGGCCATGACGCATTCCGACCGGGTGCCCACGATCGGCGGCCCATGCCGCCCGGTCACGCCGGTGATTTCGACTTCGGGACCGGCGGTTTTCCGGGCGATGTCGCACACTTTGTCAGTGACGAAGGCGCTGGTGTTCGGGTTGAGGGCAAGAATTTTCATGGAGAGCATCATTTCTTGGGAACGAAGGGCGCAGCATCGAAGGAGAAAGCAGGTGGTCGATGCTGCGCCCGGTTCAAGGTGCGCCGAGGGGAGAAATCAGCGTTCGCCCCGGAAGTAGGGCACGGCCAATCGGGCGGGTTCTTCGGATTTGCCAAGTCGGCTTTTGAAGATCATCAGAACAATCGCCATCACATAAGGCAGCGCCAGGAAGATCTGGTACGGCAGATCCACGCCGATCCCCTGGCTTTGCAGCTGGAAGGCATCGAGGAAGGCAAAGACCAAGGTTGCGACAAGGATGCCCATCGGCCGCCAGTTCGCCGCGATCACGATGACCAGGGCCAGCCAGCCCCGGCCATTGGTGATCTCGGGTACGAACCGGGCCACCGATCCGATGGTGACGAACGCGCCGCCCAAGCCGATCAGCATGCCGCCCATGATCACTGCGCCGTACTGACGCAATGTGACGCTCATGCCCTTGGTGTCGATAACCTTGGGGTTCTCGCCCAGACAGCGGATTTCAAGGCCGTACTTGGTGCGATAGAGGAAGAACCACACCGCAGGAACCATCAGAAACGCCAGATATGTCAGTATCTTCTGGGTGAAGAATATCGGACCGATCCATGGGATGTCGCTCAGGAGCGGAATCGGCACGGTCTGCATCACATCAACTGTGGGAAAAGTGGTGCCGTCACCCGCGAAAAAGGCTTTGTAGAGATACAACGACATCCCCGCAGCCAGAAGGTTGAGCGCAAGGCCCGTGACCACCTGCTCGACTTTCAGGGTTGCTGCCATGAAGACCATAAGGAACGACATCATCGCTCCGGCCAGCATGGCCACAAGGACGCCGGCAACCGCAGAGCCGGTGGCATACGCGCCGACGAATGCGGCAAAAGCGGCCATCAGCATGGTGCCTTCGACACCGAGGTTGAGGATGCCCGCGCGCTCCGTAATCAACTCGCCCAGAGCCGCGAACAAAAGCGGGGTCGCAATCCGGATCGTCGCCGCGAACACGCTGATAAGGATTGTTTCCTGAAAGAAATCACCCATGTCTATCCCTCCAGACAATCTTGAAACGCGTCAGTGCGGCCGCTGCCAGGAAGAACAGCAAGACGATGGCTTCGATGGCCGATGTAATGGCATTTGGAACGCCTGTCGCGATCTGCATCTTGATGCCTCCGTTGGCGAAAGCACCAAACAGAATTGCGACAGGCACCACGGCCAGCGGGTTCAGCATCGCCAATACGGCGACGATGATGCCGGTGAAACCGAACCCGACGGATACGTCCGGTTTCAGGCGGTGATGAACGCCGAAGACTTCAATCACCCCGGCCAAACCGGCCAGACCGCCGCTCAGCAACATGACCAAAACCGCGGTGCGCTGGATGTTGATGCCCTTGAAGCGGGATGCGCGCGGGTTCATGCCGACCGCCCGGATTTCATAGCCGAGCGATGTGCGCGTCAGCATCACATAGATCGCGACGGCACAAAAAACCGCGACCGCAAAACCGATATGCAGCTTGCCGGAATCAAGCAGATTGGGCAGCCAGACCGATTTGTCGATCCGGGGCGTCTGCTGGTAAAAGCTGGACTGGTCCCGCCAAGGTCCCGACACGAGCATGAAGGACAGGAAGAATGTGATCACGTAGTTCAGCATCACGGTTGTCAGAACTTCGTTGACCTGGAACTTGGCGCGCAGATATCCTGCCAGACCGCCATATAGGCCGCCGCCGACAAAACCGGCCATGAACAGCAGCGGGATCAGGTACACGCCCGGCGCCGGACCTACGATCAGATAGGCCCAGTAAGAGGTCATCGCGCCCGCGAACAATTGACCTTCGGCACCGATGTTCCAGATCTTGGCGCGGAACGCGACGGCCACGGCAATGCCGGTCAGGATCAGCGGCGTCGCCTTGGCAAGGGTCTTGGTTGTCGCCCGGAAACCGCCAAAAGCCCCGTCAAGAATGGCCCCGAATGCCACCTGCAGGTCTGAACCGGCGCTTTTCAGCAGCAGAGCGCTGACCAGCACCGCTCCCGCCAGTGCGATCAGGATTGAAGAAACCTGCCAGACCGGGTTGTTCGTCACCCGCTTTTCAAGAGTGATTGCCATTAAGACGCCCCCGCATTCTCGGACAGTTCGGTTCCGTGGCCAGCCATCAGCAGGCCTATTTGTTCTATGTCGGCGTTTTCCGAGGTGAACTCGCCCATTATCCGCCCCTTGAAGATCACCAGAACGCGGTCCGCGAGGCTGAACAGTTCTTCCAACTCTTCCGAGGCCATCAGGATTCCATAGTCGTTGCGCCGCTTTTCCAGAAGACGCGCGTGCATGTATTCGATCACGCCCACGTCCAGACCGCGCGACGGCTGGTTGGCCAGCAGCATCTTGGTGGCTTGGGCGAATTCACGAGCAACGATCACCTTCTGAGCGTTGCCGCCCGATAGAGTCCGGGTGGTTGTCAACTCGGACGGGGTCTTGATTTCGAATTCGTCAATCGCGCGGCGGGCAATCTCGCCCATCTTGCGGAAGTTCAGAAAACCGCCATTGGCAATGGGCGGTTCCCGGTGATGTCCCAGCACGATGTTGTTCTGAATGTCGAAATTGCCAATCAAGCCATCGGAAAGACGATCATCCGGAATATAGCCCATGCCCTGATGCTGCACCTCTACCGGAGCGTTGTTGGTGATGTCGACGCCATCCAGCTTGACCGTCCCGCCAGTAGCACTGCGCACACCCATCAGGGTTTCGAACAATTCGCCCTGCCCATTTCCGGCAACCCCGGCAATTCCGACGATTTCGCCCCGGTGAACGGTCAGATCAATGCCGCTGAGTTTTTCGGCGCCAAAATCGTTCTTGGCTTTCAACCCGCTGATTTCAAGCATCGGCGCACCACACTGGTGCGCGTCTCGTTTCACGCGCAGTTCGACCTCGCGGCCGACCATAAGATTGGTCAGTTCGCTTTTGGATGTCTCGGTGGTGGCAACTGTTCCGACCACTTTGCCGCGGCGCAAAACCGTGACCCGGTCGGATTGCATGACCTCATCCAACTTGTGGCTGATCAGGATGACCGACATGCCGTCATTGGTCATTTCATTGAAAATCTGGAACAGTCGGCGGGATTCCTGCGGCGTCAAAACCGCCGTGGGTTCGTCCATGATCAGAAGCTTCGCCCCAAGAAACAGCGCCTTGAGGATTTCCACCCACTGCTGCGTGCCGACCGGCAACTGCCAGATTTTGGCGTGCAGATCGATTTCGACTTCGTAGCGTTCGCAGATCTTCAGAATGCGGTATTCGGACGATTTCAGGTCCAGAACCGCGGTTGCAGCGTCGGTCCCGACGACGATATTTTCCAGCACGGTCATGGAGTCGACCAGGACGAAGTGCTGGTGCACCATACCGATGCCACTTGCGATCGAATCCGCCGGCGATTCCAGTCGGGCAGCTTCTCCGTTCACATAAATTGTGCCTTCTTCAGGTTTGTAAAACCCGTAGATGCATTCGGCGATGGTGGATTTTCCGGCTCCATTCTCTCCCAGCAAGCAATGAATTTCACCGGCCGCAACATCGAAATTGACCCGGTCATTGGCGACAACCTGATGGAATCGTTTGGTGACGTTCTCAACCTTCAGGAACGGCGGCATGTTGAGACCCCCCGCGTTTTCAGCCGGTGCCAATATCCGGCTGGCTGGATTTGATGCACGTCCAATTGGGCTCATGTTTCCCTCCCGCAGGCCGCAAGCTCCTCGAATGCAGCCATCTGCCTCAAATAGTGTACAATTTGTCATCTCGTGTCTATATGTCCAGCCCATTTCTCGAATCGTACGCATGTCGAATTGACGGCGGCTCCGAGGCAGGTCGATGGGCTTGCGTTCCGGTCGAGGCGGGCGAGCTGGCATCTTGGAGGTGGTTTCCGAGATATTTCGTCGAGATGCCTCGGAAGCGGAACAGGAATCCCTTGAAGCGGCTTTGCCGGTTGCCGGCCGTCCGGATGCGGCACAGCCCCCGGATGTGCGTACCTGCGGAATGATTCAGAGCGATGTGCGCCGGCCCGAGTGACCGCGCGCAGCGCGGGCAGATGCGCGACTCTCGCCGACGCTCCGCTCCACCGCAGCGACCGATCTCTCCTCGTCCGCGTCGGTCGAAAGCGCACGGGCCGCCTCCGTCCGCTGCGCCGAGGTCGGCCGGTCCGAAGCCGACATCCAATCCTGAAATTCCGCTTGATCCATCGTTTTGATCCCAAACGCCTTTCCCAATTCAACGCATAGCATGAAACGAAAATGAGGCCGTTGAATAACGCGGCCCTCGGCGATTTCCGGGCTGGCTGACGCGGCGCCGTCCGGTCGGAGGTCCGCCGGGCGGAGTCAGGCGAATCCGGCCCGCCGGTCGCGCCGGAGCCGCGGAAACGAGCATGTCGCGCATCCGAATCATGCCGGAAGCGGGGAATCGCGCGCCGGACTTGCACAGCTTCCTTGCCCTGCTTGCCGATCTCTGCGCCGTTGTTCTGAACGACGTCTTGATCGGCGAATCCGAAAGCTTCAAGCAGGCCGCGGCCCCAACGTCCACGCAACGGAAGGCATTCGATCTCTTCGGCGCCGATCCGTCGAGGATGTTCCCGGAGGCTGGCAGGCAGGACTCGGCGAATCGCTTTCCTGCAAAGGAAAACTTGCGGTTTTGCGCCGTGAAGTTCAGCCTGAATTGTAGACAATTTTTTAGCCTCATGTAAATTGAGCGGCATGACATCCATTGATCTGCCCAAATCCGATCTCCATCGGTCAGACGCCTGCCTGACCGCCCATATGCTGGATCTCGCGACCGGACGACCTGCCGACGGCATCAAAGTCGACCTGCTGCGGCACCTGCCTGACCGGCTTGATCTGGTGGCATCGGCATTCACCAACTCCGACGGTCGCTTGCCGTCCCCCCTGCTGACCCGCGAGACCGCCGAGACCGGAAGGTACAGTCTGGCGTTCGCAGTGAACAACGGGTTCTTCAACACCGTGCCTGTCGAATTCGAAATCACGGACACTTCCAAACACCACCACGTTCCGTTGGTGCTGTCGCCCTATGGATATTCGACCTATCGCGGCGCGCCGCCGCATCGGGCGCCGAGCACCGGATTTCGGAAAGAGAACACGCATCTTACCATTCCGGAACAGGCCGCCCCTCCACCGGGGTCGATGGGGCCAGGCATGACGGTCCATGTCATTGACATCTCTTGCGGCGGCGGCGCGGGCGGCATGGCTGTCGAAGTACGGACACCATCAGGCACGCGGGTGAGCAATCTGATCACAAATGCCGAAGGCAGGACGACCGAGTGGCTGATTGCGCCTGATCGGCTGGAAAAAGGCGCTTATGAAATCCGGTTCGATTTCGATCAGTATTTCACCGGGCAGGAGTCCGGCAACGGAATAATATCCTTTTTTCCCTGCGCCAGAGTGTGCTTCCATGTTAGCGATCCGACCCAACATTATCACATTCCGCTGCTTGCCGCACCGTGGGGGTATACCTGCTATCGCGGCTCATGAACGAGGACGCCATGACCGAACCGCTTTTCTCCATCCCGATGATCGAACGCTTCATCGGGCATGATACGATCAGCTGCAACTCGAACCTGCCATTGATCCGCTTTGTGCGCGACCATTTGGCCGAACTGGGCATCGAATCCGTCCTGACACATGACGAGAGCGGGGAAAAAGCCAATCTCTTTGCCACGATCGGCCCCAAAGATCGCCCCGGCATTGTTCTGTCCGGCCACACCGATGTGGTGCCATGCGAAGATCAGGAATGGACCAGCGATCCGTTCGCGCTGGCCAAGCTGGATGATCGTGTTGTGGGGCGTGGTGTCTGCGATATGAAGGGTTTTCTGGCCATTGCCACCGCGTTTGCGCCGATATTCGCAGGCCGTGAACTCAAGACCCCGATTCACCTTGCCATGTCCTTTGATGAAGAGGTCGGCTGTCTCGGCGTACCTCTGCTGCTCAAAGATCTCAGGCAGCGCGGCATTGCGCCGCTGGCCTGCATTGTTGGCGAGCCGTCCGAGATGGGGCTGGTCCGCGCCCACAAAGGCAAGATCGGTGGCCATATCACCGTCACGGGCCGGCCGTCGCATTCCGGCGTCGCCCATCTGGGGGTGAACGCGGTCGAGGCAGCGGGTGAGGCCATCGCCAAGATGAAGCAAATTCAGCGCCGCCTGCGTAAAGAAGGCCCTCACGACAACGCCTTTGAAGAGCCGACCTATACCACCATTCAGACCGACATGGTTCATGGGGGCACTGCAGTCAATATTGTGGCCGCCCAGTGCACGTTCGACTTCGATATCCGTTATCTGCCCGGCGAAGATCCGATGGATTACGTCAACGAATGCCGCCGCTATGTCGAAGAACATGTCGAGCCGGAAATGAAAGCCATTGACCCTAATACCGGTTTCAAATGGGAATTCGTTCCGGGCTGCGCGGCCCTGAACACCGCGGAAGATGATGAAGTGATGGAGCTGGCCAGGGCGTTGTCCGGTCAAAACAGTTCAACCTGCGTGGGATTCGGCACCGAGGCCGGGCATTTTCAGGATGCGGGCATACCGTCTTTCATCTGTGGCCCGGGCTGCATCGATCAGGCCCACAAGGCGGATGAATTCCTGATGCACGACCAGATCGTCAAATGCGAAAATTTCCTGTGGAGGCTGGTTGACCGCGTGTCGGCATGATCATGGCGGGCGGTTTCTCGATCCATTGCGCGGATCTGACCCGAGGGGAGCCGGCAGTCGGGCTTTTCGTCGAATTGCTGAATCCCCAAGGCCGGATCATTGCATCCGGCCGTATCGACAGGAAAGGCATGCCGGATTGCTCTGAAAGTCTTGCAGAGCCAAAGCCGAACGGCGTCTACACCGCCCGGTTTCATGTTTCCGACTATTTCCGACGCCGCGGACTTGCGGCATCACAGAATATGCCCTTTCTCGATATCGTGCCCTTTCAGTTTGAAAGCCACGATCCCGAGTTTCACGTCCATCTGCCCTTCAAGTTCTCGCCTTGGGGGTTTTCGTGCTTCAGAGGAAACTGAGATGGCGGGAGGAATTTCCATACATGCGGTTGATATCGCTTTTGGTTGTCCGGCAGCCGGGCTGCGCTTGGAACTGAGGCACGCGGATGGCGGCCAGCTTTTGCACGATGCTTTCACCGACATCGCCGGCATGATCTCGGCCCCGAACCATAATCGGGGCCGTTTTCTGGCGGTCTTTCATATTGGGGATTATCTGCGCGCCAAAGGATATGAGGGCGAGATTTTTCAGGAGGTGGCGAGTTTTCCATTTGGAATTGATCAACCGGAGCGGCACCATCACCTGCCACTAAAATTCACTCCGTTCGGGATGTCGCTGTTCCTTACCCACTGACAGGCATTGGAATATGAGCCATGAGCTCCAAAGCCATCAGTCCTTCCGCCGCTGCCAATTTGATCAGGAGCAATGATACCGTCACCATCGCAGGCTTTGTCGGCGTCGGCGTTCCCGATGAAATTCTGGCTGCCTTGAAACGCGTTGTCTTGAAACACAGACACCGAACGATCTGACTTTGCTGTTTGCCGCGGCTCTCGGGGACGGCAAGGGTCGCGGGCTGAACCGCCTGGCCCGCGATGGCCTGATCAAACGCAGCGTTGGCGGCCGCTGCGGTCTGGCCCCGCAACTGGGTGCGGCGGCCGCCAGCAGCGCCATTATCGCGCCGGTCATCGACATGGAACGCGATATTCTGGCGCAGACGGATCTTGCACCGATTATCGACAACCCGAAGCTGATGGATGTCCGCATACTCCTGCCTGGCCTGATGTCAGCGTGATAGCGGCACCGCCCCGGATTCGGGGGACGCAGTTCCTATCGGCCCATAAACTCAGCCGGATGGAGTTGGTGAATTCGCGCTCGTCCAGATCGTTGTCCAGACAACTCCGGTCGACGACCAGGAAATCGCTGTCGGGCTGCAATGCCAGCAGCGAATGGTTCCAGATGCTGCAAGCATAGTTCACACCCTGCGGCTCGGTCGCGGCAAAGGCCTTCAGGCCAGCAAGATCGCAGGGATCTCCGCCCGAAGACACGACCGCCAGCCATTTACGATTCTGCAGCGGATAAAAAGCCTGACTTCCCGACGGGTGCCTCTCCTTCAGGTCCAGCGGCGATGGCATGGGGCACGACTGGCGCCGGAAGATGTCGATCAAAGGCGAGCCGCCCTCGGTGGCGACATCCGCTGTGGCAAGATCGTGATGCCGTACGGCGAAGCCCTTGTTGATCGGAAAATGCTCTGATCCGGGCAACTCGATCACATCACCGAATTCGGCAAAGCCCGCTCCGGTTGACGGCGCGGGCTTCAGGGTCGGTGCCGAAGATCAGGTCCAGAAGCTGCGGTGGGAATCCAGGATTTCGGCTTCCAGTTCTTCGAACGGTCCGCGCACATCAATGTCGCGACGACCCGCTGCGATGACGGTTCGGCACGGCAGGTCCATAGTCATGTTTTCGGGGTGATCGCCGGTGATTTCACCAAGCGCGTGCTCGGTCGTGCCAAAGACGATCGCGCCGATACCGGCCCAATAGGCTGAACCGGCACACATGCAGCACGGCTCAACAGAAGTATATAGCGTGCAACCCGCCAGAAACTCGGGCGAATATTTGCGCGCGGCGGCTCGCGCCAGATTGGTTTCCGCGTGGCCCGGCCCGCCATCCTTTGGAAAGCCGTTTCCTTCTTCAAGCAAAACGTCGCCGTCCGGGCCGACAAGAACAGCGCCAAACGGATGCGCGCCTTCGGCCTGAGACCGCGCAGCGACGGCCATGGCCTTGCGCAGGTTTGCGATATCTGTCGCTCTTTGGTCTGACATTGGAACCTCCGGTGTCTCTGTGGTTCATCTTTTTGTAGACAATAGCGGATATTTTTGCACACAATATAAACCAAAAGAGCAACCGGAGGTCCGACACTTTGCCCGCGTCCAACAGCACAATGGCTCATTCAAGCTCAATCTTGCTGGTGATTGACATTCAGCAACGGCTCGCGCCCGCCATCCGCGGTATCGACGGGATTGTGACTCGCAACGCGGCCCTGATCGAGGCCAGCGAAAAACTTGATGTCCCCGTGGTATTCACCGAACAATACCCTGCGGGTCTGGGGCACACGGATCCCCGGCTTTTGGAACTGGCGCCCAATGCCGCAGTCCATGAAAAGATCCATTTCGGCGCGGCAGCCGAGGCTGGTTTCACTGACTTGATCGGCGGCCTCGGTCGCCATGACATCGTCGTGACGGGAACCGAATCCCATATTTGCGTGCTGCAGACAGCGCTGGGACTCACTGCGTTAGGGTACAATATCCGATTTTGCGTCGACGCGGTCGGATCGCGCACCGACATCGACAAGGCGATTGCCGTCGAGCGCGCGCGCGAGGCGGGCCTGTCGCTGGTCACCGCCGAGATGGTGCTGTTCGAATGGCTGGAACGCGCTGATACTGAAGCCTTTCGCGCCCTCCTGCCCAATATCCGCAGTCTGGCCGCAGCTGACGCATGCTGATGCTTTGGCTCCGACGATCAGGGACGCCCGGATGACCGACCGCAATTCCATGCAGTTCATTCTTGGCGGGAGTGTTGTCGAGTTGCGCGACGTTGCGCCGACAATGACCGTTCTGGAATATCTGCGCGAGCATTGCGAACGGCCAGGCACCAAGGAAGGTTGCGCCGAGGGAGATTGCGGCGCCTGCACCGTGGCGCTTGGAACGCTTAAGGACGGCAGGCTGTTCTATCGTGCCGTAAATGCATGCATTCAGTTCATGCCGACGCTGGATGGCTGCCACCTGCTGACCGTAGAAGACCTGCGCCGGCCTGACGGATTGCTGCATCCGGTCCAGCAGGAAATGATCCGCACGCACGGGTCGCAATGCGGCTTTTGCACCCCTGGAATTATCATGTCCATGTATGTGTTGTGGCGCAGTGCGGATAACCCGACCCGGTCGGAGATCGAGGATGCTCTGGCCGGAAACCTGTGCCGCTGTACCGGCTATGGTCCAATTGTCGACGCGATGCAGGCGGCGGCCTCAAAACCGGCGGCGTCGGAACGCGAAGCGGCCATTCTTGAACTGATGAAAGACATTCGGCCCCGGACCGCGTTGCGGCTTGAGAATGCGCAGGGCACCTTTGTTGCGCCTGTAAACACGGATGAATTCGCCGCCGCCTATCAGGCGATGCCGGACGCGACCATCCTTGCCGGCGGCACCGATGTCGGCCTTTGGGTCACCAAGATGAATCGCAAGCTGCCGCGGATCATCTACACCGGCAACGTCGCGGAGCTGCTGGAGATCCGCGAAACCGATCATGCCTTTCACATCGGCGGTGCGGTCCGCTACAGCGACCTGCCCGAAAAACTGGGCGCAGCCTACCCCGATTTTGCTGAAGTCTTGCGCCGCCTCGGATCTAGGCAGGTGCGCAATCTTGGCACCATGGGCGGAAACATCGCAAACGGTTCTCCGATCGGGGACACGCCGCCCCTGCTGATCGCCATGAATGCGCGGTTGGTGCTGAATGAAGGCGGCAAGCGCCGCGAACTGCCGATAGAGGACTTTTTCATCGATTACGGAAAGCAGGACCGGCATCCGGGCGAGTTCCTTGAAAAGATCATCATACCCAAACTAAAACAGGATCGGCGCTTTGCGGCCTACAAGATATCAAAACGCTTCGATCAGGATATTTCCGCCGTCTGTGCAGCCTTCAACCTGCGCATCGAAGGCGGCAGGGTGCTGGACGCGCGCATCGCGTTTGGCGGTATGGCGGCCACTCCCAAACGTGCTGCATCGACAGAAGTGGCGCTTGTTGGACGCGCATGGGCTCCTGATACGATCGAGGATGCCTGCGCAGCCCTGAAGACCGACTTCCGACCGATTTCCGACATGCGCTCATCCGCCGAATATCGGATGATTGTCGCGCAGAACCTGATGCGCAAATTCCACATCGAATATTCCACGAACTTGGACAAGACACGCGTTCTCGCGTGACCGGACGGAGGCTCAAAGTGGATGGCGCATCCCCATTGCAATCGCAGCCCGCCGCCATTTCAGGTGGCATTCGCGCCAGGCTGGCGCATGAAAGCGGTGAAAAGCACGTAACCGGCTCAGCGGCTTATATTGACGACATGCCGGAGCCGCGCGGTCTGCTGCACCTTTATCCCTATCTCAGCACCCGGCCCCACGCCCGCATCACGCGGCTGGATCTCAGCCGGGTCGAAGCCGCCTCCGGCGTTCATTGCGTCGTGACCATGGACGACATTCCCGGCGCCAACGATTTCAGCCACGGCGGGCTGGGCGATGACCGGGTGCTGTCTGGCGATCTAGTTGAATATTCCGGCCAAATCCTGTTTGCCGTCGCCGCCGAAACGCGCGCCCAGGCGCGCGATGCGTTGGCTCTCGCCGAGATCGAATACGAAGACCTGCAGGCGATTTTGTCGGTGGATGCAGCAAAGGCCGCCAACAGTTTCCACACTCCTCCCCGCACTCTGGCTCGCGGCGACAGCGCCCGGTTCATCGAAGCCGCGCCGCACCGTCTGTCGGGGCGCATCAGCAATGGCGGTCAGGAGCATTTCTATCTGGAAGGTCATATTTCCGTGGCCGTGCCCAAAGAAGATGGCGAAGTTCATCTTTACTGCGCAACGCAGGACCCCAGCGCCGTGCAAGGCATCATAGCGCGGATCCTGGTCCAGCCGTCCAACACCGTCACGGTCGAAGTCCGCCGTCTGGGCGGTGGATTTGGCGGCAAGGAAACCACGCCGACCCATATCGCGGCCATCGCAGCGGTGGCGGCCAAAAAAACCGGCAAGCCCGTCAAATTGCGGTTGGATCGTGACGACGACATGCTGGCGACCGGCAAACGCCACTCCTTTTTTACCGATTTCAGCGTTGGTTTCGACAACAGCGGACGGATTGAAGGCATTGAGCTTGAAATCCACGGCAAATGCGGCAGTTCGATGGACCAGTCCGAGCCGGTGGTGAACCGGGCCGTGTTTCACTCGGACAATTGCTATTATCTGGAAAACTTCAAGGCGACCTGCCACTACTGGAAAACCCACACGGTCAGCTCCAATGCGTTCCGCGGCTTTGGCTCTCCGCAGGGCATGCTGATCATCGAAAGGATCATGGACCGGATCGCGCGGCATTTGGGCAAAGACCCGCTCGATGTGCGCAAGGTCAATTTCTATGAGCGCAACGGGCGCAGCACCACGCCGTTCGGTGCCGACGTGAACGACAATATCCTCGACCGGCTGATTCCCGAAATCGTGGAATCCTCGGACTATTACGCCCGTCGCAAGGAGATCGAAGCGTTCAACGAAAACTCGCCCTGCCTGAAGAAAGGTCTGGGGCTGACGCCAATCAAATACGGCGTCGGTTTCGGCTTGAATTTCCTGAATCAGGGCGGCGCGCTGCTGCACGTCTATGCAGACGGGTCGCTGCATATCAATCATGGCGGCATCGAAATGGGCCAGGGCCTGCACACCAAGGTTGGCCAGGTCGTAGCGGAAGAGCTTCAGGTCGATGTCGAACGGATCAGAGTTTCGGCCACCTCGACCGAAAAGGTTCCGAATACTATCGCGACGGCGGCCTCGTCGGGCACCGATATCAATGCGGCGGCCGCGTTGAACGCCGCTGGCAAGATCAAAACGCGCTTGACCGATTTCCTGATCGATGAATATTCCGTTCCCCGTGAGCAGGTCGTGTTCCTGCCCAACCGGGTCCGGGTCGGCAATCAGGAGATTTCCTTTGACGAACTGGCCGGCCAAGCCTTCATGAATCGCGTGTCGCTTTCGGCAACGGGTCATTACAAATCACCTGAGAACGAATATGATCCCGTCGCCATGACGGGCCAACCGCATCGGTATTATGTCTACGGCGCCGCGGTTGCCGAGGTTCTGGTCGACACCCTGACCGGCGAAAGCAAGGTCACCCGCGTGGATATCCTGCATGACGTCGGTAAATCATTGAATCCGGCGCTGGATTACGGGCAACTCGAAGGCGGGTTCATTCAGGGCATGGGCTGGATGACGACCGAAGAACTGGTCTGGGACGGCGATGGCCATTTGAAGACGCACGCTCCCTCCACCTACAAGATCCCGACCTTCAGTGACCGGCCCGATGATTTCCGCATGGCCTTTGTCGACTGGTCGACCAATATCGACGATTCCGTATTCCGCTCGAAAGCTATTGGTGAGCCGCCGCTCTGCCTTGCCATTTGCGTGCTGAGCGCGATGTCCGATGCGGTGGCGAATACGGTTCAAAGAAACGACTTTGAAGGGTTGAACTGCCCCGCCACGGCAGAAAACATCCTGATGACCCTGCAGCGGTACCGACAATGACCATGACCGGAAGCTGGCCCGGCGATGCCCTGCAGTTGCTGAAAAAGGAAACCGCCTGCGTTCGGGTCGCCATGGTCGAATCCCGGAACTCCGCGCCTCGGGAAGCTGGCGCGTGGATGGTTGTTGAGCCGGACATGTTCGCAGGATCGATCGATGGCGGGATGTTGGAGGTCGATGCGCTTGTCAAGACCCGCCAGATGCTGGCCGATCCTTCCCGCCCGCGACGACCGAAACCTGCGCGTCGGGCCCGGCGCCGGGCCGATGTTGCGGTGGTCGAGTTGCACACGGCAGGAGAGCGGGGATATTCCGACGCGAAACGCCTGCGATAGCTTGATTGCACGAACGCACCTATGCCGACGCGAGCGCAATCCGCTGTTGCAATAGGAACGGAATTCCCGAGCGCAGTTGAATCAGGATTCTGTTTCGCTTTGATATGATTGTCTCCCACGCATTCATGCGCGGGGCTCGTTGCGCGCGAACGCAACGAGCCTATGCCGACCAATGCCGCAAACAAACGCGCGGCAGCGACCGCGGTTGGTCAGTTGGGCAACGTTGTATCAATGCCCGCCGCGAGGAAATTCATCCCCTTGATACCGCCGATGTCAAGGCTTGCGCCTGACGCGACAACCTCAGCCCCGGCATTGTCGCTGATCGGTCCGGAAAAGGGATGGAAGGTTCCGTTGCGGATGTCGTCCTGCCTGGCAAGAATGGCGGCGCGCTGATCGTCGGTCAGATCCGCAGAAAGACCTGCCACCTCCACCGCGCCTTCGGCCAGCCCTGCGAAGGTGTCGGTTCCCTCAAAGCTGCCTTCCATGACCTTGTTGATCTGGTCGATATAGATCGCGCCAAAATGCGTCTGGCCGGCGCAAAGATGTTTGTTTGGCGCAAACTGCGTGTTGTCGCTCAGCGTGGTGGTCACATAGACGCCCATCTCCTCAGCCGCTGCCACGGCCGAGGGTGTCCCCGGAAAGAGCGAGAACAGCACGTCCGAGCCTTGGGCAACCAGTGATTCCGCCGCCGCCCGGTTTCGCGCGGGATCGAACCAGGAGTTGAGCCAGACAACTTTGACCCCCTTGAGGTCCGGATTGACGCTTTGCGCGCCCAGAACATAGGCGTTCATGATGCCGAGCACTTCGGGCAGCGGAAAAGCGGCGATGACGCCAAGCTGGCCATTCTGCGTGGCATAGCCCGCCGCCATGCCGCAGAGATAAGACGCCTCGTAATGTTTCGGCGCATAGGTGGCGAAATTCGCCTCGTTCAGATATCCGCCCGCGTGGATTACCGCCAGGTCGGGTTTGCGTTTGGCCAGTTCGATACCGTCGTTCATGTGACCGAAGGAGCCCAGAAACAAAACATCGGCCCCCTGCGCGACCATTCGGTTCATTACACGCGTCGCGTCCGGCCCTTCACCCACCGAGTCGACGGCGGTCACATTGATCTTGTCGCCGAAATGCGCCTCCATCACCTGACGGCCCCGGTCGAGTTCGTGATCCCAGCCGACCTCACCCACCGGGTTCGGCACGATGAAGCCGATGTTGAGCGGATCGTCGGCCAGCGCCGGGATCCCCAGCCCCAGCCCGATGGCCGTTGCGACGGCTGCAAGCTTTCTTAGCTCGGTCATATCTTTCTCCTTGGTAAGTAGTGTGCCGATAGTTCTGCAATTTCGTGTGCGGACGCCCTCTGCGACACGGGTTGCTCCATGTCCCATTTCGGGCATCGGGTCAAGCGCTTTCGCGTGTCCGGCCTGCCGGCGCAGATCCAGTCGTTCGGGAGACGCCGGGGCGCTTTGGCAAAGACGGACCGGATCGATGCCGAGCTGATCGCCCGGTTCATGGCGTTCCGCCCGGACGCCGGCTGCAGCGCGAGGCGCTTCGGGGTCTCAGGGCGCTGGCGGCCAAGCGCAATGCGTTGCACAGCACGGCCAACCAGAAGACCGTGACCGCCTGCGAAGTCGAAGACATCGACGCCGGTCTCCGGGAGGTTCCGGACCGGCGGATCAAGGACTTGGAGCAATGGATCAAGATCCGCCTCGACTCCGACGATGCCTTGGCCGAAACCGTCGCCGTCCTGCGGTCGGTTCCGGGGATCGGGCTTTTGGCCTGCGCGATGCCGGTCGCGGAGAGGCCCGAGCTCGGCCGGATCAGGATCGGGCATGGTCAATGCGCCGGGCGATAATTCTCTCCCAGCGCCACAGGCGCGTTCAGTTTGATTTTGAGCGCGTCGCGGGAAACGACAGCGAGCACGAGGATGGTCATGGCATAGGGCATCGACGTCATGATCTGGGACGGGATGCCGATGTTCAGCGATTGCACCGCAAGATCGGCAAGCAGCAACGCGCCGAAGAGATAGGCCCCGATCATCACTCGAAGCACGCGCCAGGTGCCGAAAACAACCAGCGCCAGCGCAATCCATCCGCGCCCGACGATCATGCCCTGCGACCAGACCGGGGTCAGCACGGTGGCAGCATAGGCGCCGGCCAGACCGGCCATGAAACCGCCGAAGAGAATGGCGAGGAAGCGCGCGCGCAAGACGCCGAAACCCAAATTATGTGCGATATGCGGATCTTCTCCGATTACGCGCAGGATCAGCCCGCCCCGGGATTTCCCGATAAACCAGATCAGCCCCGCGCCCGCGATCAGTGTCAGGTAGACGATGAGGTCCTGCTGAAAGAGGATGGGTCCCAGAACCGGGATGTCGCCAAGCAGGGGCAAGTCGAGCTTGCCGGGCGCGGCAAGTGTGTAACTTTCGAAACTGCGGCCCAGCAGTGCCGACAGGCCCAGTCCCAGAATGCCGACGGCAAGGCCCGATGCCACCTGATTGGTTGAAAAGATCAAGACCAGCCCGGCAAACACAACCGACAGCGCCATCGCCGCCATCGCTCCGCCGGCAAAGCCCAGAATGTGTGATCCGCTCTGATAGGTGATCATGAAGGCAATCGCCGCTGCCAGCGCCATCATCCCCTCTATGCTCAGGTTGATGACGCCCGACTTTTCGACAACCAGTTCACCCAGAGCCGCAAGCAACAGGGGGGTCGCTGTGGCGAAGGCGCCGGCGAGCACGAATACAAGCGTGTCCATCATGCTTTTCCCATTGTCGGCGGACGCCGGATTCTGAAGTTCACCAGAGTGTAGGAGGCAAGATAGAAAATCAGGATCAGTCCTTGAAACACCACAGGGGCCGAGGCGGGCACGCCAGCCGACAGAACGGCGCCGTCCGCGCCGACATAGATCACCGCCATGAAGAAACCGGCCAAGACGATGCCGATGGGATTGAGCCCGCCCAGAAAGGCCACGATGATCGCGGCAAACCCATAGCCCGGCGACAGGATCGGCTGCAGCTTGCCGATCGGGCCCGAGATTTCGCCGACACCGGCCAGACCGGCCGCCATGCCGCCCGCCAGAAGCGATATCCAGATCGCCCGGCTTGCTGAAAACCCCGCATAGCGCGCGGCATTCTGCGCAAGCCCGCCCACCAGCAGCCGGAAGCCGGAAAAGCTGCGTTTGGCAAAGACCCAGACCAGAACCGAAATCAGCAGCACCAGATAGATGGAGGTATTGGCTCGCAAGAAGCTGTCAGGGATCAGCGGCGGATACATCGCCACTTCAGGAAACGGCACGGATTGCGGAAAGCTGAAACCGCGCGGGTCTTTCAGCGGTCCGTTGATCAGATAGTAGAGGATTTGCAGCGCGATCTGGTTAAGCATCAGCGTGACGATGATTTCGCTCGCGTTGAACCGGGTGCGCAAAATGGCGGCGATACCGGCCCAGGCCGCCCCCGCCCCCGCGCCCGTCACGATCATCGCGGGCAGCATCAGCGCATTTGTGCTGTCCGGCCAGGTAATCGGGATAAGGGCGGCGCAAATCGCGCCGATCATCAGTTGCCCCTCGGCTCCGATATTCCAGACCTTCGCCCTGAATCCAATCGCCAGCCCCTGCGCAATCAGGATCAGCGGAGCGGCTTTGATCAGAACCTCGCTCAGGTTGTAGCTGTCAAGAAACGGCTCTGCGAAGAAGGAATAGAGTACGATGCCGGGGGATTTGTCCATCGCAGTGAACAATGCAATGCTGCAAACCACCGTCAGAAGGATCGTCAGAACCGGCACCATGGCAAGCGCTGCCGTGGAAGGCGCCGTACGCGGGATGAACTCGAACCGGGGGATCATTCCGCGGCCTCCGCCGCCATGTCGAACTGACCGATCATCATCTGCCCGATCTGTTCGGCATTGGTGTCGCGCGTGCGTACGGGCCGCGAAAGGCGTCCGTCGTACATCACGACTATGCGGTCGGAGATCTCGAACAGCTCTTCCATATCCTCCGAGATCGCCAGAATGGCCGCGCCGGTTTCGCGCAGGTCGACCAGCTTCTGCCGCACCATCGCGGCCGCGCCTACATCGATGCCCCATGTGGGCTGCGAGACGATCAGAACCTTGGGTTCCAGCTGCATTTCACGCGCCACGATGTATTTCTGCAGATTTCCGCCGGAAAGAGACGATGCGAGAGCGTGCTTGCCCTGGCTGCGCACGTCCATATCTTTGATGCATTGGTCGGTGAATTCGTCGCGTCTCTTGCGGCGGATCAGCCCGTGTTTGACCATGCCGCGCAGATGCGCGGTCAAAAGGCCGTTGTCCGAAAGGCTCATCGGAGGGGCGGCCCCCCTGCCAAGCCGCTCTTCAGGCACGAAACTCATCCCGATTTTTCGGCGGTGCTCGGGGCTCAAATGGCCCGTCGGGTTGCCCAGAAGCTGGATTTTCTCAGCCGAGTCCGATGGCAAGCGGTCCTCGCCCGACAACAGTTGCGCCAGAGCCGACTGGCCATTGCCCGACACCCCGGCGACGCCCATGATTTCGCCTGAGCGAACCTCAAGCTCAATGTTCTTGAGGCTGACGGCATGGGGGTCGGGGTTGGAATGGCTCAGATCATGAACCGCAAGCCGCACCTCGCCATCGCCGCTCGCCTCGGGATGTGTTGCATGGGGGATTTCCCGGCCTATCATCAGCCTTGCCAGATCCTGCGAACTCGCACGCGTCGGGTCCGCCGTGCCTGTGACCTGACCATGCCGCAGAATTGTCGCGGAATGGCACAATGCGCGGATTTCATCCAGTTTGTGCGAGATGTAGAGGATCGCGATGCCCTTCTCCGACAGCGCACGCAGCGTGGAAAATAGTTGCGCGACATTGGGTGGCGGCAGGACGCTCGTCGGCTCATCCAGAATCAGCAGGTCGGGCTCCTGCAGCAGGCAGCGAATGATCTCGACCCTTTGACGCTCGCCGACCGACAACCCGTGCACCAGCGCGTGTGGATTGACCGGCAGACCGAATTCTTCGCTTTTGGCCTGAATGCGCGCCTCCAGCTTCGGCAAAGGCTCGGGAACCGTCAGAGAGATGTTTTCGACGACGCTCACCGTTTCAAACAGAGAAAAATGCTGAAAAACCATGCCGATGCCCAGTGAGCGGGCATGGCCGGGGCTGTCCATCTGAACAGGGCTGCCCTTCCACAGAATCGAGCCGTCATCGGGTTTGTGGACACCGAAAATGGTTTTCATCAGGGTCGATTTTCCGGCCCCGTTCTCGCCCAATATCGCGTGGATTTCACCGGCATTCAGGATCAGGTCGATGCCATCGTTTGCCGTGAACGAGCCGTATCGCTTGGTAATGCCCCGAAGCTGCAGCAGTGGCGGGTTCATGTCGATGTCGTGCGTCAAGTGAATACGTTGATCCCCGGCATATTTTGATACCCCGGCAGGCCAGTGAAACGCCGCACCCATCTCTGGATTGCAGGGTAGAGAAACAGATCGATCCCGCCGTCGCCGGCCAGCGCCGTGTAAGGGAAACAGGCGATATCGGCAATTGTCGCCTGCGGGCCCGCGAGCCAGCCGCGGCCCTCGAATTCCTGGTGGCTCAGGTGGTCTTCCATGACACGAAACAGGCGGTGCGCGCCCGCGCGCGCGGAGTCGATGTCCAGGTCATAACCCAGCATGTCATGCAGACGCGCAGCCGCGGCCGTTCCGGTAATTCCGTCCGCAAAGGCCAGCCATTGCGCGACCTCGGCCAGCTGGCGCGGCTGGTTCATCGGCCACCAAACGCCTGTTTCGTCGTATCGTGCGGCCAGATAGACAAGGATCGCCTGCGCGTCGCGGATGCGGGTATCGCCATCATCCAGAACCGGCAATTGCCCCAGCGGATTGATGCCCAGAAACGAGTCGGATTTGTGCGCGCGTCCGGGATAGAAATCGACGGCTTCCTTGTCGTAATCCAGCCCGAGAAATCCCAGGAACAGGCGGATTTTGTAGCAGTTTCCCGACAACACGTAATCATAGAGCTTCATCTCAGGCGGCCTCCTGCAATCGCGCGGTGCCCCAGACCAGCCCGTGCGATTTCAGCCAGCGCCGATAGGCGATCGAAGACGCGTCCGCGCGCGTGGGCATTTCCCAGCGCGGGTCGATCGGCAGCTTTCTCGGAACTTGGTTCTCAAGGATCATCCGGTCCTGCAAAAAGATGTTCTGCTGAAAATGAAGCAATCCGGTATCGGTATTGTCGTCGTCGTAGACCAGCACGAAGGAATGCACGATGCAGGCGTCCTCCTCGGTCGGCTGGATGAACAGGCCAATCAGATCCCATTCCCGTTCGCGGACCGGGCAGGTTTTATACAGGATCGTCGAATAGGGATGCGCGACGCGGTACTTGTATTCGGTGATCTGCCCGCCTTCAGCGGCGGCGGAGGCCATCGGCTGAAAAAACTTGCATTTCGTCGCCCAGATTTCGTCGCCTTCAGCCTCCATCGACACATCGTATCTCTCGACTTCCGGACGCTCTTCGACGCCAAGTATTCCGGTATGGACAAACGGGAAATGCGCCATGTCGAGGAAGTTTTCGACCGCGCGCAGACCCGAGCACAGCACCGATATCGCCCCCGCCGTGATCAGACGCCGGCCCGGCTCTTCGAATTCCGGCATGTCGTACAGGTCGCGGGGCGCATCGCTGAGCGTTGTCCAGACGTGGCCAAATCTGGTTTGCGTGGGCAGCGGATTGCCCTCAGGCCCCGATACCGAAAGCCCTGAATCTGCACGGCGGGCGGTCAGATTCTGCGAAAGCAGTCGTATGGTCGCAGGTTCGGGGCCGTCGAAATCTTCGATCCGGCCGATCGCGTACCATTGGGAAAGGGTGAAATCATCGGGCTTCATACGTTGCTCCAATTGGCTGCGTGGTTGGTGCGTTCAGGCGGCGATCGGCCTTTCCAAGGTCAGTCGGAGAGATCCGAGCCATTCGCTGACATTGCGGCGCGTCTCGCTCGGGGTCGTGCCAGGAACCGTGCAGTGCAGCATCGCGCCCCGTTCCGCCATCGGCTGAACGCCGAGAACTGCCGGCGCGGAACAGGGCGTCTGAACTCTGGCGGCCTGCATGTGAAATGACGCCGCCTCGGCACCCTGGATTTGCGCCAATACATCGCTCAATGCCACGGGCCGCCCGATATGCAAAGATCGGCAGGGCGCCCAATCTCCGTCTACCGCAGGGGCGGGCGTGCCTTCGGCTTCCGGTGCAACCCAGACCAATCCGCCTATTTCTCTGCACTGATACGTTCTGGCCCGGATGGTCTTGGGCGGGGTCACATCCGGATGGGCGGGAATCGCGGCGCATCCGCCGTCGCCATCATAAGTCCAGCCGTGATAAAGACAGGTGAGCCGGTTGCCCCGAACCACCCCGTAACTCAGCCGCATTCCGCGATGCGGGCAACGGTTCTCCCATGCGCGCGCGACGCCGTCAGCGCCGCGCCAAAGGGCGATGTCATCTGTCCGGATGATTGCTCGCACGGCTGTTTCGGGCAAAATTGCATTCGTCATCGCCGCCGGAAACCAGCCGGTAAACGCGCCACTGTCATGCATGTCTCACCCTTTCTGTTCGCAAAATCAGTTGGTAGCAATCGAGATTGTGTTAAAATAGCCGAACAAATCGAACTGACCGTTCAGCATTTGGAACGAAGAAAGAGCGCGGCGGCATATTGCAAAACGGCGTGGAATTCAAGGATATCAGAGGCTTTGTCCAAATCGCGCGGGCAGGCAGCCTGACAAGGGCCGCGCGCGAATCGAACATTCCGAAAGCCACGCTCAGTCACAATTTGCGCCGGCTGGAAGACGCGCTGGAGGTCGAGTTGTTCATTCGTTCTGCGCGCGGCCTGACATTGACGGATGCAGGCAATGCCTATCTGGAAAATTGCAGCCGGATTTTCGATAGCTGCGATGTGGCGGCCAGTGCCGCGCAGCGGGCGCACAGCTCCGTTTCCGGAAAGATACGCATCGCCGCCAGCGCCGAATTCGGGACCTCAATATTGGGGGCCGCAACCTTGTATCTGTCACAGGCGCATCCCGGACTGGATTTCGAAGTGCGCATGTATACCAGCGACACGCTGATTACCAACCAGCCCGATTTCGATTGCCTGATCTATGTCGGAACAGCCCCCGATTCCAGCTATCTGTGCCGCAAGATGGGTTCGGTGTCCTATGGGATCTATGCAAGCCCAGGTCTGCTCGAAAAATTCGGCATCCCGGAGCGACCGGAGGACATGCGCAGGATGCCCGGTGTGGAATATTCCAGGAACGGAATTCCCGAGGTATGGCTGCTCAGAAACAAGGATCGCGAAAAACCGGTAAAATACGAAATCCGTTTCAGCGTTCACGACTATTGGATGGCAAAATATTACGCGGTTTCGGGCGTGGCTTTGGCCTATCTGCCTGACTTTTTCGTCCACTACGAGGTTGAACAGGGCGGTCTGGTGCAGGTTCTGCCCGATCACCAGTCCGAAGAGATTTCTGCCTGGGTGATCTATCCGATGTCGCGCCACAAAAACCCGCGGGTCAAGCTTATGGTCGAAACGCTTTGCTCGAAGTTCGACGAATTCATCCTGCATCCGGGCTATGCGCTGATCCCGCAGCTGTCATCCGACGCGTCCTGACGATCCCCGGTTTCAGAGCGGATTGACTTCAATGGAATGCACCAGGCTGTCTTCCGGCCCCAGCCAATTGGCCATTTCGAACATGTCAATCATGGCCTCAGGCCCGTTCAGTTCGATTTCAATTCCGGCCGGGCCGGCCTCGACAATCCTGCTCTCGAGATCGAGCCGCCGCAGGTAATGCGCCATAAAGGCCATGCAGGATTCACACTCGATACGGCCTTTCAGGATCATGCGGCATCGGTACATGTCAGAGATCCAGCACCAGCCGCTTGCCTTTGCAACGCGAAACGCAGGGCATGATCACGTTGCCCGACGCTTTCTCCGCATCGTTCAAATACTGATCCCGATGATCGGGCTCCCCCTCGATCACGGTTGCCATGCAGGTGCCGCAGACCCCCATCTCGCATGATGTCAAATGCGCGATACCGGCGGCTTCCATTGCTTCGATGATTGTCTCGCCTTCTTCGACGCGGATGCTTTTGCCGGATTGCTTGAGCAGAACCTCGAAACCCTCGCCGCTGCTGTCGAGGTCGGCCGGGTCGCCCGAAAACCGTTCCAGATGCACTTGTGCCGCGGGCCACCCCGCCAAGGCTGCTTGCCGCTCGGCCAGATCCATGAACGGTCCCGGCCCGCACAAATATAAATGCGCGTCAGGCGCCGGCTCGTCCAGAATTCCGGCCAGAACGCGGTCAAGCGTCGGCGGAACCAGACCAAGATGCACCGGCGCTTCCGGCAGCACCGCAAGCTCATTCTGAAACGGCGCATGGGCCGCATCACGCGCAAACAGATGCAGGCAATGATCCTGACCCATTGCGTTGAGGTGGCGCGCCATACTCAGCAAGGGTGTCAACCCGATACCACCCGCCAAAAGCAGTGCAGGGCCATCCCCGGCATCCAGTTCAAAATTGTTGCGGGGGTCGCTGGTCTGCAGCTTGTCGCCCTGAACCAGACTGTGGACAGCAACCGAGCCGCCCCTGCTCTGCGGTTCGCGCTTGACGCCGATCAGGTAGGATTGCGTGTCGTTCGGCCCGTTCCAAAGCGAATACTGACGGATCAGATCATTCGGCAGATGCACATCTATATGCGCGCCGGGGGTGAACGTGACAGGGCCGCCCTGATCGGGCGTCAGTTCGAAACAACAGATTTCCGGCGTCTCCCGCCAGATGCGGGACACAGTGACAGCGCGGGTCATATCGAGACCGCCCTCGGCATGGTCAGCGGCATCATGCCCGCCATGGGCTTGAAGCCGTCAAGCCGCATGAAGTCTTCAATCCACCGTTGCACCGCCCCATAAGGCGCCAGATCAATCCCGCCCTCTTCCGCTAAAGCGACATACGGAAAACAAGCAAGGTCTGCGATGCTCGGATGATCGCCCGGGCATAGCCAGTTGCTTCCGTCTCGCTCAGCGAACCACAAATGATCGTCAAGCAGCCGAAGATGCTCAATGCCGGCTGCGCGCGCGTTTTCGATATCAACATCGAAAAACATCGCATCATGCAGCCTCGCCGCGGAAATCGACGCGGTTATCCCATCGGCAAAGGCGAGCCATTGCTGGATCGCGCCGGCCTTGTCGCGCGGATACCACTTGCCGGACGGATCGTACGCCGCCGCAAGGTAGGTCAGAATCGCCTGCGCATCCCGGATGATCTGGCCGTCGTCGTCGATAACCGGCAATTGGCCCAGTGGATTGATCTTTAAAAACGCATCCGAGCGGTGTTCGAAACCCGGATAATAATCAACCGGATGAAGGTCATGTTCCACATCCAACCAGAACAGAAGCTGACGGACTTTGAAGCAATTGCCCGAGAGGGCATAGTCGTAAAGGGTGATCATGAAGCGCGCTCCAGATCGCGGCGCAGGCGCGACAATTCGGCATGGGCACTCACCGGATCGTCGCCCACGCCGAAGACCATGCATTCGGCTTCACCCCATGGAGTCGCCCGGAAGCCGTCGCTCAGATGGGGCTGAACAATCTTCGCAGCGACCCTGAAATGCAGCGGCTTGAGTGGCGCCCCGCGGAGCGTGTCGATGTCCAGATCGCCCTCCGATGCCCAAATGAAGCCATGCGCAGCTTTGCTGTTCAAGCGTTTGACCGCGATATCGGGGTATCCTTTGCCCGCCTCCGACGGAACGTGAATCACCGTCCCGTCGGTGCCGAAGCGCCAGCCGTGATACACGCCTTCGAGATACTCCCCCATATTGCGGCCTGCACTCAGACGAACCGACCGATGCGGGCAGCGATCTTCCCAGACATGGATGGTGTCTGAATTGTCGCGCCAGAGTACCAGCTCCATCTCTCCCAGCCGTGCGCGCGCAATCGACGCCGGTCGCACATCGCGCTCAATCGAAACGATATGCGCGCTCATGTGATTGCCCCGTATCTGACACCCTGATCCAGAAGCCACCCGCGATAGGCCAGGGAAGTCTTGTCGACGTCCACCGACCTTTCCAGATCGTTGAGCGGCAGCTTCTTGGGGCTGTGCCGTTCCAGCACGTACTTATCCTGAGCCGATATCCATTGCTGGTCGGATTTTAGTTGCTTCGCATCCATCCAGTCTTCCCGTATCCAGGCCAGCATTTTGTGGGCGATGACGTTTTCCTCATCAATGGGTTGGGCGAAAATGCCCAGAAAATCAAAGCGATGCGGCGTATCGAGGCGATGGATGTAGAGGATGACTGAATAGGGGTCAGCGATGCGATAGGTGTATTCGGCAACGGACTGCGTGATCGGAAGCCACGCCCTCTGCGACCGCGACCAGAGCGTGCCGCCTTCATCCGCATAAGGCGCGGACAACCCTAGATCGAGATGGGCCTGATCGCCCAGAATGCCCGGATGCACAAACGGGAAATGCGCGTTGTCGATCACGTTGTCCACGATGCGCAGCCCGGAACATTTCAGCGGCGTCGACCAGATGTTCATCACCATCCGGTCGACCTCGTAATATTCCAGCAGGGATTGCGGCGTGCCGTCGGGCCGGCCCAACGTGGTCCAGACGTAGCCGAGCCGTTCGATGACCGGCAGCGGACGGCCCTCGCATTCCGCCGATATCCAGGTCTTGTGAATCCGGAGTTCGATTTCGCACCCCAACAGCCGTGTCCGGCGCCGGTTGCGACGGCGAATATCGGCTGGCGCACCGACCACGTACCAGCGGTTCCAGACCGCCGGATCCTCCTTTGCATCCATGTCAGCGGCTCTCGACAATATCCGTCAGAAGCGCCTTTTCAAACTTGTCCCTGCCTTGCCCGGCCGCCATGCCCAGTTCCCGCAGCCATTTCCTGTATTGGTTCGACACCTTGTCTGTGGGCAGCGAAATCTCCTCAAGCGACAACCCGCCCGGCTGGGTTTCGATGACCGGTTGATCCTCGGCCAGAACGACCTTCTGAAAATCCAGCGGCTGGCTGTCGGGCATGTCCTGGTCGGTATGGGCGATAATCATGAAGTTCCGGCATGTCTCCGCAGAGACCGGGCTGGATGTCGTCCACAACAGGAATGGCTGATCGTTCTTGTAAAGCCGGATGGACAGGTTGACCGTGAAAGGCATCGCCGCGCGATAGGTCCAGCTGCCCAGCGGGCTGTCGTCCGGCAACGTGTCCAGCATGTCCTTGCCCGGCTCCATAAAGAACTGCAACTCGCCGCCGACCCGGTCAATCGGAACAATTGCGGGTTCGGAATAGGCCGGATCATAGAGCGTGCCCGGATGCACATAGGCGAAATGGGAAAAGTCGGTGAAATTCTCCCATCGCCGTTCCGCCGAACTGCCCCAGTCATAGGGTTCGGCGACAATCTGGCGCTTGTATTCAGGATTGTCCCACGCCTCGCAATACGGGATTTGCGTAACATCCCACGATCCGTCGAGACGCACCCAGATCAGCCCGTATTTGATCTCGCATTCAAAAGAGGGGGTCAATGCCTTTTTCGGAATGGGGTCGTCGGGGCATGCCGGTATGAATGCGCATCTGCCGTCCGCGCCATACTCCCACCCGTGGTAGGGACATTGGATATGCCCGTTATCCAAGACCTTTCCGGCAGATAATTTGGCAAACCGATGAGCGCAACGATTCCGCATCGCGACGACTTTGTCATCAAGCTTGGCGATAACGACGTTTTCGTCCAGCAAGTCGCGCCCGATCGGGCCAATGCCCGCGTCATTTGAGTTTTCGAGTTCGTCCACCGTCGCGACCGGGTGCCAGAAATGGCGTAGATAGCTTCGGTCTGAAACCAGCGGATGCTGAATGTTCATGCCTGGCCTTTCTCTGTGTTCGGTTCTCCGAGTTAGATTTACCGTCGCAATTTCGGTCGAAAAAGTGGCTATATTTGTACTTTGCGTTCCAGATCTTGAACGGATGGCGATCTTGGATCTCCAAACCTGCGGTGGGCAAAAGGCCAAGCTCCGCCCGGGCGAAACAGGCCGACGCCGTCAAGTTCCCGGTCGGAACGGTCGTATTCGCCGGAAATTGTCGCGAATTCCCCGGTTTCCGAAAACGCGCTTGCCGACAACGGCAATGCAGGTTTATGAGGCTATCGGAGACGTGGCCGAGCGGTCGAAGGCGCTCCCCTGCTAAGGGAGCAGGCGGGAAACCGCCTCGAGGATTCGAATCCCTTCGTCTCCGCCATCACCCTGCATTTGTGCACTTGAAGTGCGTTTGGATTGTTCTATTAATGTTCGCTTATTTGTTTGCTCACGTTCGCGAATAGCTGTCAAGGCTACGTTAGGCCGCACTTGAAAAATGTTTGAGGTTGACATAAATGCCAACGCCAAGTGACGCGGTCGCCGAGGGTTTGCTCCACAAGATCGACGGGGGTTTGGACGCGGCCGAGCAGGAACAGCGGTTGCTTTATGCCATGCCGCGGGCGGTGCAGTGGATGAACGACAAGTTGGAAGGTTTGGATGCTGACGGGTATCATGAAAACGCCCAATCGCCGATGCTGCAAGCTGACGACCTCTTCTACACATTTGTTTCGGGTGGCGTAATTGAGGGCGATTGGCCGCCGCACGTGATGCGACCTCCAAGGGAAGGGGTATGGGAGTTGCGCACCGCAGATTTGCGATTTTTCGGTTGGTTCTGGCGCAAAGGCGTCTTCATCATTTCAGCTGTGGATCAGGCGGCGCGCTGTAAAAAATTCAGCTTGTACGCTGGGTACAGAAATCAATGCGTTAAAGATCGGCGGGGTTTTGGTTTTGATGAGCCGTCGTTCGTAGAAGGAGAATCAATAAATGAAGTTATTTAGTCTGAATATGAGCCCGAAAGAGAGGGCGACTGGTCGGTTCATGGGTCGAGTCAACAGAGCATTGGTAAAAGCTGTAATTACGGCAAAAAGAGAAAAAAATCTTACCCAGTCCCAAGTTGCAGATCAGATGGGAGTCGATAAGTCCACGTTTTCCCGGATTATAAATGGACGGGGAAATCTCACATTGAGGACAATCGGCGACGTTTCTTGGGTTTTGGGGCTGCGTCCAGATATCACGTTCTCAAAAATTCAGCATGACGGCGTTGACAGAGCAAATCATCCAGCCATGGAAGTGAAGACACGCAAAAAATCCGAAGTGTTGCTACAATCTAGCCACTCGACCGCATTTGTTTGGGAGCAGGAAGCGGAGATGTCGAGGACAGGCTCATCGCAAAATAAAAGTATGATCAGTGCAAATTGAAGCTAGAACAGTCTTCTGCGACGATATTCGTCGAGAAGACAATGGAAAAGCGCTTCTAGTCGGCGTGTATATGGATGATCTGGTTCCGATTGCGTTGCCAGCTCAGTTTCCGCTTGGCATCTGGATACAAGCAACAGGATTCGATACTGGCAAGCATCCGTTTGTCATAAAGATCGCCTTTCCCGGCGTCGAAAAAAAAATTAGAATGAGTGCGGAAATCGATGTGATCGACAATTCGGGACCGCTGTCACTAACTTGGACCAGAATACCTGCAGAAGTGCATAAATCCGGGTTCATAAGTGTGGAGATCGAAATCAACGGCAAAGCATTCAGTGCAGGTGAACTGCTTGTCAGAAATCCGCAGGGACAGCGAGCAGATCAAAGCTCACTTGCCGATCAATAACGCTGATTGGCAATCGTTGGCCGGGCAGATTGTGGCTTGATCAACAAATGACCTTGAGGCCAATGAGCGCGCGCCGTTCCTTTTGCGTCGTGGTCAGGCATGTCTCTGCCGATCGCAGCGTCGTCATTGAGTAGCCCTTCGACGCCGTTCATGTCTCTCAAACCTGCCGAATAAGGGAGGAACCCGAATCAACTGGTCTGCGCGGCGTCCCTACGAAAAAGAAGCACCGAAAGCGGACCAACACCGACGCAAAGGCTCCATGGCAAGGGGAGCCGGTAGTTGGCTTGCGCAAGTCCGCCTGCGTTCCCGCATTCCACTGTCGTCAGCTAACAGATTGACGCAATCGATTGCGCCGCCGCCCATGCAGCGTCCTTGCTCTGTTCAAGATCGGCATCCGTGATCGCCAAGGATTGGCAGAGCTTTCCCGGAGACTTGAACACGCCGTGTTTTCGCAGGACGTCGTTGCAAACGGCGTTCCGTCGCTGATCGTCGTGCTTTGCCGTGTGGAAATCTCGGCAAGGGGCATTTGTGAAGAAGATGTCGAACAACGTGTCATCCCCGCAGATCTGATGGGCAATTCCGGTCTGCGAAAGCGCGTCCGATTGCATCATTTCGAGGGTTCGACCTGTCGTTCTGAGCTGATCGTAGCTGCCGTCGCGACGCAAGATGTCCGCCGCCCTGAGAATGTCTTCGCGTTGATCGGTGGCAAAGGTCACATGGTGGAACCTACCGTGACCACCTCCATGTTCCTCGGTGCAGGCGAGGTCATAGGTCCTGTTGTTAACGGTGAACCAGCACCCGCCGACACGACCGCTGTCAAGCTGGATCATTTCCGTCACCCGGCTACCCAAACAGGTTTCCATGAAGCGGCGGAACTCGGTTACGTCCTCGGCGAGTAGATTTAAGTGATCGATCCGGCGTGGAGCGGCACCAGTCATGCGGCTGGCCATGTTCTTTAGTGCCGAGGGGTCATCCTTTGGGGCACGTTTCGTGTCGTAGTAGACCTCAAATACATGGCCAAAAGGGTCCTCAAACCGAAAGGCGCTTCCATGGCTAAGGTCGCCTTCGACCCAACCGTGGGTTTTGTAGCCGCTGGCCTCTATGGCTGCGACGCGGACTTTGAGCGCCTCAGGCGAAGACGCCCTATAGCCGATATGGGCCACGCCGGTCGTTTCTGATCTAGTGAGCTTGAGAGTGCAGAACTCATAGTCGTCCCAGGCCCGCAAATAGGCGCTGCCGCCTTCCTGTGCAGACAGCTTCAAACCATAGACCCTGGTGAAAAAATCGAGGCTTTCGTCGAATTTGTTGGTCAGCACCTCGACATGGCCGAGGTGCGCAAGATCAAAGGATGGGTTCGTCGGAATTCCCATGGCGGTCCCCCTCTAGGCGTCACCCTTGGTACGCCAACTGTCAGCGTAGTTTTCCCGGACCTCCTTAGAAAACGGGGTCGGGCTGACCCGAACACGAATTTCGGCCTGCTTGTGTGGCTCGGCAGAGGTCTTGGCGGTGTCGTCAGTTTCCCCCCACTTCATAGTCAACACGTCGCCGACTTGCACGTCCTGGGATACGACGCCAAGACTGAGCATTGAGCGTTCGTTCCAAGAATAGCTAGAGAACATGCTCATCCCGACCATTTTGTCATCCCGCAGCACCATGTCGGCACTGGATGAGGCATAGTTCGACATCGGGAAATCGATCCACTTGTAGGGGGTACCCTCTTCGAAAGCAGAGGTAATGACTTTCAAAACGTCTTCTCGGTTCCACTCAAAGGTGACCTTTTTGCGGTTCTTCGGGCTGTCCTTCATCGCGGCCAGTGCAGTCTTTCCGACAAAATCATCCTTTTTCCAGCCGATGTAGAAATCATATCCAAGCTCGAACGGGTTGACGTAATAGTCTTCTATATTGTCCGAAACGAATGACCCGCCGATGGGTCCGTTGGCCTCATAACTGTCCGCACCCAGCCAATCGCGATAGTCGGCAAGCATTCCGTCGCCTGTGTAGATGCCGGGAAGCGGCGAAGGTATCCAACCGGACTCTAGCGTATTGGTCGCATAGGCCCTGCTGCCGCATTCAACCAACTCTACCCCGGCATCACGTGCAGCCTGGAGGATCGTGGCGTGAATGTAAGACTTGTCTTTTGAGGGCCCCCAGATTTCGAGACCAGGTGCACCGGCCATGCCATGACGCAGAGCCTGAACCTTCATCGGCCCGATGTTGATCCAATCCACATGAAAGAATTTGATCTCAGGGATCGGGCCACCGTTCATTTTTTCGAAGATTTTCGGGGCATCAGGGCCCTGAATTTGGTAGCGATAGTGTTCACGCAAGACTCGTTCGCCATCAGGACGGCTGGGAGAGCGCGGATCGTAACGCAAGCGTACGTTCCACTTACCCCACGCTGCTGCAAACATCAGCCAGTTGCTGGTGGGAGCACGGCCAACCAAAATGAACTTGTCCTGACGTTCACGGAAGATGATGTGGTCTCCGATGACATGTCCATTTGGCGTCACAGGCACATAGTGTTTAGCGCGACCAAGATCGAAATTCGCGAAGCTGTTGATGCCATGGTAGGCGAGAAATTCTTCGGCCTGCGGCCCCTCGACGATCACCTCGTCCATGTGATGGGATTGATCGAAGAGGACCGCCTTGTCCCGCCAAGCAGCCTGTTCGGTCCGCCAGTTCTGGAATTCCGGTGCCACGACTGGGTAGACGTACATCCCTAGTTTCGAGTTTCGCAGCATCTCTACCGGGTTTTTGTGATTGGCCATGACATCGGTCAAACTGGGCATAGTGGTCCTCCAAGCAATTATTTCGACATCACGACAGGCGTGATACCGATTGTTCCATTTCGGTATTCCAGACCCGGTAAAATCCATCAATCCCATGGCGTTGATTGTCAAAATCAAGAAAACTGATAGTGTAGTGAAAGCAGGTGGATAGGAAGAGATGGACCCACAGAAGATCGACTTTTTTAGCTTAAAGGTGCTGTGCGCTGTCTTTCGGCAACGGTCATTTTCCGCAGCAGGTGAAGGCATTGGTCTAAGTCAATCCGTGGTCAGCTACACCATAGACCGCCTTCGAAAGTCCTTTGACGACCCGTTGTTCATTCGTCAGGGCGGAGGAATTGTTCCGACGGATCGATGCACCGAAATTGTGTCCGAAAGTGAGGCTCTACTGTCTGGTTTCGAAACGATGGTTGCGCCCGCAAAGATTGAACCGGATCGCATCGACCGTACGTTTCGGATCAGTTGCAATTTCTTTGAACGCAGCTTTGTCATTCCCAAGATCGTCAGATCATTGCGCGATGCAGCACCGTTGGCCCGGTTGACAGTCTTACAGGCCGGGACAGATGGCCCAAAGCTAATCGCAGATGGTATGGCCGATCTTTTGATCGGGCCGATGCGGGAAGAAACTGAACATCAGTATTGCCGGACCCTTTTTCGCGACGAGTATGTCTGTGTAATGGACCCAGCCCATCAATTGTCGGCGGTCAGGCCCAGCCTAGAAGACATACTTAGCGCAAATATGGTTGAGGTGTCGTATGGTGAGGACTGGACTTCCGACTATCTGGTGCAACTCGACTCTCTGGCGAAGGAACGCAGACCCGCAATTGTTAGAGTCCCGAGCCCCGGCGATGTTCAGCGAATAATCCAAGGCACCGATCTGATTGCCATCGTTCCGCGTCTGTATGCACAAACGTTGGAACCAAGTTTGCATGTCACCGACCTGCCGTTTGCGAGTTCTTTGCAGGTTGATCTTGTATGGACGACCCGAACTCACGGGTCTGCTGTACACAAATGGTTTAGAGATTTGGTTGCGAATGCTGTTCGAAGCCAGTCGCCTCAATTCCAGTGATGTCTAGTGCGTCGTTTTCGTAGCCAGTGCAACGACCGCCTCTTTGAACGTTTTGATAAGAGCATCCAGTTCGGATCGGTCTTTCACGGATTTTAGTCCCATGGCTGTGGAGACAACGAAACCGGCAATGGCCTCTGTTTGGCGATCCTCTCTACTCAGGCCGCTTGCGACTAAAATGGCGGAAACGAGTTTTCTTTGCATTTCCCGCGATTCCTCAATGGCTGCGGCACCGGCTGCGTTGTGTCCACTGATAAGGTCCTCTGGGTCACCTGCTGTTTGCAAAAGCTCGAATGACTTGATTGTGGTTTCTTCAAGATAAACATCCAACCGATCCGCCAAAGTATGACAGCCTGCAAGGCGGTCTTCGATGGCAACCATTGATTGCAGGCTGATCTGCCTGATGGATGCTCGGATCAACTCATCCTTGCTGCCAAACAAATCGTAGAGCGTTTGCCTCGATACCCCTGCGGCACGGGCGATGTCATTCATTGACGTCTTTGTGGCTCCAAACCGAACGAAACACTGAATCGCTGCATCAACGATCTTCTGTTCGGTGTCAGACATTGAGATTTGTTCATGTTTGGTCATGAGGTGGATTTATATCAGACTTTACGACTTGACAATTAGGATAAGAATGTAAAATACAACTGTACAGATTCGATATGGATGTAAATCACCGCCGGTGGTGTGGTGATGAAGGAGAACGAAATGATCGCGAATTTCATAATGAGACGTGTCGCAAAGATGATCGCGGAATCCCGCAGGTCCCCAATCTACCGCCGCCCTGACGAGTATGGGCTAGAGTTCGAAGAGGTTACCTTTCCTGCTACAGACGGGATCGCCTTGGAAGGCTGGTACCTCCCGGCTAAGGAACCTTCAAACAAGATCGTTATCAGCAATCATTTTTCGCCGGCGAACCGTTATGGGTACGCAGGCCATTTGAAGGGGTGGCGCAATGCTGGAGGTTTCGAAGTAAATTTCCTGCCACATTACAAAGCCTTGGTCGAGGCTGGGTACAACGTTCTTTGCTACGATTTGAGGAATCACGGCACGAGCGCACTAGGCCAAAACGGCGGATACAATCCAAGCTTGTTTGAGTACAAAGATGTGCTTGGATCGTTGGATTTTGTGCGATCCAACGCGAAGACTAAGGACATGGAAATTCATCTGTTCAGCATGTGCTTGGGCGGAAACTCGACGTTGGTCGCTATGAATAAACACCCCGAAGCCTTTGAAGGCGTCAAATCGATGATGCTGTTGCAACCGATCTCAGGCGATGCGCTGGTTCGCAAGCTTAGCAAAAACATGCGTCTCGGACAAAAGGGCTACGATGCCTTTGCGAAGCACTACCGCGAAATCTGGGGGTTCCGGATCGAGGATTCCTCGCCTCAGTTGGATGCGCCCTACGTGACCATGCCAACATTTGTGGCTCAGGTGCGCGACGACGCCTTCACCTATGCCGAGGAAGACGTGCAAGGCGTGTTTGATGCCATCCCCGTCGAAGACAAGAAGCTAAAATGGATCGAAGGCACTACCCAACAATTCCGTGGGTATCAGTACTTCTCTGATCATCCCGAAGAGATGGTGGAGTGGTACGACGCCCACGCTGCTTGAAATTACTCTGACTTGTTGGCCCGCCAGGACGGGGCGGGTCAACCAACTTTTTTCAGTACAGCAAGCCAGTTTGACACTGACCGTGCCACCGCATCAGGTTGCTCAACCGGTAGAAAGTGACCCGCATTCTCAAAATCTGAAGTCGGGCATTTCTGGCCATATCTTTGATCTCCCGGTGCTGGGCCGCAGGTGACCAAATATCTTCAGTACCAGCCAGCAGCAAAATCGGGCAAGCAATCTTAGAGATGTATTCACCAGCATTTGGTCTGGCGACCAACGCCTTGATCTGCCGTTCGTGAACCTCAGGGCCAATTTCTAGAGCCATGTCTGACAGGTTTGCCATGAGAGCCTTGTCGTTGTGACGGCTGGCGGCGACCATAGGCGGAAGCCATTCTCGAACCATCCCCTCAAAGTCACTGTATCCATAGTCAATCTTAGCTTGGCGTTTTTCTGTTTCTCCGGGTTTCAGTGGGTGGTGCCCGGTGTTGGCTAGCACAAGGCCAAGAACCCGTTAAGGAGCCTGGTGTGCGACCTCCATCGCAACCCGTCCGCCCATCGAGTGTCCAACAACTGCCATGGGCCCTTCGATTTCGTTGAGAATCCTCGCTGCCATCGCTTCAATGGTGGCGTCCTGTTTGACATCAGCCAGATAGCATTGACCGTCGGGCAAGGCATCTTCGACAGACTTCCAAACGCGACCATCCGACAGGAGGCCAGGAACCAGGACAACTTTCGCTTCGAGGTTACTTTTCCCCGTCATCCATTCCGACCTTAACATCAAGCACGACCTGTCGTTTCTCCTCTCGGATCACCTTCAACGCCCTGTCCAATGCACCGGGAAGGTCTTCTGCAAGCTCCACCGTCTCGGCATAGCACCCGCTGGCAGCGGCAATGTCGCCAAATGCAGGCGTTGGCATGAAGGGGATAGTGGGCACATGGTTCGCCTTTGAGGCCGCTCCGTCAGGATAGATGTCGAGCGTTGAAATACGAACGGCATCCCAACTTCCATTGTTCAGGATTACGGTCAGGAGTGGCAAACCCTGTGCCGCCGCAACTTGATGGCATGCCATAGGGTTGGCGAACATATAGCTGCCGTCGCCAACAACGCAGACCGTCAATTTATCCCGGTTGGCAAGCTGGTATCCCAAAGCTGCTGGTAGCGCCCAACCCAGTCCACCAGCTTGTGTATTGCCGAACCACTGGTTGGGCCCAGGAACGCGATAAAGCGGCAACGGGCCACCGCGTTCACCGAATATGGTTCCGTCGCCCAGTACGTCCGAGATGCACTTCGCAATCCATGGTTTGTTGGCAAGCCCTTGTCGGCCCGCATCCACCTTCGCGTCGATGCGATCCCTGAAGGTGTTATGGCGCTCTTCGATATGTGCTTGGCGTTCGGGATTGGAAGAGCCCGGTAATACGGTTCGAAGCGCCCTCAGGCCGGCAAGGGTGTTGCATTGAATGGCCTGTGTGGTCTTGTAACCACGGACAGGAATGCGTGTGAAAAGTGGGTCTGGGCCGAGATGAATAACTTCAGCATCTGGTGCTGGGCTGGCCTTTGCCTCGATCCAAGCGACGCTTGCATCGACGACCAAAACAACGTCCGCGTCTGGTAGGTGGGCAGCAATGTTGCCACCGACTGCATTCGGGAAGTCAGTCGGCAGCACATTGCGGGTAACGAAGACCCCGCTGATCGCAATCGAATTCTCAGTTGCGATGGCTTGAAGCTCGGCGCTGACTTCACCCGCTGCATCGCCACGCGAACAAATGATCAGTGGGTTCTTTGCATTCGCAAGTTTTTTTGCACATTCCAAGATAGCCGCTGGATCGGGATGGGTGATGGACGGGGCGACCTGAACCGGATCATTCGGCTTGTCCGTCAATTCGCACAGCGGTTCGCGGGGCAACGACATGTAGACCGAACCCTGCGGTTCCATCCGTGCCACAGCACACCCCCTGCTCACCAAGTCAGCGGCGTTTTCAGCATAGCGCAGTTCGTAGTCCCATTTGACCGCTTCACGCACCAGGGCGGTTTGATCGAACATCTCTTGACCGTATTGGATGGGGGTATGACGACTGCCCATCCGGTCGCCCTCGGTCAACGGGTTTCTGCCTGAGATCATGAAAACTGGCACGTTGTCAGAATGGGCATTTAGAAGGCCCATGGTCGCATTTGCCAGCCCCACGTTCACGTGGACAGCCGCTGCTTGCATCTGGCCCGTTGCCAAGAAATAGCCGTGGGCCATGGAAACCACCACATTCTCGTGTGCTGCCGGAATGGCTTCTGGGATTGCATCGGACTCAGCAGCGGCCAATGCCTCAATCACCGGAGCGAAATCGCTTCCTGGGTTTATGAAGAGCTTGTCCACCCCATTAGATTTGAGCGACCGTAGTATCGCCTCACCGGCCGAAACGCGGGTGTCGGCTTCGATTTGAACTTGTTGTTTGTTCATTGGCCTTCTCCATAAATGCGGGTGGTCACGGTTTGGGGCAGCGACGAAAATTCGAGGCTAAGCCGTCCGCCTTGGTCTCCAACGCCGCTGGCACCAGCACCTGTAAGGGGGCTCAACAGGTCGCGAATTTGCCAGGAATTGATCCAGGCGTGACCAACCCTGATTTGCGGGGCGACACGGTGGGCCCGGCTGATGTTTTCTGTCCAGATTGAGGTAGCGAGACCGTAATCGGTGTCGTTGGCCAACGCGATTGCCTCGTTCTCTTCATCAAATTGGGCCACGTGCAGGACGGGACCGAAGACCTCTTGCTTCACAAAGCGGGCATCTTCGGGAAGACCCACCGCAATGGACGGCTGGATGAAGGCCCCACTATCGCGTTCATCTCCAAATTCCGGGATGCCGCCCCCGGCGACAAACTCACCGCCGTCTTCTGGTACTGTGTCGAGCAGCCCTTTAACTTTGTCTCGGTGGCCTTTGCTGATCAGCGGGCCAATGTTGAAGCCGTTGTGGGACTTCTCACCAACCACAATGCCGTTCGCGATGGCGGACATTCGGTCCACGTATTCATCGAAACGTGAGCGGTGCACATAGACCCGTTCGGTGCAGAAACAAATCTGGCCACAGTTGAAAAAAGCGGATCGGGTCATGCCTTCGGCAACGTGGTCCATAACCGCATCTTCGAACACCAGGGCCGCGTTCTTTCCGCCCAGTTCCAGAGACACCTCTCGCAGGCCAGTGGCGGCGGATTTCATGATCGCGGACCCTGTGCCGCTTTCTCCTGTGAAGGTAATGGCATCAACCTTGGGATGGGATGTCAGGTATCCGCCCGCCGAACCGTGTCCAAAGCCGTGCAGCAGCGAGAAAGCCCCATCGGGTATATCCGACGCGGCGACGACCTTGGCCAAAACCATTGCGGATGACGGCGTTTCCTCTGATGGTTTCAAGATCGCCGCATTGCCCATGACGAGAGCCGGAGCAACTTTCATCGCGGCCATCAAAAGCGGGACGTTCCAAGGGCAAATACAGGCGATCACACCCTTTGGGCGTCGGGTTGTGTACCATATGCCTTTGAAGCCAAGTTCACCGCCGAATTGCGAGGAACGGTTTTCCATCGTCAATGCGGCGTCAGCATAAGCGTGGAAAAGCCGAGCGGCCCTTGCCCCATCGAAGGTGTTGGCCTGCCAATAGCTGCGGCCCGTGTCGGCGACATCCGCCTCTACCAAATCATCGACCCGTCTCAAAAGCTTGTCTGCGAAGTCGTGGATGATGGCGAGGCGTTCCTTCATCGGCAGTGCGCCCCATGAACCGCTTTTCGCACCGATTGAAACTTCGCGACCAGCCAGAACGGCGTCGTTGACCATGGCCTCGGACGCTTCATGTACCGACGCCACCAGCGAACCATCGAATGGGCTGCGCTTTTCGAAGATCTGGTCTGATGCTCTCCACTCTCCGGCGACGAAGTTTTTCAATTCCTTGGTCATGCAAACCTCTTGGGCCATGGGCCGGGTTCAATGGCGTCAAGCATCGCTTGGTTCAGCGTGAAAAGCAGTTCGGACTTCAAGCCTGCGAAATCGGGATCATCCCAAAGGTTGTCCGTTTCGTTGGGATCGTTATCAGTTTCGTAAAGTTCACCAAACTCCAGACCCTTGTAGAGGGTCAAGCGGTGGGTCGGGGTGATCAGGTTCCTAATGTTCGGGCGTCGGTCAAAGCCAGGGTAGACCTTGTTTTCTTCGTGTTCGATCAGGACGTGATCCCTTTCGCCGTCCCCGCCATCAAGCTGGCCCAGGAAAGACTTGCCCTGCATACCATAATAGGGGGCCACACTAACGCGATCCAAGATGGTGGGGGCGATATCGACGGAGGCCGCAAGTCCATCGGCCAATTGGGCTGTATCTCGCTTTGGCTCCACCCAGATGAACGGGACGCGATTAACCGAAGAGTGCGGGAATGGCCCCTTCAGCAACAATGAAAAGGCCCCAAGATAGTCACCGTGATCGGAATTGAAGATGATGATCGTGTTGTCCGCCTGTCCGGTCTCCTCAAGCGTTTTCAGGATTTCGCCTATCGCATCGTCGATCATGGTGATCATTCCAGCGGTTAGCACCATGGCCTCTTTGATCTGGCGGTCTGGGGCCATGAAGGCTTGCTGTTCATTTTTCGGAACCACCCCATCGTCCATTAGTGTCTTCCAAACCCGCAACTGTGGCGGCGGAGTCTTGTGGGCTTCGTAGGGTAGATCGACTTCGAAATCCTCTGGGTTATACATGTCCCAGTATTTTCCCGGCGGCGTGAAGGGATGATGCGGATCAGGAAAAGAGACAAAGGCAAAGAATGGTTCATCCGATGACGCCTGACCTTTCAGAAATGACTTAGCCTCATCGCGGATATATGCAGTTGGGTACAGGTCTTCCGGTATCGTGGTTCGCCTTGCCTGTGGACAGGTGTAGGTGTGGGGGTGCTGGTTATCGCGGCAACGAAGCTCCTCCCAATCATTTGCCTTTGAGCGAAGCCATTGAAGGTAGTGTCCGCCGCATTCGTCGGAATGGCCCGTAACCAATCGCACATGGTCGAACCCGTAGTATGGCGTTGGTACCGCGTGGAATTCTGGCTGGTCATATGTCGCTGGGTGTTCGTGGCAGTAATCCACACCGTCCGGCTTTCTTGCTTCAGGAACCTGCGCATTTACCACCGGCTCTTCATCAGTGCGCACCAATGGGCGATCTGTGAATGGCTGGTGGTGGCTCTTCCCAATGCTGGCTGTGTTGTATCCCGCCGAACGCAAGACATCGGCAAACGTATTTGCACTCCGCGGCAAGGGCAATCCGTTGTGGCGTGAGCCATTGACGGAGGGGTACCGCCCAGTCATCACCGCCGCCCGGTTGGGCATACAGATTGGCGAGGTCACATAGAAGTTCGTGAACCGGGTACCTCGGCTTGCCAAACCATCAATGTTGGGCGTTTTAACGACGGGATGTCCCGCGCACCCCAGCCAATCGGCCCGATGCTGATCCGTCATGAAATATAGGATATTTGGCCGTTCACCCATGCCGTAACCCGGCGGGCAAGGCAACCGCCACACGGTGAAGAACGATCAGCCCAACGACCGCGACAAGAGCGATGCCATTCACCGCCAGATCGGGATGGATCAACATCAAGCCCGCCCCAACACGCAGTGCTACCTCCCAAATGGGCATGCGCACTTTGTCAAACCGGCTTGCGGCTGACGCCAGCATGTAGATCAGAAGTGCCAATCTTAGGAGGAGGTAGAGGAATGCGCCCCAGCTAAACTCCGCCCCGCCCTCGGGCATGATCAGCATGACCGGATTGAAGGCGAACAGGAACGGGATCGCGAAAATCACGACGCCGATGCGAGTTGCTTGAACAGCAGTGCTGATCGCCCCTCCGCCAGAGATTGAAGCGGCGGCAAAAGCGGCCATAGCTACAGGCGGAGTGATTGCCGAAGCCACGCCAAAGTAGAACACGAAGAAATGCGCGTTCAAATCGGTCAAACCCAGGCTGGTCAGGGACGGTCCAAGAATGATGACGATGGTCAGATAGGCTGGCAGCGTTGGCATGCCCATTCCAAGGATCAAGGCCGCAACGCCTGCGAAAATCAATGCGATTAGAAGATTGTCCCCCGCACTTCCGCTGATGACCTTGGCAAACTCAAGCGGCAATCCGGTCGCCCCAAGAATTGCGATGATCATGCCAACTGTGCAGATCGCCATCAGCAAACGCCCAAATGTCACGCCGCCCTTGGCGAAGCTTTGTGCAACTTTGATTGGTTTCTTGCGCATCTCTGGGTTCAGGAAGCTCAGAACCAACAGGACGGATAGGGCGATCATCGCCGAACCAGCGGGCGAAAACCCGGAGATCAGAGCGAAGACAACGATAGAGATTGGGACGACCACCAGGATCAGATTGATCCAGTCCTGAACCGTGATCGGGTCAAGTTCCGTGTCCGCTGCGGCCTCGACACCCAGGGACCGAGATTCAAAAACAACAGTGGTGAAGAGCGAGGCATAGTAAGCCGCTGCTGGTACAATCGCCGCAATGATGATTGTCAGGTAACTGATCGAAATGAAGTCGGCCATCACAAGTGCCGCAGCCCCCATGATTGGCGGCATGATCTGCCCACCTGTCGATGCCGTCGCCTCGACCCCGCCCGCAAAAGCTGGCCTGAATCCGCGACGCTTAATCATGGGGATGGTGATGACGCCGGTGCCAACAACATTCGCAACGGCAGAACCGGAAACCGTTCCAAACAACGATGACGCCATGATCGCAGCGTGGGCAGGGCCACCACGGAAACGCCGCATCGCGTGGAAGCTGAGCTTGATCATGGAGGCCCCACCGCCGGTTCCCTCTAAGACAGCACCCATAATGATAAACGGAAAAACGGTATTGATCAGGATCGCCAGGATGTTGCCCATCACCCCGTCGCCAGTGTTGTACCAGAGTTCGGCTGGCGTATCTTGAGTAAAGTCCATCCCGGCATGCCCCAAGATGCCAGGAAGACCTTCACCGAAAAAGAAATAGAGGAATGCCAAAAGACCAACAGTGGCTAGAGGAATTCCCCAAATACGCCAACAGAAATAGAGGATGATCAGGCATCCAATGATCGTCATCCAGGCGTGGAATTCATCAAAGAAGAAAAGCCCTTCGTCTTCGATTTCACGAACCGAGACGTTGAACGAATAAAGGGCATAAAACGCCGTTAGCAGAAGGGCGAAGTTGAAGGCTGTCACGATTAGGCCCGAGCCAGAAAATCGCGAAATGCTGATGGCTGAGATCAAGAACCCAATGGCCAAAACGGTTGGGTGAAGATCAACGGCCCGGAACACGCCAATCGACGGTAACGGACCAAAGTCCGGGACGGCATTCAGAAATCCGAGAAGGGCAAAGCAAAAACCAATCAGCAGAACAATGGTCTGCTTCAATGGCCGCACTTCATCAGTCGCTGCGGACATCGCACCACTCCCGAACTTGATGTGTTAGAAAAGGGTTTGGGGCCGGTGCAATGTCCGGCCCCAAAGCGTACCTTTAGGAAGACCCGCCACGCAAATGGTCAGGAACGTCTGCCCCTACTTCGTCGAAGTAGCGCAACGCACCTGGATGCAGTGGAGCCGCCAGCGATACAAATGCATTGTCCAGACGCAACGGCGTCAGGCCAGCACTGACCGAATGTGCATCGTCCAGATTTTCGAACATAGCCTTGGTTAGGTCGTATGCCGTTTGCTCGTCCATGTCTTTGTTGACTGACACGAACATCACGTAAGCCGACACAAACAGGTCTTCACCGTTGTTGGCCTGGTTTTGATAGGTTCCAGCAGGCATCGTGTCTGCGGCGTACCCAGGTGTTTCCAGATAGGTGTCCCAAGCAGGCGTACCCAGCACATCAGCCGGAATGCCCAACAAACGGAACGGACGAGCTGCGCCGAATTGATCAACAGCAGCGGAACCCATGGTGCCTGGGCGCATAAAGACATCAAATTTTCCGTCTTCCCAAGCTTGGTTCGCGGCACCCCAGGCCAGTTTGATGCCTTCATAGTCGGCACCATTTTCCATTCCCGTAATCGCTTTGATCAAAGCTTGTGTCTGACCGCCAAAGGAACCCGCAGGGGGCCCAATGAAGACACGCTTACCGCGTAGGTCTTCCCAAGAAGTGATGTCGCTTTTTGCATCAACGATCACGTGCACGTGGCCACCAAGGAACGCAAACAGCGAACGTACGTTCGCGGACGCTTCAATCGCTTCTTCGCCCAGCTTTATATAGGGCCCTTTGCCGACTTCCATTTTTGCGAACGCACCAGCCGGTGTGCTTGCAATATCGATAGCGCCGGTCGCAACTTTCAGCGTTGCACGTGTAAGGGTTTGGTCAACGTTGACGCGAACTTCGTGGCTGTCAGCCACGTACTTCGACAACAACTGTGGCACCAAGGCCGAAAGCCCAGCGGCAGAGCCGCCTTCGGCTTTCAATGTCTCAGCAAACGCTGGTGCGGTCGCTGTGGCCACGGCAAGAATTGCCCCGGCAAAAGTTGTGCGGACAAGCTTCATGTGAATCCTCCCTAGATTCCTTTGTTTGAGGATTTTTCGCACAGACCTCTGCCATTTGTAAAATTGCAAAATTTAGCTAAGATATAGAAAAATGCATAGCAGGGTGGTGGCATGATCGACGCAAAACATTTGCTCTGGCTGGCCGAGATTTCAGACATTGGTTCGCTAAGCCGAGCAGCGGAAAAACTGAATGTTACTCAGCCTACACTATCCAGGGCTGTACAGATCATCGAAGACCACGTTGGCGGTCGAGTTTTGATCAGAGAACGTCACGGGGTTAGGCCAACGCAGATCGGCGAAAGGCTTGTTGCAGCCGGGCGGGAAATTGCCCGATCCCGAACGAACGCCGAGGATTTTGTCGATCTTTGGCGAGATGGCCTCGAACGGGATTTGCGCGTTGGGGTTGGACCCATGCTTGCCTTTTCAGTCATGGGCCAATTCTTCTCAGAATTGGTCCGGGAGCCTCCCAACTACGCCCTCAGGGTCGTTTCCGCCACGGCATCCCGTTTGATCGAACGACTGAATAACGAGGAGTTGGACATCGTACTTGCGCCCGAGCAAATCAGCTTACTCCAGAACGATCTCGTCCAGTCTCGTATCCTGGAAGATGAGCTTGGGATTTTTGGTGGCCCCGAGAACCCACTATTCAAAAACACAGGCCCAGTATCGGCCAAAGCACTTGAAAATCAGACATGGATTTCGGTGGGAGCTTTGTCTGGCATTTACGGTTCCAACAAGGAGGTCTTGGAACAACTAGGCGCGAAGAATGTACTATCGAAGCTGTCATTCACTGGCGACATCTTGATGGCAATTGAAATTCTGAACAACACTCATTCCCTGTGCATACTGCCCAAGAAACTGACCGAGCTTTCTTCGTTCTCAGCTTCGCTGAAGTTTCTCCCCACGGCGACTAGGCTACCCAAACGCAACGTGGCAATGTGGTCCCGCAGACGCGACAGAGACCGCCCGGATGTGTTAGATTTCAGAGCGCGATTGGACGGATATTTCGGAGAGGTGGTTTCAAACCAAAGACTGCGGTGATCGGGCCTAAGTAAATTCATAGTTCCGACGAAGGTTCGAATGCGATTTTAGAAAACGAACTCATGGTCAAAAGAAAGAAATCTGCTACAATAGTGTGCTACAAGAAAAATAGCGATACACCTATACATATTGTTTTTTCATAATAAAATTGTTTTGGAGGAAAGTCCCTTCGTCTCCGCCATCACCCCACATCCGTGACTCTTGGGTTGCGTTGGAGAAGTTCAATCAATGTTTGTTTATTTATCCACTTACGTTTGCGAATGGCTATCAAAGATGCGTTAGTTCGCACTTGAATAATGTTTGAGGTTGACATGAATGCCAACGCCGAAGGTCTGCTCCGCAAGGTCGGCGGGTTTGGACGCAGCAGAGCAGGAATGGCAGTTGCTCCATGCTATGCCACGGGCAGTGCGGTGGATGAATGACAAGTTGGGAGGCATGGGATGCTAACGGGTATCATGAAAACGCCCAATCGCCGATTCAGCAAGCTGAAGACCTCTTCTGCACATTTGTCTCGGGTGGCTCCATTGAGAGTGACCGGTCGCCGCACGTGATGCGATCTCCGAAGGAAGGGGCATGGGAGTTACCTACTGCCGTTCTACGATTCTTTGGGTGGTTTTGGAAAAATGAAGTGTTCACCATTTCAACTGTGGATCAGCCGGGAAACAGCAAAGAATTCAGTCTGTATGCTGGATACAGACAACAATGCGTTAAAGATCGGCGAGGTGTCCGGTTTGATAAGCCGTCGTTCGTAAAAGGAGAATCAAAAAATGAAGCTCTTTAGTTTGAACATCAGTCCGAAAGACAGGGCGGCAGGTGGGTTCAAGGGTCGAGTCAATAGAGCATTGGTGAAGGCTGCAATTACGGCAAAAAGAGAAAAAACCTCACCCAGTCCCAAATTGCAGATCAAATGGGAGTCGATAAGTCTACATTTCCCGAATTATAAATGGACGGGGAAATCTCACGTTGAAGACAATCGGCGACATTTCCTGGGTTTTGGGGCTGCGTCCGGACATCACGTTCTCAAAAATTCAGCATAAAAGCTTTGACAGAGCAAACCATCCCGCTATAGAAGTGAAGATAGGCAAAAAAACCGAGGTTTTGCCAAGCTCTAGCCACTCGACAGCATTTATTTAGAAGCAGGGCACGGAGATTTCGAATACAGGCTCATTACAAAATAAAAGTGTGATCAGTGCAAATTAAAGCTAGAACAGTCTTCTGTGACGATATTCGTACAGAAGAAAATGGAAAAGCGATTCTAGTTGGCGTATATATGGTCGATTTAGTTCCTGACACTCTTCCAGCTCGGTTTCCGCTTAGTATCTGGATAAATGCAACAGGGTTCGAATCTGGCAAGCACCCATTCGCCATAAAGATCGCTTTTCCCGGCGTTGCAGAAGAATTTAAAATGAATACGGAAATCGATTTTCACTAACTTGGACCGGAATACCCGCAGAAGTGCATAAATCCGGATTCATAAGCGTAGAGCTTGAAGTCAACGGCAAAGTATTCAGTGTAGGTGAACTGATTGTTAGGAATCCGCAGGGACAGCGAGCAGATCAAGGTTTACCTGCGGATCAATAATGCTGATTATTCGGTACAAGGCTCGTGCAAGAGCACGTTGGACAAGGCAGCCGTGCGCTGTCTCTATGCTCTGTTCGCCGATCTATCGACCATCGCGCTGAACGACATCTCAATTGGTAGGCCCGAAAGCTTGAAGTTGGTCGCGATGTCGTTGTGTCCGCCAACAAAACGGCGAGCTTGAAAAAGCAGCCTAAATGTTGAACAAAACACTCTCCGCCCCCCCCCCCCGGGGGGGGGGGGCACCTAGCCTGACGTCAAGCGTTTTTTTTCGGTTTTCAGAGGGCGTTTTTTGACCGCCGTTCCGGGTCGAAGGTCTGTCCGGTTTCGATCATTCTGCAGGCGACGCCGAGGAGTCTGTCGGCGACGCTTCCGGGGGCTCGGGCGTGTTTATGTCCGCGGCTTCTCAGCGCATGATATTTCGCCCGGCTGGTTTTGTCGCGCTGGATGGCGGCCATGGCCCAGTGACGGGCGGCGTTCCTGAGCCGTCCGTTCGCGGCGAGTCGGCGCTGGACCAGGACGGTCCGTCCCGACCGTTTGGTGACGGGCGCGACGCCGAAGTAGCATCTCAAGGCTTGCAATTCGGCTTTCCGGAAGCTGTCGAAGGCTTCGGAGAGGATGACGGCCAGGACGGTGGCTCCGATGCCGGGGACGGAGCGCAGGATGCCGACGGCCTGCCCGCCCTCCATGGCCCCGACGCGGTCGACGGCCCGGCCGATTTCGGTCCGGATCTCCTTGATTTCGGCGTTGAGGGCTTTGAGCCGCCTGACGATCCGTCCGGCGGATTCGGCGACGGCCTCGGCGGTTCCCGGCGCGGTCGGGACGGGCTTGTCGCGAAGCGCGGCCAGGACGTCTTCGGCGGAGGTCCGGGCGCGGCTTTTCCTGAGCACGGCTTCGACGGAGGACAGGCGCACGCGGCGGGCCTTCCCCGGCGTCGGGGCGAGGGTCCAGAGATCGAGGGCCCAGGTCCTGCCGAGGTCCGGCGCGGCCTCGAGGAAAGCGGGGTAGTAGCGCCTGATCTGCGCCTTCAGCTTGTCGGTCAGGCGGGTTCTTTCTTCGACCAGGTCGCCGTCCGTGCGCGACAGCTCGCGCAGCCTGACGATCTCCGGCGGCGGCGGTTCCACCTCCCGGAACGCCTTCCTGTCGGTGGCGAGCGAACCGGCCAGGACGAGGGCGTCCCTGCGGTCGTCCTTGGCTCCGGCCGGCGAGAACCGGTCGCGGAAGCGGTCGAGCTGCTTGGGGTTGAGCGCGAACACGGCGACGCCGCGCTCCAGCAGGGCGTCCACCTCCGGGCCGTGCGGCTTCTCGATGGCGGCGGCGGCCCCGCCTTCGGGGCAGTGCCCGAGGATCCAGTCGGCCATCTCGGCCAAGCCGTCGCCGCTGTGGGCGAAGGCGCGTTCGCCGAGGAGCTCGCCGTCCGCGTCGACGACGGCGACCTGGTGGGTTCGGGTCGACCAGTCGATGCCCGCGTATATTTCGAATTGCGTCATTGCATTCCTCCGTTGTAGAAAAAGGCCGGCCGCGGCGTTCGCCAATCCCAGTACTGGCGCTCGAGGGCGCGGACACCTAGCTGGGCGTAGCCGCGGCCGCCGATCGGGGCGCTGGTCCCCCCCTGGTACTCGAAGGCACTGGGGGCTTTAGGCTGCTCCCGATCGGCCGCCTCTCCGCCGGGAGTGGCGGAACTCGCCGATCATCGCCGAGTTCAAAGGGGGCTCCAACCCTCGCTTCGGCCTGTCGCGCTACGCGCTCCAGCCCTCCGCGAGGGTTGGTCGAAACCCCGGCCCGACTGACGACCGACGTCGGCGGTCCATCAAGTGCTCTGAGAAGTACTGGGGGCGATTCAGTGGTCGAGAGATTGATGCAAAACCAAGACATTGAAATTGTGTAGTTAAGTATATAAGCCCCCAATTTTTTGGGTCCTGAATTCAAGGAGAGTGGAGGACAAGTTCAGTCGGGTCGTCTCAGTGATTGTAATTCTTCAAAAATGCAATCAGATTTTCTCCAAGTTCCGGGCGAATATATCCGCCTTCCTGAACGATCACCGTTGGCATAGACTTCTGTGCCAGTTCGGATGAAACCTTCTCAAAGTCCGAAGTGCAAAGCGCGAACGCAGCATAGGGATCGCCTACGAAAGTATCCAGCCCCAACGATACGATCAGTACATCGGGCGCGTGGGTGTCGATCCTCTGCACGCCAGTTTTCATGGTATGCAGGTAAGTGTCCCCGTACATCCCAATGGCAGCGGTATGTTGACGGTTGACCCAGTTCCTGAGCCTTCGCCTGTCTGATCGGCATATCCCCAGAAGAAAGGGTAGAATTCGCTCGGATCGGCATGCAGCGAGACAAATTGGACGTCAGATCGGGTGTAGAAGATATCCTGTGTCCCGTTGCCGTGATGCACATCCAGATCGAGGATGGTTACACGCGCGCATCCGCGGTCCAGGCAGTGCTGCGCGGCAATGGCGGCGTTGTTGAGAAAACAATAGCCTGCGGCCCGATCGGCATAGGCGTGGTGACCGGGCGGACGGCACAGCCCATAGCTGACGGATGCTCCGTTCAGCACGGCATCGGCAGGAGAAAGGGCAACCTGCGCCGATCCATAGGCCGCCTGCCACGTTCCGGCGTTGACCGGGCAGGCCATATCACCCATGTGAAATCCGGCCTGCCCCACAACCGAGGTGGGATCGCCCGCCTCTAGCGCAACCGGAAACGCATTGGGGATCACTTCGGGCGCAGCATCGTCCAGCGCTCGCCAGCGGGCATGGGCCTGTTGCAGAAAGCGCAGGTAACGATCCGTATGGACTCGGGCAACCGGTTCCAACCCGAAGTCTCGCGCGGGCGAGATGGTATATCCCGCCCGTTAATCCGCAAAGACCCGCATCGCTCAACTTGCTTCCGCCGCCATCTGCTCCAACGCGTTGCCTGCCGCCTCGATCGAGCGGTCGATGTCCCCCTGCGTGTGGACCAGACAACTGAGGTTGTGCAGGATCTTGTTGCCGGTGAAGAATATGCCCTGATCCCGCATCTTTTGTGAAAAGTCGGCGTATTTTGCCAGATCGGCCGTGCCGCAGAAATCGCGGTAGCCGGTGATTTCATCCAGATCGGTGAAGACCGGATGGAACATCGACCCCACATTCTGCACCCGCATGTTCTGTCCGATATCCTTGGCCAATTGGTTAAGCCGCGTTGTCATCTCATCGCCGATTGCGTTGATCTTCTTGAATCCCGCGTTGTCGTCGCGGGTCATTTCCTCGATCATCGTCTTGGCGGCGTAGAGGCCCATCCTCGGCGCATTGTGGCTGCCATAGTGCAGCACCTTGCCGTATTCGATGCTTTCCATGATGTGATCGGGGCCCGCAATGGCCGCCACGGGGAATCCCTGTCCCAGCGCCTTACCATAAGTGACAATATCGGGTTGCAAACCGTAGAGCTCGGCCGCGCCGCCAGGCGCGACCCGGAACCCGGTGACGGTTTCATCCAGATAGAACAGCACGTTATAGGCCCGGCAAAGTTCCTGCACCCGTCGCAGATAGCCGGGTTTCGGGGGAATCACGCCCATGTTCGACATGGCCCCCTCCATCACCACGCAGGCAATCTCGTGTCCATGTGTTGCCAACACGCGTTCCAGTGCGTCCTCGTCATTCCAGACGCTGACAAGCGTGTCTTCCCATGACCCGGGCGTCAGGCCGGAACTGTCGGGAATGCGCACCGGATCGCCAGGGTGGCCGATGGTGGTGATCGGTTGCGGGTTCGAGCTGACCAGCAACCCGTCATACCAGCCGTGATAATGACCCTCGAATTTCAGGATCTTGCGCTTGCCGGTGATGCCACGCGCCATGCGCACGCCGGTCATGCAGGCTTCGGTCCCGGTATTGGCGAACCGTACCTTGTCCACATGCGGCAGCATGCTGACCATCAGTTCGGCGGTTTCGACCTCGACCTCAAGCGCGGTGGCGAAATGGGTGCCGCCCGCCACCTTTTCCTGCACGACCTCCACGATCTTCGGATGCGCATGACCCAGCGGCAGGCAGCCAAAGGAAAGTTGCCAGTCGATATATTCGTTGCCGTCCACATCCCATAACCGCGCGCCCTTGCCGTCGCGGATATAAGGCGGATAGGGCTTGTAGTTCATCGCCCCGCGCGAAGCGGAGCTGCAGCCCTCGACCAGCACCTGCATCGCCCGATCGTAGAGCTTGCCCGATTCTTCCATGCTCATCTTTGTCATTCCGGTGAACCGTTCACAGCACCTTGCTGAGAAATTGTTTCGTTCTGTCTTTTTGCGGATTGTTGACCAGCTCTTTGGCTGGTCCAATTTCTTCGATCACGCCCTGATGGCAAAAGGCCACCCGATCAGACACGTCTCGGGCAAAGCCGATTTCGTGCGTAACGCAGATCATCGTCATGCCTTCTTCGGCCAGCATCCGGATCGTATCCAGAACCTCGCCCACCAGTTCGGGATCCAGCGCCGAGGTGGCCTCGTCAAACAGCATGTATTGCGGTTCCATCGCCAGGGCGCGGGCAATGGCCAGACGCTGTTGCTGACCGCCGGACATCTGATCCGGATAGACCTTCAGCTTGTCCCTCAGCCCCACATGTTCCAGCTGCCGGGCTGCAATCTCGCGCGCTTCGGCCCGGGATTTGCCCGACACGATACGCGGCGCCAGAGCGACATTTTCAAGAACGGTCAGATGCGGAAAGGAGTTCCATTGCTGGAACACCATCCCGATAGTCTGACGCAGTTTGTTGAGATCGGTCGACTTGCCGTGAACCGACACGCCGTCGATCACAATCTCGCCCGACTGGATCGGTTCCAGCCCGTTGATGCAATAAAGCAGCGTCGATTTGCCCGAACCGGAGGCGCCGATGACGCTCAGCACTTCGCCCTTGGATACGGTCAGGTCAATGCCCTTCAGAACCTCGAGCGCGCCGAACGACTTGTGAACGGACTTGATTTCAATCATCGCGTTTTCCCTTTCTCAAGCCGGGATGCCAGCCGGGCGATAGGGTAGCTGAGGGCGAAATAGAACGCGCCGACCAGAATCAGGATGAACAATGGCTCCTGCATGCGGGTGATCAGGGTCTGCGCGGATTTCAGCAGTTCGAAATAGCCCAATACCGAAACCAGCGCGGAATCCTTCATCACTCCCAGAACCACGCCGATCCACGAGGGAAACACCACCCGGAACCCGATGGGCAGCACCACGTACCGCAGATCCTGCCAATAGCTCATTCCCAGCGAGCGCGACGCCGAACGCATGCTTTTGGACACGGCTTTAACACCGGCCCGGGCGATTTCGGTACAGTTGGCTGCCATATACAGGCTCAGGACGATTGCGCCCGAGGCATAGGCGGACATCGGATAGCCCAGGATCGATACGAAGCTGTTGAAGATGATCAACTGGATCAGCAGCGGCACGGATCTCAGGATATCCAGCACGCTGCCCAGCAGCGTATTCGCGAACCATCCGCTTTCGGCGCGAATGATGCCAAGGATGATCCCTCCCAACGTTCCTGCAACTACGGCGACGGCCGTCAACTGCAACGTCCGCAACGCCCCCAGACACAGAAACCACATGTCATTGGCGGTGAGACTGGTGCCAAAGAACTCTCCGATCATGTCACCGGTTCCTCAGCAGGCGCCAGCCGATCAGATGCGCCAGCAGCATGATCAGTTTGGCCATAATGTAGTACATGACACCGGCGACGATGAAGAATTCGAAGGTGCGGAAGGTGCGCCCCTGTTCCGTCTGCGTTACCCCGGCAAGTTCCTGCAACCCGACCACCATACCCAGCGAGGTGGTGAGCAACGCCCAGATCATCTGGTTGGTGATCGGGTAATAAACCGCCCGCAGAACCTGCGGCACGATGATATAGAGATAGGTCTGAAACGAGGTCATGCCCAGCGATTTGCCGGCGGACATCTGCGTTTTGGGTATGCCTTTGAACCCGCCGCGCAGCACCTCGGTCAGGTATCCCGCATTGTTGAAGGTAATCGCGGCCAGCACCGCCGTGTAGGAACTTAGGAAAATGCCAAAGGCACCCAGCCCGAAAAACGCCATGTAGATCTGAAACAGCGCGGGTGTGTTTCGAGCAACCTCGACCCAGGCTGTTGCCAGTTGGTACAGAATGCCACGTTCCCGCAACCGGGCCACCGCCAGAAACAACGCGATCGCCGTGCCGAAGACCATCGACAGCACGGCGATCTGAAAGGTAATCCACGCGCCGTCCAGCATTTTCGGGAATGCTTTCCAGACGGTACGCCAATGGAACGTATAGGCAATGTCCAGACTGGGCAGCCAATCAAACAGGCTTTCCATGCGCCTCCCTACGCGCGGTGCGTTGCCGTGAGAGAGCCCCGGAAACCGGGGCTCCGCAAGGGTTCAGAACGAGCTTTCGGTTCAGCGATGCACGCCGGGGATCGCAAGGTTGGGCGCTTCTCCGCCAACCCATTTGTCATAAAGCTCCTGATATCGTCCGCTGCGCACTTGACGGTTCACAAACAGATCGAGATAGCGCAGAAGCCCATATTCCTGGCGGGGCGCCATGATGCCGACGACATCGATGGGAAACGGCGCCGCCGGGCCGACTGCGATATTGTCGAAATCGGGATTGGCGACAAAATTCGCCACGGTTGTGTTGCTGGACACAATGGCGTCGACACGGCCTTGTTGAAGCGCAAGGAACATATCCGCCTCAGACTGCAGGGACAGGTGATCGCCGGCCTCATCACCCCAGGCTTCCAGCTGTTCCAGCATGAAGCCTTCATTGGTTGTGCTGACAACCGTGCCAACGGTGCGGCCCTTCAGATCGTCAAAGGACTGAATATCGGAATCCGCCTGCAAGCCAACCTGATAGATATAGGCCATGTAAGGGATCGAAAACCCGACGGTTTGCGCTCGCTCCAGCGTGTCCGAGGCCGCGGCGATAGAGACATCGGCGCGATTGGAAATCAGCGCGGGGATGCGATCTGCCCAAGGCGTTTCGACAACGACCGGTTCAACTCCGAGCGAGGCGGCCAGATCCTTGCAGTAGTCAACATCGAAACCCGCGGGTTCGTTGTTTTCATCGCGGAAGCCAATCGGCGGAAAATCCAGAGTGACGCTGCAGCGCAACTCGCCCGAGGCGATGATATCATCCAGCTTGTCGGCAGCCGCATCTTGCGATGCCGCCACAGTCAGGGCGGTCGCGACAAGCGCTATGCCTGAAAACCTCTTGAACATTGTTGTTCTCCCGTACGCTCAAGTTCACATTCGGTGCGGGACCGCGGCGCCGGATCTTCCGGCAAGAACACTGTTCTTTTCGCGCTCCGCATGCGGGATAGTTTCACTCATACGCATTTCAGTCAACACATTCGCGAACAAATTAGCGTCAATGTTTACAGAAGCCATCGCAATCGACGTTCGACCGAGGTCCGAACCCGAACGCCTTGGGATTACGCCGTGAATCGCGTGATTGAAGGTAAGTCACTGTCCAGACCGGAACCGCAGGATGGTCGAGCGACGGGTTGATGGAGAAATGCGCCTCATCCACCCGCAGGGAATGGGAATCGCCAGCGTTCCGGTCAGAAGATCGACCCTCGAGATGCATTTGCGACTGACCCGAGACCAGTACGCCGGTTTCGAACCCGGGCTGATCGCATTTCTTCTGCTCCGTGCGCGCCAGCGGCAGAAAAGTCGTCTGGTTGAAATCCACACCCTTGCTGAGCTTTGGGGACAGTATCTCGGCGATTATCCCCTGACTTTCCATTCTGCGCCGGTGTTTTTTTCGCACGGCATGGCCTTTTTCTTCAGGCGGGCCGAGCGGAACATCCTGCAGGAAAGGGATGCCGGCCGGTTCAGAGCTCCAGCGATCGCATAGATATCCTTCAGCGACGGCCTCGAGATATTGCGCTCAAGCTGACTGAGAAACGTGGAGGAACGGTCAATGCGTTCGGCCATGGTGCGCCGGCTGATTTTCTGCAGCAATCGCAATGCACGCACCAGTTCTCCCACGTTCTCGATCAGGTTCTTCAATGCCTCAAGCCTCGTTCTACGGTCAGGATTTAGTGCAACCGTGATATCAGTCGCATCGGCAGCAGCAAACAAAACCCGAAATTTGTTTATTGCCAAAGACAATAGGCAAATTGTACGTTTCGTTCACATTGGTGAATTCTGGATCAGGCAATCATGCAGGCAGACTATCCCACTTTGCAAACTCTGATCCAAAAACTCGACGACGGGCAGATCAGGTCCAAAGATCTCGCGGAAGAAGCTCAGGCCGCTTACGCGCGCGTTTCCGACTACCTTGATGGGTACAGGATATGGCTGTCCGAAACCGCTGCAGCGACGGCCGATGCCGCAGACATTGCGCGGTCAAGCGGGAACACTTTGGGCGCGTTGCAGGGCATACCTTGCAGTGTGAAGGACAATTTTGCCCTGAAATCCGCACCACTTTACGCCGGGGCCGCCAAGGCATTGCCGGAACGGTTCAATAAGGAAGGTCCCGTTATCGGGGCTTTGCGTCGGCAACTTTGCCCGATCCTCGGCAAAACCTATACTGACGAATTCGCCTATGGCGGGATCGGCGCGGTCTGCCACGGACCGATCCCGCGCAATCCATGGGACGTCGATCATCACCGGCTGGCAGGTGGCAGTTCCAGCGGGGCCGGTGTCTCGCTGCTGGACGGTACCGCCCATTTCGCACTGGCCACCGACACCAGCGGATCGGTCCGGCGCCCTGCCGCCATGACCGGAACGGTCGGCATGAAGCTGACCTTCGGACGATGGTCCGTCGATGGCGTGGTTCCACTGACGCAAACGCTGGACACGCCCGGCTTTCTGACCCGTACCGTCGCTGACGCGATCGAGGTCTTCCGCAGTCTCGATCCGCACCCCGACGACAGCATTCTTGACCGGGCCGAACGACAGTCGGGAGTTGAGGGGTTGCGTATTGGCATATGCGCCAACCATTTCTGGGATGACTGTTCTCCGGGCATCGCTGAAAGCCTTCAGGAAGCGTTGAGCAAACTCGAATCCAAAGGCGCGATTCTGGTCGATCTGGAAATCCCCGAAGTCGATCAGGCTTACGAGGTCGTACGCAACGGGGGTGTCGTTGCGTCCGAATTCTATGCGTTTCTGACTGCAGAACTGCCCGAATTCATAGAGATTCTTCATCCCTATCTTGGCGGCCGCATGAGCGGCAGCGACAAGCCTGATCAGACGGCGGTGGAGTATCTGCGCAACCTCATGAAACTGGGCACCCTTGCCCGAAGTGCCGGTGAGCGACTGCTTTCGGTCGATGCAGTTGTCACGCCAACGGTTCCGATCACGGCGCCTCTGGTCTCCGAGGTTGCGGATCTTGTCAGCTATGAGAAAGCCAACGCACTTGGGGTCCGCAACACCTATATTCCAAGCCTGCTGCAACTCAACGCGACATCGATCCCGGCCGGGATGGATGCGTGTGGAATTCCCGTTGGACTACATCTGATAACTGCAAACGGCCAAGAGGAAAAAGCGTTGGCCATTGCGCTTCAGATCGAGCGTGTGCTCGGGTCGGGTCTGGAGCAATTTGGACGTCCGCCTGTGCGCATCGTGTGAGACAACGGCATCGCAAGGTTTCACAAGGGACGCGGCCAAACTTAGCTTTGACGCCCCCAAGCGATATGGTCGGCAACTGGTATAGAAAGTCGACTTCTCTGTGGGGCCTGCAAATTAGCGATCTGAGATTCGCTGCACCGTCGACGAACTTCAGGCCTTGCTGCTGCCCTGCGGCGCCGAAATCTGAACGCCTGCGGAAATGAGTCGTGCTGCTTGCGCTTGCAGCGAGATCTCTACACCTCCGGATTGGGCTGATTTCGTTAAAGAAGTCGCTGGATTTGGAGCATGTCTGCGAGCTACGGCGTTGGTTTTCTTGGATGCCGGAGACCCGCGCGCCTCACGACCCTGCGGCTGTCGCCATCGGCTTGAGCTTGGCCAGTTTCCGGAGGTTTTGGGCGATTGCTGCGAGGGCGAATTCATTCTGGACGCCACAGGGGCCTCGTAATCGGAGGCGGCCCGGCCCGAGGATGCGTTTGACGCGGGCGAAGATGCTTGGACCGAACGGCAAGCTTGTCATGCCGCCAGCTTGCGCAGATCGGCCCGCCGCCGCTCCTGAAGAGGATCCATGTTCAGGCAGCGGAAGCCGTCTTCCATCCATCTCTTTATGCAGATAGCCCGGGTCGGCGGGAATGATTCGCTGCAGCGGCTCCGCAACAATAGCGGAGACGTCTTTGCGTTCAGCCAACAATGCTTCAAACGCCGCAAAGGGCGGCCAAGACGCTTTCGGCGGATGTCCGCGTACGTTCCGATTTTGTCCGTGAGACCTCGACCCGAAAGTTTGCGGATCGTTTTCCGGTCCGTGCTTGTCCGTCGCGTGATCGCGCTGATCGACAGGAATTCTCGGTCCAGTTCTTGCCATGCTACGATCTTCTCCGGCTTGATGATCCGATTCGGACCTCCTTCGGCAAAAATTATCTGCAGTACATTGACAGAAGCACCAAAAAAGGTACATATGAATGCGAGAGAGATGAAGCGATTGCCTGCCTCTTTCTTCAGAAAAGACAATGGTTCCGAACCTGTTCGGGACTGGCTGCCGGGTTTAGGCGCAGAAAACCGAAAGACAATTGGAGTTGCTGTCAAAACTGTCGAATGCGGCTGCCAATAAGCATGCCTGCATGTCGTCCGGTGAGTGGAAGAAAGAGTCTTTGGGAAGTTCGTGCAGATATATCCGGTGGTCGGATCGCGCGAGTATTCTTTTGCGAACATGATGGGGCCATGGTCTTGCTGCATGGAATCGTCAAGAAGACGCAAAAGGCGCCAGCCAAGGATCTGGATCTCGCGATGAAGCGCCTGAATGGAGCAAAATGATGAGCAAACATGAGATCGAAGCTGGTGGCGTCGGAAGTTCGTTTGATGACTTCCTCGAGGACGAAGGTATTCTCGACGAGGTGACCGAACTCGCGGTCAAACGAGTGCTCGCATGCCAGCTGGCCAAGGAAATGAAGGCGAGGAAGATCACCAAGGCAGCGCTGGCGCGACAGATGCAAACCAGCCGCAGTCAAGTGGACCGCCTTCTGGATCCTGAGCATGAAGGCGTGACTCTCGGGACCGTCATCAAAGCGGCGCGTGTCGTAGGTCGGCGGCTGGAGCTTCAGCTCGTGTGATGGCGCCTTCCGCAATAATCTGCTGAAGACGGTGTGAAGCAAAAGGTAGCTGATGCTGCACGACGTCCCGACTGCGAAGCAGCGTCGAAAGCGGAGCGTCGTCGACGCAGTGGCTCTACCGCATTGAGAACCGACCGTTGGCTTGCGCATGCCCGCTGGCATCGGGCATCACACTATCGTCAGCTAAAATGTTGACGCAAGCGATTGCGCCGCCGCCCATGCAGCGTCCTTGCTCTGTTCAAGATCGGCATCCGTGATCGCCAAGGATGGGTAGAGCTTTCCCGGAGACTTGAACACGCCGTGTTTTCGCAAGACGTCGTTGTAGATGGCATTCCGTTGCGGATCGTCGTGCTTCGCCGTGCGGAAATCCCGGCAAGGGGCGTTCGTGAAGAAGATGTCGAACAGCGTGTCGTCCCCGCAGATCTGATGGGCGATTCCGGCCTGTGAAAGCGCGTCCGACTGCATCATTTTGAGGGTTCGGCCTGTCGTTCTGAGCTGATCGTAGCTTCCGTCGCGACGCAAAACTTCCATCGTCTTGAGGCCGGCTGCGGCGGCGATCGGATTTCCCGACAAGGTGCCGAGCTGCATCAGCCAATTGTCCGCGCCAACGATGGATTTGTCGAAATGCCGCATGATCTCGGCGCTCGCGCCTAGAGCGGCCAATGCGAAGCCGCCGCCGATGATTTTGCCCAAGGTGCAGATGTCGGGCGTCACCCCGTAGCGCTCTTGCGCCCCGCCGTAAGCCATGCGGAACCCCGTCACGATTTCATCGAAAATCAACAGGATACGGTATTTGTCGCAAAGATCGCGCAGGCCCTGCAGATAGCCCGGATCGGCGGGGACGACGCGCTGCAACGGCTCCGCAATGATTGCGGCGACATCATCGTGTTCCGCCAGCAGCGCCTCGACCGCCGCGAGGTCGTTGAAAGGCGCGATCAGCATTTGATCGGCGACGCCTTGCGGGATGCCCGCGCTGTCGGGAACGGCTTGGGGGAAGTTCACAAGTTTGGCGGGCGCGAGGCTCATCTGCGCTTCGGAGCTCATGCCGTGATACCCGCCTTCGAATTTCAGGATTTTATCGCGGCCCGTGCAGGCGCGGGCAAGACGAATGGCGTACATGTCGGCCTCGCCGCCCGAAGCCACGAAGCGCACCTGCTCGCAGCAGGGGACGGCCTCCGTGATCGCCTCGGCCAGCTCGATTCCTTTGCTGTTGTTGGCGAAGAACGTCGTGCCTTTGGGCAATTGCTCCAGAACGGCTTCCATCACTTCCGGGTGGCCATGACCCAAGAGCATCGGGCCGGATCCGATCAGGTAGTCGATGTATTCATTGCCGTCCTCGTCCCAAACGCGGCTGCCCCGGCCTTCGGCGATCACGATCCCGGGGTCGAAATTGCCGAAGCCTCCGGCGGGAAGAACCGCGCGCGCGCGCGAAATCCATTCAGATTGCGAGTTCAGCTTTCGCATCATTCAGACGATCTCCAGAATCGGGGTTCCAAGGACGCCCGGATCAGGGGCGACGCCAAGGCCCGGTCCGTCGGGCGGCGCGATCCGGCCTTGCGCGCGCACCGGGGCGTCGGGGCACAAACGCGGTTCGACATAGGAGCTGAGATCGCATGTATTGAGCAGCGCGCCTTGCGGCGTGGAGGCGGCAAAATGCAAGGCGGCGGCCGTTACGATGTCGGAACCCCAAGTGCATTCCGCGCAAATTTCGGCCCCGAGATGCACTGCAAGGTCGCGCGCGCGACGCATGGCAGAAAGGCCGCCGAATTTTGAAAGTTTCAGGGCAACAGCGTCCAGACAGCCCAGCTCGCACGCACGAATCAGAGACGCCGGATCGCATGCGCATTCGTCGATTTTCATGGGCAGGCCGGTGGCTTGACGGACCGCCGCGCAGTCCTCGAGCGTTTTGCAGGGCTGTTCCAGCATGATGTCCAAATGCGCCGCGGCCCGGCCCGTGCGCGTCGCTTGCAGTTTCGTCGCGCCGCAGTTCCAATCGCCATAGACAAGCGGACCATCGCCTGCCGCCTCCCGCACTTTGATCAATCGTTCGGCATCCGCCTGCCAATCCGCATCCGCGCCGAGCTTGACCTGAAACTGGCGGATGCCCGTGGCATGGGCCTCTTTGGCGATCCGCGCCATATCGTCGGGAGCGATGCAGGTTATGGAATGATAAAGCGGCATGTCCTTCCGCGTGCGTCCTCCCAGCAGCGCATGCAGCGGTTGCCCGGTCGCCTGTCCGAACAGGTCCCACAGCGCCATGTCGACGATTGATTTGGCGTGGAGATGGCCCAGCAAGAAACTGTCAAGCTTGCGCATCGGCGCGTCGACCCCATAGGGTGAAACGCCGAGGATTTCGGGAGCCATTTCAGCGATCGCGCTCGGCACGCCGTCCGCAAATGCGGGCAGGTAGTGCGGAATTGGGCAAACCTCTCCCCAGCCTTTCAGACCGGTGTCGGTTTCCAGACAAAGCACGTGGGTTTTGACCGTATCGCAAGTCTTGCCCTCGGCCATATAGTAGGTTTCGCGGCTGGTCAGGCCGACGGACCATAGGGTGATGCCCGTTACCTTCATGAGTACGCCGCGCGCGGGTCGCCCAGCGCGTCCTCGTCGGGATGAACGCCGAGCCCCGGCTTCTCCGGCAGGTGGAGACGGCCGTCAATGTTGCGCGGGCCGCGTCCTGCCGCGATATCTACTGTCACCATGTCTTGACAGGCCCAAACCGCGCGGCAGTTGGCATCGGGAATGGTTGCGGCCAGATGCAATGCCTCTGCATCCGCCAGCACGGATCCGCCTGTGGCCATCACGAACATGTCGATCCCGTGGGCCAAAGCAATGTCGCGCATGCGGGCGGCTTTGGTCAGACCGCCGACGCGGTTGAGCTTGATGCCGAAGATTTCGGCCAACCCATCGCGCGCGATGCGGACGGCGTCCTGCAGCGTCACAAGGGACTCGTCCACCGACACGGGCGCGGCGTGCTTGCCGGAAATGGCCGCAATGTCATCCAGCGTTTCGCAGGGCTGCTCAAACGCCACTTTCAAATCTTCGCAGGCGGACATCACCCGCAGCGCTTGCTGCCGGGTCCAGCCGCGGTTGACGTCATAAAGCACGATCTCACCCTCGCGGCGGATGTTCTCGACATCGCGCACCCGCGCGATGTCACGCTCAACATTCCCGCCAATCTTGACCGAGTGTGCGATATAGCCGCGCCGGCGGTAGCGATCCATCGCGGCGCGGGTTTCCTCCACGGTCTTCGCCCCGACTGACGATGCGATCGGGCGCGGCGTCCGCGACCCGCCCCCCATAAGGTCGGCAATCGGCAGGCCGGCCGCTTGGCCTGCGATGTCCCAGCAGGCCATATCTATCGGGCCTTTCGCATAAAGATGGCCTGGCAGCGCCAGATCCATCGCCCGCTCGACCTCCAGCAAGCGGCGCGGATCAAGACCCGTGATGAAGGGTGCCATCGTCTCGATTCCCGCACGGATGCCCGGGCCATGGGCGGGCACATAAGTATGCCCCCAGGGCGTGCCTTCTCCCCAGCCCGTGATCCCCGCGTCGGTTTCGACTTTCACCAGTGTGGCGTCCAGGACTTCAAATTTCAGCCGCCCGCCGGACAGCCAATAGGGGTGCTCGAGCGGCAAGTCGACTTGATAGACCGAGATGCGGGTGATCTTCATGCGGCGTACTCCGCTATCGGCGCTCCAAGGCTGTCAAAGTCGGGCGTGACGCCAAGACCCGGCGCATCCGGCGCATGGAGCTTGCCTCCGTCCGCCCATGCGCCTCCCAGGCCCGTGGAGCTCGTGTTGTAGTTCATCAAATCGGTGGTGCCATGCAGGTATTGCGATGGCGTCGAGGCGGCGAAATGCGCGACGGCGGTGCTAGTGATTTCACCGCCCCAAGTATCTTCGCTGACAACGGGAATGCGATTCTCCACAAGGAAGTCCCGCACCCGGCGGGCCTTGCTCAAGCCCCCGAGGTTGGAGATTTTAAGACAGCAAATCTCCGCTCCGCGATCAGCCGCAATGCGCTGGGCGGCGGCCATGCCCGTCACGCATTCATCCAGCTTCATCGGCTGCTCGGCCACGCGTCTGACCTGCTGGCATTCCTCATAGGTCTTGCAGGGCTGCTCGAGGATGAAGTCAAGATCCCGGGTGGCGCGCGCAACACGGATCGCATTGTCGACGCGCCAGCCCTGATTGGCGTCGGCCATGGCCTTTTCGCCGCTTTCCAGCAGCGCGACCCCGGCCTTGATCCGGTCGATGTCGCCGGCCCAGTCGCCGCCGACCTTGATCTGAAACTGCTTGTAGCCGTCCGCGCGGTAGCGCTGCATCTCGGCCAACGTCTCGTCGGTGGCCTTTTGGGGCGCGACCCGGTACATCGGCGCGCCGTCGGTCAATTTGCCGCCAAGCAGCATCCAGACAGGCTGGTTGCAGGCTTTGCCCAGAATGTCCCAGCAGGCCGCATCGAAGGGCGCCTTGGCATAGCCGTGGCCTTGCACAAGCCCGTCCATCATCCGCTCTATCCGCGCGACCTGCCGGGGGTCTTCCCCCAGCAGTTCCGGCGCGACCAGGCGGGCCAGAGCCTGTACGCCTTCGGAATGCGCGGCGATGTAGTTTTCGCCGCAGGGCGTGAACTCTCCGCAGCCTTGCAAGCCCGCGTCCGTGTCGACCGCCACGACGCTGGCGTGCGCCACCTTGATCGGATTGCCCGCTCCCCAGACGTAAGCGCCGCCGACATAGGGCAAGCCTGTCTTGTAGATGCGGATGCGCGTGATTTTCATGGGATCACGACGATGTTGCCTGCGTGTTTCTTTGAAATGAACGCAGCCTGCGCTTCTCGCAGTTGGTCCAAAGGATAAGTCGCCGCCAGCAACGGCCTGATCTCGCCATCTTCAATGTAGCGGATCAGGCTCGGCATCACTTCCGGCCTGATCACTGTCGAGCCTGTGAAAGTCAGATCGCGCAGATAAAAGGTGCGCAAATCAAATTCGACCATCGGACCCGCGATCGCGCCGGAGCATGTATAGCGTCCGCCGCGTTCGAGAATATCGATGAGGCTGGGCCAGCAAGGGCCGCCGACAACATCCGCGACGACAGTGATTCTCTCGTTCCCGAGGGCGGCGCGCAGATCTTTCGGCGCGCGCGAAACAATCATATCCGGCTCCAGCTCCGCGACCTCCCCGCGCTTTGCGTCGGAGGTCATCGCAACAACCCGCGCCCGCCGCCGTTTCGCAAGCTGCACCAATGCGCCGCCAACGCCGCCCGATGCGCCGGGGACAAGCACGGTGTCCGCCGCGTTCACATTTGCGCGGGTCAACATGCCTTCAGCCGTTGAATAAGAGCAGGAGAACGTTGCAAGCTCGGCATCCGTCAGGTCGGAAGAAATGGCCAAAGCGTTCCGAGCGGGCGTCGTGGCGAATTCGGCAAAGCCGCCATCCCGCTCGGATCCGAAATAGCCGGTCTTGTTCATGTCGTCGGGATCATCGGCATCGCGCAGCCAGCCGTCGGTGATGACTCTTTCCCCCACGCGCGATGGATCGACACCGTCGCCCACCGCGACGATTCGACCGCAGACATCGGCGCCTTGGATGCGCGGGAAGGCGATCGCCGCGCCGCCCCATGACGGGTCCTCTTCGCCGACTTCATCGAATGCGCCGCCTGTGGTGGCATCGGTCACCGTCTTTGAATACCAGCCCGAGCGCGTGTTCACGTCGGTGTTGTTCAATCCGCATGCTCCGACGCGGACCAGCACTTCGCCCGCTGCGGGTTCAGGGCGCGGCCAGTCTTCGCGCAACACCATTTGGTCCAGACCGCCATGGCCCATTGTGACCATCGCTCTCATTTTGCCGGGCAGAGTCATGATGCGTCCTTTCTTGGTTTCAGGCTTTGCGGATCATAGGCGGGTTCTCCCAGCACGCGGGCGGCGCGAGGCTCGCCTTGGATTACGACTTCCAGCGACGTACTAGGCTTTGCGGCTTCCGGCTTGACATATGCGAAGGCCAGAATTTTGCCGACTGTCGGGCCAAATGCAACCGACGCGGTTGATCCGACGACTTGACCGCTCAGCATCACGGCCTCGCCGCCACTGCCGTCCGCCTTGCCGTTCGGTTCAATTTCCAGATAGGCGCAGATCCAAGGCAGGTCCGTGTTCAGAGTCTCGTCGCGGCCCAGATAGTCTTTGTCAGTACGCGCGAAGCGCAAAACATCGGCTTCGGCAAGCGTGACCTCATTGGTCAGTTCGCCGGCGCCCTTGAAGCCTTTTTCCATCCGCATCGCGTTCATCGCAAACGATCCGTAATCGGCGATGTCGTGCGCGGCGCCAGCGGCCATAAGGGCATTGTAGACATCAAGGCAGGCATCGGCGGGCATGTGGAATTCCCAGCCCAATTCACCGGCATAGGACATGCGCAGCGCCCAGATTTTGTGCCTCGCCACGGCAATCTCTCGGGCCGACAGCCAGCGGAAACCCGCATTGCTGAGATCTGCATCCGTGCATGCGGCCAGAACGTCGCGCGATCTTGGTCCGTTCAATGACAAGGCCGACCAGTCTGCAGACAGCACTGTGATCGTCGCATCCTCTTCAGCACGGTGTTGATTCAGATGATCCAGCAGACGCTGTTCGAAGAACGCGGCGCATACCAGATAGAACTTGTCTTCTCTCATGCGTACGATGGTCGTTTCCAATTCGATGCGCCCGGCGCGGTTGAGCATATGCGTCAGCATGATCGAACCGGTTTTTCGCGGCATGCGGTTCGCGGTGAGGCGGTCCAAGAGCGCGAAGGCATCAGGACCTTCGACCAGCACTTTCGCAAAGGCGGTCACATCCATGATGCCGACCGTTTCGCGCACGGCTTTCACCTCGGCTGCGACGATGTCGTCGACTGCGGTTCGATTGAAGGAATAGTGATCCTCTTGCGCCACGCCGCCGCGGGCGAACCAGCGGGGCCGTTCAAATCCGTACACCTCTTCATGCACCGCGCCTTTGGATTTCAGCAGGCCGTGAAGCGGGGAGGGCTTGATCGGCCGCCCCGCAAGGCGGTTGAAATGCGGAAACGGGATTTCGTGGCGCAGGCAGTAATCCTCCTCGGCCTTCACCACCTGCCAATCCTTTGAGGCATAGCTTCCGAAGCGGCGCGGATCGTACTCGCGCATCGAGATATCGGCCGCCCCGCGCACCATCCATCGCGCCAATTCGCGCGTCAGGCCGGGCCCCCATCCGATCCCGATCTGCGTTCCGCAGCAACACCAGTAGTTGCGAGCGCCCGGCGCGGGGCCGATCAGCGGATTGCCGTCGGGCGGGTGGCTGATGGCGCCGTGAACCTCGCGCTGAATGCCGAGCTCGGCAAAAACCGGCATTCGGTTCAGGCTTTCTTCGAGGTAGGGCATTACGCGATCATAATCGGCGTCGAACAACCAGTTCTCATAGTCCCACGGGCAATGGTCGCGCCAAACCGAGTTCGGGTTCTCTTTCTCGTAGATGCCGATCAGCCCGCGCTTCTGCTCCATTCGGATGTAGCCCGAGACTTTTTTGTCGTCGCGGATGACGGGCAGTTCGGCATCCAGCGCCTCGAATTCGGGCACGGGCTCGGTCACGAAGTAATGGTGAGTCATCGAGGTCGTCGGCAATTGAAGCCCCGACCATTCGCCCATTTGCCGTGCATATGTGCCGCCCGCGTTGACTACATGTTCGCATGAGACCGCGCCCTTGCTTGTCTCGACGATCCACTCGCCGTTCGGCGCCTGAGCGATATTGGTTGCACGGCATCGACGCATGATCTTCACGCCGTTTTGCCGGGCCCCGGCGGCCATCGCCCACGTGATGTTTGTCGGATCCGCATGGCCGTCGTCGGGTGTATGCAGCGCGCCCAGCACGCCGTCGATGTTATAGAACGGATGCAGCTGCGAGATCCTGTCAGGTCCGACCAATTCAATGTGGAAGCCCAGCGACCGTCCGACCGACAAGGTGTGGCGCAACCAATCCATCTCGTCTTCGGCATAAGCCAGCCGTAGCGAGCCGCACCCATGCCAAGTGACGGGCTGGCCTGTTTCGGCCTCCAGCCCGCCGGAATAAAGGCCGATATTGTAATCGACGCATCTACCCAGACCGAAGCTGGATGTGGAATGGGTGATCTGGCCCGCAGCGTGCCAAGTGCTGCCCGACGCAAGCTCCGATTTTTCCAGCAGAACCGTGTCGTTCCCCCAGCCTTCATGTCCGAGATGATAGGCAAGACCCACGCCCATGACGCCGCCGCCGACGATGACAACGCGCGCGTGAGTTGGAAAGTCGTTCGACACGGCGGCATTCCTGTTCGAGACGCATTTTCTCTTGACACCATAAGCGAACAAAAATACCGTCGTCAACAATGAATGGGACAAATGTTTCAAATACGATTCTGGAGCGTTTGGCGGGCGAGCTGTCGGAGCTGACTCCCGAAGCGCGCAAGGCGGCCACCTACGTGCTGGAAAATCCGCGCGATGTGGGCGTGTCCACAGTGCGCGAGATTGCCGAGGCCGCGAATGTGAAGCCGAACACGATTTTGCGCATGGCCTCGCAGGTCGGCTTTGAGGGGTACGAGGATTTTCGCGCTCCTTTCCGGGACGCGATCCGGCGGGGCGCGGCGGACTTTCCTGATCGCGCGCGCTGGTTGCAGGACATCCGCAAGTCGGGCCATTTGGGCGGGCTTTATGCCGACATGGCGCGCGATGCGCTGGCTAATGTCGAAGAAACGTTCGCCAGCATATCGACGGACGAGTTGAAAGCCGCTGCGGATGCGATCTGGACTGCGCGACGCGTGCTTACCCTTGGCGTCGGCGTGAACAATTCGCTCGCGCGCAATTTCACTTATCTGGCCTCCACCGGTATGACCGAGTTCCACGCCATTCCGCGTCCCGGATCCACGCCCGTCGATGATCTGGCATGGGCGGACAGACGCGACGTGCTGATCGCATTGACATGCAAGCCTTATCGCTCCGAAGTGGTGGAGGCCGTGACCATCGCGCGCGAGCAGGGCATGAAAATCGTCGCCTTGTCCGACAGCCCCGCCAGCCCGATCATCCTCGAAGCCGACCACGGCTTCGTGGTTTCGGTGGACACGCAGCAGTTCTTTCCGTCTTCCGTCAGCATCATCGCGCTGCTGGAGACGCTGCTGTCTTTCGTGGTCGCGGTCGCCAGCGACGAGGTCGTCGGGCGGGTCGAAACATTCCACAAACGCCGCCATCAGCTTGGCCTTTATCACAAGGAGCCGAAATGATTGAGCCGGTCCGATCATTGACGGCCGAATACTATACCGATCCAGAGGTGTTCCGTCTGGAATCCCAAAGTCTTATGGCAAGCACATGGCAGTTCGGGTGCCATGCGTCGGAATTGGCGCAACCGGGAAACTATGCGACTTTCGAGATTGCCGGAGAGAGCTTGTTCGCAGTCCGCGGGCGCGACGGCAAAATCCGCGTCTTCTACAACGTCTGCCAGCACCGCGCGCACCAGTTGGTCGACGGCGCCGGCACCAAACGCGTCATCGTTTGTCCCTATCATGCGTGGACCTATGAATTGACGGGCGAACTGCGCGCCGGGCCCAATATCAAGGCGGTCGAAGGTTTCGACGCGTCCAGCATCCGCCTGAGTGAAGTGCGAGCCGAGGAGTTCCTTGGCTTCGTGTTCGTCAACCTCGATCCGGATGCGGCCCCGATGGACGAATGGTTTCCCAATGCGCGGGCCGAGCTGCAGGAATGGGTGCCGAATTGGGCCGAACTCGCACCGTTGGAATGGGTCGAAATTCCTGAGAGCTGCAATTGGAAGGTGTCGGTCGAGAACTATTCCGAATGCTATCATTGCTCGCTGAACCATCCGACATTCGCGAATGGCGTGGTGAAGCCGGAAACCTATGACATTCAGCCCCAAGGCATGTGCCTGCGACACACGACAGAATGCCAAAGCCTCAAGGACATGACCTATGACATTCAGTCCGGCTTTGCCCATCACGACGAGTATTCCAGTTGGTTTCTATGGCCGATGTTCTCGTTTCAGGTTTATCCCGGAAATGTGCTGAACACCTATCATTGGCGCGCAATCGACGCCGATCATGTGGTTGTCTGGCGGGGCTGGTATTCCGTTGGCGGCGCAGAGGATGCGAAAGTTCGGCAACTGGCCGTGCAAGATCGTGAAACGACAGTGGAGGAAGACATCCAGCTGGTCGAATCCGTTCAGCGCGGTCTTGGCTCGCGCGGATACCGTCCTGGACCTTTGGTCATCGATCCGTGCGGCGGGGTGAACTCTGAACACCCTGTCATGCATCTCCAGCGTTGGATGAAAGAGGCGATTCACGGCTGAAACCTTTGCAATGCCGAGGCGACGAAGCGGCGATCAAAAGGTGTTTCCATGCCAAACGGGCATCATGGATCCGCCTTGCGGTTGATGCGGAAAATTCCGCTGCGGCCGCGAAAAAGGCCGCGATGCCTTGCAGAACCATGTGCAGACAAAGAACTTCGCCATCAAATTGAAGGGGTAGGACATGAGTGAATTTGATGAGGATCTGTTCCTGAAGGGATTGGCGCAACGCAAATCGACGCTCGGTGCGGAATACGTCGACAGGAACCTCGCCGCAGCGGATGACTTCACCCGCCCCTTCCAGGAAGCGATGACTGCGTGGTGCTGGGGTTTTGGTTGGGGCGACGATGTGATTGATCCCAAAACGAGATCCATGATGAACCTGTCGATGATCGGTGCTTTGGGAAAAATGCATGAATGGGAAATCCATTGCCGCGGTGCCATCAATAACGGCGTCACGCAAGATGAAATCCGTGCGATCATCCACGTGATCGGCATCTACTGCGGCGTGCCTCAAGCTTTGGAATGCTTTCGCGTGGCGCGAAAAGTCCTTGAGGGCGCATAGCTGGACAACAACGGTTTCGTTCCAGCCCGTCGCATTCAGCTATCCGAATATTGAGAGCTGCCATTCGTGCTGAGGGTTGCCTCCAAGTTCACTATCCGGTGTAGGGAAACGCGCAGAAAGCGGTCGTTGGTGCGCTTTCAGCGAAAGCACACTTTGTTTCGCGTCTCGATTGATAATTCCGCCCGCAGCGTGGTCATTGAGCGGACCACACTACGAGACCAGTCATTGTCGCGATGAACACCCGGTCCGCAATGCTCAATCGTCAGGCCGGCAGCAATTCGGCAGGTGAAAACAAGAAGGCCATGAAAAACGGCGAAAATTCCTTGTGAATATTCACGTTGTGTTGCTTGAATATCCCTTTCAGGATATACATATGTTAAGCAGGAGGATAAGAAAATGCCGCTCTACATTCGCGACGCCGCCGTTAATGCGCTGGCTGAAAAGGTCATGAAGGCGACCGGAGCCAAAACCAAGACTGACGCAGTTCGCAAGGCTTTGCAAGCGCAGCTCGACGCGGAAATGAACCGCAAGCCGCTCTTGGAAAGATTGCAACCGATATTGGACCGCGCCGACCGGATTGGCGAGCCTGATCCCGACTTTGACATGAAGAAATACACCGACGAAATGTGGGACAATATGTGATGTTCATCGACGCTTCTGCCATTGTCGGCATCTTGCGCAAGGAGCCCGGCTATCAGGATCTGGTGCGCCGCATCGAGCATGTGTCTAGTCAGTTGTACACATCACCACTCGCCCGGTATGAAGCCAGCGTTGCCTTTGCTCGGTCCCGCTCCGGCAAACACGCGACCCCGTCCTCTGAGGCTCTTGCCGAATGTGCTGAAGTCGTCAGCAGATTTCTCAATGAGCTTTCGGTGCAGGATATTCATATCACGGGCGACATTGGCGACGCCGCGGTCCGCGTCGCAGGAGAATACGGGCGCGCAACAGGGCACCCGGCAGATCTGAATTTCGGGGATTGCTTTGCCTATGCTTGTGCAAAGGCATATCGCGTCGGTCTCATTTACAAAGGCGATGATTTCGCCAAAACGGATTTGGCATGACCAAGATTAAGGCCAGCACACCCGCTGCAATCGAAACCGCAGCGCGCCGCTCGCAAGCCGCTTTCAGCGGTTCTTAACTCGGGGTGCCAAATGCCCGCGACCGTGCAGGGTTGGCAAGCAGGCAAGTTCACTTGTTGCTTGATTTCTATCGGCTTCCAACAGACATTTGAAGAGAGAGAATCATGAGCATGAACATCATGACCGAAGCTGAAGTCAAACTTGCGGACGAAAGGCTGCGCGCCGAAGTGGCTAAGCTGATTGCTGAAACACGGCGGATCAGTGCCGGTGCATTTTTCGTGCCCTTTTTGGCGGCTGCCGGGTTGATGGGCGCGACAGCCGTAGTCGTCAAACTCTTCCTCTAACGGAAAGCGGTCTTTCAGGATCGTTTTTCTGCGTTTCCGCGTTAAGTTCAGACGCATCCCGTAGGGTTGATCAACAAATCTCCCAAGCTGAACATTCCAATGACGGTTGCTGACAGCGAAATGTCGAAAGAATCGGCTTGCTCGCCCTTGGCTACCAGCTCAGAGCACTATCGAAGGCAACGCGCGAACCCCGTTGCCGGAGCGACGTCGTGCCGATGGCCCGGCTTGATGCTTCCGCCTGCGGGAAAGGGCGATTTGTGCCGCCAAAGTTCTTTGATCTGATGTCCGCATGTCATTGCGCTTTGGAAAAGTCAGCAGTTCGCGAATCTGTGCATGATGCTCGCGACAAATCGAGGCAATTTTGGCGTCTCAAATCGTGTGCTTGATTCAAATGTTCCGCACGCATCGACCCCAGAAGTTCTTGCTTTGCATTCGGATAGACAGCCGCGCACCCACTGCTCGCGAAGACCACCGCCGCATGGCTATGATTTATTGCGCGCGCCGGTTCTTCTGCGCTTCCATATACGAGCGCAACACCGCGTTCATGCGAGTCAAGTGACCTTTGCCGCCAGCACGAAAAAACTCAAGCACATCGGCATCAACCCGAAGGTGCACCGATTGCTTCGGCTTACGTTCGACAATCTCAGCATCATCCCAAAAACCCTCCGGCATATCCAAAGCCTGCGCGTCTTTGTCAGGCGCCGAAACTTCCCCCCGGTCATGCATTGCCCTGAGTTCTTCAAGGGAAGCTCTTTTGATATTTTTCATAGTCCTTCCGACTTCCTTTCCAAGCGGAGATGAGCCGGATATTCTCCCCTCGCTGGGTGTGAACAACGACGAATGCCGTCCCGTTCACCAAGCCTAGCGAGATGAAGCGCTCCTCGCCATAGTCCAGACGGTCGTCAATTTTAGTGAGGGTTGGTCCCTCAAAGATCAAAGCTGCATAAATCAAATCTACGCCATGCTTGGAGATGTTTTGCCGACGCTTTTCGTCGTTCCATTCGAATGTCATGGCATTTGCCTGCTTTAAAATAGGTGAATTTGGGCATGTCAGTCTCCAGTTTCTATCTGATTGAAACCTATAAGTTTCATTCTTACGACCTTCTGCATGTCGCTCGGACACTGATGTACTCGTTTTGTGAACACATTGCAAGAGGTTAGGTAGTTCAAATTCGTGGCGGAGACATATCCCGTGCCAAGGCATGGGACTGCATGCTATGCTCCGGCCGGCAATGTCGGCCGCCGCTCCAAACCAATCACGTCCCATCTCCCTTTGGCGCGCGGGCCCGGAAACCATCTCGTCCCGAGCCGCCGCGGCCAAATGGTCGCCCGAACATGCTTGTTTCGGCCCAAAGGGTAAGGTTCGCTTTTGCTGATAGTCAGCGGAAAGCCGCGCGGGGCTCTCATAGTATCTGCTGATAGGGCAGGAGACCGACGCGCTATAGTGCGCTCACTCGGCCTTGGCATTCTTCAATATTGGGGCTGCTGCGCCCGGGCGGGGACGGTTCCACCGTTCTTGGTCCGCCCGCCTCCTGTGTTGTACCGGTCTAGGGGCAGGGCCGCGCCGCAGGCGTCGTCTCTACGTCAGAAAACCCGCTTCCTCCCACAGCCCGTCGTCAGTAATTTGTTCGAGCAAGTCGGTCGGAAGGCATGTGCCAAAAATGATTTCTCGGTTAAAAAATTCGAGATCTCGTTCGTAACTTAGTTCAAGCAACTGAAAAGGTTGTCGCTGAGACCAAGGGTGCCTGTAAAGAACTGAACGCCTTCGTCGGATACCGAAACAGACCGATCATCTCGCGAGCGGCAAATATACTTGCGATCCAAGAACTGGCTGGCGATAGCTGAACCCAATGAACCCGCCACATGCGGCAGGCGCTCACTCCAATCCACGCACCTCGGCGACGTCTTTCGTCGTTTTGAAACCACCGCTGCCAAGTCGATTCCCAGCTGCTTGTAGATGGGATGCCCACCCTGCGGCAGGCTATACCGGTCATCGCGCAGTTCCAGCGCTCCTATCTGAACCAGTCTCTGGGAAACCGCTACTCCGAGTTCGCCTGCAAGATGGTCGTAACAGAACCGAGCTTTTTTCAGGTTTGGCGCAATAGGGCTTTGCGGTTTCGGATGCGTTTGGTCGGGCAAGCTGACAGCCAATCCTTCCAGAAGGCTGGCCACTTCGTTGCCGGCAATTTCGAAATAACGAAATCGTCCGCACTTCCGCACTTTTATCATGCCTGCATTCTGCAGATCATTCAGGTGACTGCTGGCGGTTTGGCTGGACACACCCGCCCGATACGCGAGCTCGCCGGCGGAAAGCGCTTTTCCACCCATCAAAGCCAGTAGTATCTGCACACGGCTTTCATGGCCGATCATGCGTCCAAATTCGATCAAATCCATCCCAATCCCTTTGTCCGGCTCCGCCGCGTCTTGCAGATCAATCCGCAACAAGAGTTTTTGAATCGCCCCGGGCTTTCCAGAGATTTTTTCAACACCTGCGTCGCGGGTCAACGGCGCTACGCATTGCGAGCTTCCAATCCATTTTTGGGCGTTTCTGCAGTGCTGGCCAAAATGTAGATCACTGAAGCAATAAGAACTGAACTGCCGCCCGCAATCATGGGAATGGTGATCCGCTCGTCAAAGAGCAGAAACGCCCAGACCGGCGCAAGAGGGATTTCCGAGAGGCTGATTAGTGCTGCGGCAAGCGCGGGAACGCGGGAAACGCCTAACAGATACACGCCGAATCCAAGTCCGACATTGACCAAGCCATACAGAGCGAGCCACACCAGATCGTGGGAGGAGGCAGACATGCTTTGAGAAAAAGGGAGCACAAGAATGGCGGCTATGAAGCCTGACAAATATGCCGATTTCATCGCGTCGGCGTCCGGGAAGAACTTTGCAGCGACAGTCACTGCCGCCATGAAAAACGTCATCAAAAATGCAAGGCATATCCCAAGCAGGTCGCCAAAATTCTGTCCTCCCCAAACCAGAACGGCGACGCCCGAACCGCAAAGGACGGTTGAAATCAAGCCGGTCGCGGTCAGCGGGTCATTCAATGCCAACCATGCGATCAGCATCGTGACCAAAGGCATCGCGCCATAGACAAACGAAACATTGGCGATTGAAGTGAAGAAAAAAGCGGAAATGAAGCACATCATTCCCAAGGCTGACAGAAGGGCAATGACGAATTCACCGAGCTTGAATTGAAAAAGTTCTCGAAAGCTTCTGGGCTTCTTCACCAGAATGTAGATCAGCACGACGCTGCCGCCACCGAACATCGATCTCCACAAGAGCGTCGTCGGTATGTCCGTTGAAACAACGCGCGTGAAGAGACCGGCGGTGCTCCACGCCAAAGCCGCTGCGAACACGCACAAAACTCCAACTACGTATGATCGAGACACCGCCATCCGGTAGCTCCAATGCGAGAATTCGCATCACGCTAGTTGCCGCCGGATCCGTTTGCCATACTCAATCGTTTCGATGATCGTCGCACAATCCGCTGTGTGGACAAGCCGGACGCTCGCCACAATCTTAAGTCAGAGCGGTACTGACCAAATACGCAAGTGAGCCGGAGCGGAATTCGCTTCTGGGCATTGCGAACTTCGCCAGTTAAGCCTCTGTCCGCGGCGCCAGTTGACGCAGGTGGCCTTCCCTTCCATGCTCAACGCGACGAAAATAGCGTCAAAGTCCTACTGGACGGAAAACCGACAACCTGGAAAAGCGGCCGCAGGTGAAACCAAAGCAGAGGCACATTGACTGCTTCTTGGAGATCATTCGTCAAGGATCAATAGCGGGTGCGTCCCGGCAGCTGTCAATCACGCAACCCGCCATCTCGCGAACTCTTGCCGACTTGGAGAAAATCCTCGGTACGCGTCTGATGGAGCGAAACAGGTCCGGGATTAGTTTGACGCCGGAAGGCGAGACGTTCTTGAGATACGCCTCCGCAAGCGCTTCGGCGCTGGATCAGGGCGTGCGGCAAATCGCTCGAAGTAGGCGAGACGCTCGTCAATCCGTCAATGTCGGCGTCTTGCCTAATGTTGCTGCGCGGGTGCTTCCTGAAGCGATCGAAGCTTTCAAGTCTGAATATGCGGAGATACCCGTCCGGATTGCTACGGGCACAAATAGGAAGCTGACCCAGTCCCTCAGGCAAGGGGAACTCGACTTCATGGTAGGCAGGCTTGCCGCGCCGGAAGACATGTCAGGGCTTTCTTTCGAACCTCTTTTTCAGGAGGACCTCGTGGCAGTCGTACGGAATGGCCATCCGCTGCTGGCGACCATGGACATTCCCCAAGCGGCTGCCCGCTTGCAGGAGTTTACCGTTCTATTGCCTGCGCAGGGGACGATCATTCGCGAGGATGCGGAGCAGCTGCTTATTTCGATTGGCGGCAGCGAACCGAAGGATGTGATCGAGACTCTTTCCGTCGAATTCGGGCGCGCGTTTGTGTTGAGGACCGACGCCATTTGGATCACTCCAAGAGGTACCGTCGCACGCGAGATAGCGACCGAAGAGCTTTCGGTGCTGGACATTGACACCGCGGCCACGCGTGGAACCGTGGGAATAACGACGCAGCAAGGCCCAAGGTTGTCTTCGTATGCCCGCCGACTCGCGGAGATTGTGCGTCAAACGTCGATTGAAACTTGATCAAAATGTAATTTTAATGGGCAATTTTGCATTTTATATGCATTTTTTGACCTGATATGAACGCGCCTGAAACAACTTTAGGAGGAAACTGATGGGTATTGTCAAGAACAGTCTCATTGCGGCGGGACTCATGTTTGCTGCTGCAGCGGCCAGTGCGCAAACACTCTCCGTGGGATCCAACCCGCAGGGGTCGCTGGCGTACGCGACGGGGGCGGCGGTCTCGAAGGTCGCAATCGAAAAGGCCGACCTGAAAATGCGGGTGGTGCCGCAAGGCGGTCCGAACGTCGTGATTCCGCTGGTCAATGCGGGTGAATTGGATTTCTCGATTGCGAACGGCGCGGTGTCGTTCGAAGCATTCGAAGGCGACGGCAGCTTCAAATCAGCTCAAGAGAATGTTCGCGTGGCGGCCGTTTTGTTCCTGCTTCGCAGTGGCTTCATGGTTCGCGCCGACAGCGATATCGAGACTGTCGCGGATTTGGCGGGCAAACGTGTCGCAAGCGAATTCCTGAAGCAAAAGACTGTCGCCAAGAATGCTGGAGCGGTGATGGGTCTGGCGGGCTTGAGCTACGCGGACGTGGAAGGCGTTCCCGTTCCGAACGGCCTCCGCGGCGTTGAGGACTTCGAAGCCGGCAAAGTGGATGCGACTTTCTTTTCGCTCACTTCGGGACGGACAAAACAAGCCGCCGCCGCGATTGATGGCGGTATTCGCATTCTGCCGCTCTCGGTCGAGCAAAGCGATGAATTGACTGCGGCTGTTCCCGGCGCATGGATTGCTCCTTTGAAGCCAGGACCGAATCTGCCTGGAGTCGAACAGGAGCAAGGCGGATTCGCGACGCCGTTCGTTGTGCTCACCAGCACCAATGTTTCCGATGAAGCAGTCTATGCGCTGGTCAAGGCGCTGCACGGAAACAAGGACGCCTTGGTGGCCTCCCTCGGGGCGTTCGCGGGGTTCGACCCGGCCAAGATGAACGCGGATATCGGTGTGCCGTTCCATGACGGGGCGGCAAAGTTCTATTCCGAAATGGATATGATGTAGGTCGATCAGCGGCGCGGATGATTTCGAGTTCGCGCCGCTCCCGTTGTCATCTGCAATGACGAGAGGGCGCCATGGCCGAGCCAGCCGTGAACAGCGAGGCTGTGCCGAAGGATGCGACGGACAATCCGCGCATTTTGCAGATCGCCAAGATCATGGGCGGTGCGTTGGTTTGCCTTGCCCTTGCCGAGGCGCTCGATCTCTACCGTACCGTTGGCATGGTCCTTATCAAGGAGCAGCTTCTGGCCGTCATTTTGGGGTTGGCGCTGGCCACTGTGCTCGTCGCCAAGCCTTTCGTCCGAAACTCGCCTCGACCGCAGGTGCCTTGGTACGATGTTGTCGCCGCCGTTTTGTGTTTTGGCGCATGTCTCTACGTTGCGGTTTTCTATCTTGATATCGTGGATACGCTCTTTGAGCGTCCGACAGCATCCGTAGTTTCAGGTACGATCATCATTGCAGGCGTGGCTGAATGTCTTCGTCGGACGGCGGGGCCGCTTCTGTTCGGATTTGTTCTCTTCTTCTTGGCCTTCGGGCTCATGGGGCATCTGATACCCGGTCATTTCCAAGGCCGGGATGTCGATCTTGACCGGCTGCTGATTTATGTCGGGCTGGATTCAAACGGGATAATTGGGCTTCCAATCGGGGTCGTGGCCTCAATCGTGATCGCCTTCATTTTCTTCGGAAGCCTTCTGAATGCGTCCGGCGGATCAGGGTTCTTCACCGAAATCTCAACTGCATTGATGGGCCGGTACCGAGGCGGCTCGGCCAAGATCGCCGTGGTGGCCTCGTCGCTGTTCGGCTCGATCTCCGGAAGCGCGGTCTCCAACGTCGTTTCGACGGGCGTCATCACTATCCCAATGATGAAAAAGGGCGGCTACCCTTCCGAAAAAGCTGGAGCCATTGAAGCGGTGGCCTCGACCGGCGGGCAACTCATGCCGCCAATGATGGGGGCGGCGGCGTTCCTGATGGCCGAATTTTTGTCGGTTCCGTTCACCGATGTCATTCTCGCGGCCCTGATACCGGCGGTTCTGTACTACGTTTCACTCTTCATCCAGGCTGACCTCTATGCAGGCCGAGAGAACATCAAGCCCGCCGAGGATGTATCGTTGCGCGCTTTGGAGGTTCTATCCAAGGGCTGGCCCTACATCATCCCGTTCTTCGTCATAATATTCGGGCTGTTTCAGTTGAACCTGCGCCCGCAAACTGCAGCGATGTACGCCGTGGGAGTGACCATCCCCATCGCACTGTTTTGGGGATACCGTGGCGTTCGCATGCCTTGGCGGAAGATTTTCTCGGCGCTCGGCACGACCGGGGTCGCGGTTACAAATCTGCTTATGGTCTCGGGCATGGCCGGCGTAGTGATTGGCGTTCTCAACATCACCGGCCTCGGCTTCGCCCTGACGCAAGCGATCATCCAGCTGTCGGGCGGCAATCTTGCGATCATCCTTCTGATGGCGGGCGCGATCTCGATCATCCTTGGAATGGGCATGCCCACAGTGGGCGTGTATCTCTTGTTGGCGACGCTGGTGATCCCCTCCATGGTGGAGGCAGGCGTGCCGCCGATTGCCGCGCATATGTTCGCCTTCTATTTCGGCATCCTGTCGATGATCACGCCGCCCGTGGCCGCAGCAGCTTTCGCCGCCGCAACGGTTGCCAAATCAGACTTCCTGCGCACCGGGTTCGCGGCGGTGGCATTCGGTTGGCCTGCCTACGTCGTACCGTTCATCTTTGCGCTGTCGCCGGAGATGTTGTGGCAAGGCACGCCGTTTGAGATCGCCAGAATCTTTCTTTTGTCGGTCGCCGGCGTGTTCTTGATCTCGGCCGGCTGGATCGGGTTTTGGGCGGGTCGCATGGGCGCTCCATGGCGAATAGCCTTTTTGGTTGCCGGGGTCGCCTGCCTGCTTCCGGGTTCGACAATCCCCGGCGGCGCCGCACTCGATGTATTCGGGCTGATTGCCGGCGCACTGATGATCGGAACACGTTCCATGATGAACCGCGGGGCTGCGGCAAATGCCTAAGAAACCAAACTTCATTCTGTTCATCAGCGATCAGCATCGGGCAGACTATCTTGGATGCATGGGGCATCCGGTACTGAAGACCCCCAACATCGATGCAATTGCCGAGAGAGGGACAAAATGGAACCGCTTCTATGTCGCAAGCCCCGTTTGCATGCCAAACCGCGCAAGCCTTGTGACTTGCCGCATGCCGTCGAGCCATGGAGTTCGCTCTAACGGCATTCCGCTGGACAAGAGAAACGTCACATTTGTCGAGCTGCTTAAGGAGGCTGGATACAAGACTGCACTGATCGGAAAGAGCCATCTGCAGAATGCCACGGGCAAGCCGCCCATGCTCAAGAGGTCGGTTGCGAGACCAGGTTTTCATCGCGCCAATGAGCCGATGTCAGAAGCCGTGCGCCATGATCTTCAGGTCTACAATCAAGAAGCCCCTGGAAAGGATCATAATCTCCCCACTCCGTTTTACGGGTTCGACCATGTTGAGCTTGTATCCGGCCACGGCGACAAATGCGGCGGAGACTACCGAAAATGGCTCCTTGAACGTGAACCAAATGCCGACGGCTTCTTGGGCGCAGACAATCAGTTGACCCATGACTACGCTTGCCCGCAGGCTGTTCGCACTGCGTTGCCCGAGGAATTGTATTCGACCAGCTATATTGCGGAACGAGCGGCGGCGTGGCTCGACGCGAACTCGGATGACGATCAGCCGTATTTTCTAATGGTTTCGTTCCCCGATCCGCATCATCCATTCAACCCGCCGGGTCGGTATTGGAACATGTACGACCCGGATGAAATGCAAGTCCCCGAAGCATTCAAGGTCGATGACTGGTCGCCGCCTCCGCACGTTGCGGGCATCATTGGCGACCGCGAAGAAGGTCGCGCAAAACTCCAAGGCATGGGAACGATCGGGGCGGGCGAGCGCGAAGCCTTGGAGGCGCGGGCACTCACCTGCGGGATGATATCGATGATTGACGACGCGATAGGCCGCGTCCGGGAGGCAGGACAGGCAAATTCGGCGGTGACCATTTTTACATCCGATCATGGCGATCATTTGGGCGATCACCAACTTCTTTTCAAAGGTGCGGAGCAATACGAGCAGATCACGCGGGTACCGTTCATTTGGTCCGACCCCGCGGACCCCGAAACGCGGGACGTGGACGACATCGGACAAACCCACGACATTGGCGTGACTATCCTCGAACGAGCGATGATAGAGCCTGCGATTGGGATGCAAGGCCGATCATTGTTGAATGGCGGGCGAAAGAACGCATTCATCCAATACGATCATCAGAAGACGAACCCGGGTCTGGGAATCGGCCCAAGGGTCCACACGATACGTTCCGGCGACTACAGGCTTTCCCTGTTCGACGGCGTCGAATGGGGAGAGCTTTACGATATCGCGAGCGATCCCGGCGAATTCCGCAACCTATGGAGTGATCCCGAGTGGGCAAGCGTGCGAGCGACTTTGATTGAAGAGCTTGCCCGAGCGGAGATCGCTGCCGTGGACCGAGCCCCATTCCCGACAGGTCAGGCATGAGACAGCATAGAGCGAGGAAATCAGAGTGAGCAGCAAGAGGACTGCATTGGCGACTTCGGCGCATGCGAGCGACTTTGTTTGGCGCACAGGTGGGCCATTCCGCATGCGCTGGATGACCGGTCCTGTTTCTCGGGATTTCAGCCGATGCAGAGAAAGGGAGCAACGAAAGCCCGCTCTTGCCGAGGGGATGATGGCGTCGGACGTCGGCCATCAGTCGCGCAAGAAGGCCGGCGCGCGATCTTGGTTGGCTTAGCCATCACCTCGGCGGGCGTGTTTCAAGCGGGAAGACGTGCTGCCATATTATTGCAATCGCTCGGCGATCCACATTTTTATGAGCGACTGGCGCGCAACACCGAGCTGCTTCGCCTGCCGGTCCAGTCTTGAGACCATCCAAGCCGGAAAATCAACATTGACGCGCTTGGTCTGCAGGTTCTTTCGTTGCGCTTGGGACCAGTCGACAAGATCGCTCACGTCCTCGCCCGAGTCGAACTTCTGATCGAATTCTTGTGCTTTCATAGTCTTCAATCTCCTGATTCCGGGCTCGACGGACCGAGATGATCCGGATGTTCTCGCCGCGATAAGTAAAAACTGTTGCCCAGTGCCGCCCCTCAATCTTCCCTACCACCAATAAGCGCAGTTCGCCTTCGTTTCGAGCGGGCGCCTCCAGCATCCAACGATCGTTCCGCAGCCCCTGCGATTCATCAAAGTCGGGCAGCGCTTGGCTATGTTCGCCGCGCTATTGTCAGGGTCATGCCCGAATGTCGCAAGATCTTATGGTGTAGAAATTATATCGTTTCAATCCATTCGATATTGCTGCATGCAGAAAAATCCGGATCCAGACACGTGATGCCTTTTCACTTAACGAAATCCGTTCTTGTGTTGCGGAGCTTTCCCGCCAGTGGCGAGCGAAGATCGCGAGGTGCTTGGCATCCTTGCCGGGAGGGTCCCACCTCCGAGGAATCGGTCAATCATGCCGACACCAGCAAGCGCGGCTTCGTCGATCTATTTTGGAGGGCAAGCTGCTGGGCGAACAGAAGAGCAAAGGCCAAGATGTTGGCTTTGGATCATTCTCCCAGCCTGAAGGATGACGATTTACTTCGACAAGTGCTGGCCAACGACTTTCGGATGTTCAAACTCTGCGGCTTGGAAGCCGATGATCCCGAGGCAATGCTTCGGGACCATCCTGTACGCCCCATTTCGGCTGGGACTCACGTTGCCGCCGATACATTGAATGCCATTGGTCGATATATTGAACGGATGAAAGCCATTGCAAAAATGCGTTCGTGCTATTCAGTTCGCAGCGACGATCGGTCTCGGAATTAGGACATGTTTTCATTTGCAATGGGCGCGCTGAGTGCCGGATCGCTCGGCATCGCAGACTTCATCGCCAGCCAAAGTTCCGAGAGACTCGGAGCAGCCCGCGCGTTGGGGGGCATGCTGCTGGTCAGTTCGATTGCATTGACGGTCGTTATGATCGCCAATGAAGGATTTGCACCGGTTCTGCAGCATGAATCTCTCATCGGAAACGCTCTTGCCGCTGCGCATGGTTCAGTTATGGCAATCGCTCTGTTGTTGTTTTTTTACGCAATGTCCGTGGGCAAGATCAGCGTTGTGGCTCCTATCATCGCGGCTCATCCGGCATTTGTCGTCGTGTTTTATGCGATCCAGGGAACGGCTTTTGCCCTCATCCAGATCGTCGCCATTGCAGGCATTCTGATCGGTGTCGGATTCGTGGCAGGGTTCGGTCAGGACCAGAACACCTCGACTGCGTCCAAAAAGATCTATTCTTCCGCGCGCAAGGTCGTGCTGGTCTCTGCTGCCGCCAGTCTGATCTACGGTGTTGCCATCATGCTGTTGCAAGAGGCTTCGCTTAGGATCGACGATTTGCAGGTGCTCTGGTTCGGTCGAGTCACCGGACTTTTAACGGTAGCAGCAATCCTGATCATTCGTGGATCGGCAATTTCCGGCGTTTCCGTGAAATGGTTGAGTGTTTTCGTGGTTCACGGCCTTCTCGATTCTGGCGGACTGCTGTTTATTCTGTTGGGCACGAATGGCGGCGCCAGCAATGCGATCACAGTTGTCGTTGCCTCAACCTTCCCGGTTGTGACTGTCGGTCTGGCGGCCCTGATTCTCAAGGAGCGCATCAGCTCTTGGCAGATCATAGGCGCCGCCTCGGTGTTCGTGTTCGCGGCAGTTCTTGTCGGAACCGCAGCAAGCTGAATTGAGCGGCGGAACAACAAAATGCCTGCATCCGGGCGCAAAAGGAGGATGCATGCAGATCTTGGGCGTCGGCAGCGGAATCTAATTGCTTCCAATAGTTCTTAGCGTTTGCCAGCCGCATTCAGCGCCGCGACAACGCGCTCCGGCGTCATCGGCATGTCGATCCAGACGCCTGTCGCGTTGTGCACTGCCTGAGCAACGGCCGAGATGCCTGCGGCGATCGGAGATTCCCCCGCCCCGCGCGCGCCGAATGGGCCGACCGGATCCGGGTCTTCGACGAAATACACTTCAGCTTTGTGCGGGAAGTCCGCGCAGCGCAGCAACTTGTAATCCAGCAAATTGCCGTTTTTGACCGCGCCATTTTCCTCGTCGAAAACCAAATGCTCGTAAATCGCGAAACCCGCGCCGCAGGTCGCGGCGCCGATAACCTGGTTCTTCAAAACCTGCGGATTTACGACTGTGCCGCTGTCTTGCACGCAAACGAAATCCAAAAGCTTGATCTGGCCAGTCTCAATATCGACCTCGACTTCGCAGAACTGCGCGCCGAACTGGCGGGCAAAAGTCGTGGAAGGCGGCATCGGCACCCGCGGGCTGCCGGTGATAGAAGATGTCTGCCCCAGCGTTTCCGATCTCAGTTCTTGCAGGATATCCGAGAACGGGATGCGCTGATTGTGCTTGTTCGGGTCGCTGTGCACCACTTCGCCGCTGTCGACGTCCAGTTCCGACGGGTCCGCGCCGTCGAAAAACTCGCGCGCAGCGATCGCCAGCAACTGGTTCTTCACGTCGCGCCCCGCCTCGCGGGTGGCCCATCCGGTGCGGTACATGGTCGACGAAGCCAGCGACCCGTGGTTCCAAGGACAGCTGTCGGTGTCGCCGGTTTCAATCGCAACCCGGTCCAGCGTCAAACCCAATTCCTCGGCCACAACCATTGCCTGCGTTGTTTCGGCCCCTGCACCCTGCCGACCGACGGCGCAATGCACCTTGACCGATCCGTCGGGATTCATGCGGACCATCGAGTTTGATGCGCCTTCGAACTCGACTCCGCAGACATGGGCTCCAGTGCCGACGCCGACGCCGCGGCGAATGGGGCCGTCGGAATGGGTCGGCGCGGCCCAGCCTTTCCAGCGGTTTTTCCAGCCGAATTTTTCCGAGCCGAGCTCCAGCAAAGCGCGGGTTCCGCCCGACGACAGCTTGAACAGTTCGGGCCAATCCTTGCGCAGATGCTCGGGCACGCTGTCGATATAGTCGTCGACACCGCCCTTGAGATTGTCGCGGCTGTGTTGCATCCGCAGCTCGTCCCCCGCGACGATCTGGTTCTTGATGCGGAAATCGACCGGATCCATGCCGACCTTTTCGGCAAGCCGGTCGGCGCAGCGCTCCACGCTTGCGCCAAGCGTGCAGTCGCCCACGCCGCGCATGCAACCCGCAGTAAGCATGTTGGTGTTGATGCCGTGGATTTTGTAGTCGCCGTGTCCGTTCTTGCCCCACATGTCGACGCAGAAGAAGCCCACGTCGTCCTTGAAGCCGTACCCGCCATTGTCGATCAGATGATCGAATTCAAAGAAGGTCAGCGTTCCGTCCGCCTTGCAGCCCATCGCGCCGCGCGTGCGCTCCTGATGACGCCGCTTGACGGTGGTCATGCACTCTTCGTTGTCCAGTTCGATCTTGACCGGACGACCCACCTTCCGGGCCAGAAGCACTGTGATGATCATGAAGTTGTTGGACCACCACTGGCCGAAGGAACTGCCGCTCGGAAGCGCCTGGACGCGAATGTTCGAAAGCGGAATGCCAAGAGCTTCGTGTACGCCGTCGCGCAATTCGCTCGGTGTTTGCGACGAGGTGATGACATTCACCTTGTCGCCCATCCATTCCGCGATGCAAGCATTGCGGCCCAGCGGAGCATATTGCTGGCTTTCATAGAAGATGTCGCATTCGACCTTATGGTCCGCCTGCGCCTGGCCGGCAGAGACATCGCCCCAGGACACGCCGTAATATGGGCGTTCATTGCCCTCGACGCGAATCTGCGGAGCGTCCGGTTTGCGAGCCTCTTCCATGTCGAACACGGCTGGCAGCAGCTCGTATTCGATCTCGATCAGTTCCGCGGCGCGTTCCGCCGCTTCGGGCGAAGTTGCCGCAACGGCCGCAATGTCATCGCCAACAAACCGCCCTACGCCGTCCAAGACCTTGCCGCGATAATTGAACCAAGCGGCCTCCCAGTCGTTCTGCGGCACATCTTCGTGGGTCAGGATGCCGATATATCCGGGAACCTCCTCGGCCTTGCCGGTATCGATCCGGGTGATGCGGGCATGCGGATGCGGGCAGCGCACGATCTTGCCGTGCAGCATGTTCTGCACTTCGTAGTCCACGCCGTAGCGTATGGTGCCTGTGACTTTCTCGACCGCGTCCTTGACGTGCAGCCCATGACCTACGACTTTGAAATCTTTCCGATATCGTCCCATTTCGTCCTCCCGCCCTTCGGGGCGCAATAATTCTTTGTTGTCTCAGGCAGGCTGCTTCGCGCGCGGCGCGTCGGCCGCGCGCAGAACGGCCTTGACGATGTAGGGGTAGGCGCCGCACCGGCAGATATTGCCGCTCATGCCCACCGCGACTTCATCGGGTGTGGGGTTCGGGTTTTCCTTCAGGAATGCCTTGGCGCTGACGATCAGACCGGGCGTGCAGAAACCGCATTGGAATCCTTGCTCCTCGATGAACGCCTGCTGGACCGGATCCAGTTTGTCGCCGTCGGCCAAGCCTTCGATGGTGGTGATCTCGTGTCCTTCGGCCTGCGGCGCCAGCATCAGGCACGCGGTCACCGGCTCACCGTCCATCAGGACGGTGCATGATCCGCATTCGCCTTCGGCGCAGGACACGCGCGTGCCGATCAAACCCAGATCGATGCGCAAGGCGTCGGCAAGCGTCCGGTCTCCGCGATCGCTAATTTCCATATTGCGCCCATTGACCCTGAGAACCGTCATTGCAGGATGCCTCCGTGTTTGATGATTGCGTCTTCAAGAGCGCGACGAACCATGACCTCGAGCATGTTCCGCCGATACCCGGCCGAGGCCCGCACATCCGTGATCGGCTTGGCGTGCTTGGCGGCGATGGCCGCCGCGTTGGCCAGATCGTCGCGCGTCACGTCCGCCAGCGTCTTGCCTTGAAGCGCAGAGGAGGCATCCGGCGCGTCCAGAATCACGGGCGCCACCGCGCCCATTCCGATCCCAACTTTGGAGATGACGCCGTCGCTGCCGACCGTGACAGCCGCGGATCCGTTGACCAGCGCGATGTCGACGACAGTCCGATCAATCCGCCGGTACGATCCTTGGACGTCCCCGTCCGCCGGCAAGGGAATGACCACTTCCTGCAGCAGTTCCGCCACGCCCAGATCGGTCCGGTTCACGCCCGTGAAGAAATCGACCGCCGCAACCTCGCGCGTGCCGTCCGCGCCTAAAATAACCATGCGCGCGTCCAGCGCGACGAATGCCGGACTCAGATCGGCGGCAGGAGACGCGTTGCACATGTTGCCGCCGACCGTGGCCAAGGTGCGGGTCTGCGGGGTGCACATCAGCTTGGTGATGTCGCTCAGCATCGCAAGGACATGATGCCGACCGTCGGATCGTTCCAAAGCGGCCAGCGAGGCCATCGCGCCGATCCGGATCGCATCGGATTCCACAGCGATGAAATCCAGATGGCTCAGTCCGCGAATGTCGATGCAGATCTTGGGCGTCACGATTTCCCGCTGCCAGTGCAGGGTCATATCGGTGCCGCCCGCCCAGATCCCGGCGTCGTCCCCATATTGCGCCAGCAATGCGATCGCTTCGTCGGGACTGTTGGCGCGCTGATATGTGAAGCGTGATTTCATGTCTCAGCCCGTAACTGTTGGTCCGTCCCGCCTGAAACCGGATTCAGGCAAATCGCCGGGGCGTTTCCGCCCCGGCAGCCGCGGAGCACTCAAATCGGCAAACGGCCCACCCACCTGTTCGAGACGTACTGTTCGTCGTAATTCTCATTCGACAGCCACTCGATGATGGACGGGTCGATGCCTTCTTCGGCGGGAGTGATCGTGTCGATGACGCCGGCCTCCTTGTAAACATCGCCGAAGAGCGACCAGGTCGCGAAAAGGTAGCCCGGTTCGCAATCATTGTCGGACCCGACCAGAGCGCCCCATCCGCTGGGTTCGCCGTCTGGCTGCGGCGCCTCGGCCGGAATGGACGCGCATAGCGGACGCCCGTCGCCCATGCCGAGCGCGCCTTTGTTCTGATCGATGTTCAACATCACCGCGCCGGCCTGCGTCAGGCGGACGTCCGCTTCGGGCCAATCAAGACCTTTGGCGACGATCGCGTTGCCTTCGGCGGGGTTCTGCTTCCACCAATCGACCGCTTCGAACCAAGCGCGGACCGCTTCGCGGGCTACCTCGGGATTTTCTTCCAGCCACGACGAGCTGCAGGCGATGGAATCTGAAACCAGGCCGCGCTCGTACGTCTTGTCGGTGAACGTGCTTTTCAGAACATGCGCTCCTTCGCGTTGCGCCGACTGCGTCGAGAACGGAATGAAGTTCACATCCACATCCAGCGCGCCGGATGAAAAGGCCGCCGCCGCATCCTGAGGAAGCATGATCGAATGGTTGGCGCCGTCCAGCGGAATGCCGTTCTTCTTCAGCGTCAGCAACATCCACATATGGTTGAGGAAGCCGTAGTCGGCGGCGTAGGTCTTGCCCGCCAGATCGGCCTCGGACTGGATTGATCCGTCGACCACCATTTCATCGAGGCCGTACGACATCAGCGGCACGGCCACGTGCTTGACCGGCACGCCTGCCGAGACCGTCACGACCGTGCTGTCCATCGTCGTCATCATGCATTGGATGTCTCCGCTGACCAGGCCGGCGTTGCGGGCGGTGATGTCCTCGATGATCTTGACTTCTATATCGATGTTCTCGGCCATCCCCTTTTCCTTGGCGATGAACCAAGGTCCGTAGACCGACACCGACAGCATCGTCACGGTGAATTTCTCTTGGGCCAACGCCGTTCCGCCCGTCGCGGCGAACACCGCCGCCGCAGTCGCAAGGCCGCCGGCCAATTTTCCGCTGGATCTTCTCATTGATTCCCTCCTTTGCGCGGCGGACCGTTCCGCCTGGTTGCTCACTGTTTGATTTCTTCGCGCATCCACGCGAAGAGTTGCTTTTCGATTTCCAGATACCCCGGCTGCCCCAGCAGCTCTTCTTTGCCGACGAAGCGCTGGCCGTCTTTGAATTCCATGTACACGTCCTGTTTGATCCGCCCGGGGGTCCGCGTGAAGAACACGACGCGGTCAGCCACATAGATCGCCTCCTGAATGTCGTGGGTGACCAGGATCACGGTCTTTTTCTCGGTATTGATGATCTCGATCATCATTTCCTGCATTTCCCAGCGGACCTGCGCGTCCAGCGCGCCGAAGGGCTCGTCCATCAGCAGAACCTCGGGGTTCTGCGCAAGGGTTCTGGCGATCGCCACGCGCTGCTTCATGCCGCCGGAAAGCTCTGCCGGGTATTTGTCGGCGGCCGGTCCCAGATGCACCTCTTCCAGCAGCCTTTGGGCGCGCTCGCGGCGTTCGGCGGTCGGGATCCCGAGGATTTTCATGCCGTATTCCACGTTCTGGCGAGCAGTCAGCCAAGGAAACGACGTATAGGCCTGAAAGATCATTCCTCGATCAGGTCCGGGTCCGTGCACCATTTGGTCGTTGACGAAGACGGCTCCTTCCGTGGGCTCTTCGAGCCCGGCGACCATCCGCATCACCGTCGTCTTGCCGCAGCCCGACGGGCCGACGAAGGCCACGATCTCGCCTTCCTTGATTTCCATCGACACGTTGTCGACTGCGGTGAATGATCCGCCCAGATAGGTTTTGGTCATATCCTTGATGCTGATGACCGTGCGGGCGCTGATTTCACGTGCGGATTCCATGGCGCGGCCCTCCGGTCAGCCTTTGCGTTTCCGGTTCCAGGGGAACGCGTAATAGGCGCAAAGGCGAAACAGGATATCCGTCAGCACCCCCATGATTCCGATGGTCAGAATTCCGGCCATGATGACGTCGACCTTCAGAAAGCGGCCTGCCCGCATCATCACCGCGCCGATTCCATCCTGCGCGGCGACGATTTCAGCGATCACCAGATAGGTGTAGCCGACGGCGATCATGTTGCGCATTGAATCCATGATCGCAGGGGAGGCGGCTCGCCCGACGACATTGATCACGATTTCCTTGCGCGAAGCGCCCATGGTCTGCGCCGCTTCGATCAGCTCCTTGGCGACGGCTTCGGTGTTGTCGAGGATCAGCGCGATCAGAAAGAAGATCACGCCAAGCACCAGCAGCGCCATTTTCTGGCTGTCGGTCGGGCCGAACCAGACCAGCAAAAGAGGGATGAACGATGCCGCCGGCAGGTAGCGCGCGCCGGATACGACCGGGTTGATAAGCGCCCTGAGCGGCGCGAAGCAGCCCATCAACACGCCGAGCGGGATCGCAATTATGCAGGCTATGATGAAGCTGCCGAAAATCCTGTACGCGGAAACGGCCACATCGGACATGAAGTCCTTTTCGACGATCAGATCGAGCAAGGCTTGAACAACCGCCACCGGCGATGGAAGAAACCTTTTGGCTTCTTCCGCAGTCATCATGTGGGCAATCTGCCAGATCGCAAAGAACACGACTGCGCCGATGATGCCGAGGATCATGGTTTGCCGGTGGTCCAGCGGAGAGAGCAGCCTCAAAATGGGTTTCTTGTTCGCGGACGTGGAGCTTGTTTCCGGGATAGCTTCGGCGCGAGTATCTGCCATTTCGTTCGGCTCAGTCTTTCCTGCTGCGCATTCGGGCCGGGTTCAGCCGTGATTCGTTCGCTAAGATGAGAAGGGTAGCACAGGTGTTTTCAGTGAATGGATGCAAAGCTATTCACAAATACATTGATGCTGATCGAAGTATATGTTTACTGGTTGCATGTACCAGCTCAGCGACATCGACATTCGGCTTTTGCGCGTTTTCAAGGCGGTGGTGGAATGCCGCGGATTTTCCAACGCGCAAGCCGTCCTGAATGTCGGGCAGTCGACCATCAGCAATCACATAGGCAAACTCGAGCAAAGGCTGGGCTTCCGGCTTTGCGATCGGGGCCGGACCGGGTTTCGCCTGACCCGCAAGGGCGAGAGTGTCTACAAACAGGCATTGGCCGTATTCAAGGCGCATGAGAGCTTTCAGAACGTGACGCTCGAACTGAAGGGCAAACTCAGCGGATTCCTCAGGCTTGGCGTCATCGACAGCACGATCACGGATCCGAATTGCCCCGTTGTGCGGGGCATTGAGCTTTTGAACAACAAGGCGAGCGAAGTCACGATCAACCTATTGATCATGACGCCCAACCGTCTGGAGCGAGCCGTCATGGAGACGGAGATAGACGTCGCTATCGGCACGTTCGACCGGAAACTTCCGGATCTCAGCTATACGCCGATATATAGTGAAGTGAATGCGCTTTACTGCGCATCCGGTCATCCTGTCGCTTCAATGTCCGACAAAGAGGACATTATTCGCGCCGTCCAGCAAAGCCGGAAGGTCACGCGGTCATACCTTGAGGGACGAGACCTGTTTCCTCTTGGCGAGGAATTGGGCAGTTCGCATGCCTCGGTCGAGTTTTTGGAAGCGGCGGCCATATTGCTGCTGGGCGGCGGCCATGTCGGCTTTCTGCCCATTCATTATACCAAGGACTGGGTCGCCAATGGCTTGCTGGTTCCCTTGCTTCAGGATCACTTCAAATACGTTTCGGATTTCTTCGTCGTCACCCGCAAGAACGTGCGAGATTCCGTGATTGTCAGCACGTTCCTCACCGATCTCGAAATCGCGATGGATGAGATCAGGAACCGCAAAGATCGGTTCGGCTCGGCGGCGTCGGGCTGACGGGTTCCGAGTAGAACGGCACCCGGTCGCGCCTTGGACTGTAGGATCCGTCTGCGGTGACGGCCGTCACATGCGCGGCGATCTCCTCCATCGGAGCGAACCAGACGTCGCTCCGCTCCAGAACGCCTTCAAGAAACTCGGTCGCGACATCCCAACGCGCCAGCCTGCCCGTGGCGAACGGGTGCACGACCGGTATCCAAAGCCCGCCGTGGCGATAAGCGGATTCGAACTCCTGACGAAATGTCTCGAAGCCCACGCTGGGCGCCCTGATCGGCATCATGTAGTCCAAGTCGATGGACTGCACGTATTGCGGCCAGTCGTCGAGGCCCCAATGCGTCGGAAGCTCGACCAGAGAACCGTTCTTGGCATCGAGAAAATAGGGAACGTCATCTCCCATGAGCGATGCGTCGTAGACGAACCCGCGCGCGGTCAGCAGATCGGCGGTCCGGTCCGAGAAATTGTAAAGCGGCGCGCGAAACCCTCGGGGCTTTTGACCGGTGTGTTTCACAATCACATCGATGGCTCGATCCAGCCAGTACTCTTCATCAGCGGGCGGCAATTCGTTGGGGTGCTCATGGATGTAGCTGTGATGGGCAATCTCGTTGCCGCCCTCCAGAATTGCCTCGACCGCTTGCGGATAGTTCTCGATGCACCATGCGGGAACGAAGAATGTCTGGGTTATGCCCAAGCGCTTGTAGGTTTCAGTGATGCGATGGATGGCGACCTCGGGGCCGTAGCGCAGCATTGACAACGCCGAGACGCGGCTGTGCCCGTCATTGCGATGGGCCACATGGATCAGGCTGTCCGCATCCATGTCGAAGGTGATGCAGCAGGCGCATTTCGCGCCGTTCGGCCAAGGCACAGGATTGCGGATCATGGCATAACGCTCCCACCATTCACGCCGATGCCCTGTCCGGTGATATAGCTTGCGCCTCCGCCGGCAAGAAACACGGCTGTTTTTGCAATTTCATCCGGCCTGCCAAAGCGCGCCATCGGAATTTCCAGCTCCTTCGCCCGCCATTCGGGCGACATGTTGTGTTGATCCAGCATCGCCGTATCGATCGGTCCGGGGCAGATCGCATTCACCAGGATGCCGGGCGCGAACTCTTTGGCCCAGGATCGTACCAAGCCCATCACGCCATGCTTGGACGCAACATAGGGAGAGAACGTCTCGCGCCCGAGATAGCTCAGATCCGAGGCAATCATGATCACGCGCCCGTCCTGCCCGCTCATGATGCGCATGGCTTCGCGTCCTATAAGAAAAGACCCGCGCAGATTGACGGCGATGACGCGGTCGAACTCCTCCGTACTGGTCTCGAGCAACGGTTTTTCGTGCATTATGCCGGCACAGTGCACGAGCACGTCGATCCTCCCGATCCGTGCCTGCAGCTCGGAAACGGCCGCCAATACCGAAGCCTCGTCGGACACGTCGCATTGCAGGCCGATGGCTCTGCCGATGCCGCTCTCGATCGTTTTGACCGTCTCCTCGACCGAAGCGAGATCAAGGCAAGCCACCCATGACCCTTGGTCCGCCAGCGCAAGCGCGCAGGCGGCGCCGATCCCGCGGCTGGCCCCCGTGACGAGGGCTCGCTTTCCAGTCAGTTCGGACTGTTCCGCCGGGAAAGCCATAAATTCAACTGCCGCGATTGTGCAGGATGCGCCCGATCAAGTTCATCAGCACCTGAGCGGCCAAGATTGCCGTGCTGCCGGTACGGTCGTAATCCGGCGCGACCTCGACCAGGTCCACGCCGACGATATCGCCGCGCTTGCTCAGCCCGTCCAGAAATTCCAGAACTTCATAGTACAGGAACCCGCCGTGGCTGGGGGTGCCGGTTCCCGGCGCGATCGAAGGATCGAACGCGTCTATGTCTATGGTCAGGTAGTACCGCTTGCCCGCCGGCACCCTTTCAAGAATGCCTTCGACCCCGAGTTTGCGCAGATGCCGGACGGAAAGAATGTCCGACCCCATTCGCCGCGCATCCTCGTACCCCTCTTTGGCTGTCGAAGATACGTTTCGGATCCCCAGCTGCGTCAGGCCGGTGACATAGTTCTTCTCCGCGGCGCGGCGCATCGGATTGCCATGCCCGAAACGCACGCCGTGGCGCTCGTCTACAAAATCCAGATGGGCGTCGATCTGAACCACATGGAACGGCTCTTGATCGTCAAACGCGTTGATGCAAGGAATGTTGACGGAATGATCGCCGCCCAGAACGACCGGCAACGCCCCCGCTTTAAGTATCTCGCGAACCCCGGCCTCGATATTGGCGTGGCTGCTTATGGTATCGGTATGGATGATGTCTGCATCGCCGATATCGGCGATTTTGGTGCCGTCGGCAGGAAGGTACGTGACGTCATCCTCAAAGTCGTAGGCGCCGCCGTGCCCGAAAGAAAACAAGGTGGACGCCTCGCGGATCGCGCGAGGTCCGAACCGCGCACCCGAGCGCCACTGGCAGCCGAAGTCGTAGGGCGCGCCCAAAACTGCGACGTCGGCGGCGATTGCTTGCCACTCGGCAATATATTCGCTTTTGGCAAACGTGCAGATGCCGACAAAAGGAAGGTTCAGTCGGCCGCTCTCGTATCCGTGTGCGCTCATGCTCTTGCAATCCTTGAAACCTAAATTCGGGCCGCCCGAGAATCCTTCAACGCGTTGAAGTTTTTCAGGCGACAATTATAAATTAGTGCGCATTCGTATCGATGAAACAGTATCTTTTGAATGTATACATGCACGCGCTTCAAAGTAATTCGCATTGCTCTCCATCTGATGAATAAAAACACCCGCAAAAGCGAATTTGGGGTCGGCGGCGCGACTCCGGTGTTGAGGAGGTGGATTGGGTGTATCTCACGTTTTTTGGTTATGCGTCAGCGGCGCTGCAAGCTCTCCATTCGAGGAAGTCGGGCCAACGGTTGTTCTTCAGGCAGCATCTGACGGCGAGCAGGGCTTGGCTCCGGCCTTCGACCAGTGGCACCCGGCCCGCTTGAAGCGGCTGCTGACGATTTGCTTGCAGGCGCTTTCCACGACGCCGGACCCGACCGGCAGTCCGAGCTTCCGATAGAGGTCGTAATGCATTCGGTCTCTGTTGGTCTTGCAGTAGCGAATGAAGGTCGCGACCGCTTCAAGCTAGTGGTGCGGCTCTAGGGCGGCGTCCGCGCGATCGAGGGCATGGCATTGGTCGAGGACGAAGGTCACTTTCCGTCCGGGGCCTTCTCGTGGGAGGTTCGGACCCACGGCACCCCGTCGGACAGCACCACCAATTCCTTAGCCTCAAACAAGCCGTTCCAGAGCCCGAACTGCCTCAGCCGAGCGCCGAACTCCGAGGTCCCGCCGCCCGCCGCTCGCGCGCTGTCGATGCGGACGCTGACCGCGCCGTTGGTCTTGTCCTTCCGAAGCTCCCCGGTCTTCGGGTCCCGACCGTCCGCCTGCTTGCAGGCCACGCCCTCGACCTCGCGGGCGGCCATCGGAACTCCGGTGCCGTCGATCCCCAGCAGAATCTGCTCCGCCGGTGCCTCCGCCTCGACATCCTCCCGCTCGAACGGCTCGGATCTCTTGGCCGGTCCGCGTGCCGTGGCGCTGGAGGGTCGCCTTCGTCACCGCCACGCCGACCAGATTCTTGAGCTTGCGGCTCGCTTCCTCGTAGCTGTCGGAACTGGCGGCGTCGGCGTAGATCGCTTCCGCTCCGGAGCTGCGCCGTCAGCAGCGGAAGCGAACGGCCGAACTCCGATTCCACCACCCGCATGAGCACATCCAGCGCGCCCGCCTCGGAGGTCGGGAACTCGTCGCAATGCACCCGCCCGCTGTCGCGCCAATACCGCGTCACAACGCCGTCATGCTCGAGACTCAAAGGCGGCTGCTTCGCCGCCTGTTCGTCCGTCAATCCTTGCAAAAAACGCCACCGCCTCCGGATGGCGGAGCTCCGAATCCTGTCTCTTGATTGTCATGATGCCCTCGTCTGCTCGCGCCCGGATGCGTGGCGCCCGCCGTTCGCGGGTCTTCGGCAACCGCCCCCGGGACAAGTCCATGCTGAACCCTGATGCGCCCAATTGTAACCCTCGGAACGCCGAAATCGGACGAGGCGCGAAAGCGCAAAAACAGACTTCGCCGAAAAACGTGAGATGCACCCAGAACGGCGTTGGTGTTTGTGACGACCGAAACGTCTTACGAATTCGACGGGTTGTTCAAGGCTGTAAGTGTTACTGGCGTGCTTGGCACAGATCCAACGTCCACCCGGCTCGCGGAGAGCAGCTATGCCCTCTCGGCTGATCGAATCGAACCTTACGAATGGTGAACTGAGCATTCGACAACTCTTCCAACCGCTCTGATTTCCGGCTCGCCGCATATCGTCGAAATGCCTTGTCGCCACCCTCGTCGCCCGACATATCAAATTGCTTCTGCGTCATTCTCGGGTTCCTGGTTTTCTGTGGGCCAATCGTATTGCCTCGTGGTGATCTCGGCATCACTGTCCAAGGTGATCTCAATAACCTTGTTGACGGGCTCGTTTTCGCCCAACTAATTCAAGGCGCGCTCGAACAGGCGGCATTGGGTGTCCCGACTAGCAAGGCCGTCTGAGATATTCAGGCAGACAAGTCCGCAATGGATTTCTTCTTCGCCAACGAGAGGTATGAAATCCTTCGCATTATTGGTGACAAGCACGTATCCGTCGCTCACAGCGCGCCGTACTATGACCCAATCCGGATTTCCTTGAAGGCCGAGAAACACGACATGAGTCGCAAAAAACTCTCGATCTATTGCGATTGGGACAAGATCGCGGCTAAGGCACTCGTCAATCAAAAATCTCATTGGCAATCACGCATGAATCCACATCCTTCAATCCTGCCTAACGCAATTTCGCTTATGAGCCCTGAAGCAGCGTGTCGAGTTTCCCCTTTTTCGTAGTTGTCCCACCATGCGGGTCTCCTTTGCCAAGAGTTACGACGAGGGTACGCCATATCGTAGATTGTGGCAGCATCCACTTGCTCTTCAGTCAGACTCGGGTAGGCGTCAATAATCGAAGCAACTTGTTCCCCGTTGGCTCGCATTGCCGCAATGACATGGGCGGGAATCCGCGTACCTTTGAAGCACGGTGCACCGGCTAGGATGTCCCTTTTGCTCACAATAATTCTTTTTGCTTTATCCAACGATGCAAGTCGTTGCTTTACATCGTTCTTCATTGAGCACACGTCGAAGGAAACGGCGTCCTCGCGAACCGTCTCTGTAACAGGATATTCAAGGACATGGCGCACGAGCCGTCGTCGGTCTTCCAAGGTCAAGGTACCGGCTGTCTCATAGGCGAGTTTCAGCCCAACCAACGCACACTTGGAAATCATCCACTTGCCTTTGTGCTTCTCCGCGAAGTTGCACAACAAATCTTCGCGGAGGATCCAACGCACCGTCTTCAGCGGCACCCCAGTCACATACGCTGCTTCCTTCGCTGATAGCAATTGTTGTTCGGATCTCATCGCCATAGCCTTTCTTTCAACGAAAAGTATGGGCTTATATACTTAGTGTCTGGCAGAAAAGGCGCCGGTTTTCACGGACGACCGGCTTGCCGGGGGTCTTCCGAAGCGCTTTTTCGCGGGGGAGCAAGGCCGGTTCGGCGCCGGGGCCAAAATTTCCGCGTTTTCCTCGGTTTTTCGTGCCGTCGGCGCAGGCTCCGCCGTCGGCCGCCTTCCGGCCGGTTTCCGGGGGAAACGCCGCTCAGGCGGCGCGCTGTCGTCGGATTGGCTGCAGCCGTTCTCGCATTCCCGCTGCATCCGCCTGCGTTCCAGCTGCGCTCTTCCCGCCCCTGTTCCCGCTGCATTCGCTTGCGCTCGCGCAGGATCTGCCCGATCCGGTGGACGTTGAAGGCGAGGACGGAGAGGCCGACCGCCATCTCGAATCCGTCCGGGCCGCGCAGCCGGACCCGGTCCAGACCGCGGCGCTCCAGGCTGTTGATCGCCGACTCCACTCCCGAATGCTTGCGCCGCGCCGCCGCGAAGGTCGGCTCCGCCTCGCGCTCACGCTCGGCGGCCGACAGCTTGCCCTTCTTCGGCAAGGCGTTCAGATCCAGCAGCTTGTCCAGCTCTTCGCGGTTCGACGGGCTGTGGAAGCCCCGGTCGAAGCTGCATCCCCGCAGGCCGGGGAACGCCTCCCGGCAGCGCCTGATCAGCGGAACCGCGACGTCGGCGTCGCCGCCCGTCCGCATGATCTCGTGGCCGAGCGCGAACCCGTTCCCGTCCTCGACGATGCAGACCGGAACGCCGAACTCGACCGTCTTGCCGGCCTTGCCCTTGGAGATCCACCGGGTGTGGCCCTCGAAGACCGAGAACAGCTTCTCCCCCTGCGGAATCTTCTCCCCCCGCAGCACGCGGCGGTCGATCTGGTCCGCGAACCGGCGCGCATGGGCGACGAGCCGGCCGATCTCGTCCAGAGCCGCCTCGGGGCAGCCCGCGCGCTTCAGCGCCGCCAGAGACCCCTCCGCCTTGGCGGCCAGCTTCATGGACGCCGCCAGATAGGACCGAACCGCGCCCGGACGGGAGCGCTGCAGCGACGCCGTCCTCACGGCGTCGGACAGAGCTCCGACCGTGCTTTCCCAATGCCGCCGCTGGCGCCATCCGGAAACGCCGAACGCCACGCAGGCCCGCGACGCCTCCCGGATCAGGCAGCGGACCGAATCCCGAAGCAGGCCGACTGTTACTACCGGGTTAAAACTCCCCAAAAGCGCCGAAGCAGAATTCCCCAGTCAGGGGGGCTGCGAATTCGTTCCGGGGGGCATGCCCCCCGGAACGAAAGCAGTCCAAAATCCCATCCGATTTTTTGCCGAAGGAGGCTCGGGTCGGGTGTTGAAGCTGGAGAAGATTGTCATGTTGCAAGAACTGAAACGGGAAGGCCTTTCGATCAGCGCCATCGCGCGGCGGACGGGCCTGGACCGCAAGACGGTCCGCAAACTGCTGGATCGGGGCCTCGCGGCTCCGGCCTATTCGCCGCGGGAGCCGCGGCCCCGGCTTCTGGAGCCGTACGAGGGCTATCTCGCCAAAAAGATCGGGAACTGCCCGGATCTGTCCGGACGCCGGCTGTTCCGGGAGATCCAGGAGCGCGGCTACGAAGGCGGCTACACGGCGGTGACGGATTATCTCCGCGCGATCCGGCCGGACGCGGCGCCCAGGTTCGAGCGGCGCTTCGAGACCGGGCCCGGCGAGCAGGCCCAGGTCGACTTCGCCGAATTCAAAACCGAATACGCCGACGAGCCCGGCGTCGTCAGGAAAGTCCACCTGTTCTCATTCGTCCTCGGATGCAGCCGATGGCTGTGGGGACGGTTCTGCGCCGACCAGAAGCTCGAGACCGTCCCGGGATGCCACGTCTCCGCATTCGACGCCTGCGGAGGGGCGACGAAAGAAGTGCTCTACGACCGGATGAAGACCGCCGTCCTGGGAGAGGACGCCGACCGGTACGTGATCTACAACCCGTCCTTGGTCGCCTTGCTCAACCACTACGGATCGGCGCCCAAGGCCTGCAGAGCCTGCCGGGCGAAGACCAAGGGCAAGGTCGAGCGACCGTTCCGCTACATCCGCCAGGACTTCTTCCTCGACCGGACCTTCCGCTGCCTCGACGATCCCGACGCGCAATTCGACGATTGGCGCGGCAAGGTCGCCAATCCGCGCGTCCACGCCACCACCGGACGGATCGTCGACCAGGCCTTCGCCGAAGAGCAGTGCTCCTTGGTCCCGCTGCCCGCGCATCCCTACGACGCGGTCCTGACCGTCGAGCGGCGCGTCAGCCGCGACGGAATGGTCTCCGTCGGCGGAAACCTCTACTCGGTGCCGGACGCCGCCCGCAAGCGCGTGCTGGAGGTGCAGAGGCATCCCGCGGAAGTGCGGATCTTTGAAGACAGGACGCTGATCGCACGGCATCCGATCCTCGAAGGCCGGAACCGCCGCAGGGTCGATCCCGGCCACCGCAGGCCGCCCCCGCCGCGTCCCGACCCGATGCAACTCGAAGAGGCGCCGAAACGGCCCCTGGCCTTCTACGACGCCGTGGGACGCCGCCTCGAACGGCAGGGAGCAGCCCGATGACCGAACTTGTCGACCGCATCAGCGCCGCCCTGGTCGGACTGAAAATGCCCCGGGCGCTCGAAGCGCTCGGACCCACGCTGCGGCGCCTCGAGCAGGGCGAGATCACAGCCGTCGAAGCCATCGACGCCCTCCTCAGCGAGGATTGCGCCCTGCGCGAAACAAGACGAATAGACATCGCATTGCGAACCGCGAAGCTCCTCCCCGTCAAGACGGTCGAAAGCTTCGACTTCGCATTCCAGCCCTCCCTCGACCGGGAGAGAATCGCCGCGCTGGCCCAGCTCGACTTCATCCGGAGACGCGAAACCGTCCACTTCCTCGGACCGCCCGGAACCGGAAAGTCCCACCTCGCGACCGCTCTCGGCGTCGCCGCCGTCAAAGCCGGAAAAAGCGTCTACAAGACGACGCTCGCCGAACCCGCCGACAGCCTCGCCAAAGCCGAGCGACAAGGACAGCTCGCCGAAAAAATCCGCTTCTTCGCGCGGGCCGCCATACTCATCGTCGATGAAATCGGATATTTGCCCATCACGCAGGGCGGAGCAAGCCTGTTCTTCCAAATCGCAGATGCGAGTTGCGAAAAAGGCGCGATGATCCTAACCTCGAACAGAAGCTTCGCCGAATGGGGCGACATCTTCGGCGATCCCGTCGTCGCGACGGCCCTCCTCGACCGGCTCCTCCACCACGCAGTCGTCGTCCGAATCGAAGGCGCAAGCTACAGACCCGGAAAGCACGCCGACCTCATTCCCGAACACGTCCGAACGAATGCGCCCATCACGCCGCCGCCGCCGCCGCCGAAAAAACGAGGGCGGCCCAGAAAGGAGATCCGAACCGACGACCGGACTGGCTCGTCACCAAAAACACCGAAAAAGTGGGGAATTCTGCTTCGGCACTTTTGGGGAATTTTACTTCGGCATTGACACCGACGTCGGTCGGATAGTGCACGTCCGTCTCCGCCACGAACGAGTCGCAGCGACCGACCAGCGCCGCGCCAGGCTCCAGTCCCAAGATCTCCTGCCCGGCCGCCGCGACAAGATCGTTCACCTTGCGCAGAAGCTCCGGCGCCGGCAGGGCCACATTGTCCCGGATGGTCCGGAGCTCGTAGCGGCAGGGATCGAACCAGACGTCGTGGTCCGGAAACGACTGAACATCCGCATGCCGGTCCGCGATCTCCCGCAGCCGGTCGAAGTCGCACCGAAGCCCCTGCTTCAGAAGGCCCACCGCCAGAATCCGCCACAGATCCATCCCCGGGCGGCCCGTGTCCCGGCGACGGCCCGGAAGGATGTGCGCCTCCAGAAGGCGGAACAGCGCCGTCCGCGTCGCCTCGTCCTCGTAGATCGCCTGAACCCCGATCAGGAGCGCCGGGATGTCGTCCCGAGACTCCGCGTCCAGCTCGATCGCGCCGATGTCGACCGAACCCAGCCAGGACTGCTCCAACAGACTTATTCCGCAAGCCTGCCGATGAAGTTTCGATCGCCTTGCAGATTGTCGACCCGGTTCACGGGCGGCCAGTATTTTGAATCCTCCAATGCCCCGGCAGGGAAAATCCCCCTTCGTCTCGAATAGGGACGATCCCACTCGCCGACCAGATCCGCTGCGGTATGCGGCGCATTGACCAGCACGTTGTTCGCAGGATCCGACTGGCCGGAGCGCACCGCTTCGATTTCATCCGCAATTTCAATCATGGCGTCGCAAAACCTGTCCAGTTCCGATTTCGGTTCCGATTCTGTAGGCTCGACCATCAGCGTGCCGGGAACCGGCCAACTCATCGTCGGCGGATGAAACCCGTTGTCAATCAAACGCTTCGCGACATCCTCCACCGTAATGGCGGTACCTTCGACGGCGGCATTAATGTCGATTATGCATTCGTGGGCGACGAAACCGTTGCGGCCCGCGTAGCGAATCTTGTATTTCTGCTGAAGGCGGCGGGCGACATAGTTCGAATTCAGAATTGCCATCTTCGTGGCCTGTTCCAAACCTTCGCCGCCCATCAGCAACAAATACGCCCATGACACCACTAGAATGGAAGCCGAGCCGAGTCTGCTTCCGCTTACCGCGCCGACGGCCTCGCCAGTCGCCGGGTCGCCGGGGAGGAATTCCGCCAAATGCGACTTCACGCCGATCGGACCCATGCCAGGTCCGCCGCCTCCGTGCGGAATGCAGAATGTTTTGTGCAAATTCAGGTGCGCCACATCGGCGCCGAGATCGCCGGGCTTTGCAATTCCCAGCAAAGCGTTCAGGTTTGCGCCGTCAAGATAGACTTGTCCGCCGAACCTGTGGGTAATGTCGATGACTTCCCTGATTCCACTTTCGAAGACTCCGTGGGTCGACGGATAAGTTACCATGGTCGCCGCCAATGCGTCGCCGACGGTTTCGGTCTTTTTGGCGAGATCGTCCAAGTCCACGGATCCGTCATCGCTCGTGCCGATTTCGACGACGTCATAGCCCGCGAGGCTGGCGGAAGCCGCGTTCGTTCCGTGCGCGGATTCAGGTATCATGCAAATGTTGCGGTGCGCTTGCCCGATGCTGGACAGGTATCCTCGGATGGCCATCAGCCCTGCGTATTCGCCTTGCGCCCCGGAATTGGGCTGCATGGAAATCTTGTCGAAACCCGTTATTTGGCAAAGCTTGCGCGAGAGGTCTTCGACCAGTTCAAGAAAGCCCCCTGCCTGATTGAGCGGCGCGAGCGGATGAATCTGGCTGAATTCCGGCCAAGTCACCGGAATCATTTCCGTCGCGGCATTGAGCTTCATCGTGCAGGATCCGAGAGGAATCATCGACCTGTCCAGCGCAAGATCCCGATCGGACAGGCCGCGAATGAATCTCGTGAATGCGGCTTCCGAGCGATTCAAGTGGAATACCGAGTGCGTCAAGAGGTTCGTCCTCCGCTCGACCTCCACCGGAATGCGCGTCTTCCGTCCTTTGCGCACGGTTCCCGGCCCGGCTTTGAAGACCTTGCACACGTCTTCCATCAGGTTCTCATCGGTGAGTTCGTCGACCGAAATCCCGATTTTGCCGCCGGGAATGTCTCTTGCATTTATCCTTTCTCGGCCAAGTTCCCGAAGCAGTTCCTCTTTCTTGTCTCCGACCTTGATCATGAAGGTGTCGAAGATCGGCTCACCGCCGATCTGATGACCGGCGCTTGCAAGCGCATCCCTCAGATCGCAGGCATTGGAATGGATTCGCTCGGCTATGGTTCGCAGCCCAGCTCTGCCGTGGAAGACGGCGTACATCGCCGCCATTACCGCGGGAAGCACCTGCGCTGTGCAAATGTTCGATTTGGCTTTTTGTCGCCGGATGTGCTGCTCTCTGGTTTGCAGCGCAAGGCGCAGCGCGGGCTTGTCGCGACCGTCTTTTGAAACGCCGACGATTCTGCCCGGCAGCTCGCGCTTCAGCTTTTCTTTCGCCGCAATGAATGCGGCGTGAGGTCCTCCGAAACCGAGCGGAACGCCGAACCTCTGCGCCGAGCCGACTGCAATGTCAGCTCCCATGGCGCCCGGCTCCTTGAACAGCATGAGCGCCATCGGATCCGCCGAAAACACCGCAAGTCCTCCGGCGTCATGCAAAGCCCCGGTTTCCGCCGAAAAATCGCGGATTGCTCCATAGGTTCCCGGATACTGAAACAGCGCGCCGAAACAAGGCTCGTCCCGAAGGTCCTGCTTCGGATCGCCGATGCGCAACTGAATTCCGATGGGCTCGGCGCGAGTGCGCAGAACTGCGATGTTTTGCGGATGGCAATCGCGATCCACGAAAAACACTTTGGATTTCGACTTCGAAGACCGGTAGGCCATAGTCATCGCTTCCGCGCACGCGGTTGCCTCGTCCAGCAACGACGCGTTGGCGACTTCAAGACCGGTCAAATCGCAAACCATCGTCTGGAATATCAGAAGCACTTCAAGGCGGCCTTGGCTGATCTCCGATTGGTAAGGCGTATAGGCTGTGTACCAAGCGGGACTTTCAAGGATATTGCGAATGATCGGGGACGGCGTGTCGGTTCCGTAGAATCCGGCGCCTATCAATGATCTGAACACGACGTTTTTTTCAGCAGTTGCACGGATCCTCGCCAGTGTTTCGCGCTCCGAGAGCGGGTTCCCGATGTCCAGTGCTTCGCTATGCCCGAGCTTTTCGGGCAGCAGGCTCCTGATGAAGCCTTCGATTTCTCCAAAGCCAAGGGAGGCCAGCATCTCGTCGATTTCAATTGGCGAAGGACCGATGTGCCGCAAATTCGCGAAGTCGTCCGGGAAAAAATGCTTGATGTCGTGGGGCATTGGTTCAGTCGCTCGTCAAGCAATCAATTCGTTATACTGGTCTTCCGACATGAACTGGTCGAACTGCTCGGGCTCGTCGAATTCCATTTTGAAAAACCACCCTTCATTCAACGGGTCGTTGGAGACAATCGCCGGCTCGTCGGCGACAGCGGCGTTGACGCCGACAATCGTGCCAGACGCAGGCGCATTTATCTCCGACGCCGCTTTGACGCTTTCGACAACTGCGACTTCGGAGCCGCATTCGACTTTCGCGCCGACGTCCGGCAGTTCAATGAAGACGATGTCGCCAAGCTGAGACGCCGCGTATTCCGTGATCCCAACGGTAAATTCATTGCCGTCTTTGGACAGCCATTCGTGATCTTCAGTGTACCGCAATTTCAATTCCTTCCGTCAGTCGTTAGTCAGTTGCGCACGAACGGCATCGCGACGATGCGCGCCGGATGAAACTTTCCTCGCACTTCGCCATACGCCTTGTTGGCTTTTCGAGCGAAGTCCGCGTCAAGGTAGCAGATCGAAATCGGCGAACCTACGCTCGGTCCGAACCCTCCCGATGTCACTTTCCCAACGGCGTTGCGCCCCTCAGCGTCCTCAAAGAGAGGCGTGCCAGACCTCAGCGGCACCCGACCGTCCGGGACCAAGCCGACCCTGCGGCGGATCGGTCCGCTTCCAAGCTCGTCGTCAATCCGCTTGAATCCGGGGTAACCTCCCGCTCGATCGCCGCCTTGCTTTCGAGCCGTGCCTATTGTCCAGGCAAGGCCCGCCTCCACGGGAGAGGTGTCTTCGTCGATGTCGTTGCCGTAAAGGCAAAAACCCTTCTCGAGCCTCAGCGAGTCTCTCGCGCCGAGGCCGGCGGGCTCCACTTCATCCATGTCAATGAGCTTTGATGCGAAGACCTCGGCATGATCTTGGTCGATTGAAATCTCGAACCCGTCCTCGCCCGTGTATCCCGAACGAGAAATGACCAGCTCGGCCCCGTCCGCTTCGAACTCGGAAACGTCCATGTACTTCATGCCGCGAACGCCCGGAACCAAGCGTTCCAGCGCGACGGCGGACGCCGGACCTTGCAATGCCAGCAGCGCAAGATTCCCGTGAAATTCGACGGTGCCGTTTTCAGAGAGCGCTCCGTTCAGCAACGAGGCGACTTTGTCCCGCCGCGAGCCGTTTGCCACGAGGCGGTAGCGATCATTCAACCTGCCGGCAATGAAATCGTCCACGATTCCGCCGAGTTCGTTGGTGATGACGCCGTAAACCTGTCGACCTGAGCGCAATCCGACAAAGTCCGTCGGCGACAGAGTTTCAAGCACGACTGCAAGACCGCGCGGCAAGCCTGCCCGGGATCGAACTTCGAATTGACCCATGTGGCTTACGTCGAACAAGCCGGCCGAACTGCGAGTCCATCGGTGTTCCTCGAGAATTCCTTTGCCGTATTGGATCGGCAATTCGAACCCGGCGAAGGGCACCATCTTGGCGCCGATGCGCTTATGCAGGTCGTAGAGCGGGGTGCGCCTCAGCGGCTCGGGATCCTGGGCCGATTCGGAGGACATCAGCTGCGCCGCCTCGACGCACTCGGACCGCAGCCGCCAGCTTCATAAGGACATATCGGCAAAACAGTCTCGCGCACCGAATGAATTCTCGACGGCGGAACATAGGTCAGGTCAAGACCGCGCGCAAGCGCACGCTCCGAGTGGGGTGCGGTCCATTTTCTTTGGTTGGGCGGCTGCGGCGCGGCGAGCCCTCCAATCGAGGAAGTCGGGCCGACGCATGTTTTCGAAGCGGCATCCGATGGCGGGCACGGCGTTGGCGCCCGCTTTCGACCAGCGGCCTCCCGACTGTTTGAACCGGTTCCCGCGATGCAGTTGCAGGCGCTTTCCGCGATGCCGGATCCGGTCGGCAGGCCGCGCGTCCGACAGGGGTCGCAGCGCATCCGGTCTCCGCCGGCCTCGCAGGTGCGGATGCAGGCCGCGACGGCTTCGGACCGGTCGCGGCGCGGCTTCAGGGCGGCGATGGCCAAGTCGACCCGCCCGGCGTCCGGCTGTTTCCTGATCCGGTCCATCCATGCCTTCCGCTTGCCCTTGTCCGGCGCCATGCACCGCCCCGTCTTCGGCCTTCGCCAAGGTCGGCGACGGGAACGCAATATCATGGTTGAGATACGGAAGTTTTCGGCGTTTTGGTGGCGAGCCGGCCCGGTCGTCGGTTCGGGTCTCCTTTTTGGGCCGTCCTCGTTTCTTCGGCGGCGGGGGTGGTTGGCGCATTCGCTCGGACGTGCTCGGGAATGAGGTCGGCGTGTTTGGGTTCAGCATCTTTGTGGCTGGCAGAGGTCCGATTCGGCCGCTTTCGCCCGGATGCGCGGCTCCGCCGTCCGCGGACCTCTGACGGTCGCGCCGGGGTCGCCTCGTGCTGATTCTTGAAGGCCCCGATCAGACCCCTTGAGGCGCCGAAATCCGGCGGCGCGCGAGGACGGGATGCGCCCGGGAGGATGTTCCTTGCGACGCGGGTAGGCGATCGCTTGAATTCTCGCGGCTTTCGCCGCGGAGCCCCGGTCGGCTTTCCCGAAGGCGGAGATCCTCCCGGACCGTCCTGCGCGCGGATGGAAGGCGGCGAGGGCCCGATGCGCTCCCGCCATGGATTGGCCGGAAGCGGGCGGCGGAACCGGGAGATTGAAGGGGAGTCCGCGAGGACCGCCGCCGCCGGGCGGGCCGGGAGTCGCGGCCGGCCCGTCCGGCCCGTTCGAGCATGTCGGCGGAGTCTTGTCCGCCTTCCCGGCTCCAAGGCTATCCGGCGAGCCACATGAAGAAATACAACGCGGTGTTCTCCGGCTGGCGGACTTGATCGGAATCGCCGGGCGAAAGCCATGCGTCCGTGAGTCCGGCGCTCTGCTCGGATGCGGGCGGGGCCGCCGCCGGCCAGGCTCCGTTCGTCGCAGGCCCGGCGTCGGTCGTCGCGTGCGCCGCGACGGCCGAGGCGAGCGACATGGCGGCGATGAAAGCGGCAAAGGTCTTCATTGTTCCCATCCTTCCAATTCCTGTGTTTCGTTCCAAGTGAAACATCATTTACCATATCATATATTATTATGTAAAGAGATAATTCAAGTAAAATCCACAATTTCCTCGATTATCACGAATTTGTGAAATCGGCGCCGCGGCGGCGTTCGGGCGTCATGCCTGCGGAGCGCGCGTCGGTCCGTCCCGAACCGGAAGCCCGGCCGATCGACAATCTGACAATCATCCGACAGGAATGATCGGATGCCGTCCCGAGCTCGCCCGCCGATGCGATTCCGTCCTGACGCCGGGGCGGCGGGCTCCCGAGCTGCGTCCGGCCGAAGATCCGCGGCCGGAGGGACCCGGGAGGCAGGCGACCGGATTTTCCGGGGCGTCCGCAAATGCCGCGAAGACGACCCAAGCGGTTGGGTTTCAACGCCGATCTGGTCAAGCGCGGAATCGGGAGGCAGCACTTCCGCAGGGGACAGATCCTGTTTCCGATGGCGCTTGCTGATCGGTTACGCGTGGGTGCGCAATTTCTGGGGATCGTAAATCGGGCTGGCGACGATTGTCGCGGTGGTGTCGATGCCTTCGCCTGAAACAATCAATGCGGTTTCCGCATCAAGGTCCGGCCGCACATGCGCAAGGGCCAAAGATTTGCCCAAACGATGCGAATGGCAAGGGCTGTTGACCACGCCGACCGATTCACCGTTCAACGACAAGGTTTCGCCGCCTGCCACCATGTCGGAGTGATTTATGTCCAAACAGACGTTTTTGATCTTCCCGCTGCCCTTCGCGGCCATGACCGCCTCTTTCCCGCGGAAATCGCCTTTGGTCTTGCTGACCGTGAAGCCGAGACCGACCTCCCACGGAGTGTTGTCCTCGGTCATGTCGTAGCCGTAGAACAGGAGTCCCGCTTCAATCCGCACCTTGTCCAGCGCTGTGAAGGAGCAAGGCATCACTCGGGCGTCGACCAGCTTGTCCCAGATGTCGGTGACGACCGGCCCGTCTGCGAATATCTCGTATCCGCGCTCGCCGGAGTATCCTGTGCGCGAGATCCGGCAGGCGTGGCCGAAGAGCGATGCAGGGGCGTGCTCGAAATATGCCAGTGCAGCAAGATCGATGTCGCAATGACCGTTCAGAATGTCCAAGGCGCCTGGGCCTTGCACGGACAGATCGTGCAGATCGTCGGCAAATTCCAGCGTCGCGTCGCGCCCGTCGGCCGAAGCTTCCAAGAGCGCCATCGTATCGCCCGACCCGTGCACGATCATCCATTCGCCGCTACCGTTGCAAGACACGATCGCGTCGTCGGCGATCCCGCCCCGCTCCGTGAGCACGCAAAGATAGGCAGATTTGCCGGGCACAATCTTGGACATGTCCCGCGTCGTCAGATGATCAAGAACGGCCTGCGCGTCGGGCCCGCGGACAAATACTTTTTTCAAAGGCGACATATCGAACATGCCCGCCCGTTCGCGCACGGCATCATGCTCGTCGTTGGGATCGGTGTCATAGGTCCAGGCGGTTCCCATACCGTTCCAATCCTCCAGTCCGGAGCCCAGCGCGGCGTGGCGGCCGGCCAGGGCAGATGTGCGACTGAGTTCTTCGGTCATTTTTAGTTCCTCTAGTACCATTCGTCCGGCATTGAAGCTTTGCGCTGGTCCACGAACTCCGCGAGTGCGGCGCGGAGCCCGCGTTCCATCGGGGGCGCCTTGTAGTCGGCCAGCATCCGCCGCCATTGCGCAGAGGCGCGCTGGTCCGCAGTCAACGAGCCGTTTTCGGCCCACATTTCATAGGGGCCGGCCTCTGGAATCGTCGGCGCGAAGTTGGCCGACGCATAATGGCGCAGCGTGTGGCTGGTTGAGAGGAAATTCTCGCCCGGTCCGGCCTCAAGGTAAGCCTCGCGGCCGAAGGCTTCGTCATCGGTGTCGAACCCTTGCAGCATTTTGAGCATCGCGCCGCAATGGTCGAGATCCATGATGAATTTTTCGTAGGACATAACAAGCCCGCCTTCGAGCCAGCCCGCCGCATGCCAGATCTGGTGGCTGCCGGACAAGAGCGTGGACCACATCGCTCCGGTGCTGTCCTGCATGGCTTGCCCGTCGGGCGCGTTGGCCGCGGTAATCTGTCCTCCGCCGGACCTGACCGGCACGCCCAGTCTCCGGCCGAGCTGGGACAGCGCCATCGTCGTCATATTGGCCTCGGGCGAACCGAAGGTCAGAGAGCCGGATTTCAGGTTCATGGTGGAGTGAAAGCTGCCGAAGACGACCGGGCATCCCGGCCTGACCAGTTGGGCGAGCGCTATGCCTGCCATCGCCTCGGACAATGTCTGCGCCGCCACGGCGGCGGGCGACAAAGGACCCATTGCTCCGGCGAAGATCGCAGGCGACACGCAAACGCATTGGTTCGCCGCAGCATAGACGCGCAGCGCACCGGACATGGTGTGATCATAGATCAACGGGGAGTTCACGTTGATATTGGCCTGCATTACCGCATTGGCGCCCATGAAATCGCCGCCGAAGACCAATCTCGCCATGTCGATGGAGTCCTGCGCGCGTTCCGGCGATGTGACTCCACCCATGAACGGCTTCGTCGACAGCGTCAGATGCGCCAGCATCATGTCGAGGTGCCGCTTGTTCACCGGCACGTCCGTAGGTTCGACGACCGTGCCGCCGGAATGGTGAAGCCATGGCGAGAGGTATGAAAGCTTCACGAAATTCCGGAAATCCGCAAGCGTGGCGTAGCGGCGTCCGTCCTTCAGGTCCGTTACAAACGGCGAGCCGTAGCCGGGCATCAGGACGACATGATTGCCGCCGAGGGTTGTCGTCCTGTCTGGGTCGCGACCGTGCAGTTTGAACTCAGAAGGCGCTGTCGCGCATAGATCCCGAGCATGGCCCGGCGCGAACCTGACCCGATCGCCCTCGACGCTGGCTCCGGCCTCAAAAAAAATGTCCAGCGCAGCCCGGTCGCCCCGAAACTCGACTCCGATCTCGGACAGTATCCAATCGGCCTGATCCTCGATTCGCGAAAGGGCGGAGGCGGTGAGCAACTCGTAGGGCGGAATTTTCCGCCCAATGAATGCAGGCGTTTCCAGGCGCGCAGCGTCGCGGCTCAAGCGGCCGCGGCGCGCCTTGCGGCGCCGCGCTTGGTCCATGCCGGCGTCGGGTATTTCCAATGCAACCGCTCCGTCGCGAATTCGCATAGGTTGAATTCACAAAACTGTTGCCGTCCGAATATCGAAATTTTCTCTTTGTGGCATCAAAATTCTTGCGAGCCGCTCGAATGCCGGCAGCGTGTCGGGCTTGCTTGCCGGAGCGAGTTCGTTTCGAGAACAACTGAGCCAGTTGCTCCGGATCAGGGCAATGGCGGGACGAGCATTGCCGATCCCGCCGATTCACAATTTTGGCCGGTGAAGGCTACTGCTCGCGAGCGTATACTTGAGTGCCGTTCACGAACGTCTGCAGCACCAGCGTGTTATGGATTGAGGAGGGGTCGACGGCGCTAATGTCCTGATCCAGAACGATGAAATCAGCGGCTTTGCCTACCTCCAAGGAGCCGATCCGGTCTTCCGCCGCAAGCTGATAAGCGCTGCCCATGGTATAGCCGTAGATCAGTTGATCAACTGTCAGCGTCTCGTTGGCTTCCGGCAGCTGTCGCGCGCCGTCCAGCCCGGGCTGGGTGCGGGTCATTCCCACTTCAATCCCATGAAGCGGCGAGCTTTCGACCAGACCAACGCCCGAGGCCGGAAAGTCGCTTCCCATCGAGATGTGCAGACCTTTTTCGAACATCGAGCGGAAACGCATCATTCGCAGTGCGCGCATGTGTCCGACAAGGGCTTGCCAAGTGTCGAGCGAAGCGTTCACATCCTGCGCCCAAGGCGGCGAGATCTGAGCGACAACGCCGAGGTCTTTCATCCGGTCCATGTCGCTGTCCCTCATGAGCTGCAGATGCGTGATTGCATGGCGCGCGGTTCCATCGGGGCGTTCAGCTTTGACTTGTTCCAGGGCGTTGACTGCTTCAGTGGTCGTTCTGTCGCCGATCGCATGTATCATCACCGGTATGTCGGCTTGATCGATTCTGCGCATCATCGCCAACATCTCGTCTTGGGAGAAGACTACGCTGCCGTAGTGGGATCCGTCGCCGGAAAGATACGGTTCGTGGAGTGCAGCCGTAGAGGCCTCGATCGTTCCATCGTTTGAAATCTTAATGGCGTAGAAGTCGAACAATTCGCCGTCGTAAGAGGCCTGCTGACGCTGGAAGTCTTCGACGGCTGTTTCGGCATCCGCCTTGCTGAGCAGGTAGTGACTTGCAAAGTAGCGGACCGGCAGCGCGCCGGACATTTCCATCTCCAGCAACGCTGCGGCAGAGTTTTCGCCGCCCATCGGCACTCCTGCGTCGAAGACCGAAGTGATGCCGAGCATCGGAAGATTGGGCAGAAAATTCCGGTGCGCGGCCGTGAACTGCTCCTTGGTGTCGAGCCCCAGTACTTTGAGCGCGGGCCAGAACGCGTTGGCTTCCACCAGCCATCCGGTTGCGTTCCCATCCGCATCCCTCATGTAGTAGTGCACTCCGGGGATCGGATCGGGCGTGTCGGGAGTGATGTTCAGGAGTTCCAGCCCCTTGGAGTTCACCCAAGCGCTGTGGGCATCGGAGGCGATCAGATAAACCGGCCGGTCGCTGACCGCCCGATCCAGGAATGTCGCTTGCGGACCGTTCGGCGCGAAAGTCGACGGCGACCAGCCGAAGCCGAGGATTGCGCCGTTGCCCGGATTGTCGGCAGCGAACTGCCGGACGGCGTTCAGAATCTCTTCAGGATCGTTGATCCCCACGAGCTGAGCGCCCGTTGACATCAAGCCTGCCACGCCCGGATGAAAATGCGATGAAATGAACCCCGGCATGACGAACCGGCCGCCCAGATCAATCATCTTCGTGTCGTCCGTCTTGAAGGCTTCGACATCGGAAATATCGCCAATCGCGGCAATCTGTCCGTTCTCTACGGCCATTGCCTCCGCTCGCGGCTGCTCGGAATTCACCGTGTAGATGTTGGCATTGGTATAGATGGTTTCCGCAGCCTGCATAGCGGTTGCCGCGCAAGCAACGGTCAGGCCTATGGATGACGCGATAAAAAGATGTTTCATCTTCGGCAACTCCGATTTCCCGCGGGATCAATCCAATCCGATTCGACGCCGCATTCATTGCGTTTTCCGCACTGCGTTTAATTTACGGAAGCTGGACGGACAATCATCGACGAGCCTCCCGATCATCCTTCGGTTTCCAGTGAAGCCGGTCGCGGCCAAGCAATGAAGACAAACGCTGGCAACACAAAATTGGGTTACTGCATCGAAGGCATCGACCGAAAGCTGCCATTTCCAAGCGCAATGGAATAGCTGGCCATTGCGACGATTCCTCGAATGCTTGCGCAAAGCTCGAGTCATCGAGTTCGCAGAATGGAGCAGACCGGCGCGTTTTGCTGACCGGATCAGTCTGAATAAAGGTGTTTGAAGCACAAAATGAACTGCGAATTGCTGATCGATCTTCACAAGGACAATGCCCGGCAAGGTCCAGGCAGCGAAGACCATACGAAAATGGCAATTGCGCTTTCAGGGTTGTCGAGAGCACCTGAAAAATTGCGAATTGCCGATATTGGGTGCGGAACCGGCGCGTCGACCCTGGTGCTTGCCGAAAATCTCGATGCGGAAATTGTCGCCGTCGATTTGCATTCGGACTTCTTGGAGATTTTGACGGACCGGGCCGCAAAGCAAGGGCTGGCGGATGGGATCAAGACGCTGGCCTGCTCCATGGACGACTTGCCGTTCGAGGAAGGCAGCCTTGATGCCATTTGGGCCGAGGGCGCGGTCTACAACATGGGTTTTGGTCGCGGCATTGCTTATTTCAAGCGTTTCCTGAAGCGCGGCGGCATATTGGCCGTCTCGGAAATCACATGGCTGGCGCAAAGCCGTCCCGATGAACTCACGACCTACTGGACCGACATGTATCCGGAAATCGCCACCGCAGCGGAAAAAATCAAATGTCTTGAAGAGAACGGATTTGTTTTGAAGGGATACTTCCCTCTGCCTGAATCTTGCTGGATCGACAATTACTACGATCCTCTGCAGGCCCGCTTCAGCAGGTTTCTGGCGAAGCACGCCGGCGAAGAAGCCAAGTCAATTATTGATGCGGAGATTTCCGAGATCGCGGTCTACCAAGAATGCGGCGGCCACTACAGCTATGGCTTCTACATTGCGCAGAAGAGTTGAAGCGGTGAATTGCTCCTGTTTTCCAGAGATGTACTTTACCCGGTAAATTCGCAGCTGTTTCAGGAACATTCAGTTTTTTGCATCGCCGATTCCCTGATCCGCTTCCGCAATCAATGCGCGCAGAAATTCCTGCATCCAGATCGGCACGGCGATCAAACCGTCACTCAGGTCTGCAGCGAGTCTCGCTCCATTGGCTTCAGCGCGAAGCCGAGCAAGAAGTTTGCTCCGGATTTTCTTGAGCTCTTGATGGTTGTCCATGACATCTTTCAACCAGTGCAATGCCTGAACAACCGCCATTCCTGATCGTCCGGCCCAGTAGAGTCTGCTTGGAGCAGCGTTTTTGAATACGATCTCTTGCTTTCCGAGGGTTACGCGCCTCAAGCGCGCGTCCACGAGAACTTCGATCTTCGCCGGAACTGCCGTCGTCAAACCCAATTCATTCGCGGCGGTCATGCCATCAATCACATATCTGGCCTGGTTGCGCCTTGTCATTGCATCAATGACCGCACGGTAATCCGGCACCGTCGGCCGACCCGTTAGCGTGTTGCGTGCCGGACGGTCATACAAGCCGCGGTCGATTCGCCGCAAATCGTCGCTTTTCGCCAATCGCTGCAGCGTTTTGTCTACAGCGTCCCGCCGCGCCAGATCAACAAAATCGCCGGGTGTCCAGACGATGCTTGGACGGCTGGTGATGCGTTGCATTACCTGCTCGCGCAACTTGGGGAGGGTCGGGCTGCTAATCATAATGCTCGGAGCATAGTGCGCACATCCGGAATTTTCAACATTTTTGTCTGAAAAATGATGCAATTTTCGGACAAAACGCTATTGAGATGCGGAAAAGCCCCAATCTTGTAGCAAAACATGGATTCTTTGGAGCGGACAACTTGATGGACTGCTGCAGTCAGTGAATTAAGAGGTCGCCCCAAGAGCTTGACCCCATCGCAGACGGAGTTCAGTTCAAGTTCCAAGCAGGGCCCGATGCATAGCCGGAATTCCGATCAGCGCAGGTTCCGGATCGCCGTCTGAAGGGCCGTAAGCATTTTGTCTCGATTTTGAGCGAGGTCTTCAGTGGTAAGGCCTTTCGTTTGGTCAGCGATTCCGGCAACCAGCTTTTTGATCGCATCTTCGTCCAGGCGAGGGTCGCCGAGGTCGTCCCACCATCCGTTGAACGTATCCTTGAAGTGGTCGCAAAACGCCCGAAGACCGCCTTTGCCCGCGCCAAGATGAAAAAGCATGGTGGGTCCCATGGCGGCCCAACGCAAACCGGGACCGGCCCACATCGCTTTATCAATGTCTTCGACGCTGGCGACGCCTTCGACGGCCATGTGGACGGCTTCGCGCCAAACCGCCGCTTGGAGACGATTGGCGACGTGCCCCGGCAGCCCCTTCCTGATGCGGATCGTCACCTTTCCGATGTCGTTGTAGAACGCTTCCGCCGCTTCCAGCACCGCCGGGTTCGTTCTTGAATTCGCCGTCAGTTCAACCAGAGGAATGAGATGCGGCGGATTGAAAGGATGCCCGAGGATCAAGCTCGTCGGCTCGGTCCAGCCCTCCTGCAATGCCTCCAATGTCAGGCCCGATGTCGAGCTTGAAACAATCGCGTCCGCAGACAGGATCGGCTCAATTTCGCGGTAGGCGGCGTGCTTGATTGGCAAACGCTCCGGCACATTCTCCTGAACGAAATCCGCGCTGTCGACCGCTTCGCCTGCGGATTTCGCGAAAGAAACCGCATCAGGCGTTGCACGGTCTGTAAGTCCGAGTTCTTCCAATGCGGGCCAAGCTTTCTCGATATAGCCGCGCACGCTGCTCTCGACGCCGGGGTCGGGATCATAGACCGACACGCTTCGGCCCGAGGCAAGCAAAAGCGCCGTCCAGCTTGCGCCGATCACGCCTGCGCCCAGAATCGCGGCATGGGAAATGTCGCTCATCAGAACAATCCCGGATTTAACGGCGAAGCGGCGGTCAGGCCGCCGTCGACGGTGAAGAGTTGGCCGGTGGCGAAACTGGCTTCGTCCGACGCCAGCCAAACCGCCATCGACGCGATGTCGCGGGGTCGTCCGAAGCGTCGCGTCGCATGGCGGGCAAGAGCGTCGGCCTTCGCTTTGGCCGGGTCGTCCGCAAGATCAAAGCCTGCGTCCAGCATGCCGGTTTCAATCCACCCCGGGCAAATCGCGTTGCACCGGATGGAAGGGCCGTGATCGACCGCGATCGATCGCGTCAGGCCGTGCACGAACGCCTTGGATGCGTTGTAAAGCGCCATGGAGGGATCAGCCGCGTTGCCCGAGATCGATCCGATATTGATGATCGATCCGCCGTCGCGCATCCGAGGAATCAGGGCGCGACACACATTGAACACGCCTCGGGCGTTTGCGCCCATCACCAATTCCCAATCGGCGTCAGTACTGTCCACGATGGTTTTTTCAATTTGCACGCCGGCGTTGTTCACAAGGATGTCGAGTCCTCCCAAGGTGCTCGCGGCGGATGAGACGGCTTCAGAATCCGAAACATCCAGAGTCAGCCAATCCGCCGGCATGTCAATCGGGACCGTCCCGCGGCCGCAAGTAACGACCTCGGCTCCTTCGGCGAGATACGCATCTACGATGCTTCTGCCGATTCCCTGCCGTCCGCCGGTCACGAAGGCTTTTTTGCCAGCCAGCCGCATCAGCAGGCCATCATGACACGTCGGGTCGCTGCGAAAGAATCAAGAGCGCAGGCAAGCATGTCGCTGCCCGTTCCTGCGACCAATTCGACGACTGCCGGCATTCTCGCTCGCATGGACGACCCCGCTTAGAATCCGACCCGGTCGCCGCCCTTCAGGGCAAGCCGTTCACGCGCCTCGGCGGGAGACGCTACCGCCAAGCCAAGGTTCTCGATGATTTCTCGTATGCGGGTCACTTGCTGCGCATTCGATGTGGCAAGCTCGTCCTTGCCTATGTAAAGGCTGTCTTCAAGCCCGACTCTCAGGTTGCCGCCGAGCATCGCGCTTTGCGTCGCAAAAGGCATCTGATTCCGGCCTGCGGCGAGGACCGACCATTCGTAGTTGTCGGGTCCGAAAAGCTCGTCCGCCTTCTTCTGGAGATGAATGAGGTTGTCCAAGTCCGCCCCCATTCCGCCAAGAATGCCGAAAACCATCTGGACAAAGAACGGCGGTTTGATCAGCCCCTGATCGACGAACCATTTGACGTTGTAGAGATGGCCCAGATCGTAGCATTCGAACTCGAATTTCGTACCGTGCTCGCCGCCCAGTTTTTCGATTGCGTAGCGGATTGTCTTGAAGGTGTTCGGGAAGATGAAGTCTTCCGTCATTTCAAGAAAAGGGCGTTCCCAATCATGCCGGAATTCGGTGTATTTCCGCAGCATCGGGAAAATGCCGAAGTTCATAGACCCCATGTTGAGCGACGCCATCTCCGGGCTTGCGGATGTCGCTCCCGAAAGGCGCTCGTCGATGCTCATGCCGAGGCCGCCGCCTGTCGAGACGTTGATCACTGCATCCGTGGATTGCTTGATGACCGGGAGGAATTGCTTGAACGTCTCGGGTCGAGGATCCGGCTTGCCGGTCTCCGGATCACGCGCGTGAAGGTGAATGATGGATGCGCCGGCTTCCGCCGCATCGATGCTGGCGGTTGCGATCTCGGCCGGGGTCACAGGCAGGTGCGGAGACATTGAAGGCGTGTGAATTCCGCCGGTGGGCGCGCAGGTTATGATGACGGGCTTTGACATTAGAGTTTCATCTGCTGCACTTGGGCGGAAAGCCCGCCATCCAGAATCCAGAGTTGTCCCGAGGCGTATCGCGCCTCGTCGGAAGCCAGCCAATTCACCAGATTGGCAATGTCCTCCGGCGTACCGTAGGTGCGCATCGGATGCACATCCCGCACCGCCTTCTGGAGGGTTTCGATGCTCCCGCCACCGCCGCCGGATCCTTCGCCCTTGAAGAAGCTTTGCAGCATCGGCGTGTCGATGTAGCCGGGGCAAATCGCATTCACGCGAATGCCTTCCGGCCCATGATCGCAGGCCATGGCGCGGGTCAGCGCGTGCACTGCGCCCTTGGTCGCGCAATACGCGGCGAGTCCGGGGTCGGCGATGAAACCGTCGTAAGACCCGAAATTGATGAGGCTGGCGCTGCTTCCCGCCTTTGCGGCGTCGCGCATCAAAGGCAGCGCGTATTTCGAGGTCAGGAACGTGCCCGTGGAATTGACTGCGAAGCTGCGATTCCACTCGTCCAGCGTCGTTTCCTCGACCGTCTTTTCGATCTCTATTCCGGCGGCGTTCACAAGTATGTCGAGCTTGCCTCGTTCGTCGCGAACCTGCTCCATGGCCGCAATGACATCGGCTTCCCGCGTCACATCAAGCTTGACGAAAACACTGCCGTCGTCGACATGCGTCGCAAGCGACCCCTCAGGAGTCAGATCGGCGGCGTAGACCTCGGCCCCTTCCTTCAGGAAGCGTCCGACAATCGCCCGCCCGATGCCTCCTCTTGCTCCGGCAACCAAAGCCGTTTTGCCTTCAAGCATCATCCGTTGATATCCTTCAAAGGCGGAAAGCGATAGCGGTTGGCCGCAATGGTCCAATCCATATGGTTTCGAACATATTGTTGGCTGGCATCCGAGGGCGGGTTGTAATCCCAGTGCTCCCCGGCGCCGGCTTCCATCGCCGCATGCAGCGCGCGGCGAGCCTTTTGCGTAGCGATAACCTTTTTGCGGAGGTCTTCGCTGTCCCAGCGTTCGGCAACTTCATCGGCAAAGTCGGCCGCGACGCATTTGTAATTCGGATCGGTCGCCAAGTTGGTTTTCTCGAGCGGGTCGGATTTCAAGTCGTACAGCTGGGGCGGATCGGCGTCGCAGTGGATGTATTTCAGCGGACCGCGCCGGATCATGAATACGGGGTAGGCGGTCATTTCCGCGCAGTATTCGCCAATTGCTTCGTCAAGCGGATCGTCTTCGCCCCGTGCCAGAGGCATCAGGCTTCGACCATCGACCGGCTCTCCCAGCATTTCCTCGCCGCCGCCGCCAATCTCAATGAAAGTCGGCAGCATATCAATCAGAGAACAAGCATTGCCGACACTACCATGGGCTATCCCGGGACCCGCTATGACCAGCGGAACGCGAGCGGAATGCTCGAAGAAGTTCATCTTGTACCAAAGACCGCGCTCACCCAGCATGTCGCCATGGTCCGCAGTTGCCACCACGACTGTGTTGTTCAGCTCCCCGATTTCATCAAGCGTCTGGACGATTTGCCCGATCTTGCTGTCGAAATAGCTGACATTCGCCAGATAGGCCCGGCGCGCGCGACGCACCTCTTCGTCGGCGAGCGGCACGTACGACGCCTCCATCCCATCCATCAGCCTACGCGAGAACGGATCCTGATTTTCCAGACTTGGAACATGCTTGGGAAGCTCAATCTCTTCATCAGCGTAAAGGTCCCACCATTCAGGCCGCGCCACATAAGGGTCGTGCGGATGTATGAAGCTGGCGACCAAAGCGAATGGCGCTTCCTTGCCCGAAGACCCGTCCCGCGCGACGTCGAACAACCACCGGCGAGCCGCAAAACCAACCTCGTCATCGTAGTCGATTTGAAACGTGGCCTGCGCAACGCCGCTTTCCTTGACGGTCCGCATGTTGTGATACCACTTGTCGATCCGCTCATCCGGGGCTTCCCAATCCGGCGTCCATGCGAAGTCCGCAGGGTAAATGTCGGTCGTCACGCGATCTTCAAATCCGTGCATTTGATCAGGGCCGACGAAATGCATCTTTCCGGACAAGCACGTCCTGTAACCCAATGCCTTCAGATAATGAGCGAAAGTCGGAATCGACGCTTTGAACTCCGAGGCATTGTCATAGGCTGCGATCCGGCTGATCAATTGCCCGGACATGAAAGCGAACCGGGATGGCGCGCAAAGCGGCGAATTGCAGTAGGCCGCATCGAAGCGCATTCCTCTTGCGGCCAGCGCATCCAGATGCGGCGTCTTGGCAACCGGATGCCCGTATGCGCCGGTAAATTGCGGAGCCAACTGATCCGCCATGACAACGACGATATTGGGGCGCGTCACGCAGAACCTCGCGCGTAAGCGTCCAAGACCAGACCATGAAAGTGGTGAACGGCATGTTCGGATTTTCCCGAACCGTCTGGATCATGGACGATGCGGCCCTGCGTGAAAGCCGGGGTGCTCATGCCGCGCTGAACACTTTCGACGAGGTTGATGTCTTCCACTTGCAGAACCTCATCCAGATATCGAATTGCGTCGAGTTCCATTTCGTTCGGTTCCGGGGTTTCCAGAAAGAAGTCGTAGGTCTCAAGCGTTCTGTCAGGCCCCGCCGGAATGATGTTGAGAACGATCATGCTTGATCTGCCGGGATACCGCATCAAGCAAGTCGTCGGCCAAAGCCACCAGACCGCATGCGTCCTGACGGTCGCATTGGAAACGTCGTAGGCGGCATTCTGAGAATTCCCGGCGTCGGCCATATGGCTCGAATAGATGCCGCAGGTGGCCACCTTGTAGGTGTCCATATCCACCAGGTCGCAAAAGTCCTTATGGGCGGTCGGGCAATGATAGCACTCCAGGAAATTGTCGACGACGTTCTTCCAGTTCGACTTGATGTCGTAGGTCAGGCGATGGCCGAAGGTAAGTTGGTCGACGTCAGGCGCCCAACGGCGAACTTCGGTTTCAAGATCGCCCGATTGTTCGGACAATGACGATCCGTCCGCGTCCAGATTGACGAAAACAAAGCCGCAAAACTCTTCCACCTGAACCTCTTCCAAGCAGATGTCGCGCGGATCGAAGTCTTGAAGGTTCTCAGTGTGGGGCGCCCGGGCAAGCCGGCCGTCGAGCTTGTAAACCCATGCATGATAAGGGCACATAATTCGCGTTACGTGTCCCTCGCCCGACAAAAGCTCATGCGCGCGGTGCTTGCATACATTGTAGAACGCCCTGAGCACGCCGTCGTTTCCTCTGACCACGGCGATAGGGTTTCCGGCAATGTCCACAGTTACGAAGGATCCCGGCTCCCTTGTTTTTTCGACATGGCAAACCCATTGCCACGACTTGGCGATGATGGATTTGAGATCCGTATCGAACCAGTTCGCATCCGTGTACGCTCTGGACTGCAACGATTTTGAGCGCGATGGATCGGGATCAAAGCCGAAAGAGATTTCCCCTGTTTCCGACATTCTTGTCACCTCCAATCATTGAATCCCAAAATGCCCGAAGTGTCTGGATTTCCTTCTAAATGCGAAACCGCCATGATGCCAAGGCGATTGATCTCCCAAGCCGCATCCAAGAAAAAAATCCACAACTTGAGGAACCCAAGATGCGAATATTCGGATTTTCCGGGGCGGTTGCAAGAGCCGCGAAGATCGCCTTGCGCGACTGAATTCTTCTTTCGAAGAAGCGTTCGGAATCAGACTTTAAAACATGGAACGTCCCACGCAGTTTGTATCACCATCACCAGTTGTTGTCCGAAATCGTGAAGATCCGCAACAACTTGATCAATATGCGATCAGTGAACAAGGTTGAGCAGACGCTTGATCGTTCCTTCAACGGTCTTCAACCGGTTCGCCAGCGTGTCGTCGAATCATCTGGCGCATCGCGCGATTGCGGCGATAAAATGTAGCCTTCGCGGAGCCGGCGAGGGCAGCGCAACGCATGGTCGAGGCAGTGGGAACGCGATTATCGCTTGGCCGGTTCGTCAGACCGTTGACAATTGCAGGACGGTCGGAGCCTGCCTCGCAGGCGTGAATTCAGACACACTTCCTTTGCGGATGCTCGCCATGTGCCTGATCGCTTCATTCGCAGAGGTGGCGGCATGCGGCGGGTAATTCGAGTGGAGATATTGTTGCGAAGCAACATGCAGGTTCAACCTAATCCGACGGGTGATCGAAAGCGGCCGTTCTCCCCGCGCCCGACAACCTCAGAACGCGAAGCAACTTGGAACGTAAAGTAAATTTCCTTGCACCAATCCAAATCGGACGCATGAAAAAAAGCCCCAAGCTTATGAAATCTTTTTACCTATGGCTTCCGCAAGATCACCCATGATCTCCTTCACCGCTGTTTCGCAGGGGCTGTAGTAGCCGAATCCTTGGATGATATCCCTCTCCCCGTGCGCAATCTTGTTTCTTCGATTCACTAAGTTTTCAAGGGTATGATTATGGCTCCGAAGTGACTTGATTTCTAAATCCGCTGCTTCGAGTAGCCAAGTTAGCGTTGCGGGTCGCAAATTCGATTTTGTATCGACTTTCTCTGAGAAAGTAACGGGATTATCAAGGACGTCACCCTTAAAGCCGCGTATAGCCAACAGTAATTCCACATCGTCCCTTTTACGCAGTTCCTTTAGCTTTCCGGTTAAGGCGAAGGCTTGAGTTTCTGGTTTAAATTCACTGTACTTTGCACCAGAAGACTCCAAGGCCTTGAAATAGACGGTAAGGGCGAACTTACAAAATCCCTCGTAGTGCGCATAAAGCAGCGTCCAGCTTGCACGGAATAGAATCAGCTTTTGCCACTTGGCGAGGTCGTCGTTGGCAAGCAATATGCGAAGTTCGGCCAACTCCGTTTCACGCCAGTCCAGATCACCTGTGATTTTCTCAAAGGGTGTCATGAGTCCAAAAGGGCCGCCCGAACGACTTCAATTCTCTGCTCCATTTTATGCTTCGAGTTCGCGCCTGATCCGGTTGCCCCTTTGAACCTGTCGCTTTCAAATGCGTTGCTCAACTTCTCCTTCAATTCAGCTTCGGGAGTATTTTCCAGCGCTTCAAAATGATCTCCCAATGCTCCCGCAACGGCTTCAAAATAAGCGGGAGCGAGCCGTCCAAGTGCCTGCCCATTTCGGAAGCGAGAAAACGATGAGTCACCGAATTTGCGTACGACAAAGGCAAAAAAACTCTTGAAGTCATCCGGATTCAATGTAACTTCGATTCGGCGTAAAAGTATATTTTCCATAAAGTTATCCAGCCATTCCCGGACATTACCCGAAAATTCATCTCGATAGTGGCGAACAGCAAAGAATCGAAGCACTAACTCCTCGTTCATCCGCCTGTCCATGTCTTGTTGTGGTAATCGTCTAATCGCAGTTCTGAAGTTATTATCTGCGGCCATCTCTTGCAAGCGCTGATAGAATTTTTCTCCACCGGACAACATGCGAGAAGAACAATTACGAATTTCTTGTGCGGATAGCAAAGAGCCTCCTGTGTTCAAGCGTTTGAACATTTCATACCTTACATATTCATCGCCACTACTCATGACGATTACTGCGCGAATTGGTGCTCTCTTCAGACGAAACCGAATTGGGGCGTTGAAATCGCTATACTTTTTTCCGTTGATATCCTTGAGAATATCACATCCCTGAAGAACAAGTTCGTCTTGCTTAATTGCATTATGATCCAAAAATTGCAAAACCGAACTTGTGCGTTGCAGCCCGTCGATTAACTCAAGAACACCGTTACCGTTCTCGATAAGGAAAATTGGCGGTATTGGTAGCTTAAGCAGAATAGACTCGATGAGGCGTGACCGTTGTTCAACCGTCCAGCGAAATAGTCTTTGGTACTCCGGACTGATGATGATTTCGTTGGCCAGATGGAGGTTAAGGATTTCTCCAAAGGAAAAATCAACTGTTTCAGTCCTAATCACGTTGCTCTCAATGCTTTCCATGATAGCCCCAAGTTGGGTGTTTATGCACGATGTGTTGCATCTCCCTACTGTGGATAGGGCAGGAAGCCAAGTCCGAATTTGTTTGAAAGGGCTCAGTCACTTGAATTCCTGAACTCCTAATTTCTTATATTGTTCATTTTAAGTTTTTCATATATTCATGATATATGCAGAATCGACGAACCGCTACACATGTCCGATGCCGACCCTTCAGGGATTCGGAGGCCGGTTTCTTGGCGGCGAAGCTTGCGCGGAGCATGTCCGCCGACTTCATCCGCCCAAGCTGCGCGAGAGGCATGTCAACGGGGCGATCAAGCCTGCCGAGGCTTGAAACGCAATTGCACTGACTGGCGCTTGGTTTGGAACGAGTGATGCTCGACAAATGCACGAACGTTGGATGATGGCTTGCGTGCGAGTGCGAGCGTTGCAAATAAAGACCCGGCAGGCGCTGGCATGCCCGCTTTCCAGCAAAGCTCTGAGTTTGCCTGTTTTTAAGACCTTTTGCGAAGGCTGGGACTTCGCAAAGCGGCCAAGTGGCGTGTTGCGACATTTCTGTGCATGGAGGCAGCGATGGCCTATCGCGTCGGAGTAAAGCCAGAACTGCTGCGTTGGGCGCGTGAACGCGCCGATGCAGACATCGACTCGCTGGTTCACAAGTTTCCCAAGTACCGTGAGTGGGAGAGCGGCGATGTTAAGCCGACATACAGGCAGCTTGAGAAATATGCGAAGACAGTTCATGCCGGGGTCGGTTTCTTCTTCCTGTCGGAACCTCCAGAAGAACGCTTTCCGATACCTGATTTTCGTACCGCTGGCGACAAGCCGCTTCGGCGGCCGAGTGTCGACTTGCTTGATACTGTATATCTTTGCCAAAGACGTCAGGATTGGTATCGGGAGTTCGCCGTTACGAAAGGCGAGTATCCGCATCCATTCGTTGGTTCAGCAAAATTGGGCGAAGATGTAGAGGCAGTCGCCGCGCGAATTCGCAGCGCTCTCGACTTTGACTTGGAGGAACGTCGAACTTTACCGACTTGGACGCAAGCGCTACGACATTTCATTGAAAAATCGGACGCGCTTGGCGTACTGGTGATGGTGTCCGGCGTTGTCAAGAACATTTCGCACCGCCGTCTCGACCCGAGGGAATTTAGTGGGTTCGCGTTGTCCGACGACCTTGCGCCGCTCATATTCGTCAACGGCGCCGACTCCAAGGCAGCGCAGATGTTCACCTTGGCGCACGAGATGGTCCATCTTTGGGTTGGCACGACTGCGCTTTCGAACAACCAGCCTGATACTTTCACTGAACACGAGGTCGAATCTTGGTGCGACAGGGTTGCGGTGGAACTTTTGGTACCGCTGAACGTGTTGCGCCAAGAGTATCGGCAGGATGCGGAAATGCCTGAGGAACTCGCCCGTTTAGCGCATCAATTCAAAGTGAGTTCGCTGGTCGTATTGCGCCGAATTTACGATGCGAATGGCTTGACGCTGAAGGAATTCCATCAGGCCTACGTTCAGGAAGTCGAACGGCTGAAGGAAAAGCCCGCAAAGAGCCGGGGAAGTTTCCATGCGACGCAGAGCGCCCGCCTTGGCGAGCGTTTTGCCCGCGCCTTGGTCGCTGACACATTGGAAGGTCGAACGTTATTCCGTGATGCCATTCGCATGTTCGGTTTTTCGAAAATGGAAACATTCCACAAACTGGCAAGGAACCTGGGCATGGACCATGGCTAATCACCTTGATGCCAGCGTTTTCATTCAAGCATGGAAACATTGCTGAGAAATGGATTTTTGCCTTGCATTCTAGGATTGGTTGACGGCTTGGCATGATGCAGGACAAGGTATTGGCGGCGAATGAGTCTACGATGAATTTGCGGCAGGCGATGACAAGCTCTTTGATTGGAATAGTGAAATTGATAGAGTTACTTTGTTGAATCTTCGCATATGACGTAGCGCGCACGTACGCAGGCATATAGCAGGGCAAGCGAACAAATTTCAAAACCGCCGCCATTGCAGAGTTCATGGAGGTTGCCGACGGCCACTTGGTGACTTATGCGATTCAAGGCATTTGCGAAGCTGCAACGCTGGAAAAAAGCGGGCAATTCACCAACAAGGATCAAGATTTCGAATGCCTGCAATCCTTTCGAAATGCTGCGACGCGAGCGCGCAAATTCATCCTTGAGTCGGCAGCGTGACCGACCGACCCGAATTTGCAGACAACCGAAACGGCAACACACCCGCCCAAGCCATTCGGACGATTCTCTGCACCGTCACGGGAATTGTGGCGACCGAAATACCTGATCCGGCCAGTGTGGTTCGGATCGCTACGGTGTTTTTCAGTTCTGCAGGCTTCGCCAACGTCTCCGACTATCTCCCTCCAGTTTTATTGGTCAGGTTGCTGTTGGGTACATATCTCGCAGCGCGCACTAGAAATGATAGCAAGAGATTGGATGAATGGATCGAATATTTTGAGCGAAGGCGCATGGCTGCGTCCGTCCGTTTCATCCGGCGCCGAAGCGCGCAAAAAAGAATTTACGTCCCGTCCTCGCACTTCGCGCACGGGGTTTTCGAACCGGGGATGCGCGCGACGAAACAGGCTCTCGAAATGCCTGATCGAATTAGTTTCTTGGTATACAGCAATCGTGACCATCGTGAGATCAAGCACCACTCGTTCGGTCTTTTTGAGCGAATTGAGGACTTGGCGGACGACGGTGCAAAACAAGGCCTCGCCCGCCAAATCCCATCTTTCGTTACTTGACCACATCGATTTTGCTGCGATTGAGCGAGATGGCGATGGCTGCGATCAGCAGCACGCCGAGAGCGACTTGGCTCCATGACGGCGGCACGCCGGCGATGGTCAATCCGTTGCGTACGATCGTCAAAGTCAAGGCGCCGATGATTGTTTTGACGACGCTGCCGTATCCGCCAGTAAGCGGCGTGCCGCCAAGGGCAACGGCTGCAATGGCGTCAAGCTCGATCATCAGCCCCGCTTGCGGAGTCGCTGCTCCGGCCCGGGCAAGGTTTACGCAAGCCGCCAGCCCTACCATCAATCCCGCCGCCGCGAAGACCTTGACCTTGAAAATCGTGACGTTGATTCCGACGAGGCGCAGAACCTTCTCATTGCCGCCCACCGCCCGCAATTGCTGGCCGAACGCGGTCTTCTCGTAGAAGATCCACATGAGAACTGCGACGACGGCCGCCAAGATGAAGATTGCCGGGAATTTGCCCATCGACAGCAGCCACGGGGCCGCCACGGACGTGATGTTGGTTCCCCCGGTCACGCTGCTGTCGGTAATGTAGATTGCAGTTCCGTCCGAGACGATGATGACCAAGGCCCGCACGATGATGAGCATGGCCAAAGTCGTCACGAACGAAGGAATCTTCAGGAACGAAATGATCAGGCCGTTGACCATGCCGACCAAACCACCGGCGAAAATGCCGAGGATCAGTCCGACATCCCCAAGCCAGAGCATCCCCAACGCTCCCAGGAAAGCCGAGAAGGCGAGGCTTGAGCCGATCGAGATGTCTATGGATCCGGTGGTCACCACCATCAGCTGGGCGAAGGCGAGCAGCATCAGGACCGGGGTCTGCTGGGCGATGAATGTCCAGTTGCGCACGGATAGGAAACGGTCGCCGGAAATGGCCCAGAAGAGAAGAATGACCAGCGCTATGGCGATGAACGGCACATAGTCGCGCAGAATCTCAATTCTTTTGGGGGTCAGGATCAGGCGGGGTGCAGTCGCGTCAGACATGTCGGTTCATCTCATTCGCCTAAAGTGATGGCCTTGACCAGCCGGTCGGAAGTGATTTCGTCGCGTTTGAACTCGCGCGAAGTAACGCCGTGGTGCGTGACAACGATCCGATCGGCCAGTCGTCGCACTTGGTCGAGGTTGTGGCTGATCAAGACGAAAGCGGTGCGATGTCGCTCCCTGACGTCTTCCACCAACCGCTCAACCTCCGCCGTTTCGTTGGGTCCGAGAGCGGCCGTCGGCTCGTCAAGAATGACGATCTCGCTGCCCCAGGCGATGGCGCGGCCAATGGCGATGCTCTGTTGCTGCCCGCCCGACATGGACGAAATCGGCTGAGTAAGGTCTTGGACGGTCGTGACGTTGAGTTGATTGAGAACCTCGCGCGTCTTTTTGCGCATCTTCGCTTCGTCGACGAAAAATCCCCATTTTCGGGGTATTCGGCCGAGAAAGAGGTTGTAGGGGGCAGTCATGTTGGGAACCAGCGCGAGGTCCTGATAAACGATTTCGATGCCGCGGGACTGCATGTGCGATACGCTATGATCGGAGCGCGGCACTTCGACCCCGTTGACCGCGATGCGTCCGCTGTCGGGCACATGCGCGCCTGCGACCATTTTGACCAATGTCGATTTGCCCGCGCCGTTTCCGCCGACGATCGCAACGACCTCGCCTCGCTCGAGGTCGAATGAACCGTCGCGCAAAGCCTCCACGCCGCCGAACGACTTGGAAACATTCTCTACCGACAATAGCGGCGAGGGCTTTCCTCCGGCCATCCTGCTCCTCCCCTTCAGCCGAACTCCAAGGCGAAATTCGCATGAGCCTCTCTCGGAGGTCCAAGATAAGTAACGGAGAACACGTCCAGAAACGCGCCTTTCAGAACGGTGTCTTCCGTCAACCGACTCAGTACGATTTCGACGGAGCTGTAGACGCGCGGCAGAACGGCCCTTTCGACATGCTTCTTGATCGCGTCGAGAAACGGCTCACCGAACATTGCGTATTCGTCGCCGATCACGACAAGGTCCGGGTTCACGAAATTGATGCAGTTGGTCGTGCCCTGCGCCAAAAAGCGCGCAACCCGATTGACCTCTTCGACCGCCAAGGCGTCCCCCTCGGCATAGGCATCAACCACTTGCGGGAAATCCGCGCTCGGCGTCAGGAGCGTGCCGGTTTCGTCGGCGGCCCGCTCGCGAATGGCGCGCAGCAAAGATATGCGGGACGCGTACAATTCCAGGCACCCTGCATTGCCGCATTTGCAGATGGGTCCGTCCACATTGATCGACGTATGGCCCAGCTCGCCCGCGAGTCCCAGTGCGCCGCGGTAAACCTCTCCGCCAATCACAAGGGCGGATCCGGTGCCTTGGCCGGCCGACACGTACAGCAGCACCTTGATTCCCGACCTGCGCGCGCGGTCGCGCCATTCCGTGAGAGCGGCGGCTTTGGCATCATGCGTGGAATGCACTGGAATTCCAGGATATCTCGACCTCAGCGCGGGAATGAGATCAAAACCCTGCCACTCAGGGCTTTCGGTCATGAGGATCACCCGCTCGTCGCGCTCGAGGAACGGTCCAGGGACCGCGACGCCTATGCCGTCAATCCGGTCGAGCCGAGCGATCCTTTCATCCATCGCGTCGGTAATGTCGGCAAAGGTCGAAACTGCGGATTGGCCACGAGGAATAGGAACCTCGGTCGCGTCGAACGGAGTTCCGCGAAGATTGAACGCCGCGACGGAGAAGCTGCGTCGTTGAAGACGCAGGCAGAGGATATGCCGCCCGGAGGCTGAAAAATCGAGGTTGATCGAACGCCTGCCGCGACCGCCCCGTACCAGCCCTACCTCTTCAACGACTCCGTCATTCAGCAGCGTTCCGATGGCGCGGGTGACGGTTGCCTGATCCAAGCCCGTCGCCACGCTGATTTCCTTTCGAGAGCATGTTCCCAAATCCTGAAGCGCCGCCAGGATAACCCGTCGGTTGTGGCCTTGAACGCCCTCGATGGATAATCCCTTCTGTGCCGCTCTCATTCGATGCTGCTCCCAGACGGCCGGACCGCGCGACGTTTTGTGGTGGAATTGCAAACCGCAACGAACTGACGGGCCGAATTAGACACGCGCTTCCCCTGTGAACAGGATATCCGCGTAGCCGTATCCATTGCGAATTTCCAGAGCGTTGGGCATGTCCGTCAGATTGATCTTCGTCATCGCCAGTTTCACCGAGCGCCCGCCTCGCAGATGACGACGCAACAGGCGAAACCGGAGAACCGCATCCGACGCGTCCATGATGACGCGAAGATCGAAGAAATTGGCGGCGGACCGCCATGGTTCCGAATCCGTCAGGATATAGTTCCCCTCGATGATGCAGACCGCTTGTTTCCCGGTGATGCGCGTGCCTTTCGGGATCGGATCATGCCTTCGGCGCGAATATTGCGGCCACCAGAACGGCGCGCCATCCCTCAAGCGGGCCACGGCGCGGGCGAACGCCGCGCCGTCGAAAGTATCGATGCGCCCCTTCGCGTCACGGAGACCTGCGGCGTCGAGCTGGGCGTTGGTCATGTGAAAGCCGTCCATCGGACAGACGCAAGTCTTGAGGCCCGCTTCGTTCAGATCGTTCGCCAGCCTTTGGGAAAGGGTGGATTTGCCCGTCGCAGGCGGTCCTGCGACCCCGACCAGAAGCGGCGATGGCGCGTTCTGGTGACGTTCTCTGATCGTCCTCAGCAGCTTTGCGTAATCGGAAGGTTGCCTAGACATGCATCCAATGCCGCGTGCCGACGCTTTCGCAGGAAGCGGCGGCGACCCGGTTGGCCGCAGCCAGCGCGTCGACGAATGAACCTGTTTCGGCGAATGAATAGCAGAATGCGCCGTGAAAAATATCGCCCGCCCCGAGCGTGTCTACGGCTTGGACGGGCAGCGCGGGGATTTCGCCGTCGCGGTCGCCGTCGCGCCAGACCACCCCGCGACTTCCGCGCGTCATCGCCCAGCGGGAGATGCCCAGATCCGTGCACAGCTCCGCAAAGCCATGGGGTCCGTTTGCGCAAAATACCTCCGAAACGATCGGGATGTCCGCAAGATGCAGATATTCCAGCGACCATTCTTTCCAGCTGCCGCCGTCCATAATGACGGGCCCTTCGAACGACCGGATCGCTTCGTAATTTTGCACGACGAAATGGCGTTCGTATTGATCAAGCTGGATAAGGTCATATTCGCCTGCCAGCAGCTTCGCGCAATTCCTGAACCGCCCGCACTCCGGGTCCGCCCCGTTCACGATCATGCGCGCGCCGACGCTGCGCGTCGACACGACGATTGAAATCGGGACGTGGTACGCCGGATCATCGCAGATATCGTGGACTTTGACCTTATGCTGTAACAGGTCGTCGGTGATGAATTCGCGCATCAGCCCGGGAGCGCCCAGCGATGTCGCCAATGCGGCGTCGCCACCCAGATAAGCGAAGGTTACCGCAGCATTGAGCGCCGATCCGCCCGGAAGCAGGTCATTGGCCAACGCAGTCGTCTTCTCGTCCAAGCCGGGAAAGTCCTCGACCAGCGCCACGGCGTCAAGTACCGAACGTCCTATGAAGAGTGCACGGCGCAAGAAGCCGCAACGCGCGGGTCCAGCGCGCCCTTAGCATAAAGTTTTGCCATATCCGCAAGCGAGATCGGCTTGATCTTGCGGCCGTGCCCGGCCGTTCCGAAACGTTCGAGCCGGTCCCGAACAAGCGTCTCAAGCGCGCCCATGGCGGCAAGCATGAAGGCGCGGGGATCGAAGATTTTCGGGTTGTCCTGCGCAAAGCGGCGCATTGCCCCGGACATCGCCATGCGGCAATCGGTGTCGATGTTCACCTTGCGTACGCCATGACGAATGCCGCGCTCGATTTCCTCAGCCGGCACGCCCCAGGTCTGCGCCATTTCGCCGCCGTGCGAATTGATCACGTCCTGCAATTCCTGCGGCACCGAACTGGATCCGTGCATGACGAGGTGGGTGTCCGGCAGACGGCGGTGGATCGCCTCTATCCGGTCCATCGCGAGGACTTCCCCATCGGGCGCGCGAGCGAATTTATAAGCCCCGTGTGAGGTGCCGCAGGCAATGGCCAGCGCGTCGACATTCGTGGCCGCCACGAATTCCGCGGCCTGATCAGGATCGGTCAGCAGTTGGTCGCGGTCAAGAATTCCCTTCGCGCCCGAACCGTCCTCGTCATGCCCTTCGCCGGTTTCGAGCGAACCCAGAACGCCGAGCTCCCCTTCGACGGAAGCTCCGGTCCAATGGGCGAATTGCGCAACGCGCGCAGTAACGTCCACGTTGTGCTCGTAGCTCGCGGGCGTCCTTCCGTCGGACAGAAGCGACCCGTCCATCATCGCGGAAGTGAATCCGGCGCTGAGCGCGCTGATGCAGGCGCTTTCGGTGTGTCCGTGATCCTGATGCAGGCAAATGGGATTTTCGGGATACATGTCGGCCAGCGCTTCGACGATGCCGACGATCATCTTGTCGCCCGCATATTCGCGGCGCACTTTCAGGCTGGCCTGCAAGATCACAGGCGCGTCGCACGCTTGGGCGGCATTCAAGATGGCCAGGCCCTGTTCCATGTTCGAGATGTTGAAAGCAGGTACGCCGTAGCCGTGTTCGGAAGCGTGGTCTAGAAGTTGTCTGAGTGATACCAACGGCAAGGAAGGGCCTTACTTTCGAAACTTGAGATCATGGAAGACAGCCGAGCCTTCCTGCACGAACAGACCCCAGGCGCCGTCGCTCGAGACATCGTAAATTCTGAATGAAGCAACCACCTGCCCGGCGACAAAACATTCGACAGCCGATCCTTTGCGCAGGATTTGCACCCTGTAACGGCCGCTTTCGGGGGTGAATGCCAAACGCCGTTCAACCAGCGGATTGTCGATTTCCTGTGAGACCGCGATTCCGTGGCGCTCGTTCAGCACTAGGCTGTCCCAAAGAGGATCCATCGAGGCGGGCCAGCGGTCGAAAACAACGCGCTCTTTCATCGGTTCGATGGCGAGGCTGTAGCCGCTGTCCAGATGATCTCCGCCGCTCGGTTCGATAAGAATGCCAGCGGCTTCGGTGTTCGCCGCGGGTTCGACAACGACATCCAGAAGGATGTCGTCGCGGTCCGGCCCATCCAGTCGAGCGCAGCCGAAGGCGCCGGTCGCGTTGCAGCGCGGACTGGCCTCGCCGGTCCAATCTCCAAGTATCGGACGCAGCGCATGAGCTGCGGGCGCGGAATAGCTGTCGTCCACCTCCGGCAGCAATCGGCATGTGAGCGTCCCGTCGGGAAGCGAGATCAATTCACGCGGGCTGCCGAGCTCTCCGCCCCAGACCCAATTGCGTTTCGGATCATGATGCTTGCGAAACGGTATCCAGGCGAAACTCACCCGGCGATTGCCGTCGCCAGCGGATTTCGCGGCGTAGAAGCGGCGGCCGTCAAGACTGTCGAGCTTGCGGCTTTCCCATGGCCCTTCGGGCGATTTCGCGACCCGGTAGACAGTTTGCATTCGCTCGGAGTAGCGGCTCTCAACCAGATACCACCAGTCTCCCAACCTGAAGAGTTCAGGACATTCCGGACAATGCGTCAGCATGGAGGAGGCCAGCGCCTTGCCTACCTCCCAGTTTTCCAGATCGTCGGAAGTGGCGACCGCCACGCATCCCCGGCGGAACTGCGGACCGTCCTTCAGGCGGGCCGAGATCAGCATCTTGAAGCATCCGGCCGTCTCGTCGCGATACACGAACGGATCGCGCCAATCGACTGTTTCATACCATCGCGGATCAGGAGAAATCAGCGGGTTCGCGCCGGATTTCGTCCATGACCGCAGATCGGTCGAAGTCGCCTTGCAAATGGTTTGCGGCGATGCGGACTCGCGATTGTAGCCGGTATAGAAGAAATGGAACACGCCCTCATGTTCGATGACCGAACCGGTCCAGATCCCGTCGCCGTCGCATTCGCCGTGCTCGCCGGGGCCGAACGCGTCGGGCATGACCTCCCAAGTCACCAGATCGTCCGAACGCAGATAGGCGGTCGAGACGCGGGCGCGCTCCACGTACTCCCAGGCTCCGACGGGCGGCTGGGAAAAGAACAAATGCCATTTGCCGCCATGGTGGAACGGCATCGTGTCGCCTGCGGCGGCGCCTCGTTCGGGAGCGTAGCCGAAGAGCCTCATAAAAGAACCTCGTAAAAATTGCCTGTTGCAAGCCCCGGCCTGAAAGGCCGGAGCTCGCGCGCAACCGTTGCTTATTGCACGAAATCTTCCCAGTTTTTCGAGAAATTGTCGATAAAGCCGGGCAGATCGGCGTCCGGGTTGTGGACACGGCTGAGGCTGCGGATGTCGTCCGGCGACAGAATGCAGCCGTTCAGCAAGCCGTTCGCGTAGGTATCTACGTTTTCGGCCGTGACCGAGATCAGGCTGAAGAGCGGCTGCGTGTCCTCGACCGGGTGGCCGTGAAGGTAGTCGTAAAGCTGGACCAGTCCGAAGCCTCCCACCATCCAGTGTCCGCCGATCGAAAATGCGAGTTTGCCGGTCTTTATGAACTGCGCGACCTGTTCGTCGATATCGGTGGTGACGATCGCGATGTCGTCACGGCCCGCTTGGTCGGCGGCGAACTGGCTGCCGAGGCCGGCGACGGCGCCGAGGACGATGATCGCGTCGATTTCACCGGGCGCGAAACGAGCGATGAATTGCTCGGCATACTTCTGGCCGTTCTCGCGATTCAGCCGATCCCATGCTTCCGCCAGAAGCGTGACGTCGTCGTGCTGATCGAGCACGGACTGGACGCCGGCCCAGATTTCCTCGGCCGAGGTCACGCCCTTCTGGTTCCAGATCATGGCGACCTTCTTGTGGCCGAGATCGACCACCGCTTGGCCGATCGCTTCGCCCCAAGTCGTATTGTTCTGGGTGACCTGCGCGATGAAGTCTTCGCCTTCGTAGTCGGTGTCGTAATTGGATACGACGAGCCGCCCCACTGCGACTCCCGGAATGTCGTTGTCTTCAAGGAGCCGCGCGACCTGAATGCCCGCCGGCGAGGTCAACGGGTTGAAGATCAGACCATCAGGCTGGCTTGCAATGATGGATTCCGCTTGGGCGACGTGCTGCTCTTCGGAGTTCTGGTCGTCGAACTCCCTCAGCTCGACGCTTAGCGCATCCGCGACGCAGCGCTCGAAGCGGTGGCGATTGATCACCCACGGGTTGGTCTCCGGCTGGCCGAGATCGGCGATGACCAGATCGGTCCGCGCATGGCCGTCCGCAAAAGCGGCGCCTGCGAGCGGAAAGGCCGCCGCCGCCGCAAGCAATGTTTTCATGATCGTCATTGTCATTCATTCCTCCATCAAAAGACGTCTGCGATGTGATTTTGCAGGAGCGATTTCGAATCGCTCCAATAAATGCGTACTGCAATTAATTGCAATATGCAATAAAATAATTGGGCGCGGGTTTCGCCGTCGCTTGCACTTTTCGGTTCGCACGAAGCTGATTGCGGCAGTTTTGCGTTGCGGCGACGCCGCAGCGAGTGAACGATATCGAGTGGCGGCGATTCCCGCCTTCGTCCGGGCTGGAAATAGCCGGCATGCGGGACATCGGATGGGCTGCAGGAGCCATCGGCTTGCAGCACATCATGTTCAATTTGAGCGTCAGGACAAAGGTTGCAAGAACGCCCGCGCGCGAGATCTTGAGCGATCAAGCCGGCCGGCCAAGAAATTGCGCCGGCATGATGAGGACGCGCGCGGAAAAATCGCAGCCTCGAACCGAGCATCCGCCCCCGCTGTGCTCAGTTCGGGGGCATGACGGAGATCTAGGGCAGCCACGAATTCGAGCTCAGTCGTTTGATTCGACGGAACAGTTGGCAGTCCAGTCGTACGTTCCTTCGTCTCGTTCCTTGACTGCCTGCTTCCATCCGACCTTCTCCACGCGCCTCTTGAAAGTCAAACCCTCCGGCGAATGGCGCGCAATGCCGTCGAACACGGTGGCCAAGCGTTGCGTTTGGGTGATTTGCCCCTCAATGGCGGAATTGATCACCATTTTTTGCATGGCAAGCTGGTTGATCGGCACGGTCGCGATCCGCGCCGCCAAGGTTTCGACTTCCTCGTCCAGTTGGTCATCGGGAACGGACTTGAACACGAGACCCATTTCAGCCGCTTCTCGGCCGGAAACCTTGTCTCCGGTAAACATCATCCGCTTGGCCTTTTCCGGTCCCAGGCGATAAACCCACATGGCCGTGGTGGGGCAGCCCCAGACGCGGCTGGGCATGTATCCGATCATCGCGCTGTCGCTCATGATCGCGATGTCCGCGCAAAGAGCGATGTCGGAACCGCCAGCCAGCGCATGTCCGTGAATCTTGCAGATCACGGGCTTCATGGCCCGAAAAATCGACATGAACGCGCGGGTGTTGGCCCACATGAACTGAAAGTCCTGCATCGGGTCCCAAGGCATGTCCTGCACGGCTCTTTTCCGGGTGTCGGCTTGCGCGTAATGGGTCAGATCGTAGCCGGAACAGAACGAATTGCCCGCGCCGGACAGCACCATCGCATGCACTTCGCGGTCGGCATCGGCTTCGGACACCGCCGCTTCCAATTCCCGCGGCATGTCGTCATCAATAGCATTCATGACTTCCGGGCGATTCAAGATGATCCGGCCGATCCGTCCGTCTTTTTCATAAAGGATTTTAGGCATTCTCGCTCTCGAACTTCGGCGGATGTCGTTCCAAAGGAATTCGCCCGCCCGGCAGCGGCAGAGAGCAACGCGTTTTCAGGTTGCAGCCGATCCGCAGGTCCAATTGGACACATCGCAGACCATGCGCCTGATCCCGCGAACCGGGATTGCAAATTGAACAGCCGGCCATGGCGCCATTCACGATCTGGTCCGCCAACTGTCTGCGCGGTTCTCGCGCGCCCCTCTCGCCTCCGCGATGCGGCGCTCCTCGGCAGCAAAGCGCCGACGGCAGCAAACGCCGTCGGTGCAGGTTTCGATCGCGGACATAGGTCGGTGCGCGACCATGACCCGGGAATTTCCCAAGCGGTCCGAATTGCCGACGGAATTCCTCATTCGGGGGCGACCCCGCGTTGCATCATCGCTTTGACGCCGTGTGCAAAAGGATGATTGATCAGCCTGCTGCGAGCGCTCTCGTCGCCCTTGAGTATCCAATCGAACCAGTTCACCGCGAAGTAGTTCCGCATCAGATGGGGAAGATAAACATCGTAATCGCCGTCCTTGATCCAGCCTAGAATCTCGTAGGTTTCGGGCTGAGCAATATCAGGACTGAGCGGCACGCGGTTGCCTTGAATGACAGTGCCGGGCACGAAGTGCTCCCTCACGTCGTCCATTGCAGAATCATGGCCTTCGTCGCGGAATACCAAAAGCATCTTTTCGGCCGCGGCGCGCTCGTAGGACGCTCGGGCGACCGGTTGCGGATTGTCGGCGGTTGGCCAAGGCTGCTCCAAGGCCAACGGGTAGTTCTCCCTCGGGTCGCCGCCCGCAGCTTTGAACAATTGCCAATGAATCTCTCGGAACACATTGTGCACGAAGTGATCGTCCGATCCGATCACCAGCAGGAAGGGTTTGTTGACGCCCGCGGGCGGGTCGCCGACCGGATCACCAGGAAAACCGCCCCAAGGCTCCCACATGCGCGGCATGCCATTGTTGAAGCCAATGACGGTATCCACATCTTCGTGGAACGCAGCGGCGGCTTGTGAGGTCATTGAACCGAGCGAGTGGCCCATAATCCCGATTTTGCTCACGTCGATTCGACCGTCGAACCGACCGCAAAGCGGCTTGCTGTAGCCGCTATGCTCGAGTGCGGCCTTGCATAGGGCTTCGCTTTCATTGAGGTATTTCATCTCGGCGATCACGCGCGCCGCGTCCGCCGCACGCTGTTCGAACAGATCCGCTTGGGACTGGCCGGCACGCGCGGCTCCGTCTGGCTGGGCAACGAGTTCCGACATGCTGGGCGCGCCGCCGCCCTCGGGAAGTGGCTTGTCGTAGCCGAAGAGCAGTTTATAGAAGTTTGCGAAAACCCTCGAAGCAGCCTCTTGCGATCTCAACCTGTAAATCCGCTGTTTTTCCTCATCCGACAAGCCAAATGCCGGCGAAGACGGATCTTCGGCGAAAGGGGATGACGCGCTGTCGGATGTCAGCGAAACGGTTACAGCGATATATCCCTGCGAAGCAAGGTATTCAGCTGCGGATGCGAAAGTGTGGACGGAACCGCCCAAGCCATGCACCAGTATGATCAGCGGAAATCTGCCTTCGGCCATGGGCGCGTCTACGAACGCCTGGTAGGGATAGCCGTCCCAGTTCTGAAATGTCGGGCTTTCTGCCAGTTCATCGCTGCCAAGCACGCCTGCCAGGATTTCGCTGCCCGCGATCATGTCTGAAATTGTCACCTGTCGTCCGGACGCTGCCGCAGGCAGCGGGGCCGGGATGGTCGTCGCTGCCCTGTTGGATACGACACCTGCTCCCTTTACAGCAGGATAATAGATTTGAGTGAAGGTTGTGTGCGGCACGCCTTTCGCCGCCATCTCCGCGAGAAAAGCCCGATATTTGTCTGATTTGTATTTCATTCCCCAAGCATCGAACGGCTGGTTGAAGTCCCGAACGAAGTTGGGAACCACGCCTACCGCGTAGGCGGCGTGCAGATCAGCCTCGAACAGACGGCCGTCCGCTTGGGCAGACGACTGGCTCAAGGCAAACGCCTCGGCGAAGACTGCCGGAACTGAAAGCAAACCGCGCGTTGTCTAATTTCCATCATTTGCACCGTCGGATTCTGCGCCGCCGGTCCTTCGAATGTCCGTTGGCGCTGTGAACCAGTTCCGGGTTCTACTCGTATTATCCGATGGAAATGAGCGGCAATCCAAAATTCCCGACATGATTGGCAAAACCCGACTCGTTGTTTCAGCACGCTACGTATTCAGGCCGCTGTCCCCAATCAATAGCAGCGTGTTTGGCGATTCAGGACGCATCCGACTTCCCGCTACGCGTTGCGCATGGCGGCAAAACACCGACGGCAGCAATTGCCGTCGGTGCATATTCTGATCGCGGACACAGGTCGGTGCGCGACGATGGCCCGGAATTTACCAAGCGGACCGAATTGCCGGCGGAGTTCCTTATTCCGGGGCGACCCCGCTCTGCATCATCGCTTTGACGCCGTGCGCAAAAGGATGATCGATCAGCCTGCTGCGAGCGCTCTCGTCGCCCTTGAGGATCCAATCGAACCAGTTCACCGCGAAGTAGTTCCGCATCAGATGGGGAAGGTAAACATCGTGGTCGCCGTCCTTGATCCAGCCTAGAACTTCGTAGGTTTCAGACTCAATGTCAGGGCTGAGCGGTACGCGGTTGCCTTGAATGACAGTGCCGGGTATGAAATGATCCTTCACGTCGTCCATTGCGGAACTGTGGCCTTCGTCACGGAATGTCAACAGCATCTTTTCAGCCGTGGCGCGCTCGTAGGCCGCGTGGGCGACGGGCTGCGGATTGTCAGCGGTGGGCCAAGGCTGCTCCAGAGGCAGCGGATAGTTCTCCCTCGGATCGCCGCCCACAGCTTTGAACAGTTGCCAATGCATTCCTCGAAACACGCCGTGCACGAAGTGGTCATCCGATCCGATCACCAGCATGACGGGCTTGCTGACGCCTGCGGGCAGGTCGCCGACCGGGTCGCCCGGAAAACCGCCCCAAGGCTCCCACGTGCGCGGCATGCCGTTGTTGTAGCCAATCGCGGTATCCACATCTTCATAGAACGCCGCGGCAGCTTGTGAGGTCATTGAACCGAGCGAGTGGCCAATCATCCCGATATTGCCCACGTCAATTCGACCGGCGAACCGACCGCAAAGCGGTTCGCTGTAACCGCTATGCTCGAGCGCGGCCTTGCACAGGGCTTCGCTTTCATTGAGGTATTTCATCTCGGCGATCACGCGCGCCACGTCTGCAACGCGCTGTTCGAACAGCTCCGCTTGGGCCTGTCCTGAACGCGCGGCTCCGTCCGGCTGGGCAACGAGCTCCGACATGGGCGGACTGCCGTTCTCGGGAAGGGGCTTGTCGTAGCCGAATAGAAATTTATAGAAGTTCGTGAAAACCGAAAAGCCGGATTGCAGCAGCCTCAGCTCGTATATCCGCTTTTTTTCCTCATCGGAAAAACCGAATGCCGGCGAAGACGGATCTTCGGCGAACGGAGATGACGCGCTGTCCGATGTCAGCGACACGGTCACGGCGATGTATCCCTGCGAAGCAAAGTATTCAGCTGCGGATGCCAAAGTGTGAACGGAACCGCCCAGGCCATGCACCAGGATGATCAGCGGGAATCTGCCTTCGGCCATGGGAGCGTCTACGAACGCCTGGTAGGGATTGCCGTCCCAATCCTGAAACGTCATGCCTACCGTCATCGGGTTGCCGCCAAGCACCCCTGCCAGGATCTCGCTGCCGGCGAGCATGTCCGCAGTCGTCACCTGCCTGCCGGACGCTGCAACAGGCAGCGGGGCCGGGATTGTCGTCGCCGCCCTGTTGGATACGACTCCTTCTCCCTTCACTGCGGGGTAGTAGATTTGAGTGAAGGTCGTGTGAGGCACTCCTTGCGCCGCCATTTCCTTCAGAAAAGACCGATACTCCTCGGACTTGTACTTCATGCCCCACGGATCAAACGGCTGATTGATGTCCTGGACGAAGTTGGTAACGACGCCTGCCGCGTAAACGGCACTCAGATCGGCGCCGCGCAGATGGCCGTCCGCGTGGACGGGCGACTGGCTCAACGCGACGGCAACGGCCGTGATCGATAGCAAACCGCGCATCTTTTTCTCCCTCAATTGCACTGCGGCTCGCCGACGGCGCTTCAAATATCCGCTGACAGTGCGAAGTAGGTTAAGATTCGAAACCAGAAATTCCGCCAGTCTTGAACGGCAATCCCGCATTTCTGGCATCACTGGCAAAGCTTTGTTCCTAGCGAGCGCCCGCTTCCTATGAAAACTCCGCATGACAATCAATGACATTGTGCTTGGAGATACCGCACGCCTCCTCCGATCATTTCACTCTCTCGCGACTAGGATGTTTCATTGCCGCGTTGGCGAATTCCGCAGAAATAAACATTTCGTTCCAATGAATTAGAGTGTCGGACGGCGGTGATGTCGAGTGAAGTCCGAGCCGCGGGCCAGCAGTCAAAAGGGCTTTGATTACAAAAATTTTATTGTTTCCCGGGACTCCAGATCTTTGCAGCATCCACGCGGACTCCGCCTGCGGTCGCGGGGATCATCTTGACAGCATTCCTCTGTCCGCAATGCCCGCGTTCATAATTCATCAAGGCGCACCGGATTGCCGCATCCGGCGGATCTGGTCGCCGCCTCGGCCATCGCGAGAGCAGCCACGCCGTCGTCGAGGGTTACGGGCATTGCGCCGCCGCCTGCGACTGCTTCGACGAAGGCAGACCACTCCGCGGCATAAGCTTGCATGTACCGTTCCAGGAAAAAGTACTTCGGCTTGGCGAACGTGACGCCTGCGGTTGATGACTTCACGACGGTGCTTTCGAGCACGTTCTTCGCTTGCAGAAGTCCGTCTGAACCTAGGATCTCCACGCGCTGATCATAGCCGTAGACCGCGCGGCGCGAATTCTTGATGACGGCAATCTGGCCGCCGGAATAGGTGAGCGTTGCGACAGCTGTGTCCACATCGCCCGCCTTGCCGATTCCCGGATCCACGATGGATGATCCTGTCGCGATCACGGTTTCGGGCCGTTCGCCCATGATGAAGTTCGCCATGTCGAAATCGTGGATCATCATGTCCCGAAACAGGCCGCCGGAGACCTTGACGTATTCGATCGGCGGCGGCGCAGGATCAAAGGACGTAATTGAAAGCAGTTCCGGCTTGCCGATTTCGCCGTCCTGCAATGCTTTCTTGAGGGCGGCGAAATTCTGGTCGAACCTGCGATTGAAGCCGATCATCACCGGCTGCCCGTTTGTCCTGGCAACCGCTTGGCAGGCTTTCGCGCGTTCAAGATCAAGGTCCACGGGTTTTTCGCAAAGCACTGCTTTGCCGGCGGCAGTCGCCGCCTCGATCAGGGCCGAATGGGTGTCGGTGGAGGTCGCGATCAACACGGCCTCGACCTCCGGATCTTGAATGATTGCCTCCGAGCTTCGGACAGCCGCTCCGTATTTCTCCGCCAGCGACTCCGCCGACGGAACGTGGATGTCCGAAATCGCGACCAGTGCGCTCCCTCTATTCGCCGCAATGTTGACTGCATGAACTTGGCCGATTCGCCCGGCGCCAAGAAGCCCGACTTTGAGCATGCTGTTCCTCCTTCAATTCACGATCCCGCCTTCGGATCCGGTTTTCCATAGCGGCGGACGAGGTTTCGGCAGCGGTCATGAGAGCGTCGGATTGATCGCCCGCGATCTGAGCTGTGCGCTCGGACGCGGAATGACCGCCGGAGTCCGCGTCCGCCTTGAACTTTTTGAACGCGGTGTCTCGTTCTTTTCGGCGGCGTTCCAATTCAGGAGCGAATTTGCGGCAAACCTTGCCGCGCCGAGGCTTGCGGTTCTCGCCGCATCCGCATCCGTCCTCGTTCGCCGGTGCGTCTTGGTTCTCTGCATCGCCTCGTGCGCGCGCCGGAGTTCGCGATTCTCAATGGCTCCCGATGGAAGGCCGACCACCCCTGCCTGCCATTCCCTTTGTCATTCCCGCAAGACTGGCATGCCCGTGAAACAACCCGTTCCTATCGCGCTCGCCACCTTCCAAGGCCGATGCGGACGCAATTCTTTCTTCGCCTGATCGGCTGGCGAGGACACATCCTGCCGAGCCCGCACCGATCATGGCAGAAACGCATCTGCGCCCACGATTCCAATATCGGAGAAACTATTGTTTGCTCGGCAGGCGGTGCGCAGGTCAAGAGAACGGATCGGAAAAACGCGACCTCCTTAATGTCGAATGCCGTCGGCCGTTTGCCGACGGATCAGTTGCCTCCGAACAATTCATAGAGTCCCGCCGCGACCTCGCCTTCCAACGGAAACGAGAGCATGCCCATCACCGAATAGCCCAGCAACCAAGGCATCAGGTAGAAACGGAACATGAAGAAGAACCATGCGACGAACAGCGGAACGAGCGGCTCAAGCAGGAAGCTCGGCGTGACGGGCCGAAACAGCCGCAGGATCGGATTCGTGATTTGATCGTACACTTTGACGAATGCGGATTCGCTGATTCTGTGCCTGAACAGTTCGACCGGCGCTTTTCCCACAAGGGTCCACATGATCAGGCCGAGCACATAGTCGACGGCGATGATCCACCAGGGAAAAGCTCCGAGGGTCTCTTGCATTCATTCGTATTGGAGCATGGCAAGGGCAGGATAATTCCTCGCCCTTGCCGTTTTTTCACTAAGCTTGCTGCTGTCTGTCGAGAATCGCTGATCCCGACGGGTCGCGAACCTCGTCCACCATCGCCTGCGTCTCAGCATCGGGCTCAGGCGTGGCCAAGCTCACGACCACCATCGCGACCAGGCTGACGGGCATGCCGATGATCGCGAACCTCAAATGGTCGATGCCGAGCCAAGGTTCGCCGCCTGTGTATACATAGTACAGATAGGCGGATCCCGACAGGAAGCCCAATATCATTCCGGCCAATGCGCCTTCGCGGTTCGCCCGTTTCCACCACACTCCCAAGACCAGCGGGAAGAACAGGCCCGAGGCGGCGAAATCGAACGCCCATGCGACCGCCCCCAATATTCCGGTGAGCTGAAAGCTTGCGACGAGTGCGCCGAGGGCCCCGATTGCGACCAGCAACACGCGGGCGACGATCAGCCGCTTCTTTGTATCGGCTTCAGGGTCGATGATCTTGTAGTACAAGTCGTGGCTGAGCGCATTCGCGATCGCGAGCAGGAGTCCGTCGGCTGTCGACATGGCCGCGGCCATTCCGCCCGCCGCCACCAAACCCGAGATCACATAGGGCAGCCCCGCGATCTCCGGCGTAGCGAGAACGACAATATCCGGCCTCATGAAGAATTCGTTGATCTGCAGCAATCCGTCGCCGTTGCTGTCCGAGATGGCGAGGAAATTCACAGCCGACCAATTCTGGATCCATGCGAGCGACTGCACTTCTTCGATCGATTTCCCGATGATGCTTGTGGCAAGATTCGGATCGAGCACCTGCAGCTTGGTGAGCGTCGCGAGCGCGGGCGCCGTGAAGTACAGGAGGAAGATGAACAGAAGCGAGAAGGAAACCGACCTGCGCGCGGCGCGGACGGACGGCGTGGTGAAGTAGCGCATGAGGATGTGCGGAAGCGATGCCGTGCCCGCCATCATGCAGAACGCGAGCGTTACGAATTTCCAGCTCGCCATTCCCGTGCCCGGTTCGTTGTGCGGCGTCGTAAGAACGCGAACGCCGCCGACCGGCGCGGCTTCGCTTGCCGGCGTTCCGACGCCCAGCAGCCCTTCGAGTTCGGTGATGCGCGTCACGGCGTCGCCGTAGCTGAAGTGCGGAATCAACCCGAAATTCTGGACATTCGACATCCAGATGACCGGCACCAGGTATGCGATGATCAGAACGATGTACTGCGCGACCTGCGTCCAGGTGACCGCGCGCATGCCGCCCAGCATCGAGCAAAGCAGAATGCCGAGGAGTCCGAACCAGACGCCGACTTCGAACGGTATCAGGAGGGCTCTGGCGGCGATCGTTCCGGTCGCGTTGATCTGCGCCGTCACATAGGTGAACGACGCGACCACGAGAATGATCGTCGCGACCAAGCGCGCTGCATTGCCTCCGTATCGAGTGCCGATGAAGTCGGGCACCGTGTAGCAGCCGAACTTTCTCAGGTACGGGGCCATCAGCGAGTTGACGAGGACGTATCCGCCGGTCCAGCCGACCACGAACGCGAGATAGCCGTGTCCGCCGAAATAGATGCCGCCTGCCAGCGCGACGAATGAAGCGCCGGACATCCAGTCCGCGGCCGTGGCCATTCCGTTGAACACCGGCGGCACCTGGCGTCCCGCGACGTAATACGCGTCGACCTGCATCGTTCTCGAAAGCCAGCCGATCGCCGCATAGATCACGATGGTGAACGCGACGAACAGGATGCCGATTGTCGCGGCGCCGACGCCCAGTTGCTCCAATATCGCCATCAGCAGGATGAATACGACGAAGCCGCCGGTGTACAGGCCGTACACCTTCGGGAGGTTGTCAATGAAATCTGACGAATTCCATCTTGTTAGCATCTTGATGACCTTTCCTTATTCGCCGTGAAGGCCGGTGTCGTCGTCAATCCTGTCCTGCATCCAGTTCTGTCCGAAGATCAGCAGGACAAAAATCGCCAAGGACCCTTGGACCGCGAAATAATACCCGAGCGGGAATCCGATGAAGGACATTCCGTTGAGGTCTCTAGCGAACCAATGAACCACGAACGAAAAGATTAACCAGAGGACCAGAACGATGATCGTAAGGTTCCTCGTGCGCCGCCAATGCTCTTGGCGGTTGCTTGCTTTGTCGGGCATTTTTCTCCCTATTTTCAGAAGGCTATCGTTCTCATTTCGCGCAGAGCGCTTTTTGACCAAGGTTTCTTTGGAACCAAGCAGGTTCTGCTTTAGCGGCGCAATATAAATTGTTTGTTCGCGCCTTGCAACAAAAACGTAATATTGCGAATCGCAGTTTGGATGCGATACGCCGAACGTGAATGAGTTTGCTAGGGAAATGGAGCGGCGGGTGTTTTGCATTCAAGCATGCCGAACGACATTCGGAACCGGAGAGGAAGCGGGCTGCGCTTCGCGCATGTTTGTTGCGGTGACTTGGAGCATGCGCGTGTTGAAAGGCACGCGAACCGGCCGTTTAAGCCTGTTTGACGCAAGCAAGCTGCTCCCATGCTGAAGGACATGCTTGAATTCGCGTCGAGTTTGCTTCGCGCGCTGCGAATTCGCTCGGACCGATCGACCATAAACAACGCGGACCGTCTGGTTCAGTTCGTTCACACGCGTTCGGCGTATGTCGCGCAGACATCTCTGTACGGATACCTCAAGACGCGGATGGGAAGGAAATACGTCGAAATTTTCAGGGATCCGAAATTCGCGCCGTCGCTGAATGCCGCCAAGTGGCAGGTGTTCGCCGCGTGCCTTTCCGACCTTTGCGTGCATTCCGTCGCATTGGCGGCGAAGCAGGGGCAGCTGAATGCGGACGAAGCGGCCGGATTGGCCCGGCAGTGCTATCGCCTGTGCGTCGAGCAAACCTTCAAAGGCGATCTGGCGGCCGGACTGGCGCCGGCCGCGGTGGAAGACTTCGAACAGCGATGCCGCGCGGTCATTTGGCCGAATGCCGCGGTAGGCGCCAACGCATTCACGCGCAGTCCGAAAGCTCTCGCGGACTCCTCTCCGGTCTCCGAAGAATTCAGAAGGCTCGACCGGCGGATCGTGGAAAATTCGGTCAGATTCCGTTGGAACGACATCCGGCATCAGCTTGAGCGCCGGCTGGACGGAGCGGCTCTCTGCGCGAGCTGGAAATCGCAGAACGGGAATGACGGCGGCCCCGGCGAGCATCGGGCGGATCAATTCACTGCCGGGGGCGCGGAATGACGATATTGCGTGCTTGCCCGTTTTGGCGAGGCGAATGGACGGGCGGCGGGTTCGCGCCGAAGAATCGCGCATTGCCGGATGCTTGCAGGGGGTTGAAGGAATTGGTAATCGCGCGGCGTGGGCAGCGCCAAGGTCGAATTCGGTCGAAACCGTCATGCTTGAGTTGACCCAAGAACAGAAATCGGAGGAATGAAATGAAACTATCCAGAATCAAGTGTTTGGCTGCAGGCTCCCTGATTGCCCTCGGCACCGCGAGCTCGTCGTTCGCGGCGGAGTGCATCGCGCCGGCGAACCCGGGCGGCGGCTGGGACTTCACCTGTCGCACGATCGGCAAGATCATGTATGACATCGGCGCAGTCGACAAGCCGATTCAAGTCACGAACATGGCGGGCGGAGGCGGCGGACTCGCCTTCAGCCATGTTGTCAACGAACGCAACGAAGACGCTGAGCTGATTGTCGCAGCGTCTTCGGCGACCGCGACGCGGCTGGCGCAAAACGCTTTTGCAGGAATGACAGCTGATCAGGTCCGCTTTCTCGGCGCAATCGGCGCCGACCCGGGCGTGATCGCTGTGGCGGCCGACTCGCCCTACATGTCGCTGGCCGACTTGTTGGGTGACGTGTGCGACGACCCAGCTGCAATTACTTTCGCGGGCGGGTCCGCCGGCGGCGGCTTCGATCACCTGAAGGTTCTCATGGCTCTTGCCCGCCTCAATCCGTCGGGGGATATGTGCGTTCCGGTTCAGTCAGTCAAGTACATCGGTTTGGACGGCGGCGGCGACGCTCTTACGCAGACCATTGGCGGCTTCACCCAAGCGATGACCGGCGACATGTCGGAAGTGGTCGGTTTCCTCAAGGCGGGCGACATTCGCGTGCTGGCGGTCTTCACGAACGAGCGGGTGCCGGGATTCGAGGAAATTCCCACAGCCAAAGAGCAGGGCATCGACCTGGTTGCCGTGAACTGGCGCGGACTTTACGTCCCCAAAGGGATTTCGGACGACGATTACATGCGCTGGTCCGACGCTCTCAGGCAAGTCGGCGAATCCGCGGAATGGGCCGAGGCGATGGCCGCCAACGGCTTGGCGCCGTTCAATCTGGTCGGACCTGAATTTGCCGGGTGGCTAGATGACTTGATAGCCGAAATTGAGCAGCTTTCTCGGGATATCGGAGTTATACAATAAGTGGCAAGCGACCGCATATTCGGTCTTGTCGTTCTATTGACCGCGCTCGCCTACGCGGCGAGCGCGGCGCAAATCCAGCAGGGCTTTTTTTCCGATCCGGTCGGCTCGCGAACTTTTCCGTACATCGTCAGCGGAATCGCCGCGATTTGCGGCGCGCTGATCGCCTTCCGGCCCGACCCCGATCCCGCGTGGCCGGCGTTTAAAACGATCGGGTCGATCGCTTTCGCGGCGCTCGTCCTTTATTTGTTCGCCATCACGCTCAGGCCGCTCGGGTTTCTGATCCCCGCGGCGGTCGCGTCCGCCGTTCTGAGCTATCAAATCAGTCCGAAACCGAAGCAGGCGGCGATTTCCGGAATCTGTCTTTCGGTCGTGCTGTTCGTCATCTTCAAATACGGCTTGGGCCTCGGCCTCGCGCCTTTCGGCCGCTCCATTGTCGGTCTGTTCGGATAGCTGATGGACATCTTCGCCAATCTCGGACAAGGCTTCGCTGTCGCTCTAACTTGGTCGACGCTGTTCCTCGCCGTTAGCGGCTGTTTCCTGGGCACCATAATTGGCGCGCTTCCCGGCCTGGGGCCTTCGAACGGCGTCGCCATCCTGATACCGCTGGCGTTCTCACTGGGTCTCGACGCCACGGAAGCGCTGGTTCTCATGACATCGGTCTATTACGGCGCGATGTACGGCGGGCGCATATCATCCATTTTGCTGAATATACCCGGAGACGAGCCGGCGCTCATGACGACGCTGGACGGGTATCCGATGGCGAAGAGCGGCAGGGCCGGAGACGCGCTGGTGCTTTCGGGAGTCGCTTCCTTCGTCGGGGCTCTTCTTGCGACAGTCGGATTGATGCTGCTCGCTCCGGTTCTCGCCCGCGTCGCGTATTTGTTCGGTCCGGCCGAATACTTCGCTCTCTACATGCTCGCGTTCTGCACGCTCGGAGGTCTGGCGTCGAAGAACCAAATCAAATCCGCATTGGCTGCCGCGGCCGGTTTGGGAATCGCGATGATCGGGCTGGACAACCAGACAGGAATTCCTCGGCTGACCTTCGGAAGCTTGCACCTGATGGACGGCGTCGATTTTCTGGTTGCGATCGTGGGTCTGTTCGCGGTGTCGGAAATATTCGTTTTCATCGAGAGCCATGGCAAGAGCTCTGCGATCGGGGTGAAGCTGGAGAGGGTCACTGTGCCGGTCAAGGACATCGCCGGCAGCTTCCTGGCGATGCTCAGGGCGACGGCGATCGGATTTTTCGCCGGCGTCCTTCCCGGCGCAGGGGCGTCGCTGGGGAGCTTTCTCGCCTACATGGCTGAAAAGTCCATCGCCAAGGACAAGGAAACCTTCGGCACGGGCAATCCGCGCGGAGTCGCCGCGCCCGAAGCGGGAAACAATGCGGCGGCCGGCGGAGCGCTGGTGCCGATGCTGACATTGGGCGTTCCCGGCTCCGGCACCACGGCAGTTCTGCTCGCCCTTCTGTTGACGCTCAACATAACCCCCGGGCCGGTGCTGTTCGACGAGCGGCCGGAGGTGGTCTGGGGCTTGATCGCGGCGCTTCTGATCGCGAATTTCGTGCTTCTGGTCATGAACATTCCGATGGTTAGGCTGTTCGTGAAGATACTTTCCGTTCCGCCTTGGCTGCTGCTCCCCGGCATCATGATGGTCTCGTTCGCCGGGATTTACTCGCTTTCGGGAAGCAGCTTCGATCTGATCCTGATGATTTTGTTCGGCTTGGGCGGCTACATCCTGCGCAAGCTCGAAGTGCCGACGGTGCCGATCATCCTCGGAATACTGCTCGGAAACAGCATGGAGGACAATCTCCGCAGGGCGATGATCATTTCCAACGGCGACTGGAAGTTCCTGTTTTCTTCGGGAATTGCCGTCGGGCTTTGGGTCGCGGCGATCGCCGGATTTGTCGCTCCGATGTTTCTTCGCAAGTTTCTCAAGAAGCCCGAAAGGCCGGCCTGATCATGCCGACGAGAGTGCTGGTGCCTTCGGGAGTGCTGGGACTCGGGTTCGACCGCGAAGCCTTGATGGAGGGCGCGGCATCCCGCCCGGATTTGATCTGCATCGATGGCGGGTCGACGGACAGCGGCCCGCATTACCTCGGGGCAGGGGTTTCCAAGTATTCGCGCGCATCCACGATGGCGGAATGGAGACTGCTTCTGGAGGCGCAGCGCGTTTCAGGATCTCCGCTGGTGGTCGGCTCGGCGGGAACGTGCGGCGTCGACGCGATGGTGGATTGGATGCTCGGCATGACCGAGGAGCTGGCCGGCGAGGCGGGACGGCGGCTCAAGGTCGCGGTCTTGAAATGCTCCCAGGATCCCCGGGCGACGGCCGACGCATTCCGCCAAGGCAGGATTCGCGCTCTCGATTACGCGCCCGAGATTTCGGCAGAGGCCATTTCCTCGTGCGCCAACATCGTTGCGCTGGCCGGCGCGGAGCAGATGGGGGAGGCAATATCGACAGGCGCCGATCTGGTTGTTGCCGGGAGAGCGACCGACACGGCCGGAATCGCGGCGATGCCGCTCATGAACGGCGAGGATACCGGCGCTGCCTGGCATTCGGCAAAGATCGCCGAATGCGGCGCTTTGTGCTCGACGAAGCCTCTCAGCGGAGTCGTGGTCGTCGAGGTGGACAAATCCGGATTTTCCGTCGAGCCGGTCTCGCGCGATGCGCGCTGCACGCCGGAAACGGTTTCGGCCCATATGCTTTACGAAAACGCCGACCCCTTCCGGCTGCGCGAACCTGGAGGAATGCTCGACGCGTCCCGGGCTCGCTACGAAGCGATGGACAGCCGTCGGGTCAGGGTCACGGGGTCGGAATGGATCCCGGCCGAAAGCTACGCGGTCAAGCTGGAAGGGGCCGCAGTTGCCGGATATCAGACGACAATTCTGGTCGTCGTGCGAAACCCGCGCTACGTCGCGCGCGTCCGCGATTGGTCGAAAAAGCTTCAGGCGTTCGTCAAAGCGGAGATCAAGTCCAGAACCGGGCGCGAGGAAGACACGTATGCGTTCGAATTCCGTCTGATCGGACTGGATTCGGCGCTGGGGGATCTTGAGTTCAGCAGCTCCGCTCCCGCGGAGGTCGGCGTGCTCGCGATCGTGACCGCCGAATCGCAAGAGGCCGCCAACGAACTGGCGAAGCTTGCGAATCCGTTTCTGCTTCATTTCCCGCTGGACGGCGACGAGGAGCTCCCGACCTTCGCTTTTCCCTATTCGCCGGCCGAAACCGAGCGTGGACGCCAGTACGAGTTCCGGCTCAATCACGCGCTTGAGCTTGACGACCCGATGGACGCTTTTCGTCTCGAGGTGATGGAGGTCGGCCGTGGCTAAGCTGCGCGAAATCGCCAAGTCGGTGCGATCCAAAAACGCCGGGCCGTTCGCCGCGACGATCGACGTGTTTTGCGGTTCCGTCGAGGCATTCGGCCGGATCCGAAGCGCCGTGACCAGCGATGTCGTCGCCGACCTCCTGAAGATCGGCCGCTCCGAGGTGAAACGGCATGAGATCCCGAGTCTCGGGGTCTTGAAGTACAGCTTCCGACGCCCCGTTCCGCAGGGGGATCGGCGGGACCGCGACCTTCACGGGGCTCAGTACGCAGTAATTTTGGAAGAACTCGACATCTGACGGAGTCGCTTTGCCGCCGGCCCGAATGCCGGCGATCTTCCGCGAAGCGCCTGCGAAAAAATATTTCCGGCTTCCATTGACAGGGCGCATCAGCGCAACTATCTCGCCGTTGTTAGCACTCGCCGTGGTCGAGTGCTAACAACGCGTGAATCTTAATCTGCACTATTGTGCGTTTGAAAATGGAGGCAAAGCATGTCGTTCACACCCTTGCATGATCGTGTGCTCGTCCGCCGAATCGAAGGCGACGAAAAGACCAAGGGCGGCTTGATCATTCCCGACACCGCGAAAGAGAAGCCGGCGGAAGGAGAAGTCATTTCCTGCGGCGAAGGAGCACGGAAGGATTCCGGCGAGCTCATTCCTATGGGAGTCAAGAAGGGCGATCGGATACTGTTCGGGAAATGGTCGGGCACCGAGGTCACCATCGACGGCGAAGAACTGTTGATCATGAAGGAAAGCGACGTCCTCGGCATCATCGGCTGAGCGCGAAGCAGACAACTCAACCCATCATTGAAGGAGACACCTAAATGGCAGTCAAAGAGGTAAAGTTCGAAACGGATGCGCGCAACCGCATGCTTCGGGGCATCAACACGCTTTCCGACGCGGTTCGCGTGACGCTCGGACCGAAAGGGCGCAATGTTGTGCTCGACAAATCGTTCGGCGCTCCCCGAATCACCAAGGACGGCGTGACCGTCGCGAAGGAGATCGAACTTGAAGACAAGTTCGAGAACATGGGCGCCCAGATGGTCAAGGAAGTTGCCTCGCGCACGAACGACGAGGCGGGCGACGGAACAACCACCGCGACCGTGCTCGCGCAAGCAATTGTGCGGGAAGGATTGAAGTCCGTCGCCGCAGGCATGAATCCGATGGACCTGAAGCGCGGCGTCGACCTTGCGGTCGGCAGCGTCGTGAAGGCGATCAAGGAAGCTTCCCGCGAAGTCAAGGATTCGGGCGAAGTTGCGCAGGTCGGCACGATTTCAGCCAACGGCGAGGAAGAGATCGGCACTCAGATCGCCGACGCGATGCAGAAGGTCGGAAACGAAGGCGTCATCACAGTCGAAGAGAACAAGGGTCTCGAAACGGAGACCGATGTCGTCGAAGGCATGCAGTTCGACCGCGGCTATTTGTCGCCCTACTTCGCCACCAATCCGGAGAAGATGACGGCGGAGCTCGAGGAGGCGTACATCCTTCTTCACGAAAAGAAGCTTTCGTCCCTCCAGCCCATGGTTCCGCTTCTCGAGTCCGTGATCCAGTCCGGCAAGCCGCTTCTCGTCATTGCGGAAGATGTTGAAGGCGAAGCCCTTGCCACGCTTGTGGTGAACAAGCTTCGCGGCGGGCTCAAGATCGCTGCGGTGAAGGCGCCGGGCTTCGGCGACCGCCGCAAGGCCATGCTGCAGGACATCGCGATCCTGACCGGCGGCCAGGTGATTTCGGAAGATCTCGGCATGAAGCTGGAGAATGTCGGCATCGAAATGCTCGGTTCCACCAAGAAGGTTTCCATCACCAAGGACGAGACGACTCTTGTCGACGGCGCCGGCGAAAAATCGGAGATTGAAGGCCGCGTCGCGCAGATCCGGCAGCAGATCGAAGAGACCACGTCCGACTACGACCGCGAGAAGCTTCAGGAGCGTTTGGCGAAACTCGCAGGCGGCGTGGCGGTCATCCGCGTCGGCGGAGCGACTGAGGTCGAGGTCAAGGAGCGCAAGGACCGCGTTGACGACGCATTGAACTCCACGAGGGCCGCGGTGCAGGAAGGCATCGTTCCCGGAGGCGGCGTTTCTCTCGTTGCGGCGGCGAAGTCGCTCGACGGCTTGAAGGGAGCCAACAGCGATCAGGACGCCGGAATCGCGATCGTCCGCAAGGCGCTTGAATCTCCTCTGCGCCAGATCGCCGAAAACTCGGGTGTTGACGCGGCAATCGTCGCCGGAAAAGTCCGCGAATCGAACAAGCCCAACTTCGGCTTCAACGCGCAGACCGAGGAATACGGCGACATGTTCAAGTTCGGCGTCATTGATCCGGCGAAAGTTGTGAGAACGGCGCTTGAAGACGCGGCGTCGATCGCCGGCTTGTTGATTACAACCGAAGCCATGGTCGCTGAAAAGCCCGAGCCCAAGACGCCTGCGCCGGGAGCTCCGGACATGGGCGGCATGGGCGGCATGATGTAATCACGGTCATCCATGAAACTGCGAAAAGGGGCCGCAAGGCCCCTTTTTTTCAGCGAATCGTCGAATATGCTGCCGCCCGACCCTTGCCGGCTTCCGGCAATTCTGAATAGATTGATCGAATTGTCGCCAATGCGGCAATTTCTGTCGCGAGCGTAGATATTGACCGGCTGCCTTGATCAGATTGCATTGCAAGAGCGTCTGCCGCAAAGCTTGGGCAGTCGCAGCAGTCAATTCCGACCTTGGCCTTTATCGTTCGACGCTGATGGCTTATCGCCTATGCCCGACGGAAGCGGTTCGGTTCCGAAATTCGGCGGCTCGGCAGGGAACCAGAGGAAGAAAAATGAATTCGACTGATACCGGCGGGCAGTCATTGCGCCAGGACGCCTTGGACTATCATGAGTTGCCTAGGCCGGGAAAGCTGGAGGTCAGAGCGACGAAGCCGCTGGCGAACGCGAGGGATTTGACGCTCGCTTACTCGCCGGGGGTTGCCGAAGCATGCATCGAAATCGCGGACGAACCACTCAACGCGGCTCGATACACCAGCAAAAGCAATCTCGTCGCTGTGATATCGAACGGAACCGCAGTGCTCGGCCTTGGGAACATCGGCGCTCGCGCGGCAAAGCCCGTCATGGAAGGCAAAGCCGTTTTGTTCAAGAAATTCGCGAACATCGATTGCTTTGATATCGAGATTGATGAGCAAGACCCGGAAAAGCTTGCGGAGTTGGTTTCAAAGCTTGAACCGACCTTCGGCGCGGTCAATCTTGAGGACATCAAAGCGCCTGATTGCTTCCTTGTGGAGGAGCGCTGTCGGGAGCGCATGAACATACCTGTATTCCATGACGATCAGCACGGAACGGCGATCGTCGTCGCCGCCGCCGCGGTGAACGCATTGCGAGTGGCGGAAAAGCAGTTCGAATCGATACGCGTCGTTGCTCTCGGGGCGGGAGCTGCCGGTATCGCGTGCTTGAAGATGCTGACCAAGCTGGGAGTGCGACGCGAGAACATCATTCTTTGCGACAGGGAAGGGGTCGTGCGCAAGGACCGCGAAAATATAGCGCCCGAAAAGCGAAAATTTGCATGCGATGCGCAAATTGAATCCTTGGAGGAGGCGATCGAAGGCTGCGATTTGTTCCTTGGCCTGTCGGGACCCAACCTTCTGACCAAGGAAAATGTATCGAAAATGGCGCGCAGGCCGATCATATTCGCATTGGCGAATCCAGTGCCCGAAATCATGCCGGAAGAAGCATACAAAGCCGCTCCCGACGCACTCATTGCGACCGGGCGATCAGATTATCCGAACCAAGTCAACAATGTGCTCTGTTTCCCTTTCATATTCAGAGGAGCGCTCGATGTCGGCGCGACTGAATTCAACGACGCGATGAAGATTGCTTGCGTCGAGGCGATCGCCCAGCTGGCGCGGGCGACGACGTCTGCCGAGGTGGAAGTCACCTACAGGGGAGAAAGCCTGAATTTCGGTCCGGAATACTTGATTCCAAAACCGTTCGACCCGCGTTTGCTGCCTCGGGTCGCGCATGCTGTCGCCAAGGCGGCTATGGAGACAGGCGCTGCGACCAGGCAGGTGGATCTTGACGCGTACAAGCAAAAGCTTGAATCCTTGGTTTACAGATCCTCCTTCGCGATGCGCCCCGTGTTCGAATCCGCGCGTTCCGTGGTTCGTCGAATAGCATTTGCCGAGGGCGAAGATTCTCGTGTTCTGCACGTTGCGCAAGCGATGATCGAAGAAACCCATGACAAGCCGATCTTGATCGGGCGTCCGGATGTGATCAACGCCAGACTTCAGCGGGCAGGGCTTTCAATTAAGGCAAACGTGGACTTCGATGTTGTGAATCCCGACGATGATCCGAGGTATCGCGAGTACTGGACACGGTACCATGAGATCATGAATCGGAACGGCGTGACGCCGGAATTGGCCAAGGCAACCATCAGGTCGAATGCGACCGTCATCTCCGGGATCATGGTCGAGCGCGGCGAAGCGGACAGCATGATTTGCGGCACGTTCGGGCAATATCTTTGGCATCTCCAGCACGTCCGCTCGATCCTCAGCGACGACAGGCTGCATCCAATCGGGGCGCTCTCATTGATCCTCTTCGACCGGGGAACGCTCTTTATCGCCGATACCCATGTCCACAATGATCCTTCACCGAACCAGATCGCCGAAACCGTCGTCGCGGCGGCCCGGCATGTGCAACGGTTCGGAATCGTTCCAAAAATCGCACTGTGCTCGGATTCCCAATTCGGAAATCTTGACAGCAGATCCGGCCGCATCATGCGCGGCGCCTTGGCGATTCTGGATTCTGGCGGCCACGATTTCGAGTACGAAGGCGAAATGAACACGGACACGGCTTTGGACCCGGATCTGCGAGAGCGCCTCTTCCCCAACTCGCGGCTTTCCGGAATGGCGAACACCCTGATTTACTCCAGCACGAACGGCGCGGGCGCGGCAAGGAACCTTTTGAAGGGCGCCGCGTCAGGTCTGGAAGTCGGGCCAATACTGATGGGCATGGCCAACCGCGCGCATATCGTGACGCCTGCCATCACCGCGCGCGGCCTGCTGAATGTGGCCGCACTCGCCGGGACCTCGGTGAAAAGTTACGGTTGATTGCCGAAATCCACGCCACCCAAAGCGAGGTTCAATCAAATTGCATCTGTCTGAGTTCACGAGGTGGTTTGCGCGTTCTGCAGGTTTGAATTTTGAGGATGGCACCGACCATCCTTTGGATCTCACCAAAACAATATATCAGAGATTGTTCTATATGTCAATAACTTTTCGCGAGAGTGACATTCTTGAGGCGGTCGAGGTGGCGCTCTCGCCCAAACGTCTGATTACCTACGTTATGGCGACTAGTGGTGATCGGAAAAGTGCTCTCCAGCTTCATGCTTGGAACACAGCCGTCAGTGCTGCATTTTATGGACCTTTGCAGGGCTTGGAGATCACACTTCGCAACGCAATGAACCGCCAGCTTGTCCGGAAATATGGCGAGGAGTGGTACGATGACAACTCGCATGCCGAGCTCGACCAGTATGCATGCCGTCAAGTCGCATTAACAAAAAATAGGCTGGAAAGATGCTATTCTTCCGCCGAGGCGGCGCAGGTAGTGGCCAACTTGTCCTTTGGATTCTGGGTTTCGCTTGTCGGATCCGGTGGCAAGCGTGGTGAAAACTGCCGGGCAAACTATGAGAGAACGCTTTGGCGGCCAGCGCTTAGGCAAGCATTCAGGTATCCTAAACCACTGTTGCGCAAAGAAGTTCATAAAAAGTTGGTACGTTTGAGAGATCTACGCAACCGAGTTGCTCACCACGAGCCGATTTTTGCGCGGGATTTGGAGAAAGATCATCAGGACATTCTCGAATTGACTGACTTGATATGTCCAGAAACGGCGGAATGGATCAAGCAAAATAGCCGAGCCCTCGAATTGCTGCGGTTTAGGAAAGACCCCGATAAAATCAGATTCTAAAGACTTATTTGATGTCGTCGGAGCAGTTTCAACTCATATTAACCACTTTAATCCGGAATCCTCCTTTTTGTTCTAATTTGTCCAATGTCCGTTTTGTTTCAACAGAAGATGGGATGGATGCCGTGATTCGACCTATGCGGAAGTTCCGTGCGATTTTGAAGTTCCGCCGCATTTTTTATCCCTTCACGACAATGAGTTAGGGCGGTTCCGGGCGGCATTTCGGTCTGCGGAATGTAGCCATGCTCATCGAGACTGCCCCGACTGGTCCGCCACTCATACCGCATACCGCAAGGGCGGAAAGGTCAAGAAGCACATCCTCGCCAGGATGCATCCCATATTTTTTGGTCAGGCAGGTACGACGCAGCAATCCCTCCAATTGATGTTTTCGGGCTTACGGTTGTTTGCGAAGCAACATTCCGCTGAAAGCAGGATTCTGGCTTCGGCTTTCGACCGGCGGCATCCTGTTCGACCCAAAAACCCACAAGATCGGCCTTTGGCTGCCCGCCCCGACCATGAAACGGATTTTGCCGCTTCCCCTTCGACCGCTCATTGCCGAGGAGCGGGCGGACACCATGAGTGCCGTCCGTCCCTACGCGGCGGGCTTTGAGGGGGTGCGTCCCATTTTCTTGGGTGATCCGGTTTTGCGTTTTCGCGTTTCGCCCGGGTTCTGCGTTCGAGGGTTGCAATCGTGGCCTTCGCGGTTCAGCATGGATCGGTTCCGGGGCGGTTTCCGAAGACCCGCGCACGGCGGGCGCCGCGTTTCCGGGGCACGAGCAGCAGAGGGCATCATGGCGATCGAGGCACAGGACACGGAGTTCCGCCATCCGGACACGGCGGCTTATTTGCGGGGTTTGACGGACGAGGAGGCGGCGAAGCAGCCTCCCTTGGTCCGCGAGCAGGACAGCGTTGCGTGGCACTATTGGCGCGAGGGCGGCCGGGTTTGCTGCCGCGAGGCGGCGTCCGGGACGGAGGCGCTGCATGCGGCGGTCGAGGCGGAGTTCGGCCGGTCGCTTCGCCGGCTGGAGGCGGAGCTGCGGGGCGGCGGGGTTCCGGATCTGGACGCGATCGAGACGTGGCTCCGCGACCGCTCGCTCGCCGTCGGGGCGAAGGTCTACGCGGATCTTCTGGAGGCGCGCGACGCCGCTCTTCCGGCTCCGGCCTGCCCGAGCTGCGGCCGGCGGATGGAGCGGCACGGCCGGGCCGGCAAGACGTTCGAGGCGCGCATGGGTCCGGTCCGGATCGAGTGTCAATGCCGAAGTAAAATTCCCCAAAAGTGCCGAAGCAGAATTCCCCACTTTTTCGGTGTTTTGGCGGCGAGCCAGATCAGTCGTCGGTTCGGTTCTCCTTTTTGGGCCGCCCTCGTTTTTTCGGCGCGGGCGGCGGCGTGATGAGCGTATTCGCTCGGACGTGTTCGGGAATGAGGTCCGCGTGCTTTCTGAGCCGGTAGCTTGCGCCTTCGATTCGGACGACCGCCGCGTGGTGGAGGAGCCGGTCGAGGAGGGCCGTCGCGACGACGGGGTCTCCGAAGATGTCGCTCCATTCCGCGAAGCTTCTGTTCGATGTGAGGATCATCGCGCCTTTTTCGTATCTTGCATCTGCGATTTGGAAGAACAGGCTTGCTCCGCCTTTGGAGATGGGCAAGTATCCGATTTCATCGACGACGAGCAGCGCGGCCCGCGCGAAGAAGCGGATTTTTTCGGCGAGCAGTCCTTGTCGTTCGGCTTTGGCGAGGCTGTCGGCGGGTTCGGCGAGCGTGGTTTTGTAGACGCTTTTTCCGGCTTTGACGGCGGCGACGCCCAAGGCTGTGGCGAGGTGGGACTTGCCGGTTCCGGGCGGTCCGAGGAAGTGGACGGTTTCGCGTCTCCGGATGAAGTCGAGCTGGGCCAAGGCGGCGATTCTCTCGCGGTCGAGCGAGGGCTGGAATGCGAAGTCGAAGCTTTCGACCGTCTTGACGGGAAGGAGCTTCGCGGTTCGCAATGCGATGTCTATTCGTCTTGTTTCGCGCAGGGCGCAATCTTCGCTCAGGATCGCGTCGATGGCTTCGACGGCTGTGATCTCGCCCTGCTCCAGCCGCCGCAGCGTGGGTCCGAGCGCTTCGAGCGCCCGGGGCATTTTCAGTCCGACCAGGGCGGCGCCGATGCGGTCGATCAGTTCGGTCATCGGGCTGCTCCCTGTTGCTCGAGGCGGCGTCCCACGGCGTCGTGGAAGGCCAGGGGCCGTTTCGGCGCCTCCTCGAGGTCGGGCAAGTCGATCCGGGGCGGAGGCGGCCTGCGGTGGCCGGGATCGACCCTGCGGCGGTTCCGGCCTTCGAGGACCGGATGCCGCGCGATCAGCGTCCTGTCTTCGAAGATCCGCACTTCCGCGGGATGCCGCTGCACCTCCAGCACGCGCTTTCGTGCGGCGTCCGGCACCGAATGGAGGTTTCCGCCGACGGAGACCATTCCGTCGCGGCTGACGCGCCTCTCGACGGTCAGGACGGCGTCGCAAGGGATGCGCGGGCGGCGGGATCAAATAGCCTTGCTCTTCGGCGAATGCGTCGTCGACGATCCGGCCGGTGGTGGCGTGGACGCGCGGATTGGCGATCTCGCGACGCCAGTTGTCGAATTGCGCGTTGAGGTCGTCGAGGCTGCGGAAGGTCCGGTCGAGGAAGAAGTCCTGGCGGATGTAGCGGAACGGCCGCTCCACCTTGCCCTTGGTCTTCGCCCGGTAGGCTCTGCAGGCTTTCAGCGCCGATCCGTAGTGGTCGAGCAAGGCGACCAGGGACGGGTTGTAGACCGCGGCCCGATCGGCGTCCTCTCCCAGGACGGCGGTCTTCATCCGGTCGTAGAGCACTTCTTTCGTCGCCCCTCCGCACGCATTGAAGGCCGCCACGTGGCATCTCAGGACGGTCTCGAGCTTCCGGTCGGCGCAGAACCGGCCCCACAGCCATCGGCTGCATCCGAGGACGAACGAGAACAGGTGGACTTTCCGGACGGCGCCGGGCTCGTCGGCGTATTCGGTTTTGAATTCGGCGAAGTCCACCTGGGCCTGCTCGCCGGGCCCGGTCTCGAAGCGGCGCTCGAACCCGGGCGCCTCGTCCGGCCGGATCGCGCGGAGACAGTCCGTCACCGCCGTGTAGCCGCCTTTGTAGCCGAGCTCCTGGATCTGCCGGAACAGACGGCGTCCGGACAGATCCGGGCAGTTCCCGATCTTTTTGGCGAGATAGGCCTCGTAAGGCTCCAGAAGCCTCGGCCGCGGCTCCCGCGGCGAATAGGCCGGAGCCGCGAGGCCCCGATCCAGCAGCTTGCGGACCGTCTTGCGGTCCAGGCCCGTCCGGCGCGCGATCGCGCTGATCGAAAGGCCTTCCCGTTTCAGTTCTTGCAACATGACAATCTTCTCCAGCAACTGTATCTCGAGGTCGTCAAAATTCGGGTGGAATCGCGGCGGGATCGGGTCGTCGGGGGTTCGTGCGGGTTTTGCCTCTTCGAGGCTGCGCCGGGTCCGATTCGTCCGCTTCCGATGATGAACTCGGACATCGTTCCGGATTTTTGTGTTTTCGGGTCGTTCGCCCGTTTTTCGTTCGCGGCGGCGCGGAGAGCGTGGAAAGCCTGTGGACAATCCTTATTCGCGCTGTTTTCGGGTTTCGGGCTTTGGGCCTGGATTGCCCACATTCTTCCCACACTTCCGCTTGTCGGCGTTGCATTTGCGGACTGGCGCTTTGGGTTCGCGGCGGCGCGGAGAGCATGGAAAGCGGTGGACAATCCTTGTTCGCGCTGCGTTCGGGTTTCGGGTTCGGGGCCCGGATTGACCACGCTTCCCACACTCTCCGCTGTCGGCGGCCGGTCCCGGTTCGACGCTTTCCATTCCGCAACAGCCCTGCGGGGCTTTTTCATATAGGATTCTTTTTGGGTTGGGCCGTGGAAATGTGGACAATCCTTATTTGCGCTCTTTCTCGGTTTGGAGTCCGGGGCTTGGATTGCCCACATTCCCACAGCCCCATCCGGCCGCGGCATCGAAGGTCCGTCATCCGGCTTTCGGCGTCCAGGGCTGGCGGGATTTGCACAAGGCGTTGGCGATCACGACGAGCTTGCGGGCGACGGCCGTGACGACCACCTTGTGCGGCTTCCCCTCCTTCCGCAGCCGGTCGGCGAAGACCTTCAAGTCCTTGTTGTGAATCGAGGCGACGAGCGCGGCTTGGTACAGGACGCATCGGAGCGCCCGGCGACCGCCGCCGATCATCCGCTTCCCGTGCATCTGTCCGCTGTCTCGCGCGACCGGCGCCAGCCCCGCGAGCGAGGCGGCCTGCTCTCCGGAGATCCGGCCGAGCTCGGGCATCTCCGCGACCGGCATCGCGCAGGCCACAAGCCCGATTCCGGGAACGGACCGCAGGACGGCGACGGTTTCCGCCAAGGCTCCGTCGGAGTCGAGGCAGGCCTTGATCCGCTGCTCCAAATCCTTGATGCGCCGGTCCAGCACCTCCCGGAGATCGGCATCGATGTCTTCGAATTCGCAGGCGGTTCCGTTCTTCTCGTCGGCCTTGCAATGCAGCGCATGGCGCTTGCGCATCTCGACAAGCTGCCTGCGCTTGGTCGTCAGCGCCCCGGGATCGCGCAGCTTCCCGCTCGGCAGCCGGCGTCCGGCCTCCGGGCGGAACGCCATGAACCGGGCGATCAGTTCGGCGTCGATCCGGTCCGTCTTGGCCAAAGTGCCCCGGCTTCTCCCGAACGCCTTGACTTGCGCCGGAGCGAGCTGCCGCGCTTCGACCCCCGCTGCCTCCAGGCGCTCCCAAAGACGCCATTCGTGGCCGCCCGTGGCCTCGAAGCAGACCAGGGCCTCCCTGTCGCCGGCAATCTTCGCCAGTTCCGAATGGCCTTCGTCCGTGTTCCGCAGGCGAAGCTGGCGGCCGTCGCTCACGCAATGCAAGTCGAGCCAATCGCGCGAGACGTCCAAGCCAATGATCTCCGGTTGTGATACAGTATTCATTCTCTCTTCCTTCTGGTTCGCGGTCCCTGATGGCCGCAATCAACTGTTCGAGGCGATGAAGAGAGGCGGTGCCGGCTTGCTGGAGAGCGTGGCCGAGCCACAAGTTTGATCGCGCCATGCACCGCCCCGTCGCCGGCCTTGGCCAAGGCCGGCGACGGGTACCCAATATCATGGTTGAGATACAGAAGTTTGATCACCCGACCCGAGCCTCCTTCGGCAGAAAAATCGGATGGGATTTTGGACTGCTTTCGTTCCGGGGGGCATGCCCCCCGGAACGAATTCGCAGCCCCCTGACTGGGGAATTTTACTTCGGCGCTTTTGGGGAGTTTTAACCCGGTAGTAACATCGAGCGGACCTATGTCCGCTGCCGCGCGTGCGGCGTCGCCTTCCACCATCTGGACCGCGTGCTGGGTCTGGAGGGCAAGACGGTGACGCCCGGGGCGGAGAGCCTCTACGCGGACGTCGCCAGTTCCGAGAGCTACGGCCAAGCGAGCCGCAAGCTGAAGAATCTCTCCGGCGTGGAGGTTTCGGCGTCGACTCTCCAGCGCCATGCCGTGAGGATCGGCGGAGAGATTCAGGCGTTCGAGCGGGCGGACGCCGAGGCGGCGCCTGCGGCGGAGCGGGTTATTCTGGGGATCGACGGCACCGGAGTCCCGATGGCCGCCCGCGAGGTCGAGGGGGTGGCCGGCAAGCAGGCGGACGGCACGGCGAAGACCCGCGAGGCGAAGGCCGTCGTCTGCCGCGAGGCCGGCAGCCTGGACCCGAAGGCCGTCAGCGTCCGCATCGACAGCGCGCAGGCCGTGAACGGGGTCAGCCGGCCTTCGGAGTTCGCCGCCCGCCTGGAGCAGTTCTTGCACCGGAACGGCGTGCTCGCGGCCGAGGAGGTGGCGGTGCTGTCCGACGGAGCGCCGTGGATCCGGACCGTCTGCGAGGAGATCCTGCCCGGACGGAAAACGACCTTCATCCTCGACCTGTGCCACGCCCTCGAATATGCGTCGGACGCCGTGCAGGCGGTGACGCCGGACAAGGGCAAACAGGCGGCGTGGATGGACTGGATCAGGAAGCAGCTGGACGCCGGGCGGGCCGAACGGGTCGTCGCCGCTCTGAAGCGGCATCGCCGGCTTGAAGCGGTCGCGGCCTGCATCCGCTACTACGAGGCCAATATGGACCGGATGCGCTACGACCTCTACCGGAGGCGCGGCCTGCCGGTCGGATCCGGCATCGTGGAAAGCGCCTGCAAGCGCATCGTCGGAAGCCGGCTCAAAGGAGCCGGGCGCCGCTGGTCGAAGGCGGGCGCCAACGCCGTGCTCGCCACCGGATGCTGCCTCGAAAACAGGCGCTGGCCCGACTTCCTCGATTGGAGGGATTGCAGCGCCGCAGCAGCCTGACCCAAGAAAATGGGATGCACCCGCTTTGAGGCCGGCGCTTGACATGCCCGTCCAAACCTGCGGAACTGTCGGTCCGCAACAAATGAAGGACTGCAGCTTTGAACATCCGGCCGCCGGACGGGCGGCGACACGACCGGCCTGACGCAAGCCACGCGCTGAGCAACGGGACCGCCAGAGGGCCAAAACGGGGGTCGCCCGCGAACGCCATCCCGGTTCCGGGGAGCGAAAGCCCGCAGACGCCGTTCGACCGCTTCTCCCCGGTCGGAGCCAAGCTTTCCAGTGCTTAACCTTCCCGTGCTGCCACCCTCGCTTCCGTCGCAATTCCTTTGGATGGAAAAGTCCGCGAGTTGTCATGGAAGTGCGGAAACCAAAATACCGAACTTGGTTGCCTGTCCCGGGCATGCTTGGAATGCGCGGGAGGTGTTGTAAACCGCAAAGCGCGCTCCCGCCTCGAAGATCGGCAGAGACAACCAGCGAAGGAATGGGAACTGGCTAACCTTGCGGGAGAATGAACTTGCCCCGGGGGGCGTACCTAAGGCAGAGGCATTTCCCGGGGCTTACGAGAGTAAAATGGCAAATCACGAGTCAAATGTCAAGGACTACCAAAAGGAAGTACGACATTTTCCCACGTCTGATAACTTGACCGAAAATTGAGTGACCTCGCCAAGATATGACATCCTTTGTCAACTTCAAACCCGACGAGGATACCGGACATGCCTTGGAACGAGACCAGCAAAAATCAAACGCTCCTCCGCGGATTGGAGCAATTCGCCACGCTTGCGCCGGCGCTCGTCGCGGAGCCGGGGATTGAAGCAGACCATCAGCCGCTCTCCGGGGAAGTCCGGGCTGGCGATCTCGGCGACCGCGACCGGGCATCCCTCGCGATCGCACAGGAGCCCTTGCGTGATTTGCTACTTGTCGCTCCGGCCGTCCCGATGTTGCGCCCCTCGACATGGCTCGAGCTCAGGTCGTAGCGAATCAGCGCATCCTCCGCCAGGCGCCGGTTGGCGAGGCTCGAAGACGGCGTGGCCGTGGTCCCGGCGCGTCCGGTTCCGGCTTCGACCAAGGAAGTGCGGACTCCAAGATTCTCGGAATTTGTCACTATCGAACAACGTCTTGGGAGGCGGGTCGGCGGAATTTAGCCCGTGAAGTTCAGTCTAAAGTTGACGGGCAACAGGATTCCACGCGAACTCCACGCAATATCGTCAGGCCGGAGCCTCGAGATAGCTCTCAAGCGAGTCGTCCAGAGCGTCGACCCATTTGGTATGGTGCGGCGGGGCTTCGGCACGAGTCATTGGCGAAACATATCCGTTATCTCTGAAACTCATGATGTTTTTCTTCTTGTGCTTCTTCCACTGGAAAAACGCTTCGTTGGAAAGCTCGACGTCGAACTCGGGGTAATCCGTATCCGCCATCAGCTCGCGCACATAATCCCCTTGATAGCGGATTGCGCCGTAATCGTCTTCAATCGCGTCTTCCGCGTCAACGCGCGCCGCAACGTCGGCCGCCCGTTCGTTCTCGCCCGGGACAGCGATTCGGCCGAGCATGATGTCTCTGGCGTACCAAGCTTGGGCGTCGAACATGTTGAAGGTGTACCATTGGTCCTGCATGCCGAGGTAGAAAAGCTTCGGATTGCCGACCCAAACAATTCCCTTGTACAAGTCAGCCGTCGCCAAGCGATTGGCCGTTCGGAGTTTGAGCTTGTCTTCCATGAACGGAAAATGGTGGAGATACCCGGTGCACAACAGGATTGCATCGACGCGCTTCGACGAGCCGTCCTTGAAGTATGCGGTCTGTTTATCCACTCTCTCAAGCAACGGAACTTCTTTCCAAGTGTCCGGCCAGTCGTAGCCCATCGGCGCGGTCCGATGACTGACGGTCACGGACTTGCATCCGTACTTCCAGCATTGCGACCCGATGTCTTCAGCCGAATAGCTGGTGCCGATGATCAGTATGTCCTTCCCGGTAAATTCGCGTGCGTCGCGAAAGTCGTGGGCATGCAGGATTCTGCCGTTGAACGTATCGAAGCCGGGAAACTCCGGAACATTGGGGGTTGAAAAGTGACCGGAGGCCACGACGACGTAATCGAACGTTTCGTCCGTTTCCCTGTCGTTGGGAATGTCCTGAGCAACGACCCGAAACTTTCCGGACGAGTCGTCGTATTCGACGCGCCGCACGGGTGTGCGGAATCTGATGAGGTGGCGGATGCCGGCTTTCTCGACCCGTCCTTTGATGTAGTCGTGCAGAACAGCTCTCGGCGGGTAGGATGCAATGTTCTTTCCGAAGTGCTCTTCGAATGTGTAATCGGCGAATTCCAATCCTTCCTTAGGGCCGTTCGACCACAAGTACCGATACATTGAGCAATGCACGGGCTCGCCGTGCTGATCCAGACCTGTGCGCCAAGTATAGTTCCAGAGGCCGCCCCAGTCGTCTTGAGTTTCGAAGCAGACTATTTCAGGTATTTCCGCTCCCTTTTGCTTGGCGGACTGAAACGCGCGCAACTGCGCCAGTCCCGACGGTCCCGCTCCGATTACGGCTACGCGTACTGACATTGGCATCTCCTTCCCTTTCGTTTTTCATCAACAGCCGTTCCAGTCTTTCAGGCAAGTCGAACGCGAGCTCAATACCGAGCGCCGCTGGAGATCGCCTGTCGTTGAGGCTCCGCCTTGACGTCAGAACTGCAGGCCCCCAAGCTGCTTCCACCTCAAATCCCGCAACCGGCGAGAGCCCGCATGCAACTATTCGGAATGCACGGGCAATTTGCAAGCGCTTTGCCGCTGCAGTCGACCTTTCGCAGTTGACCGTCTTCTATCGAGACCGGGGCGAAGAACGGGCAGGCGCAAATCATATCCTATCTTAAGGATCAGATGAATTGGGCCCGGCGCCGTCAGGAAGATGCCAAAATCGCGCATGAAATCCCATCCGGAATCCTGCGTACTCCTTTCCGCGCCCGACGGCAGTCTGCAACGGACGCCGCACTCCGAGAATCTGGCAGATGCATTTTCAAGTTGCGGCGCGGACCGAATGCGCGCTGCATTCAAAGATTGAATGTCTGCATGATGGGTTGCCGGTTGAGAGTTCGGCCCATGCTGTAAGGACTCAGATTGCCGCTATGGCTTCGATTTCGACCTTGATGTCGATCATCAGCCCGCATTCGATTGTGGAACGCGCCGGCGGCGACTCGGGAAAGTATTCCGCGTAGATTGAGTTCATCGCAGCGAAATCCGTTTTGTCCGTAAGGAACACGGTGGTCTTCACCACTTTGTCCATCGAACTTCCGGCTGCTTCAACCAGTTCCTTGATCTTGTCGAGTACGAGTCGGGTTTGCGCCTCGATTCCCTCGACGATCATGCCGTTGTCGTCCACTGGCACCTGCCCGGAAACAAAAACCGTGTTTCCTTGGATCACTGCGGGGGAGAGCGGAATTCTTGAGACTTCACCAACTGTCTTGGGCATCGCCAAATCCTTTTCTGCTTCGCGCGGCCGAGACTCGCTTCCAGCATCGCGCCAATGTCCGGCCACTTGTTTCATCGCGGACCGGGCTTTATCGGGAATGGTGGACAATCGCCATGCAATTCAATAGCCAAGGAATTGACACACTCCGGCAATTGGAGGTTCGGCGAAAATGGATATGCCGGTTCCGGATCAATCAGTGCTTGCCAAAAAAGCGAGCATCATCGCTGCACTTGAAGCATCGCTCCCGCCGGGTTCCGTGATCTGCGACTCGTTCGAAACGAAGGCGTACGAATGCGACGCGTTCACCGCGTACGCGTGCCCGCCTCTGGCAGTCGCACTTCCGTCGTCGACTGCGGAAGTTCAATCGGTACTGAAGATTTGCAAGGACGCGGGCGTGCCTGTGGTGCCGAGAGCCGCCGGGACGTCGCTTTCCGGCGGGGCGTTGCCGACAGCGGATTGCGTGGTGCTAAGCACGGCCAGAATGACGGATGTTCTGGAGACGGATTACGAAAATCGCTTCATCCGCGTGCAGGCCGGACGCACGAATTCGGCCGTCACTTCAGCCGTCGAAGCGGAGGGATTTTTCTATGCCCCCGATCCGTCGAGCCAGCTGGCTTGCACCATCGCCGGCAACATCGCCATGAACTCCGGCGGCGCCCATTGCCTGAAATACGGGGTTACGACCAACAATTTGCTCGGCTTGACCATGGTGACGATGGACGGCGAGATCCTTGAACTCGGCGGCCCATACCTTGACTCATCCGGACTTGATCTGGTCGGCGTCGTTTGCGGTTCCGAAGGCCAGCTTGGAATTGTAACCGAGGCCGTACTCAGGATTTTGCCCAAACCGGAAGGCGCTCGGCCCATCTTGATGGGGTTTTCATCCTCGGAGGCGGCGGGAGGATGCGTTTCGGACATCATCGGCGCCGGCGTCATTCCTGCGGCGATCGAATACATGGACAGACTGTGCATCAGGGCATGCGAAGATTTCGCGCGCGTCGGATATCCCGATGTCGAAGCCCTCTTGATCGTCGAAGTGGACGGTTCCGAAGACGAGATCGACCAAGGGCTTTCCATAATCAAGCAGATCGCTGCGAAGCACAGGCCGGAAGCGCTTCGCGAGAGCACTTCCGAAGAGGAGTCGCGCAGGATCTGGGCAGGCCGAAAAGCGGGCTTCGGCGCGATGGGCCGCATGAACGACTACATTTGCTTGGATGGAACGATCCCTGTCTCCAAGTTGCCTTCCGTCTTGAACGGGATTGGGCGTTTGGCGCAAGAATTCGAACTTGAGGTCGCAAACATATTCCATGCGGGCGACGGCAATATGCATCCCTTGATCCTTTACGATTCCAATGAGCTTGGGGCAGTCGAAAAAGCTGAGCTGCTTGGCGCGGAAATCCTCAAGCTTTGCGTAGAATCAGGAGGCTGCCTGACAGGCGAGCACGGGGTCGGAGTGGAGAAGCGCGACCTCATGCACTTCCAGTACAACGAAGCGGATTTGGAAGCGCAGCTGCGGGTGAAGGATGTGTTCGATCCGGGCTGGCTGTTGAATCCGGCCAAAGTCTTTCCTTTGGAATTGACTGAACGGCGCAGGGCGTGACGCCGACCAGCGAAAAGGAACTTGCGGAAGTTATCGCCACATCCGATGGGCCTCTCCGCATTAAGGGAGGCGGGACTCGATCAATCAGCGGATCGGTTGTCGGTAGTGCGCTCGAAACCTGCGGGCTGTCCGGCGTCAAGCTCTACGAGCCGGCTGCGTTGACGCTGATCGCAAGATCGGGAACTCCCGTTGACGAAGTGGAAAATGCACTCGCCGGCGAGAGGCAGTGTCTGCCCTTCGAGCCGATGGATCACAGAGGATTGCTTCAGACAGAGGGGATGCCGACAATCGGCGGGATCGCTGCAGCGAATATCTCCGGTCCGAGACGGGTCACTGTCGGCGCATGCAGAGATCATATGCTTGGGGTGCGGTTTGTCGACGGTCGCGGCGAGATCATCAAGAATGGCGGCCGCGTAATGAAGAATGTGACCGGCTACGACCTCGTCAAGCTGCTTGCGGGCAGCTGCGGAACCTTGGGCGTCATTACCGAAATCGCATTCAAGGTGCTTCCCAAGTCGGATTTTCAAGGCGTCCTGCTTATTTACGGTCTTTCCGATGCCGAAGCGGTCCGTGCCATGTCGGTCTCGCTGGGCACGCCATTCAACATTACCGGCGCCGCGCATTCGCCGCGCGGACTCGACGGGCATCCCGCGACCATGATCAGATTGGAGGGCTTTGAAGAAATCGTTCGGTCCAGCATCCGGAGACTTTCCGAACAGATGAAGGAATTCGGCGAGATCTCCGCGGAATACGATCAAGACAGGACCGCGGCGGGATGGAAGTGGATAAGGGATGTCGCGAAGTTCCACGACCTTCCGGGCGATGTTTGGCGCGTAGCCGCGAAACCGAGCGACGGCCCCGTGCTCATGGATCGGATTCGTCGCCGATGCGATCCGGAAGTCGTTTACGACTGGGGCGGCGGACTTGTTTGGCTCCTTGTTCCGGAAGGATCGGATGTTAGGTCATGGCTGGGCCGGTACGAAGGGCATGCTATGCTCGTCAGGGCAAACAGAGAGACTCTGGATCGGTTTCCTGCATTTCAGCACGGATCCGCCCGAGCGAAAAAGATCTCGGCCGCATTGAAAAAAATGTTCGATCCGCGCGGCATTCTCAACCCCGGACTGATGCACGGCTGACGCATGCAGACGCGCTTCACTGCAGACCAGCTGGCAATCCCGGAAATCGGCCGCGCCAACCAGATCATCAGATCATGCGTTCATTGTGGAATGTGCAACGCGACCTGCCCGACCTACCAACTGATTGGCGATGAACTCGACGGTCCAAGAGGCCGGATCTACCTGATCAAGGAAATGCTGGAAAACGGCCGCGCTGCGGACAGCCGCACGGTTCGCCATATCGACAGGTGCCTGTCCTGCCTCGCATGCATGTCGACCTGCCCGTCCGGCGTCGAATACATGAAGTTGGTTGATTATGCGCGAGAACACATCGAACGAACCTACAGGCGTCCGCTCGGCGATTCGGCGCTGCGGTGGATTCTCGCAAAGGTGCTTCCCTTTCCGACCCGTTTCCGCGTAGCCATGCTGATGGCGAAAGCCGCGCGCCCGTTCAGAGGCATCATGCCTGACCGGCGGCTGAAAGCCATGCTCGAACTTGCGCCGAAAACAATCCCGCCGGTGAGCAGAAACGACGACCCGCAGGTATTCCAGGCGGAAGGCAAGAAGAAGAAGCGCGTCGCGATAGTGACAGGTTGCGCGCAGCGCGCCCTGAACACGAACATCAACGACGCCACAATCAGGCTGCTGCGACGTCTCGGCTGCGAAGTCGTGGTCGCGCGAGGGGCCGGATGCTGCGGGGCGCTTACCCATCACATGGGGATGTCCGAGTCCAGCCGGGAAACGGCACTTCGCAGCATCGCCGCATGGCACGAAGAGTATGAGGCAAACGGTTTGGACGCGGTGGTCGTGAATGCAAGCGGGTGCGGCACGGTGGTCAAGCATTACGGCGAGATGTTCCGCGGGTTTCCTGGCCAGCACCGAGCCAGCAAGATTTCCGAACTGGCGGTCGACATTACCGAGTTGCTGACAGAGCTCGGCTTGCCGACAGGATCAAGCAAAGGCCTGAAGGTCGCCTACCACTCCGCTTGCTCGCTCCAGCACGGTCAAAGAATCGTCTCCGCGCCGAAAGAACTCTTGAAAGATGCAGGCTTTGAAGTTGTTGAACCCGCAGACAGCCATTTGTGCTGCGGGTCCGCCGGAACGTACAATATCCTTCAGCCCGAAATCTCGGCGAAACTCAAATCGAACAAGGTTCAGGCTTTGGAAGCCAAATCCCCCGACGTGATTGCTTCGGGGAACATTGGGTGCATGATGCAGATCAGCACCGGAACGACCGTTCCGGTTGTCCACACTGTCGAGTTGCTTGATTGGGCCACCGGCGGACCTGAGCCGAGCGTTCTTCGCGAGCCGGAATACTGCTGAACCGCGCCACGGCAGCTTCGCACAAGATTTTTCGTGCGACGAAGAAAAATTCTTGCCCAAGCCCTTGAAGCAGCGCCGATCCGTTCCAATATTGATGACACCGGAGGCCGACAGGCTCCGGGCATTTCAAAACAGCCCGTCCATTTCGGAGGGCGCATCGCAACATATCGCTCAGAAGGAGGATCAAAATGCGAGCCTTTGACTTTACTCCACTTTACAGGTCGACTGTCGGATTCGACCGCTTGGCCGACCTGATCGGCACCGTCACGGGGAACGACGTTTCAAACACGAGCTACCCGCCCTTCAACATCGTGAAGAAATCCAATGACGACTATCGGATTTCCATCGCGGTCGCGGGCCTTTCCGAGAAGGACATCAAGGTCGAAGTCCACCAGAATCAGCTCTTGGTAACGGCCAAGAAGTCCGATGAAGGGAACGGCGTCGAGTATCTCCATCGCGGGATCGCCGAGAGAGGCTTCGCTCGCAAGTTCTACTTGGCGGACCATATCGTGGTCACCCAGGCGGCTTGCGAGGACGGAATGCTCCACATCGACCTCAAGAGGGAAGTTCCGGAAGCTTTGAAGCCGCGCACGATCAAAATCAACCGCGTTGATCAAAGTGCCGCCGTCTTGGAAGCGTAACCCAAAATCAATCCACGACCTCGGGCGCGCCCAAGCCGGGCGCGCCCGATTTGCATTCGCAAATTGTCAAGGATCTGCCTGAGAGAAATCGGGATCGGACAATGAACAAGGCTTGTTCGGTCCAAGCACGGCTCTCAGACCTCCAATTCGTTGTGTAAGCTGTCGGCGAGCTTGTCGAGTGATTGCGCAATTTCTTCGCCGGAGTCTACGGCAACCGAAATGGATTCAGCGAATTCAGGATCGGCCACCGAAAAGGTCAAATCGTTCGGGCCAAAATCCCGCAAGGATTGGCGGAGACGTCGCGCCGCCGCCCGCATTTGGGTCCAGTAGATTCCGGCCACATCTCTCGAAGCTTTTCGCAGACCTCCGGGAGCGGGAAGTTCTTCAGCTTCCAAAATAGCAAATGAAGCTGTAGCGATAAGGCGATTTGCAGCATGAGTAATCACGTCGGCGTCAAGTTGTGATCCCGGGTATCCGGACTGGTGGTCTTCATCCCCATATCCGTTCATCATGCAGAGCAAGTCGCGGAAATTTTTGCCGCCCTCCGACCGCCACCATGCGGCGTTCGGTCCAGCGTCTTCTTTCAATACGTGGTCCAATGTGTTTATTATTTTGTCGACTTGATGGCGTCTTGGAATGTCCGCGCCGGTGCCGGAAGTGAGTTTCGCGAAAGCGATTTTGGCAAAACGCTCTGCGGCATCCGAGGAGTTCGCCACAAAATCTCCCAATACGATTCGAATCCTGTGCTCACGGGCTAAATCAATGGTCGTTGCAAGATTTTCAGACGCGTTAACTATGCGGCTCAAGGCGCTGCTTCGCCAATCATGGTAATCATCCGGTTTCAATATTGGCTCGCTTTCTGTTTCCGGCCATTCGCAGTACCCTGCGATCAAACGCCCCTCGCGTGCAATCGGAGCTGCGATGTTGCCCAAGGAATCAGCGCATTCGTGAAATCGGGATTTCAAAATCCCCTGCGCCTGCACGTCGAATCCTGAGTGCTCTCGCAGTTCGTCGAAAACACGAATAACGGGTTTCGGCAGCGATTGTTTAGTCTTGGTTATGAAGGCAATATCCCAGTCGCTGTCGGCAAGGTGATCGCCGCGGGCTCTGGAGCCGAATAGGATTGCCGCTTTCGCATCCGGCCACAGAGCCAGCGCTTTCCGGCAGGCATCCTCGACTGTTTTGCAGGCGGGAGCAGGAACGAGTGCAGTGTCAACTGCTGCGATCTTGCCCCACGTCCGAAATCGTCGGTTTGAAACAATAGCGGACGGCCGGACTGAATCGAGAGCCAAGGTGCGCCCGGATTCGGTTTGGGCCTCAGATTTGTCCATCGACTAATTCCTTGGCTGCCTTGGACTGAATTTATCCATCTCTGCGTTTCATGTCAAAAGACTGTTTGCATCGGCTCATAATTGGCTATCCCGAAGTCATTGAAACCGCGAGATATCCAGATACAATTTTCGCTGTTATTGAATCATAATCCGGAAAAACTCCATTGCATCGCTCAAATACCCGAAAAGCGCCGACACTCCTTTCAAAACGCTTGATTTTTCTTTTGCATGCCGACCGAATTGCATCGGGCGCTCCGCTCAGCGAAGCGCCCGGCGAAGGCCCGGTTTCAGGACAAATCGCTACGAATTCGGCTGATCAGATCGACATGCAGAGATACTTCATTTCGAGGTAGTCCTCGATGCCGTGCCGCGATCCCTCGCGTCCCATCCCGGATTGCTTCACGCCTCCGAAAGGCGCGACTTCCGTGGAGAACAGCCCGGTGTTGATGCCGACGATTCCGTATTCCAGCGCCTCCGCCACGCGCCAGACCCTCGAAATGTCCTTGGCATAAAAGTAGGAAGCCAGCCCGTGTATCGTATCGTTGGCAAGCTCAATAACTTCCTCTTCGGTTTCGAATTTGAAAAGCGGCGCAACCGGACCGAAGGTCTCGTCATGCGCGACGAGCATGTCCTGGGTTACGCCTGAAAGGACGGTCGGCTCGAACCAGGTTCCGCCGAGCGAGTGCCGTTGCCCGCCGGTCACGATCTTGGCGCCTTTTCCCACCGCATCTTCAATATGGGATTCGACTTTCGTCACCGCGTCGGCATTGATCAGCGGGCCTGTGCTCACGCCGTCCGAAAATCCGTCGCCGAGCTTCAAGGCATTGCTCGCCTTGGCGAGCTTTTCCGCGAACTCGTCGTAAACTCCGGATTGCACGTAAATTCTGTTCGCGCAGACGCACGTCTGTCCGTTGTTCCGGTATTTGGAGATCATCGCGCCCTCGACGGCTTGATCCACATCGGCATCGTCGAAAACGATGAACGGCGCGTTTCCTCCGAGTTCCATCGACACCTTCTTGATCTGGTCTCCGGCCTGCTTGAGCAGAATCCGACCGACCTCCGTCGAGCCGGTGAACGAAATCTTCCGGATGATCGGATTCGAACAGAATTCCTTGCCGACCTCGCTCGAGCGCGTCGAAGTGACAACGGACATCAGTCCTTTCGGCAAACCCGCCCGCTCGGCGAGCACTGCCATCGCAAGAGCCGAAAGGGGCGTTTCGCTTGCCGGGCGCGCGATGAATGCGCATCCGGCCGCGAGCGCGGGTCCCGCCTTGCGGGTAATCATCGCGTTCGGGAAGTTCCAAGGGGTTATCGACGCCACAACGCCTACAGGCTGCTTGATGACGATCAACCTCTTGTCGGCCTGATGCCCGGGCACCGTCTCGCCATAGACCCGCTTCGCCTCCTCCGCGAACCACTGCAGGAACGATGCGCCATACGCGATTTCTCCTTTCGCTTCGGGCAGCGGCTTTCCCATCTCGGCCGTCAGGATCGCTCCGAGGTCGTGCTGATTTTCCATCATCAGGCGATACCATTCCGTGAGAACCGCCGACCGCTCTTTCGCAGGTTTGGCAGCCCACTGCCGCCAAGCGTCGCGAGCGGCGTGGATCGCGCGTCTGATTTCGGTCAATCCCAAATCGGGAACGCTGGCGATGACGTCGCCTCTGGACGGATTGATGACGTCGAATGTCGTGCCGTCGTCCGCATCGACCCATTCGCCCGCGACAAATGCTTTGGTTGCTAGCAGATCGGGGTCGTTGAGCATTAAGGGTAGGTTCGTGTTGTCTAGCATGTTTCCGCTCTTTCGAATGTGTTCAGCTTTGCCGCCCGGCCAGGAATTGAGTCGGCTGAGAGCATTCACAGAATAGCTTCTGTCTCAATCTGAGATCGGGGCGAGCAACGCAGCGAAGGAAGCCGCGCAATGATTGACGCTGATAAATATTCCAGATTGGCGAAATTGCAACCGTCAAGCCTGCGACATCGCGGAATTTGGAACGGCCCAAATTGCAACTCTGCCGTTCGGCGGTCCCGGTTCGGCATCCTGAGTGCTATGCCAAACCGGAAGCCGATATGGGGTGCATCCCATTTTTTGGTTATGCGGCTGCGGCGCGGCAAGCCCTCCAATCGAGGAAGTCGGGCCAGCGCATGTTTTCGAAGCAACATTTGACGGCGAGCACGGCGTTGGCGCCCGCTTTCGACCAGTGGCGCCCGGCTCCTTTGAGCCGGCTTCCGACGATGCGTTTGCAAGCGCTTTCCACGACGCCGGATCCGACCGGCAGGCCGCGCTTCCGGTAGAGGTCGTAGCGCATTCGGTCCCTGTTGGCCTCGTAGTAGCGGATGCAGGCCGCGACGGCTTCGGACCGGTCGCGATGCGGCTTCAGGGCGGCGATGGCCCGGTCGACCCGCCCGGCGTCCAGCTGCTTCCTGATCCAGTCCATCCACGCCTTCCGCTCGCCCTCGTCCGGCGTCACCGCCTGCACGGCGGCGGCCGCGTATTCGAGGGCGTGGTACAGGTCGAGGATGAAGGTCGTTTTCCGTCCGGGCAGGATCTCTTCGCAGACGGTCCGGATCCACGGCGCTCCGTCGGACAGCACCACCACCTCCTCGGCCGCGAACACGCCGTTCCGGTGCAAGAACTGCTCCAGGCGGGCGGCGAACTCCGAGACCCGCCCGGCCCCGTTCGCCGACCTCGCGCTGTCGATGCGGACGCTGACAGCTCCGCTCTTCCGGCCTTTCCGCGGCTCCCCGGTCTTCGGGTCCAGGCTGTCGGCCTCGCGGCAGACGACGACCTTCGCCTCTCGGGTCTTCGCCGAGCCGTCCGCCTGCTTGCCGGCCACGCCCTCGACCTCGCGGGCGGCCATCGGAACTCCAGTGCCGTCGATCCCCAGCAGAACCCGCTTCGCCGGAGGCGACGCCTCGGCGTCCGCCCGCTCGAACGCCTGCATCTCTTCGCCGATCCTCAAGACATGGCGCTGGAGAGTCGACGCCGGAACCTCCACGCCGGCGAAGTTCTTCAGCTGGCGGCGCGCCTGCTCATAACTGTCGGAACTGGCGGCGTCCGCATAGAGGCTTTCCGCGCCGGGCGTGACGTTCTTGCCTTCCAGATCCAGCGCCGGGTCCAAAGGGAAACAGCTGTCGCCGCACCCGCGGCAGCGGAAACGGCGCCGTTCGACCCGGACCGGTCCGAAGCGCGTCCCGAACGTCTTCCCGACCCGGCCGTGACGGTCCATCCGCCGGCCGCAACGCGGGCAGGACGGGGGCGGAAGAGCGGCGTCGAACGCCTCGAGCAGCGCAGCGTAGCACTTCGCCCCGCCGCCCGGCAGATCGTCGCGGATCGACGTCTCTATGGCGTCCAGATCCGGAACGCCGCCGCCCCGCAACTCCGCCCTCATCCGAGGAAGCGAACGGCCGAACGCCGCCGCGATCTCCGCATGCAGCGCCTCCATCTCCGAGGACGGCCCGCCGGACGCCGCCTCGAACTCGCGGCAACGCACCCGGCCGTCCTCGCGCCAGTACTGCGACGCAACGCCGTCGCGCTCGACACTCAATGGACCCAGCGCCGCCGCCTGCTCGTCCGTCAAACCCTGCAAAAACGCCGCCAATTCCGGATGGCGGAACTCCGCGTCCCGTATCTTCTCTGCCATGATGACCTCTGCTGCTCGCGCCCCGGAGGCGCGGCGCCCGCCGTGCGCGGGTCTTCGGAAACCGCCCCGGGACCGATCCATGCTGAACCGCGCAGGCCTCGATTGCAACCCCCGGAACGCAAAACCCGAGCGACACACGAAAGCGCGGAGTTACCCGGTTCCACAAAAAATGGGATGCACCCGCCGATATGACCGGTGTTTTCTTTAGGGCCTGTCTACGCTAGAATTTTTGCTTGAGTTTTGCTTGGATCCATGCTTAAGTGACTGTCAAAAATGACATAAAAATCGAGCGGCACACAATCATGAAACAGACCTCGGCAAAACAGTACGCCAAAATCCGTCCCTTCCTGCCGGTTCAGCGCGGGAACGTGCGGATTCCCTACATCGCAATCATCAACGCGGTCCTGTACGTTCTGGAGAACGGCTGCAAGTGGCGCGCCTTGCTGGAGCGTTTCGGAAAATGGTACTCGGTCTACGCCCGGTTCCGCCGCTGGTCGCGCAGCGGCGTGCTCAAGCGGCTGTTCGCCGCGCTTCGGGAACTGCATGCGCCCGGCGGGGACGCGGAGTGCTTCGGCCTCGACAGCACCAGCGCCGAGGCGCATCCAGACGGCACCGGAGCGCGGAAGACGAACGGGCCGCAAAGCATCGGCAAGTCGCGCGGCGGTTGGTACGCGAAGATTCACATGATCTCCGCAAGTGACCGGCAGGCAATGATTTTTCGCCTGTCCGGCGGCCAGGCCAACGACGCGCCCGAAGGCCGCGCCCTTCTGAAGAGCTGGGCCGATCCGGTCGCGGGCGCGCCTCTGGCGATGGACCGCGCCTGCGAGGGCGACGAGACCCGCCAGCTCGTCCGCGACCTGGGGATGACGCCAGTCGTGCCGCCGAAGGCGAACCGGAAAGCCGAATGGAACTGCGACTGGGAAACCTGCAGGATGCGGAACGAGATCGAACGTCTGTTCTGGAGATTCAAAGGCTGCCGGCGCCTCTTCACGCGGTTCGACAAGCTTGACGCGACGTTCCTGGGCTTTGTGAGCCTCGCCGCCGTCTTCGAAATGACGCATGATTTAGCATAGACAGGCCCTAGGTCATTTGGGAAATAAGATTTCTCGCGACAACCGTCGGAAACTGCGCATGACGAACTCCGAAAGATGTCGGAATTCTACGCAGGGCGGCCGCGCGAATATTTGCTGATAGCCGAAGACTAAAAGATTTGAATGCGATGGCGAAACGATCAACTGGACCGATGCCGCAGGCAAGGGCAAGCTCCGCAATTTCCATCGATTGGCAGTTGAGCACTGCGTCTGGCGGGGCCGGAGCAATCCGGAAAGACAAGAGTTCGAACTTTCGAATGGTTCGGCGAAAAGTGGTTTCTGCCTCCTCCGCGCCGCGTTATGAGTTTTCGGATGTTCAGACCGGATAGCAGGCAACTTTTCGGAAAATGCTGACTTCGCCCTTTGAAGATCTGCCCGCGGCGCTCTTGGACGAGATATTGGGCAATACAACGACAGTTGCGCGCAAAATCGTAACATCTTTCAACAAGGTCGCGGAGGAAAGGGACTCACTCAGAGCAAAGCTTGTAAATTCCGGCATGCTCATGAATGAGGCTGCGTTGGGTCTGGCTCCGCCGCAATCGACCTGCGCGGCAGACGGTTCCTATGCAATTGAACGTCTCTTGGCGACCGATCTTGCGGTTGCCGCTGCCGTTGTCGTGGAGGGACTTGCCGCGCCGTCGGAAACGATCCATTGGGAACGGCCGCGCCATCGGATCTTTGTTGCTTCCGAACCGCACTTTCAAGAGACGCCAATCTTGCTCAGTGCTGTGATGCTGGGCGAAGAACTCCGACTGCTGGCGAAAGCGCCGCACGACTTGCCCATGCTGGACGGTACGATTGCGTTGCCCATCATTCGATTCGATCAAGCAGTAAATTTATCCCGGGTTGCGAAGCATCTGAGCAGCGCGCGCGAGTTCATTGGAAACTGCAAGGCATATTTGGAGGCTTATCTGCATGTGCTGAAGTCCAATAGCGCGGACAAGCAATATGTAGCTCTCCCGAAATATTCGACTCGTCGTGAAATAGGCACTGCCTTGGATTGGCCCGTATCCTACGACGACCGCGGAATACTTTCGATCCTCTTGAATGAAGGTGAATTGACCAGACCTCGCTCTCTTGCCCGCGACAACTGGAAATTCGACGTAAACAAGCTGCCGAAACCGCATGATCGGGGTGTCGCTGCGGTCGCGGACGAAGTTTTGTCCGCACTCAAACAGGTCCATGTGATCTACTACAAACCAAGGGCTTGGCTGCCGGCGTATCGAATTGAATATGCGAAGAACATCACGACCGATGCAAGCCGCCTGGCTGCTGTGGTGCAGGGCATCAAACTGCAGACGGTCACTCCGTCAATGCTGGAGCCGTTCCCGATCTATCTTGCAGACCGAACCGTGAAAGCCGTGGCCCGTTCAGTACCGGCTTTCAGACAAGTCACCACGCAGCGAATTGCGGAAGAATACGACGGGGATATCGAAGAGGTATTCTATGCCATGAACGGATACCGCCGGATTTCAGGAATGTGAAAATGGATCGCACGCCCAAAATAGCGAATTTCGTTGATGAGTCCGATTGCATAGGCGTGATCGGCTCTCCGTCTTCAACGGTCAGTCTCGGTCTCGACATCCTGGGCACGGCGGTTTCGCGCAAGCTCATCGGCGAGCTTGCATTGTTCCGCTTCAATCAAGACTTCAAAATCCATTGCGCATTGGGTCAAATCACAGAGGTGGAGCTCCGCAACATCTGGCATGAAGACGCGACGATGCGAAGCCTCATTCGCCAGCGAGGTCGCGTGGATGCGGTCAGCGAGCGGCAGGATACCCATCTGGGCAAAATGATCATCAGCGCGGTCTTTCGCGAGGGCGGCGAAGCCGGATACGAGCCAAGCATCCTCGGCACCGTACCGCCCACAGGCACCCGCATTCATATCGCGACGGACCGCGTGCTCGACGAATTGCTGAAACCTTGCAGGGATCAAATCTACTATCTGGGTCGCGTTTACGGCTCCAATCCGAAGCTTCCCCTTTGGTTCAAGCATTTCGACAAAGGGCATGATGGAGCAGGCGAGGCATATCACTTGGGAATATTCGGCAAAACGGGCTCCGGAAAATCCGTTCTGGCAAAGAAGATATTGCTGGCCTACTCGCGGCATCCCAAAATGGCTTTGCTGGTTATTGATCCGCAAGGCGAATTTGCGCGTGACTTCAGGAATTTGGATTCAGAGCATGAGTTCGCGCTTCCATTGGGAAGAATTACCGGCAATCTTGGGAAGAATTCGGTGGTGCTTTCCGTTCAAAATCTGGTGCTCGACCGCTGGGAGCTTTTTGAACAAATACTGTATGAATCAACTTTTTTTGAGCAATTGACCGTTCCGAAAGGCGCGAACCGCGAGTCAGCTTGCAGGAATCTTGCCACTCGCCTTGATAAACAGAAAGTGAAGCTGGAGTTGCTGCACGAGCACGGATCATTCGAAAGGGCTTGGAAGCTTTTGCAAGATGATAAGTTCCAAAGATTGTTTTATCGATCAGAAGCACCGCGCAACCGCTTCAATGAGGCGATAATCGATGCAGATCCTGAAGCGTTCTACCGAGAATATTGGTCGCCGGTGACAGAGCTGTTCAGGAACCGCAATCAGGCCAGAAGCGTAGATCGAGGGCTTCGATGGCTGTTGACGAGCACGGGAAAAAGCCGTCCGATTCTTGTGATCGACCTGTCCAGCCGACGCGATCAAAAAGTGTTTTGGAACGAAAAGATTCAATCGCTGGTGATCAAGCGATTGATCGAGGGATTGTCGTTCCATGCGGAAAGGCACTACAAAGAAAATCAAAGCCTGAACACGCTGGTCGTCATCGACGAAGCCCACCGATTGGCGCCTAGATTTATCGACAATGAAGATGAAGAAAGCGCTGCCGTGCGCTCTGCGTTGATAGACGCAGCGCGAACAACACGAAAATACGGGCTTGGCTGGCTTTTCATCAGTCAAACGCTTTCAAGCATTCACACTGAAATCCTGCAGCAACTCCGCATACTTTTTTTTGGATTTGGACTGGGGCTCGGACAAGAATTCCGTTCTCTTCAAGAATTGGTGGGCACGTCCGACAGATCACTTGGACTGTACCGAATGTTCAGAGATCCGCACTCCTCCTTCAGCGCGTCCAGCAGGCAATATTCGTTCATGTCGATCGGTCCCGTCAGTCCGCTTTCGTTCGCGGGCGCGCCCTTGTTCTTCAATGCATTCAATACGGTCGACGAGTTCTTGGAGGCGAACGGATTCAAGTGAAAATCGGAAGTCGGGATTCTCGTCCGCGGAGGTGAACAAATTCAGGTTTGCTTTCCGAATTCCAGTTGGACTTAGGTGCGGAACGCGCGGCCGTAAGGAATTTCCGGTTCGCTCAATCCCCGCTGAGGATCGTGAGTTCACAGCAATATATTGTGATTTTGGCGACGGTTACTCCAGTGCGATTGTGGACACGCGAGTCGCGCCGAGCCGTAGCACGGATGAGGTCAATTCTGCACTGAACATCGGATTCGAACCGAATGAATCTAAAGTGGCACAAGGAACGGTAAAGGCCGGCAAAGTCGTTGCCGTCGCGTTCATAGCCTTGCTGTGGTTGCCGGTAACGATCATGTTTTCGACGATGGCGCGCGGCTTTTCCATCCCGCTCGATCCGAAAATTTGGCTGTCGCTTTGGCCGACCATTTTCGCCGGTCTGCCGTTGGCGGCGGCTTGCTGGCTCATCTACAAGCGCGGCAACGGCCGGGCGGCAATCATAACTTTCCTGCTTGCAGGCGTCGTTACCGTTCTCGCTGCGATCATAGGCGGGTTGTTCGGGCCGATCGGAATTTTCGCCTACTGCGCCGCCGCAAGCGTTCCCGCATGGGTGGTGTGGATAACGATTTTGGTCGTCGAAAAGATCAGGAGCGGACGGCAGCAATAGTCGCCGGCTGTCCATTCGTCGGCAATCGTTGCCGTTTGCATTTCGCTTGACTCGACCCTTGCGATGCAACCATCGTCGCCTCGCAGCTTACGGTTGCGACTTTGGATGCAAGGCTGGCCTTTGAAAATCCGCGTCTTGCATTCAACGGTTCGAATTCTGACGGGCGGTCGGCGGAACGCTCCGAAAAATGTCCGCGCAAAGGCAGCAAGATTCAATGAAAGTTGGCGAAAGAAATCTGATCACTGACGTTGAGGGCATTCTGGTCGGGAACGCGGAGGACGCGCGAATCAAGACGGGGACGACCGTCCTGACGGGGGCCGAGCCGTTCGTGGCCGCTGTTCATGTAATGGGCGGCGCTCCCGGCACCCGCGAAACAGACCTTTTGGCGCCGGATAGGCTGGTGCAGGAGGTCGATGCGATCGTCCTGTCCGGCGGATCCGCTTTTGGCTTGGACGCGGCATCGGGAGCGGCCGCCGCGCTGGCGAAACGCGGACGGGGCTTCAAGGTCGGATCCGCCGTCGTTCCGATCGTGCCCGCCGCGATTTTGTTCGATCTGCTGAACGGAGGCATGAAAAACTGGACGGAGAGCCCGTATTTCGAACTGGGAGCGAATGCGCTGGAATCCGCAAGCGAAGATTTCCGGCTGGGGACCGCAGGAGCGGGCTGCGGAGCGACTACGATGCAAGTCAAGGGAGGTCTGGGTTCAGCGTCCGTCGTCACCTCCGGCGGCTACACGGTCGGCAGCCTGGCCGCGATCAATTCGCTCGGATCGGTCCTGCAGGCGGACGGACCCTGCTTCTGGGCCGCGCCATTCGAGATCGGGAATGAATTCGGCGGTCTCGGCGTGTCGCGATCGTCGAATCCGCTGGAAGAAGCTTTGCTGCCGATGGGCGATCCGCCCGTCAACGCAAATACATCAATAGCGATAGTCGCGACGGACGCCGTGCTGACCCAGTCCGAAGCGACCAGAATGGCGGTCTGCGCCCACGACGGCTTCGCGAGAGCGATAGTGCCGTCCCATACATTGTTCGACGGCGACTTGGCCTTCGCGGTTTCAACCGGAAAGCGTCCGCTGAAGGAGCCGCACCGAGACATGTTCTCAATCTGCCATGCGGCGGCTGCATGTCTTTCGCGCGCGACCGCCAGAGCGGTTTATCTTGCTGAACCCGAGGACGGCGATACTCTCCCTTCATGGAAGGAAAAGTTTGCGCGAACCGAAGGCGGTTGAGCATTCTCGATTCCGGGCGGGGTCGAGGTCTATACGCGGACGATCCGCTTCCGTCCGTTCTTGAAGAAATGAAAAGGCACGCTGGGGGGAGGCCGTTCGTTTTTCAGCACCAGCATTGCCTCATTGAGCACAACGCGCGAGATGTAAGGCAAATCCAGCTCTTGCGCGTCCGAAACAGGAAACCACTGAAGTCGCCCGAGTTCATCGGATGCGCCCGAGAAGTCGTCCGGATCGCCCGCAAGCGACACCTCGCCGAGAACGCCGAGAAAGAACCTCGTGTCGAATCGCCGGGGAAGGCCGGGAGGCGTGAGCGCCCGGTAGAAATAGACAAGTCCTTTGGCGCTCGGAACCAAGTCCGAGCAGAAAAACGCTTTCCAGCTCGGGTGCTCATGGAATCGGCGCTGTTCGGATTTTTCCGCAAGCATGAGGCCGGTTTCTTCGCTCAGCTCCCGAACAGCGCACGGAGCAAGCATGGAAACGATCTCGGGCGGCGCGGACCGCGCCAAACGGGAAATGCACGCCGGTCCAAGCGGCGTTGCCAAGGCAACGTCGCGGTCCTCCTTGCCGACCGCGCCGCCGGGAAAAACGAATTTGTTCGGCATGAAAACCGCGGTGCTGCCGCGCTGCCCGATCAGAACTCGAGGACCGGAGTCCGCTTCTCTGAAAAGGAGGACGCTCGCTGCGTCGCGGATTGCGGGGTCGGTTATGTCCGGCCCGTCTTGCTCGCGGTCTTTCCGGATATTCATGTCGACTTCGTCTTCTGAAGCAAATCGCTCGTGTCGCCGAGCCGTTTAGGGTGTAGAGAGACGGCTTGGCAAGAAGTGAGCGGAACTTTGAAGGCGATTGCCGGATTGGATTGTTCGCAAGGCCGCAAGACGCGATCTGCGCAATATGGCATTTTCCGAACTAATTTTTCGTCTTTCGACGGAATTTTCATGTCACTTCGTTATACGATGGAAGGCGCAGCTTGCGGCCTTGAAACTACAGCGAAGGAAGTAGGAATGACGAAACGAGCAACCAATATCTTCATCGTCGGCTTGGCTGCATCCGGCATCTTGGTCGGCACCGTGTCGATAGCCGCGGCCGACGGAGGACGAGAGGGCGGTCACTGGCACAAGAGACACCATGGCGGCTGGGGCATGATGGCCGATCCGATCAGCTTCGAGCAGTTGGATGCCGACGGCAACGGCGAGATATCCAAAGAAGAGTTCGATGCGAGATATTCCGCATGGATCAAGGCAGTTGATACAAATGGCGATGGCATGCTTCAGAAAGAAGAACTTGAAGCCCATGTCATGGAGCAAGTCCAAGCGATGGTGGAGAAGAAATCCGAGGCGATGTTCAATCGGCTTGATTCCGACGGCGACGGCGCGGTCAGCGATGCCGAACTCCAAGAGAAAATGGGCAAATCCCGAAATGAAGACCGGATGTTCGATCGCTTGGATTCTGACGACAGCGGCTCGGTGTCGGCAGAGGAGTTCGAATCCGCCTTAAACAAGATGGATGGTCGGCGCGGCGGTCGGAACAAAGACCGCGAAGACAAGGATCGCTGAAGACGGATAGCGAAGGGCGCGGAAAGTGCGATCGCCGTTCGGCCTGAACAAGTCGGACGGCGTCTCGCATTTTCCGCAGACTGATCGGAAAAGGTTGCATCGGCGGAAATGCCGTACGATTCGATGTCGGTTCCTGACGACGATTTTTTGTTGAAGCAGTTCGCCGAAGGTGACGCCAGCGCCGCGAGAGTGCTGATGGACCGGCATGTCCACAGAATATTGAGGCTTGCGACATCGATGCTCGGCGAGGCGGGAGATGCCGAAGAAGTGACGCAGGAAGCAATGCTTCGACTTTGGAAGGTCGCGCCGCAATGGAAGCCGGGGAAGGCGAAAGTTTCGACGTGGCTTTGGCGCGTAACCTCCAATCTGTGCATAGACCGGCTTCGCGCGCGGTCGACAATTTCGTTGGATTCCATCGACGAACCCGAAGATGGCCTGCCGAGCGTCGATGAAAAACTCCTTTCGAATGATCGGGCCGCGGCTCTGAGGCAAGCCCTTGAAAAGCTTCCGCCGCGGCAGCGCGCAGCAGTCGCACTCAGGCATTTGGAAGGGCTGTCGAATAAGGAGGTCGCTGAGTCGCTCGGAACGAGCATTGATGCCGTGGAAAGCTTGATTGCGCGTGGCGTCCTCGCGCTGAAATCGCAGCTTCTCGGCCGAAAAGGGGACTTGGGATGGGAAAAGTGAAAAAAGACCGTGATTCGGGCTGTGAAATCGGCGGACTCGAGCCGTTTTTCGAAGCGCTGAAATCGAAAGACGTCTCGCCTTCGGCCGAATTGAGGCAAGCCGTTCTCCGTGATGCGCGCGAGATCTGCTCAATGGCGGGATCCGCCTCGCATTCCGGTGCGGGAGAGGCGAAAACAAAGCGCAAGCTTGGCGCGAAGGTCGCAATCGAGAGGCTTTGGCTGTCGGTGGTGTTCGCGCTTTCCGCTGCTGCGGGATTGGGCGTCGGCTATGCTGTCGCCGGGAGCGTCGGATTTGTTCCCGACATCGTTTTCGGAGAGTACGAATCTGTTTCGGACCCTGACATGTTCGCGGATGTCGAGGTCATGCTTCTAGGAGGAGCTTCGGATGTCTGACAACGAGGAAAAACCATCCGGCCGCAAACGGAATTGGCCGAAAATCCTGCTATATTCGTCGTTGTGCCTGAACCTCGTATTGGCAGGTCTCATAGCAGGCGTGCTTGCGTACGGCATGTTCCGACATGATCGGAACGTCGACAGGATGCTGAGCCCGGCAGGTCTGGGGGTAATCGTAGGTTCTCTGGATCCGGACATGCGGAGCAAATTGGCAGCCGACGTTCGGAAGGGCGGATTCCGGCATATCGGTTATTCCGCGCGTGGCGAAGAGCATTTCGAAGCCTTCATGACAACACTGAAGGCTGCGCCGTTTCAGCCTGAAGAACTGGACCTTAGATTCGCCGAGCAGCGGGACGCGTTCACGGGCAGGATGGAAAAGAGCCAGGCCATCCTTGGCGAACTGATCAAATCGATGACCGATGAAGAACGTCAAGAGTTGGCTGGCCGACTGGAGAGTCGATACGATTGGCCGCGGAGAAAGCATAGGCGGCGGTAGCCTGGTCGACCGGCAGCGCGCCCCTGTCTGGACCGGAAATGGGGCCGCGGGTCGGCCGCGCCTATCGGGTTGCTCAAGCCTTCAGACCTGATCGAACTCGGCGATGAGATGTTCGACAACTCGGCGACACGCATCTTCGCTTGAGCATCCGGTGGCGACTGCTTCTTCGTACACATGTCGCTGCCGGTCGGTCGAGTTTCCGCCCTCGACAATCTTTCTGATGTTCAGCACTTCCTCCATGCAGCCGAGCTCCTCCGCATCCTCTTTGACGAGTTCAATGATCTCTTCCACCAAGTCCGCGTAGGGCACGAGTTCAACCTTGCCGTGATCGACCATTCTCTCGTTGATTCCGTATCGCTGCGCGCGCCATCTGTTTTCGTTGACCAACGTGGGCGAGTAATCCCGCCAGCGCTGGTTCCGTGATCTGAGCCGATATAGGAACGCGATCAGAGATTGAAACGTCGCGGTAATCGCGATCGCCTCTTCGAGCTTGCTGCAGACATCCGTGATTCTTTGCTCGAGAGTCGGAAATTTTGCGGAAGGACGAATATCCCACCAGATTTTCGTGGCGTCCTCGATGCATTCGGACTCGACGAGACGCTGGATCAGGCGCCGGTATTCTCCGTATGACGAAAGATGGTCCGGATGGCCTGTTCTCGGAAGCGCGTCGAAAACAGAGAGGCGGTAGGAGGCGAGGCCTGTATCCTCGCCTTCCCAATAGGGCGACGAGCAGGAGAGGGCGAGCAGGTGCGGAAGGAAGTAAGTCGCCTGATTCATCATGTCGATGCGCAGGTCCTCGTCTTCGACGCCAATGTGGTTGTGCATGCCGCAGATCAGGAGCCTTCGCGCCGGATGCCCGATGTCTTGCCTGAGCGCGGTGTAGCGCTCCTTGGGCGTATGCGTTTGCTCCCGCCATCGAGCGAATGGATGGGTCCCGGAGGCCATGGTCGCATAGCCGAATTTCGCCGCCGCTTCCGCAATGCAGTGCCGCAGCTCAAGAAGCTCCGCAGAGGCATTCTTTATGGAGACATGAGGGCGGGTGCCCACCTCCACTTGGCATTGCAGATACTCGTTGGTGACCCGCTCATCCGCGCACTTCCGGCAGGCTTCAAGGAACTCGGGCTCCGGCGACCGGACGACGTCCAGCGTGCTCTGATCGATGACAAGATACTCCTCTTCGATTCCGATCGTGAACTTCATCTTTTTCTGCATGGCGACAGTCCTTTGGATGAGCAAAACGCCGATGTGGAACGCGCGCGCCGCCGAACCGCGATCATTGATCGCCCTGCCGGAAAGTCGAGCAGCGGGTCGCCTTCAAAAAAACTTGCGGCTAGACATTTAGAATCCTACATCCGCGCGCGCAAGCACGACGCGCCGCTCGCAACCCGGCAATGGCTTCCGGCGATCATCGCAATGTAAAAAAGCGAAAGATTCGAATTGGCTGATCGCTCCCACGTGATTCCGCAGCGCTGGTCGGGAAAAGGTTTCGGCAATTGGGAGGCGCTCAAATCGATTGGCAGTCCCTAGGGGAATCGAACCCCTCTTTCCAGGTTGAAAACCTGGCGTCCTAACCGATAGACGAAGGGACCGCGCATCGACTTCGACGGGTAGATATACGCTCGCTTCGTTGCTTGCAAGAGTTCCGAAAGCTGAATTCGACGCGAACCCAAGCGCGATTTCCGGATGCCGCTCTCGGTTCGAATGGTCCCGGAAGGGCCGTGCGGGCGGTCAATGAGTCACGGCAGAGCCGCATCCTCGATCTTGAGCACCGGCTTTCTGCGTCCCTTGTAGTTGTCGACCATGAGAGCGCCCGCGAAATGAGCCGTCTTGCCGCGAAGGCCGGGAAGCGCGCTGCGCAGTTGACTGTCCGGCTTCGTGAACGCGACAGCTTTGATCCTGCCTCCGATTTCGTCCTCAAGCGTAAGACTGACGTGCTTTTCGCCAACTTTGCAGAACGCGACTCTTTGGCCGGCCAACGCCCATCTCGGCTGCGGCGCTTTCGCTCCGAAAGGCCCCGCGCGCGCCAACGTCTCGATGACCTCGACGGTCGCCGATTTCGGCGAAATTGTTGCATCGATCCGCAGATCCTTCGGGCCGAAGCTTGCCGTTCCTTGCGAATCGATGATCTCGCCCAGCCGCTCCATCGCCGCTTCCAGCTGTCGCGATTCCACTTCAAGCCCCACGGCCATGCGATGTCCGCCGCCTTTGACCAAATGTCCCTCGCGCAAGCATTTCTCGACTGCAAAACCGAGATCGACATCCATCGCGGACCGGCCGGAGCCTCGGCCGACCGCTCCGTCAAGCCCGATCACGACCGCCGGACGCCCGGACGCTTCGGCCAGGTTCGCGGCGACAATCCCTACGATTCCGGGGTGCCAATCCTTGCCGGCCGCCCAAACCAGCGGGGCTTCGAGACCGCGCAGCTCCGCTTGACGCAGCGCTTCCTCGGAAACCGAGGCAACGAGTTCGCGCCTTCGAATGTTCAACGCATCGAGCTCTTGCGCGATCGTTTCGGCGGAAGCGCGATCTTCCGCGCAAAGCAGCATCGTTCCGAGATGAGATCTTCCGAGCCGCCCGCCGGCATTGATCCGAGGGGCGATCTGGAAGCCCAAATCCATGGCATCGGGCGGCGCGGAAAGCCCGGCCAGATCGGCAAGAGCGGTCAGCCCGTGCCGCTGCCGATTGCTCATCACCGCAAGTCCCTGCCGGACGAACGCCCTGTTAAGCCCGATCAGCGGAACGACGTCCGCGACAGTGGCAAGCGAAACGATGTCGAGCATCCGCATCAGATCAGGGGCGTGCAGTTTCTTTGCCTTCATGAGCCGGTTCACTGCTACCAGGAAAAGAAACACGACGCCGGCCGCGCACAGGTGGCCGAGATTCGAGGTTTCATCCTGCCGATTGGGATTTACGACCGCAACCGCGGAGGGCAGGCTGTCCAAGCCGCGATGGTGGTCAAGCACGATGACGTCCGCCGAAGCCGCCGCGATCGGTTCGAACGCAGAAGTTCCGCAATCGACGCACACGATCAGCCGGTGGTCCTTGGAGAGGCTCTCCATCGCCTCGACGTTTGGTCCGTAGCCCTCGAACACCCTGTCCGGAACGTAGATTGACGTCTCCATGCCGTGCTCGCGAAGCCACAGGTGCAGGAGCGCGGCCGAACTTGCGCCATCGACGTCGTAGTCCGCGAATATCGCGATCTTCTGCCTATGCACGACTGCGGAAACGAATCGCCGGGAGGCCGCATCCATATCCAACAGTTCCGACGGATCCGTCATGAGGTCCCGAAGCTTCGGTTCAAGGAATTCCTGCTCCGAGCCGAGCGGCACGCCCAGACGCGCGAGCACTCTGCACAAAATGTCGGGCAGTCCGGTGTTTTGCGCGATCGCAAGAGCTTGGCGATCCTCCAACAGCGTCGGTCCGACCCATTTGCGGCCTGTCGCGGATTGCTCGACCCCAAGATAAGCTTTCCGCTCGAGGTCGCGCTCGGTTTCGTTCAGCATTGAGGCCGCGCTACGAGTCGGGAACAGGATGCCGATAGATCATGCGCCGGCGCGATCCGGTTTTCGATCTGAGCAGAATTGTGTCCGCTTGCAAGTATCCGCGGCCTCGCCTGATGCCTTGAAGAAGGGAACCGTCCGTAACGCCCGTCGCAGCGAATATCACATGATCGGCAACCAGATCGTCCCGGCTGTAAATCCTGTTTAAATCCGTGATGCCGGATTTTTCAGCTTTCTTGCGCTCGTCTTCGTTTCGAAACACGAGCTTCGCGATCAGCTGCCCGCCAAGGCATTTGAGCGCCGCCGCGGCAAGGACGCCCTCCGGCGCGCCTCCGATGCCCATGTAGACGTCGATTCCGGTCAGGGCGGGCTCTGCGCAATGCATGACCGCCGCCACGTCGCCGTCCGTGATCAGCCGGATGGCCGCTCCGGTCGAACGTATTTCCCGAATCATCGGCTCGTGCCGCGCGCGGTCCAGAACGCATGCGGTGATCTCGCGGGGGTCGCAGCCTTTCGCCTCGGCAAGCGCGCGTATTCTTTCCGCGGGCCCCATCTCGAGCGAAACAATCCCTTCGGGATATTCGGGACCGACAGCCAGCTTTTCCATGTATACGTCCGGCGCATGCAGGACGGATCCGCGAGGGCCCATGGCGATGGCGGTCAGAGCGTTCGGCATGTCGTTGGCGGTCAGAGCGGTTCCTTCCAATGGATCCAAAGCGATATCCACCAAAGGGCCGGCTCCGGTTCCGACCGCCTCTCCGATGTAGAGCATCGGCGCTTCATCGCGCTCTCCTTCTCCGATCACGACGACGCCTTGAATGTCGAGCAGATTCAGCTGCGAGCGCATCGCGTCCGTCGCGGCTTGGTCCGCAGCGTTCTGATCGCCGCGGCCGATGAACCGCGCGGCTGCGAGCGCCGCCGCCTCCGACACCCTGGCAAGGCCGAGAGACAGCAGCCTGTCGCGGAATTCTACAGCGCCGTTCATTTCATATGCCTCATGGTCGGCTTTGCGTGGCGGGAGGCCGCGTTCCGCCGGCTAAATCTCTTGTATCCGGATGGACACGGGATCGCACATAGCTGCTCCGGAACGCTGGATTTCCGAGAGGGCATCGTCAAGTTTCGACCTGGTCGTCTGGTGGGTCACGATGATCACGGGCGCCGCCTCGCCGTCATGGCCGTACTGGCGCATTCTGTTGATGGAGACGCCTGAATTCCCGAGCGCGCCCGCGACCGTCGCCAGAACGCCGGGCCGGTCCTTGAGCAGCAGCCGCAGGTAGAATGCCGCCGGGGCTTCCTTTTGATCGGGCTTCAGTTTGACAAGCGACTTCGCAGGCTGCCCGAATGTCGAGATGCGCTGCCCTCTGGCAATGTCCATGACGTCGCTCAATACCGCCGATGCGGTCGGTCCTTGGCCCGCGCCCGCGCCCCGAAGGAAAATCGGGCCTGCTTGGTCCCCTTCGAGCACGACGATGTTGGTGGCGTTTTCGACTTGTCCCAGCGGAGAGCTGGCCGGCACGAGGCACGGCTGCATTCTCTGTTCCAGCCCTTGATCGGACTTCCGCGCGATGCCGAGGAGTTTGATGCGAAATCCCATGTCCCGCGCCTGCTCTATGTCGCCGATGGAAATCCTCGTGATGCCCTCGATTCGGATGTTGCCGAAATTGACGCGCGATCCGTAAGCGACGGACGCGAGAAGCGCGAGCTTGTGGGCGGCGTCGATTCCGCCGACGTCGAGATTCGGATCGGCTTCCAAATATCCGAGGCTGCTCGCTTCTTCGAACACCTCTTCGTAGCTCAGCCCCGCTTTTTCCATCCGTGTCAGGATGTAGTTGCAGGTGCCGTTCATTATGCCCATCACGCGCGTGATCTGGTTCGCAGCCATGCTTTCGGTCAAAGCCTTTATGACGGGTATTCCTCCGGCGACGGCGGCTTCGAAGCGCAGGACGCGGCCGTTCCGCTCGGCGGCCTCGGCGAGCTCCTGGCCATGGAGAGCAAGCAGCGCCTTGTTGGCCGTGACGACGTCCTTTCCGGATGCGATCGCGGCTTCGACGGAGGATTTTGCAGGGTCTCCGTCGCCTCCCACCAACTCAATGAAAACGTCGATGTCTGGCCGCATTGCCAGATCGACCGGGCTGGACGCCCACTCGAATTCCGAGATATCGACGTCCCGTTGCCGATTTCGGTCTCGGGCGCATACGGCCTTGACTTCGATTCCGCGGCCTGCGCGGCGGGAGAGGAGCGCTTGGTGTTTCGCAATAATTTTCAGGACGCCGGCGCCGACCGTTCCGAGTCCTGCGATTCCAAGTCTGATCGGTTCGGGCAAGAAGCGGTCCTCTGTTGACGTGCCGATACGTATACGTCGGGCTGCTTACCGGCTTGATATTCGGGATTCAACAACTTCCGCCGAATGAGAGGATGCGTCCAAGGATGGAGCGGCATCGGACCTGCCGATTCGACGGCAGCCAACCCGCCGGTCCGGCATTCGGCATAGCGGTTTCGGAATGCCGGGATTATAGATCGGCATGGAACGACAAAAGGTTCGAGACTGCGAAGTCCGGTTCGATCGATTCAATGGTTGAGAAATTCGCAAGGAAAACATGCCTGTCGACAGTGAACGCCGAAGTTGCGCGAGTCCGCGCCCGATCCAGGATTCCGCGGATAGCATTTGATTTCATAGACGGGGCCGTCGGTCGCGAGACCGGCATTGAACTCAACATGCGCGCATTCGACGACATTCGGCTGTTGCCTCGCGGCCTGGTGGACGTTTCCGCTCGATCGCTGCGCAAAAAATTCCTCGGATGCGAGTTTGATTTGCCGTTCGGAATTGCCCCGATGGGCATGTGCGGCCTCTCGTGGCCGGGCGCGGACGGGATGATGGCATGCGAAGCCGTGCGGCGAAATTTCCCTATTTGCATGTCGTCCGCGGCGTCGACCGCGCTGGAAGCTGCCCGCGAACAGGCCGGACATCGCGCTTGGTTCCAAATCTACGTCGGCAGCGACACGTCCCAAGCCGAGCGGCTCATCCGGCGCGCGGACGCGGCAGGATATGAAACGCTCGTGCTGACGGTTGACGTTCCGGTTTTGTCGAGGCGCGACAGGGATGTCCGAAACGGATACACATTGCCGTTCCGGATGGGCTTTCGCCAGTTTTTCGAATTCGCGCTTCATCCGCGCTGGTCTCTCGGCATGCTGATCAACGGGGTGCCGCGTCCGAAGAACTACGACGGCGACAGTTCCGGATACGACCGTTACGCTGCCCGTGCGGGCGCGGACTGGGCGTTTCTCGATTGGCTGAGAAAATCCTGGAAGGGCCGCTTGATAGTGAAGGGCGTGATTTCGGAGGAGGACGCGGCGAAAATCAAGGATTCCGGCGCCGACGCGATTTGCGTTTCGAATCATGGGGCGCGTCAGCTTGATGCGGCGGAAGCCGCACTGCATGCGTTGCCCAAGATACGGCGCGCCGTCGGTTCGGAATATCCGCTTTTGTTCGACAGCGGCGTCAGAAGCGGTGAAGACGTGCTCAGGGCTTTGGCGCTCGGGGCGGATTTCGTTCTCTTGGGAAGGCCCGTTCTGTATGCGCTGGCTGCCGGCGGAGAAGACGGTCTCGCGTTCTTTCTCGATGGTTTTTCCGAGGGGATAAGCATTGCGCTTGCGCAAGTCGGCCTTTGCGATGTCGAACGCGTCGACAGCCGGATTCTCGCGCGCAGATGATACAGTTGTTCGAGTCCGTCAGCGGCCGCCGGTCAGAGCGGGAGTCCTCTTTCGGCGCTTGGGGACTTGGCTGCGCAGCGAAATTCGACAACGTTTCCGTTTGACCGCACGCGAGTCCCAAGCTTTGCACGCGGATTCGCAATACGGAGGTTCAGCATCAGGCATCGTCAAACGGGTCCCGAGCGCGCCGTCGAAGGCCGCCTTGATCCGTTCGGCCACCATACTATATTCTGCTATGCACATTGCGGAGGCGGAAATGGCAAAGACCACGTCGTTCATCCTTGGCGAGCATTTCGACAATTTTGTTGCATTTCAAGTGAATGCGGGCCGCTACGCCTCAGCCAGCGAGGTAATCCGTGAAGGGCTCAGGTTGGTCGAGATGCGAGACCGGCAGATGGAAGCTTTGGAAGCCGCAATCCAAGTTGGATTGGACAGCGGCGTTGACGAGGGCTTTTCCTGGGACGCAGTTAAATCCGAAGGCAAGGCGCTGGCTCGGAAGTCCCGCGACTCCTGAACCATGAAATCGCTATTGCTGTCGAAGGCGGCGAGAGCCGACCTGCGCAAAATCCATGCCTACACATATGCGGAGTGGGGTGAGCTTCCGGCTGATGCCTGCTTGGACAGTCTCAGGTTGGCGATGAATTGCATCTCGGACGGAACCGCAGCTGTTCGCCCCTTGGCTTCACGGCACGAAGACATGTTCAAATTTCGGCAGGGCCGGCATTTGATTGCTTTCCGAATGCAGGCGGATGATCAGTGTCTGGTTGCGCGCGTCCTGCACGAGCGCATGGACATTGATGCGCAGTTGGGGAAGCCAAGCAGCTGATTTCGGCAGCACGTCGGCAACCCGGCGTTTGCCTTCTCGTCAGAATTTCTGCGAGGACTTTCCTCAAGAAAGTCTTTCACGGTTCTTGCGCGAGGAGAATGCCCGGAGCCAGCTCGCTGAGTCGCGCTTTGACCGGTTGCGCCGATGCGACGCTTGGCCATGGCCGGCCGCTGTTTGCACCCGGCTTCCATCGAATTTTCTGGAGAGAGTTGCCGCGGAGTCCAATCCGTACCCTGTCGCAAGCAGCGGTGTTTCGAAGCGCTCTACATGTCTCGGTAGATCGGGAACATGGCGCAGATCTCTGACACCTCCTCTTTGACGGACTCTTCTACAGCGGCGTTTCCGTTTTCTCCGTGTTGAGACAGCCCGTCAACGACCCGGACAATCATTTCCCCGACTCGCTTGAATTCGGCGACGCCGAGGCCGCGCGTCGTGCATGCTGGGGTTCCCAATCTGACGCCCGAAGTGACTGCGGGCTTTTCGGCGTCGAATGGAATTCCGTTTTTGTTGCACGTCATGCCTGCGCGCTCCAGCGACCGTTCCGCAGCGTTTCCTTTGACCCCTTTCGGACGCAGGTCCACCAGCATCAGATGCGTGTCGGTGCCGCCCGTCACGATGTCCAGGCCGCCGGCTTGGATGGAGTCGGCAAGAGCGCATGCGTTTTTTACGACTTGCGCTGCATAGGACTTGAATTCGGGTCGCAATGCCTCGCCGAATGCGACCGCTTTCGCGGCGATCACGTGCATCAGCGGCCCGCCTTGAATTCCAGGAAATATGGCGGAATTCACCTTCTTCGCAATATCGGCATCATTCGTCAGGATCGCGCCGCCGCGCGGTCCGCGAAGCGTCTTGTGAGTGGTGGTGGTCACGACGTGGGCGTGCGGGAACGGCGACGGATGGACTCCGCCTGCGACCAGCCCGGAAATATGCGCAATGTCGGCAAGCAGATACGCGTCGACCTCGTCCGCGGCTTCACGGAATTTCCGGAAATCGATAACCCGCGGTATGGCGGACCCGCCGGCGATGATGAGCTTGGGCCTGTGCCTGAGCGCAAGATTTCGGACTTCGTCGAAATCGATCAATGAGTCTTGGCGCCTGACTCCGTAGTGGAGGGCATTGAACCATTTGCCCGACTGGTTGGGAGCAGCGCCGTGGGTAAGATGGCCGCCGGACGACAGGCTCATGCCGAGAATTGCGTCGCCCGGCTTGATCAGCGCATTGAACACGCCCTGATTCGCTTGGCTGCCGGAATTCGGCTGCACATTCGCGAAGCTGCAGCCGAACAGCTTGCAGGCGCGATCCTGCGCGAGAGATTCCGCGATGTCGACGAACTCGCATCCGCCGTAGTAGCGTCGTCCGGGGTAGCCTTCCGCATATTTGTTCGTCATGACCGATCCTTGAGCCTCCAGCACGGCCCTCGAAACGATGTTTTCAGATGCGATCAGCTCGAGTCCGTCCTGCTGCCGTCTCAATTCCGCATGGATCGCTTCGAATACGTCCGGGTCTCCGCTCCGGAGCGATCCGGCCTTCATGAAATCTTCGTGTCTCTGGCGGTTCATTTCAGCCCTCTGACCATATGCGGCGAACTCCTTGAATCCTATAAAGGCGGCCGGATGCAGTTGAAACACCTAAAATGCATTCGCTCGAAAACGCTTGATCGCAAGCGGACACGTTTGCGCGAAACGCGACCCGACCTGCGCTCGCGCAACATTGCCGCTTGATCGAAATCGGCCGTCTTGCTTGATTTCGGCACCCGGACGCACCAAAAAGAGTTCGCGCAAGTCTGAACGGACCAAACATGAAATCGATCGAGTCGATCTGCTTTCTCGCGAGCGACGCGGAATTCGCGCAGAATTCGCTGGAGTGCTTGGCGAACAAGTACGGCAACTGCCCGCCCGAAGAGGCGGAAGTGATCGTCGCATTGGGCGGAGACGGTTTCATGCTCACCGCGCTGCGTCGCACCCGCGAGCTGGAGCTTGATTGCCCGGTCTACGGCATGAACCGCGGAACGTTCGGATTCCTGATGAACGAATACAGAGATGACGAACTGCCGAAACGACTTGCGCGGGCGGAAGAAGCAGTGATCAACCCGCTGGAAATGGAAGCCGAGGATTCGTCCGGCGAAACTCACAGCGCTTTGGCGATCAACGAAGTTTCACTCATTCGGGCAGGTTCGCAAACGCTCAGGCTCCGGATATCGGTCGACGGGAAGGTCCGGCTTGAAGACCTGATTTGCGACGGCGCGATCGTATCGACGCCTGCGGGGTCCACGGCATACAATTACTCCGCGCACGGCCCCATACTCCCGATCGGATCGGCGGTTCTGGCGCTGACTGCGGTCGCGGCATTTCGGCCGAGACGCTGGCGCGGAGCCTTGCTTCCGATGACGGCCAAGGTTCGATTCGAATTGGTTGAACCGAAAAAGCGGCCCGCGATGGCGGATGCCGACGGACAGCCCGCGAGGGAGGTCGTGCGGGTCGACGTGGCCAGCAGGCCGGACATCCGCCACAAGATCCTTTTCGACCACGGCAGCGGCCTTCAGGAACGGCTCATCAGAGAGCAATTCGTCTGAATTGTTGGCTTCGAGTTCAAAATTCCGTAGGCTTAGGCCGTCCAACGCGCTTTTTGGATGCATCGGACCAAGAGATGGCTTATTGAAACCGCGAGCCGCCGCGCTGTTGGCATTCAGTCCATCGCAATTCGTTTCGCGGCGCGAACCGCATTGAACGCAAACCGAGCGGGAGGAATGCAATGAGCTTGTCGGTAAAGCAGCAAGCCGTGTGGTGGAGCGTCAGCGCCGTCGTATTTTTCGCCTGCCTTTGGGTGTTGCGCGACACGTTGCTTCCTTTCATCGTCGGCTGTGCGCTGGCCTATCTGCTTGATCCTCTGGCGGACCGACTCGAGCGGGCCGGATTGTCCAGGATACTTGCGACGACCGTGATCGCGCTCATCGCCCTCCTCATGATCATCATTGCCGGGCTTCTGCTCATTCCGCTCCTCGCCAATCAGCTCGTGGAATTCGTGGAATTCATTCCGAAACTTGCGGAAAACATCCAGACATTCATCAACGAGACTGTCAGGCCGCTGCTGAACAAGTACGTCCCAGGCTGGGAAAAATACGTGCCGATCGTCGTTTCGGCGATCGGGACCATAGGATCGGCGACCAGCGGCCAAGCCGGCCAGGTCATCGATCAGGTGGCCTCGTCCGCGATGGGCGCCATAAACGTATTGATGATCGTGATCATCGTTCCCGTCGTGATGATCTACATGCTGGCCGATTGGGACAAGGTCATCGAAAAGATCGACCACATGCTGCCCCGCGACCATGCCGAAACAATTCGCGAATTGTTCAGGGAGGTCAACGGCGTGCTTGCGGGGTTCGTAAGAGGCCAGGTCACGGTCTGCGCGATTTTGGCTGCGATCTACGCAATATCCCTTTCGCTGGTCGGCTTGCAATTCGGATTCGTGATCGGGTGCATCGCGGGTTTGATTTCGTTCATACCTTTCGTGGGGTCCATCGGAGGCGGGGTGCTCGCGGTCGGCGTCGCCATCTTCCAATTCTGGTCGGAGCCGGCATGGATCGGCGTGGTCGGCGTGATATTTTTTGCCGGACAAATACTGGAAGGAAATTTCATCACTCCTCGGCTGGTCGGCAGCTCGGTGCGACTCCATCCCGTCTGGCTGCTCTTCGCTCTGTCGGCCTTCGGCAGCCTGTTCGGGTTTGTCGGGCTGCTGATCGCAGTGCCCACGGCCGCGACGATAGGCGTTTTCCTCCGTTTCGGCGTCAGGCAGTATTTGGACAGCAGATTGTACAAGGGAGGGCAGTGAACGAAGCGGCTTCGTTCGTTTTGGCATGGACGAAGGTTTACTGGATCTTTCCGTCGCCCCTTCCACCCGTCGCGGCGATTTCATTGTGACCTCGGCCAACTCCCTCGCATGCCGGTTTTTGTTCGAATGCGCGGATTGGCCGGACGGCAGGCTGATTCTCGTCGGAGAGGCGAAATCCGGAAAATCGCATCTGGCGAGCGTCTGGTCGGCGGAGCGGGGAGCTGATCTCTTGACGCCGGAGGCATTGGATGCGGGGAAGGCGGGCGAACTGCTCAGCGGCATTGATCTTGCGATCGAGAATGCGGACGCCGTCGCGCGAGACCCCGATCGCGAGGTGGCGTTGTTCCATCTTTGCAATGCGGCGGCGGCGGCAGGCCGGATGCTGCTGCTTACCGCGCGGGCGAAACCGTCGGCTTGGGGCATTCAGCTGAACGACTTGCGCAGCAGGATGGAAGGCAGCCGGACCGCGGTGCTCGGCCCCCCGGACGACGATTTGCTGAAAGCGCTTCTCGTGAAGCTGCTTTCCGACCGCCAGATTGCGGTTTCCGCCAGAATACTTAAATTCGTCGTGCCGCGGATGAACAGATCTTATGCCGGAGCATTCACATTGGTGGACGAATTGGACAGGATGTCATTGTCGGCAGGCCGCTCGGTGACGATGGCGATGGCGGCGACTGCACTTGAAAAACATTCCGCGCGCTGACCGGGACAGGATATGGGCAAGCAGAAGATGAATCCGGCCGTTCCAGCGGATGCCGACTTTTTGCACGGCAAGTTCTCCGCGGCTGCGGACCTCCCGGACAGCGAGCGTTCGGGGCCCAAGCGTTTCATCAACAGAGAGCTTTCGTGGCTCGCTTTCAACTGGCGCGTGCTCGAGGAGGCGCAAAATCCTTCCGTTCCTCTCCTTGAACGAATTCGGTTCATTGCGATCTCCGCCACGAATTTGAATGAATTCTACGGAGTCAGGGTTGCAGGGCTTCAAGAGCTCGAGAGGGAGGGAAGCGTCCGCGCGGCCGCCGACGGGCTGACTCCGGCGCAGCAGCTCGAGGCCATAGAGATCGAGTCGCGCAAGCTTTTGATTGCGCAGCAGAACGTGCTGAACGGCCTGAAGAATGCATTGGAGAGCGAGGGGATCGCTCTCTTGGACAGGGCGAATCTTACGGAAGCGGACAAGTCCTTTCTGGACGAGGTGTTCATCGACAGCGTCTTCACCGTGCTGACCCCGCTGGCGATCGATCCCGCGCACCCATTCCCGTTCATTCCGAACGAAGGCTTCGCGCTCGCGCTGCGTCTGACCAGGTGCGATGACGGCAGGACCTTGCAAGCCTTGCTCCCGATTCCGCAAAAGATAAACCGTTTCGTCCGCTTGGAGGATGGGCCGGAAGGCCAGATGCGGTTTCTTCCTTTGGAGGAGCTGCTGCTTGAAAAGATCGGCGGAATATTTCCCGGGTACGAAGTTGCCGAGCAATGCTCTTTCCAGGTTCTTCGCGACAGCGATCTCGAGCTTGAAGAAGAGGCGGAGGATCTCGTCCGCGAGTTCGAAACCGCGCTCAAGAGGCGCAGGCGGGGAGGGGTCATCCACCTTTCGATCTCGTCCGGCGCGCCCGGAGACCTTAGGGATCTCATCATGCAGGAATTGCGGGTGAGCGAGACCGAAGTGTTCGAACTCAACGGAATGATCGGAGCGGCCGCGCTCGGAGAGCTCGTTCTCGACGAACGCCCCGACCTCCTGTGGCCGAAATTCACGCCGCGCATTCCGGAGCGGGTGCAGGACCACGACGGAGACATCTTCGCCGCGGTTCGGCAGAAGGACATGCTGCTTCACCATCCGTACGAAACGTTCGACATGGTCGTCAAGTTCCTGCGCCAAGCCGCGAGCGATCCGGAGGTCGTCGCCATAAAGCAGACTCTTTATCGAACCTCTTACGAAAGCCCCATCGTCGAAGCGCTTTGCGAAGCGGCGGAAAACGGCAAATCCGTGACTGCGCTCATCGAATTGAAGGCCAGATTCGACGAGGCGGCCAATATACGGCAATCGCGGCAGCTGGAGAGAGCCGGAGCGCACGTCGTGTACGGATTCATCCACCTGAAGACGCATGCCAAGGTGTCGACCGTGGTGCGGCGCGAAGGGGGCCGGCATGTCACCTACACCCACTACGGGACCGGCAACTACCATCCGATAACGGCCCGCATCTATACCGATCTGAGCTTCATGACCTGCGACTCCGCCGCCGGCCGCGATGCGACGAAACTGATCAATTACGTCTCGGGCTACGCAAGGCCCGCAAGCATGGAGAACCTTTCCATATCGCCGATCAATCTCAAGTCGAGACTGACTGAATGCATCGAGAGCGAAGCGGAAAACGCCCGGAATGGGCGTCCTGCCGAGATTTGGGCGAAGATGAACTCGCTCATCGACCCGGGCGTCATCGACGCTCTGTACGCCGCCAGCGCGGCAGGCGTGCGCACGAGCCTCGTCATTCGCGGAATCTGCGGCCTGAAGCCCGGAATCCGGGGACTTTCCGAAAACATTCGGGTCAAATCCATCGTCGGCCGGTTTTTGGAGCATTCGCGAATCGTCTGCTTCGGCAACGGCGAATTGCTGCCTTCGAACAAAGCCCTGGTGTTCATATCGTCCGCGGACTGGATGGACCGCAACCTGAACAGGCGCGTCGAAACTCTTGTGGAAATCAAGAACCCGACAGTCCGGGAGCAAATCATGAGCCAGATCATGGCGGCCAACCTGGCCGACCAGGAGCAAAGCTGGATCCTGCGGCCCGACGGGACCTACGCCCGGCACAAGGCGCCGGACAAGCGGAAAGGTTTCAATTGCCATGAATTCTTCATCAATACGCCGTCGCTTTCGGGACGGGGGTCGGCCGGCGCGAAGGATGTGGTCACGCTGGCCCGGCTGAGAAACTGACTTCGTGATGCATTCGACCCGTGGCCGCGCCGAAACGGCGCCCGTTGAAGGCGGAGAGCCGTTCGGCGTTCGCAACCCGGAGACTCCGGCGCAGGATCGCGACCGCCCGCACCGGGTCGGGGTTGTCGACGTCGGTTCGAATTCCGTCCGGCTGGTCGTTTTCGACGGCGCCGTGCGATCGCCTGCGTGTTTCTACAATGAGAAAGTCTTGTGCGGCCTCGGCACGCGAATGGCTCAAACGGGGAAATTGAATCCCGAAGGCAGGCGGCGAGCGCTCGCGGCTTTGAAGCGTTTCGTTCTGGTGGGAAAGGGGATGGCCGCCGATCTGGTCGGAATTGCGACCGCCGCCGTCCGCGAGTCTTCGGACGGTTCGGAATTCTGCCGGGAAGTCGAGAGGACGACCGGCCTGAGACTGAGCGTGGCGTCCGGCGAGGAGGAGGCGCGCCTCGCGGGGATGGGCGTGATCTACGGCTGGCCCGTCGCCGAAGGACTGGTATGCGATATCGGAGGATGGTCGCTCGAGCTCGCGGAGATCGGCGGCGGCACGACGGGGCGGCGGCTGACGGCGCCACTGGGTCCGCTCGCTTTGCAGAACGGCGACGGAAACAGCGAACCCTCTCCGCAGATGATTTCCGCATCCATGGCCGATCTCAGGTGCCGGATGGACGGCCGATACGGCAAGATTCATCTGGTTGGCGGATCTTGGCGCCTTATCGGCCGAATCGATATGGAACGCCGCGGCTATCCGTTGAAGGTCCTGAATGAATACCAGATGCCGCGCGAAGAAACTCTGCGCACGATCGATTGGATCAGCGAACGGGATCCGAAGCACCTCAAAGAGATCACGGGAACTTCGCCCGAACGGCTCCGTCTCGTCAAATCGGCAGGCATGGTTCTCAGATCGTTGGTCGACGCCTTTCGTCCTGATGAATTGATCGTGTCGGCCTCCGGGATCAGGGAAGGACTGCTCTTCGATCGGATGACGAAGAATCAGCAAAGCGCAGATCCGTTGATTGAAGCGTGCCTGCATATGGAACGGCTTTCTTCGCGGCTTCCGGGATTCGGCGATCGCTTGTTCCAATTCGTGCGGCCGCTGTTCAGCGATTTGGACGACGCGATGCTCAGGCTGGTCCGCGCCGCATGTCTGCTCCACGACGCGAATTGGCGCGCCCATCCGGACTACCGCGCCGAGATTTGCTTCGACAGCGCGACCCGAGCCAATCTCGGCGGTCTCGACCATCCCGGAAGGGTCTTTCTCGGACTCGCTCTCTTCCACCGGTATCGGAACAGCAAGGCAAGGACTTCGCTCCACCGCACGACAAGCCTTTTGACGGAGGACCAAGCGCGGACGGCGGAAATCCTTGGGAAGGCGATGCGGTTCGGAGCGACGTTCACGACTGAGGCCGAAGACACGCTGGGCCGCCTGAAGTTCAAGCCGAAGAAGCATGTCCTGACCTTGGTGCTGCCCCCGGCCGTCCAGGATATGTACGGCGAAGTCGTGGAGGCTCGGCTGAACGGGCTGGCGGACGCGATGGAGTGCGTCCCGGACGTCAAGCTCGGATAGGAATTCTTGCCCATCGCAGCTTGATCGCCTAAATGGGCGGCTTTGAAGGTTGGATCAGCGGAGACAGCGTCGATGCGTATGTCGCGTTATTTCCTGCCGGTTCTCAAGGAGACGCCGGCGGAAGCGCAGATAGTCAGCCACAGGCTAATGCTTCGCGCAGGCATGATCCGGCAGGCATCCGCAGGAATTTACTCGTGGATGCCGCTGGGCCTGAAGGTTCTCCGGAGAATTGAGAGGATCGTCTGCGAGGAGCAGGTCCGGGCCGGACATATTCCGATGCTCATGCCGACGCTCCAGCCCGCGTCGCTTTGGCGCGAGTCAGGCCGATACGACGACTACGGCGAGGAAATGCTGCGAATCAGGGATCGCCACGGTCGAGATCTGCTGTACGGCCCCACTAACGAAGAGTTGATTACGGACATATTCCGAAGCCACGTCAATTCATACAGGCAGCTCCCGCTTACGATGTTCCACGTCCAGTGGAAGTTCAGGGACGAAATCCGGCCTCGCTTCGGCGTCATGAGGGGGCGGGAATTCCTGATGAAGGACGGCTACAACTTCGATGTGGACAAGGACGCGGCCATCCATTCCTACAACAGGCACTTGGTGAGCTATCTTCGAACCTACGAGCGGCTGGGTCTCAAGGCCGTGCCGATGCGCGCGGACACCGGGCCGATCGGCGGCAAGCACAGCCACGAGTTTCTTGTGCTCGCGGATACGGGCGAGTCGGAAGTCTACTTCGACAGCGGCATACTGGAGTTGCGGCTCGGAGACCGGAAAGTGGATTTCGACTCGCGCGAGGAGTGCGCCGCGATCATGGAGGAATGGACGAGGCCGTACGCCAGAACGGACGAGACGCACGATCAGGAAGCTTTCGAAAGAGAGGTGCCCGAGGCCGCCAGGCGGAAGTCGCGAGGGATCGAAGTCGGCCAGATATTCTATTTCGGGTCCAAATACTCGGAACCCATGGGCGCTTTCGTCGTCAATGCGGACGGCGAGCGGGTTCCGGTGCATATGGGCTCCCACGGAATCGGCGTTTCCAGGCTCGCAGGCGCCATCATCGAAGCCAAGCATGACGAGAAGGGCATCATTTGGCCTGAATCGGTCTCGCCTTTCCATGTCGGGATCATCAATCTGGCCGTCGACGACAACGACTGCGTCTCGATATGCGACAAACTTTGCCGGGACCTCGAAACAATGGGATTGGAGCCGCTTTACGACGACAGGCCGGAGCGGGCGGGCACGAAATTCGCGACGATGGATCTTATCGGCCTGCCGTGGCGGATCACGGTCGGCCCGAAAAATCTGCGGAAGGGCGCAGTGGAGCTGACCTGCCGCGAGACAGGCGAGACCGAAGAGCTTCCGCCGTCTCGGGCGGTCGAGCGCGTGAAAGAAATTTATTCCGCCGCGTAGCCGCTCAACGGCGACGCCCGGCCTTCGTTGCCTCGTTCGCCGGCAGAGTCGAAAGGAATTCAGGTTGGAGAAACGCACCGCACCGTTTGCGCCGTTCGAATGGCTGATCGCGTGGCGCTACCTCAACTCAAAAAGGAGCGACGGCGGCGTCAGCGCGATGACCGTGATCTCGTTGCTCGGCATCGCGATAGCAGTGTTCGCGCTGATCGCGACGCTGGCGGTGCGGTCGGGATACCGCGCGGAGTTCGTCAACACCATACTCGGCGCGAACGCCCATTTGTCCATTACAACGTCGCTTCACGAGGACGCGGACGGAAGGAGCACGACCGCTGTCGCCGAATACGAGGACGTCGTCGAGCGCATCAAGCGGGTGGACGGCGTCGTAAGCGTCGCGCCGATCATCAAGTCGCAATTGCTGGCGTCTTCCGAAGCGCGGAACGCGGGCATTCAATTGTACGGAATGAGATTCGATGATTTCAATGCCCTTCCGCTGATTTCCGATCCGGAGACGGCGTCGGGCGACCACTACGATATTGCGCACGGAGCGGCGCTCGGCGTGGAAGTCGCAAGGACTCTCGGGGTGGGCGTCGGAGACGAGATCAGGCTTGTTTCGCCGGACGGGGTGAAGACGGCGTTCGGCGTGTCTCCAAGGATCAACACGTACGAAGTCGTGTACATATTCGGCGTCGGACGATACGACATCGATCGCGTCCGCGTTTACCTGCCGTTCGAAGAAGCGCAGGTATTTCTTGATCGGGAAGGCGTGGCGGACGAGATCGAAGTCTTCATATCGGATCCCGAAGCGGTCGAAGACCTGGAGCCGGCCGTCCTCGCGGCGGCAGGCGAAGGCTATGTGGGCTGGTCATGGAAGGACTCCTCCGGCGCGTTCCTGAGGGCGCTGGAAATGGAGGACAACGTGATGTTCATCATCCTGTCGATCCTGGTGCTCATCGCGACCTCCAACATCGTGTCCGGCCTTGTGATGCTGGTCAAGAACAAGGGCCGGGACATCGGCATCCTGAGAACGATGGGGCTGAGCGAAGGCGCCGTGCTGAGGGTGTTCTTCATTTGCGGGGCCTCCGTCGGACTGGTCGGAACCGCGGCGGGAGTCGTGATGGGATGCTTGTTCGCGATATACATCGATCCCATATTCGAATTCGTGAATTACCTGTTCGGTGGCGGAGTCTGGGATCCTCAAGTGCGGCTGCTTTCGACGCTTCCGGCGAAGCTTGAACTCAATGACATCATGTCCGCGGTCGGGCTTTCGCTGTTCCTTTCGTTCGGGATCACTCTGTTTCCTGCCCGGCGCGCCGCTCGGATGAACCCTCTGGAGGCTCTGCGGTATGAATGAGCCGTCGCTCGGCCTTTACGAGATATCCAAATCGTACAACAAGGGATCGGCAAACGAGATCAGAGTGCTGGATGGCGCGGAGATCGAAATCGCGCCGGGCGAAACCGTAGGCCTGCTTGCCCCTTCGGGAGCCGGCAAATCAACGCTTCTCCACATAGCCGGCCTGCTCGATACTCCGGATTCGGGCACCATCCGCATCGGAGGGCTGACTGTGACAGGAGCTTCCGACCGGGTGCGGACGGGAATCCGGCGGCGCGAATTGGGTTTCGTCTACCAGTTCCACCATCTGCTGCCGGAATTCACTGCGGGCGAAAACATAATGCTTCCGCAGATGGCGAACGGAGCGACGAAGGCTGCGGCCGCTGCGCGCGCCGCTGATCTTCTGGAAAAGGTCGGATTGGGAGGCCGTTCGGGACACAGGCCTGCCGAGCTTTCCGGCGGGGAGCAGCAGAGGGTCGCGTTCTGCCGCGCGCTCGCGAATGGTCCGAGCGTCCTGTTGGCGGACGAGCCGACCGGCAATCTGGATCCTGCGACGGCGGATCAAGTCTTTGAAACGATGACGGGAATCGTCAGGGCGACCGGACTTTCCGCATTGATCGCCACTCACAATCTCGAATTGGCGGACAAGCTGGACCGCGCGGTCAAGCTTGAAGGCGGGCGATTGATCGGAGAGTCAGGCGTCGCAGATGCCTTGGAGCCTGATCCAGTCGCCGTCGGATAGCAAAGGCTGATAGGTTGCGTTCTTGAACGGATCGCTCTCGACAGCGGCATTTGCAACTTCCCGATTTCCCTCGTAAGTCAAACCGAACGGCGAGCTTGGGAATCCTGAAGCCCGAAATTGTTCCAAAAGCTCCTCGGGCGGGACAGGCGGCGGCTCGGCTTGCATCGACTTGAAAAGGTCGAGCAGCAACTCATCTTCAATCAAACGTTCGAATACGATGTTCGGCGCCGCCGGCAAACCTGCTCTGTCGATCAGCCGCGCGACAGGATCGTTTTCGGCCATGATCAGATGTTCGAGCAGAATATGCCCGGCAACCGCCTCGGGCCCGTCATGGCGCGCAAGCAGGCTTTTGTCGATGATTATCATTCCGCCCGGAAGATGGGCGCTCTCTGGCTCCAGACCGTCTACGATCTTGATGTCGACGCGGTCCTCCGGATAGAGCCTCGCAGCGAGCTTTTTCAATGCGTCCGCGCCTTCCTGGGATTCGCAATGCCGGGCGAGCTCCGGTTTCAATGATTCAAACAATCGTTCGCCGATTTTTTCGCGGCTTGAAGGCGTGACGAAAGAAGCGACGAGCCTTGGTCCCTCTCGAGGAGCAAAATACGCGATCGCAGCGACGACGGCCAAAGCGAGCAATGCCGCCACCGCGCCTCTGACCGGAAATCTGAATTTCTTCGGCGCTGCGGCCTTTTCATTCTGCCACTGTTCGATCGCGTCGATCATCGTTTCGTCCGAGATTTCCACGACTTCGGTTTCGCTGGAGTCGACGGCATAGATTGCCGGACTTCCTCCGCCGTCGATGCGCCGGATTCCATGGAGCGACCAATGTCCCAGCGCGACGTTGCTCTTGCTGTACAGCGTGATCGACGTATCGCCCAAGTGGACGGCGACATGGCGACCGGGCTTCTCGATATTTTGGCGCCAGTACCCGGGCGCTTCCAGACGAACGAATTTCGCGTTTGAAATCATTGAAAAATCGCGCAGGAAAGACGGCCGCCGGAAACCATCCGCTACTCTTTGAAACTTGCGTTCTGCAGGAATTTCAATGCTGCGTCAGAGTGATTTGGCTTCATTGCGCAGTTCGAATTTTTGAATCTTGCCGGTGGCGGTCTTCGGCAATTCCCGGAAAATCACGCCCTTCGGAATCTTGAAGCCCGCCAGGGATTTCCTGCAGAACGCCACGAGGTCGTCCGCGCCGACTTCGGCATCCCGCTTCAATTCCACGAATGCGAGCGGCACTTCGCCCCACTTGGGGTCGGGCTTGGCGACAACCGCGCAGAGCGAAACCGCCGGATGGCGCATCAGGACCGACTCGACCTCGACGGAAGAAATGTTCTCGCCGCCGGATATGATGATGTCCTTGGACCTGTCCGCAATCTGTATGTAGCCGTCCGGGTGAAGGACCGCCAGATCGCCCGTATTGAGGTGGCCGCCTTCGAAGGTTTCGCGGGTCGCGTCGGGGTCGCGATAGTACCCCTTCATGACGGCGTTGCCGCGCATCACGACCTCGCCGAGCGTTTCGCCGTCCGGCGCTACGGGCTGCCGGCTTTCCTTGTCGACGAGGGCAATGCTCTCCATCATCGGAAACGCCACGCCCTGACGCGCCTTGACGGACGCCCGCTCCTCGGTGGAAAGCGATTTCCATTCGTCGTCCTTCCAGACGCACTCGACGACGTGACCGTACGTCTCGGTCAATCCGTAGACTTGCGTGACGTTGAAGTTCAGAGCTTCCGCCGCCTGGAGGGTGGCAGGCGCGGGCGGCGCGCCTGCGGTGAACACCTCCACCGTGCGTTTAGCCGCGCGGCGCTCGTCCGCGCTTGCGTTGGCAAGCAGATTCAGAACGATCGGCGCTCCGCCGAAGTGAGTGACGCCTTCGTCCGCGATCGCATCGAAAATGGGCTTGGCCCGGATTTCGCGGCAGCAGACCACCGTGCCGCCGAGAACGGGCGTCATCCAAGTGTGGTTCCAGCCGTTGCAGTGGAAAAGCGGCACGACGGTCAGCAGCCTGGGAAACAGCGTCAAGCGCCAGCTGACGACCGTGCCCATTGTCATCAGGTAGGCGCCGCGGTGGTGGCAAACGACCCCTTTCGGCTTCCCGGTGGTTCCGGACGTGTAATTCAGCGCGATGCTTTCCCATTCGTCCTTCGGCATCGCCCATTGGAAGGAGCCGTCGCCGCCCGCGAGAAACTCCTCGTATTCCGGATGGCGGCCGCTGGCCGGAAAGCCGGCCGGCTCGTCTGCGACTTCGACAATCCGGGGAGAGCCCGTCGTCAGCTTCGCGGCCGCTACCTCGGCCAATTCGACGCACTGGCTGTCGACCAGAACAATCTTGGGCTTCGCGTGGCTGAAAATGTAGGCGACCGTGTCCGGGTCCAATCGGAAATTGATCGCGTTCAGAACCGCTCCGCATGCGGGAACCCCGAAGTGGGCTTCAACTTGCGCCGGTATGTTCGGAAGCATGCTCGAGACGACGTCTCCGGGCGCAACGCCTGCCTTCGACAGCGCGGACGCCAATTGAGAAACGCGCCGATGATAATCGGCATAGTTGAACCTCCGGTCGCCGTAGACGAGAGCTTCGCGCTCCGGGTATACGATTTTCGCGCGGTTCAGGTGGGAAAGCGGCGTAAGCGGAACGAAATTCGCTTCGCAGCGGTCCAATCCAGTTTCGTTTTCCAACCATCCCATCGCAGCTTCGCTTGAATGATTAGTCGCAATGTTTCCAGCCCGCCATATGCCGCATCCGGAGGGACATGTAAATCTCAGGGATTGATCCGCGCGAGGCCGGAATCGAGCGCTCGACATGGACGCTTCGATGAGCCAAGTCCGGCGTGCGAACACAGCCGCCTTCCGGGGAGAAACGGCGTGCAAAGGATCCGCCGAGTTTTCTGTTCCGATGCTTTCCGGTCATTTCCATCGACATCCAGCGTCCATCGGGCAGGTCCGGCGCGACCGCGGCGGGCGAGCGCATGCGGCGTCCGCAATTCAAGCGTTGCCTGAGCGGCATTTTCGCTTGGAGTCCTCCGGCCGCGGGACGGCCCCTGTCCCGCCGCGCCCATGGCGTGCCGGTTCTGTCGGCAAGGACGGGCGGCGACGGATGTGGTAGATGACATGGAAGGGCTCTCGGCCCTGCTTCCCCAGATCGATGCGGTCCGCATGCCAAGATATGCCGAGCCTCGTCAGGCGGGTTTCAAACGCCTCCGAGCGGGTGGCCGACCAAAACCCGGCAAAGCCGTCCGGATTCAGCCGATCCGTCACGCAGCGCAGCCCGTCTTCTTGATAAAGTCCTTCATTCTCCTGTCGGAGAATCCCGTCCGGGCCGTTGTCAGTATCGAGAAGTATCGCGTCGAAGGCTTGTTCCGCTCGCGACAGGTATTGGCCTGCGTCGGCTTCCACTATCGTGACGCGGCCGTCTCGCAGCGGCCAGCCGGCAAGATGGCCGATTAAGCCGCGATTCCATTCCACCACCTGCGGAATGATCTCGCAGACCTCAATGCGACCGCCCGGAGCGATCGCGTCGAGGGCTGCCCGCAGAGTGAATCCCATGCCGAGACCGCCGACCAGCACGCGCGCGGCCTGCTTGCCGAGCTTGCGCCCGACGGCCCTGCCAAGTTCAAGCTCCGAGCTGGGGTTGAGGCTGGACATCAGTTCCCAGCCGTTGAAGCGGACAACGTACAGCGGGCCTCGCCGCCGAAGCGCGACGCGGTCGCCGGAATCGAGAACCGCCTCGTCCAGCACTTCCCACCGTTCGGTTTCCGGATCCGGCATCAGCGAGCCTCCCGCGCGGTCGCTTCCGACCGTTTCCGCAATTCGGCTCCGGTCATGTCGGGCGTTCATGGAAAAGGGTGGAATTCCGTTGGGAAGTCCTCGGGCCTCCGGCCGCCGAAACTCCGTGTCAGTTCGTCCGAAATGGTCGACAGCGTGCGCAGCAGCAGCGGCAAACGCGCGTCCGTGGCGCGGATTGCGGGAACCGCGATGGATATCGTGCCGATGGCAACCTGGTCGATGCCGAAAATCGGGGCCGCGAACCCGTGCACGCCGTCTTCGTAACTCCCGTTGCTGCTGGACCAGCCGAATTGCTTCCCCAGACCGACGCGGTCCCGAATGCGGTCGGGGTCGGTCAGGGTCGTTTCGGTGAAGCGCATGATTTCGGTGCTCAGAAAGGCATCCATCAGATGGGCGGGGCCGAAACCCAGCATGCACAGGCCCGATGCCGTGGCGTTCAGCGGCAGAATCTCGGTGGGATCAAGGCTGACGCGCACGCTGTGCTGCGTCGTTTCGACCACCAGCACAGATTGCAGGATGTCTTTTTCCAGCATGGAAAGATGCAGGCTTTCTCCGGATTGAAGCATGGCGGCCTGCATTTTCTGGCGGGCCGATTCCAGCCCCGGATTCGCGATTTCGCGCAGAGCGGCCAGCCGAAGGGATGCCGGCCCAATGGCATACGACTTTGTCATCGGATTCTGTTCGATCAGGCCGAACTCTTCCAATGCTCGGAGATGCCTGAGAACCGTCGCTTTATTCGTTCCGGACAAGCGCGCGAGCTGGCTCAATCCGATTTCCGGAAGAGAGCTTGAAAAATATTCCAGCAATCTCAATGCGTTGAGCGCAGTACCCATGGGTTCGCCTTTGGTCGATGCGGATATGCTTGACAGATCGAACTTAACAAAGCAACAATAATACTGCAAATCCGGTTCAATTATTGAACCATTTTTGGGAGGACTCAATGAAGAACTTTCTCGCAGCTGCGGCATTTGCGGCTTCCGCAACGGCGGCCCTTGCCGAATATCCTGAAAAGCCCGTGACCTTCGTCGTTCCATGGCCTCCGGGCGATCTGGAGGATGTGCTGACGCGGCTGATCGCGGATGAATTCCAGGCCATGTACGGCGTGCCGGCGGCGGTGGTGAACAAGCCCGGCGGCGGCGGCGGCCCCTTCCCGGGCGCTGTCGAGGTCGCGACCGCTCCGGCGGACGGCTATACGGTCGGATCCTTTGTGACCGACGTTCCGATCGGCGGGCCGGAAATCGGCATTCCCGAACTTTCGCCGAACCCGTTCGAACCGATCGGGATCTTCATGACCTACCCGTTCGTCATCGCCTCGTCGGCTGATGCGCCCTATTCGGACTGGGCGGGACTGGCGGAATACGCCCAAGAGAACGACGTCGCGCTGGGTCATTTCGGCTCGTTCCTGCCGCCCACCCGGGTGACCTTCGCCGCCGCGCTCAACACCGGGTTCGATTTTGCCAGCGAAGCCGCTTTCGACGCGCTGGATTGCAACACGCTGGCCTCGGGCGATGTGGACGTGATCAACACCACGCTGCAGCTGATCCTGCCGTGCATCGACGACGTGAACGTGCTGGCCAATATCGGCGGCGAGCGCCTGAGCCTGACGCCGGACAGCCCGACCGTCAGCGAGTTGGCCCCTGAACTGACCGTTTCGCTGTGGAACGGCCTGTTCGTCCACAAGGACGTTCCGCAGGATGCGCGCGACAAGATTTCCGCCGCCGCGCAAAAGGCCTTGCAGTCTGAAAGGGCGCAGAACCTCATAGGGGAAACCGGCGTTCTGATTTATTGGAAAGATGCGGCCGAATCCCAGGCTCAGATCGAATCGGACACCGAGGTTCTGGCCAGGGTCTCTGAACTCGTCGGCGAATAGGATCAGGAAAGGCCCGGCGGCATGAACCAGTTGCCGGGCCTTGTTCCATCGAGAGGAGACCCCGCGCGATGATCGCAAAGACGCTGCAAGACATGTTCCGGCGCTATCGCCGACCCGGGGACATTGTTTTTGCCACCTTATTCTTCGCATTCGCTTTGTTTCTGCTCAGTCAGATCGGCACAGAGACCAAAGCGGTCAAACGCACCAAATGGTTTGCCCAGCCGTCTCTGTGGCCCATGATCGCCATTTGGGGCATGGTGATCTTCGGCGGTTTGCACTTGCTGAGCTCCGCAATTTCCCCCCGCATTCCCGGACGTTGGAAAGAGGTCGGCTTCTGGCTGATGTCGCTCGAGTACGTCGCCTATTTCCTGATCTACGTTGTTGCCGTGCCTTGGCTTGGGTACTTGCCCTCGACCATGCTCTTTGCCGTCTTTCTGGCCGTGCGCGCCGGATTTCGCGCCCCCACGACGCTCGGCATCGCTCTCGCCTTCGGCGCGGTGGTGGCGGTGCTGTTCCGGGCGCTGTTGCAGGTCAACATTCCTGCGGGCCGCGTCTATGAGAACCTGCCGGACGCGCTGCGCGTCTTCGCGCTGTCATATCTGTGAGGCCGCCATGGAAAATCTGATTTCAGGATTTGCGATTCTGGCCCAATGGCCGGTCGTGATCGCGTTGATCATCGGCTCGATCGGCGGCGTCATCATCGGAGCACTGCCCGGCGTCGGGGCGGCGGTCGCCATCGCGATCCTGCTGCCGGCCACCTTTGCTTTCGAACCCATTGTCGGCCTGACGCTGTTGCTGGGGATTTACGGCTCGTCGATGTATGGCGGCGCGATTCCGGCCATTCTGATCAATACTCCCGGCACGGCGGTCAATGCGCTGACGACCTACGACGGCTACCCCATGACCAAACGGGGCGAGGGCAACCGCGCGCTTTCACTGGCCTATTCCGCGTCCTTCTTCGGCGGCATATTCTCGATCATCTGCCTGATAGTATTGTCGCCCGTCCTTGCGATGGTCGCCCCGCATTTCGGCAGTCGAGAGATTTTTCTAGCCGCGTTCATGGGCATCCTGCTGGTGATCCTGGCCCATCGCGGTCAAACTTTTCCGGCAGCGGTTCTGGCCTGCTTCGGCATTTTTCTCAGCACCGTGGGGCTTGAACCAGTCAAGTACACGAAGCGCTTCACCTTTGATCAAAGCTGGCTTGCATCCGGCATCGACCTGATCGTCGTCGTTCTGGGTCTCTTCGCGATCAGCCAGGCCCTGCTTCTGCTGGTCGACAAGGATCACGCGCCCGGAAAAACCCACGTCGGGGGCAATATCTTCGGTGGCCTGAAGGAGCTTCTTGGGCTGAAGCGCATCGCGACCGTGTCGTCGTCGCTGGGGGTTTTGATGGGCATGGTCCCGGGCACCGGGGAATTCACCTCGCAATTCCTGTCCTATACATATGCCCAGAAGACTTCGAAGAACCCGGACAAGTTCGGCGACGGATCGCCCGAAGGCCTGGTGGCGTCCGAGGCCGCAAACAACGCGGTGCCGGGCGCGGCGATGATTCCTCTCCTTGCGCTTGGAATTCCGGGCGAAGCATTGACGGCCATGATGCTGTCGGTGTTCTACGTGCATAACGTCATCCCTGGTCCGCAGCTTTTTGCCGATCAACTGGATTTCGTCATGGCTCTGTACATCGCGCTGATCCTGCTGAACGTGATTGTGCTGGTCTTCCTGCTGTTTTCGACCAACCTGCTGCTCAAGATCATCCAGATTCCGACCCGCTTTCTGGGCACCATGATTCTGACGTTGTCCTTTGTCGGCGTGTTCAGCCTGCGCAACTCGATCACCGATTGCGCCGTTGCCGCCGGTTTCGGGGTTTTCGGACTGATTCTGAAACGCCTGAACCTGCCGATTGTGCCGATCATTCTGGGCATGGTTCTGGGCGGGATCATGGAGGTCAAGCTGCGCAGCGCCATGGCAAGGGTCAAGACGCCGCTCGACTTCATCGACCGGCCGATCGCGGCCATCCTTTTCGTCATGATCCTGGTCATCATAGCGCTGCATATCCGGACACTCGTTCAGGAGCATCGTGATCGCCGGAGACCGCAGCCCCCGGCCGGCGAAGAAACGACCCAGCAAGGATAATCTCCATTGGATCAGCCTTCGATTGACGCGCTGCGGGCACAGGAACTCGCCCCGCGCGGCCATTTCATCAACGGTGCGCACCGGGCATCGGAAACCGGCGCCGAACAGCAGGTGCTGTCCCCCATTGACGGTCGGCCGCTTGCGCGCATCGCCGCCGGCGCCGCCGCGGATGCGGAGGCGGCCGTTCGCTCTGCGCGGGCGGCATTCGAAGATGGCCGCTGGACGGGCATGGCGCCTGCCGCGCGCAAGAGGATCCTGCTGAAGCTGGCCGATCTGATCGAGTCGCGCGCGCTGGAGATCGCCGTTCTGGGCGTGCGCGACAACGGCACCGAGATCAACATGGCCTACAACGCCGAGGCGCTGTCGGCCGCCGCGACCTTCCGCTATTACGGCGAGGCCATCGACAAGATCTATGGGCAGGTCGCGCCGACGGGCCGTGACGTTCTGGGCCTCGTGCATCACGCGCCGGTTGGCGTCGTGGGGGCGATCGTGCCTTGGAACTTCCCGCTGATGATCGGCAGCTGGAAGATTGCGCCGGCGCTGGCGGCCGGAAACTCGATCGTGCTGAAACCGGCGGAAAGCGCCTCGCTCAGCCTGCTGAAAATCGCCGAACTGGCCGCCGAGGCGGGCGTGCCGGACGGGGCATTCAACGTGGTGACCGGGCGCGGCTCTGTCGTGGGCGAGGCGATGGCGCTGTCCATGGATGTGGACATCATGGCATTCACCGGTTCGGGCGCGACGGGCCGCCGCCTTCTGGAATATTCCGCGCGTTCGAACCTGAAACGCTGCTATCTGGAGCTGGGCGGCAAGTCCCCCAACATCGTCTTCGCCGACGCCCCAGATCTGGCCGAGGCGGCGAAAGTTTCGGCTGCAGGCATTTTCCGCAATTCGGGTCAGGTCTGCGTCGCGGGATCGCGCCTGCTGGTGCAGGAGGACATCTATGAGGACTTCGTCGCCGAAATTTCCCGCCATGCCGAAAGCTTCCGCGTCGGCAATCCGCTTGATCTCGACAGCCAGATCGGCGCGGTCCACAGCCTGCCCGAGCTTGAGGCCAACCTGGACTTTGTCGCCAAGGCCGAAGCCGAAGGCGCAGAGCGCCGCACCGGCGGCGGCCGCATCCTGACCGAGACCGGCGGCTACTACATGGCCCCCACGGTCATGGCCGGAGTGAAGGAAACGGACAATCTGTTCCGGAACGAGGTCTTCGGCCCTGTTCTGGCCGTCACGCCATTCAGGAACGAGGAAGAAGCGATCTGTCTGGCCAACTCCACCGTTTACGGGCTGGCGGGGGGCGTCTGGACATCGAACCTCAGCCGCGCGCATCGCATGGTGGCAGGGGTGCGCGCCGGCGTGGTGCATGTGAACACCTATGGCGGATCTGATCTGACCGTGCCGCTGGGCGGCGTGCGCCAGTCGGGCAACGGGCATGACAAGTCCCTGCACGCGCTGCAGAAATACTTCGATCTGAAAACCGCTTGGATCAAATTGTGAGCGATCTCTTGCGGCACGTTTTGGGAGGAGCGCATGGGCAATAAGACAATTCTGCTGATCGGCACCTACGATACCAAGGATCCGGAGATGCGATTCATCGAATCCGTCATCCGTGAACAGGGTGCGGATGTTCTGACAATGGATGTATCCGTGCTGGGCGATCCGATGACCCCCACGGACATCTCCAAACATGACATCGCAGCCGCCGGAGGGATGACCATTGACGAAGTCATTGCTCTGGGGGATGAGAACAAGGCGTTCCGCGTGATGTCTGCCGGCGCCGCGGCGGTCGTGGCCCGGACCTATTCAGAAGGACGCTTCGACGGAATGCTGGCCACGGGCGGCACCATGGGCACCGATCTGGCGCTGGATTGCGCGCAAGCCCTGCCCATGGGGGTGCCGAAATACATCGTTTCAACCGTCAGCTTCTCGCTGCTGATCCCGCCGCACCGCCTGGCTCCGGACATTCAGATGATCCTTTGGGCCGGCGGGCTTTACGGGATGAACTCGATCTGCAGATCCTCGCTCAGTCAGGCGGCGGGCGCTGTGGCGGGCGCAGTCAGCGCGGCGATCGCGCCGGACCGCAGCAAGCCCCTGATCGGAATGACCAGCCTTGGGTCGACCTGCCTGCGCTATATGAAAACCTTGAAGCCGGCGCTGGAAGAGCGTGGTTTCGAAGTCGCCGTGTTCCATTCCACCGGCATGGGCGGCATGGCCTTCGAAAAACTGGCGGGCGAAAGGGCCTTCTCCTGCGTTATGGATTTCTGCCTGCAGGAATTCGGAAACCTGATGGCGGGCTCACTGGTGTCCGCCGGCGAGGATCGCGTGACCAATGCCGGGCGCGCCGGCACGCCTCAGATGGTGGCTCCGGGCGCGCTGGATCTGCTGGACTTTGCCGGGTGGCAGGACATTCCGGCGAACTATGCCGCCCGCCCGATGCATGAGCATAACCGGCTGATCAAAAGCACGGTCTTCAACGGCGACGAACGCCGCGCCTGTATCCGGGAACTGGCCGACCGTTTGGAAGCCGCGAGCGGCCCCACCCATTTCTTCCTGCCGGTCCGGGGTATCGAAGCCTGGGACAAAGAGGGCCAGGAAGCCCATGATCCCGAAGGTCTCGCCGCTATGGTCGACGAGGCCCGCAAGACCATGCCGGGGCGGGTGCCCATGACCGAACTCGATGCGCACATCAATGACGACGCATTTTGCGAAGCGGTGCTGGCGCTGTTCGATGAATGGGTCGGGAAAGGGATCATCAAGACATGACGTGTCCGGATATGGTCATTTGCTCGCAAAATCTCCGGAATCAGTGTTCGCGCCAGAACCGATCGTCCCGAATCGCTTCGCAAACAAGTCACTGAGCAAAGAGATCAGGCGCTCGATGCGCAGGTGATCCTCCGCGAGTCGCGTATTCAGAACAAAGCCGTCGTGAGCCATGAAGATCAGATGGGTCGCATCCGCCAAGCCCGGGGGCGCGGGCGGGCTTTCCCCGAGGCAGGATGCCAGAATCTTCTCGATATCTGCGTTCCAGCGCCAGCAGAAGATTCCGCGAGTATCTGTCTTTCTCCCGTTTTGAAGCCAAAGCTTCGATCAGGTTGAGCGGAAAGCGATTGTCGGCCTCGGGCAGATCGATCCACATGAACCGGAGCGTCAGTTCAAACCGTTCTTTCGGGTCGGATACGCCGAACGCCCGCTCCTCGAATGCATCGAATCTGGCGTTCAGCCAAGGGTCGAGCACATCGTAGAACAGTTCGAACTTCGACGAATAATAGCGATAGATGTTGGCGGAGGAAACGTTCGCTATTTTTGCGATTTTGGGAATCGTCGTGTCCAGATAGCAGTTCTTTTCCAGCAACCGCATCGTCGCGGTCCTGATTTTGTTGCGGACCGCGTCTTTCTTTACCTGCATCGGGGAGTTGTTCCGTCATTGTCGGCCTCGGAGGCCGTTCAGTCGGGATCAGTTATCAAAGAAACGAATATCCAGTTCGGCATATTGCCGTTGACTCGCAATAGCGAATGATATTGACTTTTGAGGTGAATTCGCCGTCTCGCGTGAAATTCGACCGCCGACATGGCATTTGGGAGGGCGCGTGTTTATTCCCAGATTCGAAACTGTGCTTTGTCCCGAAGCTCTGGCATTCGCCAAGGACACCGAGCACAAATTGCTGATCGACGGGAATTTCGTCGATGCAGTCGATGGCAAGGTCATGGAGACGCGCGAGCCGGCGAGCGCGCGCCGCATCACGGACGTTCCGCAGGCAGGTGCGAAGGATGTCGATCTGGCGGTCGCGGCCGCAAACCGCGCGCTGGAACATCCGTCTTGGTCGCGCATGCTGCCGGCCGACAGGCAAAAGCTGCTGTTTGACCTGGCCGACATGATCGAGGCGCGCAAGGACATCATCGCCCAGTTGGAGACGCTCGATCAGGGGCAGATGCTGGACGTGGCCGAGATGGTTCAGGTCGATATGGCCGCTGACTTCGTGCGCTACATGGCAGGCTGGGCGACCAAGCTGGACGGCTCCAACCTCGACCTGTCGGTGCGTGAACCCGCCGGGCGCCAGTTTCAGGCATATACGCGGCGCGAACCCGTGGGCGTCGTCGCGGCGATCGTGCCTTGGAATTTTCCGCATCTCATGGCGCTGTGGAAGATCGTTCCCGCGCTGGCCTGCGGCTGTACCGTGGTTCTCAAGCCTGCCGAAGACACGCCTTTGACCGCGCTGTATCTGGCGCGGATGTGCGCCGAGGTCGGATTTCCGCCCGGGGTCGTGAATGTGCTGGCCGGAACCGGGCTCGAAGTCGGCGCGCCCATGGCGGCCCATCCCGGCGTCAACAAGGTCGCCTTCACCGGATCGACCGCGACAGGCAAGGCCATCGGCCATGCGGCGATCGAGAACATGACGCGCTTTTCGCTGGAGACCGGGGGCAAGTCGCCGGTTCTGGTACTAGAGGACATTGATCCGGATTTCCTGTCTCCGAACGCGGCGATGGCCACCTTCTTCAACCATGGCCAGCAGTGTGTCGCCGGATCGCGTCTGTATCTGCCCAAGCGCCGCTTCGATCAGTACATGGACCGGCTGCTGGATTTCGCCGACTATATGAAGGTCGGATCGGGCTTTGACCGCAACATCCACATCGGGCCCATGGTCTCGAAAACGCATCACGAACGGGTGCTGGGTTACATCGATCGCGGCCGGGATGCCGGCGCCACGGTGGAAACCGGCGGCGAGGCCGTGGAGGGCGCGGACGGCTATTTCATTCGTCCGACCGTGATCACCGATGTCGACCACAGTTTCGAATGCGTGCGCGAAGAGATTTTCGGGCCGGTTCTGTGCGTCATGCAATACGACGATCTGGACGATCTGGTCGCCAAGGCCAACGACAACCAGTACGGCCTCGCCTCTTCGGTCTGGAGCCAGAACATCTCGAAAGTGAACATGTTGATACCGCGTATTCAGGCGGGAACGGTCTGGGTCAATTGCCACCCTGTCTTCGATCCGAATCTGCCCTTCGGGGGCCGCAAGCTGAGCGGCGTCGGCAAGGAGCATGGCCGCGCTTCGATCGATCTCTTCACCGAAGAAAAGACGGTTTGCATTGCCTACTGAAACAAACGCCCTGAAAAATCTGGAAAGACGAGAGCATGGCTGACAAAAAGAAAGGCGCCCCGAAATCCCGCGCGGCCCGGTATCCGCGCCATGGCACCGACTATCCGTTCGACCCTATTGCCCATGACGAGCTGGAAACCGTTGTCGCGATCGTGCATGAAAGCGGGAAATTCCGATCGGGCATGCGCTTTATCGACATCTCGCTCAAGGAGCCGTCCAAGGATTTCATGGAATCCTACCGTCGCGGCCAGCCCTACGAGCGCGAGGCCGAGGTGATTCTGATCGACAACAACGCCGAAAGCTCCATTGAGGCTGTGGTGTCATTGTCGCGCGGCAAGGTCGCCGAATGGGCGGGCGTGGCCGAGTCGGGCCAGCCGATGCTGAGTCAGGATGAATTCGTCGAGATGACCATCGCCTGCATGCAGGACGAAAAGGTGTCTCGGGCGCTGGAAAAGCGCGGCCTCGATATTGCCGAGCGCGGGCAGATCGCCATCGACCCGCTGTCGGCAGGGAATTTCGGCGACGAGGAAGACCCCAAGCGCCGTCTGGTCCGCGCGTTTTTCCTGGTGCGGAAAGAGGCGAACGACAATGCCTATGCGCATCCGATCGAAGGGCTTTCGGCGCTGGTCGATTTGCACAAGCAACAGGTCGTGCGCGTCGACGACGCCGGAGTCGTGCCGGTGCCGCAGACCATGCGGAACTATGAGCGCCAGTATATCGGCAAGTTCCGCGACGACATCAAACCGATCCGGATCACCCAGCCCGAAGGCGTCAGCTTCTCCGTCGATGGCTGGCGTGTGGACTGGCAACGCTGGAGCTTCCGCGTCGGCTTCAACGCGCGCGAGGGGCTGGTGCTGCATGACCTGCGCTACAACGACGTGGACAAAAGGAAAGAGCGCGAGATCTGCTATCGCGCATCGATCGCCGAAATGACGGTTCCCTATTGCGACGCCTCGCCGACGACGTCGCGCAAGAATGCCTTCGATGTCGGCGAATACGGGCTCGGCACCCTGACCAACTCGCTGACGCTTGGCTGCGATTGTCTGGGTGAAGTCACATATTTCGACTATGACTACATCAACACCTTCGGCGAGGTTGAAAGCATTCCCAACGCCGTGTGCATGCACGAAGAGGACGACTCGATCCTTTGGAAGCATACCGATCTGCGCTCTGAAAAGGTCGAGTTGCGCCGGTCGCGCAAGCTGATCGTCTCGTTCATCTCGACGGTTGGAAACTATGAATACGGGTTTTACTGGGTGCTGCGTCAGGACGGCTCGATCGAACTCGAGGTCAAGGCGATCGGCATCATGCAGACCGGCGCGGTCAAGCCGGGGGACAAGCCCAAGTTCGGCACGATGGTGGAAGAGGGCTGCTACGCGCCGAATCACCAGCACTTTTTCTGCGCCCGCCTCGACATGCATGTGGACGGACGGAGAAACCAAGTGGTCGAGACCGAGAGCAAGGCCGACCCTATCGGTCCCGACAACCCCTATGGCAATGCGTTCTACGCCGAAAGCCGGGTCTTCAAGACAGAGAAGGAGGCGCGGCGCATCCACGATTTCCGCTCGGTGCGCACCTGGAGCATTCAGAACCCAAACTCGAAAAACCGCATGGGCTCCAATGTGGGATACCGCATTCAGCCCATGGAAGTCGTGCTGCCGTTCTTTCAGGAGGGCTCGTCGGTCTCGCGGCGGGCCGCCTATCTGAAAAACCACCTCTGGGTAACGCCTTACAACGAAAATGAACGCTACCCGGCGGGCAAATATGTCAACCAGTCCGGCGGGCATGACGGGCTGCCCAAATGGACCGAAGCGGACCGCAATATCGAAGATGAAGACATCGTGGTCTGGTACGTCTTCGGACATCACCATGTGCCGCGTCTGGAAGACTGGCCGATGATGCCGACGGCCAAGCTGGGCTTCATGCTGAAACCGTCGAATTTCTTCGACATCGCGCCTTGTCTCGACGTGCCGCCATCGACCCGCAAAGCCTGTTGCGCCGAAGAGGCGGAAGACGGCGACCCCTACATGCCGCAGCGTCAGACCCGCAAGCTGCGCCGGACGGTCCGGTTCGAGCACCTGAAGGCCGAGGCCGAAGGCCGGTTGGAGGAGGCCCGCGCGGCCAAGTCGAAATGAAAGGCCACATTCTGACCTATCGCGGCGCATCTCCCCGCATCGCCGACGATGTGTTCGTGGCGCCCGGCGCCGCCATCATCGGCGACGTCGAGATCGGGCCGGGCTCGTCCGTCTGGTTCGGCGCGGTGGTCCGGGGGGATTACGGCCCGATTTGCATCGGGTCCAACGTGTCGGTTCAGGACAACGCGGTTGTCCATGTCTTTCACGCGCCGGACGTGCAATGCCCGACCGTCATCGGCGACGACGTGACGATAGGCCACGGAGCGGTGGTCGAAGGCTGCACCATCGGGGCGGGCACGGTGATCGGCATGAACGCGGTCGTGCTGCCCCGGGCGTCCGTCGGCGAGCGGTGCATGGTCGGAGCGGGCGCCATGGTGCCGCAGGGCAAATCGTTTGAGGACGGCAGCCTGATCGCGGGCGTCCCGGCCGAGCGGAAACGGGAAATGACCGAGAACGTGCTGCGGTGGAACCGGTTCGCGACCGAAGAATATGCCCGGCTTTCGCAGGAATACCGCGCGGAACTCGGACAGAGGGAGAAGGCGTGAGCATGGACAAGCAGACCCTCGATCCGATTGAAACCGCGAGCGGCGATGAAATCCGCGCTTTGCAGGACGCCAAGCTGACCGCGCAGATGGCCTATCTGAAAGAAAGCGCGCCGTTCTACACGGAGAAGTTCAGGCAGGCGGGCGCAAATTTCGAAGATATCCGTTCGGTGGACGATCTGGCGCAATTGCCCTTCACCACCAAGCAGGAATTGCGCGACAGCCAGACGAACCATCCGCCCTTCGGCAATCACGTCGCGGCGCGTCGCAACGATATCGTCCGGGTCCACGCCTCTTCGGGCACCACCGGCACGCCCTCCTATATCCCGGTGACCGCGCAGGATTCGCAGAACTGGCGGCGCGCGGTGCAGCGGGCGTTCTGGTGTCAGGGGCTGCGGCCCAGCTCGACCTTCGCAATGGGCTTCGGCATCGGCTTTTTCGTCGGCGGCATTCCTCTGGCGCAGGGGGTCGAGGACATTGGCGCGACCTTTCTGCCGATCGGAACGGGTGCGACCGACAGGTTGCTGGATTCAATCCCGCGCATGGGCGCGGATGTGCTGGCCTGCACGCCTTCCTACGCGATTTTCCTGGCCGAGGCGGCAAAAACCAAGTTTGGAATCGATGTCAAAGACCTTGGGGTGAAACGCCTGATGGTCGGGGCCGAACCGGGCGGCGGCGTGCCCGAAATCCGCCGCCAGATCGAAGAAGCATGGAACGCCACAGTGACCGAAGCGGTCGGCAATGCCGATGTCATCCCGCTGCACAGCGCGGAAAGCGATTTGCAGGACGGCAATCACTTCCTCGTCCCCGACATGCTGATCATGGAGATCATCGACCCGGCCACAGGCGCGGTTCTGTCGCCGGACCGGCCCGAACTGGAAGGCGAGATGGTTTTCACCCATATCGCGCGGGACGCCGTGCCGCTGGTGCGGTTCCGCAGCCATGACCGGGTGCAGGTCAAAACCACCCCCTGCGAAAACGGCCGCACCGGTCCGCGCATTCGCGTTGTGGGCCGTACCGACGATCTGATGATCGTGCGCGGGGTCAATGTCTGGCCGGCGGCGATCAAGGACGTCATCACCGCCATGCGCCCCCATGCGACCGGCGCCATCCGCATCAGGCTGCCGCATCCGGGTCCGATGGTCGACCCGCCGGTTCACATCGAGGTCGAACACGGAGAAGGTGCGGAAGATCTGCCCGGTCTGGCCAAGACACTGGAAAAGACCTTGCGGGAAAAGCTGATCTTCACCTCTCGGGTCGAACTGGTGCCGCCGGGCGCAATCCCCCGGTCGGAAATGAAAACCAAGCTGATCCATATCGATGGCGAAGGGTGATCCATGCGGTTTGAGAATGTCTTCATCCCTTACGGCCGCTATTGGTCCACGCCATTCGTCAAATGGCAGGGGGCGTTCGCAACCGAACATTCGCTGAAATTCGCCGCACGGTCGGCCCGGCGCATGCTGGATGAAAACGGCATCGCGCCGGAACGGCTCGACCGGTTGCATTACGGTCTGACGGTGCCGCAGCAGCAGAGCTTTTTCGGAGCGCCCTGGGTCGCGGCCATGATCGGCAATGACCGAATCACCGGCCCGACGATTTCACAGGCCTGCGCCACATCTGCCCGCGTCGTCGCCAGCGCCGCCAGCGAGGTCGAGGTGGGCCATGCGCAGCTTGCGCTGGCCGCGGCGGGGGATCGCACCTCGAATGGACCGGTGCTGTATCATCCGGATCCTCTTGCGACAGGCGGGACGGGCCGCAGCGAGGTGTGGGTGCTGGATAATTTCAACAAGGATCCCTACGCCCGCTGCGCAATGGTGCAGACTGCGGAAAACGTCGCCGCGGCCTGCGGAGCGACAAAGGCCGAACAGGACGCGCTGGCGCTGCGCCGTTACGGACAATACCAGGCAGCGGTGGCGGAGGATCGCGCATTTCAGCGCCGTTACATGCAATCCGACATCGAAATCCGTGACGGGCGCGGCCGAAAGGTGCTGCACATCGTGTCCGAAGATCAGGGCGTGACCCAATCGACGGCCGACGGGCTGGCGCGGCTTGGCCCTGTCATGGACGGAGGCACCGTCAGCTTTGGCGCGCAGACCCATCCGGCGGACGGGAATGCCGGCGCTTTGCTGGCCAGCAAGGCGACGCTGGCAGAGATCAACCCGGATGGCCCGGAGGTTCGGCTGCTGTCCTACGGCGAGGCGCGCGCGGAAAAAGCCCATATGGGCATCGCGCCAGTGCCTGCGGCGCAACGGGCGCTGCGTTCCGCTGACTTGGGCATAAATCAGATTGACGCTGTCAAGACGCATAATCCCTTTGTGGTCAACGACCTGTATTTCGCGCGCGAAACGGGTTTCGCCGCCGAGCGGATGAACAACTTCGGCAGTTCGCTGATTTTCGGACACCCGCAAGGGCCGACGGGTCTGCGATCTCTGATCGAATTGATCGAAGAGCTTGAGATCGCCGGGGGCGGCTATGGCCTGTTCACCGGCTGCGCTGCAGGCGACACGGGAGCCGCTTTGGTCGTGAAAGTGGGGTGAACGATGACGGAGTGATGCGACGCTGCGCTGATGCTTGCCCAACTTCAGCGGCAAAAAAGGAAAAAGGGAAGCGATGGACCGAAGCAGAGGTCCGAAGAAACTACATGAGAACAGCAACAAGCAAAGATGGGAGAAAAACCATGAACATGACTAAAGCGATTACGGCGGGGGTTGCGGCCCTGATAGGGATAGCCGGCATGGCGCCCGGCGGCGCCTTGGCCGAATACCCCGAAAGACCGGTCTCTTTCATTGTGCCGTTTCCGCCGGGGGATGTGGAAGACATCCTGACCCGGCTGATCGCCCAGAAATTTCAGGACAAGACCGGAGTATCGGCTGCGGTCGTAAACAAGCCTGGCGGAGGCGGCGGGCCGTTTCCGGGTGCGGTGGAAGTGGCCGGAGGACCTGCGGACGGGACGATGATCGGATCGTTCGTGCTGGACGTGCCGGTGATCGGCCCGCATATCGGCATCCCGGAGCTGGCGCCCAACCCGTTCGAACCGATCGGCATATTTGTGACCTATCCGTTCGTGATCGCGTCGCTCAAGTCGCAGCCCTATCAGACCTTCGATGAGCTGGCCGCTCACGCGAAGGACAACTCCGTTTCGCTCGGTCATTTCGGGAACTTCCTGCTGCCCACCCAGATCACCTTTGCCGCCGCTGGCGAGATGGGTTTTGAATGGGGCGCTGAAGCGGCCTTCGACGCGCTGGACTGCAACACTTTGGCCTCGGGCGATGTGGATGTGATCAATACCAACATCATCACGATCCTGCCATGCATCGATGATCTGAACATCCTGGCGACCGTTACCGAAGACAGGCTTCCGATCGTTCCGGATGCGCCCACAGTATCCGAGTTTGCGCCGGATCTTGGCTTGGGGCTGTGGAATGGTCTTTTCGTCAAGGTGGGAACACCGCAGGAAGTCAAGGATGTGGTCGCAGCCATTGCGATCGAGACACTCGAATCCGACGAGGCCAAGCGGGTCGCCAAGGACACCGGGGCCGTCATCTACTGGAAAGGCGCAGACGAAGCCGCGGCTCAGATCGAAAGTGACAGTGCCACGAGCGCACGCATCAACGAATTGCTGGAGTAACGCCACGCGCCACGCGCCTGTCATCAGGTGCGTGGCGCCATCGCCCGACCATTGCGCATCGGCCAGCCGGCAAGACGCCTGCCAAAGCTGCGATTCCATTCCACGACCTGCGGAATGATCTCGCAGATTTCAACACGATTGCCCGGAGCGATCGCGTCGAGGGTTGCCCGCGGAGAGAACCCCATGCCGAGATCGCCCCGGTCGTCATGCGCGCGGTCCGTATGCCGAGCTTGCGCCCGACGGTCCTGCCAAGTTCAAGCTCCGAGCTGGGTTGAATCCAGCGATCAGCTCCCGACCGTTGAAGCGGATGACTTGCAGCTGCCCGCGCTGCCGAAGCGCGACGCGGTCGCCGGAATCAAGAGTCGCCTCGTCCATCACCTCCCACAGCTCGGTTTCCGAACCAGCATCAGGTAGAGTTTCGCGCGGTCGATTCCGACGATTCACGTCCTCCCGCCGCGGCGGCTGAACGACCTTCCGGCATCGCGTTTGCAGTTGCAGCGCATATTCCGATCGCCAATCGCCTCCGCTTCGCCCGAACAATGAATCCTTGCATGGGAACGCCCGCACGGGCGCATTTGCCTGCCTATCGCTACCCGCTGAACAGCCCTTCCAACAGGCTTCTTTGCATTGCGTGCTTGTCGGGATTGTTTTTCTTCAGTTTCTCCAGATTGATCAACTTCCATCGCACGGCGGGCAGCGCCGCAGCCTGCGGGCGGTTGATCGCATCGAAATCAGGCTCGCCGTCATGCAGGCTCAGCAAGAACCGTTTGGTGTTTTCATCAAAGCGGGATTGGATGTCCGCGATAAGTCGCGCGCGGGTTTCCAAAAGATCCTCGCAACTCACGGGAATATAGGCCATGGCTTCGAATTCCTCTGAAAACAGATGGCCGATGTCCAACGGGTTCGGGTTCAACAGCTCATGCGGCGGGCGGCCCGAACTTGCGACATAGATCAAAAACGTGCGGAAAAGTTCATCCGTCAAACCTTCATTCTCGTAAAGGAGTTTGACATCATAAAGATCGCGCGGGTGCTGGCGATCCAAGGCCGCGTTCAGCTTGCCTCCGAAAAGATCTTCGAAGGAGACTGTCAGTATCTCTGCCAACCCGAATTTTGCCTCAACGACTTTCGAGATTCGGCGCATTGCGGTATCGTGGACAACACCGCGTGCGGTGGGTGAAACCTCGATTTTTATCGCAATATCGTTCATAAAGACACTAAAGCGAGTGGCGTTGCCGCCGCCTTTGTTCAGTAGGGTCTTCGCGTCCGGAATGCCGTCTTCGACCGCGCTCGAAATACGATCCAACGTATCATTAATTTCGGCAAGGCTTTCGTTTCGGCCTTTGATCGGCAGATATGCAAGGTCGATATCCACCGAAAGGCGGGGAAAATCGCGAAAAAACAGGTTGATTGCCGTTCCGCCTTTGAGCGCGAATACATTTTCCCTCGCGACGAACGGCAGCGTCTGCACGACTAGTGCGACCTGAGCTTCATAATCTTCATGCTGCATAGTCAGCCTCAATCGTTGCGAATTCCTCCGGCACCATGATGCGGTAGCGAGGGTGCATTTTTCCGCCTTTGTGCAATGCTCGGTCGCCTTGACCCAAGTCGAATTCCTCCGGGTCAAGATACTTGCGCCAAGGGTGATCGTGCCGGTCGGCGAATGCGAAGAACAATCGCCTAACCTTGATTTTTTTGCAGCTGTGCAGCAGCACAGATAGCAACTCCGGGCGTAGCGTCATCAGGCTCTGGAACGCCATATCGAGCATGTGAAAGCTCTCACGATGAGGCAGTCCATCCATGGTTTCCATTACCGCCCGTTCCAGTGTAGACATCTTGAGTTGCCAGTCCCAAGGCAGCATGTCCGATGGATCGACGTCGTCATTTTTGAGCCCGAGCGAGGGATCGGAAAAGAGGGAGACATTGTGCGTCTTGACCGACGCGTCCAGCGGCAATCTGTGAAGCCATTTCGGCATGGCCTTGCCGTAAACTGAGACGGGCGGGTTTCCGCCCAAGTACAGGTAGTGGGAGTAGCCCTGCAGATTCAGCGCCGTCATGCCGCCAACATGGACGTCGTAATTCATGATATGTTGGGCGGAAAGAATGCAAGTCTTCCAGTCGATCTTGTTCGTTGTCGAGGCGTTCGACACCGGGCGGCGAAACACGCCGCGACTGACGCGCTCAAGCCAGCCGCGCTTGACATAGTCGCGCAAGGACTCGTAAGCCACGCCCCTTGCGGTAAGCCACGCAGCATCAACCAGAAACCCGGCAGGCACCGTGTTGAGGATCATCTTCAAGTTTTGCATTCTTTTAGCACCTATGACGCCTATACTAATACAAATTCAAAGCGCATGCAACAAAAATCTTCACAATATCCACATTTTCTGCATTTAAAACGCTGCAAATGGAAAAAAATTAAAGAATCCCGCAAAACCGGAACTAAGACGCGGAGTCAATGCAGGCGCGGCTTGCGCTCATGCTCAGTATTGGCTTGGTGCCGCCGCACTCAATTGCTCAAACGCGACGGGCAGCCGCCCGGCGACTTTTCGGATCCGCGCGAAAAGTGCCGATCCTTGAACGGAGATCGGCAAGCGATGGGATCAGTGGAACGACGTTCCTTCTTCCGCATGTCGCGCCAAAAGTTCAGGAGCGCGGAACCGCGCGCCGTGCTTGGCTTCCAGTTCCCGGCAAATCCTGAGCGCGTTCCGATGGCCGGATGTGTCCAACCAGCTGAACGGCCCGCCGGACCATGGCGCGAAACCCCAGCCCAGAACGGCCGCGACATCGCCTTCTTTAGGATCGGTCAGTACAGCTTCCTCCAGCGCCCTGATCGCTTCCAGAACTTGCGCCATGAGAAGCCGACTCCTGACCTCGACGGCATCGGACGGTTGTCCGGAACCAGAGGCCTTTCGGTCCGGATTCCGCCAAAGCTTGATTCGCCGCCCGGAACCGTCGTACTCATAGAACCCGGCGCCGGTCTTGCGGCCCAGTCGGCCTTTTTCGAACATCTCGAATATGACCTTGTCTACATCGTCGTCGGGATAAGCTTCGCCCATCGCGGCTTTGCTTGCCTTGGCGATGCTCACGGCGAGCTCGATCGAAGTCTCGTCGACCAGCTGGAGGGGCCCGACCGGCATGCCCAGCCGCTTCGCGGAATTTTCAATCAGCGCAGGTTCGACGCCTTCGCCGATCATCCTGATACCTTCGTTGAGATAGGGAATGATGCAGCGGTTCGCGTAGAAAAACCGGGCGTCGTTCACGACGATAGGCGTCTTCCTGATCGCGGCCGTGTAATCGAGCGCCAATGCGACAGCGCTGTCCGAGGTCTCGCGGCCCCTGATGATTTCGACCAGCGCCATCTTGTGCACAGGGCTGAAGAAATGGATCCCGATGAATCTGTCCGGGTTCGCCGTCGCTTCAGCCAAACCGGTGACCGGCAGCGTGGATGTGTTCGTGGCGATCATGCAACCGCTGCCTGCGCCTTCTTCGATCCTCTGGATGACATGGGCCTTGATGCCCGGCTCCTCGAATACGGCTTCTATCACGAGTTCGCAGTCGGCGAGTTCGCCGTATTCCGCAGCCGGGCGGATTTTCGAAAGGCAGGCGTCCATCTCCTCTGCGGAAAGCCTTCTTCGCTGGACTTCCCCCGCGAGCAACTTCTCGATGCTGGATTTTCCGGCATTTGCGCGATCGACATCCTGATCGATGATCGTCGTTTCCATCCCCGCCCGCGCGGAGACGAGCGCGATGCCGGCGCCCATCATGCCGGCGCCCACGACGCCGAGCTTCGCAACTTTGCGGCGTTCGATGCCTGCGGGTCTGCGGGCGCCCTTCTCCAACGCCCGCTTGTTCACGAAAAGCGTCCGAATCATCGCCGAAGGCGACGGCTGCATGAGAAGGTGCGTGAACCACCTCGCCTCGATCTTCAGCGCGGTATCGAAGGAAACCTGAGCGCCTTCGTACGCCGCTGAAAGCAACGCCTTCGCAGCGGGGTAGACTCCTTGGGTCTCGGAATTGACCATTGCCGACGCGCCTGTGTAGACCGCGTAGCCGTCTCTGTCGTACGGGCGGCCCCCGGGCATCCGATAGCCCTTCTTGTCCCAAGGCTTCGCCAAATCCCGGCTGGTTTCCGCCTTGACCCAATCGCGGGCCTTCGAAAGAAGTTCGCCGGGTTCGACCACCTCGTCCACGAGATTGGCGGACAGAGCGTCTGCGGGCGCCAGAGTCTTTCCCCTGAGCAGAAATGGCGCGGAGGCCATCAAGCCGAGCCGCCGAACAAGCCGCGTCGTTCCGCCTGCTCCCGGAAACAAGCCGACGCGGATCTCGGGGAGGCCAATTCTTGCTGCCGAATTGCTCGCGCAGAAAATCCGGTGGCAAGCCAGCGGAATTTCGTATCCGAGCCCCAATGCCGTTCCCGGCAGTGCGGCCGCCACCGGCTTGCCGCCTTGGAGGGTCGCCGGATCCATGCCTGCGCGCTCGATCTTTCTCAGCAGAACGTGAATCCGCATGATCTGATCGAAAATGCCGCGAGCCGGATCGCTGCCCCCGCCTTCTTTCATACCGGCGAGCAAATTCAGGTCCATTCCGGCGGCAAAATCCTTTTTGCCGCTCGTGATTACGATGCCCTTCACGTTGTCGTCGGCCAGCGCCTCGTCGAAATAGCGCTCAAGCTCCGAAAAGCCGTTCTGAGACATCACGTTCATACGGGCATCGTCGACGTCCCATGTGATCGTGGCGATTCCTTCGTCGTCCGCGGAATAGTGGAAATCTGCCATGGTCCTTGCCTCACACTCGTTCGATTATCGTGGCGGCGCCCATTCCTCCCGCGACGCAAAGAGTGACAAGCGCTGTCGACTTTCCGGATCGCTCCAGTTCGTCGACCGCCGTGCCCAGGATCATTGCTCCCGTGGCTCCGAGCGGGTGACCCATAGCGATCGCGCCGCCGTTCACGTTCACCGAATCGCGATCCAGATTGAATTTCTGCATGAATCTGAGAACGACCGAGGCGAAGGCCTCGTTCACCTCGAACAGATCGATGTCCGAGAGCTTCATGTCGGCGCGCTCAAGCGCCTTTTCGGCGGCGGGAATCGGGCCGGTCAGCATGATCGTTGGCTCGGAACCGGTCTTCGAAGTCGCGACGATTCGAGCACGGGGCTTGATGTCGGACCGCTCCCCGAACGCTTTGTCGCCGAGCAGCACGGCCGCTGCGCCATCCACGATTCCCGAAGAATTGCCGGCGTGATGCACGTGCATGATGCGTTCCAAATGCGGGTATTTCAGAATGGCGACCTTGTCGAAACCGGGCATGGTCTCCCCCATGTCCTTGAACGCCGGCTTCAGTTCCGACAGCCCTTCCGCAGTGGTTTCGGGCCGCATGTGCTCGTCCCTGTCCAGTATCGAAAGGCCGTTCTGGTCCTTGACCGGCATGATTGATTTCGAAAACCGCCCTTCGTTCCATGCTTTCGCGGCTCTGCGCTGGGAGTCCGCCGCATAGGCGTCGCAGTCTTCGCGGGAAAATCCGTACTCGGTTGCGATCAGGTCCGCCGAGATTCCCTGCGGCACGAAATGCGCCCCCATCGCAAGCAGCGGATCGACGACGATCGCGGCGCCGTCCGATCCAAGCGGGACGCGGCTCATCATTTCCACGCCGCCGGCGATGTATGCCGATCCCGCGCCGCCCTTGATCTGGCATGCGGCCATGTTCACGGCCTCCAGCCCGCTTGCGCAAAAGCGGTTGATCGCGACGCCCGGAACGCTTTCGCACAGGTTCGACAGGAGAACGGCGCCCCGCGCAAGGCAGCCGCCTTGCTCGCCGACTTGCGTGACGTTCCCCCAAATCACGTCCTCGACGGAGTCCGATTCAATTCCGTTTCGATCCAGCACCTCGTCAAGCATTTTGGCCGAAAGCGAAACGGCTGTGACCTCGTGCAACGCTCCGTCCTTGCGACCCTTTCCTCGCGGCGAGCGAACCGCATCGTAAATGTAGGCTTCGGTCATTCCTTCAATCCAATCATCGTGCGTCCATTCGTCGCATGCCGACCCTTTTCAGCCGGAGGCTCTTTCGCCGGGATTGCCCGGCATAAGGTCGTACGGATGTTTCCAGCCTGGCTGACCGGCGATGCGATCAAGCCAGCGGTCGATGGCTGGCCAATCCTCGCGGCTGAACCCGAAATGCTCCGGATAGTAAAGGTACCCGCAACAGGACAGATCCGCGATGGTCAGCTCGCCGCCCGCAACCCAATCGCGATCCTGCAGCTCGGAGTCAAGCACCGACCATGCGCTTTTCAAGCGCGTTTGGAGCCAGCGAATCACCTCTCGCGGGCGCTTCTCCTCGGGTATGAAGTTCGAAAGGAACCGTGTCATGCCGCAGACGGACGAGTGCTTGTGGTTGTCCCAAAGAATCCAGCGCAGGATTTCCCGTTTCTCGTCGGCTGTCCGCCCTCCGAGCCTCCCCGACTTTTCGACGACATAGTCCTGGATGGCTCCGGACTGGCTGAGGACCAGGCTGCCGTCCTGCATGACCGGCGCTTCGCCCATCGGGTTCAGCTTCCTGAATTCGGGCGTTCGCGTTTCGCCGTTGAAAAAATCGACGAATACGGGTTCCCATTCCAATCCTGCGAACTCGAGTGCAAGAGCGGCTTTGTAGGAATTGCCGCTTTCCCCGAAGCAGTGGAGCTTGATCGTCATTGGCGCCTGTCTCCCATTTTCCGCGAGTTCGCGGTTCATTCCGGTCGCGGCTTCATCCGCCCGTTCGCGACTCGCCCCGTGCCGCCGAACTGAAACCGTTCCAAGGAATGCGTCCTAAATTCGTCGCGGCATTATCGCAAGCGGGGCAGTCCCTCAAAATGCGCGTCTGCAGTCGGGAATGGAGGTGAAATCGCCGTGATCGCGTCTTTGATTCGCCTTGCCCCGGTTCGGAGCCTCACTTGTCTCAAGAGTCGGGGCCGGAGTTCGTGACCCCTTGAACAACAGTCCGCGCGCTCAATGTACGAATTCGAATCACGAAGCGGAGCGATCATTCCGGCGTTTCAATTCATGAAGCCCGGAGCCCAGAAGTAGAATCCGTAGCCCGCGATCAAGGCCGGCGCCGCCGAGTAAAGCGTGGCCAACGCCGCAGCTTTCGGATTGAGAGCGATCGCCGGGAAGAGCGCGTCGCCGTCATTGGAAATCGAGTTGCCAACAATGGCGGCGAACGGAATCATGCCGTTGATGTAGAGCGTCGTCACAAGCAATTGGGGGCCGCAGCCGGGAATGAATCCGACAATGACTCCGGCCAGCGGGAGAATCGGCGCGGCAAGAGCGAACAAGTATTCGAGATCCAGCCCCGAAAACGCCACAAGATAATCGTAGAGCAAGAATGCGCTGATGATCCAAACGCCGATGAAACTCGTCTCCTCGGCGGATCGGGTGACAGGAGCGTCGTCGCTGTTGGACATCGCGCCGATGGGAGACGAAGCCCAGATCGCGAGTCCGAGGAATGCCCCGGCCAGGCCCACAACCGTCACCGCCGATGAGAGAATGCCGATCAATTCCACCTGAAGCAATATCAGGATTCCGAGGCAGAGTCCGGGAAGCGCTATGGCCAGATGAGCGATGTCCCGTATCCTTACAGAGCCGATTAGCGGGACAATCCCGCAACGGCCTTTGTTCGGTTCGTGATTCATTCGCGGCAGGAATCGATCAGCCGCCCAGCCCGTGACGATTCCCGCAAAGAACGCGAGAGGAAGCACGACGGCCGCCGCATCCGGACGGGTCGCGATCAGCAGGAAGGCGGCATCGCCCATGGTTGCGGTGAGCGCGGCCACGACTGCGCCGAAGTTTGCATGTCCGGAAGTGTAGGCGGCCACCACGATGACCGCGCCTCCGCACCCCGGAGTGGCGCCCAGCAGCGCCGCGATGGGGAGTTCGCCCCGCGAATTCTTGAGAAGCTGGCCGATATTGAACCGGAACAAACGTTCGGCTCCGTAAAATACGAGCATGGTCGCGGCTACGAACACGCTGACCTGGACATATGCGTCGACCATCAGCGTGCGCGTCAATTCGCCTAGAAACCCGGGATGGGCCGCAAGCCCGGCCAGCAGCGCGAAGAACATTGCCCGACGGGGGCGCCATTTCCCGAATTTGCCTGCCTCGATATGCGGTATTTCCAGATGACTGCTCGAAAAATTCCTCGTTAGGCTCATCGCGCTTCCTGCACTTGCGAATCATTATCAAAAACGGACACTACGCGCCGGGCGGATCGGATTTCAAGTGAATTCGTTCAAATTAAAAGGAAATTGCGGCTCGCAAGGTGTAAAGCTGTTGTGTTTCCGCCGCGAACTTCAACGGATTGGCGGATTTGGCCAAGGTGGCGCGCGCTGCAATGCCGATGATGCGTTCAGTTGCCGGAGTCGCCGGTTCGCTCCGGCGGAATTCGCAATGAAGGTGTTGTAGATCGCAAGCCCGCTGCAAATCGAGGTGCCGGATTGTTTTTGCTGAGGCGGAATACAGGACTCGCGGAAGGGGTGACCCATCGCCGGATTCTGGCGATCGCCCTTCCTATCGTGATTTCGAACGCGACCGTTCCCATCCTCGGCGCCGTCGACGTTGCGGTCGTGGGACAGCTCGGGGAGGCCGCTCCGATCGGCGCGGTCGGCATCGGAGCGATCATTCTTTCGACGGTCTACTGGATATTCGGATTTCTGAGGATGGGAACGTCCGGGCTGACCAGCCAGGCAAGGGGGCAGAGCGACTCCTCGGAGGTCGCGGCACTGCTCACGCGGGTTCTCATATTCGGCTTGGCCGCCGGCGCGCTGCTGATGCTCCTGAGCGGCCCAATGTTCCGGCTGGCCTTTCTGCTTTCGCCTGCGTCCGATGACGTCGAAGGGCTCGCTTCGACATACGGAACGATCAGGATCTATTCGGCTCCCGCAGCGATCGCGATCTACGGGATAACCGGGTGGCTGGTCGCGCTCGAGCGAACAGGCTCCGTGCTCGCGATTCAACTCGTCATGAACTGCTTGAACATCGCTCTCGATCTCGCATTCGTGCTTCTGCTCGACTACGGCGTCGCAGGCGTGGCCTGGGCCACGATGATTTCGGAATGGAGCGGGCTGGCGCTCGGCCTGTACCTTTGCCGCGACGGATTCAACGACGGCCATTGGCGCGACTGGACGCGCGTTTTCAACACGGCGCGCCTCAAGCGAATGGCGTCCGTGAACGTGGACATCATGATCCGGTCCGTCCTGTTGCTTGTCGCCTTCGCGTCCTTTCTTTTCTTGTCGGCGAGGTTCGGGGACGTCACGCTCGCGGCGAATCAAATTCTTCTTCAGTTTCTTTACGTCACAGCCTACGCGCTGGACGGTTTCGCGTTCGCCGCCGAGGCTCTCGTCGGGTTTTCGATAGGCTCGCTGAACAGGTTCGCGTTGCGGAGGTCGGTCGTGCTGACGAGCTGCTGGGGATTGACCGTAGTGGTCGGCTTGTCGATCGTGTTCGTGCTGGGCGGAACTTCGATCATCGACCTCATGTCCACCTCGGGCGATGTTCGCGCCGAAGCGAGAGAGTATTTTGTCTGGGTGGCCGCGTTGCCGCTGATAGGAGCGCCGTCCTGGATGCTCGACGGCATATTCATCGGAGCGACCCGCGCGCGGGAAATGCGCAAAGCCATGCTGGAATCGTGTGCGGTTTACGGCATCGCCGTCGCCGTCTTGGTGCCGCCTTTTGCGAATCACGGTCTTTGGCTGTCGATGTTGATCATGTTGGTCGCGAGGGCCGCTACGCTCGCCGCCAGATACTTGGCTTTGGAGCGGTCGGCAGAAAAATGATAGAGTCGGCAAGCTTCGCTTGCGATTCTGAGTCATTTAGCCCTGTTTCCGCCTGAAATCGGCATGCAGCCACGCATGAGGACACCGCCATGACCGACACCGTCTCCCCCGAACGCCGCAGCGAAATCATGGCGAGCATCAAGGGGAAAGGCACGCGCCCGGAATGGGCTGTTCGCCGTCTCGTGCACGGGATGGGTTATCGCTACCGCCTGCATCGAACGGATTTGCCGGGCAGTCCGGACCTTGTTTTTCCAAGCAGGAAAAAGGCGATCTTTGTCCACGGATGCTTTTGGCACAGGCACGACGACGGGAAGTGCAAGAAGTTCCGATATCCGAACTCCAACAAGGAATACTGGATTCCGAAACTTGATCGGAACGCGGAGCGGGACAAAGAGAACCAGTCGAAACTGACCGAACTCGGGTGGCGCTTTCTTGTCGTCTGGGAATGCGAAATCCAATCGGACGAATTGCTTGCGGACCGGATTGCGGAGTATCTTGAAGATGCGTGAAGTGCCTGCTGAATCACTGCGCCCGGTCTTGTCGCCGAGATTGACGAATGCGGAGTTTGCATTGATTCGACCGTTCCCCTGAATCGAGAGTGAGTTGCAGCGATGTGCGGACGATACGCTTTGTTCGACTATGATTGGCCTGAAATAGACGCCCTTTTCAACGCCTTGCAGTCCGGTGAGCTGCCGGACATCCCAAATTACAATATCTGTCCGACGAATGCGGTGGCTGCCGTTGTCCGCGACGGCAGCGAGAGGAAGGTCGTGCCGATGCGATGGGGGTTCATACCGAAATGGTACAAGTCTCCCAACGGCGGTCCGCTTTTGATCAATGCGAGAGCGGAATCGATCGCGGACAAGCCGGCGTTCCGCGAGGCATGTCGCAAACGCAGGTGCTTGATCCCGGCGTCAGGCTTCTACGAATGGACCAAGTCCGAGAGCGGCCAAAGAATTCCATGGTACATTTTTCCGTCCGACCGGAAGATTTTCGCGTTCGCCGGGGTCTGGCAGGACTGGAATTACGGGACCGAGCGGCATGTCACGTGCGCAATCGTCACGACTTCGGCGAACCGAACATTGTCGGATCTGCATCACCGCATGCCGGTCACCGTTCGGCCGGAAAGTTACGGGCTTTGGCTCGGCGAAGAGGGCAAAGGGGCCGCCCGCTTGATGCGTCCGGCCGACGACGAATATTTCGAATTCCACGAGGTCGGGCGAGAAGTGAATTCCAACCGGTCGCAAGGACCGGGGCTCATCCGTCCGATAGAGGTCGGCAAACCGCAAACTCTGTGATCGCATGCAAAGGGTTTGCAACCGCTTGCCGCTCCGCTGCATACTCCAACCGGGATAGGAAAACGTGTCGCAGCAAAACTTTTGCTCCGCCTCGCGAGGAAAATCCGGCGACACCAATCCTGCAGAAATCTTGGTCTTCCTATGAAGAGGCGATTCGAATGCAAAGCGAGATCGACTACAGCAAGTTCCGGACTTCGCTTGAGCGGCTCCAAGAGCAGCACGAGCATTATCGGGAACCCCATGCCGATCTGCCTATCCTGACGCGGGAGGCCATTGCCGAATCGGTGATTCAGCGCTTCGAGACCTGTTACGATTGCATGTGGAAAGTTCTAAGGCGATATCTTGTCCAAGCCTTAGGCGTTGTGGATCCGCCCAACAGCCCGAAGCCGGTATTGAGACTCGCGCATCAGAACCACCTGTTGCGAGCGCCGATTGAGCGATGGCTGCTCTACGCCAACAGTCGCAACGCCACTTCGCATGACTATGATGGCGAGAAGGCCGAGGCTTGCCTCGGCATCATGACCGACTTCATCATAGATGCCATTGACCTTTACCAAATCATGAGCGGCGACACATGGGAATGACCCCTTCCATCGACGTAACGGTCGAGCAGCGCAAGACGATCCTGTCGTTGCTTGAACGGCACCTGCCCGGCACGACGGCTTGGGCTTACGGCTCCCGCGTCAAGCGGACGTCGCGGCCGACCTCCGACTTGGACTTGGTCGTGTTCGCAACGCCCGAACGGGGCTGCCAAGTCGGCAACCTGCGGGAAGCGTTCGAGGAAAGCGATTTGCCGTTCCAGGTGGACCTGTTCGTCTGGGACGAGGTTCCGAACAATTTTCGCAAGCGCATCGAAGCGGAACGTGTAGTTCTGGTGGAGAAACAGCGGCGGGAGGAGGGAACAGATTAGCCCTGCCAACTCACGGCAAGACCTGTCCGCACGCCGGAACCACCTGATCGCGCTGAATGCTGAACCCGGAACGTTCCGATTGCGACCTTCGGAACCCCGAAATCGGACAACGCGCGAAAGCGCAAAACAGCCTTTACCAAAACACGAAACGCGCTTGGTCTGTCGACTTCATTCCTTGTTGGCGGAAATATCCCGAACAATGTCGTTTTCCATCAATTGGAGCGGTGCTCATGATTCACATTGAACCAACTCGCTTAAGGAGAACGATTTGGAGAGCAAGGACAGGACCGGACTAGGATGACGGCGAACGCTTTGGAACGGGTCTTGCGCCCCATCGAGAACGCAAGAGGGCTTCCCAACAGCCACTACACGGATTGGGCGACTTACGAGGAGGAATGCGAAGCGCTTCTTTACAAGAACTGGGCGGCAATCGGTCTCGGTTCAGATGTGGCGCGTCCGGGCGACGCCTGCCCCGTGGATTTTGCGGGCATGCCGTTGCTGGTCGTCAGGGATCATGACGGGGTCGTCAGAGTTTTCCAAAATACCTGCCGGCACCGAGGCATGATTCTGGTCGGCGAAAAGTGCAACTTGCGCGGCACGATACGCTGTCCCTACCACAGCTGGTGCTACAGTCTTGACGGATCGTTGCGAGCAACGCCCCACGTCGGCGGCCCCGGCAACAATTACGACGAGAGCGTGCATCGTGAAGATTTCGGGCTGTTCCGCATCCGCTCGCACATTTGGCGAGACATCGTATTCGTGAATGTTTCCGGCGATGCGCCGGAATTCACGGACTACGCGTCCGGTCTGCTCAAGCGATGGGACGAGCATGAGCGTCCGCTCTTTCACGGCGGAGAAAGCTCGTCGTTCGAATTCGACGTCGCTTGCAACTGGAAACTGGCGGTGGAGAACTTTTGCGAGAGCTATCACTTGCCTTGGATTCATCCCGGCCTCAACAGCTATTCCAAGCTGGAGGATCACTACCATATCGAAATGCCCGGCAAATTCGCGGGACAAGGAACGAAGGTCTACAGGCAGATCAAGGGAGCGCGCGGCGAACGGTTTCCGGATTTCGAAGGACTGTCCGAGTTCTGGAACGAGGGAGCCGAATACATTGCTTTATTCCCGAACGTTCTGCTCGCCGCGCAGAGAGATCATGGCTTCGCGGTCATTTTGCTGCCGCAAGGGCCGGACCGGACTTTGGAGAGAAACGAGATTTACTACCCCTTCGACCCGAGGGAACGGCTGGACCTCGCGTACCTGATCGACAGGAATGCTGAACAATGGCGCAGCGTTCTGGAAGAAGACCTGTTTGTGGTCGAAGGAATGCAGAAGGGGCGCAAGGGCATGTATTTCGACGGCGGAAAATTCGCTCCCAAGATGGACGGCCCGACCCACTTGTTCCACCGTTGGGCGGCGGAGCAGCTTGACGGCCGCCGACAAGAGAATGCGCCGCAGTGAACTTCGATGAATTGAATGCCGCGGTATTGGCCGCCTACGAAGAAGGCGACGCCGCGCAACTGGTCGAACTCTATTCGAGGGCAGGCAATTCGATGGTGGAATGTGGCCGCGTCGAGGAGGGATGCTTCTTCTTGACGCAGTCGTACGTCTACGCGCTCGAACTCGGACTTCACGCTGCGGACTCCATCCAAGCAACTCTGGTCGATTTGGGCCGGGACCGCTGGTAGCGGCGCTGCTGACGGCGATTGACCGGCCGGACATCCGAAGAATGATCGCAGCCCGCAGATTTGTTCGGGCCTTCCCTTGAATTGCAGCTGCCGGCAGAATATATCGGTGGCCTCTGCGGGTGTAGCTCAATGGTAGAGCAGCAGCCTTCCAAGCTAAAGACGTGGGTTCGATTCCCATCACCCGCTCCATCCAAAAAGAATAGCTCGGGTGGTCCGTGCCTCGGCCATGCTGGACTGCGCACGGCATTTACATAGGGACAGCTTTACTTGTCGCAGCGCCCTCCGCAGGACTCCCGGAACCCGCTAAATGGAACCGTCGATCGCGAGAAATCCAAGTCGATAAGGCCGCTCCGAGCGCTGGCGCCGTACTTGGCCCGATACAAGGCGTCCGCTTTGGCGGCGCTGCTCGCACTTTTGTTCACTGCCGCTGTTTCGCTTTTGATGCCGGTCGCGGTCAGGCTGGTGATCGACGGGTTCGGCCAGGAATCGATCGAGCAGATAAACCGCTACTTCGCCGCGGCCTTGGTTCTCGGAGCGCTTCTCGCGGTCGGAACCGGGATTCGGTACTCTCTGGTCTCCCGACTGGGCGAACGGGTGGTCGCCGACATCCGGAAGTCCGCATTCGCCCACGCAATTTCCTTGAGTCCCGCGTTCTACGAGCGAAACATGACCGGGGAGGTGCTGTCGAGAATCAACACGGACACCACCTTGGTTCTTGCTCTGATAAGCTCGACAATTTCCGTCGCGATTCGGCACGTGCTGATGCTGCCGGGCGGGCTTGCGCTGATGTTCGTCGCCAGCCCCGTCCTGGCCGGATACGTAATCGTCCTTGTGCCGGTCGTGCTGATCCCCGTTCTGGCATTCGGCCGCAAGCTCAAGAAACTCAGCAGGGATACCCAGGATCGGATCGCGGAAGGATCGGGCAATGCGTCCGAGGTCCTTCTTTCGGTGCAGGCCGTCCAGGCGAATACGCACGAAGAGGAAAGCCGCTCGAAATTCAATGAAATAGTCGATCGTTCCGTCAAGGCGGCGAATGGAAGGATCGCCGTGCGGGCGGTCATGACGGTATTGATCATGTTTCTCGCGACAGCAGCGGTTGTCGCGGTGACATGGATCGGCGCCGCGGAAATCCGCGACGGGAGCATGACTTGGGGCGAATTGGTGCAATTCGTGATTTACTCGGTGATGATCGCCGGGTCGGCCGCCGCCTTGAGCGAGATATGGGGCGAATTGCTGCGCGCGGCGGGCGCCATGGAACGGCTGGTCGAGCTGCTGGGCGCCGTCGACACGGTTGCGGATCCTCCGGTTCCGCTGCCGCTGCCTGCTGTTTGCAAGGGCGAGGTCAGGTTCGAAAGAGTCGAGTTCCGTTATCCTATGCGGAGCGAGGTCGCTGCGCTGCACGATGTTTCTTTCACGGTCAATCCCGGGGAAACTGTCGCCTTGGTCGGCCCGTCGGGAGCCGGCAAGTCGACGGTCTTTCAATTGCTGCTGCGATTTTACGACCCGACCGCAGGGCGGGTGCTGCTGGACGGCGCGGATTTGAGCGCGATGCGGAAGGCCGAATTCCGTTCACGGCTTGCGTTGGTTCCGCAAGATTCGGTCGTGTTCGCCGACACCGCGAAAGAAAACATTCGATTCGGTCGATCCGACGCCGAGGATGAAGAAATATTCCATGCAGCCGAAGCGGGGGCGGCGCGCGAGTTTTTGGAGGAGCTTCCGGACAAATACGAAACGTTGGTCGGAGAACGCGGCGTGCTGCTCTCGGGCGGGCAAAAGCAGAGGATCGCCATCTCCAGAGCGATTTTGAGAAACGCGCAAGTCCTGCTTCTCGACGAAGCCACGTCCGCCTTGGATGCGGAGAGCGAGACCGCCGTGCAAGCAGCGGTCGAAGAGATGTCGAAGCATCGGACGACTCTGGTCATCGCGCATCGCCTGGCGACCGTCAGGAATGCCGACCGCATACTCGTGTTCGACAAAGGACGGGTCGTCGACGAAGGAACGCATGAGTCGCTCGTGGCGAAGGGCGGGCTGTATGCGCGGCTTGCACGGCTTCAATTCACTGGAGGCGTCCAGATTCCCGAGAGCGCCGGTTCGGGGAACGGACGCGATCCGACCGAACGGCCCGGCAGTTTCCCGACTTGACCAAAGCGGGTCGGTAATTCAATCTGGGCGCCGCGCGGCCGTCGCGCGTTGATCTGGATTGGAGAGTTGCGGATGTCAAAACTGGCGACGATTGAAGACAAATTGCGAATCGAGAATGAAGCGCTTTGGTCCGAACGGGACAACCCGGCAACGCTCTATGAATTCTTGGGACGGACCGTGGAAAAGCACGGTTCATCGCCGGCGGTGTCGTTCCAATTGCTTTCGGATCCGAAAGCATCCGCGGAAACCCTGACTTGGCTGCAGCTCAATGCCAGGGTGACGCAAGCGGCCAACATGCTCCGCTCGCTGGGCGTGGACGAGAGGAACCCCGTCGCGTTCCTGCTTCCGAACGCCAATGAAACTGTTGTGACCCTGCTTGCGGGAGCGGTGGCCGGCGTTGTCAATCCGATCAATCCGCTGCTCGACGCCAACCAGATTGCCGCGATCCTGCGCGCCTCCAACGCAAGAGCGCTCGTGACGCTCAAATCGTTTCCGAAATCGAATGTGGCGCAGCTCGCTGCGGCGGCGCTTGAGAATGCGCCGAGCGTGAAGCATCTTCTCGAAGTGGATCTGAATCGCTACCTGACCCCTCCGAAATCCTGGATCGTGCCCTTCGTCAGACCGAAGAACGAAGCGCGTCATTCCGCCATGGCCCAGGATTTCAACGCGCTGGCGGACCGGCAGCCTTCCGACGCGCTGAAATTCGAAGACATCAGGGAGGACCGGGTCGCGGCGCTGTTCCACACGGGCGGAACGACCGGCATGCCCAAACTGGCGCAGCACCAATATTCGGGGATCATCTACAACGGCTGGTGCGGCGCGCAGGTGGTGCTCAACTCTCGGGAAAACATTCTTTGCCCGCTTCCGCTGTTCCACGTTTTCGCCGCGCATCCGATCCTCATGTCTTGCATTGCGTCCGGCTCCCACGTCGTGCTGCCGACTCCTCAAGGGTATCGGGGCGAGGGAGTGTTCGACAATTTCTGGAAATTGATCGAAAGGTGGAAAATCAGCTTCCTGACAACCGTTCCGACTGCCGCCGCCGCGCTGATGCAGCGACCGATCGATGCGGACGTCTCCACGCTGCACACGGCGCTTTGCGGTTCCGCTCCGCTTCCGGTCGAATTGTTCAACCGCTTCGAAAAGGCTACGGGCGTCAAAATCCTGGAGGGATACGGCCTGACCGAAGCGACCTGCCTGGTTTCCGTGAACCCGCTGGACGGGGAGCGCAAAATCGGCTCGGTGGGCATTCCGGCTCCTTATACGAAGGTTCGAATTCTTGAATGCGAGGACGACGGGTCCGTCGTCAGGGAATGCCGGACGGACGAGGTGGGCGAGATTTGCGTGTCGAGTCCGGGCGTGCTTCCGGGCCGAACCTATGTCGACCCTGAAAAGAACACCGGTCTGTACGCCGAATCGGAATGGCTGCGCACGGGCGATCTCGGAAAGGTGGACGAGGACGGCTACGTGTGGATCACGGGCCGCGCCAAGGATTTGATCATTCGGGGCGGGCACAACATCGACCCCGCGATCATTGAAGAAGCGCTGGCCAGCCACGAAGGGATCGCGTTCGTGGGAGCGATAGGCCAGCCGGAATCCAAGCTCGGTGAAATTCCCTGCGCGTATGTGGAACTCGTCGCCGGTTCTTCCGCTTCGACCGAGGAGCTGATGGGCTTCGCGCAAAAGCGCATAGAGAGCGCCATCGCCAGACCGGCGCATATAGAAATACTCGACGAGCTTCCGAAGACGGCCGTCGGGAAGGTATTCAAGCCGGATCTGCGAAAGCGTGCCATCAAAAGGGTATTCAACGACAGACTCGCGTCGGAAGGACTGAGCGCTTCAGTCGTCGAGGTCGTGGAAGACCCGAGTCGCGGGCTGGTCGCGATGGTTGGCAAGTCCGGCGAGGCTCAGGAAGGAAAATTGAGCGAAGTTCTCGGCGAGTATATTGTGCCTTGGGCGTGGTCCGCGAATTCCTGACGCGCAGGCGATCCCGCCAAGATGAAAGTGGTGCCGCAGGGGAGGATTGAACTCCCGACCTCACCCTTACCAAGGGTGCGCTCTGCCACTGAGCTACTGCGGCGGGCTGAACCGATGATTATGCTTCTACGCGTGATGATGCAAGCGGCGCGAATTGCAGGTTTATGGACGATCACCTGTTCATTGGATATCTGTCGGGATGCGGAATCGAAAATCGCGAGTTGCGGCTGAAAGCCGGACCGGCGGAAACGACCCGAAAAAGGCGGAGCGCTTGAAGTCGGCCTTGCGCAGGAACTTGAGTCGGCGCAAGGAGCAGACAAAAATCAAAAAGCTTCAAGCGGCGGGCAACGAGCGGAACAAGGACGATTGAATGGACTCGATCACGATTTGCGGCGGCCGGCCGCTGCATGGTTCGGTACGGATCGCAGGAGCGAAGAACGCTTGCTTGACGCTGATGCCTGCGGCCATTTTGTCGGAACAGCCTTTGACGCTGACGAACGCGCCGAAGCTGGCGGATATCTCGGCCATGTCGCGCCTCCTTCAATCCTTGGGCGTTGAAGTCAGATCGCTTCAGGACGGGCATGTCTTGGCGCTCAGCGCGCACGGGCTCGACCGGTTCAAAGCGGAGTACGATATCGTTAGAAAAATGCGGGCGTCGATACTCGTTCTGGGGCCACTCCTCGCAAGGTCCGGGCACGCCGTCGTTTCGCTTCCGGGCGGATGCGCGATCGGAGCGCGTCCGGTCGACCTGCACTTGGAAGGTCTGAGAAGGCTTGGGGCGGAGTTGGAACTCAGGGACGGCTACATTCATGCGAATGCGCGAAACGGCTTGACCGGAGCGAGCGTCGAGTTTCCGATGGTCTCGGTCGGGGCGACGGAAAACGTCATGCTCGCGGCAACGCTCGCAAAAGGCACGACCGCCATCCGGAACGCCGCTCGCGAACCGGAAATCCTGGACTTGGCTCGCTGCCTCCGCTCCATGGGAGCGCGAATCGAAGGCGAAGGGACAAGCGAGATCATCGTTCATGGCGTCGACAAGTTGCACGGCGGCACCCACTCCGTGATTCCGGATCGGATTGAGCTCGGCACCTACATGCTGGCGGCGGTCATCACCGGAGGCCAATTGGAACTCCTCGGCGGCCGGATGGATCTGATCCCTGCCTTCGCCGAAAAAATCCATGAGATAGGCGGAGAAATCAGCGAGACTTCGGAAGGCATAACCATCAAGCGCGCGAACGGGCGGCTGACCGCGACGAGAATCTCGACTGCTCCGTTTCCGGGATTCCCTACGGATCTGCAGGCGCAGATGATGGCGACGCTCGCCATCGCGGACGGAGAGAGCGTTTTGGAAGAGACGATCTTTGAGAACCGCTACATGCATGCGCCGGAACTCATGCGCATGGGCGCCGACATCCGGATTTCAGGGGGCACGGCCACGGTGAACGGAGTCCGCGCGCTCAAGGGCGCTCCGGTGATGGCGACGGACCTGAGGGCTTCGGTCTCGCTTATTCTGGCCGGACTCGCGGCGGAGGGAGAAACCAATGTCGGCCGGGTTTACCATTTGGACCGCGGGTACGAGCGCGTTGAGGAAAAGCTTTCTTCTTGCGGAGCGGAGATTCGCAGAATCCATGGATGATTTCATGGATTGTCGAATGCTTGGAAGCAGGCCGGTCGCGGACGGCTCTGCGCGCCTGCGCAGCCGGAGCGTGTTCGGCGGGGCGACTCGCGCCCGTCGTCGAACGCGGCAGGACTCGCCAAGGCGCATCATGGCGCGGGGCTGCGTCTCTGTCTCGCCGAGGAATTTCGTTCCGCCGACGGCGGGCGAAAGGAAACGCGCCGCGGCGGGCATTTGCGTTGTCGACGTGGACCGGGCGGAATCGCTTGTTCCGACTCTCGAATTCGGCGTCCGGCGAGGCTGGATCCGTTGAAGGAGAGCGACAAGTTGATCGACGTCTCGATAGACGACGCTTGTCTGGCGGTCGTGACCCCCGAGGTCGAGCAGGAAAGACGGGTCGCGATTTTCGATCTGCTGGAGCAGAACAAATTCGCATTGCAGCCGCGCGGCGGCCGGACTCCGCCTGTCGGTCCGTACAAGCTCCGCCTGTCGGCGCGCGACGGGCGCGCCGTGTTCCATGTCGGCACGGAATCGGAAGAGGTCGCCGCGGAATTCCATCTTTCCATGTCGCCGTTCGCCGATGTGATAAGGGATTATTTCGCGATTTGCGCAAGCTATTTCGATGCCGTGAAAAATTTGCCGCGCAGCAGAATCGAAGCGATCGATATGGGACGGCGCGGAATACACAACGAAGGCGCAAGACTCGTGAAGGAGCGGCTCGAAAGCAAAGCCGTCGTGGATGATCCGACAGCCCGCAGGCTATTCACGCTGATCTGCGTGCTGCAATCGGAGAGATAGGGGCGACCGGCGTGCCGAATCGCAGCCCCTCGTCGGTTTTGTTCTGTTGCGACCATAATTCTGTTCGATCGCCGATCGCGGAGGGAATAGCCAAAAAGATCTACGGCCATCAAATTTATGTTCAATCCGCCGGCGTTCAAAGCGACATGGAGATCGACGGCTTCGCGATCGCCGCTTGCGAGGAGATCGATGTCGAGCTGGCTCGGCACAGGTCCAGATCAGTCGAAGAAATGCAGGATTGGGGCGACGATCTTTCGAGCTTTGAATTGATCATCGCGCTTTCGCCCGCCGCGCTGCGCATGATCTTGGAGCTCACGCGCTACGCCGCTCTCGAAGTGGAATACTGGCCCATTCTCGATCCGACCGGAATAGGAGAGACGCGCGACGAGAAACTGGAGTACTACCGACAAACGAGGGACCAGATCCGCAAGCGGATCTTCGAAAGATTCAGCCCGCCCGGACCATGAGCGAGCGGGCGCGGAAGCATTCGACAGCCGGACGGATGTCACTGCCGCGCGCCGAGTTCGGCTTGAAACGGGACAGCGCGGCCGCGGCGGACGGCGCGGATGGAGCCGGGAGCCGATCAATGCGAGCATTTGTAAAATAGGGAAGGATATGCTATAAAGCCATAATGTTTAACCTGCCCATGAGCTTGAACGGTCGCAGAAAAGGCGAAGTCGGCAGAGTATCCATTCAGAGTTGCACTGACGAAGTCGATGAATTCGGAAGAAGGAATCAATGGTCGATTTTTTCTTGAGTATTGACAAGCTCAACCTCTCGGTCCGTGCTGCCAATGGGCTGCGAAGCGAGAATATCAACACGGTTTCCGATCTTTTGATGATGTCTCAGGACGATTTGCGACGGATCAGGAACATCGGGCAGCACAGCGTGGACCAGATTGAATCCGCGCTTGCTGATTTCGGTCTGGAATTGAGGCCGGAGACTTCGGATCCGAACATGCCGGGGACCAGGAATGCCGGGCAGGAATTCAACGAGTTTCTGAGCGGATTCAACGCAATTTTGAGTTCAGGCATTGAATCGCCGCAAATGCTGTTGGAAAAATCCGACAATGAAATTCTTTCGATCACAGGCTGCGACCGCGAGCAATTGGAAGTCGTGAGGAGAGGCTTGGGGAAATGGGGCCTGAAGGCCGGAATGCTCAAGAAACTGACGAGCGCGATGACGCAGTTCAAGCGGGATCACGTCGATGCAAAGCATGAACTTCTGGATTACATCGAAAATCTGCTTTCCGGTGCAAGGCCGAATTTGCGGTCGTGTTTTGTCGGCTACTACGGATTGACGGGAGGGGCGGTACTGACGCTCCGCAGCATCGCCGAGGAAGCCGTGGATTACGGATTTGACCAGCCGGTCACTCGGGAGAGAGTCCGGCAGATCATTGAAAATGCGACGAAGCGTTTGAGCGCGAAGGCGGGCTTGCTGGAATTTCGAAAGTGGCGGGAAGCCGTGCGCCTCGCAACCAAGAAGCTGCCGATGGCCGCCGAAGATTTCCTCGACTGCTTCGGCTACAGCCCGGGCTTGAACGCCGCAGCGAGATTCGATGCCCTGAAATCCGTGGCGAAGGTGCTGGGCCTTCCTTACCCGTTCGAGATGGTCACCGCGTTCAACGGAACGATCATCATGCGCGAAGACGATATCGGCACTCGCCGAACCATCAACATCCTCAACAGAATGCCGGTCGACACATATCTGACAGCGAAAGATTTGTCGGAACTCATCAAGTGCAACAGGGGTCTTTTGAGGAAACTGGTGCTCGCGCACAAGCGATGGGAATTCCTTGACCAGAACGAACGGTACGTATGGAAAATACCTCGGCTGCCGCCTAAAAATTACAGGCTTGCGGGAAATGCGATCCTGTCCTGCCTGTGCAACGTCTTCTCGGTGGCGGAGCGGGCATCCGTGGATGATCTATTGCAATCGGTTCCGCGGTTCAGAACCGTTCGAAGCACCGTTCCGGAAGAAGTTCTGACAGGCATCGCGTCCAAATCAGGACTCTTCGATATCGCCGACGGGAAGATCCTCCGAAAGGAGGGGCAAAAGTGGAATTCCATGAACGTGCGCGACATCGATCTTCTGCGGGTGTGCGTCCGAAAAGGCCGAACAGTCAGCAGCACCGAACTCTACGCCGAACTCGTGCAGGGAGGTTTGACGGTGGAGAACGCGCACATAACGGTTGCGTACAGCGCGTTTTTGATTCACGAAAAGAGCGGCAAAGGCCATGATCCCGGTCTTTACAGATTTATTTTCGGACCGGAAGATGTCTCAAGAATCGAGACCATGGACAGGTTTCGAGAGAATGAGTCAGCGGCATTGAATTCATGACCTGAAGCTTGGATTGAACGGCCGGTTGACCGTGGCCCGCATTTCGCCAAGCCTGAAGCGCAGAGACGCGGGCGGTTTTCTTTCGTTGCGGCCCGTCTTCAATATTGCGAAGGCAGTTGTTGGAACAACCGATCAAGCATCTGCGCAACGATTCCGGGCGGACCGAAAAAATTGACGCAGCCGACGGCAGGCGGACGGAGCAATCGGGTCGCTCCGCGATGCCGCGCGCGGTTTCGGCTGAATTCGCGTTGAAAGTTCCGCGGCCATTGCATATAACGCGCTCGATCGTTTCGGCGATCTTGTGGAAAGCAACTAGGAGCGAAGATGGCAAAGGAAGAACTGCTCGAATTTCCCGGCGTCGTGAAAGAGCTCCTGCCGAACGCGACATTCCGGGTTCAGCTTGATACCGGCCATCAGATCATCGCGCACACGGCAGGAAAAATGAGGAAGAATCGCATCAGGGTTCTTGCGGGAGACCGGGTCCAGGTTGAGATGACGCCGTACGACCTTACGAAGGGCCGGATCAACTACCGATTCAAGTGACCGGACCTCGGCTGGTTTTGGCTTCGGCGAGCCCGCGTCGAAAGCAACTGCTTCAACAGATCGGAATCAAGCCCTACGCGATACGCGCGACAAACATCGACGAATCGCCGCAGGCCGGAGAGTTGCCGCGAGCATACTGTCGGCGCATGGCCGAAACCAAAGCGCGCAGCGTGAAGCTCGAGGAGGACGAAGTCGTTCTGGCGGCGGACACGATCGTGGCTCTGGGCAGGAGAATTCTCGGCAAACCGGACAATGAGGAAATGGCGGAAGAATACCTCCGCATGCTGTCCGGCCGCCGCCACAAGGTCATCACGGCCATCTTCGTCAGGGACAAGGATGTTCGCGGAAAGCGCGATGTCGTCTCCACGGTCAGGCTGAAGCGATTGAGCGACGCCGAGATTCAAGAATACATCGCATCCGGGGAATGGCGCGGAAAAGCGGGCGCGTATGGAATCCAAGGGCTTGCTGAAGCGTACATTCCTTGGATCAGCGGTTCATTTTCAGGCATCGTGGGGCTTCCGCTGGCGGAGGCGGCAGCGTTGTTGCGAACCGCCGGAATTCGGCCGGGCTGACTCCGAGACAAATGCGCAAGATATATTTGGATCGCATCGGCGACCGCCGGATTGCCGCATTGGTCGAGGACGGCGAACTGGAAGATTTGGTCGTGGATCCGCGCAGCAAGGCGCGGGCGCTTCCCGGAGCCGTGTTCAGCGCTATCGCCGAAAGGCCGCTGAAAACGCTGGGAGGCATTGTCGTGAAGCTGGGAGGCGGCGAAAGAGGCTTCCTCAAGGGCGGCCAAGGCGCCGCCGTCGGAAGTTCGGTCATAGTCGAGGTGACCGGATATCCGGACGAAGGCAAGCATCCGCCGCTGACGACCAAAGTCAAATTGAAAGGCAAATTCGCGATCGCCACGCTCGGTACGCCTGGGATCAATGTTTCGAGATCGATAACGTCAGAAAGCGCGCGACGAAGCTTGAAGGTGTTGGCAAGCTCGAATTCAGCGTCAGCCCCGGGCGGCACGGGCTTGATATTGAGAACCTCAAGCGAATTCGCGCCGCCGGATCTCGTCGCGCAGGAGGTCCGGAAGCTTTCGGAAGCGGCGCGTCGCGTCTGCAGCTGCACGGAAAGCCCCAAACTGCTGGTCGCCGCCCCGGATGCGGATGAAATCGCACGCCGCGAATGGCATGATCACGAGGCAACCGACATTGTTGACGGGGACGGCTCTTTCGAGAAAAACGGCATCTGGGAGTTGATTCAAACGCATCTCGATTCAACTGTTCATCTCCCAAGCGGAGGTTGCATGCACATTGAGGAAACGAGCGCTTTCGTTGCGGTTGACGTCGATACAAAATCCGACGTGTCTCGGCAGGCCGGCCGAAAAGCCAATCTTGAAGCCGCAAAAAGATTGCCGAAAGAGTTGAGATTGCGAGCGCTGGGCGGGCAGATCGTCGTCGACTTCGCACCGATGCCCAAAAACGATAGGCGCGCGGTGACCGATGCGATGGTGTCAAATTTGGCTCACGACAAGTCTTTGACCGATCTCGCAGGGTGGACTCCGCTAGGCAATTTGGAACTGAGAAGAAAGCGGCTTAGGCAGCCGCTGAGAGCCGCGTTGCCGCAATGAATTGCCCAATTTGCGACTCCGAGCCTACGGAGAAGTACTCGCCGTTCTGCTCCTCTCGATGCCAGCGAATTGACCTGCACAACTGGTTTGTCGGCGCATACAAATTCACCGTCGAAGACGACGAGGCTTCATTGCCGAGGCAAGAGCCGCCGGCTGAACCGTCCGGACCCCGTTGTTGAACGAAAAGCTGACAGGCTTTCTCCGCTCGCAGAATTGCATTTCACGCCAAGTTCGAAAAAAAGCGCAATGCTATGGACAGCGCGTTTCCATTGCCGTAATTGACCGGTCCACCCTTGATGATCGGCATCTTTCAGCGCCTGGGTAGCTCAGGGGTAGAGCAGTGGACTGAAAATCCTCGTGTCGGTGGTTCAATTCCGCCCCCAGGCGCCATTTAAATCGTGCAAAAACAATAGCTTGCTGGATTTCTGCGTTGCAGCGTAAATTGCTGAAAACAGCAAAATGCCCTAGCACAGTGTTAGCACAGTCCGAAAATGCTCTGTTAGCACAGTGCGTTGTGAGCTGTGCGCCGTGCACCTAGTGGTCTGTGTCCAGTGTGAAGCACTTGGACCAAAGCAGGGTTTTCCAGAAAACGCGATCCGCTAGACGATCATCACTCACTTGGATTTCCTCGAGGAAACCCATCCAGCACAGAGGACGCAGTACCTCTGATGATAGGAACCAGCGATGATCGCGGTACTCCCGTTCAAAGGGGTCAGATGGTTCATCAATCCCATACAGAGCTTTGACCAGCTGAGGTTCCGTCGTGCCTTCGTGGGCTTCCACATTGATGATGTTCAAAAAGTCTCGCCAATCTCCAGGTGCCTGGAAATCGAGGCGGCTCATCCGGCCATGGTTGTAGCGGAACAAAAACTGTTGAGTCAGCTCCGCAAACAGCTGTCCACGATGCTGCGCCAGCTGCTTAATACTTTTGGACAGCTGGAACTTGCCCTTCACGTGCCGCCCCCATTTGGCGACGGTCATCACATCGTGGATCACCATCACCGGAGGCACATCCCATTCATTCAGCACCTTTTGGACCCGCAGCAGCTTTTCCTCTGAATATGTGGGCCAGTTGAAATTCTGTGCGCCCCAATGGGCAAACTTTCGATTGAACAGCTTGGTTTGGGTCAAGCCAATGCCGTTGTTTTCCTCTGCATATCGGACCGTCTGCTCCAACGCGTAAAGCAGCTTTGATTGGTTCAGCAGTGGGTCGTTATCAGCAATAGGGTTGAGCTTGATCATGGTGGGAACTTGGCGCTAGCTTCGCAAGGAGGCAAGCTACCAATTCAGAACGCATGGAAATCAAACTCTCAGAACAGGACGAGCTAATTGTCCAGCGTTTGTTGAAAACCGGCGCATTTGTGGATCGTGCTGCTGTGCTGAGCTCAGCTTTGGTGGCTCTGGATAAGCACCACAGGCAGGTCGCTATGGATGACGCAATCCAACATGGCTTGGACAGCGGCATTGATGAAAGTTTCGGCTGGGCTGATTTGAAGGCAGAAGCCAAAGCCAGCATCGGCTGCACATAGGCTGCGTAAAATTTTGCCAAGCTTCTGATATTGCGGTGGTTTGAGATCGGAATGTACGTCGCTCAAAACCGCTTTTCTTGATCCGTTCAGCAACATCCTTTATGTTCAGCGCATGGCTGAGAACTTTGACAGCATCGTTTTAACTACAGTGAACGCGCCCTACAAACATAAGGTGGGCGCGGCCCAACTGGCTGCGTCGTTGCAGAACGTGGATGCTGCTCAAGCCTCTTTGGGCCAGGTGTTGTCGTTCTTCACTGAAGTGTCTGAAACCAACCAAGTTGGTTTTGCCAAAGCTCACGGGATTGAACAAAGCGGGCACAGCGCGCTTGCTGCTTACCTGTCCCAACAAACCGGCCAAGATATCCGGTCTGCGATTTGACCAGCACTGCCGCGCCCCAATGGGACCGTTTGTTCCCAATTGCGGTCGATCTGATCAATCAAGCGAATGCTGAACACCAGTTGATCGATCATTGGACCTTTGGTGGTGGTACAGCTTTGATGCTGCAGATTGATCATCGCGAAAGCCATGACGTTGACTTGTTCATCACCGATCCGCAGCTGCTGGGTTTCCTGGACCCCGCAAAGCAAGGCTTTGTCTTGTCGACAGAACCGTCAGCATATGACGGTGACGGCATTGGTCATCTCAAGCTGTCCTTTGACGATGTGGGCGAGATCGATTTCATCGTGGGCCAGCAACAGACCGAACCCGGCTTCAAGTTGCAGGACATTTTAGGCGTGCCAACCAAACTGGAAACCCCAGCGGAGATTATCGCCAATAAGATCATCTATCGTGGGAGCCGAGTTCAGCCGCGCGATATCTTTGACATCGCTGCCACCCTTCGGGTTTGTGGCGACGACGTGTTGATCGCCGCCCTGCAGCAGCATGCAAGCGAGGCCGTCGCAACCCTGGGTGCCTTGGACCGGCTCCAACCCGACTTTGTGGAACGCGTCATCAGTGGGCTTGCAATACGCGACGGGTTTGAAGACTTGGTTACAACGGCATATGCGGACGCGAGGGGCTTCCTGAAAACGCTCAGCTAGTGGCGTGCCACCCCGGAAAGAACGCTCAGAAAGTTTCCGCAGAAAAGTTTTGGGTAGAATTTTCCCAGGAAAACCTACAGCACCTCTACTGCGCTGCGCTTTTGCTCATCCGACACATCTATGTAGCGTTGCGTGGTGGTCAGCTGTTTGTGGCCAGCCAGCTCCATGATCACTTTGGGCGAAATCCCAGAATGGGCGAGCCTCGTGATGAACCGGCGCCTCCCGCTGTGTGAGGACGCATCGTCGATCCCAGCAGCATCAAACACGCGGGTGAACGCTTGGACCATGCTGTTAGCTGTGAAGGGACCACCCTTTTGGGATTCGATGACTGGGCGTTCCAGTTTTTTCCACCGATCCAGTTGCGCCCAGTAGGTTGCCAGCTCCCGTTGAAGCTTGGCGTTCAAATGTACCTGTCGCGCTTCCTTGGCTTTGGTGTTCTCAGCTTTGAGGTAAAACATCGCTTTGGGCTTTAGTTCACGATCCAGCACATCTGCCCATTTCAGCGAGGCAATTTCACCGACGCGAAGTCCAGCATAATGTGATAGCAGCAGCATGAGCCGGTTACGCTTGCCGTTTTGCATTGTGACGCAGATGGCCAGAACGCGCTTGAGCTCTGCATCCGTTAGCACCTTTGCTTGTTTCATCAATCCACCGCCAACCACTGCAATATAAAGTTTTTTGCTCAACGAGCTTGCTACGTTATGTTGCCATGTGACTCAGAGAGCGACCGTTTTCTGGCTACCAAGGATTTCAAGCGGGCAGGGCGCAGGCGCAACAAATTTGGATTTTGTTATGTTGTGCGGAGACGACGGTACTGAAGGCCGGTCGTCGAATCTGCGTTGATGCAAAGCGCGGCGAGTTCACGGAAGGAGCCCACTTCGACCGATGCTGCGGCAGGCATAAATGTCAGCGTTGCGCAGACTGCAGACGGTGGCGTCAGGAAGAACAGCCCATAAGAGACAATGGTCACTGGGTCAGGTTGCTGCGTTTGCAGCCCGCTTTCCAGAAATTCGCTGCGATAGCGACTCTTCAGGCCCACGAATCGGAAGTCGGCTGACGAAGTTAACGTTTCTCGAACTTCTTTGGATGGCCGTCGCGCGGAAATGCGCGAGTGTTTGCCGCTGTCGGGAATGAAAGTAGATGTCGTCGCTTCCACTTTTGAGTTCGAGACAGCGCGATTGCCTGTGCCCTCCGATCTTGTCGGAAGGCGCAGGCCAACGAGCGTCAGGCAGCCAGATCGAGCGACAGCCAGCCAAGGATTGCATCTGTGGTGTCTTGTGGTTTTTCCTGCTGAATCCAGTGACCGCACTCGAGGCTGACTACTTCTACATGCGGGACAAAGTCCGCGAGGTTCTCTGAGGGAGGGATCATGTCCTGCGTCCCGTAGATCATCAAAGCGGGCTGCCGAACGATTGGATCGACATCCGCCAAAAGGTGCCAGTTTCGATCCATGTTCCTGTACCAGTTGATACTCCCGGTGAAGCCGGTTTCTTCGAAGGAGTTAATGAAAACGTCAATCTCCGCGTCGCTCATCAAAGGATCACCCGACGGCGTATCAGCCTGAGCAAGGTTGATCATCATCATCCCCGGTTCCGGCGGCAGCGCTGGTAGGTTCTTGCGGAAAAGGTTGCGCAGAAACGATCTGGCATTACCGTCCAGGATAGCGTCTGCAACGCCGGGTTTGCGGTTAAAATGGACAAAGTAATTGTCCTCCCCGAACACGGATTCCATGAATGCGATCCACGGCACTGGCGTCCGCGCCTGATAGGGGAGCGCAAGATTGATGATCTTTTTGACGCGCGCCGGATGCAGGATTGCCATGTTCCAAACGACGTTTGCGCCCCAGTCGTGACCGACGAAGACCGCGTCGTCATAGCCAAAATGATCCAGAATCGCAGCAAGATCACCCGTCAGAAGCACGATGTCGTATTGGGTCACATCCACAGGGCGCGAAGAATTGCCGTAGCCACGTTGGTTGGGAACAATGACGTGGTAGCCCGCCGCAGCTAGAGCTGGTATCTGGTGACGCCACGAATATGCATGCTCGGGCCAACCATGGCACAGCACAATCGGGTTACCCCTGTGCTCCTGCCCTGCCTCAAAGACCTCAAGTTCAATGCCATTCAGAGCGATGAGGTTGGGTGAGGGAAGATCTGTGATCTTGGTCATGTCGATGTCTCCGGTTTGATTGTTTCGACACCGGCTTAGTCTTTAAAGGTATCAAATTGTGACACCTTTCTGTATTAGCGTTTAAGTATGAAGAGCCGATACCGACAAGACGCCGTCATTCGAAACCTGCGCCGCGGCGGGACGTCCACAATCGAAGCATTATGTGAAGAAGTCGGGGCTTCGCGCAGCACAATCCTGCGCGACCTCTCGGCCCTTCGGGACGAAGGCTACGTCATCATTGCCGAACAGGGCCGTGGCGGCGGTATCTATCTTGACCCAAGTTCAGTACAAACAACGGCCAAACTGGCGGTTCCTGAAGTCTTTGCGCTGATAATTGGCATATCGAGCATGCGTGCCGCTGGATCGCTTCCGTTTTCAGGCTTGGCCGACAGCGGGCTTACTAAGATCGAGAAGTCCCTGCCGCCCGACAATCTGCGTGACCTCCGACGATTGTTGGACAAGCTCTATGTCGGGCCACTGGCCCCACAAGTCGATGTTTCCAATGTGGGAGAGATCGATAGTGGATTGCTTCCGGCTTTTGAGCGGGCATTTCTTGAACGATTGTGTCTGAAATTCGATTACGTCGATGCAAAAGGTGCAGGGACCCAGCGCTGCGTCGAACCTCAGGCCATGCTGATCTTGCCGCCGCTTTGGTATCTGGTTGCGTGGGATCCAAGTCGTGCGGATGTTCGGCATTTTCGAATGGACAGGATCAGCCGGCCGGACGTCGTTGAAGGCCTGACATTTAGACTGCGGCGGATTGTATTTGATGCCGGCGTGCAGCCAATTCGATATGCTTAAACCACCACAACATTGCCGCGCTTTCGGCCTGTCTCGACATAGTGATGTGCTTCGACGAGATCGGATAAGGGATAAGTCCGATCCATGACCGGTGAGTACTGGTTATCGGCCATCAGGGCGAGGATTTCGGTTAGTTCTTCACGATGCACCGACGGCTTTGACATACCTGCCGCCGCAAACTTGGCCTTCTTGCTGCCGAAGAAAACGCAGCGCGATTGCACTTGAGGGTCCATTGCTTCAGGATGTTTTGCGAAGCGGCGAGACGGCCGCGCGAGCAGAGCGAAGAGGCAGGACATGGAAGACTTCCGTCAATTTTTCAAGGGGGTCAAGGATCCCCGGACGAGCAACGCGACGCGCCACGACTTTCTCGAGATGCCGGCGGTTGCGCTGCTTTCGAGCCTGTGCGGCGGCCAGACCTGCGTCGACATGGCGGATTTCGCCGTCCTCAACGAGAAGTTTCTGCGCCGGTTCATGCGTCTGGAGCACGGGCCTCCCAGCCACGACGCCTTCTCCCGGCTGTTCCGGATGATGGAGCCGGGTCCGTTCGCGGCGGCCCTTTCGCGGTTCGCTTCAGGCTGGGCGAAGGCTCTGGAGGCGGACGGCGTCCGGCAGATCGCGGTCGACGGCAAGGCGCTCCGGCGCACGTTCTCTCGCGCCTCGGAGCTTTCGCCGCTGCATCTCTTGAGGGCGCGCTCGCCGCCGGGGACGCGATGCACACGCAGCGCGCCGCGTCGGAGATGATCGTCGGCAAGGGCGGACACTACGTCTTGGCGCTGAAGGCCAATCAGAGAGCGCTCCACAAGGACGCGAAGGAGTGGCTGGAGGATCCCGAAGCGCAGAAGGACATGCTTTCATGCTGGCATGTCGGCTGCGGGCACGGGCGCATCGAGACGCGCACCGCGACGGTCTCCCGCGACATCGGCTGGCTGCAGGACCTCCACCGGTGGCCGGGCCTCGAGGCCGTCGGCAAGGTCGAGGCCGCCCGCGAGACCGAGGGTCGGACACAGACCGAAACCCGCACCTGCATCATGAGCCGAAAGATGTCTCCCGAGGAGCTTCTGAAGGCCGTTCGGAACCACTGGGCGATCGAGAACAGCCTGCACTGGGTCCTGGACGTCCAGACGGGAGAGGACGACCTCCGGAACCGGGCGGGCCACGGCGCGGAAAACCTCGCGGCCGTCCGGCGAATTGCTCCGGACATCATCCGCCTCATGGATGACAAGCTGTCGATCCGACGGCGGTTCCGATGGGCGGCGCAAAATCCGGATTGCCGACTCAAACTCATCCAACGCGCAGCGGAGCTCGCGCCAGAGATTTGAAGTGCGATTGCGCTGAATCCGCGGGTTTGGCATCTTCCAGCCTCGCTCCGACTGTGGTTAGGTGCGCAGCGTCATTTGAAACGAGCGGTCCGACGGTCGTCCCAGCGGATGTCCCCAACTTTCCAACCCGATATGCGAGTGATCAGCGCGGCTCACTGGACCATCAGATACAGCTCGTGTCATAGCCAAATCTAAAAAGGAACAACCCTCAAAGACTTGGAAGAAGAGATAGCAAGCAGCCTGGGAATGAACATCGCCGCAATCATAAGACGCTCAGATTTTCTGGACCGATGTGTCTCCATCGATCTTGAAGTCGATCCTGCGAAGGCGAAGATTTTCGCCTTCGCGGCCGTGGCGCGGAATGCCGAGAAGCCAAGCTTGGTCGCGAATGGCGATGTCGACCAAGACCTGCGGAGGCTGGATGGGTTTTGCCGAGGCTTTGACCATGTCATCGGGCACAACATCCTGCGTCATGACTTGCCGCATCTGGCCGCAGTGTCGCCCAGATTTGCGCGTTTGGCGGAAGCGCCGATCGATACGCTTTGGCTCAACCCGCTGGCGTTTCCGCGCAACCCCTACCACCATCTGGTCAAGCACTACCAGGATGGCCGACTGCAAACGGGGCACGTTCACGTCCCCGAATTCGACGCGCGGCTGGTGTTTGAGGTTCTTGAGAATCAAATCCAAGAATTCAGGCGGCTCAACGAGCAGTCGGCCGATGCTCTGACCGCCTATCACTATCTTTGCAGCCGGGGTCCGCAAAGCGGCGGCTTCGACAGGCTCTTCTCGCAAATTCGCAGTTCCGCCGTTCCGGCGCGGAGCGAAGCTCGGGGCGCAATACGCAGATTGCTTGTTTCGTCTGCATGCTCCGGGATGGTGAAGCAAACCCTCGAGCGACTCGACCACGCAAGCCTCTACTGGCCCATGGCCTACGCTTTGTCGTGGATTTCAGTGGCGGGCGGAGACTCAGTCATGCCGCCGTGGGTCCGCGCTCAGTTCCCAGACGCGTCGCGCATCGTGAAAACGCTGAGAGATTCCAACTGCGGCGATGCCGACTGCGACTATTGCCGAACAAGCAATGATCCGAAACAGGCTCTATGCCGCTGGTTCGGGTTTGAAGATTTCCGACCGGAACCCATCGACGAGTTCGGCCGCCCGCTTCAGGAACGGATTGTTGAAAGTGCGATGCGGAGAGAGAGCCTTCTGGGTATTCTGCCTACAGGCACCGGCAAGTCCATCTGCTATCAAATTCCGGCGCTGTCCCGATTTGACAAGACCGGCGCCCTCACGGTCGTCATATCGCCGCTGGTCGCGCTCATGGCGGACCAAGTCCAAGGGTTGGCGCGAGCAGGCATCTCCTCGGCGGTCACGATCAATGGATTGCTGTCTCTGCCGGAGCGCCACGACGCCTTGGACAAGGTGCGGCTGGGGGATGCGGCAATTCTGCTGATTTCGCCGGAGCAGTTGCGGAGCACCTCGGTGCGTTCCGTGCTCGCCCAGCGCGAGGTCGGATTGTGGGTCTTGGACGAAGCTCATTGCGTCTCGAAGTGGGGTCATGATTTTCGACCCGACTATCGGTACGTCGGACGATTCATAAAGGAACAATCAGGCGACCAGACCGCGCAGGTGCTATGTCTTACCGCCACCGCGAAACCCGATGTCGTTAAAGACATCCGCGGGCACTTCAGAGAGAGGCTCGGGCTTGAACTGACCTTGCATGACGGCGGAGCCTCGCGTTTGAACTTGAGCTTCTTGGTGCTGCCAACCCAGAAGTCCACCAAAATGGCCGACATCCTCGATATTGTGGAAAGCCATCTGCCGGCGAGCGGGGCTTCCGGAGCGGTTGTCTACTGCGCCACGCGCAGCGCCACGGAACGGGTGGCAGAATTTCTGAAGCAGCAAGGCCTTGCTGCCGAACGCTTTCACGCAGGACTCTCCGCGGAAGAAAAGCGCGATATCCAGGAAGCCTTCAGGGTTGGCGACCTGCGCGTCATCGCGGCCACCAACGCGTTCGGCATGGGCATCGACAAGCCGGACATCCGCCTCGTAGTCCACGGCGACATCCCCGGCTCCCTTGAAAACTATCTTCAGGAAGCCGGTCGGGCTGGACGCGACCGGAACCCGGCTCAGTGCGTTCTTCTGTTCGACAAAGAAGACGTTGATCGCCAGTTCAGCTTGAGCGCCCGCTCGCGCTTGGCTCGACACGAAATAGGGGCAATTCTGAAGGCGCTGCGCAGGCTCGACGGCAAAACGCGAAAGAATGGCGAGGTGGTCGCCACGTCCGGCGAGATCGTGAAAGAAGAAAAAGACTACGATTTCCAGCGCGACAGCGCGACGGACGACACTCGGGTAAAGACCGCTGTGGCTTGGCTTGAAGAGTCGAAGCTTTTGAGGCGCGAGGAAAACCGCGTTCAGGTGTTTCCCGCCTCGTTGCTGGTTCGCAACCTCGACCAAGCAAAAACGATCCTTGATCAAGCGAAAATCAAGGACACGCGGCGGCGGCAACTATTGGAAATCGTAAAACACATCATCGATGCGCACCCCGAGGAGGGCATTTCCACCGACGTGCTTGCTGGCGCAAGCGGTCTGCCCGGGCCGGCTCTGCGAAGGGCGCTCACCGATCTGGAAGCCATGGGCATCGCCAATGACGATACGAATATCACGATATTCGTTCATGTCGGCATAGAGAACGCCTCGCGAGCGCGGTTCGAAGAAGCGTCGAAGCTTGAGGCCGATCTCGTCTCTCGATTGCGAGAAGAAGCCCCGGACGCCGACGACGGCGAACGAACGCCAGTCAATCTGGCGGCAACCAGCCAGATCCTTCGAGAAGCCGGCCACAAATCAGTGCGGCCGGATATCGTCGAGGGTCTTTTGCGAGGCATGGCGCAAGATGGCCGCGACATGGAGGGCGGGCGCGGCAACCTGCACATACGGAAAGCCTCGCGCGGAAGCTTCTTCGTGCGGTTGCAGCGTCCATGGTCTGTCGTCGACAAGACCGCAGAAGTCCGCCGCAATGGGGCCGAGCGACTTTTGTCGCACCTGATCGGGAAAGTCCCGCAAGGCGTTCGGAGAAAAGACATCCCAGTGGAAACGACATTGGGCAGTCTGCTGGCCGCAATCAATGGCGACGCCATGCTTCGAGCTGAAGTCAGCGATCCTAACAAATTGATGGATCGCGCGCTGCTGTGGTTGCACGAACAGCAGGTCGTCACTCTTGGCAAAGGACTGTCGGTATTCCGTCCCGCCATAACGATCCATCTCGACCCTAAGGGCGGGAACTTCACCGTTCAGAACTTCACCCCGCTTGAGGAACACTACACCGAGCAAACAATCCAGACGCATGTCATGGCCGCCTATGCCGAGAAGGGCTTGGAACGCATTGAAGAAGCCGAAAGACTGGCAGCCGACTATTTCGTCCTGGAGCGGGGTTCATTCATGCGCCGCTGGATGCCGGGACGAGGAACCGAGTTTCGTCGACAAGCCACAGGCCGAACTTGGGACAGGATTGTCAAATCGTTGGGCAATGCCAATCAGGAACACATAGTCCGCGACGAGCGCGAGCAGACCAATGTTCTTGTTCTGGCAGGCCCGGGTTCAGGCAAGACCCGCGTCTTGGTGCATCGCATTGCCTATCTGGTCAAGATCAAGCGGGAAGACCCGAACGGCATTCTTGTGCTGGCCTACAATCGCCATGCCGCCGCTGAAATCCGCGAAAGACTGCGGATATTGATTGGAGACGAAGCGCGTTTTGTGACGGTTTCCACGATCCATTCCCTTGCAATGCGCTTGGTGGGAGCAAGCTTTGCCGGGAATGCCGCTGCTGAGAACGCGGACTTCAGCAGCCTCTTGATGGAAGCCGTCAGGCTGTTGCGCGGCGACGGAATGGACAAGATCGCCGCAGAGTCTTTGCGAGACACTTTGATACAGGGCTACCGGTGGCTCCTCGTCGACGAATACCAGGACGTCGGACCGGAAGAGTATGCGTTTATTTCTGCCGTTGCAGGTCGGAGCCTCGATGATCCGGATCTTCGCATCAGTCTCTTCGCGGTCGGTGACGACGATCAGAACATATACTCGTTTGCCGGTGCCTCGATCCGGTACATTCGGAAGTTCGAGGAGGACTATTCCGCCAAACCTGTCTTTCTGACGGAAAACTACCGATCAGCGGGAAACATCATCAGCGCCGCGAATGCCGTTATTGAACGTGCTGCGGAGAGAATGAAGACTGGGCACGACATCACTGTCGACCAGGCGCGACGCCACGAAGCGCCGGGCGGTGAAATGGCGGCCCTTGATCCGGTGGCTCAAGGCCGCGTCCAGATCCTTGAGTTTCCTCAAGGCAACGACGCCCAAGCGATGGCTGCGCTTGACGAGCTCGTGCGACTGTCCCGCCTGATTCCTGACTGGAATTGGTCAAAAGCTGCCGTCATCTCGCGAAAATGGAGCAGGCTGGCTCCAGTCCGTGACTTCGCGGAGGCGCTGGAGGTCCCGGTCGAGGTTGCCAATGAACGGCTGCCGGGCCTGTGGCGGATGCGCGAAATGCAAGCGTTCATCGACGCGCTTCGCGAGGATCGGAGCGGTGTGGTTTCAGTGCCCGGTCTAACCGATATTCTCAATTCCATCCCAAACTCTCGCTGGACCGATCGGATCGGCGAGGGAGTGGGCTTGCTCGCTCGCGAGATCAACGACCGCTGTCTCCCTGCTGCGGATGTCATCGAATGGTTGGCTGAATGGTCCAGGGAGTCGTGGAGCGAGCAGCGTGGTCTGAAGCTTCTGACGGCACATCGCGCGAAGGGGCTCGAGTTCGACGATGTGGTGATTCTCGACGGAGGATGGGAGCGTCTCTCCCGGAACGAGGATGAAGGTGCTCCCAGACGGCTGTTCTATGTTGCAATGACCCGGGCGCGGCGGAATCTCGTGGTGATGAGCAACGACAACCACGAGTATCTCCCCACGCAATCAACAGCGATCGTCAGTCGGTCTGTAGCTCCCGACCTTTCTGCCTTCCCCGGTCCGAGGCGGTATTTTCAATCTGCCGATGCCGGCATGGTTGATCTGTCCTTCGCTGGCCGCATACACCAGAACCATCCAGCGCTGAACGCCATTGAAGACGCTCGGTCCGGAGACCCGATAACCTTGGTTCATGAGCGAGACCGGTGGCACATGAAAGACGCGACGGGCCGCAGCCTCGGCCGCATGGCCAAGCGCTTCGCACCGCCGGCCGGTACTAAGTTTCTGCGCGGCGAGGTCGCAGCGATCCTTCAGCGGCGCAAAGAAGATGGCGACGAAGCGTTTCACCACACACGCAGGCGCGATGCTTGGGAGGTCGTCATACCCGAGTTGGTTTTTGAAGCAGTTTGAACTTCAGTAGATGGAGCGAACACGCAACTGACGAAACCCCCTTGCAATTGGGATTCAAACCCTCGCCTCGGTCTGTCGCGCTACGCGCTCCAGCCCTTAGCGAGGGTGGCGTGCGCCCTGAAACCTCGGCTCGACTGACGACCGACGTCAGCGGTCCATCAAGCGCTACCGCATGGGGACTTTTGCGTTCAGCAGCCGCAGCGCCTGATCCTGAATCGGCGACGAGGGGATGCCGAATGCTGGTTTGCCCGCCCCGAGGCGAGCGCTCCGCCTGTGCGATGGAGGAGTCCCGGACCGGGTGTCAATGCTAAAGCAGAATTCCCAAGTGTTTGCTTGGAGAAAGAAGCGCCTCTTGCGATTGGGTGCGTCTCACGTTTCTTGGTCAGGCTGCTGCGGCGCTGCAATCCCTCCAATCGAGGAAGTCGGGCCAGCGGTTGTTCCTGAAGCAGCATTTGACGGCGAGCACGGCGTTGGCTCCAATCTTCGACCAACGGCGCCCGGCACCCTTGAATCGGCTGCCGACGATCTGCTTGCAGGCGCTTTCCACGACGCCGGATCCGACCGGCAGTCCGCGCTGCCGGTAGAGGTCGTAGCGCATTCGGTCCCTGTTGGTTCCGTAGTAGCGGATGCAGGTCGCGACCGCTTCAAGCCGACGGTGCGGCTCCAGGTCGGCGATGACGTCGTCGACCCGCCCTGCGTTCAACTGGTCCTTGATCGTCTTCATCCAATCCTCCTGCTTGCTCTTGTCCGGCTGCGCGGCTTTCACAGCCGCGTCCGCGCAATGGAGGGCATGGAACAGGTCGAGGATGAAGGTCGTCTCCTGTCCGGGGAAGGCCTCCTCGCAGCTGTTGCGGATCCAGGGCGCCCCGTCGGACAGCACCACCAATTCCTTGGCCGCGAACAAGCCGTTCCGGAGCCCGAACTGCCGCAGGCGGGCGCCGAACTCCGAGCTCCAGCCGGCGCCGTCCGCCGCCCTCGCGCTGTCGATGCGGACGCTGACAGCCCCGCTGTCCTTGTCCTTCCGAGGCTCCCCGGTCTTCGGATCCCGGCCGTCGGCCGTGAAGCTGGTGACGGCCTTCGCCTCGCGGGTCTTCGCCGTGCCGTCCGCCTGCTTGCCGGCCACGCCCTCGACCTCGCGGGCGGCCATCGGGACTCCGGCGCCGTCGATCTCCAGAATAACCCGCTCCGCCGCAGGCGACGCCGCTTCGGCGTCCTCGCGCTCGAACGCCTGCATCTCTTCGCCGATCCTGACGCTGTGGCGCTGGAGAGTCGCCCTCGACACCGTCACGCCGGCCAGATTCCGGAGCTTGCGGCGCGCTTCCTCATAACTGTCGGAACCGGCGGCGTCGGCGTAGACGGCTTCCGCTCCGGGCGTGACTCTCTTCCCCGCCAGACGCAGCGCGCGGTCCAAAGGATAATCTCCGACGCCGCACTTGCGGCAGTAGAAATAGCGCCGCCTGACCCGAGCCTCTCCGAGGCGCGTCCCGAACGTCTTGCCGACCCGGCCGCGCCGCTCCATCCGCCGCCCGCAGCTCGGGCAGGACGGGGGAGACTTGCCGACAAGACGGGCGTCGACCGCCTCGAGAAGGGCCGCGTAGCACTTCGCCCCGCCGCCCAGCACGCCGTCGCGGACCGTCGTCTCGATCGCGTCCAGATCCGGAACCCCGCCGCCCAGAAGTTCCGCCGTCAGAATCGGAAGCAAACGGCCCAACTCCGCTTCAGCCGCCGCATGCAGCGCGCCCGTCTCCGAAGCCGGAACGCCGGACGCCTCGACCTCGCGACAGCGAACCCGGCGGCCGATGCGCCTTTGCTGCATGAACACGCCGTCCCGCTCGCGGACGATCGGAGAATGCTTCGCCGCCTCCTCGTCCGTCAGTCCTTGCAAATAAGCCACCGTATCCGGATGGAGAAACTCCGGATCCCGTCTCTTGATCGTCATGCCAGCCTCTTCCGCTCGAGCCCGGAGGCGCGGCGTCCGCCGTTCGCGGATCTTCGAAAACCGCCCCGGGACCGCTCCATGCTGAACGGCCGCGTTCCCGATTGCAACCTCCAAAACACGCAACTTGGACAACGCGGCTCGAGGAGTCCAACAGTGACTTACAAGAATCATGAGACACACCCCTTGCGATTTTTCAGGAATTTGGCACCCGGATCCCCTTTTTTCGATTCAACCGCCTATGTCTTGCGCATCTCATTCACCCTTGCACGTGTCCGCGCGGTTGCCTCCTCGGTGCCATCGTGGAACGTGCCGAACCACTTGTCGCACGGCACTTCCGGTTCACCATAGTTGCATTCGAAATATCGGTGATGCAGTTGATGAAAGAAGTCGCCCACCTTCAATCCCGCATCGTTTCCGTCGCCGGGCGCAATTGCTTCATAGCCCGCATGGGAACTTATTGCGAGCAGCACCTTCATTTGCAACTGGAAGATGAAGTGGACCGGATGGGACGCAAGAACAACATGGATCAGAGCGGAACTGAGGTATCCGATGTGTTCGACCGGGTGCATGGACATGCCTGACCATGGGCCGACATTGACGTTGCGGTGATGTAGCGAATGGACTTTCGTGTAAAGCGATCCCCAATGCAGCAGGCGGTGAATCCAATAGAAATGGAAAACGCCGTACATAGGCAGAAGTACAAACCACAGAATGAACCAAACCGGATGCTGGGCAAAGCTGAGTGTTGGAATATAGCCGTTGGCGTATGCCCAAAGCCCGGCCACTTCGTAGGCCGTCCAGATGGTAACCCCGCTTGAGATTGACCAGAAAACATTGTCTCGGAACTGACTGTTGAACGTGAACAGAGCGTTTTTCTTGTGGAAGGGGCGCGCGTCGTACCGCAGGTGGTTCCCCTGCCGTTTGAAGGTATAGAGGTACAAGTGCATGCCCCCGGCCAGCAGCACCATCAACGCAAGATTGCGAAGATAGACCAGAGCCACCCAATCGAACGAAAAAGTCCGCGCTGTTTCCAAGGATGGAGACAGGTACAGCCAAGTCAAGGCAGACACGGCGACAACGATCAGCCGGTCGGTGATCGGCAGCCAGGAATTGTAAAGCACTTTCAGAGCGTTTATCGGCCGATGCGACAGATTGAAGACCGATTCATCCTTGAGTGGAAGATCCGGGGTCCAATTCCAAGTTTTTTTGCTTGGAAGCGTTACGCCGGGGTTGGCGTGATTCGGAACGTTTGCGGTTTTGTTTGCCACTTTATGCCTATTTGCCGCCGGAGCCATACTTTGCCGAAGCGTCTCGGAAGGTATTCAATTCGTCGGGTTTCATCTGGTTGATGACTTGGCCGCAAGGGAAGCTGCCATTCCGCACTTCGGACTGGAATATTGACAGCGCTTCAATGCGTTGCTGCTTCATCCGTTTCTGCGGTTTCAACACGTCGCCGTAGGCGCAGGCATGGCGCGGAAACGCTGCCACAAGCCCATCGCCTCATCCGCGCTTTCATCAATTGCGCGCATCGCGCCATCCAACACATCTTTTTCCGCGGGGTAATCCGCCAGAATTAGCCCGGCTGCAACAGAGGGATTGGGTGCGGCCGCGCGGATCTCGGCGAGCATCTGCAACCTTGCAATGAGCGCGTCGATTCCGGCAGCAGCATTTGCGGCTTGCTCTCCGTTCATTGCATTTTGCCTTTGTTGACCAGCGTGTCCGCAACCGTCCGGTTTCTTCGGGCGGCTTGATGGCCAAAAGTGAATATTCTCTTTCACGCGTCATCCTCGCCATCCCCGAACATGGCGCGTTCCGGGCATCTCAAGGGTCAAACTATATCATGCTGAAATGCTTCAGAAATGAAAGAAATCGCGTTTCAGCATGAGTTTTGGGAATTTTACGTCGGCATCACTTTCCGAATGCAGACCGCACGGCCCCTACCGGTCCGCGTTCTTTCCACGACTGCTTCCCTCGCCTGCGGCCATTCTCGGCCATAGTTTGCGTCAATCGATCCAGAACAATGGCCAGAATCACGATGCCCAGGCCGCCAACTGTGGCGATTCCCATGTCCAGCCGGCCGATGCCGCGCAATACCATCTGTCCCAAGCCGCCGACCGCGATCATCGAGGCGATCACCACCATGGACAGCGACATCATCAGGGTCTGGTTCACGCCTGCCATGATGGAAGGCATCGCCAGAGGCAATTGCGCCTTCCACAAAAGCTGTTTGCGCGAGGCGCCGAAGGCGATCATCGCCTCAACCACTTCACCCGGCACTTGGCGGATGCCAAGATTGGTCAGACGAACGACCGGCGGCAATGCAAAGATGACCGTCACGATGACGCCCGGCACGTTGCCGATGCCGAAAAGCATGACGATGGGCACAAGGTAGACGAAGGCGGGAATGGTTTGCATGCCGTCCAGTATGGGTCGGATGATTGCGTAAAACCGGTCGCTGCGGGCGGCGAGGATGCCTAGCGGAATGCCGATCACCAAGCACAGTGTGAGTGCGGTCAGGACAACCGAAAGGGTGATCATGGCTTCTTCCCAGACACCTATGAAACCTAAGAACCCAAGGGTGCCCAAAACCACGCACATCAAGCGGAGGCCTGCCAGTTGCCAAGCAATCAGCCCCAATAGGATCAGCATTGGCAGCGGAGGCACGCCGCTGAGGAGCCATTCGAAGTTTCCGAGAACCTGATCCACAGGCCACTTCATCGCTTGGAACAACGGGCGGTAATTGTCGACCATCCAGCCCAGCCCATCCTTGACCCAACTCTGCATGGGAATCGTGGCGCATTCGAATGGGTTCAGAAGTCCGCAATTGTCAGCCATGATCCTGCTCCTGCGGGTCGAAAGAAGAACTCTGAATGCCTTTCAGCAGCGCGTTTACCGATACGACCCCGGCCGTGGTTTCGCCATCCCGAATGACAATCGGGCCGTCCCCTCCGACCGCCAGGGATACCAGCGTCCCCAGCTTGTCGTTAAGCTGGGCTGTTGCAGCGCCTTCTTCGGAAAACGGCCCTGAATGGGCAATATACTCTTCCGGGCTTTCCATAATCTTGGCAGCGGTCACGAAGTTGAGTTTCGAAATTCCCGCCACGAAGTCCGCAACATAATCGTCTTGCGGGCTGGTCACGATGTCTTCGGGCGTGCCGGTCTGGATCAAGGCGCCATCTTTCATGATGGCGATGCGGTTGCCGATTCGAATGGCTTCGTCCAGATCATGAGTGATGAAAAGCGTCGTCTTGCCCATTTCAGCGGCAATTCGCATGAATTCGGTCTGCAGATCCCTCCGGATAAGTGGATCAAGGGCGGAAAACGGCTCGTCCATCAACAGGATGGGCGGGTCGGCTGCCAGCGCGCGAGCCAAACCGACGCGCTGCTTCATGCCGCCCGACAATTCATCGGGAAAACAATCTCCCCAGCCGGCCAAATCGACCCGTTCCAGCATCTCTCGCGCCGTCGCGTGGCGTTCTTTTTCATCGACTTTGCGCAGTTCCAGTCCTAGCGATACATTGTCCGCGACCGAACGATGCGGCAGCAAAGCCATATTCTGGAACACCATTCCGATCTTGGTGGACCGCAAGGTGCGCAGTTCGGTCTCGGACATGCCGTTGATGTCCGTTCCTTCGATGAAAACCTTACCGGCGGTCGGTTCGATAAGCCGGTTGACATGCCGGATCAGCGTGGATTTTCCCGAGCCTGACAGGCCCATAATGCAGAAGATTTCGCCCTCGGCGACCGAAAAACTGACATCCTGAACGCCCACGACACACTTGAAGCGTTCGAAAACCTGCGCTTTGCCCAGCCCCTTGGACTGGATAGCCTCCATGGCCGTTTTTTGATTGTCGCCGAAAACCTTCCACAGGTTTTGGCATTCGATGACGCGATCTGTCACTTGCCGCTCAAGGAAATAAAATAGCCCGCACCGTGCAATTTTGCAGGCGGTGCGGGCCAAGTCAAAGAGAAGAATTATTCAGCGGCGCGCGCTTGGGCGATCCAGCCGTCCCATTGCGCCTGGTTCGACGCGATCCATTCTTCGGCGTGCCTGCGAACATCGTCATCCGAGCTTTCGCCGCCGTTGACCTTCATATTCTGTGCGTTGATGTCCCCAATTGGAATGTGCACCAATTCGAACCATTTTTTGGCGACCGGGTTTTCGTTCAACCAATCGGTGTTGGCGATGACATGCTGCGAATTCACAGCAAATCCAAGATTCCCGATTCCATCGACCGTCGTGGCGGATTCGTCGTCAGTGCGATCAGGCAGGGATGTAAAGGGAACAGTGAGCCATATGACTTCCTCGCCCGGGCGCAACACGCCGCTCAGCCACAAAGGCGTCCATGTGTAATATAGTGTAGACTGGCCGCTTTTGACCCGTTCAACGGCGTCTGGAATGATCGCAAAATAGCCGCCTTGACGGTGCTCGACAGTATCGCGCAGGCCGTAGGCGTCAAGATGATGTTCGATGACAATCTCGCAACCCCAACCGGTCTCGCAGCCGTAGAGGTCGGCTTTCCCGTTGCCATCAATGTCGAACAGCTTGGCGATTTCCGGATCTGAGAGCTGTGCCAGCGAGGTGATGCCGTGAGCATCGGCCGTTGCCTTGTCGATCAGATAGCCTTGCAGCGAATTGTCGACCAGTTTGCCGACAAGCTGCCATTTCTCATCTCCGCCTTTTTGCTCCCAGAAGCCTCTGTGCAGAGGCCACCAGAACACAGGATAGTAACTTGCGTCGCCGTTTGAGACGGCAAGGAAGCTGGCTTGCATCTGGGCAATGTCCGGTTCCCCGACATCATAGCCAAGCGCCTCCAGGCCCATGCCGACGATGTAAGTCTGGAACAGCTCTTCGGTAACGCCCTGATAGATGGGGCTCGCCTCTTTTTCGGCCGCCAGCGCCGACCCGGCGACGAGCGCAAGCGACAGGCTGAGCGCGGATGCGGTTCTAAGTTTCATGTGTGTCTCCTTGGCTTCAACCTAATTCGGCTGTTTGGATTTCAGCTATGCAGAAGACCTTAGAACAACACTGGACGCGCGTCAAAATGATTGATTGGCGGATTTTGCATGAGAAAAAATCATGCAACTCAAAAAGGAGTGCGGTTCTTGCTGCGCTTCAGGGGTAGGCACAGCGCGTGTCGGTTACCCGAATTCTGCGATCAACCAATCATGGAAAGGCGAGAGGTCCCACTGCGGACTCTTGTTGCGTGGATAGGTCAGGTAATATTTGTCGTCCGTTTCAACCTGCTCCGAAAGCGGTGCTACAAGCTGCCCGTTATTCAGTTGATCGCCCAACATCCTGAGCCAACCCAGCGCGAAGCCTTGGTCGCCCATGCAAGCTTGAATGACGTGATGATAATTGTTGAAAGCGAGTTGTCGGCTTCCGCCCGGAGGTTCCAGACCGAAGTGAACTGCCCCGGGTTTTCCGGAGAGCAATCGGCTAAACAAACGAGCCGGAAACTCGAAGGAAGGGATCCATGCCGGAGAGAAAGCACAGCCCGAAGCAACCAGCCGAACTCCGCGTACGCGGAGTTCGGCCGATCAAGGAAAACCGTTCCAATTGTTCCAGCGACAGCGCTGCCAACGCCTTGATCGCGGAGAAGCTCAGATGCTCCCGCTTCCCGCATCGCGAATGGTACATCCAGGCGGAGCGTGACGCGGGAGAGCGCCCGGGCCGGAGCAGCGCCGATGCCGCCTTTGTCACGAGTGCGTGCTTTGCCGAGGAATCCGCAGGGCCCAATCAGAACGATGCGACCGGCGCGCCGAACAGCGCGGCGTCGGGATTGACACCCAGCCCCGGCCCCTCGGGCAGGGCAATATGGCCGTCGACGATCCTGACCGGGTTGGCTGGATCGTAGTGATCTTCGATATACGGCTGCGCGAGCCAGACCCCTTCCAGCAGCCGAGGCTGCACGGTCGCGCCAATTTGGGTGCAGGCTGACGCAATGATATCGCCGCCCCAGCTATCGTCGCATGTGTGGGGCAGAGAGCGCGCTTCGCAGATGTCGCGAAAGGTCCGCATTGGCTGGAGCCCGCCAATCCGCGTGAGCTTCATCCCGAACCCGTCCACAAGCTCGGATCCGATCGCATGGATAACCGTGGGCAAGTCGACCGAATTCTCGTCCATATAGATCGCATGGCGCAGCTGGGGGCGAAGTCTGCGCAGGTCATCAATGGTGTTGCAGGGCTGCTCCATGACGAATGGAATATCCGGCAGTTCGCGGCTGACCCGCATGGCGTCGCGCGTGGTCCACCCCCGGTTGCCGTCCACCGCCAAGCGCATGCCGCTTCCCTTGATCACCTCCCAAACCTTGCGGACCGTCTCGATATCCTTCTCGACCGGAGGTCCGCCGACCTTGATCTGCAAGCGCGGATAGCCTTCGGCCAGTTTTTCCTTCGCCAGCCGGGCGATCTCGTCCGGCTCGCCGACGCTCGTGGCGTAGTAGGACGGCACGCGGTTCGTCGCGGCCCCGCCAAGCAAGGCGCCGACACTCAGTCCGAGGGCTTTGCCCAACGCGTCATGCACGGCGATATCGACCGCGGCCTTTGCATAGTTGTGACCATTGAGGAGACCGGCCATCCGGCGCTGAACAGTGAGCGGCAAGACCTCGGCGCCGATCAGGCCCGGCGCCATCTCGCAAAGCGCGGCGCGCGCGCCGGCAGCATGGGCTTCCGCATAGATCGGGCCGACCGGGCAGGTTTCGCCCCAGCCCGTGAAGCCGTTGTCCGTTGCGATCTTGACCAGTGTGGTATCCAGATCCCGGACTTCAGCATTCGCCATCGTATAGGGGCCATTCCGAACGGGAAGATCGTGCTGGTAGATATGGATTTCCTTGATCTTCATGTCAGCGTCTGCTTTCTCGTTGCGGCATCATTTTCATAGCCCCTCCGACGCAAGAACGGCGCGGACCGACGTCAACGCCGCGCGGGTCGCGATTTCGGTGTGAGCGGCACAATCATGTCGGTCCGGCCTTCGCGAATTGTCATCGAGGCATCGGCGACCGCCTCGATATCGGCCGTCAATGCCAAAGTAAAATTCCCCGGCTTTTGCGTTTTGGTGACGAGCGAGTTCAACCGTCCATGTGGATTCCTTTTTTGGTTCCGCCGCATTTTGTCAGCGGCGGCGATGCAATGGAAGCGTTTGCGCGGACGTGTTCGGGAATGAAGTCTGTGTGACCTCGGCCCGCTATTGCCCGGTGGTCAGGCCGAAATTGGCCAGGTCGGTGTCAACAAGGCTGGTGTGATTGATATGCGGATGCCGGCACTCCAAGGGAATGTCCGCAGGCTCACAGGCACAGCCCGCGGACATGTGAAATCCGGGCTCATCCGGCGCAGATCCGCAAAATGCCGGTCCTCCGCAGCGTCGGGCCGGAGCGGCTCGGCCGCATCCACGCGCGAAATTGCAGAATTATCTTTAAACGACTTAACGGAAGGCGGCGGGGCGCGGCCTCGCGGCTGGCCATGTTCAGCCTTCCAGCAGCGGCGCCAGAGTAGCGATAATCGCCGCCTCGGCCTCTGCAGACAGAGGGCGCAGCGGCCTGCGCACATGTCCCGGCCCATAGCCGCGATGATGCGAGGCCCTCACCACGCATTGCACGTAGTCATTGGTCCAGATGTGCAGCAGCGACGGCAGCATCTTCCGCCACAGCGCCTGTGCGGCTGCGTGATCCTCCGCCTGCACCAGATCATAAAGCCGAACGCATTCATGCGGCATATAGTTGGCTCCGCCCCAGATGCAGCCGACAGCGCCAGCCATGAGGGCATAGACAGCCATCGTGTCGGTCCCGTTCAGTATCTTGCAGTCGGTCTGCAGGTATTGCTGATGGGTGGTCATGTCGCCGCCACTGTCCTTGATGTAGTTGAAGTTCTTCAGCGCGCACAGGCGGGCAAGCAAGTCGGGCGAGACCGAAAGCCCCGTCGCCTGCGGAATGTTGTAGCCGACGATATCAATCCCGATCGCCGCGTCGATTTCCCGGTAGAATTCAAGGATTCCGTCGTCATCCGCCGGCCCCTCAAGATAAGGCGGCAGGATCATCAGCGCGTCGGCCCCGGCGGTTTCGGCCTTCTTCGACCGGCGGATGACCTCGTCCATGTTCAGCGCCGAAGTCTGGCAGATCGCGTTGCAGCGCCCGTCGATGCGCTTGATGCCGACTTCGTATAGCTCGTTGCATTCCTTTTCGGTCAGGTATGGATGCTGTCCGGTGCCCGAGCCCATCACCAGTCCGTGCGCGCCGGCATCGATATAGACATCGATCAAACGCTTCCATTCGTCGAAATTGATCGATCCGTCCGCCTCGAACGGGGTTTGCATTGCGAGATTGATGCCGGCGAGATCTGCCATGGCTGTCTCCTGTCAGGTTTCCTTGCCGGCCAAGATGAACCGGTATTTGGTTGTTGCCCGCACCCCGATCTCGGTAATCCACTCGGGCCAGCCGACATTGGGCTTGGGGCGGTTTTTCAGGATGTCGATAGTGCGCGAGGAGCGGCCAAGCGCAAGCTCGGCCAGCGCCTTGCCGAAACCTGCGCCGCGGGCCACGCCGGTGCCGTTGCAGAAGGCCGCGCCATAGACGCCCTCGGAAAGCTCTCCGAACACCATGCCGCCGTTGTGCGCCATGGTCAGCAACCCGCCCCAGCTGTGTTCATAGCCGATATGCGAAAGCTCAGGATATCGGCGGTCAAACGCGGTCTGATGGTGCCTCTTGGCATAATCCACATCTTTTCGCCGCGACCGGAACCCCCGCGCATAGGAATAGACGTTGCGCAGGAACAGCCGGTTGTCCGCCGTCAGGCGCGTGGTGGTGCCGAAGCTTTCGGCGGGGATTGCGCCGAAAGGTCCGCGGGCGCCGGCGGTCCGCAGCTCGTCTTCCGTCAGCACGCGGGTCATGGAACCGTAAGTATAGACCGGGATGGCGGTGTTCCGGAAGAATCCGCACTTGGTCAGATAGGCGGCATTGCACAAGAGCACCTTGCCCGCGCGGATCACGCCGCCGTGCGTTTCGCAGACATGCTGCCCAGGCGCATAAGTTATATCCATGACGGCGGTCTTTTCGTAAACCTCTACGTTTTCCCGCAGCCGCGCCCTCATGTTGACGAGGTATTTTGCGGGCTGAAGCAGAATCGTGCCCGGCGTGTGCACGGCCGCCACATAGTGACGCGAGCCGGTGATTGACCGGATTTCATCTTCGCCGACCCAGGAATGGTCTTTTCCGATCTGCGTCAGCGCCGCCGACATTTCCCGGAGGCACCGCTGTCCCCGATCCGTTGCCGCCGCGTGATATTTCCCGGACGGATCCCAGTCGCACTCGACGCCCAGTTCGTCGACCGCGCTTCGCATATAGGCGATGCCTTCGGAATTGACGTGGAACTCTTCCTCGTTGCCCTTCCTGTCTTCCGCGAAATGCTTGTTGCGCGGGTTGTGCGCCAGGTCGATGGCGAAACCTGCGCAACGCCCCGCCGACCCGTCTCCGATCCGGCCCGCGTCGACCAGAACCACCCGCGCATCGGGGGCAAGGTCGCCCAACCTGCGGGCGCAATGCAGCCCCATCCAGCCGCCTCCGACAACCAGATAGTCGCAGGTCGAATCGAATTCGAGCGAACGAGGGGCTGGCTTCGTGCCCAGCGCCGCATACCAGCCCGACACCGTCGGCTCCATATGGACACGCATGATTTCCATGCCGCCAGATTAGGTAAAACCGGACATGGGCTGTAGATATTGGATTCTTATGCCGGTATTAGTTGAATTCATGTCTGACCTCCGGAAACTCATTCCCTCCGCCCATTCGCTTCTGGTGTTCGAAGCCGCTGCCCGGCTGCAAAGCTTCAAGGCCGCTGCGATTGAGATGCGCGTCACGCAACCCAGCGTCAGCCATGCGGTCCGAGCCATGGAAGACCAGCTGGGTCTGCGGCTGTTCGAACGCGGCAATCGCGGCGTGCGGCTGACACGGTCGGGGGCCGAGCTGATGGCGGATCTGGCTCCGGCGCTGCGCCAGATCGAGAACCGGCTGCGTAGCATCAAGGATCGGGAAAGCCGGACCATAACCGTGGCGGCATCGACCTCGGCCTCTGCGCAGTGGCTGCTGCCGGTCACGGCTCAGTTCCGGCGCGAAACTCCCGGCGTCAGCGTCAGGATCATCACCACAGACCGCAATGTGGAGCCGGGCAGCGAGATTGATCTGGCGATCCGGAGGGGCCCCAAAGGCTGGAAGCGCAAGAATTGCTGGCACCTGTCGGACGAGGTGCTCTACACGATCTGCAGCCCGTCCTACCTTGAAAAGGCGGGGCCGGTCCACGGCCTTGCCGACCTGAAGAACCACTCGACCATCCACAACGCAGAACCGTTTCGCGACCGCATGCAATGGCAGGAGTGGCTCGAGCGCCAGGGATGCGCGGGCGTGAACTTGCCGGAAACTCTGATCCTGAACGATTATCAGCTTGTCATTCAGGCCTGTATCGCCGGGGAGGGGATCGCGCTGGGCTGGTCTTTCACGACGCAAGGCCTCGTGGACCAAGGCGTTCTGGTCAGACCGATTGAAAACAAGGTCGCCACGGATTTTGCGTTCTACGCCTTGGGTTCGGAAGATGCGACCTGCTCTGGGAACAAGTTGCGCTACATCGAATGGATCACGGGGAATGCCAAGCAAAGCGCCATGGCCGAGAGCATCAGCCAGGCTGGATTGCGCAACGCCTGAACGCAGCCGCTTCGAGATGGATGCGCCAGAGTCCCCAGTTTTCGGAAGTCGCCGCTTGCGGCGGAAGAACTGACGGAAACCTTTTTCAAGCAAATTCCAAGTATTTCCTTCAGGGTCTTTGCACTGGAAAAGCTTGATCAAGTTTCCGCATGCGTTCGCAATCGAGCTCACTCTCAGCATGGCTGCGCTCGACGGCGGCTTCGCGGGACAATGCCGACGACCGCCGAATGATGTACTTTGCGCGCGCCGTCAGCGAGATATGCGAGGTTCCAATTCTGGTTAACCAGAACGATCTGGGCCAGGTCGTCATTCAACCTGTGCATTGACGCGTTGCCTTGATTCGCCGGCCGCAATTTCCAGCCGCTTGTCCGCAAAAGTCTTCGCAAAAAAAACGCGGCAAACGGCAATTTCTCCGAACGCCGGCATCTATTGGTTCCTCTGATTCACAATCCCCCGGTCCAAGTTCCGATCGACCGGCTTCGTTTCAGCGTCTCTTTTGAATCCCTTGCCAAATTCGAACTCGCATTCAACGGGGGCTCATTCCGGATCCGTCAGCGTTTCTCATGAACGGCAGCTTGCTGAGCACTCATCGGCGGCTGTCCAAGCGAAACCGCCGCGGCAAAACGGGCCTCTCCGAATGGAAGGCCGCTTTCGGACGCCGATTCACATTCAAGCGCGAGCCTGATGCTTCATGTTGAAAAACTGGCTTTCCCGTATGAAGTCTTGGCGTCGAGAATGTGTTTCAAAATGACTTCGACACAGGAGTTCCTGTCGGCAAGAGCACCGGCGTCGATGATGTCATGGCGCTCTTTCGCAGAGCGTTGCAGGCTTTTGATCGAGCAAACGCGAAGATCTGACCAGATTCGTGCGCTTGTTGCAGAGATTCAGCGCATCTTCGAGAGAACGCTGTTTCCCAAAGCGCGGTTCAGGACAACATGGAAGTGTTCATTCCGGCGGAAGGTTTCCGAACGGTCTTTCTCCCGGATTGCGGCATCGCGACAGGATTGCATCTGTTTCAGTCCGGTCAGAACCTCGTCCGACAACGGCGGGCGCGTCTGCTCTGCCGCCGCGCGATGAAGCAATCCCCGGGCGAAGTGCGGCTCCTCGGCCTCGCACTCCGACAGGTCGCGCACCATCGCGCCCCGATTTGCGCACCGTTCGACAAAGCCCTTGTTTTCAAGGATTTCCAATGCCGTACGAACGATATGTCGCCGGGTTTGCAGCCGCTCCCGGGGCTTCAGCCGGCCGCAGTTCCAGCGGAGACCGACCTTCAGACTGTGTCGGAGTAAAGCTCTTCGGCGACGTCTACGAAGTTCATCAGGGCAGGTGTTTTGTAGACCCTGTTCCATATCAGCAAAGTCGAGATTGTCGCGTCGCAATCACTGATCGGCTTGGTCATGATGGTGCGCGGCTGAAACCGCGCGATGCCTTGAGAATAGATCGAAACCCCCAGCCCCTCGGACACGAGGCCGAGGATGCCCAGCGCATTCGAAGCTTCATAGCGGATTTTCAGCGAGTGTCCGTCGGGTGAGAACATGTCGTTCACGAACAGTCGGAAGGAATCCCATTCCGCCATGTTGCCCAGGACCATCGGATAACGCGCGATATCTGCCAGCGTGACCGAAGGTCTGGTTGCCAGCTTGTGACCAGTCGAAATGATCGCGACCGGGGGTTCCGCGACCAGCAGACGCGTCTCGAACTGGGGGTGCGAAAACGGGCCGAGCATGAAGCCGACGTCGAGGTTGTTGCGCGACAACTCAATCTTTTGACCCTGAGTGCGCATGTATTGCAGTTCAAGCTCGATATCGGGATAGCGGCGGGAAAACTCGCTCACCACACGCGGCATGGTCTCCATTGCGGCAAAGGACATGTACCCGATTCTCAGCGATCCGGTCTTGCCCTCGGCAGCGATCCGAGCCGCTTGAACGGCATTTCCGATCTTGCTGCTCATCAGCCGCGTCCGTTCATGAAATACTTCTCCGGCGGCGGTCAGCGAAACCTCGCGCGTCGTGCGGCGGACCAACTGATAGCCCAATAGCCCTTCGAGCTGTCGAATCCGCCGGCTGAGCGCACTTTGGTCGATGGCCAGCCGTTCGGCGGCCCGGCGGAAGCTCAGTTCGACCGCGATGACATTGAATGCCTCAATATCTCGGGAGTTTGGAAGTTTGGACATTCGGATTCTCTGAGAGGAGTTGAATTTTCATTATTTTATAGTGTGTTAACGACAAATGCAAAATCCTCCACAATACTGGGCAAACCAACATTTGATTTCGTATCGCATGTGCTGTTCACTGCCGGTCGATTGCGGGGAACTCCCTGCATGAATTCCAAGCGCGACCGGGGTCGGCAGGCCGAAACAAGAGGATTGAGCATGAGCGATGTAGACGTAAAAGAACTCGACAGGATGCTGCAGCAGGCCTTCGACGTGGCCACCAAGCTGTACCAGGAGCGAGGGTTTCAGCGGCGCGTGGGATTCGGGAAGAAGCCGGCACTGGTCAGTGTCGATCTGGCCAATGCTTGGACACGTCCAGGAAATCCGTTCACCTGCGATCAGGAGAAGATGGACAACGAAATCATTCCCGGCATGCAGCGACTGCTGGAAGCTTGCCGCGCCAATGGCCATCCCGCCATCCACATCACCACCGCATACGAAATTACGGATCGCAATGCGCCCTTCACCGACATGGGGCTGTGGCACAACAAGATCCCGGTGGATGTCGTTGATCTGGCCAACAAGGATCTTTGGGCCATTGACAGCCGCATCGCCCCTGTCGAAGGCGAGTATACCCTGCTGAAAAAGCGGGCAAGCGCGTTCCACGGCACGGAACTGGCAGGCATTCTTCGTGCCAACAATGTCGATACGATTCTCGTCACCGGGGTTACCGCCTGCGCCTGCGTTCGCCAGACGATTTGCGATGGGCTGGCGGATGGTTTCCGTACGATTGCGGTGAAAGAGGCGATTGGCGACCGCGTGCCTGGCGCCGTCGCCTGGAACCTCTTTGATATCGACGCCAAGTTCGGTGACGTCGAGACGGTCGATACCTGTGTCAGCTATCTGAACACCGTGAACCGAACGAACGACATCGACTGACGACGCGAAAAGTTGCGGGCGGTGACGCCGGACATTTGGGAGATATGGCATGGCGCGAATCGGCGTTGATGTGGGCGGAACCAACACCGACTTGGTTCTGGAATGCAGCAAGGGCACCTTCTTTCACAAGGTTCCCAGTACGTCTGCAGACCAGTCGATCGCAACCGTCGAAGGGATCGAGCAGATCTGCGGGATTGCCGGGATTGAAAAAAGTGACATCGAGGTGATCAGCCACGGCACCACGATCGCAACCAATATCACCATCGAACACAACGGCGCCGAGGTCGGCTTCATCACTTCCAAAGGGTTCCGGGACATCCTGCATATCGGACGCCACAAGCGGCCGCACAATTTCTCGCTGCATTTCGATGTGCCCTGGCAAAGCCGCCCGCTCGTCAAGCGCCGCAACCGCTTCGCCGTGACCGAACGCATTCGCCCGCCGTCCGGCGAGATCGAGGTGCCGTTGAACGAGGGCGAAGTTCGCGCCGCCTGCGCGACATTCAAAAAACGCGGCATCAACTCGGTCGCCATCGGATTCATGTTCTCCTTCCTCAACGACAGCCACGAAAAACGAGCGCGCGATATCGTGCTGGAGGAAATGCCCGACGCCTATGCGTCGATTTCGTCCGAGGTCGCCAATGTGATCCGCGAGTACGAACGTTTCTCGACTGTGGCGATGAATGCCTTCGTCGGCCCGCAATCCTCAATGTATTTGCGCAACCTTGAGGCCAAGGTGAAAGCTGCGGGCATTCCGGCCAAGCTGCGGGTGATCCAGTCGAACGGCGGCATCTCGACCATAGAAGGCTGTGCCAAGAAGCCAGTCGGAATATTGATGTCGGGCCCAGCCGGGGGTGTGATCGGCGCCCTGTCCGAGGCGCGGCTGGCGGGCACTGAGAACATTCTTACCGTGGATATCGGCGGGACCTCTGCCGATATCTCGACCATTGCCAACGGCCAGTTCCGCATCAAGAACCCGCGCGACACAGTCGTGTCCGGGCATGCGGTCATGGCGCCGATGATCGACCTTGAAACCATCGGTGCAGGCGGCGGATCGATTGCCTATCTTGACATGGCTGGCGGTTTCAATGTCGGGCCGCGCTCGGCCGGGTCGGAACCGGGCCCGGCCTGCTACGACCGCGGCGGCACCGAACCGACCGTGACCGACGCCCAGATGGTTCTGGGGCGGATGGACGCAGACAAGTTCCTGGGCGGCGATCTGCCGCTGGATCCTGAATTGTCGCACAAGGCGATCAAGGAGCATATCGCCGGCCCGCTGGGCATTTCCGTCACCGAGGCCGCGCTGGGCATCATCAGGATCGTGAACAACAACATGTCGCTGACGATCCGCTCGAACTCTGTGGCGCGCGGCTATGATCCGCGCGATTTCTCGCTGATGACGTTCGGTGGCGCGGGTCCGTTCCATGGTGCGGCATTGGCGGAACTCGCGGCGGCGCGCGACGTTCTGGTGCCGCTGGCGCCGGGGATTACGGCGGCAATGGGATTGCTGGGCACCGATCTGCAATACGAACATACACGTTCGGTCATCACCAACCTGTTCGCAGCCGATCAGGAGGCGATCAACAAAGTTGGCGCCGCCGCCGATGAACTGAAGGCCATGGGCAAGGAGCTTCTCGACAGCGACGAGATCGACGAAGCGGATCAGTCCTTCGAGGTGATCGCTGAAATTCGATATCACGGCCAAGGCTTTGAACTGCGCGTGCCGATGCCGAAAGACGGACTCAGCTTGGACAACAAAGCCGAGGTGATCGGCGCCTTTCACAAGCAACATATCGCGGATTACGGCTATTCTTTCGACGACTCCCTGGTGGAACTCTACACTGTCCGAGTTATCGCGACCGCGAATGTGCGGCATCTGGAACTCGAGCCATTGTTCAAGGGCGGCCCGGACGACGTGAAAGACGCCTTCATGTACGAGCGGGAAACCGTGTTCGACGATAGCTCTATTCGCATGACGCCGAGACTTGATCGGGGCAAGCTGGGCGCCGGCACACGGGTGCAGGGGCCCGCGATCATCATTCAGCACAATTCGACCACGCTTGTGCCGCCCGATTACACGGCTGAGATTCTGGACTACGGCAGCATGCGGCTGGCGAAGGCTTGAAGGGGAAAAGATCAATGACCGAGGAACACAAGACAATTGATCCGATCACGCTTCAGGTGATCCGCGGGTCCATCGAAACCATTGCCGAGGAAATGGCGCACGTGCTGTTTCGAATGTCGTTCTCCTCGATCATCCGTGAATCCGAGGACCTGGGGGCCGGGCTGTTCGACACCGATTTCAACACGCTTTGCGAGTCGGAATCCACGCCGATGCATATCGGTTCGATCCCGGGCTATCTGGCGGGCATTCAGAGCACGCTGGATGACGGGGAGTGGTACGAGGGCGACGTGGTGGTCCACAACCACCCCTATCACGGAGCGTCGCATACCCCCGATCTGGCCATTGTCATCCCGATTTTCTACGCAGGCGAACTGGTCGGGTATTCCGGCAACACCGCGCACCACATCGATATCGGCGCCGCGACGCCCGGTCTGATCATCGACGTCCCCGACGTTTACGCAGAGGGCATGCTGTTTGCCGGAACCAAGCTTTACCGCAAGGGCGCGCGCAATGAGACGATGTGGAACTTCATCCGCAACAACTCCCGCGCCGCGCGTCAGTTGGTCGATGATATCGAAGCGCAGATCGCGTCGGCCCGGCTGGGCGAAAAGCGGTTCCGGGAGTTGCTGGACCGCTATGGCAAAGGCCTCGTGTTCGGGGCCTGCAACCAGTTGATGGATTACTCTGAAAGGATGCTGCGCCAGCGGATCGCAGCTATCCCGGACGGTGAATACCGGTCCGAGGCATGGCTGGACGACGATGGCCGAAACCGCGGCCAGCATCTGCCGGTCAAAGTGTGCGTGCGCGTGATCGGCGACCGTATCGAGGTCGACCTGACGGGCTCCGCGCCGCAGACGCCAACCGCCTACAACGTGCCCTTCGAGGGGTCCACCAAGGTCGCGGCCTATGCAGCCTTCCGCAAATTGTTGCTGGACACCGCCACCAGTGACACGCGGGTGCCCTCGAACCAGGGATCGTTCCGGCCGATTGAGGTGATTGCCCCCAAGGGCTCGATTTTCAATCCTGAGGCGCCGACATCTGCGGAGGCGCGGTTCACCCAGTGCAATATGATGATCGACTTGATCATTAAAGCCATGGCCCCGGTTTTGCCCGATGAGATCATCGGCGGCTCCTCGGCGTCGATCTCGTTCGCGTCCTATGCGGGCGTGCGCCCGAACGGCGAATATTGGGTGTTTCTGGAGGTCAACGAAGGTGCCTACGGCGGCCGCCCGAACTCGGACGGACCCGACAGCATCGACAATCTCATGGCCAATACGCGCAACAATCCGCTGGAAGATCTGGCGATGCATATTCCCATGATCTGCGAAAGATACGAACTGCGCGAAGACGCGTCGCCCGGCGCGGGGAAATACCGCGGCGGCATCGGCGTGGTCAAAAGCCAGCGCATTCTTACGGATGGCATTGTCACGCATGAGAGCGAACGTCATTCAAACGTTCCCTGGGGCGTTTTCGGCGGCAAGGACGGCGCTGCCGGCAAATGCGAAATTTACAATGTCGCGACCAACGATCCAGCTCGCGAAATGCATTCCAAATTCCACGGTCTTGAGGTCAAAAAAGACGATGTGATGGCCTATTACAGCCCGTGCGGCGGGGGGTTCGGCAGCCCGCTGGAACGGGATCCTCAAAAAGTGCTGGACGACGTGTTGGACGGTTTCTGCTCGGTTGAGCATGCGCATGACGTTTACGGCGTCGTCTTGGATCTGGAGGCGGAAGCCGTGAATGCCGACGCGACCGAGGCGCGCCGTGAGCAGATGGACGCCGCCATGCAAGGGACGGCATGACCAGCAAAGCAGGGTTCTCCCAAGGCCGCGTCCGTCATAACGATGCCATCGTTCCGGCGGTCGCATTTTCGCTTCCTGTCGAGGATGCATAAGCCACCCGCAGTCTTGCCTTCCTCTGAACTGCCCCGGGGAGGCCGTAGAGCGAAAGGCCAAACAAACGAGCTGTGAACTCAAAAAAGGGGACGTCGCAGCGAGATGACCGCCACTGGTCGAAAGCGAGCGCCACGCCGTGCCCGCCATCAGATGCTGCCTCGAAAGCAAGCGCTGGCCCGGCTTCCTCGATTGGAGGGCGTGACGCGCGGCAGCCGCCCAACCAAAAAATGGGATGCGCCCCTCTCGCGTTCGCTCTCTGCCTTCATGAGCGAACTCTGCATTCAGCATTTTAGGCGGAAGACGCTCCGCGCCGTCAATTTTCATTTCAATTTAATTGTTGGCATGATTTCTGATAATTTGGCTCAATCGAATCCATTGAACCCGCCGCGCAAGAGGCGCCGGGGAAACGAAAAGGAGGTTCATCAGTGAAAAAATTCCGATTGGCGGCCTGCGCGGCCGCCGCCATGGCACTATGCGCCGCGCCGTCGGCAAATGCCCAAGACAGTGATTACGTTCTGAATACGGCGTCGACCGGGGGAACTTACCACCCGGTCGGGACGGCGATTTCCACGTTGACGAAAGTGAAACTCTTGCCGAAGGAAAAGTTCTCGCTGACAGCCGTGAATTCGGCGGGGTCGGGCGCCAACGTGCAGGCGCTCGGAGCCGGAACTGCTGATTTCGCGATCCTGCAAGGTCTTTACGGTTCGTATGCCGCAACCGGCACGGGACCGGTAACCGAGCCGCAGCCGAACATTCGTTCGGTTTCCATGCTCTGGCAGAATGTCGAGCAGTTCGTGGTGCCGTCGGACGAAGCCGCGACGGGAACGGTCGACGATCTGGTTGCTCTGAAGGGCCGGTCGGCGGGCATGGGCAACAAGAATTCCGGCACGCTCGGGTCGAACAAAGTGCTTCTTTCCGGTCTCGGCGTCGACATCGAGAGCGATTACGAATTGGTCTTCGCCGGATACGGACCGACGGCCGACGCCATGGCGAACGGACAGGCGGTCATCGGCGGCTTTCCGTCAGGTCCCCCGACCGGCGCGATCACCAAGCTGATGGCCGCCAACCAGGGCCGTTTCACGATTCTCGACGTGACCGGGGAGCAGCTCGCCGCGATGGACGGCGGACGCAACCTTTGGGTGCCCTACACCATCGCCGCCGGCACATATCCGGGCCAGGACGAGGACGTGAACACCATCGCCCAGCCAAACTTTCTGGCGGTGAACGACGACGTGGACGAAAACCATGTCTATCTGCTGACCAAGACGATGTACGAAAACCTGCCGTTCCTGCAGGCGATCCATCCGGCCACCAAGGCGATGGCCGTCGAGAAGTCCATGGCGGGCTTGCCGGTCCCCCTTCATCCCGGCGCGCAGCGGTACTATGAAGAGGTCGGGCTTGAAATCCCCGAGCATCTCAAGAACTGAACGAAAAACGGAGCGGCGGCGCGCGCTCTCGCGCCGTCGCGAAATTGACCAAAACAGAACGGTAGAGCCATTGATGCGACCATGACCTGCCGGCGCGGCGAAGCGCTGGATCTGTCGAACAAGGAGGCAAGGTCGTACCTGCTGATCGCGTTCGCAGTGATCTTCGGACTCTGGCACGTCGTCACCAACGTCTATCTCATCGAGCCGGGGCGCTGGCAGAATGCGATCCATTTCGCGGGATTCGCCTTTCTTGCCTCGACAATCTACAGCCCCTTCGGTTCGCGCGCCAACACGTCCTTCGCTTGGGCTTTCGATCTGGTCTACGGTCTGATGGTCGCCGCGGCCGCGCTGTGGGTTGCGGGCGCCGAGAACGCGGTTTACGAACGCTCGTTGGCCGTGACCGGGTTGGCTTGGCAGCTGACATTCTTCGACTGGGCGGCAGGGTTCATCCTGATCTTTGCCTGCATAGACCTGTCGCGCCGGGTCTCGGGCTGGGTCATTCCGATTCTCGTCGTGCTGTCGCTGTCGTACATCCTGTTCCTTGGAGGCTATTTGCCGGGAGTCTTCCGATCGGCCAGCCTGCCGCTCAACGACGTTCTGTTCCGCACGCTTTACAACGACGAGGGCTTGTTCGGCATCCTCGCCAGCATCTCGTCCACCAACATCGCGCTCTTCATGATCTTCGGCGGTTTTCTCGTCGCGTCCGGAGCCAGCGACTTCGTCATCGAGCTGGCCAAAGTCGTCGCAGGACGGATCAGGGGCGGAGCGGCCTTTGTCGCCGTGTTGTCGTCCGCGCTGACGGGCACGATCTCGGGCTCCGCGATCGCAAACACCGCCTCGACGGGCGTCATCACCATTCCGCTGATGAAGGCCAACGGCTTCCGACCGAAATTCGCGGCGGGCGTCGAGGCTGCGGCTTCGACCGGCGGACAGCTCATGCCGCCGATAATGGGCGCGGGCGCATTCGTGATGGCCAGCTATACGTCCATTCCGTATGCGACGATCGTGACCGTCTCGGTCGTGCCGGCTCTCCTGTACTTCCTGTCTGTCGCCTTCGTCGTCCGGATCGAAGCTGTCAAATACGATGCCGGATCCGAGATCGACATGACGGTCGACAAGGGCAAGCTGATGTCCGGCGGGCTCGTTTTCGTCATTCCGCTGACAGTCATGATCTGGCTGCTGCTCTCAGGCGTAACCCCGTCCTTCGCCGCTTGCTGGGCGATCGCGGCCTTGATCGCGACGTCTTGGGCAACAAGTCTGCTGACGGTCGCATTGCCGAAGGGCATGTTCAAGCCGGTCGCCATGGGTCCGAACAAAATCGCCCAAGCACTGGCATCCGGCGTCCGGTCATCGGTCATGACGGCCATTTTGCTTGTGACCATCGGCATCATGAACAATGCCATCGTCACCAGCGGCGTCGGCAACGGCTTCTCGCTGATGATCGCTCAATGGTCGCAAGGATCTCTGGCGCTGGCGATCGTTCTGATCGGTCTGGTCTCGCTGGTGCTGGGCATGGGGCTTCCCGTAACCGCGGCCTACATCATTCTCGCCATTCTGACCGCGCCGGCGCTGGCCGGGATCATGTCGGACACGCTGATCGCGGATCAACTGGTCGCCGGAATCTCCGATCCGGCCAAATCCGCGCTCTTCCTCCTCGTTGATCATCCGAATGCGGCGAATGTCGCCGAAGGAATGACGCGGGCTGACGCCCTTGACCTTGTCGCGGCGATTCCATTCGAGATTGCCGTCACCATCAGACCGGTACTGGTCGATCCGGCGATCGCCGCCACTTTCCTGCTCACCGCGCATCTCATCATCTTCTGGCTCAGCCAGGACTCGAACGTCACGCCGCCCGTCTGCTTGGCTGCCTTCACGGCCGCAGGCATCGCCGGGTCGCGACCGATGGCGACCGGCTTCGAAAGCTGGAAGAGCGCCAAAGGGCTCTACATCATGCCGCTGATGTTCGCCTATACCCCGCTCATTTCCGGCGAATTTCTGGAGGTGGCGCAGATCGGGCTTTTCGGCTTGTTCGGCATCTACGCAACGAATGTCCTGATCCAGAACTACAGCGAGGGTCCGCTCGGACTTCTCGATTATCCGGCCGTTGTCGCAGGCGCAATCCTGGCGTTCTGGCCGCTCGAATTGCTGGCCAATCTGGGCGGAGCGGCATTGGTCCTGCTCGTTTTCTTTCGCACGAAGGCCAAGGCCGGAGCGGCGCGGAAACCATCCGTCGCCGGCGGTCCTGGACGGAACGCCTGACCACGGCGGATGAGACCGACATTCTGGCCATTTGCGGCGGTGTTGTCGGCATGGCCGCTCTGGAACTGCAGATGCGCGACAATTCGGCCCGGATCGTGGCGCTCGAGAAAGAGCCCGTCCCGGCGGCACATCGGCCCGGGTGCAGTTCCGGGGTCATCCATGCGGGCGTCCACCATGCGCCCGGCAGCATGAACGCCCGCTTCTGCCGCGAAGGGGTGAAGGGGTGAAGGCCGTCGAGGCTTTCTGCGCCGAACATGGCATCCGGTTCGAGAGGCACGGGAATCCGCCGCCCGGACGGCAATGCGGAGTCTCAGCGGCAGGTGAACTCGGACAGTATTCGCAACGGCGAACTCGGCTATCCGGCGCCCAATTCCGCAAACCGCTTTCGCAGCGTTTCCGGGGAGTCTCCCGCCATCAGCGAGAGCATCAGGGAGATTCGAGACTTCAAGGCGTCCAGAACCCCGGACGAGATCAGGCCGCGGGACAATAGATCCATTTCCGATCCCTCGAATCCGTAGGTTCCTGTCAGGACGTTCCCGGCGCGCGTCCGCGAACTCAGAATGACCGGAACCTTTCGAGCAGCGCGTTCGGCAGCATCGGCAATGTCCGCGGACACATGGCCGCCCCCGGAGGCTTCCAGAACGATGCCTTCGCAGCCGAACGACAGGGCCGCGTCGATCAAAATGCCGTCCTCGCCGAGGCCGGGCTTGATGATCGAAACACGCGGCATCTTGGGATTCCCGGGGAGCTCGATATGTTTCGTTCGGGCGAGCTGGAAGGGGAGAACCGGCACTCCTTCGGCCACCCAGCCGAAGGGCCCGCATGTCGGAGACGCGAACGCGCCCGCGTTGCTGGAGTGCATTTTCTGCACGAAGCGGGCGGCGTGAATCTGGTCGTTCAAGACAACGAGCGCGCCCGCATTCCGGACGGCATCGCTTGCTGCCACCCGGACCGACGCCAGCAGATTGGCCGGACCGTCGGCGCCCGGCTGGGTCGGATTGCGCATTGCGCCCGTGACGACGAGACCGATGCGCGCCGGACAAACAAGATCGAGAAACCAGCTTGTCTCTTCGATCGTATCGGTGCCTTGGGTGATCGCGACCCCGTCGAATCCCTCCGCTTCCAACTCGAGGATCTTCGCTCTGAGCAGGAGCATCTCGGGCAACGACAAATGCGTGCTGGGCAGGTTGCAGATCTGAAACGCCTCGATCCGGGCGGCCCTTTCCAACTCGGGCACGGCCGCGATCAATTGTTCCGCGGTCAGCGACGGCGCAACGCCGCCGGCGCTGCGTTTTGCCCCCATCGCGATCGTGCCGCCCGTGGAGAGCACGGCAACCTTCGGCATCAATGCAGATCTTCCATCGGGTTCCCGGTCGAATCATTGGTCCCGACAAGGTGGAAGTTCCGCTCGCTGCGCCAATGCGCCGTTACCGTTTGGCCGGTTTCCTGCGGCGCTTCGAAGAACAGATTGTCGGGAAGGTGGACGATGAACTCCTCATGCCCCTCCACCTCCATGCTGATTTTCACGAACGTGCCCTGATATTCCAGATTGGTGATCTTGCCTGTCAGGGCGCTTCGGTGCGCCTCGGGAGAGCCTCCGATCCTGATGCGGTCGCGCCGGACGGCAAACTTGATTTCGTCGCCGATTTCGACCGCAGTCGCGCACTTGACTGAGAAATGGCTGCCGGCGTCGTCCGAAACTCCGGCCTCGCCGTCCTTGATGCTTTCGACCTTGCCGGAAAGGACGTTTTGTCCTCCCATGAAGCGCGCGATGTAAGGGCTGTAGGGTTCATTGTAAATCACGCGCGGGATGCCGGCTTGCTCGACGACGCCGTGGTCCATCACCACGACCTGATCCGCCAGCGCTATCGCTTCGGGCTGGGTGTGCGTGACGTGGACAAAACTGATCCCGAGATCGCTTTGAAGACGTTTCAGTTCCACGCGCATGCGCAGTCGCAGGAATTCGTCGAGGGCGGACAGCGGTTCATCCAGAAGCAGGACCTGGGGGTTGGTGATGAGCGCGCGCGCCAGCGCGACGCGCTGCTGCTGGCCGCCGGACAGTTCCGCAGGCAGGCGCTCGGCCAAGTGCAAAAGCTGCACCCTGTCCAGCATTTCCCGACCGCGCTCGCGACGCTCGGCTTTCCCGACCTTGTCCACTTTCAGCGAGAAGGACACGTTGTCCGTCAGCGTCAAGTGCGGGAACAGCGCGTAGCTCTGGAACATCATGGCTGTCCCGCGCTGTCCGGTCCGCACGTTGGTGACATCCCTGCCGCCGATCCTGATGGTTCCCTCGGTCGGCGTTTCATGGCCTGCGATCATTCGCAGCAACGTGGATTTGCCGCATCCGCTCGGCCCGATCATGCAGCAATAGGAACCGCCTTCAATTTTGAGGTCGAGATTGTCGATCGCTTTGACAAGCCCGAATTTCTTGGTCACCTGTTCGATCAGGATTTCACCGGCATTCGACATGTCATTTTCCCTGGATCTTGGTTGTCCCGGCTTGGCGGGCGCGGCGTTTCTGGATTATTGAGATTGACAGGAAGGCGATGCCGATGACGACGAAACTGATGGCTGAAGTGACCGACCCGATCGCATAAAGCGCCGGCGTCGTGACGTTCTGGGTCATGTTGGCGATCTCGATCGGAAGGGTGTTGTCGGCGCCGACCGTCAGCAGCGAACGGGGCATTTCATCGTAAGACAAGGTGAACCCGAAAAGCGACACGGCGATCATGCCGGGAAACAGGATCGGGATCGTGATGTATTTCAGCGTCTTCCAGTGCGTCGCGCCGGCGTCCCGGGCGGCTTCCTCCCAAGCCCCGTCGAAGCGGTTGAGAACCGCGAACATGATCAGCAGTCCGAAAGGGAGCGTCCAGGACAGGTGTGCCGCCAGACCCGAGGTGAACCAGTTGAGGCGGATGCCGAACAGTTGGAACAGCTGACCCAGTCCGAGACCCAGAAGGATTCCGGGAACGACCAGCGAGGCGATGGCGAGGTAGAAGATCAAACTTGATCCTATGAACCGGTTGCGGAAGGCCAGCCCTGCAAAAAGGCAGGTCACGACGGTAATGGCCATGGAGGCGACTCCCAGGATCAGCGATCGCGACAGCGCGCCGCCTAGATCGCCATATCTGGAACTGGTGAACAGGTCAGTGAACCAATGCGTCGACACGCCGCGCATCGGGAACGTCAAACCGCCGTACTGGCCTTGGAAGGACAACACGAAGATGATGAGCATCGGGCCGTAAAGGAACGCGACGTAAAGCGCGAAGAATGCAGCGAGCGCGTAAAATGCGGGGCGGCGTCTGGTCGTGTTCATCGGACCGTCCCCTATCGTGCGAGTTCGGCGCGAATGTCGACGACGCGCATGATGAGAGAGACGAAGATCAAAACGACGGCGATCAGCAGAACGGCCATCGCCGAGGCTTGGGGATAATAGAGTTGGTCGATTTCGTTCTTCATCGCCGAGACGACGGATGCGCTCTGTCCGCCGCTCATGATGCGCACGGCGAAAAAATCGCCCATGACGAGCGCGACCACGAAGATCGCGCCGAGCGCGATTCCCGTTCTGGTCAGCGGGATGATGATATTGACCAAGACGTCGAAGTCGGTGGCGCCGGCGTCTTTCGCGGCCTCGATGACCGAGGGGCTGATTTTCGACATCGAGTTGAAGATCGGCACGATCATGAACAGCGTGAACAGGTGGACGTACGTCAGAACCACCGCGAAGTCCGAAAACAGGAGGAATTCAAGCGGCTGATCCGTAAGCCCGATGCTCTGGACCGCAGTGTTGAGGACGCCCTCCTTTCCCAGGAACGGAACCCACGAGATCATCCGGATCGTGGTCGAGGTCCAGAAAGGAATCGTGCACACCAGAAAAAGAGCTATCTGGATTTTCAGCGACTTGACGAAAAAGACGAGGAAATACGAGCATGTGAAACCGATGATCATTGAAATCGCCAGAGTCAGCACCGCGTATTTTATGCTTGCCAGATACAGCTGCAGCGTGAGCTGGGATGTGAAGATTTCTTTGTAGTTCTCCAAGGTGAAGCCCGGATAGAGCATCAGCCCGTCCGTCTCCCAAAAACTGAGCGTCGCCAAGGTGGCAATGGGCGCGCCGACGATCAGGATCAGGATCAGAGCGTAGGGCAGGGCTTCGAGATAAGGTTTGAGATTTCGTGGGAACATGCCGGGTACTGCCCCGATTCGGTTGTCGGCCTGCCGTGCCAACGGACACGGCTGGCCGTTTGCTGCGTTCGTTCGAACGGCCGCGATGCGGCCTTACGACGAGATGAACTCGTTCCAGCGTCTTACCATGTAACGGTCTTCGTCCATAACCGTATTCCAGCAGGCTATGTTGCCGATGCGGTCTTCGAATGAGCCGCCGTCGCGAACCAAGCCGGCGCTGCCCTGAAGACTGCCGAACGGATCCAGAATGTCTTCGGCCGCCGGCTTGCCGTCGTACCAGAAATCCCGCTCAGCCGCGCTGAGGTTGGACTTGGCGGTCTCCGGCACCGAACTGTAATAGCCGGTTTTGGCCATGAACGCGCCCTGCCACCCGTCAAGTATCCAGTTCAAGTACTCATGGGCCGCCTCCAGCTTCAGCCCGTCCAGATGGCTCATCACGCCCATGCCGACGCCCCAGCCGCGATACCCTTCTTTCAACGGGGCATATGAGACCTCGATGCCGCGGGTCCGCACTGCGGTCACGGCGGGCGACCACATCGATTGAATGATGACTTCTCCCGAGGCCATCAGATTGACCGATTCGTCAAACGATGACCAGAAAGCGCGGAACTGGCCGGCCTGCTTCGCCGCGATCAGTATCTCGATCGTCCTGTCGATCTCCTCGCGGGTCATGTTGCCTTTGTCTCCATAGACGAAATCGCCGCGGGCTTCGATCGCCATGGCGGCGTCCATGATTCCGATTTGCGGAACGTTGAGCAGAGCCGTCTTGCCCGCGAATTCCGGATTCAGCAGTTCGGCCCAGCTGTCGACCGGGCGGCCGATCAGGTCGGGGCGGATGCCCAGCGTGTCGGCGTTGTAGATCGTGGGAACAATCGTGGCATAGTCCGTCGGACCGTCCGCGAACGCGTCGGAGCCCGGACCGTCGGTATACTGCACCTCGTAAGGCAGAATGCCTTGGCGCGACGCGTCCGATCCGTCGAAGTTCTTGCCTTCGCGGAACAGCGGGATGATTTTTTCCCAATTCTTGATCTTGCTGGTTTCGATCGCGTGCATTTGCTTGCTGCGCCAGACCTTCGACAGCGCCCAGAATTCGAGGTCCGCGATATCGACGGTTTCCGGCTGCGTGACCACGCGCGCCATCAGCGCATCGGTCCAAGCGCCTTGGGTTTCAATGGTGAACCCGAGGTCTTCGGAAGCTTTGGCGGCGATGTCGGGGTAGACCGAGTATGACGGACCGACCTGCCGGAGCGTGACGTCTTTCAGGGTGTTGGCCCAGATCATCGGTGCGCCCAGCATCCCGGAGCCTGCGGCGAGCGTCGCCGCGCCGCCTTTCAGAACGCTGCGGCGGCCGATGCCCTCGCGGCCCGGTCGTTTGTTCAGTTTGCTCATGTTTCATTTCTCCTTTCGTTCATCGGCCATCTGCGTGATGCCGAACTGGATGCGCGAATTGCGCGCGGCTCCCCCGCCGCGATTCTTTCACCCGAATCACGCTACAAAAAAAGTTTTTTGAACGCAACATACTTTTTAGTTGCGCAACTTCAAAGCTTATGAATATATGTGCGCAGTTCGGGGCATGGAATCCGTTTCGTTGCGGACAAAATACGTTGCATGAAAAATGAAGGTCAGTCGGAAAACTCTTTCGTGAAGCGCAGCGCCGAGAGCCTGCGCAAGGCTGAGCTGGCTATCGTGCCCAACGCTGCCGGAGTTCCGAAGAAGGCGCCGCCTCTGTATCTCTCAATTCGCTCCTGCATCGGTGAAAGGATTGCCAACGGTGCATTGGCTGAGGGCGCTGTCATCAAGGAGGGCCGGCTGGCCGCCGTATTCGGAGTGAGTCGCGCGCCTGTTCGGCGCGCTCTGCAGATGCTGGAGCAGGAGGATTTTATCAGGTCCGCCAATGGCCAGGGGTTTGTCATCGGCCGGTGCGCCGAAGGCGCGAACATGACCGTTCAGGATCTTCGGGCCTTGTTCCTTGATCAATCCGAACCGGAAGTCGTCCGCGAGGCTGCGTGGGAGAGCATTTTTGACAGCATCCTGCTGGACGTCTCCAATTGCCTGCCTTTCGGGACCTTCCGCGTAAGCGAAACCGTCGCATGCGAGCATTTTGCGATCGGGCGCACTGCGCTTCGAGATGGATTGAGCAAGCTTCAGGATCAAGGCTTCCTGCAGAAGTCCATGCGTTCGCATTGGACCGCCGGACCGCTGACGGCGCGCGATGTGCACGAGGCATTCGAGATTCGCCGCCTGCTGGAGCCGGCGGCATTCGTGCAGTCCGTCGCCTCCATTGACAAGGCGGCCATCCGAATGATGCGCAAGCGCGTGGCGGCCGCGCTGGCAAATCTGGATGCCCTTCTCCCCGAGGAGATCGAAAGCATCGAAAATGATCTTCATCGCGTGCTTTTGGACAAAGCGAAGAACCGGCGCCTGCTGGAGGCAATAGATCGAAATCAGTTTCCGTTCATTGCAGGCCGGATTTTCCGTCGGAATTTTGGCTTGAAACCTGATCGGCCGGCCCTCGAGGATCATGCGCACATTCTGGATCAGCTTTTGAAAGGTCACATCGGCGTCGCGCGAACGATGCTTGAGACCCATCTGGAGAAGGCGGAGCGCAACACGCTTGCAAAACTCAGGGTGCTCTCGGTTTTGCCCAAGCCCAAGACCGCCCCGTATCTGATCAGCGTTCACTGAAGGCGCATCGATGGCCGGTCTGACTCTCCGTGTTCTCGGCACCAGCGTGACGCTTCTGAAAGAAGTGCACAGTCTTGCCAGAAGGGATCTTGATTTCGATTTGGAATTTGAAGTCCGGAGCGGCGTCGAAGTTCTGCAGAAGGGCATCCTCAGCCCGGACGGCTATGACATTTACGACCAGTGGTTCAACGGGATCGACCTGTTGTGGACGTCCGGCGCCATCCAGCCGATCCGGAGCGATCGGCTGGAGCTGTGGGAAAAGGTCGGAGGGCTTACGAAAACAGGAGCGTTGGCCGACGGTGTCAGCTTGGGCGCCGGAAGTCGACCGATGGATGTTCAGTTCGTCCAGGAAGACGGCACGCTCGGCTCCAGCCAGACTTCACTCCTGAGCGCGGTTCCGACAGCGCATAACGCCGACTCTTTTTCCTACGACCCGAATCTCATGCCGGATGCGCTGGATGCCGGGGCTGAAAGCTGGGGCTGGCTTCTGAACGAGACGTGGCGCGGAAAGGTCGGCATGAACACCGACCCGTCCGTCGGAATCGCAGACATGATTCTGGCTTCCAAGGCGATGAATTTCGTGGAATTCGAGGATATCGGCAACTTGTCGATCGAAGAGATCGACGCGCTGGTGGACGAACTGATCCTGCTCAAGAAGGCGGGGCATTTCGGCGGGTTCTGGTCGACGGTCCAAGAATCAGTCGACTACATGCTTCACCGCAAGGGCCGCATCGGCGGAATCTGGTCTCCCGCAGCGTCGACGCTGCGGGCATGCAATGCCCAGGTTCGCGTCGCCGCGCCGGTCGAGGGATATCGCGCTTGGCATTCCTGCCTGTGCCTTTCCTCCCGTCTGCCGGCGGAAAAGGTCGACGCGGCGTATCAATACCTGAACTGGTGGCTCTCCGGCCGGCCGGGCGCAATCCTCGCGAGGCAGGGCTACTACTCGTCCGTCCCCGAAAAAACCAGGCTCCATCTTTCCGAGGCGGAATGGGATTACTGGTATGCAGGCAAACCGGCCCGAGAGGGCCTTTGCGATCCCCAAGGCCGAAAAATCATAACGAAAGGCGCCGTCCGCGAGGGCGGATCGCATCAGGACCGCATGACGAACATCGTCATGTGGAACACGCTGATGGACGAGCAGAACTATCTCGTCAGGCGGTGGAACGAACTTCTGGCCGCCTGATCAGGACCGCAAGTTTCATAGGCAACGAAAGGAAAGACCATGAAAGAAATCAAATGCTCGTTCGGCGTCGATATTGACTCCGTCGCCGGCTGGCTCGGCTCCTACGGCGGCCAGGACAGCCCGTCGGACATCCAGCGCGGCGTGTTCGCGACCGAGGTCGGCGTTCCGCGCCTTCTGCGGCTCTTCGAGAAATACGGCTTGCCGAGCACATTCTTCATCCCCGGCCATTCCATGGAATCCTTTCCCAAGGAAATGGAAATGATCAAAGAGGCCGGCCACGAGATCGGCGCGCATGGCTACTCGCATGAAAATCCTGTCGCGATGACGCTGCAGCAGGAAGAGGACATCATGGCCAAATCCGTCGAGCTGATCGAAGCGCTGACAGGGGACAGGCCGCGCGGCTACGTGGCTCCGTGGTGGGAGTTGTCCGCCAATACCGCAGCTCTGCTGAAGAAATACGGCTTCACCTACGACCACAGCCAGATGTACCGCGATTTCATGCCCTTTTACGCTCGCGTCGGCGACGAGTGGTCCAAGATCGACTACGCCAAGGACGCGAGCACTTGGATGAAGCCGATGAAGCACGGCAAGGAGATCGACCTCGTCGACATCGCGGCCAATTGGTACGTGGACGACCTTCCGCCCATGATGTTCATGAAGGCGGCGCCGAACAGCCACGGATTCGTCAGTCCGCGCGATATCGAGGTCATGTGGCGGGACCAGTTCGACTGGGTCCATCGCGAAATGGACTACGGGACGTTCTGCTTCACCATCCACCCCGATGTGGCAGGCCGTCCGCAGGTGCTTTTGATGCTTGAGCGCCTGATCGAATACATCAACGCCAAGGACGGCGTCGAATGGGCGACATTCCAAAACATCACCGATGATTTCCGCAAGCGCTTCCCGTTCGACAGCGACAAGCGCCCGGAGACGATCTGAATTTTCCGCGCGCCCGTTCGCAGTCGGGCGGCCGCGCCTCATTTTCGAGAGGTGAAGACATGTGCTCAGCTTGCGGATTTCCGCCTGCCGCGGGGCATTGGACGGATGCCGGCGGCGAGACGCCGCACGCGCGGCTGAGGATCCGCTTCGCCAGGGCCGCGCTCTTGAACGAGCTTCTCAGACCGCTCGGCCTTGCGGCCCGGGATCTTGGATCACAGCCCGGGATTCAGCTGTCCAACGGGATGGGACAGACGAAGATCTGCCAGACGGTGGAAGACGTCTGGGAGCAGGTCGAACTGTTCACAGGCGCGCCGTTCGATCCGCTGGCTTCAGTTTGAAATTGAATGGGCGCTGAAGAAAATCGCCTGCGGCTGACCATTCTTGGCGGTTTTCTTGGCGCCGGGAAAAGCACCTGGCTTCGCCACCAGCTGTTCGTCAAGACCTTCGACCGGCCCCATGTCATCGTGAACGAGGTCGCATCGCACGCTGTCGACGACACGCTGCTGGCGGGAGCGCGCCGACTGGACGTTCTTGCCGGAGGCTGCGTCTGCTGCGATCGGAAGGACGAGATGATCGCTCTCCTTCGTCGGATCTGCAATGACCGCAGCCGCAAGCGGGAGGGTCCGCAAACACGGCAACTGGTCTTTGAAATGAGCGGCGTGGCGGACCCCGGGAAGGTCATGGCCGCGATTCAAGACGATCAAATTCTGACGCGCCATATCGTGCTGGAAGAGATCGTCGTCGTCGTCGACGCCCTTCATGGTCTGGAGCAATTGAGAAGCGAGGCCCTTGCGCGCGCCCAGATCGAAGCGGCGGACCGAATCCTGTTCGCCAAAACCGACAGCTGCGAAGCAACGGCTCTTGCAAATCTGGCTGCAACCCTTCGCCGCATCAACCCCGCGCCGGAGTTCCTGGCCAGCTCTTTCGGGGTTGAAGAGGCATTGGCCGACCTCCCGCCGGCCCGGCCCGCGGAGTTGCCCGACCTGAACGGAAAAGATGATCAGGAGCCGCTGACATCGTTGCCGCTCAATCTGGACGCCTTCTCTGCGGAAGGAGAAATCTGGGTCGGGCTTTCAATTTGGCTGTCGGCGATGCTCCATGCCCATGGGCACCGGCTGGTTCGGGTCAAAGGAGTCGTGCGCACGCCCGCGGGGCGTCTGCTGCTGCAATCCGTGCGCAAAGTGATGCAGGCCCCGGAACGCCTGCCCGCCGCCGAGGACGGCGTCGAGCGCCCGAGCGACAATACGATTGTTCTGATCGGGCGCGGTCTTGATCCGGAGCGCATTGAAACCTCGTTGCGCAAGACCATCGGAAAGACGCGGTCGTAAGCGGAGGTCACGACAATAACAAGCGGGCAATCCGGGAAGCGCGGCAGACATGAGTGATCTTGTCGCGCAGCTTCCGTTCGTAGAACTTCTGGCAAGAGCGGGCGCGACCGCGTTGATCGTCGTGGCCGTGGCGACAGCCGTCGGCAGGCTCGGCCCCGTGGCCGGCGGACTCGTTGCAGGGCTGCCGATCGGACTGGGTCCCGGGTTCTACTTTCTCCTCGGCACAGGAACTTCGGAGTTCCTGATTCAGACAGCGACGCACTCGCTGCTCGCTCTGAGCGCCACCCAAGTTTTTCTGACGAGCTGCATGGCGACGGCAACACGCTGCCGTCCGATCGCCTCCCTCTTGCTGGCAGTGTGTGTCTGGTGGGGAGCAATCTGGGCGCTCGGCATGCTTTCGGCGACAATCGAAACAGCCGCAATCTTGTTCGTGGCCGTGACCGCCGCCGCCCGACGGGTAGGGCGGGGGCTGCAGATTCCGAGCGCCGCCGCCGAGCGGCGGGAAGGTCTTCCGATGCTGCTTGTTCGCGCCGTCGCAGGAGGTGTTCTGGTGGCTTCTGTCACCGTATTCGCGCCCCGTCTGGGAGCTGAAATGTCGGGAACGCTTCTCGCTTTTCCAATCGGCTACGCCCTGATTTCCCTGACCGTCGGCGAGCAGTTCGGCGCGGCGGCTGCGTCGGCAGTCGTTTACTCGGCCTTGTTGGGGACGATAAGCCTCGCCACATTCTGCGTCGCATTCGCTGCGGGCCTGCACGGATCGTCCCCGATCAATGCATTCCTTCTCGGTCTCGCGGCATCGGTCGGCGCGACCGCGGTCATGATGCGCGTCGTCAGGTCGGCGAGGCGGCGAAAGATCATGGAGCCTTGATACGACATTGAAGCCGATCATGTGCGGCAGGACCGCCGCCGCCGGAATGCCCGACACCGGGACCCGCAATGCGCCAAATTTTCGGGCGGGTGACGGGCGGGCCGCGTCCCGCTCGGGGCCTCGACTTCTGCCGGAGGAGAAGCCGCTCCTTTTTTCGCGGCAGCGGTTCGACCGGGGCGTTCGCGCAGACATGCCCGGGCATGACGTCGGCGCGCTCTCGGAGTCGGTCGTCTGACGGAAAATTCGGAGCGCCGTCCCGAATGCAATTCAAATGGAAGGTTTTCGGATCGTTCAGTCGTATGTCCGACCGGCCAGAGGAGTTTCGTTGATGAAATCTTGCAACTTCCGGATAAGCGTGTCCTCGGCCGGGTTCAGGTTGCGCTTGGGGTTGCGGACGAAGTGCACGTCGATCGCCGGCAGCTCTTGATAGGGCGGAAGCTGCCAGAGATTTCCGAGAGAGACATCCTTTTTCGCGATATGCACGGGCAGCGCGCCGATGCCCAGGCCCGCCATGATCATCCTGCGGACTTCCGGCAGGTTCGCCGATATGCCTTTGGGCGTGCTTCCGAGCAGCGCCCGCTCCCGCAACAGGCTCACCGAATGCAGCGGCCCGCTCTCGCTTTCCGTCTGAAACGAGATCGACGATTCTCCCCTCAGCTCAAGGAGCCCGATATTGCCTTCGCCGAAAAGCCGATGGCAAGGTCCGCAATACAGGCCGAAGAACTCGCGGAAAAAAGGAGTTGAACGGAGTGATGAATCCGGTTCCCGCATGAGGCAGAGGCCGAACGAGGCTCGGTTCTGCCGCACCCGGTTGAGCACTTCCGAACTCTCGGCGATGGAAATCGAGTATGTCGCGTCGGGGTGGTCGACATTGAACCCTTTCAAAAGATCATCAAAATGTGGTGAAACGACATGGCTGGCCATCACGATGGAAACATGGCCGCTGATGCGGTCTTCCGATTCGGTCATCAGGCTCGGGATCTGGGAGACCGATCCGAAAATCACGTTGCATTCGCGATGGAGAATTCGGCCGGCGTCCGTAATCTCGAAGAAGTTCGGCCGGCGGGTCACCAGTTTTTGCGCGACGGAATCTTCCAGCCGTTTCAAAGCGCTGCTGATCGTCGGCTGGGTCACGCCCAGATACTCTGCCGCGCGGGTGATCCCGCCCTGATCAACCACGACCACGAACGTGCGAAGCAGATTCCAGTCCAGCTGCCAAGGAAAGCGTTGCTCGTAGGGCTTCATCATAAAATCAATCTATGATCTGCATTGAGATTATTTGTTTGCCCTATCCATAGGGCTTGTGCAAGCATCCGGCATGATGGAAGCGCTTGCCGTTTCTTCTTGAACGGCGTGCTCGTGACATTCAAGAGAGGATTCCGCATGAACGCTATTTCGAACATCTTCAAAGCCGCCGGCCCGGCCGGCGCGCTGGCCGTCGCATCGCTGGCCGCATCGTCGCCCGCGCTGGCGGACGAACTGGACGCCATCAAGGAAAACGGCGTGATGCGCATCGCCATGAGCGGCGCCTATCCTCCGTTCAACTTCGTCAACGAACAGAATGAAGTCGTCGGATTCGATCCCGCCATCGGCAAGGCGATCGCCGAACGCTTGGGCGTCGAGATCGAGATCGTGACCACCGCTTGGGACGGCATCATCGGCGGTCTACTGGCCAACAAGTACGACGCGATCGTCGGTTCGATGTCGATCACCGAAGAGCGCAAGGAAGTGGTGGATTTCGTCGGCCCCTACTACCGGATGAGTCGGGGCATCTTCGTCAAGGAAGGATCCGACGTGGCGGACATTGCCGGGCTTGAAGGCCGCAAGATCGGCGTGACGCTCGGGGAAACCCACGAACAGTGGGCCAACGAGCAGCCCGGCTGGGACGTGCGCACGTACAAGGGCCTGCCGGAACTGCTGCTGGAGCTGGACAATGGCCGCGTCGATGCCATCGTGACCGACGACATCCCGGTTCTTCTGGCGATCCGCGAGAACGGGAATGCGATCGCCCAGCTTGACACGTCGGGTCTTGCGGGCATTGCCGATCAGGCCGGGATAGCCATCCGGAAAGGCAATCCGGAACTGCGCAAGGCGATGCAGGATGCGTTGGATGCCATTCAGGCTGACGGCACCTACCTGGCCATCGCCGAAGAATGGGTTGGCGGCGATATCCGCTGAACAGCCTGCGGAACTGGCGGTTTCCCCTTCCGCCAGCTCCGGATTTTCCGCCGAACGCTTCCAAGCCCATGCGTCGCGATGGACTTTGATCTGATCCTGCGCGTCCTGCCTTATTTTCTGCAGGCCGCGGTCATCACCATTGAGCTGTCGGTTTATTCGACCGCGCTCGGCCTCGTCTGCGGAGCGCTCGGGGCGTCCGCTCGGCTGTCGCGCCATCGGTCGCTGCGCGCCGTCGGAGCGACGTACGTGTCGGTGATCCGGGGCACGCCGGCGCTGATACAGCTGTTCATCCTTTATTTCGGCGGCCCGCAGGTCGGCATCCAGCTGGATGCGTTCGAAGCGGGGGTCATCGGGCTGGGCGTCAATATCGGGGCTTACATGGCCGAGACGATGCGCGGCGCCGTCATCGCCGTGGACAAGGGCCAATTCGAGGCCGCGCGCACATTGGGCTTGAGCCGTATTCGGACAATGCGCAAAGTGATCCTGCCTCAGGCCGCCCGGCTGATGATCCGGCCGCTCGGCGTCAACATCAACGCCCAGATCAAGGCCACTGCGCTGGTCGCGGCGATTTCGGTGGTGGAGCTCACCTACACCGCGCAGCGCTATATCGGTTCCACCTACAAGCCGTTCGAAATGTTCATGCTCGCCGGCGCGCTTTACCTGGCCATCATCTATGTCGTCGGGCTGGGCGTCTCATTCCTGGACAGAAGGGCGGCGCTGAAATGATCGGCAAGCCCGCACCGACCGCAGGCCGCCATGGGTCTTGATTTCTCAGTCGTCCCCGCCTACATCGACCGGCTTTTGCTTGGGGCGCTTTGGACCGTAGGCATTACGCTTGCCGCGGCGCTGCTCAGTTTCTTCGGCGGCATCGTGTTCGCGGTCGTCGCGCTTTACGCTCCCCCTGCGATCCGCTGGCCGTTCAAAGCGTTCGCCTGGTTTTTCATGGGCACGCCGCTGCTGCTGCAGCTGTTCCTGATCTATTTCGGCCTGATCCAGATCGGCGTCGATCTGCCTGCCTTCGTGGCCGGAGTGATCGGGCTCGGGCTGCATTTCGCGGTCTACAACTCCGATATCATTCAGGCCGGCATTCTGGCGGTGGACAAGGGCCAGTACGAGGGCGCGCGCACGCTTGGTCTCAGTCAAGGGCAGACGATACGCAAGATCGTGGTGCCGCAGGCCGTGCGTTCCGTGGTGCCGCCCATCGGCAACAACATGATCGCGTTGCTGAAAGACAGCGCGCTGGTCTCGGTGATCGGCGTGACCGAACTGACGCTCAGTTCGCAGCTGGCGATTTCAAAGACCTTCCGGCCGTTCGAATTCTACATCGCCGCCGCCGTTTGCTACTACGTCATCAACCTGGGACTCGAGGCCGGGCTCAGCCGGATCGAACGCCGCATCGCCGCCGCCCGCTGAGTGATCGAGGAGACGGGACCATGACCGGGAAACACATTGTGGACATCCGCCACGCCGCCAAGAGATACGGCGAACTCGAGGTGCTGCACGACGTCAGCCTCCAAGTGAAGAAGGGAGAGATCGTCGCCATCATCGGCCCTTCAGGTTCGGGCAAGTCGACGCTGCTCCGGGCGATCAACGATCTGGATCCGCTGACCTCCGGCGAGGTCCGGCTGGAGGATGCCGTGGTGAACGAATCCCTTCCTCATCGCCGGTATGAAAAGCACATCAACCGGGTGCGGCAGGAGATCGGCATGGTGTTCCAGCACTTCAACCTGTTTCCGCATCTGACAGTGCGCGGCAACATCACGCTCGCGCCCAAAATGCTGAAACGCATTTCAAATGCTGAAGCCGACAAGCTGGCTGAAGAACAGCTCGAGCGGGTCGGGATGCTGGATCGAATCGACTATTACCCCAGCCAATTGTCAGGCGGCCAGAAACAGCGCGTCGCCATCGCGCGGGCGCTCGCGATGAAACCCAAGGTCATGCTGTTCGACGAAGCGACCTCGGCGCTCGATCCCGAACTGGTGGAAGAAGTCAATCTGGTGATGAAGCAGCTCGCCGAGGAGAACATGACGATGATCATCGTCACGCACGAGATGGGATTCGCCGAAAGCGTCTGCGACAGGGTGGTGTTCATGGATGGCGGCTATGTGGTCGAGGAAGGCCCGCCCGACGTCGTGTTCCGCAATCCGAAACACGAACGCACCCGCAATTTCCTGCGGAAGCACCTGCAAGGACAGAACTGAAGTGAAAGACGTCGCAATGGCGGAGTCGAACCTGTTTTACCAGTCCCGGCTGGCCCGCCCGATGCTCGACCGAGCAGAGGGGATCTACATCTGGGACACGGCGGGCAAGCGCTATATCGACGGGTCTTCCGGCGCGATGGTCAGCAATATCGGCCATTCCAACCCGCGGGTGATCGCCGCGATGAAGGCGCAGATGGACAAGTCGACTTTCGGCTACCGCCTGCATTTCCAGAATGAGCCGGCCGAGGCGCTGGCGCGAAGGACCGCCGGCCTGATGCCCGAGGGTCTGGATCGGGTGTTCTTCGTCTCCGGCGGATCCGAAGCCGTGGAAAGCGCGATCAAGCTTGCGCGGCAATACGCGGTGACGCAAGGACAAGAGAGCCGCTGGAAAGTGGTCTCCCGTTTTCCGTCCTATCATGGCGGCACGCTGGGCGCATTGGCGCTGACCGGATACCACCCCCTGTCCAAGCCTTTCGAGCCGATGCTGCGCGGCATGCCCAAGGTCGCGGCGCCGCTTTGCTATCTGGACCGCGACGATCTGAGCGACGAGGCGCGCGGGCTGAAATACGCCGAATTGCTGCGCGACAAGATCATCGAGGAGGGCCCCGGAAGCGTATTGGCCTTCATCATGGAGCCAGTGGGCGGCGCCTCGACCGGCGCGCTGGTTGCGCCGGACAGCTATTACGGCCGCATCCGCGAGATTTGCGATGAGTTCGGCATTCTGCTGATCCATGACGAAGTGATGACCGGCGCCGGTCGCACCGGCATGTTCGTCGCCTCCGAACATTGGGGCGTGACGCCCGACATCTTGGTTCTCTCCAAAGGCTTCGCCGCCGGTTATGCGCCGCTCGGGGCGATGGTGGCGAGAACGCCGCTCGTGGAGGCGGTCATGGATGCGGGCGGGTTCATGCACGGTTTCACCTATGCAGGCAATCCGCTTGCGTGCGCCGCCGGACTTGCGGTTTTGGACGAACTGCGGAGGCAGGACATGATCGGCAATGCCGCTGCAATGGGCGGCGCGCTGAAGGGCGAATTGATCGGGTTGATGCGGCGCTATCCATTTGTCGGCGACGTGCGCGGCAAAGGCTTGCTGCTGGCCTTTGAGCTGGTGTCCGACCGCGAGACGATGACGCCGCTGCCCAAAGGATTGAATGCGTTCAACCGGTTGGTCGATCTTGCCCATGAGCGCGGCCTCATCATCTATTCCCGCCGTACGAGAGGCGGGCATGAGGGCGATCATTTTATGGTCTGCCCGCCGCTGATCGTCACCCGCGACCAGGTGAACGAGATTATGGATATTCTGATTGAAAGCCTTGATGCGATGGCGACCGAGACGGGTCTGCCGGTGGATCGCTGATGCTGCTGCCCGACAAGTCCCGCGCCATCGAGGCGGTCATTGCGCAAATCCCCGATTGCGCCAGCGTCATGCTGGGCGGTTTCGGCATGCCGGGCACCCCGTTCCGCCTGATCCGGGAACTGGCGCGACAGGGTCAGACCGGCCTGACAGTCATCAAGAACGATGCCAACGAGGCGGATATAGGGGTGGATTGGCTGCTGAAGAACGGGCAGGTCGCCAAGCTGATCACCAGCCATATCGGGCTGAACCCGAACGCGGTTGCGATGATGAACGCCGGCGAGATCGAGGTCGAATTCGCCCCTCAGGGCATTCTGGCCGAACGAATCCGCGTGGCCGGGGCGGGCGTTATGGGCTTCGTCACCGATATCGGCATCGGCACGCCGATGGCCGAAGGCAAGCAGCGCGTCACTGTCGGCGGCGTTGAAGGGATCTTGGAACCTGCGCTGGGCGCCGACTTCGCCCTCCTTCGCGCCGACCGCGCCGACCCGTTCGGCAATTTGCGCTTTGCCGCCGCCGCTCGCAATTTCAATCCTTTGATGGGCATGGCCGCGAACAGGACGATCGCCGAAGTCGATACATTCGTGCCCTTGGGCGACATCGCGCCTGAGGATGCGCATCTGCCCGGCCCCTTCGTGGATGACGTCGTGCCGCTCCGTGAATCGATTCGGGCATAAAGTGCCGTTGGACTCCAAGGAGCGAATGCTGCGCCGCGCGGCAGCCGATATCGAGGCCGGAATGATCGTCAATCTGGGCATCGGCCTGCCCACGCAGGTATTGAACTATGTGCCTGCCGATCTGCCGGTCTGCCTGCATTCGGAAAACGGCATCGCCGGAGTGGGGCCGGCGCCGGAGCGCGCGCAGGTCGACCGCAATCTGATCGACGCGGGCGGAGCCTACGTTTCGCCCATTCCCGGCAGCTCGTATTTCGACAGCGCGCTGAGCTTCGCCATCGTGCGTTCGGGCCGGCTCGACCTGACGCTGCTGGGAGCGTTCGAGGTTGCGGGCAACGGCGATCTGGCCAACTGGATGATCCCTGACAAATTCTCGCCGGGCGCGGGCGGCGCGATCGAATTGGCCCAAAAGGCGCGCCGGGTCGGCGTGATCACGACGCATACCGACAAGCGAGGCAACCCCAAGATCCTCGCCGCCTGCAAATTGCCCCTGACCGCGCGGGCTTGCGTCGACAGGATCTACACGGACATGGCGGTCTGCGACGTCACGCCCGAGGGGCTGCGCCTGACCGAAATCGCCGAAGGGGCCGCCGTCGAAGACGTGGTCGCCGCTACCGGCGCGCCATTGATCGTGTTTGATCGGCACCTGCCGACTTTCTGACGGAACCGGCCAATGGACTCCGAGGACAAAGCCGCCATTCTGAGTGCCGTCGATGCGCTCTTCGATGCCGAGATCGAATTTCTGTCCGAGCTCAGCCGCTACCCTTCGACGCGCGGCAACGAGCGGTCGGCGCAGGATTTCATGGCCCGCGAACTGGCAGCGCGCGGGCTGGCCGTGGACCGCTGGCGAATCGACCTCGACGACATCGCGCATCTGCCCGGTTTTTCCCCTGTGATCGGCAATTACGACGATGCGGTGAATGTGGTAGGCATCCACCGCTCGGGCGCGCGCAAGGGCCGCAGTCTGATCCTGAACGGCCATATCGACGTGGTGCCCGAGGGTCCGCAGGGCATGTGGGACACGCCCCCGTTCGAACCGCGCATCGACGGCGGCTGGATGCACGGGCGCGGCGCCGGCGACATGAAGGCGGGGCTGGCGGCGAACCTGTTTGCGCTTGGTGCGCTGCGGCATCTGGGTTTCGCGCCGGCCGCGGACGTATTCTTTCAGTCCGTTGTCGAAGAAGAATGTACCGGCAACGGCGCGCTGGCTTGCCTGCAGCGGGGCTATGCCGCGGATGCGGCGCTGATCCCCGAACCTTTCGCCGAGGAACTGGTGGCCGCGCAGCTCGGCGTCTTGTGGTTCCAAGTGCATCTGCGCGGAATGCCGACCCATGTCGCCTATGCGGGCAGCGGTTCGAATGCGATCGAGGCGGCGATTCCGCTGATCGCCGCGCTGCACGAGATGGAGGCGCGCTGGAATCTTCCCGACCGGCGCCACGGGGCCTACTGCGACCACGATCATGCGCTGAACCTGAATGTCGGCAAGATCCGAGGCGGCGACTGGCCCAGCTCGGTGCCCGCCTGGTGCGTATTCGATGTGCGCATGGGCCTGTTTCCGGGTCAAGACATCGACGTCGCCAAGCAGGAGATCGAAGACGTGCTGATGACTGCCGCGCGAACCCATCCGTTCCTGCGCGGCAATGCGCCCGAAATCGTCTATCATGGCTTCCAAGCCGAAGGATACGCGCTTTCCGAAGATGCCGGGGCCGCCGCCCGAGCGGCGATCGGCGCGCTGGAAAGGGCGCACTGCGCCGTCACCGGCCGGGACTTGAACAGGCTGGCGATCACCGCAACCACGGACGCGCGGTTCTTCGGGCTTTACGGCGATACTCCCGCGCTGGTTTACGGGCCGAAGGCCGAGGCCATTCACGGCTTCAACGAGCGGGTGGATCTGGACTCGGTCCGCCGCGTCACCCAGTCCGCTGCGCTGTTCATCGCCGACTGGTGCGGTCTGGAAAAAATCTGAGAGCCCGCCCCGGAATCCGCGACCGCATCAAGCAAGGCCTTTTTGCGGGACGGGAGAACGCGGCTCGGCCGCCGGCCGGTCTCTGCCCGTCGAATCGGTTTCAAACCGACCCCGAGGCAGCGTGATTCTCGACGCTCTCGTTTCGAGACATGTCCAGCATCCCCGCCGGAATCATTGCACGCGGAATTGCGATGTCTTTACGATTCCAATCGATTTTCAGGCGATCCATTAATACCCGACTATTTTGGTTGACTATTATGATTGACCGATATAGCTCGGCGTCCGCACCTCAACCATGGAGAACCAAGATGCATAAATTCGCTTGCGCCGTCGCAGCCGCGGCCGTCGTGGCAAGTGTCGCTTCAGCCCCTCGCGCCGAAGCCGAAGCACTCACCCTGACCGATATCGCCGGCCGTCAAGTGACCTTGGAAGAAAGGCCGGAAAGAATCATTCTAGGCGAAGGCCGGATGATGTACAGTGTCGCGCTGCTGGTCGAAGGAAACCCGTTCGAAAAGATTGTCGGCTGGAAGGACGATCTGATCCTTTACGATCCGGACGCATTCCGCAAATTCGAGGCGGCCTTCCCTGCGGATGCGGGCCGGATGATCAATTTCGGCAATCCGTACGCAGGCGATTTCAGCATTGAAGCCGTGCTGGAATCCGAAGCCGATTTGGTTCTGCTCGACTTGGGCAACCTCTTCAAAGCTGAAGAGACCGGCCTGATTGAAAAGCTCGACAAAGCGGGCGTGCCGGTTGTCTTCATAGATTTCCGTCGCAACCCGACCGAGAACACGGTCCCTTCGCTTCTGATTCTGGGTCGCATTCTGGGCGAGGAAGAGAATGCTGCCAAGTTCATCGATTTCTACGTCTCCGAGATGCGCAAAGTGACCAATGTGGTTGATACCATCCCGGCGGATGAACGCCCGATGGTGGTTGTCGAGAACGCCGCAGGCTGGAATCCCGATTTCTGCTGCCGATCCTTCGGGCCGTACAACTACGGCCGGTTCGTCGAGCTCGCGGGCGGCAGGAATTTCGCGTCCACTCTGGCCAATGCCTATTCCGTGACCCTTTCGATGGAAGGCGTGCTCGACGCGGATCCCGACCATGTCATCGGCACGGGCGCGAACTGGGCCGAAGCCAAGCCGGAGGTCACGTCGACCCTGCTGGGCTATGAAGGCGATCCCGCCGTGAACGCCGAAAAGATTACGGCCTTGGCAGCGCGCCCCGGCTTTGCCGACCTGCGCGCCGTGAAAGACGGGAACTACCACTCGATCTACCATCAATTCTACAATTCTCCGTATCACTTCATAGCGGTGCAGCAGATCGCCAAGTGGCTTTACGCGGAGGAATTCGAGGATCTGGATCCGCAAGAAACCTTTGACCGCATGCATGCGCAATTCATGCCTTACGAGGCTTCCGGTCAATTCTGGCTGAGCCTGAACTGAACGAGAGGGCCCGCAGCGAAAACGCGCTGCGGGCCGATCCCATGTCCGACATTTCAAACGTCCCCGCCGTCGAGACCATCGTCGGGGCCTATCGCCGCCGGTCGCTGCTCCGGTTCGCGCTCGTGCTGGGCGCGGCGATCGCCCTGTTCACGATCGTTCTGGTCGACGTGATCACCGGGCCTGCCGATCTCAGCTTCTGGCGGGTGGCCCATGTCGTTATTCAACCCTCCGCGGCGTCGGCCAAGGAGGACGTCATCATCTGGGATCTGCGGCTGCCGGTGGCCATGATGGCCGTCGTCGTCGGCGCGATGCTGGGGGTCGCCGGGGCGGAGATGCAGACAATCCTGAACAACCCGCTTGCCGATCCCTTCACGCTGGGGCTGTCTTCGGCGGCGAGCTTCGGCGCGGCAGTCGCCATCGTGCTGGGCTGGTCCGTGATTCCCGGAATCGGCGCGCTCTTCGTGACCGTCAACGCCTTCGTCTTCGCCATGGCCGCCTCCATGGGACTGTTTTTATTCACCAAATTGCGCGGCGTGACGCCGGAAGCGATGATCCTTGTCGGCATAGCCATGCTGTTCACCTTCAACGCGCTGCTCGCATTCCTTCAATACGGCGCATCCGAATTGCAGCTGGCACAGTTGATCTTCTGGCAACTGGGCTCGCTCGCCCGCGCGACTTGGCCGAAGATCGGGATCTGCGTCGCGGTGCTGGCGCTGGTTCTGCCGTACTTCGTCAGCCGGTCTTGGGCGCTGACCGCCCTGCGCATGGGCGAGGAAAAAGCCGCGGCCTTGGGCGTAAACGTCAACGCGCTGCGGCTGATCGTGCTGGCCGGCGTTTCGCTGCTCTCGGCGGTCGCAGTGTCCTTCGTCGGCACGATCGCCTTTGTCGGGCTCGTGGGGCCGCATATCGCGCGGATGATCGTCGGCGAGGATCATCGAGGCTTCCTGCCGCTGAGCGCTCTTGCCGGAGCCCTGATTCTTTCAGGCACCTCGATAGCGTCGAAAGCAATCACGCCCGGAATCATCTATCCCATCGGCATGATCACATCGCTCATCGGCATACCGTTCTTTGTCAGTCTCATCATGAGCCAACGCAAGAAGCACTGGCAATGACGCTTTACGCGAGCGGCCTCAATTTCGCGTACAGCACGCGGCCCATCCTGCGCGACGCAGGATTCGCGCCTTTGCTATCCGGGCAGCTCACGGCGCTGATCGGTCCGAATGCATCGGGCAAATCCACTCTGTTTCGAGTGGTCGCCGGGCTCGTGCAGGCGAGTTCGGGAACGGTCGCGTTGAATGACACCGACCTTTCCACGCTGTCGACCAGAGAGCGGCTCGCGCGCGTTTGCTTCATGCCGCAGTTCTTCGCGGCCAACGCGGCGCTGACAGTCTTCGACGTAGTCATGATGGCGCGCAAGAACCTTAGAGGCTGGCGGGTGACCCCGGACGACATGGACGCTGTCGGAGCCGCCCTTCACGGCGCGCAAATCGGCCATTTGTCGGAAGCCTACATCAGCGAGCTTTCGGGCGGCCAATCGCAGATGGTGTCCGTCGTTCAAGCGCTGATTCGCCGGTCGGAGGCCTATCTGTTCGATGAACCGACTTCGGCTCTGGATCTCAATCACCAGCTTCGCGTGCTGAATCAAATCAAGAGCGCCGTCGCGGACCGGAAGGCCGTCGGAATTGTCGCCTTGCACGACCTCAATCTGGCGGCTCGCTTCGCCGACCACCTGATCCTGATTCGCCAGGGCCGAATCTTGGCCAAAGGTCCCCCTGAAGAGATCCTGCAGCGGCCTGAAATCGCCGAAACCTACGGCGTCGACATTCATATCACCACCGGTCCGAAGGAGGATCTGGTTGTCCATGCTTACCCGTCGTGAGTTCGCCGCCTCGTTGGCCGCGCTTGCCGGCGCAACGCCGCTGCTCGCACGCACGCCTGTGCCGGCGGCCGCAGACGGGCTGCATTCGGTCCTGATGCTGAACGCGGATTGCAACGACCCCAACACGATCAATGTCTTCACCCCGGCAATTTTGCGTATTTCCCCCGGAGAAAGCGTCAAATTCGTGCCTACCGAGGCGGGGCATAATTCGGCTTCCAAACGCGGAATGATCCCCGAAGGAGCCGACCCTTGGAATGGCGCCGTCGACGAGGAACTTACGGTGACGCTGACTACGCCGGGGATCTACGGCTACATTTGCTTGCCGCATTACGAATTGGGCATGGTCGGACTGATTGTGGTGGGCGACGATCTGTCCAACTTGAAGACCTCCAAGAAAACTCGGCATCCGGGCGATGCCCGCAAAAATTTCCGGGCCTTGTTCAAAAAGCTGGAGGGGCAGGCATGACTGATGAACATGCACGGATTTGGCGCGTCATGATCGACTGCATGCCGCAAGCCGATCTGTCGCGAGCCAATTTCCTCGATATCGGCTGCACCGAGCCGGCTTTCCGCGCACGCTCCATGACATGCATTCCTACGCTGCACGCGAAGGGATTGATTGCCGCCCGCCGGCGCTCTGGACGAGGTGCACAGGGGCAACCGGCCGATTGAAAATATTGCGTCCTGCATTTGCCCGTCGCAGCAACGGGCATTGATTTGCCGTTCAGCGTTCAAGTCATTTGTCCAATCGGAAATTTCGAGCGCACCGCCAGTCGGGCGGCATCAGCTCTCAAGTTCTTCGGGTGCTGCGGCGCCTTCAAGCGATGCAGCATGTCTTGAGGTCTGCTCGCCATGGAAGCATCGCTTCCGCTGGCGACAGGCGTCATGGCATTCGCGTTTCGCAATTTTGGAGACTTCTGATTCTGCGACTTTTCCGTTGGCCTAAGCGGAAGTTCCGTGCGATATTGAAGCTAGTCCGCAAATTTTATCCCTTAACATCAATAGGATAAGGCGGATTCCGGCCCATTTCCGTCTGCAAGAACGTAGTCATGCATTGGTCAATATAATGTGATATTTTTATCTTTGAAACATAAAAGTATAATGATACAATAGTAGTCATGTTCGTAGAAACCGTCCCGAACCGCAAATCGCGGCCCACGATCCTGATCCGCCACTCCTACCGGGAAGGCGGAAAGGTCAAGAAGCGCACCCTCTCCAACATCACAAAGCTTCCCCCGGAGACGGTCGAGAAGATCCGGGAGGTTCTGCGCGGCGCCGCCATCGCCGACGTGCCCGCCGCGCTCGAAGGCGCGTTCACGATCTCCAGATCGCTGCAGCACGGGAACGTCGCCGCGGTCCTCGCGACGCTTCGCGCCTGCGGCGTCGACCGGGCGATCGCATCCCGGCGATCGCGGTCGCGGGATCTGGCGGTCGCCTTGGTCGCGCAGCGGATTCTGGAGCCGGGATCGAAGCTCGCCGCCGCCCGGCTCTTCCGGCCGGAGACGGCGGTCTCCACCTTGGCGTCGCAGCTCGGACTGCCGGAGAACGTGAGCGGGGACCGGCTCTACGAGACCATGGACTGGCTGCTCGAGCGCCAGCCGAGGATCGAGAAGGCGCTGGCCGAAAAGCATCCGGGCGAGGGAAGCCCGGTCCTCTACGATTTGACCTCGGTCTGGAGCTACAGCCGGACCTGCCCGCTGGTGGATCGCGGATACTCGCGCGACGGCAAGACGGGGCTGCCGCAGATCGAATTCGGCTTGCTGTGCGACGCCGACGGGCGGCCGGTCGCCGTCGAGGCGTTCCCCGGGAACGCGTCCGATCCCTCCACAGTGGCCGCCCAGGTCGGCAAGCTCCGCGACCGCTTCGGACTGAAGCGGGCGGTGTTCGTCGGAGACCGGGGCATGGTCACGCAGGCGCGCGTCCGCGAGGATCTCGAGCCGAACGGCTACGACTGGATCTTCGCCCTTAGGGCCGCCGGGGTCGGCGCCCTGGCCGAAAACGGAGCGCTGCAGCCCACGCTGTTCGACGAGCGGGACATGGCGGAGATCGAATGCCAAGAACTGTTCCCCGGCGAGCGGCTGGTCGTCTGCAGGAATCCCCTGCTGGCCGAAGAGCGGACCCGCAAGCGCAAGGACTTGATCGCGGCGGCGACGCAAGATCTGATCGAGATCCGCCGCGCGGTCCGCCGGGACAAGCGGCCGCTCCGGAGCGCGGACGCGATCCGGCGCCGCGCCGAGCGCGCCCTCGACAAGCGCAAGATGCGGAAGCATTTCGATCTGAAGATCGGACCGGGATCCTTCTCCTGGAAGCGCAAAAAGCAAAATATCGCCGACGAAGCGGCTCTGGACGGATTCTACGTCATTCGGACCAACGTGCAGGAAAAGCGGATGTCCGCCGCCGCCGTCGTCGAAACCTGCAAGAGACTGGGCCGGGTCGAGAGGGCGTTCCGGACGATGAAGGCGTCCGACCTCCAGGTCCGCCCGATCCGCCACCGCCTTGAGCCGCGGGTCCGCGCCCATCTCCTGATCTGCATGCTCGCATATTATGTCGAAAAGCACATGCGCGACGCGCTCGCCCCGATGCTGTTCGACGACGAGCACGGCCCGGTCCGCGACTCGCCCGTCGCCAAAGCCGAGCGCTCGCCGCAGGCCAAGCGGAAAGCAGCCACCAAGCGCACGAGCTCCGGACAGGACGTCCACGACTTCCGGGGACTGCTCGAGCAACTCGGAACGCTCACGATGAACCGGATCGAGCCCTCGGAGCCGGGAAAGCCGGGATTCGACGTCCCCGCCTCGCCGACGCCGATCCAGGATCAGGCGCTAAGGCTGCTGAACGCGAAGGTCCCCATGCGGTAACCCCTCCCGAAGCGGCGTGTCCAGTGGACGCACAGCCGGAATCCGCAAATTAGGCCGGACATTCAAAGAGTTGTTCAAAATAATCCCAAGGAACTTCCGCCTAAGCCGTCATTTCAGAGGATGGCGCACTGCTGCGGGTTGCCTATTGTTGTTTATGATCTATGTTGGACTGCTCCATCAGACCTTGCGATTGCGACGCTGCCCGAACGCTGTGTTCGAAAAGTGCAAGCCCAGTTGCGCCATTGCCGTTTCGATAGAAATTTAAATCAAAAATGCCCGACTCAGAATTTCAGTTTATATCCTTTGCTCCGGTACCTGATTTAGATGGTTGGGTTCCTGAAGTGGAAAAACCTACCGGAACCCGAGAAAAGACGACTCTGATCGATCCCTGCACTGGGCAGCACCATATATTCAAGCTCCCGAAAGAAAGGAGAGAGCATCAGATTTGGTCGGAGCTGCTCGGATCCTTCATCGCTGGAGATTTGTTGGGATGGAATGTCCAGCACACTGGCATTGGTAGGTTTCGAGGACAAATGGGCAATATATTGAGGTATTTCTTTGATCCAGGAAGTAAATCAGGCGAAAATACGTCCGTTAAAGAGACCTTTACCGAGGGTTGGAATCTGTGCACCCAGATTGACGCTGATTTTGACGTGGACAAGGGAACTCGACACACGCTGCCGCTCTTGATGAGAGTATGCGACGAGATCGTAGTGCCCGATTATCGCATAAAGCGGGAAAGTTTCCTTGATTTCTGGGCTGGCGCGTTCGCGCTTGATTGTTTGATCTCGAACACGGACCGCCATGCAGAAAACTGGGGGATCATTGAAGGTCGCTGCGGCGCGAGAATGGCGCCGCTTTATGACAACGGGTCAAGTTTGGGTTGCGGTTTGGATCAGATTGGCTTGGATAGAGCATTCGATCAAAATCAGGGTGTATTGGCTACTCATCTTGAAAGGCAGCGCAAGAACGGCCGCCATCACGTCAGGGCGAACGAGCCGGCGAAAAAGGGGGCATTATTCGAAGAAATCTGCGAGGAGTTCCTCAGGATATACCCCGAGGGCAAATGCCGGTTCAGACAAGCCGTCAATGCTGATATTGATGCTGTCGACGGATTGATGGATGTGATCGGAAGGCAAGGCGAATTCGGCGAACCGTACCGTCTTTCCACAAGGAGGCGGAAACACATACATGCCATGTTGCAGATCGGGCAGGAACGAATTAGGAACGTCCTTGCGCGGAGCCAAGACAATGATTGAGAATCCGATTCATACACAGCGTGCGCTATTGATATGGCAACGCCCTCTCGGACAATGCGACGAACGCCGCGACAGGTTTGCGGTGGCAGAGCTTGTGCAGGGCGAGGGGCAGGTTTCGTTTCGGTATTTTGACGATGATCGTATTCTGGATGCCAAGAATGAAGGGTTCAATGGCTATCCAGGACTTCCAGTTGGGTTTGAGCATTTGGACCGGGTCGCCATCGGCGTCTTGATACGCCGATTGCCGCCGAAAGGCCGCGCAGACTTCGGGGAGTATTTGGAGACCTTCGGGCTTTCGCGGAGTCGAGAGCTGCCGGATCTTACGCTGCTCGCGTATACGGGGGCACGATCAACCAACGACAGCTTTTCAATCTGCGAAACCTTTGACGGATTCCAAGCTCCGTTTACTTTCATTTTTGATGTCGCAGGCAGCCGGCACTACGAAGGCAGCCACGCTGCGCTTGAAGTCGGCGAACCGTTGCGCTTGGAGAGGGAAGAACAAAACGAATATGATCAAAACGCGGTAAGTTTCGTACGAAGCGATGGCGCCGTGGTCGGGTACGTGAATCGGCTCCAAGCCAAAACAGTTGGGAGTTGGCTGGGGAAATTTGGGATCAAGGCGACCGTATTCCGAAAAAATGGACGAGCGGAGTACACTCGATTGTTCGTTCGAGCGGACGTGTCCGCGTTGGGCGAGGCTCCGACTGATTAGCCGTCGCTCAACTGCAGCATGTTGCCGCCGACCCGCTCGTCGCGAAAGTGATTCCGAGACTATCTCATCTGTCTCGATTGTGATAATTCAGTGCCTGGTTAACAAATAATTTACGGAGGATTCCTGATCATGCGACATTTGCGGCTTATGGCGGCCTGCGCTTGCATCGCGTTCATTTCCAACGGTGCAATGGCCCAGGAGTTCAGTTCCGTCGTTGTCTTCGGGGACAGCCTTTCGGATTCAGGAAACTTGGCATTTACCCAGTCGCTTCCGCCCGGAACGAGCTTCACTACCAATCCCGACCCGGTATGGGCTGAAATCGTCGCGAGAGAATTCGGAAACGACGGTAAGAATTCCCGTGCAGGCGGCTCAAATTTTGCTTGGGGTCAGGCTTGCGCCAATCCTTCGGGAATTTGCTCCCGAAGCAGTCAAGTGGCCGACATATCCCACATATCCCAGCAAATTACTGAACACTTGGATGGCGGTCGAGCCGACCCTGACGCGTTGTATATGATCTGGGCCGGCGGCAACGACATTGAAGCGATCGCTACAGCTGCTGCTGGAGGGTCATTGTCCCGCACCGAAGTGGGCGGCGAGGTCGCAGGCGCGGTGACTGCCTTGCTGCGGCAGCAAATTTTACGGCTGAGCATGGCAGGCGCGCGCTTTATCGTAGTGCTTTCGGTTCCGGACCCGGGACGCACGCCGTTCGCGGCAGGGCAAAGCAGGACGGTGCAAGAGCAACTTTCAGCACTCGCACAGAGTTTTAATCAAGGAGTTAGGACGAACTTGCAAGGAGACAGCCCCGGCCCAATTTATGTTGATGCCGCCGCCCTTGCCGCGGAAGTCTTCGCGGATGCGGATGCTTACGGATTCACTAGGACTCAGACAGATACAGCGTGTGACTCCGGAATAAATCCGGCAAGACCCGGCGGCGGCGGCGAGTCGCTCGTTTGCGGCCCGACCGCGGACGGTTACTTGAAGGCTCCCGACGACTCGGAAACGTATTTCTTCGCAGATGGTCTACATCCGAGCGGTGCATCGCACGAGTTGATCGCCAATGCCGTGCTCGCCACCATCTCCGCGCCGCTGCAATTCGCAATGGCGGGAGCCGGCGGCAAGGCGGTCTCGGAGGCTCATCGAACTTTTGCCAACACCGATCTGCTTTCACTGTTGGGAAATGAGACCGAGGCCGGTTCTTGGCACCCGTATGTCGGCGGCTCGTTCACCATAGACACTTCCGCCGATTTTCCGCGACTCGGCAGTGCCAGCGCAGGAGCGCAGGTGCTCACCGTGGGAGCGAACTATGCCGCAAGCCCCACGCTGATCCTCGGAACAGCGGCAAGCATCGGCAACTACGACTACGATGTGCGTGGCGCTTCCTTTGGGCATCGCGTTTTGAACGGATCGCTTCAGGCAACAGCCAGGTACGGAGTGATCACGGTGATAGGGGATGTAAGCTTCGGCAGGACCTCGGTGAATATTGATCGCTTGATCAGGCTGGGCACGGCGACAAGGACGCAGACCGGGTCCACGAGCGTCAGTCAGAAGAGCGCGGAATTGAGCGTGGATGTGCCGCTTGCGGGAACGGTCGAATTGAATCACGGCATTTTCTTGGGAGCCACTTGGCTCGATCAATCCGTGAACGGCTACAAAGAGGTCGGCACGTCCTCCACTGCGCTGAATTTCTCCGCCTTCGACCGTGAATCATTGATCGCCCGGATCGGATACCGCTTAAACGCAGTTACGGGCGACGGAATGTTTCGACCTTACGCGCGAGTTGCGTATGAAACAGAAGTCGACAACTCCTCAACGATCCCTTATGCCTCATCCAAGGCAATTTCAAGGCGATTTGCCGTGCCCGCGGGGGCTCCGGATGACAAGTGGTTTCTGACCGATATCGGAGTCACGGCCAAAGTGTCGGACAACGCCAGCGCATTTGCGAAATTCACCGGTCGGTTTAAAGGCGGTTTGAACAACGGTCGGAGAATTAGCGCCGGAATCAGCTTCGCATTTTGAGGTCGGAGCCAAGCCGTTTTCGAAGATTGATATCCGGATTGTGGCTTGTCGGCTGCAATCCGGACGAGTCCATCGGAAAGCTTGGCTGAACGCGGCGTTCCGCAATTGTCGGAACTTGGTTCATGCCTCTGCACGATGGTTGGGGCGATCATTGCGGGATAGGCTTTCCGCCGACGGACAATCGAGCTTGATTCACTGAATTCCCACCTGCTCGCCTCGCATGGAATGAAGTGGTCGCCGGCATGTGTTTCAACGCGCGCGCTACAGTTTTGAAATCATCGAAACCGATAATGACGCCTGATGGCCGATGCCATTCAGAAAGGGCGCGCATCTGGATCTGAAGCGAAGCGAAAAAGCCGATCCAGAATTCTGTTGCAGCATGTCGGCAAGGGAAAGCGCGAGCACAGGCATCAAGAGAGCATGGGCTATTTCCGTAGCCCCTGCAAATGGAAAACCCGCAGCGGCTGGCCGTTGGAATAGTCCTGCGCCAATCCCGCGCCTTGAGACTTGGTCGGGCAAAATCCGGCGGTCGACGAGAATTGCGCTACTCCGGATGCAGCAGGCGCAAGGCGATGGGTCGACCGCCTCAACATCGGCAATTTCGAGGCGACGGACGAAGTCTGCAATTGGCCCGGAGAATGAGACGTCGCAGTCTTGTTCTCGTTATCGGCAAGCCTCAGCCGCCTCCAATCCACGGAACAAGGCCCGAGGATTGCTTCGGCTGCTCATGGTGGTTTGCTGCGCTGGACCGCGCTCAGTCCTCGGTCTGCGGCAATTGGCGCTGTTTTGGAGTTCCGCAGCTTGAATGGCAAGAATGTCCGAGAAAATTGCTCGGCAACGATTGAATGCCGGAATTTGACTCAGGAAGTTGAACCGCTCGCCATCCGCTTTCGGCGCTCTCGGATTCTGGCGTCCGCTTCCGTCGTTCCATCGTGGAACGAACCGAAGAATTTGTCCCACGGAATTTCCAGCGACCCGTAATTGCACTCGAAATATCTGTGATGCATCTGGTGATGGAAAGTGCCGAGCTTGAGGCGATCCTTGTCCTTTACCAGAAGCCCTTCAAAGCCGGTGTGCGTCGTGACGGCGCTGAGCGTGTAATATTGGAGATGAAACAGTATGTGGACGGGATGGGCTGCGACGATGAAATGCACCATCACCGAGCCGAGATAGATGAGATGCTCTATCGGATGCATCGACAATCCGGACCATGGCCCGATGTTGATGTTTCTATGGTGGACCGCGTGCACATGCCTGTACAGAAAAGGCACATGCAGAAAGCGGTGGATCCAATAGAAGTAGAAACTCTCCCAAACAGGGATGAACAGGAACAGCAGCACGAACCAGACCGGGTTGGCCGCCCAAGTCAGAACTGGAGCGTAGCCGTTGGCCATTGCCCAGTAAAGCACCGCCTCGTACATGGTCCAGAATGCGACGCCGCTTCCGAGCGTCCAGAACATGTTGTCTCGGACTTGGCCCTTGAACGAAAATTGGCGCCCGTTCTTCATGAGGGGCCGGGCGTCGTATTGGAGCTCCTTGCCTTGCTTCGACCAAGTGTAGAAGTACAGATGCAGGCTTCCCGCCACGAACAGCATCAGCAGGAAATTGCGGACATAGATCTGGGCAATCCATCCGAACGCAAGTTCGCGCGCTTCCTCAAGCGGAGGCTGGAAGTAATGGTAACAAAGGAATGCGATGCCGACGATGATCAACTTTTCCGAAATCAAGAACCACGAGTTCCAGACCCAGCGAGCCATTTCCAAGGGCCTGAGCGGAAGCATGAAGAACGGCGAGACCCGAATCGGCACCTCGGGCATATGATTCCATCCCTTCAGAGGTTTGTCGGACATATTGCTCAGAGAACCCGTCTTTGCTTGCGGCTTCTTCGGACTATACCGATTTTGCAAGTCATGTGAATGCTTGCTGCGTTCGCAAGCAGCGCTTTCGCTCTTAAAATTTGCCGCCCGCGTTCGCGAGAAGACCGAGCAGATATTTGTCGTTCGTGAAAGCGATATGCATCCGTCCCTTGAGCGAGTGGTCGTCGTCCATGAGGCGCACGATGTTCAGGGCGACGCGCGGGAGGGCGGAGAGGCATTCCGGCCCTCGTCCATGACGACGTCGAGAACCCGGTGGAGGCCGTTCTCGATCCTCCCAGTGGCTGCGGACGAGCTCCAGCAGCCGCTCCGGCGGAATCTCCGCGCTCATAATGAAGTGGCCGGACGGCCCGCTCCGTCCTGCCCTTCCGCTCGCGGCCCGCCGCGATCCTGCCGACGGCCTTGAGGCCGGGCCAGCCGTGCTGGTCCCGCAGCCGGCCGGCATCGTGCGAGATCGTCGCGATGCGAGTCTCGACGCGCCCGCTGCGGGCTGCGAGAAGGGGCAGGTCGAGAACCAGTTGCGCTTCGTCCGCGGCCGTTGGCCTATCAATTTCCCACACATAACTCGGTGATCATTCCGTGTGTCCTCATGTTTCGGTTTCGCTGCATCTGTGGCGCGAAGATCGTCCACGCAACCCGGAACTCAAGGATTCCGAGGAGCGGTTGCCGATTCGACCTCTGGAATCCGGCGCTTCGACCGCTGATTTGTGGGTTGTCGGGTTCGGCGGAGCCTTCGGCCGCCCGACAGCAGGCCGCCGAAGGGCGGAACGCAGAGTCAAGTGTGTCTTGTTGATAGGCCGTTGGCTCACGCCGAGTCCGAGGTTCGAGTCCTTGGCGGATCTGAACGATTGGCTCGGAGACCGCTGCCTTGCGCTTGCGGAGCGCTTCGATCAAGGTAGCGCAGGTTGCGCTTCGTCCATGGCAGGTTCCGGATTCAGGCGGAAAGTCACGCGGACGATTTTGTCGCCCCGGTCGTTGAGGATTTCCGGCTCGGAATCGTTGAAAGCCAGCATCGCACGCCGCATCACTGGCCACCCGCGGCCCCTGCGTTCCATTAGACCGGCGACCACCATCGCGTGGGCCATCGATTCGTTGCGCGAACGCGGTCTGCTGCCGGCGCGAACACTCTCGACGGTCATGTGGTTGGGCAACGCGCCCGGACTCGTGACGGATACCCTATCATCAAAAACTTCAAGCAGAACTGGAGACCCAATGATCGCGTAATCGCGATGAACGACCGCGTTCACGAGTGCCTCGCGAAGTACCGATTCGGGAATCAACGGCCGATCCTCTCGAAGCAAGCCTCGATAGGTTTCCGTTCGCCCCAAGCTGGCCATCCAAGTGAGCGCTCCGCGCACCTGATCCTCAATCCGGCCTCCCCGCTCGTCGGCGAGAATGACGTCCGCACCCGCGTCGCGTCCCGCATAGGCGGAGCAACGGATCACGAAATTGCCCATCTGCCGATGCCGCTGCGACGTTTTGCCGAAAACCATAAGGCCGTAGAGAGTGGGATAAAGCGCCTCATCGGCTTCGGCAAGAATGCCGGCGTTCCGCAGATCGTCTTCCCGAGAGGGCTGAGGTTCTTCATGCATCTCCAAACCTTGCGCTTCCACGAACGAACGGAAAGAGTTCATGTCGATATCGCTCGCATTCGCCCACCGCACCGTCTGTTCCTCAGTGAACACGAAGCCGAAAGAATTGTACAATTCCTGAAGCTCGGCGGGAGACGGCTCCGCGCTGCTTCGTTCGCGGCGGATGTAAAAGCGTCCTCCGTAGTGAAGCGGCTCCGGGCCTCGGATGCGGGGCACCTCGATCCAATGTATCCAGCCGTTCTCGGTTTCGTGCCGTCCATAGCGCGCGCCGACCGGCGCGCTGCATCCGGTCTGCAGAAAGCTTGTTAATCGCTCATGCACCTCGTACGGGTCCGCGCTCAGCCCGACGATGGATCCCGCGTCGTCGATTCCGAGGACGATCAAGCCTCCTTCGCAGTTCGCGAACGCGCAAATTGCCTTGCCGACGGCGGACAGGTCGTTTCCGAACTCCCGTTTGAATTCGGCGGTTCGATCCTCGCCCGCTTCCATGCGTTGCAGTACGTTCGTCCATTCCATCGCGAGATCTCAGAATCCGTATTTCCGCCGTCGAAGACGGAACGCCTCCTTTCCGCCGTCCACTGTACGGATTATCGCGTCGCGAACGGCCGGTTCTTCGATCGCGCCGATGCACGCCGCCCATCCGCGGCGAGCCGTCGCGTCGAGCTGAATCACCATGTCGGCGTCTCCGTTCACGACGACGTTCGCATTATGCGTCGCCACGATCACTTGGCGCCGCCCGCGCAGTTTCTTCAGTGCCGGCAGTACCGTGTCGAACAGAAACCGGTTGTCGAGTTCATCTTCCGGCTGGTCGATGACAAGCGGACGATCGTCTGCTGTTTCCAGCAGCAGGGAAAGCAGGACGCTGACCCTTTGGCCGCCGGACAGCTCGTCGAGCCGCCGATAGGCGCCGTCATCCACTCGCATTTCAAGGACATAGGTGTCGGGGCAGTGAAGCGCGGCCAGCTCCCGTTCCTTCGAGCGGGTGATGCATTCCTCAAACGTCACTTGAACGCTCTCGCTCATTCCGACTTTGTCCAGCGAGTGAGATTTGAGATTCTCAATCAGTGCGTCGGGCGATGGCTTCCTGTCGGAATCCATCCCGTTCCACCATCGCGCAATTCCCCTCTGTCGGAGGGTTTCCAGAAATCGTCCAAGCGGCCTGGAATCACCGTTGTCCACTCGGCGCACCCGAATCCAGCCTCCGAATTCTTCCATGATTTGTTCGACAACGCGCCCGAACGCCTTCCGCTGTTCAAAGACCACGCCATGTCGTTCCTGTCGAAGGCCGGCGAACATTTTTTCGGTCTTGGCGCGTCGATCCTCTATCCGTTCAAGTTCCGATTCATAGCTGGAAAGCAAGGACGCCCGCCGGTTGAGATCTTGCACTTCCTTGAGCCTGGCGGCATCGAGTCCGCGGTCGGCGAGCGCGCGTTCGACCGCCGTGCGAAGTTCGGCTTCCTTCTTCTTTAGAATTTCGACAGCAGCGTCGGCGACAACGCCCCATGCCTTCGCCTCGCGCTCGGCATCCCTGAGAGAAGCCTCTATTCGCGTTCGGCACCCATCCAAGTCCAGATCGTCGGAGCCGTGCCCCATGGACGTCAGTTTCTCGGCCGGCGATCCTTCAATCTGATGGATATCGACCGCTGCGACTGCTTCCCGGATGGATTGCGCGACGGACTCGGCGGCGCGGTTCGACTCCGTCCAGATTTGCCGGTCCCGACCAGCCTGCAGCAGCGCTTTCACGCCGGTTTCGGAAAAAACCGCCAACTCTCTTTTCGCCGCTCCGGCGCGCTCGCAAGCTTGTTCCATGTCGGCGTGCTGCTCGTCGAGCTTGCGAAGTTGCCGAACGCAATCGGACAACTGCGCTTCAAGATCCCGCATGCGATGATCACGGCCTTTGATGTTTCCGGTTTCCGAAGGAACCAGCCGGGCGAGGACGTCTTCGACGGCCGCGTTTTCCTGGGAAAGGCGCTGAAGTTCGTTCTGAGCAAAAAATTGCGCGGGCCATCTTTCGTCGAACGGCGCGGCACGGTTCGTGCCCGGGCAATCGAGATCGATACCGACGGTTCCGGCGCCGAACACGTTCCGGCCTCGAGCCTCGACCTGCCTGCAAATCGCCTCGTCGACGGGCAATGCCGCGCCGACATGAAGGCGCAGGCCGTCGACCAAGGTACTCTTGCCGGTCATGCTGCCGCCGATAATGCAGGTCAGGTCGGGGCTGAAGCGAAACCGGGTTTTCCGCGGTTCGCCATCTTCCATTCCTCCGAAGAAAGAGGCGCCGCCATGTATATTGACCTCCTTCAGCCAAGGATGTTCGTTCACTTGGACGTCCGGCGGGTTGTCGATCTCCCGGAGCGCGCCGCTTGCGTCCTTCTCGAAGCCGATGCGCATCCGGGAATCGCTCGCGATGAACGCTTGGCGCAAGGCTTCGACGCGCGGGCTCGCAAGCTTGATCCACGTATGTCGATGACCGATGCGTTCCAGATTGCAAGCATCGCTCGCGTGAAAGAACGCTTGACGATGCTTCTGCATGGTGTCGCGCAGCCAGGAATAGTTTCGCAGCAGATCTTCAGGAATTTCGTTGCCGACGAGTTCAAGTCCGGAGATTTCCCCGTGAGGAAAGGACTTGCCGACGTGCGCCTGATGAGCGCCGAGTAGCCCTTCTCTGGAACTGGCATGAGGCGCCAGAATCAGATAATTCCAATTCCGGGCATCATCGCCGCCGTCTGAGCGCTCGCTTTTCCGAAATTTTCGCAACTTTCGAAAAAATTCATCCGCGCGCATTTCGGACGACAGCAGCTCGTTGTCTTTCCATGGATCGACTCCGCTCATGGCGAGATCGAATGCTTTCAAATAGCGTTCTCGCCCGATTTCAGGGTCGAACAAAAAAACAAGATGCAGACCGGCATTTCCCTCTCGAAAGGAAGGTTCGAATCCGGGGAACACGGCGTATATCTTTTCGCGGAAGGGGATACCGTCATCGTCGGTCCCTTCATTCCACTCCTCAATGATGCGCCAGACGGCGCTCGTGTCCGAGCCGTCCGCCGCGCGCGGCGAATGCGGCGTCAGCCCGACAACCTGCACGCCGCGTTCCACGGCAGACCGGAGAAAGCGCCGAGCGTAATCCGTCAGCTTCTGCGGATCCGTCGGTTCGCCAGCCAAATCCGCGGGCATCTTCACTTTGCCGCCGGGATGGTCTTCAATGGTATGGACCTGCAGGTTGGCCTTGAACCAGCGAGCGCCGGGGATTTCGTCGCGCCATTTTTCAGCAACCTGCCGCTCGAAGGTCATCGGCCTTCTCCTTCCGTTGCTCCGCGCGTCATCCAATCCGGCCGCCTAGACCCCGAACCTGGCCTCCCCGTCCGGGAAGAAGCAGGAAACGCATTCATGGAGGAAGATCCGTACCACGACACTGGCTTTCCATCAACGTCGGCCGCCCTTCCGGCGACGCTGTCGGGCTGGTCGTCATGCAAGTCGTTCGCCCGCTACGCGAAGTTCAAGCAGGAGTTTCCGAGCCAATTCCTGAAGCTCAAGGGCGGCCCGACAAGCCACGAAGCGTTCTCCGACCTGTCCGACGCTCTCGAGCCGGAGCAGCTGGCGGGCGCCACGACGGAGTTCGCGAGGCCGTTCAGGCCCTGTTCTCCGACCCGGAGGCGCGGAAGGAAATACTTTCCTGTCGGCATGTCGACGCCGGGCACGGACGCGTCGAGACGCGCATCGCGACGGTCCGCGAGCGGAAGGGCAGGACGGAGCGGGCCGTCCGCCACTTCATCATGAGCGCGGAGATTCCGCCGGAGCGGCTGCCGGATCTCGTCCGCAGCCACTGGGAAATCGAGAACGGTTTCCACCGAGTTCTCGACGTCGTAATGGACGAGGAGCGGATGCAGAACCGAACCTTGAACGTGCCGGAGTGCCTCTCCGCCCTCCGGCGCACCGCCCCGGACATCGTGCGCCTCATGGACGACGAGCACTCGCTCAAGGGACGGATGCATATCGCCTCCATGAACGACGAATAACTGCTCGGTCTTCTCGCGAACGCGGGCGGCAAATTTTAGGAGCGAAAGCCCTGCGTTCGCCAGCGGCTGTTTCCGAATTGTTGCCTCGCGCACGAGCGGCAGCTGGCCAAGCCGTGCGCTGCCGCCCAAGAATTCGCCCGGTCATGCGGCAGGGAGTCGATCCCGTGCGCCGCGCGCCGAAATCGATTCGGCGCAATTTCCGAATGCGTCATTGAGTATCGGGGTCCAAGGGCAATTTGCTCATCAGATCCAACCCTATGCTGCGCGCGAATCCAATCAAGTCAATCATCACCCAGTTCTCTGCCAATTTGTCGCCTTTGCGGATGTAAAAATCCATCACAGTCTTCGAGATCGGCTTTTGCGTAGGCGGCATTCCAAGGAACGGTTCGCCCTTGAACTCGCCGAGAAACCCAGGCCAGCCGGTGTGGGCCGCCACGCGACCTTCCGCGACGAATGAAACCTTGGGCCATGCTCCTCTGCGGTTCGGAAAACTTTTTACGGATGGTCCCTGCGCGTGCTTGTAGAATTCAGCGAGTCCGTACGAGCTGCCGATCCCCCAAGGACCATGCCAAACCATGGTGTCGTGCCAAAATCGCTCCATGCCTTGGCTGGCCAGGTCGCTGCCTTCAAGCCGGTTGCAGCCGCCGATCATCTCGGCGACAAGATTTCTGGTGAACTCGGTTTCGGCTGCATCGGAACAACCGCTGACGACTCCATCTCCATCGGCAGGACCGGGAGGAAACCCGACTCGGCCTTCGTAAGGATGAAACAAATTGATTCCCGCTTGGGCAGCCAGTTCCGGAATGTCCAGCAAGCATCGAATATCCACGATTTTGCCGTCTTCAAATGCGTAGAACTCGCCGAAACGCAGCTGTCGCACTTCGTTCGACTTGGGAACGCCGAGCCAATTCGCATCCATCCGGCCTATTATATTGCCGGTGCTCGCGACCCAGATGCGATTGTCGCAAACGCCCCCGCAAAACAAATACGGCACTTTCATTGCATCCGGAAACGCTCGCTTCAGCGGTTCATATGCTCCGTCCGCAACGCCATCTCTCCCTGAGAGCCTTTCAATCGGCACCGGGCCGTAAAACTCAACCTCTGAAGAAAGCTCGTTGCGGCCCGGCCATACGGCCGTGGCGTATTGCCATGCAACACTTTTGGCTTTCCAAATTTCTGAGTTCATATCTGTTTCAATTCTCATTCTGGTTTGGTCCCGCGTCCTCGCAAGGCTGAACTCCATGGTTGGCGATCCGCTTCCGCAAGCGTTCAATTTCTTCGCCGCGGGGTGAAGCAACTGTTCGGGCTCAGCATTTTTGCGGCTGTTCCGGGGTCGATTCGGGCGCGACCTTGCAAGCCTTCCGGCGGAATCCCCGACGGATTCAAACCGGACGCCGGATATGCGCCATCTGGACAGGGCGAGCTTCGCGCTGCGCCTCCGGTCCGGCCGACGTCCGCGAATGAAGGAGACGGCATGGCTTCGGCGCGGCTCTCAGCCCCGCGTTTCTTCGCGGAGGCTTTCGGCGAGCTTTTCGAGCGCTTGCGCGATGTCTTCGCCGAAACTCACGGCGGCAGAAACGGATTCAGCGAAGGTCGAACTCGCCGAAGCGTATGTCAAGTTGCTCGGATCAATATCCTGCAGCACTCGGCGCAGACGATTCGCCGACTCCTGCATGGAGGTCCAGTAGCTGCCGGACACCTCCTTCGCAGCTTGTCGCAGGTCTTCAGAACCGGGAAGCTCCTCCACTTCCAAGACAGCGAACGACACTGTGGCGGCAAGACGATTTGCCGCGCGGGCAATCACCTCGGCGTTGATCGTCGACCCCGTGTAGCCGGATTGGTGGTCCTCATGCCCATGCCCGTTCATCATGCGGAGCAAATCTCGGACTTTCATGCCGCGGTCCGACCGCCACCACGCGGCATTCGGTCCGGCGCTCCGCTCCAAAACGCGGTCGAGCGCCTTCACGATCTCATTGACTTGGTGCCCTCTTGGAATGTCGACGCCTGTGCCGGAGGCAAGTTTTCCGAACGCGATCTTCGCAAAACGCTCCGCAGCATCCGAAGAGGCCGCCACGAATTCTCCCAATTCAATCCGGGAGTTGGCTGTTCGAGCATCATCGATGGCTTTCGCAAGATTGTCGGATGCGAAAGCGATGCGTATCATTGCGCCGCGTCGCCAATCCAGGTATTCGTCAGGTTTCAATATTGGCTCGCTTTCCAGTTTTGGCCATCTGCAGCGTCCGGCAATCAATTGGCCTTCCCGCGCAATCGGCGCGGCGATGTTGCCGAGGGAACAGGCGCCCTCGCAGAACCGTTCCTGCGATAATGCCAGCCCCTGAACGAATATGCTCTCTCGCGTCTTGAGTTCCTTCAGATCTCGATGGACCGCAGACGGCAGAGATTCTTCCGAGTCGGTAATGAATGCTATGTCCCAGTCGCTGTCGTCGCGATGGTCGCCGCGTGCCCGCGAGCCGAATAGGATCGCCGCCTTCGCGTTCGGCCACTTGATCAATGAATCCTTGCAAAGGTCTGCAACCGCCCTGCGCGCCGGTTCGGCAGGTAGAGCCATTGCAGTTGTTTCGACAGCCTGCCCCGTACGGAATTGCCCATTCGGGGAATCCGACACTGATCGATCCCGGTCAAGAGCCGAGGTTGGCCTGAATGCAGCTTGGACCTCGGTTGCGCCCATTGATCTTGTCCTCGGTTGCACTCTGGTTAACCTAACCGCCTAGGCGTCTACAGTCAAAAGAGCGGCTCTTCGTTCCGATGGCAATGCCCTGAAGTTGACTGGTTTTCAAAGAATGTCTGTCGGCGGATTTCGCCTCGGCGGATGCGCGTCGCGCCTGCTTGGCAGCAAATCGAATGCGCCAGCCGTTCGTCACATGTTCGACCAGCCTCCGTCGATCACATGCTCGATGCCGGTGATGTAGCCGGACTCGTCCGACGCAAGATAAACCGCGAGCGCGGCGACTTCTTCGGGTGTTCCAATACGGCCCATCGGCTGCCGGGCAATGAAGGCTTCCCGCGACTGTTCGTAGTTTCCGCTGGCGCGCATGCGTTCCTCCAGCGACGGCGTTTGAACAGTTGCCGGACAAATGGCGTTGCAGCGGATGCCCTGCTTCACAAAATCCGCAGCAACCGACTTGGTCAGGCCGATGACGGCTGCCTTGGTTACTCCGTATGCGAATCTGTTCGGGACGCCGATAACGCTTGAGGCGATCGAGGACATGTTGATGATCGAGCCTCCGCCGTTTGCGATCATTGACGGCAAGTATGCCTTCGTCATTCGACACATTGCTTTGACGTTGATGTTGAACGAGCGGTCCAACTGATCGTCGTCGCACTCCAAAATGGATCCTTGTTCAACAAAGCCGGCGCAATTGAACAATACATCCAGGACGCCGGTCCGCTCGACGGCCGCTGAAATCTCCGACGCGTTCGTCACATCGAGCCGGAATGTTTCCACGCCCAAGTCTGCCAATCCTTTGAGGACCGGCTCGTTGATATCCGTCGCGAAGACCTTCGCGCCCTCTTTGGACATCGCCAAAGCGGATGCTTTTCCTATGCCTTGGCCTGCTGCCGTAACGAGACAGCGCTTTCCGTCCAGTCGTCCCAATTTCGATTCTCCCTCTCGGACCGGCTGTTGATCGAAGTCCGCGCGATTTGCGCTCCTCCATGGCAATTTACATGGCTGCTGCTGGACGCGAAAGCAATCCGCGACAAAATCCGGCGGAATTCGGCTCCGCGCCGGAACCCGGACTGTTCGCTTCGAACTGCTGAATACTTTCGGGCAAGGCTGCCGCAAATCACGCGGCGGGGAGTTGGCTCATGCTCGAAGCAAGTGAACATTCGCAAGCCGGCAGTTCCTGAGGTCGAGATTACTCCAAGCCCATTCCCTCGATGATCATCCCGACGGCATTGCCGTTGTACCACGAAGCGCAATGAGCGGAATTGTATGTCGCAATCCAGCGCTTCCAGCGGGTGGACTCTATTGCGTTGAAAACATGCATGAACTGTCCGCCGGCCCAATCCTCGTCCCCATCCCTTCCAATTGCGGATGATGTGTCCGACCTGTGAAAGTCGAGTTGGAAATCGAAAGGATGGTCGAATTCCCTGTCGCCATCCGTGTAGCCGATGCTGCTTTCGTCGAACGGGCGATAAGGTCGCGTGGTTTCGTCGGCTGTGTCGGGCCGGCATTGGTCTCCGCCTCCGTGAACATGGTTCACGACCGACTCCAACAGAGGCGAGTATGTGATCGGCTCTCGAAACAAGCACCGGGCATAAGGACCGGCAACCTCGCAGTCGGCATCTCGGGAGCACGCGGTCGTGCCGTCGGCGTCGCAATAGCCGGTTTCATGCTTTCGCCGTCCGCACAAGGAATTTATGTCCCAGAGGGGCGGGCCGCCCATGAAGAACTGGTAGTCGATTATGCTGTCGAGTTCGTTCCAATAAACCGCGCCGAATGTCGCTTGCGTGCCCATGCTGCATCCTGCGGTCCCGAACATTCCTGTTCCGGCGATGTTGTCGTGCACCCAAGATATGACGGTCGCCACGCGCTTGTTAAGTTCGGGCACGCGGGCGGGTTCGGATGATGTGCGCGTGTACCAGCCCCATGCGGGAGAAAACATGCCGCGAACCCCGCGGTCGACGAACCCGCGCTCCCAACGGATCATGACGGTTCCGAGATCGGCCCGGTCTTCAAGCGCTTTCGCGTTCGGCCAAAAGCTCGTGCCGCCCATTCCGCTATGAAATAGGATCGTTGCGTCCCTTGCGCGCGGGTCGGTGAAGGAAAGATGACCGCCCATCCCGTCAACCACGAATGCCAGCGCCTGCTTGGGTCGATCTCCCTGCATAAGGGGTCGGCCGGATTGCGTGAACGACGGAGCCAAGCATTCCTGCCAGTCGTCGCATGGCGTCGTGCAGGAATAGCGCACCCAATAATCGCCGGTTTTGGTCGGTTTCGACCGGATTTGCTCGAATGCCGAATCCGGTTCTTTCGGATTGGACAAAGCGCAGAACTGCATGCCCTCCGCCGCGGACGCGCTGTTGAGTCCAAAGGCGAATGCAATCGCTACTGATGTTGCGACAAGTTTTTGAATGGGTTTCCCCTTCAACGACGGATTGGCGATGGCTCGACTCCTTTTGGGCTTCATCAGCGTGAAAATTCGCGTCTTTCGCTGCCGAGCGGACCCATTTCTTCTTATCGATCGCATTCCCTCTCCGAAAAGTCCATTGATCTTGCGGAATCCCGTTTCACGTTCTCAGTCGAAATGCAGAGGCCTTGTGCTCCTCGGTCCTTGAGGATCGTTGTGATTTATGTTGAGCTTGTCCGGTCGCGCTATGTGCTGAATTGACTTCAAAGCAGGTCCGGTCGGATTCAGGAGCATGAGGTGCCGCCGGCAATACGCTCGCGCCGGATCCGGAAATTGAATTGGACGCTCTGTTGAACGCGGCGGTCGCTGTCGCTGATGAATTTTGAGCGGCCCAAGGCGGATTCAACTGGATTCCGCTGCCGAGGCCGCTGTCGGAAGTTCGTTGCGATAGGGCGGATTCGCCCCCGTTCTTGAAACCGTGACCGCAGAGACCATGGAGCCGAGTTCAAGGAACGAGGCCATATCTTCCACGGACAGATCGTCAAGCCGTTCCTTGCTAAGCAGGCCTCTTTTCGAAATCGCCGCGAGCATTCCCGCGCTGAAGGCGTCGCCTGCTCCGACCGTGTCGGCGACGTCCACTTCTTTCGCGGCGACCTCGACGGTCGAGCTCCTCGTGTGCGCCGCAGCGCCGTCGCCGCCGCTCGTGACGACCAGGAGTCGCGGCCCGCGCTCGAGAATCGAATTGATTTCGGTTCTGCCGCTCCCGCCGGCGAACCATTTCAGGTCTTCGCTCGAAAGCTTCACGATGTCGGAAAGGCCGAAGAACCTGTCTAGCCTCGCGCGGTACGCTTCTTCATCGTCGACGAATCCGGCGCGGATGTTCGGATCGAACATCACGACTCGCCGCCCGCTTTCGCGGCTCGCCAAAGCCTCGAAAAAGCTGCCGCAGGGCTCGCTGATCAAACTGATGCTGCCGAAGAACAAGGCGGACACCGCGTCCGGAATGTCGGGCAGCGTTTCGGGCGAAAGCATGCGACCGGCGGTGTTTTCGTCGTAGAACGCGTAGGCCGGCTCTCCGTCGACAAGCTTGACGAAAGCGAGCGTCGTCGGCCTGTCGCTCATGATGAGATGTTCCGCGGAGACGCCGCTTCCGCCAAGCGTCTCGCGCAAAAGGCCGCCGAAAAAATCGGTCGAAACGCCGCCTAGGAAGCCCGTGCTCGCGCCTAGCCGCCCAAGAGCTACGGCGGCATTGAACACGGAGCCGCCGGCGCAAGGAACGAAACAATGGCTTCCGTCCTCCGCATGGCTCGGCATCATGTCGATCAGGGCTTCGCCGCAACAAAGTATCACAAGACCTTCCCCGCATTCGGAACGACCTCGAAACAATTATGCCATCAATTCGGGATTTGAAAACCTTCCTTGAGGCCGGGCGCGGCGATGTTGAAAATCATGCGTCCGGGCGGAGCTCAAGGGCGATTTCGCGCACGATCGGCATTGCCTCCGCAGCGTCCATCCCGGGCTCCAGCCGCTGATCGTACAGAATTCGCAGAAGCAGCTCGTCATGGTAGGTCAAGAGTGCGAATTCTTCGTTGTCATTGAAGATGGACGGCCGCGCATCCAGACTGTCGTTGAACAATCCGAGTGCTTGGGCCAATTCCTCGTGGATGCACGAAAGCCTGATCAGATCCGGGTTTTCCGCTTTGATGAGGATTGCCGCTTGCGACAAGAAATATTCCTGCTCGAAAAATTTGTTGGTCGCGTACGCGGCGCAATATGTTTGCGGCGGGCTTGAGCTGATGTCTTCGGCGAAAGAGTTGGGAAGCCTGCCTGCGGAATCCGGCCAGCGATTCTGGATGTCCGCCGCCTCGTCGCTGTCGATGACGAAGACATGGAAGTTCGGCCGGTCCTCCGACATGGCGATGTCATGGCCCGTAATTCTTCGAAGGCGTTCGGCGAATCCCGCTATGTTCGAATACTCCGCTTCGCGTTCATGATCCTTCAAAGACTCTCCGAATACGACTGCGATGCGAACCGGGCGTCTCCATCGAAGAATGACGTTCGGTTCCGTCGCTCTTACGAATTCGCCATCATCCAACCTGAACTCCCGCCGCAACGCGATTTGCTCGAAATTTGCTGCCAAGTCGGCGGCACTGAATTCTTCGTCGCGGCTGGGCGGGTCGGTGCGGAGCAAGCCCGCGTTGAGCAGGCGCGTTTGCCGGTCGGAAAAATGCTGCTGCAGTTTCGCCGAGGTCAGTCTCTCGTCCGGCGGCGCATCCTTCGTCTCTTCTCCTTTGACGACCGTGCAAGCAGTGTTCACGGTCAACATCAGCGCCGCCGCGAAGGCCGAGAAGCGCGCGCTCCGCTCGGAATTGAGTCGACGATTCGTCATCCGATCTCAACTTTTCGAATCCGGACGGTCTTGAAACCGTCAATTGAGCGAACATCAACACCGCCGCCCGGTCTCGGAATTGCGTTTTTGAACCGGCGGCTTGCGTCGATGCGTCCTTTGTCGGCCCAAGCCGATTGAACCGGGGCTGGTATCGGACGAATCGGATTGTTCATTTTTAGGCTTGGCATTCAGCGAGGTGAAGCTCTTTGGATATCCGAAGACGGCTGTCCGCCCGGCGGAAAAGATTTCCCGACGCACTCGCGCAACACCCGTTTAGGCACTTCTTCGACCTTGCCCGGAGCGAGGTTGCCGAGCCTGAACTGCCCGTAGGATACCCGGATCAGGCGGTTGACCTGCAATCCGATCGCTTCGAATGCCCTTCGTATTTCCCGATTTCGGCCTTCCCGGATTCCGATTGTGAACCATGCGTTTGCTCCGGTTCGTCTGTCGAGCGTTGCCTTGATTGAGCCGAATGTCTCGCCGTCCAGAACAATTCCCTGACGCAGCCGCTCCAGTCCAGCTCCGGTCGGGTTTCCTTTTGCCCGGACCCGGTATTTGCGCAGCCATCCGGTCGAAGGCAATTCCAGCCATCGTTTGAGTTCGCCGCTGTTCGTAAGCAAAAGCAAGCCTTCGGAGTTCAAATCGAGCCTGCCCACCGAAACGACGCGAGGCAGATCAGAGGGAAGGTTGTCGAATACGGTGGGGCGTCCCCTGTCGTCTCTGGTGCTCGAAACGATGCCCGTCGGCTTATAGTATCGCCAAAGTCGGGTCGGCTCCTTCGCGGGAATTGGAACTCCATCCAAAAGTATGATGTCGGAATCCGACACGTTGAATGCAGGCGTCGACAACACTTGGCCGTTCACTTTCACTCTGCCTGCCTCCACCATTTTTTCGGCCTCGCGGCGCGACGCCGAGCCGGAGGCCGCGATCACCTTCGCGATTCTGGCGCCTTTTGCTTTGACTGCCGGGCGACTCTTCTGGCGAGGCGGCACGTCTTGTCTGGTTCGCTCGGTCATCAATATCCGAATGGGTTTGGAACATGATTGCATTGTACGGCTGCGGTTGAAATACATCCAATTCAAAGTAGGTATTGTTCCCAATCGCGTGAATTCAAACAGCGAGGCCGCATCCCTGCCGAGCGAAGCGCCAGCCCCCTATGAACCTCTCGAGCGGAAGCCGTTCGAGTGCCATATGGACGTGGCGCTGGAAGAAGCGCGGTTTGCCGCGGCGAGAGGCGAAGTGCCGGTCGGAGCTGCCGTTGTCGATTCGGACGGGCGCGTGCTCGCATCGGCAGGCAACAGGACCAGAGAGCGTTGCGACCCCACGGCTCATGCTGAAGTGCTGGCCGTCAGGCAAGCATGCGGCGTCTTGAATTCGGACCGGCTTGTCGGGTGCTCCATCTATGTGACGCTCGAGCCCTGTCCGATGTGCGCTTCGGCGATTTCGCATGCGAGAATATCGAGGCTGTATTTCGGCGCGTCCGATCCGAAAGGCGGCGGCGTCGAGCACGGAGTGATGGTGTATTCGCACAATCAGTGCGGCCATGTGCCGGAGGTCTACGGCGGCATCCGCGAACGCGAGTCCGCGCGTTTGCTTTCCGAGTTCTTCAGAGATCTGCGACGGAAGACGTCGGATCGTTAGGCATGCCTGTCGACTGGGGCTGCTGCGGCCGCGTCGTCGATTTGCGGTTCGACGCCGCGCAAGCTATACGCTCCGAGTTTCCCGCGGGTTCTCGGCTTCGGGACGCGCCTGCCAGGTCCAGAAACGATTGAATTGAAACGGGCGTAACCGCATGGACGGCTTGGATACTTACATCGACGGCTACTGCGAGCGGATTGCTCCGGGTTTTTGGGGCGAACCGCTGAATGCCGTCACGAATTTGGCGTTCATCATCGCGGCGTTCATTTCGTGGCGAAGCATCCGCGGCCACAGCATGCCTTATCTTTACGTTCTTTCGATCATTCTGTTTCTGATCGGCGTCGGATCTTTTCTGTTCCACACATTCGCCACCGCTTGGGCCGCCACTGCGGACGTCTTGCCCATTTTGGCTTTCGTGCTGGTGTACCTTTACACTGCCAACCGATTTTTCTTCGGGCTGCATTGGGGCTGGTCGCTGGCGTTCACAGTGTTGTTTTTTCCCTACGCCTTCCTGGCGACGCAGGGCATATCGTTTGTGATTCCTCAACTTGGAGATTCAAGCGGATACGGCGCGATTGCTCTGCTGATCTATTTGTACGCGGCGGCACTTTGGCGTAGGCGCCCCGACGTCGCTCCCGGACTTCTGATCGGAGCAGTCGTTCTTTCGGCCTCCATTGCATTCAGGGCTTTGGACGAGCCGCTTTGCGCCGTGAATCCTTACGGGACCCATACGGCATGGCACATATTGAACGCCATCATGCTGGCGTGGATGATAAGGGTTCTGCGGGATGGGTATGAATCGGAGAACGTTGAGTCCCGGCAGCGACGGACGGAAGGGTAGTTCATGGCGATCACTCCCGATGATGCACGCAAGGTTGCCCGTCTCGCACGCATTGGCGTTGATGATCGGGATCTGCCGACAATCCAAAAGGAGCTTTCAGCGATACTTGCGTTCATGGAGCGGCTTGCCGAAGTCGATGTCGAAGGGGTGGAGGCCCTTTCATCCGTTGCGCCCATGAGGCTTAAGAAGCGGGCTGACGCAGTTGAGTCCGGCAGTTGCGAGGATGAGATATTGGCGAACGCGCCGGAGGCAAGGCAAGGGTTTTTCGTCGTTCCCAAGGTGGTCGAATGACCAAGGAGCTGGCATCTCTGACAATTGCGGACGCAAGGCGGCGTCTGCGCGCGAAAGAAATCAGCGCTGTCGAACTTGCGGATGCGTGCGCGGACTCATCGCAGGACGCGAAAGAGCTCAATCTGTACTGCCACGAGTCGTTTGAAACCGCCCGCGAAGATGCCCGAACCGCCGACAGGAGACTTGAGGAAAGCGATCCGCCCTCGATGTGCGGCATTCCGATCGGAGTGAAGGATCTATTCTGCATGAAAGGCGTCCCGACCCAAGCTGCGTCGAAGATGCTTTCGGGATTCAGGCCCTCTTACGAATCAACCGTAACCGCAAAACTCAAATCGGCCGGAGCCGTCATGCTGGGCAAGCTCAACATGGATGAATTCGCGATGGGTTCGTCGAGCGAGCATTCCGTGTACGGGCCGGCGGTCAGTCCGTGGAGACCGAGGTCGTCCGATGCGCGATTCACCCCGGGCGGGTCTTCCGGAGGGTCGGCGGGCGCCGTCGCCGCGGACCTTTGTCTCGCGGCGCTGGGAACCGATACGGGCGGCTCGATCCGCCAACCAGCCGCATTCACTGGCACCGTCGGATTGAAACCGACCTACGGGCGCTGCTCGAGATGGGGCATTGTCGCGTTCGCGTCGTCTCTCGATCAGGCAGGTCCCTTGACCAAATCCGTTCGAGACGCAGCGATCATGCTTGAGGCGATGGCGGGCCCGGACTCCAAGGACTCGACGTCGGCTGAAATCCCGGTGCCTGATTTCGAGTCCTATCTGGACGGGAGCGTAAAGGGAAAGACAATCGGAATTCCGCGCGAGTACAGGATCGACGGAATGCCGGATGAGATCGAGGCGGTCTGGTCCGAGGGCGCCGAGATGCTGAAGAGCGCGGGCGCGCGAATCGTGGATATTTCCCTTCCGCACACGCAATATGCGCTTCCTGCGTACTATGTGATCGCCCCCGCGGAAGCGTCGTCGAACTTGGCGAGGTACGACGGCGTCCGCTACGGATTTCGCGCGAAGCCGCAGGAAGGCGACGGGATCGTGGAGATGTACGAAAGGTCCCGGGCAGAAGGCTTCGGACCCGAGGTGAAGCGTCGCATAATGATAGGCACATACGTGCTGTCGCAAGGATTTTACGACGCATACTACAGGCGGGCCCAAAGGGTCCGCAGGCTGATCCTTGGCGATTTCGAGAATGCGTTCAATTCCGGCACGGATGTCATACTGACGCCGACAACGCCAAGTTCGGCTTTCCGAATTGGCGAAATTCCGGACGATGATCCCGTAAAAATGTATCTGAACGATGTTTTCACGGTCACTGTGAACATGGCAGGATTGCCCGCGGTTTCGGTGCCCGCGAAACTTGATGGAAGCGGAATGCCTCTTGGGCTTCAGTTGATCGGGCAGCCAATGCGGGAAGGCGAACTGCTGAATGCCGCCTATGCCTTGGAAACGGCTGCGCAATTCAGGGAGAAACCCAGCAAATGGTGGAAGCGGCAATCGTCGGGATGAATCCGAAATGAAGGCGGGAGTTTCGTTGGCTCTTCTGGGAGCGTTTGTCATGACCGCCTGCGACAACGGCGCAAGCGTTCAAGACGGAGAATCCGTCGAGACTGCAGAGACCGTTCCGATTGCGGAAGATGGTATCCAGACCTTTGTGCTCACGTCGGAAAGTCAGTGGGCGGAGCCGTTCGACGCTGGCGCGTCGGAAGATATTTCGCAAGAGCCGGACGACTTCGCCCAGCTCGGAGGCCCTCCACTCGCCGCGCCCGCAAGCGGACAGCGAGACCTTGAAGAGCTGCCGGACTCACCAAACGTTGAACCCTCGGCGGCGGCGGATCCCGGTTCGGATGCCAGCTTCGGACTTGAACCGGGCGTGGAGTCCGTGATTCTCGAACTGGTGATTCGCACCCAGGAAGAAGACGGCGATCTCCAAGCATCGATTGACATCGCGGCGGACGGCGCGGAACAGGAAACATTTTCCCCTATCGTTCCTGTCGAATCAGGGAGCGATCAACTGTTGTTCACGGACGATGCGCAAGGACAGCCGGCCGGCTCGGCCGACGGCGTGCAGGCGTTGAACGGACTTGTCGATGCATCGGCGGACAATGATGACGATATCTCAGACGAACAGGACTTCGAGGCCGTTTCCAACCGTGAAACCATCGAGTCGGATGCCGAGCGACTGAAGGCTCAGGAGACCGAGAGGCAGGAATTCACCCCGGCTCCGTTGCCGGAGCGGATTGGCGACTCAAATGTCGCCTTGTTCGCGCTTCAAACCACCCACGATGTCGGAACCGAAGTTTACGAGCGCGTGCAGCTTTTCGTTTTCGAAGCCGGCGTGCGGAATCGATGCGCGGAGTATCCGGATTCCGAAGCGGCTCAGCAGGCTTTTCTTGATGCGGGCGGGCCGGAAAAGGACGAATTGCGGATAGATCCCGACGGAGATGGTTTCGTGTGCGGCTGGGACCCCGAGATTTATCGCGCGGTGCTGAAGTGACCGAACGGCCCGCCAACGCATGGTTTCCTCCTCGCGGTGAGCTTTTTGCAATTGACAGGCCGGTTTGCGGCGATGGAATGGACCTGAATTCTCAACGCTGGCGCGCTAGCCGCATTTTGCCGGCGGATGCGGCTTCACATGCGGCTCGGACCACGGCGTTTGCTGCGCAGGCCGGACGTCGTGACCGGATGTCGCAATAGGCCCGTCTGGGCGCCGTCGCCGAATTTCGGCGAACGGCGCGGCGGCGCACGACCTTCTCTAGTCGTCATTCATTACACGGCGATGGATACGGCGGAATCGGCTTTGGAGCGGCTTCGCAGCCGCGAATACGAAGTTTCCGCCCATTATCTGATTGCAAGCGACGGGCGGGCATTTCAATTGGTGGCGGAAACCAAGCGAGCTTGGCATGCGGGATCAGGTTCATGGGGCGGCGAAGGGGACCTTAACTCCCGGTCGATCGGCATCGAATTGTCCAATTCCGGCTTCGAACCGTTTTCCGCGCCGCAAATGCTTGCGCTGGAACATTTGCTCCGCGGCATCATGGCGGATTGGCGCATCCGTCCGGAAGGCGTGATCGGGCATTCAGATTTTGCGATCGGTCGGAAAACCGATCCCGGGCCTAAATTTGACTGGAAACGCCTGGCTTCGCAGGAACTTTCAGTGTGGCCAAAGCCATGCACTGGTTCGGCAGCGGATAAGCGCGCGTTCCTGGCTGCGGCGAAAGTGTTTGGCTATCCGATTCCGGACGAGTCGAACTGCCCCGTTCGATTCGAGGATGTGCTTGCCGCATTCAGGCTCAGGTTTCGGCCATGGGCTGCAGGCGAAGAGCTTGACCTTGCCGACGTCGAAGCAATAACCGACCTTGCCGAGCGACATCCGTTCTCTCGATAGTGCTCGAGACGGGTAGGGGTGCGTCTCGTGGTTTCGGTTTGAGAAATCGGAGCAAATGCGGGCGCCAACGCTTTGCGGGCCATCAAATGCAGCATCGAAAGCAGTCGTTGGGCCGACCGCTTCGATTGAAAAACTTGTCGTGTCGCAGACGGCTGGCCAGAGACAGTGAGACTTGCCCTTCCGCAGGCGAGTTCGTTCGGCAGACATGCGGACACCGTTGCAAATTTTGCCGCTGATCCATGCGATGCCGACGCCTGTCTCTGCACTGTAGCTTGTTCGGTTGTCTGCAGCTGAAGTTTTTGGGACAGGTTGGGGGTGCGGTCCATTTTCTTTGGTTGGGCGCCTGCCGCTCGGCAAGCCCTCCATTCGAGGAAGTCGGGTACGCGCATGTTTTCGAAGCGGCATCCGCTGGCGAGCAGGGCGTTGGCATCGACTTTCGACCAGTGGCGCCGGCTCCTTTGAGCCGGTTCCGGACGATGCGATTGCAGGCGCTTTCGCGATGCCGGATCCGACCGGCAGGCCGCGCCCTCGACACGCCCGGCTCCCGGCATGTCCCCTCCGTCGGACGGCCCTTGCGAAAACGGGCCCGCCGAATTTCCCCGGTCCTGTCCGCTCCGAGCATTCCCCGCCCCGCTCTCCCGAATCGACGAAAGAGCAGTCGCACGCATCATCGAACGGGGGCCGGCCTTGAATTCCGGCCATGCCCGGAAGGGACGCGGCTGCAGGCCGATTCACGGTCGGCGGCGCGAGGCGGTCTTCGCGGCATTCGCGGACGCCCCGGAAAATCCGGTCGCCTGCCTCCCGGGTCCCTCCGGCCGCGGATCTTCGGCCGGACGCAGTTCGGGAGCCCGCCGCCCCGCCGCCCCGGCGTCAAGGCAGAGTCGCATCGGCGGGCGAGCTCGGGCGGGACTCGAGACGGCATCCGATCATTCATGTCAAATGATTGCCATATTGCTGATCGGCCGGGCTTCCGATTCGGAACGAACAGACGCGCGCTCCGCAGGCATGAAGCCCGAATGCCGCCGCGCCACCGCGCGGTCTTCACAAATTCGTGATAATTGAGAAAATTTTAAATTTTACTTGAATTATCTCTTTACATGACGGCATATGGTATGATACAGGATGTTCCACGTGAAACGAAACACCGAAATTGGAAGGATGGGAACAATGAAGACCTTTGCCGCTTTCATCGCCGCCATGTCGCTCGCCTCGGCCGTCGCGGCGTACGCGACGACCGACGCCGGGCCCGCGACGAACGGAGCCGGCCCGGCGTCGGTCCCGCCCGCATCCGCGCAGAGCGCCGGACTCACGGACGCATGGCTTTCGCCCGGCGATTCCGATCAAGTCCGCCAGCCGGAGAACACCGCGTTGTATTTCTTCATGTGGCTCGCCGGATAGCCTTGGAGCCGGGAAGGCGGACAAGACTCCGCCGATGCGCTCGAACGGGCCGGCGGAGCCGCGCATCCGGGCGAAAGCGGTCGAATCGGACCTCTGCCGGGCGCAAGAATGCTGACCCCGGACAGGCCGGCGGCCGCATCGAAGGCGCAAGCTGCCGACTCGGAAAACACGCCGACCTCATTCCCGAACACGTCCGAGCGCGAATGCGCCAATTGCATCGTCGGGAACCGGTTCAAACAGTCGGGATGCCGCCGGTCGATAGCAGGCGCCAACGCCGGGCTCGCCATCGGATGCCGCTTCGAAAACATGCGTCGGCCCGACTTCCTCGATTGGAGGGCTTGCCGCGCCGCAGCCGCCTGACCCAAAAAAATGGACCGCACCCACAGGTTGGTGGAAGTTTGATTTTTTCGAATGTCGCTGTTAGATTTCAATGAGCGCGGACGGTCGGATGGCCGCGCAGGCATCGTTCTGCGAGGAAAGTCCGGACTCCACTAGACGACGGTGCCGGGTAACCCCCGGCCGGGGCGACCCGAGGGAAAGCGCCGCAGAAAACAAACCGCCTTCGGCATTGAAGGCAAGGGTGAAACGGTGGGGTAAGAGCCCACCGCGGTTCCGGCAACGGAAACGGCATGGCAAGCCCCACCGGGAGCAATGCCGAATAGGGGTCAAGCGCGGCGGACGCCGCAGGGATTGTCTAGTTCTCATTGATCCGGGTAGGCAGCTTGAGCGGTCGCGGCAACGCGACGCGAAGATGAATGGTCATCAAGGAGGCTTGGCCTCTGAACAGAATCCGGCTTACAGACCGTCCGCGCAAGAACTGATTGCGCATCACCCTTGCTTCGACGAAGTTCCGCCATCCGGAGGACCGGAAAGTTGACAACTCCAAGCGCAACAATGTAGGTGCGTCCCTCAAAAGTTTGCCCTGCCATTTGGCGGGATCCAGAGGAAGTGACATGGCTAAACCGGCAACGATCAAGATTCGACTGAATTCCACGGCAGGGACCGGGCATTTCTATGTAACCAAAAAGAATGCTCGAACGATGACGGAAAAAATGAAAATCAAGAAATTCGACCCGGTCGCCCGCAAGCATGTCGAATACAAGGAAGGCAAAATCAAGTAATTGCCCCCTGCGTTCAGAACTCTTGGGCTGCATAGTCGAAGGTTGTGCCTCCGCGCGTTTTTGCCTGTGATTCTTGGCTGAAAATGGTTTGCCTGCCAGCGCGGTTAGGCGGGCTGCCGACGTGCGGAAGACGCTTCTTCATCCGGGGATTTCAGCCGGTTCCTCAAGTCAAAGAAACAGGTGGCTTGGCAAGTCGCCGGGCTCTTGCCCAGCAATCTCCGCCTCTGAACGCATCTTGATTGAGGGTCGAAATTTGGGCGTTCAACCGACGGTTCGCAAAACTTCTCATCGCAATCGGAAGAGTTCGGTCAACCCAATGTCTGGCACACGATCTGTCGGTTTTCGATTATCTCGTCGCATCCGCTTGCACTCGCTTTCGGCGGCCCTGAACTTGGGAATGATCTTGCAGAATCAAAGTCGATCCTGCCGGAAAAATCGTTTTCAAACGAAGAATTGAACCGAGATCAGGCACCTTGAGGTCCGCGTAGTTCAGATCGATCTGAAGCTTTCTGGCGGATGACCGGCATTGTTCGGGCGGGTCGGGCAGCCGAACTCCAGTTCAATTCATTGTTCCGCAAGCTCAACGCATGGACTGGAGCAATTCCTTCGTCGGCCAAGCGTCAGCGGGAAATCCCTTGAGGATTTGTTCCAGCTGGACGGCGGCGCGCGTCTTCGCGCCGACGATCCCATCGATCTTGCCGACGTCATGGCCGACGCCAGCGAGCAAACGCTGCAGCTCTTTCAGTTCTGCATCCGACAATGGCGGGGGCGGATCGCCGTCCGCATACATCGGTGCGCCGTCGAGCAGCGTAGCGAAAAAAGCCGACGTGGTCACATAAACAAAGGATTTGTTCCACTCGAAGTAAATCTTGAAGTTGTCGAACGCCAGGAACGCCGGTCCGCGACGGCCATGAGGAAGCAACATCGACGCATGGAGATTGCCGTCGGGCAGTTCGTCGGCTCGCGCTTCGACTCCCAGTCTGTTCCAATCCGCCACCGATTTTCCAATGTCGAGTCCGGTCTGGCTCCAATCCAGATTCTGCGGCACGACAACTTCCACCATCCAAGGTTCGCCTGCACGCCATCCAAGACCTTGAAGCACGTTCCCGGCTGTCATCAATGCGTCCGCAGGCGAGTTTTTGAGGTCCACGCGGCCGTCTGAGTCGCCGTCGATGCCGTGCAGAAGGATATCCTCGGGCAACATCTGGATCATGCCGATCTCGCCGGCCCAAGCCCCCACGGTGGTCTTCGGGTCGAAATCCCCCCTCTCGAACAGGCTGACGGCGGCGAAGACGTGCGGCCGGAACAGTTCCGGCCGCCTGCAGTCGTGCGCGAGAGTCACGATTGAATCAAGAGTGTTGAAATCGCCTTGAACCGCTCCGTAGTCCGTCTCAAGCGCAAGAAACGAAAGCATTACTCCCGGCGGAACGCCAAAGCGGCGTTCAACGCTCGCCAGCAGTTCGTTGTGCTTCTCCCTGAATTCCTTCCCCTTGACTATTCTGTATTCAGACATGACGAGCTTTGAAAACTCGATGAAAGTCTTCTTGAAAATGCCCTGACTGCTGTCTCGCCGGATGACCTCGGGATCGTGCCGCACGCCGGCGAAAAAAGCATCCAGCGTTTGACGCGAATGGCCTTTCGCCAATGCTTCCCGTTTGAGTTCCTCGACAAAAATGCCGAAATCGCCTCCGCACGGCACTTCGGCCGTCGCCGCGCTGAATTGAAGCGCAGCGGCGCCTGCTAGAATGATGCGCAGCATGTCAACCTTCCTTTATCAATCGTCTCCTTCGGGGGGCCTGGAAATGCTACATGCGATCATAGGCGAATCGCAATTGGATTTCCCAAGGGAACCCTCTTGGAACTCCGTCGAACTCATTTATCGCGCAGCTCCTCAATCGAAAACTCGGTGGTGATCGCAGCGAGATCCAATCGTAGTTCAACAATCGAGGGAACGCCGCTCGCGCATGCCCGTTCGAACGCGCTCGGAAACTCATCGGTCGACGATACGATTTCGCCGTGGCCGCCGTATGAGCGGGCCAACGCCGCGAAGTCGGGATTGTGAAGATCGCTTCCGGACACGCGATCCGGAAACATTCGCTCCTGATGCATCCTGATCGTTGCGAAAGAACCGTTGTTCGCGACGACGACGACTATGTTCGCGCCGAATTGGCACGCCGTCGAGAATTCGTTGATGGTCATTTGAAAGCAGCCGTCGCCCAATACGCAGACGACGGTGCGGTCAGGGTGCTCAAGCTTCGCGGAAATCGCGGCGGGCAGGCCGTAGCCCATGGACCCCGATGTCGAAGCGACTTGCGTCCCGTGGGTCTTGTACATGAAAAAGCGATGCAGGAACGCGGCGGTATTTCCGGCGCCGTTCGCGATGATCGCGTCTTCCGGCAAGTTATCGGAAAGCCACGCCACAACCTCCGAAAGCTGGACGGCCCCCGGGAGCGGTCTAGGCTTCAGCCACTCCTGATATTCGGCAATACGAAGATCAAGCCAGCCCGATCCTCGGATTGGGGGCGGCGGGTCAAGTTCGGCAAGTCGGGCGAACAATGCGCCCGGCGCGGCCGCCAGCGAGATGTCGGCATGCCAAAGGCGTCCGGGTTCTGAGGGGTCCGGATGGACGTGAATGAAAGTTTTGCCGGTTTCGGGAGCGTCGAGCAGCGTGTAGCCGACCGTTGCGATGTCGCCCAGCCGGGAACCTGCGACCAAGAGGCAGTCCGACGATTTGACGGCTTCGGACAAACGCGAATTTATGCCGGGAGTCAAATCCCCGACATAATTCGGATGACGATTGTCCAGATAATCCTGCCTGCGGAAGCTCGAAACCACCGGCAGCATGAATTTCTCCGCGACGCGCGCCAAGTCCGCCGATGCGGTTTTCGACCAGACGGAACCGCCGACGACCGCCATCGGCCGCTCTGCATCCTGCAATGCCTTTGCGACCGCTTCGGCGTCCACCTTAGCGATAGCTTGGACCGGAGCCGCCGAACGTCGGCACGGAACTGCGACGCTCCGCTCGTGCAGCATGTCTTCCGGAAGAGAAATCACGACCGGACCGGGTCGGGACGAGCAAGCGATCCGGAAAGCTTTTGAAAGGTATTCCGGAATGCGATCAGCTTGGGAGATTTCCGCCGCCCATTTGGCTACGGGGCTGAACATCCGGACGAAATCCACTTCTTGGAAAGCGTCCCTATCGCGGTGTTCGCGCTTGACCTGGCCGATGAACAGCAGCATCGGCGTCGAATCGTGCATCGCGACGTGAACGCCGTGCGCGGCGTTGAGCGCGCCCGGTCCCCGGGTGACGAACGCCACGCCCGGTTCGTGCGTGAGCTTGCCATGCGCCTCGGCCATCATCGCCGCGCCGCCCTCGTGACGGCAGACGACATTCTCGATTCCGCTTCCGTAAAGCGCGTTCAATACCGCCAGGAAACTTTCGCCCGGAACCGAAAATACTCTGTTCACACCGAACTCGGCGAGTTGTTCGACAAGCATGTCGCCGCCGGATCGAGTCATCATATCGCTCTCCAAACCGCGAATCCCATAGCTTCGCATGCTTTGGCAATGAATTGGGCCCCGTCAACCCCGGCGCTGCGGACCGCGGGCCGTTGGATGGAATTCCGCCGACATATCGGCGGCGGCAGTTTTCGCGACGGCTCGTTCGAATTGGCTGATGATCAGGTGTGGTATTGGTTGCGGACGATCGGGCTGAATTCCGTTCGCTTGAAACCGGTGACTTGCTTCGACGCATGATCTAAACATCGGCAAGCGCGACCCGCGTTGAAATCGAACTTGGCAGGGCGAATGGAAATGGATTCGGAACTTGATCGATCAAAATCATCGACGGACTGTCTGGACCCCGCTCGCGCCGCTGCGCTCCACCTTGCTCTCGATTGTCAGGGGAATCCGCCGAGATCAGGCGATCCGCTTCCCGATTTCTGGCATCACATTTACTTCTGGGAGCCGACGCGCCCGGGAGCGGCAGGTCCGGACGGTCATCCCAAGAAGGGCGATTTCATTCCGGATCTAGGCTTGCCGAGACGCATGTGGGCAGGCGGAAGATACAGGTGCGAAACACCGCTCGTGCTTGGCGAAACTGCGGAGAAACTCACCACCATCAAGAGCATATCGCGCAAATCCGGACGGTCAGGCAAGCTCGCATTCGTCGAGCTTGAGCACGAGTTCCGTCAAGAGGGGCGCGTCGCGTTGCGCGAAACGCAGAACCTCGTTTACCGCGAGGCGCCCGACAGCAGCGCGCGGCCTCCGAAACCGCTGATCGCTCCGACGGGCGAGTCCGTCTCGCGACGAATGATTTTCGATCCCGTGGGATTGTTCCGATTTTCGGCGCTCACGCTGAACGGCCACCGCATCCATTACGACGCGGATTACTGCCGCGATGTGGAAGGTTATCCTGGGCTCGTCGTCCACAGCCCTCTGCAGAGCGCTTGTCTGCTTGGATTGGCAAGGTCATTTCTCGGACGCGTGAGCGAGTTCGAGTATCGCGGAACAGCTCCTTTGTTCAGCGGCGAATCGGCGGAGTTTTGCGCGCGCGAGGGGGACGGATGCCTAGATTTGTGGGTGCGAGGTCCCGAAGGCCGGTTGTGCATGACGGCGACCGCCAAGTGAAGCGGGCTCGCGGCGCTACTCCGCCTGCATTGCTGCGGATAGAGCAAGAGGTTCCGGTATTCGGTCGTTGCCTTCGAGCACGAGGTCGGCGATGACCTCGCCGACCAGCGGAGCCATTCCGAACCCCGTCTTGAACCCGCCGTTAGCGATGAAGTTGTCCTTTTTGCGCGGATGTTTGCCCAGCAAGGGCGCTCTGCTGCGCGAGCGAGGCCGAATGCCTGCCCACCTTTTCAAAACAGGGGCGCTTTCCAGTTCGGGAAGCATGCGGACCGCCTTGGCGTGCAGTTCGTCAAGTCTTTCGTCCGTATCGCCTGCGCTTTCGAATTGCCGCTCCGATGTCGACCCGATCGCGGTGGTGCCGTCCGCATGCGGCACGACATGCACGCCGTCCGCATAAACCTGCGGTCTGCCGCTCGCGTCGAATTCCAGCGACAGCGCTTGGCCTTTCTCACCTGATCCGAGCTCCCTTCCGAATTCTTCGCTCAATTCGATCAGCCCCTCGTAACCCGTCGCCCAAACCACGGCGCCTGCCTTGGGCGTTGGATCCTCGCCTTGAATGATCTCACCCTCAAGGGAGCGAAGAGCCTCAGCCAAACACCTCAAGGCTTCAGTCGGATTGATTCTGGCCGAAAGCGTGTCATGGACCGCCCATCCGATAGGGGCGCACAAGCGCCAGCCATCAAGCTCTTCAACCCGCACAACCCGCCAGTCCGCGTAGTGTTTCCAATGCTTTTTTGCATGCTCGGCCCGGTGTCTCGACAACTCCAAGCCGCGCTCTGTCGCCACAGGTTGAACACGGCCTTTGCGCAGGAATCCCGGGTTCACTCCGGACACGGCTTCCAGTTCGTTCCACCAATCCTTCGCCATGGCGAGGCTTTCGAATTGGAACTGCTTCTTCAGGTTCCAATTGTCCGGCGCGTGAGGCGAAAGCGCGCCGACCGGCCCGCCGCTCGCGCCCGCCGCAATGCGGCGTTTTTCAACGACACGGACTGACGCGCCTCTCTTGGCGCAAGAGCATGCGACCGCCAGTCCGAATATGCCTGCGCCTCGGATTTCCACGTCCGGAATTGCCACCCTCTGTCTCGCCTCGCTAATGCCGGTTGCATAGAATGCCGGACCTTGACGGCCGCCGTGCCGGGCACATGGTGCGACGGCAATGGAATTCGTCCAAGCAATACCTTAACGAGCGGGATTGCGCACGGCGGCTCCGATTTCGAATTGAAAGCGAACTTTGGCAACTTCCTTCAGCAAAGCCCCGAATTCCATGCTCTCTTGGCCCGACGGGCGTACGCCGCGCTCGGTTCAGTTCGACGACGTCTACTTTTCGGCCGAGGACGGATTGGGCGAGGCCAATCATGTCTTTTTGGCCGGAAATGGCTTGCCCCGCCGATTTCGACCGGGGTTCCAGATCGCCGAGCTTGGTTTCGGAACGGGATTGAACATGCTCGCCGCGCTCGCTTGCTGGACATGCAGCGGCCAGAGCGGAGCGCTTCGATACATCGGGTATGAAGCATATCCCTTGAACGCGAACCAGATCCGTCAAGCTTTGCTGCCGTTCAATATGTTGAAGCCCCAAGTCGAGGCGATGGCTGAATCGCTTGCCGCCGGAAGACGCGAGTTCGAGACTGGCCCGCTGAAAGCCGAGATCGTAGTGGGCGACGCGAGGAAAACGCTTCCGAAGTGGACCGGCAAAGCGGACGCATGGTTTTTGGACGGATTTTCGCCGACTCGCAATCCCGAGCTTTGGGAGCCTGAACTGCTTGCCGAAGTCGCCAGACATACTGCGCTTGGCGGCACGTTCGCGACTTACACAGCGGCAGGAGACATCCGGCGCTCGTTGGCGGATGCCGGCTTCAACGTCATTCGCCGTTCGGGATTCGGGCGCAAGAGGCACATGTCCGCAGGACAGCTCCGATGAACGGCTCGCTGCGGACAAACAACAAACTCGGCATTGGCTACATGATCTTCGCGGCCATGCTGTTCGGAGTGCAGGACGGGATCTCGCGGCACCTGGCCTTTGAACACAACGTCCTCATGGTCGTCATGATTCGCTACTGGTTCTTCGCCGCATTCGTCTTGACCTTGGCAGCGATGCGCAACGGGGGCATCGCGCGGGTCGCCTCGACCCGGCGTCCGTTTCTGCAGATCGTTCGAGGACTTCTGCTCGCCGCTGAAATTTGCGTTTTCGTGTATGCGGTAATCAATATCGGCTTGGTCGAAAGCCATGCGATCTTCGCATGCTGCCCGCTGATCGTAGCCGCATTGTCAGGTCCCGTCCTCAAGGAGCAAGTCGGCTGGAGACGCTGGTCCGCGATCATGGTCGGCTTCGCAGGCGTGCTTGTGATATTGAATCCGAGCGGAAGCTTGTTTTCCCCCTTCGCTTTGCTCGTGCTCGCCGCAACTCTGATGTTCGCGACCTACAGCCTGTTGACGCGCTATGTCGCGAGTTGGGACTCGGCCGATACGAGTCATTTCTGGGTGGGGGTTTCCGGCGCCGCTGGAATGACGGTCGTAGGTCTGAATTCTCTTGAACCGATGCCGGCGGCGGACTGGGCATGGATGGCGGTCTTGTGCGTGACTGCCCTCGCCGGGCATTATCTTTTGATCAAGTGCTACGAGGTTGCCGAAGCGAGCGTGGTTCAGCCATTCTCGTACCTCCATCTGGTTTTTGCTTCGGCGGTCGGCCTCACTGTCTTCGGAGATGCCTTGACGCAAAACATGGTGATCGGCACGACAATTGTGATTTCCGCCGGGCTGTTCGTCTTCTGGAGGCAAGCCAAAAAGAAAGGAACCCGCCGAATGCCGGACCGCCGCTAGAGGGTCATTCGCGGCAATGGATTCCTTCGCAATCCCCAAAACAAACCGACTTGCTCGGCCGAAGCTGGACAAGTCGCCGATCCTTGATGTCGCTGTTCAACCCAAGTGACGATCGCTCTTGCTCGTCATGAATTCCACGCGCGGCATTGCGTCTCACGAGACGCGGAAGCGCATCGTCAACCCCGGCCAAGGATTTCATTGAGGTGTATTTTTCCGGGACTGCCCGACATGCGCATTCTGTAAACCGTTATCGCTTCCAGAATGCGCATCACGTAGTTTCGGGTTTCGTTGTACGGGAGGTGTTCGATCCAATCAATCGCATCGACCTGCGAATCCCTCGGGTCGCCGATCTCGGGAAGCCAAGATTGAACCCGGGCCGGACCGGCATTGTATGCCGCAAGCGACAAGACATAAGATCCGCCGTAGTCTTCCAGCCGCTCGCGGATGTAGGTGGAGCCGATCAATACGTTCGTTTCCCTGTCCCGGAGCAGCTTTTCAATTGATCCGCTCAGTCCGAGTTCGCTTGCAAGCTCTTTGCCCGTGCGCGGCATCAATTGCATGTAGCCGATCGCGCCTTTCGGGCTGACCGCCCGCTCATTGAATTCGGACTCCTGCCTCGCAATCGAAATCGCGAGCTCGGGCGGAATCGGCAAGTCCTGAACTTCGATCCCCGTAAGCGGGAAAAGATACTCGACTACCGTGTCGCCCTGCTTGACGCCCTGTTTCGCGACCTTGATCGCAGCGAATTCGGCGCCGACTGCACGGGCATATCCTGCTAGCTGAGCCACGCCTTTCTTATCAAGCGTTTCCGCGCGATGCGCCAAGAACCAAGCAGTATGCGGCTGTCTGCCGGAGTCATGGAACAAGACCGCCGCCCTGACCACCGGATCTTCGACCAGATCGGATTTGCGCCAATTCGGGAACCGGTCGCGGCCGACAAGCCCCGGGTCCGTCGGCGCGCCGATCTTTTCCGCGGCGAGTTGCCCATAGAATGTGCCTTGGTGGCGAGCGCTTGACCGGAACGCTTTTTTCGCCGCCTCGAGCTTGCCCGATGCTTCATATGCGAGCCCAAGCCAATAACCGGCTCTGCCGAGGCTGATCGGCGATTCAACCTTCTCGCTGAATCGTTCGAAATGATAAGCGGCCCGGCCCGGATCGTTGAGCTTGCGAAGGGCGATGTATCCCGCCAGCCATTCCAAACGGTTGAAATCCGATCCTTCCTCAAGGTGGTGCGACGAGGCGAGTTGATACGCCGCGCTCAATCGTCCGTCGCGCATCGACGCATGCGCGAACTTGAATCTCCGAGGCGCCCATTTTTCCGGGCGACCCAGCGACTCATTCGATTTGCTGGCACTCAGGAGCATCTCGATGGCTTCGTCGTCGTAGTCTTTCCGGTCCCTCCAAACGAATCGTTCGTAGTTGAGTCCCGGATCATTCCTCAATCGCCGCGGAACGTTTGCGATGAGCGCGTCTACGCCTCTATCCATGTTCCGCAATGCGATCCTCGCGCTCGCCAGCCGTTTTTGGGAAGTGCCGACCAAGGGCAGCATCCGTTCGGCTTCCTCGATCCTGCCGTTCCAAAGCAGGCCGTCGAGACGCTCTTCATGCAAGTTCTTCAACTGGTTCGAAAATCTGCGCAACGCCTCGGCTTCCGCCTCCTCGTCGAACGGGAGGTTGAGCCAAGCATCTCGGATCGCTTCCCGCGCTTCCGCGCGCCGCCCGAGCTTGTTGAGGGCGACCGCATATCGGACTGCGCCATGCCCGGTCTGCGGCGCCTGAACCGCGAAATACTCGACGATCTGTTTCGGTCTGTGTTGCGGCCTGATCGACGCCTCGCCCGCCCGCCGCAAAAGCCTCAAGCCCGGCCAATCGCCATGATCCTCCAAAAAAGCCAGATAATCGCCCCATTCGTCGGAGCCGTCTCGGAGCCGCATCCACTCCACGGCAACCAGAGCCACGGGGTCCGATATTTCTGCGGCGTGGGCGCGCGCGTCGTCCCAGTGTCCCCGATTGACGTCCTTGAGGGCCTCGTTGAAGGCCAATCCGTTCCGTTCCCGAGTGTCGGCGGCATCCGCGACGGCTGCGACCGCAACAGATGCAGCCACAAGCATCGGAAGCGCCCACCGCGGGATTACCGAAGAAAGCATTGCTACACCGCTCGATTATTTTTTTGTTATCCGCGAGTGTAGCGGCTGATGCTGCAAGCGCAAGCCCTAATTGCATGGATTTCAGACAAAAACGGCTTTCAGCGGGGACTGGCGCTCGGAATCCGCAGCAAAGCGGGCGATTCCCCGAGTTGAATGAGGCTTGGCCGCATCCAATTCTGAAACACGTACTCATATTTCTTCGATAGCACTGGACAAGCCGCTACATTGGCGGATTATTCCGCAGATTGGCGGCCGAACGAGTCGCGGACCGAAGGATCAACGCAATGTTCAAGGGATCCATACCAGCGCTGGTGACGCCGTTCGGAGAGAACGGCGTGGACTTCGACGCCCTGAAGGCGATCGTGGAATGGCATATCGAGCAGGGCTCGCACGGGGTGGTGGCAGTCGGAACGACTGGCGAAAGCCCTACGCTCACCCACGAGGAGCATGAAGAAGTCGTAAAAGTGGCGACTGAAACCGCGGCGAAACGGATACCCGTAATTGCCGGGGCCGGATCGAACAACACCGACGAATCGCTCCGGCTGGTGAAATTCGCCAAATCGGTCGGCGCGGACGCCGTCCTCGTCGTTACGCCGTATTACAACAAGCCTACCCAGCAAGGGCTTTGCGAACACTACAAGGCGCTTCACGACTCGTGCGAAATCCCGATAATCATATACAACATACCCGGTCGGTCGGTTATCGACATGAATCCCGACACGATGGGGCGACTCGCGCGGCTCAAGCGCATTGTCGGAGTGAAGGACGCCACTGGCGACGTGACGCGGGTATCGAAACAGCGGCAAACCTGCGGCGACGACTTCATCCAGCTTTCCGGCGAGGACGCAAGCGCGCTCGGCTTCAACGCCCACGGCGGAATTGGCTGCATTTCGGTCACGGCCAACGTTGCCCCGAAGCTCTGCGCCGAGTTCCAGAACGCGCTCCTTGAAGGCAATTACGCCGCCGCGCTCGAATATCAGGACCGGCTCATGCCGCTCCATACGGCGATCTTCATCGAACCCGGTCTTGTCGGCGCAAAATACGGGATGTCGCTTCTTGGAAAATGCGAAAACCGCGTCAGGCTTCCATTGGTTCCGGTGACGCCCGAAACCGAAACGAAAATTCGCGAAGCAATGAAGTTCGCGGGCGTGATATAGCCGACGGCGAACTCGAAGCAAAAGTTGCGGAGGTGACCATGCGCATTGTCGGCGCATGCCTAGTCAAATGTCCAAGTCGAAAGAAGAACGCAATTACAAAGTCGTCGGGCGCAACCGGCGCGCTCGCTACGATTATGCGATCGAGGATGAGATCGAGTGCGGGGTCATGCTCGAAGGTTCCGAGGTCAAGTCTCTTCGGAGCGGTGAAGCGAACATTGCGGAAAGCTACGCCTCTGTCGAAGATGCCGAGCTTTGGCTGATCAACGGCTACATCGCGCCTTACGAGCAAGCGAAATCTTTCAAGCACGACGAAAGGAGGAAGCGGAAACTGCTGGTCAGAAAGCGCGAGCTTGCACGACTCTGGTCGGCGACCAAGCGAGAAGGAATGACGCTGGTTCCGCTTGCACTCTATTTCAACCACAAAGGAATCGTGAAACTTAAGATCGGCATCGCGAAAGGCAAAAAGCTGGCGGACAAGCGGCAGGCGGAGCGAAAGCGCGACTGGAACCTGGAAAAAGCGCGTCTCCTGCGCAGGCAATAATTCAAACGCCGTCCGCACTTGGATTCAGCACCGCCGCGATCATGCAAGCATGGAGGACAAGACGGCAATGGCAACAGACAATTCCGAAACGCTGGTTTCGACTGAATGGCTTGGGGAGAATCTCTACGAACGCGGATTGCGAATTCTGGACGGGTCATGGCATCTGCCTGCGGCAGGGCGAGATGCTAAAGCCGAGTACCAAGAAGCACGAATTCACGGCGCGCAATTCTTCGACATTGACGAAATCGCAGATGCCGATTCGGATCTTCCGCACATGGTTCCCGACGAGGCGGACTTCGAATCTTGGATGAACGAGTTCGGCATCAGCAATGACAGCCAAGTTGTCGTATACGACGCGTCCGGCCTGTTTTCCGCGCCCAGAGTCCGATGGCTGCTTCGGCATATGGGGCTCAAGAATGTGGCGGTTCTCGACGGCGGCCTGCCGAAATGGAAAGCTGAGGGACGCGAGATTGAAACCGGGCCGCCCGGTGCCGCGACAGCCGCGGAATTCAAGGCTCATCCGCGCCCGGAAATGGTTTGCGGAAAAGGCGACGTCGAGCGTGCCTGCGCAACCGGCGACACCCAGATTCTGGATGCCCGGCCCGCCGCGCGGTTCAGGGGCGAAGCGCCCGAACCGCGGCCGGGGCTCAGGCTCGGACATATGCCGGGCGCAATCAACGTGCCGTTCACTTCGCTCCTGAACCCGAACCAGACATTGAAGAACCCGAAAGAACTTCAAGCCGTACTTGAACGCGCCGGATTCGATTTCGAAGGGGCCGCGATCACCAGCTGCGGTTCGGGAGTGGCCGCTGCGATCATCAGTTTGGCGCTTGAAGTGCTGGGCCACGAAAAGCATTCGCTCTACGACGGCTCCTGGTCGGAATGGGGAAAGGACGGCAACACTGAAGTCGTTGTCGGATGAAGGTCTTCCCGGCAGGTTCAACAGTCAGATACGAAATCACTTGGCTCGAAATGAAATCGCCCACGAGGTCGAAGCCTCGCAAGCCTCCGCAGGGCGAGTCGGTTCATCTGATTGAATGCCGCGAGCCGCCCGCGTGGTGGTTCTTCAGCCTCTACGACGCGGTGGGCCGCAATTACGCATGGGATGACATGCACGAACTCGACCCGGAGGAAGCGGCCGGGTTCCTCCGCAGCCCCGACATGCTGCTTGGCGCGATGATACGGGACGGGTGGCCGCAAGGGTTCTATTTGCTGGATTCACGCAAGCGGGGCGTCTGCGAAATCGCTTACTTCGGGCTTGTGGCGGAAGCCGTCGGGCGCGGGCTGGGATCGTGGCTTCTGAGCGCCGCGATCCAGCGCGGATGGAGTCAAGGAGGCGTGAGCAAACTCGCGGTCAACACTTGCTCACTGGATCATCCGAGGGCTATAGGGCTGTATGTGAATTCCGGATTCACGCCGATTCGCACCGAATCAAAGGAGCGCGTGCTCAAGCGCGAATACCGATCCGCCATGCCGAGAAAGGTCGAACAATGCTAGGCTCACTGGAATCCCGCCCGCCTGACAAGATCATTGCGCTGATTCAGGAATTCAGAGACGACCCGAGAGAACGGAAGGTCGATCTGGGTGTCGGGGTGTACCGCGACGCCAGCGGAAACACGCCGATCATGAGAGCGGTGAAGTCGGCCGAGAAAACGCTTTGGGATCGCGAAACGACCAAGGCTTACACCTCGATGGCAGGGGACCCGGGCTATTTGCGGTCCATGACCGATCTGGTGCTGGGCGGCGCGGTCGAGAAAGATCGAATCGCGGCCGCGCACACGCCGGGCGGAACCGGCGCCGTTCGGCAGGCGCTGGAATTGCTGAAGTTCGCGGCGCCGGACGCGACGGTCCATATTTCGTCTCCGTCGTGGCCGAACCACAACACCATGGCGCGCCATCTTTCATTCCGCGTGAGCGAATACAGTTATTTCGACAGCGAGACGAAGGGCGTCGCTTTTGAAGCGATGCTTTCGGATCTCGGAAAAGCAGAGCCCGGCGACGCAGTCATTCTGCACGGGTGCTGCCACAACCCGACGGGAGCGAACCTTGATCTTTTGCAATGGCGAACCCTCGTCGAACTGTTGATCGAGCGCAAGCTGCTCCCGATCATGGATATCGCGTACCAAGGATTCGGCGACGGATTGGAAGAGGACGCCGCCGGCCTGCGGATTCTCGCCGGCCAATGTCCCGAGACGCTGATCGCCGCGAGCTGCTCGAAGAATTTCGGCATATACAAGGAGCGAACAGGAATACTGTTCGCGATCGCGCCCGACCGGAAGACCCGCGATCTGACCCAGTCGAACCTCGCGCACATCAATCGGCAGAATTTCTCCTTTCCTCCGGACCACGGCTCGCGTCTGGTGACGATGGTTCTCCAGGACGAACAGCTCAGGGCCGACTGGGAAAGCGAAGTCGCGGATATCCGGACAAGCATGCAGCAATTGAGAGCACAGCTCGTGCAGGAGCTCCAGCGCCGGTCGAACTCGGACAGGTTCGCGTTCCTGAAGTCGCACAAAGGCATGTTTTCGCTGCTTGGAGCGACGCCGGAACAGGTCGCCTTCATGCGTCGGGAAAAAGGGATTTACATGGTCGGGGACAGCCGCGTGAACATTGCCGGACTCAATGGAGACTCGGTCCCTGTCCTCGCGGAAGCCATGATGGAGGCAGGCCTCTGAACTTTCGCCTCGGAGCGGGCCGCTCTTTTTGAGCTGAAAATCCCGGCCGATTCGCAGAATCAGATTTGGATATGGAAATGAACCGTTCCGTTGCTTGGGGCATCGCGGCGATGGCGGCGCTCGTTGTCGCTTCCAATGTGCTCGTCCAGTTCCTCGTAGGGAACTGGCTGACTTGGGGCGCATTCGTTTATCCGTTCGCCTTTCTCGTCACGGACGTCATGAACCGCGTCTACGGGGTCCGTTCGGCGCGGCAAGTCGTCGTCGCCGGTTTCGCGGTCGGAGTGCTGTGCTCTCTCGCGGGATCCTTCTTGGACGGGCCGGACGGGCCTCTCGTCACTCTGCGCATCGCCTTGGGATCAGGCACTGCGTTCTTGGTCGCGCAGCTGCTGGATATTTTCATATTCGACAAGTTGCGCGACCGCGAATGGTGGAAAGCTCCGCTTGTTTCTTCAGCGGTCGGCTCGACAGTCGACACCTTTTTGTTTTTCGGAATCGCGTTTTCGGCGCAATTTTCTTTCGTCGAACCGTCGAACGATGTCGCGTGGGCCAATGAGCCAGCCTCTCTCTTCGGAATTGGCCCGCCGGTTCCTGTATGGGTTGGGCTTGCGCTCGCCGACCTGATCGTGAAAGCATCCATTGCCCTTGTTGCTCTGGGCCCGTTCAGGGCGATCTCCAAGAGACTGCCGGTCGCGAACGCCGCTTAAATCGCGCTCCGGCAGGTCACAACTTTGTTTTTCGCGCCGCCTGCAGAGTTTCCGGTTGAAATGCTTGCAGTGCCTGCTTTATTGAAACGACAAATTGCTGCAGCACAGCACTCTTGGAATCGCTTTTTGTCCGCATCGGCCAATCGAGTCATCGGAAAACACTGATTGGAACGGAACCATGGCAGCAGTTTGCCCGGAAATTCCAAAAGAAAAAGGGCCCTCCCGACGATCGTCCGATCGCGAAGCATTCGTCAATCCAAGCGCGGAGTTTCTGGCAGGCCAATCGGTCGACAGAGGTGAATGCGAGGCGGCTCCCGGCGGTGCGCTGCTTGCCTACTCAGGGAAGAAAACCGGCCGTTCTCCAAAAGACAAGTACGTCGTCGCCGGTCCGGATTTGGACGAATCCATCTGGTGGGAGCATCAGAAGCCGATGACGGCGGATGAATTCAGCAAGCTTCGACGCGACCTCGATCGCTATTTGTCGGGCAAGAACGCGATCACCCAGATTCTGACCGCATGCGCCGACCCCGCTTACAGGCTGAATGTGCGCGTTGTTTGCGAATTGGCTTGGCAAGCCTTGGCAATTAGACATCTGCTTAGAGCGGATATTGAAGAGAGACCTGCCTCATCCGAATCCGACTGGACGATCATATGTTGCCCCGGCTTCTCGGCGCCGCCCGGAACGACTTCGCGCAATTCCGAAACCGTGATCGCTTTGAACTTCGCTGAAAGGACGGTCTTGATTTGCGGAACCGGCTACGCCGGCGAAATCAAGAAGTCCGTGTTCACGGTGCTGAACTACATCCTGCCTCGCAAAAACGTTCTGCCGATGCATTGCGCGGCGAACCACGCGCCCGGCAACCCTGACGACGCGGCTTTGTTCTTCGGGCTGTCAGGAACAGGCAAGACGACACTTTCCGCCGACCCCCGGCGCATTCTGGTCGGGGACGACGAGCACGGCTGGTCGGACGGCGGCATTTTCAATTTCGAAGGCGGCTGCTACGCAAAGACCTTGAATCTCAATGGAAGCGACGAACCTGAAATCTTCGCCGCGACGTCCATGTTCGGAACGATTCTGGAAAACGTCGCTTTTGACGAAGGGTCGAAGAAAATCGATTTCACGGACGGCACGCTGACCGAGAACGGCCGTTGCGCCTATCCGATTGAGCACATACCGTTCGCATCGTCCACAGGACGGGCGGGCCATCCGACGCACATCGTCATGCTGACCTGCGATTCTTTCGGCGTTCTTCCGCCGATCGCACGGCTTGATTCCGATCAGGCCGCGGCGCATTTTCTCAGCGGCTTCACCTCCAAGGTCGGCGGCACTGAACGATCCGTGTCCGGCGTTCAGCCGGTATTTTCGCCCTGTTTCGGGCATCCGTTCCTGCCGCTCAAACCGGAAGTTTACGGCCGCCTTTTTCGGGAGAGGCTCCGATCGCACGGTCCGGCTTGCTGGCTGGTCAATACAGGTTGGACCGGAGGGCCGTACGGAGTCGGTCGCCGCATCGAGGTGGGGGCCACAAGGGCGCTGGTCAAGGCCGCGCTGGACGGCGCGTTTTCCGAGGTCGAATTCCGCAGAGATCCGAATTTCGGGTTCCAAGTGCCGGTCCGCGCGCCGGGGCTGCCCTCGGAGTTGCTCAATCCCAAGGCGACTTGGGATGATCCGGGAGCCTACGACATTGCCGCGGCGCGACTGGCGGCGTCATTTGAAGAGAACGCGGAGAAGCTCGGACGGGACTAGCAAATCGTCCAAGCAAAGCATGGCGCGTTCGGAGCGATGTTCGCCGGACGTCCATCGTCAATGGGCTCCCGCCTCTTGACGACAGGCAAAATCATCCAGCGGCGGCTGGACGACACTCAGGCGGGCGAAGGATCCGAGCGGTCACTGGATCCGACGAACTCGTCGCGGTGAAACCCTTGAAGATGCAGCAGTGCGGACAAATCGCAAAAATCCACCCGCGCATCGCTTAGCGCCGCGACAAGCGGCTTGGCTCGGAACGCAACCCCGCAACCCGCCAGCTGGATCATCGCCAGGTCATTCGCAGCGTCTCCGACCGCCATGACATCTTCCGGCTTCAGCCCGTGCCGATCAAGCAATTCCGTCAGAATTCGCCGCTTCGCGTCGCGACCAAGTATCGGCGTGCCGACCTCGCCCGTCAGCTTTCCGTCGGCGCGCAGAAGTTCGTTGGCATAGTGCTCATGGAAACCGAGCCGTTCAGCGACCCGACCAGTGAAATCTTTGAAGCCGCCGGATATCAATACAGTGCGCGCACCTGCGCTGCTCATGGTTCCAACCAAAGTTTTCGCGCCGGGCGTCAAAGTCACCCGTTCCCGCCAGACTTTCTCTATGGTCTCCTCCGGAAGGCCAGCGAGCAGAGCAACCCGCTCTCGAACTGCGTCTTCGAAGTCGATGACTCCGTTCATCGCTTGTTCGGTGATGGCTGACACAGCTTCTCCGACCCCGGCTTCCGCAGCCAGCTCGTCGATGCATTCCTGTTCTATGATCGTCGAGTCCATGTCGGCGACGAGCAGCCGCTTTCGTCGATTGGCGCTCGGAAGCACCGCGACATCAAGCCCGCGATCACGGAATTCTTCATGCGCATGATCCATGTCTTGCGTGATCCCGTCGACTTCGAATTCGCAGGAGAAGCCGCGATCAAGCCATGTTGCCCGATCAGCGCCGAAAAACCTCCGAATGTAATCGAAATCTACGTCTGTGATGATCGAGCCGTTGGGGTTCGCGGAGACAACGACTATTTGTGCTTTTGTCATGACGGGGAAGACCAGCGTGAGTTGCAATGCCGCTCTAGCCCAAATTCGGCACTTGCGCCATAGCCCAATTCCCAATAAGTGCGTCAGCGGGTCACTTCTCCCCAACGAGAAGCGCATATCTGGAAGGATACCATGGCGCAATTCATCAGGCCGTCCAAGCGGCCGAGCAATCCTTGCTTTTCGTCGGGACCATGCTCCAAGCCTCCGGGCTGGCAACTTGGAAATCTCTCAGCGGCGGCGCTCGGCCGCTCGCATCGGGCGAAAGGCCCGAAATCCAAAATCGCAGACGCGATCGAAGCTACAAGAGAGCTCTTGGGAGTTCCCGGCGAATTCAGAATTGGAATCGTGCCGGCCTCGGACACCGGCGCGGTCGAATTGGCATTGTGGTCGCTTCTTGGCCAACGGCCGGTCGACGTGCTTGCTTGGGACGCCTTCGGCAAAGACTGGGCGAGGGACATCGTCGGCCAGCTCAGAATTCCGGCAAGGACCCATTCAGCCGAGTTCGGCGAACTTCCGGATTTGGAACAAGTCGATTTCGGACGCGACGTGGTGTTCACATGGAACGGCACGACAAGCGGCGTCAGAGTTCCTGACGGAGAATTCATTCCCTTGGACAGGGACGGTCTGACGATTTGCGATGCGACTTCCGCGGCGTTCGCCGTGCGTTTGCCTTGGGACAAGCTGGATGCGACAACCTTTTCCTGGCAGAAGGTCCTGGGGGGCGAAGCTGCCCACGGAATGCTCATTCTTTCGCCGAGAGCCGTCGAGCGATTGGAAACGTACGTGCCGCCGTGGCCGCTACCGAAAATATTCCGGATTACGAAAGCCGGAAGCCTCAACGAGGCGATATTCAAGGGCGCAACCATCAATACGCCGTCGATGCTTTGCATCGAGGACTATCTCGTCGCTTTGGAATGGGCCCGGTCCGTCGGCGGTCTTGATGCATTGATCGCCCGCGCCGATTCGAATGCGCGCGCCGTATCCGGTTTCGTCGAAGGACAGCAATGGATTGATTTCCTCGCCAAGGATCCGCAGACCCGTTCAAATACGAGCGTGTGCCTGCGATTCAGCGACGGCCGCATTCCCGCCGAGCGGGCGGCTTCGTTCGCCAAAGGCGTTGCCGCCAAACTGGAGCTCGAGGGCGTGGCCTACGATATCGGCTCCTATCGAGATGCGCCGCCGGGTCTCCGCATCTGGTGCGGCGCGACCGTCGAAAGGGACGATGTGGATGCGCTGATGCCTTGGGTCGGCTGGGCCTACGAAGAGTGCGCATCTGAAATGTTCGCGGCCGCTTGAGCAATCAATCAATGTGCGGAAACAAAATTCGGAGCAGGCTGCAGCCATGAAACCACGCGTACTCGTTTCGGACAAGCTGTCGAATACCGCGGTCCAAATCTTCCATGATCGCGGCGTGGACGTGACGTTCGACCCGGAATTGGGAAAGGACAAGCCAAGGCTGGCGGAGGCGATCGCAGATTTCGACGGTCTGGCAATCCGGTCAGCAACCAAAGTCACCGAGAAGCTCTTGGCCCGCGCAGACAATTTGAAGGTCATCGGTCGAGCAGGGATCGGCGTCGACAACGTCGACCTCCGTGCCGCGACCAGAAAAGGCGTCATCGTGATGAACACGCCGTTCGGGAATGCGATCACGACTGCTGAACACGCCATTGCAATGATGATGGCAGTTGCGCGGCAGATACCGGAGGCGAACGCATCCACGCGCGCCGGGAAATGGGAAAAATCTCGATTTACCGGAGTGGAGCTGTTCGGAAAAACGCTTGGCGTCGTCGGATGCGGAAATATCGGATCAGCAGTTTGCAAGCGAGCTTTGGGGTTGGGGATGAAGGTCGTCTGCTACGATCCGTTCCTGAGCGTGGAGCGAGCAAGAGATATTTGTGTTGAAAAGGTTGAGTTGAACGAACTTTTGGAACGGTCCGAATTCGTCACGCTGCATGTTCCCTTGACGGACAAGACGCGGAACATACTGGACGCAAAAGCCATCGCTCAATTGAAGAAGGGCGCTCGGATCGTGAACTGCGCCCGGGGAGGCATCGTGGACGAGTTGGCGCTCGCAGAGGCCATTCGGTCCGGACACATCGCAGGCGCGGCCTTCGACGTGTTCGAAAAAGAGCCGCCTGAAAACAACCCGCTGCTTGAACTGGATCAGGTCGTGGCGACTCCGCATCTCGGCGCATCCACGACCGAAGCGCAAGAAAAGGTCGCGCAGCAGATCGCGGAACAAATGTCCGACCACCTTCTGAACGGCGCGGTCACCAACGCGATCAACATGCCGTCAATCACTGCGGAGGAGTCGAAGCGGCTGCTTCCGTGGATAACATTGGCCGGGCACCTTGGCGCGTTCGTCGGACAGATGACTGACGACCCGATCAAGGCCGTCAACGTTCTTTATGACGGAGCGGTCGCTGAAATGAACACCGGCGCCCTCAACGCCGCCGTCACGGCCGGCATGCTCAAGATCGCCAATCCGGACGTAAACATGGTGTCCGCCGAAATTACCGCGAAGGAACGCGGAATCAAGGTTTCGAAAACTACGCAAGCGAAATCGGGCGTATTCGAGTCCTACATCAAGCTGACAGTGGTCACGGAGGATCGCGAGCGTTCGATCGCCGGGACAGTTTTTTCGGACGGAAGGCCTCGATTCATCCAAATCAAGGGAATCAATCTGGACGCCGAGATCAGCAGGTACATGCTCTACACGACCAACAAAGACGTTCCCGGAATTATCGGAGTTTTGGGCACGATGCTCGGCGACAGGAAGGTCAACATCGCGAATTTCAATTTGGGCCGCTCCAAGGCCGGGAAAGACGCGATCGCTCTCTTGGCCATTGACAGCCCGGCGGACAGGTCGATCTGCGAAGCTTTGAGGGCGACAGGCCAATTCAACCAGGTGCGGCCGCTCGTGTTCGACATATAGTGCTGTTGCGCGGAGCGCGGCCTTTTCGGAATCGAATGGCTTCCATGCTGACTGCTCGAAGCTTCGGGCCAAACGTCGGGATCGCGGACGCCTCAAGCTGCATTCTTCCACGAATTCGTTCTAGCCGTCGTTCCGATAATGCAATGCTGAAAGCGTCAGTCCGCCTTGTTCGCCCACCAACGCCACTGCCGCGGCGTGAGTGGTTGTGCGAATGGCATCTGTCTTCACGCCTTTGGCGCGACCCGAAGCCGACATTCTTGGTCAGCCGACAGGCCCTTCAGAATTGAAGAGCCTCAAGCAATCAGATTTTGAATCCGAACCCTGAGTACTTCTTCTTGAATTTCGAAACCCGACCGCCGGTATCCATCAAATGCGCCGTGCCGCCCGTCCAAGCCGGGTGCACGGACGGGTCGACATCAAGAGTGAGCGTATCGCCCTCCGACCCGTAGGTTGAGCGCATCTTTACGATCTCGCCGTTCGTAAGCTTGACGTTGATCTCATGATAGTCAGGATGAATTTCTTTTTTCATCTCGGCCTCCTAGCCGGCTTTCTCTTTCTTGGGCCGGTAATTCGTCTTTTCAGCAATGCGGGCGGACTTGCCGCGCCGCGACCGCAGAAAATAAAGCTTCGCGCGCCTGACCCGGCCGCGCCGAACCACCGATATCGAATCGATGTTGGTCGAATGCAGGGGGAAAACTCGTTCAACCCCTTCTCCGAAGGAAATCTTGCGAACAGTGAAAGAGCCTCCGATGCCATTGCCGCCCTTTCTGGCGATGCAGACTCCTTCATAGTTCTGAATCCGCGTTCGACTGCCTTCCGTAACCTTGTAGCCGACGCGAATGGTGTCGCCGGCTTTGAAGTCGGGTATTTCCTTTTTCAGCTCTGCGATCTGCTCGGCTTCCAATTCAGCGATCAGATTCATAACCATCGTTCCCTTGCTTTGCGACAAGCGCCGCCGTTTCGTTCTCAATTTTCGACGCGGTCGCCGCAACCTTCAACATATGCTTTCCACAAGTCCGGCCGACGAGCTTTCGTCAACTTTTCGGACTGTTCCCTCCGCCAGCTGGCAACGCGACCGTGATGGCCCGACACCAGCACTTCGGGCACCGACCGACCTCGCCAAACCCGTGGGCGCGTGTACTGCGGATATTCGAGGAGCCCGTCGGCAGAAAACGAATCGCTGGCCGCCGAGTCCCGATTCCCAAGAACGCGCGGTATAAGGCGCACTGTTGCCTCAATCAAGGCTTGCGCAGCGATTTCGCCTCCAGAGAGCACATAATCGCCGGCGGAAATCTCTTCAATTCCGTAATGATCCAGCACGCGTTGATCGATTCCCTCGAATCGCCCGCAAAGCAGCGTGACGCCGCGCGAGCTCGCCCAGTTCTCCGCCGTGCTTTGCGTGAACGGCACCCCGCGGGCCGACAGGCAGAATATCGGCAGCCGAGATCCCTCCGTTTCGAAACCGTCGAGAGCCGCCCCGATCACGTCCGGCCGGATCACCATTCCGGCTCCGCCTCCTGCGGGCGCGTCGTCGACGTCTTTGTGGCGCCCGATCCCTGACTCGCGAAGGTCCGCGATTTCCAGCGACCAAATCCCGTCCGACAGCGCTTTGCCGATTATCGAGCATCCGAGCGTGCCGGGAAATGCTTCCGGGAACAGCGTGACGACCCGCGCCGTCCAAACGTCCCGGCGGGATTCCATGCCCGTCCCGTGCTTTTCGTTCGAATCGGGCTTAAAGCGCATCTTCATCCACCACGATTCGGGATTCCGAGATCGCTACCTTGGGCACCGCTTCGCTCGTGAACGCCAGCAAAAAGGCGTCGTCCCCGCCGGCAATTTCCAATATGTCGCCTGCCCCGTGGTTGTGAACAGCCTTGACCGTTCCCAGCTTTTTTCCCGACGCGCCAAACGCGGCCAAGCCGATCAAGTCAGCGGCATAGTACTCGTCCTCTTCCAACTCAGGAAATCGTGAGCGCTCCGCGAAAAGCTTGGTTCCGCTCAGAGCGCACGCTTGCTCCCTCGTATCGATCCCGTCGATCCTTGCGCCCAGTCCGCCCGCCGTCTGACCTTCGATCTCAATGCGGAATTCACGCGTGCCGTCTTCCGAGAAGAGCGGAAGGTAATCGGCGATCGCCTCGGGATACTCGCAGAAGCTTTGCAGCCGAACGGTTCCGCGGACGCCGAAAGCGCCCTTTATGAGCCCGACGCAAACAAGCTCGTCAATCGGACGCTTTGCCAATTCATCTCCGCATTGCGGCATTTCCGGGCGGCTCCCGAACGAGAAGACCGAACTGACGTGGGCGCGTCGGTTCAGGCCGCTCCTGCTGCGTTCTCGGCCCGCTCCTTCGCTTTCGCTCCGGGTTGGCCCTTGATCGGATTATTCCGCACTTTCACCGGAATCATGCCGGATGCTTCAAGCATGCGGGCCACTCGATCAGTGGGAGTGGCTCCCACGCCGAGCCAATGCTTGACGCGTTCCGCGTTCATCTTGACGCGCTCCTCGCTGTCTTTTGGAAGCAAAGGATTGTAGGTTCCGAGCTTCTCAATGAACCGCCCGTCTCTCGGCATGCGGGAGTCCGCGGCAACGATCCGGTAAAAGGGCCTTTTTTTGGACCCTGCTCGGGCCAGCCGAATTTTCATAGCCATGTCGAGATTTCTCCTTGTTCAACGCTGTTCCGTTGCATTTCTTTACTTTCTTTCTTTTTCGTGATGCCGGATGACCTCCTGGATCACGAAGTTGATGAATTTCTTGGCGAACTCCGGATTCAAGTCCGCCAGTTCCGCCAGTTCTTCCAAACGTTCCACCATTCTGGCTTCCCGCGCCGGGTCCGACGGAGGAAGATTGTGCTTCGCCTTCAGCCTTCCGACATGTCGCGTTTGCCTGAACCGCTCGCCCAGCGTGTAGATCAAGATGGCGTCCAGCCGGTCGATGGAATCGCGATGCTCCTTGAGTATCGCGTGCGCCTTCTCTTCTTGGTCTGTCAATTCGGGTCTCGACAATATTCAGGCGTCGGCGACGGGTTCGGTGTTTCAAAATTCAATCCCGTCACTTCTTGGCGCCCCTTTCGCCGAACAAGCCCGTCATAGGCATGTTCCCGGGCATCATGTTCGGCATGCCCGCAGGCAAATTCCCGCCTGCTCCGCCGGGGAGCGGGATTCCTCCCGGAAGCCCTGCCTTTCCCAACATTGCGCCCAGCGGACCCAGACCCTTGCCTTTGGACATCGCTTTGCTGATATCGGCCATTTGTCTGTGGAGCTTCAAAAGCTTGTTGAGTTCGGTCACGTCCAAGCCGGCGCCTTCCGCAATCCTTTTGCGGCGGCTTGCCTGCAGAATTTTCGGATTGGATCGCTCTTTCCTCGTCATTGAGTTGATCAGCGCGATCTGCCTGCCGACCATATTGTCGTCGATGCCTGAAGCCTCCGCTTTCGCAGCAAGTTTCTTCATTCCCGGCATCATCGACATAACCGAACTCATTCCGCCCATTTTCTGCATCGCCTCGAGCTGTTGGCGCATGTCGTTCATGTTGAACAAACCCTTCTGAAGGCGGCGGGCTGCTCGCTCCGCTTTCTCGGCCTCGAAAGTCTCACGCGCCTTCTCAACCAGCGCGACGATATCTCCCATCCCGAGTATCCGCCCAGCTATCCGCTCCGGGTCGAATTCACCCAAATCGTCCAATTTTTCGCCGAGACCCACGAATTTGACGGGCTTGCCGGTAACAGCTCTCATGCTGAGCGCCGCGCCGCCTCTGCCGTCGCCTTCCATCCGAGTCAGGACGACGCCCGAGATCCCGACTTTGCCGTCGAATTCGCTTGCCACATTCACGGCGTCCTGACCCGTCAAGCCGTCGACAACGAGCAGCGTTTCGTTCGGCTTCACGGAATTTCGCACCGATACGACTTCGTCCATCAACTCGTTGTCGATGTGGAGGCGTCCGGCGGTGTCGAGCATCAGGACGTCGTAGCCGTTGACAACAGCCTCACGCTTCGCCCTCAAAGAGATTTCGACCGCCGACTGGCCCTTGCGGATGGGCAAGGTGCTGATTCCCGCCTGCCGCCCGAGAATTTCAAGCTGCTCCATGGCTGCGGGGCGCCGAGTGTCGAGGGAAGCCATCAAGACCTTCTTGCCGTTGGTTTCGGCAATGCGCTTCGCAATTTTCGCGGACGTCGTCGTCTTGCCCGAACCTTGCAGCCCCACCATCAGAATGGTGGCGGGCGGATTCCCGATTTTAAGCTGGGCCGGTTCCGTCTCGTCGCCCGTAAGCGTCTTCACGAGTTCGTCGTGGACGATCTTGATGACTTGGTTGCCCGGCGCAACCGATCTCATCACCGCTTGGCCTGTCGCTTTCTTCTGCGTTGACCGAATGAATGTCCTGACGACCGGCAAGGCCACGTCGGCTTCCAGTAGGGCGGTCCGAACCTCTTTCATCGCCGCCGAGACTTCATCCTCGTTCAGCGCGCCCTTTCGCGTAAGTTTGTCCAGAACGGACGATAGCTTTTCGGAAAGATCGTCGAACATTCCAAATTTTCTCCTGCATCCGTGCGGCCCGCGTCGGCGAGCACATCGATTTGATCACGCAACATTCTCATCCGCGGGCGAAAACTCGCTGGCGGATGTCGATCCTGGCATCTGCCTGAGGACCGGAATTCTTTGAACCCTACTGACAGTCGCGCAGCGGTTACCAGACGGTGTTCGGCGCGTCAATATTTTGTACAGGTTCAGCATTTATGCGACGTTTCGGGGTCCGATTCGCTGCGTCTGGTAGGCAAGAGAGTCACGCCCGGGGCGGAAGCCATCTACGCCGCCGCCTGCGAGGAGGCTTTTCCCGGACAGGAAACGACCTTCGTCCTCGACCTGTTCCACGCCCTTGGCTGCGCGGACGCGGCTGTGAAAGCCGCTGCGCCGGACGAGAGAGAACGGAAGGATTGGAAAAAGACGATCAAAGACCAGCCGGACGCAGGGCGGGTTGATGACGTCATCGCCGACCTGGAGCCGTACCGCCGGCTTGAAGCGGTCGCGGCCTGCATCCGCACCTACGAGACCAACAAGGACCGCATGAGCTACGATCTCCGCCGGGAGCGCGGATTGCTGTTCGGAGTCGGCGGCGTGGAAAGCGTCTTCAAGCAGATCGTCGGCAGCCGGTTCAAAGGAGCCGGGCGCCGTTGGTCGAAGGCAGGAGCCAACGCCGTGCTCGCCATCAAATGCTGCTTCAGGAACAACCGCTGGCCCGACTTCCTCGATTGGAGAGCATGCAGCGCCGCAGCCGCCTGACCAAGAATCTTGAGATGCACCCAATTCAATAGCAGATCGGAGGAATCCTTGGAATGTCATACAACCCGATGCCGGCAAATCCGGCGCGCCCGCTGCTGATCGATATCGGGGCGGTCGCGGAAGCCGGGTCTGCGGAGGTCAATGCAAGCAGCGATAGCACGGCGCCGATATTCGCGGCAACATTCGCATCTATCAAGTCGGCTTCGACGGCTTCCTGAATCAACGGTTGCCCGTTCGTGATCGTGATGTCCAGTTGACCGTCCGATACTCCATTCGAATCGAATGCCAGCGACCCCGCGACGCCAATTTCCGACTGATTCCGCGAAAGCTTGAACTCGGAAACATCAATTCGCTGAATTTCCGCATGGCCGTCCTTGCACATGTTCAAACCGAGCTCCCGGCTCGCCTGAAGCGATGCCTCTCCGGCCATGGTTGTTGGCTTGATCAAATCCTCGGTGTCGTCCGCTTCTTCGTTGCTAGAACGCGCTTCTCTTGAACTGAGCCGAATCGCGGCATCGACCTTCGCCGGATCCTGATCCGATCTGCGCGCCGCAAACAGGACGTCTTCGAAAGCGCCTTTCCATCCTGTCGAGCTTTCCAGTTCGGCTTGAGAAGATTCGAAGACGAAACGCTCGATACTCAAGTTGTCCGGGTCCGAAACAACAATGCTCGCGTTCATCCCTTGCGAAGTCAGATCCACCGAATTTCCTAGAATCAAGAAGCTTTGCTTGTCCGGCAACACGGCGATCAAATGGTTCGGCCTGTAGCTCAGCGTAAGCAACTGCAGCGAAGGCGTTTCCCAGATGAATTCGCCCTTGGGCGACTCCACTCTCAATCCGGCGATGGTCGTGTCGAACCGATTGGGAAATCCGTTCAGTTCCACCCCGGAATGAGTTATCTTCCAGCCATTGGCTGCCGCCCTTTCGAGTTGCTCGACAACCATTCCCCGATGTGCGCGGCCTCCCAAGAACCAGTATCCCGACCAGATCAGGGACAAAGCAACGACGACGATGATCAAAATTCGAATCATTGGCAGATCGCTTGTTGCTGCTCCCGGACAATTATTGGTTCATTGCATCAAGTGGAATAGCGCATGAACAAAAGTTTCTGGGTTTTCGGATATGGTTCGTTGCTGTGGAACCCCGGGTTCGAGGTCGTCGAGCACCGATTGGCATTGCTTCGGGATTTTCGCCGGTCTTTCTGCATGCGCTCAATTCACCATCGCGGCACGCCGGAGCGTCCCGGGCTCGTGCTTGCCTTGGATCGAGAGCGCGGCGCTTGGTGCAGAGGCGTCGCGCTCAAATCTGCTCAATCCGGCGCGGATAAGGCGTTGAAACTTCTGCGTGAGCGCGAATTGATTTCATACGCTTACAAAGAAGAGATCGTTTCTCTCGAACTGGACGACGGGCAGACGCTTGAAGCGATCGCATATGTCGTGGACCGACAGCATTCCCAATACTGCGAACCGCTGCCCCTTTCCCGGCAAGCGTCCATAATCGGGGAAGCCTCCGGGAAGCGCGGAACCAACAGGGACTACCTTCGAAACACCTTCGCGAAATTCAACGAACTCGGAATCTGCGACAACGAACTGGAAGCGCTCCATGAATTGGTGGAGAAACGCGCCTGAATAGGAATCCGCTGATTCAATTGCGGGAGATGATCAAAGTGGAACCATCGACTCCTTCGATCTTAACGGTATCGCCCTCTTTCGCGGCTTTGCCGTCCGGCCATGTCGCGCTCCAGCGCACGCCGTCGATCAGAACGTAGCCGCGTGAATTGACGCAGGAGATGACTTCCGCGTTCCGCCCGACCATTCGGGCGGCGCGGTTGTTCAAATTCGCCGCCTTATCGCTGGAATCGCCGAATCTTGAAAATGCCCATCGCCCGGCGAGCGACGTCGCGACGGCGCCTGCGGCAAAGATCGCCAGCTGCACCTCGCCGATCATTTCCGGCCAAACGAGAAGCGAGGCTGCCACCAATCCGGCCGCGAGCGCGGGCCACAAAAAGTACGTGGAAGCCGCCAGAAGTTCGAACACTCCCATTGCTAAGGCGAACGCGAGCCACCAGATTGGTGAAATGCCCTCGAGGAAAGCGAACATTGATTGCCCTAACTGTCTTGCTTGTTCGCTTTGGAGTTCGATATCGCTTCGCCGACAATCTCCGCAATTCCCGCCACGGAGCCGATCAAGTTGCCGGCTTCAAGCGGCACCATGATCGTTTTCGAATTCGGCGATGCGGCGAGCGCGCCGACGGCTTCCGTGTATTTCTGCGCGACAAAATAGTTGAGAGCGCGAACATCGCCCTCTGAGACAGCGTCCGATACGAGCACGGTTGATTTTGCCTCGGCCTTGGCCGAGCGCTCCCGTGCTTCCGCGTCAAGGAACGCTGCTGCGCGGCGGCCTTCCGCCTCCCGAATCTGCGCTTCGCGAAGTCCCTCCGCGCGAAGGATCGCAGACTGCTTCTCGCCTTCGGCCTGGAGAATTTCGGCGCGCTTTTCCCGTTCCGCCTTCATCTGCTGCGCCATCGCATTGGAAATGTCCGGCGGAGGCATCAGGTCCTTGATTTCGATTCTGGTCACTTTGACGCCCCAAGGCGAGACGGCTTCATCGATGACAGAAAGCAATTTGGCGTTGATGACGTCCCTGTTCGTAAGCGAAGCATCAAGGTCCATGGCCCCGATCACGGAGCGAATGTTTGTCTGGGTGAGATTTTCCAGCGCGCCCTCAAGATTTCGAACCTCGTATGCGGCTTTTTCCGCTTCGATGACTTGGTAGAACGCGATGGCATCGGCGGAAATCATCGCATTGTCGCGCGTGATCACATCTTGCGATCCAACATTCAGCACGGTCTCCATCATGTTGATTCGCGCCCCGACCTTTTCGATGAAGGGCAGAATCAGTCGCAATCCGGGTTTTTGCGTCCTATTGTACCGGCCGAACCTCTCTACGGTCCAATTTTCCCCCTGCGGGACGGATTTCACCATGATCGCGACCAAAATCGCCGCAAATACCAGGAGCGCGACAATGGAGACCGCGAGCGCGCCTGCTCCCGCAACCGCCGAGCCGATTATATCACTGCTCATGACCGAATTCCTTTTCTGTTCCCGACCGCTTCAGGTTGACGAGTCGGCATAGATTTACCGGTCGCGGAATTGAATGTGAACGTTGTTAGGCGTTGGCTGGCAAAGTATGCTCGCAGGACAGGGTGGCGTCAGGAGTTGACCGCATGAATTTCTCGAAGTTCGACGAGCCCGCTCGGTTTACGCAGCCTGTTCGTCAGATCACATATATGTTAGTAATTCTCGGCTTTGTCGCGATCGGTTCATTTTTGGCATTCGGTCAGATCAAGTCGTTCTTTCTTGCCAACCCGTATCTGAACGGCGTGATTGCGGGAGTCTTTCTGGTCGGGCTTCTTGCCTGCTTTTGGCAAATCTCCCAGATCATCACTTCCGTGATTTGGATTGACGCATTCATCGAGGACCGGCCGAACTTCGATATGGTGAAACCGCCCAGGCTGCTTGCGCCGATTGCGGGAATGCTTCGATACGGCGGCGCTCGGCAGCTTATTTCGCCGACCTCCTCGCGATCCATGCTGGATTCCGTCGTGTCGCGGATGGATGAATCGCGCGACATTTCGAGGTACCTGTCCAACTTGCTGATTTTCCTCGGCTTGCTGGGAACATTCTACGGCTTGGCGATAACGGTTCCCGCCGTCGTTGAAACGATACGCTCTCTCGCTCCCGAAGAAAGTGAAGGCGGCGTGGCCGTCTTCAGCAGATTGATGGACGGTCTCGAGAAGCAGCTCGGCGGAATGGGGACCGCGTTTTCGTCTTCGCTGCTGGGCTTGGCCGGGTCCTTGGTCGTCGGCTTGCTCGATCTCTTCGCCGGTCACGGCCAGAATGGCTTCTATAGGGAATTGGAGGACTGGCTCTCCAGAAACACTTCTGTCGGCTTGGTCGGTCCGGATGCGCAATCCGGGCGCGTCGAAGAGACCGACATGTCCGCAAGCGTCCTTGCGGCCGAGTTCGCCGGCTTTCGCGAATTGCTCATTCGTTCATCGGAAGAGAATTCGCGAATTGCCGCAGGCTTGGAGGAGATCGCGAATTCGATTGAGGGTCTAGTCGAGAAAATGGACGCGCGGATTGCGGAAGAGCGGTCCAGCGCCGAGGCGATGGAGAAGGCCGAAGGCCAGATCGCGCGGCTTGCAGAGGCGCAAGCGATGGCCGCGGGCTTGCTTTCGAAGTTGGCGGTGGACCTGACCGATGCGGAATCAAGGATGCATCTCAAGCAGATAGAAATTCAGCTGTTGCGAACGTACGAAGACAATTTGCTGGCGAGAAACGAACTTCAGCAGCAGATCAGCGCTGAATTCAACAAGCTGGCGGAAACGATTCGAGAACAATCGGGCAGTCGCCCTGCGGGCGCCGCCAAGCGGCTGGAAATGGATCGCACCTGAATTGCGGGAAACAGCATGACACGTTTTGGCAGGTCTGGCCGTCGAGTCACGACGAGCATCTGGACCGGATTTGTGGACGCGAAGGCGGCGCTGCTGCTTGTGTTCATGTTCGTCTTGACGATTTTCATGATCATTCAATTCGTCCTCAGCGAAACCATTGCCGCTCAGGAAAGCGAGTTGTCGAGCAGGAATGCGGTCGTGACGAATCTGAACGAAGCGCTGAGCATGAACAGAGAAAAGATTGCTTCGCTTGGCTCGCAAGTTGTTGCGAGAGACGACAGAATCGCCGAATTGGACTTGCAGCTCGGCGATAGGAATAGCGAACTGGAAATGCTGTCGGCGAGAATTGCATCGGACGAATTGAAGATCGATGCTTTGGGGCGGCAGGTGGCAGCGCTGGACGAAACAATACAGGAGCTGAATCTGGAGGTTGCCGGCCGGGAAACGGATATCGCCGCTCTTCAGGATCGAATTGAATCGAATGAACTGCGCATCGCGGAGTTGAACGCGCAGGTCGAGGAACGGGACAGCGAGATCGGCGAGCTGAACAGATGGATAGAGGGCAAAGACGCAGAAATCGCCGGACTGGAAGAGCAGCTTTCGGACAATGCCGCGCAGATCGTAGCGCTAACAGGGGATATCGTGCTTCGAGACAATACAGTCTCGAATCTTCGGGACCGCATCGTCGCCCGCGATGCAACGATCGCCGAGTTGGAAACCGGAGTTGCCGATCGCGACTCCTCGATCAGTTCCTTGACGGAGCGGGTGAATGCGCTTGAAAATCAGGTGGCGTCTCGCGACAGCATGATCGCATCCCTTGCCGCAAACTTGTCATCCCGCGATGACGTTATCTCAAACTTGAACGCCCGCGCCGCCGATCTGGAGTTGCGGCTCTCGGGCGCACAAGAACGGGCTGCGACTCAACAACAAGCGCTGCTGTCTAAAGACAATGAGCTGGATCGACTGAACGAGACAGTTTTCGAGCTGGAAAGCTCCTTGTCGGAAAGAGCCGACTCCATCGCGGCGCTGGGATCCGAGGTCGTATCGCGAGACGCCGAGATCAATCGGCTCACCCTGGCGCTTTCCGCGTTGAATGAACGGATCTCGGGTCTTGAAACAGCGCTGTTGCAAGTTCGGAATGACAGGGAAGGGGTTCAGCAGGACCTCGAGCAAAAATCGCTGGAGATTGAAGCGCTGAGCGCGAAGCTCGGAGATAGCGATGGTCGAGTCGAGGAATTGACGGAAGAGCTGTCGGCGCTGGCCGAAGTGCTCGACATGGAAAGGCAAGTGTCCGATGAACGCGATCGAATTGTGCAGAGTTTGACAATCGAAAGGAACAGTTTGCAAATCGCCCTTGCGACGCTGGAGGCCGAGCTTGACGAAGAGCGAAGGAAGGTTTCGGCTGGAGAACTCGCTTTGGCCGCGATGCTGGAAGCGAACAAGGAACTGAAGACGGAAGTTCAAGACGCGAAATCTGAAATCGTTCGGCTTGGCGAAGTGCGCGACAACCTCGACATTGAGCTTGCCGCCGCGCTTTTGAAAATTTCCGAAGTGGCGACTCGCGCGGAAGAAGCGGAAAGTCTCGCCGACTCGAATCTCGAAGCCGCCGCGCGGCTGGAGGCCGAGCTTGACGAGGAGCGAAAGAAGGTTTCGGCTGGAGAACTCGCTTTGGCCTCGATGCTGGAAGCGAACAAGGCACTGAAGACGGAAGTTCAAGACGCGAAATCTGAAATCGTTCGGCTTGGCGAAGTGCGCGACAACCTCGACATCGCGCTTGCCGCCGCGCTTCTGAAAATTTCCGAAGTGGCGACTCGCGCGGAAGAAGCGGAAAGTCTCGCCGACTCGAATCTCGAAGCCGCCGCGCGGCTGGAGGCCGAGCTTGACGAGGAGCGAAAGAAGGTTTCGGCTGGAGAACTCGCTTTGGCCTCGATGCTGGAAGCGAACAAGGCACTGAAGACGGAAGTTCAAGACGCGAAATCTGAAATCGTTCGGCTTGGCGAAGTGCGCGACAACCTCGACATCGCGCTTGCCGCCGCGCTTTTGAAAATCTCCGAAGCGGAAAGTCTCGCTGACACAAATCTCGAAGCCGTCGCGCGGCTGGAAGCCGAAAGAAACGCTCTGGCCGACCGATTGGCGGCAGCCGAGGCGGAAAGGGACGCTGACGCCAGCAGGTTCATTATGGAACTGAACATGCAAGCGGCTGAGCTCAACGAGCAGATCAGAGCGTTGCAAGCAAGCTTGGATTTGGCAATTTCCAAAGAGGAGAATGCTCTGGTCGAGATCAGATCGTTCGGAAACAAGCTGAACAGCGCGCTGGCGCGGGCAGCTGCAGAGGGCGCTCGCCGACTTAAGGCCGAAGAGGAGCGAAATGAACTGCTGGAGAAAGAAGCTCGGCAATTGGAGCGATTCCAATCGGCTTTCTTGAGCGGACTGAGAGACAAGATTGAAGGGCGGGACGGAGTCAGGATTGAAGGCGACCGGTTCGTATTTTCGTCGGAGGTGCTGTTCGAATCGAACGACGCCACGCTTTCCGAAAAAGGAAAGGCGGAAATCGGCAACGTCGCCGGGTTGTTGACGGAAATAGCCGAAGATTTCCCGCAGGACATCGATTGGATTCTTCGAGTGGACGGGCATACCGACGTCGACCCGATTCGGGACGGAGGGCTCTTCAAGGACAATTGGGAGCTGAGTCAAGGCCGTTCGTTGTCCGTCGTTCGGTATCTGATCGACGAATTCGACTTTGAGCCGCAACGGCTCGCCGCGACGGGATTCGGCGAGCACCGACCGATCGCGTCCGAAGACTCGGAAGAGGCCAAATCAAGGAATCGCAGAATCGAATTGAAGCTTACGGGGCCGTGATCCACGATGAGCACGGACGCCCCTCATATCGCCAAACGGCGGCAACCTCGCGCAGCGACCGGCTCGAGTCGCGCTGTGAATCACGGGGAAGGCTCGGAAACAATTTCGGGATCTGTGGAGCGCGTCACATTCCACAGCGAAGCATCCGGCTACTGCGTTATCCGGGTCAAGGCGAGAGGGATAAGAGACCTCGTGACGGTCGTCGGGCATTCAGGTTCAATCTCCGCCGGCGAATGGGTCACTGCTACCGGCGGCTGGGTGAATGACGTCAAATACGGCCCCCAATTCAAGGCGCGCTTCCTGAATTCCGTCGCTCCGACCTCCGAATCGGGCATCCGATCATATCTCGGGTCCGGAATGATTAGGGGCGTCGGCAAGCATTTCGCCAGCAAGCTTGTCGATGAGTTCGGAACAGACGTTTTCGAAGTCATCCAGAATGAGCCCGAACGGCTCCGAGAGGTGACCGGCGTCGGCCCCATTCGCGCGAATTCCATCACCGAAGCATGGAATGAACAAAAGCACGTTCGCGAAATCATGGTTTTTCTCCACAGCCACGGCGTCAGCACGGCAAGGGCGGTGCGAATTTACAAAACCTACGGCGACCGCGCCGTGGAAACGATCTCCGAAAACCCCTACCGGCTCTCGAAAGATATCTGGGGCATAGGATTCCGCACCGCTGACGAGATTGCAGGACGGCTCGGAATTCAGCCCGACAGCGAGGTTCGCATAAGAGCCGGATTGAACTATGTGCTGACGAAGGCGATGGATGACGGAAATCTCGGCCTGCCGCGCGATCTTCTGCAATCGGAAGCGCTCAGAACACTCGAGATCGCGCCCCCGGGAAGCGTTCCGCAGTCCGAGGATTCGCCGGACCAGCGGCCCGTCGTCACTCCGGAACTTGTTGAAGCCGCATTGCAAAAGGAGTTCCGATCGCACGACTTGGTTGCAGAGGAGATTTCGGGCCTATCCTGCGTATTCACCGCGTGGTCGCACCGTATCGAGCAGGCGTTGGCGGATAAAATTCGGCTGCTTAACAGCGGTGCGCCTCCTTGGCGGAAAATTGACTATCTCAAAGCGCTGCCGTGGGCTGAAACGAAGGCCGGCATCGAGTTCTCCGAGAGCCAGGCGGAGGCAGTAAGGCTCGCGATAGAATCGAAGCTGTTGGTGATCACCGGCGGGCCGGGCGTCGGCAAGACCACGATCTTGAATTCCGTCCTGAAAATATTGACCGCGCTCGGAACGCAAATCCTGCTTTGCGCGCCGACCGGGCGGGCGGCCAAGAAACTGAGCGAGGCCACGGGCAGGTCCGCCGTGACGATCCACCGACTTCTGGCCATCGATCCGAGAAACGGGCGATTCAGGTTCAACGAAAGCAAGCCGCTTGAGTGCGAACTGGTGATCGTGGATGAAACCTCGATGGTCGACGTCCCCTTGATGCACGCGCTCTTTGCCGCGATTCCGAAAAAGGCAGCCGTTCTGCTGGTCGGCGATATTGACCAGCTTCCCTCGGTCGGTCCGGGACGCGTTCTTGCCGATATCATAGAATCAGATGCGGTTCCGGTCGTTCGTCTGGACAAGGTGTTCCGTCAGGCCGCGCGAAGCCGCATCATCGTGAATGCCCACCGGGTCAATTCAGGCCAAATGCCCGAGCTGCGAAAGCCTGAATCGGACAGCGACTTTTATTTCGTCCCGGCCGAAGACTCTGAAACCGCGAGTTCCATGATCACAACGCTCGTGCAAAAAAGGATTCCCGCGAAGTTCGGGCTTGACCCGATTCAGGACATTCAAGTTCTCTGCCCGATGAACCGCGGACGGGCGGGCGTGCGCTCGCTCAATGCCGAATTGCAGTTGGCGCTCAATCCCGAGCGGTCCGGCGCGATCGAGAGGTTCGGGTGGAATTTCGCCTCCGGCGACAAAATCATGCAGATCAGCAACGATTACGACAAGTCGGTCTTCAATGGCGACGTCGGCTACATCAAGGCCGTGGACCCGGCTGAAGGGATCATGACTGCGAATTTCGACGGGATGGACGTGCAATACGTATTCGGAGAGCTTGACTCGATCGTGCCCGCCTACGCCGCGACGATCCACAAGAGCCAGGGATCGGAGTTTCCGGCGGTCGTGATGCCGGTGCTGACCGAGCATTTTCCAATGCTGAAGAGGAACCTGCTCTATACCGGATTGACCCGAGGACGGCGGCTTGTCGTTCTCGTCGGCCAACCGAAGGCGGTCGCGATCGCCGTAAGGGAATTGCCCAAGGACCGCAGGGTGTCCCGACTCAAGAGTTTGCTCAGTACGACGGCCGGCGCGCATCTGGAGAACTGAAACGCGGCCGCCGCCGTTGATCGCCGCTTGGCCGGGTCGCGCATGAACTCATGCTGCCACGCGCATCGCGCGGCCGTCATCCCGGTCTCGACCGCGCGACGGCAAGGTGTTGAGCGCCAATGAAATATTCAAAAACGAACGACTTTCCAGGTCCAATCCGAACAGATTCAGGGCAATCCTCTACGGAGCTGCCGCGCGATGGCAACGATGCCTGTCGGCTGCGAATTCGAGTTCGACGGACGTCCGGGCGCTATCTGCCGTTCGTGGTCAGCAGAGGCGTTTTCGTTTCTGAAATCTTCGGGCGCTCGGGAGCCTCGAATTCAAGCTCGAGTTCATTGTCGATTGCATGAACGCGGACAAGTCCGCCTTTCTTGAGCTTGCCGAAAAGTATTTCGTCCGCGAGTTTTTCCTTGATTTTGCTTTGGATGAGTCTTGCCAGCGGCCGGGCGCCCATCTTCGAGTCGTAGCCGTTGTCCGCCAGCCACTCGGCTGCGCCGGGGGTCAGTTCGATCTGCACATTGCGGTCGAACAGCTGCGCTTCGAGCTGATGGATGAATTTCTCGACGACGCGGAGAATGGTCGCGGGGTCGAGCGGCCGGAAACTGATGACCGCGTCCAGCCGGTTGCGGAATTCCGGCGAGAAAAGCCGCTCCACCGCAGCCGTGTCTTCGCCTTCTCTTCGTTCGCGCGCGAATCCGATCGCCGGCTTCGCTTGCTCTGCCGCTCCGGCGTTCGTGGTCATGATGATGATCGTGTTTCGGAAGTCGACCGTCCGTCCGCCGTGGTCGGTGAGCTTGCCGTGGTCCATGACCTGCAGCAGGATATTGGACACGTCCGGATGCGCCTTTTCGATCTCGTCGAGAAGCAGCACGCAGTGCGGATTCTCGTCCACGCCGTCGGTCAGCAGACCGCCCTGATCGAATCCCACGTATCCCGGCGGGGCGCCGATCAGCCGTGAAACCGCGTGCTTCTCCATGTATTCGGACATGTCGAAGCGAAGCAGCTTCACTCCCATCGTATCGGCGAGTTGCTTCGCCGCCTCCGTTTTGCCGACTCCGGTCGGTCCCGCGAACAGGTAAGCCCCGATCGGCTTTTCGGGTTCTCTGAGTCCGGCCCGGCCGAGCTTGACGGCGGACGACAGCGCCACCAACGCGTCGTCCTGTCCGAATACCACGGTTTTCAGGTTCTTCTCCAAATCCCTGAGCAGTTCCTCGTCCGATCTGGAGACCCGCTTCGGCGGTATCCGCGCCATCGCGGCGATCACTTGCTCGATTTCATTGGCCCTGATGGTTTTCTTCCGCTTTCCGCTCGGCATGAGCCGCTGGGTCGCGCCTGCTTCGTCGATCACGTCGATCGCTTTGTCCGGGAATTTCCTGTCGTTCAAATAGCGTCCCGCCAAGTCCACCGCCGTGCGGATTCCTCCGTCCGTGTATTTGACTTCGTGGTGGACCTCGAATCGCGGAGCCAGGCCTTTGATGATCTTGATCGTCTCTTCGGCTGTCGGCTCGTTGACGTCGATTTTCTGAAATCTTCGTGAAAGAGCGCGGTCCTTTTCAAAATATTGCCTGTATTCCTTGTGCGTCGTCGAACCGAGACACCGCAGATTTCCATTCTGGAGCGCAGGTTTCAGAAGGTTCGACGCATCCATCGAGCCGCCGCTTGTCGCGCCGGCGCCGACAACGGTGTGAATCTCGTCGATGAACAAGATGGCGCCGGGCTTCTCTTCAAGTTCAGAGATCACGCTGTTGAGCCGCTCTTCAAAATCTCCGCGGTACCGCGTGCCGGCGAGGACGGTGCCCATTTCCAAAGAATAGACGACCGATTTCGCCAATGGCTCCGGCGCTTGGCCTTCCACGATTTGCTTCGCGATACCCTCCACGATCGCGGTCTTTCCGACTCCCGGATCGCCCACGAGCAATGGATTGTTCTTGTTGCGCCTCAGCAGAATTTTGCAGCAGCGCGCCAATTCCGCTTCGCGCCCCACGAGCGGATCGATGTTTCCCTTTTTGGCCTTCTTGTTCAGATCGACGCAGAACTGGTCCAACGCGGATGTTCCCGACTTTCCGTCGCCGCTCTTCTTTCGTCCGCCTTCGAGCTGCTCCTTGGCGCCGACGACATTCCGCGATTCTTGGTACTGGGGGTTCTTCGCAATTCCATGAGCGATGAACTTCACGGCGTCGTACCGGGTCATTCCCAAGGACTTCAGGATTTCAACGGCATTGCTGTCGCCCTCGCCGAACAATGCCACGAGGACGTTCGCTCCGGTGACTTCGCCTTCCTTTCGCGACGAATTCACATGCGTCATCGCTCGCTGAAGAACTCGCTGGAAGCCCTTGGTCGGCACCGCCCCGCCGGGCTCGTCGCTTCGCGTCTCGAGTTCGCCTGCGTTTTTCTTGAAATAGTCCTCAACGGTTCGTTTCAGGACCTCCAGGTCGATGTCGCATGCGCACAGGACTTTCGAGGCATCGGGGTCGCTGGCCAGCGCAAGCAGCAGATGGTCGAGCGTGATGTATTCATGGCCGTGCGTCTGAGCGATCTCCACAGAGCCGTGGATCGCTTGCTCTAGATTCTTGGAAAAGGAAGGCACTTGGGTATCGCTCCGGTTGTCTTGGTCACGGCGTGATACTCACGCCTGGTTTGCACGCAAGGCCATAGTTCATTGTCCGGCGGCAATTGGTCAAGTCGAAAGCGGCCGTGTTTTGTGCGATAATCAAAAGTTGTCTTTTCGCATTCTTATTGCAGCAAAGGCTTCCGCGTCCGAGGCGTCCGGCATATTTATCAACAACTTTGTTTCCGGAAGGCCCGCTCTAAGGAACGGGTTCGTCCGAAGCTCGTCGGCGAGCTTCGACGGCACCGTCGGCTTTCCGGACTTCCTCAGCGTCCTGATCTCTTCGGCCCTCGCGATGAGCGCCTCGTTTTCAGGCTCGACGGAAAGCGCGAATTTCGCGTTCGACTCGGTGTATTCATGGCCTGAATAGATGATCGTGTCCGGATCCAGGGAAGCCAGTTTCTTCAGGCTGTTCCACATCATCTCGTGAGTGCCTTCGAAAACGCGCCCGCAGCCCAGGGCCATGAGGCTGTCGGCGGTGAACGCATGGCCTCGGGCGACGAATGCGATATGGCCGATCGTATGGCCCGAAACGTCGAGTATCCGGAATCGTTCGCCGCACACAGTCAGCGAATCGCCCTCGGAAACGGATGCGTCAAGCTGAGGGAGACGCCGTGCATCCGCTGCGTTTCCGACGACCTTCGCGCAGTACTTCTTGCGCAGCTCCTCCACGCCGTCGATATGGTCGGCATGATGATGCGTGAGCAAAATCCAATCCAGGCCCCACCCCCGTTCGGCGAGCGCGGCCAGAATCGGCGCCGCCTCCGGCGCGTCCACCAGGGCGGTTTCCCCGGATTCGGCGGATCGAATGAGAAAAGCGTAATTGTCGGAAAGGCACGGCACGGTTATGATTTCAAGCGGCATGTTTCGGGTCCTCGCATTGCATGGTCTCGGCACTGCACCGGATATTCGACAATTGCGGGCTTCGATGCAATGCATCTCGACGTGGTGAAGTTGAAAAACTTCTATTTCCAGACGCAGCTGGGACGATACGCGGCCAATGCGCTTTCGGATCAGGCGTCGGCGCTCTGGCAGGATTTGAGAGGACGCTCGCTGGTCGGCTTCGGTTTTGCGGTTCCCGTGTTCGATTCGCTGGCCTCCCAGTGCGCGAGAGTCGTCAACCTTATGCCCGAGCAGCAGGGCGTCGCCGCTTGGCCGGAGGAAGGACCGAACGCATCCGTGCTTGCGTCCGAGGCGCAGTGGCCGATTCCGACGGGCTTTGCCGACCGGGTCGTCCTTCTGCACGGGCTTGAAACGAGCGAGAACCCTTCGATGCTTCTGGATGAATGCTGGCGCGTGCTTGCGCCCGGCGGCCGAGCGTTGTTCATCGTCCCGAATCGGGCGGGACTTTGGGCCCGTCGCGACGCGACTCCGTTCGGCTACGGCCGGCCGTACTCCGCGGGACAGCTCGAGAGCCAGCTCATAAAGCATCGCTTCGACCCCGAACGCCAGCGTGCGGCGCTTTTCGCTCCTCCGAGTTCAAGGCGGTTCTGGCTGCGCGCCGGACCGAGACTGGAGCAATTCGGCAGCCGCTCGAGCATGGGGTTTGCGTCGGGCGCGCTCCTGATCGAGGCGACGAAGAGAATATATGCGCCGATGAGGCCCGGATTGAGCGAAGCGGTGCGGAGAAGGCTCAAGGCTCTGGAGGGAATCGCCAGTCCGGAGCCGCGCCCCGCGGCCGGGCGGAGCGTCGCGATGCAGCCTGCTGCCGGGAACAAAGCGGCGGTCGGCGGAAACGCCGCGCCCCCGATGAACCGGAGCATTGAAAAATATTGCAAGCAGCGGTTTCCGGGCGTCGCTCGACGCTGTTGCGGTGCCATGCCTACTTTGGTAGTAACCGCGCGACTTTGCCGCTCCTCGGCGGCCGGGTGCAGGTCGACTTCACGACAGGCTTAGAGGTAGTCCAAATTGGTTGAAACCGTTTCGATGTCTGCCGGCATCGCGTCCAGATACGCGCAGGCTGTATTCGAACTTGCCGACGAATCCGATTCCTTGGATGCGCTGGAAAAGGACGTCGCGGATTTGCGCGCCGCGATTTCCGGCAGCGCGGATTTGAGAACGCTGATCAATTCGCCTGTGTACGGGCGTGAGGAAATGACGCGCGCCATCGTCGAGGTCGCGAACAAAATGGGCTTGGGAGCATCGCTCGCGAACACGCTGGCGTTGATGGCGATGAAGCGGCGGCTTCCTGCGCTGCCGGCGGTGCTCGCGCGCGTCGAGGCTCTCATAGACGGGCGAAAAGGCATCGCCAGAGCCGAAGTCGTTTCGGCGCGCGAATTGAGCGCCGAAGAGATCGGGCGGCTTTCGGACCTGCTCCGGCGGAAAGCCGGGAAGGATGTCAGAATCGACCACTCGGTGGATGTATCGCTTCTCGGCGGGCTGGTCGTGAAGCTTGGGTCGAAGATGGTGGACAGTTCGGTCAAATCACGGCTGTTCCATCTCAAGAGCGTTATGCATGAGGTATTTTGAATGAGCATTCAAGCAGCTGAAATTTCCGCGATTCTGAAAGAGCAGATCAAGAACTTCGGCCATGAGGCGGAAGTCGCCGAGGTCGGACAGGTGCTCAGCGTGGGCGACGGCATCGCCAGGGTTCATGGTCTGGACAATATCCAGGCCGGAGAAATGGTTGAGTTCCCGGGCGGCATCAGGGGGATGGCGCTCAATCTCGAGACCGACAATGTCGGCGTCGTCATATTCGGCGACGACAGGAGCATCAGCGAGGGCGACACGGTCAAACGGACCGAAGCCATCGTGGACGTTCCGGTCGGAGACGCCTTGCTGGGCAGGGTTGTGGACGCGCTCGGAAATCCGATCGACAACAAAGGGCCGGTGAACGTCTCCTCCCGCTCGGTCGCGGATGTGAAGGCGCCGGGCATCATCCCGCGGCGCTCCGTCCACGAGCCGATGGCGACCGGACTGAAATCGGTCGATGCGATGATCCCGATCGGGCGGGGCCAGCGCGAACTGATCATCGGCGACCGCCAGACCGGCAAGACGGCTTTGGCGCTGGACACGATCCTCAACCAGAAATCCTACAACGATGCGGCGGGAGACGACGAATCCAAAAAGCTCTATTGCGTTTACGTCGCCATCGGGCAGAAGCGGTCGACCGTTGCCCAGCTGGTCAAGAAGCTGGAGGAGAACGGCGCGCTCGATTACTCGATCATCGTCGCCGCGACAGCGTCCGACCCCGCGCCGATGCAGTTCCTCGCCCCGTACGCCGCGACGGCAATGGCGGAGCACTTCAGGGACAACGGCCGCCATGCGCTGATCATCTACGATGATCTTTCAAAGCAGGCGGTCGCGTACAGGCAGATGTCGCTGTTGCTGAGGCGTCCGCCAGGCAGGGAGGCGTATCCGGGAGACGTGTTCTACCTGCACTCTCGCCTGCTCGAGCGCGCGGCGAAGCTGAATTCCGACTTCGGCGCCGGCTCTCTGACGGCCCTTCCGATCATCGAAACCCAGGCCGGCGACCTTTCCGCCTACATCCCGACGAACGTGATTTCGATCACCGACGGGCAGATCTTTCTTGAAACCGAATTGTTCTATCAGGGCATCCGGCCGGCGGTGAACACCGGGTTGAGCGTTTCCCGCGTGGGATCGTCCGCGCAGACCGGCGCGATGAAGTCCGTGGCGGGGACCGTGAAGCTTGAGTTGGCCCAGTATCGCGAAATGGCCGCGTTCGCCCAGTTCGGCTCGGATTTGGATGCGGCGACGCAGCGGCTTCTGAATCGCGGCGCCCGCCTGACGGAGCTCATGAAGCAGTCTCAGTACTCGCCGCTGACGAACGCGGAGATCGTATGCGTCATTTATTCCGGAACCTCCGGTTTTCTGGACAAGATCGAGATCGGCGACGTGGTGCGCTTCGAACGCGGGCTGATCGGCCATCTGCGGGCGAACTGCCGGGATCTCCTTGCGGACATCACTGAAAATGACCGGAAGGTCCAAGGGGAACTCAAGGACAAGATCAACGCCGCCATAACAGAGTTCGCCTCGAGCTTCGTCTGACGCTCGGAACCGGACCGGAACCATGCCCAGCCTCAAAGACCTCAAGATACGCATCGAAAGCGTCAAATCGACGCGCAAGATAACAAAAGCGATGCAAATGGTCGCCGCCGCCAAGTTGCGGCGGGCGCAAGAGTCCGCCGAATCGGCTCGACCTTACGCCGAGCGCATGCAAGCGGTGATGGCGAACCTGGCCGGTTCCGTCGGAGATGTCAGTTCGGCACCCAAAGTTCTTGCGGGAACCGGGCGCGACGACACTCATCTCTTGATTGCGGCCACGGCGGAGCGAGGTCTGTGCGGCGGGTTCAATTCTTCGATCGTGCGGCTCGTCCGAAACCGGGCGCGAGAGCTGCAGGAGGAAGGAAAGACGGTCAAGATTCTGACCATCGGCAAAAAGGGCCGCGAGCAGCTCAAGCGCGAATTCGAAGCGGCGATGGTCGGGCATGTCGACCTCACGGCGCACAAGCAGATCACCTATGATGCGGCCCGCGGAATCAGCGGACGCATCCTTGAGATGTTCGAGGCGGGCGAATACGACGTCGCGACGTTGTTCTACAGCCGCTTCAAGTCGGTCATAGCTCAGGAGCCCTCGGCCGAGCAGGCCGTTCCGGTCATGGTGGAGTCGGGCGAAACCGACGAGCGGGCGCACTACGAGTACGAACCTGACGAATCGGAACTTCTCGCGGAACTGCTGCCCAAAGCGGTCGCCAATCAGGTGTTCGCGGCGCTGCTCGAAAACGCGGCTTCCGAACAAGGGGCGCGTATGTCGGCAATGGACAACGCCACCCGGAATGCCGGCGAAATGATCGACAAATTGACGATCGTCTACAACCGTTCGCGGCAGGCGGCGATCACCAAGGAACTGATAGAAATCATCTCTGGAGCGGAAGCGCTCTGACGAATTGGAGAGGCTAGATGGCTGAAACGAAGTCGCAAGGCAAGGTTGCCCAAGTTATCGGCGCGGTCGTCGACGTTCAGTTCGACGGCGAACTGCCTGAAATCCTGAACGCCTTGGAAACCGAGAACCAAGGGAAGCGGCTGGTACTGGAAGTGGCGCAGCACTTGGGCGAAAACACCGTCAGAGCGATCGCGATGGACTCCAGCGAAGGCCTCGTCCGGGGGCAGCCCGTCAAGGATACCGGAGGCCCGATCACCGTCCCTGTCGGCGACGCGACGCTCGGACGGATCATCAACGTCGTCGGCGAACCCATAGACGAAAAGGGCGCGGTCGAAGCGGACGAGGCGAGGGCCATCCACCAGCCCGCGCCGGAATATGCGGCGCAATCGACCGAAACCGAGATTCTCGTGACCGGAATCAAGGTCATCGACCTTCTGGCTCCTTATGCGAAAGGCGGCAAAATCGGGTTGTTCGGAGGAGCGGGAGTCGGGAAAACGGTTCTGATCCAAGAGCTCATCAACAACATCGCCAAGGTGCACGCCGGGTTTTCGGTTTTCGCGGGCGTCGGCGAGCGCACGCGGGAAGGGAACGACCTCTATCACGAGTTCATCGAATCCGGCGTCATCAATATGGAGGATCTGAGCAAGTCCAAAGTGTCGCTCGTCTACGGCCAGATGAACGAGCCGCCCGGCGCCCGCGCTCGCGTCGGATTGACAGGACTCACTCTTGCGGAGCAATTCCGGGATCAGTCGGGGACGGACGTCCTGTTTTTCGTCGACAACATCTTCCGGTTCACGCAGGCCGGCTCCGAGGTGTCGGCGCTGCTCGGGCGCATTCCGTCGGCGGTCGGATACCAGCCGACGCTGGCGACGGACATGGGCGCGCTCCAGGAGCGCATCACCTCCACGAAGGCCGGCTCCATCACATCGGTCCAGGCCATCTACGTGCCCGCGGACGACCTGACGGACCCCGCTCCGGCGACATCGTTCGCGCACCTTGACGCGACGACCGTGCTTTCGCGCGCCATATCCGAATTGGGCATCTACCCGGCGGTCGATCCTTTGGATTCCACCTCGCGGATTCTGGATCCGGCGGTCGTCGGCGACGAGCACTACACCGTCGCGCGCGACGTCCAAGGCATTCTTCAGCGGTACAAGTCCTTGCAGGACATCATCGCCATCCTCGGAATGGACGAGCTTTCCGAAGACGACAAGATCACGGTTTCCCGCGCTAGGAAAATCCAAAGGTTCCTTTCGCAGCCTTTCGATGTGGCGCAAGTGTTCACAGGATCGCCGGGTGTGCAGGTTCCTCTCGAGGTGACGATCGACAGCTTCCGCCGCGTCGTGGCGGGTGAATTCGATCACTTGCCGGAAGCCGCGTTCTACATGATCGGCGGCATCGAGGAAGCGCGGGAAAAAGCGCTGAAGCTTGCCACTGAAGCCGCTTAGGAACGGATCCGCCGATGCCGGAAATGATGCAATTCGATCTTGTTTCGCCGGAACGGATGATGGCGTCCGTCGAGGTGTCGGCAGTCGACCTGCCGGCAAGCGAAGGCGACATGACGGCCATGCCGAGCCACGCGGCAATCATGGCCACACTTCGGCCCGGGGTCGTGCGGGCGCATGCCGCCGACGGGGTTTCCGAATTCGTCGTGACGGGCGGGTTCGCGGAGGTGACTGCGGAGGGCGCTACAATCCTGGCGGAGACGGCGGTGAAGCGCGAAGACGCGACGCGGGAACTTCTCGACGAGGCCGTCCAGCAAGCGGAGCAAGCATCTCAGGCATGCGAAGGCGGCGAGAAGGACATTGCCGACAAGAGGCTCGCGGACCTGAAGTCATTGGTTTCGGCCCTCGGCCTTTGAACTCCCATTCAGTGCTGCATTCGCAGCCGCCGGCATTGTAGACGATTCGCCTCTTTCTTCGGCGCCCGCGATAGCCGGGCTTTTCGGAGCTTCGGCCATTTCAGAATTGCTGAAAATCTTCTCGCATCCAATGATTGAGGAAGCGCAGGTACAGCAGCTTGCGCCAATTCCGCAGAATGCGCGCACGCCGCACGCGACACGAAATTGGCTTCATCCGGGAATCGGATTCACAAATAGACATCGCGAGTTCGCGCTGTTTATATGCTCGACATGCCGAACGTGAACGCGAATATCCTTTGATGGGCAAGAGAGACCGCCGGCTTTACTTTGGAAGAAGCGGTCAAAAAGCTCGACATCAACAGCGCGCGCGGCGTTGGCGCAGCTGATCGGCTGGCCGGTCTTGAAGCGGGTGAAACAAGCCCCAGCCAGTCGATGCTTGCCAAGATGGCAAAATGCTATCGTCGGCCTCTACTTGTTTTTTACATGCACGACATCCCGCCGAAGGAGGATTGGGGCGAGGATTTCCGCACGCTTCCGAAGCCAGTAGAATCGCGCGAAGCCGGTCTCATTGACGCGGTTGTTCGCGATATCCGTACGCGTCAGTCTCTCGTGCGCGCCAGTCTCGAGGCGGTCGGCGAATCCAGATCTCTTCCGTTCATCGGATCCCTGCGCCCCAAGGTCGGCAAGCGTGCGGTTGTCAGCTCGATCGAGCAAACCCTCGAGTTCGAACGCGCTACATTCAGAGTCAAAAACAAGCCGCAAGATTCTCTTGCTTATTTGCGAGAGTGCGCAGAAGCGGCAGGGATATTCGTCATTCTCATAGACAACTTGGGCAGTTGGCACTCCACGATCAACTTGGAGGCTTTCCGCGGGTTCGCGCTGGCCGATGACGTCGCTCCGTTCGTCGCGATCAATGCCAATGACTCTCCCAGCGCATGTTGCTTTACGCTTGTGCATGAGCTTGCGCATTTGTGGATCGGCGCAACTGGCGTGAGTGGCCGCATCGCCGAGCAGGCCACTGAGAAATTCTGCAATGATGTTGCAAGCGATTTTCTTATGCCCTCGGCCGAAACGGCAAACCTGGACATAAGAAAGGCTACACCCTTCGCGGAAGCCAAGGCGCCAATCACTGAATTTGCGAATGCGCGCAAAGTCAGCAGCACAATGGTCGCCTACAAGCTGCACACGGAAGGGGTGTTCAGTTTGAGGCAATATCAGCGGTTGGATGCGTACTATCGGCAAAAGTACCTTGACCGGAAGGCTGCTGAGAAAGAAGAAAAAGCAGGCAAGGGCGGCCCAAATTACTACATCGTCCGGAAACATCGCGCCGGGCCAACTCTGATCAACCTCGTCGAACGGATGCTGCACGAGGGATACCTCTCGACGACGAAGGCAGGAAAAGTCTTGGGAGTGGGAGCCCATAACGTTCATGCCTTTTTCGAGAAGGGTCGGCTTGATCATGCATTTTGATTGGCCCGCATGCCTTACCTTTTGGACGCCGATGCATTGATCGCGGCCAAAAACCAGTGCTGCGAATTCGGCCGCGTGGATCAATATTGGGAAAGGCAAAGATGCCTCTCGAAATCCATGAGGAAATTGCGCGCGGAAAAGATGAACTCTCGGAATGGGCAAAGAGCTGCAAAGGCGACCTTGCACTCCAAGAGGAAGTTGATGTCGCGCTCATTCGACAACTGATCAGGGAAGGTTGCGCGCCGGATCTTACTGAAGTTGAGATTGAAGCGGTCGGTCACGATCCGTTTCCAATCGCATGCGCGTTCGCGGACCGCGACAACCGTACGGTCGTGACAGGAGAAAAGCGGTCAAACAAACAGCGCCAAAACCGCCCCGTCCCAAGCGTTTGCGCCGATTTTTCCGTCAAGAGTTGCGATCAGTGGGATTTCGGTCGCGCGTTGGACTTTCGGACGGTTGGAATCACCCGTCGGCAACCCGCTCCATGCCCGGCGTCGGGAACAAGCCGGCAAAACCGAAACAAGGCGGCGCTTGAAAGCCGCTTCGTTTCCTTGACTCTTTCGGGCTTAAAGAGTGAATGGCGGCGCTTGACTTCACATTTGCTCCAGAGGCGGACATGCACCCATACCGAACGCACAACTGCGGCGAGCTGCGCGCGAGCGACGAAGGAAAATCCGTAAGGCTCTCGGGTTGGATTCATCGGATCCGCGACCACGGCGGAGTGCTGTTCATCGACCTTCGCGACCACTTCGGGTTCACGCAGGTGCTTGCCGACGCGGAAAGCCCGCTGTTCGCGGAGGTGGAAGGCATGCGCGCGGAATACGTCATTCGCATCGACGGCGATGTCCGCATGCGCGACGAAGAGCTTGTCAACGCGAAGCTCCCCACAGGCGAAATCGAAGTGTTCATCCGCGATCTGGAAGTTTTGGGACCATCCGACGAACTGCCGCTCCCCGTGTTCGGCGATCAGCAATACCCGGAGGAGACTCGACTGAGATACAGGTTCCTCGACCTTCGGCGCAGCGGGCTTCACCAAAGGATCATGCTGCGGTCCCGAATCATCGCTTCATTGCGCCGCAGGATGACCGAACTTGGATTCACCGAGTTCCAGACGCCGATTCTGACTGCGTCGTCTCCGGAGGGAGCCCGGGATTTCCTGGTGCCGTCAAGGCTGCACAACGGAAAGTTCTACGCGCTTCCGCAAGCGCCGCAGCAGTTCAAGCAATTCGCGATGATCGCCGGGTTCGACAAGTACTTCCAGATTGCGCCTTGCTTCCGCGACGAAGACCCGCGAGCGGACCGCTCGCCCGGCGAATTCTATCAGCTTGACGTCGAGCTGAGCTTCGCGACGCAGGAAGACGTCTTTGCAGCGATCGAGCCCGTGTTCCGGGGCTTGTTTGAAGAATTCGGGGACGGCGCGCCCGTCACCCAATCCTTTCCGAAGATTGCTTGGCGGGAGGCGATGCTTCAATACGGGACCGACAAGCCGGATCTCCGAAACCCGATAAAAATGGAGACCGTTTCGGAGCATTTCGCGGGATCCGGCTTCAAGATTTTCGCTTCGCTGCTTGAAACGGAAGGAAACGAAGTCAGGGCGATTCCCGCTCCCGGCGGAGGCAGCAGGGCCTTCTGCGACCGGATGAACTCCTTCGCCCAGAAGGAGGGCTTGCCGGGCATGGGCTACATATTCTGGCGATCCGAAGGCGGCGATGCTGCGGGAGCAGGTCCGCTCGCGAAAAACATCGGTCCTGAACGGACGGAGCGGATCAGACGGCAGCTCCGCTTGAAGGAGGGCGACGCGGCGTTTTTCCTGGGCGGGCGGCCCGACTCGTTCGAGGCCGTCGCGGCGAAAGCGCGGGACGAAATCGGAAGAGAATTGAAGCTGTTGGACGAGAACAGGTTCGAGTTCTGCTGGATCACGGATTTTCCCATGTTCGAGAAGGACGAGGAGACCGGCGCGATCGATTTTTCGCACAACCCGTTTTCGATGCCGCAAGGCGGGCTCGACGCGCTTGAACAGTCTGAACCTTTGGATGTGCTCGGCTATCAGTACGACATCGTATGCAACGGCGTGGAGCTTTCTTCCGGGGCGGTCAGGAATCACAAGCTGGACGTGCTGTACAAGGCATTCAAGATCGCCGGTCGGAATCGCAAGTTCGTCGATGCGAACTTCAGCGGCATGGTGAACGCGCTGAGGTACGGCGCGCCGCCCCACGCAGGGATCGCGCCGGGCATCGAAAGGATCGTAATGCTGCTCGCTCGCGTCGACAACATTCGCGAGGTGACGATGTTTCCGCTCAATCAGCGGGCCGAGGACCTGATGCTGGGCGCGCCTTCCGTTCCGGAGAACGCCGCGTTGAGGGATCTGGGCCTGCGGGTCGTGACTGGAGCATGACTGGCGGGTTAGTCTGATCTGGCGGGGGATTCGCTCTGTTGAGAAGAGCTGGTCCGAGACGGAAGGAGCCGGTTGAGTGATTGGCCGCATCAGAGCCAAAGAGAAAGCGCGCCGATGGATCTCTCGAAATGCGCTGATTGCCGACACCGAAACGACAGGATTTGCAAAGCATGACGAAGTTGTGGAGGTCGCGGTCGTCAACTCGCTCGGCATGGCCGTGTTCCATGAATTCGTCAAACCGACCGTGCCGATCAATTCCTCAGCGCTGCGCGTTCACGGAATATCTGAAAAACAGCTTGCGCGATGCTGCTGCTGGGATGGCGTGCATGACGAGTTCCGCCGCTTGATCGAGGGATCGCAGCTTGTCTTTTACAACGCCTCTTTCGACAAGCGGCTTCTGACCCAGACGATAAACAAATTCGGATTGCGCGTGCCGGACGAACTGACCCGCGCCGAATGCGCAATGCTGGAATACAAGAAATACAGCGGAGGGCGTCCCGGTTCCTTGAGCGCGGCGGCGGAGCACCTCGGCGTATGCCCTGTTGGCCAAGCGCACAATGCACTGGATGATTGCCTGACGACATTGCGCGTTATCGAGGCGATGGCGATTTGAAAAATCGCGAATCGAAGCGTTGAACGCGGGCAGCCCGGCCAGTCTGCACCAGATCATTGATGATTTCGGCGATTGCAGCGAAATTGGGGAATGCCGGAAACATCCCGTCGAGCTTGTCAAACCCTATGCGGATGCGCAGGCAGTCCAGAGCATGTTCCAAAGTCTGCGGAACGGTCGTTTCGCCTCGTTCCGCAATTTGCCAAGCTCGAGGCCGATGTCTCATTTGCGCTTCCGGTTCGCCTTTGGCGATGCGATCTGCAATATCCCCAAGCTTCTCCCGAACACCTTGACCTGCGCTGGAAGAACTACCGCGTTCGGATCCCCGTCGTCTGCAATCTTGCCCAAATTCGCCATTCGCGGCGGCCCGCGGCCTTGAAGCAGGCCAAAGCAATCCTGAGCGACCGGCGTCATATCGTGTCGTGCAGTGCGGTCAATATCTTCCGAATTCCTTGCTGGGTCGGCGGGAGAAGGCGAATATTTCGTGCTGGCGCAGGTAGAGGCGATTGCCGATTGACACAATGTCATTGCTGAGTCACGGCGGAACGGCTGCGAACCGTGCGCGGCAAATGAAAAAGCTGAACGGACGGTCCCATAGGCAGTGGATCGTGGCTGCAATGATCGACGACACCATCGCAGGCGAGTCAAAGACTTCCTTTAAAGGAGATGGGGCATGAGACACAGCGTCGACGACATCATGCGTCGACTGCAAACAGGAGAAGACGCTTACTGGGAATTCAAACGGATCGAGTTCCAAGGAAACCGGCCAATCAGTCCGAAACGAGACGACTGGGCGGCGGAGATTGCAGCGTTCGCCAATTCGGATGGCGGTGCCGTCATCTGCGGGGTCGCCGCCGACGGCACGCCGCGCGGCATGTCGCGCGAACAGACCGTCGTGTTGGATTCGCTGTTGGTCGAGCTATGCACTGATTCCATCACTCCGCCCGTGCGCATTCGAACACAGCATGAAATGCTTCCCGGCGGCGAACGAATCCTCCTGCTCGAAATTCCCAAAGGGGATGCGCGGCATGATAGCCCCAAAGGCAGTTTTATGCGGGCGGGAGGATCTATACGTCAAATGACGAACGACGAGCGGTTGCGCCTGGCGCAGCGGCGGCAAGCGTGCTGCAATTGGTTCGACAGGCAGATTGTGCCGGGGACAGGATTTGGATCCTTGAACGAAGCACTATGGAAACCGTTGTTGAGCCCTCAAGGTGCAAGGAATCCCAAATCTGCGCTGGAAAAACTTGCGCTTCTTGCGCCCGACGAAGCTGGCGTCAGGCGCGCGACGGTAGCAGGCCTGTTGTTTTGCACGCCGGATCCAAGGCAATGGCTGCCCAATGCGAGCATCATGGCGACCCGATACAGAGGAAGAGATCGTGCTTCCGGCCAAGTCGATGCGAAAGAGATCGCAGGACCATTGAACCATCAGATCACCGAAGCAGTTTCTTTTGCCGTTCGAAACATGCAGGTCGCAGCAAGGAAAGAGCCGGCTCGAGTGGACATGCCGCAATACAGCGACAAGGCGTTGTTCGAGGCTTTGGTAAACGCGATTGCGCATCGCGACTATTCAATAAGGAGTCGCCGGATCCGCCTTTCCATGTTTGAGGATCGACTGGAGATCCAGTCCCCGGGCGCGCTCCCGAACAGCCTGACCGTGGATAGCATGGAGGTCCGGCAAGCTATCCGCAACGAAGTTTTGGCGTCGTTGCTTGGGCGGATGTCGGTGGGCAGCATTCCAGGTTCCAAAGACAGATTATATTTTATGGAGCGGCGATTATATTTTATGGAGCGGCGAGGCGACGGAGTTCCGATCATTCATAGTGAAACCCGGGCGCTCTGCGGCAGACTGCCGGAGTATCGTGTGGTCGACGGATCGGAGGTTCTTCTTGTCATTCCCGCCGCTCCGCTGGACCCGAGCCCCGCCCGCGCCGTCGCGGTCGTATGGGCAAACGGCCGTCCGATGCCCGGAGCCGACGTGTTAATTCTGTATCCCAACAATTCCTGGAAGCGCGCAACGACTGACGAAAACGGCGAAGCAGCCGTCGATTTGCATACGACCGCCCTCCCGATGACGGTATTTGCTGCCGGTCCGGGCCACGCGGGACATGTTGCGCGGGATTGGACGCCGGACCGGAGCAGACTCATAATTGAACTGCGCGAACTGCCGGGAGGCGGCACCAGAATAATTGCCGACGAGGGCGATTCTCTGCCTGGTCTCAAAGGCCGTCTGCATCCCATTCGGGACAATCTTGGCCGACCCAATCTTTACGCGTCCAAAATCGCAATAAATCAGGGGCAGCCCCAACCCGTTCATTTTACGTTCGATGAAGATCTGCGTTTGACCGATGACGATGGGAATGAGTTATGGGCGCGAATTGCAGCAATCGAGGGTCGGGCGGCGTTGGTGGAATACCGTCCGTGTCGCGACGAAACATAAAATTGGCCGTCGGCGCGTCAGACAGCTTCAACCTGAAAGGATTTCCACAATGCCTGTCGATCCTGCGCTGCTGCCAAGAGGCTGCAGCCATCCGCATCCTGAGAAGTGAAGAATTCAAGAAGATTCAAGCAAGCAGTACGATTGTCGGGCACGGAATGCGCGATGGGCGGATGCGCGAATTCCGGCGGCGGACAACTGAGATCTTTGAGTGTGGCAGGCGAACATCACGGGTTTGCCCTGCCTTGCGCGTCATCAAGGCAGCGGCAATTTGAGATTTTGCGATTCAATGCATCCGGAACGGGCGACGAGCAGAATTCGCCGCCATCCGCCGGTGAACTTTTCCCGGTCGCTCTTCCTGCAAGGTATCCGGGCCCAGGGATATGCCCGGCAGCCGAAACGGCCAGCATCTCATGATCAATCCTCTTGACAGACGGGAAACCGGCCCCATCGCCGAGACAACGCGCATCGACGCCATAGACATCCTGCGCGGAGTCGCTCTGCTCGGCATTCTCCTGATGAACATCCAGTCCTTCGCGATGCCGCGGGCAGCGTACTCCAATCCGATCGCCTACGGCGATCTCGAAGGGGCGAATCTCTATGTCTGGGTTGCAAGCCGGATGCTCGCCGAACAGAAGTTCATGGCGATCTTCTCGATGCTCTTCGGCGCGGGCATCGTCTTGATGGCGGAGCGGGCCGATGCGCGCGGCAACGCCCGCCGGGCGCACTACCGCAGGATGGGATGGCTGCTGGTCATCGGATTGCTCCATGCCCACCTCCTCTGGCACGGGGACATCCTCTTCCTATACGCCGTTTGCGGGATGCTGCTCTATCCGTTGCGCCGACAGCCGCCGGGGCGGTTGTTGGCCTTGGGAGCGCTATTGCTTGCGGTGTGTTCGGTGTTGTTCGTCGCCTTGGGCATGTCGTTCCCGCATTGGCCGGAGAATGAGCGCGCGGCGTTCACGGCCGAGTGGCTGCCATCGGCGGCGGCAATTGAAGCGGAGCTTGCCGTTTGGCGCGGCAGTTGGCTCGACCAGCAGCCTGTCCGTTCGGCGTGGGCGTTCGAATTCGAGACGTCGACCCTGATTGCGTTCGGTGTCTGGCGAGCCGGCGGGCTCATGCTGATCGGAATGGCGCTTTTCAAGCAAGGCGCATTCAGTGCGCGCCTTCCGTCCCGCTTCTATGCGGCGCTGGTCGCGGCGGCTGTCGCGGTCGGACTTCCGCTCCAAACGTACGGCGTTGCGCTGGATTTCGCTCGCGAGTGGCGAGCTTGGTCATTCTTCTTCGGCACACAGTTCATCTACTGGCCGAGCATCGCGGTCAGCCTCGGTTACGTCGGCTTGGTCATGCTGGTTTGCCGGGCAGCGGCGCTGCGGCCTTTGACCCGTTCAATTGCGGCTGTCGGCCGGACAGCGCTGACCAATTACCTGCTGCAAACAATCATTTGCACCACGATCTTCTACGGATACGGTCTCGGCTGGTTCGGAGCCGTGGACCGCGTCGGGCAGGTCGGCGTCGTGGCCGCCGTCTGGGCAGTGCAACTCGTCGCCTCGTCCCTCTGGCTGCGCCGGTTCCGCTTCGGACCGGCCGAATGGGTTTGGCGATGGCTCACGTACGGCGTGCGCCCGCCGTTGCGGAGAGCACCCTGAAGCAATCGTCACTCGAATGCAATTGCATTGGTCATGATTGCCCGTATCCTTTGCAAACAACGCGATTCATGGATGTGCAAACCGGCGGATGGCGGCTCTTCGGCCTTGAACCTTGGTACAGCGGCGTCCTGTCGACTTGGGCGAATATCCGGCAGCCAGCGCTCGCAGCGGATTTCGACCTTCCCGCAATGGCAAGAACAGCAAATTAAGGGTCGTTTTCGTTTTTGCGCCGCAAGTATGCTCGACCGTCCACTGAACGCGGGATTAACGGCGCAGGCAAGCCAAGCGCGCTCGCGAAGCTCGATGATCATCCGGAACGGAACCGCTCTGCTCAAGAACGGGATCCTGTCGGAGGGTCATGACCAATCCGGCAATTCGGACGCGATCAAGACGGCTTCGATTTGCTTCTCGGCGGAGAATGGAGACATTTGCTTTTTGGCATGCCTCGGCATCATCCAGCACGCAACATCATGGCATCCGCTACAGGTGCGGCCCAATCGGGAACGTCATCCGAAACTGACAGCGTCTTCTCATTGAATATCGCAACCACCCTATGCGGCCACTCGGGCAATGAATTGTCACACAAAAAAACTTTGTCCGCCAATTGAGCCGCAGTCTGAAGATTGGAATGCGACCGCAAGAATCTGCGGCGCGCGTCAGTTTCCGGACCATCGCGGCCTCCAAGCGCTACCCGGTTGCGGATGCGTCGAGCGCCCGTTCCGGCGAACCGAGTGAAACATAATGCAGGACGATCTTGCATCCTTCCTTGCGAACAGCCTCCATCAGGCGGAAAATTCCGGTGCCTGAGAGAGTTGTATCGACCAGAAAAGACCGCCTTTCCAAGAGGGCAAGTCTCCGGCGCCGCAAGGGTGCGGGCCATTTTTCGGGGATGAGAAAGGGAGGTGCCGCCGGATGCCGCCTCAAAAAAACATGCGCTGGCCCGACTTCCTCGAATGGAGGGCTTGCAGCGCAGCAGCCGCATAACCAAAAAATAGGATGCATCCCGAACCAAATGAACATTTGACAATTCGCATCATCCATACCATGAGGATGTTCTCACGACTGCTCATGGGGTTGTTTCCATGCCAAAAAGACAGGGAAACGATCCCAAGCGCTTCATCGCGCCGCTTGATTGCTTTGACCAAGAGCGCCTCGATCAATTTGCGGAGCTAGCGCAGTACTGCGGAAGTGAGTACCATTTGTGCAAGCCGCAAGCAAAAGGCTTTTCCGCCAGAGCGCGTGGACCCAACAAATCGCCATGTGACGGCAATATTTCACTTAAACAACCAGAGGCCAATCAATTGCTCCGCGAAGGAATCAGCAGATCCATGATTAGCACTGTGCTCCAAACGGATTCGCCGAATTATGTTTTGCCAAAGTACGTATGGGCAGTCAAGGACAAATATGTATTTGAGGCCAAGCTTTCAAAAGGAACACCAAAGTATCATGGCTACGAATTGCTGGAAAACGATTCGCAACGTGGCTATGTTATGGACGTTTGGAAAGAACGATGTCCGATGAACTGAAAATATTGCTAAAAAGACCCCCAAGGGAACACAAAATTGATTTGATCGATCATGAAGAGACTGCAACCGTTGGTTTGTTGGTCATAAAGACTCCGTCCCGCATCCTTACGCGAGGCTTCAACAAAAAAATACGGAAGCCTCGCGAAGGCCCGCTGGTTTCCGCGTATCCGATAGCTGAATGGCTGGCTTGGAACTGGTGGCGATTAACTTCCGAAATTGGTGAGCGTCCCACAGACAAGCTTGCGGCTCGCGCATGGGATTTCTCACATCGCGTTTCCGCTGTAGGAAGCGGTTACGATTGGCCGAATATTTCAATTCATTCGGATAGCCACAGATCTTACTTGGGTTCCATTCAATCCAAACCGGATTCCGTCAGATCGTTTGCATATTACGATTCATCTGTTGCGGTTGTATCGACAAAGGCCTTGGAACGCGCAATGTCCGATTTTATTGAAAATACGATAAAGTTACTGGAAAACAAAGGGATTCGAGATTCAAATCTTCAATGCCTTTGGAGAGACTTGAAATCCGAACGGGCCAGTCCCGATGACGCTTGCTACCGGGCCATGGAGGCTCGATTGGGATTCAATCCCGATGATTTGAACGAAAACACAATTTTCAGAATTCTTGATCACGCTGAATCGATTGGCCAGAACGCTCTCAACGAAGTGGCGGCCGATGAGGCCCGGGCGGGAAATGCGGCCCAAAACTTTCCTTCGACGGAGACGTTTCGAAATGCTTCGGTTGAATTCGGAGTGGACGTGTCGCTGGATTCCATGGCGGCTCTTTCGGGAAATTTCTCGGATCATCACAATGGCATATTGAATTATGGAGAGGAGGAGGCATGGCGAATCGGAAAGAAGCTGGCTGGAATGTTGCGCTCACAGGAAAGTTTGAATGGGCTAAGCATATCAAACCGCAATCTTGCTCAATACGCGGGGCTAAATGAATCTGCGATTACCGATGAAACAAAAAGTTGGAACAAGATGTCATTTTGTTTCAATAATGATAATACAGTGTCTAAAATGACTCTGCGGCCAAAATGGGAAACAGGGAGAAGGTTTGAGCTCGCAAGGTTAATTGGCGATTGCGTGGCGCGGAAATTTTGGAAACTTCCGGAAGAGCGGCTATTGCCTGCCACAGGTACAAGCAGCTACAGACAGAAGCTGCAAAGAGCTTTCGCCGCTGAATTATTGTGCCCGATCGAGTATATTGATGAGATTGCCGGAAAAGACTATTCGCCGGAAAAACAAAGAAATGCGGCGGATGAGTTCAACGTGTCGGAGCGGGTGGTTTCTTGGCAAATTTGGAATCATAATCGAATTAGTGAATCAAGCATTCTATAAGCATTTTCAACGCGTTTACGGCACGCATTGGTGAGACGGAGCATGTGAAGCCTCCGAAAATCCCTTGCGATGGCTTGTTTACTTGAATCCGCAGAGTCTACATTCTGTGCATTCGGCGCCGTCTGTGGTCACCCATTGATGCGACTGCGCATTGACTCTGGACGGCGAATCCTTCTAATTCGCGCCGAAAACCGGGCAAAATGGCCGGAATCCGATCAATTCCGATCGAATTTTCGAGCCAAAGGCCCAGTTCCGGCGAGAATCAACATCTTGTAGCTGCGGACTCAAAGCAATAAGCCATCCCTTGCGTTTTACGCTTGGGCGTCATTCCCCGCGGAATGGCAGCATTGGAGGTCGGGATGTCGAAAAAGCTAAGCTTCTGGGATTTTGAAGAGCGCCTCGGCGAGATGTTGGCCAAGGGTGGCGGATCCGCTGCGGAAGCTGGCGACGACAGTGGATTTCGAGCGGTTCCGGCCGATCCTTGAAATGTCCTCCGCGCGCCATCGCGACGCGAACGGCGTCCGCCCGGCGCTGGACGCGGTTCTGAAATTCAAGATGCCGGTTCTGCAGAGCCTCCGCAGGCTGTTGCCGGAGGCGACGGAGGTGACGGTGCGCGCCCGGCCGACCAAGCTGCACTTTTGCGGCCTTGAGCCGAACGAGACGGTCCAGGACGCGAATACGCTTTGGGATTTCCGCGAGGCGCTGACCGAGGCGGGAACGCTGAAGGATCTGTTCGGGGAATTGAAACGGATCATCGCGGAGGCTGGTTCAAGCGGACTCATGCTGATCGGGATGGCATTCTTCAAGCACAGCTTATTCAGCGCGCGCCTTCCATCCCGCTTCTGCGCAGCGCGGTCCGACGGCTTCGATTTGCTTCTCGGCGGGGAATGGAGACATTTGCTTTATGGCATGCCTCGGCATCATCCAGCACGCAACATCATGGCATCCGCTACAGGTGCGGCCCAATCGGGAACGTCATCCGAAACCCAAAGCGTCTTCTCATTGAATATCGCAACCACCCTATGCGGCCACTCGAGCAATGAATTGTCATACAAAAGGACTTCGTCCGCCACCTGAGCCGCAGTCGGAAGATTGGAATGCGACCGCAAGAATCTGCGGCGCGCGTCATTTTCCGGGACATCGTGGCCTCCAAGCGCTACCCGGTTGCGGATGCGGTCGAGCGCCCGTTCCGGTGAACCGAGCGAGACATAATGCAGGACAATTCTGTAGTCCTTATTGCGAACAGCCTCCATGAGGCGGAAAATTCCGGTGCCTGAGAATGTTGTCTCGACCAGAAAAGACCGCCTTTCCAAGAGAGCAAGTCTTCGCCGCCGCAACGCTTCGCGCGCCGCCTGGCCGGGCGGCATGTCGCGCGCGATGGCATCAGGGTCTATAACTTCCAACCCGCTGAGTTCGCTCTCGCTGGTCAGTGTGGATTTTCCGCACCCGTTGGGACCGGCAACAATTCGGAGAGTAGGAGAGGAAGGTTGGGTCAGTAGGATTCCGAGTCTGGATTGCTAAGCACCCGATCTCCGTCCTTTGTCCGTGCGATATAGGCACCGTCCGACCGAAAACCGTAGAGCGTTCCCCCAGCTTCGAGCTGGGATGCAAGATGAGCCTTGATCCGGTCACGCCAATCATCCGGAAAGCCGGGTATTTTCGCTGGCTCCTCCAATTTATTGATCTTTTGCATCATGCATTCCCTTTTTCCGTTATTCGCGCAATTCAATCAGATATTCAAAGGTCTTCATTTTGTAAACTATTTTGGGATCAATTCTGCCGCCTCTGTGAAACAGATATAGATTTTGGAAACGCAGTTTTCCAGAGTCTGCGTGCGGTCGGCATTTTTGAGACTGCGACGGTCACGATTCGGCTGCCTACGAAGATATGGTCTTTACCTGCCTATTGCAGAGCAAAACACACGCTCGCGGGAAGACACGAAACCCGACTGCAGCGGGGATGTTCCAGCATGCGCACCGCCGTTGTCGGTTCGCATCATCGCCAATATCCGAATTGAGCTTGCTTTTTACTGTTCCTGCTCGGTGTCCGCAAGAAAATCCTTCTCTTCTTTGTGTCCTTTGACTGAATCTTCGCAGGATTTTGCATGCGGAGTGCAGTCGAATTGCGGCGTCCATCGGGGTCCTTATCCATCGAGCAGATCAGGCCGGACGCGAAGTCCCGAGACGGCATCCCGCCGCTTCCGGGCGGTCTCCAAGCGACACAAGCGGACAAGGTGCCACGGACTGAGCTGTTCCGTCTTCCGGACGAACACATTCTTTCCGGTCGTCGCCGCGAGACCGGCCGCCCCGGGCATGGATTCAGTCGGCGGAAATCGTTTCCTGCGTCGGAACGAGCGCGTCGGCTATCGATGAGTCGTTCGGACTTATCCTGTTCGTCGGATCCGTTTGCGCGATATCTGCGCTTTCATTGAATTCGTCGCCCCTGCGCGTCCTCGAAAAGACGCGGCCGAAAAATCCATTCGAAAGTACGCAATTTGGCGGAATGGGATTGCAGTCGCTCTGTTCATGCGAATGGTTGGCATCCCATACTTTATGGTCGGACAGGATGCCGCCGGTCGAAAGCCGAAGCCAATGCCCTGGTTGCCGCGAACGCCGCTCGGAAACCAGCCGCAGGCGCAAATCGTCGATTGGAGGGATTGCAGCGCCGCAATCAATCAACCAAAAAAATGCGGGATGCGCCCGATTCCCCGAAAGTCTTGGAGCCGCGCGTTGCGAAGGATGCGGAATGCGAAAATCTTGTCGGCGCGTTCAGCCAATGAGCGCAAGCATGGGCGCGCTGCACGCCGCACCGCGTCAGACAGGCAAACGGATTATGATTCCCAATATTGCAATTGTAACGATAACGCTACCGATCCATATGCCGATCAACCATTGCATGCGGTTGCTTTCGCGTTGCGCCATGTCGGCGCGAAAACTCTCCATATCGGCGCGGAACCTTTCGAGGGCGGTGTCCTTTTGGGCCATATCGGCGCGGAACCTGTCCAAAGCGCCTTCGTATTTCGCTTGATGTGTGTTCATCTGTTCCCTCACCGTCGCCAGTTCCTTGGAAACCTCATGGATCGTCGGCTCGCTCATCGCCCAATTCCCGTCGCAAGACGTTCATCAGGCGCGCATCGGGCCGGACGCCGCATCGCCAATCCGTTCGGCGCGAATGGCCGCTTCATTCTCCCGCACTCTACATCGCTTCGCGCGGGCCGTCCATCCGTTTTTTTCGCAAAGGCTCGGCGCGGAAGACGACAGCTTGCGCGGCATTCTCGAGCTCGGACCGGTCTTCGTGCGTCCCATCCGGCCGGTCCAAGCCCGCCAGGAATATTTTCTGGTCGAGCAATCGGGGCGTCCCGTTCCTTTCGGTCGGGCGGCTGCGACGCGAACAGCCGCCAGTTTGAGGAAGCCAAGCCAACGCAGGCTTGCGAGGCGGCATTCGGAGGCGAGCAGAGCAGCGGCCAGCTTTCGACTTGCCGAACCTTCCGAGCCAAACAAAATGGGATGCACCCCATGCGAATCAACGAATTGACAGCGCCTATGGAATGATGGAAACGCACCGCCGAAAAGTGAGGATGCGCCATGCCCGAGAACAACCCTCAAGCAATTGAATTCCTGCGCACTCGCCGGTCCCATCCTGCGATGCTGCTCAAGCCGCCGGTCCCGAATCGCGCGCAGCTGACGGCGATACTGGAATCCGGCGCCCGCACTCCGGATCACGGCAAACTGGAGCCATGGCGGTTCATCGTTCTTGAAAGATCGGCGATGCCGCGGCTTGCGGCTCTGCTTTTGGAACGGGGTGCGCAACTCGGCAAGGCTCCTTCCTTGGTCGAGAAGGCCGCCGCTGTTTTTTCGGATGCCAACCTTGTCGTTGCGGTGGTCGCATCACCGGACGAAAGCGCGAAGATTCCTTCGATCGAACAGACGCTTTCGGCGGGCGCGGTCTGCTTGTCGGTCTTGAATTCGGCGCTAGCCGCTGGTTGGGGCGCAAACTGGGTCACCGGATTCGGCGCGCACGACCCAATGTTTCGCCGCAAAGCGCTCGGCCTTGAAGATCATGAATTCGTTGCCGGATTCATCCATATCGGAACTTCGGAAAAGTCGCCTCCCGACCGCCCGCGACCGGATTTGGAACGAATCACGACGTGGGTGGCCGAATGACATTGCGGCAAGCAATGGATGGTTGCGTTGGTTGTCGAATTTGCCGAAAACGGGCGATCAATGCCCCGGAATGCCGGACGCAGAAGCATGTTCAGCAGGGATAGGAACGACATGAAGCAATATCGCGTGCCGGCTGCAGTCCTTGCGGCCTTGCTGGCCAATGCATCCGCCTTCGCCGCCGACAAGGATCTGGTCATTCTCGACTGGGCCGGATTCGACGATCCCGGCTTCTTCAATGCCTACATCGAAGAACATGGTGCCGCGCCGACTTTCGTTCTGTTCGGCGAGGAGGAAGAAGCATTCCAAAAGCTAAGGGCGGGATTCCAGGCGGACGCATCCCATCCGTGCTCGCAATCGGTCGGCAAATGGTTCGACGCAGGCTTGATCGAACCGCTCGATACTTCGCGGATTGATCGCTGGGATGACGTTGACCGGGAAATGAAAGAAGCCTTCAAGTTTGACGGCGAGTATTACCTGTTGCCGACCGATTGGGGATCCTCGGCCGTCACCTACAGATCGGATCTGGTTGACGAAGCCGAAGTGCGGTCGGTTCAGGTTTTTCTGGATCCGAAGTTCGAGGGGCGCACGTCGATCGCCGACAATGTCGATGATGCGTACGCTCTGGCCTTCCTCGCGACGGGCGTTGCGGACTGGACGACGGCAACGCGGGAAGACTTTGAAAAGGCATCCGCATGGCTTCGGGAAGCTCACAAGAGCATAAGGACCTATTGGGTCGACGGCGCCGAGCTGTCCCAGCTGATGGCGAGCGGCGAAGTCTTGCTGGCTTGGGCATGGAACGAGACCTACATACGGATGATTGCGGAAGGCCATGCCATCAAGACGAACAGGAACACAGTCGAAGGCTCGTCGATCTGGTCCTGCGGTTTTGTAAATGTTGCGAACGGGCCCAATCCGGAAGACAAGATGTATGATTTCTTCAACGCTTGGCTTGAGCCGGAATCCGCCCGATACCTCGTTGAAGAATGGGGATACGGGCACGGCAATCAAGCCGCCATGAACGATCTCGGACAAGAGGCTTTGAATGAGGTCGGACTTGGCGCCGTCAGCGTGCCCTTGCTCGACCAATCCCCCATGAATCGCGAAATTCACGAATTGATGATTCAGGAATTCGAATTGATCAAAGCCGGATTCTGAACGCGGATTGAATGAGCCGGACTCCGCGGCGGCATTCGGTTTCGGATTCATGGCTGATCCGCTTCGAGTGCAGATCGCTCAGGGCAGGTTCGGCCAAGTTTAGCCGGCGTCCGGTCAATCCGGGAAAAGCCGCACCGCTTCAGGTTTCAACGTCAGTACCACAGGCGCGCCGACAGCGAGACCTGAAGATGGATCTGAATTCGAAAGCGCGGCGCTGATCGAACCTTCGCCGTTCTCGAACTCAATTTCGTAGACGATCCTTTCTCCTAGAAATTTGACATCTCTAATCCGACCTTGTGCGCAATGTTCCGACCCGTCGCGGTCGGCTTCGCGCAATGCGAGCATTTCCGGCCTGATTCCGATTGAAAGGCGCTGCTGCACGCGGGCGTCGCCCTTGGCGGATTTCGGCACGGAAACTTGTCCGAAGCCTTGAACCTCCAATCGCAAGCCTCGGCTGTCGTCGGACAGAAGGCGGGCGTCCAGGAAATTCATCGATCCTATGAATTCGGCAACCTTGCGCGAAATCGGCGTCCGGTAGATTTGTTGCGGGTCGCCGACCTGAGCGACAGCTCCGTCGAACATGACCGCTACTCTGTTCGACAACGACAGAGCTTCCTGCTGGTCATGGGTGACCAGCAGGAACGTGATGCCGACGGCCCGCTGGAGGTTGCGCAGTTCGCCCTGCATTTGAAGGCGCAGCTGTTTGTCCAATGCGGACATGGGCTCGTCGAGCAGCAAGACTTTCGGCCTCAGGACCAGTGCTCGCGCAAGCGCGACCCGCTGTCTCTGGCCGCCCGAAAGCGTGTGGGCTTCGCGGGTCCGGTAGCCGTCAAGGCCCACCATTTCCAGCGCGTCTCCGATCCGCCGGTCCTGTTCCGCCCGGCCCAGCCTGAGTCTTCTCAGACCGAAGCCCACGTTCCGCGCGACATTCAGGTGCGGGAAAATGGCGTAATTCTGAAACACCATGTTCGTCGGCCTTTTGTTGGCGGCGATGTCATCCATTCGCCGACCGTCGATGCGGACGCTGCCGCCGTCCGGCCGGATCAAGCCGGCGATGGTTTTGAGCAAGGTCGTCTTTCCGCATCCCGAGGGCCCGAGAAGCGCGAAGAACTCTCCGGCGGCGATTTCAATGCTCACATCGTCAAGCGCCAATGTGCCGCCGAACTGCTTCCTGAGCCGATCGGTTTCAACAATGATCGCGCTCATGTCGGGTCTCCGTCCGCGCGCTCGGCCGAAAGGCGGGCCGTGCGGCGGCGGAACAGTTCCGCCGCCGTGATCAGCGCGATGGAGGCCGCAAGCAATATCGTTCCGAGCGCCATCACGCTCGGCAAGCGGGCCGGAAAGCGAATCTGGCTCCAAATGTATACGGGAAGCGTCGTTTCCGTTCCTGCCAGAAAGAAGGCGATGATGAATTCGTCGAGGGAGATCGTGAATGTCATCAGCAGGCTCGCGACGATTCCCGGAAGGACAAGCGGGAACGTTACGAGTCGGAATGTCGACCATCCGTCTTCGCCGAGATCGATGGCCGCGTCCTCCAGATTCCTGTCCAAGCCTTCGAAAGCCGTCGCCAAAATCACGACGGAGAACGGGGTGCAGATCAATATGTGGCCGACTGCAATGCTCCACAGCGACAACTCGAAGCCAAGCTGCAAGACGGCCACCAAAAGAGATACGCCGATGATGATCTCCGGCAGGAAGAGAGGAACCATTATCGTGCCGGCGACTGCTTTCTTCATCGGGAAGATGTGGCGCGTCAATGCCTTTGCCGCGCCGATCCCCAGCAACGTGCTGGCAGCCGAGACGGCCGCTGCCACCTTAAGGCTGTTCAGCGCGGCGTCGCGAAGCGCAGCGTTGTCCGGCAAAGACAAAAACCATTCAAGCGTGAAGCCTTTCAGCGGAAAGGCGACGATGCTGCTTGCGTTGAATGCGAAGACCGGAAGCAGAAGAACCGGCGCGTAAAGGAAAGCGACGAGACACGCCGCGTAGACCCAAAGCAGTTTTGCGCCTGTCTTCACAGATTCAGCTTCGCGACCTGTCGCCGCGCGATGCGAAGGAATATCGCTGCCAAAACGGCGACGACGAGCATCGCCGAAATGGCGAGAGCCGATCCAAGGGGCGCATTGTTCGCTTTCTTGAACTGGAGCTCGATCATGTTGGCGATCAGAAGGCCGTCGGGACCGCCGACGAGCCTTGGCGTGACATAATCGCCGACTGTCGGAATGAAGACGATCAATGCGGCGGCGGCAACTCCGGGCAACGCCAGTGGAACGATTACGCGCGCGAACCGGCGGACCGCGTTGTCTCCGAGATCCTTCGCCGCGTCCAAGAGAGTCCGGTCGATCTTTTCAAGAGCGAGGAAGATCGGCAGCACAGCGAACGGAAGCCATGCGTGGCTGAGGGTGATGATCACGGCGGCGGCGTTGTAAAGCAAGAAAGGCAGAGGCTCCGGAATCAGTCCGAGTCCGGTCAGCGTTCCATTGATCAATCCATTGTAGCCGAGAATGACCTTCCACATGAATATGCGAAGCAAATAGCTCGTCCAGAACGGAACGATGATGAGAAAAATCCAAAGATGCTTCTTGGAGGGCGCGACATGGAACGAAACAAAATACGCGACAGGAAAGGCCGCGATGACGGTAATCGCCGTGACTGCGGCTGAAACTCCCAATGCCCGAAGCATCAGGACCCGATAGACAGGTTCGGTCCAAGCCTGACGGAAGTTGTCGAGCGTGAACGTCCGAACCAACTCAAGATAGTCCTGCGTCCAAAAGCTCAGCGCGACGATGGCGACAAGCGGCGCGGCCAAAAGAATGCCGGAATAGAGGAGCGCGGGTCCGGCGAGGAGGAAGCCCCGCGATTCAATTTGGCTTGGAAACTTCGAGCGAATCCGCTGCAATGACGCTCGCATCAATTCGATCGGCACTGCGCGCGTCGTCGCCGTTTTGAATGCGGATGGAAATCCGATAGCTTCACTATGCGCTCCAAATGCTGGTCGAATGCGCGTAACTCCACACGGAAGGCACGAACCGCGTCGGCTCGGCCGTCACCGCCGTCACGCGTTGCAAAATTGCCGAGAGGGGTAGCGAATTTGCCAGCGACAGCCGATTCAAAAGCGGCCGAACTTGATTGCACCTTTCTTCGCCGGATTATCGGAAATGTGAATTCAGTGTCAATCAAAGGGGCTTTCGCCGTGAAGCCGCGGACGCTGCGCCGGAATGATCGCGCGAATCTCGGCGGCGCAGACGCTCGTCCCGATGTACTGCCAGGCCCAAGCGAAGATTGTCCGACGCAGGCAGAGGGAGGACCAGCATGAACACGAGTGTTGCGAGCGTATGGAAAAAAAATAAGCGGATAATAATCACTGACGCGTTGCTGATGCTGGCGACGATCATCCTTTGCGGCGGCATATTTCTTTTCTTCAAAGGGTTTTTCGACGTCAAGCCGAGCGACTTCACGATCGAAATCCTGGCTGCATTGATGGGCTCGATCATAACCGTGCTGATCACCATGCTGCTGATCCGGCGGCAGGGCAACATTCGGCAGGTGCAGGCGGCCGCGAGCGCGAGCTTGACGAAAGTATTCGAGACGAAGCTCGGATTGTACCGGGAATTCATTGCCGAATACATTTGCGCCGCGCTGGACGGGCATCTGGATGCGGACGAATTGGGCAAGCTCGAAGAGCTCGCCCTGACAGTGACCCTGCTGTCGAGGAAGGTTTCTCCGGATGAGCGGGATTCCGATTTGGGCCGGGTCATTTGCGGCTTCGTTCTGCAGCTGCAGCTTTTCGGACTTGCAAAAAAGGTGCCGGAAACAAAGCATCACATTTACGACAGGCATTTCGGCGAGAACGTCGCGGAAGACGGAAGCCGCAGACTTTATTCCGTCGTCGACATCATCAAGTTGATGAAGATTGAATTGGGCACCGCCCAAGCGATCGAGTACTCGAAACAAGAACTGGAGGACAAATCCGAATTCGATTGGTGCGAAAAGCTGTTGGACTATCGGGACTACCGGGGCGGCGAACTGCCTTGAAGATCGGTTCGCCGGCCGAACGGCTGTTCCCCGAAATCATCGCGGGCTCGCTCTTCGAAGGCGGCGATTTGCGTCGCGATCAAGACTCTTCGCAGTCCGCGCCTCGCGATTTGAGTTGAGGTCGGTCGAAGTAAAGCGAAGCATTCAAAGCGTCGCCGTCTTGAGGAGCGAATTCGGAGAGCAGCTTGATCTCAGGCATGCGGCTGCGGTCAAGAGTCGAAGCGTCGGGCCAATCGACTTCGACGACGTTTCCGGCGGGATCTTTCAGGAACATCTGGACCGACCCGTCCGGCAGCTCGATGATCGGATGCAGGATGGAATTTTCGTCGATCGCGCGCAGTCGCTTGGCGGCATCGTACACCGCATGGAAGTCATCCACGTCGAGCGCGAAGTGCTGTCGCGGCGGGACGGGGTTCTCGAGCTTGAATATGTGAAGCTGCAGGTCGCCGCATCGCAAGTATTGCGAAGGGAAGCCGAAATTGTATGTGGGAATTCGCTCCATTCCGAAAACATGTTCGTAGAACGCGATCGTCTCTTCCCAGTTGTGCGCGCTGATCGCCACATGATTGATGCTGATTGCCGCCATGACATGGTCGCCGGATCAAGTTGCGTTTCAGTTCAAGCGTATATTTGAGGCGAAGTTCCAGTCCAAGCACTGCGGATCGTTTTTTTGCCGAATCAAAGGTCTTGACGATGCATCCGCCGCGGCATCGCTTGCTGCGGTCGCGAGCGGCATGTCCGGGAGCCTCAATCCATCGGTTCAAGGGCCAAGGGCGAACCGGAGACCGCGCTTTCGCATCAGCGTCGGGTCCAACGGCCGACAAGGACTTGGCGGCAGCCCAATCCAGTCCTGCGTTTGCCGCAAATTCATCCGCCTTCGAAAAAAGGTGTCAATGGTTCAAAGGCCGGCAACAAAGCTCACGCGCTCGACCTTGTCGCTCGATTTGGACCAGCCGGTCATGCCGCGGCCCGGAGGAACGGACATTTCGACATCCCCGTCTTTGCACGAAGCGAGGGCTTCGGAATTCGTCAGGTCATTGCCGCTACAGACAAGAAACCGGAATTGCGAAGCAATCCGACATATCAGATTGAGCGCATCAATTTGGCATTCACCGAGATTCAGCGCTCGTTCAGCCGTATTGGCCGTCTCCCCAGCGATTGAACAGATCGATGTCGGAAACTGATACGATTCCGGACCAAATCACGGCGGCGACGGGAATCCAAATCAGGACCGCAGCAATGGTCGCCCATTTGACTTTCTGCTTCAGCAACGGATTGGCGGGCGCCGAAGGAGGCGTGCCCAAACTAACTTCCCCGGATTCTTCCTGGGATCGCACCCGCATGGGAAGGACGATGAAAAGGCAGAGGAACCAGATGACGGCGAACAGTACGAGCGCGGACATGATTGACATCTTCAAGCTTCCTCGATTTCGATCAAAGTTCCGTTGAATTCCTTGGGGTGCGCGAACATCACCGGCATTCCATGCGCGCCGACGCGCGGCTCGCTGTCCAGCAGTCTGACGTTTTGCGAAGACAGCGCCTCGCTCGCGGCTGCGATGTCGGGAACCTCGAAACAGATGTGATGAATCCCGCCGGACGGGTTTTTTGCCAGAAAGCCTGCAATCGGACTATTTTGACCCAGCGGCGCCATCAATTCAATCTTGGCGTTCCGGAGCTCGACGAAGACGACGGTCACTCCGTGCTCAGGCAAGTCCTGCGGCTCCGACACTTTCGCGCCGAGCGCGTCGCGATACTTGGCTGACGCGGAGCCCAGTTCCGGCACGGCGATCGCCACGTGGTTCAAGCGTTCAATCAATGCGATGCCTTACTTTGTCCGAATCCGATGTCCGGATAGCATTTCCGGTTCGTCTTGATGCTGATTCACCTCGCGGCGCGCGCTGCTGGGCATTCCGCTGCAACGCTCGCCATCTTCCCAATTCGCCGAACGATTCGCAAGCTCGCCGGCGTGCGCTCACATTATTTTTTGCCGGTCGGCTTGCGGCGGCCCCGACTCGCTTTCGCCGCTATGAGATCAAGAGCTTGAGCGAGGGTGATCTCCTTGGGATCGGCGCCCTTCGGCAGAGTGGCGTTGATTTTATTCCATTTGACATAGGGACCGTACCGGCCGTCGAGCACGCGAATTTCTCCTCCGCCTTCGGGATGCTCTCCGAGCTCCTTCAGGGCGGTCGCCGATCCGCGAGTCCCGCGGACGGGCTGTTGCGCCAAAAGTTCAACAGCTCTGTTCATTCCGATGGTGAAGACTTCCGCTGAATCCTCAAGCGACACGTATTTCTTTCCATGCTTCAAATAAGGTCCGTACGGCCCGATCGACGCGACGATCATCTGCTTGTCTTCGGGATGCGCGCCAACTGTCCGCGGAAGCGACAAGAGTTCGAGAGCCCTTGAAAGATCAACGGTCTCCACTTCGACCCCTTTCGGCAGCGAGGCCCTTTTGGGTTTCTGCGTGTCTCCTTCGAGCGGACCCAATTGGACGTAAGGCCCGAAGCGGCCCGCGCGGAGGGTGACGGGAGCCCCGCGCGGATCCGTGCCGAGCAAGCGTTCCTCATTGGATTGTTCGGGATCATGATCGCCGAGTCCGTCCAGCGCGCGGACGAAACCGCAAGCCGGATAGCGATCGCATCCGAAAAATGCGCCGCCCGCCTTGGCCGTTTTGATTCTGAGCAGGCCCTCGTTGCATTTCGGGCAGGTGCGATGTCCGTTCGCGCCTGCTGCGTCGGGAAAATAATGCGGTGCCAGCCAATCTGTCAGTTCCGTCAGGACGTCGGATATCCGCAGCTCTGAAATCTCTTCGACGGCGGCCGAAAAATCGTTCCAGAATGAAGAAAGAACATTGACGCGGGTGCGTTTTCCGCTTGTGATTTCGTCGAGCTCCTCCTCCAGGTTCGCGGTGAATTTGAACTCGACGTATTTTTGGAAGTGCATGATGAGGAAGGCGGTAAGAAGCCGACCCATGGGCTCCGGACGGAGCCGTCGCTTTTCCTGTTTGACGTATCCTCTGTCTTGAATTGTGGATACGATGGACGAATACGTCGATGGCCTGCCGATGCCGAGTTCGACCATCCTTTTGACGAGCGAGGCTTCGGTGTAACGCGCAGGAGCTTTCGTGAAATGCTGCTCCGGCTCCGCTTTCCTGAGGGAAAGCGGAACGCCCTCTTCAAGCTTTGGGAGTTTCGCATTCTCGGCTTTGGCCCCGGTCTCCGAATCGGCATCGGACTTTCCGGTTGATTTCGAGGCGTTGTCGGCGTCGTCATCGCCTTCGACATATACGCGCCTGTAGCCGTCGAAAAGCATGACTCGTCCGTTGGCGACGAGGCCGACGCTTTTGTCCTCGGATCTGATTTCGGCGGTCGTCTGCAGGAATTTCGCCGGCTCCATCTGGCTTGCCAGCGCCCGGGTCCGCACCAGATCGTATAGTTTTCGCTGATCGGCGTCCGCCGAACTCAGGAACCGCGCTTCCACGGAAACATCAGTCGGCCTGATGCATTCGTGAGCTTCCTGCGCATTCTTGGCCTTCGTCTTGTAAACCCGGGCTTTCGCGGGGAGGTAGTCGTTCCCGAAACGGCGGGAGATTTCCGTTCGCGCCGCCGCGACGGCTTCGGGGGCTATGTCGACTCCGTCCGTCCGCATGTAGGTGATGTGCCCGGCTTCATACAGTGCTTGCGCGACCCTCATGGTGCGTCGCGGATTCAAACCGAGTTTGCGGCTTGCCTCCTGCTGCAGCGTCGCCGTCACGAAGGGAGGCGGGGGAAATGAGCGTTTCGGAGCGGAAACGATCGATTCCACATGCAGTTCGCTGCTGCCGACCGCCTTTGCGGCTCTCTCAGCCGAGTCTTTGTCCTTGAGGTCGAATTTCTTGAGTTTTTTGCCGTCCAGCATGGAAAGACGGGCTGTGAACTCCTCCTTCTCGCGGTTCAATAGAACCGCATTGACCGTCCAGTGCTCCCTGGGCTTGAACGCTTCAATTTCCATTTCGCGTTCGACAATGATCCGCAGGCAGACGGATTGCACTCTGCCCGCGGAGCGAGCTCCGGGGAGTTTCCTCCACAGCACCGGGGAGAGCGTGAAGCCCACCAGATAGTCCAAAGATCGGCGTGCGAAATAAGCTTCGACAAGCTCCATATCGATCCGGCGCGGATTTTCCATCGCATCGAGCACGGCGGCTTTCGTGATCGCGTTGAAAACGACGCGTTCCGGACATTCAATTCGCTTGATGCCGCGCTTGGATTTCAAGACTTCGCTGACGTGCCAGCTGATCGCCTCGCCTTCCCTGTCCGGATCGGTAGCCAGAATGAGGCGGCTGTCCGTCCTGAGCGCTTCGGCGATCGCACGAATGTGTTTTTGCGACCTGCTCGGCACCTGCCACTTCATGCCGAAGTCGTTTGAAGTGTCGACGGAACCGTCGGTTTCGGGAAGGTCCCTAATATGTCCGAACGAAGCCAAGACCTTGTAGTTCGGCCCCAAATATCGTTCGATTGTCTTGGCTTTTGCAGGCGACTCGACGACTACGACCGGCATCCAGGCTCCGTTTGTTCCAAATCTGGGCAATCAACGAACGGGACATATGGACTCAACCGCAAGCATGTCAATGCTGCTTGATCAGAGTTGCCGCCGCGATTTGTCGGATGAACTGCAGACCAACCCGCGTCGTGAAAGATTTTGATTGCCTATGATGATCAAGCAGCATTCCCTGCGCCGAAAGGAGCGTGAACGGTTTCTCAAACCGTGCGCCGATGCTCGACAATTTGTTTGAAACGCCATATCGATCATCCGGCCCTTAATCGTATTCGCAGCAATGATGCTGCCGTGGTTGCGTGAATCCCTTTCGCCCTGCTCAAGGCTTTGCGGGACAATCGGCTTGGCTTCGCGCCAGCGAGGCCGGTTCGCTGCAGCGGGCAGGGAACGGCAAGCTGCAGCGCGACGGAATCATGGAATCAGACTCGCTCGTCCGCAAGGCAAATTGCCTGAGAGTATGAACGGAAATTCATGAATCCCATTTTATTACTTATTATCAGCATGTTGTGGCTCTTGCGATCCGGCGCATCATGAAGCGGCACGCGGCCAGCTGCGCCCACGCCAGAGAGCTCTCCAAGCTCCGCTCGTAGTCCTTCGCCAGACGCCGGCAGCGCGACATCCAGGCGAAGGTCCGCTCCACGACCCAGCGGCGGTAGAGAACCGTGAAGCCTTTGACATCCTTGGGTTTTTTGATGATCTCAAGATCGGATCCGATGCCGAGCTTCTTGAGCGCGGACGCCAGCTTCTTTCCTTGATATCCGCCGTCCGCCCAGATTTTCTTGATTTGCGGCGCCTTCTCCAGCACTCCGAGGATCACCGCCGGAGCTCCGTCCCGATCCTGCACCGAAGCCGCGTGGACGGCGAGCCCGAGCGGGAACCCTTCGGCGTCGACGACGAGGTGTCGCTTGCGCCCCTTGACCTTCTTGCCCGCGTCGTAGCCCGAAGGCCCGCCGCTCTCCGTCGTCTTCACCGATTGGGTGTCGATCGCCGCCGCTGTCGGGGTCGCGGAGCGTCCCGCCAGCTTGCGCCCGAGGGCGCGAAGCCTGTCCGTCATCCGGTCGATGACCCCGTTGCGACTCCAGAGATGGAAATAATACTGGACCGTCGCAGCTGGTGGAAAACAATGAGGAATCGCCCGCCACTGGCCTCCGGTGGCGAGCACAAACTGGATCGCATTGAACACCTCCCGAAGGTCGGTCTTGCGGGGGCGTCCTCTCTTGGACGGAGGCGGAAGGCACGGTTCGACCAAATTCCATTCCTCATCCGTCAAATCGCTTCCGAATCGATCCCGAGGGCGTGTATACTCGGTTTTGGTGGTCTCGTTCCAGGGCATGTCAGGTATCCTTTTGTCGGGTTCAAGGTTGACGAAAGATACCACATCTTGGCGAGGCCACTCAACATCTAGGCGAAGCTGCTGAATTTTCGTTCAAGCTCTGAGACCCGCCCAGGATTCGAGGCGACGCGCTGTTGCAGTTTCGCAACTTCGGCAAAGAACTCGGTTATCAGACGTAAATATTTGAATTAGTTATATTTTCTCAAAATCGGGGGCTGAATTGCTGAGTTGATCAAACAACCAACGGGCAGGGAGGGGGGGGGGGCTGAGGCCCAGCTGAGGTTATGGATTGATCAAACAACCGAATTAAACTACGAGTTAGCTACGTTTTCAATCCGAAGCTAGAACAGAACCGAGTATGTAATTCGGGATTGGGGCGTGGTATACTTTAATTTTAGGCGTGGTATAGATTGAGGCGGCGACAATGGCAAAAAATGGTCTATTGGCAATAATTCTGGGCTTTGGGCTCGTGGCCTGCTCGGGCAGCGAGACTCCGCCCTCCGGGACGGGAGGCGGGACGACGGGCCCTGGAACGGGAGGCGAGCCGGGTCAACCGACGGAGCCGGGTCAACCGACGGAGCCGGAGCCGGAGTCGGAAGCGCTGCAGGACGCTAGAAGCAAGCTGGACGATGCGAAGCAGGCTGTCGAGCGTGCTGCGCAGCAACTGCAGGACGCGCCCGAGGCGCAGCGCGCGACCGCGACCTTGAGATTGGCAGCGGCTCGCGCGGACGAGACGCATTGGACCGCGAGAGTGGCCTTGGAGCAAGTTCGAGGTCAGATCCAATCCGCAGTGGCGCTTGCGGCGGCGGCGTCGACTACGGAAGAGCGGTCCGCTGCGCGGACAGCTCTCAACAATGTTCAAACTCTGCTTGCGGCGGCACTCTCGGGCGCGACTAGAGGGCTTGATGCCGCGCAGGCCGCTTTGGCGGCCGACGGAGCGGACGGAGCGGGGCCCCAGGCGCAAAGCTATGCGCAAGAGGTGCGAGGGCGGGCGCAGGCGACTTTGACGTTGGTTCGTTCGGCCAACCAGCAGATTGAGACGGCGAAGCAGCGCGTTTCCGCGACGACGGATCCGGGTTCGGGCCCGGCGGATGGTGGCCCGGGGCCCGCAGGCATGAGCGCGATCAAGCGCTATCCGCGCGCCGCGAGCGACGGAACGGCGCTTGCGGAATCCGCCCGACTGAAGATCGCGACGGCCGCCGTGCCCTATTCGACCGGGAAGCGGGTGATCGCGGCGGACAGGACGGGATCCGACGAGCTGCCCCTTCGGGATCTCACGCTGCGCATCGGGACGACGACGGCCGGGGACGTCAAGATCCAAGGGCGCGACGGCACGGAGACGACCTACACGGAGACGGACGGGGTGCCGGTCTCCTCGATCAATCTCGGCTCCGGCCAGATCGTGTACAAGTTCGGCGGGGCGGGCGTGACCTTCCACGACACCCAGCGCCGCTTCGACATCGGGAGCACGAAGGACGCTTGGAAGGATCTAGGCGCGGACGGGCAAACGGGAGGGTCCGACGACAACTATTGCTGGCAGTCGGATCTGGCGCAGTGCTCGGCGTGGAATTCCGACGATCTGGAGATCACTTGGCAGGCGGGCCTGAGCGGCAGCCGCAATTCCCCGAACGGCGAGCCGGTCTACTACTGGAACTCCCGGGTTCCGTTTCCGGAGGGCCAATCCGCTTCGCATCCGAATCTGCTGCCGACGTTCCAGAACGGGCGGAACGACTGGGATCTCGGGCTCTATCAACTCTGGGTGACGAACCACGGCGGCTACGACAGGAATCTCGAGCCGGCCGCCGGAAAGGGCCAGCGGTCCCGCGCCGACGACGTCGCTCGGTATCTCAAGTACGCGGCCTACGGGGTGTTCGTCCACACGGACACGCTGACCGACTATTTGCTGCCCAGCCGGGTGCAGGCGTTCCACTTCGGCTACGACGCGTTCGAGGACAAGGAGGACAAGAAGACCACCGATCTCGCGACGCCGATCGTTGTGCGGTTCGACGGCCGGACGATGGGCTTCATGTATCAGACCTTCAACAACCCGAACCCGCTCCGGGTGGACATAAGGGGAGACGTCGTTCTCAACGCCCGCATCGGGTCGGGCGCGAACACCATATACGGACAGGTCACGAGTCTGGAGAAGCTGTCTCCCGAGGGGCGGTGGGTCCGGTTCGAGAGGGCCGTGGACATCAAAGACGATACGGACCGGGCGGACCGGCTGGTGTTCGCCAACGACAGCTTCGGTCTGAACGGCCAGGATTTCACGGCGACGGCGGCGGGCGCGCCGATCGGTGCGGACGGAAGCTACAAGGGCGCGGTCTACCTGCAGTACTGGGACTCGACCGACAGCGTGTGGAAGCCGAAGACCTGGGACTTCAATCCCTCCCACAGCTCGAATTCTTCCGAGTTCGGCGGAACCCTCTACGGCCCCCGCGACAATCTCGAGACTGCCGGCTACTGGTATCTCGAGGGCGACGCCAGAAGGGAGCGCTGGGGCGGCATCGTCGCCAGCTTCGGAGCGGTGGGGACGGCCGGAACCAATTGATGACGATCTCTCTCGCAGCGCGACCGCCCGGAGCGGGAGCTCCGAATCGGTCGCGGCGAAACGACGAACAGGAGCAAGAACGATGAAATCGCGAGCTTTGGCACTATTGAGCATATCCGGGTTGGCGCTGGCGGCCTGCTCCGGCGGGCCATCGAATCCGTCGGGAGGGGCGTCGGAAGCCGGTTCGGACCTGTCGAGGACGACCGATCCGGCCACCGGCGCCCTTCTGGAGGTGGCGGAAGCACAGTCGCACGGATGGGCGCTGTCGAGGCCTCCCTCGGGGACGGTCACGGCGAGGCCTGCCTCGCGGCAGGCCACTTTCGAGCGGGTCGCGCGAGCCGCGGCGACCGACTCAGCCGGCACGGGCACCGCCGCCAGCGACAGGCTGCAGATCCAAAAGGACGGAGTTCGATACGCATCGGGAAAGACCATGTTCGGACCCGGCGGATCCGGAACCATAGAGGAGCTGCCCTTGCGGGCGATCACGATCCGGGTGGCGGATGCGCGCGGCCGCGTGTACGAGCAGGGGAACGACGGCACCGCCGTGACTCATCATCCCACGACTCGTCGGCCCATCGGTCTGAGCGCCACGGACGGCAAGCTGTTCTATTCGGCCCAGGTGACGGAGGACGGCCTTGTCTTCAAGATTGCCGGGAACGCGATCTATTTCGATTTCCAGCGCAGGTTCGACATGGGGGTGGATGTCAACGACTGGTACGGCCGCGGGCCCGACGGCGTACGGGGGACCACCGACGACGGCACCACCGGAACCGGGAAATGGGACGGGTGCTATGGGGATCTGCCCGACGCGACCGCGGACTGCGGGAACTGGATACATGACGACGTGAAGGTCACGTTCGGCAGGCCCTCTCCCGCTCCGCACGGCCACCACGCGTGGTACTGGAACACTAGGATCCCCCTGCCGTCCGGCACAAGCGCCAACGACGCCAATATCAAGGCGGCGTGGGACGTTGATTACGTCGAGGCTCGCGATCTGGGCTCCTACGAGCTGTGGATGACGAATCTGGCGCGAATCGACAAGAATCTGGAGAACGCGGAGGGGCCGCCCTACACCAGGGACGATGAAGTGCAGTTCCTCTCGCATGCCGCGTACGGCTTGCTCCTCTACAACGACAACATCAGTGGATGGAAAACCGTGGGCCGGCTGACGGGATACCATTTCGGCTACGACGCCTTCGCCGACTCGGACGACGCAAGGACGACGGACATCGATAACGCCGTGTCCGCGACGTTCAGGGGCGCGACGATGGCGCAGATGGTCATGCACCTGACAGGCCCCACCAATTCGCAACCGCTCAGAGTCGATCTGCGTGGCGACATCGAACTCAGCGCGAGCATCGGCGGCACCGGCGGCGGAAGCATTTCCGGCGTGATCTCCGGCTTTGAAATGCTCGGACCGGACGGAACCTGGCATCCGCATGCCGCCATCATTGATCCCAAGAAGCGGGAGCGCCTTGTCATGACCGGAACGAACTACAAGACCCGGAGGGAGGCGGCACCGAACGATGGCGTGTTCACTACGGGGGATTACGCCGCGGACGCCGCGACGATCAATGCCGACGGCAGCTACGAAGGCGGCGTGTATCTGCAGTACTACGACAATTCCGACAGCAAGTGGAAGGACAAGACCGCGAAATTCGACACCTACGTCACTGCGGATGAATCCGTCTTCCGCGGAACGTTCTACGGCCCCGTCACTGACGATCTCTCAGGCCTGGAAACGGCCGGGCATTGGTTTCTGTCGGCCGACGCGGCCTGCAACAGAGGCAGCTGCGACAACACCTTGCTGCGCACCGGCCCCGTCTACGGCAGCTTCGGAGCCGCGCAATAGAGGCCGACGCCGAATAAGCCCGGCGCTCTCCAAGCCGACATTGAACCGCCGCGCTTATGCGCGGCGGATTTTTCTCGAGTATCTCCAGAAAACCAAGGTTCGGACGCAAGAAAATCGCTGTCGACGGCAGGCACGCAGCCGCGAAACGCTGCGTCCCCTCCGGCATCCCTTCCACGAGAATATCCTGAAGCGTGCTTCAGGCAAGATCAAGAACCGCGCCGCCGCCGACCTCAAGCTCAGCCTTGAACTCAGGCTTCAATTTGCTGTGCATCCGGCCATGGTGTAGTCCTCTGCTGTTCAGGGGACGGTTGATGGCGAAACGAAACAAGGAATTGCCATGACCGCTTCCTCGCGTGAGCTATTTGCAGAACTTCTGTATCTCAACCATGATATTGCGTTTCCGTCGCCGACCTTGACCGAAGGCCGACGATGGGGCGGTGCATGGCGCAATCATGGGTTTCGCCGTCGACGCGGCTGATGTAGTTGAACCGACGCCGATCATCCGGCATTGGGCGATGAACCGGCCAATCGGAGCGCCGATCAATGTATCAAGAGCTATCGTTGCACCCGACCGAAGCGGTTTCCGGTTCATTTGCGGATCCCGCGAGACGCTGCGTGAAGCGCATGCCGGATCTCGTTTGAATTTACGGCAGCAAGGACGAGATCGCGCACAGCGTGTCGGATTTGGGCCGAAGCTACGCGTCTTGAGATCTGATCTGCGAGATCACTTGGATAGCCCCCGGGGCGTATCGGCGACGAATTCTGCATGACCCGAGGCCATATCCTTTCCAAGCCCGACCGATCAGAAACCTATGCGGGCATATCCGAAACCGGCGTCTTGCCGCCGGAGTCGCCGACGGGCGACATCCGGACTCTCGATATGGCGCCCGGAATCGTTACCTGCATTCCGCCGCATTGGATACATCGTTCGGTCATTGCAGGCGATAAGCCTCTGATGATGTCGTTCTGCTTTCCTGCAGACGCATACGGGACTACAGAATCATTGAGCGCTCGACCGGCATGAAGGTTCGGGCGGCGGCGGACGGGGACGGATGGCGATGCGTCGAAAACGAGGATTGCCGTTTCCGGTCGGCGCAAGAAATTGTCCGGTTCTCGCCTTGAAGGATATTCGGATATGACCGTGTTTGACCGCATTGCAGAAATAGGCGTCGTGCCAGTTGTCGAAATCGATGACGCATCCGACGCGCTGGGTTTGGCCGACGCGTTGATCGAGGGCGGCCTGCCTGTCGCCGAGATAACGTTTCGAACGACGGCAGCCGGAGGCGCATTGCGCTTGATCGCGAAAGAGCGACCGGAGGTGCTGATCGGAGCCGGCACGGTGCTGACCATCGAACAGGTGGAAGAATCGGCAGATTCGGGAGTGCACTTCGCCCTGTCGCCCGGATTTGAGGCCCAGGTAGTCGAAAGGGCTCGCGCCGCATCGCTTCCGTTCATCCCTGGCGCGATGACTCCTTCGGACGTGCTCGCGGCGCTCGGCGCCGGATGCAAATTCGTGAAGTTCTTTCCTGCCGCCGCCTCCGGCGGTCCCACAATGCTCAATAGCATCGCCGGTCCGTTCGTGAGTTCGGGAGTCAGGTTCAATCCGACTGGAGGGGTATCCCAAAATACGTTGAGCGATTGGCTGGCCATGCCGTCGGTCTTTGCGGTGGGCGGAACCTGGATCGCGCCGCGAAAGGAGATTGCATCCCGCAACTGGAGCCTGATCGCCTCAAACGCGCGCAAGGCGGTTGCAGCTGCCAATGCGTGCAGGGATTGCGCGTGAATCACGCATTGCAAAATGTCCGGCTCTCCAATTCATCGGAGTGACTACGGCAGGAGCTCCATAATGACGGTTTTTCCTGAATGGACAAAGCATTTCGAACTGCAAGGCGCTTTGATTTCCGGCATGGACTTCGCGTTGCGCGCCGAGCCTGAAACATATCGCGAGGCTGTCCGATCTATCCGCGGCGGTCCGGGCGCGGTCGGCGTGCCCGACCAGCTGAATTCCGCTTCGCCGGTTGTGAATGCGACAGGCCTCGGCAAAAGAGGGTTCATCACAACAAAGGTACGCGGCGCGACATAAGGTCAGCTGCGCGAAGCGACGCCGATTTCAGGGTTGCCACGCGCGAAAAAAAGCTTGACGCATCAAGTCAATGCCAGTCAGGCCGGGTCGCTGCACATGCCTGTTGGACGAACCGGAACTTCTCTTGGCTTCATCGCGCGCGCCGATCCATTGAGTGCAAAAGCCGACGGAAAACCGCCTGCGCCGTCATCGATCAGCAACAGACTGCGCGCGAAAATCATCAAAGCTGACCCTATGTCGCGCCACGTGCCTTTGTTGCGATGGACCCAAAAATCGGTTGCGCCCGATCAGGACCACGGATTAGGGGGAAGAGATGCGTCGCGTCGGCTGTCGCGGATTCAGGCGGCCTGACCTCCGACCGTCAGCCCTCCGATCAGCACTGTTGGTATTCCGACTCCGACCGGGACCCATTGTCCGGCCTTGCCGCACATTCCGACGCCCGGATCAAGCTGCAGATCGTTTCCGATCGCCCGGATGTGTTTGAGCGCGGTCGGGCCGTCCCCGATCAGCGTTGCGTTGCTGATGGGCGCGCCGACCTTGCCGTTCTTGACACGGTAAGCTTCGGTGCAGGAAAACACGAAGTTGCCGTTGGTTATGTCTACCTGGCCGCCGCCGAATCCAACCGCGTAGATGCCGTCCTTGATTTCGGCCACGATATCGCTCGGCTCGCCGTCGCCGCCGAGCATGAATGTGTTCGTCATCCTGGGCATGGGAGCATGCTCGTACGATTGCCTCCGCCCGTTGCCGGTCGGCTCCCTGCCCATGAGTCGGGCGTTCTGCCGATCCTGCATGTAGTTGACGAGAATTCCGTCTTCAATCAGGACGTTGGAGCGGCTCGGCGTGCCTTCGTCGTCGATCGTGATCGAGCCGCGCCTGTCTGCGATCGTTCCGTCGTCCAGAACCGTCACGCCCGGAGATGCGACCCTTTCGCCCAGCAATCCGGCGAATGCCGAAGTCTCCTTGCGATTGAAATCTCCCTCGAGGCCGTGGCCGACAGCTTCGTGCAGCAGGATCCCGGGCCATCCCGGACCGAGAACGACGTCCATCACGCCCGCCGGCGCCTTTTCGGCATCAAGGTTGACGAGCGCGATTCGCAGCGCCTCGCGCGCCGCGGCCTTCCATTCGTCTTCGGAGATGATTCCGGCGAGTTCGAATCTGCCGCCTTTGGCGTTCGACCCGGTTTCGCGACGTCCGTTCTCTTCGACGATGACCGAGACCCGGACCTGCGACATCGGTCGCGCGTCCGACATTGAAACGCCGTCCGCCCGGAGAATCTCGATTTCCTGCATGGACGCCGAAATCGTCGCTGTCGCCTGCACGACGCGCTTGTCCAAGCCGCGCATGTACGCGTCCATTTCCTTCAGCAGCCGGATTTTCCGAGGGAAGTCGATTTCGTCCACCGGATCGTTGCTGGAGTAGAGTTTCTTGTTTGTCCTTCGGGGAGCAGGAGCCATTGAACCCCCGCCTTCTCGGACCGCCAGCCTTGCGGTCCCGCCTGCGCGTTTCAGCGCATCTTCGGTGATCTCGGTCGAATGCGCGTAGCCGGCGGTCTCCCCCCGAACCGCGCGCAAGCCGAATCCTTCTCGGGCGTTGTAGCTGGCATGGCGCACCCGTCCGTCGTCGAAGGAAAGGATTTCCGACCGTCGCCGTTCAAGAAACAGCTCGCCGTCGTCCGCGCCTCCCGAGGTCTCGCGGAGGACAGCAAGCGCGCCGTCCTTGTCAATCATCGTTTCGAAAGGCCGGAAGCCTGTGGTATCGGAGTTCATGCGTGCCCGCTTTTGCTGAAAGGCGAAACCCGATGCCGCAATATTGAAGGCATCGGGTGCTTGCGAATGAATGCAATATATGGTCTTGGGACGCTCTGAACAATATGGGATTCTATGCCGGGCGGCTCGCTGAACGGGCGGACCGCGGTCGGTTCAAGTTTCATGGGACGGCGCCGATGAACTCTAAGCGTTACATATTCAGCTTGGCGGCGTTGGGAGCGGCCGTCGCCGCCTCCGGCGCGCTGGGCGTGGATGTCAGTCAGGAGCTCGAGATAATCGGACGGCCGAGGCCGGACGAATACGGCTTCCAACCGGCCGTTACCGAAGTGGCTCGCGACATCGACTGGTTGGACCGGCTGCTCAATTACACGATCGCGGTGATTTGCGCTTTCGTCCTGGGACTGCTGCTCTGGGTGATCGTGAGGTACAACAGCCGCGTGAATCCCGTTCCGGCCAAGTTCACGCACAATCTGCGTTTCGAACTTGCGTGGACAGTGATCCCGATAATCATCCTGGTGGCGATCGGAGTGGTCTCGTTGCCGATTTTGCTCAAGCAGCAACGCATACCGGAAGCTGACATCACGATAAAGGCGACCGGCAATCAATGGTACTGGACTTACGAGTATCCGGACCACGAACTTGCGTTCGACAGCTTCATGCTGCAGAAAGACCAGCTTGAGGAATACGGCTACTCTCTGGACGAGTACCTGCTTGCTACGGACACGGCCTTGGTGCTGCCGGTCAACAACACCGTCGTCGTGAATGTGACCGCTTCAGATGTGATCCACGCTTGGACCGTGCCTTCTTTCGGCGTGAAGCAGGACGGAGTTCCGGGGCGGCTTGCAGGCCTTTGGTTCAAGCCCGAGCAGGAAGGCATATATTTCGGCCAGTGCTCGGAGCTTTGCGGAAAGGACCACTCCTACATGCCGATCACGGTCAAAGTCGTGAGCCAGAGCGTCTATGAAGAATGGCTCGACGCCGCCATCGAAGAATACGGAGGCATTCCGCGCTTGCAGCAGACCGCTTCCAATTGAACCGGCGGTCTGCGAAGGGGCATCGCGGGAACATCCAATGAGTTCGACTGCATCCAGCGCAAAAATGATCGACGCGCCTCGCGAAGCCGAGATGGGCGACCTGTTCGCCCTGTTGAAGCCGCGCGTAATGTCGCTTGTGGTCTTCACGGCCGCAGTCGGACTGGTCGTCGCTCCCGGACAAGTGCATCCGTTGATCGCGATCGCATCCATCGTGTTCGTGGCCGTGGGAGCCGGCGCGTCGGGAGCGCTCAACATGTGGTGGGATTCCGATATTGATGCGACGATGCGAAGGACGCGGCGTCGACCGATACCTTCGGGCGCCGTGCCGCGCGAGACCGCCCTCTACATCGGACTTTGGCTGTCGGGCTTTTCGGTCGTCATGCTCGGGCTGACCGCCAACCTACAATCCGCCGCGTTGCTGGCCTTCACGATATTTTTCTACGCTGTCGTCTACACGATGTTTCTGAAGCGGCGCACGCCGCAGAACATCGTGATCGGCGGCGCTGCGGGCGCGTTTCCCCCGATGATCGGCTGGGCTGTCGCGACGGCCGGCGTCTCGATTGAGGCGGTGCTCATGTTTCTGCTGATTTTTTTGTGGACGCCGCCTCATTTCTGGGTTCTGGCCTTGTTCGCGAAGGACGACTACACGGGCACCGGCGTGCCGATGCTTCCGGTCGTGCGAGGCGACGCCGCCGCGCGCAGGATGATTTTCGCGTATTCCGCGTCATTGATTCCCGTTTCGCTCCTGATCGCGTTCAGCGGAATTGGCGGTCCGACGTTCTTCGCTGTCAGCCTCATCGCCAACTTCATGTTCACGGCGCGCTCGCTGCGGCTCTTGCGAAGGGATTCGGCGGCGTCGAAAAGCGACGGCTGGAAAGCGGAAAAGGGGTTTTTCAACCTCTCTCTGGGATATCTGTTCTTTTCATTCGGCGCGTTGGCGATTGACGCGGCGCTGCGTTCGGGCGGAGATTGGATTTCGGGATGGCCGGCATGGAGCTGAATGGACCGTTCTTTCAAGAGCATGAGCTTCATGCGCGTCGCCGGTCCAGAAACATGTGGATTGCCGGGGTGCTCGGAGCGTTCGTGCTGCTTGTTTTCTCGATCACGATCGTGAAACTGTCCAGCGGACATATGCTTGAGGCATTCGACCATGCCATCAGGCCGTCGCTGTTGGATTGACGCGATGTCGGTCGGAACTCGCAACAAAGCAATGATGGTTCGGCTGGGAGCCGTCGCAGCCCTCATGTGCGCAGCATCCTGGGGGTTCGTTCCGCTCTATGATTGGTTCTGCCGCGTCACGGGATTCGGCGGCGCCACTCTGCGGGCGGAAGCGGGGAGCGCCGAAGCGCTGGATCGCACGATCACGATTCGCTTCGACGCATCCAAGGAGCGCGGCATGCCTTGGGAGTTCCGCCCCTTGGAACGCAAAATGAAGCTGCGCATCGGCGAGAGCGGCCTGGCGTTCTACGAGGCGCATAATCCGACAAGCGTAGCGGTCGCCGGCGCCGCGAGCTACAATGTCCATCCGTTCAGCGCGGGCGGATATTTCGTGAAGGTTCAGTGCTTCTGTTTCGAGGAGCAGGTCCTGCAGCCGGGGGAAAGCGTGCAGATGCCGGTTTCGTTTTTTGTCGACCCCGACATAGTGGATGATCCGGAAGCGGGATCGGTCGGCACGATCACGTTGTCCTACACCTTCCACCGGATCGACTTGCCGCCCGGCGGCGACCTCGGCCCGGCATCGGCGCAGGCGCGCGCAGACGAACCCAGTTCCGAGGAGAGTTGAAAATGGCGCATGGGAACCAACACGACTATCATATTCTGAATCCTTCGATCTGGCCTTTCATCGGAGCGGTCGGCGGCTTCACGATGCTGTTCGGCGCCGTGCTGTTCTTCCAGGATTACGGCCCGTGGGTGATGCTGGCCGGCGTCGCGATCATCGCGTACACCATGGTCGGCTGGTGGACGGACGTGATCAAGGAGTCGCACTCGGGCGATCATACGCCGGCCGTGCAGATCGGCCTGCGCTACGGCTTCATCCTGTTCGTCATGTCGGAAATCATGTTTTTCAGCGCATGGTTCTGGAATTTCTTCAAGCACGCCCTTTATCCGATGGAGGAGGGATCGGGCGGCGTCTGGCCGCCTGCGGGAATCGAGACCTTCGATCCTTGGCACTTGCCGCTGATCAATACGCTGATCCTGTTGAGTTCGGGCGCGGCGGCAACTTGGGCGCACCACGCGATCGCCCATGAGAACAACAGAAAGGACTTCGTGAACGGGCTTATTCTCGCGATCGTTCTGGGCTGCGCATTCACGGCTCTCCAAGCGTACGAGTACAGCCACGCCGCGTTCGGCTATTCCGGCAACATCTACGGAGCCACTTTCTTCATGGCGACCGGTTTCCACGGTGCCCACGTCATCATAGGAACCGTATTTCTCGCGGTCTGCATGGTTCGGGGCATGATGGGCCATTTCACGCCGACTGCGCATATCGGCTACGAGACAGCTGCCTGGTACTGGCACTTTGTCGATGTCGTTTGGCTGTTCCTTTTCGCCGCGATCTACATTTGGGGCGGATGACGAATTGAATGTGACAATTGTCAGGTGAACTGAAGCATCCGTTCAACGCAAGGAACGCCGAGCCGGGCAGGGGGAGATCGCACAAGGCAGCGTTCGCGCTTCTCGTCGGCGCGCTCGGCGCGGCGATTTTGGTCGGCTTGGGCATTTGGCAGGTGCAGAGGCTCGAGTGGAAGCAGGGCGTCCTTTCGACAATGAACGCGAGGATATCGGCTTCGCCTGTGGCGCTCCCTGAATCTCCGGACCCGATTCGGGACAATTACCTTTCCGTCGAAGCGTCCGGCCGGACGGGCGGCGGCGAAATTCTGGTGCAAACCAGCAGACGGGATCTTGGTCCCGGCTTCAGGCTGATAGTCCCTTTCGAAACCGGAGGCCGGACCGTCATGCTCGATAGAGGACACCTCCCCGCGCGACTCAGGAACGTCGACCGGGGAACGAACTCGGACGCCGAAGTTCTGGGAAACCTGCATTGGCCTGACGAGTTCGACCGCCTTTTCACGCCGGAGCCCGACGGAGTCCTCTGGTACGCCCGAGACGTTCAGGCGATGGCGGACGCGTTGGGCGCCGAGCCGGTGCTGATAGTCGCAAGGCGCGATTCATCCGTTCCCGAAGGCGTCGTTTCATGGCCGGTCAGCAGCTCAGGCATTCCGAACGATCATTTCCAATACGCCGTCACCTGGTTTTCGCTCGCTGCGGTCTGGATGGGGATGACAGGCTTCTGGATTTGGCGTAATGCCCGTTCGCCGAATTCCAAGCGGAGCAGCCGAGTTGTCTGAAATGCGCTACATTTCGACGCGGGGCAAAGCTCCCCGCTTGGGATTCGAGGAGGCGATGCTCGCTGGACTCGCCGACGACGGAGGCCTGTACGTTCCGGAGAGATGGCCGGCGTTCTCTCGCGAGGATCTTGCCGCATTGGCCGGCGAGCCCTATTCGGAAATCGCCTGCCGCGTCGTGAAGCCGTTCACGGGCGATGCATTTACCGAAGATGAGCTCCGTTCGATGGTTCATGATGCTTACGAGCGGTTCGGGCATGAAGCGAAGTGCCCTCTCGTCCAGATCGGAGCCGATTTGTTCCTGCTGGAATTGTTTCATGGGCCGACGCTCGCCTTCAAGGACTTCGCGATGCAGCTCGTGGGGCGAATGTTCGAGGCCGTGCTGCGGCGGCGCGGCGAGCGAATCGCGGTCGTGGGCGCGACGAGCGGGGACACCGGTTCCGCGGCGATCGAAGCGTTCCGGGGAAGCGAATTCGTCGACGTGTTCATCCTGTATCCGCACGGCCGCGTCTCGGAGATCCAGCGGCGGCAAATGACGACGCCGGGCGATGCCAATGTGAATGCGATTGCCGTCGACGGCCATTTCGACGATTGCCAGGCGCTCGTCAAGAACATGTTCAACGATGCGGATTTTCGAAGCGAAATGCGTTTGAGCGGCGTCAATTCCATCAACTGGGCTCGGATCGTGGCGCAGATCGTCTACTACTTCGCCTCGGCATCGGCGCTCGGCTCTCCCGGACGGAAGGTTGCATTCACGGTTCCCACCGGAAATTTCGGCGACGTCTTCGCCGGCTACGCAGCGAAACTCATGGGCCTTCCGATCGACCGCCTTGTCGTCGCGACGAATCAGAACGACATTCTGCACCGCGCGCTTGCGTCGGGGGAATACAGGAAGTCCGCCGTATTGAAGTCCATAAGCCCGTCCATGGACATTCAGGTCAGCTCGAATTTCGAGCGAGCCCTGTTCGAAGCGGAGGGAAGGAACGCGTCGTCTGTCGGCGAATATATGGATTCGCTCAAGTCGGGCGGCTTCAGCATAAGCAGAAAAGCGCTTTCCCGGATTCAGGAGACCTTCGGGAGCGGCCGGTGCTCCGAAGCGGAGACCTGTTCCGCAATTCGGAGCGTCTACGAGGAGACGGGCGAAGTGGTTTGTCCGCATACCGCGGTCGGAATAAAGGTCGCGAAGGAAGTCGAACGCAGGCCAGGCGTGCCGGTTGTCGCGCTGGCGACCGCGCATCCCGCCAAATTCCCCGATGCGGTCGAGCAGGCGAGCGGAGTGCATGTCGAATTGCCGAAGCGGATGGCGGACATTAGGGAGAAGCCGGAGCGCATTCGCCGCGCGGCGAACGACCTTGAAGAATTGAAGTCTGTGATTAGGGAAGGACGCTCGACTTGACCACCCGCATCAGCACGCTGCCGAATGGATTCCGTGTCGCTACGGAACGCATGCCCGGACTGCGCTCCGCGGCGCTGGGGCTTTATCTGTCAGTCGGCGCGCGGCATGAGCGCGCCGAGCAGAACGGAGTCGCGCATTTTCTTGAGCACATGGCGTTCAAGGGCACGTCGAAGCGATCCGCATTTCAAATCTCCGAATCAATCGAAGAAGTCGGCGGAAGCCTCAACGCGTATACGGGACGGGAAGTCACGGCCTATATCGCGCGCGTTCTGGAAAAGGACGTCCCGCTCGCGATCGAGCTGATTGCGGACATCGCGCTCAATTCGGTCTTCGACCCCGGCGAGCTTGAGCTTGAGCGGAACGTCATTCTGCACGAGATCGGCGAAATCGAGGACATCCCGGAAGAAGTCGTGTTCGAAGCGCTGCAGAGCACCGCATATCCGACGCAGTCGTTCGGACGCTCGATCATCGGCACGGCCGAACTGGTTTCGGGCTTCAAGAGGGCCGATCTGGTTCGCTTCGTCCAAGACCATTATCGCCCCGGCAGGATGGTTCTGGCCGCGGCCGGCTCGGTCGAGCATGAGGCGGTTCTTGAATTCGCAGGCCGGTACTTCGGAGAATTGGACAGCGCGTCGCGCCCGGAGGTGGAACCCTCCTGCTTCGAGAGCGGCGAATTCCGCCGCGAGAAGGACATGGAGCTCGCTCAGTATGCGCTTGCGTTCGAGGCCCCGAAGCTGAGGGACGAATTGAGCTACGCATCGAGAGTCTACGCAGGCGCATTGGGCGGGGGAGCTGCGTCCAGGCTGTTCACGGAGGCGAGAGAGAAGCGCGGGCTTTGCTATTCGATTTCCGCGCAAGCGACCCCGCATTCGGATACCGGAATGTTCGTCGTCCACGCGAGCACCTCTGAAGACAACCTCGGCGACCTCGTGCGATTGTGCATCGACGAGATCAGGAGGTCGGCCGAAGATCTGGAGGAGAAGGAGGTGGAGCGGGCGCGGGCTCAAATCAGGGCGGGATCGCTGATGGCGTTGGAGAGTCCCGTGTTCAGGGCCGAACGGCTGGGCAATTCGCTTTCGATACTGGGCGAGGTCGAGGAGATCGACAAGATCATCGCCAAATTCGATGCCGTGGATGCAGAAAAGGCCCGGAGTTGCGCTCGGGGTCTCGTCGAGGGCGCGAAGTCCGCCAGCGCATTTTACGGTCCCATATCCGCGGCGCCGACCGGTGCCGAGCTTGTCGAACGGCTTGCCGCGTAATGTTGTTGCGGAACAAGTCGCCCGTATTGATAACGGATCGGCTGGAGCTCAGGCTTCCGAAGCAGTCCGACTTTGCCGAATGGCATGATCTGCGCAAGTCCAGCCGTACGTTTCTTGAGAAGTGGGAACCGACTTGGGCGGACGATCACCTTGGCCGGAATGCATTCGTCAACAGAGTGAACTGGGCGCAGAAGTCAGTTGCGAACAGGTCGGCGGCGTCATTCTTTTTGATTCGTCAGGCCGACGAGGTCATGGTGGGCGGCATTACGCTGGACCATGTTCGGTACGGCGCCTCTCAATCCGGGACTCTGGGGTACTGGATCGGACAACCGTACGCGCGTCAAGGATTCATGCGGGAAGCGATTCTAGCGGTTGTGCATTTCGCATTCACGGAATTGGATCTCAGCCGGATGGAAGCTGCCTGCCTTCCGAACAACCGTCCGTCCCGCGGGCTGCTGGAGAAGACGGGCTTCAAGTATGAAGGCGTGGCTCAAAGCTATCTCGAGATAGCAGGCAGATGGAGCAACCACGTTTTGTACGCGAATCTCCGAAGTGATCGGCGCGGGCGAACCGATCCTTACTGAGGACTCGGCCGGGTCCAAAAAGGGGCTGCCAGAACTTTGAAGGCTGGAATGACGGCGCTCAACCCTGCGACTCCGGAATCGCTGGAGATCCTTGCCGGCCAACTCCCCAAGGTCGCTTTCAAGCCGCTTGAGGACCGCTACCAGTCGGAGCCGCGCGGCGCATATTTCGGCGACGACGGATTCGTCATCGCTCCGTCGAACGCCGCCGAGGTCGCCAAGGTCGTCATGTTCTGCAGGGCCGGGCGGATTCCGTTGGTGCCGTACGGCGGCGGAACCGGGCTGGTCGGCGGGCAGATCGGCGCCGGTCTGCCGTCTCCGATCATCCTTTCCCTGGAGCGGATGAACAAGATCAGGCGCTTGGATACCGCTGACAATGTGATTGTCGCGGAAGCCGCTTGCACCCTGCAGGCCGTGCAGGAGGCGGCGTTGGAAGTCGGGCGCCAGTTTCCGCTTTCGATAGCGTCTCAAGGAAGCAGCCAGATCGGCGGCAACTTGGCCACGAACGCCGGAGGGGTGCGCGTCCTGAGATACGGAAACATGCGCGACCTTTGCCTTGGGATCGAAGCGGTGCTTCCCGACGGGTCGATCTGGAACGGTCTCAGTGCGCTGCGCAAGGACAACTTCGGCTACGACCTGAAGCATCTTCTGATCGGTTCCGAAGGCACGCTCGGATTGATCACGGCTGCGAGCCTGACCATGCGTCGCAGCCTTGAGGATACGGCTGCGGCCGTGTTCGCGGTCGAGGATCCGAGAGGAGCGGTCGAATTGCTGGACTTTTTCCAAGCCCGTTTCGGAGGCGAGGTATCGGCGTTCGAACTGATCGCGGGAACGGGGCTGGACTTTCTCGCCGAAACTCTGCCCGACATCAGGCTGCCGTTTTCCGAACGGCACGACTGGATGGTGCTTGCGGAGGTCGGGACCGAGTCGGAACGCGGAATGCAGGAGCGACTGGAGGATGCGGCGGTTGCGGCATTCGACAAGGGGTTGGTCCGGGACGGCGCAATGGCCCGCTCCGTCGCGCAGACGTCCGATTTTTGGCGGATGCGCGAGTCGATACCTGTAGCCAACAAGCGAATCGGCGCGGTCGCTTCGCACGACATTTCAGTTCCGGTTTCGAAGATACCCGACTTCATCGACCGCGCCGGTTCCGCGATTCGGGAAATCGGCGAATTCCGCATCAACTGTTTCGGACATGTCGGCGACGGGAACCTGCATTACAACGTGTTTCCGCCGCCCGGCGGGACAAGGGATCCGGAAAGCCGGGAAAAGATAAGGCAGGCCGTCTTCCGATTGGTGCGCGAATACGACGGGTCGATCTCCGCGGAACACGGCGTCGGCAGAGCGAATGCCTCGGAACTGGCGAAGCACGGCGATCCGGCGCTTGTCGCCGCGATGCGGCGAATCAAGTCCGCGTTGGATCCGGACGGCATCATGAATCCGGGTGCGGTCATCGATTCGTAGCCGGGTTCGCTTCGCACGTCGCATTTTGCCCCGCAATCCGTGCGCCGAATTCTCAGTTCGCGACGGGGCCGACCGCATTCGTTCCCGAAAATGCGCTTTTGTCGCCTCCCGCTTTCGCATCGGCGGCTGGCCGGGGAAAAGCCTGTCCGAAGCGGACAAAACCGTTCGCGCGAACAAAAGGAACGATGCAAATGAACAGATTATCGATGATTGGCCTCGGAGCTCTCTTTGCGGCATCCGCCGCAAGCGCGGGAGAAGTGATCGTTACGATCGAGGACATTCGGAGCACGGAAGGGATGCTGTACGGCCAAGTGGTCCGAGGAGAGGCCGGCTTCGCAGACGAGGATGCTCCGGTTTTTTCGTTCGTCATGGAGCCTGCCGCGCCTTCGGCGAGTTTCTCGGTCGTTCTTTCGCCCGGGTCTTACGCAATCCGGGTATTCCAGGATCTGGACGGCGACGGCGAGCTCGGCACGACGCTCTTGGGCATTCCATCCGAGCCTTGGGCGACTTCGAACAACGCGGTCGGATCTTTCGGCCCTCCGCAATGGAACGCCGTCAAGTTCGATGTCGGAGACGATGCCGAAACTCAATCAATCAACTTGATGCACTACTGAGGCGAATCATGAATCGTCGCGATTTGCTTAAGACGATGGCGGGAGCGGCGGGCTTCTCCGCCGCCTTCTCGACCCCAATTCGCGCCGCTGCCGCCGAGATGGCTTGCGCCGCAGATGCCGCCGCTCCGGATCCTTGGAAGAAAGCGTTCCGGGATGCTCTTGCCGAACGGCCTTGGCTTGTCGGCTACGAAGGCACGGACAAAGATGGAATTCCCGTCAGACGCGCCGAGCTGAAAGGGCGGCTGCCGTCGAGGCTTGAAGGCACGCTGTTCCGCAACGGTCCGGCTCGACACGAAATCGGCGAGTTCCGATATAGGCACTGGTTCGACGGCGACGGCATGGTGCAGGCATGGCGCATCGGCGACGGCAAGGTCGATCATCGTGCGCGCATGGTGCGGACGTCCAAATACAATGCCGAGCGGGCCGCCGGTCGCGCGCTTTACCCGGCCTTCGGCACGGCTGTTCAGTCGAGCTGCGCCGTGCCGCATCCGGACGCGATCAACACCGCGAACATCAGCGTGCTTCCGTTGCCCGGCGAGCTTTGGGCGCTTTGGGAAGCAGGTTCGCCTTGGCGGCTTGATCCCGACAGCCTCGATACGTTGGGCTTGCAGACATTCAGTCCCGAAACCCGAGGCGCTCCGTTCTCGGCCCATCCGAGGGTGGATGCGGACGGAACGATCTGGAATTTCGGATATGCCAGCTTCGCCGGAATGCTGGTGCTTTGGCAATTGGACCCGAGCGGATCCTTGAAGCAAGTGACTGCGTTTCCGGTGGAGCCGATGACTATGCCGCATGATTTCGTCGTAACGAAGCGCCATCTTGTTCTGCTGCTTCCGCCTCTTGATTTCAACCCGAACTCCGACGGGTCTCTAAGTTTTCTTGACCGGCATGTTTGGAAGCCGGACCGCCCGACGCGCGTGCTCGTGGTCGACAAGGATGACCTCAACTCGCGCATTTGGCTGGAGTTGCCTTCGGAGTGGGCGTTCCATTTCGGCAATGCTTGGGAAGACGAGGCGGGCGTCATTCGATTCGACGGCGCGCGCTACAGCAGCCCGGATCTGATGTACGGAAGCTTGCGCGGGGTCATGAGGGGAGAGCTCCGCAACCCGGATGAGCAGCTGGCTCGCCATGTTCTGTATCGCATCGACACGCGCGAACGGACTGCCGGCCAGGAACTGCTCGGACCGCAGGAATTCGCGACCGACTTTCCGGCCGTGGATCCGAGGAGGAGCGCCTTGCGGCACCGATGGGTGACGGTTTTGGGTGCGGATGAGCAAGGCGATTCGACGCCTTCCGTGCACGGCGGCCTGGACACCGTGGCGAGGCTGAACACGGATACGGGAGACGTTCGGAAATACCGCTATCCCGAAACCCTCATTCCGGAGGAGCACATCTTTGCTCCGGATCCGGCGGGAACCGGCGAAAGCCAAGGCTGGCTGATCGGAACGGCGTTGAATTGGAGGGAGCGTTCGACCGTCCTCAGCATATTCGATGCCGGCGAGATTGAAGCTGGTCCTGTCGCGACGGCGACGTTGCCGGAACCGATGCCGTTGGGCTTGCACGGCCGCTTCAGTCCGCGTCTCGCCGAATCTCATTAGGAGCAATCCGAATCTTTGTTGCGCCGAATGGCTCTGCAAAGAATCCTCGGCCCGGTGCGAGAATGCGGATTTCATGAATTGCGGCATTCTCATCAAGTCGCGCGTGGACGCGGATCTGCAACATCGAGCCTCGCGCGCGAATGGTCGAGCGGCAGGCCGGGCCTATGCCCGGCCTGCCGCGGCGCCAATTCCGAGACTTGGGGATTTGCGTTCAGGTGCAACCATAATTCAGGACTGGCGGACCGATGCGCATGCGGTGATCGCAATGATCGAGAATCAGGCGTCGAAGTCGGGGCTTTGAAGACTTCGGGCCGATGTGCTTGATTTGGGCGCTGCGCGACGGCTTACGTCTCCAGCGGGAGAAATGACATGTGGGAAAAACTTGCTTCTTCAGTGCGTGCCCACCCTTATCTGTGGGGCTGGTTGGCGAATTTTTTGTTTTGCACGACCGTTGGCGTCGCCATGGCGACCGCGTTTGAGGATCGCGTCGCAAGCTACCTTCTGGTAAGCTATTCGATCGGCTTTTCTGTCCATATCTGCATCCATTGGGGCATCAGGCTTCTGGCGTCGAGCATCAATTTGCAGTTTGTTGTCGTCTTGATGACGATTGTCGGAATCGTCATTGGCCTTGTGCTGGGCGGTCTGATTGTAGCCGGGCGCCCCTTGCTCCTTTTGCAGGAAAACAGTTCGCCGCTGGCGTTCGCGCTCTTGTTCGGCATTCTGGGCGTGATCGGATTCAGGCTGATGTTCGAGCTTTGGGCGGCGCGCGGCAAGCTTGAGCAGGCGGAGCGCGATGCGCTCGTGCGCGACAAGGCGTTGGCGGAAGCGGAACTGCGCGTTCTTCAAGCGCAAATGGAACCGCATTTCCTGTTCAACACGCTTTCGAATGTCATTTCGTTGATTCAAACGGATCCGTCCCGAGCGGCGCGGTTGTTGGAGCAACTGACGATTGTGTTGCGGGCCGCGCTGAATCGAACTCGCGCGCCCGATGCGACTCTCGGCGACGAGCTGGATCTGGTCCGCGCATATCTCGATATCCAGACCCAGCGCATGGACGGCCGTCTCCGGCACAACGTATCGGCGACTCCGGAAATCGAAAGGCTAAGGCTTCCGCCGCTCCTGGTGCAGCCGCTTGTGGAAAACGCTATTCTGCACGGCGTCGAGCCGTCCGTCGAAGGCGGTGCGGTTCTGGTGTCTGCGGAAAAGGTCGCGGACCAAGTTGAAATCAAGATTCAAGACGACGGAGTTGGACTCGACGAAGACAATTCCGAGGCTGCAGGGGAATGCATCGCCAATGTTCGCGAGCGTCTCCGCAGCGTATACGGCGAAGAAGGGAGCTTGGCGTTGACAGAATCGTCCGGCGGCGGCGTGTGCGTCGTGATTCGGATTCCGGCAAATGACGCTGCGGAATGAAGCGCTCGCAATGTGGTTGCGAATCAACCGCCGTCGCATGACTGCGCCGGCATCGCGCCCGCGTTGGAAGCAGATGAAACCAGTTTGTCCAGAGCAAGCGGTCGGCAAAGCTTCGGAGGCAGCCGCGATGCGTCCCTCCGACGGGATCTGAGTCTTGGCCGACAAGCTTCATCGCGTCAATGCGGTCGTCGCCGACGACGAGCCGGCGCTTCGCCGGCACCTTGAGCGGTTGCTGGACGAGCTTTGGCCCGAGGCGCAGGTTGTCGCGTCTGTCGGCGACGGCGTTTCAGCTCTTGCGGCACTCCGCGAGCACAGTCCCGATGTGGCGTTCTTGGATATTCGAATGCCGGGCATGTCGGGATTGGAAGTCGCGAAGCGGCATGGCGCTCAAACGAATGATACCGCGATAGTCTTCGTCACCGCGTTCGACGAGCACGCGCTGGAGGCATTCGAGCGTTCGGCGGTGGACTATCTCGTCAAGCCGGCGACTGTCGGACGCTTGAGCAAGACAATTGAACGGCTTCGGCGGCGAACTTCGTCGAGCCTGTCCAAAGAAGTGCTTGATTCGATTGCGCAGCAGCTGGCCGGGACAGGTTCGCATCTAAGGTGGCTTAGGGTCGGGCTGGGCGAGACGGTGCAGTTCGTCGACGTCGATCAAGTGCAGTTTTTTCGCGCCGACCAGAAATATACGTCCGCGTTCACGGAAGACGCGGAACATTTGGTGAAGCTGTCGATCACCGACTTGTCCGAGCGCCTTGATCCGGACTGTTTTTGGAGAATACACCGCAGCACGATCATCAACGTTTCCGCAATCGCTTCGGCGAGCCGGGATTTTCGCGGGCGCTACAGGCTAACCTTGAAGAATCGCCCCGAAAGTTTGACCGTCAGCGCGACCTATGCGCACCTGTTCCGGCGCATGTGATTGCAGGGCCGCGAAGGGCTTGTTCAGCTGTCGGAATGCGGCGAAGTGACTTGAGACTCGCTCCGCAACGGATTTGTCAATCGTCGAAGTCGCAGAGAAAATGAGTCCGCATTCCCAATTCCTCCAGCTTCTTCTGGCCGTTCAATGCGACAAGATTGATGATGAACGCGCACCCCACGATATCGGCTCCCAAACGCTCAAGCAGACGGATTCCTGCCGCCGCAGTGCCTCCGGTCGCAAGCAGATCGTCCACGACAAGCACCTTGTCGCCCGCTTGAAGAGCATCGGTATGAATTTCCATGACTTCTTGGCCGTATTCGAGCTCGTAGGGCTCGGACATGGTCTCGCCGGGAAGCTTGCCTTGCTTTCGGATCGGGACGAAACCGGCGGAAAGCTGATGGGCGACCGCGCCGGCGAGGACGAATCCGCGCGCCTCCAGTCCCGCCACCTTGTCGATTCGCTCGCCGGAAAACGGGTGGATGAGCTGGTCGACCGCGATCCTGAATCCGCGCGGGTCGGTGAACAAGGTCGTCACGTCCTTGAATTGAATGCCTTCATGCGGAAAATCAGGTATGTTGCGGATGTAGTCCCTTACGGATTTCAGGTTCGACATGGCCGCGGTCTCTCCGGTTGCCGTTCGGGCCGAGCTGCGGCGGGCGTTTGCTGGATTTGGCTTGCCGCAACATCCTTTGACGGAGACAGGGTATTCGGCGCTTGAAGGCGATTCAAGACCGCCCTCCCGGCGCATCGTTGGCATTGGCGCGGGTGCAACAATGCTGCTTGGCGGCTCTCCGCCTTGAGCCGGAATGAAGTTTCCGCACTCGCGCGGAGCAAGAAATCGGCGGCCGAAGGCCGCCGATTCGAATTTGGCTTATGCAGTGTTCAAGCCATCCACCACCGCTCAAAGCCGCGGCTTCCGTCCAGCTCCCAGTTTCCCGCAATGACGGAATCATGCGCGATTCTGTTTTTGTTCACGCCCATGATATGGTTTGCGAACATCGGAACGACGGCGCCTCCGGCGTCGCGGATGAGCATCTGCGTATCCCGGTACATTTGGGCGCGCTTGCTTTGATCCAGTTCTGCCCTGGCAAGCACGACAAGCTTGTTGAAACGATTCGCCGACTCAGTGTTGCGCCATGCAGTGTCGTTCCATTCCGTGGATTCGACGTAAGCCGATGAGTACATCCAGTCCGAGGTTGGACGACCGCCCCAATAACATGCGCACCACGGCTTTTTGTTCCAAACATTCGACCAGTAGCCGTCGGAGGGTTCCCGCACCACCTCGATCTCGATGCCCACTTCCTTTGCCGAAGCCGCATAGAGTTGCGCTGCGTCGACCGCTCCTGCGAATGCGGCATCCGAGGCCGAGAGCTGGATGGGTCCGCTGTGGCCCGACCTCCTGTAGTGCTCGGCCGCCAGTTCCGGATCGAATTCCCGTTGCGGTATGTCGTCGGCATAGAACGATGTCGCCGAGGAAATCGGATGATCGTTGCCCAGCGTTCCATGACCAAGAAGAATCTTGTCGACCATCTCCTGGCGCTTGAGCGCGAGCTTCAACGCCATCCGAAAATCGTAGTTGTCGAACGGCGGGGTATCGACACGCATCGGGAAGGTGTAGTGCAAAGTGCCCGACACCTCCAAAATTTCGACGTCCGGGTTTCTGGACATGAGAGCCACAGTCTTGGGGTCGACACCTGTAATGGCATCCACGTCGCCGTTCATCAGAGCGTTCTGGCGCGCCGTGGTGTCGGTGAGCGCAAGCTGCTCGACCGAGTCGAAATACGCTGCATCCGATTTGAAGTAATTCGGATTGCGGCTTGCTGTCACCCGCACGCCCGGCTCGAATTCATCGAGCACATAGCCCCCGGTTCCGATTCCGGCCGTCGGATCGACCATTCCGTCCTCGGACGGGAGGATGATCAGGTGGTAGTCGCTGACGATGTAAGGAAAGTCCGCATTCGGACCATCCAATTCAAAGACCACGTTGTTGCCGTCGGCGCGAACATCGGTGACGGAGGTCAACAGCCCTTTCGCCGCCGACTTCGAGTTATCGTCTCTGTGGTAGTTGAAAGTCGCGACCACATCGTCCGCCGTCAGCGTCTTCCCGTTGTGGAATTCCAAATCTGTCGGCAGTCCGAACACCCAAGTCTGGGCATCGTCCGAATCCACGCTGTTGGCAAGTTCATTCACGAGCTGGCCGGTACTGTCGATTACGGTAAGGTTGTTGCCGTACATGTAAACTGTTGCCGTCATGAACCCGTTCTCGGCCTTCGCGGGGTCCAAAGTATCCGTCGTAGAACCATGGCGCGATCCGACTCGGAAGTGACCTCCCATTTTCGGCGTCATCGCCATTGCGCTGCTCGCCATCGACAATGCAGTCGGCAGGGCGACGCCCATCGCCATGGCCGACGAGATGAATTGCCGCCGGTCGATTGTTCCTGCGGTCAGTCGCGCGGACTGCAGTTTCAAGAGTTTTGATTTTGCAACCATGATGCTGTCTCTCCTTCGGCTGTTGCATCGCTGAGTTGTCAACGCTCGCGCGGCTGTGCCTTGCCCGGATACTCGGACCGGACGAACGCGGCGGGCATTGATCAAGATTCCCACATTCATGCATGAATTGCGGGCGGCTTCAAGAAAGGATTTTATGAAGATGCCGTCAAGTTCGTGTTAGAATCCAGCAAAACTTCAAGAAAGCTTCTTGATTCCCAATTGGATCGGAGTCGCTCCGGCGGATGCCGGGCAGGACGGCATTTGCCAATTCTGCATCGCCGCAATCCCTTGAAGTTAAACTGAACTTCACGGCGCAGAAAGGCAGGTTTCCTTTGGCAGGAACGCGATTCGCGGAGTCCTACCTGCCAGCTTTTGGGAACATGCCCCTCGGATCGGCGCCGAGGAGGTCGAATGCCTTTTTTTGTCCGGGCGTCGGGGCCGCGGCCAGCTGGAAGCTTTCGGATCCGCCGATGGAGACGTCGTTCAGAACGACGATCGAGAGATCGGCGAGCAGGGTGTGGAAGCTGTGCACTGCCGTCTCGTCCGGGGTGCGTTTTTGCGCCGCCTTGGCTCGGGCCGAGGGGGAGGGCCTGGCGGGTTCGACCGGCGAGGCGCGCTGCGCCCGGGCGGCCTCCGGATCGTCCTCTTCGAACAGGATCGGGGCCAGGCGTTTTCTCATGTGCCATTCGGCGTGGCAGGCGAGCATGCACAAGAAGACGCGGACGCGGGCTTTTGCGTAGACGAAGATCGGCCGGATTCCCGGCCGCCCGGTCTTGATCTGCCGGAAGGCCTGCTCGACCTGCGACAGGCGTTCGTACGCCTCCACCGCCTCGTCCGCTCCGATGCAGTCTTCGCCGAGGCTGGTGCGGACGACCCGGAGTCCGTCGAGCTCCGCCTCGCGGTCGATCCGGTCCTGGCGGCGGCTCCATGAGAGATCGTCGTCCTCGCATCGGATCTCGAAGTGCTTGGAGACCTTGAGGTGGCCGACGGCGCTGCCGACGCGCCGGGCGATCGCCGCCTCGCCTCGCAAACGCGATCCTTTCCTTCGGACGGTCCGCGCGATTTCCCCGAGACGGTCTTCCGCGGCCCGGAGCAATTCGTCGCGCTTGCGCCGTCGCTCGTCGCGGAGCCGGGGATTGAGGCAGACCATCAGCCGCTCTCCGGGGAAGTCCGGGCTGGCGATTTCGGCGACCGCGTCCGGAACCGGGACGTCCGGCGTCAACGGGCCCTTCGCCAGCTTGCGGATGTCGGTCGATTTCAGCGCGGAGATCCAGTCGAGGCCGGCCGGAGCCAGCTCCTCCCGGATGCGCGCGCTCGCGGTCATGCCCCGGTCGCCCGCTAAAACGACCCGCCCGAGGCCGAAGCGGTGCCGGACCTTGTCGACCTGCCGGCCGACCGTCGACGGATCGGACGCGTTGCCTTCGAAGACTTCGATCGCGACCGGGCATCCCTCGCGGTCGCACAGAAGCCCGTACGTGATTTGCTTCTTGTCGCTCCGGCCGTCGCGGCTGTGGCCGCGCGCGGCCATCCCGATGCCGCGCCCCTCCGCGCAGCTCGAGCTCAGGTCGTAAAGGATCAGCGCGCCTTCCGCCAGGCGCCGGTTCGCGAGGCTCCGCTCGATCCAGGGCTGGCGCCCGAGAAGCCAGTCCAGCATGGCGAGGACCTCGTTCCCGGACACCTCGCCCAGGCCGAGCAGGGCCCCGAGGAGGCCGTGCCCTCCGAAAGCAGCCTCGAGGTGGCGAGCTTCGAAAGCGGATCGGCGATCCGCGCGGCGACGGCCGCAAGCGCGATGCGGCGGTTGCGGCTGTCCTCGCGGGCGAGGATCCGCTCGAAGCCGAGGCTCTTCAGCGTTCCGATTATTGTGAATATTTTTGGGAACTTTTTGACAGTGAGGAATCCGAGATTCCCAGAATTTTTCGATATCGAACAACGGCTTGGGAGACGGATCGGCGGAATTTAGCCCGTGAAGTTCAGGTTAAACCGCGACGCCCGCCCAAAACGGCGAGGGTCATCAGGTGATTCGATGCGCTCGGAAATGAAGCGAAGGATATCAGATTGTCTTCATTGATCGATTTTCCGGAGAGCAAAGGGCTGAACAGGCGAGCCGGAAACTCAAAGGAAGAGGCCGATGACGGAGAGAAGGAACACCCCGAGGCAACCATCCGGTCTCCGCGCAAGGTTCGTATGGTCAAAGAACATCGCGCCGATCAATCCGGCGGCAACGCGTCCTGCGCCCTGATCGCGAAGAAGCTCCGCCGATCTCCCCATCGCTTCGCTAAAGGAGCATCGAGGCGGAGCTCGGCGGGCGGCGAATTTGCGGCCATTATGCAATGCACTTGCACAATCCGCCGATTTGCAACACAATCGGGTGAATGCAAGGGCGGCGGTTTTCGGAAAGAAACGTGCATCCAGTCATAAGCACAGTAATCAAGCGACTCGCGCTGGGTATCGTTACCTTGTTTTTGGTTTCCTTGGTCATTTTCAGTTCGGTGGAATTTCTCCCGGGGGATTTCACGCAGGCGGTGCTCGGACAAGCGGCGACAAAGGATACCGTAGCCGCTTTCAGGGCGGAACTCGGCTTGGACAAGCCGGCGGTCACGCGATACTTCGACTGGGTCGGCTCAGTCATGACCGGGGACTTGGGCAAGTCGTTTTCCGGACGCTCAGCATCAGGCGTGGACAGATCCAGAGACGTTGCGGGTCTGATCGCCCCTCGGCTTTGGAATACCTTGTTTCTCGCGACGTTCGCTGCCGTGGTCGCCGTCCCGGTGTCGCTGGCGCTCGGAGTCACGGCAGCCCTCTATAGGAATACGTTTTACGACAAGGCGGTCAGCGCCGCCACATTGACGACAATTTCGTTCCCGGAATTTTTCGTGGCATACGTCCTCATGCTGCTGCTGGCGACGCTCTTTCCGATTTTGCCATCGTTGGCGAACGTCAGCGCCGACACCCCGTTCTGGGAGCGGGTCGAAAAGTGCGCATTGCCGGCTCTCACGCTGACGCTCGTCATTCTTGCTCACATGATGAGGATGACCAGGGCGGCGATCATCAATCTTCTCGCAAGCCCCTACATTGAAATGGCCCGGCTGAAGGGCGTCTCGAAAACGAAAGTCATTCTGAAGCATGCGCTTCCGAACGCCTGGGCTCCGATCGCGACGGTGATCGCGTTCAACTTGGCGTATCTTGTGGTCGGCGTGGTCGTGGTGGAAGTGGTGTTCGTATATCCTGGAATCGGCCAGCTGATGGTCGATGCCGTGACCACCCGCGACATCCCCGTCGTTCAGGCATGCGCTTTGATTTTTGCCGCGACTTACATCTTGCTCAACCTGCTGGCCGACATAATCGGCATCGTCACCAATCCGAGACTGCTTCATCCGAGATGACGGATGCACCGGAAAACTATTCGGCGGCCGGCGAGGTCGGGGCGGTTCGGCTGCGCCGGACGCGGATGGACCGCGCTTGGATTGAGATCAGGAAAGCATCGATTTCGACTTGGATCGGTCTTGCAATCATCCTTTTTTATTCAATCGCAGCGATATTCGCTCCACTGCTGGCACCGTATGGGGAAGCCGAAATTTTCCCCGAAGCCTTTGCTCCGTGGGGCGACGGTCACGTCTTCGGAACCGACCAGATCGGAAGGGATATTTTTTCAAGACTGATTTACGGCGCACGCAACACGATCGGCATTGCCCTTGCTACGACTCTGCTTGCCTTCCTGATTGGAGGCGGACTGGGTTTGCTGGCGGCAATTGACCGCGGATGGTTCGACCAGGCTCTGAGTCGGCTCGTCGACGTGCTTATGGCTATTCCGAGCCTGATATTCGCTCTGATGCTTCTGTCAATATTCGGATCGACAATTGTCAGCTTGATCCTGATCATTGCGGTGCTGGATTCGACGAGGGTATTCCGGCTGACGCGGGCGGTCGCCATGAACGTCGTGGTCATGGATTATGTGGAAGCCGCCCGATTGCGCGGTGAGAAGCTCGGCTGGACCATGCGGCGCGAAATATTGCCGAACATCATGGCGCCGCTGGTGGCAGAGTTCGGTTTGCGCTTCTGCTTCGTGTTCCTGACGATCGCCGCCTTGTCGTTCCTGGGCCTCGGCATACAGCCGCCGACCGCCGACTGGGGGTCGATGGTGCGCGAAACCGCGCTTCTGATTCAGTTCGCGCAGTATGATTTGACGGCTGGCTTGACGCCGCTGCTTCCCGCCGCTGCGATCGCTTTTTTGACGGTCGGCGTGAATTTCGTAGTCGACTGGTTCCTGCACAAAACCAGCGGATTGCGCGATGAGCACTGAATCCAAATCCGGCCGAAAAGGCGAAATCCTGGTTGAAATGAAAGACGTGCGCATCGACGGCTTCAGCGACGAGCGATGGCACGAGATCATCAAGGGCGTGAGCCTTACATTGCGCCGGGGAGAAGTGCTCGGCCTGATTGGAGAGTCCGGGGCGGGGAAATCAACCTTGGGACTGGCCGCGATGGGATTCGCGCGCCCCGGATGCAAATTGACGGGCGGGTCCATCGTTTTCGACGGGATTGATCTTGTGGCGGCGAGCGACTCCGAGAAAGGTCGGCTTTGGGGAGCGCGCATGGCGTATGTCGCGCAGTCTGCGGCGGCGGCGTTCAATCCGGCGCACAGGCTGATTGAACAAACGGTGGAGGTAACGACGAATCACCGGATTTCAAGCGAGCGGCAAGCGAAGGCCGATGCCCGCACGCTCTACGGCGCGTTGCAGCTGCCGGAACCGGATACGATCGGCGAGCGCTATCCGCACCAGGTTTCGGGCGGGCAGCTGCAGCGCGTGATGACGGCGATGGCAATGTCGCCAAGACCGGATTTGATCGTATTCGATGAACCCACCACTGCGCTCGACGTGACGACGCAAGTCGAAGTTCTCGCGGCGATGCGGGATGCAGTCGAGGAGTTCGACACCGCTGCAATTTACATCACGCATGATCTCGCGGTCGTCGCGCAGATGGCGGACCGGATCAAAGTGCTTCGTTACGGAAAGGAAATTGAAGAGGCGCCGACGCGGAAAATGCTCTCCGCTCCAGAGCAGCCCTACACCAAATCGCTCTGGGCAGTCCGCAGCTTGATGAAGCCGGAAAGCGCCTCCGAGGACGCGGTTCTGGTGATGGACGGCATCGACGCGGCATACGGGAAGCAGAAAGTGCTTCACGGCGTCGACATCAAGCTGCCGCGCGGCCGGACGGTTGCGCTGGTCGGCGAATCAGGATCCGGAAAATCCACGGCCGCACGGGTGGTCACCGGACTCCTGCCGCCGGAAAAGGGCAGCGTGGTTTTCAACGGGGAGCCGCTGCCCGCCGCGCTGAAAGACAGAACGGCAGATCAATTGCGCCGGATTCAGATGATCTACCAGTCGGCCGATACGGCGATGAACCCGATGCAGACCGTTGGCGAAATCATCGGACGGCCCTTGGCTTTCTACTACGGAACTCCGGGAAGAGAACTCGAGTCCAAGGTTATCGAATTGCTGAACATGATCGAACTGGACGAGTCGTTCTACGACCGGCTGCCCTCGGAACTTTCGGGCGGGCAGAAGCAGCGCATCTGCATTGCGCGCGCGCTCGCCGCGGAACCCGATGTCATCATTTGCGACGAGGTGACCTCAGCTCTCGATCAGATCGTGCAAGAAGGCATTCTGAAACTGTTGATGCGTCTGCAGGAAGAAACCGGAGTGTCTTACCTGTACATCACCCACGACATCGCCACGGTTCAAGCGATATCGGACGAGGTCGTCGTCATGTTTCAGGGAAAGGTCGTCGAGCAGGGGCCGAAAAGCGAAATTCTCGCGCCGCCGCACCCGGAATACACGGATCTGCTTCTGTCGTCAGTGCCGGAAATGGATCCGGATTGGCTTACAGGATTGATGGAAGGTCGCGCTGCGGCTTCGCAGGGGTCATCGGCCTAAGTGCGCAATATTCGCCCCGGCAACTCCGGATCAAAGTTGCAGCCTAAAGGACTCTGCCCGCCACGGCGTCGAGCTTGTCGGTCAGATCGGCATCCCGGGCCTCGGGGGCGGTTATGATCGCATGCTCCAATGCCCGATCGCATCCTTGTTCGCAGAGAGGTCGCTCCGAACTCAGTGCTTCGGCCAAATTGGCGACAAGACGCTTGGCCTTCTCGGCGTTGCGGATGAGCGTGGAAATGATTTGGGACACGTCGACCTCGCCGTGCTCCGGATGCCAGCTGTCGAAATCCGTCACCATCGCGACGGTCGCGTAGCAGATCTCCGCCTCGCGGGCGAGCTTGGCTTCGGGCATGTTCGTCATCCCGATCACATCGCAACCCCAGGACTCCCGGTACAATTTGGATTCCGCCAGCGTCGAAAACTGAGGTCCTTCCATCGCTAGATAAGTGCCTTTCGAGCGAACCCGCACGCCGGCGCCGCGTGCCGCTTCCGCGCAAGACAAAGACAATTGCAGGCAGGTCGGATTGGCGACTGAAACGTGGCCTACGCACCCTTTGCCAAAAAAGGATTTACTGCGGGCGAAGGTCCTGTCGATGAACTGGTCGACAATGACGAAGTCGCCAGGCGCGGCGTCTTCCCGCAAGGAGCCGCAAGCCGAAAGCGAAACGATGTCGGTAACTCCGATGCGCTTGAGGGCATCGATGTTCGCGCGGTACGGAATGGACGACGGCGAATGAATGTGGCCCCTTCCGTGCCTAGGCAGGAAGGCCAATCTCAGCCCGTGGAGCTTGCCGGTGAGAATTTCGTCCGAAGGGTCGCCCCACGGAGTATCGATTTTGATCCATTCAGGGTCGCCCAGGCCCGCGACGTCGTAAACGCCGGAACCGCCGACCACGCCCAAAATCCTTTCCTGCATTGTTGAACTTGCCTTCATTTGCCAAGAACCGCGAGTTCAAGGGTAGTTCGGAAGCAATCCGTACTCAACCCGATGTTGACGCAGGGGTGCATCCCATATTTTGGGCAGACGAGCGCGCAACAAACTTTCCAATCAATAAAACCAGCCCTACGATTGTTCTCGATGCCGCATTTGAAGGCGATCAGAGCGTTGGCCCCGATTTCGACCTTGGCACCTCTCCCTCCTCATCCCCCGAAAATGGGATGCACCCTTGGCGCAGCCGGGTGGCGGGGACCTGCACAGCTATACTGAATTTGGGTCACGGCAGAATTGGCAGGTCCAGCTCCTTGAGGAAGACATTGTGAGTTTGCTTCGCAGCTTTGACTTTACCTTCCAATTTAGTGAGCTCAGCACTTGTTGCATGGAGATCTATTTCTTTTTCCGCCTCAGCCGTGCTTACGTATTTTGCCACTTTGAGACTGAAGCCCTTTTCTTCAATTTCCTCCATCGTTACTCGCCGCGAGTAACAATCCTGTCCCTTGCGATATTGATAGGTTGAGACGATTTTATCGATCTGCTCTTCAGTCAATCGATTTTGGCGCTTGCCCCTTTCAAAGTCCTCGGCGGCATTGATGAACAAAACGTCATCGCATTCCCTGCACTTTTTAAGCACCAGAACGCATACAGGGATACCTGTGGAGAAGAACAGGTTTGCAGGTAAGCCGATGACGGCATCAATGTGCCTGTCCTTCAGAAGTTTCGTTCTTATACGCCCCTCCGCTTTTCCGCGAGACAGCACGCCGCGGGGCAGAATGATCGCCATCGTGCCCTCCTGCTTCAGATAATGGAAGCCGTGCAGTAGGAAAGCAAAATCGGCGGCGGACTTGGGAGCAAGGCCATAGTTCTTAAATCGTGCGTCTTCATTGAGTGCCTCGGATGGCTCCCACCGGTAACTAAAAGGAGGATTTGAAACCACTGCATCAAATCGTGGAATTTTGGCCGGGTTTGCTTCGCGAATCTTGCCCCAGTCGTTAGCTAGTGAATCACCATGGAATATCTCAAAATCAGTATCCTTTAATCCATGAAGCAGCATGTTCATCCGTGCGAGATTGCAGGTTGCTTTATTGAGTTCTTGACCGTAAATTTTTCCGATACCATTTTTACCGAGTTGGTTCCTTACATTGAGCAGCAGGGAACCAGAACCGCAGGAGAAATCAAAAACGCTTCCGATATATTCCTTTTTTCCCAAGTATGGATCTTGGTTATCCAAAGCGACAATGGCCGAAAGTAAGGTGGACACCCTTTGAGGGGTGTAAAACTCATTTGACTTATTTCTTGAAACAGCAGCAAATTGTCCGATCAGATACTCGTATGTATTGCCCATGGCGTCCTCGTCTATCGAGAAGTCAGCGAGCGCCTTTGTGATCTCTTTAATGATAATGCAGAAGTTCTTGTTGCGTTCTGCGTAGCCCCTTCTTAGACTTGTAGAAAACAAGCTGATTTCCGAGAACAGGCTGTCAAAAGCACTAGAGAAAGACTCGCTTTCAATAAACCTGAAGCCCGCCTCAAGTGTGTTCAGTAAATCAATGTCTTCGACTCGGGCCATTTCGGCGATGCTGGTCCAGAGGTAATTGGGTTTTATAACATAATGCGTCTTTCGTCGCATCTTGGCTTCAAATTCCTCAATGTCGGCAGCATTATGTTCGTACCAAACAGTCAATGGCGTTCGGCGGTCTTCCTTCGCTAGTTCCGGATAACCTTTGCCTAGCTCCCTTTTTGCGGTAGCCTCGTAGTTGCCCGACAGATGCCGCAGCAAAAGGAAAGCCAGCATGTAATCCCGCAAGTCCTCCGCGGTCATCGCGCCGCGCAGCTGATTGGCGATCTTCCAAAGCGCCCTACCCAGTTCATTGTGTTCTAGCTCGGTCATTTGGCTTAGACTTCTCGGTTGACCTTCGATATTATCTTAGGATTGAAGTAATGGCGGTTCAAGAATCGAATTAGGATCGCTCTGAAGAGGTCCTTGTTCTCTTCGCTCAAGGCTTGCGGTTCGAATAAAGAATGGTTGCCGTGATTCAGGACGTTGACTTGTCGGGCAAGTAGCTTGCCTTCGGGGTCGTCGCTCTGCTTCGAAATGCACGCGGAAAAATTTTTGAATCCGTGAAAGCTGGCACATTTTTCCAAAATCGTACGTAGCATATTGAAATGGTATAAACGCAGGTCGTCATTATTGGCCGCCTCACAAAGCTGCTCAAGCATGGCGAGGTGTTGGAAGAAAGGCGTATCTTTGTCTATAGCTTCCAAGGAATATACCGGTGGGGTTCCCTTCTTGCTAAGGAACAATTTGTTCGCGTTGTTAAGTTCGTTGCACATGACATTAAAGAAAAGGACGTGATGCGATGATACCACTGTCTTTATGTGATCATCTTTTTTGAGCAACTGTGCTAAGCGGTTCGCCAAACTGATGGCATTGTGTTCATCCAGTGATGAGACCGGATCGTCGATATAGAGGTATTTGACCCAATCATAGGCTTCTATGTCGCTATCCATCGCGATCTGAACAATGGCGAGGAAAAAGCACCATATGAAAGTATTTTCCTCCCCGCGAGAAATCTTGACATTGTCTATGCGCTCGTCCGCGACATCACGAGAAAAGCTGATTGTCCAGTTTACGTAATCGATACTGAAATCGAAGTCCGCGTAGAAACGCAACTGCTCGCGAATCCGGTCTTCCATTGCTAGTTCTTCTGCGTCCTCAAAAAAGTTGGATTCTCTATTCATTTGAAGAACACTTTCATTTTCTTCGGTTAGATCGTTGTTCCAAGTGAACAGATCCTCGGTATAAGCGTTGAAGTAGAGCGTATCCGGGGCGTCGTCTTGTTGCCAGGCGATGTCTCTAAACGCAGTAGAGAGGCGCGTTTTGCCGACGCTGTTGTAACCATATATCAGAAGACACTTTTTGTTTCTGAGCTCGCCGCGCAGATGCTGCGCCAACTCGTTCAGGTTGCGGGCAATTATCTCCGGCATACCGGCACCTCTTCGACTGTGAAGCTACACTTGGCATAGCGCTGGAAGAGCGGACGGATGCCGTTTTCCATTTCCGGTTCTTGCAGACCGGCGAGGTAAATGGAGTATTGAATTATCCGAAGGATTTTTTCATTGCCGCCATTCACGTCGTTGTCCCGTGTAAACAGATCCTCTGTGAACGCGTTGAAGTAGAGCTCGCGGCTGTTTTCGCCTTTTCTGCCCAGGTCTTTGAATTCCATCAAAGGGGCGCGTTTCGCCGAAGTCATTTTGGGCATAAGTCAGCAGATGCAATTTTGTCGTCAAGCAGTTTCCACAAATATTCGGTCATGGCGCTCAAGTCGGCGAAAGTCGTCCCTGCGCCTCATCGAGGGTGAGGGAAAATCTGCTGAATCAGACCTTGCCTGTGAAGCTTCAATAGATTGATTTCCATCTCCTGTGACGAATTCAGTTCATCGGTCGAAATCAATGTCTTGGCGATTCGCTCTTGTTCGTCTCTATCCGGAGCGTAAACGACAAGTTTCTCGAGAACTTTGACGGGCAGCTCCCGCCGCGCCCGGCCTGAGGCATGTTTGTTGAACTGCGCGAATTCCATCAGGTAGCGCAGCCAATCCACGTAGACGCCTTGATTGGCGGTCGCGACGATCACCTGCTCCGATGCACGAAAACGCCCGCTGACCATTTTGACGTTGCCACAAAGAGTTCCCTGACGGCCGATCAGGGGATGCTTTCCTTCGTGTGTATATGACTCGGTGAATCCGCGAAGACCGTTTCCACCGTAGCAAGGGAACAATCCTTCGCCATCTTCGTCCATTATATCCGATGCGCGCACGAACTGGCCCTCGCGCATTGAGCAAAGCTGTTCTAGCAGACAACGTTTCCAGCTTCCGGCATTGTGGAATTGACGAAATCGCAGCTTGGGCGCAGTTTCGCCTTCTGCAGGGAAGAGCCTCTGCATCAGCCCCTTCTTGTGGTTTTTGAGTGCGGCAAGCTTTTCAGTTTTCGTTTTGATCAAGTCATCGATTGAGCGGACCGCTTCTGCAATCTTCTCTTGCTCTTCAATCTTCGGCGGAACGAAAATGGGGATGTCAAGGAATGCGTCCGGTTGAATCCGCTTGGCCATGCGGCTGCCGTCGGCAATCTCTACATGCCTCTTGTAGAAGTTGTCGCGCGAGACGTATTCCAGAAGAAATGTCGGGTTGAGTCCGGGATTTATATCGAAGCGCGGAGGGTCCGTAGTCGACTCGCGTCCGTCCAAATGCTCAGGCAGAATTCCAAATGCATCGTTCAGAAAATTCCGCTCGTCGTAAACGAACTGAACCGCCGACCGCGTGTGGTATCGTGTGTTCGCGCTGCCAGAGATAGCTTCGTTTTTTTCGCGAACGTCCTTTCGCCAGGATTTGACAGGCAGTTTCTTTGCAAGATCGTCCTTGCTGCGCGTGTATCGACTCTTGGTGAGAAACGCGCCAATCTTTCGCGGGGACCATTCGCCCGTGTCCTGAAACTCGGGAAACCGTTTGCGCGGCCGCGTCATGGCATTCTTGCCTGTTTCCACGTCAACCACCTGTTTGGGTTCGGCATGTTTGCGACTGTTCGGGGTCTGATTCGGTCGCTTCCGAGGATAGCTTATAGCAACTGCATCTCGCGGCGGTCAAAATTCAGATTTGCGGAGCACGGCGGGGGCGGTCGGATTCGCGCTGCGAGCGGGTTGCGGAGGATCCGCGCGGGTTTCGTGCTGAGCGCGGACAGCAAGGAAAGCCTGTGGGCAATCCTTTTCGGCACAGTTTTGGGGTCTCGGGTTCACGGGACGGATTGTCCACATCCTGCCGCACTTTCCGTGCGCCGCCGATCAGCTGATAATGCCTGCGCGCCGCCGCCGAGATCAACAGGGTTTTTGCAGCGGCGGGGGAGGCGTTGCCTCGGTGCTTGGCCGCGCACCGCTCTCTTTTCTATGCCGGTCATAACAAACACTTGGCGTAGATCGGACCTGAACGCTAGAGAGAGCAGGCACTATTCAGTTGCGGGTTGGCTGCGGCTCACAGGACATGTTTCGGCTCGACGACGAAATACCCGACGATTTCTGGGAATGCGAAGCTCTGCTCGACACTGCCTTCGGCCCCGGCCGGTTTGCGCTGTCGGCCTACAGGCTGCGAGAAGGCGTCATGCCGGTCGAAGGTCTTTGCGTCGTCGCAAGAGATGAATTCGGAGTGCTCGCGGGACTCGTGCGTTTTTGGCCGGTGCTTGTCGGGCCGAACGCTTGCGAAGCTCTGCTGCTTGGTCCCATTGCCGTGCACCCGACGAGGCAAGGCGAGGGGCTGGGGTCGATGCTGATCAAAGAGGGCGTGCAAAGGGCCGCAGCGAGAGGCTGGAGATTCATCATTCTGGTCGGCGATGCGCAGTACTATTCCAGATTCGGCTTCATCAATTGTCCGTCGATCCGATTTCCGCCTCCGACCAACCCGGCGCGCGTCTTGGCCATGGACCTGAACTCCGGCGATCTTTCGGCGCTTGAAGGAGAGGTCGGCAAATCCTGATCGGCGCAGGCCGAACGGCAATGCTCCGTGCTGCCCGCTTCACTCCAAGCCCAGTTCGGCGGAAACTGATCGTCTGGCAGAAGCCGCGCCTTCGGACTTCGCCCTCAATATGGCCGCATTGACGTCGCTGAGCCGTATTTTGCGCAGCAAATGCTTGACTCGACCGACAGCCGCCGCCCGCATGGAGAGAGTCCGCAACCCGATGGCCGCCAAGCAGGCGGCGTTGATGGGGCGACCGGCGTCCACTCCGCAATAGCTCAAAGGTGTTCCGGCCGATGCGCATCGCTGGACGATCAACGAAAGAAAATCGAGATAGCTCAAACTCAGCGAGTCGTATCGGGCGCGAACCCGCTCGTTTTCTCTGTCCGCGGCGAAAAAGAATTGCTTCAGGTCGTTTCCGCCGATCGAGATGAAGTCCGCAAGTTCGAAAAAGCTGTCCGGAGCGAAAGCCAGAGAGGGAGTTTCCAGCATCGCGCCTATCTCGACGGATTCCGGCACGACCCGCCCGATGCTTCGCTCGTATTCCAGAATATCCAGAAAATAGTTGCGCGCCTGGACGAATTCTTCCATGTCCGCGACCAACGGGAACATGACCGACAAAGGGCGGCCTTTCGCGCCGCGGATCAGAGCCTGCGCCTGCATCTTCAGAACGCCCGTCCGGTCGAGTGCGATTCTGATGGCCCTCCATCCGAGCGCCGGGTTGGGTTCGGACGGCCGCTTCATGTAGGGCAGCATTTTGTCGGAACCGACGTCCAAGGTCCTGAAAGCGATACGCTTGCCCTTGGCTGACGTCATGATCTTGGAATAGGCTTCGGCCAACTCTTTCCTTCCGGGCACTTTCGTAGTCGACAGGAACCTGAGTTCCGTCCTGAACAGGCCCACGCCCTCCGCCCCCGAGCTTTCCAAACTGGGCAGGTCTCCCAGCAAGCCTGCATTCATTTGGAGCGAGATAGTGACGAGATCCAAAGTTGTGGCAGGCTCGTCCCTGATCGCACTGTAGGTTTTTTGGGCGACCGCCTGAGTCGCGATTCTGTCTTGGAAAGATGCCGCGACGTCGGAATCCGGCCTCAGATGCACGATTCCTTGCTCAGCGTCGACGAACAAGATGTCGTCATTCAGCGCATCGGTGACGATGCCTTTGACTTGAACGACGAGCGGCACGGCAAGCGCCTGCGCGACGATTGTCGCATGCGAGCCGACCGATCCTTCTTCTAAGACCACGCCCTTGAGCTTCCGACCGGACTCTTTGGCCTGCTGGCCGTAATCCAGCAATTCGCCCGGCCCGATGTTCCGCGCGACGAGGATCGCGCCGTCCGGGATGCTTTCCGATTGCGGGCGCCCCTGTCCTGTCAATATCCGAAGCAGTCGATTGAACATGTCGTTCAGATCGTCCAGCCGCGCCTTGATGTAGTCGTCTTCCGCCCGCGACATGTTGGCCATGACCACAGACTGCGCCTTTTCGACGGCGGCTTCGGCGGACAGGCCAACGGCTATGCTCGCCCGGGCTTGGGAGACCCAGCCTTGCGAGTGGGTGAACATGCGGTACGACTCGAGCACCTCCGTCTGCTCGGGGTGTGCCGCATCGACGGCGAAGGCGAGCATGTCGTCCGCCCGTCCGCGCAACTGCTCGATGGCATGATCCAGACGTTCGTATTCGGCTTCCGGATCGTCCGATACCGGGTTGGAGACGACCACCCGCGGCTCGTGAAGCACGACGACGCCTTGCGCGATCCCCTCGTGAGCGATCGTTCCGTGAAACGTGACCGGCCGCGTGTGCGGAGCGGCCAGCGCCGCGCCCTCGCCGGTGAATGCTCCGGTCTCCTTCATTTCGGCGAGCACCATCGCGACGATCTCCAGATCCGCGATCTGATTCTCGGTATAGGCGCGCTTCTCTTTGGACTGCACGACCAGCACGCCCAAAGTTTCGCCTGCCCTTTGCAGCGGCACGCCCAAGAAGGAGCTGTAGATATCCTCGCCTGTCTCGGGCATGTAGCGGAAGCCGGGTTCCGAGGGGGCATCGGCAGTGTTTATTGTGTGGCAGTCTCTGGCGACCCGCCCGACCAAGCCCTCTCCCAGCCGAAGCCGGGTCTGATGCACTGCTGCCGGCCTGAGACCTACCGTGGCGCAAAGCTCGAGCGTGCTCTCGTCGCGGAGCAGGTAAATCGAGCAGACGTCGCTGCCCATCGCTTCCGCGATCATTCCTGCGATCTTGTCGAGGCGGCCTTGTCCGTCGTCGAATTTCGCGAGCAGGTCCCTGACGCGGATCAGAACCGTCCGGAGGCTGACATCCGAAGCTACGGTCATGGGACCTGGCCTCCGGCGCGCTGTTCAAGCTTGAACGCGTCGTGCAGCGATTGCACTGCGAGCTCCATGTATCGGCGGTCCACCAAAACGGAAATCTTGATTTCAGAGGTCGATATGACCTTTATGTTGATGCCTTCCTTCGCCAGCGCCTCGAACATTCTGGCGGCGACTCCCGCATGGCTTCGCATTCCGATGCCCACGACCGAAACTTTGCAGACCTCCTCGTCGACGATCAGGTCGGCGAATCGGACGTCTCCGCCGGATTTCGCTTCCTGAAGGGACTTCCGGGCCGCGACGACTTGGGAAACGGGGCACGAGAACGTTATGTCGGTCCGGCTGTCTTCGGAGATATTCTGCACGATCATGTCGACATTCACTCCCGCGCTTGCGAGCGGGCCGAAGATCGATGCCGCGATCCCGGGCCTGTCGGCGACGGAAACGATCGTCAGCTTCGCCTCGTCGCGCGAATGGGCGACGCCCGATACGACATTGGATTCCATGATTTCCTCCTCATCGCAGACGAGCGTTCCGGGCTCGTCGGAAAAACTCGACAGCACGCAAAGCCGCACTTTGTGCCGCATCGCCAGTTCAACGGAGCGCGTCTGCAGCACTTTCGCTCCGAGAGACGAAAGCTCGAGCATTTCTTCATAAGTGATCATGCGGAGCTTGCTTGCCTTGGAAACGATCCTCGGGTCGGCGGTGAAGACGCCCTCGACGTCCGTGTAGATTTCGCATCTTTCGCTGCGGAAGGCCGCAGCCAGGGCCACCGCCGAAGCGTCGGAGCCGCCCCTCCCCAGCGTTGACACGCGATTTTCCGGAGTGCAGCCTTGAAACCCCGAGATCACGGCCGCCTTCATTCCTTCGGCAAATTTGGCGTCCAAGTTTGAAGTCGGGATTTCCAGTATTCGAGCCGCTCCGTGAACGGCGTTCGTCCTTATCGGGACTTGCCAGCCTTGCCAGCCGCGAGCGGGAACGCCGCGTTGCTGCAGCGCGAGCGCGAAGAGCCCGGCCACGATGTTTTCACCGGTCGAGACCACCGCATCGTATTCCCGGGCATCGAAAAACGGTCCGGCCGATTGAACGAGTTCAACAAGCTGATTGGTCCTGCCGGCCATCGCGGAAACCACGACGATGGCATTGCTTCCGCGTTTGATCGCGCGCTCCACCTTGTCGGCGGCGCTGCCGATCCGAGCCAGGTCGGCCACCGAAGTTCCACCGAATTTCATCACCAATGGCGGCATGCTTGCTCCTGTTCGTGCGGTTTCCCGCCATATGCTCTAGCCGTGCGCCAGTTTAGCAGCATTCTCTGCGGTTCGCAGTCCCGCAATTGCGCGGAATGGTCTGTGGATGGCAAGGTGCGGCTGGCGGAACGATTCGCTTCCCGATATGCGGGCCGTCCCGCTGCGGGCGAAGGAATGCTAATTCGTTCGGTTTGAATCCACCCATGGAATCGGCGCGACCGGAATGCCCTCGTCAAGCAGCGCTCGCGCTTCATCCGGTTTCGCCTCTCCGTAGATCGAGCGTTTCGGAGCGTCGCCGAAATGAATGGCGCGAGCCTCGCTGGGAAATTCGACGCCGACGTACTCGGACTGCTGCTTGATCAGCTTCTTGAGTTTGGAGACGGCTTGTTCCGCCGGCGATGCAGGTTTCGAAAGATCCGTTTTGACATCCTGCTCCTCATTTCCCGAAGAATTGACCTGAGGCGACATCACGCTTTTCGACACATTGTCCGAGCCGCAAATCGGGCAGGAAAGCATTCCCACTTTGCGCAAGGAATCATAGTCGTCTCCTGATCGGAACCAACTGTCGAAGGTATGGTCTTCGTCGCAGTGCAGCGAATATCGAATCATCGTCTTCCTGGAACAGGTGGCCAGCCGTCAAGCTGGCGGCGTCTCCTCAGATTAGTCGCAATTTCGCCAAAGCAAAAGGGTCGAAATTCCCGATGATCTTCTTCAGAGCCAAATCTTCGACAGTATCGGCAGCTTTATTGCGCTTAAACCACATTCGCCGACGTTCGCCGTACTCCGGGAACTTTTTGGACAAACTCATGACGCGGACCGGATAAACGGCAGCGATGCAAGGAAGCATCCCTTTGCTGCCGATGTCTTTGCGGTAGTGGTAATGGCCGATGCAAATCTCGAGCGGCGCGCCTTCCACGCCCGCCTCTTCAAATGCTTCCTTGGATGCGATCTGCGCGGGCGTAAGCCCGTCGATGGGCCAGCCCTTCGGCAGCATCCAACGTCCGCTTCCGCGGCTGGTCACCAGAAGGAACTCCAGTTTTTTCTTTTCCACCTTGAAACACAGCGCAGCGAACTGCGTCCGCAGTTCGGTCTTTGCGCTCGATCCCAATGTGATCGCCTGTTGAATTTGCGCCATCCAGCCTCCGCTAATTGCGACTGCTCGTGTGAAAAGAAGCAAGATGTTTCGCTGTATGCCGTCAGTATACAGGCTTTTCAGGCATCAAGGCAAGTCCGCCGAGCGCAAGTCTCCGCAAGGGCCTTGCGAACACTTCACAGAATCCGGCGTTGAAGGCGCTCCGGCGGCTCCCGGCGCTTGAGCGTCGCCTCGGATGGCCGGCAAGGGACAAATTCGGCTAAGCGCGCAATCCGACTGGACGCGCTTTCAGTTTTTCGAAATGCTCGAGCGATTGTCGCGCCGTGATGTGAACGGCTGAAAGGCAAGGCCGATATGCGCTTCGCAATAAGGCTTGCCCGTCTTGCTGGGCAAACCGCAAAACCAGAAATCATCTGTCGAAGGATCTCCGACCGGCCATTTGCAGGTGCGCTCGGTCAATTCCAGCAAGCTGAGCTTTTTCGCGTCGCGTTCCGCCTTCTTGACCAAGGTCATCGTCTCGTCCATGCCTACGACATGAGACGCATCTTCGACGGACCTGACAAAATCCGATTCCGAGGATGGCTCGCCCGCCGCCTCGGCATTGGAACTCTTCGGCGATGCGCCCTCCGCCGTACCGGTCTCTCCCGTCTTTTTCTCATGAGAATTTCCCCGGTGCGAACGCTGGTCCTCGACCGCATCCTGAGCAGGATTTTTCTTCGCGGGCTTTGCCAAACCCAATCGGAAAATCTTTCCGATCACTGCGTTTCGCGTCGTATCGCCGAGTGCTTCGGCAATCTGACTGGAGGTCTTGCCCTCTTCCCGGAGCCGCAGGAGCGTCTTGACGCGATCTTCTGTCCAAGTCATCTTCGCCATCCATTTCTCGCCGAAACCGCGGTTCGGCAATCAGTCCCGCCATCGATTGAAAGTCGCGGTCGCGAGCGCAATCAGCAAAATAGTGCATCCCGGCGGCCAATTCAATGTACTCGGAATTATCTGCGATGCGCCTCGCGACGAATCGGATACCGGCGGACGCGTATCCTTTTCGGTTTGACACTTTGGAACTCGGGTTGATAACGGGTTCGGCTTTGAACGGAAAACAGAATGACATCCAACGTGCTGCCTACCTATAGTCGAGCGCCGCTGGCATTCGTCAGCGGCGAAGGGTGCTGGCTTACCGACGAATCCGGGGAGCGCTATTTGGATGCGGGTGCAGGCATCGCCGTATCCGCGCTTGGCCATGCGCACCCCGATCTGGTCAACGCGCTTGCGGATCAGGCATCCCGCTTGTGGCACACTTCGAACCTCTATGTGATTCCGAACCAGGAGAAACTGGCCGATCTTCTTGTCGAGCGCACATTCGCCGATACCGTGTTCTTCACGAATTCGGGGACAGAAGCGATGGAAGCTGCCGTGAAGATGGCGAGGAAGTACTGGCATCATCGCGGGAACCCGGAACGCAATGAAATCCTGGCCTTGAACGGATCGTTTCACGGACGGACTCTCGCGATGGTCTCGGCCGCGGGTTCCGAGAAGCTCGTGTCCGGCTTCGCGCCCTTGGCGCCGGGCTTCAAGCGGATTGATCCCGAAGACATTCAGGCCGCGGAGGCCGCCGTCAACGAGTTCACAGCGGCGATCATGGTGGAACCGATCATCGGCGAAGGCGGGATCATCCCGCTCTCCGACTCCTTCATGAAGGGATTGAGGACACTTTGCGACGAAAAAGGAATCCTGTTGATTCTGGACGAGGTCCAATGCGGCATGGGGAGGACCGGCAAGCTGTTCGCGCACGAATTGTCGGGAATCGAGCCGGATATCATGGCCGTCGCCAAAGGGATCGGGGGCGGGTTTCCGCTCGGCGCATGCTTGGCGAAATCCGAAGCGGCGGCAGGCATGACGGCGGGAACGCACGGGTCGACCTACGGCGGGAATCCGCTCGCCTGCGCGGTCGGTGCCGCCGTGCTCGGCATCGTCGCGGACGAAGACTTCCTTGAAGGGGTCAGACGGCGCTCCGGCTTGCTCCGTCAACGGCTTGAAGCGGTTGCCGGGTCCCATCCGGAAATATTCGCCGAAGTGCGCGGAACCGGAATGATGATCGGCATGGTCTGCAAAGTTCCGAATATGGACGTGGTCAATGCCGGGTACCGGAGTCGCATTCTAACCGTACCCGCCGGCGACAACGCCGTGCGGATTTTGCCCCCTTTGAACATCGGCGATGAAGAGGTCGCTGAGATCGCGCGGCGAATCGAAAAGGCTTCAGAAGACTTGAAAGGAAGGCGGAATTGAATCACTTTCTGGAATTGAGCCTGACGCCAGCCGACCATCTGCGGGAAATCTTGAGTCGAGCGGCTGAAATGAAGGCGGCGCGCAAAGGGCGCCCGAATGGAGCGCCTGACGACGAACAGCCGCTATCTGGCCGCATCGCGGCTCTCATGTTCGAAAAGCCGTCAACGCGGACGCGCGTGTCGTTCGATGTCGGAGCGAGGCAGCTCGGAGGTCAAACCCTGCTGCTGTCGGGCCCGGAAATTCACATGGGCAGGAATGAATCGGTGGCGGACACCGCGCGGGTTCTTTCCCGCTACGTCGATCTTGTCATGATCCGAACCTTCAATGCGGGGCTGCTCGCCGAACTCGCGGAGCATTCCGACGTGCCGGTCATCAACGGTCTGACCGACAGCAGTCATCCGTGCCAGATCATGGCCGACATCATGACCTTCGAGGAGCGCCGCGGCTCCATAAAGGACAAGAAGGTCGTTTGGTCGGGCGCGGCCACGAACGTTTGCTCGTCATTGGTTCAGGCTGCCGGGCAGTTCGGTTTCGAAGTCACTTACTCAGGACCCGAAGGAATGGAGCCTGATCGTTCGTCCTGCGAGTTCGCCAGATCGAAGGGCGCGGAAGTCAGGATCGAGCGCGATCCGGTCAATGCGGTCCAAGGAGCGGATCTGATCATGACGGACACTTGGCTGTCCATGCACGAGGTCGATTCGGAGCGCGCGAAGCGGCGGCGCATGCTTGAGCCCTACAGAGTGGATGCCGCGCTGATGTCGCGGGCGAAGCCAGACGCGCTGTTCATGCATTGTCTCCCGGCGCACAGGGAGGAGGAAGTGACTTCCGAAGTGATGGACGGCGTGAATTCCGCAGTATTCGACGAAGCGGAAAACCGCCTCCATGTGCAGAAATCCATCATGCGCTGGTGCCTCCGGCTCTGACCGCCGCAAATCGCCCCATCTGGCGCGGATCCTGAAAACGAGCGGCGCCGCGCCACTTCTTGCGGCAACTGGATGTCCACGCCGAAGCGCGGCTCCAAGCGGTGGGAAAGGATGCGTCTTTCCTGATTGAGCATTGCCGTTGCAATGCGGTCGCGTTCCTCTCCTCCACTCGCTTCCACGAGCGACGCCTGCAATCCTTGCGCCGGAAAATTCAGACGGGCGCGAACCTAGTCCAGCATCGATCTGCGGCAACCGTCCATCTTGTCCGGGCGGGCCGGCCCTTTCCGAGAATATGGCCGGATCCATCCCGCAAGGCTTGGAGCGGCAAGGTTGAATATGCGCGCAACCTCGCGTCGGCCGAACTGATCAAGGCGAACGAAGCGTACTCGGATGCGGAGGCCGCCGTCGGTGCTGCGCTCATGGCTGCGCAGGCGACGGCAGGTGCGTCGGCCGAAGGCGCTGGGCCGGGCGAACGGCCTTCGGAGCGCCCAGCAGCCGCTGCTTCGGGATGCCCGGGCGTCTCTGGCTTGGTATTTGAGGGATCTGGTGCGCTACGCCTTCGCGAACGGCGACGTCGCCGTTCCGCGGGAGGGAGCCAACGTCGCGACGATCCGGCGGATTCCGCGGACGATTCCCGGGTCCGACGGGACCCCGGAAGCCAATCCGGATGCTTTCACCGGCGACACTTTCAAGGACGTGATGTATGCGGACGGCAAGAGGGTGTTCTCCGTGATCGACGTCGTCGGAGACGAGTTCAAAGTGGACGGATACATCGGTTGGCTGTCTTCAAGCTTCGACATTTCTTGGTCGATGTACGCAGGAGTGAAACTGGCGGATGCCGGACTTGTCATCCGGACCGGCGGAACAGGTCAGAACTTGGCTTACGACAATTCCCTTAGTTTCGACAGTTCCAATAGCAAGTTGGTCTCCGATTGCACGGACATCCGCAGGAACATCACGATCTGGGCGAACGACTGCGACGGCGTTACGGAGACTCTTTACAGCCAGAACGGCTGGGATCTGGAGATCGTCTTCGACGAGCCGACGACCAGGTTCGCCGCGGGCCGGGATACAAGCTGGACGGGAAACGGCGACTTCTACTGGACAAGCGTGGTCCGCGCGAGTCCCAGCCAGCTGGAGACGGGTGGAGCTTACTATGATCCGCGCGCATTCGGCCAGCCGGACGGGTACAAGGATCTCGGCACGTACGAGGTCTGGCTGTCCGATCACGTCGGCGTGCTGGCTAGAAATCTTGAGCCGCCGGCCGGCTCCGGAATGGTCACTTTCCCTGACGGCTCGAGAAGAGCCTCCTTTCCCCACGACGACGCGCATCATTATCTGAAATATGCCGCGTACGGATTGTTCATTTACGCTCCGGATCTCGAAACCTTCCGGGGGAGCGGCCGCGACGCGGGGTACAACGGCCATGTCGGCCGCAACCATACCCTGCATTTCGGCTACTTGGCTTTAGGGACCGGGGCGGGCCAGAAGACCGCGGACATCGGCGAGGCGATCGCGGGCGGCGAATTCCGCGGGTACACTCTCGCTTATGAAGTTTTGGGTGACAGCAATCTGGAGCGGGCAGGGGGAACCGGTGTCGAAACCAAATTGCTGAGAGGCGACGTGGCCTTGACCGTCGACATACCGAAGGGGTCGGGGGTTGGGCGCCTTGGAAGGGACGATGAGCAACTTTCAAGAGTGGCATGAAGATAACGGCTACTGGACCGCCTATGTCGACAGTTTCACGGTTGCGATGGAGCGCGTCGTCATCAGTGAAAGCGGAATGTTCACCGGCAAGGTGCGGTCCGCGCCTTCAGCCGGTTTCGGCTCCGCCGGCGCAGGCGACTACAAAGGGAATTTCTACGGGCCTCGCGCCGAGCGAGGCTGAAATGGTTTTGCGCCGCTCAAGCGCCCTTCCCGGCAGATTGAGACAAGGCGGCTGAGAGCAAGCCCAATCTTTCGTCTGCGGATTGCTTTCCAGCAGTTCTGAAAGATGCTTTCGAGAAAAAGCGATCATGGCGAGTTCTACGGTTTCGCCATCCATATCCCCGGAACCGGGAAGGGCGGCGCCATGGCCGTGTGCATGGCACTCGGAAGCGTTCGCCGCCGCCATGCTCTTTTTGTCGACTCTCGACCGGCGCTCTGAACGATGCCTCCTTTGGCGGTTCGAAAGCTCAAATGTGGTCACTGTCCCGACACTTGGGCAGAAAGAGGCATTCGAACTCCTGAGCGACAATTTGGCAGCAATGCTCTTGGCATCCGGCCCGCAGGAAACCACGGATCGCTCTAAAAAATTGCGCTTTTTGCGTCGTGACGTTCAGATTCGAGAGTCCCGCCATCTCTCAACCCGACAACGCTGCCCGCAGGAGCGCTGTGAACTTTGCGGTCTTTCAGATGGATAAGCGGACAAAGAATCCCAATACTGCAGCCGCAAGAGACCTCCGCCAATCCACATGCTGATCAGCCATTGCATTTGTTTGCTTTCGCATTGAGCGGTTTCCGCATGGCAATTTGCAAAAAAGCGGCATACTTTTCCATATCCGCGCTCCATATCCGCGCGGAGTCTTTCGAAGGGGCTGTCGTTTTTGGCATGTCGGCGCGGAACCTGCCCAAGGCGCCTTTATACTTCCGCTTGATGCGTGTTCATCCGTTCCTTCAGACTCGCCTGCTGTTCAGACATTCCATGCATCGTCGGTTCGTCCGCTGCCGGCATCCCGTCGCAGTAATTTCCAAGGCACGCTTCAAACCAGATGCCGGGTTGCCAAACCATTCGACGCAATTGGCTGGTTCCACTCTTTGCAATCAAAATGATTCCGCGCGCTCCGTCCATCCGACTTTGCTCGCAAAGACTCGGAACGAAGGAAAACAGCTGGCGAGTTCTCAAGTTGGGTTCATTCTTCGCGATGTCTCACTCAAGCGGTCCAAACACGCTTGACAGATTTTTCTTGGTCAAGAAGCTGGCTTTCGCTGCGGTCCGCGCCGTCTTTCCATTGCCGTTCCGAACTGCTCGCCGGACGACTCGAGTTTGCTTGACACGGCGATTGTCGCCGGTCAGTTCAATGCTGGAGCGGCGAAAGGATATCGACTGGAATAGATTCTACCGAGCTTTTCCTGCTTGAACAGCGAGGAAACGGAAGTTCTCTCTACGATGTTCAGTATAGCTTGCGCGAACATGGGCGCGATAGGAAGAATTCGTATTTTCCCGCAGTCCTTGACGGGCTTCTTGGGTTCAATCGTGTCGGTGATCACCATGCTTTTGAGCCGCGACTTCCTGACTCGATCAACGGCGGAATTCGACAAGACGCCGTGGGTGACGAATGCGTGCACTTCGCGAGCGCCGTTCGACAACAACAGGTCGGCGCCTGCGCAGAGCGTGCCTGCCGTGTCGCAAATGTCGTCGACCATTATGCAAATCCGTCCCATCACGTCGCCGATAAGCGTCATTTCGGTGACTTGGCCAGGAATTTCGCGCTGCTTGTTGATCACAGCCAAGGGCGCATCGATCCTTTGCCCGAGTTCACGAGCCCGGGACACGCCGCCCAGATCAGGCGAGACAACTACGATATCCCTCAGGTCGGCCCTGAATTGGTCCATGATCTCCAAAGCGAAAATCGGCGAGGCATAAAGATTGTCCACGGGAATGTCGAAAAAGCCCTGCACCTGCGCGGAGTGCAGATCCATTGTCAGCACCCGCGTGACGCCCGCCTGCGCGATGAGGTTCGCAACGAGTTTTGCCGATATGGGTGTCCGCGCCTTCGTTTTGCGGTCCTGCCTCGCATATCCGAAATACGGGATTACGGCCGTGACCAGCGAAGCGGAGGATCTGGCCACCGCATCGGACATGATGAGTATTTCCATCAGATGGTCGTTCGCCGGCTTCGAGGTGGACTGAATGATGAAGACTTCTCCGCCGCGGACATTCTCGAAGACTTCCACGAAGACTTCTTCGTCGTTGAATCGTTCGACTTTGGCCTGGGTGAGCGGAATGCGAATATCGTGCTGATTCTGGATGCAGTTTGAAATCTGCTGAGCGAGCTCCTTGTTGGCGTTGCCCGCAATCAGTTTGGGCTCGGCATTCCCGCGCATGACTGAAGTCTCCCGAAGTTGGATTCAAAACTCAAGCCGTTTCGCGGCGATCACATCTATATCAACTTGTTTTGTTAATTTCTACAACGACGCTCCGGATGCCGTCTCTCGCTTCAGGCCTCGGATTCGGCGCAATGCCTTGAACGCTGCGCTTTCCGGAGATCCGCGTCGAAAGGATGGCCGGAATGCATATTTGCACAATTCCGTGAACTGCGCTTGCTTGCGAAGTTGCATCGATTCTGAAAGCAAATTGAGACGGCGGGTCGGCGCGACTCCCGGCATTGTTTCCGGTCAAGATCACGGGTGCAGGTGCCAACATGACTGAAGTGCATTATTTTTTCTCTGTTCTCTCGCCGTTCACGTACCTTGCGGGAGACAGGCTTGAGCGGCTTGCGGAAAGGCACGGGGCGACGATTCGCTACAAGCCGATCGACATAGTCGATTTGTTCGGGCGCACGGGCGGCGTCGCTCCGAAAGATCGGCATCCGTCCAGAAAGGCCTACAGAACTCAGGAACTCACTAGAATCTCAAGATTGAACGGTCTGGATATCAATCTTGCGCCGGCGCACTGGCCGACAAACCCTTTGCCCGCTTCGTGCGCGATCATCGCGGCAGGAGGAATTGATTCGGGTGATCAGGGAGCCCTTGTCAGAGCCGTGCTTCGCAGCTGTTGGCTTCAGGAGAAAGACATCGGCAGGATCGAGGTCGTCGCCGATTGCCTTGAGCTGGCAGGATACCCACGCACGGTCGCCGATTCGCTTGACCAGGGTTCTGAAACGACCTTCAGGGAAAATACGAACGAGGCTGAGTCCCGAAATGTGTTCGGATCTCCCACTTATGTGGCGCGCGACCAAGTTTTCTGGGGACAGGACAGGCTCCCGCATCTGGATGCGTGGCTGGGCGGGGAGCTCGACTGAAGGTTCCGCCGTATTCGGTGCGAGCATCGGCGGGTTTCGCGAGCCGGTCCGGATGCTGAAAGCGGCCGGCCTGAAGGCATGCATCTTTTCATGCGATTCCGCAGGTCATCGAGGACGATGCAATTGATCGTGTTCAAGCCAGTGCGCGAATCACCTCAACGAGTCCAGAAACTGCTCGATCTCCTCGTCGGACGTCGCCCAATTGCAGACAAGTCTGGCCGACAGCGGCTCTGTTCCGTCCCCTTCCAGCGATTGGTTGAAAGGCCAGAGATAGTAGCTTGCACCTTTGGAGATTGCTTGGCGATGCGTTTCGCGCGGCCAGCTTGCGAACACCATGTTCGTTTCGCAGGGGTGCTGGAATTCGACTTGGCCCAGCTTGGCCAGACCGTCGGCCAGCTTGGCTGCCGCCGCGTTGGCTTTGCTTGCAAGCCGCAGCCACAACCCGTCGGAGAGATATGCATCCATCTGCGCTGAAAGATAGCGGTATTTCGAAAACAGATGGCCTCCGCGCTTTCGCCGCAGTTCAAACTCCCACGCCTTCGACGGATCGAATATCACGACGGCCTCCGCGCCGATAAGTCCGTTTTTCGTGCCGCCGAGCGAAAGCACGTCCACCCCGGCTTTCCAGGAGAGTTCCGATGGCGCGCACCCGATCATGGCCAACGCATTGGCGAAACGCGCGCCGTCCATATGGCACGGCAATTGGCTCCCGGCGGCGAAGCCGCAAAGTGCTGAAACCTCCTCGCAGGTGTACGCCGTGCCGTTCTCGGTCGAATTCGTGATGGAAAACGCGCCGGCCTGCACGTTGTGCACGCCGGCCCGGGCAGTCGAGCCCACCGCATCCTTGAACGATTGCAGCTGGATTTTGGCGTGAAGCCCATCGAGCAAAGTCAGCTTCGAGCCGCCTGTGAAGAATTCCGGCGCTCCGCATTCGTCCTCCTCGACATGGGAATTCCTGTGGCAGTACACTGTGGCCCAAGGCGGGCAAAGGCATGCCAGCGCCAAAGAATTCGCGGCGGTTCCGGTTGCGACCAGCTGCACCGCGGCTTCAGGCGCATCGAAGATCTCCCGGATCTTCCGCTGGAGGGATTCGGTCAACTCGTCCGCTCCGTAGGCTTTCGCATATCCTTCGTTGGCCTTGGCGATCGCCTTGACGATCTCCGGCGCGGCGGGTCCGGCGTTGTCGGAGGAGAAATTCATTTCAGATGTCCTCGATTATGAAATTGTCCAGCTGCTCGGTATCGACTTCTCTCTCGCTGATCGTTCGGTGCCGCACGGAAATGCCGAATCTGTGGACATCGTTCCGGTCGCCCGACACGAGGTAGTGCCATCGGTAGAGCGGTTCTCCATCGTGGCGCAACCTGTATGCGCATGTTCGCGGGAGACAATCGAAGTTTTCACGTACGGTTTCGGGCGTCAGTCCGATGCAGTCAGGGACGATTTCCGCTCTCGCTTCATAATGTTTGCAACTGCATGACGATCCGTCGAACAGGCGGCAAGCTACGCTCGTGAAATAAACTTGCGGCGATCCTTCCTCCTCGAATTTGAGCAGGCAGCAGCGACCGCACCCGTCGCACAGCGCTTCCCATTCTTCCTCGGTCAGTTCGGAGAGCGCGTATTTTTCCCAGAATTTCTCGCGAAGCGGCATAATTCAATCTTGTCGTCCGTAGAATGCAGCTATCGCATCCAGACTGGAATCCAAAGCGAAACCCGCCTCCGGGCCGAACTTCGCCGGAGTCCTGTCGCCATCACGAATTCATTTCGGCTCGGTTCCCCTTGGCGCCGAAAGTTGATTTGAAGTCACGATTTTCGATCCAATTCTTGTGTGCGCAGCTCGGGGCTTCGACACCGGTTCTCGAGTATGGCGCGGGCCGCTTCGCAATCGTGCTTCATCTTGCTGATCAATTCATCGGGAGTTCGAAATGCAATCTCGGGGCGGATGAACTCTACCAGTTCGACCGAGAGTCGCTGCCCGTAAATGTCGCTCGAGAAATCGAATAGATAGACTTCCAGGCGCAACGGGTTTGATCCGAATGTCGGATTGGTGCCGAGCGAAGCGGCGCCAATCAACCGGTTTTTGAACGGGCCGGTCAAGATTTCCGCGCGGACCGCGTAGATCCCGGGCATGGGCTGATGCAGTTCGCCGACGGACAGGTTCGCAGTTGGGAAGCCGAGCGTTCTTCCTCGCCGGTCTCCTGCTTCGACAATTCCTTCAACGCAATGGGGATGTCCCAGAATGCGGGCAGCTTGCCCAGGCTTTCCCTCCGAGAGCGCACTGCGGGCGGCTGTAGAAGAGATCTCGAATCCGGATGCTTCGACCATGGGCGCGACGGTCACGCCGAATCCGAACCTTTCGCCGTCTTCCGAAAGGGTGTCCGGATTGCCGGTCTTGCCTTTTCCGTAACGGAAATCATGCCCGACGACAGCATGGGAAATCCCAAGTCTGCCTGCCAGAACATCTCTGGAAAACTCCTCCGCGGTCAACTGCGACAACGCCGTGTCGAAATGCAGCTCGAATAGGACGCCGACGTCCAACGCCGATATTCTTCGCGCACGGATGTCGGCGGTCATCAGGCGGAAGGCTTGCGCTTGCGAACCGAAGAACTGGCGTGGATGAGGCTCGAAAGTAACGACACCATGCGGACATCCTGCAGCGACGGCCTTCTCCCGCGCGATGTCGATCACCGATTGGTGCCCGAGATGCACTCCGTCGAAATTCCCGATCGCAGACGAGGAATTGCGGAATTGCTCGGGGACAGGCGCATTATTTCGGATTATGCGCATGAATCATTGCCGTCATTTGAATTCACGTGTTTGTTCAGGCGTTCGCGGCAGAGGGGCTTCATCCCGTGCCGACCGGGCTGCAAGAATCACGGCGCGCATCGGATTGCAATAGAATGGATGTTTGGCGGATGCCTGGCGCAAAGGTTTTCGCCACCAAAATTTGCTGGCCGCGTTGAGCAGAAGGCCGATCGGATATTCGTCATTCATTGAGGCTATGCAGTTGGCCTTCGAGCGAGTGCTTGTCGTCCATGAGGCGCACTATGTTCGGGCGATGCGTCGACGGCGACGCACTCCGGCTCGCTCCGTGTTCGGTCCCCCATCCGATTCTTGCCCATGACGAAATTCAGAACCTAAAAGTGGTGGCTCTCGGTCCCTCAGTGGCAGCGGATGATCCCAACAGGTGCTTGGGCCCATTCTTAGCGCTCATGACGAACTAGCGGACGGGCCGCTCCGAAACCTTGAAAGGAAATTTGAGCGAGAATTCCGGTGCATCACCTCTGAACGCCAATCACGCCTAAAACAGCGTTATCCCTACTTGCCTTTTCACATCTTTCAATAAAATCGCTTTTCGTCATCACTACCACTTCATGTACGATGGTTTTGCCCAATTTTCCCGAAAGTTCCTGCTTAAGCACATCGTCATATCTTTCTAAGATAAGAGTGTCGCACCGATCAGCATCATTAACAACAAACCAAAATTGAATTAAATCGATCTCTGGCACCGGTTCAAATTCTGAACACCGAATAATATATCTATAGAGCACGAATAATGACCCGTACACTTTCAACGTGTTCTCTTGACAAATCAGCTTCGGAATATATGCATTTTTATCATCCAAATTTAAATAATTGAACTCTTGTTCCTTTCCAATAATATATGCGGCCAATTGAGTATCTTCAACAAGTATCAAATTTCCGCATGCTGAGAAAAAGAAATAATCACAACAGTTGCACGAACCAACGGATGCATCGCGGCGCACATCTGGTCCGGGATGAGTGCCGTCAAGTCGATAGGCCTGATACAAAAGAGCTTCAGGATCACCCGAAAGTCTTATTGGCTCTAAATACTTTCCAAAAAGTGTCATATATCCCCAATAAACATACGATAGTATGGATCAGATAATTCGTTTTTAATTTTTCTGATTCGATCAAAAAAATTCATTTCATGATCATCGAAGTTGGGGAAATGATTCAAGTTAATCAATTTAAGAATATCGACATCTTTCCGAGCGGATACTTCGATGAATTTTAGAATATCTACACTGTGGGTCGCAAGGACGACGTCGATGCCAGCTCGTGCCAATTTTAACAGCAATTCCGCCATCAAAACCTGCCACGCGGGGTGAAGATTGGATTCTGGTTCGTCAAGAAATAGAACAGTGCGTTCATTGATTATTTTACGTTCAATAAGCAGCTCAATAATGCCGATGTTTGTTACTCCGGTTGCAGTTGTTTGAAGTGGATATTCGCGGCGACCGTCATGATAACGCAATTGTCCGCCCGTTGCGACAACGAGCTTGCCTTTGAAAACGTTTTTCTTATTAATCCATTTCAGAATTTTCGGAAACGCTACTTCGCCGGTATACTCAGTGAGCAGATTTCTTCGCAATGAAGAGACGTAAGTCGGCAATTCCGGGATTGATTGCCGCAAATCCGGGTTGTATCCATCCGCAAAGTCCCGTGAAAACAGTCGATGCGGTCCTCCCGCGCCCATCTTCCAATAAATTGGAGATTCCAGAAATACATTGCTTGGATAGTACTGACTAATGCTGGCTCGAGTTATATTAATTTGTGAATTTGTGTCGGATCTTTCAAAATTTAGGGAGATAATATTATTGTCTCCCACAAGCTTTACCGACGGTGTTGCTCTCTTTGCCCCTATAAGCGCCGCAATGCTTGGGACGCGGAAGTTACCTAAAAGTTCGCGTTCAAGATTTGATCTCAGTTGACTTTGAACGAAGTTATCATGGATGTTCTTTTGGGAAATTTCTTTTTGCAACCTAGTCAGCAATCGTAAGTGTGAATCCAGAATACGAATAATTTGTTCGATGCCAACGGTTGAGTAACGAGTTTTCAGAGTGTCTAAGTGATTTTCAAGAACAGGCTTCGTATCCGTTAGAAGTGCTATAAATTCTGGAGATGAGATTTCGCTTGGTTCCGTTATCTGTGCTTTTGAACTAACTTGTGAAATAACTTCATGTATAGAGGCAATTATTTCAGTTAACTTAGAGTTGCGGTTCGATTTTTGTTGAAGAAGTTCGTCTAAGTGAAGTAAAATATCGGGTGAATGTAGTGAATTTAAAACTCCGTCTGCGCGCTCTGTATACAGATTGGATTGTAGGCTATTTACAATTGAATAAATTAAACGGGATACAAAACTCTTTCCGGTATTATTTGCGCCTGCAAATATCGTTAACCCGCCAACACTAATATTGGCTTCCGAAACAGGGCCAAAATTTTTAATTTGAATTTGCATCATCGAGTTACAGACAGAGTTTCAAGTTGCCGGGTTATGTTGCCGTGAGATGCTATGGAATCCATGCTGAAGTGTTCGTAGCGCACAGTTGTAGTGGATTTCAAGTTTGTGATTGATGCGGAAAGCACAAGTTGATCCCCGATGCGTTGGAAGATTCACGCTACACGTCAATTCCGAGGTTCGGTCCAGCAAATATGCTGTTCAGAGATCACACGGATGCTGAGTTTCCTGATTCGACTGATATTTTGGCGCGGATATCGGTTAGGGGTTTCGTTTGCAAATGGCTCAACTTCCGAGGTGGCATCCCATATTGTTGGTCGGACGTGGCGCCGCTGGACTAAGGCGGGCGCCAACGTTCTGCTCGCCGTCAAATGCTGCCTCGAAAGCATGCCTTGGCCCGGATTCTTCGAATCGAGGGCTTGTCGCGCCGCAGCGGCCTGAACCAAAAGGTGGGATGCGCTCCGCCGCTCCGTCGCTGCCGTTAGGCGTGGGCGGAAGACCGCGAGGCCTGAATCATTTTTGGTTGAATCTGGTTTTTGTGATTCAGGCAAATCGAGCTTTTGATGCTCGGTGCGGCGAAATCCTGACATGCGACGCCTCCGCAGACATGAATCGCTATCGGAGTTGTCCGATGGCATAAGTTGGATTGAGGCCGGAGTTCGAGAAGAACTTCCCCAGCAGCGCAGGATCAGGCTGAAATCGTGTTCCGGTTTCGTGCCGCGCAAGACCTCCCGAGACGAACAAGCTGTCCAGTCCCATCGCCGCCGCACCTTCAATGTCGGTCGTTATGCCGTCGCCGATGCAAATTATTCGCGAGTCGGCGATTCCGGGCGAAATTTCGGACAGCTGCTCCTTCGCCAGATCGTAGATCGTGCGTCGCGGCTTGCCAAACAGCAGCGTTATGCCGCCGAGCTCGGCGTACATTTGCGACAATGCTCCTGCGCAAAAAACCCTCTTGTCTCCCCGGTCCACGATGACGTCCGGATTCGCGCAAAGAAATTTCAAGCCTTTCTCGACGGCAATTTGCAGTTGGTCAGCATAGTCTTCCGGCGATTCGTTTTCGTCATCCACGAGCCCCGTGCAGACGATTCCTTCGGCTTCGCTCAGAGGCACGAGTTCGATCAGTTCGGCGAATTCTGTTCGCGACCGTAGCGGCTTGAAAAACTCAAGCCCTGATTCGGGGCCGATATGGTAAACTGCGCGGCCGATGTCTCCTCTGAACAAAGCGTATCGAGCTGCGTCGCCGGAGGTTGTTATCGTGTGCCAAGCAGATCTGGGCACCCCTATGCGATCAATCTGGCGTTCCACGGCTTCGCTTGAACGAGGAGAATTCGTGATCAGGACGATTTTGCCTCCGCTCGACGCGTATCGGGTCAGGGCGTCGCCCGCAGAGGCTATCGGCTCGACGCCGTTGTGCACGCATCCCCAAACGTCGCAGAAGACTGCGTCGTACTGTCCGGCGATTTCTTCGAAACGCTCGATAATCGTCGTCATGTCCAACGAGCGGCAGGCATCAGCAGGTCATGCTGCGAGGTAGGGAACGATTTGCTTCTTCCGGCTGACGACTCCGGGGAGTGCGAGCGTGTCGCTTTCCGTCCTGGCTGAAAAAGTTTTTTCCGCAACCTTGCGAACCAGATCATTCGGGACGAGCAGGGTGGCTTCTTCATTCAGAATGTCGATCACGAATAGCAATATGGCGTCGGATCCATCCTCCTTCGCCGCTGCGTCCATGCTGTTCATGAGGCTGCTGCGCCGATCCAGAATCGATGGCGGATTCGTCGTTTCAATTACCGATACGCGAAGTTTCTTGCCCCCGGCCTCGTATTGCTTGGAATCGAGCCTGAGCAGTTCTGCATCCGAAAAGGCCGAGATGTCGGATTTCGCTTCGAACATCGCCGCTGCGTATTCCGGGATGGAAAGTCCGAGCGACGACGCCAGTTGCTCCGCAAGGGCGCGGTCCACATCTGTTGTGGTCGGGGAGCGGAATTCCAGCGTATCCGAAAGGATGCAAGTGAGCATCAAGCCCTTGATTCCATCCGGCATGCGCTTCGCGTCCGGCCCCATCAATTCGTGCATTATGGTAGCCGTGCAGGCCAATGGACGCATGGTGATCTTGATTGGAAACCGCGTCTTCAGCCCGCCTTGCAGAAGATGGTGGTCAATGATTTCGATAACATTGCAGCTGTTGATGCTTGGTGGAAGTTCGGCGGGGTTGTTGGTGTCCACGACGACGACACAGTCCTCTTCGGCGACGTCGGCGATGATCTCGGGTTGCTGGAATCCCCAGCGTTCAAGCATGAAGGCGGCCTCCGTATTCGGCACGCCGAGAAGCTTGGCGGAGGCTGCTTTCCCTTTGCGTTCGTTCAAGTACCACTCCCAGATCAGCGGCGACCCAGTGGAGTCCGCATCCGGCGCCTTGTGGCCGAAGATCTTTATCAAGAAACTCTCCGTTCTTTGATCAGTTAATTTGGACGGCAGCCTTATATGCACTGCCTCCGATATTGTCACTCGAACCGGTCGGTCGATTTCGATGTCGAAATCGCCGCACGGTCCAGTTGCAGTTCAGCCAATGGGACCGCTCGGCGTTGCCGACCCAATTTCTTGCTTTGCGCCGGATTGCGCCGTTCCAGCAAAAACTAACGAAATTATCCGACGGCGGTGCGGCAGCACCTTCAGATCCGCCTTTCGGACGGCGCGACGGGAGCATGCCGCGTTTCAGAGGCCCGATTCTGCAAGGTACTTTTCCGCGTCCAACGCCGCCATGCATCCCATTCCTGCGGATGTCACAGCTTGGCGGTAGATATCGTCAACGAGGTCCCCTGCGGCGAAGACGCCGCGGATGGAGGTTCGCGTACTTCCGGGCTCAGTCACCACATAACCGCCGTTTCGAAGCTCCAGTTGTCCTGAAACGAGGCCGGACGCAGGGGAGTGCCCGATTGCGATGAACACTCCGCTGCAGTCTATTTTGGATTCTGAGCCGGTGACCTTGTTCTTTACAGTCGCGCCAGTCACGCCTTTCGGTTCGTCGCTGCCGTGGATCTCGGCAACCGCATGGTCCCAAAGCAGGTGAATTTTCGGATTTGCGAACAGCCGCGTCTGCAAGATTTTTTCGGCTCTCAGCTGGTTCCTGCGGTGGACCAGAGTGACCTTGCTCGCGAATCGCGTAAGGAACAATGCCTCTTCCACTGCCGTATTTCCGCCGCCCACGACGACGACCTCTTGGTTGCGGAAGAAGAATCCGTCGCAAGTCGCGCAGGCGGACACGCCGAAGCCTTTGAATGCCTCTTCCGAGGGAAGGCCGAGCCAATTCGCTTGTGCGCCGGTCGCGAGAATCAGGGCGTCGGAAGTGTAGGTCGCGCCGCTGTCGCCAACCGCAACGAACGGTCGGCATGATAGATCGAGCGATTCGAGGTGATCCGATACGACCTTTGCGCCCGCTTCGCGAGCGTGGCTCTCCATGCGGACCATCAAATCCGGGCCCTGAACCTGCTCGTCGCCCGGCCAATTTTCGACGTCGGTCGTGATCGTGAGCTGTCCGCCGGGTTGAATGCCTTGAATCAGCAAAGGCTCCAGCATTGCGCGCGCGCCGTAGACCGCCGCAGTATAGCCTGTCGGTCCCGACCCGATGATCAGAAGTCGCGTATGAGTCGTCTCTTGCATGGCGCGATCCATGAAATTCCAGCCGGATGCCGTATAGGCAATCGGACGCCGTTGCGAAAGTGAATGCGGCCGACGTAAGCGGCGCGGCCGTTGCGCTTCGATGGTCCGAGCGTCGCCAGCTCCGCCGAAACCGGGATGCTCGCGGCGCTCACGGGGCGTTCTTGAGCGCGATTATGGAAATTTGCAGCCCGTGTTCGGTTTCGTCCTCGTGAGTGCTGCGGCGATGGGAAAAAAAATTCATGCGGTCGGCGTAAGTGCAATGGCCGGTCCACTCGGCTTTGGTTACGCCGGATCGCCTGAGCATCTCGAGTCCGAACGCCGGAAGATTGAAGTGCAACCGCCCGTCGTCGCGGTCGAAAAATTTTCCGAACGAGCAATCCTTGTCGAGGAATGCAGCTTTGAACTCCTCGCCGACCTCGTATTTTGGGCGGCTGATCGACGGCCCGATCACCGCGTTGATTCGGCTGGGCGCCGCTCCCAGCGATTCCATGGCGGAAACCGCATTGCCGATCACGCCGTTCAACGCGCCCTTCCAGCCGGCATGCACGGCCGCGACGACTCTGGCGCGAGGATCCGCCAGCAGCACGGGCTGGCAATCCGCCGTGAGCACGGAGACGGCCATTCCCGGCGTGGATGTGGCGAGGCCGTCAACTTCGAGCCTCCCTCCGTCGAACGAACCGCCGATGACTGCGATGTCCGCCGAATGTCGCTGCACTCCTGCGACGAGCCCGGCAATATCAATTTGAAGCGCTTCGGCGGCGATCATCTTGTTCATTTCGACATTCGCCGGATTTTCGGTTGTTTTTTGTCCGCAATTCAGTTCGGCGAACGGTCCGGTCGACACTCCGCCCCTGCGCGTGAAAAATCCGTGCGAGAAAGGCGATAGCTTTGAACTGCGGAAAAAATGCGGCGTCATTCGGAAAAGCCTGCCGGAAGCTTCATGCCCACTGGATAGAACGCGATGGCTTTGAATAGGTTTCCCATCTCGTCCGGATGCGCCAGACGCCTGTGCGCCGCGATGTGCGATTCAAGATCTTCGCCCGAAAGGGATTTCGCGAGGGACCTCGCCCGTTCCGCTATGCCAAGCCGCTCAAGAAAGACTCCTTGCGCGGTCAGCGGCGTCGCCGACACGCCTCGGAATGATCCGGCCAATTCGCCGAAATCCACATGCGCCGTGAGGTCGGCCTTGCCCGGCTCGGCCAGCGGGTCGGCCGGCTCATGCGAAGCGACCGCTTGGAACGTGTCGCCGACAGACGACCATTCGCCATAGTCCAGAACCAAAGCGATGCCGCCGAATTGCGATATCCCCTTTGCTATGCGCCGCGCGATTTCGCTTGCGTTCGGGCGATGCTCGACGACGTCTCCGGATCTCGTGTCGGACAGCCGTCCGCTCAGGAACCCGACCGTACCGGGCGCGGAGCGCGCGAACACGAGCGATCCGTTCTCCTCGTCCACCAAGCGCTCGCTCCAGCGATTGCCGTCTCGTTCGAATTGCCGAATCGGCAGCGCGTCGAAGAATTCATTGGCGACGACGAATAACGGCTTCCGCGGCAGGTCTTCAATGCTTTCCACCCATCTCGGCCGGTATTGCTCAAGGATCCTGCTTTGCTGCTTCTTCAACGGGGCGCTTCGTTCGACGAGAACGATTTCCGCCGCTTGCCTGAAGCTAGGCACTGCGGCGTCGGAGGCCCTGAGCAAATCCGACAGCATCGTGCCGCGTCCAGGACCCAATTCGACGATTGCGATCTCCGCAGGGCTTCCCTGTTCAAGCCACGCATTCGCCAGAAATAGACCTATGAGCTCGCCGAACATCTGGCTGATTTCCGGCGCGGTGGTGAATGCTCCGGCCGCGCCGACGGGCGTCTTGCCGTTGTAGTAGCCCGAGTTTGGATCCAGCAGGCAGATTTCCATGTATTCCGCCAGCGATATCGGCCCGCCGCCCCTGATTTGCTTGACGATTCTCTCCTTGAGCGATGTCATGCCCGATTGCGCAAAGCCAGCGCGATGAAGATCGCGCCGACGGCAAGCATCGGAAGCGAAAGCAGCTGTCCCATCGTAAGGCCGATCGAATCGGTCAGCCTGATTGCGAATCCCGCCGGATTGTTGTCCGAAATGAATTGCGCGTCGGGAACGCGATAGAGTTCCACGAATATGCGGGCGACCCCGTAGCCGATGAAAAATGTTCCGGCGATCAAGCCGGGTGTTTTAAGCCATCCGCGCCTGTATGCGAGCCAAGCGAGCAGAGCGCCGAGGACAAGGCCTTCCAGCGCCGCCTCGTAAAGTTGGGACGGGTGGCGGGCGCAGACGGCGGTCCAGGTCGACGGGCAGAACGATCCGGGGCCGTCGCTGATGATGACTGCCCAAGGCGCATCCGAAGGTCTGCCCCAAAGTTCGCCGTTGACGAAATTCGCCAGCCTGCCGAGAAAGAGGCCGGGCGTGACGGTGATGGCGATCACATCGGATACGCTCAATAGCGGCGCGCCGCTCGATCTGCAGAACAAGTAGGTCGCCGCGACCAAGCCGATGCATGCGCCGTGGAAAGACATTCCGCCGCGCCAGACCATGAGCAGTTCAAGCGGATTGCCGAAGTAATATGCGGGGTTGTAGAAAAATGCGTAGCCCAGGCGCCCGCCCAGAACGACGCCGACAATCACCCATGACAACAGCTTCTCAGGTTCTTCGGAACGCAGCGGCGGATTTCGCTCGGACCATAGATTCGGTCGGCGCATGAGCGAGACGGTCCAGAGCCAGGCGACCAGGAAGCCGACGATGTAAGCCATGGCGTACCAGCGGAGGGCGAACCTGAAATTGCCCAGCTCGATGGAGAATATCTCGGGATTGAACGATGGAAGCGTGATGGCGGCTAGCATGGCGCGGTACCTGATCCTTTCAGGGAGGTCGCTTCCGCGACGGTATTGGACTTCGTCATCCGTGAACCTATATTCCAAAAGGAAAGCAGCGGCGAGTTGAACAATGCAGACACGCGACAAATTCTACGACGACATTTCGAAACTATTCAACAATGCGGTCGGCGTTGCCAAAGGGGCCAAGGAAGAAGCCGAGAACATGTTCGACAGCTGGATGGACCGCTGGCTTGCGGAACGCAATCTCGTGACCAGAGAGGAATTCGACGCGATTCGCACGTTGGCGACGAAGCTCAAGGAAGAGAACGACGCCCTGCGATCCCGAATCGATGATTTGGAATCGAAGGCCGCGCAATCGCAGGGAGCCGCCGACCCGGACGCCGCGAAGAGCGTGAGTTCCCAGCAAATCGCCGATGAGATCGGCTGGACTCTCCGTCGATTGCAGGAGCACTTCAAGCGCGAGGGAGTCGCGAAGATCGGCGAGCGCTACATCTTCACTGAAGCCGAAGCCGAAGAAATCATCCTGAAGCTGAGGAAAGACGCGGACGCAGCGCAGAAAAGCGGCAGCTGAACTGCGCGTCCGCCGAATGCGGCAGGCGCGATCGCTTCAAAGCAAGCCAGCGGGAGATGTTGCGCATTCGTCCGCAAAGGTCGGCGGCGTATTGCGCCATGCCGACCCGCCGCTGACAGAGTTGCGGCAGGTTCCGGACTTATGATTTTCGTGGCGGTCGCAGCCTGAAACGCGAAATCCGACGGCCTCTCAGAAAAATCCCGTCGTTTCCCGCGGCGCCGTCCCGGGGCGGCGGCAAGTCGACAAAAAAATCCTCGGATCGTCAAATTCATCTTTACATCAAGATGCATGCTTGATTATACCAGATATAGAACAGAAGCACGGGACTCCACCGAATTGTGGATAACTCGGCTCGTTTTTGAGGACCGCGACAGAAAGGACAAAAAAGTGCGGGCGAGCATATATTCAGAGACAGGCTGTTCCGATCAGTCGGAATGTCCCGAGGCGATCGAGGCCGCCTTGAATCATGCCGAACATAGGAAATGGGACGTGCGCCGCATCAGCCGCAACAAGGCCGTTCTGTATGCGGAAGGCCAGTGGCAGATCTATTCGCTTGCGGTCAGCTGGTCGCCGGACGACGAGGAATTGAGGCTGGAATGCGAGATCAAAATCAAGCTCCGCAACGGTCGCGAAACCGAATTCCTGAAGGCGCTGAACCGAGCGAACTGCATGAATTGGTCGGGAGCGTTCTATTACGCGGGGGAGCAGAGCCGCGTGAGCTACCGAAGGTGCAACGCATTGTCGGAATGTTCGGACAGCAGCATTTCCCGCGTTGAGGGAATGATCGACAACGCGATCGAGAATTGCGACAATTTTTTCCCGATGTTCCAGCTTGTGAACTTGGGCAAAAGAACTGCCGACGACTCGATGGGCGTGCTGTTCATGGAAACCTGCGGCTCAGCGTGATTTTGGAAGGGCCGATTCAAGCTTGGGAGTTACAGCGATGCCGTTCGAGAACTTGAATGCCTCGGGGATCGTGCTGCTCGGTTGCGGCAAGATGGGAACGGCCCTGCTGCAGCGCTGGCTGGCGCGAGGTCTGGATCCGGGCGCGACGACGGTGATCGACCCCAATCCCCCGGATTGGATAAAGTCGCAGCGCGTGCAGCTGAACAGCGGACTCCCCTCCAATGCGCCGGCCGTTTGCGTTGTTGCCGTCAAGCCGCAGATCATGCTGGAAGCGCTGCGCTCCGTCAGGCCTCTCGGCGGCGGGACGACTCTGTTTCTGTCCATCGCGGCAGGGATCACGATCGGAGGTCTTGCCGCGGCTCTCGGCCAAGGCACGAGGATCATTCGGGCAATGCCGAACACGCCCGCCGCCATCGGAATGGGCATTACCGCGCTCGTCGGAGGCAGCGAGGCTGCGGAATCGGACATGATCGTCGCCGAATCCCTGATGTCTGCGGTCGGTGAGACGGTGCGATTGAATCACGAGTCGCAGATTGACGCAGTGACTGCTGTTTCCGGTTCCGGGCCCGCATATGTGTTTCACTTGATTGAAGCGCTTGTCGAAGCGGCGGAACAGGAAGGCCTGCCGAAGGAGACGGCATTGAAGCTCGCGAAGGCCACGGTTGCCGGAGCGGGATGCTTGGCGCTGGAGTCCGGCGACGGCCCGGCTCGGCTTCGCGAGAATGTCACGTCGCCGGGAGGCACGACTGCGGAGGCTTTGAAGGTTCTCATGGACGACGAGGCCGGGTTTCGGCCATTGCTTAATAAGGCGGTCAAGGCCGCGGCCGACCGGGGAAGGGAGCTCGGATCCGCGTATGGCTGAAATCGGCATCGAGGATTTTCTGAAAGTCGAAATTCGCGTCGGACGAATCACGAGAGCCGAACCCTATCCGGAAGCCAGGAAACCGGCCGTGAAGCTGTGGGTGGATTTCGGGGAGGAGCTGGGCGTGAAGCGCAGCTCGGCCCAGATTGTCCGTCGCTACGAGCCGGAAAGTCTTGTGGGAAGGCAGGTGCTTGCGGTCACGAATTTCCCGCCGCGCCAGATCGGCAAATTCATGTCCGAAGTCCTTGTCGTCGGCGTGCCCGACAGCGACGGCGAAGTGGTTCTCGTCGGTCCGGACGAAAAGGTGCCCGTCGGAGGACGGCTGTATTGACTCCGAGGCCGAAGCTGCTGATCACGAGGGTGCTTCCGGACGCGGTCGCGAAGCGAGCCGAAACGCGCTTCGCCGTCGACGTTCTCAAAGACGGCGAACCATTGGACAGCGCGGCCGCTGCCCAGTGCATGGCGGACTACGACGCGATCATTGTGAATTTGGGCGACGCATTCAATGCAGAGGCATTTGAATTGGCGTCCGATCCGCGATGCAGGATATTGGCGAATTACGGCGCGGGGTACAACCATATCGACGCCGCTGCCGCCCGCGGCCGAGGCGTCGTCGTAACCAATACGCCGGGCGTTGTGACCGACGCGACCGCCGACATCGCGCTCGCGCTGATCCTGATGGCGGCCCGGAGAGCCGCTGAAGGCGACCGCCTTGTCAGGCAAGGGAACTGGCGAGGTTGGCAGCCGATGGACATGCTTGGCCAGCACGTCACCGGAAAAACTTTGGGCGTGATCGGAATGGGCCGGATCGGAACGGCGATCGCCCGCCGGTGCCGTTTGGGCTTTCGAATGAATGTTGTGTTTTTCAACCGCTCGAAGGTCGAAGGCATCGATTTCCCGGCCGAGCAGCTGGATTCCGCAGAAGACGTCATGGCGGCTGCGGACTTTGTCGCGGTCGCCGTTCGCAGCGAGCCTTCGACCCGGCACCTCGTAACGGAGAAATTGCTTCGCCGAATGAAGCCGACGGGCATATTCGTGAACGTGTCCAGAGGGGACGTCGTCGATGAGGCCGGGCTTGTGCGGGTGCTCAAGGAAGGACGGATCGCGTCGGCGGGATTGGATGTTTACGAATTCGAGCCGGATGTTCCTGAAGATCTGCGGAACATGGAGCATGTGGTTTTGCTTCCTCACTTCGGAACGTCCGTTCTGGAGGTGCGGGAGGAAATGGGAGCGATGGCGCTCGACAACATAGACGCGTTGTTCGACGGAGCCTCGCCGCCGAACCAGGTGTTCTGAACGAAATTCCGCGGTCGGACAACGCGCCGGGAAATTGAGTTGCCTGCTTCCGAGAAATGACGCGGATATGCTCGCTTGCGGAGCAGGCGCGGCAATTCCGGTCGTGTCCGTGCCGGTCGAAACATCGCGCTTGCTCCGAGATGCGCCTTCGAAAGATCGAAATTCAAGATCGCTTGGTTTTGCAGCTGGAACCTGGACCCTCCGAAAACCCCTTGCGTTTTGGATGCAGGCATGATTCCCAGGGATTGGCGGAATTGGAGGTCTTGATGTCGAAGCAGCGAAGCCTTTTGGACTATGATGAGCACCTCGGCGCGATATTGTCCAAGGGGGACGATCCTTTGGAGAAGCTGTCGGCGACGGTGGATTTCGAGCGGTTCAGGCCGATCCTCGAGACGGCCGCCGGACGGCCTCGCGGCGCGAAAGGCGGCCGCCCGGCGCTGGACGTCGTTTTGAAATTCAAGATGCTGGTTCTGCAGAGCCTTCACAATCTGTCGCTGGAGGCGACGGAGACCATGGTGCGCGACCGGATGACCTGGCTGCACTTTTGCGGCCTTGAGCTGAACGAGACGGTTCCGGATGCGAATACGCTTTGGGATTTCCGCGAGGCGCTGATCAAGGCGGGCGTTCTGGACGAGCTGTTCAAGGAGATGAATCAAATCGTCGCGGAGGCGGGCTTCATCTCCCGGTCGGGCCAGATCGTGGATTCGTCCCTGGTCGCCGCGCCGCGCCAGCGCATGACCGGGGAGGAGAAGGCGGCGGTCAAGGAGGGGCGGTCGGCGGACGAGATCTGGCCGGACGCGCCGGCCAAGGCGTCGCAGAAGGACACGGACGCGCGCTGGACGGTCAAGCACAAGAAGGCGAAGGCCGGGCCGGACGGCAAGAAGCCGGTCGACATCGCCATTCCGGTCTTCGGCTACAAGACCCACATCGGCATCGATAAGAAGCATGGGATCATCCGCCGCCAGATCGTGACGGACGCCGCCGCGAACGACGGCAAGCGGCTTCGCGAAGGGCTGATCGACCACGGCAACACCTGCCGCGACGTTTGGGGGGACACGGGGTACCGCTCGGCGGAGAACGAGAAGTGGCTGAAGGAGAACGGGCTGAATAGCCGCATCCACCGCAAGAAGCCGCACAAGCGTCCGATGCCCGCGCGGACCGCGAAGGCCAACGGGCGCAAGTCGAAGGACCGGGCGAAGGTCGAACACGTCTTCGCCCACCAGAAGGCCCGGATGGGGCTGACGATCCGGACCGTCGGGCTGGCCCGCGCCAAGGCCGCCGTCACGATGGCGAACATCGCGTACAATATGGGCCGATTGCGATGGCTTCTCGGTCGAGCCAAGCCGCCGCCCGATGGCCTGGTGTCCGCATGAGGCCCGAAACGGGCCGGCGAGGCCGGAACAGGCCCGGATCGGGCATTGGAAATCCCGAAATCCGGGCCAAATCCGACCGCATCCGGTCCTGATCGGCCCGTGAATCCGCTTCGACCGCGCTTGCAACCGGTCCAGCGCGAAATCAGAGGGTTGTCGGAGGTTTCCACCTTGTAGTCGCGTTCGGCCAAGGATGGTTTCCTGCGGAAAAGGCTGAAAGACATGGTGGGATTCGGAATATTCGGCGCGGGAGGAATCGGCGGCATCCATGCGGATCACATCAACTCGCACCCGGGCGCCAGCTTGATCTCGATATACGATTTGAACGCCGGCAGATCGTCGTCGCTGGCGAACGCATTCGACGCGGGAGTCGCCGGCTCTCCCGAAGAGATGCTCGCAAATCCCAAGGTCGACGCCGCCATCATCGCCGCTTCCACAAGCGCGCACTGCGAGCTCGCAAGGTTGTGTCTGGCGCACGGAAAGCCGTTTCTTTGCGAAAAACCTGTCGATCTGTCTCTGGATTCGGCAATGGAGACCTTGCGTCTTGCCCGCAAAAGCGGCGTGGTCGCGGGAATGGGCTTCAACAGGCGCTACGATTTCCAGCACTCGACTTTGAAGGACGCGGTCGCGGACGGCGAAATCGGACGGATCGAGATGATGCATTTCACGTCTCGCACTCAAGCGCTTCCGAACCTCGACTACATCAAGAATTCAGGCGGGATGCTGCGCGACAAGGGAGCCCATTTTTTCGATCTCGCCTGCTGGATAGCGGGCGAGCGTCCGGTCGAGGTCTATGCGGTCGGGGATTGCCTGATCGAACCGCGATTCGCAAAGCATGGCGACGTCGATACGGCGATGGTCATTCTTCGGATGGAGAGCGGCGCGCTCTGCCATTTCAATTTCAGCAGGCGCACCAATTACGGCTACGACGAGAGCATCGAAGTCTTCGGTTCGGAAGGCAAGTTCGAGTCGCGCCCGCCCGTTCCGTTGAACTTGGTGCATTCGTCGGGCGATCTTGTGCATTCCGAAGGAATCCACGGCCATTGGGTTCCTCGGTTCATCGAGTCCTACTTCGAGCAGCTGGATGCATTCATACAGCGACTCGAAGGACCGGTCCTGACCTTCCCCATGCTGGTCGACGGGGTTGTCGCGGAAGCGATCGCGGACGCGGGCCTCCGTTCAATGAAGGAAACCAGATCGGTCCGGCTGGATCTCGACTTTTGACGCTTGATTCGGAAGGACGAGGCGAATCTTGGCCGGGCGCTTCCCGTCCGGAATCCGGACTGCGAATCCTACGCGAAGCGCATGCTTTGCAAAGAGCGGACCTCCAGCGCCCCTTCGGTGCGTGATTTCAGCGCTCCCGCAAGCGCTTTCGCCGCGGCGGCCGTCGTGCAGTAGGGTATTCCCTCGGCGACGGAAATCGAGCGGATTTCGCGGCTGTCATCCACGGCCAAAGCCGTATCGGCCGTATTCATCACGATCGCTATCTCGCCGTCCTTCAAAAGATCTATGACGTTCGGGCGGCTTTCGTGCGCTTTCGCCGCAAGCGCGCATTCGACGCCGCCTCGTTTCAGGTAGTTCGCGGTTCCGCTCGTGGCGAGGATCTGGAATCCGGCGCCCGTCAGGAGCCGGGCGGCTTCGACAAGATCCTCGTTCTTGTCCGCATCCTTGAACGACATGAACACGCTGCCGTCGCTGGGGAGCTTCACGCCGGCGCCGATCTGCGCCTTCAGGAACGCCTTGCCGAACGAGCGGTCCGTGCCCATCGCTTCGCCGGTGGAGCGCATTTCGGGACCGAGAAGCGCATCCGCGCCTTGGAAGCGTCCGAACGGGAACACGGCTTCCTTCACCGAGCACAGCCCGTTGGCGAAGGGACGCAGCTTGAAGGTTTGGAGCGGTTCGCCGGCCATGATCCTGGCCGCCGCCGCCGCGACCGGGATTCCCGTCGCCTTCGCGACGAACGGGACAGTTCGGGACGCCCTGGGGTTTACCTCCAGAAGAAACACTTCGTCGTTCTGGACTGCGAATTGCACATTCATAAGTCCTTGGACTTCCAGCGCTTTCGCCAGCATCTTGGCTTGGCTTTCGATTTCGCGGATGACGGCAGGTTTCAGGGAATGCGGCGGGATTGAGCACGCGCTGTCGCCTGAGTGCACGCCCGCAAGCTCAATGTGCTGCATGACGCCGGCAATATGGACGTCATTTCCGTCGGAAAGAGCGTCGACATCGATCTCGACGGCATCCGGAAGAAACTGGTCGATCAATACGGGACTGTCGCCGGAAACGGATACCGCAGCGGCCATGTATTGTTCGAGGCGTGCAGCATCGCGGACGATCTCCATCGCTCGTCCTCCAAGCACGTAAGACGGCCTGATCACCGCGGGATAACCGATGCTGTCCGCGACTTCCAAGGCTTGGGCGGTCGACGTGGCCGTGCCGTTCAGCGGCTGCTTCAGCCCAAGTTTTTCCAATAGTTTCTGGAACCGCTTGCGGTCTTCGGCGAGATCGATGGAGTCCGGCTTGGTTCCGAGGATCGGGAATTGTCCGGACTCGATGGCGCGCGCAAGCTTCAACGGCGTTTGGCCGCCGAACTGCACAACGACCCCGACAAGCTCGCCGTTGCGTTGCTCGGCTGTCAGGATCTCAATGACGTGCTCTTGCGTGAGCGGTTCGAAATACAGCCTGTCCGACGTGTCGTAGTCGGTGGAGACGGTTTCCGGATTGCAGTTGATCATGATGGTTTCGTAGCCCGCCTCCGTGAGCGCCATGCAGGCGTGGCAGCAGCAGTAGTCGAATTCTATTCCTTGGCCGATCCGGTTCGGCCCGCCTCCGAGCACAACGATTTTCTTGAGCTCCGTGGGATTCGCTTCGCACTCGGCCTCGCCGGCGAAAGGAGCTTCGTAGGTCGAGTACATGTAGGGCGTCTTGGCGTCGAATTCGGCAGCGCAGGTATCGATTCGCTTGAAGACCGGCCGAATGCCCAAACTGAGTCGATCGGATCTGATTTTGCTTTCTTTGATTCCCGTAAGTCCGGATAGGCGCTTGTCAGTGAATCCAAGCGCTTTCAGATGCCGGAGCCCGGATTCAAATCCGGGCAGGCCGTCGGCTTTCACCTTTTCCTCCGCTTCCAGGATCTCCCGGATTCGCGCCAGGAACCAAGGGTCGAATCGGGTGGCCTTATGGATTTCGCCGTCCGTGAGTCCATGCCGCATCGCTTGGGCGATCAGCCGCAGGCGGTCCGGCGATCTTGCGGAAAGCGCTTTTGCAACGGGGTCTCGGTCAATCCGGGGGCAAGCGTCCGCCTTGCGTTCGATGATCTCGCGCCATGCATCCGGCAGACCGGAGGTGTCCGGGTTGCGGACCACGGCGTTTTCGGGAACGCCTTCCATCGCGATTTCATCGAAGCCGGACAGATCCGTTTCCAACGAAACCAGTGCCTTCTGCAAACTCTCGTGGATGGTTCGCCCGATTGCCATGGCCTCGCCGACGGATTTCATCGACGTGCTCAGCTCGGCCTTCGCGCCGGGGAATTTCTCGAACGCAAAGCGCGGCATCTTCGTGACCACGTAGTCGATCGCCGGTTCGAACGAGGCCGGAGTAGCCCCCGTGATATCGTTCGTGAGTTCGTCGAGCGTGTAGCCGACGGCGAGTTTCGCCGCGACTCTGGCTATCGGAAAGCCGGTGGCCTTCGAGGCCAGCGCTGAAGAACGCGAAACGCGCGGGTTCATTTCGATGATGACCATCCGTCCAGAATCAGGATCCAATGCCCACTGGACGTTCGAGCCGCCGGTCTCGACGCCGATCTTGCGCAGAACTGCGATCGAGCCGTTCCGCATCCGCTGATATTCCTTGTCCGTGAGGGTGAGCGCCGGAGCGACCGTGACCGAGTCGCCGGTATGGACTCCCATGGGATCGATGTTTTCGATCGAACAGACGATGATCGCATTGTCCGCGACGTCCCGGACGACCTCCATCTCGAATTCCTTCCATCCCAGGAGACTCTCGTCGATCAGGATCTGCCGGTGAGGCGAAGCGTCGAGGCCGGAGCGGCAAAGGTATTCGTAGTCGTCCTTGTTGTAGGCGATTCCGCCGCCCGTGCCTCCAAGCGTGAAAGCCGGTCGAATGATGGCAGGCAAGCCGATATGCTTCAAAGCATCCCGGGCTTCTTCAAAGCTGCGCGCGATCTTGGATTTGGGGCTTTCGAGACCGATTTCGTCCATCGCCTTCCGAAAAAGCTCCCGATCCTCCGCTTTCCTGATGGCCGTTTCATTCGCGCCGATCAGCTTGACGCCATATTCCGCCAGCACTCCGCTGTTCGCCACTTCCAAAGACGTGTTCAAGGCCGTCTGCCCGCCCATGGTCGGAAGAAGCGCGCCGGGCCGCTCCGTTTCGAGGATTTTGGCGACGATTTCCGGGGTGATCGGTTCAATGTAGGTCGCGTCCGCCATGCCCGGGTCGGTCATGATCGTAGCCGGGTTCGAATTGAGCAGCACGATGCGGTAGCCCTCTTCCTTGAGAGCCTTGCATGCCTGAACGCCCGAGTAGTCGAATTCGCACGCTTGGCCGATCACGATCGGACCTGCTCCGAGGACCATGATTGATTCGAATTCGGTGCTCCGTGGCATTTGTCCGTCCTTGAGGGCGCGAGGCGAATTGAATAGGGGGCATGCAAACTCGGCGGGTTATATCCGGCTGTCGCCGTTCCGCAAGCATGCGTCTTTCAGCGACCGCCCGAATCGCGTTCTGGATGACGGGTCGCCGCCATCGCGCGCGGCCGAAACGGACAGCCCGTCCCGCAGGAATCCGTCGTTCGTCGCGACCTGAGAACGATCAGCTTTGCATGGATTTTCGGTAGATGTAGTCTCTGGTCAGAGGCACGGATTCAAGCTCTTTCGAAATCTGGAGCTGGAATACCACCTGATGATCGTGGCGAAAGGTCATTTCACTCGCGGCAAGATAGAACTTCCACATTCTGCAGAACCGATCATCGTACATCGCGCGAACCCGCTCGAGATTGGCGTTGAAGCGCTCATGCCAGTGCCGAAGAGTTTCGGCATAGTGGAGTCGCAGCACCTCGATATCCGTGATCCGCAAGCCCTCCTTCTCGACGGCGGTCATGACTTCCGAAAGCGCAGGCACGTAGCCTCCGGGAAAAATGTACTTCGTTATCCACGGGTTCGTTGCGCTGGGCGGCGAAGTTCGGCCGATCGTGTGGATCAAAGCGACGCCGTCGCTTTTCAGCAACCGCCGAAGGCAGCCGAAATATTCCCGATAATGCGGCACGCCCACATGCTCGAACATGCCTACCGAAACGATGCGGTCGAACTGGGCGCTGATCGCTCGGTAGTCCATCAGCGCGAATACGGCCTTCTCGGACAGGCCCGCCTCGCGAGCCCGCAGATTCGAAACCCTGTGCTGGCCGGATGACAGCGTGACTCCCATGACTTGGCAGCCGTAATTCTTTGCCAAAGTCAGACCCATGCCGCCCCATCCGCTTCCGATGTCGAGCACTGTATGTCCGGGACGCAGCAGCAGTTTTGTCGCAATATGGTCTTTCTTGCGAAGCTGCGCATTTTCCAGCGTGTCGTCCGGCGTTTCGAAATACGCGCAGCTGTATTGCATGTCCTCGTCCAAGAACAGTTTGTAGAGTTCATCGGACAAATCGTAATGGTGTTCGACGTTTTTTCTGGCTCTGGCTACCGGGTTGTGCTGCGCAATGCGGCGACCTAGCGAGCGGAGGCGGCCGGTGATTTTTCTGAGGAACACATCGCGCGTGCCGGAAATGTTGCTGACGACCAGCGCGAGCAGCCCGCGAATATCGTCACCTTCGACAGTTAGGGTGCCGTTCATGTAGCATTCGCCGAACTTCAGATCAGGGTCCAAGCAAAGATCGCGGACAGCCGATGCGCTATTGAGTTGAATATTGATCGGCTCGCCTTTGCCGTCGCCGCAAGTAAATCGCTTTCCGCCGGGCAACTCGACACCAAGCGTTCCATTCGTGATCAGCTTTTGCGCCATGTTCCGAAACAGCTTTTCCCACATATGCAAACCTCTTGTCAGCTGCATTCCGCCCACCCTGCACAGACGGCTCGAACAGAGATTGCGCCAAGAGGGCCAATCCAGTCTGCGCCCGCCCGTTTGCCGAGCATTCCGTTAGCGGCGCATTTTGTAACCAACTCGCTTAGCTGTCTAGTCGCTGTTTGGGTTCGGCACTTTTGCGACGGTTCGGGGTCCGATTCGTCTGCGTCCGACGCCGGGTTATAGGATTTGGGCGGATTGTTTTCCAGCGTCCCGGTTTTTAGTTCAGAGGCTTCTTTCAGATTTTTGCGCCATGGGGCGGGGCGTGCGGACATTCCGGTCGGATCGGCGTCGCCGCGGCGTTCGCTCCGCCCCCGAATTCAATCTTTTGGATATGTCCGCCGGAATGAAAGCAGGCTTCGGACTGGAGGATTTTCATCCGGCAGCCGCATTATTCCGCAATTTGGTTTATGGTCTCAAGTCACACAGCATTTTCGTACTTTCATCATTGTGCTTCAAAGCCGACGCAATAAAGCGTATCGGATGAAAGGAAAATTTGGGATGAACCGCGCACGAAGTCCGTCGGGTGCGGGAATGACGTCATGAAGTTGAAATTCGCAGAAGAGATACTCCTTCTATTGCTGGGAGATGAAGGGCGCCATTTGGCTCTTGTCCCGCAAGAGAAGCTGAACTTGGCGCTTGCGGGCGCGGTTCTGTCGGAGTTGACGTTCGAAAATCGGATCGACACGGATTTCAAAAGCTTGGTGCTGATCGATCCGACTCCCTTGGAAGACGGCTTGTTGGATCCGGCGCTGTCCCGCATCGTCGAAAGCAAGGACGGCGGCGATGTCGAATTCTGGCTGCGCGACGTCGCGAAGAACGGCGAGGCGCTGCTCCGACGCACGCTCGACGACCTGTTGGCGAAAGGCATTCTTCAATCCGCGGAAGGCATGGACATTCAAGTTTCTCAAGGGCTTCTGCGGTCGCGACGGTATCCCGCCGCGGATGGCGATGCCGAACTGGAAGTTCTGCTGCGAATGATGAGAATTCTGTTCGACGGCGACATTCCGAGCCCGAGGGACGCAATCATCATCTCTCTCGCGAATGCCTGCGGGCTTTTCAAAGGCATTCTTACCCAAGTGGAGCTGGCGGACCGGCAGGAGCGCATCAGGCTCTTGTCAGGTTTGGATCCGATCGGGCGCGCATTGGAAAAAATCGTCGAAGAGTTCGACGCTCGAAAAAAGAAACAGGCTCCTGCCGACAAACCGATTCCGGTCGTAAAGGGAATTCCGATCTTCGGCAGCGCGTTCGAAGCCAAAAGGAATTTGGTTCCCTTCCTGGCCAAGCAATACCAAAGAATGGGCCCGGTCTTCCGCATCCGCCTTTTCAATCGCAATTTCATCGTTCTCGCGGGGCCCGCCAGCAACCGTTTCCTGCAGAAGCAAGGCCGCAACTACCTGAGGTCGTATGAATTCTGGAAAGATTTCACTCACGAGTTGGGAGTTACCCGCGTCCTGACGAGCACGGACGGCCGCGAACACGGAATGCTGCGCCGAACGCTCGCGCCCGCCTATTCGCGACACAATTTCGAGATCAATCTCGAGACCGCCTCGGAGATCGCCCGAAGCCGCGTGCGTGTTTGGCCGTCCGACCGTCCGATCGACGTCGTGGCCGCAATGCAGCGCATCGTGACCGATCAGATCGGAGAAATTGCGATAGGCATCAGGCCGGGCGAATACCAAGAAGATATCACGACTTTTCTTGATACCCTGCTGTCCACGAAACTGGCGAGGCAGTCGCCGTCATTTCTCCACAACCGCCGCATGCGGAAAGCGCGGCAGAGCGTCGAGGAGTTCTGGCAAAAAATCCTCGCTGATCATCAGCCGGGAGGGCCGAAGCACGGGGCGAAAAATTTCGTGACGGAGGTGCTCGACCTGCATCGTTCCGATCCGCAGCAGATGCCTGAGACCGACCTCATGATTTGGGCCATGGGACCTTTTCTGGTCGGTCTGGACACGGTCGCATTGACGAGTTCCTTCGCGCTTTACCACATTCTCAAGAATTCCGACATCTTGCGTCGAGCCGCCGCCGAAGCCGACGCTCTCTTTTCAGACGGAGCGCCGACTGCCGACGGATTGCAAAAAATGGATGTGATTTACCGAACTGCAATGGAAACATTTCGCCGCCATCCGGTCGTCCCCGCGTCGCCTCGCCACGTCGGCACGGGATTCGAGTTTTCCGGATATCGCATTCCCGCCGGCGAGATGGTGCTCGCCATTCCCACGGCGACGCATTTTCTTCCCGAATTCTTTCCGGATCCGGAACGGTTCGACATAGACCGATACCTTCCGGAGCGAGCCGAGCACAAGCAGCGCGACGCATTCGCTCCGTTCGGCGTCGGCACCCATCGCTGTTTGGGCGCGGGATTCGCGGAGGCGCAGATTCTTCTTATCCTTGCTTCAATAATCCGAGAGGCCGAACTCGTCCTGCATCCATCGTCGTACGAGTTGAAATCCACGTACAGCCCCGTCCTTCGCCCGCAGAACTTGAAGGTCAAGTTCGCGAGGCGGAGGTAGGTATTGAAGTCGGACTCCGAGGGCGCACATGAAGAGCATACAATTGCGCGACGAAAGGGCATTCAAAGCAATCATGCGGGGGCGGCTGGTCTCCAACATTGGATCCTCGACCACACGCTTCGCGGTAATATTCTGGACGCTTGCAAGCGGCGGCAGTCCGGCGGAATACAGCTTGGTGCTGGTGGCTGGATTTTTGCCGATGGGGCTTGGCGCCCTGATCGCCGGTCCTGCGGTGGACCGTTGGGACAGGCGTCGAGTGATGCTCATCTCCAACTCGGCGGTCAGCATCTTTCCGCTGGCTGCGGCAGTTTTGTATTTCACCGGCCAACTCGAAATCTGGCATCTGCTGATCGTGCTTTCGGCCGACGGCATCGCCAGCGCATTCATGATGCCGGCATTCGAAGCCAGCATTCCGCAACTTGTCCGCAAAGAAAAGCTGGAAAGGGCTTCGGGCATTGGCCAAGCGAATGTCGCGCTCGCGACGATAGTCGGGTCGGTTCTGGCTGGATCATTGCTTGCGCCAGTGGGTCTCGGAGCGCTTTTCGCCCTCAACTTCGTGACGTTCGCGCCCGTTCTGGTTGCGCTCAAGCTGTCCATTGTGCCTTCTCCTTCAAAGGAGGCCAAAGTCGGCGAATCAGGTGCGGCGCCCTCCGAGAGCGGAATAATGTCGGCGCTTGCGCAGGATTTCGCTGACGGGCTGCGATACCTGCGTCAGCGGCGCCCATTGATGCGGCTGTTGTGGATCATGACCGCGGTCATGCTGCTTCTGCCCGGTTTCGAGTTTGCTCTTTGCACGCCGTTGGTCATGACGTTCGCCGATGAGCAAGCAGCCGGATTCGTGCTGGCGAGTTTTGGCTTGGGCGCGCTCGTCGGCGGCGTGCTGCTGGCAGTTTGGACTGGACCTGAAAAGAGGATGAACGGCATTTTGGTAGCGCTCGGCGCAACCGGTTTGGCGGCCGTCGCGGTCGTCATCCGCGAAAATCTTACGGTCATGCTGGTAGGCATAGGTTTCATCGGCATGGGTTTCACATTCCTTATGGGTCTTTCGCGCGTCGTCTGGCAGGTAAAGGTGACGCCAATCTTCCTTGGCCGCGTTCTCTCGCTTCGGCAGTTGTTCGGGCTCGCCGCGCAAAGCGTCGGTTTGCTAGTCGCCGCCCCGATCGCGGCAGAAATCTTCGAACCGATTTTGGCGGCGGACGGCGCCTTGGCAGGCAGCGCGGGTTTGGTTTTCGGCGTCGGGCCGGGTCGCGGAACGGCATTGATGTTCGCCTTGGTCGGCGCGGCAGCGTTCGGGCTGGCCCTAGCCTGCATCTTGGCTCCCAGAATTCGGCGATTGGAAGATTTGGTACCGGACGTCGATCAATACGAAGGAATAAAGCGTTGACTTGAAAAAGTATTCTGTGATGCCCGAGACCTTGAAGCATATCCGCATGAATTCATCATTTTGACTTCGTATTTACGATGCCGGATCTGATTTTGGCTCACTCGACCGCGTACTTTTGCGGGGCTCCGATCCAAAACAGTTTGGCGCTAACGGGAGATTGGCTGCCGAGGAGGGCTCCATGCGGGCGCCGGAGTACCTCGACCTTCATCGCAGCCCCCGAACTGGGGAATTTAGCTTCGGCGCTTTCTGAGAGTTTTCATCCGGCAGCTGCAGCAAACTCGCGTTCTACAATATCCCCGTCGCGCGCAAGGCGTTCAGGGACAGGAGCGTCCACCAGTTCTTTCTTCCGCCCTACAGCTCCGACCCGATTGAGCAGGTCTTCGCCAAGCTCAAGCAGTGGCTGCGGAGAGCCGGGCCGCGATAGCGCGAAACGCTCTGGCGAAGCGGCGGAGACACCCCGAAAAATCAAACCCGAGGACCGCGCGATCGACCTCGTGAATGCCGGATATGCGTCAACTTGAGCCGAACACGCTCCAGGCTGGGTGTCCCGACCCAATCTTTATTTGTTGATCGCGTTATAAATCTCTTCGGCGTTCTCAATGCCGCGCTCGGCATAGTCGGCAAAGATCTCCCTCAAACCCATCGCGACAGCGGCGTCCATTTCAGCGCGAACTGCATCCGATATCCGTACGCGGGTGACATTTTTCATCTCCGGCGGATTGGCGGCCAGAAAATCGATCCCCTGCTGGCGCTCGTTCTGGAAACTTGACGCGCCCATCAAGGATGCCGTTTCCCCGGATAGCTCGTCGATGATCGCACGATGCTCCTGCGAGAGGCCCAAGTAGCGTTCCTTGTTCATGGCAACGAAAAAGACCGCGAATGTCGCAGGGATGTTGTCGACATAGTGGCTGGATACCTCCGAAAAACTCCAAGGCTTACCCATCTGGTTGGGCGCGATCGTCGCGGCGTCGATCGTGCCCGTCGCCAATCCGGTGTATATCTCGGTAACCGGCATTTGGACAGGAACAGCACCCATTGCTTCCAGGATCGGCGATACCATCGTGGCAAAGGGAACAATCTTCGCCCCGGCGAGATTGTCCATCGAAGACAGGTCGCTCCGCGAGGCCCAAGCATCGCCGGCCGTCGTAAAGAGTGCGATCAGCTTCACATCCTCGTACTCGTCAGCGAGATGCTCGTCATAAACGGACAATAGCCGTTTGGTGGATTCTTCCGGCGTGCCGGATATGCCGGGAGGCACGATCAACAGTGTTTTAGGAAAAACCGTCGGCGTATAGGCTTGCAGCCCAAATGCGATATCGGCCACGCCCTCGACGACTCGCTTGTATTGTTGGACCGGACCGGCTCCGAGTTGTCCGCTTGGATACAGCTTTACTGTCAATGTCCCGTTTGAGCGGCTGTGCAATTCCTCGCCGAACCAGCCAAAGAAAAACTTGTTAATGTTGTGCTGAGGAGGGACGAACGTCGCCACAGAAAGCTCGTTGGCCAAGGTTTGCGATCCCCCTCCAGCCAAACTGAAGGTAATTGCGACCGAAAGTAGGAACGACCTAAGTTTCATTGATTTCATTGCTTGTTGTCCTCGTTGAGATTCCGTTGGCTCGCATCATTTTGAGAAGTAGCGTGCCAATATTTCTGCAACTTCGGTCGGTCATGTCAAGGCCCGGTTTCGCGTTCGATGCCTTTCGGGCGGGGCCGGAGGCATGAATTCGTTTTTTCGCATTTGGGAACCGGCCGCGGAGGGCGAACGCGGCCCGGCGCCGAGGCCACACCGGCCCGCCACCGCTCCGTTGAATGGGGTCTCCGCGGCGGCGGGCCGCCAAAGGGCAGAACGCAGAGTCAAGTGTGTCATGTTGATAGGTCCGGGACCACTTGGTGATCGAGAACCGACTACATTGGGTTCTCGACGTCCAGATGCAGGAGGACGACCTTCGAAACCGGACGGGCCGCGGCCCGGAAAATCTCGGGGGAATCCGCCGCCTGATTCTGAACATCGTGCGCCTCCAGAACGACGACCTATCGGTTCGAAAGCGCATCTTGAAAGCGGCGCAAGTGCCGGAATATCGCATCAAGCTCATAAGCAACGCGGCCAAGCTCGCCGAGACATTCTGAAGTGCGTTTGCACTCCGGGAATCCCTCAGACATTCATCTTGCCGCCATCCACATTCAGAGTCTGGCCCGTAACGAAATCGCTGTCCGACGAGGCGAGGTACAAGAGTGTGCCGAGCGTATCCTCGGGGAGCATTTCACGCTTGATCGAGCGCCTGGCGATTGTAGGAGCGCGCGCTATGTCGAAACCGGGATTGGCTTTCACTCCCTCGCTTTCCGTGAGCCCGGGCGCGATGGCGTTCACTTGAATGTTCTTGTCGCCCAACTCGCGCGCATGGCTGCGGGTCAGCGCGATGACCGCGCCTTTTGACGCGGTGTAGTGCGACAGTCCCGGAGGTCCGTAATAAAACGTGCCTGAGGTGATGTTGACGACCTTGCCGCCGCCGGCCCGGATCATGGTGGGAACGATGGCGCGCATCACCTGATGCACGCTGCGCACATTCACGCGCATGATCGTGTCGAATTCGTCATCGTCGATTTCAAAGAAAGGTTTCAGCTTGATCGCTGTGCATATCGCCGCGTTGTTGACCATGATGTCGAGCCCGCCCAAGCTGTTCGCGGCCGTTTTCACCATCGCCGCGAGATCGTCGTTCGACGTAACATCAACCTTCATTCCTTGAGCGGTGCCGCCTGAATCGGTGATGGCTTTCACTGCTCCTGCGGTGTCCTGCACATCCGTCACCAGAACTTTGGCCCCTTCATCGGCCATTGCTTTGGCCATAGCGGCTCCGATGCCTTGCGCAGCTCCGGTGATGACCGCGGTCTTTCCTTCAAGACGGCCCATTTTTTCCTCCTTGGTTCAGATTTCGATTTCGAGAATTTTCGCGACCTCCGGCCAGCTCTTGGCGCCGTTGTCGCGCAGATCGCCGGCCAGGTCTTCCGGCACCCAGTCGATGAAGCACATTTTTGAAATTTGGTCGCCCTTCAATTCGGGCGAACCAACGTTCGACATTGGGCAGACGCCCGCCTTCCCACATCCCGCGCATGGACATCATCGCGAGGCGATTGACATAAGGCGTCATCGAAATGTCGGCGATCGAGAATGCGTTGCCACCAGCCACTCGTTCCGAGCGCCCACCGCGGTTTCCATCTTGTGGAGATACTTGTCGTAGAGACGGACTTTTTCTTCGGCGCCCGGTGCTTCGAACCCGTGCCGAACGAAGCTGTCCTTCTGGCTTTTCCAATCCGCCGTGACGGATATCGAGGGGGTGGATGCCAAAAACTCCTTAAGGCCTTCCGGGCCAAGATTCTTCAATACCGTGTGGCGATGCGAGCAAACGAAAGTGACGGCGCCGCAGGCTGGATGCAAATCTTCGTCGACCGCCTTGGTCCAGTAATTGACCTGCGCCCGTTCCCACGGGTCGGTCGGGTGGACGCTGGTTTCCGGCGCGATCTGGTCGAGGTATTCGATGATGACGGTAGAATCCGGAATGACTGTGTCGTCGTGCAAAAGAGTAGGCACCACGCCCTTGGGATTGAGCTTGAGATATTCCGGGGCGAACTGCTCGCCCTTCAGGATGTCGATGTAGACGCCGTCCCACTCCAGTCCCTTTTCCTCCATCGCAAACCGGACTTTGGCGGCGCAGACGGACGACCCGTGATGAAATAGCGTGAATGTCATAGCTGCACCGTGACCCATCTAAGCTCTGTCATCGCTTCCATGTCGGCGTCGGTTCCCTCGCGGCCGACGCCGGGTTCCTTGTTGCCCCCGAATGGCACATGGGCCTCGTCGTGAATGGTCGGGCCGTTGATGTGGCACATTCCTGCGCCGATGTGTCTGGCAAAGTGAAAGGCCCGGTTGATGTCCTTGGTGAAGATCGCCGATGAAAGATCGTATTCGGTATCATTGGTCTTCGTCAATCCCTCTTCGGGTGCGGTCCAGCGCCTTCGCTTTTAAAATTTGCCGACCGCGTTGGCCAGCATGCCGAGCATGTATTTGTCGTTCATGGCGGCGATCTCCATCCGTCCTTTGAGCGAGTGCTTGTCGTCCATGAGGCGCACGATGTTCAAGCCGATGCGCCGGAGGGCGGCGAGGCACTCCGGCCCGTTCAGGGTTTGGTTCCGCATCCGGTCCTCGTCCATGACGACGTCCGGAACCCAGTGGAGGCAGTTCTCGATCGCCCAATGGTTGCAGACGAGCTCAAACAGCCGCTCCGGCGGAATCTCCGCGCTCATGATGAAGTGGCGGACGGAGCGCTCCTCCTTGCCCTTCCGCTCGCGGACCGCCTCGATCCTGCCGACGGCCTTGAGGCCGGGCCAATCATGCCGCTCCCGCAGCCAGCCGACATCGTGCGAGACCGTCGCGATGCGCGTCTCGATGCGCCCGTGGCCGCCGCCGACATGCAGGCAAGAAAGCATTTCCTTCCGCGCGACCGGATCGGCGAACCAGACCTGAACGTCCTCGTGCAGCGTCTTCTGGTTGCGCTCCGCCGGAAGGACGTAGTCGCCGCCCTTCTCCACGATCTGCGCCGACACCTCGCGCCGGGTGTGCATCGCGTCGGCCGCCGCCGTGCGCCCGGCCAGATACAAAATCTCCAGAAGGCCGGGGATCGCCGCGGTCTCGTTCGACTTCCCGTCGACTTTCATCTGGCCGAGAACAAGGCCGGCCCCGGGCTCGAAAGCCTGAACCGGATGCAGCGCGTTCACGAACTTCGTCATGGCGACCTCCAGCTGCTCCGGATCAAGGGCACCGGATAGGTCGGAGAACGCGTCGTGGCTCGGCGGGCCGCCCTTGAGCTCCATGAATCCGCTCAGAAACTCCCATTCGTACCTCGCGTATCGCGTGAAGGAGCTGCATGACGATCTGCCCGCCAGCGTCGCCGGAGACGCGGGAAAGACCGAGGACAGTGCAAGGGCAAACAGCCGCCGACCGGGGCGCGGGTCCCCTGCAGGCACTCGAAAGGTGCTGCGTCCACGGGGCTGCTCCCGATCAGCCGCCCCTCCGCCCGAAGCGGGCGGAGCTCGCCGATCATCGTCGAATTCGAAGGGGGTTCAGACCCTCGCCTCGGCCTGTCGCGCACCGCGCTCCAGCCCTCCGCGAGGGTTGGCGGCTGCCTCGAAACCCCGGTTCGACTGACGACCGACGCCGGCGGTCCATCAAGTGCTCTGCGAGGTACTGGGCGTCCACACACGAAAGCCCTGATAATGCAAGGCCGCCGAGGCTCCCAAGAATGTCATCCAAACCATTGCATAAATCGCAAGCTCATCTACCCAGTAGAGGGCGGCCCCGAAATACCGGGTGACAATATTCAAAAGTATCAAGAGCGTAACGCCCACAGCCATGAGGGCGGCAAGCCTGAACTCAAGCCAAACCAGCTTCCTGGAAATTTTGGTCAGCATGGCCTGGAGCTTGTCCATTCGACGGAGATTGCGGAAGCTGCCAATCCGACAAGGATCATCCTCCCGCGCGCAGCTGGTTCATTCCGCATGAACGCGCATGGGCAAGGAGTCAAACCCGCGCAGCGTGTTGTTCATACAGATTTCCGGGGGATCCGTTTCAAAAAACGCAATCCTGTTCAGCATCGCCAGAAGCAGTTCGGTCATCTCCAGCCGGGCAAGATGCATACCTCCGCAGATATGCAGTCCGTAGCCAAAGGCCAGATGATCGCGGTTGTTGCGGGTGATATCAAACCGGTCAGGATTATCATAGTGGCGCTCGTCCCGGTTGGCCGAGCCAAAGATCACGATTATCCGCTCCCTCGCGCCCAGACGGATATCGCCGATCTTGGTATCCTCCCGCACTAGGCGGGTGAAGGACCGGATTGGGGCATCCATCCGCAGAGCTTCGTTGATCGCGCCGGTCACCAATGACCGGTCTGCCTTGAGCATGTCCCATTGCGCGCGATCCAGCGAGAGATAGCGCAGCAGATGGCCAATACCGAAGATCGTAGTATTGAGTGCGGGTACGATATATTCCCGCATCATACCAGGGCATTGGGCGCGCTCGACCTTTCCTTCATCGGCGGCCTGATAGATCTTGTCTGCCCATCCGTCTTTTTTCAGGTAAGGTGGTATGGCCTGGTTGTTGCAATACTGAAGCAGTTCCTGAATCTGCGGAATAGCCCCCTTTCCCAGCTCATTCATCGGCCCCATGGCGTTGAAGGTCGCCGCCGCCCATTTCAGCGTGTTGTCCTTGCCCGCGGCTGGCAGACCGACGAAATCACGCACAAGGTTCATTGGCAATATCTGCGCCACATCCTCCATCGCATCGACTGATTTGCGGGCGCAAATATCCTCAACCAAGTCGTGCGCCGCCGCCCGCACCTGTTCCTCGATCTGGCGCAGTCCGCGGGGCCGCAGAGGCACGCCGGTCACATTGCGGATTTCATCGTGAAGCGGCGGATCGCTGGTCAGCGAATTGGCGCGCCCCGGGCCGGATGTTGCTGCGTTCACCTTGTCATCCATGGCGATGCCTTCAGCAGTGGTGAACATTTGCCAGTTGCCCAGCACCTCCTTCACCTCCGCATATCGCGCGACCGCCCACATGCCGTAACGCCTCAGCCACACCGCAGGCGCGATATCACGCAGTTCTTTCCAGCTAGCATAAGGCGCGCGGATCGCCTCATCCGAAAACAGATCGATATCGGAAACGGGTCGGTCGGTCATTGCTCGTTCCTTGGCCCGGTGCCGTATGGCTGCGCGATATTATCAGATCGGCGAATAGGAGGCAAGCGTTGGAGACACGGATTGCAGGGCCTTCGCTCTTAAGATTTCTGTTTTCCATTTCCGCCGCCTGCTGCCACTCTTCGGTCAAAACAACAACGAAGAGTAGTGTCCGGAGGCAGAAGATGGAAAGATTCCGTGCTATTTTTCAAGGGGTCGGCGATCCCCGCAAGAGCAACGCCACGAAGCATGACTTGATCGAGATGCTGGTGATCGCCCTTCTGGCGGCGCCGTCCGGCAAGTCGTCATGCAGTTCGTTCGCCCGGTACGCGAGGGTCAATTGCGAGTTTTTGAAAGGATTCTTGGAGTTCAAGGGCGGTCCGCCGAGCCACGACGCGTTCTCCGAGATGAAATGCCGTATCGTTTTGACGTCTGTCATTGTGTCCATGCGTCTGCTCCTGTTGCCGCTATCCGCCGACAATCGTCTGCGGCAGGAATAGCGCGATCTGGGGGAAGAGGATGAGAAGGCCGATCATCGCGGCCATCGCGAACCAGAACGGCCAGATGCCTCGGAAGATCCGGCCCATCGGCACGTCGGGCGCGATGGATTTCACGACGAACACGTTGATTCCGACGGGCGGGCTGATCATGCCCATTTCCAGCACGATCACGATGATGATGCCGAACCAGATCAGGTCCCAGCCGAGGGCGAGGGCGATGGGGATGACCACCGGGATCGTCAGGACCAGCATCGCCATGGATTCGAGGAACATGCCGAGAAACATGTAGGCCAGAATGATGACCAGGAGGACGCCGACGCCTCCGATCGGCAGCGAGGTCAGGAACGTGACCAGTTGCGCGGGCAGTTCCGTAAGCGACATGAACGGGATGAAGACGAACGCGCCGATGATGATCAGAAACACGGTGGCCGTGGCGCCCATCGTCTCCAGGATGACCGTCCGCGCGGCTTCCAGCGACAGCGACCGGCGCGAGGCCGCAACGACGAACGTCAGGAATGCGCCCACGGAAGACGCCTCGACCGGCGTGAAGAAGCCGGCGTACATCCCGCCGATCGTCACCAGCACCACGCCGAGGATCGGCGCCGCGCGGCCGAGCGAAGCGATGCGTTCCTCGCGCCCGGCCCGCTCGCCGCGCGGGCCGGCATCGGGCCTGCGAGCGACGACCAAATGAATGGCGCCGATGAAAAGCAGCGTCAGAATGATGCCCGGGAATATTCCGGCCATGAACAGGCGCCCGATCGACTGCTCGGTAAGCACCGCGTATATGATCATCCCTCCCGAGGGCGGGATCAGGAACCCGAGCGTGCCTCCGGCGGCCACCGATCCGGTCGCGAGGCTGTCGGCGTATTTGTAGCGCTTCATCTGAGGCAAGGCGACGCGCCCCATCGTGACGGCGGACGCGAGCGACGAGCCGGACAGCGCCGCGAATCCCGCGCAGGCCGCGATGGTGGCCGACGCGAGCCCTCCGCGCAAATGCCCCATCCAGCGATAGGCCGCCGTGAACAGGTCGTTCGACATTCCGGAGACGCCCGCCAGGTTGCCCATCAGCACGAACATCGGGATCACCAGCAGATTGAAGTTCGAGGCGGCCTCGAAGGTCTCGCCCGCAAGATTGGAATAGGCGATATTCCAGCCTCGGGCCCAGGCCTGATCCGATGCCATGCCTACGGCGATGAACTTGTTCGCATTGGCGATCGCCGTGCCGGCGAACCCGACGCAAAGCATCGACAGCGCCACGGGCATGCGCAATGCGAGCAGGACGAACAGCGCAAGCAGGCCCGACAGACCCAGCAGCGTCATGCCGATCATGGCTGCCCGCCGCCGATCCTGAGCGACGCCACCTTGCTCGAGCGCAGCAGCTGCCAAATGTCGAGAAGCAAGACCGCGGCGTAAAGACCGGTTGAAACGGAAAGCAGATAGTAGAACTGCTCGAACGAAATCAGCAATTGCTGCGTCGTCTCTCCGAACCGCTCGGCGCCCTGCCCCGAGAGCCAAAGTCGCCATGCCATGACGGCGAGGAGACTTGTTCCGAGCAATTTGACCAGGATCATCGACCATTTCGCGAAGCCGGCCGACATGCGCGACTCGAGGACCTCGATTTCGATATGCGCTCCGGTCCGCGCGCCCAGAGGGATCGAGAGAGCCACGATCACGACGAGCGACAGGGTCAAAAGATCCTCGGCCCCGACGATCGGGGAATTCAGCGCCTTGCGCATGATCAGGACGTTCCAGACCGAAAATCCCGTCATGAACACCAGCGTCGCGCCGCCGAGAACGAGCGACAGCCATTTGAGCAGCCGATCGATGAGCATGATTGCTTCAGGCGTTTCGCGCGGTTCCGACATCGTATTGTTCGGGGGCTTGGTTGCTAGGGCGGTTGACCCCGGCTTCCTGCGATCTAGTGGCTTGTTCGAGTCATTTGAAACCCTCTTTGGCGGGCGGCGACGAGCCGGTCCGGGCTGGCCATCCATTTGAACGGCTTCGTCTCCTTCCCGTTGTGAAGCTCGATGAAGTCGTCGACCGCCGCCTTGAGATCCTCGAGGGAATCATGGACGCCGCGCCGGAGACGGCGGTTGGCCGGCTTCCCGAAGAAGCCCTCGACCGCGTCCGTCCAGGAGCAGGAGGTCGGCGTGAAGTGGAGGGTCCAGCGGGTTTGATATTCGGCGTCGGGCCCGGTCGAGGAACGGCATTGATGTTCGCCTTGGTCGGCGCGGTCGCGTTCGGGCTTGCCTTGGCTTGCATCTTGGCTCCCGGAATTCGGCGATTGGAAGATTTGGTGCCGGACGTCGACCAATCCGAAGGAATGAAGCGCTGATCTGAAAAAGTATTCTGCGCCGCTCGAGACCTCAAAGGGTATCCGCATGAATCCATGAATTTGATTTCATATTTTTGAGATGCCCGATCTGAAATTGATCCACTCACTCCTCCCCCAATTTTTGCTGGGTTCCGATCCAGAACAGTTTGTCGCTGCCCGCCAAAGAGGGCAGCATCTGATGAACCCGCCAATGGCAATAGTATGTTGCAAGATACCTGCACGGCGCGTTGGATCAGCTACTCCTCCTGCCCCGATAGCAGCCGGTCTCGCAATTCAATTGCAATAACATCCAAGACCTGAACTTGGTTGAGACCGTTGTCGAACGCACATTGCATGATGAGCGTCTTGACATCGTCGGTCGGCGCGAATTCACTCCCTCGGATGTAATCGCGGCAGAATTCCTGAACCTCATACGGCTGCATCCCGCTGACGCGGGCATGAACCTTCGGAACAAGGCTATCCGCGATTGCGCCCGCATCGAGACGCGCGGAAATTTTCCGCCCCAAGTCGGTAAGCGTGATCGGGCTTCCGCTCGTCGACGTGGTGGGCCCCATCCGCTCGAGTATCACCTTGATGTCGGCGCGGATTTCCTTCATGAATGAATCCAAGGTGGTCTTGAATGTTGACTGCGCTTCATCGACCTTCCCCTTCCACTGCCCGATGAGAAGAATGCGACGGGCTAGTAAGACGCACACTGTAATGATGCCCACAACGACACTGATCCAGACTAAAGGATTGTTGTACAAATCAGCCATTATGCGTCGCCTCCGTTCATTTGTCCGTACCGTATATTTGGGGCAATCGTATCCTGTAAACACCCTCGTCGCACATATTTCGGCGGCAAAAATGCCATTATCTATATCTCGTAATATATCGCTTGAATGATGCGCAAGATGCAGAATCCACTCGGTAAATCGTTGTTTTAGAAATGTGCTGAAGCCGAGCGAGGCGAAAGCTTGGAGGCCGAACACCGCCACCAGAGTGACCTAGATATCGCACCGAATGGCTTCCATGACAGCAACGGTTGCAATCATAGCACAGATCCCGATGATGTTGCAGGTCCATCGCAGCATCGTCATATCCTCCCAGCATACGCCCAGACGGGACGCGGGTCTTCTTAGGCAGCGATTCTGCAGACTAGTCCAAGGCCCGCAAAAGTCGTACTTCAAAATATCACTCAAGTGGATTGCGGCTGAATTTGTCTTGTCGATGTTCCCTCAGTGGCAATCGACGATTCCGCCGTAGTACGCGCCTTCATCCTCAAAGTGCAAATAAAGTCTACTCAGGCCATTGATTCAGATGCTATACGAACCGCTTAAGATTGCAATGGCTTGCGCTAAGGGCAATTTTGTATCGACGCCCCTCTGCGACGCCCTTTTTTGTCCAATTCCAAGCATCTGACCAAACGCTTTCAGGTGTCCGGCCTATTCGATGCGGCAACACTCGTCGTCGGACTGCTGTCATCCACCGATCCGTCATTTCTTGGTTTTGCTGTCCAAAGGCGAGAACAGCGAATAGGAATCGGGGAGCCTGTTGTCGAGGATGCCTGAGTCGGAGGTGTTCTCCGGCGGCTTCGTCTGCCTGACCTCTTCCGGCGGGTGGTAGACGTTTCTTACTGTCAATACCGGAAGAAGGCCGCCCAGCAGGGCTTGGATACCGCGGCTACACACTCTTAACACGTTGACCGGAATACCGCGGCGGTCTTTTTGATGCTTATGGGGAGATTTGACTTGTTAGTGACAGAAAAGCGCAAAAGTCAGGGCGTGCGCAGGAAACGGTCTGACTTCAACGTAGAATTTCAACGATAGGCGAATTCAAACATTCGATGAACAGTTGCATCCACGGTAAATCCAATGCGTTGACACGGAACGCGTTCGGAATAGAACAGCGCCGGAAAATTGTCGCCAAACTCGCGAGCTATCCTCCATCGGTCAGTTTGCTGTCCGAGGTGACTGCGTCGCGTTCGAAAGAGCAACCGAAGGAAAGCCAATGACGCCCGCATCCGCGCCCAAAGGGGTTTACGCCGCAGTGTCCACGCCGGTGGACGAGGACTTCAATATCGACACCGATCTCTTGCTTGATCACTGCAGTTGGCTTCTTGAAAACGGATGCGCGGGGCTGGCGCCGCTGGGAACGACTGGTGAGGCGAACTCGCTGGCAGCCCCTCAACGCCGGGAACTCATTGAAACGATGGCCGAGGGCGGTCTGCCGATGGACAAAACGATCATCGGCACCGGATCGACTTCTTTCGGCGATGTGATCGAACTTTCGGAAATCGCTCTCGATGCCGGAGCCGGAGGGCTGCTTATGCTGCCTCCGTTCTACTACAAGTCCCCCGCCGACGAGGGATTGTTCAGGTTTTTCGCAAAGGTCGCCGAAGCGCTCGGCGGAAAATCGCCAAGGATATTCTTGTATCATTTCCCGCAAATGTCGGCGGTTCCGTTCACGCTGAACCTGGTTCGAAGGCTCAGAGAATCCTTTCCGGGCGTGTTCGTAGGAATGAAGGACAGCAGCGGCGATTTCGAGAACACGAAAATGTTCGTTGATGCGTTTCCCGGATTCGAAGCGTTTTCAGGTTCGGAAGTGCTCGCCGCAGCCAATCTCCAAATCGGCGGATGGGGCTGCATTTCAGCCACGACGAACGTCACTGCGCCGGTAGTTGCGGCCCGGCTGTCGGAGACCGACCCGGATGCGCAGGCCGAACTGGACCGCAAAGTGAATGCGCTTCGCGACGCGATCGCGTCGGTCAGCAATGTCAGCGGAACGAAGGGAGCGCTCTCGGTGTTCCGCGCCTGCCCGGGCTGGGCGCGCACATTGCCGCCGAGCGTGGATCTCAAGGAAGCCGAGGCGTCAAGACTTGCTTCCGCGCTTGATGGCATCGCCGATCTGGGCAAATATTTTCGATAGCGAAAAGAACGCCATGTCCGTTTGAAGGCGTTGGCGCGCGCGTAGGCTTGTTTCCAGGCAAAACCTCGTCGGCTCCGCTTTCAAATCTTTACGGTGAGTATGTCGGTCAAAGGCTTTTTCATCTTCGCAGCCTTCGGGATCTTTGCATCCGCAGCAGGATGGCCGACCGCTATGATCATTGTGGGCTTCTCCGATTTGGGTCGTCCGAGCATGGTATTGAGAAAATTCATCGGATTGGGCGTGTGTGTAAGAGCGGCCAAGCCGGCATGGTGCAATGCCGCCAGCAGAAAGCCCGTCGCGATTCCGACGCTTTCTGGCACGTAGTAATTCTTTCGGCGGCGGCCGTCTTCAAGTTGGCCCCAGCGTTGGGCGAATACGACGATCAGCCATGGCGCAATGTCGAGATGCGGCTTGCTTGCGTCCGTGCCGATCGGCTCCAAAGCCTTGAGCCATTCGTCTCCGCCGCCGCCAGCGTAGAATTTTTCTTCCTCGCGTTCAGCGGCAAGGCGGATCCGATGTTTCATCTCCGGCGCCGAAACCGCCGCAAAATGCCACGGCTGGTGATTGGCGCCAGACGGAGCTGTGCCGGCGGCGCGGACGCATTCCTCAATCACTTCGCGTGCGACCGCCCGACCGCTGAAGTCGCGCACTGAATGGCGGCGCTTCATGCGGTTCAGGAAAGCTTTCGCCTCTTCAAGCATTTTTTCGTCGCCGAAGTCCATTCTGTCAGGCAGATCAATCGGCTCGTAAAACGATTCGGAAGATGGCGTCATTGAAAGCTCTCCGTCTGGACTACTCTATCGGCGGCGCTCCGCCGGCTTCAATTTTGAGGGCGATGTACTCTTCCAATCGCTGTTCTGCCAATGCGCCGGTCTCAGGGGGAGTGAATTCATTCAAAATCGATTTCCAAATCGATGTCGCGCGTTCCGCCGACGTTTTGCCGCCGGCTTCCGACCAGCTTCCGTAATTGCTCAGGTCGGCAACCAGCGGAGCATGGAATGCCGTCTGATATCGCTCCATGGTGTGGGCAGTTCCAAAGAAATGCCCTCCCGGCCCTACCTCCTGCAAGGCGCTGAAGCCGATCTCCGCTTCATCGCACGCCGTGCGCGAGCAAAGTTCCGCGATCACGTTCAAAGATTCGATGTCGTTAATGAATTTTTCGTATCCGAAGCTCAATCCGCCTTCCAGCCAGCCAGCCGCGTGCACGGTCAGAGTCGCGTTGGCCATCAATGCGCCCCACAGCGACATGACGGTTTCGTTGGCGGCCTGCATGTCCGGAGCGTTGGAGGAAGATCCGCTCGCGGACCGCCATGGCAAGCCGATGCGCCGGGCAAGTTGCCCTGCGCCTATCTGCATCTTCACATGCTCGGGCGTCCCGAACGCGGGCGCCCCGGATTTCATGTCGACATTGGAGCTGAATCCGCCGTAGCTGACAGGCGCGCCTGGTTTCGCGAGCTGCGCCAGCGCCACGCAGCCCAACGCTTCCGCATGTTGGAGCGTCAGCGCGCCGGCGATCGTTGCCGGCGCCATTGCGCCTGCAAGGCAGAACGGAGTGATCACCGACATCTGTCCGGCCCGGGCGAAATCGATGACTCCTTGCGCCATCGGCCTGTCCAGCAAGCGGGGAGAGTTCGTATTGATCACGCATGTCGACCAGACGCCGTCGGTGAAATCGTCTTCGCTCAAGCTCAGCGCCAGCCTGATCATCTCGAAACTCTCTTCGACCTGCCTGCGTCCGCGCGCATATGTGAATGTCGGCTTGTCGCCGAACGCCAGTTGCGCGCGCATCATGTCGTAATGCCTTGTGTGGACCGGCACGTCCTGCGGCTCCACGGCGGGTCCGAACATGTGGATGACGTCGAAACTCTGTGAAAGCTTCACAGTTTCTTCGTAATCGCTCAGGCGTCCCGGTCTGCGGCCGCGCTCGAAATCGGTGACATTCGGACAACCCGCGCCCGGCATGAAGAGCATCGCGTCGTCTTCATAAATTTGCTCGCGACCCGGATTGGCTGCGCGAAGCCGGAACGAAGCCGGCGCATCTTCCAGTGCCGCCTCGACAATGTCTCGGCCGATGAAGACAAGCTCCTCTTCAATTCGTGCGCCTGCCTTCGCGAAGGTATCGCAGGCCTCCGGCAACAGTATCTTGAAGCCAAGCTCCTCGAGCACCCGCAACGCCGTTCTGTGAATGTGCTCTATTTCATCCTCGCTGAATACGGATTGCGGGCTGAACGGATGCTTCAACCTGCGGTAATCGGCCGGGCGGGCTGAGACACGAGGGCTGCCGCGGCGGCGGCTCCGGCTCCGCGTCGCTTTGAAATTCGACATGCGGCACATTCTGACGAATGCGCGAACCGGGTCAAGCGGCATACGCAGAAAAATAGATGAATCGATTTGAAGGATCGAATCCCTTGAGAAATGCCGCGCGCCTCAAAAAAACTCCCGAACAGCGTGCAAAATCGACCCTCTCGCGGCAAGTCGCTTATTCGCGGCGATCAAAACGGCGAATTCCAACCATGTCGGCATCAGCGGTCCGCTTGCAAGCTCTTTGCCGAAGCGCGAGTTTCCGCCGCTTCGGCATTTGATTTCCGGACATCGATTTTGGCTGCCGCTCTCGTCCGGCGCATTGCGGACGAACGGCAGCTTGAACTCGCTCAGGCGCGTTTCAAACCGGAAACGGCTTCGCCGATCCTGTCGCAGGCCAGACGCAGATCGTCGTCTGATTTGGCAAAACAAAGCCGGAAATATCCAGGCATCCCGAATTCGGAGCCCGGCACGACCGCAACTTCTGCGGAATGCAGCAGATGTCTGCAAAAATCCCTGTCGCTGGCGATAGTCTCGCCGTCGGGGGTGACGGCGCCGCACAGCCCGCCGCATCCGACGAAGTGATAGAATGCACCCTCCGGCTGCGCGATTCGAAGCGACGAAATCTTCGAAAGACGCTCGCGGACCAGTGCTCGCCGACGTTCGTATGCTCCAAGCCACTCGTCCAAATGGTTTTGCGGACCGGTAAGGGCTGCCATGGCCGCGGCTTGCCCGATCGAAGAGGCGTTCGTCGTCGATTGCCCCTGCAGTTTCGCCATTGCCGCGATCAAATCGATCGGTCCGGCGGCGTAGCCGATGCGCCAACCGGTCATTGCGTGGCACTTCGAAACGCCGTTCACGGTGAGAATTCTGTCCCATAGATCCGGCGCGACCGCAGCCATCGTCGCAAAGCGCGAGCCTTTGAATACGATTTTTTCGTATATGTCGTCGCACATGACCCCCGCAGTAGGATGCCCTCGAACCGCGTCCGCCAGAGCGCCGAGCTCATTCGGCCCATAGACGCCTCCGGCAGGGTTGCCGGGCGAATTCAGAATGATCCATCTGGTTCGCGGACTCATAGCTGGTCGAAGAGCCTCGGGCGTCAATTTGAAGGCTGAATCCGGCGTGCATCGAACAATGACCGGCTTGCCTTCCGCGAGGGCAACCATGGAGGGATAACTTACCCAATAGGGGGCCGGGATCACGACCTCGTCGCCCGGGTCAAGGGTTGCAAGCAGCGCATTGAAAATGAGCTGTTTCGCCCCGTTGCCTACGACAATATGCTCAGGCTGGTATTCCGCCGAGTTCTCTGCGCGCAGTTTCGCGGCCGCCGCTTCGCGCAGCTGGGGCGTCCCTGCAACCGAAGTGTACTTGGTCTCGCCCCTGAGAGCCGCCTTGTAGGCCGCTTCAACCACATGCCTCGGCGTGTCGAAATCCGGCTCTCCTTCGCCGAGTTCAATGATTGTCTTCCCGGAAGCTTTGAGTTCCCGTGCCTCTTGACCGAGCTGCACTGTTCCGGAGGCCGGCATTTCCGCGATTCTTTTGCTGATCCGCATAGTTTGGCTCAAAGCCTCCGTCGCGCCATGCAGGGGAAAGGGCCGAACCGCGCATGGCCAGCACATGAAGGGATTTTTTCTTCGCGGATTTGAATCACGTCTGCCGGGCTGTGAATCGCATGGGGAATCAATCAACGCGGAATTCAGCTTCTTGCTGAATCATTGCCAATCGCGTGAATCTCTGGGGAGCGCGCGACAAGCAGACCGATCTTGGGGCAGCAACACTTTCCGGATGCTGCCCGAATGCGCCGCCGCCGGTTCCTCCAAAGCTTTGCCGCCGCTCCCGAACGCGCGCATTCATGAAAACGGCGGCAAAAATCCATTTAAGATAGAAGAAAAAGTACTATTGGTTGTCCGATGGAACGGATCAGCCGTCCATGCCGTCTTCCATCTCCATCTCCATCTCGTCTTCCATCTCCATGTCGTCGGACATTTCCATCTCCATGCCGTCGTCCATGGCGTCATCCATTGCATCGTCTCCCATGGTGTCGCAACCTCCCAAGGCAAGCAACGCAACCGAACTGAAACCGAGAGCTAGCGTGAGTGATTTATTCATTATTCTTTCCTTTCCAAGGTGCTGAATTCAGATTTCACTGACTTGGACGAAGCTAGAAAAAAAATGCGGAATGCGCAACAGCGCTGCTCACGACGCTGCGCAGAGACCTAAGGATATCGTCCACAGACTGGAAAAGCTTTCGGCCGCCTTGGAAGATTGATGCAAACTATCCGGGATTCTGTCGGAAATTCGCGACTTGAGTTGCAAGCCGCAAGGCGACACGCATCGCGCCGTGCCGTCGGTTTGCGGACTCCCGTCCTTCAGCTCCGTTCGGCAGGCGCCAGGCGCATCATCAGGTATCTGTTGTACCGGCAGAAAGCTTCGGCATTGCGCGCGCGTCCGCTGAGTCGATGCTCAAGCCTTTCCCGGCGACGCTTGCTGAACAGCAATCGAAAAATCGCGGAGGCCATTCGGTGGCGAAACGGGTGCGCCGACGCGAATTCGCCGTCTATTCGCCGGACTGAATTCCCGATCACGCTGTAGAACTTTCGCTCGAGCTCTATTGACGGCGCGACCAGTTCGGTCACATCGTCTTCGAAGGCGATCCGCAACGGGCTGTTCTGCACTCGTGTCCTGAACTCCGAAAGCAGGTGGCCGCCTCCGACCATGCCCTTGTCTGAAAACTCGCTGACGAATTCATTCGACCTGAAGCAATCTGCAATCAGAACGAGGCCGTCGTCCTTTATCGCGGCGCGCGCGTTCCGCAACGCCGCCTCGATGGGAATGTACTGGAAGCTTTCGGAGAACATGCAGAGGTCGAAATCTCCGTCGGGCCGGAAGTTTTCGAATTTCGCCAGATGCACATTCACGGATTTGCCTGCGTTGCGCTTGCACCGCTCGGCGAGGATTTCGCTCGGAACCACGATTTCGACTTCATGGCCCATTTCTGAAAGTTCACGAGCAGTTTCACCGGCGCCGCCGCCGACATCCAGAACCTTGAGCCTGCCGTCCGGCAGCATGCCTGTCAGCCTCCGGGTGTATTCCGACTGCGCCGAAAGCAGATTTGCGGCGCAAGGCTCCAATCCTTCAATCCATAGGCCGTAGTGCAAGTGTTGGCGCCCGGTCAGAAACTCCACAAAGTCGAGGCCGATTTCGAGCCCGAGCGATTTCGTATCAATCTTTCTGCGCGGCGATGCCATCACTCTTTTCTCGTGAAGGCCGACCGCTTCCGAGCGGAATCGACGCGGAGGCGGTCCGATGCCTTTCGAATTCGACGGCTAGAGGAACGGCCGGAATTCTTCGACGACCTGTTCGTATGTCGATTTCTTGAACCACACTGCATATTCAATGACTTTGTCGACCGGCATCCAGCGCCACTCGGAAAATTCCGGATTCTCCGCGCTGATGTCGATCTGACCGTCGGATCCGTTGAAGCGGTAAAGAGACCATTTCTGCGTCTGGCCTTTGTACCGGCCGCCCCAAATCTTCGGCACCATCTCGCGCGGAAGGTCGTAGGCGATCCAACGGTCCATGCTTGCCAAGAACCGAACCGATTCCGGGCGCACGCCGGTCTCTTCTTCCAACTCGCGAAGCGCCGCCGCCGATGGATTCTCGCCCGGGTCGATGCCCCCTTGCGGCATTTGCCAAGCATCGATGTCGCTGTCGATCCTTCGCCCGACGAAGACGTCGCCATGCTTGTTGGCCAGCATGATTCCGACGCACAGCCGATAGGGCAAGGCATCCGGATCCGAAGATTCACGCCGGACGTCCGATTTCGCAACCATCGCACCCTGCCTGAAGAAGAACGCTACGAGCCGGAATCGAAAACGGAGATCCCCAACAGCACGTCGATCGCGTAAGCCATTTGCGGGTCATTCTTCCTCAACTCCGCCATTGCTTCCTGTCTGGCTTCCGCGCGTTCCACCGCTTCCAGATCTTCGATCAAGCTGTCGTTCTCAAGACTTCCGGATATGTCGGCCTCTGAAAAAAAGCGAGGTTCGGTTTCTTCCTCCTCGTCGGCATCAGGCTGCGGCAGACGCTGCTGAACGACCACGTCGGGGAGAATTCCCTGTGCTTGGATCGACCGTCCCGACGGCGTGTAGTAGCGGGCCGTCGTCAATCGCAGCGCGCCGTATTCCTCGCCGAGCGGAACGAGCGTCTGAACCGACCCCTTGCCGAAGCTCTTGGTCCCGACAATGATCGCCCGATCATGGTCCTGCAGGGCGCCCGCAACGATTTCCGATGCGGACGCCGATCCCTGGTTGATCAGAACGGCTATCGGCAGTCCTTCCAGCATGTCCCCCGGCTTGGCCACGAATCGCTTTGCTCCCTCGCCGTCCCGCTGCCTGATCGAAACGATCTCTCCTTCGTCCAGGAATGCGTCCGATATGTCGATTGCCGTATCCAGGAATCCGCCCGGATTGTTTCGCAAGTCGATAACCGTGCCGATCAAGTTCTCCTTGCCGCCGGCCTCCTCGATTTTTTCCGCGATGCCTGATTCGACATTTTCCATCGTCTGTTCGTTGAAGGATGTGATCCGAACAACCATTGTGTCGCCTTCCAACCGAACGCGGCCGCTTGGCGTCTTGATTGTTCCTCGAGTGATCACCACGTCGAACGGGGCGTCGGCTTCCTCTCTTTCGATGGTCAAGGTAATGTCGGATCCTACCGGGCCGCGCATCTTCTTCACCGCTTCGTCGAGCGACAGGCCGAGCACGGATTCGCCGTTCAGTTGGGTTATATAGTCGCCGGGCTGCAGACCCGCTTCCGCGGCAGGCGTGTTGTCTATCGGCGAAACAACCTTGATGAATCCCTGTTCGAGCGTCACTTCGATTCCGAGGCCGCTGAATTGTCCGGAAGTCTGCTCGTCCCACTTTCTCAATTCCTCGGCGGAAAGATACGAGGAATGCGGGTCGAGATAAGTCAGCATTCCTGAAATGGCGTTTTCAATCAGCCGGGTCTCATCGACATCCTCGACGTAGCTTTCCCGCACTTGTTCAATGATCGAAATGAACAAGTCCAGATTCTGGTAGGTCGTGCGTTCGGTCCCGGCTTCCTGAGCCGCCACGCCGTCCGCGGTTCCAAAGGTCGCAGCGATTCCCGTCATGCCGCCGAGCAGAAGTGCAAAAAATGTTCTCATCGCGTGTATCGTCTCATCCAAGAGTTGAAGCCGAAATCTCATCTACACACTCGCCGAATTCCGGGTTGCGCCTTCGGCGCCGCATTCAGTTCGCGCCATGGCTCGCTCGCCCAAATGGCCCGCAGCAGAATTAACTGGTATCTGCCGCAACTTGGGCGCTTTTTCAATCCGCATCACGTATCATTGCAGTCCGAAACCCGCAAACCATGTTTCATTCGGCTTGCAGGGGACGCGTTTGCGGGACTTCAATTTCGCGAGGCATGACTCCGGCCGCGGTCTTCGACCCGAGAAGTCGGCGTCCGCGCATCGACCGCGCAGAGACCGGCCCGTCAGACTTGCGTTCGGAGCAAAAGGCTTTCGCCGGTCATCGCGGGCGCTTTCTCGAGCCCCATGAGATCAAGCAGCGTCGGAGCGATATCGGAAAGCTCGCCGCTGCGCATCGTCAAGCCTTCATCGGCGCCCACCAGTATCGCCGGCACGGGATTCGTCGTATGCGCGGTATGCGGATGCTCGGCTCGGGCACCGAACATTTGCTCGCAGTTTCCGTGATCCGCAGTCACGATCATCGCGCCGCCGGTTTCCGCAAGCGCGGACACGGCTTGCCCCAGACCTTGATCGACTGCTTCGCACGCCTTGATGACTGCCGGCAGATCGCCGGTGTGCCCGACCATATCCGGATTGGCGAAGTTGGCGACGACCAGGTCGAATTCCTGCCGAATGGCCTCCGCCAGCTTGTCGGCCACTTCCTCCGCGGCCATTTCCGGCGCAAGATCGTAAGTGGCGACTTTGGGGCTTTGGGCCATGTATCTTTGCTCGCCGGGCTCGCGCTTTTCCTTCCCTCCGTTCAGGAAAAAAGTGACATGGGGATATTTTTCCGTTTCGGCCAAGCGGAACTGCGTCCGACCATGGCGCGCGACCCATTCTCCGAGCGTGTCTGAAATCTCGGGTTTTTGAAACATCGACGCGATCCAGCTCTTCGGCGTCTCGAAGTAATTCACCAGTCCGAGCATCGCGGCCAGCTTCGGCCTGTCCGATATGTCGAACGCATTGAATTCCGGATCCCCGATCGCCGCCGCGATCTGCCGCGCCCGGTCCGCGCGGAAGTTCGCGATGAAAAAACCGTCGCCGTCCTCGACGCCGGAATAGTCGCCGACAACCGTAGGCGGAATGAATTCGTCGGTTTTTCCCTTCAAATCCGCCATTGCCACGGCATCGAGCGCGGTCTGCGACCGCTCGCCGCGACCGAGCATGACTGCTTTCCAAGCCGCTTCCACTCTGTTCCATCGCCTGTCGCGGTCCATTGCGAAATAGCGACCGCTCACAGTTGCGATCCGCGCGCCGCCAGGAAGCGCCCTCTCCAGATTCTCGACAAATTCCGCCGCTTTGCCGGGCGGCGAATCCCGTCCGTCCGTCAGCGCGTGTATCCAGACTCTCGACCCCGATTCCGAAATGGCCCGGGCCGCGTGCACGATGTGCGAAGCGAGCCCGTGCACGCCGACGTCCGAAATGATGCCTGCGACATGGGCGGAGCCTCCAGACCGGCGAATCGCGGCGGAAAACGCCTCCAGAGCCGGATCCGAGTAAAACTCGCCGGTCTCGACGGCGCGGTTAATTCGCTGCATCTCCATCAAAATCGTTCGTCCGGCTCCGATATGCAGATGGCCGACTTCGGAATTCCCGATGCTTCCTTCGGGAAGCCCTACGGCAGGGCCGTGCGCGGTCAGAGTCGAATTCGGGCATTCGGCCGTAAGCCGGTCGAAAACCGGCGTCCTGGCCAAGACCGGCCCATTGCCGGCCCGCTCGGCGCTGAGTCCCCACCCGTCCAGAATGCAGAGAACAACCGGTCGGCGCGCACTCATCGCGCTTCTCCAGCATGCTGGGATTCGGCATCGGCCGGACTTCGGTCTCGGCCGTTCAGACCCTGTGATATGGCTGGCCTCCCAAAATTGACGCCGCCCTGTAAAGCTGCTCGGCCAGCATCACTCTGACCAGCTTGTGCGGGAAAACCATTCGCCCCATTGAGATGGAGGCGTTCGCCCGGTTCGAATGCGAACTCGCGATCCCGTCAGGACCTCCGATCAGGAACGCCAGCTCTTTTACGCCGTCGGATTTCCGGTTTTCAAGCATCCGCGCGAACTCCACGCTGCTATGTTGCTGGCCTCGCTCATCCAGCAGGCAGACGAACCGCTTTGCCGCTCCGTCCGCGAAAAGCCTGTCCGCAGGGGAAGCGCGGCCCTTGCTTGCGGGGTCGAATTCGATGATTTCGGACGGCCCGAGCCCGACAGCGCGCCCGACCTTGTCAAACCGCCCAAGATAACGGTCGACCAGTTCCTTTTCCGGGCAGCCCCGAATCCTGCCCGCGGCGACGATCCTGATCCGCATTCAGAACGGGGCGGACTCTCCGTCGGACGACATCCACATCTTTTCCAGCTGGTAGAACTGACGAACTTCCGGCCTGAATACGTGCACGATCACGTCGCCGGCGTCGATCAGCACCCAGTCGCCGTACTCCTTGCCTTCCACCCGAGCCGCCAACTTCAAGTCATGCTTGAGCTTCTCGATCAGCTTCTCGCTGATCGACGTCACCTGCCGCGTCGAACGGCCCGAGGCGACGATCATATAGTCGGCCATTTCGGATTTTCCATGCAAGTCGATGGAAACCACTTCTTCAGCGTTGTCGTCATGCAGCGACTGCACAATAAAATTCATCAACATGTCGCCAGACGAACGGTTTCCGGAATCCTGAAGGGGAATTCCGGCAGCGGTCGGCATTTTCGCGACCGCGCATGCCTCTTGGGACAGTATTTTTTCCTCCTTACGACTTTGCGCCGAATGCGCAGCGATCAAGTATTGTCCAAAATAATATTGGAACGCAACAGCAATATTCAAGACGTGTCCGCCCCGGAAATCCGCATCCCGCGACGGGCGTGTCCAAGACGCCGAATTGCCATTCCGATGCGGTCGCTTCATGCACGGCTGCCGGCTGGCCGCAGCGTTCGCGGACCGCGCGAAGCTCCTTTATGGCAAAAGTTTCAATGTCTCCAGCCCTCTGAAATGATAGCGGTCCGCGTATTTCGGGGTCTCCGCGAACGACGCGTTCGGAAATCGGGCGAAGAACTTGCTCAAGCCGACGGCAAGCTCCGCTTTCGCCAAGGGGGCGCCGACGCAGAAATGAATTCCCGCGCCGAACGAAATGTGTCCGGCAGCCTGTCGGCTCGGATCGAATCGGTACGGAATCGGGAATGCGGCAGGATCGCGATTCGCGCCGCCCAGCAGCACCGCGACGGTGTCGCCGCGTTTGAACTCGCAGCCCAAAAATTCCATGTCTTGCTTGGCGTGCCGTTCGAAAAGATGCAAGGGCGGGTCGAAACGCAGGGTCTCATCGACAGTTCGCGCGACCGCTCCGTCCGCGAGCAGCTTCCGCGCCGACAGACCGGATTCGATGATGGCTTTGATTGCGTTCCCGATCGAGTTGGCCGTCGCTTCGTGACCGGCATTCAAAAGAAGTATGCAGGTCGAGACCATCTCATCGACCGACAAGCGCTGCCCGCCCTCTTCGGCAGCGATCAACGAAGAAATCAGATCTTCCGTCGGAGCCGTGCGGCGACATTCTATTTCGCGGCGGATGTATTCGGCGAATTCCGTCGAAGCCTCGGCGGCCTCGATTTCGACGCGTTTGTCGCGGCCGGCCTGATACATGGCGACCATACTGTGGGACCATTCAAGAAGCTGGTCGGCCATCTCTTCGGGAACGCCCAGCAGATCGGCGATGATCAGGACAGGCAATTTTTCCGCAAAATTTTTCTGAATCTCGATTTCGCTGTCTTCAAATCCCGATACGAGCTTTTCCGCAATTGATTTGATCGCAGGCAGTTGCTCGGCAACCCGCCGACTCGTGAATGCTTTTGAAACCAGGCTCCTCAGGCGCGTATGATTCGGCGGATCGAGCTCAAGCATCGAGTGCCGCTCCAGTTTCATGAACGGTTCCAAGTGATCCGGCGCCTCCTCGCGGAATTCCGCCGGCAGCTCTCGTCCCCAGCGGCGGTCCCTGAGAAGCGCATTCGCGCTGCGGAACGAAACCGCGCAAATCCGGTCGTAGTCGGACCAACGGAAAAGGTCGCCGGCCTCTCTCGCCTCGTCATAGAACGGATACGGGTCCTGTACGAATTCGGGGTCTGTCGGCGACTGGGTCAAGCTTCGCATTTTCTACTTTCCTATGGCGCGCTTGCGCGCAAGCGGCCGACAAGCCCGCGGCGCTGTTCAAAGAGCGCTCCCTTGTCGGCAAAATGTGTCGAAGTCGGGATATGGCGCGTCAAGTCGAAGTGGCGAAGATATATGAGATCGGACGCCGTTGACGCGAAGTCAAATTCGTTTTTTCCTGCATATGGGACCGGGTCGTGTTGATTCACGAATTCGCTTCAGTTCGCCGTCGCGTTCTGTGAACTGTCCGCTCAATTCGGCGATCAAAATAATCGCTGTATGAAGTGCAAGCGCTACTAGGATCCATGACGCAAGAAAGAATAAAGTTTTCTCCAAACATGGCTATTGTCAATCCAGTCAGCTCCAAAAATAATGCTGATATCTTCTTCAATCAATTGCATTTCCTCACTTTCGTCCTTCCAGCAAAGAGTAACTGCTCCTTTGCCAGCGAAATTCACTTCTGCATAACCATTGCAATGATTCCAATAAAATGCAATCTCACCATCCGGGCTGGGGGCAACGGAGACAGGTTCATTTCTCCGCGAGAATTGACAAACTCTTTCCGAAAATTTCAAAGAAGCTTCAATCGCAGATTCCGGTATTGCTTCGGCGCCGTCTCCATCCCAATTTTGTTCTAAAGATTTGAAGCTTATTATTTTTGCCTTCAGTTCAAAGACTGCTTGTTGCAGCGCTTCGGCGCTCTGCCCTCCTGCGGCGTGCTCCGTCATCAATCCAAATTCATATGCAGCGCCAATTCTCGATCATGCCTGTACCTCTTCAATGGAATTTAAGGAACTTCGTACTTGGTTGCAACATCTCTTGTAGATTCCATCGTACCGCCGAACCCCGCAGCACGGTCTTCAAGCGCGTCATGGGCGTACCCGCTGGACAGGCTAAAATCATGCCGACCGGTGATTTGCCGGGATCATGTGAATCTTCCTGTTCCATCCGCCGGGTGATTGGCTTGTGTTTGCCGCGCCGCCTCGCTGGTTGTCGCCTATCCAGCGCGCCGCCTGTCGGCAGCCTGAGATTACGCGGCTGTCTCCTGCGCTTCAGTACGATGCAACCTTCGGAACTCTTGCAAATTGCCTTGGCATTTCGATTGGCTGCATCCGAAAACCGTCGGCATTTTGAGAGAGCGTGCGGTTCGCAGGACGCATTCATTTGAAGTGTCGCAAACACTTTGGTACCGAAAACTTATGTTCAGCATATCCGAAATCGAAGCAGCGGCGGACTTGATCCACAGCGAGTTGCAGCCGACGCCGCTAATCGAATGGCCGCTTCTGTCCGAAGCCGCAGGAGCCTCGGTCTGGGTCAAGCATGAGAACCACCTTCCGACCGGAGCATTCAAGATCAGGGGCGGAATCACTTTCATCGATTGGCTCATGAAATCGCGGCCCGATTGCGCGGGCGTGGCCACCGCAACTCGCGGCAATCATGGACAGAGCATCGCCCGAGCGGCTGTCTCTGCCGGCCTTGATGCGCGGATCTTCGTTCCGAAGGGAAACGCGGTCGAAAAGAACGCCGCCATGCGCGGATACGGCGCGAATCTGATCGAATTCGGCGAAGATTACGATGAGGCACGGGCGGAATCAGAGCGCATTTCGCTCGCCGACGGATTGTTCCATGTTCCGCCGTTCCACTCGGAACTGGTGCGCGGGGTGTCGACTTACGCCTATGAACTGTTCCGCAAGGTGGATGATTTGGACACGGTCTATGTTCCGATCGGCTGCGGATCCGGGATTTGCGGAATGATCGCGGCGCGGGATGCGCTCGGGCTCAGAACCGAAATCGTGGGAGTGGTTTCCGATGCGGCGCCGACGATCAGGCTTTCCTTTAAGGCCGGCAAGCGCGTGGAAACCAATTCAGCGCGCACGTTCGCCGACGGAATCGCCGTGAGGGTGCCCTTCAAGGAGCCGCTGGAGAGGATATCGGCCGGCGCGGAGCGAATCGTGGAGGTCAGCGACGCGGAGGTCGCCGAAGCCATCCGGCTGTACTACCGGACGACGCACAACATTGCCGAGGGAGCAGGGGCTGCGGCTCTGGCAGCCTTGATCAAGGAGCGCGACGCGATGGCGGGCCGCAAGGCGGCCGTCGTGCTATCCGGTTGCAACATCGACGCCGATTGGCTTGTTACGGTCATCCGAGGAGGCGTCCCGAATATCGGATAGGCTCTCTTGGAGATGCCCTGCCGGCGACGGCTCGACGATCTGCTGGAAGACCTTGCGGCCTGAGTCTGATCGATTCGACTTCAGCTGCGCACCAGCAGTTCGTATTTCTTCGCGATCGAGCGGGTGAGCGGTCCGACTTCGAACGAGTAATCGCCGATCCGGCCGACCGGAGTGACTTCCGCCGCCGTGCCTGTCAGCCAGCATTGCTCGAAGCCTTCCAGCTCTTCGGGCTTTATGTGCCGCTCATGGATGTTCACATTTAGGTCGTTCAACAGCTTGATGACCGTCTGCCGCGTGATTCCATTCAAGAAGCAATCCGGCAGGGGAGTGTGCACCTCTCCGTCCTTGACGAAAAAGACATTCGCTCCCGTCGCCTCCGCGACATAGCCGCGGTAGTCGAGCATCAGCGAGTCCGAACAGCCTTTTTCTTCGGCTTGGTGCTTCGAAATCGTGCAAATCATGTACAGCCCGGCCGCTTTCGCTTGACTGGGGATCGTTTCGGGGCTCGGTCGCTTCCACTTGGAGATATCCAGCTTGGCTCCTTTGAACTTCGCGTCCCCGTAATAAGCGCCCCATTCCCAAGCCGCTATCGCCATCTTGACCTTGTTCTTGCGCGCGCCGACGCCCATGTCTTCGCCCGACGCTCTCCATATCACCGGGCGAACATACGCGTCCGCTAGCCCGTTCTTCTCCATGACGTCGGATTTGGCTTTTTCAATTTCCTCGACCGTGTAGCCGACGGGCATGTCGAGCAGCCGCGCCGATTCGAGCAGGCGCTCGGTATGCTTGCGGTTCTCGAAAATCTTGCCGCCGTACGCGCGCTCTCCCTCGAACACCGAAGATCCGTAGTGCATTGCGTGAGTCAGGACGTGCACCTGCGCATCGCGCCACGGCACGAACTCTCCGTCAACCCAGATGAATCCGTCGCGATCGTCGTACGGTCCCGCCATGCCAGTCTTCCTTCGCTTGCTCCGGTCCCGCTCGGTCGGGCGAAGGCATCGCGCGCCGAGTATCGGGCACGCTCGCCAATACGCGAGGAGATCGCTAGCGAAGCCCGATTGAAATGTCAACAAGGTTGACTTAAACTGCGGCGGCTTCGGAAAGTGGGATTCAGCTGGATGCGCAAATGAGAAACTACGGGAACAGGGCGTCCGGCGGAACAGACTTGCTGTTTCTCACTGACGAGCAGCTGAGGAAAGGGATCGAAGCGATGTTCTTCGCCTATCGAGGATTCACGGCGGACCCGGACAGCATCCTTGAGCGCTACGATTACGGCAGGGCGCATCATCGGGCGATACATTTCATCAACCGCTACCCGGGAACGACCGTCAGCGACCTGATCGCCATCCTGGGCGTTTCCAAGCAGTCTCTGAATCGCGTCCTCCGGCGGCTCGTCGAAGACGGTTTGGTTTCAATAGAGGTCGGCGCAAGCGACCGCCGGACCCGCCACCTCCATCTGACGGCCGCGGGCGTCGAACTTGAAGGTCAATTGTCCGACGCCCAGCGACGACGGATGCGCAATGCCTACAGCGCCGCCGGGCCGGAAGCCGTCGCGGGATTCCGCAAGGTTCTCGAGCAAATGATGGATCCGCAATTCAGGAGTTCCGAATTCAAGGCCGGGAAATGAAGCGGCCGGATCAGGACAGCGCGCACATCCTGATCGTCGATGACGATTCTCGAATCCGCGAAGTCTTGCAAGCCTATCTTGTGAAGAATGGCTTCTGGTGCAGCGCCGCGAACGGCGCGGATCAAGCGGCGCGCGTCCTGAAGACGTTCCGGATCGACCTGATCATCATGGACGTCATGATGCCGGGGGAAGACGGCATCAGCCTGACGGCGAGACTGAGGAATTTGATCGATACTCCTGTGATCGTGCTGTCGGCCAAGAGCGAGGTCCTCGACCGGATCGACGGCCTTTCCGCAGGAGCGGACGACTATGTTCCGAAGCCGTTCGATCCCCAAGAGCTCCTGCTTCGGATTGAAGCGATACTGCGCCGCTCGGAAAAAGACAGGCGCGTTGAGCCGATTGAGATTTCGCTATCTTTGGGAGCGCACATGTTCGACTCGAGAAGGGGCGAACTCTGGCGCGGGCAGGAGCGCGTGCCGCTGACCCAATCGGAAATCGCCGTTCTGAGGCTTTTGGCGAAGACTCCGAACAAGCCTGTGGAGAGACCGACGCTTGCGAAAGAGATCACCGGGAAGGAATTCAATTTCCAGGATCGCGGAATCGACGTCATGGTGTCCAGGCTGCGGAGCAAATTCGAAGACGACCCTCGCAATCCGCGATTCCTCACGACAGTCAGGGGAACAGGCTACATGCTGGTGCCGGATTGATCCCGGCGATCATTCCGTCTCGGATGGCGCCTTCGGCGGACGAACGCGGCGCGGTCGGGGTAGCGTACCGCATTCAAAACGGATAGGTGATTCCGTCCGCACGCAGCTTGCGGGTTCATCCAATGAATGGAGCATCATGGCGACGGCGCTAATTTACCATCCGGATTGCTTGAAGCACGAGACTCCCGGCGGACATCCGGAGTGCGTCGCCCGATTGGTATCGATCATGTCGAGGCTGGATGATCCTGCATTCGGCGGTCTGGCAAGAGTGGAGGCGCCCGAATGCGCCCTTGAGCACATTCTGCGGGTCCATCCGAAATCCTACTTCGACGGGATTTCCGCCGCTGCTCCGCGAAGCGGCGCGGTCAGCCTTGATCCTGATACGCACATGTCGGCCGGATCGTTTCGGGCGGCGATGCTAGCTGCGGGGGCGGGCGTCAAAGCTGTCGATCTCGTGCTGAAAGGCGAATTCAGAAATGCATTCTGCGCCGTTCGGCCGCCCGGGCACCATGCGGAAGCAGCGAGGCCCATGGGATTCTGCGTTTTCGGGAATTTGGCGATCGCCGCAAAATACGCGCTCGATGCGGCGGGGCTGGAACGGGTTGCCGTCATGGATTTCGATGTTCATCATGGAAACGGAACGAGCGACTTGCTCTATGGAGAGTCGCGCGCCCTTTTCGCATCCACGCACCAAATGCCGCTTTACCCCGGATCAGGCCGCAAGTCCGAGACGGGAAAGCATGGGCAATTCGTCAACGTTCCTTTGGCTCCGGGAAGCGGCGGAAGGGAATTCCGGCGGGCGATGGAAGACGAGATTCTTCCGAGAATCGAGGCGCATGATCCCGACCTCGTGTTGATCTCGGCCGGTTTCGACGCGCACCGTCGCGATCCCTTGGCAAATCTGGAATTCGATGAGAGCGATTTCGCTTGGGCGACTGGCGCGCTCTGCGACATTGCCGACAAGACCTGCTCCGGCAAAGTCGTTTCGTTGCTCGAGGGCGGGTACAACCTTCAAGCGCTGGCTGATTCAGTCGCGGCGCACGTTGAAGTCCTTATGGGGAGATGACCATGGACAACACGAAAGACATCGAAAAGCTGTCGTTCGAAGATGCGATGAATGAGCTGGAAAGCATCGCCAGCCAGCTTGAAACCGGAGATTCGCCGTTGGAAAAGTCGATTGAGCTCTTCGAAAGGGGCAATCGGCTGAAGCGTCATTGCCAAAAAATCCTTGAGGCGGCGGAGGAGAAAGTAGAGCAGATCACCGTCGGCGAAGGCGGCGCGGCGACTGGCGCAGGTCCGTTCAAAGCAGATTCAGGATCTAGGGAGGCACCATTCTGATCCGGCAGTCCCGCTCAACAGCTGCTGAACGGCCGCGGCGGAATCGTCGGGGCGAAAGCGCAATCCGCAGGATCTCTTTAGGTGGCGAATCGGCGTGACCCGTTCGGATGCAAGTTCGGGTTCACTGCTTTCGAAAGGGCTTGAAGACGCCTGCGTCAGAATTGATGAATGTCTGGACGACATTTTTGCCGGACTGCCCCGCCATCCGCTGACGGATGCAATGCGTCATGCTTGCAGCGGCGGCAAGCGGATGCGCGGCTTCTTCGTGCTTGAAAGCGCGGCTCTCTTCGATTGTTCGAAGGACGCAGCGGTTCGAGCGGCTGCTTCAATAGAATGCATGCATGCTTATTCAATCGTTCACGACGACTTGCCGTGCATGGATGACGACGACGTTCGCAGGGGGATGCCGACGGTCCATGTGAAGTGGGACGAAGCGACCGCCGTGCTGGCGGGAAGCGCGCTGCAAGCTTTGTCGTTCGAGATTCTTTGCGGCGAAAGAACCAGCCCGGATGCCGGGATCAGGGCTGCGCTTGCCGGGAGGCTCGCACATGCCGCTGGGGCGGCCGGAATGGCATTCGGCCAAGCGATGGACCTGGAAGCGGAAACAAGCGGCGACTCCTGGAGTCTGGAACGGATTTCCGAACTGCAGGACCACAAGACCGGCAAATTGATTTCTTGGTCCTGTCAAGCCGGTCCGATTCTCGCTGGCTGCGATCCGGAACCGTTGTCGAAGTATGCTGAAGCCGTCGGATCGGTCTATCAGATCGCCGACGATCTGCTCGATGCGTTCGGCGATCCGTCCGAGGTCGGCAAGCCTTTGCGAAAGGACGCTCAAGCGAACAAGGCGACGTTTGTTTCCGCGCTGGGAGTTCAGGGAGCGTCGCAACGTGCTGAAGAACTGGTCCGAACGGCAATTTCGGCTTTGGATTCGTTCGGCGACAAAGCGGAGGTATTGCGGCAGGCCGCAAGATACGCGATCAACCGCCGCCGCTGACGCGGCGGACGCGCTGTATTGATCGATTTGTCCTCGGCGCGGCGGGCGCATTCGGATGTTCCGGCTGGACGATCCGGCGTTCGGATCGTTGCAGCGAATTCTCAAGGGAAGCCGGGGCATCGACGACCGCGCTTGAGGGTTGCTGTCGAGCAAAGAAGCATTTGCTCCATTCGCTTCGAGTTCTGACTTCGGCCATTCGCCAATCGGGTCGCGACCGATCTCCGACGCTATTCGAACCTTCTTTGGCGAAATTCTTGCCGTTCGCCTTTCCTGTGTGGGCGATCCCCGCATAGCGGCCGCGATCAGCGCGCGTCTCTGCGGGCGCTGTCCGCGCCGTTGTCGGAGACGCGCAGTACATTCGTCGAATGTCGGGACGCGGCCCATCATCAGATCAGCTCTTCAGCATCATTGAAAAACCGCTTGAATTCATGTCCGGCGCGAGGGTAGGGGCATGCTCCATGCCAAGTTCGTTCAAGCGATTTTTTGCGCGGGTTGATAACTTGATTTCTCGATCCTGCCTAAAACCAAACTTTTGCTTCGGGCAGTCGCTTGAGCGGCTGACAGGACTCGGTCGCGATCGGGATCGGAGAAGCACCCGCAAGGCGAATCAAGATTGACCCGAGAAGCTGAATGGATCGCGGTTGATTGGGGCACGTCCAACGTCAGGGCGTGGGCGTTCGACGAGTCCGAGCGGCCTTTTGCGCAAGCCTCATCCGCGAGGGGCATGGCCAAACTCGAACCAAGCGAATTCGAATCCGCACTTTTGGAATTGATCGGCGGCTGGCTTTCAAATGACCGAACCATGCCGATCGTTGCGTGCGGCATGGTGGGAGCTCGCCAAGGTTGGATAGAAGCTCCATATGCGGAGGTTCCGTGTGAGCCGCTTTCGCCTGACTCTTTTACGACTGCTCCGACCACCGACCACAGGATCGCCGTCCGCATCGTCGGCGGCCTTTGCCAATCGGAGCCGCCCGACGTCATTCGGGGCGAAGAAACCCAGATCGCAGGCCTTCTTGCGGAACGGCCCGGGTTCAATGGCGTCGCATGCATGCCGGGCACCCACACCAAATGGGTCGAGATATCCGACGGGCGGGTGATACGGTTCAAATCCTTCATCAGCGGAGAATTGTTTTCGCTTCTTCAGAACCATTCGGTGCTCAGACATTCGCTGGCCTCGGAAAATATCGACAGCGAGGCTTTCGAAAATGAGCTGGATCGATTGATCGACGGCTCCGGCGCGCCATTGGCGGCCATGTTTTCGCTGAGGGCGGAGGACCTGCTGTTTGAAACGCTGCCGGAAGTGCTGCGGGCGAAACTTTCGGCGGCATTGATCGCCGCCGAAGTCGGCGCGGCAAAATCGTACTGGACCGGCCATCGCGTCGCGCTGATCGGAGAGCAACGCTTGTCGAAGCTCTATAGCCTCGCGTTGAACAGGCTTGGAGTGCGGACGGAAACGCCCGACACGCCTGAACTGACGCTCGCAGGGCTCCGTGTCGCGAAGAGCTATTTTGAAGCGGATGGCGTGCCATGAGAAACCTGATCGCGATTTTGCGCGGAATCAAACCTTCCGAAGCGCCGAGCATCGCCGCCGCGCTGGTCGAGGCGGGGATTCTCAAGATTGAAGTGCCGATGAATTCGCCCGAACCGTTTCGCAGCATTGAGGCGATTTCGGACAGGTTCGGGGATCAAGCGCTGATCGGCGGCGGTACGGTGACCTGCGTCGAACAGGTGAAAGACCTGTCGTCTGCAGGGGGAGGGCTCTGCGTTTCGCCCGACTGCAATCCGGAGGTGATTTCCGCTGCGAAGTCCCGCGGCATGATTTCGGTTCCGGGCTGCATGACGCCGACCGAGTGCTTTGCCGCGATCCGCAGCGGCGCGGATGCAATCAAATTGTTCCCATATTTTTTGCTGGCGGATTCGGGGCTTGCCGCGATCAAGGCCGTTCTTCCGCCGGATGTCGAAACATATGCGGTTGGCGGCGTCGGAACAGAAACTTTCGCCGGTTCGCTTGCCGCCGGCATAAGCGGTTTCGGCTTCGGCTCGTCTCTCTACAAACCGGGAGCAAGCGCAGAGGATGTGGCACGCGCCGCGAGGGAGATCGTCGCTGCTTTCGATGAAGCCGCTGCAAAGGCCCACGGAAGCTGACGTCAAGCGGATTGATTTGTCGGCAGGGCTGTTTCCGCTCTATTCGGCAGCGTGGTCCAATCCGATGAATCCGCCAAGCTGTTTTTCCCAATGCTCTGTGAACACGCCGCCTTTGGCCAGCAGCTCGTCGTGGGATCCCTGTTCGACGATCCTGCCGTCGTCCAGCACAACGATGCGGTCCATCCACAGGATCGTTGAAAGACGATGGGCGATGGCTATCACCGTCTTGTTCTCCATGAACTTGCGCAACGCGTTCTGAATGGACGCCTCGACCGTCGAATCCAATGCTGAAGTCGCTTCGTCCAGCACCAGTATCGGCGCGTCTTTGAGCACTGCCCTTGCGAGCGCGATCCGCTGGCGCTGCCCGCCGGACAGCTTGACGCCGCGCTCGCCCAAGTGCGCCTCGTAGCCGGTTCGGCCCTGCTGGTCTCGCAGCTGCAGGATGAATTCGTGCGCTTCGGCCTTCCGGGACGCGGCGATCACTTCCGCGCTGGTCGCATCCGGCTTCCCGTATGCAATGTTCTCCATTGCCGACCTGTTGAACATGGCAGTGTCTTGAGTGACCATGCTGATCTGGCGCCTCAGACTGTCCTGCGTGACCTCGCGCAGATCATATCCGTCGATTCGGATGCAGCCTTTGTCTGGATCGTAAAGGCGCATCAGCAATGCAGCGAGCGTGGATTTTCCGGCGCCGGATGCGCCGACAAGCCCGACATGCTCGTACGGCCGGACGTCGAGATCGACATCTGCAAGCGCGCCCTTGCGCTCCTCGTACTCGAACGAGACATTTTCGAATCTGATTCGACCGGCAACCTTGGGCAGTTCGATGGCTCCAGGAGCGTCCGCCATGCGATGCGGCACGGCCAGAGTCCGCATCCCGTCTTCGGCTTCGCCGATGTTCGAATAGATGGCCATCAGGACGAAACTCACCCAGCCGGACATCTGCGCGATCCTTATCGCGACGCCTCCCGTCGCCGCGATATCGCCCGCCGTGGCCGCGCCCTGGGTCCAGAGGATCAACGCTCCGCCGACCAGGATCACCGGCAGCAGTCCGGACAGAGTCATGAGGGTGAACCGGAAGCCCGACGCAACCTTGCCGAATTCCAGCGTCCGGAGCCTGAACCTCTCCAAGGCGTCCAGCGCCGCGCTGTCTTCATGCCGGCTGTGCGCGAACAGTTTCACCGTGCGAATGTTCGTTACGGTGTCGACGATCTGCCCCGACAGCATCGAACGCGCGCCGGCGCGGTCCATCGAGCGCCCGCGAATTCGCGGAAGAAACCAGCGGATGAATGCGAAATAAAGGACCAGCCAGAACGCGAGCACGACCGCCACTCCCGCATCGATTGCGGCAAGGAGCGCGACCGACGCGACCAGAGACGCAAGCGCGAACGAAACGACATTGACGAATTCGACAACCGTGTCTGAAATCGCGCGCGACGCCTGAAGCTGCTTCTGCGAAATTCGCCCTGCGAAATCGTCGTCGAAGAATGAGACGGCTTGTTCAAGCGTGTGTCTGTGGAGCCGCGAAAGCACTTGCGCGTTTATGTTCGGAGCGATGAGGATCGTCGAAATGGCGGAGCTTGCCCCGAATGCGATCGGCCGCGCGGCCAGAAAGAACAGCACGGAGCCGATAAGCAGCGCGCCGTTTTCGGAAAACAGCCGGTCCTGTCCCGACGCCAGAGCGGCGTCGATCACAAGCCCGAGGAGAAGAACTGAGACGACTTCCAGCGCGCCGGCGAGGGTTGACACCGCGCACCCGACCGCGATGAGCATAAACGAGCCGCGCAGGCACCATGCGAAGAAACGCCAAAGGGAGCTGGGCGGCGGTCCGGACGCCCTTGCGTACGCATCTACAAGCTTCGGAAATCTCACAGGAGAAAGCACCTCTTATGCCGAATTCGGTTGGCGGCTGCCCGGCCGGCCGCGGACTCGGCGATTGAATTCGCATGCATTCGCTATCGACGCTCCGGCATTATAAACCGCGAATTGAATTCCGCCATTGCGGGATGAATCGGATCACTGCCGGCGAGGTTTCGCATGCGCCGCGGCCCGCTTTCCCCGCAACCGGCTGAGCGCGTCCAGCTGTCAGTCAACGCGAAGCGGCGCGGTGCTGCAGGCAATCCCGGCGAGTCAGCCGGCGCAATAGGCGTTTCAATCCGTATGAACCTCGGGCTTGCCGACAATTCCGAGGAGTTCGCTCCGCTCCATTCGGAAATCGGACTCCACCCAGCGACTCCGCAGCCGCTCCAGCTCCGCACCCAATTCGGGTCCAACAAAATCCGGCATGAGATCCTGCGCCTTGATCGGGAAATTCGCGCTTGCGGCGCGTTTTGCGGTTTTGAGGACTTCACTTTCCGGGATTTCGTTTCGAATCGCCGCGCGCGTCAGCACGATGTCGACCGCAAGGTCCTCGCCGAGCCTGCTCGCCAGCGCCGCTGCGGTTTCCGTCGAGGCGGAATGTTCGCTGATCTGCTTGATTTTCTTTTCTTCCGGTCGGCTCAGTCGCAGTTCTTCGGCGGCGTCGCGAGTCCGCATCAAGGCCAGCCATGCCGAAGGAGATGCCTTTTTTCCCAGTGTCGATTGAATTTTCCCCAATTGGCCGACTGCATCCGTACTTGAACCGGGAAGGAACTCCTGCAGAAGTCCGACCTCTTCCATCTTGATCAAGCAGCTGGACGGATCGTCCGCTTCGAGCAGTTTTCGGATCTCCCTTCCAATTCTCTCTTTTGTCAGCACAACGACATATGGAGCGTATGATTTGATGGCTTCCAATGCAGCGTCGTCGAACGTCTCCTTGTCTTTCGAATAGTGGGCATGCATTCGGAAGTACCTGAGCATCCTAAGGTAATCTTCTCGAATTCGTTCGTCGGCGTTCCCGATGAAGCGCACAATTCCGTTGCGCAAATCGCGCCGCCCATTCAACGGATCCATCAAGATTCCGTTCCGGTCCACGTAAAGCGCGTTCATTGTGAAATCGCGTCTTTTCGCGTCTTCGACAATATCTTCGGAATACTCCACCACGGCATGTCTGCCGAAGGTTCTGAGATCCTTGCGGAACGTCGTCACATCGAATGGCGTTCCGTCCACAATGACCATTACAGTGCCGAACAGCTTGCCGGGGGTCTGAACATCCCATCCCTTCGCCTCGGCAAGAGCGACTATTTCATCAGGTTCGGCGGTCGTGGCGAAATCTATGTCCGTTTCCTCGACATTCTTTCCGAGCAATTCGTTGCGGACGCATCCGCCGACGAAATAGATTTTCTTGCCGAATTCCTGCACGCCATCCAAGACCGCGTTGACGGTCTCGTTCGAACGCCATTTTGCGAGGTACTTCTTTCTTCGGCCGATGTCGTTCACGCCGACAAGCGCTTCGCCAGCCCGTGAAGGATCATGGCTGTTGCGCCCCATATTCTTTGAGGACCGTAATCCACGACGAAAAAACGGCGGCGATGCCCGCCCGCGATGCGGGATTCAATTCGATAGTTCCGCGGATCGGAAACAATTTCGAACGGAGTCTCGAATATTTCTTCGACCTCCTCGATCTGCGGCGATGGATCGAATGGCTTCAGCACCGCGCCGACGAAAGGAGAGATCAGGAACCCCGTCACCGTCCGGTGGTCCGGACAACGGCCCAATATCTTTACGTTGTCGGGCAAAAGCCCGATTTCTTCCCGTGCTTCCCGCAAAGCCGCCGACCGGGCGTCGGCGTCGCGCTTCTCCATTTTCCCGCCCGGAAACGACACTTGCCCGGCATGGTGCTTCAGGTTGGATGCGCGCTTGGTCAAGATCACGTTCAGACCGCTTTCGCGCTGAATGAGCGGGATCAATACGCCGGCCGGACGCAGATCCTTGGCGTTCGGTTTCAGTATGGGATCGCTCAGATCAAAATCCGAGGTCGTTTTGTCGCGCTCGCCCAGCGAGCGGCCGATGCGGGAGAAGGCTTCAACTGATTCAGGCATTTCTCCTGCCAAATTTTCCGAACTCCGACGAAGACCCGCGCAGGTCCAATACGGAAATCGATCGGAAAGGTCGATATCGTCCGCCGACCCAGCCGAAGTCCAGCGCAAATCATGATTCAACCGAGCGGGTTGATTTCATCCGACGGAAATCAAGCGGCAGAGAATCGTCACTGCGTGCATGTTGCGGAAATTCTGCAAGCATCCATCCCGGAAACAACAGCCAAAGCGTTGGAAAGCAACGCATCCAACTCCTATGGACCATCCTCGGACGCGGACAAATCAGGCGCCGAACGGTCCCGCTGATGTTGAGATGGTCTACTGCCGTTGAAAGGGTCCGCGCTATGAGCTTGTCTGAAGAACCAATGCGCCCGGGCGAAGGCCGGCAAGAACTTTACCTCAATCCCTTGGGCCCGGGAGCGATTGCTGTCGCGCGCCATCTAGGCGTTCTTCGTACGCGGCTCGAACGGCTTGCAGAGTGCGTCGCCAGCATTGCTCAGGACATGGCGTTGCCTCCGGCACGCGCTTTCAGCAAGACCCCGGACTATCTGGATGAACATGCAAGCCAATTGCGACATGGCTGCGATGTCCAAAAAGGTTGATGCATCCGGGACTGAACCGCTATGGAGCGGCCCGAAGACGGCGGTGCCGACCCGGACGTCCGCGCCGCAGCGCCTGACCAAAAATGAGGTGCCCCGCAAGCGCCCTGCGCGTTGCGCCGTACCGGAAAACCCAATAAACGGCGGACCGTCGCAGCTGAACACGGCATGGAGCCTCGCGCATGTCCCGAATCAAGAAGGTCGTTCTGGCTTATTCAGGCGGGTTGGATACGTCCATCATCCTGAAGTGGCTGCAAACCGAGTATCAAGCGGAAGTCGTCACCTTCACGGCCGATCTCGGCCAAGGCGAGGAGCTTGAACCCGCGAGACGGAAAGCCCAGCTGTTGGGCACCAAAGAGATTTACATCGAAGATCTTCGGGAAGAATTCGTTCGCGATTACGTTTTCTCCATGTTTCGCGCCAACACGCTTTACGAAGGCTCGTATTTGCTCGGCACTTCAATCGCCCGGCCGCTGATCGCGAAGAGGCTCGTGGAAATCGCGCGAGAAACAGGCGCGGACGCGGTGGCGCACGGAGCGACCGGCAAAGGCAACGACCAAGTTCGCTTTGAACTTGCGGCATACTCGCTGAACCCGGCCATCAAGGTGATCGCGCCATGGCGGGAGTGGAAGCTGACCAGCCGCGCCAAGCTCGTGGAATTCGCCGAGCAGCATCAGATCCCGCTGACCAAGGACAAGCTTGGCGAAGCGCCGTTCTCCGTAGACGCGAATCTGCTCCACACATCGTCCGAAGGCAAAGTTCTGGAAGATCCGTCCGCCGAAGCGCCGGACTACGTCTACCAACGGACGGCCCATCCCGAGGACGCGCCGGACAAGCCGGAATTCATCGAATTGGAATTCGAAACCGGCGATGCGGTCGCCATCGACGGAAAGCGAATGACACCCGCCGAGCTGCTGACTGAATTGAACGATTTGGGAGGGCGCCACGGCATCGGCAGACTCGATCTCGTCGAGAACCGCTATGTCGGAATGAAGTCGCGCGGCATCTACGAGACTCCGGGCGGAACAATCTTGCTGGAGGCTCACCGGGGCATCGAGCAAATCACGCTTGATCGAGGCGCGGCCCATCTCAAGGATGAGATCATGCCGAAGTATGCCGAATTGATATACAACGGCTACTGGTTCAGCCCCGAGCGCGAAATGCTGCAGGCTCTGATAGACAAAAGCCAAGAGCGCGTTTCCGGCACTGTCCGGCTGAAGCTCTACAAGGGACGCGCGGACACGGTCGCTCGCCGGTCCGAAAATTCTCTTTATTCCGAGGAGCACGTCACTTTCGAGGACGACGCCGGCGCCTACGACCAAAAGGACGCAGCAGGATTCATCAAGCTCAATGCGTTGCGGCTTCGGCTGCTTCGGAGGAGGGACGAAAAACTTTCCTGACCCGAGTTCGCGTCCTGGACATACGGATTCCCTTGCCGCGATCTTGGCGAAACGCCCTTCACATGTGCGTCAAATGCAAGCGGCTCACTTGAACACGCGTGCCATCCGACCAACTAATTGCGGACATTGCAGGAGAAAAAAGATGAACAGTACGCAGCGAGGCTCTATTCGGACGGCAGTTTTGGCTGGCATCGCAGCTTTTTCAATGCATGGCGCCGCGGCGGCGGAAACGAAATCCGTCGTGCTTGCGGGAGGATGTTTCTGGTGCGTCGAATCCGATTTCGATTCCGTGGAGGGCGTGGTCGGCACGACGTCGGGCTATACCGGCGGCACGACCGATGACCCGACGTACAAAGAGGTGACCTCGCAACAGACGGGTCATTTCGAAGCCGTCAAGATCGACTACGATTCGGAAATCGTGACCTACAGGGAACTTGTCGATTTGTTCTGGCGCAGCGTTGATCCGACTGACGACGGCGGCCAATTCTGCGACCGGGGGCCGAGCTACCGGACAGCGGTGTTCGTCATGAACGAAGACGAGAGATCAGAAGCGAATGCATCGAAGTCGGCCGCGGCAAACGATCTTGGAACGGAGATCGTGACGCCCATTCTTGAATTCGACCGCTTTTTTCAAGCGGAAGATCGGCATCAGGATTACTATCTCGGGCAAAATCGGGTGTTGACGAGATTCGGAGTGATCAAGCAGGCCGATGCCTACAAGCGCTATCGTGAGGCATGCGGTCGTGATGACCGAGTCCGCGCGCTGTGGGGCGATCAGGCGATATTTGCCCATTGAGCAGACGGGTCGAGCGGACTCCCTGAGCAAGCCGCTTTTAGGCGGGGATGCCGAGTGCGCAGACGATAGCGAAGATTTGGCGGGCCTGTTTCGGGAGGTCATTCGATCGCGGGACTCAGCCGCGACCCGGATGCAGCGCGGGCGATGGTCCGGAAGGTTGCGCGTTCCGGGGGCGTTTGACGATAATGCTGATTTCAAGGATCGAGGTTGCGCTGCGGCATTCGGCTCCTCTTTAGCGGTCCGATGCGGTCGGGATGCCCTTTGACGCCGATTGCGTATAGTCCGAAGGCGTCTGCATCCTCGCAGCTCGGCCTCGATTCTGTCGGAAATCGAATGCCAGCGCTTCCTGCAGGAACGCAAACGGATGGTGGCGGATCACTTTTGCGACTTGACCGTCAGTATCCTGGGAAGTTGTTTCTCAGAAATACCTGAAGGAAATAAATCCCGACGATCAGTATGAGCGGCGCGAAATCAATAGGGCCGGTCCTCGGGATGAACTGCCGGATCTTTGAGTAAACCGGCTGCAGCAATTGCTCCAGTGAGTACCATATCTGTCCGACGAACGGCTGCCGGAGGCTCACGATATTGAAACCCACAAGCCAACTCATTACCGCATGGATGATGACGATCACCCAGACGATATCGAGGACAAAAAACAATACTTCGAAAATTGTCTGCATTCGCCTCTCCAAGCCCTTGGATTGCAACTAGATTCATTGCCTTGCGAAATCAACCCTTCGCTTCGGCGCAGGTCGCCACACTAGGAGCCTGTCCAAGTATTCGCTTCCGCTGAACCTGACCGCCGCACCGGGGTCGGCGTTGTCATAGGCTGCTTATTCTGCCCGGCCCGGATTTAGCGATTTTGCTCGGACGGTTTTGGCGGATCTCCCGGTTCCGGCCTCGGTTTTCTCGTTCCATGCCTGCCCGGACGGGTCCCGGGACGGTCAAGCGGCGGCGGGCCGCGCGTTCGGCCATGCGGACGCCAGCTTGTTCAAGTTGTGGGCGATGCAGACCAGCGTCCATTCCCGCCGCGCATTCTCGACGCCTCGCATCAGGAACTGCCGGAACCGGCGCGCCTGCTTGATCTGCCCGAACACCGGCTCGACGGTGATCTTGCGCAATCGGTACCGTCCGTCCCGGCCTTCCCGCTTGAGCAGCCGGTCCATCTCCGCCCGGCAGGTTCCCTCGCGCGGCGGCCTGCCGCCGGTCGCCGTCTCCTTGCCGTGCTTCCGGCGTCCGGTGGCGACATAGCCTTGGATGCCTTTCCTCTTCAGAAGCTTCAGATTCTCTTCGGAGCAATATCCGGCGTCGGCCGACAGCTCGTCCGGCAGCTCTCCCGCAGACGCTTCCATCGCTTCGATCATCGGCTCCAGTTGCTTCTGGTCGCTGCCCTCGGCGGTCAGCCCGTGCGCGACGATGATCTGGTTGTCGGCGTCCACCACGATTTGGCCGTTGTAGCACTGGCCGAAACCGTCCTTGGTCTTCATCAGCTTGCTCTCGGGGTCGGTGAAGTTGCGCTGCGCCTTGTCCTCCGGCTTCGCCGACGACGGATCCTTGCCTGCCGCCTCGGCCGCCGCCGCGGCCTGCGCCTCCAGAACGGCGATGTGCTCCTTGAGCCGATCCCGGCGCTGACGCTTGGTCGCCAGATGCTCCGGAAGCATCCCGCTGCCGCCGTCGGCCCCGTGCTCGAGATCCTCCGCCTCGTCCGCAGCCTCCGCGCGGGACAGCATCTCACGGATCTCCTCGCTCAGCTCCGCCTCCGCCTTCACCATCCGGCCGTAGCTCATCGCCTTGTGCTTCGACGCGTTCGCTTGAATCCGCGTGCCGTCAATCGACACATGGCCCAGTGACGCGAGGCCCATCCCCATGCAAAGAGCCAAAATCTGGTCGAACAAGTCTCCGAGCGCCGAAAGGTGGCGCTTCCGGAAGGCGTTCACGGTGCGGAAATCCGGGCGCTGGCACGCCGTCACCGCCATGAAGTCCATCCGGTCATGGCAGCACCGCGCGATCTCCCGGGACGAGTAGATCCCTTGGCTGTAGGCGTAGAACAGCAAAGCCACCATCATCCTCGGATGATAGGGCGGCTGTCCGCGGATCTCCGAATAGGCGCCCATGACCGGAGACAGATCCAGCGCCTCCTCGACAAGCTCCCTGACGATCCGCGCCGGATGGTCCTCCGGAACGAAGTCGTCGAGCGAAGGCGGCAAGAGAAAAACCTGATCTGTGTGCCAGTCGCGAAAGGTCTTGCCGGTCATTCCGAATCATCCTGAAAGTTGCCCGGTATTTATAGCACTTAAGCCCTATTCCATCAACTGCATGAAACTCCCGAGCGAATATTTCTCGGACAGGCTCCTAGGAAATTCTTGTCCGAGACGCGTTCCGATCTCCCGGAAGGTCTGCATCTGCCCCTTGATTCTTGACAATATGCGAATTGCTGCATCCAATTGAACTGCTTGACGCATTGGAGAAATGCCCCGCAGCATGGCCGAAACACTCGAGTGTGACCGGTTGAATAGTTCACGGTCGTGATCACGAGCGGAGCCTCGAATTGGCAAAGAAGCAAATTCGCGATGTTTTCGCCAAGAGCCTTCCGGAAAGCTTCAAGGATCGGACCGGAACTGCATGGTGCGGCGAGCAGAAAACGCTTGGCGCCGGTAAAGAGGTTGCGTCGAAATATCTTTGGTCCATAGCCTTCCATGATCGATGCGAGCTTGGCGGCAGGCACTGCCGCCGCGAGCCCGGCCGCGAGCAGAGCGCCGATCGATGTGCCTGCGATGAGATCGAAGCGGTCAACGCATTTGGATTGGAACTCCTTTTCGCAAGATGCGATGAGTTTCGCCGTGAAGAGGCCGCGATACCCGCCTCCGCCTATTGCCAGTGTTTGAAAACGTCTGTGTGCCGCTCCCGACATTTTATCGACGCACGAAATCTTCAGGGTTTTCGACCGCCAGCCCCGGGATGTCGGTATGACCATCTTGATAATAGTCGACATACACGAGCGGAAAATCACCGCGACCCACCAGAGCAGTGGCGATTTCCACTTTTGTTGCGCTCGCTACACCATAGGGCGTCCCGTCCGGCGCCTTGAAGGTTATGTGCATGTCCAGAAGGTCGCCCCATCGCGATGCAATCTTGTGGTCCATCGCGACGATGCGATCGTCCCATGCAAAATCTTCAAAGAGACGGTCTGCCTGTTGAGCAAAATCCTTGAGAACGAGTACTGGGGATTTGGCAGCGCCTGGGTTGGCTCTTGCCGCGGCGATCGCCTGTTCCAGCCGCCAATGGATGGTCATAGGGGTCACTGCGCTGATGCAGATATCATCAGCATAGATTCCGCGGGCATCGGCGGCTTCAAGCCAAATCTCGGCATCGAGATTGCGCCGCTTGATGATGTCAAAAACGCATTGGGAGCTCAGAAGGTATCTGGACATATTCGATCTAGAAGATGCGGCCTCGACCGCCTTGGGTTTCTTCATGAGCGCGTGATCCCAAGCGCATATTCACGACACTGGCATCAAGCGGTTTGAGTTGCGCAAGCAGTGCGCTGGCTGACCTGCGCTTCGCGGCCTTTCGTTCCGTCTCATCATGTACGGAACCGATAAGGGAAAGGATCGTATCGGACGACAACACGAACGTAGCTTGCGGCAGCTTCTCAATGCGCCCCGCTCTGGCAATGACATAGGCTTGCCCGGACTCGAGCGCGCTCTGCCGCAGCGATTTCATATTTTTGTTTGCGCGCTCCTCGGGAACGACCTCAATATCGATGGCGGGGCACAGCTCGAGAGCTTCCCGAAGTTCTTGTTTGTGCGGCCCGTCCGGCATGCGATTGACGAAACCGAGCAGTGTTTTGGCTAAACCGGTCATATTGCTTGTCCCTTCGCTGCTGTGAGATGTAGATAACACAGTAATCGCTCGATTTTTGGGTAAAGCAATTCTGTTTCGTTCGGTAAATTCTTGTCTCGAGCGGTCTTGGGACAGAAGAGACGGCTGCCATGTTTCGCCTTCACGTTCAAAAATGAGCAAGAAAACCGTCAGCAGAAAAAGCAGGAAAGCGGCCTTTCGCTCAAGTCTCGACTACGTCTCCACTTGAGGACGCATTGTGTTCCGTCCAGCTGTCTGCCGTCAGGGCCGCGCATTGAACGGCGACACGCCCCGCCAACGGTCCATGGTTCCGGGCGCGAGTGCACGCGGTTCCAAGTCAGTCCTTGATCTCAGTATCAAGGCCGGCCGCGATTGGGCCGCCGACCGAAATGCCACAATTTCAGGGGTTTCGATTCGCCCGGAGGTGACCCAACCGTGCAGTTCGCGTAGGTTGGAGAGGTCATCCACGTTAGCTGCGGGCTGGCAGGTCATGCCACAAGGCTTTCCCGATGCGGCGTTTTTCGCCACAATATAGTGTAGAAGCCGCTCCTTTGTTGATTCCTGCCATGCCCAATGACACGAACTTGCGAGCGGAGGCAGCGAATTGGCCAACATAGGCAAGCGCGTTTGGGGCTGGATGTTTTTCGATTGGGCAAGCCAGCCTTATTTCACGCTTCTGATCACATTCATTTTCGCTCCGTATTTCACCTCCGCCGTAATGGGCGATCCTGTCCGCGGCCAGGAGTATTGGGGGTGGATGATGGCAGCCGTAGGGATCTCGGTCGCAATACTGGGCCCGGTCTTGGGGTCAGCTGCCGACGCCGCCGGGACGCGGCTCCGATGGATCGTCGGGTTTTCCGCAATGTACGTCGCAGGCGCCTTCACGCTGTGGTGGGCGGTTCCCGGTTCAAGCCAAGTATTCCTGATCCTGTTCGCGTTCGGATTCGGAATGATCGGGCTTGAGCTCGCGACGGCCTTCACGAATGCGATGCTGCCCGATCTCGGCCCCGAAAAGGACATAGGCGTCATTTCGGGATCCGGATGGGCGTTCGGCTACGCAGGGGGATTGCTGGCGCTGGCGTTGATGCTGGCGTTTTTCGCCGAGAACGACGCAGGGCGCACGCTCATCGGCTCGCCGCCGATCTTCGGCCTCGACCCGGAAACCCGCGAAGGCACCCGGTCAGTCGGGCCGTTCACGGCCATCTGGTATCTGGTGTTCATGGTCCCTTTTTTCTTGTGGGTCCGCGAAACCGACAAGCCCGGCAAAAGCCGGGAAAGCATTGCGGGGCTGATCAAGACGATCAAACGGCTCCCCAAGAACTCAAGTCTTTTTTCGTATCTCGTTTCTTCAATGTTCTATCGCGACGCTTTGAACGGCGTATTCGCGTTCGGAGGCATCTATGCGGCGGGCGTGCTGGAATGGTCCATCGTTCAGATCGGAACTTTCGGCATACTCTCATTGGTTTCCGGAACGCTGTTCGCTTGGCTCGGCGGATACGCCGACCGCAGGTTCGGACCGAAGGCGGTGATATCGGTTTGCATCGTCGTTCTGTCCGCGGTGTGTCTGATCATCGTATTGACGTCCAGGCAGTCCGTGGCCGGGATGCCGGTTTCCGAAGGATCTTCGCTTCCGGACATCATCTTCTATATTTGCGGCTGCACCATCGGGGCATGCGGCGGAGTGATACAGTCCGCTTCGCGCACGATGATGGTGAACCAGTCCGACCCCGAAAGAATGACGGAAGCATTCGGGCTGTACGCGTTCGCGGGCAAGGCGACGGCGTTCCTTGCGCCTGCGCTGATCGCAGTCGTCACGCGCATCACCGAGGACGTCAGGCTGGGAGTGTCGCCGATTGTCGTCCTCTTCATTGTCGGGCTCGTGTTTTTGCGGTTCGTCAAATTCAAGCCATCCACCAACTTTTCGGGAAGCTGACATGAAGACCAAACTCCGACTAGGAACCATTGCATTCGCGCTTTCGGCTTTCGCTGCGGAAGCGCAGGCGGACGATCATGAAGTAAAGGCTAACCAGCTGTTTGGAGCCGTGGGCAACGCATCGGGGGAGCCTGCGTCTCCTGTCGGAAGTTACGCGAAGGGCTGCCTCGCCGGCGGCATTCAGCTTCCGGAATCAGGACCCACTTGGCAGGCCATGCGGCTAAGCAGGAACCGGAATTGGGGGCATCCGATCTTGATCGACTACATCAAGGAGCTGAGCGCGAAAGTCGCCGAGGCCGGTTGGATGGGATTGTACATCGGCGACTTGTCCCAGCCTCGAGGCGGCCCGATGCCGTCCGGCCACCAGTCGCATCAGATCGGTCTCGACGTGGACATTTGGATGCTGCCGCCCGAAAGCCTGAATTTGACACGGAAGGAGCGCGAAGAACTCTCTTCAATCACCATCCGCAACCGAGATCAGTCGGACATCAGCGAGAACTGGACCAGCTCGCACATGCAGGTTTTGAAGTTTGCGGCGGAAGACCCGCGCGTCGACCGGATTTTCGTGGCGGCCGCGGCGAAAGTCGAGATGTGCGAGAAAGCTGGCGAAGACCGGGAATGGCTGCAGAAGATCCGTCCCTACTACGGCCACAACTATCATTTTCATGTTCGGTTGAAGTGTCCGCCGGACTCGGCAAACTGCGTCACCCAGACGCCCACGGTTTCCGACCTGTCGAAGGGCGGAGACGGATGCGACGATACGCTTTCGTGGTGGGTCACCGATTACGTGGAGTTCCTCAAGAAGCCGCCCGATCCGGACGCCGAGCCGCCTCCCAGGAAGCGCGGCGCGCGCGACTACACCATGGCCGATCTTCCGTCGCAGTGCCAATCCGTGCTCGATTCGGGATGACGCTCGGTTTCTCGGGCTTGAAATCCGAGGAGTCGGCGATTCCGTTTGCGGCGCGAGCCGCCATGCCATCGACAAGATGCGCGTCGGCGATCATTCGTTCCGCAAACGGTATTGGCATTCCCGCAAACCATCGCTAATCGCAGCCTGACGCTCAATCGACGACAGGTAAGCCGCATGGATCTACAAAGTCTGCAGCAGCGCATTGAAGATGCTTGGGCAGTGCGCGACGCGATTTCTTCGGAGACGCGCGGAGACGCGCGCGACGCCATCGAGGAAGCCCTTGAGGCGCTGGACGCAGGCGCGCTCAGAGTTGCTCAGCGCGATGCGCAAGGAAACTGGCAGGTCAACCAGTGGGCGAAACTCGCCGTGATGCTCGGATTCAGGATCCATGACATGGCGCCGCAGGAAGGCGGGCCGCAGGGATCGACCTGGTGGGACAAGATCGACTCGAAATTCTTCGGATGGGGCGAAGCGGAATGGATTGCGGCAGGCTTTCGGGCCGTTCCGAATTGCGTCGTGCGCAAGTCGGCTTATATCGCGCCGTCCGTCGTGCTTATGCCCAGCTTCGTGAATCTCGGCGCGTACGTCGACGAGGGCACCATGGTGGACACGTGGGCCACCGTCGGATCCTGCGCGCAGATCGGGAAGAACGTGCATCTTTCCGGAGGCGCCGGAATCGGCGGCGTGCTTGAACCGGTGCAGGCCACTCCGACGATCATCGAGGACAATTGCTTCATCGGCGCCCGGTCGGAGGTCGTGGAAGGCGTGATCGTTCGGGAAGGATCGGTTCTCGGAATGGGCGTGTTCCTAGGGCAATCGACCAAGATATTCAACCGGTCGACGGGCGAAATCACCTACGGCGAGGTGCCGCCTTATTCCGTGGTCGTATCGGGCTCGCTGCCTTCCGCCAACGGCGTCAATCTTTATTGCGCAGTCATCGTCAAGACAGTCGACGAAAAGACGCGCGGCAAAGTCGCGATCAATGAGCTGCTCAGGGATTGATCTGTCCGTCCGGCTGGCTGCAGAGTTCATGACGGAGGGCAACTGCAATGCCTGAGCGGATTGATCCCGTTGAACTTGCGGCGGAGCTCGTAAGGTGCCCGTCGGTCACGCCCGCAGACGCAGGCGCGATCGGGCTGCTCCAATCGCTGCTGAGCCAGGAAGGGTTCGATTGCTCGCGAGCGGACCGCGGCGGCATATCGAATCTGTTCGCCAAGTGGAGCAGCGGCAAGAACGGCCGCACCTTCGGGTTCAACGGACACACCGACGTGGTTCCTGCAGGCGATCCGTCCGACTGGAGCGTCGATCCGTTCGGCGCCGAGATCAAAGACGGTTTGCTTTGGGGACGGGGCGCCGGCGACATGAAGTCGGGCGTCGCCGCGTTCGTTTCCGCCGCGGTCGACTTCGCGCGCTTGGGGAAGCCGGACTGCTCGATCATCATTCAGATCACCGGCGATGAGGAAGCGGTTGCGACGGACGGGACGGCTGCTCTGATGGACTGGATGTCCGAACGCGGCGAGCGAATGGACGTCTGCCTCGTCGGGGAGCCGACATGTCAAGGCGCGCTCGGCGACACGATCAAGATCGGTCGGCGGGGATCGCTGTCGGTTTCGGTCGAGGTGTTCGGCAAGCAAGGTCATTCCGCCTATCCCGAACGGTCCAACAATCCGCTGACCGCAACCGCACGGCTTGCGGAGCGAATCGCATTCGCGGAACTCGACAAGGGCACAGCGGATTTCGGGCCGACGACTCTCGCGATCACTTCCATCGATACGGGAAACAAAGCGAACAACGTGATTCCGCCCAAATGCCGGGCGGCCTTCAACGTCCGATTCAGCGATCTGCACAGCTCGGCGAGCTTGATCGAATGGTTCGGCAAGCGATACGAAGAAATCGAATCGGAATTCGGCGTCAAAACCGTTTCTTCAGTCCATTCGACAGCTGAAAGTTTTGTGACTTCGCGCGGGCCGTTCACCGACTTGGTCGTCGGCGCGGTAGAGGCGGAAACCGGATTGACGCCGACGCTTTCCACTACAGGCGGAACGTCGGATGCGCGATTCATCAAGGACCATTGCCCCGTGCTCGAATTCGGCCTGATCGGCGATACCATTCACCAAGTGGACGAGCGCGTTCCCGTGAAGGATATTCGAAGATTGAAATCCGTCTACTCGCGCATCTTGAATGGCTATTTCGCGGGAGAATAAAGGTCGGCATCTCATTGTCTTTCTGAAGGAGCCGAGGCCGGGCAGGGTGAAGACCAGGCTCGCCAAGGACATCGGATGCATTGCCGCCGCAGCGTGGTACAGGCGGCAATGCAGACGGCTGATCCGGCGCGTCTGCTTCGACGAAAGATGGAATGCCGTCTTGGCGGTTTCGCCGGATGCCGAAGGCATGGCCAGCCGGGCATGGCCATCGTCGCTCCCGCGAGTTCCGCAGGGACGAGGCGATCTGGGAACCCGCATGAAGCGTGCATTCCGCCTCCTGCCGCCAGGTCCCGCAATTATAATCGGCTCGGACGTGCCCGATGTAACGCCGGTCGAAATCGAACGCGCGTTCAAGCTTCTGGGCGATCACCAAGCCGTATTCGGTCCGTCGCCGGACGGAGGCTACTGGCTGGTCGGCTTCAAGCGGGTTTGCGCCATGCCGAGCGGCGCGTTCAAAGGCGTCCGGTGGTCAAGCGCGCATGCTCTCGCGGATTCCGGACGCAGCCTCAAGGGATTGCGGATAGCCTTGACCGATGAGCTCAGCGACGTGGACGAAGCGGCGGATCTGAATTCGGATTCATTTGCCCGGTAAGCCAGTTCCGGCGGGCAAGGCGGAGCGGTCGGCCAAATTGATTCAGATCGCTGTCTTGCGACCGTATTCCAAGTAGATCTCCCGTAGGCGGTCCGCGACAGGACCAGGCTTGCCGTTGCCGACCTGTTCGCCGTCCAGTTCGACGACCGGCACGACAATGTTCGTCGCGGATGTGATGAATGCCTCTTTGGCCTTCAGGGCTTCTTCCACGGTGAACGGGCGCTCCTCAATTCTCATCTGCGCTTCCTTCGCGGTCGCAAGCACTGATGCCCGGGTTATCCCGTGCAATATTTTTGACGAAAGTTCGCGCGTCACGATCATCCCGGCATCGGTGACAATGTAAGCATTGTTTGCCGTTCCTTCGGTGACGAAGCCATCCTCGACCAGCCATGCGTCGTCGGCCCCGGCCTCAAGCGCCGCCATCTTGGCCATGGACGGATACAGCAGCTGCACGGTCTTTATGTCGCGGCGCTTCCATCTGTTGTCCTCCACAGTGATGACCTTCATGCCATCCTTGATCGTCGGCGAGTCGATGAAGCGCTTGTGCTGCGTAAACAGCACGACTGTAGGCTCGACATCGGGATATACGAAGTCGCGGTCCGCAACGCCGCGCGAAATCTGAGTGTAAACGATGCCTTCCGCGACTTTGTTTCGTTCAACCAATTGGCGGTGCAGGTCGAGCAGTTCGTCGCGTTCCATGGGTTGCGGGATGCCGAGTTCGCCGAGCGACCGTCGCAGGCGCGCCATGTGCCCGTCGAAATCAATGAGCTTGCCGTCCATCACGGATGTGACTTCATAAACAGCGTCGGCGAACAGGAACGCTCGGTCGAATATCGAAACAAGCGCCTTGTCTTCAGCCAGGAATTCGCCATTGACGTATACTGTCCGCACCATTGTTGTCTCCAATTCAATTCTTGCGCTGGTCCATCGGGTCATGCCGCCATTTTCGCGGCACGGATCAGCCCCACAACTCACGATTCGCGGGATGAACGCATGCGCCTTCGTAGCACAGGCCGTCCGGCCGGTCTTCTTTCAAAAGCAGCGGACCATCAAGATCGGCGATAGCGACTCCTTGCGCGACAAGCATTGCGGGGGCCATCGCCAGGGAGGTTCCGACCATGCATCCAACCATGATCTTGTAGCCGTCCGCCGTCGCCTGCTCTTTGAGCGCGATCGCTTCGGTCAATCCGCCCGTCTTGTCGAGCTTGATGTTGACCATGGAGTATCTGCCCTTGAGAGACGCAAGAGAATTCCGGTCGTGGCAGCTTTCGTCGGCGCATAGTTCAAAGTCGGCGTCAAAGTTGCCGAGCGGTTCGTCGTTCCCAGCCGGAAGCGGCTGCTCGACCATTTCAACGCGCAGATCCGCGAACTGCGCGAAAATCGAACGGAACTCCGTCGAACTCCAGCCTTCATTCGCATCCACGATTATGCGCGATTCCGGCGCATTGTCGCGGACGGCCTCCAGCCGAGGCAGGTCGTCCTTGCTGCCAAGTTTGACTTTCAGCAGAGGGCGCCAGGAATTTTCCTCCGCGGCACGTCCCATTTCGTCAGGCGATCCAAGCGATATCGTATAGGCAGTCACTACGGGCCGCGGCTCCGGCAACCCTGCCAGTTCCCAGACTCTTTTCCCGGCCCTTTTCGCCTCCAAGTCCCACAGGGCGCAGTCGACAGCGTTTCTTGCGGCGCCAGAAGGAAGCGCGATTTGCAACGAATGACGGTCCAAAGGAGCCCTGAGTCCATTAATCTGCGCGGCGACGCTTTCGACGCTCTCTCCATAACGCGCATACGGCACGCACTCTCCCCGTCCGACGATCCCGCCGTCCTCTGCAGTTGCAACCAGCACGCGCGCTTCCGTTCGAGACCCCCTGGAGATCGCGAAGGGGGTTCGCATCGGGTATGTCTGCTCCTGAACGGCGATATGCACGGCTATAGCTTCTTGGAATATGCAGCGCCGCGATATGCGGCGCCAAGTCTAAAGCGAAAGCAAATTGTCTGTAATCCGGCTGACTCCGTGGCGCACCGGATCCTGGACTGGAATGCCCATTCGGGCTTCAACTTTTTCTGCGTACGCCAAGGCTTCGTCTTCGCCCATGTTGCTGGAATTGATCGAAATGCCGATTGCCGAGCAATTCGGATTCACCATGCGAGCCAAATCAAGGGCCACGTCTCTAAGCTTTTCAAGCGAAGGAGGGCTGTATCCTGACAAACCGCGCATGCTCGTCCGCGTCGGCTCGTGGCAGAGCACCAACGCATCAGGCTGGCCGCCGTGAATCAGCGCGAGCGATATGCCTGAAAAAGACGGATGGAATAGCGATCCTTGCCCTTCGATCAGGTCCCAATGGTCGTCGTCGTTGTCGGGTGTCAGCTGCTCAACCGCGCCGGACATGAAGTCTGCAACGACTGCATCGAGCGGGACGCCGTTTCCTTCAATCAGTATGCCGGTCTGTCCTGTCGCTCGAAACGTGCATTTGCGGTTGCGCGCTTCAAGTTCCCGCGCCAACGCGAGCGAAACGTACATCTTGCCGATCGACACGTCCGTGCCAACCGCAAGGCACCGCTTTCCGGATCTCTTGCGGCCATTGCCGATCGGATAAGATTCCGTTGGCTGCCGGACATCGTGCAATTCCCGACCATTGGCTTGAGCAATTCGAACGAGTTCCGAATCGTCGGCAAGTCGCCGATGCAGACCGCTGGCGAGATCCAGACCTTCTTCAAGCGCCTCGCGCAAAACGCTTTTCCAACGTTCCGAAATCACGCCGCCGCGATTTGCGACGCCGACAACCATGGTACCCGCGCCTGCCTCGCGGGCTTCGCGCACGCTCATGTCCGATATGCCCAGATCGGCCTTGCAACCGTCCATCCGATATTGGCCCAGGACTTGCTCCGGGCGCCACTGATTGATGCCGCGGGCGACTTTCGCCGCGAGGGCGTCGGGCGCGTCGCCAAGAAACAAGAGATATGGTTTTTTGATCATCTCAGTCGTGCTCCAGCAATTTCCACGGTTGATGTTCGCTATAATCTGTGGGCGGGAACCCAAGACTACAATTTTGGTTGAAATACCATCAGAATACTGACCTGAACACCCAATGTCGCGGGTTGGAGCAAGACGTGACCCGAAGAAGGCAGCGTGCTGCGGGTCTTTCGCGCACTGTCGCGTTCGCACCAGCTTCGCCGTACGTGCAGACCGGAATCACCGTGATAGGAGCAATTGATGCGCTCGCCAGAATGGTTGATGAAAAAGCCGTTCGCCCATCGCGGCCTGCACTCCGGGAAGACTGTTCCTGAAAACAGCCTTTTGGCGGTCAATCGCGCTGTCGAAAGAGGGTACGGGATTGAACTCGACGTCCAGTATCTCGCCGATGGCGGGGTCGCGGTTTTCCACGACGACGAACTCGGACGCATGACGGGAAGGCCGGGGCTGATTTCGGAAGAGACCAGCGATAGCATTTCAAATCTTGCGCTGCATGGAACCGAAGAGCGAATTCCACTCTTGCAACAAGTGTTGGAGTCGGTCGATTCAAAGGTGCCGATCCTCGTCGAATTGAAGACCCGAAGGCCGCCGGGCGAATTCGAGTCGGAAGTCGCCCGGGTCATGCAAGCTTATTGCGGAGAATTTGCGGTTCAATCGTTCAACCATGCAACCGTCGAATGGTTCGAATCGACCTGTCCGGAATTCACGCGCGGACTGATCTGCGAGAACATTAATTCTGTCAATCCGAATCTCACTGTCGAATGTCAGCCCGATTACATTGCATGCGGTCTGAACGGATTGCCTGAATGCAAGTACTCGTTACCAGTGGTCGTCTGGACGGTTCAAACTGAAGAAGAGAAGGATTCCGCTTCCGCAGTTTCGGACAACTTCATATTCGAAGATTTTTTGCCTTAAGTAGGCACTCAGAGTAGAGTACGAAAATGCTGAATCGTTGCATTACTCAAAGAACCCGATCAATCCGTGTAAATCGAGTTTATGTTATCTGCTCAAACAAGGCAACGCAGAAAAATTAGGTTAATACGCAAGGCGTTCAAGTATTTTCCGTTTGCCACCAGTCAAATTTTGGCGAGATAGGCATATCACGAATGGATTTAGCTCCTGATACCGAATATTGCCAATGTGTGCGCATAAGTGTTTCGAGTTCGGTTCCGGATTCAATTATATCCTGCGCTCTTGTAGATCCGGAGAGTAAATGCGCCTGATGAAGTTCTGTTGGTCCTTCAATACCCCTAATTACAACCCATGAAACTTCTTTCCGCCTTTCTCCAAAGTAATTTCCTACGGACGAGGCAGGAACACCAAGGACCTCAGCGAACGCACTGCATGTACAGAAACGCGCTCTCCATTCAGACAAGCGAGAACCTCACGGGCGAGTATTCCTCTCCATTCTTCTTTCCCTTCTTCTGAAACTCCCCAACCGTCGCGCATGTATTGTTCAAGGTTCGTTTTTGACGAAACTATTTTGTGCCGTTGTGTTAGAGCACGATGTTTTTGAGATGGTTGATAGCATGTTGGTTGGTTCCTTTTCAAATTAACCACCCACGAACCTTCCTTACGCTTTTCGCCAATAAACCAGCTAACCGATAAGGGATGAACTCCGAGTACTTCGCCGAATGCCTTATAATAACACCGCACACGAGCTATGTTGAGGTAGGCAAGCATCTCCGCAGCTTTTTTAATCCGCTGGGCCCTAACGTATTTGCGTGAAGACATGATTGTTGCTCCTAACCCAATCCTCAAAGATGGGGTTCCGATACTCCGGATATCTTGATTCGACCGATAAGGTTGCCAGACATTGGCATGACACTTTTCTTCCGTTGGGCAAACCCACCCTGTCCTCGGCTGTGCCGGGGTCGTACGGTGTCTGCGGGCTTTCTCTCCCCAGAACCGGGACGATCTTCGTGGGCGGCCCGCGTTGTGGCCCACTGGCGACCCCGTTCCGCAGAGCGTGGCTTGCGTCAGGCCGGTTGCTTCGCCGCCGGGCCGGCGGCCGGATGTTCGAGGTTTCAGTCCTTCATCTGTTGTGGGCGGATAATTCCGCAGGTTTGGCCGGGCATGTCAAGCGCAGGTCTCGAAGCCCGCCGCGCAGGGACGGCATTCGTGGTGTCCGGCTACGCGTCGTCAATCTACATTCCGCTTGCTCCTCGGCATTGAGCGGTCGAAGGGGAAGCGGCGAAATCCGTTTCATGGTCGGGGGCGGGCGGCCAAAGGCCGATCATGTGGTTTTTTTGACTTCACTCACCCATTTAAGGTTTGACCAACATGTTATGTATTGCTGTTTCACTTTTTTTCTTGTGGGCGTTCAAGAATTCATCATTCTATTTGTCACCAACTTTCAGATTTTCAATCGGAAACCTGTTATCGGCATTGGCGGCCTACCACTGCAATCAAAAAAACAAACTGCTCTGATCTTAACAATACTTAATGCAATGCGCATTGCTTTGCTAAGTCTGTGACGATGCATAATTTCAGGATCAGATTCCGACCGCTTCCGCAGTTTCCGCTAGCTCCAGTGGTTCAAACGTGGTTTGCGTTCGAGTCGACCGTGGACTTCACGCCAGTGATCAATGACACGATCTCGTTGCCGTCGGTCTTGGCTGCATCGACCGCTCCCACGACCCGTCCGCGGCGGAACACCCATATCTTGTCGACGAGATCGAAAACTTGCCGCAAGTTGTGGCTGATCAGGATCAAAGGAACTCCGTTCTTCTTCAATCCTCGAATGATGTTTTCGACCTGGCCGGTTTCCTGCACGCCGAGAGCCGCCGTCGGCTCGTCCATGATGATTAGCTTCGACACGAAACTTGCGGAACGGCTGATCGCTACGCACTGGCGCTGCCCGCCGGACATGTTTCCGATCGCATTCTTGAGATCCGGGATCTTGATCCCCGTCTTCTGCAGAACTTCCTTGGATTTCCGCATCATCAGCTTCTCATTCAGGATGCTGAACGGCCCAAGATTGAAATATTTGAGTTCCCGTCCCAGGAAGATGTTGGATGGAACATCGAGGTCGTCGGCAAGAGCGGGGTCTTGGAAGACAGTTTCAACGCCCGCTTCCTTGGCCTCGATCGGATTGGCGAACGACACCTCGCCATTCTCGAAGTAGATCTTCCCCGAAGTCGGCTGCTCGACGCCTGATATCATTCGCACGAGCGTGGATTTGCCCGCTCCGTTGTCTCCGACGATCGCGACATGCCCGCCTTTCCGCAGGAAGAAATCGGCCTTTTCCAACGAATGCACGCGCAATGAGCGCTTCAACGATCTCGGCGTAACAATAGGCTGCCGCCATGGGCAGTGGCGTTATGCCTTGATTATCTCGGGCGCTTGGGTCCGCGCCGGCATCTTGGGCAAGCGCATTCATCGCCAGAGTCGAGGCTAGAATTCCCGTTGCAAGCGCCAAGCGTACCGGCGTTCCGTATTTCTTGTCATCCACCAAAGAGATCTGGCGCTTTTGCTTTCACCGCCTGTCCAATCACATGCACGGAAGAAGTTGAGCACGACCTGCTTTCAATCGACACATGGATCATCAAAAATTCGCGAATATAGAGCTTCTTGGAGTTTGAACGCCGTGAGTTCTACTCGATACGAAGTCGCAGCTGCGCGGCTGCGCCAAGCCCGGCAGATCGGAATTTTCGCTGCGAACACGAACGGCTTACCGCTTGGTTATTTTCGGTCCAACGTAAACGACGTAGACTGGCGTGGCCGCGTTTACTGGCCACGAGAAGTGAACTCGCATCTGGGAAGTCTTTATTTTGCCGTGCCATGGACAAAACAGGGAATTCTGAGCCTCCTCCGGGTGGGGAAATGTGAGGGCTTGCCGGAATTTCGCTTTTTCCGTATCGGAAGAATCGGAAAACCATTTGCCCCTGAAGTAATTGTCATAAATCTCTTGGCCCGCAGGCGTACGTCCGCCGTTCTCGTTGGAGTGGTTCTTTAATTCCTGCAGGACGGTTAGCCGCGACAGCAGGGCCCGTGCGGCGGCCGGGGAGAATGGAGGCCCTCGCAAAGGCTCAAAGCAATTTTGTGAAAACGACAGATCGCGGCAGCGACCTCGCGCCGCGGTCTCCAAATCATCCCATGATGCAAGCGGGGACGACGCATTGAGAGCATTCCTCAAGCTTTCGGCATCCCAGTAGTTGGGGACGTCAATGCTCTCAGTCAACCTGTCCCATTCGACCGATAACGGTGAGCGAAGCCACGACGAAGGACAAATGCTGACGAGGCTACACTCGATATTGTGGGAAAGGCGATAGGCGGCCTCGCCTACTGCCGTGTCGGTGACTATTTCACCGTCACATTCCAACCAGTCTTTCCTTTGGTGCTGCCGGAAGTCCTCCCAGAAGGGTCCACTTCGGGTCAGCCACTGCATCAATGAGCTGCGCTCATCTCTACTCAAGCCTCGAACCGCCTGCTGCATCGACAAGTCGGGTGTCACATTTGCATTGGCGACGCCGTAATGAACTTGCAAATTCCGTCCATACTGGCTGCGCGCGAGTTCCCGCATCGCCATCACCCGGCCGATGGCGATGCGGAAGGTCGCAACGTCTGGAAATTGTCGATGGACCGAGAGTTCGTTGAAAAGGAGATCCACTTCAGCTCCCACTCTCTCCCCATCCGGCGAAATAGCTTGTATCCTTGTCGAATTGATCAAAGAACCCCTCAGGCCAGAAATCAATGTTGCCGGATTCGTCGATTGTCGGACTTACTACCTGAGGCTGGTCTTCTGACCTTGGTCGAAAAAAGTGGATGGCGACCTGATTCGCGGCAAGATGACCTTTCTTGACTTTGCGGCGAATGCCGCTCAGCACATGATCGCTGTGGGTTTCCACTAGAACCTGCATCCCGGCACGTGCAACGTCAGCCAAAAATTGCCCCATCATCGCCTGACCGGCAGGATGGAGATGTATTTCTGGATTTTCTATCAAGAGGATGTCCCCTCTGTCAGCGGAAAGCGCAGCAACCACGATGGGCAAGCACTGCGTGAGACCGTATCCTGTATGAGCCGGAAGATGAAAACCCGTGTCTTCCGAAGTCCGCAAGCCTAGCGTCACAACGTTCGACCGGGGCGCTTGCTGCAGCTCTAGAGTGCAGCCCGGAAAAAACGTGCGCATGCGTTGCTCGACCTGTCGAAATCGACTGGCAGGTGCGTCCGGCAATGCGAGATCTGCCAATACTGGTTTGTCTTGACCCGAATGCAGTACGCTCACCGCGTGCTCGCCACGCGGCCCTACGATCTTGGAAAAATGAGGATCTTCAAGCGAATACGCATCTTGTGGTCCCACCCGTTCTGCAGTGATGTAAGTTAAATCCCGCAACTTTCGGGCCAGAGAGGTTGGGCTTGTCGCGGACTCCTCGTCCGAGGGTAAAAGGTAACGTAAGAATTGAGGAGCTTCGACCGTTTGTCCGTTGACGGAAACCCTCTTGACGGCCATAGACATGTCGCGCCGGTCTCCCGCAAACGTCCAACCGCAGGTATTCTCATCGTCCAAGAGTGCAATCTCGAAGCTGCTCCGCCCGAAGACTTCGTCGACGACGTTCGGCATCGTACCCAATCGAACGCCGGTGCCGTTGAGAACGAGCCGAGTTGTCCACTCGTGTTCGCGCATGGTCTGGTGCAACAAGACCAGCGCCTGCAGTGCGGACGACTTGCCGGAAGCGTTAAGGCCGGCGAGAAGCGTCAGCGGCGCTAGAGGAAGCTGCAGCCGCTCGAAACACTTGAAGAAGCGGAGATCAAGTCGAGTAAGCACCGAGCACTTCTTCAAACATTTCTGCAGCCATCGCGAAGCGGGTTTTGACTTTATTCACGTTGTTGGTTCCCCGCGTAATCGCATCCACGAACTCCTCGTTTTTCAAGAGTCGATAATACGCCTCTCGCAGAGCGGTAGCTCTTTCGTTAACAACTTGTGGCGGGTACCGCGACAGACCGGTGGACATCACGTCCCATAGGGAGGCATTCAGCACATTGCGCATTTCTTGCCCAGGCTTGTGTTTTCGAAATGCATGCTTGCCGAACAAATTGAAATTGTTGTCAAGCGTGGTTCCAAGTTGGCGAGACAAATTAGGCAAAAACTCCGGCAGGGAGTTCATTTTTCTGAGACAATCGGCAAGAAACTTATCCATGTCTCGATAAGTTTCGAGTTCCAACACTTGAAACGCACAAAACCGATTGACGAACTCTCGATCCCGCATCTTCTTCGTCTGTAGGCTACGCCCGGTTGCTTTCAAAAAAGCCTCAGTCCGCGCCTCATCCTTCAGGAATCGCGTCGCGTCGCCCATGTACAAGCAGTTGCGCATCTGTTGTCGGGACAGTGGAACCCCGCCGTTAACTCGCTCAAAGATATCCAACCTCGCCTGTTCGGAAACCCTTGCGTCGATGACATACAGGATCAGGTTGCAGTCTTCAATGCGATTCTGAAGTTTGGGTGGCAAATCCTCGAATTTTTTATTGTTTAGCTCAGGCTGATCCTTTAGCCGAAGCGAGAATTCGTTATGGATATAACGTTGAAAGGTGGTTAGTCGTTGCAAACCATCCACGACAACTAGACGCTCCCGGTCATCCTCGGCAAGATAGAATACTGGCAGCGGGATCCGCATCACAACGGATTCGATCAATCTGCTTTGCTTGCCCGTATCCCAAATGAAATCACGCTGGAAGTCAGGATCCATCACAAACGTTTGCCGTTCTATCCTGCGCACAACATCATGCACGGTACGGGTATTATTACGTATCAGCAGAGTATCGATAGGATAATCGCCCCAAGAACCGGATGGGCTGTCTTCCACACCTTCTATCTCCTCAGGGTCTGCATCGATGGTTGCTGTCATGCTCCTTGCCCTGCATTGATGTCCATCAGTGGCCGTTTGCTGAATCTCATCCGCTGTTTATGACAGTTCCGAGCACAGCGGGCAACGTCCCGCTAGTCCTTGCACAATTAGTTGCGCAAATGTCTGTACTGCACCGGGTTTTCCGGAAAGCAATCGGCTAAACAAACGAGTCGGTGACCGTCGAGGCCGTCCCTGACGACACCGGAATGTTCGTCAGAAGGCTCAAAACAATCAACGCCGAAATCAAGCACGTCCGGAACAAAATCAAGAGGACGCGTTCCAAACTTTTTGGTCAGACGGGAGCGCGACGAGGCATCCAATTGAGGAAATCGCCCCTGCGGTTGTTTTCGGAGCGGCATTTGACAGCGGACGAAAGGTTGGTGGACGATTTCAACTAGTGGCATTTCGTCCCCTTCTATCCAAAGAAAGTGGGATGCACACAAATCGAGAAGGTCCTCGACCGGGACGAGATGTTGGAAAGCGGCTAAGCCGTCGAAACCCTACGGTCCATGCCCGGCATCGGGCCACCGTCTTAACCGACATCCTGTCCGAAGCCTCCGACAGTGTCCAGAAGGCCGACCTGCATGCCCTGAGATGCAATTCCGGGGCCGCGCCCGTCACGAAAATATCCGGACAAACCGTTCTGGTCCAGCGACGACTCGCCGATAACGGACGGTTTGGAACCGCCGGCGGCCATTGGGCCATGGCCGCCATCCAGCGCGACAGCGTCGGCCGCAAAATGTTCGAAACCGAGCAAATCTTGGACCCGGAACGGCGATCAAAAGGAACCCTCTGAAACCCGAAAAAAACTTGAGTTTAGGCTGCGCGTCCCCTCGCTGCCGGTGCCGGTCCAAGGTCCCGCGATGCGGCTGCTGAACGCGAAGCTAGTGGCTTGTTCGAGTTATTTGAAACCGTCTTCGACAGGCTGCGACGAGCCGATCCGCGCTGGCCGCCCGTTTGAACGACTTCGCCTCTTTCTCGTTGTGCAGTTCAATGAATTGCAAACGCGGCTTATCAATCCGCCTGATGGAATCGCAGAGGCCGCACCGGAGCCGGCAAGCATCAAAGGGACTCTTGTGTGTTGAAGGTGCCACTAGTCAGGCAGTAGCCCCTCCCTGCGCATCGTGTCCGGAAGAGGCACGGCATATATCCCGAAATATACCTGACGTTCAAACGGTTGTTCGAAAACCCACGCGGAACTTCGGACTTGCATTCGACCTACGTTCCCGCGCATTGAGATGGCGGGGCTATTGTAAATCCTTCAATCGCTGAATTTGCTGCTGCCTTTGATCTGGTCCCACGCCCAAACCACTTCCGTCAACCGAATTTCGTCGGATCTGTCGCCGCGATTCGAGTCCAGGTGAAGGCACTTCACCAAGATTCCGTATTGCTTGTGAATTCGAGATTTTTCCCAATCTGGGTTCGCATCCAAAACCGCCAATGCGCGTCTCTCATTCGGCGTCAGCCGAATGCTTCGCGCGCGGGCGGTCTCGCGCTGTTTTGTTCCCTTGTTGCCAAGTGTCTCGAACGGATCGTTAACTTCGTTTGGACGCAGTTTCCATTCATCAACCGCATCCGTTAACTCAACCCCCGAATAAATGATTTTTTCTGTCCCGAAGAGGTCACGGTGATATTGGCCTTCTGTATAACTTGTTGGTTTTCTGGTTTTCGAATTGACCACCCAAGATGCTTCGGTTCGTCTCATTCCGAGATGATTGCCAACCCACCGCGCATCCTTTCCAATGACATCACCTATAGCACCGTATGTACAGCGAATTCGCCTTTCATTGAGAAATTTAAGGATCTCGTCGACCTGATCCATTATCCCAGTCACAATCGGTCCTTCTTTTCATTCTGCGGACAATCAATAAGCGGCCATCGCTTTTGCGATCAACCCACAAGTTTTCAATTGGAAATTTGCTATCGGCATTGGCAGCCTACCAGCTGCCCAAAAGCCAAACAAACTGCTCTGATCTTGGCGATGTTTCATGCAATGCGCATCGCTTTGCTAAGTCTGTGACAACGCGCAACTTCAGCGTCAGATTCCGATCACTTGCGCAGTTTCCGCTAGCTCCATCGATTCAAACGTGGTTTGCGTTCGATTCAACCGTGGACTTCACGCCTGTAATCAATGACACGATCTCGTTGCCGTCGGTCTTGGCTGCATCGACCGCTCCCACGACCCGTCCGCGGCGGAACACCCATATCTTGTCGACGAGATCGAAAACTTGCCGCAAGTTGTGGCTGATCAGGATCAAAGGAACTCCGTTCTTCTTCAATCCTCGAATGATGTTTTCGACCTGGCCGGTTTCCTGCACGCCGAGAGCCGCCGTCGGCTCGTCCATGATGATCAGCTTCGACACGAAACTTGCGGAACGGCTGATCGCCACGCATTGGCGCTGCCCGCCGGACATGTTTCCGATCGCATTCTTGAGATCCGGGATCTTGATCCCCGTCTTCTGCAGAACTTCTTTCGATTTCCGCATCATCAGCTTCTCATTCAGGATGCTGAACGGACCGAGATTGAAATATTTGAGTTCCCGTCCCAGGAAGATGTTGGATGGAACGTCGAGATCGTCGGCAAGAGCGAGGTCTTGGAAGACAGTTTCAACACCCGCTTCCTTCGCCTCGATCGGATTGGCGAACGACACCTCGCCATTATCGAAGTAGATCTTCCCCGAAGTCGGTTGTTCGACGCCTGAAATCATTCGCACGAGCGTGGATTTGCCCGCTCCGTTGTCTCCGACGATCGCGACGTGCTCGCCTTTCCGCAGAAAGAAGTCGGCCTTTTCCAATGCGTGCACGCCGCCGTAATGCTTGGTGAGCCCATCCGTCCTGAGGATTATATCGTCGTCTTCCGCCATGTCCGATGCCTCAAGTTTCCATCCTTCGTTTTCGCTGCCTGTAAACGTCGGCGACAACTGCCGCGACGATAATCATTCCTTTGATCATTTCCTGATAGTATGCATCCAATCTGAGGAACGTGAATCCGGAGATAATGACACCGAAAACCAGCATCCCGAGCGTCGTTCCGATTATGGAGCCGCGCCCGCCCGACAAGGATGTCCCGCCGATGACAGCCATTGCAATGGCGTCGAGTTCGTACATCAGCCCCATGCCGGCTTGGGCGGTCAGCCCTCTGGCGGCGACCACCATGCCGGCCAAAGCCGCGAGCAAGCCCGCGATCGTGTAGACGAGAATAAGGTGGCGCTCGACATTGATCCCGGAAACCCGCGCGGCTTCCTCGTTCGATCCGATGGCGTACGTGTGTTTCCCGTATTTCGTGAATCGAAGGATGAGCTGGAAAAGGATGGCGACGCACAAGAATATCAATACCGGCCGCATTCCGACGCCGATGGCAGCGAACGAGTCCGTGGGAAACGAAACAGGCTGGCCTTTCGTGTACCACTTCGCTAGGCCGCGCGCCGTAACCATCATGCCCAATGTGGCGATGAACGGCGGAATTTTCGTATAGGCGATCAATAGGCCGTTGATAAGTCCGGCCGCCAAGCCGACCAGCAGTCCGACTGCCAGCGGAATGACGACCGGAAGATCCGTGAGTTCGGGATATACCGCCCTCGGATAAGTGCCGACTTGCGCAAAGCTCATCGCGATCATTGCCGTCGCGCCGACGATCGATCCTGACGACAAGTCGATCCCGCCTGTGATTATGACTTGGGTGACACCGACGGCGATTATGCCCACAACGGATACTTGCAGGATCATGATGCTGAGCCGCTGCGTGTTCAATATGAAACTTTGGCCCTGAACGAACCAACCGAAAACCTCGAAAATCAACGCAATGCCAACCAGCGCGATGAATACGTTCACCTCGTGCGGCAGTTTCTTTTTCCGAGCTCCCAATTCCCCCGGACCAGCATCTGACTCTGAAGACTGGGAATTCCTTAATTTCTGGAGCATCGCCTAAATCACTCCTCCCGAACATCAATCCGGCCGGGCTGCATGGAATCGCTTGGCCCGACATATTGCCGACCTACCTTCAACTCCGGCAATCGCCTCAACGAATTCTTGCGAAATCGAAAAAGGACCGGCGAGGGGCCGAGCTGTTGCCCGCCTCTCGCCGTTCTTAATACGAATGACCAGAAAGCGCTAGTTTTTCGCTATGTACTCGTTCATGTTCGAGGGAACGACCAGTTCGAAGGGAATGTAGACCTTCTGGTCGACGTCCTCGCCGCGGGCAAGCTTCAAAGCCGCGTCGATTGAGCCGCTCCCTTGGCCTGCGGCATCTTGGAACACCGTCACGTCGAGGTCGCCCGCAGCCATTGCGGCAAGCGCATCCTGCGTTGCGTCGACTCCGCCAACAATTACGTCTTCCATAGAGATCCCAGCCGCTTTCATTGCCTGAATCGCGCCGATAGCCATTTCATCGTTGTTTGAAATCACCGCATCGAATTCCACCCCCGCGGAAAGCCAATTGGCCATCAAATCCGCGCCTTGCGTGCGATCCCAGTTTCCAGACTGCTCTTCCACAATTTCAATCCGGCTGCACATCTCAAGCTCAAGAACGTCGTAAATGTCGGCTGTTCGCTGACGCGCGGCTTGGTTGGAAAGCTCGCCCATCAACACCAAGGCTTTTCCCTTTCCGCCGAGCAGCTTGCAGATTTCGAAAGTCTCAAGAGTGCCGGATTCTACCTCATTCGACGCAACGAAAGCCTGATTGTCGGGAAGATCGTCGACGTTGATCGGCTCCCGGTTCACATACACAAGCGGAATGCCCGCATCCGCCGCGGCCTTCGTCATCGCAATCGTTGCGTCCGTATCGACGGCGTTTACGACGATGGCGTCAACGCCTGAAGCGATGAAGTTCTGTATTTGATTGAGTTGCTTGCCGACATCGTTTTGGGCATCTTCGATCTGAATATCGACATCGTTCAGCGACTCGGCGTAGCTGGCCATGCCGTTGCGCAGAACGGTCAGGAAGTTGTCGTCGAATCGTGCCATCGAAACTCCAATCGTTTCGGCGGCGGCCGCAGTTGTCATCGCTGACGCAATGCCTGCGGCAATAATTGTTTTCTTCATGATTCCTCCGATTACACAAGTTGTCCCGCTGTTGATTTTCGGTTCAACGCCGGCGGGGGTCAGTGCTGAACCAAGAATGGAAGTTGATAAATCAACTTGACGGACATGTAAATATTGGCGAATTTCAGGATTTCGCATGCGAAGGTCGCTCATGATCCGGATTGCGGGGCAATTCACCAGATGATGAGCGAAACCACCGCCAGTCCGCTGCAACCCGCAAGCCATGTGCGCCACACCGCACGGACGGCGCGGTCGATGTCCTTGATTGATATCGCCTTGCGGCCGCTCGAATTGACGAAGGGAAAATCAACGGCTACTCCGCCGTAAGTTCTCGGTCCCGACAACGCAACGCCCAATACGCGCGCCAAAGCGGCCTCGGGCCAACCAGCATTCGGCGACCTGTGCCGAGGCGCATCGTCCTTCATGACCCGAAACGCCGACCAGCATCCGTGAGCAATCGCGATTAGCGCCGCGCTCAGTCGAGCGGGAACATAGTTGATCATGTCGTCCAGTTTCGCGGCCGCCCATCCGAATTCTCGGAATCGGTCGTTCCGGTATCCGATCATGCTGTCTGCCGTATTGATGAATTTGTACGCGACGATTCCGGGCAAACCCAGAACGGCGAACCAGAATGCCGGAGCAACGACGCCGTCCGAGAAATTCTCCGCCGCGCTCTCGATCGCCGCTCTCGCAACGCCGTCGCCATCCAGCTCTCGGACATCTCGGCCTACTATTTTGCCGACGGCGTTCCTGCCCTCCTGAAGCCCGTACCTCAGTCCATCCGCTACCGTTCGAACATGCTCGACCAAGCTTTTCTGGCAAAGGAGCGTCGCTGCGAGCAGGACTTCCAGCAATCCGAAATCCGGTACCGCCGACACCAGCGCGCCGCTCGCCAGCGAAGCGAGCACGCCTGCCGCCATCAATGCGGCGCCCTTCGCCTTCCTATGCCCTCCGCTGTTGAATTTCTTGTCCGCCCATCCGACGAGATCGCCCATGATTCTCACAGGGTGGCGGACCCGTTTCCAGATCTGCTCGGGCTCGCCGAGCAGCGCATCCAAAATCAATGCCGCCAGCAAGAGAGCGACGTTGCTCATCGCCGGCCCTTCCCGGGGATCATCCGCGCTCCGGACACGTGTTTCTCGCGCCTCATTGCGGGATCCTCCGATCTTTCGCGAGCAGGGTCATTCCGAGGGCTGCTGCTCGTTGCCAGCCGGGAACAGCGTCTGGGCGAATCGCACGGGCGCGAACGAAAGACGGTGCTGGACAGTGGGTCCGTTTTCCTGAATTGCCCTGATGTGCTGCTTCGTGCCGTAACCCTTGTTTTTGCTCCAGCCGTAGCCGGGATGCTCGATTGAGAGTTCGGACATCAGTTTGTCCCTGACGACTTTCGCCACGACCGATGCTGCCGCTATCGAAGCCGACTTGCCGTCGCCTCCGACGACCGGTTCTGCAGGGACGGCCAGTCCTTCCGGCACGCGATTTCCGTCGATTAGCAGCAAGCCGACGTCGGCGTTCAGGTTTTCCGCGGCCCGGCGCATCGCGAGCATGGCCGCGTGCAGGATATTGAGATGTTCGATTTCCGCAATGTCTGCGAAACCGACGCCGATCGCGGCTCGCTCTTCTATTTCCAGATAGAGTTTTTCCCTCTGCGCCGATCCCAATTTTTTTGAGTCGTCAAGACCGTTCGGCACCCAACCCACGGGCAATTCGACGGCTGCGGCGACCACCGGGCCTGCGAGCGCGCCTCGGCCCGCCTCATCGACGCCGGCTATATGGCGATAGCCCTGCGCTCGCCTTTCCGCTTCGATGGAGCAGTCGGGTCGTCGGCTATTAGGAGCGCAGCCAACGGATTTCGCCGCGTCCAAATTGATCGTCTACCTGCTGAAGCTAAGGCTGAAACCCGCGCTCCTCATGCAATCTCGATCAAAATACTTGATGAAGAGGTTGTTCTGCCAGCGCTCTCTCAAGCATACCGCAGGCGTGCGTTTGACAGTCGCAGCCGAACTTTTTCCGGGACAAGGCTTGCCGTTTCTGTTGACCCACTGCTTGCCATTCCAAATCGGATTGTCGCAACTCGCCGCATCTTTCGCAGCTTTTGCGGTCGCGGCCTTTTTCGCTTCGTTTTGTTTGGCAATCTCGTGAGCGATGACGCCGGTTACCGCAACGCCGAGCAACACCTTCGCAAGATCGTCATTGTCAGCGGATGCCGGGGCGGTCAGCAGACCGGCAGTTGCAACCGCAATGATTGAAAGCCACCTCGTCGTTCCGCCGATCATTATCGTCTCTCCCGCATAATTTGCCGCATTCCGACATTTCGGAGCGCGTTCCGGCACCGGAACCGCGCATTCGATTGCAGGATCCAAGCTACCTGAACATCGGCAATTGTCAACGAGATGAGTCTGAAGACAACGGCATGTGATGGCTGCGGCCCTTGTCGCCGCATCCGAATCCGAACTTCTGGCGGCAGCGTTGCCGCTCCGCTGATGGCACAATCTGGCTGCTGATGAACCCGCCGAGCGCAGATGAAAGAGAAGATGGCCGAAGAACGCAATTTTGCGCGACCAGTCGCAGGCAGCGGTCGGGACGGATGCCTCCGCATCGTCGGACGCCTGAAGGACATGATCATGCACGACGGTGAGCTCGACAGCTTCAAGATCCCGGCGCATTTCCGGATCGTCGACGAAATGCCCACGACCGTTGCAGGGAACCGCAAAGGTTCGGAATGCGCGAACAAATGGCTGGCTTGCTTTCGAAACGCCGTTGGTCGCAGCGATGCGTCCGGCTGCTTCGCAGCAATGGATCGAATCAAGATTGTCTGCTTGGCCCGCCGCATCGCGATTCGTCGCGTTCGACGACATCGCTTGCGGCTTCAGGCCGGGTCTTCCATTGACTCCTTCGCGATTTCAATCGCTTCCTTAATGATCCTTTCGTTTCCGATATGATTGGTCAGAGTAACCAGCAACGCCGCCGACAAGTCGAGGCACTGCTCGTCATCCAATCCTGCGAATGCATTGACGAGGCTGTCATAAATCTTATCGAAGTCGCCGGCTCGACCGGTGGAAATTAGTCTGCCCATCTTAAGTGCCCTTCCACATCGCGGCTAACTCCTCCTTGACGGATTCAGCATCGGCTTCGACCCATCGGGAAGCTATGACTTGATCAGGGCGAACAAGGTACGCGGCGCTTGACTGGTCGCCCAAATACCGGGCGCGCGCATACTTATTCAATTCCAATTGCAAAGTTCGCAATCCCGCGACTTCGGGCACGCTGCATCCCGCATGAAGCAGAACCGGCTCTCGCCCGATCTTGTCGATTAGCCACCCGTCCGGCTGCGGCGCATCCGAGGCGACCGACCCCGGCCTTGCGATGCTCGGAAGCCGCGGGTCGTCCGCGCCCGGAACCTCATAGACGCATGGGGTCGACAATCTGCCGGAATTCACCCAGGCGCGCGCGAATTCATGCTTGCCCGCAAGGCGGAACACCCGGTCTCGAAATCGTCTTTCCATGCCCGGGGCGGGCGTCATGAATTTTGTGGTCCTTGTCGAATGCGCAATGTTCTCGTCCGCGCCGAAGATCCGTTCCTCATTGTAGCTTTCCAGAATCGACGCGGGAGCGCCCCCCTGCAGAACCGCCGCCAGTTTCCAGCAAAGGTTGTCGACATCCTGCAAGCCGCCGTTCCCGCCTCGCGCGCCGAACGGCGATACCACGTGCGCCGAATCGCCCAAAAAAATGACCCTGCCATGCAGAAATCGCTCCAGGCGGCGGCATTGGAACTTGTAGACCGATACCCATTCGATATCGAAACGCGTCGTGCCGACGACCTGCTCGATCCTTGGCGCGACGCGCTCGGGAAGTTTTTCTTGGTCGGGGTCGGCATCGGGCCCAAGCTGCAGATCGATCCGGTAGATGTCGTCGGGTTGCTTGTGAAGAAGCGCCGATTGCCCATTGTGGAAAGTCGGTTCGAACCAGAAGCGGCGCTCCGAAGGAATGTCGCCCTCCAGCTTGACGTCCGCAATCAGAAAGCGCTCTTCAAAAACTTCCCCTGCGAAGTCCAGCCCCAGTTCCGAACGGACCGTCGACCGAACGCCGTCGCAGGCTAGAAGATATTCCGATTCAAGCCGATAGGAGCCGTTTGGCGTCCGGATTTCCGCGACCGCGCATTCGTCGTTGAATTCGATTTTCTCCACGCGATTCAGAAAGCGCAAATCGATCAGGTCCAGGGACAATGCCTGTTCGAGCAGATACTCCTCGACGTAGTATTGCTGAAGGTTCACGAATGCGGGACGCTTGTGTCCGGCTTCAGGGAGCAGATCGAAATTGAAGATTTCGCGGTCGCGATGGAATGTCCTGCCGACCTGCCAGATCACGCCTTTGTCGACAACCTTGTCTCCGACCCCCAGCCTGTCGAAGATTTCGAGAGACCGCTTCGACCAGCAGATCGCGCGCGATCCTACGGATACCGTGTTGTTGTCGTCGAGCACGACGCTCGGCATGCCGAAATTCGCAAGCTCGATGGCCGCGGCCAGCCCGACCGGCCCTGCGCCGACAATCACAATCGGCTTGCGCGGCTCCGGCCCGGCAAGCCCCGGCGGAGGCTTGCTTTCGAATGTCCTCGACTCAACCGGCATTGTTTGTTCCCGCAAATGCTGGACGCCGGGTCTCCGCGGAATTCACGGACCGGCCGACTCGGCAGCTAGTCTTGCAGCGCCTTCCACATCTCCAGATCGCGTTCCGCCGTCCATATCCTGGGGGTGTCGATGCCGACGGCTTCATCGTATGCCCTGGCCACGTTGAACGGGAGGCAATGTTCGTAGATCGCGTAATCGGAATACTTGCTGTCGCATTCGGCGCGCACCAAGTTCCATGCTTCTTTCAACGAGCCGTTGCGCGACGCAACGCGTTCCACCGGCCGATACATCGACTCGAGAAATTCCCGCGTGCATTCAATGCCTGACGCGACCATCTCGTCTCCGACGAGCGCGTCTCCTCTGCCGGGAGCGATCGCGTCCGGCGCGAAAAATTCAACCGCGTCGAGCGTGTCGTCCCAGTCGCCGAAATGGCCGTCTCCGCAGTAGCAGGCTGATCGGTACTCTACGATGTCGCCAGTGAACATGACTTGCTCGTCCGGCACCCAGACCACTGCGTCGCCCGCAGTATGGGCGCGTCCCAGATGCATGATTTCGACTTTGCGGTTTCCGAGAAAGACGGTCATTCGGTCCGAAAACGTCGTCGTCGGCCAAGTCAATCCCGGAATGGTTTCGTGGCCTTTGAACAGCCGCGGAAACCTTTGGAACTCGCTTTTCCAGTCTTCCATGCCGCGCTCGGCGACCATCGATCGCGCCGTTTCCGACATGATCACCTGCGAAGCGCCGTAGGCGGAGGCGCCCAGCACGCGGACCGCGTGGTAATGCGTGAGCACGAGGTGCGAGATCGGCTTGTCGGTGACATTCCGGATTTCCGCGATCACTCTTTCGGCCAGCTGCGGCGTGGCTTGAGCTTCAACCACCAGCACGGAATCGTCGCCGACGACCACCCCCGAGTTGGGGTCCCCTTCGGCTGTGAACGCGTAGATGTCTTTCCCGATCTCGGCGAAGGTCGTCTCTTTGTCCGACAAGTCTCCTGTCGAGGCGAAATTTTGCGTCATGTTTCAATCTCCGAATTTCACGACGGTCTGATCGATCAGTCCAAATATCGAGCGTCCGCTGCTGTCCTCCATCCAGATTCGGACGGTATCGCCGAACTGCAGGAACGGAGTCGCCGGCTTTCCGGATTCTATCGTTTCGATCATCCGTACCTCTGCGATGCATGAATATCCGACGCCGCCTTGATTGATCGGCTTTGCCGGCTTTCCGTCGATTTTGTTGGAAACGGTGCCGGAGCCCAGGATGCTTCCTGCTGAAAGCGGCCTTGTCTTGGCGGCATGCTCGATCAGGCGCGGAAAGTCGAAGGTCATGTCTTGTCCGGCATTCGCTCTCCCGAAAGGCTTTCCGTTCACGTCCACGCAGAGCGGAAGCGATACCCGCCCGCCGTCCCACGCACCTCCCAATTCGTCCGGGGTCACCGCGACCGGCGAGAAGGCCGTGGGCGGCTTCGACTGGAAGAAACCGAACCCCTTCGCCAACTCGGCAGGAGTCAGATTCCGCAAGCTGACGTCGTTGACCAGCATGACCAGCCGGATGCAGGTTTTCGCTTCCTCCCTGTCCGTTCCCGCCGGCACATCGCCGAGCACGACGGCGACTTCGGCTTCCATGTCGATGCCCCATCCCTCGTCCGCCATCGGAATGGGTCCTCTGGGCGCAAGAAAATGGTCGGACCCGCCTTGATACATCAGCGGATCCTCGAAAAAGCTCGGCGGCATCTCGGAGCCTCGGGCGCGCCTGACGAGTTCGACGTGGTTCAGGTACGATGACCCGTCCGCCCACTGATACGCTCTCGGCAACGGCGAAAGCGCCTTGGATTCATCGAACGGTTCGGCGTCAGCGCCGCTGTTCAGCTCCTGCTCAAGTCCGCGCAGCTCCGGCTCGACTTCGTTCCAGTTTTCCAGCGCGCTTTGCAGCGTCGGCGCCGCGGCTCCGGCGCTGACGCACCTTTTCAGGTCCTTCGAAACGACCGCAAGTCTGCCGTCTCTGGAGCCATCTCTCAACGATGCGAGTTTCAAGGCATGCTCCTTCTGATTTCCATTCCGTCCTCGCCCAGGGATATCCGCCCTTTCGTGTAGCCCGCCGCATCGGCCAGCCAGTCGGATTGACCAAAATTTCCTACGCCGACCGGAACAAGGTGGTGCAGAACGAGGTGGCGCACATTCGCCGATTCCGCGATTTTGGCGACGTCCTTGATATCGGTGTGGCTTGCCAGCAGATGCTCCCGCAATCTTGAAGCGTTTTTGGTTCGCGCGACCAATTTGTCGATTCCCTTCGACAGCATGGCTTCGTGGACCAGAATGTCGCTGTCCTTTGCGAATTCAATCAAGGGCGGGAAGTAATTCGTGTCGGAACTGAAGGTGACCTTCCAGCCGCCGGCTTCGAAAGACAATGCGTAGCATTCGTCCACCGGAGGGTGGACGACCCGCAGCGCATTGACGGCCAGCTCGCCGCCGCCGACCGAACCTTCGCCGAACTCGCGCAGCTGCGTCAGTTCGCGGATGTCGTTTCTGCCTTCGTCGCCAATCCGAAGATCAATGTCGTATTTCATGGACTGAAAGAATCCGTCCAAATATTCGCGGGTGCCGACCGGACCGAAAACATCGACTTCCTTGGACAAACCAGTGGTCCAAGCCGTGTGAAGCAGCGGCCCGAGTTCGAGAACATGGTCCGAATGCAAGTGGGTGATGAATATGGAATCGATGTCCGCCAATTGCACGCCGGCGCCGACCACGCCCCTGGTCACTCCGAGGCCGCAGTCGACCACGATTGTCTTGCCGCCGATTTCCACCAGCGAGGACGTGGGCATTCGTTCGACCGTTCTTATCGATGGCCCGCCTTTGGTGCCCAAGAGCACCAGCCTGTCGTTCGACACTATCCCCACCTCGCTTCGGTTTACGCTCAGCGCCAATCGTAGGCCGCGACGCGACGATGCTTGTTTTCCATTTAAGCAGTCCAGTCAATGGCAGGACGGCGGAGACCCGTTCCGTGCCGACGGAAGTCGTCGCGATTTCGCATGAGCATCGGGGCGGAGACCAGCGAATTCGAGCACGCTGCGAAAATTCGAAACAGCACGAAAGATTGTCGACGCCATCTTCGGCGACGCAATCCCAGAGCCAGCTCTGATTGCCAAAAATGTCCGGCGATCGGATCCGGAATCAAGCGCTATGAACGTCGCCGGCGCTCGCAGTGCGCGGCCTGAAATCAAGTCGGCGAACAGTTTTTGACGCGGATCATGCAGATCGATATCAAAATGGCATCATTGCGTTCATTCACGCGAAAATGACGCAGGCTCAATGCACGTTGGGAGGCGCAACCGCCCCGGTCATGATCGCAACCGCGTCGGCCATGTCGACGGATTTCGGATCCAGAACGGCAATCCGCTTGCCCAGCCTATGCACGTGAATCCTGTCGGCCACTTCGAACACATGCGGCATGTTGTGCGAAATCAGCACGATCGGCATTCCGCGTTCTTTGACGTCCCGAATCAGATCCAGCACCCGCCGTCCTTCTCGCACGCCGAGCGCAGCGGTCGGCTCGTCCATGATTACGACCTTGGACCCGAACGCGACCGCGCGAACGACCGCGATTCCCTGGCGCTGCCCGCCGGAAAGCGTTTCCACCGTTTGGTCGATGTTCTGAATCGTCAGCAAACCGAGTTCCGCCAGTTTTTCACGCGCAAATGTTCGCATCGCATCACGATCAAGCCGTCTGAGCAGGCGGCCCGCGAAACCGGGCGAACGCAGTTCGCGCCCGAGAAACATGTTGTCCACTATCGACAGCGCGGGCAGCAGAGCCAAGTTCTGATACACGGTTTCGATTCCGGAGCGGCGGGCATCGATCGGCGACTGGAATTCGACCTGTTTGCCCTCAAGCAGAATCTGGCCGGAATCCGGCGCGACTGCGCCGGAGAGCGCTTTGATCAGCGTGGATTTGCCCGCGCCGTTGTCGCCGATGACCGCAAGAATCTCGCCGGGCTCGAGATCGAAGTCGCATCCGTCCATCGCAACGACGCGCCCGAAATGCTTCGTCAATCCGCGAGCCTGCAGGACAGGTTGCTTCACCTCGCCACCTTCCGAATCCACTGATCCATTGCAACAGCCGCGATGATCAAGGCGCCGACGGTGAATTCTTGCCAAAGCACTTCCACGCCAGCGATCTTCAAGCCGGACCGGAACACGCCCACGATCAGGGCGCCGATCAAAGTGCCTATGATTGAACCGCGACCGCCGAACAGGGAGCAGCCGCCGATCACGACGGCGGTGATCGCATCCAGATTTCCTTCATAAAAGCTTTGCGGGCTTACAGATCCCAACCGGCCGATCGCCACCCAGCCGCCAAGCGCGCATATCAGGCCTGCGACGGTATAGATCGATACAAGCATTCGGTCCGAACGTACGCCCGCGAGTTCTGCGGCATCCTTGTCGTCCCCGACCGCGTAGACTCTGCGTCCCCACGCCGTCCAATTCAAAATATACCAGAACAGCGCGAACAGGCCGAACATCAGGAACGAGCCGTAGGTGAACTGGGCCCCGAACACGTCGACCCGCGCGCCGAAGAATTTGAGCGCCGGCGCAATCTTGTCAATGTCGGACGAGCGGACGGTCTGTGCCCCCGAAAGCCAGAGATTCAACGCGAAAAATATCGACCAGGTTCCAAGGGTGACGATGAACGGCGGAAGGCGGAATCTCGTTATCAGCAGGCCGTTCAAACACCCGCAGGCAGTCCCGGTCAGCAATCCCAAAAACAAGGCGAGCTCGACCGGCAGGCCGTGAACGACGCCGATGCGGCCCATCACCACCGAACTCAGCACCATGATCGCCGCAACGGAGAGGTCGATGCCCGCCGAGATGATGATCAGCGTCTGGGCGATCCCCAAGATGCCGATCACCGTGACCTGCTGTATGATCAGCGAGAAATTGAACGGCGTGAAAAATCTTTCGCCCGCGACGAGTCCGAAGGCCGCCACGCTCAGGAAAAACACAACGAGCGGCGCTGCGGTCGGATTGGAATGCAAAAACCTGTGCACTCGGGCAACGCCGCCGACCGGGCGGTTTTCGAATGTTGCGAAGCTATCGTCGCTCATGGGAGGCTTGCCGTTATCACTCGTTCCGGCATTCATTCAGGAAAGAGCCCCGTTATGAATCAGTTCGGAAGGAGCCACGCAGGCTCCTTCCGCAAGTTCTATAGCATTGAGCGTCAGCCCCAGCACTGTTCGAGGCCTTCGGCCGAACTGATCGAAGGCACGCCGTCCACAGGCTCATCCGTGATCAAGGTCACGCCAGTGTTGAAGAAGTCCAATCCCGGGCTCGGCTCAGGCTTCTCGCCGGTTTCCATGAACTTTACGACTGCTTCAACCCCGAGGGAGGCCATCAACAACGGGAACTGCATGGACGTCGCGCCGATGACGCCATCCGCCACGTTCTGCACGCCCGGGCAGCCGCCGTCGACCGATACGATGAGAACATCGTCCTCCTTGCCGAACGCCTTCAGCGCTTCATACGCTCCGGCCGCTGCGGGCTCGTTGATGGTATGAACGAGGTTTATGTCCGGGTCGCGCTGAAGGAGGCTTTCCATCGAGGTGCGCCCGCCTTCCTCTGACCCGCGCGTCGAGCCGCTGCCGACGATGCGGGGGTCGTCCTCGTCATACATTCTGTTGACGTCTTTCACGTCGACTCCGAAGCCTTGCAGGAAGCCCTGATTGCGAAGCACGTCGACCGTGATTTGCGCTTCGGAAAGGTCAAGCGTCGCGATTTTCGCGTTCGCGGCGTCAGCTCCCATTTTCGCTTTCGCCCATTCGCCAATCAACACTCCGGCGCGAAAATTGTCCGTCGCGAAAGTCGCATCCGCGGCGTCTGCCGGATCGAAAGGCGTGTCAAGCGCAATCACAAGCAGGCCTTCGGCGCGGGCGCGGGCGACTGTGTCGGCAAGCGCGGCGGGGTCGGAAGGCGTAATCAGAATCCCTTTCGCGCCGGCGGCGACCAAGCTTTCAATAGCAGAAATCTGAGCCTCGTTGTCGCCGTCGTATCGTCCGGCGAATGTGCGGAGTTCGACGCCGAGCTCATCCGCGCGAGCGGCAGCGCCCTCGCGCATTTTGACGAAAAACGGGTTTGTATCCGTCTTCGTGATGAGTCCGACGATCGCATGACCATCCGCCGCGGCTGGGGTGCCGACAACCGCAAAGCTTGCCGCGGCACCTACGACCGCCGCGATAATCGATTTTTGAACCATGGACATCCAGTAATCCTCCTTGTTGTGCTTTTTCAATTTCCGCATGCATCAACTTGTCATTGAATTCGCGGACCTTGCCGAGTGTCCCGCTCGGCATGCATGAACCATGGGGCTAAATTCAATAAGTTGTAATGTCAACTATACGCCAAGAATATCAAACGGAGGACGCGAATGCGCTTTTGTACGAATTCATCATCGCGATTGACGTTGAAAGACGGTCCCGCGAGAGCTGCAGCGGTTGAACTCGGATGAGATCGCCGGATCTCCGGACGATGCGCGAGCAGCATCCTGATTTTGCCATTGAATCTACTTGCATCCGCGGGGTTCGGTTTTGGCGGCGCAATTCGCCGAACTTCTTGGACGAGTGGATGAATCACATTTTTCGTGCCTCCGTCGCCCGGCGTTCAGGGCAGACGTTTTGCCGCTCCTTCCGGAACTGTTCGGGCATTCACCCCTCGCAGAACGAACAGTTCGGAGTCCGGCAATTCATCGGATAAGCGTGGACCCTAATGCGGCCACGGATTGCCTGCCGGAAATGCCGTCATTCCTGCGCTCAACGTGCAACTCTGACAAGTTGCTGCTCCGCAGCATGGCAGTCGAAAATTTTTGACTTTTTTCATTGGACTTGCGAATTGCGATATGGAACTTTCCTGGAAACGCTTCTATTGCAAGCATCGCTTGCGTCGAGGCCGATTCCTTTGCCGAGCGAAACCAGCTGCCCAATTGCGAGGTCGAATGGCACCAATCCTGCACGACTACTGGCGATCCTCCGCCGCTTACAGGGTGAGGATTGCTCTGAATCTGGCGAGCTTGCCTTACGAATCCGTTTCTGTTGATCTGCTTGACGGCGCTCAGAGGTCCGAGGCGTATCTAGCCGTCAATCCCCAAGGACTCGTTCCTGTGCTGGAAATCGACGACATCGTATTGACGCAATCACTTGCGATTGTGGAATATTTGAATGACTCGGGAAAAGCATGTTTTCTTCCGGGCGATCCCGCGGGACGTGCGAGGGTGCGGACGATATCCTATGCCATCGCCATGGAAATTCATCCGGTTTGCAATCTTTCCGTCGCTCGGCATGCGGTCGAGGCGTCCGGCGGCAAGATTGCGATGGATGAATGGATGAAATCGTTCATCCCGAAAGGGCTGGAAGCAGTGGATAAACTGCTGGACGATTCCCGGTCGGGGCGATATTGCCACGGCGATCAAGTCACGATGGCCGATATCTGCCTTGTTCCCCAAGTCTACAATATGAAGCGCTGGGGAGGCCGGATTGATAACCTTGAACGCGTTGCCGCGATTGCAGCCGAACTGGAACGAATCGAGGAATTTGCGGCGGCGCACCCTGATCTACACAAACCTTCGGAGTAAGAAAAATGTCAGACGAGATAGTTGTTATTGACGGCGCGCGAACCGCGATAGGCACATTCGGCGGTTCATTGGCCCCGGTGGCGCCAATCGATCTTGCGGCCACTGCGGCAAAGGCGGCAATGGAGCGGTCCGACGTTGACCCGGAGCGAATCGGGCACGTCGCGATTGGACACGTCATAAATACTGAACCGCGCGACATGTATCTTTCGCGCGTCGCTTCAATGAACGCCGGCATTCCCGACAGCACTCCGGCCATGAACGTCAACAGGCTGTGCGGATCGGGCTTGCAGGCCATAGTTTCAGTCACGCAGTCACTAAAGCTGGGAGATGCGGAGTTCGGCTTGGCCGGCGGCGCGGAGAGCATGAGTCGTTCGCCTTACGCGCTTCCTGAAGCGCGGTGGGGCAAGAAGATGGGCGACGCAAGCATGGTCGACATGATGGTCGGCGCGCTTACCTGCCCGTTCGGAACCGGACACATGGGAATAACCGCCGAAAATGTCGCGAAAGAGAATCAAATCGACAGGACTGCGCAAGACGAGTTCGCGCTTGAAAGCCAGACGCGCGCAGCGACAGCAATTGCGGAAGGTCGGTTCAAGTCGCAGATCACGCCCGTGGAAGTGCGCGTAAGGCGGCAAACGAAGGAATTCGACACGGACGAGCATCCCAAGGAGACAACTCCGGAAGGTCTTGCCAAGCTCCGCGCGGCATTCATGAAGGACGGCACCGTGACTGCCGGCAACGCCTCGGGCATCAACGACGGCGCTGCCGCCCTCGTGCTCGCCCGCGCCGATGCGGCGGAGAAGGCAGGCGTCAAGCCGAAAGCGCGCATTTTGGGCTATGCCCATGCCGGCGTGCGTCCGGAGACAATGGGAATTGGTCCTGTGCCTGCAGTCCAAAAACTGCTCGAGAAACTTGGTCTTGCCGCTGACGATTTCGATGTCATCGAATCGAATGAAGCATTCGCGGCTCAAGCGCTTGCCGTCACGAAGAATCTTGGACTCGATCCAGCCAAGGTCAACCCGAATGGCGGCGCTATAGCCTTGGGGCACCCAATCGGCGCCACTGGCGCAATCATTGCGTTGAAGGCATTGTACGAACTGGAAAGAACCGGCGGTTCAAAGGCGCTTGCGACAATGTGCATCGGCGGGGGCCAAGGCATCGCAGTCGCATTCGAGTGGATCGGCGGTTCGGTGCACTAGATTCGACTGCAGTTCCTGTTCGAATTGCGAGCTTTCAGCCACGATCGGGATAATCTTGCAGGTTTGAGCATTTCCGCGCCGCAACGGTTGTTTGTTCGGCGCGGATTCCCATCGGCAGCGACTTGAACTAATCTACGGCCCTCAGAATCGCAAACTGTCCAATCGGAATCGGACACGAGCGCCCTTCGTCGGCATATCGAGGATATTGTTCAAGGGCAGCGGAGGATAAATTGGCCGGAAACAAGCCGAAGTTGCGGGTCGGCCTTGTCGGGGCAGGGTTCATGGGGCGCTGCCATGCAAATGCCTTCAGATCCGTCCGCGGAATATTCGATCTTCCCGCGGAGGTCGAACTCGCTTGGCTGGCGGACATTGACGAGGGAACGGCGGCGCGCAATGCAGCCGAATTGGGCTTCGAGCGCTCGACCGGCGATTGGAGGTCGCTCGCGACCGCCGACGATGTCGATATCGTCGCCATCACCGCGCCGAACTTGCTGCATGAACCGATCGCACTGGAAGCGATCAATTGCGGCAAGTCGGTTTATTGCGAAAAGCCGCTCGCGCCGGACGGCGAAGCGGCTCGACGAATGCGTCAGGCCGCCGAAGCGGCGGGCGTCCAGACAGTCGTCGGGTACAATTTTTTGAGCAATCCGCTGATCTCGCTTGCGCGCGAGATGATTGAAAACGGCGAAATCGGGGATATCACGAGCTTTCGAGGCCGCCACGCCGAAGATTATTTCGCAAGCCGCGAGGCGCCGCACACGTTTCGAACCGACTCTGCGGGCGGGGGAGCGCTTGCCGATCTTGGCAGCCATATCGTTTCCTTGGCAAGGCATTTGGTCGGTCGCATAACCGACGTCGCGGGCGATCTAACGACAATTGTCAAGGAACGCCCGGTCTCAAACGGATCAAGCGAGATGCGGCCCGTCGTGGTCGACGATATGGCGCACGCACTGATCCGGTTCGAGTCCGGGGCCGGCGGTTCAATCGAAGCGAATTGGGCCGCATCCGGCCGTACGATGGACTTGTCGTTTGAAGTGACCGGCAGCGCAGGAAGCATCTCATTTACGCAGGAACGGATGAATGAACTCCTCGTCTGCACTTCCCGAGGGCGCAAGAGCGGCTTCACCAAGATCGAGGCCGGTCCCTGCCATCCGCCGTACGACCGATTCTGCCCGGCGCCCGGCCATCAGCTTGGGTTCAATGACCTCAAAGTGATTGAAGTATCGCGTCTCGTCAACGCAATTATGCATAATGAACCGACTTTTCCGGACTTCGCCGAAGCTTGCCGGATTCAAGAAACCATCGACGCGATACGCGCATCATCCCTGAACCGAGCATGGAAAACAGTTTAAGTCAGACGAAACATCCACGCTCCATCCGCTGACAGGAGCGCAAAACCCGAACCAAGCGATCTTTTTTTGACCTGTAACACAAATATCGTCAACGGCATAGTCGTTCAAAGCTTATTCCGAATAGGACTTCAGCCGAAATCCAAATGATGATACATAGTATTCGCGCGACTAAATTACTTGATAAGCGTCGTAAATTTTAGATTCAATCAAAAAATTCTATTTGTTATCACTAAGCTTCTGGAAAATTTCCGGGTAGAATAACCTTGCCGACACAATTTCGTTTGTCAAGATAATGACTCGAAATTTTTGCAACGATTTTTGAGCATCATCATTTTGATTTTTAGTAAGAATTGATTCTATTTCTTCCGCATATACATTCGAAACAATCAATTTCTTCGTTTCCTTTTCACGATACCCGCTAAAGTAGGGAATCATGCGCAAATATTCACTTTCAAATGGCATCTCACTAAGAGGTGAACCGATATACACTTTTCCACTGTTTAGTGTCACCTCGATCATCATTGATTTTTCAAAAGCTTCTTGTGCCATCAAGAAAAGGTACTTGCCGCGATCTTCCGCTGCACGGGTCAACTCTTTACTTGCATTATAAAAAAAATAATTTAACACGTAACCGAGTGCAAATCCAATAAACATCGCTAAAATACTAGTAAAATCGAATCCCCTTGGAATCAATTCGCTCGCTGCTTTTAAAAAGCTAGAAGTGGTTTCATCGCTAAAAAAATTAACAATAAAAATCGTTACATTTGCAACTATGAGGAAAATTACCGCTGCCATAGAAGATTTGAAAAATAAATGATATCCAGAGTCTTCTTTTACTATGAACTTTGTGTAATTGCATGTCAGTAAAAACCAGTAACCGCCGATTAATGGAGCGACGAATTGAATGAAGCTCATTTCAATTCAATTTTCGTATTTTTACCTGAATTGGATTGCTCATGAGAATTAGATTTTGCATTTATCGCCCTTTCCATTCTTATCGCACTTTTCAGCAGTCTTTGCCCGGTTTTACTCCTTAAGAATTCTTCACCATCGACGAACCTTTCTCCGTTTCTTGTATAACGCATTTTTGGATATTCTGGTGGTTCAATTTCCCTTTCAGTCATTTTTCACCCCTTCCGTTCATGAATCGACATCCGAGCAACTTACTGAAAGCAAGCACGCAAAATTGTCAAGAAATAATCTGAACTCGCACGGCTGCTGTACCGGTTACAACCTTAGAAGTTCTGCAATGTCAAGATATCGTACTGTAGCGACAGGTTCAACCGTTTGTACAGGTTTAGCATTTATGCGACGGCTCGGGGTCCAATACTACGGCATCCGCAAATGGGCTGCTTTCCGGCGGAATTCTCCCGCGTCGTTCTATGTGACTTTGCGGCTGGAGAGGCCGCAGAGCGCCGCACTTGATCTTTATGCGACCTGCATGGAAATCGCACAGGACGCATTGCTGCAGCTCGCTGCCTTTGACGAAAACCGGAAAGGGACATATCCGTTAGTCCCATCGGTTTGGCACAGGGCCGGGCAGCAGGTGGGCTCGCTCTTCGCTTTCCATCAGTATGTGAAGAGTTTCATGCACGCCACGAACTCACTGTGGTGATGAACAAGGTGATTCGCAGGTGGTTGAAAACAAAAAAGCGTTCCCGACCGGGAACGCTGCGGCGAAGCCGGCCTGCTTGGCCGCCAAGGCATATGAAAGCGGTGACAGCGCCGTGCGCGCTGCATCACCGTGGGAATTCGGTTGGCTGCAATGATTGAAGAGCAAGCGATGCCCGACAGTATCCGAGAGCCGGATGGTCCGAATCCAGATGCACAGACTATCTGATGCCTTGGCAGTAAAAGTTCCGCCTTTGGTAGAACTCGAAAAAAACGCACAACTATTGAACAAAAAATTCTTCAGAAGAATCCGAGCGATTCACTGCGCATTGATGTAAGAACCGACCCATGAGCGGAAAGGAATGGACCGACGAGGAAAATGATGCCGTCGTGGCTGACTATTTCTCTATGCTGGCTGACGAGCTTTCCAGCAAAAAATACAACAAGTCGGACCACAATCGAGCACTTCGGGAAAAGATCGGTCGCACGAAGGGATCCATTGAATTCAAACACCAGAACATCTCGGCCGTTCTGAAGGGGCTGGGAGAGACTTGGATCAATGGATACAAGCCTGCGTTCAATTTCCAGATGTCACTTGTCGATGCCGTAGCCAGGCAACTTCAAGAGAAGGGAGATTCGTTGATGCATGCGCAAGCGGCCATTTCAGATGCTTCAGGTCAGACGGGAGCTATCCAGACTGGCCCGCCTCCCACGTTCCAGAATTTTCCTCCGCCCGACGAGCTGGAGAAGATGCAGGCCGTAGCGCGGAAATTCGATGTGGCTGGGAGAGATGAGCGAAACAGATTTTTGGGTGAAGCCGGCGAGAAGCGCGTTCTGAACCATGAGCGGGCCGTTCTGACGGATGCCGGAAGAGCCGATCTTGCCGGCAAGGTGCGCTGGGTTAGCCAGGAAGATGGCGACGGAGCAGGATACGATATCTCCAGCTTCACCCCGGAGGGGCGTGTCCGCTGGATAGAAGTAAAGACGACGAACGGATGGGAACGCACTCCGTTTCATATTTCCAGAAATGAATTGGAAGTCGCCGAGGCAAACCGCAACAAATGGAGGCTCTTTAGGCTTTGGAACTTTTCAAGGCGGCCAAAGGCATTTGAATTGCGACCACCTTTGGAGGCTCACGTAGACCTGATCCCGACAAGCTTTCGAGCGAGCTTCCGTACTGCGGGAAAGAAGATTGCGTGATCGGTCAATTCCAGATGAGTTCCAGCCAACGTGCCGCCTGAGAAGCGCCAACGCGGACCATGGATTATGCAAAACCGAAATGAATTCTGCATGTCGGTCGGCATTCGCCGCTTTGGAGCCAGCCGCATCCGATTTTTCTCGCTTTCGATGCCCTGTTGGAGTCGTGATGGTTTGAAGTCGAACGCGTTGCGGCGACGCGGTTGAATGCGAAACTGACGCTGCATTTGCGGGGCGCAGTTCCCGAAAGGAATAAAACCCTTGTTCAGAGCAAACTCGCCCAAGCGAAATGCGGAACCGAAGCACTTGGCGCTCTATTGCGATGCTGAACAACTACCGGTATAAACTTTCCAATAATCCGGTCGGGCAAGATCTCGGCAAATGGGCGGGCAGTGTGCGCTTCGAAAAGATAAAGCTGAATGGATTCAAGGGTTTTGTAGACCCTGTGGAATTTGACATACGGGACGGGCTTAGCGGCATTGTCGGTCCGAATGGCTGCGGCAAGTCCAACCTCGTGGAGGCCATAGGGTGGGTCATGGGCGAAAACCGCCCTTCGATCATGCGCGGCGAGGCGATGGAAGACGTGATTTTCTCCGGAGCTGCGTCAAGACCTGCTCGCAGCTTCGCTGAAGTCGTTCTCGAAATCGACAATTCCTTGCGCGCGGCGCCCACTGCATTCAACGGCGATGACCGAATTGAAATCGCCCGAAGAATTTCCCGCGAGCACGGCTCTTCCTATCGAGCGAACGGCAAGGATGTTCGATGGAGAGACATCCAGGTTCTTTTCGCGGATGCTGCAAGCGGCTCGCGCTCGTCAGCGCTCGTCAGACAGGGCCAGATTAGCGATCTGATCAACGCCAAACCTGCTGCGCGGTCGGGAGTGCTGGAAGATGCCGCCGGAATCGCTGGACTGTTTCAGCGCCGCAGAGAGGCCGAGCTCAAACTTTCAGCTACCGAAAACAATCTTGAACGCCTTCAGGACATAATCGAGCAACACAACTCGCGGGTGAATTCGCTTGAGAAGCAAGCTCGCCAGGCCGAGCGCTACAAGAAGCTGGCGGCGCAACTGCGCGATGCGGAAGCCATTCTGCTTTGCTTGAAGTGGAATGAGGCCAAGGCCGCGTACGTCGCCGTGAAAAGCGAACTGGACGAGGCAGTCGGCGCGACGTTGCTTCTTGAGGCGAAAGCCGCGAAAATCTGCGGAGAAAGGTCGGAAATCGAGTCGACCTTGCCGCGGCTGAGGCTCGAAGCCGGGCAAGCCGAAGCAGGTTTGCACCGGCTCATGTCCGAACAATCTGCAATCAAAGAACAAATGACCCGAACACGCCAGCTGATTCAATCCTTGGCTGTTCAAATCTCTCAGATCGAAATCGACTTGGAACGGGAGTCCAACCTTTGCCAGGACGCGACGTCCATGATTGCGGAATTGGAAGCCCAGAAGCATCGGTTGGAGCAAGCCGCCGCGGACCACGACGATAAAATGGCGGTGATCGAACGCGAATTGGCGCAGTTCAAAACCAAACTCGGCGATCGCGAAAAAACGCTTGATCGCGAAAAAGAGCAAGCCGCCGCCTTGAGCGCGAACCTGCAGACCGCACAACGTCGGCTCTCGGATGCAAGAACCGAATTGACGAATTCGAAAAGCCGCGAACGCTCGGTAGCCGCAGAGGTGCGCAGAGAGAAAACGAAACTTGCGGAAGCCGGAGCCTGCGTAGAGCTGGCTGCAGGCGAAAAATCGAACGCGGAGAAGTGCGTCGAACGGTCGGAGCATGCGCTTGCCGAATCGGAAGCGGCTCGCTTTGAGGCGCAGTCGGATCTTTCCAAATCGCAGTCTGCGCTTTCCGAGGCCGAAAGTCGATTGAAAGCACTGTCGAGTGAATGCGCTGAACTCCGCAAGTTGCTGAATAGCACGGCATCGGACGAAGCGAAAATTCTGAACCGGATTTCAGTAGCGCCCGGATTTGAGAAAGCGGTCGGCGCCGCTTTCGGCGATGATTTGTTCGCGGCGGAAGTCGGAGCGAGCAGCAGTTCTGGTTGGAAGGAACTTCCGGCGTATGAAGACGCTTTGCCCCTCCCGCCCGGAACCGAGCTATTGTCGAAGCATGTTCAAGCCCCTCCATTGCTTGCGCGCAGATTGATGCAGATAGGCCTTGCGGAATCCTCGGATGTCGACCGTTTGCAGCCGATGCTGCGCCCGGGGCAGCGGATCGTGACGAAGTCCGGCGACCTTTGCCGTTGGGATGGATTTCGGACGGCTTCGGATGACACGCCGAATGCCGCCGCCTTGCGTCTTTCGCAGATAAACAGATTGAATGAACTAAGCGCCAAGATGAAGGAAGCGGAAGCGGAGGCCGACAAGGCGGCCCGATCAAATACGGAGTGCGCTGAAAAATTCAGGGAGATCTCTGAAGCCGACAAGGCTGCAAGGGTGGACAGGCGGGATGCCGAAATGGCGTTGGCCGAAGCCAATCGCAAGCTGGCTCAGGCGGAAGCCGAGTCCGGCATCGCGAAAAAATCGCTTGAAGCGTTGAGCGCCACGCATGTTCAGGCCCGCTCGGCGACAGAAGGCGCCCGGACTGCTTTGAAGGAGGCGGAAGCGGCAAAATCGAATTGCAAGGATCCGGAATCTGCAAGCGAAATGCTTGCAGCCGTGAGAAAGGAAGTCGAGACAGCTCGTTCCGATCTGATCGAAGCGAGTGCTTTGCACGATGCCATGAAACGCGGGCAGATCGATCGCGGGCGTCATTTGTCGCAGATCGACAATGAACTGGGGCCATGGCGCCTGCGCCTGAATTCCGCGTCCGACAGAATGGCTGAGATGACCGGAAGAAAATCCCGGCTGAAGGAGGAGCACCGCGATGCATCTGCAACCCCGGCGCGTTTGGAAAAGAAACGGACCGAGATAGATCGGCAGTTGGAACTCGCGGAGGTCCGGCGCAAGCAATCCGCGGATGCGCTTGCGGAAATGGAAGGATTGTTCAGGAAGGTTCGCGCGTCGGAAACGGATGCGAACAAATCCCTGTCCGACGCCCGCGAAACGAAAGCGCGCTTGGATGCGAAAATCGAATCCGCCGCCGCGCAAATGGATGACGCCGCGAAGCGGATTACGGATCAATGCGCCGCGCCGCCTGAGCGAATTGCAAAGCAATTCAACGTGCTTGACGAATGCGAAGTGCAGTCTGAGGAGAAGGAAGTAGAGGTCAATCGATTGCGGCGAAGCTTGGATTCGCTCGGAGCCGTAAATCTGAGGGCGGAGCAGGACATCGCCGACATCCGGCGAGAATTGGACGAACTGACTTCCGAATGCGGCGACCTCGAGAGTGCCGTCCGCACGCTTCGCTCTTCGATTTCCAGCCTCAACGACGAGGGGAGCGAGCGGCTGCAGAGCGCTTTCATGAAAGTTGATGAAAACTTCACGAGGCTGTTCAAAATCTTGTTCGGGGGAGGAAATGCCCGACTTGAACTTGTTCGAGGCGACGATCCGCTCGATACGGGCATTGAGATTCTCTGCCATCCGCCCGGCAAGCGTTTTTCAACGCTTTCGCTTTTGTCGGGCGGCGAGCAAACGCTCACCGCCATCGCATTGATATTCGCGTTTTTCTTGGTGAATCCTGCGCCGATCTGCGTGCTGGACGAGGTGGACGCGCCTCTGGACGACGCCAATGTATCCAGGTTTTGCGACCTTCTGAAAGAAATCGCCAGTTCGACAAAGACCCGCTTTCTCGTAATCACGCATCACTCGATAACGATGTCGCGCATGGACCGGTTGTTTGGAGTCACAATGCAGGAGCGGGGCGTCAGCCAGCTAGTTTCCGTAGACCTCGGCGAAGCGGAGCGCTTCGCGGCGTGAATTTTCGCATTTCGGATTCGCGTTGATTGAATTACTTGAAGCGGCGACTCCGCTACTGCGGGCGCATGTTTTCCGTTGCTTTGGAGATTGCAGTTGAGGTTCATTTGCCGGTTGGCGGTCAATGCGCGCCGCTGAACGACGCATGCTGCCGGAACCGTTGCTTGCTCGCGCTCTTGTTCGGCGGCAGGGCGCCGCCTCGTCGGCTCCTGAATTCGGGATTCCGATAAGGTTTCGGCAATGAAAGGATTTTTTTCCAAACAAAGCATTATCGCCAAACCGCGGTACAATCGCTGGCGGGCCGTTCCCGCGTCCATCTGCATCCATTTGTGCATCGGCTCCGTATACGCTTGGAGCATATACAATCCCGCCCTGATCAAGGCGGTCGGCGTCGCCGGTTCAAGCGCGGACGATTGGACGCTCGGCCAAGTCGTGCAGATATTCGTTGTGGCCATTGTATTCGTCGGCCTTTCCGCCGCCGTGGCCGGCAAATGGTTTGAGGTGGCCGGGCCGCGAACCGTCGGTTTGGCGGCGGCTGTGTTCTGGGGCGGGGGAAACGTATTGGCCGGGTTAGGCATTCTCGCGCATCAGCTTTGGCTGATTTATCTCGGCTATGGAGTTATTGGAGGAATCGGCCTTGGCCTGGGATACGTCTCGCCGGTCGTGACCTTGATCCGGTGGTTCCCGGACCGGAAGGGAATGGCCGCCGGATTTGCCATAATGGGTTTCGGCGGCGGCACCATAATCGCGATTCCGATGAAGGAATTCTTCCTCCGCCTATTTTACCAGGCCCCCGACTACCTGGGCGCGGCCGACAGCGTGCAGCTGGTTACCGAAGGCGGACGCCGCTTTGCGGAAATCGGCGGAAAGCTCGTCGAAGTCGTGATCGTGAACGCCTCCGAAGTCTCCGAAATGATCATGCCGGGCGATCCGGGCGTTTACGCGTTGGGAACCGGCTCCGTCGGCGCGGGTCAGACCTTCATAGCAATGGGGCTGATCTTCATGGCCGTGATCGCCGTTTCCGCGCTCAGCTACCGCATTCCCGCGCCCGGGTGGGAACCGGAAGGGTGGAGCAAATCCGTCGCTTCCGAACAGCGCATGATCACGGATGAGAACGTGCATGTGAACGATACGATCAAAACGCCGCAATTCTATCAGCTTTGGGTCGTGCTCTGCCTGAACGTCACGGCCGGAATCGGGATTATCGGACTGGCGACGACGATGGTTTCGGAGATTTTCGGCGCAGCTCTTCCCGGCGTCGTGGACGCAGCTTTCGCCGCGACCTACGTCCTGATGATCGGCGTGTTCAACATGGTCGGCCGCGTTTTCTGGGCGAGCATTTCCGACTTGATCGGCCGCAAGAAAATTTACTGGATCTATTTCGTCGGCGGCGCCGCGATGTTTCTCGTCGTGATGCTGTCCGCATGGCAGGTCACCGCCGGCCATGCGATGCTGTGGCTGGCGTGCTTCTATGTCGCGACCATGATTCTCTTTACCTTCTACGGCGGCGGATTCGCTTCAATTCCTGCATATGCGTCGGATTTGTTCGGGTCTTACCATATCGGCGCGATACACGGCAGGCTTTTGACGGCATGGAGCGTCGCAGGGGTGCTCGGACCATTGTCCACCGCAACGCTCCGGCAATTCGAATTGGAAAGGGCTGTTCGCGAAGTTGCGAATTCAATCGGTCCAGAAACATTTCGCGAGACGTTCGGCGCAGGCATCGAACAGCTTGAGCTGCTTGTCGAAAACAAGACCGTCACTCTTGCCAAGCTGCTGGAGGTCGCTCCGGCGGGCACGGTCGACCCGACGCCGGGCCTGTACAATACCACCATGATCTTGATGACTGCGCTGCTCTTGATCGGCATGGCGGTGAATGCCACCGTCAAGCCGGTGGACTCCAAGCATTATTTGTCCAACCGCAACATTGACTGACCTGGACCATGTTTTTCCTGCAGCATTGATTGGGCTTTCGAAGCGGTTCGCGCATTGTATTCAATGCGCGGCCGATCTTGACCGCCCATCGGAAAATATAGGAAAAACGGTCCGCCGCACGAAATGAGCAGGATGCGCTTCGGGGCGGGCATGCAGCGGATTGAGCCCCTGTCGGGCCGCTCGAACCCCTCGGAGTTCAGACAGAGGCGGGGGCGTCATTCGGCTGACTGCAGCCGGACTGCCGGTCCGACGTTTCCAACGAAAATGGCCAGCGCAAGGCTGGCCATCCTCTGGAATTCAAAGCTTGATCATTCGCGCTGACCGAACAGATACAGAAGCATCATGAACATGTTCAAGAAGTTGAGGTAAAGGCTCAACGCTCCCATGATCGCCGCCTTCTGCAGCCAGGCGCCTTCTCCCTGATAGGCCATCTGGAGATACGTGTTCTTTATGTTCTGCGTGTCGTAGGCCGTAAGTCCGGCGAAGATAAGCACGCCGAGCGCGGAGATCGCGAACATGATCGCGGGCGAAGCAAGGAAAATATTGACCAGGCCGGCGACAACCAAGCCGATCACGCCCATCATGAGGAAAGAACCCCATCCGCTCAAATCGCGTTTCGTCGTATAGCCGTAAAGACTGAGTCCCGCGAACGCGATGGCCGTGACCAGAAAGGTCTGCGCGATCGAAAACCCGGTGTACACGGCGAATATGTAGGAAATCGACAAACCCATCAGCGCCGCGAAACCCCAGAATATCCCCTGAGCAGCGCCGACGCTCAATTTGTGGATGTTAGCGGCGAACAAGAACACGACGCCGAGAGGAGCCAGCATGACGACCCACTTGAGCGGCGATCCGAATATGGCGACCAGCAGCTGTTCGTTCGTGCCGACGAGGTAGGCGACCAATCCGGTGATGAGCATCGCGGCGGACATCAGTCCGTAGACTTTGTTCATGTGCGCGCGGAGACCTTCGTCGATCAGCGCGGTCTCCTTCGCGCTCGCCCCGAACCGTGAAACATCGAACTGGATGGTGGAAGATTTCCTGCCAAATCTTGATCGTTGATCAAACATTCTCATTTTCCTTTGCCAAAACAAGAACTCGCAGCCGATTCGAACGGTTGCGCCTTACCATCCGATATTATGGCTACTTGCGCGAATTTCAAGCCAAGAGTGCAAAAGCATCCTTGGTGGCCGGCGCCGCCCCTGAACACGCGGACGGCATCGCGGCGGCTCGTTGAGACGGGATGCGTTCGCTTCCCCGGCCGGATGAGCCGAGCGCAAGGCGGCCGAAGTCGGGATATGCAGGCTTGAGGAGAAATCCACGAGTTTCTTTCCATGCAATGGAACGCTAAGGTCGGTGTAGGGCAGAGGCGGCGTTCGAGGATGTCGCGCCGTTCGCTCGGTCCATGGATAGGAAATCGCAATTGGTGTGAAGATGGTGCTGGAACCGGAACTTGCCGGCGAGCTCGCGGACGTAGCGCGTCAACTTGCGGATGCGGCGAAGGGGCCCACTTTAGCGTATTTCAGGACGGTCGGGCTTGTCGCGGACAACAAGTGCGAGGTCGGCTGGGATCCCGTGACGGAAGCGGACCGCCAAGCGGAGCTCGCGATGCGCGACGTTCTTGCCGAGCGTCGGCCCAATGACGGCATTCTCGGCGAAGAGTTCGATCCTGTTCCGGGCGCGTCAGGTTTGGTTTGGGTCTTGGATCCCATCGACGGAACGCGCTCTTACGTCTGCGGGTCGCCCGTTTGGGGAACGCTCGTCGCCGTGGCCGACGCGGATGGGCCGCTTTACGGAATAGTCGATCAGCCGTACATCGGCGAGCGGTTCGAAGGCGGCTTCGGCGAAGCCCGCCTCCATCGGCGCGACGGCAGCCGTCGGCTGTCGACAGCCTCCACCAAGCTTTTGGAAGAAGCGGCACTGTTCACGACGATGCCGGAAATCGGTTCGGCGGCCGAGCGGGAATCATTCCTTCGTTTGGCCGCCGGAGTGCGCCTCGTGAGGTACGGGTTGGATTGCTACGCCTACGCGCTGCTCGCGTCCGGTCATATCGATCTTGTCGTCGAGGCCGGGCTGAAGCCGTACGACGTCAATGCGCCGATCGCGTTGATTGAAGCGGCCGGCGGATGCGCGACCGATTGGAGCGGCGGCCCTGCGCACGGCGGCGGAACTCTTCTCGCGGCGGCGAACGCCGAACTCCATTCCGCCGCGATGGAAATGCTCGCGGTTTAGAAACTTTCGAAAAAATCGGAAATCCGAGCGTAAAAGTACTTTCTGATTTCAGAGTTCTCCATCATGATTTCATGCCGGGCGTCTGGAACGCATTCGAGCTTTCCGCGAGGCCAGCGGCCGAGAATGATCCGGACGGCCTTCGGATCCACGACCCGCTCCCGCGTTCCCATCAACGTCAGAGCGGGATAGTTCGGAGGCGATTCCGCAAGGAGAGCATTGCACTCCCGCAGCGCCGCGTTGAGCCAGGAATAGGAGGGGCCGCCTGTCGCAAGTTCAGGACGGATTTCTATCTGGCTTTTCAGCATCAGAAACATATCCGGATCCGACGTCAAAGCGTTTTTGCCCGGATTTGCCACGTGCAGGTAATTGCGGGAATTCGTGCCGAACAGATATCTGTCGCCAAGTCCGACCGACTTCGCGGTTCCCGTCACTCCGAGCGCTAAGCGACGCGCGAATGGACCGAGGAAGATCCGCCACATGGGGCCGGAAAAAACAGCGGCGCAGACGTCCAAGCCTTCGTGCAAAGATCGAAGCCCGATGCATCCTCCCATCGAATGTGCAAGCAAATAAACGGGTTCGGGTGCGCCGAGGACGGATATCGCGCGTCTCGCCGCCGCGACGTCACGCTGGAATTCGGCGAAATCACCCACATGGCAGAGCGCTCGATCTTTGCACGGCCGGTCGGAGAGGCCTTGGCCCCGCCAATCAAGGGATGCGAATGCAAACCCGCGACCATTGAATTCACTGGCCGCTTCGCCGTACTTCTCAACGTATTCCGTACGGCCGGCGAAAAACAGAACCGTGCCTTTGGAGCCATGAGGCCAAATTGCGAACCGGATCCGAACCCCGTCTTCAGCCCTGAGCCAATAAGTCTCGCCGTCGGGAGGGCAATTCGCGATATCTTCGTAAAGCGGAGCCCTCTCGAAGCTCATTTCAGCCTTTCGCCGAGCTGAACAGCGATATTCAGGTCGCCCTCGATATTCAGGTCGCCCGAAAGGTAGGCTGCGGTCGGATCCGATTCGCCTGTGACGATCGCCTTGAATGTTTGCGCGTCGGCGATCAGCGCGCAATCGGCTTCTCCGCCGCCTTCGCGGATGCCGCTGCTGTCCATGATGACGGTTCCGGCATCCTTGATTTCAAATTTCACGACATGCGGAAATCCTCCGCTGAACTTCTGCGACAGCAGCTGAATTGCCGTCTTGACTGGATCGTTCATGAATAATTCACACGTTCATCGCCCTAGTCCTTCGCAATCGCAGCGGATTAGTTTAAAATCAAGCTGAAATGCTTCCAGTCGCAACTATGCTCAACAGCTTGGCGGCCCTGTTGCTCGCGTCTTTGTGCGTGTTCGCGGGAACGTCCGAAGCTCTGTCCGAGGACGATGCGGCCGCTTCCTTGTTTGAAGATCTGCGAGCGGCCGCGCCCGACGAGGTGACTGCGATCGAGCGGCGCATTCTCGAGCTTTGGTCGGATTCCGGTTCGCCCACGGCGAATCTTCTGCTCAGGAGGGGGCGGGAGGCGATGGCGGTGCACAAATTCGACGTCGCTTCCAAACATCTGACGGCATTGACTGATCTCGCGCCGGAATTTGCGGAGGGCTGGAATGCTCGGGCGACGCTTTACTATCTGGTCGGGAAGCCGGTGCTGTCCACATACATGATTGCGAAGACGCTCGCTTTGAATCCGAAGCATTTCGGCGCTCTCTCCGGCTTGGGCATGATTTTCGAGCAGCGCGGCGAAACCGAGCGCGCGTTGGCGGCCTATTTGGCCGTGCAGGCGCTGAGTCCCAATCGAGCCGGCATCGCTGAAGCGATCGAAAGACTCAGAACGGCGTCCGCTGGCCAAGCGATCTGACCAAGGTCTCGACGTATGCGATCGATGAATGGCGCCGACGGGCGCGTGTACGCGGTTCTGGGACCGACGAACACCGGGAAAACGCAGTTCGCGATCGAACGCATGCTGACTTACTCGTCAGGCATGATCGGCTTGCCTCTTCGGCTTCTCGCGCGCGAAGTCTACGACAAGGTCAAGCGGATGAAAGGGCGCGCGTCGGTCGCTTTGGTGACAGGCGAAGAGCGCATCGTGCCGGACCAAGCGTTGTATTGGGTCTGTACGGTCGAAGCCATGCCGACCGGCAGCATCGTGGACTTTCTGGCTGTCGACGAAATCCAATTGTGCGGCGACCCGGAGCGCGGACATGTTTTCACGGATCGGCTGCTGAATTCCCGAGGAAAGCTTGAAACTCACTTTCTAGGCGCCGAGACCATGCGGGACGTCATTGCGGAGCTCGTTCCGGACGCGATTTTCCAGCGGCGGGAGCGACTGTCGAATCTGACCTACACCGGGGCGAAAAAAATATCGCGGATGAAGGCAAGGACAGCGATCGTGGGCTTTTCGGTCGAAGACATCTACGCCATAGCCGAACATGTGAGGCGACAGCGGGGCGGAGCGGCCGTGGTCATGGGGGCGCTGAGCCCTCGCACGCGAAACGCCCAGGTCGAGATCTTCCAAAGCGGAGAGGTCGACTTCCTTGTCGCAACCGACGCGATCGGCATGGGTCTGAACCTCGATATTTCGCATGTCGCATTTTCAAGCCTTGCGAAGTTCGACGGGAGCAAGATTCGCAGGCTGGCCGCCAACGAGCTGGCTCAGATTGCGGGGCGCGCCGGAAGATACATGCGGCCCGGCACATTCGGAGTGACCGGCGATGCGGAGCCCATTGATTCGAACGTGGCGTCCGCAATCATGGAAAACAGGTTCGCGCCCTTGCGGAGGCTGCAGTGGCGCAACTCCGATCTGGATTGCAGTTCTGCAGCGTCGCTGATCGACTCGCTTTCGGCAACCAGCAGCCATCCGCTGCTCGTCCGGGCTCGGAACGCCGCCGACTTGCTTGCGCTTTGCGAAATCGCGAATTCGAGCGAAGTTCGATCAAGATTGCGCGCGAGCAAGGATGTGAAGTTGCTTTGGGATGTCTGCCAGTTGCCTGATTTCCGGAAGATTTCGATTTTCGACCATTCGGAACTGCTCAAGCAGGTCTTCACCTTCATACAGGACCGCGGATTCATCCCGGATGATTGGCTCGAGGAGCAAGTCGGCCGCATAGATCGGACCGACGGCGACGTCGACGCTTTGTCGATGCGGATCGCATTCGTGCGAACCTGGACCTACGTTGCGCAGCGCCAAAACTGGGTCGAAGATTGCAATCATTGGCGGGAGCGGACCCGCGACCTTGAAGACAGACTTTCCGACGCGCTCCACGCCGGATTGACTCGACGCTTCATCGACAGGCGCACGACCGTTCTGCTCGGCAGACTCAAACGCAAGGAGGATTTTGTGCCGGACATCAACGACAAAGGCGAAGTCACCGTGGACGGCCAGTTCATCGGGCGGCTGGAAGGCTTCAGATTCCGACAGGATTCCGGTTCAACTCCGGAAGAGACCAAAGTTCTGAGGCAAACTGCTGTCGCCGCTCTCGGACCTGAACTCAGTCTGCGCTCGAGCCGATTGTACAATTCCCCGAATTCCGAATTCGATTTCTCAAGCGACGGAACGATCACTTGGAACGATCATGTCGTCGGCCGCGTTTCGGCGGGGCCGAGCCTTTTCGTTCTGAATGTCGAAGCGCTGGTCTCCGAAGAAGCGGCGCCCGTAGTTCGCGAGAGGGTTGAACGACGCTTGTCCGCATTCATTGAGCAGACGATCGAAGCGACCTGCGAGCCCCTGCTTTCAATGCAAGCGGATGAAGAGATATCGGGGCAAGCGCGAGGATTCACCTATAGGCTTGTCGAGGCGTTGGGAGTCATCAAGCGTTCGGAAGTATGGGAGGAAGTCAAAGCGCTCGATCAGGACCAGCGAAGAGGCCTCAGAAAGCACGGCGTGAGGTTCGGCCAATATTGCATTTTCATCCCGTCATTGCTCAAGCCGTTGGCCACTCGAGTCCGATGGCTTCTTCGGTCGCTTTCCAAGGGAACGACCAGCGATTCGTTTGCTCCGCAGACAGGACTCGTGACCATTCCTTGCGCTCCGGATGCTTCGCTTGGCGATTGCCTGTTGTCCGGATACTACCCGCTGGGCGAACGCGCATTGAGAGTCGATATGCTGGAGCGCCTTGCTGACATGCTGCGCGAAAAGGACGCCGTGCAAGGATTTGAGGCGTCCAGCGACATGCTGTCCATCACCGGCCTGTCCCAAGAAGGCTTTGCGTCCGTGATGCGCAGTCTGGGCTATGTCTCGGAACGCGGAGAACGGGACCGCGTCAAATTGCCCTCCGCGAGTCCTGATTCGGAAATATCCTCGGTCGCCGCGCCGGATGAGCAGGATATCGAGATCAAGGGTGAACGGGACAGCGGTCAGGACATCAACGGAACGCCTGTTTCAGGACAGTCGTCTCCTCAAGATTCATCGTCGGAGGCAGAAGGGAAAATCGAGCCGTCCGCCGAAGCATCAGTCGAATCGCGTGCAAGTGCCGTGGATTCGGAAGGGGACTCGGATGCTGAAAGCAGCGGCCCTCAGCAGGCGGTGGCTCGCGAAATGCCGTCGAAGGAAGACCGGAGCGCAGGCAAACCCGAAAAAGTTGTGTTTTTCACCTTCACAAGGAAGCCGAAACGCAAGCGCAATCCTGCTCACCGACGGCGCGCCGGACCCGCGGAGCGCGAAAACCCCGCTGAAGCGAGGCGCTTGGAAAAAGATGCGGACGGCCGAGCGCCGAAAGAATTCAAACGACGAGAGAATGCAAAGCGCGACAACAGAGTCGATGGGGCAAAGACATTGGACAATCGCCGTTCAAATGCCGGAAAAAGGCGTTTGCGTCAGAAGAAGTCCAATGTGCCGGATCAAAAAAGAACCGCTCCGCACGCAAAGCAAAAGAGAGCCGTGAATCCCGATAGTCCCTTCGCAGTGCTTTTGGAGTTGAAGGACCGCCTTTGATTCAGGCTTGTTCGCTCGGAGAGGAAGATGTCGGGCGATCCGGCGGATCGGGTGCTCGACCCGCCTGAAACCTCTCGAGACAGGGGATGGAAGCAGTCAGCCGGGTTTTCCGGAGGGCGAAGAGATGTTCGGTCTTCCCCCGGCCGCCGATTGCGGCGGGTCCCTCTTGCACGAAACGCATTGCTTCGGAAGAGCTGAATCGGAAAACACGATTTTCCGTCGCGCGCGCTTTGCGGAATATGCGCCCCATCCTGCGCGGCGGACTTGTAAGGCCGCCTTCGGAGCAATATCTAGCCCGTGCATTGAACGTGCCGGGTTGGAAGGCGCACAGAGTCCGTTAATGACATACGTGGTTATCGACAGCTGCATCGCATGCAAGTACACGGATTGCGTGGAGGTTTGTCCTGTGGACTGCTTCTACGAGGGCGAAAACATGCTGGTCATTCATCCTGACGAGTGCATCGATTGCGGCGTGTGCGAGCCTGAATGTCCGGTGGACGCCATTCGGCCGGATACCGAGCCGGGCATGGAGAAATGGGTCGAATTCAACAGGAAGTTCTCTGAAGTCTGGCCCGTGATCATTGAAAAGATCGATGCTCCGCCTGACGCTGAAAGCCATGAAGGCGAAGAAGGTAAACTGGAGAAGTATTTCTCGGAGCGTCCGGGAAAAGGCAGCTGAGTCTGGAATGCGGCCGCGAACGGAAAAACCCGCGGTCTCGTGATCTTTTCCGCTGCGAGAATTGACGGGGATTCGCAATATGGCTGCGAAGGAAAAAATCAAGAGGTTTCGGGTCAACGAACACGTCATCTACCCGGCGCATGGCGTCGGCAAGATCACTGCGGTCGAGAAGCAGGAAGTCGGCGGCACCGAGCTGGAATTGTACGTGATCGTGATCGCCGACGACAATCTGACGCTGCGCGTGCCCGTCGAGAAGGCGCCGAGCATAGGAGTCCGGAATCTTTCGGATGCGGCAAAGATCGAGGAGGCGCTCAACGTCTTGACCGGAAAAGCGCGCGTGAAGCGTTCGATGTGGTCGAGGCGAGCTCAGGAGTACGAGCAAAAAATCAATTCCGGAGACATCATTCAGATTGCCGAAGTCGTCCGCGACCTTCACCGCGGCGATGAACAGCGGGAACAGTCCTACTCGGAACGGCAGCTGTACGAGACGGCGACCGACAGGCTTACCCGCGAGGTCGCTGTCGTCGAGAAAATCAAGCGCGACGTCGCCTATCAGAAAATCATCGACCTGCTGACGTCCCGCAAAAGCTGAATCGGGCCAGGATCGGCGGCCGGTTCAAGAAATCGCCAATGCCAGGATTGCCGCGGTCTCGGCGGATTGCTGGCAGGCTCCAAGAATGTCGCCCGTTTGGCCGCCAAGCTTTGCACGGGCGAACACGGCGATCGGGGCGGCGGCAAGAGCGGCGGCGGCAAGCATGATTGCGGCGCTCCAGCCGACGGCTGCGAAGCAGATCGCCGCGGCGAAAAAAAGCGCGGCCAATGCGGTCGCCGCAGTCGGCGTGCCGAACAGCGCAGACAGGCCGTCGTCGCGCGCCGGCGCGATCAAATGCATCACGGAAAGCATCGCTGCGCGCGACGCGGCGCAGACGGCTATCAATGCGGGAATCAGGGCGCCGTCTGCCGCAAGTTCCGACATGCCATGCCATCGCGCCAGAAAAAACAGGATCAACGCGATCGCGCCGTAAGATCCAAGGCGGCTGTCCTTCATCGCGTTCAGACGGGAATCCTTGCCGCCGCCGCAGGCCATGCCGTCGAAACTGTCGGCAAGACCGTCCTCGTGGAGCCCTCCCGTAATGGCGACAAGAAGGCCGAGAGCAACCAGCGCGGCAAACTGAACCGAACCGCCGAACAAGATGATCAAATGTCCGCCTGCTCCTGCGGCGAGGCCGACAGCGCCGCCGACGAGCGGCCATGCCCACCCGCTGGAAGCTGAGGGATTGCGGGAAGAGCCGACCGGAATTCGCGTGAGAAATGCCAGCGAGTCCCGCAGGTCGCCCGCCCATGAATCGGACCCCGGCGGAAATCGAAAAAAACGCATTGATCTCGTACTCCCGCTGTTCATGGCGGCAACAGATCGCTATTGCATTGGAGTCGCGAGTTCAACGGCAGGCGGGCCCCATGAGTCTTCATTGCAAGAATTTTGATTCGTCGGAGAGCGTACGCGAATTGTTCGGCAATTTGCCCGCGCCCGACGAGGAAGCGAGAAATGCGGCGCTTGCGAGAAACCGCACTCTGACGAAACCGGAAGGCTCGCTTGGCCGATTGGACGATCTCGCTGTGTGGTATGCCGGGTGGAGAGGCGAGGCGGCTCCGGTTCTGGAAGCGCCTCAGATCCTGATATTCGCGGGCAACCACGGCGTGGCCGCACGCGGAGTTTCCGCATTTCCTGCGGAAGTGACGGCCCAGATGGTCAAAAACTTCCAGACCGGCGGCGCGGCCATCAACCAGCTCGCGGCTCTATCGGGCGCGAAGCTCGAAATTTGCCCGCTGCAGCTGGCGCGGCCCGTTGCGGATATCACTGGCGGCCCGGCGATGGCGAGCGAAGAATTCGCGGAGGCTTTTTCGACAGGCTGGCGTGCGGTCGATCCTGACGCGGATGTTCTGATCACAGGCGAAATGGGAATCGGCAACACGACATCGGCTGCGGCGATCGCCTGTGCGCTGTTCGGGGGAGAGGCGCGTTGGTGGGTCGGTTCCGGAACGGGAATCGACGGGGAAGGTCATCGGCGGAAGACTGGCGCGGTCGAGCGAGCTGTTTCTGTCAATCGCGACAAATGCGTCGATGGGCTCGACGTTTTGCGCTGCCTGGGCGGGCGCGAGATCGCCGCGATGGCCGGAGCGATTCTATGCGCGCGGCATTCGAAGATCCCGGTCATTTTGGACGGCTATGTTTGCACCGCCGCCGCCGCCGCTCTTGAAGCGCAGCGCAAAGGTTCGATCGAGCATGTCGTTTCCGGCCATTTGTCGGCGGAAAAGCCTCACAGGAATCTCCTTGATAAGCTGGAGCTCGAGCCGCTTCTTGATCTGGACATGAGACTGGGGGAGGGCTCCGGTGCAGCGGTCGCGCTGATGATTCTGAAATGCGCCGTCGCATGCCATTCGCGCATGGCGACCTTCGATGAAGCGGGCGTGTCGTCGAAGTAAGAGTCCTCGGACCGCCGTCGAAAAGCGACCGAGGTTCAAGATATGCGCGGCTCCGTCTCAAGAAATAGTGAACCGATTGTTGCGCGAGAGTTGCGGATAAGGCATTTTGGATCTGCAGCCTGAAGCAGACTCGGTCTGATCGCGCGGCATCGCCGCAGATTGAAAACTCGAAAGGTGGATATCGATGGTTCAGGGAATAACCAAAAGAACGTTTTTGCAGTCTGTCGGCGCATTTGCCGGCGCCGGCGGCGTGTACAGGGCCATGGACGCTCTCGGCTTGCTCGGCACCGGCATGGCTCACGCCGCGGAACCCGATTTGCCGCCCGATGTGGGCGCGGGCAAGCGGGCTTTGGTGCTTGGCGCGGGCATCTCCGGATTGACGGCCGCATACCAGTTGTCGAAGTTCGGGTTCGAATGCACCGTGCTTGAAGCAACCGGTCGCGCAGGCGGGCGCAGCCTTACGGTCAGAGCGGGCGACGAGATTGAGGAGACCGACAGCAGGCAGGTCGTCGGTTTCGACACCGGCGAAACCCTGTACGCGAACATGGGGCCTGCCCGGATTCCGCATCACCACAGGACGGTGCTGGGGTACTGCAAATCGTTCGGGGTGCCGATTGAAGTATTCACCAACGACAACAGGGCTGCCTTGTTCCACAACGAAGATCGATTCGGGGGCGAACCGGTTGTTGCAAGGCGGGTGCGGTCGGATGCCCGCGGATACATCGCCGAACTTCTGGCGAAGGCAGTCAGGAAAAGCGCGCTGGACGAAGAGCTCGGCGGCGAGGACAAAGAGCGGGTTCTGGAACTGCTCAGGAGCTTCGGCAGGCTGGATCCGGATTTCTTGTACAAAGGGTCCTCGCGCAACGGGTATGCCGGCGATACGGTCAACGCCGGACTGTCCGGAGGAAAGACCAACGACCGGCTGGATTTCTCCGAGCTGCTGCGTTCGGGATTCTGGAATTTCCGGATGAACTTCACCGAGGGATTGAATCAGAATCCTACGCTTTTCCAGCCCGTCGGCGGAATGGACCGCATTGCGGACGCGTTCCGTGACCGCATCGGCCACCTGATCCGCTACGGAAGCATCGTCAGGGAGATCAGGCGCTCGGGAGATGGAGCGCGCGTGGCGGTCCGGGACGCGACGAGCGGCGCCGAAGACTCAATCGAGGCGGATTTCGTTGTTTGCTCCATTCCCGCGTCAATCCTGAAGGACGTGCCGAACGACTTCGAAGCCGAGACCAATGCGGCAATCCGGTCTGTGCAATATGTTCCTGCAGTGAAAGTCGCGTTTCAGATGAAGCGGAGGTTCTGGGAAGACGATCTCGGGATCTACGGCGGAATCTCATGGACGGATCAGGACATCACGCAGATTTGGTATCCGGCCGGCGGTTATCATTCCGCAGACGGAGTCGTGATGGGCGCCTACATTTGGGACGACGAGCCTTGCCAGCGGTACACGGACATGACGCCGAGCCGGAGGCTTGAGGCCGCGGCCGATGAAGGCACCAAGGTTCACCGGAATTACCGTTCCGACATCGTCGACGGCGCGTCCGTCGCGTGGGCGAAGAAGACATTCCAGAACGGCGCGTGGGCCACATCCGATACGACGGCCCCGCCGCGGCTGAACAAGCCGGACGGCGCGGTCTACTTCGCTGCCGAACACGTGACGGCGCTGCCTGGCTGGCAAGAAGGATCCATGATCGCTGCGCACGCCGCCGTGGACGCGATCGGAAAGCGGCTGATGGCTCATCAATAGCAGCCTTCGCGTCCGGGGCTTCGGACGCTGCCGGGCTGCCAGTACGACTTTCGCGAGTCAGGATCCGGAGACGCAGCCGGGTTCAAGCGGTCGGCGCTTCGCGGTCTTCGGATTTGGATGAGTCTTCCGCAACGTCCTCGGATTGCAACGGAAAAGGCGATTCGTCCGACAGATCGATTCCGTCGAACTGCGCCCCGAACCCGGCTCGAACCTCTTGGTCCAATTCCATCAGCCGCTTCAGGTAGGCATCGTTTTTTTCCATCGGCAGATTGGGATCCCAGACGGCCGCGAGCTCCCGCGAAGATCGCCGTTCGTAGTGCATGTACGTTTGCACGCGCCGTCGCGCGTCATCTTCGGAAATCCCCATTTTCTGAAGCACGTACCGGCCCGCGCGCAGCGAGCTGTCGAATACCTCAGGAACGATCTCGCTCGCCCCGGCTTGGTAAAGCTTGTAGAAATCCTCCCGGTTTCTGGCTCTCGCGACAATGTAGAGATCGGGGCGCCTGCGCCTAGCGTACTGCACGATCTGCAGCACATGCTCGGAGGTGTCGATGGCGACGACGAGTGCTTCGGCATATTGCAGCCCCGCGCCCTCCAGCAATTCGGGCCGGCTGGGGTCGCCGAGGTACGCCTTGAAGCCGCGCCGCCGCGCGAGATTGATCGCTTTGATGTCCGTGTCGAGCACGACCGTGCTGTATCCGTTGACCCCGACCAGCTGGTTGACGATATTTCCGAACCGTCCAACTCCCGCGATGATGATCGGGCCGCGCTCGCGTATCTCATCGTCGGGAAGCCGGTCCGGAGGGTCGCCGATCCGTTTCGCCAGCCGCTCGTACACGATGAAAAGAGCGGGCGTGAAGAACATCGACATGGTCGCGACCAGCAGCATCCTTTCCGAAAGCTCGACGTCGATCACGCCGGTCTGCTGCATGAAATTGAGCAATATGAACGCGAACTCGCCCGACTGCGCCAAGCCGAGCGTGAACAGCCATTGGTCGCGCCCGCGCAAGCGGAACAATCTCGCAAGAAAAAGCAGCACCGCGGCCTTCAGCACGATCACGCCGATCGTCATTCCGATGATCGCGAAAAATTCGGAATAAAGAAGGGCGAAATTTATTCCCGCCCCCACGACGATGAAAAAGAGGCCGAGCAGCAATCCTTTGAACGGAGCGATATTGGATTCCAATTCATGCCGAAACTCCGAGTTCGCCAACATCACGCCGGCGAGAAAGGTCCCCAGGGCGGGCGACAAGCCTACGAGGTTCATGATGAGGGCGGTGACGGCCACCAAAAACAAGGTTGCGGCGACCGAGATCTCCATCAGGCCCGATTCCGCGATGAATCTGAAGAGGGGACGGATCAGATAGTGCCCGCCCAGAACGATGAACGCTATTGAGGCGGCCATGATTCCCGCGACCAGAAAAGGCGGAAGGCTGTCCAAAAACGCCTGCGCTATCTCCACGCCTTCGCCGACCGCCCCTTCCTCGCCTCCGTGAACAGGTCCCGCGCTGTTGCCGGTTCCTCCAAGGAGCGGAATGACGACGAGCATCGGGATGACGGCGACGTCCTGCGTGAGGAGCACGGAAAGGCTTGATCGCCCCCCATCCGTTTGCGTAAGCCGCTTTTCAGCTATGGTTTGAAGCACCATCGCCGTCGAGGACAGCGCCATTGTCATGCCGACCCCGACAGCGACCAGCAGCGGAAGGCCGAGAACCGCAGCGGCTGCCGCCAATACCGCGGTCGTGATCGCAATCTGAAGTCCGCCCAGGCCGATCAGCTTGTCCCGCATTTCCCACAATGATCTCGGCTCGAGCTCCAGTCCGATGACGAACAGGAGCATTACGATCCCGAACTCGGCGAACAGCTGGAGCGCTCGCGGACTCGAATCCAGAAGCCCGCTGACCTGGCCGATGATTATGCCCGCCAGCAAGTATCCAAGCACCGATCCGAAACCGAATTTTTTCGAAAGCGGAACGACTATTACGGCGGCAGCAAGGTAGATGGTCGCAAGCAGCAGGAAGGACGACATCGTCAGCCTGCCGGCATCGAAGCGGCGAGCCTCGTCTCGGATGGATTGATCCGATCATTGATCGATCGGACTCCGAAGATCCCCGTCGGATCGGGCCTTCGCGGTCGATCGATCGCATCCCGGCATACGCATACGGCTTTTTTCGCAACGGCCGACCGAATAGCGAATTGCAACGGTTCGACCATCTCGAGGAAGGCTTCGGCCTTTCGGGGGCATCCCTTCGAGCTTGGCTGCGGCAGCGACGGATAGAGCGGCATCAGACCATGCTGATCGCAGAATTCAGTCGCTCTAGTCATTGTCATTCTCAGGAACCGAAGTCAGGCGGCAGCTGCGGGCGTGCTTGGTCCGCAGCTCGGAATCACGGAGATCGCCACAATTTCTTAGGAATGGAACGGAAATACAAAACTTTGGATTTGTTCCGTTGCCTATTTTTTCTGAAATACCGGAATTTTGCAACAGTTCGCCGACCTGATCGGCAAGTCAAGGCCATTTTCTTCGTCTTCAGGCCCGTGATCGCGTCGAGAGGGCAGCGCGCGCTCCATCTCCGATCCGTTTCGACCGGCTGCCGCCCAGCCGCGGCCTCACCCGGATTCATTTTGGTCGCACCGCAATTCGGACGGGAGCGTCTGTGTTTGCCGAACGCCGGCGTTGCTTGTACACTTCTTTCGGAACCGCGATGATTTTCGCTTCGCCGGATGCTCGGAACCGGAATTGTACAAAGTGAAATATTTCTCCAACAAGAAAAGACCTTTTCATTTGGGCCCGTTTCCGCTGGAGCGGCTTGCGCGTTCGGACGGCGCGGCCGATTTTAAAGACGTTCCAAGCATGAGCGAGATTGATTTCGCCAGCCATCCGCAGGAGTCGCTGGCGCACGCGATCGCAAGGTTTCTGGCGATGATGGACACGGTCCGAGATGGCGAAATCGTCCACGGGCGCGCAGAAATACCTGCCGACCCGGAAGAGCGGTCGCGGCATATGAAGGCCGCTTCGTATTATTTCGATGCGTCGATGGTTGGCGTCGCGCGCTTGCTTCCGGAGCATTTTCTGGATCGACCGCGGCGCAATCCCATGATCGACGGGATCAGAGCCGAACTTGAAGCCGGACAGCCGGTCACTTACGCGGCCGGCGTGGATGCGATTTATGCGGATATACTGGCGGCGGCGCGCCGCTCTCCGGGGCCGATCGACGGCCACACGCATGCCTTGGTTTTTCTTGTTGAATTCACAAGGGATCCCGAGCATTCGGAGCTCGGCACGGAATGGTTCCGCGACACCCAAGCGGAACGCGCGGCGCTGCTGACCTCCAACACGGCCGCGGTGATCGCAAACTACATCAGAATGCTCGGGCACGAAGCGCGCGCCCATACCGCCACTACGACAGAGGTGGATCTGAATCGGCTCGGCGTTTCGGCAGGCCTTTGCGGCGTCGTGAACGGCGAGCTGGCCAATGCGTTCGTCGGACCCCGGTTCGGGCTTGCGGCCGTTACGACCGCATTGGAACTGGAGCCGGACAGGCTTCTCGACCAGAACGCCGGGAGAGCGGGGCTTTCGAGTCACGGCCCATCTTGGCAGCTCGGAATCGGATCCGAACGCCGCTCAAGCACGTCGGTTCCGTTCGAAAATCGGCTGTTCCGAATGGGGCCGCATCCATTCGAAAAGATCAGGCGCGTGGATTCGCCGACAACGTTCATTGATGAAGATCGCGTGCCTCGTTTTCCGAAGCGTGCCGATTTTTTCGCGCGGGCGCTGTTCGGCGACATGGGCAAGTCCGTGCAGGATGCTGCCAAGGGCGGCTACTACGTGATGAAAAGCCCGATCGGCGCGTGCGCGCGGAGGGCGCTGGGCGCGCTTCTCTTGCTGCAATTCGGCGAAGCGCGCGGACCGGCGCATCAATCCGCGACTGATCCGAAACGGAACGCCGACAACATCAAGGGCTCGTCCTACTATCTCGCGACGGATGCGGTCGGCCTGTCCCGCGCGCCTGAATGGGCCTACTATTCTCACGACGCCGGCGGAAACCCGCTGGAACCCTACCACGACAATGCCATCTCGATGCTCTTTGACCAGGGGTTCGAGACCATGGACGGCGCATCGGGCGACGACTGGATTTCAGTGGCCCAGTCGATGCGCGCGTATTTGCGATTTTCGCTGATCGGCGGCGTGATCGCGGAGCAAGTCCGCAGACTGGGCTATTCTGCGCGCGTTCACTCCGTGCTCGACAGCGAAGTCCTGCAGCCGCCGCTGCTGCTGCTGTCCGGCCTCGGGGAAGTCAGCCGGATCGGCGAAGTCATTTTGAATCCGTTCTTGGGGCCGCGTCTGAAAGCCGGCGCGGTCACGACGTCCATGCCGATGACGCACGACAAGCCGATAGATTTCGGAATGCAGAACTTCTGCGAGTCCTGCAGCAAATGCGCCCGAGAGTGTCCGTCCGGAGCGATCACCGCCGGACCGAAGCTCATGTACAACGGCTACGAAATCTGGAAGTCGGACGCCGAGAAATGCACGCGGTATCGACTCACGAATTCAGCAGGCGGCATGTGCGGCCGATGCATGAAGACCTGCCCTTGGAATCTTGAAGGCTTGTTCTCGGATGCCGCCTTTCGGTGGATGGCCATCAACGCGCCGAGATCCGCCAAGATATTGGCGGCCCTGGATGATCGTCTGGGCCGGGGCGGAATGAATGATCGAAAGAAATGGTGGTGGGACATTGAACTTGACCGCGAGGCAGGAAGGTACGTGCGTGCCCAAGCGACCAATGCGCGAGGTCTGCAGCGGGAATTGAACCTGAAGTACGAGGACCAAACACTGGCGGTCTACCCGGCAGACCTGATGCCGCCGCCTTTTCCTATCGTCCACCCATTGGAACGAGAAGAAGGAATCAGGCGATACCAAGAACTGCTTTCGCCCGCCGAATACAAACAACGATTGGAGCGCGGCGATGCGGAATATCTGGTTCCGAGGCAGAGCGCACAAGACGGTTCGCCGCCGGTTCTGCGTGTCGAGGTATCGAAAAGGAACGATCTGAGCGAGGACGTGGTCCGGTTCGAACTGGCGAGCTTGGACGGGGCCGACCTGCCTCCTTTCGAGCCCGGCGCTCATGTCGATATCGTTGTCGCGCCGGAATTCCAGCGACAGTTTTCGCTCGCCGGCGATCCGGAAGATCTGTCGAAGTATGTCATCGGAGTCTTGAATGAGACGGAAGGGCGCGGCGGGTCGAAACTGATGCACCGAATATTCCGGCAAGGGCGAAAGACATTCGTTTCGATGCCGAGGAATCATTTTCCGCTCGACGAGTCCGCCAGTCTTTCACTGCTTATGGCGGGCGGGATCGGAGTCACTCCCCTTATGTCGATGGCGCACAGACTCGACGCCCTCGGCAGGGAATTTTTCATGCATTGCAGCGCGCGGTCGAAGGCGGAGTTCGGGTTCGCCGAAGAATTGCGAACCGTGCCGTGGTCGGACCGCGTGTTTTTCCACTTCACGGATGACGGGTCGCGGGCGCAATTCGACGAGTTGATTCCGGCTTATCGCGAAGGGTTTCGCCTCTATGCATGCGGGAGCGATCGCTACATGGATGCCGTGTTCGCCGCTGCCGACGGGAAGGGATGGCCCGAAGAACATCTTGCAAAGGAATACTTCGCAGTTCCCGATGAGCCCGAGCGGGAAAACTTTCCATTCAAGCTTCGTCTCGAATCGAGCGGACGAGAAGTGGAAGTGCCAACCGAAATGTCGGCTGTGGAGGCGCTTGCAGAGGTCGGGATCATCGTCGACACGAAATGTTCGGACGGAATTTGCGGCGTTTGCTCGAGAAAATATTTGAGCGGCGATGTGGACCATCGCGATTACGTGCTCTCGGCGGCGGAGCGCAAAAGCAAAATCCTGCTCTGCTGTTCGCGTGCCAAGGAGGCAGGCGGCGAAATTCGGATTGAGATGTGATGTTCGAGCATTCCATGCGCGCATACTCGGTGCCAGCATTGATGACCACCGAAATTGGATTGGTTTCCGCATGCGAATTTTTCGGAAACATCCGCAACGAAACCGGCGGCACGGAGCTTGCCCCGATTTGCGAACAGAGCGAAATCCTGAGGGATGCCGAGGCGGTCGCCGGATGAACAAGCGGCGTTCCTCAATCTTGTTTTCGTTTCCGCTGGACGCATTGAATTTCTTCGATATGCAGCGGATATACCCTTCACGAGCATCAAAGGGCGCAGCGCTCCTCGCCGCAGCCATGACCGGGCAAATCGACATCGGATGCACCAAATGAAACCTGCCAGCTGCATGACTGCGGATCTGACGAGGAGTTCGACGAATGAAACTGTCGAAACTTTCCGTTGAAAATTATCGCAGTTTGCACAGAGAAAGCATCGAGTTCAGCGGCCTCAATCTGTTCATCGGCGCAAATGCGTCGGGCAAGAGCACCATCCTCGACGCGCTGAATTTTTTGCACGAAGGGATTCGGTTGCGTGAATTCAAGACGCCGGTTTCCCGCCGGGGCGGAATGATCCATTTGGCTTGGAAGGGAGAAGCAGCGAGTCGGATTCAATTGGAGGTAATTCTGGAAGATGAAGACCAGAGCTACGAATGGCTGGTTCGGCTCGTGAAAGTGGACAGCTACGGATTCAACGTCGAGGAAGAAGTCTGCGTGACGCGTTCGAAGCAGGAGCCAATCAGGCTACTTGAGTCAAGAAACGGATCCGGCTGGTGGTTGTCCGGAGAAGAGTACCGCACACAGGTCGCGCTGAAACAGGATGGGAAGGCGTGCGCTCTGGCCGCAGCGTCGGCCGACGCGTCATTCCAAGCACGCAACATCGCGGAGTTCATCGGCAGGTGGGGATTCTTTGATCCCAACCCGTTCCTGCTGCGCCACGATTGGGAAAGTGTTGAAGCGGGAAGACTCGATCCTTACGGCCGAAATCTGGGCGAGACGCTGTATACGCTTTGTCAATCTTCACCGAAAGCCTTTGAGAACGTGGTCGCGGCGACGCAAGCGATCATTGGGCTTCCAGAGCAGATTGAGCCTCGTGAGTCGGAAGGGCGCTTCTATTTTCTGCAAAATGAACCGGGACTTCGCTATCAGGTTCACCAGATGGGCGTGTCCAGCGGAACGTTGCGAATGCTGGCGCTGATGACCGCACTTCTTGCAGAGTCTGAAGCGAACCTGATCGGAATCGAGGAGCCAGAAAGCTGCGTTCATCCCACGGCATTGAGTGCCTTTGTCAACTATTTGCTAAGTGCAAGGGAACGCGTCCAGTTCTTGTTGACTACTCATTCTCCTCTGCTGCTCGATTATCTGAACGAACCGGAAGCAATCCGCGTCGTGAAACGCGATGGTAAAAAAGGAACGATCGTCCTGCCGCAACGCAAGCCGGACGGAGTGCGAAAGGCTCTCGAATCCTCGGAATTCGGCCTTGGGGAATTTTATGAGACAAAAGGCTTTGGAGCCGGTTGAGGCGGCCAAGAAAGCAATCGTTCTGGCTTCGGGGGAGACAGAGCGGCGTGTGCTTTCCGTGATGACGGACCCACCCGACAATCCGTCTTTCCGGCAGAGGTCGCGGCGCACCGCTACATTCATGGTATGCTTACATGGTATGCTGATGATTGCTCGCCGTCGGCCCTTTCGTTTCGTGTAAATCGGCGCTCCGCACGTCAGATAGGGCAGTCATTTTCAGGCTGTCTGCGACTTACTTTCCCATGCGTTTAGCCCCGCAGTTCAACTGAACGTCCGAAGCAGTCTTTCAGCCGTCTATCTGCATATCGAATTCAGACATTTGTTCTTTCTTGTCAGCCCTTCGGTGGGAAGGGATCTTTGCTGTAGATATTTCTTTCCCGGATGCGGCCGTTAACGCCGTGAACAATCATTTCTGAGCCTTGGTTGCGCACAATGTTACGAGCGGCGCCTATGGTTTCCCGCTGCGTCCGGTGGACGGACGTTGCTCTTTGATTGCGTGCTCCCCTCACGGCCCAACCGTTTAAATGTAGTACAACATGCTGATTTTTTTTTCCGATATTTATTTTATCCTGATTGATCTAGGTTGACGATTCGTTAATCATGTATTTACAATTATACAAAAATAGCGCGTATATCAACCACACCGTCGAGAGGAATGCAATGATGTTCGGACAAAGGCTACGACTAGCAAGAAAGAAAGCTGGCCTGTCGATGCGGGCGCTTGCCAAGTGCGTGTCCCCGAAGGTCAGCGCGCAAGCGATCAGCAAGTACGAAGCTGGCAAAATGATGCCGTCGTCGGCAGTATTGGTCGGTCTTGGCAAATCGCTCGGCGTGTCCTTGGACTTCCTGATGGGCGATCAGGTCGAAGCTCTGAACGGGGTCGAATTCCGCAAACACTCGAGCACTTCGGCGCGCGACCGGGCGCGGGCCGAAGCAATCGTGATCGAAAAGCTCGAAGATTATCTGGCTATCGAAGATATCCTTGAGCTGGCTCCTCCGGATGATCCCTTCTGCGAACTTGTCACCGATCATGTCGAGAATTTCGAGGCAGTCGATGCCCTCGCCCACGATCTGCGCAAGATATGGAAGCGCGGGATTGATCCGATTCCGAGCATGGCGGCGTTGCTGGAAAACAAGGGGATCAAAGTCATCAAAGCAGACCTGCCCGTACGCTTCGACGGGCTTTCCTGCAATGTGAAGCGGAGCGGCGGCAAACCGGATGCCGAAGCGGTTGTCGTGTCCGGTCGGACCAATGCCGAGCGCAGGCGGTTCAATTTCGCTCATGAGTTGGCGCGCCGCGTCATCCGCGGGACGGGCAATCCCGAAATCCGTCTGGAAAAGGCCATGAACCGTTTCGCAAGCGCATTTCTGGTGCCGACGGAACATCTGGTCGGCGAGGTTGGCGAGAACCGCCGCGGCATGACCTATCATGAGATCATGCGGCTGAAACGGTTGTACGGGATTCCGGCTGCGGCGATGCTGATGCGGCTGGGGCACGCCGGGATACTGCCGCAGAGCGTGATCGACTATGCGTTTCGGTCGTACGCGCGCTCGTGGCGCGCCGAGGAGCCCGAACCAATCCGCGACGATGAAGGCTTCGGATCCTTTGAGCGGCCGAAGCGTTTCAATCAGTTGGTCTGGAGGGCTCTCGGCGAAGAACTCATTTCGCCTGTTCGCGCCGCGCAGCTCCTGCGTCTTTCGCTTTCCACCGTTGAACGGGAAATTCGGGGACCGCTCGGTCAGTGACTTATTTTCTTGTCAATGATGTATGGTAACTTGATGAATCCGCCTCAAAAGCCCGCTCTCTCTTTTGGCTTTGTGGTCGCTAATCAGCTTGATATCGAACTTGAACTGGTCTGTCTCACATTCCTCAATGGCATCCGCGAGAAGCTCCAGCGTTCAGAAAAAATTCGAAATCAACTTCACTTTCCCTTTGCCCTCGATTCCGCAATTTACGCCGGCAATAACGGGCACGACAGCGAATACTTCAGCAGCAAAGGTTGTCCTGAAGTCCAATTTCAATACTCTTTGCTGGTGTGCGTATAATCGACGCCGGTTCTTCAATCAGCCGAACAATTGCATCAGGACGCCAAATTCATTGAAAATCGTCCATTCCTTGTGGACCCTTCCGTTCTTGATCTGCCATTGGGTTATCCCCCAGATGTGCGTTTCTCTGCCGGTAGGCTCACCGTAAGGACCGTTGCCTCTATGGGCGCCAACCGCGCTCCATCGCGCCGCAACCAGATATCCATCTTCTGGATTGCCCATCCAGTAAATATCGTCAACCGACATGGACAGATTCGGAAACATGGCCAGAATCGATAGGACGAACGACTTTATCTGACCGACGCCCTTGTAGATGCGGCCCGTGGCCCCTTCGTAAACCGTCGACGGGTCGTAGATTTTGTCGATTGCGGACAAGTTGCGACGATTCCAGACAGAATGGAATGCGGATCGTACGAATTCCGAAATATCGTCGTCGGCGACGGGAATTGGAATGTCCGCAGGCTTTCCTTGACCCGACATCCGCTTCGGCTCACTCGCCATGAAATTGGGCGGAACTTCGGCATTTTCGCAAGCGGCCGCCGATCTGGCGCATTCCACAAGGTCGAATCCGAGTTGCTTCAGCATTCCCGCCGAGTCGTACTGCACATGTTCCAAAAATATTTCGTTGTCGCGCGAAACGCAGTTCGCGATGCAGAACAATCGTACAGGCTTGCCTGTCGGCGCGCCGAAACGGCTGAAGCCGGTATTGGTGCCGAGAATCATCGTTCGGTGCGAAGTGTGAAATCCGACCAGTTCGTCTCCTGCCCAAATGACCTCGTCAGCTACCAGCCTAATGTCTGGAAAGGCGTTGTTGGTGTGCACCGTATCCGCGACGATCTTGTCTCGGCCGTATTGCAATCCGACATCATCCCACACCCGGCAATCGTGGCTGTACGTGTCGTAGATGTATCCGATGTCCTTCTCTTCCCAAATTCGATGCGTGATGCGGACGATATAGTCGACAATATCGGAATAGGTCGGCTCGAAGCCGCGCATGGGGTGCAGCCTGGCGGGATTTTCGCTGCTGTCGAAGATTCTGTCGGTTCCGCCTCGACGGTAAGCGTCGAGCGAAATCGAAAAATCTTTCGGCATATGACGGTGCTGCAGCGGTTCAAACCTCTGAGCTACATCGTTGAGGGGACCTGCAATGTTCTCTGGAGGCGACACAGATTGGGCCATTTCGATATCTGATCGTAGTTCGGTCGTATTCCTGTCCGGGGTCGACGGTAGACCGCCGTCCGGATTGAGCAGACTCTGCACTTGAACAACATCATTGGCAAGCATCGCAGCAACCCGGAAAGCAAAGCGAACTCCGCGGGCAAGAATATTGAATTGCGAAGAATTTGCCAGAGGCCGTTAGGACGGCTGAAATGGACCGCGGCGCCGCATTGAACACGAATCCATTGAAGTCGAATGAACCTGTACCGGAATGGATATGATAGCGTCGAACGTTTGCGACATGCAGTTCGGACAACCCCGCGCGTTAACTGAATTCTATCTCTTCGGCAGAACATTCGCGACAGGGAGAAGCGAAAGACAGGGCTTAGCGCTGTCGGGCATTCTAATGTGGGAACGAGCTGCGCGGTTCCGCTGCCGGCAAGGACGATCAGGCAGGCATTTCCCTCGCTTGCCACTGCGTCGGCCTTCCGGGTTGAGGCTGCCAAGGCGTTCGGCAGCGCGGCAGCGGCGAAAATCGGATTCCGATTCTTCTCAGTAAGCTGTCGCCCATGTCGGCTTCCGGCGCGAGAAATTCCGCAGCTGGCCCTTTCGATAGGACGGCCCGAAGAGCACTGCCGGCCTTGGCCGCGCGCAGTCGGTTAACCGTTCAGTTGCAGTGCTCATCGCAGGGTTTTGCGCCGTCAGCGCAATCGGGGTCGACGAAGTCGAGCGTTCCGGCTATCGGATTGACGGTCAGCGCGACGCGCGACTTGGCGTCGCAAATGTATATCGCTACGTTCGCGCTTCATTCAATTTGGCCCTTTACCAAGATGGCTCGTCAACCGCGGGCGCAACGGGCGTCAGCCGGAGCCAAGGATGCTGCGCAGCGTCGCGACGGCACTTGAAGGTTTCGCCACATCGATGGTCGCTACGTCCAGTCGGCATTCGGCGCGATTTGTCAGCCATCCGCATTCCAAACCGGCGGGTCGGACGGATTGGCCGTGCCACGGGTAAAGAAGCACAAGGCGCTTCGCCGAGTAGGCGTCCGCGTAAGCAAGCATCTGGTAGACATCCGAATGCATTACGTTGCGATCCCGCCTCAAAGGATCAATCCGCTTCCACTTGGTGTCGAGAATGACAGCGCCGTCCGGCGATTCAATCACCGCATCGGGACGGAGTCCAAAAATTTGCCGACCGTCTTCGCATTTGAGCGCGTGATGCTTGCCGTGCTGAAGACGGACGGGATGAGGACTCGCTCTTTTCAGCATGCATCCAACGAAATTCTCGAATAGTTCGCCCATCGGGAAAAGAAGGGCATAACCGTCCTGTCCGCCGCTCGTCGTCGATTGGAAATCGCCTTCCAGCAGGAAGCAGGCGCGTTTGTAGAGATCACGAAACGCTAAATTGGTCCGGTCGATCTGCACGCGTTCGCGGAGCGGCGCAAGTGAATCCGCGACGTTTTCGAAATGTCCGGTCAATTCGGCCATTAGCCTTTGGCTTGCGTATGATCGCACGAAACTGGTCATTCTACGGACGGAAGCCTTCAAAACGCGGCTGAGAGGCGTATCGACGGACAGCTCGTCATAAGCGCAGGCGACGCGGTCGATACGGTAGGCGAAATGGGTAAATTGCCGAGGAACATCCAGCTTGCCCCGCAGGGTCGGCAGGTCGTCGCGGCAGTGGGCGTAGCGCCGGGGAATTCCGCGACGCACGGCGGCAAGCATTCGGCGTCCGTGAACCTGCACAAGGCAGTCGAGCAGATTCTGATGCTGGACGCCCATTGATGCAACATCGGCGACGCCCGTGCGGAAGCCTTCGGTTTCCGCGATCATGTGCACCAGCGCGTGCCGCACTGCGGAGTCTTCCCCTTCGATTTTTGGAAGTATTTCGAGCGTGCGTTCCCCAATTGCAAGGACGCCCACGACGTCGCCGGCTCTGACCCCGTCGGCAGTGCGGGAAACGATTCTTTCGGTGCCGAATTTGAGATCCCGCGCCGCGGAGGCCGCTATCTTTTCGAAGCGTTCCGCATCCGCTTTCACAAGCTTGATTTTTTCCCCTTCGCGGCAGACAAGCGATCTGCTATCGACGTCACTCGGAGTCTTGTCCGCTGTCGATTCCACCATTGATAAGTTCGCCGTAGGCATCGGAATTGAAATTCTCTTTGATTGTCCAGCGGTATCGTTTCTCCCCGTCGCCCCATTCCCCCGGCGGGGCCTTGAGTTCGGTTCGCTCCACGAAGCCGCTTCCGCCGCCCAAAACCGCGCGTACCTTGCTCCAGTCTTCATGAAAGTATTCGGCGATGAGCGGAATGATCTTTCCGCGCATTATCCGATCGACTTGCTCCTTGGTTTGCGCTCCCATCAGCCATGCATGGCCGACAACATGGTCGCGGTCGACCAGCCACTCCAGTCGCTCGTTGATTTTGCGGAGAACACCAGAGAGATCGATGCCATCGATATTTTCGAGTAGCTTCGGTTCAGGGGGAATTTCCTCGAAATGGAACCTCCGTCTCAGCGCCGTATCGAGCAGTGCGATCGAGCGGTCGGCAGTGTTCATCGTCCCGAGGATATGGAGATTGGCGGGCAATGTGAATTTTCCGCCGGAATAGGGAAGGGTCACAGCCACCTCGTTGGGCCGTCCCTTTCGTTTGTCCTCTTCCAGAAGCGTGACCAGTTCACCCAGCACCTTGGAAATGTTGGCGCGGTTGATTTCATCGATTACCAGAACATGAGCAAGATCAGCCTCACAGCGGCATGCGTGTTCTGCGATTTTCCTGAGAACTCCAGATCTGGGAACCAGGCGGAGAATGCCTGAGCTTCCCGCATCGGGGTCGGGACGCAACCCCTCGACGAAATCCTCGTACCCGTAGGATTCGTGGAAGGATACGAATTCCACACGTTCTTCATTGCGCAACTGCTGGAACCGGTCAGCGATTTCCCTATCTTTCAGATCATTCGATCCGTCGCAGATTTCAACGCAGCGCCGAGTCGTACTATAAGTCTTTCCAGTGCCCGGAGGGCCGTATAGAATCGTGTTCAAATGCGGGCTGCTTCCAACGGATGAAGTCTCGCTATCATTTCCATTCTCGATACTTGAGATCTTTTCTTGATTGACTGCATACTGGGAATATTTTTCATGAGTCAAAAACATGTTGATGTCCTGCTCAACGTTATGAAATGCAAAATCAATCAAGGCATCACGCAGGGAATCACCGTTCCGACGAAAGCAATTTATCAAATCACGTTGACGAAAGAAGTAAAATTTCTTTTTTTTATATTCAAATTTGTCTTTCCATTCAATATTCACTCTTCGATCATCAATTGTCTTATCAAGTATTACTCCTACAGCGCCAATATAGAATGTATCTACGCGATCCGCCGAAATCAAAAAGTCAAGCTCGTTTTTTTTGCTGTTCCGTAATACTTGATTGCAATGTTGTCGCCAACTTCCATTGAATTGAAGTCTTTACTATATTGACTCCTCATACTCTCGCCCGTTTCATCTTCAAATAATTGCCAATATCCTTCTTCAACAAATCTTTCGAGTCTATTTTCTCCTCTTGCTGCGACGAACCAGTACGGACGATTCGAGCTGATTTTTCCGGATTCAATCATTGGGCAGTCCTAATCGGTATCATATAGCGGTTTGGTAGCAGCTCCTTGACGACCAGACAAATGCTGCGATCCATTTGGAAGCGGAATGATCGAAAGATCTTACGCACATTGTTTCGGTAATCGAAGTCTAGCATCTCGTGCATCTGTTTGAGTTCATCTGTCATTGAAACATTGCTGCGACGACAAAGCCGCAAGATTCCCAAGTTGCTGGCTCGTTCGGATTTCTGGGAACTTTTTGTGCAATATCTGCGCAGTTTTTTCAAGTTCACTCTGTTATCGGTGAGAGTGCCGCCCGTTTCGGGGGATCTGGAATTCTGCGCAAGGCGGTTGGACATGTCGGCGTACTACTCGCGCCGAGACCTCAACGTTCCGGAAGCACGCATTTTCCATGCGGAATATGGTGCCGGGCTTTCAGTCGCGCGGTGAAATCGTTGACCAATTCGGATTTAACCGCATGGCTTTGGCGACGGTGCCCGGTCTTTCCTGAAGGAGTTGGCCTGCACCGGATGGAGTAGCCGCGTTTCAATCCGGCTTCGTTAATCGTTGTCCAAATCCGCTTCACGCAGCAGACGGCGGCTTTCAAACTGGCCAAAGCACTCTGGCGACGAGCCAGATATTTGTTGCCCGTAGCTGGCAGCCGTGTAAGGCAGGCGACGACCGGAAATCAAATCCTCATCATCGGATTCAGACAAATCAGGCCCGGCAGCACCTCAAGGATTTCCGAGTCCGTAAGCGGTATCGCAGCCACAACTTGAATTTGGTATCATCTGTCCGCCCACCTTCAATTCATTATTCGGGGAGACGCGTAGGAATGAGCGATTACCAAGAAATCAAGAAGGTCATTCTGGAATTTTACCGTGATCTTGACGTCGCGCCGAGCGGCGGCGTGGCCGACGTGCTCAAGAAATACGTGACGGAAGATTATGCTTGGAAGGGAATGCATCCGTTCAACGAACTGAAAGGCGCCGGTGCTGTCGCGGATCAGTTCTGGGAGCCGCTCAGGCATGCGATTTCGCCGATTCAGCGGCGTCCCGACATTTTCATTGCGGGGACGAACGGCATGCACCATGTCAAAGGCGATTGGGTTTGTTGCATGGGGCACATCTTGGGCCTGTTCGACAACAATTGGCTCGGCATTCCGTCGACACGCAAAATGGTGTTTTTTCGCTTCGTCGAATTCAATGAGGTCGCCGAAGGCCGGATTCGGCAAACCGCGCATTTCTTCGATATCCCCAGCGTAATGCGACAAGCAGGATACAATCCGTTTCCACCGGAAACAGGCGCCTGGTTCATAACGCCCGGGCCCAGAACGCACGAAGGATTGAACTTCGCAGTTCAAGATCCGGCGGAAAGCCGGAAGACGATGGAACTGATCGACAGAATGATCGACGACCTAGTTGGTTCCGATCTTGAGTCGCCTCAAGATGAGCTTGCCCAGACCTGGATGAAGGACATGATTTGGTACGGTCCGACCGGGATCGGAGCGGCATACACCAGGGCACGCTATCAAGACCAGCATCAGGGTCCGTTCAGCCGCGGTTTGAGCGAGATCGAATTCCTAGTGGCATTTTTCAGTCGGATAGTTCCCTGTTTTGACGGGAGACGACGAGGCACGCGGAACTTGTCGTTCAGTTTCAGGGCTTCGCCTCTCTCCCTTTGTACAGTTCAATGAATTCCGAGAGCGGCTTCTCAATCCGCTTGATGGAATCGCAGTCGCCGTTCCGGATCCAGCAAGCGTCGAATGGAATCTTGTGTGTTGAACCGACCACTAGGTCATCTGTGCAGGTTCTCCGAAGGGCGGTTCGGGGGTTTCTTCGGCTGGCCGAACTTGTCCATGAAGCCGACGGGCGGGTTCATGGGATTTCCTGGCTACAAGGACCGAGTGTCTATGCGCGTCGTAGACATGTACAGGAGGGAGGGCGATCTGCTCGCAGAGAACTGGATTTACATAGACCTGCTTCACTTCTTCGCCCAGCAGGGAATCGATATTCTCGGAAGGATGCGGGAGATATGCAATACGTAACTTCGGATCCTATCGCGATCTTCAGGAATCGCGGAAACAATAGATTCCCTCTTATTGATTAGGTGCAGTTTATGTTGACCGCAGTGAAAGAGGCCAGCACGGACGACGAGACGAGATTGAATGGCCTTTGCTAAAGTGCGGCATCGGCACGGAAGAGCGACATGAGCTGCTGCGGTGTTGCGCATGTCGGGCGTTTCGGAGCTTAGGGTGGCTGCGTGGACGCAGCGATACGCATGGAAAAGATCGGTTTGCTCCGGCAAGTTGGGCGGTCCTGCCGGGTAGTTCTGGAACCGTATTGGGCGAGGGTTTTGGAGCAGTTCCGCGCCATTCGGGAGATCACGGCGGAAAGGTTGCAGGCGTTGCCAAACGCGGCAGTGGCGCAAGACTTGATGCGGCTTGGCTCATTTGGCGTCGGTTGTCAGTCGAACCGGGGTTATGAGCCCTCCGCCAACCCTTCGGAGGGCCGAGGTACGGATCGCGACTGGCCGAGGCAAGGGTTTGAGCCCTTTCGAATTCCGCGAGTTCCAGCCGCTTCGGGCGGAGGGGCGGCCGATCTGGAGCAGCCATGTATTTCCAACCCCTTCGCGTGCCAAGGGAGAACCAGCGCATTGAACGGCTGGATCTCCCGACATTCCGAAGTTTGACGTTTCCTCTCCCGAACCTCGGCGGTCGCTACATCCGGCGCATTTCACGGCGTCGCGGATGAACTGCCGACCGCGTCGGGCCGCAGACACCATCCCGCCCTTCCGCAATTCGCGCGTCGTGAGCGAATTCCCGTGTTACCAGCGGGTTCCGAAAAGTGGCTCGGCACAATGTCGGCGGATCACGCGGTCGCGCGTCCGTGCCGCCGCATCCGCGATTCGGACCTTGACTGACAGTCGCGGCGTATGACGGCTTTTCGGGGCGTACCCGATGGTTTCGTGCGCCGCCGCCAAATCCCACCTCATGCCCTCGTTCTGAGAGACGATGTTCAGTACGGCGCTTTCGTCGTATCTGGACAGGCAGGATCTCCGGACCGCCTGCGCCCAGTCTTCGTTGCTGAGCCACATCTCCTGCGCCCACCGGCCGAATCCCATGTGCGGACCCGGAATGTTATCGCCCGGCTGGCACCATCCGATCCGGAGCGCCAGTACGGAGATCCCGGTCCGCTCCCCGAGCGCTATCCCCGCGCGCTCAATGAAAAGCTTGGATGCGCCGTAGGGATTGACCGGGCGTGGAGGGATGCAAGAGGTGAGCCGCTCGCGGCCGAACCTGTAGCCTGCGACGACCCAGTTCGAGCTGGCAAAGACGATCCGGCGCACTTGCGCCTCCTCGGCCGCCCGGAACACGTTTAGCGCGAGGTCGATGTTCAGCTTCGTCACCGCTGCCCAGTCCGAAACCGGCCGGGGATCCGCCGCCAAATGGAGAACGGCGTCCACGCCGCCGAAACTCCGTGCCCAGCTTCCATAGTGGGAAAGGTCGGCGGTCACCACATCCGGCAAGTTGGCGGAATTCCTTCCGAACCTGACGACCTTTGTGCTCTCGGCACTTTCGAGAGCCGCAACGGCCTTCTGCCCAAGATTGCCGGTGGATCCGGTTACCAGCACGCTCCCCATCAGATACCTCCGGCACTCGACGCGCTCGCGCCTACGGGCGGGAGCGCGGCTGTCCGGTACCGTTCCCTTGCCGAGGCGTATTCGAAGACCTAGTTCTGCCAACTCGGCAAGGCATGTCAAGCTCTGGTTTCGCGGCCCGCGGCGGAAGACCTGCTGATTCTTGATGCCGTGTTGGTCGGCTGTGGGTGCATCCCATACTTTTTGGTCGGACAGGATGTCGCTGTCAGAAAGCCGAAGCCAACGCCCTGCTCGTTGCACATGCTGCCAGGAAAACAACCGCAGACGCGACATCATTGATTGGAGGGATTGTCGCGCTGTAATCGATTGGCCAAGAAACACGGGACGCGTCCGCGGTTTCCCGAAGGTCCTGGAGCCGTGCGTTGCGAAGGACAGGGAATTCGGAAGTCTTGTCGGCGCGTTCAGCCAAGGGGCGCAGGCATAGGCGTGCCGCGCCGTGTCAGATCGCCAAACGGATGAAAATTCCCATTGCTGCGATTGTAACGAGAACGCCGGCGATCCATATGCCGATCTGCCATCGCAAGCGGATGATTTCGCGGTGCGCCGCGTCGGCATCTCGCTTCGCCGCGTCGGCATCTCGCTTCGCCATGTCGGTCCGGAGCCTTTCGAAGGCGGCGTCGTTTTTCGACATATCGGCGCGGAAGCTGTCCATAGCAGCGTGGAATCTGTCCAAAGCGCCTTCATACTTCGCTTGATGTGTGTTCATCTGTTCCCTCAGCGTCGCCAGTTCCTTGGAAACCTCATGTATCGTCGGTTCGCTAATCGCCCAATTCCCGTCGCAAGAAGTTCATCAGGCGCGCATCGAGCCGGACGCCGCATCGCCGAACCATTCGGCGCGAATGGCTGCTTCGCATTTCCGCACTTTATATCGCTCCGCGCGGGCCGTCCATCCACTTCTTTTTCGCAAAGGCTCGGCGCGGAAGACGACGACCTGCGCGGCGTTCTCGAGCTCGGACCGGTCGTCGCGCGGCCCATCCGTCCGGTCCAAGCCTGTCAGGAATTTTTCCTAGTCGAGCAATTGGGGCGTCCCGTTCCTTTCGGTCAAGCGGCTGCGACGCGAATGGCCGACAATTCGAGAAAGCCAAGCCAGCGCAAGTTTGCGAGGCGGCATCCGGAGGCGAGCAGAGCGGCGGTCAGCTTTCGACTTGCCGCACCTTCCCAATCCAAACAAAATGGGATGCACCGCGGTCAGCGAGATGGCTCAACTTGCGTCAAACTCTTGGCCGAGGTCAGCCAGCTCATCGAGAGCGGCACGACGCGTGCTATCCCGACGTTCTTTGTAAGCCATGAGATCGGCAAGCATGACGCGACGATGCGACCCGATCGGAACATGCGGGATCCGGTTTTCATTTAGAAGTTTGCTTAAGAACGGCCTTGAGACATTCAAGATATCCGCCGCCTGTTGGGTAGTGAGCATCGCGCCTGCCGGAACGAGCGTGACCATGTTTCCGCTGGCGACGTGACCCAGCAGAGTGACAATCAGATCAGCGATCGCAGGCGCTAGAGCGTTTTTCACTAAGGTTGACCCAGTTCAATCTGAGAATTCTCCAATCTCCGTTGGGCTTTACCAGGATACGGGACGGGTACAGTGGGTCAAACTTAGTGAAAAACGCTCTAGCTGAACGTTGTCTCCGTTCTCTCCGCCGAGCACCAAACGACCTGACCCGGATTGAGCATGGGCCAAAGCTCGAGAGGCCTCCGCAGCATTCGCGATCTCGTCATTCGTGGGCAGCCTCCGAGTTAGCTCTTTCACATTCCCATCGCGCGGCATGTCGTCCTCCGCCTGTCTTGCTTGGGTCAAAAAAAGGTTGGTTTGTCCCTGAACACAACAGAAATAAGTGTAGCAAGTGAAAAAATGAAAATGTTAGTGATAAATCGTCTCTTCGAGAGTGAGGCAAATGCATGACATCCACAATGCCGCTTGACACATATGCTGGCGGAATAGGTGCGCTTCTGTTGGCGACAGCCCTGCAATTCGAACTCAGTGTCCGCGACCTCCGGTTCGCGGACAAATGATGCCTTTTTCATGCCAGAACACCCTCAACGACCGATCAACCGCATTCAGCACATGATGTACGCGGCCAGAATCGGTTCTCGAGGTTCCCGTGCGAGCGGGCAGCGATCATCGGCGGAACTTGAGAAAAATGATTCGAACTTGACGCGCTCCAAGAATACGAATCAAAATTCGCTGTTGCGAATTATGTTGTTTATTTTCAGCATGCTGCAGCCCGTCCGACCCGGCACATCATGAATCTGCACTCGACCGGCCGATCTCGCGCCGCAGAACTCTGCAAGCTTCATTCATAGTCTTTCGCCAGACGACGCCAGCGCAACATCCAAGCGAGGGTGTGGTCCATATTTTTTGGTGAAGTCTGCTTTGCGCTTTCGCGCGCGGCCCGGTTTCGGCGTTTCGGAGGGTTGCCAACGCGGCGTTCGCGGTGCAGCATGGATCGGTTCCGGACCGGTTTCCGAAGACCCGCGCACCTATCAATTTCCCACGCTTGACTCGGTGATCATTCCGTGTGCCCTTGTGGTTCGGTTTCGCTGCATCTGCGGCACGAAGATCGTCCACGCAACCCGGAACTTAAGGATTCCGAGGAGCGGTTGCCGATTCGACCTCTGGAATCCGGCGCTTCGACCGCGGATTCGAGGATTGTCGGGTTCGGCGGAGCGTTCGGCCACCCGGCAGCAGGCCGCCATAGGGCAGAACGCAGAGTCAAGTGTGTCATGTTGATAGGCCGGGCGCCGCTGGTCGAAAGCGGGTGCCAACGCCGTGCTCGCCATCAGATGCTGCCTCGAAAACAGGCGCTGGCCCGACTTCCTTGATTGGAGGGCTTGCCGCCTCGCAGCCGCCTAGAGCGTTTTTCACCAAGGTGGAATCGTACTGTTCAGGGATTCCCTTTGCTGTTCCGACATGGTTTGTGTCCTTGGTTTCAAGACGAAGGATGAAGGACGGAACGGATGCCCAGACCTTATCCGGACGATTTGCGGATGCGCGCGGTCGAGAAGGCGCCGGCGGGCGAAAGCCGCCGGAGCGTTGCGAAGGAGTTGCGGGTGGCCGCGTCGAGCGTGATCAAATGGGCTCGGCGATATTCCGACACGGGATCGGCCGGTCCGAGCCGGATGGGCACGCGCCGCGCGCCGAAGCTTGCGGGATGCCGGGCTTGGATCCTTGAGCGGATCAAGGCCTGTCCGGCAATTACGCCGGCGGGGCTGCAGGATTGGCTTGGCGGGCGAGGCGTCGCGGCGAGTCTCGCCTCGATTTGGCGCTTTCTGAGAGTATGAACGGAAATTCATGAATCCGATTTTATCATTTATCATCAGCATGTTGCGGCCCTTGCGATCCGGCGCATCATGAAGCGGCACGCGGCCAGCTGCGCCCACGCCAAGGAGCTCTCCAAGCTCCGCTCGCAGTCCTTCGCCAGACGCCGGCAGCGCGACATCCAGGCGAAGGTCCGCTCCACGACCCAGCGGCGATGGAGAACCGTGAACCCCTTGACATCCTTGGGTTTTTTGACGATCTCAAGAACGGTTCCGATGCCGAGCTTCGTGAGCGCGGACGCCAGCTTCTCTCCTCGGCATCCGCCGTCCGCCCAGATTTTCTGGATGTGCGGCGCCTTCTCCAGCACTCCGAGGATCACCGCCGGAGCTCCGTCCCGATCCTGCACCGAAGCCGCGTGGACGGCGAGCCCGAGCGGGAGCCCCAAAACGTCGACGACGAGGTGGCGCTTGCGCCCCTCGGCCTTCTTGCCCGCGTCGCAGCCCGAAGGCCCGCCGCTCTCCGTCGTCTCCGCCGATTGGGTGTCGATCGCCGCAGCGGTCGGGGTCGCGGAGCGTCCGGCCAGCTTGCGCCCGAGGGCGCGAAGCTTGTCCATCATCCGGGCGAAAATCCCCTCGCGACTCCAGAGATGGAAATAGTACTGGACCGTCGCAGCTGCCGGAAAACATGGAGGAAGTGCCCGCCACTGGCATCCGGTGTCGCGCACGTACTGGATCGCGTCGGCCACCTCCCGAAGGTCGGTCTTGCGGGGGCGTCCTCTCCTGGCCTGCGGCGGAAGACACGGTTCGACCAAATTCCATTCCTCATCCGTCAAATCGCTTCCGAACCGATCCCGAGGGCGTGCAAACTGGGTCTTGGCGGTCTCGTTCCAGGGCATGTCCGGCATCCTTTTGTCGGTTTCGAAGTTGACAAAAGTTGCCACATCTTGGCGAGGCCACTCAACATCTAGGCGAAGCTGCCGAATTTTCGTTCAACCTCTGAGAGTCTGCGGCCCCGCCCGCAAGAAGCCGGCGCCCGTCGCGGACGAGCGCGACCGGCCCGGCGCGCAGCGCCGCCGCGAGCGGTGGAAGCGCTTTCAGGGCCGGGCGGATCCGCGCAAGCCGGTCTTCATCGACGAGACCTGCATGAAGACCGACATGTCGCCCAGGCACGGCTGGGGCCCCAAGGGACGAAGGGTTCACGGCTCGGCCCCCTTCGGCCATCGGGGAACCTTCACATTCATGGCCGCTCTGCGGCAGGACCGGATCGACGCGCCCTGGGTTCTGGACGGCCCGGCCGACGGCGACGCCTTCCGGGCCTATGTCGAAACGCAGCTGGTTCCGACGCCCGATCGCGGCGACATCGTCGTCATGGACAATCCGGGCAGCCACAAGACCGAAGCGGTGCGCGCCGCGATCCGGGGCGCGGCGCGCATCTTCTGTTCCTTCCGCCCTGCAGCCCCGATCCCGATCCGATCGAGCAGGCGTTCGCCAAGCTCAAGCACTTCCTGAGGAAGAACCAGCCGCGAAGCCGGGACGATCTGTGGAAAAATGTCGGCTCCATCCTGGAAAAGTTCACGCCCGAAGAATGCTCGAACTGCCTCGCCAACTCGGGATGCGCAGTGGGTCAAACTTAGTGAAAAACGCTCTAGGCTGTTCGTTCGCAGCGACGACTCCGACCCGCAAAACTTGATACAAACCGCGCAGCTGTGTCTTCGTGCAACGTAGAACGCACGGCGTTCAAATTCCAAAAAATCCAAAACTCACGAAGGCATGATGCTCTGAGTGCCGATTCAGCGCAATCCGCTCTTAACTTTCTCCATGCATATGATAGGACAAGCGGCGAGGACAAAATTGCCGAATTCCTTTGGAGGATGACATGAGATACGGAATGCCGAAACGCCTGACGCTTGCAGCGGGAATTCTAACCTCGACTCTTGCGATGAACGCGCTTGCTCAAGATGCCGGGGCGGACGGAGCGACTGAAATTGTCATCCACGCGGACATGCTGCACGAATTCCTGGACTTCCCGTTCATGGAAGGACGGGTCGTTGGCGGACGGTCGTCAGGCGAGTACGCTGTTGCCGGCGGCGGTTCGGGTTTGTTGTCTGTAGGAGAAACCGGCCGTATCGAATGTCTGGTTAACTCGATGCCCGTTTCGGGAGGCATCGCGCTTATCTCTCCATGCACAATGACGGCAGAGAATGCGGATATGTTGTTCGCCGTGGCTGCCAGGAATACTGGAACCATCGGCGCAGGCGGCGGCGGATTCGGCACGATTGTCATCGTGGGTGGAACGGGCGGTTTCGACGGAGCTTTTGGGCAAGGAATTTACGAGACCGGGTATTCCGATACCGAAGATAACGCCCTATTCGTCAGGATGGAGTTTGAGTTGCGCGAGAGGACCGAGGGACAGGATATTGATGTCCTGCAATTTGAGTTCGATTGACTTCGACTCAGCCCGGTCGCCATGTAGCAACGAAAAGTTCGGCTTCTCTCGTCGCGCGCCGGACAATCCGACTTCCTTTGCGAGAACGCTCGAGTCGCCTGATCGGACGCTATCGCTTCCCGCTTTCGTCCTTCGAGTCGTCGTCCGTATATTCTTCGAAATTTATGAAGAACTTCCACAAGCAGAACGCGGCAGCCGCCGCGAATAAAATGCCCCAGAACGGATTGCCCGACCCGAATTCCAGCATCGCCCAAAGCGCACAAATTGCGGTGACGACGATTCGAACCCAAAGCGGATTGAACATCGGATGCTTGACATCGAAGAATTTCATGCTTGGCGCCTCCCGTCTCGCAAGTTTTCATAAACTCGACTTTGGTTTGATGCCGCGCCGACCTTCCGAGGATTTGATCGGTACGACCGCGTGCTTGGCTTCGCGCGAGCATGCGCATGACCGGCTCCTCGGATGATCTGCAGAATGCAGGCATACGAAAATGGAGAGCCGTGCTTGCGGATATAGTGAATCGACTGTCGGCAGAATTTCAAGGCGTGCGCTGCGAATTCAAAGGAAAATCTGCACGACTCCGTCGACCACCCGGGACTCGATCATCTTCAGCGGCCGTGTCGCTGGCGCAGATTTGGGCATCCCTGTCCGCGCGTCGAACAGCCCTTGGTGAAGCGGGCATTCAATGTGCCGCCCGTCGAAGTAGCCGTCGCACAAACTCGCCCCGCCGTGGGTGCAGCGGGCGAGGCTGACGAATACGCCGTCGATCGTATCGTACACGGCAAGTTCCCGGGTGCCGAATCTGACCGGCGTTGCGTCTCCAGGCTCAAGCTCGGCGACCGATATCAGATCCTGCCAATGCCTTTCTTGTTTCAAGGCACGTCTTTCGGCCGGTCATCCGACCGAGGCGCGCGACCGAATATCTGCGAGAGGATATCTATGTGGGCGCCGAGATAGCCGCGCTTCTCGACGTAGACGAAGCCCTTCAATTTGCGGTGCAGCTCCGGAAGCATGTGGAACGGAACTGACGACGCATAGTGGTGTTCCGCGTGATAGTTCATGTTCCAGCAGAGAAACCGCATCGGGATCGAAACCAGATTGGTTCGGGTGTTTTCCTTCATGTCCCGCGTGTTGGGGCGGCCCACGTGCTCCGTCATCCTGATCGCGCGCATGACAGGTTCGCCCAGAAACACCGGAAGCCACCAATACCAGACCGGCGCCCACCAATCGTACGCGGCGCAAGCGCAAAATGTCAGAACGTAAATCGCGACCATTATCCGCGCTTCAAGAAAGACCGCTTTGTGCTCTTCTTTGGGGATGAAGCGGCGTTCGGCTTCCGACAGCCGGCCGATCGCATGCCCGAGGATTTCGGAGAACTTCGCCTTCCAGTACGGAATTGAAGATACGTACCAAAGATATTTCCCCAAGGAGATCGGAAGTTCGATGAGTTCCGGATCCTTGCCGTTCAGCTGCGTGTATGTGTGATGGTCGCAATGCTCGTATCGAAAGAATTTGTTGGGCAGCATGATGATCAGTCCGCAGTAGTATCCGATCAGGTCGTTGAACCACCTCGTTCTAAACGCCGTGTAATGGCAACATTCATGCTGAAGCGAAAAATGGTGAACCAGCAGCACGCCGTGTAGAAACATCGCCGGGAGCATCCACCACGTTCCCATCGCAAGCCAGATCAGAGTTGTAGTTCCCGCCATTGCGGCGAACCATACAGCCAAGCGCACAAGTCCCGGGGCATTGGAACGACGCATGAGTTGTTTCAATTCGCGACGGCTGAGCGTGCCCTCGTTCATTGCTTGCGTGATGGGAGTTATAACTTCCGCCGTCATTCTAAGCCTCTGGAGTTCTCTGCGAAAACGAAAACCAACGCGCTTCAGGTTCAGGATGTTGTCCGAATAGACATCTTCTTCAATTCAGCTTGGCGGCGGAACGCGCGCTCCGTTGACTTGCGCTCTCGCTTTCGGACAGTCCACTCCATGCCTCCCGGGATTGAGCGATCAAGCGATGCTTGCTTGCGGCCTTCGCATGAACCGTATCGCAATTCGCCTTTCCGGGAAACCGAATAGGCATCGCAAGAATTTGATCGCGCAGCTTGAAACGCTTGAAGACAGTTCGCTATTCGCCAATCAATGCGTCGCGCGAATTCACAAATCAACGGCCGCCTGAATCCGCGAGGCTGGCGGTTCGGCCCGACATCGGCTGTTCAGAGGAATCGTTGCTGCGGGTCGGTTGTCTGTCGTCGTCGGAGTCGGCACGCGCCCGACGATGCCGCCTTGGTTCGAAACGCCTCGGCCGTTCAAATGACGACCGATCCGGAAGATTTCCGACATCCTCCCGTCATCCAAGACCGCGCCGCGCAATGCCTGGATGTCGCTCCGGCTCATCTCAGAAGGCCGCATTGTCGGCTTCTCTGCGAAATCACCAACCCTACACCGGCGTCCGCAAATGCCAAACCCGGATTGCGCTCTCGGTGCGCCTGCTCGGTATCGGCTGCACGTTCCAGGTCGTCGATGCGGCACTCGCATTGGAACAGTTGCTTTTGGAAGATCTGGGAGCATCCATTGAGCGGCGGCACGAAGAATCGGACGGTTTCCCGAAGCCGTCCCGGAATGCAGTTCCCGTCGTCATGAAGTGCAGCCTTGCAAAAATAAGCGTGCCATGCCGCCAAATTCGATTTCAGGCAGCTCTGCTGGAGCAAGGGCCGGAAAAGCCTCGCAGAAACTGCTTTCAGGCTTTCACGTTCGGTTCGGAGCCGGGCCTTTCGAGGAACCTGAACAGCATTGAAAGACAGAAGCAAAGCCCGAAGTAGAATGCCGCCGTGGTAATCCAAGCTTCGAAGATCATGCGCGTGGAGGACACGAGCTCCACTGTCTTGTAGGTAAGCTCCTGCACGGAGATCAAGGAGATGATCGAACTGTCCTTGATCAGCGAAATGAACTGGTTCGCAAGCGGAGGAAGGACTCGCTTGAGCGCTTGCGGGAGCACGATCCAGCGCATCTCCGTAAACCAGCCCATGCCGAGGGACCGCGCGGCTTCGCGCTGGCCCCGGTCGATGGATTCAATCCCGGCCCGCACGATTTCGCAGACGAAAGCGCTTTCGAACAGCGCCAGAACGATAACCCCGGAGATGACCGACGGAAACCGCCGCATGTCGCCGAAGAAGAACTCCCAAAGATCGTTGTTTTCCTGCCGGGCGATCGATCGGGCCCAACCTTCTATGTTGAGGGCGGCGATCAATTGCTCCGAAAGAAAGAAAAAGAAGATGAAGATGACCACGACCGGCGGAATGTTCCGGAGCAGTTCCACATAGGTGCGCGCGAGCATGCGGACGGCCAAATTGCCGGAGCACCGGGCCATCCCCAGAAGCGTGCCGAGGATCACGGCGAGCATGCTTGCGTAAATGCTGATCCTGATTGTCGTAATCAGTCCTTGGACGAGAACGTTCGCGACCCAGCGCCCTTCCTCATCGTCGAAGCGGAACAGGAAATTCGGGATCAGTTCCCAGCGCCACTTGTAGTTGAGGTTCTCGCCGACCTGAAACCAGATGTAGGCGAACAGCGCGAGCAGAACCGCGGCGATCAGGCCGTCGATCCAAGTCAAGCGTTTAATCAGCTTGCGCAAGTCGGAATTCCGTTCAAGACGAGCGGGTGCGGATCCGCCGGATAAGTCCTGCGGCGGATCCGCCCGGTTTCAATTGACGACCTGGTCCGTCCAATCTTCGGTCGTGAACCAGTAGTCATGGCGCTCCTCCAGCCATCCGTTGCGCCAATTGTGCGCAATCCAGTTGTTGAAATAATTCAACGCGTCCGGATCGCCTTTGCGCACCGCGAATCCTTCTCCTCTCGGATCGAAAATAGTGTCGAAAGGCACGTGAAGGATATCGGGATAGGTTCTCGCCTCGGTGGACGGCGCGGGCTCGGAGGACATCGTCGCATGGGCGTTGCCGTTCAGGACTTCCTGCGTCGCCGCTCCTTCCTCGTCGAACAGAAGGAGTTCCGCATCGGGAAACATTTTCCGGATTGCGATGGCCGGCGTTGCTCCCCTGCGGGCCGCGAACGTCACATCGGGACTGTTGAAGTCCTCTTCCGAGAACCCCTCCGTCATTTCCCGGTTTGCGACGATTTTCAGGCCGGAATACGCGTAAGGATCAGTGAAGTTCACGGTCAGGTTCCGCTGCGCCGTGACGGACATGCCGCTGATGATCGCGTCGAACTTGCCGGCGACCAGAGCGGGAATGATGCCGTCCCATGCGGTCGGGACGAATTCGACTTCCACGCCCATGTCTTCCGCCAGCTTGCGTCCGACATCGAGTTCGAAGCCGATCAATTCGCCGTCCTTGTCCCGCATTGACCACGGAGTGAACAGCGAGAGGCCGATCTTGATCACGCCCCTTTGCTTGATCGTCTCGATGACGCTTTCGCTCGAAAGATCCTGCGTCGTGTTCTGGGCTGCGGACGGCAGGGCCAGACTCGCCGCTGCCGCCGTGATGGCCAAGGTTCCTAGAATGCGCCGAGTGAGTTTCATGAAAACCTCCTTTGGTTTGATGTAGCGCTCATTCACGTTGACACCGCATATCGCTTCTCGAGCAGAGAAACGAAGACGGAAAGGATGAGAGTGACCACCAGATAGGCCGCAGCAATGGTGAACCAAATCTCAAAACTCATGTATGTATAGGAAATCAGGTCTCTTCCGATCGTCGTGAGTTCGGCGACCGCGATCACGCTGACGATGGCGGAGCTTTTGATCAAATGCACGGCCTCTCCGAGCATGGGGGGAAGCATGAACCTGATCGATTGCGGGAGAATGATGAACCGATAGGCTTGGCCCTTGCTCATTCCGATCGATTTGGCTGCTTCCCATTGGCCGATTGCGACGGCGTTGATCCCGGCGCGGAAAATCTCCGAGAGCAGCGCGGAATGGAAAACGCCGAGGCACAGCACCGACGCGGCGTACCTGTCAAGACCGAATATCGGGCCCAAGACGTAGTAAAAGACGTAAAGCAGCACGAGCAGCGGCATGTTCCTGACGAATTCGAGATAGGCGACCGCAATGCCGGTTCCGAGAACCAAGCCCGAAAGTCTCAGGAGAGCCACGCAGAGGCCGACGACAACGGCTAAACCGAAGGATTGCGAAGACAGCGCAAGCGTTTTGACGAGGCCGACGGAGATTTCACCCCATTGGAAACCGTCATCGGTCAATTGGTATATGTAATCCGGGATCCTGTACCACTGCCAATTGTATCCCATCGCTTCCGCGCCGTTGAGCGAAGCGGCAACGACCGCATACACGACGATCAGGTAGATGGCGATCGACGCGGGCGTCGATTTCAGCATGCGCTTCGCCGACCGATAGTAGTTCGGTTTCAAGGCTCTTGCGGCCCGTGCAGCGGTGGGCGCGGTCGGAAATGCCATGCGCCTCAGTGCTCCAGAATCTGGTCCAGGAACATTCTGCAGCGCTCGCTTGACGGATTCGAGAAGAATTTCTCCGGCGGGGCGGTTTCGATGATTTCGCCCGCGTCCATGAAGACCATCGTGTCTGCGGCCTTGTTCGCAAATCCCATCTCGTGCGTTACGCAGATCATCGTCATGCCTGAATCCGCAAGTTCGATCATGACGTCCAGAACTTCATTGATCATTTCCGGGTCCAAGGCCGAAGTCGGCTCGTCGAAAAGCATGATGCGCGGCTCCATGCATAGAGAGCGGGCGATGGCTACGCGCTGCTGCTGTCCTCCCGACAGTTGCGCCGGATACTTGTCTTCTTGCTCCGGGATATGGACCCGTTCCAGAAAACTTCGGGCCAGGCTGATCGCTTCGTCCTTGGATTGCCTTCGAACCCTGATCGGCCCGACGGTCAGATTTTCAAGAACGGTCAGGTGCGGAAACAGGTTGAACTGCTGGAACACCATGCCGACTTCCATCCTTACCGCGCGGATGTTTTCGGTTTCGTCGTCAAGTTCGATGCCGTCGACGACGATTTGACCTGCGGAGTGCTCCTCCAGCCGGTTGACGCATCGAATCAGCGTCGATTTTCCCGACCCGGACGGTCCGCAGACGACCACGCGCTCTCCCGCGCGGACGGAAAGATTGACTTTCTTCAATGCTTGGAACTTGCCGAAGAATTTATCGACGTCGCGCATTTCAATGATCGGCCTGGGTTCGTTCAAATCATCACGCCATGTCCGATCAAGCGCACCCAACCGCGACCCGGCGAACGTCCATGTTTCACCTGCAGTTGTCTGGATCGAATGATTTTCCGATGCTCGGAAATCCTTCCTTGCGCCCTTGTCGGATGGCAGCTCCGTGACCGATTCCGCGCCTCAGTTCGGCAGCGCCGATCATTGGCCAATGCCGGGAAAGTGTCAACCGTTTGTACAGGTTCAGCTTTATGCGATTGTTCGGGGGTCCGATGCGCCTGCGTCCTCGACTGCATGCCTGTGATCGGCTGCTCGTCCCGTTGAAGCGGCAACATCTGGTCGACAAGGGCAGGAAATGCATTGGCCGCGGCGGCGTCGGACACAAGAAAAGGGCCGCAATGCGTCGGCAAGACACGCGGCGTATGGAGCACGAAGATCCGCATGATCTCGGCAATCGGCTGGATACAGTGATTGCCAGCCCTTTCGGCTGGCAGGTCCACACGGATGAAGGCTGACCCGAAAGCCCAGCGGGATTAAGACCGTTGATTCCGGGAACTGCGGAACAAGGCCGAACGGTTGTTCCGCAGACTCAAGGGTTGTCGGCGCAACTGCACAAGATTCAGCAGACTCGACGTGATGCCTGCGGATTCCATGAATTGCGCTCTCATCGTCGAAACGACTTACGACTCAGCGCAGACGGCGCCTACTTCATTGATCATTTGTAGCTGACACGAAATCATCCACTCCTGAAGAACCGGCCAATTCTGAAGGTGAAGGATCATTGCCCATGCAAGTGGTTCCTTCGCAAATGCCGTCCACTACGTTTCTTGTCATTCCTCCGGTATCGGGCACCGGAGACGCACTCGGAGCGGCTGGTTGCTGAGAAGTTTCCATTGACGACAAATGCGAATCGCCTTGGGAGCCCATATCCGCAGGCGCGGTAAGGGATTCCCCGGTTTCGGTCTCGTCTGAACTCACTGTGCTCATGCTGTCGCTGCAAGAAGCCAAAGAACCCGCAGCCAAGACCGCAGCAATCAGTGAAATTCTTGAAGTCATGATCATTCTCCTAACGGGTCATGCGTTGTATTCGACCTCCAAGATTAAAACTGCAAGAGATTCGAAGCAACATGATTTTGATTTAGCTCGTAAAAAACTGTATCGTACAATCAGGCTTCATGGCGTTGCGGATGCACGAGTTGGTGCTCCAAGAAGATCGCCGGGGCTCTCGGATGGTCGGTCGCGAAGGAGGCAGTCGTGCCTGCTGGCGGAGCGCGGCCCTCCCGGCCAAGCGGGAGTTCGGGTCGTCCTGCGTTCCTTTGAATCAAAGAACGGGAAAGACGCTCTTCAGCACCCTCTGCATCCAGATCGCCGACAGCCGCCCTGCCACTTCAAGTGGCTCTTGTGCGGCTTCCGACGCATTGCAACAAACTACCTTCCAAACTACCGCGACAGGTTTGCTTCGCATCTTTCGAACAAAACGCTGGCGCGAGCCATTTTCATGAAAATTTGTCACGTTTTCAATCCGTTTGAAACCTTCAAAGCAATTTGGTTTCGACCCAGTTCGCCGCATCAAGCAGAGTGGCTTGTCCGAATCATTTGGAACCCTCTTTGTCGGGCGGCGATCAGCCGGTCCGGGCTGGCCGTCCATTTGAACGGCTTCGCCTCCTTCCCGTTGTGAAGCTCGATGAAGCCGTCGACCGCCGCCTTGAGATCCTCGAGGGAATCGTGGACGCCGCGCCGGAGACGGCGGTTGGCCAGCTTCCCGAAGAAGCCCTCGACCGCGTTCATCCAGGAGCAGGAGGTCGGCGTGAATTGGAGGGTCCAGCGGGGATGGTCCTTCAGCCACTCCAAGACGGCTTTGTGCTTGTGGGCGGAGTAGTTGTCCAGGATGGCGTGGATATCCTGCCCGGCGGGCACCTCCTTGTCGACCTGCTCGAGGAACGCGATGAACTCCTGGTGCCGGTGGCGCTCGGAGTGGCGGCCGATGACCGTCCCGTCCAGAATGTTCATCGCGGCGAACAGCGTCGTGGTTCCGTTCCGCTTGTAGTCGTGCGTCATCGTGACGGGCCGTCCCGGTTTCATCGGCAGCGCCTTCTGCGTCCGCCCGAGCGCCTGGATTTGCGTCTTCTCGTCGATCGAGAGAACCACCGCGTGGTCCGGCGGATTCATGTACAACCCGATGACTTCGCGGGTCTTTTCCGCGAACTTCGGATCGGTCGAGACCTTGAATTGTCGCACCTTGTGCGGCGCAAGCCGGTGGCGGACGAGGATCTTGTGCACGGTCGTCGGCGAGAGGCCGACCTTCTCCGCCAAGGCGCGCACCGTCCAGTGCGTCTCCCCCTCCGGCGCGGAGCTCCGCGCCAGCTCCACCACCTCGCGGACCTTCGCCTCGGACGTCCGGGGCTTGCCCGGCGGGCGCGTCTTGTCGCGCAGAAGGCCGTCCACGCCCTCCCGCATGAACCGCTCCTGCCAGCGCCACACCGTCGCCTTCGCCGAGCCGGTCTCGGCCATGACCGCCATCGTCCCCAAGCCGTCGTCCGTCAGAAGGACGATCCGCGCCCGGCGCGCGTGCTTCACCTTGCTGTTGCCGCCTCCCGCGATCGCCTCGAGCCGCCTGCGCTGCTCGTCCGAAACATCGAAGTCCACTCCCGTCCGCATCGTCCCGCCTCTCGTCTGCCCCGCGCTGTCGCCGCGCGATTCTTGCCAAGACCATACTGGACTCCAGTGAAGCAAACAAGCCAAGAGTATCGTCGCATCGTCTGCGCGCGACGAGCTGGATTGCCACCGGCAGGCCGGACGAGCCAAATCCGAAGGGAATGGCGACTGCCGGCGCCCCGAGAAGCGTCCAGATTCTGCTGCACAGCGGATCGCCCGTGCCCTCTTCGAAACGCGGAGATTCCTCCGGAGCGGCTGCTGGAGCTCACGCGCAACCACTGGAGGATCGAGAATTGCCTCCACCGGGTTCTGGACGTCGTCATGGGCGAGGATCGAATGCTGAACCGAACGCTGAACGGACCGGAATGCCTCGCCGCCATCCGGCGCATCGCCTTGAACATCGTGCGCCTCATGGACGACGAGCATTCGCTCGCGGGACGAATGGACATCGGCGGCTGGAACGACAAATATCTGGTCGGCCTGTTCGTGAACGCGGTCGGCAAATTTTAAAAGCGAAAGCGCTACGGGCTCAGCATTCTTGCGACTGTTCGGGGATCCGATTCGTCTGCGTCCTCGACTGCATGCCTGATCGGCTGTTCGTCCCGTTGAAACGGCAGCATTTGATCGACAAGGGCGGGAAATGCATCGGCCTCGACGGTGCCGGTCACAAAAAACGGACCGCAAAGCATCGGCAAGTCACGCGGCTTATGAAGCACGAAGATCCGCATGATCTCAGCAATCGACTGGATACAATGATTTCCAGCCCTTCCGGCTGGCAGGCCCACACTGATGAAGGCTGACCCGAAGGCCGAGCGGGACTAAGACCGCTGAACCCGCGAACTGCGGAACAAGGCCGAACGGTTGTTCCGCAGACTCAAGGGCTGTCGGCGCAACTGCACAAGATTCAGCAAAGTCGACGTGATGCTTGAGGCTTCCATGGATTCTGCCCTCATCGTCGAAACGACTTATGATTCAGTGAAGACAGCGCCTATTTCATTGGTCGTTTGTAGCTGACACGAAATCATCAATTCCTGAGTAACCGGCCAATTCTGCGGGTGAAGGATCATTGCCCATGCAAGTTGTCCCTTCGCAAATGCCATCCACTACGTTTCTTGTCATTCTATCGGGGATTGGAGGCGCGGCCGGGGCGGCTGGTTCTTGAGAAGTTTCCATCGACGACGAATACGAAGCGCCTTGGAAGCCAATGCCTGCGGGGGAGACACTATCCGCAGATGCAGCAAGAGGGGGCTTATCCGCAAATGCAGCAAGAGGGGGCATATCCGCAGATGCAGCAAGAACGCGCTCAGTGTCGGCCTCGTATGAGCTTACTCTGGTCATATCGTCGCTGCAAGAAGCCAAAGAACCTGCAGCAAAGACGGCAGCAATCAGTGAAATTCTTGAAGTCATGATTATTCTCCTAACGGATCATGCGTTGTATTCGACTTCCAAGGCTAATAGCGCAAGGGATTTCGGCGCAAGTGAATTTTGATTAATCTCACGAAATCGTGCTGGCCAGTTCGGTGTCGCGCAGCGCCTAAATTGAAATTCCGCGGCTGCCTCGAGAATTTGCGTTGGTCCGACTTACTCGAATGGAGGGCTTGTCGTGTCGCAAGCCGCATGGCCAAAAAATGGGACGCACCCCACCGCCCCTCCCCCTTAATTGACATGCTTGACTGCATTTGCAGGACTATCGGCATACTGCTGGAAGGTGCCGAGGGCCGCATGAGACCGGAGAGGTGCGGGCAGTGCGTCAATCCGAGTTCGCAGCGCACTTAGGGCCTGTCTACGCTGGAATTTTGCTTGAGTTCACACTTAAGTGCCTGTCAACAATGAGATAAAAGTCGATCGGCGCACGGTCATGAAACAGATCACGGCGTAACATTGCGTGAAAATCCACCCCTGTCTTCCGTTTCAGGGGGAGCATGCAGATTTCGAAGGCCAGTTTCAAAAACGTGCTTCTGCACGTTCTGGAGAACGGCTGCAAGTGGCGCAACCTGCCGACGCGGTTCGGCAACTGGTCCGCGGTCTATGCCCGGTTCCGCAGCGGCGTGCCCGACCGGCTGTTCGCCGCGCTTCCCGTTCCGACCGCGTTCGCCGGCGGCGAGAAATAGCTGTCGCAGGCTATTGTCCATACAAACCGGTGGCGTTTTCAATCCGTTTGAAACCTTCAAAGCAATTTGGTTTCGACCCAGTTCGCCGCATCAAGCAGAGTATCGTCGCATCGGTTGCGCGCGACGAGTTGGATTGCCACCGGCAGGCCGGACGAGCCAAATCCGAAGGGAATGGCGACTGTCGGCGCCCCGAGAAGCGTCCAGATTCTGCTGCACAGCGGATCGCCCGTGCCCTCCTCGAAACGCGGAGCTTCGCCGGTCGAAGCGGGCACAAGCAGCACATCCGCGGATTCGAAGAAAGTTCTGAACTCACGCTCGGCAGCATCCCGCATTTGCAGCGCAGAGAGGTACTCCGTTTCACTGGTGCGGAGTCCTGTTTCTACCAAGTCAACGAACTTTGCGCTCACAAGATGCCTGAAATTGGTATATTCATGCTTGCGCGATTGCGCGACCTCGTACGCCATTACGGTTGCTTGGGCTTGCGCCAATTCACCGAATGACTGTGAAGGCGTGGTTTCGGTTGTCTTCGCGCCGCATTCGGTCAATCTTGCCATCGCGGACTCGCAAGCGCTCCTCGAATTGATGTCGCAGTCATTCCAATGCGGCTCGCGCACGAAAGCAATGCGAGGCTGTTCAGTCTTGTTGAAACTCCGATTGCCTTCGTTTCCATGCAATGCCTGACGGGATAATGAAAGATCGGCCGCGGACCTCGAGAATACCCCGAGGGAGTCCAAGTTTCGAGCCAATTCCATTACGCCTCGCATGTCGACCGCCCCAATGCTTGCCTTGTAAGCGAATATCCCGCAGTACGCGGCCGGGCGGATTATCGAGGCCGCTGTCTGCGTGCCGAATGCCAAGGGAACCATGCAGTCCGCAACGGCTGCGGCTGAACCGCTGGAGGACCCGCCGGGCGTGTGCTCGCTGTTGACTGGATTCCGAGTCTTGCTCGGTGCGAACGTGGCGAATTCCGTCGTGACGCTCTTGCCGATCAAGATCGCCCCGGCCTTCAGGAAACGCTCTACGCATGCGGCGTTCCGCTTCGGTCGAGTGCCTGCGTAAGCCTGCGAACCCCACGCCGTCGGAAAATCTTTCGTGTCAATTATGTCTTTCGCGGCGAAAGGAACCCCGGCAAGTGAACCCTTCGGCCCTTCCCGGTCCACTCGCCGCGCGGCTTCAATTGCTCTTTCGGCGTCATAGCATTCGAAAGCTTTGAGTTGCGGATCCCGTTTGCCGATGCGGTCAAGACAAGCGGATACGACGGCTTCGGCGGTCGTTTCTCCATTGGCGACACGGCGTGCGATTTCTGTCGCGGTCAGGTAGTTCAAATTTTTCACTGCTGAATCCATAACTCTTTGATCGTTTTGAGAAACAGCCCGTCAGGCATCTCGCAGATTCTGCGTCTCAAACATCCGCATTCGCCGCCGACGTCAATCATGCCAAACGGCTCCTTTCCAAATTATACGAGTTGCCTGGCTGAAACTCCAAATTTCCAGGTCTGGTTCGCAGTAGGCAAGCCGGGTGCTGATCATCAAGCATTCCGGTTGCTCCTGCGCATCCGAGGGGAGATGGTTTTTGAATGGAACGGCCATAGGGACGGTGCGATGAACGTCATCATTCCCAATCCGAAAGCCTCAATAGCCGCGCTGTCGTCGAAAACTCCCAATGCGCGGGATTCAAGCGGCCCTGCATCCAGATTGCCGCGCCGCGTTGAGGAGGCATTCCTGCGGCTTTCGAGATAGCACCACTTCCGAATGTATTCGGCGCACATGCTTGTGCGGCAAAACAGGTATATCCGGCGTTGGAAGGTCGGCCTGCCGACTGGACCACGACTTCCATCTGAACTGTCAGCTTTCGTTGCCGGTTTCGATGATCTCGCAATGTTGAATGAGCCGGTTGAGCAGAGCAGCGGCCATCTTCGCGTCGTCGAACACCTTCGGCCACTCTCCAAACGCGAGGGTCGTCGTCGTTATGATCGACGTACGCTCGCAGAGCTTGCTGACAAGATGAAACAGCAACTGCCAGGCGTCCAGAATGAAATGCAGATAGCCCAGTTGTCCGGGGCGACCTTGTTGCATTCAACCGATGCACCGATGCCAAAACAATTCATATCAATGCCAATCGGTATCGATGTTAAACGTGATATTGCACATGAATGTTGAAATTGTTATTCTATACCTGTTGGCGCGCCCCATTTGGTAGATTCTTATGACGGACTCAGACGAAAAAAAAATCAAAAACCTTCTAGCCAATGGACAGATCAAGGCTATCACGCTCGATTCCAACATTTTCATCAGTAAGGGTTTGAACCTAGATTCTCCGGGATTGCAAGCAATTCCTAAAATAAAGAAAAAGTTTTCTTTTTTACTCTCTAACACTGTTTATAATGAGGTTTTATCCCACCTACTCAAGACTAGAAAAGATGCCCTAAACAAAGCAAAGGGATCCGTTAGCACAGCACTAAAGATCTTTGGTAAAAATAGCGCAATACTTGATTGCCTTATAGCTCAGATTTCCGATGGCCACTCGGCGGAAGAAATTGCAAATGAGCAATTTAAAAAGTTCATGGAAGATACCAAATGTGAAATAATCGATGACACAAAATTGGTTAGCATATCGACCTTGTTCAACAGCTATTTTAACAGCGCCCCGCCCTTCGGAACTGAGAAAAAGAAAAGCGAGTTTCCCGATGCGCTGGCACTAAATGCATTGCAGGTTACAGCAGAAAAACGTGATATTAAAATCCTCGTAGTATCAATGGATAAAGATTGGCTAAAGTTCTGTGAAACCTCTGATCACCTCTTTCTTGTACCTAAAATTGAAAAAGCATTAGCGCTTGTTCAGGAATTTCCCGATCAGCTTCGAAAAGAAGTCCATTCATTAATTTTGAAAGAAATTGAATCGCGCGGTCATGTGTGGAACACTGTCTCAGATTATATTGAACAAATTGAGTTCAATGTTAGCGCGTACGCCATGCATGGCTATGTCGACATATGGACGTATCTCGGCGTTCTGGAGAAGATGGCTTGCTCAGATGAAAACGAGATCGACATTATTGAGTATGTTGACAACGGATCACAGCGAGTTGTTGCCAGTCTGCCGTTGAGTCTTAATGTTCGTATTCCCGTTGATTTGAATTTTTCGCTTTTGGATGCCGTGGACAACGAGCTAATATCGATAGGGGCACGCTCTATTGAAGTTAACAAAGAACTTTATCTACGTGCTATATTTACACTCAGCATTCGGGATGATGAACTCATGGTGGAAAAAATTGCTCTTGACGATAACGAGTTGCTTAGAAAAACCTACGAGGTCCAGCTAGGTGAAGTCGATTTTTGGGAGCCAGAAGACTACGAAGATCATTGAAACGGAGAGGATTAGAGTTGTAGCTCTTGAACTATTTTTCGAGCATGGGCAATGCAATTCTTTATCTAATACATTTTTTCCGGAAAACAAAAGCCAGTTCAAACGTGGGGTGAATGACCATTGGACCTTTCGCAAAATTTTCTGGAACTGAGCCAAATGCTAGGGTGCCAACATGATCTATTCTCCCAAACAGGATCAATCGCAATCGGCTCCCGCAGCACGCCCAGCGATTCCGGTTTCTTTCCAAACGTCTCAGCGTTGCGCGCGCTCCCAGTTCGGCTCTTCGAAATAAGGCAGATTGCTTGGCGGCATTGGCGCCTTGCCCGAGATCATGTCGGCGGCTTTTTCACCGATCATCATGGTCGGGCAGTTCAGATTCGCAGAGGGTATGACCGGCATGATGGACGCGTCGGCCACCCGCAAGCCGCGCACGCCGTAAACTCGGCATTCGGGGTCGACAACCGACAATTCGTCTTCGCCCATCTTGCAGGTTCCGCAAGGGTGATAGGAACTGTGGCACGTGTTTCTCAGCCAGTCTTCAATCTGCTGGTCCGTATTGACGTCGCTCCCGGGCGAAAGTTCCGAACCGGCAAAGCGGGCGAGGGACGGTTGCCGCAGAAGCTCCCGGCTAAGGTTCACGCCCGCCGTCAGTTCTTCCATGTCCCTTGGATGTTGCAGCATGTTGTATCCAATGCGCGGATTGTCATGCGGATCCGGAGAGGAAAGGCATACGTAACCTCGACTGAGCGGCCGCTGGCTGGAAATCTGAAGCTGGAAGGCGTGTTCTCTGACGAAATCCTTGGACCCTTCAGCAACTGCAATGTCGAAAAGTGCAATTTGGAGATTCGGGAATCTTACGCCCGCTTTGGAGCGGATGAAGGAAACGACGTCGAAATGATTGTTCGCCAACAGGCCTTTGCGGAAGATCAGCCATTCGATCATGGCTTTCGCTTGGCTGAAGGGATTGAGATAGCGATGCAGCGTGACCGGCTGGGTGCATCTGACCTGAACCGACGTCAGCGGGTGGTCCATGAGGTTCTGACCGACGCCGGGCAAGTCGTGCGTCACTTCAAGACCGAATTCACGCAATTGGCTTGCCGGGCCGATTCCTGAGAGCATCAGCAGCATCGGACTGTTGAACGCCCCGCCGCAGAGCACAATTTCGGCCCTTGCCGTTGCGACATCGCGCTGGCCTTGGCGCTCGTACTCCACGCCGGTCGCCCGGCGGTTCTTGATCACCACCTTGCACGCGAGGCACCGGGTTTGAATGTTCAGATTCGGCGGCGGATTGCGCAAATAGCACCGCGCGGTCGACGACCGGAGACCCTCGGCGACGTTCTTGGGGAAGAGTCCGAATCCGTCTTGCTGGGCGCCGTTCACATCATCGGTGCGCCGGTAGCCTGCCTGTCGGCCGGCATCCAGGAACGCCTGCTCGAGTGCTGACAGCTTGACGGTCGAGGCGCGGACCGGGCCGCTGCTCCCCCGGTATTCCGACCGACCGTCAACCCGGTTCTCCAGCCGTTTGAAATACGGCAGCACTTCCGCATAGGACCACCCGCGCGCGCCGGATTCGGCCCAGCCTTCATAGTCCAGCGGATGGCCTCGCAGATACAGCAGTCCGTTGATGGATGACGATCCGCCCAATACGCGCCCGCGCGGCTGGACCAGTCGGCGATCGTTCAGAAAAGGCTCCGGCTCGGTCTGGTAGTTCCAGTTGTATTTGGGAGCGTTGTAAGTATAGCGCATTGCAGCCGGTACCCGTAACAGCGGATTGCGGTCACGCGGGCCCGCTTCCAGCAACAGTATGTTTCTCGACGGGTTTTCGGCCAATCGCGCGGCGATGATCGCGCCTGCGCTTCCGGAACCGACAACGATGTAGTCATAGTCGGACAAATCCTGTCTCTCATTGACGCCGCGCAACAGCTATGCGAGCCGGTTCAACTCCGCCTCGACTCGCGATGCCGCGGACTGGATATGCTCCGTCAACATTTGCGTGGCGCGATCCGGGTCGCCGGAGCCAACTTCTTCAAGGATGTCTTGATGTTCGCGGTGGATGTGGCCGCGAAACTCGCTGACGCCGCGCATGACGAGCATCTGGGCGAACCGCGTGACGCTTTGATACTGATCGGAGATTATCCTGATCGCCCTGGGTTGATCGGCAGGTTCCAGAAGAGCCAGGTGGAACTGTTGGTTCAGCCCGACTTTTTCGCGGTAGGAAACGCTTTCCTTGTCCCGAAGGATCAAATCCCGACATGTCTTCAATGTGTCCGGGGTGTGTTTCGGGATGGCCAGTTTCAGGATGTAGGGTTCAAGGGCCAGCCGGACATTGGCGATTTGGGTGATTTCACTCAGTTCCAACGGCGCGACGATCGGGCTGCGCCTGGGGCGCAATTCCATCAAGCCTTCGGACGCCAGCATTCTGATCGCTTCACGAACAGGAACGGCGCTTGCGGTGGTTCCGTCGGCGATTTCCTGGATCTTCACCGGAGCGCCCGCCGGCAATTCGCCGGAAAGTATTCGATCCTTCAGCTGGCGATAGATCAGCTTGGGGACGTCTCCGATTTCCAACTCGATTTTGTTCATTCTTTCACTTGACCGAACTTGGTTTCGAAAGCCCGCGACCTGTATTGTCTCAGCGCATTCATCTCGTTGCAATCCTGCGTCGCATCGCGTGCCGGCTTTTCTCACATTTTTAGAAGTCGGCCGAAGCCGGCGATTTTCTTTTCGTAGCCGCCTTTCCGAATCGCGCTCCAGAACGTCGCCTGATTCGCGGTTACTACGGGTTTGCCGATGCGCTTCTCGATGTCTTCGATCATTTGGACGGCCCTGAAATCGGTGCAGGAGATGAACAGACCGTCGGCTTCGGGATGATCCGTCTCGACCGCCGCGCCGAATATGGATTCGGGAGTCACCGCGCTGATGTCATCCGAAACTTCGATGCCGAGGCACATTGTCATGACGGCTTCCGCGCCGCTTGCTTCGAGAGCGAATACCGTGTCTGCCGTGACTTGGTCCGTATAGGGGGTCAGCACAGATATTTTCTTCAATCCGAGAGCTCCGAACGCCTCATGCGCCGCAGTGATCGGGGTGATCACCGCAGCGTCCGGCCGCGACGCATTTATGGACCGCGCCACGTTCGAAGCGCCAATGGCCGCCGTTCCCGACGTGCAGCTGTATATCACGGAATCCAGCCGGGCGCCGGGCAGGATCGTGTCGGTCGATGCGGTCAGCCGCCCGGCCATGGCTGCGAGAGCTTCGGATTCGCAGTTGCCCTCGAACGGAACGCGCGCGACGAACAGGTGCACTTCGTCGTCGTCCGGACGCATGGCCATCATGTCCCGCTCGACCACATGGTCGTTGGTCAAGACCAGAAGGCCGATTCGAATGCGCCCTTGCTCGCGGTCCATTCGGTGCCCGGTTGACGGTCTGGCGAAGATCTCCGTGTTCATGGCCACCTGCATATGAAAGGCTGCCCAAGCAGCGCCGGGCCGGTTCCGGGGAACACTTTAAATTGCGCGCAACTGCAGATCGGCCATCGGATCGGACAGCAGGTCTGCGCCGGTTTCGGTGATCACCCAATTGTCTTCGGCATTGATGAAGCCCAAATGGTTCGAGAAGTTCGGGTTGCAGGCGAAGACCATGCCGGGCTGGAAAATGATGTCCTCGAAAGCGGCCAGCGACGGGTATTCGGTGGTTTCGAACCCGACGCCGTGACCGACGCGCCCGACGCCCGAGGTCTGGATGCCGCGCGCGGCCAGCTCCTGCTCGACCACGTCGATCAGTTCCGCGGGCGATTTGCCCGGCGCGAGGCAGGCGTCGGTCTTGCGCCGAAGAGTCATCATCCATTCATAGAATTCGGCCATCTCGCTCGAAGGCCGCCCCACGCAGAAAGTGCGGGCCAGATCCGAGGCGTAGCCCTTCACCGTGACGCCGACGTCGAATCCTAGCGCCTCGCCTTTCTTCAGCTTCTTGTCGGTGGGCGACAAAATCATGCCGGACACGCCCTCCGGCGCAGCTCCTGCGATCACTGAAAGCAGCGTCAGCGTTTCGGCTCCATTGTTGAACAGCTCCGCGCGCAAGACGCGGGCGACCTCGTTTTCGGTCATGCCGGCCTCGATCCGGGGCAGGATATCCAGCTGGGTCTGCGCATTCAGGCGCGCAGACCGGCGCAGGCAAGCGATCTCGCGCGGCGACTTGATCAGGCGGGTATCGAGAATGACCTGCGCCGCGTCGACGAATTCGGCATCGGGCAGCGAGGCGACGACGGAATTGAAGGCGTTGTAGTTCATGCCCAGATATTGTTCGCGTCCCATTTCAGTTCCGATCCGGGCTTTCCCGAAACCGTGCTTGCTCAGAACGTCCGACACGAATTCGGCATGGCCGGTGAGGCCGCCCATGACCTCGATTCGTTCAAGTTCGATCCACGTGCATTCCGCCACCTGCGCCACCTCGAAGGGCATGGTTATCAAGATCGGGGCGTCGTCTCTTGGCAGGATGAACATGTACGACCGAATCTTGTCGATCGGGTTCTGAGCCGAGCGGTGGCCGGAGAAATATTCGTAGTTCAGCCGCTCCGTGATCCAGAGCGCGTCAAGGTTCAGGCGGGCCATATGCTCTCTCGCCTTGTTCCAGCGCGACTCGTATTCGTCTTGCGGAAAGTCGGGGAAGGTAGGGACCATAAAATTTCTCCTTCGGCTTGACTCGCCAATTTTCATATATCATATATTATATTTGATAAAGGTCAAAGCGGCCGGAGGGAAAGGCGCGCCAGTGTCCGAGCACATCACGGGCCATCCAGATCTTGGGCGGCGCTTCGCGCGCTGCGCCGAAACCATCGGCAATTCGGTCTATGACCATGCGCCGGGGGCGACGGTTCTGTCGAGCGGTCTGGCCTATCCGCCCTGCCTTCCGGACGTGGTGCGCGAAGCGGCTTCCGCGGCCGGCGATCGCATCGCCGAATCCATGCAGTACGGGCCGCTTATGGGCTTGCCCGACATGCGCGAGGCCATCGTCGATTATGTTCGCGAAGACGGCGTCGAGATCGGCATGGACAATGTGCTCGTCACCTACGGCGCCAAGAGCGCTTTGGATTTGGCGTGCCGCGTTTACCTTGAGCCTGGGGACCGGGTGATCGTGGCCAATCCCTCGTACATGACGGGGCTGATGGTCATGCGGACGCACGGGGCGAATTTCCTGTGCGTCGATCAGGACGACGAAGGGCTGAGCGCGGACGGGCTCGAGTTCAAGCTCAAGCGTTTGGAGGCCAACGGCGAGCGTCAGCCCAAACTGCTGTTCGACATTCCCGATTTCCACAATCCGACCGGGATTACGATGTCCTTGGAGCGGCGCAAGGCTTTGATCGATTTGGCGAAGGCGTACGATTTCGTCATTCTCGAGGACGATCCGTATCGCCGCATCAGGTTTGAAGGGGAATCCGTCCCTTCCCTGAAAGCGCTCGACGACGCGAATGTCGTGATTTCGCTCGGCACGGTGTCGAAAATTCTCGCTCCCGGCCTGCGCGTGGGCTGGGCGGTCGGCGATCCCGACATCATGCGCCGCATGGCGATGCAGAAGGCCGATGGCGGGTGCAACCCGATGGCGCAGCGCATCGTCGTGGATCTGATGCGCTCGAACAAGATGCACCATCACATCGACGAGGTGACCGCGGAAATGCGCGCCCATCGGGATGCGATGATCAAAGCCTTGGCGGAACACCTGCCGGACGCCAAATTGCGCACCCCCAAAGGCGGCTATTTCCTGTGGGTCGAGCTCCCTGAGGGCGTCGACGCCGAACGCGTGGCTGAGCTCGGGATCAGGCATGGCGTCGAGGTTTCGACGGGAAGAATCTGCTATGCCGAGGACGGGCCGGGCAATTTCCTGCGCATGGCTTACAGCTTCGTGTCCGAACAGCAAATCCGCGAGGGCGTCGCCAAACTGGGCGCCGCCTACCGCCAGTATCGACAGACCGCATAAGGGCAGGGCATGGCTACTCCCATCGTCAGCAACGAGCCGTTCTGCGAAATTGATCTGGATGCCGAAGGCAGGCAGACGGGCTATGTCCGCATACAGTTCAGTTCCGACCGTTCCGCCTACGGCTGGCAGCCGGTGCCGATCATGTCGATCAAGAACGGAGACGGCCCTGTCGCGGTCGTCGTCGGAGCCAACCACGGCGACGAATACGAGGGCGTTTCGATTTGCAACGGCCTGTTCCGAGATCTGGCCGTCGATGACGTGTCCGGGCAGATCATCCTTCTTCCAGCGCTGAATGCGCCCGCATTCTATGCCGGACGCCGCACTTCGCCGCTGGATGAAAGCGGCGAAGCCAATCTGAACCGGATGTTTCCCGGCGTGCAGAACGGAAGCCCGACGCAGATGATTTGCTGGTGGGTCGTCAATCGGCTGCTGCCCAAGGCCGACGCGTTGTTCGACCTCCATTCCGCAGGCAAATCCATCGATCACCACCCGTCCGTCAAAATCCGGCTGATCGGAGACGAGAAGAAGGACAGGCTGCAATTCAAGTTTCTGGAGCTCTTCGGCGCGCCTCTCGGAATCGTCGGCGACCGGGTGACGGAAACCACGTTGTCCTCGCAGGCGGCGCGCCACGAGATCATGTACGTCTCGACCGAACTCGGCGGCGGGGGCAAGATCCGCCCTTGGATCCGCGAATTCGGGTTCAACGGCATGAAACGCTGTTTGCGCGAGATGGGCATCCTGCCTTCCGGAATGCGGCTGCCTGAACCCGAGCACAAGGTGGCGCTAAAGCGGATGCAGTCGGACGAAAACTATGTCTTCGCTTATGAGGACGGCATGTTCGAGCCGGCGGTGAACCTCGGCGATATGGTCGAGGACGGCCAGCTGGCCGGCTGCATATGGAATCTGAAGGCGCCGTGGAAAGAACCGGCGGAACTGCGCTTCAACAGGGGCGGAGTCGTATTCTGCAAGCGGACTCCCGCCCTTTGCGAAGTGGGCGACACCTTGTTTTTCACTCTCAACGACTACGAAGGCTGAGGCATGAAAGGGGCGCATCCGCTCTATATCTCCGGCGAGTTCCGGTCGGGCGGCGATCGCGGGACGCTGCCGGTACTGAACCCTGCGACCGGGTTGGAATGCGGACGCCTGACTTGCGCCGAGCCCGCCGATGCCGACGCCGCGGCGGAAGCGGCAAAACGAGCCTACCCGGCGTGGTGCGCCCTCTCCGTTTCGAACCGCGCCGGCATTTTGCGCAGAATGGCGGACAAGCTGATCGAGCGCCGCGAAACCATCGCGCGCGCCTTGACCTTGGAGCAGGGCAAGCCTTTGCCCGAAGCGCGCGAAGAACTGGACGGCTGCGCGGAAGTGTTCCGCTTTTTCGCCGATGCCTCCGAACGGTTTCCTTTCGAAACCGTGGTTTCCGGCTCCGCCGACCGTCACATCCGCGAAACCGCCAAGGGAGCGGCATTGATCATCAACACTTGGAATTTCCCGGTCGAAGCCGTGGTCAGCCACTTGGCGCCGTCCCTTGCCGCGGGCTGCCCGTCGGTGGTGCTGGCGAACCGCGACGCGCCCGGATGCGTGGCGCATTTCTTCCGGGCTATGGACGAGCTGGATCTGCCCGTCGGGCTGATCAACCTGCTTATGGGGCGGTCCTCCAAGCTGTCGAACCGGCTGGTCGCTCATCCGGCGATCGCCCATGTATCTTATACCGGCTCTGTTTCCGTGGGAAAGGATTTGGCAGCGAGAGCGGGCGGCGGATTGAAACGGACGACGCTGGAACTGGGCGGGCTTGCTCCCGCCATCGTTTTGCCGGGATCGGACATCGGCGCGACGGCGCGGGCCTATGCGGGCAAGCGGTTTTGGAATGCGGGGCAGGTCTGCACCTCGCCGAACCGGATTTACGTCAACCGCGCCCAGTACGATGATTTCGTCGCGGCGGTGAAAGATTACGCCGAAAGCCTGACTGTCGGCGACGGCATGGCGGAAGGCACCGATGTCGGTCCGATGGCGAACGAGCGCCGGGCGGAACGGATGCAGCGGATCGTGGCTGACGCGATTGAGAGGGGCGCGCAATTCGTCACCGGCCAGAAAGAGGCGCAGCCCGGCGGATTTTACTGGAAACCAACAGTGCTGTCCGATGTGCCCGAAGATGCCCTCGGTTTCCGGGAAGAGGTATTCGGCCCTGTTGCTCTGATCCGTCCCTACGATGATCTTGAACAGGTCATCGCCGCTGTGAATGACTGCGATATCGGGTTGTCGGGATACGTATTCGGCCCTGACGATTCCGAAGCGCTGGACGTTGCGCGGCGGATCGAGGTCGGCAGCGTCGGCGCGAACCAAATGACGACGGCATTCATCGACACGCCTTTCGGCGGAATCAAGCAGTCCGGCCTCGGCACTGTCGGCGGAGCGTCGGCGATGCGCGAATACCTTTTCCCAAGGTCGGTGGCGGTGCCGCCGAACATGAGAAAGTGCGCCTGAGCAATGCTGGACGGCGATCAAATTCGGCTCGCCCATATCGGGTTCGTATGGCCCGACACCGGCGATGCTCCGGAATTGTTCGAGATGGCCGACAGCATGCTGTTGACCAACGCTGTCGGCTGCCCGGAATTGAAGTTCACAGTCGACTATTCGCACGGGCCCGAAGGCCACTGCATCGATGCGTTGAATGCGGTAGGCGATACGGAGGGGATCGCCGCCGCGGGCAGGCGGCTGGCCGATGCAGGCGCCCAATCCGTTGTCTGGGCCTGCGCCTCGGGCAGTTTCATCGGCGGCCTGGAGCGGAGTTTGGGCCAAAGGCGCGAGCTGCAGGACCGCATCGGTCTGCCGGTGGCCACCGGAATGCTCGCGTTGATTTCTTCCTGCCGGCGGCTGGGTTTCGAGTCAGTGGATGTGCTGAGTCCTTATCCGCGCGATGTTTCCGACATTCTGAGGCAGGTTCTCGAAAGCGCCGGCCTGAGCGTGGCGTCGATGCGAGCGCTGAATTCGCCCGGAGCGACCGCTTCGGCCGAACTGCCGCTAGCGGAGGAATGCCGGCGGTTCCGAGCTTCCGGGAATTTGGCCGGCGACGGCGTCGTGATTCCCGATACGGCAGTCAACTCGCTGGAACTGATCCCGGAACTCGAGATTGCATTGGACCGGCCCGTTCTGACGGTGAACCAAGCATGCGTGTTCGAGGGCGCTGAAATGATTGGAAGATCCGCCGCGCTGACGGGATTGCCGGCTTTCCGCCGGTTTGCAAGCCGCCCGGACGGGAGGTTCCTGTGATCAATTTCGAGTATCTCGCGACGCTGGATTTCTCGGTCCCTTGGCAATACCGCTGGCAATTGCTGCAAGCTACGGGGACGAGCCTGTGGCTCGCCTTCATCGCCACCGTCGTCGGGGCCGTTCTGGGCACCGCCGTGGCCATCGTCGGCCGCATGAAGTTCGCGCCCGTACGGTGGATCGTACTGGGCTACGTCGAGTTTTTCCGGAACACGCCGCTTCTCGTGCAACTCACCTGGATCCATTTCGTGGTGCCGCTCTTCACAGGGGTGAACACTTCGCCGTTCATGTCCGGCGTCATCGCGCTGACGCTGAACGTGACGGCCTATTTCAGCGAAGCCGCCCGGGCCGGCATCAACTCGGTCGAGAAGGGGCAGTGGGAAGCGGCGCGGGCGCTCGGCCTTCACTGGGTGCCGATGTGGTCGAAAGTGGTCCTGCCGCAGGCGTTCCGGATCATGATTCCGCCCATCGCCAACATGGTCATCTCGATATTCAAGGCGACCGCGATTCTATCGATCCTCGCCGTCGACGATCTGCTGCGCGTTTCATCGCGCATCGCGAACTTGTCCTTCAAACCGGTCGAAGTGATGACCGCAATGGCAATCATCTATTTCGTTGTCGGCAGCATCATCGCCTTCGGCGCCGGAAAGGTCGAACTGAAGTACGGACCGCGGGAGGACAGATAGGTGGGATTCGACTGGTCGATACTCTGGCAATACCGCGAGCCTCTGATCAGCGGAGCGATCACAACCTTTTCTGTGGTCCTCGTTTCGTTGTTCTTCGGGACGCTGATCGCATGCGTCGTCTGCGCCGGCAGCCTGCAGCGGCGCCGATTTCTGCGCGCGCCCGCACGTTTGTACGTTCAGATTTTCCGGGTTATTCCGGAAGTCGCGCTGATCTTCTGGGTTTATCTTTGCCTGCCGTTGGTTCTGGACATCCGCATGTCGTCATTCCAGTCCGGCACGCTGGCGATTTCGCTGATTTGCGGCGCGTATCTCTCGGAAATTCTGCGCGCGGGAATAATCGCGGTGCCGAAGGGGCAATCCGAAGCGGCCGTGGCGCTCGGGCTTTCAGCGCTGCCGCGATGGTACAAGGTCATCCTCCCGCAGGCATTGCGCATTGTCTTGCCGAATATGGTCAGTTTCCTGACGGAACTGGTGAAGATGACCAGTCTTCTCGCCGCCATTTCGGTCGGGGAAATGGCTTATCAGGCCAATGTCCTCGGCAGCCAGACGTTCAAATACAACGAATTCTTCACCTCGGTCGCGATCGCGTATTTCGTGGTGATCTTCCCGATCACCGTCTTGTCGAGGAGACTTGAGAAGAAGGGCGCTTGATGTCCTTTTCCGGGCTCTCCGTGAACCTGTGTCCAGCAAAGAAAGGGAGACGCAAATGAAACTGATTACCAAGGTTCTGGCCGCTGTGGCGGCCTTCACGCTCTGCTCGGGGGCCGCCGCGGCGCAGACCACCATGCAGAAAATACAGGAAGCGGGCGTCGTAAAGGTCGGCATGGCCGACAGTCTGCCGTTCCAATTCAAGGACGTGGCTTCAGGCAATTGGCGCGGCTTCAACGTCGACATGGCCGCAATGATGGCCGAAGAGCTGGGTGTCGAGCTGGAGATTGTGGACCAAACCTGGGCAACGCTGATACCGGCGTTGACTTCCGGACAGATCGACGTCGCGTTCGTCGATATGATCGCGACGCCCAAGCGAGCGGTTTCCGTGAGCTTCACAGACAGTTACTTTGCGCCTGAAGGCGTGATCCTGGTGAATTCGAGATCGGGGCTCAAGACTTGGGATGATCTGAATCAGCCGGGCAAAACCATCGTCGCGCTCGCGGGCACCGCTACTGAACTCGCCGCACGCGTAACGTTTCCGGAAGCGGAAGTGCGTCCGATGGTCGCCGAAGGAGAGTCGGCGTTGCTTCTTGAAGTGACAGGCAACAGGGCCGACGGCACGATCACGGCGAACGTCAATGCGGGCCTGTATCTTTCCAGAAACCCGAACGCGCCGCTTGAGCTTCTTGAAGGCGGTCGCGGAATTCCCAGTCAGGGGTATTCGTACGCCGTTCGCCCGGCGGACACCCATCTTCGGGCCTTTCTCAATACTTTCATAAACAGCGCGCGCGACACCGGTCTGCGAGATGAGATGGAAGAGAAATGGATCTATAATTTCACCGAATGATCCATCCGGATCCGGACGCGGCGCCGCCTGCATCGCCGCGTCCGGCGACGTCCGGAACGCAATCATGGCTTCCCGGACAAAAGCGTTCAAAGAAGCCGGGACTCTTGCGCAGATCGTCGAGAACGGATTGTGCGTCGGCTGCGGTCTGTGCCAGACGATAGCGGGCAAGGAGGTAGTCCGGTTCGTAACGACTCCGGAAGGCCGCGAGCGGCCGGTCCAGACCTGCGAGATAGCGGATGAAGACTGGCAGGCATTGCTCCGCACTTGTCCGGGAACGCATGTTGTCGGCCGCAACGAATTGGCCTCCGAGGAGGGCGCGGAGATCGATCTGGTGTGGGGACCGTACCGGGATGTCAGACTCTGCCATGCAGCCGACCGGGACATCAGATTCCGCGCCGCATCGGGCGGAGCGCTGACGGCTTTGGGAAAAGAGCTTCTCGAAACCGGACAAGCGCAATTCATACTTCAGGTCCGCGCTTCGGAAGACCGGCCGATGCGTACCGATACCGTTCTTTCCCGAACGTCGAACGACGTCGTGGCGTCATCCGGGTCGCGCTACGGCCCGGCGACACCTTTGGCGGCGCTCAAGGATGCATTGGATACGGGCGAAACTTTCGCATTCATCGGCAAGCCTTGCGACGTTGCAGCCATCAGGCTCTACGCGCGCGAGGACGAGCGCGTGGACCGGCAGTGCAAGATCATGATGGCCCTTGTGTGCGGCGGCGCGCCCGAGTTCCGGAAGTCCCGCGATCTCGTCCATGAACTGGGATACGCCGAAAACGACGTCACGCTGTTTCGATATCGCGGCTACGGAAATCCCGGACGTGCGCGGATCGAGTTCGCCGACGGCCATGCCGAAGAGCGCAGCTATCTGGATTTGTGGGCGGACGAGAGCAGCTGGTGCATCCAGCCGCGATGCAAAGTGTGCCCGGACGCCGTCGGGGAAAGCGCGGACATCGCCGCAGCCGACTTCTGGCCGGGCGGCGCGCCTGCAGGCGAAGATGCCGGTTTCAATTCAATCATCGTCCGCTCCCGCGCCGGACAGGCATTGGTTGAAAGCGCGGTCGAAAATGGCAATTTGACGATAACGCGCGATCTGGAAATCCGCGATATGGATGACACGCAGCCGCATCAGGTGCGCAAGAAGAAAGAGCTATGGGCGCGTTTCGCGGGCATGCGCGCGGCGGGCCATTTGATTCCTTCGATCGAAGGACTTCGCCTGCGCGAATTGGCCGCCACGCAGACTTTTTCGGACAACCTTGCCGCTGCGCGCGGCGCGCGGCTGCGCAGCCATGACGGTCGTCTCGGCGAGCCCGCCGCCCGCGATGCAGCAACGTTTGAACAGGGAGCTGACCAATGAACTCCGACGATGCGGAAACGGTGATCCAGATCAAGAGCATGAACAAGTACTACGGTTCGTTCCATGTGCTGAAAGACATCGATCTTTCCGTTCGCCAAGGCGAAAAGATCGTGATCGCAGGACCGTCCGGATCCGGAAAATCGACTTTGATTCGCTGCATAAACAGGCTGGAAGAGCATCAGAAGGGGCAGATCGTCGTCGATGGAATCGAGCTGACGTCGAGTACTAAGAATATCGACAAAATTCGCTCGGAAGTCGGAATGGTGTTTCAGCATTTCAACTTGTTTCCGCATATGACAATCCTGCAGAACTGCACCTTGGCGCCGATGTGGTCGCGAAAGATGAGGCGGGCGGAAGCCGAGGACGTCGCAATGCATTTCTTGCGGAAGGTTCGAATTCCGGAGCAAGCCGACAAGTATCCCGCTCAACTTTCGGGAGGCCAGCAGCAGCGTGTCGCCATCGCCCGCGCCCTATGCATGAAGCCGCGCATCATGCTGTTCGACGAACCGACCTCCGCGCTCGATCCGGAGATGATCAAAGAGGTGTTGGACACCATGGTGGAACTCGCCAATGAAGGCATGACCATGCTGTGCGTCACGCATGAGATGGGGTTTGCGCGGAACGTCGCGGATCGGGTGATATTCATGGATGAAGGCGAGATCGTCGAGCAGAACGTGCCGGAGGCGTTTTTCGAGAATCCCGAAAATCCGAGAACGAAGGAATTCCTCGGGCAAATTCTTGGCCACTAGATCGGGAAGGGCGCCATGCCGAAAATCGATCTGGGAACGGTCGCGCTTCATTACGAGACCTACGGGACCGCCGGCAAGACGCCTGCGGCGCTGCTGCACGGATTGGGCAGCCAGCTGACGGGCTGGCCGGAAACCTACGTCCATGCATTGGCGCAGGACCGGATGGTCTACGCGTTCGACCAGCGCGACGGAGGGCTTTCGTCCAAATTCGGTCCGAGCGCGGTGCCTGAATATGCGACTGATTGGGATGGAGCGCGGGACTACGCGCGGACCCATGCCGTTCCCTACACGCTTTTCGATATGGCGGATGACATCATCGATGCGATGGCATCGCTGAAAGTGGACAGCTACCACATCGTCGGGCATTCAATGGGCGGCATGATCGCGCAGATCGTCGCGGCGCGCGATGCCGAACATGTCGCAAGCCTGACCTCGCTGGCTTCATCGGGCGGGCAAGCGGATTTTTCTTCTCTGGGCCGCGCCAAGGAGGGGATGAAGCCCTTTCTGACGTCTTTTCCGACCAAGGAGGAGGCCGCCGAAGCGATCGCCGCTTACGCCGCGGCTTTTTCCACCGAGCTGGATGGCGTCGCCGAGGAGGAAATCCAGGCGGAAATCGTCAAAGGTTTTGAACGCAATTACAGCCCGGCCGGCAGCCTTCGGCAATTCTGGGCGGTCATGGCGTCCGGCGACCGCTCGGAATTGCTGTCGACCATCGCTTGTCCGACACTTGCCGTTCTCGGTCGCCACGACATCTCAATTCCGCTTGAGATCGGAAGGCGGCTTGTCGAATTGGCGCCGAACAGCCGCTTGGAAATCATTGAAGACATGTCGCATTCGCTGAGCGATGCGTTTGCGCCCAAGCTTGCAACGCTGACACGTCAGAATTTCAAACGCGCCGAACTGCCGGGACCATGATTTGAAGGAGATGCTTCAGGCGGCGGCAATCATTCCGGCAAGCGCTTCGATTCTGCGTTCGGCAGACGAAAAATTCCTGAAATGTCCAACAGAGAATCCTCCGGAAGGGTCGGCATGATTCACCGCGCATGGCTAATTCCAGAAAGCAGGAAGGTCATTGATCGATAGGAGGCGGCGGCAATTTTTCGCCTTCGGCGGGAGCCCTCCTGACTTCGACATTTTTTCTGCCAACCATTTGTTTCTGCGTGTTAGTGCCTAAATTTTAGGCACTACATTCCGCTGGTTTCAAGCTGTTCCTGTCGGCCTCATTCGATCCAACAGGGCGTGCGGGACATCGGCAGCCCCAAGGTCCGGCAGATGCGGTCCATGTCCGGCGTCGTTTTCGAAGGGAGCGCGTAGCGCCGTTTCGAACGCGTGTCGCGCATGATCGAGCATTGCCGGGCGGCGAGAGCGGTCCGGATCCTTTCCGGCGACATCCTCTCCCCCTGCCGCAGCGCGATCCTGCAGGCCAGGTGGCGCACGCAGGCGAACGCCATGCAGCGATGGCGATGTGCGCCTTCACCCGGTCGGGCTTCCAGTGGAACACCGGCCGCACCTTGAGGTCGTGCTTGGCGGTCCGGAAGCTCTCCTTGACCCTCCAGAGCTCGCGGCAGCGGTCGAACAGTTCGGAATGGCCCATGTCGGGCGCGTTCGTGACGACGCCCTTCAGCCCGTCCCGGCGGGCGGCCTCCTTGATTTTGTCCTCGTCCACTTCCAGCCGGGCTTTTCCCGCGAGCTTGACGAACCGGCCGAAGCCGCGTCCGGAGAGCGCCTGCGCGGGACTTGCGCTTCGGCCGAGCTTGCGGACCAGCTTGTCGACCGCCTTCTTCCGGTCGGCGGCGTCCTTCCCGGCCCGCTTCCGGCTCCAGCCGACGACGATGCGGCGTCCCTTGTGCTCGAACTCCGCCGAACGCAAACCCTCGGAGCCGCCGACGGGCTGGCAGGTGCCGAGGTCGAGGATCCGCTCCTTCAAGTCCTTCGGCAGCGATTTCAGCCGGGCGCCGACAATATACTGGAGATCCCGCTCCTCCATGTCCTTGAGATTGGCATCGCCGAACATGCCCCGGTCGGCGACGTGGATCGCGGTCTCGACCCCTTCGCGCTCGCGCATCTTCTCCAGCGACGGGATCAGGCTCTTTCCCTCGCAATCCGATCCCGGGAACACCTCGTAGCCGATCGGCAGCCCGTCGGACGTCACCATCAGCGCAAGCAGGACCTGCGTCCGGGCGTGCCGGCCGTTCTTGGAGAAGCCGAACTCGCGCAGCCCGTCCGCATCGACCGACTCGAAGTGCAGCGTCGTGCAGTCGAAGAAGACCACGCTCGCCGGCTCCGGCCGCGAGATCCTTCATGCTTTCGATCGCTTTCTCGTCCAGCCGGTCCATCATCCGGCAGATCCTTTGCACCGGGATCGAAACTCCGAGATCGCTCTCCAGCCGGCTTGCGGTGCCGCGCGGGGCAGCAGCCCGTCGAAGCCCGATTGGCGGTAGACGGCTCCGCAGGCCTGGTGGAAGCCGGTCACGACCCGGCGCTTCTCGCGGGTCTTCTCAATGACGACCTGCGGATCCGTCTTCGCCTTCTCCCGCCGGGTCTCGATCGCCAGATCGACGAGCTTCTCCTGCGGAAGCAGGGAGGGCTGCCGCTCGCACCGGATTCCGACCTTGACGGTCTCTCCGAGCTCCATGAGCTCCTCCACCCCGGCGTCGGCCTCGGCGACGCCGACTTGGCGGACGATGCGCTGGCCGGCCGTCTGGCCCTCGCGCACGGATTCGACGAGTTGGACGGACTTTTTGGGGCTTCCCGGCTTGGTTTTGACGCGGAGGAACATGGGGCGATTCCTGATTCGCTGCTTTCCGAATTCCTCAAGATTATTATCCTTGGAGCACTACATTTTCCTCCGAAGCGCGACCGGGGCGGAATCCCCTTGTGCGCAACGCCCCGAAAGGACAGGACGGCGCTGAAATCGAGTCAAACTGTCGAAGTCGGGACTGCTGGAGGCGTATTTCGGCGGCCATTGACTTGCTTCGCCGGGCGTGGGTGCATCCCATTTTTTGGTTATGCGGCTGCGGCGCGGCAAGCCCTCCAATCGAGGAAGTCGGGCCAGCGCCTGTTTTCGAAGCAGCATTTGACGGCGAGCACGGCGTTGGCGCCCGCTTTCGACCAGTGGCGCCCGGCTCCTTTGAGCCGGCTCCCGACGATGCGCTTGCAGGCGCTTTCCACGAAGCCGGATCCGACCGGCAGGCCGCGCTTCCGGTAGAGGTCGTAGCGCATTCGGTCCCTGTTGGCCTCGTAGTAGCGGATGCAGGCCGCGACGGCTTCAAGCCGACGGTACGGCTTCAGGTCGGCGATGACCAGATCGACCCGCCCGGCGTCCAGCTGCTTCCTGATCCAGTCCATCCACGCCTCCCGCCTGCCCTCGTCCGGCTCCGCAGCCTGCACGGCGGCGGCCGCATATTCGAGGGCGTGGTACAGGTCGAGGATGAAGGTCGTTTTCCGTCCGGGCAGGATCTCCTCGCAGACGGTCCGGATCCACGGCGCCCCGTCGGACAGCACCGCCACCTCCTCGGCCGCGAGCACGCCGTTCCGGTGCAAGAACTGCTCCAGGCGGGCGGCGAACTCCGAGGACCGGCTGAGCCCGTTCACCGACCTCGCGCTGTCGATGCGGACGCTGACGGCCCCGCCGTTCCGGCCTTTCCGCGGCTCCCCGGTCTTCGGGTCCAGGCTGTCGGCCTCGCGGCAGACGACGACCTTCGCCTCTCGGGTCTTCGCCGAGCCGTCCGCCTGCTTGCCGGCCACGCCCTCGACCTCGCGGGCGGCCATCGGAACTCCAGTGCCGTCGATCCCCGGCAGAACCCGCTTCGCCGGAGGCGACGCCTCGGCGTCCGCCCGCTCGAACGCCTGCATCTCTTCGCCGATCCTCAAGACATGGCGCTGGAGAGTCGACGCCGGAACCTCCACGCCGGCGAAGTTCTTCAGCTGGCGGCGCGCCTGCTCATAACTGTCGGAACTGGCGGCGTCCGCATAGAGGCTTTCCGCGCCGGGCGTGACGTTCTTGCCTTCCAGATCCAGCGCCGGGTCCAAAGGGAAACAGCTGTCGCCGCACCCGCGGCAGCGGAAACGGCGCCGTTCGACCCGGACCGGTCCGAAGCGCGTCCCGAACGTCTTCCCGACCCGGCCGTGACGGTCCATCCGCCGGCCGCAACGCGGGCAGGACGGGGGCGGAAGAGCGGCGTCGAACGCCTCGAGCAGCGCAGCGTAGCACTTCGCCCCGCCGCCCGGCAGATCGTCGCGGATCGACGTCTCGATGGCGTCCAGATCCGGAACGCCGCCGCCCCGCAACTCCGCCCTCATCCGAGGAAGCGAACGGCCGAACGCCGCCGCGATCTCCGCATGCAGCGCCTCCATCTCCGAGGACGGTCCGCCGGACGCCGCCTCGAACTCGCGGCAACGCACCCGGCCGTCCTCGCGCCAGTACTGCGACGCAACGCCGTCGCGCTCGACACTCAATGGACCCAGCGTCGCCGCCTGCTCGTCCGTCAAACCCTGCAAAAACGCCGCCAATTCCGGATGGCGGAACTCCGCGTCCCGTATCTTCTCTGCCATGTCGCCCTCTTCTGCCCGCGCCCCGGACGCGCGGCGCCCGCCGTTCGCGGGTCTTCGGAAACCGCCCCGGGACCGATCCATGCTGAACCCCGCAGCCCCCGATGGCAACCCCCGGAACGCAAAACCCGAGCCACGCCCGAAAGCGTGGAGAGGCCCGTTCCCACAAAAAATGGGATGCACCCGCCGGGCGTGCCGGCCTTGACAAGACGAGCTTTGCGCAAAAATCGGCGGCGGCGCGCTCAGGCGGCTTGTTGAAGCTGCTCGGTTCCGTCTTTGAATCCGACCGTGAATCGGCTGCAAAACGACCCGTCCGGCGTCAAACCTCGCCCCCGGAACGAAGTCTCGATCTTGGACTGGGGAATTCCGCTTCAGCGCTTTCGGGAGTTTCCGCTTGGAAGCGGCGGCGCGAAAGCGCTGGACAAGGAATGGTTCCCGCGTCTCAACGGGGCATGCGGTCTGCGAAGGAACGCCTGTTCCGGAAACGGGGACTCCCGCGCCGGGAAGGCGCGGGAGTCGGAAGTCTTCGGGTTGGGCCCGTCAGTCGTCGGCCCCCGCCTCGACGCCGTAGGCGCCGCCCTCGCGGACGAGCGCCGCGCCGAAGCTGCCCAAGATATACAGATTCTGGGCTGCGCCGGTGCGCTGATCGCCGTCCTGGAGATACCAGATTCCGGCCGCCTCCAGGCCGGCGGGCGGTCCGTAGAAGTTCCCCCTGTAGCCTCCTTCGGAGAAAAGCGGCAAGGAGGCGGTGCCGACGACGCCTCTGAACTCTCCTTTCGCGTCGATGTCGGTCGCCTGGAGCGTCAGAGCGCCTGATATAGAGGTGTAGTTCTCCCATTCCCCCTTGCTGTTGCTGAAGCGTTCCAGGTTCGTGATCTTTCCGCTGATCCTGTTGTCGGCCGCGGTTCCGGAAATTGTCGCGGTCAGCGTGACATCGCCCCGCAGCCTCAGGTAGTAGGCGCCCGTCAACCGCGGCCAGTTACCCAACCCTCTCCCTCCATAGTCATCTTGATGAAATTGCGCGGCCGTGGTCCGGCCCTTGAACTTCCCATTGGTGATCTTGTCGGCGTCGGCGACGTCCGTGGTACTCATGCCCGCCTCGTCCTTGAACGCGTCATAGCCGACATGGAAGGGGAAGATCCGTTGCACGGGCATCACTGTGTTCGGGCTCCCGCCTTGGCCTGAGATGTTGTGTCTGAATTCCATGTGTCCGTAGGCCGCATAGGACAGGTAGTGGTTCACGTCGTCGCGCGCGGAGGCCACCGGATCGTCCGGGTCTTCGAGATTCCTGTCCCGGCCGATATGGTTGGACAGCCGCAAGGCGTAGGTGCCCAGCGGGACGATCCGTTCGCCGACCCTGAACCTGGTGCTGTGGAGCCTCAGATGCTCCCGCGACGGCATGAGCGCGGCGGTCCAGTAGTGCTCTGCGTCGCCCTCGGGCGAGGTCGCCGGAGGGCCGAAATCCAGCTTCAGATCGTATCCGCCGGTTGAACCGTCGGTAAAGATCTGGCCGGTGATGTTGGCATAGTTTTCAGAAAGTCTGAGATCGATGCCGGTCGCGCCCTTTCCGCCCAAGTCCACGACAAGCCCGCCCGGAGTGATCGTCAGCCCGGCGACGAGTCTCGGATCGCCGCCGTCGTTGGCGGAGATGGTGTTGGCGAGGGAGTGGTCGGTGCTGGAGATGGGTCTGGCGGGGTCCAAGTACATGTTCGGGCGATCACTGGAAGGTAAGGTCCCGTACCCCAGAAAAACTCTGGTGTCCGACACCAGCGTCACTAACGAGGTAAGCGTATGAGTGACCGGAGCTCCCCGCATGCGCAGCCGGTCGCCGCTGCTGGCCCGACCGGGGGCCATCACGACCTTTCCGTCCTCGTACGCGACCGCCGGGATTTTCGCCGCCGTCAGCAGGGTCGCGGCGTCGCTGTTGTCGGCGTTCCTGCGCCGATTGCGGACCGCTGCGACCTCAGGCGTCCCGAGCAGCCTCTCTATGACCAGGGAGGACGCCGCCCATCCCGCGCCCGCGCTGCTTTCGGCGGCGCGCAGCCTCGGGATGTCCTCGGCCTCGGCGGCGTCCGCCTTGAGGGCCAGCCTGGTCGCCAAGGTGGTCCTTCCGGAGTCGTCCGGAGGCGCCTGCAGCGCGCGCGCCGTCTCGAGGGCGGCCGTCAAAGCCTTCCGCGCATCGGCGATGCCTGCCGACGTCGTTACAGCGGCAGTCACCATTCTCCGGGCGGCGGCCAAGTTGTCCTCCGCTTCTTTCAGTTTTTTGTCGAACCGTTCCGCCTCGGTCATGCCGTCCGCGGGCGGGTCGGCGGGATCCGGATCGGTTGTCCCGGGATCGGCGGGATCTGGATCGGAGGGCGTCTCGGGATCGGTGGTCCCGGGAGCCGCGGGCGTCGATGGATTGCCGCCGGAGCAGGCGCCGAGCGCCAGCGCCGCGGCGCATGCCAGAGCTGCGATAAGTTTAGCGTCCATGAGTGTTTCCTCGTCAGTCTGCCGGTTCAGTGCCCCCCATCCTGCAACAGGTGGACGGGCGATGTTCCTGCCGCCTTCGGGCAGCCGCGTCCATTCTACGGGGGGGGGGTGTTCGATGTCCAGCGTTTGTTTGCGTTTTTGCGCTTTGCAGTCGGAAACCGAATTTAAGGCGCGCGGATCTTGGGCCGCAAGCTCCGCACCGGCTTGAAGGCGTCGCGCTTCGCGAGGGCCAGCAGGGTCCGCAGGTTGCCCTCTCGGAGCCGTTCCGGCTCGGACGACGGAGCTCAGCCGCAATCTAGGCTTTACCTCGCAACGTCGTTCCGGACGGGCAGCTTGGCCGGCAGGAATTGCGCGGAGCGGACCTGAGCCTTCGGTCCGCAGCGTCGGATCAAGCCCGTCGCGCCGCCAGCCGCCGCCCGGGCGGGCTCGCAGACAAGGCCGGAAGGAAATTCATCGCGCCAAGACACGGCGTGAGCCGCCGGGATGTCGGCGGCCGGTCTCGTCCTTCGCTGATCTTCCGGCCAAGGCTCGCCGGGGGCATCTGGGCGCCAAGCCGGAACGGCGCAAACATCGAACCGAACTGTGGAAGTCAAGAAATGTTTCAGGAGGCGGCAATCATTCCGGCAATCGCTTAGATTTTGCGATCGGCAGACGAAAATTTCCCGAAACGTCCGACAGAGAATCCTCCGGAAAGGCCGACATGATTCACCGCGCGCGGCTAATTCCAGAAGGCGGGAAGGACATTGATCGGCGGAAGGCGGCGGCAATTCTTCGCCTTCGGCAGAAGCTTTTTTCAGCATTTAAGGTCGAAGCCGGATCTTGCTTTGCGGCTTGATCTCCGCATTGCATTCGGCTCCGTCGGCCTGCGGCCCGCAGGCAAGTCCGGAACCACGCATCGTCCCCTGCCGGCGAGGGTGCCGTCCGACTGAATCATGCCGTTGGCCCTGCCTCGCAGTCCTTTTGTGACCATGCCATGCGCCCATTGCCGCGCTCCGCTCCCCATGCTTCTTGTTATCACGAACTTGTGACATTCGATGGTTGAGCCATCAATGCATCCGGTTGGATGCGTCCAAGCACACTGCGTCCGTTGCACCATTGAAATTTGCCGGAGGAGATCAGATTGCGGCCAAAAATTATCGGACGAATTTATTGGATTGACATACCCGACCAAATTAATCAGGCTTAGCGCATGGAAGCTTGCCGCTGTTTACGGGCAAGCAGGCCGCCTCGGATCCCGAAGGCAGCGGATTGTGGGAATGAGAGATGCCGATGACGCCCTTGTCCGGCCAGCGGGCAAATGATCGCCTCGCCATATGGCCGGCCTTGCAGAAGGTCGAGGTCCGGCGCGCATCATGCTTGAGGCTCGGCTTTCGCGACTGCGGATCGCCCGCGCACGAGTTGAAATCGGCGAAATGAACGCAGCTGCCCCGAATCGAGGAGGCGCGCCGGTCGGATATGTCGCCGAGCTTGGGCCGGTCGAAGCCGGAGCGGTGCTTTACCTGAGGCTTTGGAACGATGGTCCGGATGCGCAATCCCGGGTCTGGAACGACTTCGCGACGGCGCTCGGTCCGCAGCACGGGCGCAATGCCCTGAAGTCATTCGAAACGCTGTGCGATCTTTGCCGCCGGCATGGGCGGCGGCCTCTGATGCGGCACCACGTGACCTGCAAGTGCCTCGGGGCCGACGAATCATGCTTTGCCAATTTCATCGGCTACGCCAGCGAGGGAAAGAGAGAGGACGCCCTTCTGATCGCCACCACGATTGTGAATCCGAACATGGCGCCTGCGTTGGTCGGGCTGGCGCAAGAGTTCGGCCTCGCTCTCCGCCGCATGGCCGTCAAAGCCGGCGGACGGCCCGACATCCCGACCACACTGCATTGAAAAAGGAAAACACCCCATGAAGAACTTGACCCTCGCCGCGGGCGCATTGGCTCTCGGCTTCGGAAACGCAGCCGTTGCGGACGGACATGTCGGCAAGTCGGACGTGCTCGAGAATTATGCGGATATCGCGGAAGCGATTTTCAGTGACAGCCTCATTGCGGCCCAGCGTCTCCATGCCGCTGTCGAAGCTCTTCTGGCGAATCCGTCGGCGGAAACGATGGAAGACGCCAAGGCCGCGTGGATCGCCGCCCGGGTGCCCTATCAGCAGTCGGAAGTCTATCGCTTCGGCAATGCCATCGTCGATGACTGGGAAGGCAAAGTGAATGCGTGGCCGCTGGACGAAGGTCTGATCGACTACGTGGATGCCTCCTACGGCGGACCGACGGATGAGAACGAGGCCGCTGTTCTGAACGTCATCGCGAACTCGAGCTTCACGCTGTCGGGTCAAACCGTCGATGCTTCGGCGATCACTCCCGCGCTGCTTGAAGAAACGCTTCATGAAGCCGACGGCGTCGAGGCCAATGTGGCCACGGGATACCATGCCATAGAATTCCTGCTTTGGGGCCAAGACGTGAATGGGCACATGTTCGGGGCCGGAAACCGTCCGTGGACCGACTATGCCGAGGGCGATGCCTGCACCGGCGGGAACTGCGACCGTCGCGGCGAGTACCTCCGGGCGGCAACGGAGCTTCTGGTATCCGATCTCGAGTGGATGGCGGCCCAATGGGCCGATGGCGGCGAAGCTCGAAGCGCGCTGCTTGCGGACGAGGATGCCGGCGTCGTCGCAATCCTGACCGGCATGGGATCGCTCTCCTACGGCGAACAAGCGGGCGAGCGGATGCGTCTCGGATTGCTGCTAAACGACCCCGAGGAGGAGCATGATTGCTTCTCGGACAACACGCACAACAGCCACTACTATGACGGGCTCGGCGTGCAGAACGTCTACCTCGGCGAATACGTCCGGATCGACGGATCGCTGGTTTCGGGGCCTTCCCTGTCCGATCTTGTGGCCGCGAGGGATGCCGGTCTCGACGCCGAGCTGACCGGCAAGCTGGCGAACACGATGATGGCTTTGGGCCGGATCAAGACCGCTGCCGAGGCCGGTTTCAGCTACGACATGATGCTCGAGCGCGGAAACGCGGCTGGCGAAGCCCTTATAACGGGCGGTGTTGATGGCCTTGTCGAACAGACTCGCAGCATTGAGCGGGTCGTCGCAGTCCTGGGCGTCGATGCGATTGAATTCGAAGGCTCCGACAGCCTCGACAATCCGGAAGCTGTTTTCGAGTAAGCTGAGAAAGGTCCGTCGCCCGTTCCTCCTCTGTCACGAACGTCACAGATTGCGATGTCCTTGGCGTCACAATCTGCGATGCGGCGGCGGACCTTGAAACTTGAAACCCAAGCATGCCGGGCGGATGTGAATTCATCGACCGCCTCAACCATGCGCCGCGCGGACAGCCAGCGGCGACCAGCCGATGCGTCGGCACTCCGATGATCGGAAGACCGGGCTTGGGACCCGCGGTCGAGAAGAGCCGCGAAGGAAGAAGCATCGATGAGATGAACAGCGGGGCGCGCCCGTTGTACGGATCATCATCGTCGAAGGGTCATCCGAATTTTGAAACGCCGACTCCTCCGAGGAATGGTCGAATGCCGACGGCCGCGCCGAAATGCGATTTGGACGCAATGCAGGCGGCAAGGGAATTCCGCAGCGAGGCCGGGCATCATGTTTGGAGGGAACATTTCCAAAGGCTGCCTGCCGACGAAGCGAGTTGCTTCGACTCCTCGAAATTGTACTTGCATGATTGTGACAGCGCAGAGAACGATGCCCGGCTTGATGCTTCGAAGATGGACAAAGCTGAGTGAACTTGGCCTCTGTGCGATCTTGGCCGGGTCCGCCGCTGCGGCGGATCCGCTTGACGAGCCGCATCTCAACATCATTCCGCGCACTGCAAGCGAAGCGGATCGGATAGCGGCGGTTACTGCTTTGACGGAATCCTTCGACGCCCCTCAGAAGTTTGAAGAAATGTCCGCCGGCGCTGCAACCGTGCGTGTCGCCCCGGACGCGAATGCGTTTTCGCTGCCGTCCGGCAACATGGACTTTTTCGACGAGCTGGACTTCAGGGTCGGGAACGGGCTGTTCCGGAAACTCTGGGTATCGTCCCCCTCTTCGACCTTGGCTTCGGATGGACTGGGGCCGCTTTTCAACGCGCGGTCCTGCCAGCGGTGCCACATCAAGGACGGTCGGGGGCATCCGCCCGAACTGGCGGACGACAATGCGATTTCCATGTTCTTGCGGGTTTCGATCCCGGGCGCGCCGGAAGACGGGATCGCCGAGATCGAGGACTACCTGGCGACGCTGCCGGATCCGACCTACGGTCGGCAATTGCAGGACTTCAGCTTGGCCGGACATCCCGCCGAATACAGCCTTGAAATCGACTATCAGGAGATCGAGGTGCCTCTGTCCGGCGGCGAGGTCGCATACCTCCGCAATCCGACTTACACCGCCGCCAACTTGGGCTACGGACCTCTGCATCCGGAGGCGATGCTCAGTCCCAGAGTCGCTCCGCAAATGATCGGCCTCGGCCTTCTTGAGGCCATTCCCGCAGCCGACATCTTGGCTCTGGCCGATCCCGAGGATTCGAACGGCGACGGCATATCCGGCCGTCCCAACATCGTTTGGTCGATTGAGTACGACCAGCCCATGCTGGGCCGCTTCGGTCTGAAGGCGGGGGCTCCGACAATCAGGCATCAATCCGCCGGAGCCTTCGCCGGCGACATCGGGATATCGAGTCCGCTTTTCCCGGCAGCGTGGGGCGAATGCACCGAAATCCAGTCGGCTTGCCGCGCGGCGCCGCATGGCGATGCCGACGACAGAGGCTATGAGATCGACGACGAGGGTCTCGACCTCGTGACCTTCTACAGCCGGAATCTCGGAGTGCCGGCTCGCCGCGATGTCGGCGGCGCGAGCGTGCTGCTTGGCAAAAAATTGTTCTACGAAACGGGATGCGCATCCTGCCATCAGCCTGCTTTCGTTACGCATCGGCTGGAGGATCGATCGGAGCAGAGTTTCCAGCTGATCTGGCCCTACACGGATTTGCTCCTTCATGACATGGGTCCCGGCCTTGCCGACAACCGTCCCGAGGCGCGAGCGACAGGCCGGGAATGGCGGACGCCGCCGCTCTGGGGGATCGGGCTGACCGAGCAGGTCTCCGGCCACACCTACCTGCTGCATGACGGGCGGGCGCGCTCCCTGCTGGAGGCGATACTGTGGCATGGCGGAGAGGCGCAGCCCCATCGCGATGCCGTGGTTGACATGCCGCCTGAACACCGTGAAGCTTTGATCAAGTTCTTGGAAAGCCTTTGAAATGCGCATTTGGATGCATGCCGTCGTCATGCTCATGTTCGCTCCGGCATTCGCGGACACGCCGGACATCCGGGCCATCGTCGAAACCCATGTGCTGCCGGGCTACCGAGCGCTCGCGGCTGAGTCGGCCGACCTTGCCGCTTCGGCAAGGTCCGATTGCTCGCCGGCCAATCCGGATTTGCGCACCGCGTATCACGACGCTTTCGATGCTTGGACCGGCGTCAGCCATCTCCGCTTCGGTCCTTCCGAGACGGAAGACAGGGCGTTTGCCTTGGCTTTCTGGCCGGACCCAAGAGGTTCGACGCCAAAGGCGCTTGGAACGCTCATCCGCGACCAAGATCCCGTGGCGGATTCGCCCGAAGACTTCGCGACGGTTTCGGTAGCGGCCCGCGGTTTCTACGCTTTGGAGTTCCTGCTCTACGATCCGCAATTCACCGAAGGCGGAGATCCGGACTACCGATGCGGATTGCTCCGGGCGGTGACCGCGGACATTTCCGCGAATGCCGCCGCGATCCTCGGCGATTGGGAGAGCGGATACGGCAATCTGATGTCGAATCCCGGCAACGACACCTACAGGACTGCGAAGGAAGCCGCACAGCAGTTTTTCACGGCGCTGTCGACAAGTCTGGAGTTCGCTTCCACCACCCGCCTCGGGAGGCCCATGGGCACATTCGACAGGCCGCGTCCCAGACGCGCCGAGGCCCGCCGGTCCGGGCGGTCGTTGCGGCATGTCATCCTCACGCTCGAGTCTGCGCAAGATCTTGCCGCGCTTCTCTCCGGCGACGATCCCGACGTCGATGACGCCTTCAATGACGCAATTCGGGAAGCGTCGGATCTTGGCGACACGGTGTTCGCGGGGGTATCGGAACCGCAAGGCCGTTTCCGCGTGGAGGCGCTTCAGCAACGCATTGAAGTCATCCGGCGGCTTCTGGCGGAGGACATCGGCCCTCGCCTCGGAATCGCCGCAGGCTTCAATTCGTTGGACGGCGACTGATGACGGATCGCCGCGCGTTCATGGCGGGAATGCTCGCAACGGGGCTTTTGCCCAAGCCGACATGGGCGGAAGTCGGGAGCCCGGCATTTCTGACTGCAGGCATGAAGCCGGAGGGCGCTTACGTGCTATGCGGTCTGAGCGACCGGGGGCGGATCGTTTTCGAGCTCCCGCTGCCCTCTCGGGGACATGCCGCCGCCGGTCATCCGACGCTTGCGGAAGCCGTTGCTTTCGCCCGTCGGCCGGGAACATTCGCCATCGTCATCGACTGCGCGACGGGTCGCGAAAAGGCGCGTCTGCACGCGCCCGCCGGTCGCCACTTCTATGGCCACGGGGCGTTTTCCGCGGACGGCGATCTGCTTTTCACGACCGAGAACGACTTCGAAGCCGCACGCGGCGTCGTGGGCGTTTGGGACGCACGGAACGCCTATCGGCGAATGGGCGAGTTCTCGTCCGGCGGAGTTGGCCCGCACGACATCAAGCTGTTGCCGAACGGGAGGACGCTGGCGGTTGCCAACGGCGGCATCGAGACCCACCCGGAGACCGGTCGGGCCAAGCTCAATTTGCCGGCAATGCGTCCCGCGCTGAGCTATCTGAGCTTGGAGGGCCGCCTCGAGGAGAACATTGCCCTGGAGCAATCCCTCCGCAAGAATTCGATTCGCCATCTGGCCGTCGCGAAAGACGGCACGGTGGCATTCGCCATGCAATGGCAGGGCGACTTGACCGAACATCCGCCGCTGCTGGGCTTGCATCGCAAGGGTTCGTCCGCCGAACTTCTTGGAACGGCAAGACGGGAGACCGAAAGAATGGCGGGATACGCCGGCAGCGTCGCATTCTCTCTCGGCATGGACCGCATCGCCGTGACCTCGCCCCGAGGGGGCGTCGCGCAGGTGTTCGACGTCCGCACCCGCGGTTTGATTGATCAAGCGGAGATCGAAGATGTCTGCGGGGTCGCCGCCTCGGCTGAAAGTTTCTTTTTGACCAGCGGCTTGGGATACATCGTGTCCGATGCTTTGACTCGCAGGCAGACCAAGCGGAAGATTTCCGTTTTCTGGGACAATCATCTGGTCGCGGTCTGAGCCGCGAAGCCCGCTGCGCAGGAACAATCCGCGCGATCTTCCTTCAACAGTCGACCTCCGCGCGCCGCGAAAGCCGAATCGTCGGCGTTCATCTTCTTTTTGCCATTGCTCTCGTCTGTTCAGCCCTCCGCCGAGCAGGCGGATGCTTTTTCCTTTCTATCTTCGCTTTTCCGGTGCAACGCGGAAATTTCACGCAAGCCAGAAATTTCCCGTACGGTCCCTTGCGCTCGACGAGCCAACCATCCGGACAGGCGGGGCATGCATGATGGGTACGGCCGCAATCGCAGGTGGCGCCGTCATTATTTTTGGTACGCACCGGCAAGCCCGAGCCGCAGTTCGCGCAGGGGGGCAACCAGTTTCCGCAGAACTTGGCGTGTTCGCATCGGTAGAAGATGCCGCTATTGCGGGTTGGAACGGGGAAGAGTTGTCCCTGACATTCTCCGCAGACCTGCGCTTTGGCAAAGGTCGGGTCGTCCGCCGTCAAGCCGTATTCGAGATCCTTCGTCAGTTCGCCGACGAATTCGGAGATTTGTTCGGTTGACGAGATGATCGTGAGGCTTTCACGCGCTCGGGTCATCGCAACGTACATGACGCGGCGCTCCTCGGCGTGACGGAACTGCTCTGCTTCGGGCGAAACCATCATGAGCAAGGGATCGTCGGCGATCTCCGAGGGAAAGCCCATTCGACCGGCAAAGACTTGAAGAAGGATGACGTGGTCTGCTTCCAATCCCTTGGAAGCATGAATCGTCTTGAAGCTGATGTCGAGCTTGGGATGGCTGGCTCGCAGCCGGGACAGATTTTTGGGCCCGGAACGCCGATAGCGCCCAAGAAGCAGAACTGAAGTTCGACGCTCGCTACCCGCCTCCTTCGCTTCGAGCTGCGCCAATACCTCGGCGAGCTTGAGATCGCTGTTTTGTCGGAACGCGGAGACAACATGGATTGCAGGCTCTTCAGTTGTCGCGGCGGGAATCACTTTCTTCGACAACTGAGCCGGATTCCTCAAAACGAAGCGACGCGCGGCGAAAGCGATCTTGTCGACGGATCTGAAGGTGCGTCCGAGGTCCACGGAGCTGTGGACGCCCGCCTCCCCGTCGAAAGTTCCCCCGAACTCCTCGCCGAAGTTCCGCATCAGGTGAATGTCCGATCCGGCGAACCGGTAGATCGACTGCCAATCGTCGCCGACGGCGAAGAGCCGAGCATCCTCCCTCTGGGCGAGCAGAGCTTTTACGAGACGGGCGCGGCCTCTGGAAATGTCTTGGAACTCGTCCACTAGGATGTGGCCGAAAGGGCTGCGATAGCGGCCCGACTCCGCGTATTGCGCGGCGCGCGAAACCATGTCTTCGAAATCTATGCGCTTGCCGAGAGACTCTTGGTAAGCGGAGTAAAGCGGCTCGAACACTGCGAGGAAAGCCTTGGCGCGGCGGCCAAGATTCAAGCTTTCAGCCTTTTTCCTGCATTCTTCAATAGCAAAGCTTCCGCTTTTGAAATTGCGCAGGAAAGTCGCCAGCAGCTGGGCGAAGCTGTCGATTTTGTAGAGGTCGACAACCTGATCGAAAAGCGTTTCCGCCGGACGCGGCTGCAGCGTCGCATGAGGCTCGATCTTCTCGGCCAAAGCTTCAAGCAGCCGTCCTTCCTGACGCTCGTAGCTGTACGTCTCGATCAGGACGGTTTCGTGCTGCTCGTGAACTTGGCGCTTCCATTCCATTCCTTGAAGATATTCTTCCCGGTCTACCCAAGGCGCGGGCGCAAGGATTTCTTCGCCGCCCGGTCCGCGCTTTTTCCTCACGCCGAAATGCTCAAGGTAGACGCCGCTGTCCGTCAGGCGAAAGTCCGGGCAATAGTCCCGTTTCGCCGGATCGCGCGCATCGTGCTCGTAGTCCGGTTCGTATTCGTATTCGACGCCGTTCGCGTAAAGCCAGTTTGCGATCAGCAACTCCTCGTAGCTCTTGACCACATCTCCTTGAAGCGTACGGAGGTCCAATCCCTCAAGGTGGGCGTAATAATCGTGCTTTTGCTTGAAATCCCATTCAGATTTGTCGTCGATATGCCCTGAAGAGAACCAGTCGATCATTGCCTTGGCCACTTTCGAGTCTGTCTCTGCAAGTTCGAGCAAAAGGTTTCGAATGAGCGAAAGGAGCGCTTTGTCGTCCGTGGCGTGTTTCGCGAGCGCAGGTTTCCTGCCCTCGACTTGCCCGACAATGTCATAAGACAGAGCGTGGAACGTTCGGGCTTCGAACGACTCGCCGCATTTCTCGGCAATGCGCTCGGACATTTCCTTTGCAGCGTCGCGGGCATATGCCAGCAGCAAGATTTCTTCGGGTTTGCGAATGCCCGATTTGACCAGATAGCAAGCTTTCGCGGTGATCGTGCTCGTTTTCCCTGAGCCTGCGCCTGCAAGCACGAGCGTGGCGTCTTCGTCTGCGATCACGGAGCGACGCTGTTCAGGCGTGAGCGGATGCTTGTCGAAGCTGTCGAAGAATTCAGACCAAGCTTCCAGTTGCTTGCGCTCGAACTCGGAGACAGCTTCGGCCCGACGCTTTCGCGGCTCTGAAAGGAAGCCGCGGATGGCTTTGATTTCTTCGTAAGCTTCCGCGCCGATGCATGTTTTGTTCAATTTCCGAAACAGCTGGTCCTCAAGCGCCTGCGCGGATTCGAGAAACGGCCTGACCAGACAGGCTGCGGGATATCGCGCAGGGGAATTGAGCTTCTTGACGGCCGCTGCAACTCGGACGACCGTTTTCGACCGCGAGCGCCATTGATCGATGTTGAACTCGCGCCAAAGCTGGTCGACCTCGGATGCAAATTTCTGAAGCGCCCCTCGGTCTCCGCTGCGAATGCGAAGCTGTTTGGCGCTTCCTTCGATTTCAATCGAAAGCTCGTGGCCGAATTGGCGGCGAACAATTTTGGGCGAGGCTCGGATGTCCGAGAGCTGGAACTTCCGCAGTCTTGGTCGCGACGTTGAAACTCGAGAGCCATCGAATGAGATGGTTGCGACGTTTCCGCGCCACTTGTCGAGCAGAAAATAGAGAAATTTATTTGATTGTATCCGCACTTGGGCAAATTTGCTTCGTTGTCGACTTACTCTTGTCGGAGGCACGCGGCCGCAATCCGTTTGCGCCGTCTTTTTCGAAGATCAATTGATTGCGCGCGATGACATATGGTCAGGCAATCCGCGTGTGTCTGCCGATCAACACGAGATTGCATGGGCGGTTGCGCTTCAAAACCCTATTCTGTCAAAACGGCCAGCCGAAAAAGGCACCCAAAGCAAAAGTGCTGGTGAGCCAAATGCCAAAGATCCATTTCAATTCCGTCCTGTGGCGCTGACTCATTTCCGCATCGCGTTTTGCGATTTCCGCAACCCGGTTCGCCGCAAGCCGCGCCGAATCTGCCTTGTATTCAGCGTCGCGTCGCGCCGAATCCGCCTTGTATTCAGCGTCGCGCCGCGCCGACTCCGCCCGGTATTCCGCATCGCGCCGTTCCGACTCCGCTTTGCTTTCCGCGTCGCGCTTCGCCATGTCCGCCCTCAGCTCGACCAAGATCCCTTTCTGCTCGGCCAGGATCCCGTCCCGGTCCGCGTCGCGCTTCGCCATGTCCGCCCTCAGCTCGACCAAGATCCCTTTCTGCTCGGCCAGGATCCCGTCCCGGTCCGCCGCGCTTCGCCATGTCAGCTCGACCAAGATCCCTTTCTGCTCGGCCAGGATCCCGTCCCGGTCCGCGTCGCGTCGAGATTGGTTTGCCAGCATTCTGTCAAATGCGCTTTCTTGCTGTGCCAGATATGAATTCATCTTTTCCTCTAGCAGCGCTTGCGCGTTGGACAATTCTTACAGCGTCGGCTCACCCATGTCATGCATCCTATCGCAAGAACATCGCTGTCACTTGGCGAACCGAGCGCAGCGCCGCTCGGCCGTGCGGCGCAAACGGTTGAATTTATATCGACACAACTCTATTTCTCTCCGTTTCGTCTGTCAAACTCTTGTACAGATCTTCGTGTGCAGCCCATTTTCTTTGGATGGAGAGGGGCAAGGCGCCGCTGGCTGAAATCGTGCGCCAACCCTTTGCCCGCCGTCAAATGTCGTGCCGAAACAATCGTCGGGCCGACTTCCTCAATGAGAGGCGCCGTCGCGCCGCCGTCTGACCAACAAAATTGGGACGCACTACAGGTCCAGCATTTTTTCGACGGTTCGGGGGTCCGATTCGTCTGCGCTCTTCCAAAGCATCAGCAGGACGGATCCAAGCCGTCGGAACTCGGACGTCCGGCCTTTTCATGAAGATTAGGCCGCCGAACAGCACGAGACAATGCCAGCGATCCAATACATTCGGCGCGGCAAAGCCGTCGATCAGCGCGAAATCGTCCCCATTTCCGGCGGGTGACAAGCGCATCTGCTGAAACGATCTGGAGGGTTTCCGGGAACCTTTGCGGAAGCGTCTAAAGCGATGGTGTCCGCATGAGCAGCTCTTCCGAACGGGATGAAACGCAATCTTCACTGCGCAGCACGCCTTCCTTCAAGTTTCCGGCTCGATCATTCAGCCTTTTGGTCAACGGAACCCCTTGGACAATTCGATGCTCTCTTCGGCAATGCCTCAGGCAGCGCGGTTCGGCTTGCTGCGCTCATGCGAAACTGCGGCGGGCGCCAGCGGCGGGCGGCCCAGAACAAGGTCGGAACCCTTCTCCCCGATCATGATAGCCGCCGCATTGGTGTTCGACGACGTGATCCGCGGCATGATCGATGCGTCGCACACTCGAAGCCCACTCAGCCCGCGAACCCTGAGTCCGGGGTCGACAACGGCCATATCGTCGCGACCCATTTTGCATGTTCCCACCGGATGATGGTCGGTCTTCCCCATGCGGCAGGCATAATCGAACAATTGATCGGGCGTTCGAATATCGCCGCCGGGCAGCACTTCCTTGCGGACATAATCGCTCAACGCCGATTGCGCGAGAATCTCCCTCGCCATTCCCAAGCCCTTCAGCGATATTTCGAGGTCGTGAGGGTCCGCCCAGTAGTTCGGATCGATCAGCGGAGCTGACAGGGGATCCTTGTCCGCAAGCCGTACCGTGCCTCTGGACCGCGGCCGCACGAACGTGCTGTTCAGCGTGATTCCGGCTTCCTCCAGTTTGGCGACGCCTTTCTCGATCCCGGAACCTTGACCGAGATGGAGCTGGATGTCGGGAGATCTCGCGGTTTTGTCGGCGTACCAAAACCCGCCGGTTTCAAAAAGCGAAGCCGCCGCAGGACCCGATTTGAAAAGCAAATACTGCAGCCCGGCCCAAGCCGATTTGTGCGGGCGGTTCCATCCGTCGTAACTGTGCGGCCCGGTCAGTTCGGCGATCGCGCAAATGTCGATGTGATCCTGCAGATTGGATCCGACGCCGTTCAATTCGTGCACGACTTCGATGCCAATGTTGGTGAGATGTTCGGGAGGTCCTATTCCGGAAAGCATCAGCAGCCGGGGCGAACCTATGGCGCCGGCGGCCAGAATCACTTCTCTCGAAGCGCGAAAAAGTTCTTTTTTGTTCTTGCTGGCGATCTCCACCCCTGTTGCTCGGCCTTGATCGACAGCAATGCGCGTCGCTTGGGCGTTCAGCAGGACGGTCAGGTTCGGGCGGGACTCCGCCGGCTTCAGGTATGCGACGGCGGCCGAAGACCGCCGCGCGTCGCGATGGGTAAGCTGGTAGAATCCGACTCCGTCCTGCAAAGCGCCGTTGAAATCCGGATTGTACGGAATGCCGTACTCCTGGGCCGCACGCAGGAAGGCATCGCAAACCGGCAGCGTGGCCCGGGGCATGGAAACGCCGAGCGGCCCGCGTATGCCGTGATATTCATTGTTGAATCGCTCGTTTGATTCCGCTCGCTTGAAATAGGGCAGGACTTCCCGGTAGCTCCAGCCCGGGCACCCGTGGTCTTCGGACCATTCGTCATAGTCCATCCGGTTTCCGCGGGTGTAGACTTGAGCATTGATCGTGGATCCGCCGCCGATGACTTTGGCCTGCGTGAACCAGATTTCACGGCCCTTCATGTGCCTTTGGGGCACGGTCGACCAGCCCCAGCTGGCGATGCCCTTGGTCATCTTCGCGAAACCGGCGGGCCAACGGAAAAGAAAATTGCGGTCGCTTCCGCCCGCTTCAAGCAGGAGAACAGAATTGTCCGGATCTTCGCTGAGTCGCGACGCCAGCACGCATCCGGCGGAACCGCCGCCTGTGACGATGTAGTCGAATTCTTTCACGCCAACCCGAAGCAGCCGAATCGTCGCTCGGAACGCTCGGCCAGATTACCGCGATTGTCTAGGGACGTTCCGGAATGCCAAGCGGCGATGCTTGCGGCGGAGCAGGATGACGGATGCCGATCCTGACGAATTGCCTTCTGCCGAATTTTTAAGTCCCTCCGCTTGTGAGCGGCACAAAGGCGCGCTTCAATGCGGGCAGTTCCTGCCCTATATTGCTCATCATGGCCGACAACGAGATAGACGACCGCTTCATCTGCGCCGCCGAGGCCCGGGCGGCCCAGCAGGCGAGCTTGGGAGTCAAGGTCAGATACGAGGATATCGGAGAGCGGCTGATGGAACTGCGCAAGATTGCTTGGGACCGCTACGGCGCCACGGCTCTCTGGTACGTGCCGCCGCATGCGACCTACGGCACCATGAGCGAGGTTGCCGACGGTCTGCGCAGCTACGGCGACCTCGAGGCAGCTTATCTGGCCGCGGCGATCCTCAAGGAGATTGAGGCAAGAACCGGCGATGCCGCTTGACGAGTTCCAGAAGAGCGTCATTGCGGTTGTCAGCCGCAACCGGGATTCCGGAAGCCCGTTCGCCGGCGGCGCGGTGATCCAGCAGCACGGCTTTCGCCTTACTGAAGATCAGGACATCTTCACGGCCGGGGATGAGCAGCTTGATGACTTGGTGCAGGCCGACCGGGCGGCGCTTGAGGCGGCCGGGTTTGCAGTGCATCCGCGCCGCAGCTATTCGGGTTTTCGGGAGTGCGCTGTTGTGAAGCCGATGACCGGAACCTCGGTCCTGCAGTGGACCGCCGCTCTTGCCCGCGAATTCTATGCGCCGGTTCCCGATCCGCAGTTCGGCCATCGGCTGCACCTCGCCGACCTCGCCGTAAACAAGGCGCTTGCCGCCGCCTCCCGGATGAAGAAGCGGGACTTCGTGGATCTGTGGATGCTGGACCGGCATGTCATGCCGCTCTGGCGGATGGCCTGCGGAGCCCCGGGCAAGGATGCGGACTTGAATCCGTTTTCGGTGATCGAAAGGATCTCCTTCAACTGGAGCATGACGGTCGGGAGGAATGATCCGAGCGATTGGCTGGTATTGACGGTCGATGTGCCGCTCGAGGAGATCGGCAACGGCCTGCGCGACGCGATGCAGGACGCGCGGCTGGTTTTGCCGGATGTCCAGCCGGAACATTACGGTAGGCTCCAGATCGACGAGGGCGGCCGGCCGGTCGTCGCCCGGGAAATCACCCAGTGCGGAGCGTGGAAGGCTCCCAAGCCGGGCGGGGCTCTGCCCGCATTCGCCGGCGCCGACAGCGAGATGATCGCCGGACTCCTCGCCGAATACGGACCGGAAGGAAGCCGTTACACGGGATCGCCGGCGGAGGTGGCGTCCGAAGGCTCTGCACCCGGCCCGTTCGACATACCGGAAACGCCGTCTTCCTGCGACGATTGAACGGCCCGGTAGTCCTCGGCGGTCTCTCTTGCCGCCCTCAGCAGGAGCTTCACGTCCGTCCATCCGCCCGGAGCAATCGGTTGCAGAACGCCGAGCGAAAAGGAGGCTGCCTTCCGCCCGCGCCGGAACGGACTTGAAAAAGCCGCGCAAGTGTTGAACAAAAACTCTCTGGAACCTCCAGGACGGTTCATTTGCACAAACGTCAATAATTGCGGAAAGTTCGGTCTTTGGCAGACGGCGCGCTAAGAGTGTTGGTGGAACGAGGCGTCGGCGAACGCCGATTCACGGAAGCGTTCGACGTGCCTGCTCATGAGAGCCAGACGGTTTTGGATGTGGTGTCCTGGGTGCAGCAGAACGCGGATCCGACGCTGACCTACCGTTTTGCCTGCCGCGTGGGGATGTGCGGTTCCTGCGCCATGATGGTGAACGGCGTGCCGCGCTGGACCTGCCGGACCCACGTCCGGAAGGTTCTGGATGGCAACAGTATCAAGGTCGCGCCGCTTAGGAACCTGCCGGTGATCAAGGATCTGGTCGTCGACATGGACCCGTTCTTTGACAAGTGGGTCGCGGCAGGGGGCAGTCATTCCGCATCCGCCACCCGAGACGATCCTGTGGCGGAGATCGCCCCGAACGATGCGGAGCGGGTCGCGGCCGATGCGGGCATCGAGTGCATCAACTGTTCAGTCTGTTACGCTGCCTGCGACACGGTTGCGGGCAACCCCGACTTTCTGGGTCCGGCGGCGTTGAACCGCGCCTGGACCATCGTGAACGACGCAAAACATGGCGACCGGCAGGGCGTGCTCGACGCGGTCTCGGGCGCGGGCGGCTGCCACAACTGCCATTCGATCGGGTCTTGCACCGCGCTTTGCCCCAGCGAGCTGGACCCGCTCTCGGCGATCGCGGGGCTGAAGCGTGAGACCGCGCGGGGCTTTTTCCGGCGGAAAGGCAGCTGAGGATGCTGGATTTGCGTCTATACCTTGCCCAGCGGATCAGCGCCATGCTGATGGCGCCCTTTGTTCTGGTGCATCTGGCAGTGATTGTAGTGGCGGTCCAAGGGGGCCTGAGCGCGGCGGAGATCCTTTCGCGCACCCAAGGCTCCATCTTCTGGTTCGCGTTCTACGGGCTTTTTGTAGTTGCGGCATCCGTGCACGGAGCCATCGGGCTGCGGGTGATCGCGCATGAATGGCTCGGACTGCGTCGAGGCCTTGCCATGCTGACCTGGGGCGCCTGCGCGGCGTTTCTTTATATGGGAGCGCGGGCCGTGATCGCCGTGACATTGGCGTGAAGGGACATCGAGCGCATGCTCTCTGGCTGGCTCATTTCCTGCACCGGCTGTCTGGGCTGGGGCTGGCGCTGTTTTTGCCGGTTCATTTCTACGTGCTTGGGCTGGCGATCTCCGCGCCGGAGCGCTTGGACCAATTCCTCCATTGGACGGAGAACCCTTTGGTGAAGATGGCCGAGCTAGGGCTGGTCTTTCTGCTGGCGGTGCATCTTTTCGGCGGGCTGCGCTTGCTTGTTCTCGAGTTCCTGCCTTGGCCCGCGCCGCATAAAACCTTGGCGGCCACTGCGCTGGCGGGAGCGTTTCTGGTCTCCGGTGCCTTCCTTTTGAACGCGGTTTGAGCGATGCGGATTGAACGCCTCGATACCGACATTCTGATCCTCGGCTCCGGCGGCGCAGGGCTGTTCGCTGCGCTTCATGCGCAACAGACCGCTCCTGAGGGCACCCGGATCGCACTGGCCGTCAAGGGGCTGATCGGCAAATGCGGCTGCACGCGGATGGTGCAGGGGGGCTACAACGTTTCGCTCGGGCCCGGCGACAGCGTCAAGCGGCACTTCATGGACACGATCCGTGGCGGCAAGTGGCTGCCCGACCAGGACATGGCGTGGCGACTCTGCGAGACGGCGCCCCGGCGGGTGCGCGAGCTGGAAAACGAGATCGGCTGCTTCTTCGACCGCAACGCGGACGGGACGCTGCATCACAAGGCCTTTGCCGGGCAGACCGCCGACCGCACGGTGCATAAAGGCGACCTCACAGGAATCGAGATCATCAACCGGCTGATGGAGCAGGTGCTCGCCCGGCCCGTCGAGCGTCTGCAGGAGCACCGCGCCGTCGGGCTGATCCCTTCCAAGGACGGGAGCGGCATCGCGGGGGTGCTGTTCATCGACATGCGCAGCGGCGGATTCCGGTTCGTGCGCGCCAAATGCGTGATGATGGGGACCGGCGGCGGACCGTCGATGTACAAGTACCATACGCCTTCGGGCGACAAAACCATGGACGGCTTGGCGATGGCTTTGCGTGCCGGGCTTCCTCTGCGCGACATGGAGATGGTGCAGTTCCACCCAACCGGCCTGCTGGCGGGCGGGCATACGCGGATGACCGGCACAGTTCTCGAGGAGGGTCTGCGCGGCGCGGGCGGGCAATTGGTGAACCATGCAGGCCAGCGGTTTCTGTTTGAATACGACCCCAAGGGAGAGCGCGCCACCCGCGATGTGGTCAGCCGCGGCATGTATGCCGAGATGCGCAAGAACGGCCGCCCCGACCAAGTGGGGGTGTTCATCTCAATGGCGCATCTGGGTCCGGCAAACGTCGCGCGGAAGTTCAAAGGGATGGTCAAGCGCTGCGCGGACTGCGGTTTCGATCTTGCAGGAGGCAAGGTCGAGGTCGTTCCGACGGCGCATTACTTCATGGGCGGCGTGGCGGTCGATGTGGATGCGCGCACCGCGATTGAGGGTCTTTATGTTGCGGGCGAAGACGCGGGCGGGGCCCACGGGTCGAACCGGCTGGGCGGGAATGGCGTGGCGAACTCGACGGTCTACGGCGGCATCGCCGGGGACGTCATGGGTGAAGAGGTTGCGCGGATGACGCTGCGCGATCCGGACGAGGCGGTTTTGGACGCCGAAATCGCACGGGCAATTCATCCGCTGTCGCGCAAGCCCGCCCCGGTGCATCCGCTGCGCAAACGCTTGGAAGACGTGATGTGGGACGAGGTGGGCGTGTTGCGCGAGGAGGCGGGGCTGAAGCGCGGCCTCGGCGGCATCGCGGAGGTGGCATCGGAATTGATGGATGCCGGCGTGGACGACACGAACCTTGCCTTCAACCTCACGTGGCACGACTGGCTGAACCTGCGCTCGCTGTGCGACATATCCGAGGTGATCGCGCATGCGGCCTTGGCGCGCGAGAACTCGCGCGGGGCGCACTACCGCGAGGATTTCCCGGAGTCCGGCGCGATGGAAGACAGCGACTTCACGGTGGCCGGATTGAACGCGGGCAAGGTCGAGGTTTCGCGCGAACCCGTTCGATTCACCATCGTGCGCCCCGGCGAAACCATCTTGCCCGAGGGCGAACCCGAAACACTGGTGGCAGCGCAATGATTCCGATCTCTCTCATCCAATCCACCGCCGAAACCCTGATGGACAAGGCGACCATCGAGATCCCGGAGGATTACCTCGGCGGGCTGAAAGAGGCGGCCGCCCGCGAAGAGGGCGATCTGTCGTCCTTCGTGCTGCAGGCGATGCTCAAGAATTACGAGGCCGCCCGCGAGGACCGCCGCGCCATGTGCGGCGACACCGGAGTGCCGCGCTGGTTTGTGAAGCTGGGCAACGAGGCGCGGGTGGAAAGAGGGATGATCGCGCTTGAAGAAGCCTTGCGCCGCGCGACCGCCAATGCGACCAGCGGCGTTCCGCTGCGCCCCAATCGCGTGCATCCGCTGTGGCGGACCGATCACGACAACAATGTCGGCATCGGCGCGCCCGAGATCGAATACGGCTTCGAGCCTGAGGGGGATTGGATCGACCTGATCACCGTCCACAAAGGCGGGCTTTTCGGGACGGATTACCGGATGCTTTTCCCCTCGGACGGCATTCAGGGGATCAAACGGTTCTATCTCGACAGTTTGGTGGCCTTCGGCAAACGCGGGCTGGCCTGCCAGCCGGCGATCGTCGGCATCGGGCTCGGCGGATCCAAGGACACCTGCATGAGCTTGGGAAAGCGCGCCTCGACGCTCAGGGTCGTGGGGTCCCGGAACCCCGATCCTCGGATCGCGGAGCTGGAGGACGAGTTCAAAGAGCTGGGGAATTCGATCGGCATGGGAGCGATGGGATTTGTCGGCTCGAACATGGTGATCGATTGCAATATCGAGGTCGGCTATTGCCACACGGGCGGGATGCCGATGTCGGTGCATGCGTTCTGTCTCTCCTCGCGGCGGGCTGTGGCGCGGCTTTACCCCGATGGCCGGGTCGAATATCGCACGGATCCCGATTGGTTCACTCCCTATCAGCGGCGCGAGACGGTGGATTGGCCGATGCGAATGGAGGCGGCCGAATGAAGCTCCGCGAGATACGTCTTTCCACGACGCCTGCGGCTGAGGATATCGCCGCGTTGCGGCTGGGCGACATCGTCTACCTCGACGGGCTGATGTACACCGCGCGCGAGGGCGTATACACGCGCGCTCTGGAGGATCTGGCGAATATCCCGATGGAGTTGCCTTCCGAGAGCGCCGCGAATTTCCACTGCTCGCCCGCCGCCGCGATCCGGCCCGACGGCTCGTTCGACATGGGCGCAGTCACGGCGACGGCGAGTTTCCGTTTCGCCAAGTGGCTGCCGGAATGGATGGCCAGGACCGGCGCCAAGCTGATCATCGGCAAGGGGGGCATGACCTCGAAAGATTACAAGGAATACTTCGTGCCCAACGGCGCGGTCTACCTGTCGACTGTCGGCTACGGCACGGGCGCATTGCTTGGACGCGGGGTGGAGAATGTCGAGGCGGTGCATTGGCGCGAGGAGCTGGGCCTGGCGCAGGCGATGTGGGTCATCAGATGCAACAAGATGGGGCCGTTCATTGTCGCCAGCGACCTCGACGGGAATTGCCTTTTCGAACGCGAAAACGCCAAAATCGCCGAGAATCTCGATCGGGTCTACGAGGGCACCAAGCCCGCCACGCTCAAGCGTTTCGGCGAGACCGACGACCGCAGCGACGAGGTGATATGATGTGCGGCGATCAGGAACGCGCACGGAAGGCGGTACCAGCGAATGTTCGTTTCATGATCAGGTACCATGCTAAAGTCGACGGCCAAGATCGCCAATCGCAACGGAACAACGTATGCGAGGCGAAGACACGCTTGTCCAAACTTTGAGCTGCGGTGCAAGATACCGTTTTCGCATTGAGCAGAAAATCATGCCAGAATTTGATGACTGTTTGGGGTCTGGCATTCGCTTAATTCATGGCGGACGCTAAGCCGCCGTGGCATATATGGCTTGCGGTGCTTTTCTACAGCGCGACGGTGCAGTCAGGATTCACTTTGGCGCAGGCGCTGTCGAGACCGGCACAATCGGCCCGCCCGCCGATCAGCATGTGCGTCCACGACAAGTGGAACAGCGTGTTAAGCACGCACTTCGCAGCCCAGCTACGCATCCGGGCGTATACCGTGCATCATTTGCCGAAGCATTCCGGCAGGGTGCGCCGCTCGCAGCCGTTCTCCACGACATGGAGCATCGCGTTAATGTCTGCGGGATTCGAGATCCGCACATTTCCGCGCTGAACCGGTATGCAGTGACGATTATGGCTTGCGCTCTATTTTATGTCCGCCATGCCAAGCACTCGGCATGAGCCAGATGGAAAGCCGGAGTTAGCAGGCCTTAGCTGCTTGGCGAAAGAGCGTCCGGCCGTTGCTTGGCTCCGAAACTGCCAATGATGATCCATTCGTTTACATTGTTCGATGGATTGCCACTCAAATGTCCTACAACCCAGATTCCTGCTACTTCAAGTCGATATTGATGCGGGGCCGTAGAAACGGTCATTTACCCTGCCTACACCGTTCTCATTGACAGCTTAGCTTGGGAAACCATCGCTGGTGCCGCCTATCAATTTCGCTTTGCGTAAGAACGTTCCGTCATGTCCAATTCCGATATTCGGTAGGGCTACGTTCGTCTATACAAGCGCGTCAAGGGCGCGGGCCGCCTTTCCTTCAAAACGATCCGCCGTTCGTACCGTGTTTGCGCATAAGTTTTGCCGCAACGCCGCTGACGGCGTCATCCAACGGTGTCCGCCCTTCCTTGTCTTTCGCGTTCGGATTTGCGCCGGCCTCTAGCAGTATCTGAATACCGCCCGTGCCGTTCCTTACCGAAGCTGCATCATGCAGCGGCCTCTTGCCGTACTCATCCTCGACGTTGGGGTTTGCGCCAGCTTGAAGCAACAGCCTGCCAGCGTCCCACCCGCGCCTATGGCCGAAAGCGACATGCAGCGGCGTTTTTCGCTTCGTGTTTCCGGCATTCACTTCCGCGCCGTGTTCAATCAGAAGCTTGATCGTTGCGGCACACTCTGCGCCGTGCAGCGGTGTTCTACCATCAGCATCCTCAGCGTTCACGTCTGCCCCGGCCTTGATCAAAAACTTCACGATTTGGGGGCCACGTGCTTGGCGAAGGTTGCTGTAACGGTGCAACAGCGTAAAGCCAGCGCGATCCTTAGCGTTCACGCTGTCTGCGCCCGCCGCAATCAGAAGCTTGATCTTATCGGCTTGCTGGCGTCCGCCGATACAGTGCAGCGGTGTTGTTCCACGATTATCCTCGACGTTGGGGTCTGCACCGGCCTTTAGCAAAAGCTTGACGCAATCGGCATTGCCTTGACTGGCGGCCATATGCAATGGCGTTTCACCGGTTGAGTGTTCCCACTCAACAGCATCGTCGTCGTCCCAATCGTCGTCGTCGGCCATCAAATCGTCCAACCCAAAGCCGTCGTCCTTGATTTTTGCCGCAGGATCCGCTCCGGCCTTTAGCAGAAGCTTGACGCACTCCGCTTGACCGTGCACCGCTGCCACGTGCAAGGGCGTCGTTCCGGTGCCGTCTTCTGCCTTGGGGTCCGCTCCGGCCTCGATCAACAGCCGCGCGATCCGTGCATTTTCATGCTTTCCGGCGATGTGTAGCGGCGTCAATCCCTCGCCGTTCACGGCATCGACCTCCGCACCCTCCGCAAGCAGCGATTCGACGGCTTCCGCATCATCCGCCCCGACGGCCGCGTGCAGCGGTGTATCTCGATCCAAAATTTCGTTAATTTCGTCAAACCAATCAGACATTATTTGATCCTTACGTTTTACCCGTTGATGGTTGCTTTCGCCGCCGGTGCAAGCGCAGTGGCTTGAGTTCGTTGCTCGCTTTCCGTTGGGCATAATGAGTGGCGCAAAGCCCGTTGGCTTCTGCTGGTGGTGCATCGCCGCCGAATTCGCACGGCTTGATCATGCGCCGCACCGCTATCGGCTTCTGCTCGCGGTCATGCCGAAGATAGTCGCGGTGCGTTTGACAGAGGCCCTTCAACATTGCCGGTCGTTCAAAGCCCTCAAAGCTGCACTCTTTCAGCCCGTGGTATTCGCCTATCGGCCCAGACGGCGTCCTCCAAGCGGCATCGGGAGGCGATCTTCGCGGCGCTCGCAAACGCCTCTGGAAGTCCAAGCTTGGGGTACTCGCCGCCTTGGTGTCAAGGCGGAGTCGCATCAATGGGTGAACTCGGACAGCGACAATTTCGGCAGCGGCTTCAGTTCCTGCACGTGCCACCGCTGCGCATAATGGCCACGGCATAGGCTCATGGCTTCCTCCGCCCAGTTTGCAGCCTTGGAATTCGCGTAGTAACCGAAGTGCATGGACCGAATTCGAGTAATTTCAGGCAATCGACGAGTGTCGGCATTGACGGCAAGATCCGCTGCGAATTGAAACGTCCCGTATACGGCATATTTCAGATGAAAGTGCCTGTCGTCATCAGGATAGGCTCTTGTCAAACGCGATCCCGCCGTCGGCTCATCGCCCAAATCTACGCCGACGTATTTGAAAATCAAGACGTAATTTATGCCGTGCCATTGGCGGCCGCGGATTGTGTAAACGCGTTAGCTGCAAAATAGTCGATTTACACCGGATCCAATAGTTTTGGATCCAAACGAGCGACAGCCACTAGCGCACCTTTCGCTGACCGAATGTGGGTTGCACTTCCGGAATGGGAGGCATTTGCCAAGTGCCCGTCACCGGAATTCCGGTGTCGCGATTGACGATTACGTCCATTACCGTCGGCATGCTTGACTTCAGCGCGTCCGCATAGGCGTCGCCGAATTCGTCCGGGTGTTCGATCCGGACGCCCCGCACTCCCATGGCCTTGGCCATTGACGCAAAATCCGGGTTCCAGAATTCGCCGGTCGCTTGATTTACGAAGCTGGTGCCCAGTTCTCTGCCATCCAGATAAAATCGCTGAAGATCCCGGATCGTGCCGATAGCGAAATTGTTCATCACGACCCAAACCGCAGGCAGGCCGTATTCGACCGCCGTCATGACCGCGTTCGACCACATCGAGAATCCGCCATCGCCGCAAAGCGTCACGCAAGGTGAATCTGGGCGAGCCAGCCGCGCGCCCAGCACCCCGTAAACCCCGAATCCCATCGCGGCAAAGCCGCCGGCGGTCATGTGATTGCCGGGAATCCTCGTCTGCCAGTATTGTTCGGACCAGACCTGACAGTTGCCGACATCGTCGACCATGACCGTATCGGGAGGCGAGATGCGGTTCATGTCCGCCATGATGCGGCGCGGTTCGATCGGAACCTCGGAACTGGTCTCGAACGGTCGGCAGAAGTTTTGCCACTCGGATTGCCAACCTGCGATTTCGTTCCTCCAAGGGCTGTCCGACTTCATGCGCAAGCTTTTCTTGCGGGCGATTTTGATCGCTTTCTCAAGGAATTCCTTTGCGTCGGACACGATGCCCAATTCGACCGGATAGTTCCGCCCGATCTCGTTCTCGTCGATATCGACCTGGATGAGCTTCGTCGGCGGTATGTTGTAGACGTAGCCTGGAATCCATGATCCGGTGTGCAAATCGTTGAAGCGAGCGCCCACTGCCAAAATCGCATCGGCGTTTCTGCAGGCTTCGGTCGCCGGGTACTCTCCCCAGACGCCGCCGACCCCCAGATGCAGGTCGTGGCCATAGGGAAGTGCGCCCTTGCCCATAAAGGATGTGTAGACTGGAATGCCGAGCTGCTCGGCAAGAACTCGCAGCTGTTCAAAGGCACCGGCAACTCGTATTGCGCCGCCGGCGAGGATCAAGGGCCTGTCGCAATCGCAAATGAGATCAAGCGCGCGTTCAATGTCGAAGTCGGAGGCGCCGCGTCTCCAGCTGCCGAATTCCTGGCCGGACGGCAGTGGGTCGGGCGTGCTGACCGGCGCGGTCTCGATGTAGAGATTGTAGGGAACGTCGAAATGAACCGGCCCCGGACGCCCGCTGCGCATCAGCTGGAACGCCTCCGGCAATGCCGCGCAGAGGTCTTGCACTTCCCGAATTCGATAGGATTTCTTCGTTATCGGCTCGAAGAACGAGGACATCGTTCCATTGTAGCGGTAGTCGTCCTGCAGAGCGCCGCTGTTGACTTGGGTCGTGGGCACCTGGCCGGTGAATACGCAAAATGCGGAATGATCATAGAAGGCGTTCGCGACCGAGATTGTCATGTTGAGCGGACCGGGGCCGGTCGATGCATAAATCGCCAGCGGATTGCCGGTCAGCCGGTAATATGCATCCGCCATGAAGCCGGCGCCTTGTTCGATCCTCGGGGCGATGTGCTTGATCTTGTCGGAATGCGCGTGAATCCCGTCAAGCAAGCCGATGGCTCCGTGACCGCAATATCCCAGCAGGTACGGCACACGCTCCTTGACCAGATATTCGGCGATGATATCGGTGCCGCGAATCTCGTTGCTGCGCGAGATAAAGCGGCTTGGCGACGGCGAGAAATAGGAGCGTGATCGAGTCGTGTAGCTTCCGTAGCTGGACGCGCTTCCATTTCCGGATGTCGGATAGGGTCTCCGAAGGTCCACAGATCTGCTCCTCGCCAATGGATATCCAATTCCAACAGTCTATTGCCGGTACGACACACCGGCAACCCGCAAAGTCCGGCATTGCGGGTCCGCGCGAATTTCAGCGGTCGAAAACCGATCTCCACCCGCGGCAGCGAACTTCTCGCAAAAACCGAAATCCATCAGATCAGGCGGCTGGCCGTTCGTCGAGGGCGAAAGCAAAATGTTGGATCTTTCCCGTCGCCCGAGCGGTGAAATCGATCTGCGTCAGGAAAGCATCATGATGGTCGATTCAGCCAATCGGACGCAGGCCTGTTGGCGAAGATCGCACATGCGCTGGACATCGTCTGCTACTGCGTGGGAGACAACGATGACGGCGGGAATCAAACCAAAATCAAGCTGAGGAAGAACTTGGGCACGGCTGATGAAGAGGATCGAATCGGCTTCCTTTAGGAGAACATTGAAGTCAATCTTATGAGCAACGGGTACGAAGAAGTCTACGATGAGCTAATGCCGCTTCAGAATAAGAACAGGATCGAGAGCGAGCCGGACCAACCAAGCTATTGGACCGAATATGCCAAGAATTTTCCGTCCAATCGCAAGGTACGCGCGGCGGCCGTGGTGACCAAGATGGAAACACAAGGAGAGGACCAGATCACATTGGAGATCCGCGGCATGCTGTGCAAGGTCGTATCGCTTGCGCGAGGGGCATGATGTCGCCCGCTGTCGAAACCTATAACGAGAATCAGCGCAAGGCCGTGTCATGGAACTGCGGACCGCTTCTCGTTTTGTCGGGGCCAGGCTCCGGCAAAACCTGGGTGCTTGCCCACCGGGTTGCCCGGATACTCAAGGAAGACGCTGACGCGTGGGTGCTTGCGCTGACCTGTTCGGACAGAGCCGTCGCAAACCTGCAAGAGCGGGTCAATCGGCTGACGGGTCAACGGGCGGACCGAGCCCGCCTGCGCACCTTCCGTTCATTCGCTGTCGACATTCTCCGCCAGCACAGCAGCCATCTTGGCTTGCGCCCCAATTTCAGCCTTCTCATACACGATGAGGACCGTATCGCCATCCTCGAAAACGTTGTGGCCGAGCTGTCTGACGAAGGCGGTCCGCTGCCAGCGGACCGGCGGAACCTCCTCCGGTTCGTCGATCGTCTGTTTGCGGAATCCTACAACGGCGGAGGTAAGGCTGCCGCGCTGGCACGCCTTCCTACTTGGGCATCGACTCTTCATCGGAGTTACTGTGAAGCTCTCGTCTGCGAGAATTGCCTCGACTTCAGCAGCCTGCCGCACTTCGCCTGCCGTCTTCTGAAAGAGAAGCCCGGGGTCGCTCGCCTAGTGCGCCTCGGCTGGACCCACGTATGCGTTGACGAGTTTCACGACGCCAGCAACGCTCAGTACGACTTCCTTCGGCTAATCGTACCGGATAGACGCCACGATCTGTTCGTGGTCGGAGACGACGAGCGGATCATCCACCAATGGAACGGCGCAAACCCCGAACGGCTCGCGAAGCTGCGGCAGGATTACGATATGGACGTCGTTCAATTCCCCCAGAATTATCGGTGTCCGACGTCAATCACGGCATTTGCAAACCGGTTGATTGCACACAACGTCGGCCGAGCGCCGAAAGGGCTTGCCTTGGAGGCTTCACTCGTGGCGGAGCACCGCGACAACAATGTTTTCCGGTGCAGAACCTTTGAATCGCCGGAGCAAGAAGCAGCCTTCATGCCGAGAGACATCCAAGGCAGAGGGCTGGATGCTGCCGACTGCGCCGTGTTGGGACGAACCGCAAAGTTGCTCGAATGTGCGGTCTCCGGTCTGACGGATGCAGGATTCGAAGCAAGCCTGGTGCAGCGGAAAACCGATTTCGAATCTCCGGCACTCAGAGTCTTGGTCGAAGCGTTGCGCATGGCGAATGCGAGACATGATCGCGAAATTCTGCGTAGACTCTGCGTGGCGTGGAAGGAACTGTCTGCCCGAACCCTTGAAGCGGATGCCGTTGCGGCGACGGCGGCGCTTTCGGGCGGCGACTTCCTGCGCGCTTGGGTGGATGCGGCGACGGCGACCGCATCCGGCCGGTTCAGGGTGGCGGTGGACAGGATTCGATCAGATCTGGTGGATGCCCTTGCGTTTCCGGAGATCATTGACTGGTTTCTGGAAGGCGGATGGGAATCGTGGAGCGAGAATAGCGAGCAGAGCACAAAGGATGAGCCAGAAGCCAAGTTCGACCTGGAACTCGCCGCTGAGCTGGAGACTTGGCGAGCATTGCACCGCGACATGGGCCGCAAGCATGGTTCCGGCAGGATGACCCTGAACGTCTACCTTCAGCAGATGCATCTGATTTCGAAGCCGCCTCGCCCGAAACCGGACGCAGTGCGCTGCATACCCGTCAATGGATTGAAAGGACTTGATTTCAAGCATGTCTATCTGATCGGCATGGCGCAAGGAGTGTTTCCGTCGGTCCGGGCGCTGCGCAAGGGTGCCGGGAGCTCGGATGTGGAGGAGGAGCGCCGGGCCTGTTTCGCGGCTATCACCCGGTCTGAGCGGACGCTGACCCTTACTCGTGCAAAGAATTACTGCGGATACTCGAAGGCGCAATCTCAATTTCTCCATGAGATGGGCGTGCGGTAGGCGCCATTGCCGGATGTTCGCCAATGATCGCAGCCGGCAATGCAAGCGAGTGCTTACCTGACGTCGCTCTGTGGCCGAGGAAATTCCTTGTCCGATCTTCGGACGCAATACGATCTGGAAAATGTCGGTGACACGACGATGGTTTTCGTGGCGCTGAACTGATGAAGCTCAGCCCGAATGCAGCTCTGCCGGTTTGACCGCGGCGGACCGAGCTCTGGCTCGACTATTTCCTTGCAAGTCTGCTGAACCATTCGGCGACCGCAAGTACCAGCGCGGTGCCGACGAAAACTCCGAGGATGGCCGCCAGCGACCAAAGATGCTGAGTTCGCGGTTCCGCTCCTTGGTTTGCGATGACCAACAGCTCCCGAAATACCAGCAACAGCGAAACGGCCACCGACATGGCCAGGAAATTTCGGGCCAGCTTGGAAAAATCGATACGGCCTCGGCTGGCTTCCGGCTCGGTATCGCTGCTGAGTCCCGGAGCGAACAGCTGATAGCCGGTCTGAAGGATGGTCAGCACCGCATTGGCCGCAAGCAGCACCAATGCCAAGGACAGCAACGATGGAAGGGTTTCAACCGCAGTGATCTGGAACAACTCCGGCAGGGCGCGGAAAAAGTCCCTCACGAACTGAACCAAAACAACGATCAGAAGAAGCGCCAACCCGAGGTACATTGGAGCCAGCAGCCAACGTATCGCGTGGACGCCTTGCCGGAAGACTTTTTCGATTTCACCGCTCATGGAGCCAGCCTCCGCGCCGAACGGCTTTGAATCCTGACGTCGATTTTCCCGACTGCGAATTCAAACCCGCGCATTCGAATTTCATATTTTGGACGCCGCCGCATGGATGCCCTTCCGTTTGCGAAGATCAAGCCAGATCCGCGATAATCCGCTCGACATTCGTTATCTCCGACACATTCGCCATGGCGTATTGGATCGACGCGTTGTGCCAGTCCGAGTTCATCGTCGAGCAGGCGTCTTCAGGCACAATGACGCGATATCCCTTGTCGGCCGCCGTCCGGGCAGTGTGCTCGACACTCATGTTCGTCCAGGCGCCCGTGTTGATTATGGTGTCGATCCCGCTTCCGGCCAGATAGCTCTCCAGCCTTGAAGACGGCCAAGCGGACATGCTCATCTTTTCGACAACAAGATCGCTGCCTTGCGGTTTCAGTCCGTCGACCGGCGCCGCGCCCCACGTTCCGCGCACGAGGGCATTGGCTTCGACCACGCCCCGATAAAGCCCGCAATTCTGGGGCAGGGACGGGTGCCCGGGCTCGCAGACGAACCAGACATGAATAACAGTGACACCCGCCCGCCGACAGGCTTCGGCAAGCCGCCGGGAATTCTCGGCGACATTTTGGGACCGCGCATGCGCCGGAGAGCCGCTTGACGCGAACGCGCCGCCCTCGGAGATCACGTCGTTCTGCATGTCCTGGATGATCAGGGCTGTGCGTCCGGGGTTTATTTGAAGTCCGTTCGATGTCGTGGCCGAAGTCCGACGTGCCGGAGATCCGCGCATGAAGGGCTCTTCTCTGCCGCGCGTTCCGGTCTTGACAGAGTAAAGGCCGGTCGTCGCGCAAACGAACAGCGTGTCCCAATCGTCGCCGCCCCAATGAAGATTCGCCGCCTTCTCCGGAATCTCGATTTCGCCAAGCTTGATGCCGTTGAAATCGTACGCCCAGACGCCGCCGGGCGCGGTGACGTAGATGTTGCCGTCCTTGTCCGCCTTCATGCCGTCGGGAACGCCTTCCCGCGCGGATTCCTGAATGCCGCCTGCAAAGACCCGGCCTTTGATCAACTGCCCGTCCGGTCCGACTTCGAACATTCGGATGTTTGCTTGCTCGGTATCATTGACCCACAACCACTTCTCGCAAGGCGAAAAGCAGAGGCCGTTTGGCTGGGTGAATGTGTATCGGTCGCTGACCAGGACCGCTTCGTCGCCGGGCGTGTGGCCGGGGCGCAGCATGTAGACGCCGCGAAACGCTTGCTGAAGCGGACGTTCAACCCCAAATCCGGGCATTCGCCCGTAGGTGGGATCCGTGAAGTATATCCTGCCGTCCGAACGTACGACGATGTCGTTCGGCGAGTTCAGCTCTTTGCCCTCGAAATGACTCGCAAGCACTTCGCGTGTCCCGTTCGGGCGAAATCGCGCCACCGAGCTGGTCGCGTGTTCACAGACGAGAAGGTTGAGGTCCGCGTCGTAGGTCATGCCGTTGCCTTTGTTGGACGGGCGCATGACCTCGACGACATTGCCGTCGGGTGTCCATTTGCGCCGAACATCGGCAGGCATGTCTGAGAACAGCAGATGATTTTCTGTCGGGTGCCAGATCGGGCCTTCGGTGAACGTGAACCCGGACCCGAGCCGCTTGGCCGACGAGTTCACGTCAATAATTTCATTGAATCGACTGTCGATGGCTATATGGGCCATGTTGGTTTTCCTTCGGTTTGTTCGACTTGACCGATTGCTTCCGCCCGAGTCATGCCGGAAACCATTGGCGGGAGGGCAGGGACTCGGTAATCGGACCAGGCACGGACATGCCCAGTCGCCCGACAACTTTCTGGTTCTGAATCTTCGCCGGGCGGTCGTGCACAGGCAGAAGGAATGTGAAGCGGTTCAGAAGCTTTTTGATCGCCGCCTTCTCGCTGCGCTTCGACCCCGAGTGGTTTCCGGTTACCTGCGGCTCCATGTGGTTGTTGATTCGCAACTGATTCACGACTTGGTCGTTGATGTCGTAGATGACGTCCCCGCAGATGCAGGCCAGCCCCTCAGCGGTTTCGACAATGACGTTCATCGAGCCTTCGGTATGCGCGCCTGCCGGTTCGCACCAGACGCCGGGAATGATCCCTTCGGCGCCTGTAATTTCCAGATCGAGAAACCGCATGGCCTGAGGTTCGTAGATGCGCTCGACCAGATGGAGGATGTCGGGCTTTGGATACTGCGGATACATGATGCCGGATACCGAAAATTCCATCTCGCGCCGGTTGATGACGACGGTGGTATTCATCGGGAAGTGATCGTCCTTGCCGGCATGATCGATGTGCAGATGCGTGTGCATGATGTAGCGGATGTCCCCCAGCTTCAGCCCATGGTTGGCCAACTGGTTTTCGATCATGCTGCCATGGTGCTGGAGCCCTCGCATTCCGAGCGACTCCATGATGGCGTTGTCGCGGTATCCGGTATCGACAAGGACAGGATATTCGCCTCCCGTTATCAGGAATCCGTAAACAGGCACCCGACGCATCCGGCCGCAATCGTGGCCCAGCACGAGAAACGAGGTCTCCAGCTCGATATCGCCGTAGTCGAGAATGTGAATCTGAAGTGCCATTTGCCGGTCTCCCTGTGAACGCGGGCCGACGCCCGCATGCTCTAGATTCGATACGTGCGCGCCGCCGTGTCGTTGAAAATCGACCGTATCTCGGTTTTGCTCAGGTTCTCTGTCGCTTCGCGAAAGGATGCAATCAATTCCGGATAGCTGGTCCACAGCTTTTCGATCGGAAAGTTGGAACCGAACATGCATCGGTCCGCGCCGAATATCCGGACTGTTTCGGCGGTCGTCCGCCGGATGAAATCCGCGTCGTTCCTGCGAATGAACGTGCCCAAGGCCGAAAGCTTGGCGACAACATTCTTGCAGCCCGCCAGAAGCAGCATGCCCTCGCGCCAGGATTTCCAACCCTCGTTCGATGTGTCTTCCAGCATTCCGGCGTGCTGCAGGATGAATGTGACATCAGGGCATTCGCCGGCCAAATCCGCGGCGCTCGCCATTTGGTTGGGAAAGACCTGCAGGTCGAAACTCCAGCCGAAGTCGGCCAGTTTGGCGATGTTGCGCTTCACCGCCGGTTCGGCGGGCAAATCGGGGCGCGCGGCAAACCGATACGCAGGGTTTTCGTGCCAGTGGAATTGCTGGCGGATGCCGCGCATGAGCGGGAAGTCCTTCAACTTTTCCAGCTGCGGCCGGACATCCTCGGCGGTGAAGTCCGCAAACCCGACGATGGCGTGCGGCCATCCCTTCGCGTCGGCGACCGATTGGACCCATGCGGCTTCGTCCGCAAACCGGTCGGGCGCCCAGTTCGCCTGCACGTAGACGGATTTCTTGATTCCGGCGTTTCCGACGTCCGACAGGAATTCGTCGATCGTGTAGTCGCGTCTGATCGCGGCATACGGCCCGAAAATGCGCGGCCGTTCGGCGCCGTGCAGCCATGGCAGGTCTTTTTTCAGCCAGATATGGTGATGCGCATCGATCATGCCGCTCTCGCAAGATTGAGGACGTGGGAGCTGATCGAGCTCAGGCGGCTGCCGTCGGACAAGCTGTCGAGCCAAGGCCGGGCGGCTCGAAGCGCTTCAGTGCGCGGCTGGTAATCGCGGTCTCCGGCAAGCGGCGTGAGCCAGTCCAGACGCCAAGCCAGCCGGGACAGGCGCTGGACCGCCAGGACCATTTCCGCTGGGTCGCCGCGTTCGAGGCCGTCGGACAGAATCACGACAGCGGCGCCGCGCGCGATGCCGGCAAAACGCGGAAGACTCAGGAAGGCATCAAGCGCATCTCCAATTCGGGTTCCGCCGTCGAAATCAGCGACCAGCCCGCCGACGCGCTCCATCGCGCTGTCCGCATCCGCGAGTCTCAGCGCGGACGTAATGCGCGTCAGGCGAGTCCCGAAAGTGAAAGCTTCAGCCGAGTCAGCCGTCCGGACGAGCGCGTGAGCGAACCGAATGCTGCCGTCCGTCAGCTCCTTCATCGATCCCGAAACGTCCACCAGCAGCACGACGCGCCGTTGCCGGGTCTTCCTGCGGGTTTCGTGCAGACGGATGACCTCGCCGTCGTAGCGGGCCGCTTCCCGAAGGGTGCGTCGCATATTCAGGCGGTCGCCGCGGTTGGCGGCGAAGCGGCGGTACGATCGCCGGCGCGGAAGCCGCTCCGGCGCATCTCTTCGAAATCCTGCGAGCGCGTCATCTTCCTCGGATCTTGCAAACTGCCGGCGGGACAGTCTCTCCGCGGCGACGGCTTCGCTGCCTGCTTCGCTCAGGTCGTCGGATGCGTCGATTTCGCGCGTTCCGCCTTTCGGCTCATGGATTTCAACCTCGTCGGAAGCGTCGCCGGCAGCAGGCGCGGCGACGGCTTGGCCCATGAAGAAGGCGCGGAACAGCGCGTCGTATTCAGGCATTCGCTCCGGCGGGACCGCCAGCATCGCTCGGCCCGCCGCATGAATGTCCGAAATGTCTCGCGGACCAAGCTGCCTGATCGCTTCGATGAAGCCGATGGTCTGATCGGGAGCGATGGAAAACCCTCGGTTGCGAAGCAACGCGGAGAATTCAACGAAAGGTCGAACGGCTTGGGGAAGGGTCATGCCGCATGCCCTTGGATGACGCCGCTAAGCCTCGGTTCCATGTAGGTCAGATCATCGCGGTCCTTGAGAGCCACGCCGATCGAGCGCAAAAACGCCTCCGGCCATCCGCTCCCTTGGGAATGGAGCAACGTCGCCGCTTCGGCCCATTCGATCGTTTCAGCGACTCCCGGGGGTTTCGCCAAGGGCTCCCGCCGCAGTTTTCCGACAGCGGCCACGACAGCGTCCGCGGTCCTTTGCGCAACGCTCGTCGCTCGCGCCATCACGATCTGCGCTTCCAAAACAGGCGGCGGGTATTCGATCCAATGGTAGACGCAACGGCGGCGCAGGGCTTCGTGCAATTCGCGGGTGCGGTTCGATGTCAGAACGACGACCGGCTGCCGCGTCGCGCGGACCGTGCCGGTTTCGGGGATGGAGATCGCGAAGTCCGAAAGGAATTCCAGCAGGAATGCTTCGAATTCATGGTCGGACCGGTCGATTTCGTCGATCAGCAGCAACGTTTCCGTCGGACTGCGCAATGTGCGCAGGAGCGGGCGTTCAAGAAGGAAATCGTCATCGTAAATATTGACATAGTCATTGCCGGCTTGCCGCATCGCCAGCATCTGGCGCGGATAGTTCCACTCGTAGATCGCGGCATTTGCGTCGATCCCCTCGAAACATTGCAGCCGCGCGACTTGGCGCGAAAGGGCGGCTCCGATCGCTTTGGCCGCCTCGGTCTTGCCGACTCCCGGCGCGCCCTCCAACAGCAGCGGCTTGCCCAACGCCAGCGAAAGATATGACGCGGTCGCAAGGTCCTCATTGGCCAGGTATTGAGCCCCGCGCAGGGCGCGTTGCAAATCCGCAGGATTTGAAATGCCTGATATGACGGGCCGCACCGCCATGGATCAGATTCGCGTCTGCGGCCGCGCACCGCCGTTGGCGCGCAGACCTCGCAGTATTTTCTCGGGCGTGATCGGCAGGCTGTCGCACCTTACGCCGACCGCGTTGTAGACGGCGTTGGCGATGGCCGGAATGACTGGATTTGCGCACATCTCGCCCGGACCTTTGCCGCCGAAGGGCGCATCCTCGGCAGGACGCTCAAGAACAGCGATATTGTGGTTCGCGATATCGCCGGGGCCGGGCTGGATATATTCGACGAAATCGCCCGGTCCGTGTTCGCGGTTCGGATAATATGGTTCCGTGGTCTCGTAGAGCGCGTGGCTCACGCCCATCCAGGCGCCGCCGATCAATTGCTGCTCGATCAGCTTTTCATTGAGCGCCCGTCCCACTTCGTAGGCCGAATTGATTTCAGTGACCGAAACTTCGCCTGTCTCGTCGTCGACTTCCAGATCAACCACCAGAGCGGCATGGGCAAAGCAGGTCACAGGGGACATTTCGCCGGTGTTCGGGTCTGCATCCGAGGGCGGAATCAGGAAGATGCCGCGTCCGGCAATCGTCTTGCCTTGCTTGAACTGCGCAGCGACTGCGGTGTCTTCCACGGTTATCGAACGTGAAGGCGATCCCTTGACTTGGATGTTTCCCCGCCCGTCAGTTTCCAAATCGCCCGCGTCGACCTCGAGTTCGTCGGCGGCCGCTTCCAAAAGAGCTTTGCGCGCCTCGGTCGCCGCCCGAATGACGGCGTTGCCCATCCGATGGGTTCCGCGCGAGGCGAACGATCCCATGTCGTGCGGCCCGGTGTCGCTGTCCGCCGTGTCGACATGAACGTCGGCGATCGGCACTCCGAGCGCCTCCGCCGCGATCTGGCGCGTCACCGACTTCATGCCCTGACCCAGATCGATGGCGGACAATGCGACCTTGAACTTGCCGTCGGGCGTCGAGTGCACCAGCGCTTGGCTCGGGTCGCCGCCGAGGTTCATTCCGATCGGGTAGTTGATGCAGGCAAACCCGCGGCCCTTGTGAACAGCCATCTCAGCGCCGCCTTGTTCCGGTTATGAACCGCGAAACCGCGGGCCGCCTTGACTTGCGTTCCGACTGCTCGGCAATTCCCGCCGCTTGTTCAGCCGCAGGCGCGGGCATGGGTCGCGCAGTTGGCTTGGGGGCGTGGCCGTCCGCGGTTCGCATTTGAGATTCCGGCAGGGTTTCGCGCAATCGGGTCCCGACCGGGGCTTGTCGCATTGGCGGTGCCGGAACCGGCGCGGCGGGCTTCACGGCCTTTGAGATCGAATGCCCGATGCGCGTCGGATCGATCTGCATGTCGGCGTCCTGAACCTCGGCGGCCTCGACCAGTTCGCCCATGGTTCCCGCCGGCACCCTGCCGAAGCTCGCGGCTCCGCCGCCCGGCTCGGGCGGGACCTCCTTTCGGCGCCGGTCGCCGATCCGCCCGGCATCGTCGGTCACCGTCTCCGGCACCTCTGCCCGCCAGCCAATCCCGCCGCCGGTCCTGCTGCTGGCCGACGCGGCCTGCGAAGACAGCGAAATGCCTGCCTTCTGCGCCGCAACCTGGCAGCATTCGATAAGAGCGCAGTTTTTCGCGAATCTCCGATGCGCCTTCACGTCTCCGTCGCGGTAGGCGTTCAAGATTCGCAGTTCGATCGGATTCATTCCGACCGCTTCCGCGATCCTGTCCATGTGGCACTCGATGGCGTAATCGACATGGGTGATGCCGAAGCCGCGCATGGCTGTAGCGGGCGTGCGGTTCGTGAAAACGCAATAGACGTTCGAGCTGACATTCGGGATCGTATACGGCCCCGGAAGATGGCCTGTGCCCTTGACGACGGCGTAGGACGACAGGCGAGTATAAGCGCCGCTGTCGAAAAAGCCGGTGAACTCCCGCGCAACGATGCGGCCGTCGTTCATCACGCCGTCGCGAATGCGCCAGCGCTCCGCGCCCCGAGGCGCGCCGACCTGCATTTCTTCGGCGCGGTCCCAAGCGTATTTGACCGGGCGCCCGGTAAGCATTGCGCCGAGCACGGCCAGAGGCTCGTGATGGCTGTCGACCTTGCCGCCGAATCCGCCGCCGACCGTTCCGCCGACGAAATGCAGACGCGCCGAGGGCATGTCGAGCAGCTTGGCCGTGACGCCGAGCGAAAAGAAGAGCGCCTGGGTGGACGTGTGGCAGACGAAGCGCCCGTTGTCCTCCGGCGCTGCGATCGCGCCGCATGTCTCCAGCGGGGCCTGCTCGATAGGCGACATTCGGTATTCGCCCTCGACGATCTTGTCGGCCTGCCGAAGAGCTGTTTCGACGTCGCCGAACCTCAGTTTCTGGTGGTCGTAAAGATCGTAATAGTCGAAGGTGTTGTTCGGATACTCCGCGTTGACCGCGGGCGCATCCGGCTTCAGCGCCTCTTCGATTTCAAGCACGAACGGCCGCTCATCCCACGCCACCCGCACGGCCGCGACGGCGTCGCGGGCTTCCCGTTCGGTTTCGGCCACGACAGCCAGGATCGGCTCGCCCTTGTAGTTGACGTTTTCGCCGCTCAGCAGCGGTTCATCGTCGCGTCCGAAATTGATGAGGGACAAGAGCGTGTTGAGATTGACGGGCACGTCCGCGGGCCTGATGATTCGCTGCACGCCCGGCATCCGTTCCGCAGTCGAGGTGTCAATGGACCGGATCCGCGCAGCGTGATGGGGAGAGCGCACGCACCGCATATGAAGCAAGCCGTCGAAAAGATGATCGTCGAAATATTTCGACCGTCCGGTGACATGCCCGACGATATCCTGGCGGATCGTCGGTTTTCCGATTTCGTTCAGGTCGTCGGCGCGCTCGTCCGCGAAAATGTCTTTGCGAAACTCGATGCTGCTCATCTGCCCCCTCTTTCCCGCATCACGGCCGCTGCCGTCAGAATTGCGTTGATGATCGGCTCGTAGCCCGTGCATCGGCAAAGGTTGCCGGAAATTGCCTCGGCGACGTCAGCGCGGGTGGGATTGGCGTTGGTCGCAAGCAATGCCCTGGCGGCCATCAGCATGCCGGGCGTGCAGAATCCGCACTGCGCGGCAAATCCTTGCACGAAAGCCTCCTGAAGCGGATGCAGGTTCGAGCCATCGGACAAGGACGCGGCCGTTTCGATTTTTTTGCCTTCAACCGTTTCCGCCAAGGTCAGGCACGCAAGACGGAGCTCGCCGTCAATCATGACGGAACAGGCGCCGCATCCCCCTTGGGCGCAGCCTTGCTTCGGCGTCAAGTCGCCCGCTTCGCGCCGAAGCACATCAATGAGGTTTGCGCCGCTCGGAGCGAAAACGCCCGTCGCCCTGCCGTTCAGCGTGAACTGGACCGGCGCCTTGGCCAACCTAGCTCTCCTCGCCCAGAAGCACCCGGCGCAAATGCACCGGAGCGACTTCCCGCCGATACCAGGCCGAAGAAAGCGCATCGTCTTGCGGATCAAGCCCGTCAAGACAGTTTCGGATCGCCGGGAGTATGCCGTTCGGATCGAGGCGGGCGCCTTCCAGCGCCGCCTCGGAGCTTTTCGCGCGCAAGGGGGTTGGCCCCATTGCGCCGAACGCGATTCTGGCGCCGCTCATGCGGCCCGCGCCCGGCAAATGAACGGCGATGGAGAGGACGGACGCGCCTTTCGGTTTGGTTCGCGCGACCTTGCGGTAGCGAAAGGCGCGCGGGCCGGGTCGGGGCACCAAGATCGACGAAACCAGTCCCTTGAGCGTTTCGCGCCGGGCAAAGAAATCCTCCGCCGGCAGAACCTGTCCGTCCGACATGGCAATTCTGGCATCGAGCGCGAGCAAAGCGACGCCGAAATCTCCGAAAGGCGGACGGGCGAAAAGATTGCCGCCGACCGTCGCCATGTTGCGCACTGCCGGTCCCGCCACGGACCGCGCGGCCGAAGCCAGAAAACCCGTCTCCGCGGACTGCATGACCTGCGTCATGGTGGCGCCTGCGCCGATCCTGAGTTCGTTGCCTTCATTCCGGATGACGCGCAGCGACGCGTCGGTCGTTCTCACGATGCGTGTAAAATCCTGCGCGCCGTAGTTGGCGTCGGCAACGACAATCGTTCCGCCGCCGAGATACTGCGCGCCGTCGCGGATTGCCGAAGAGGCTTCCGACAGCGACGCGAATGTCTCGACGGAAACGCTCATGCCGGCCCCAGCCCCATATGCGCGCGCACGGCGTCGAATCCGGCGAGGTAGATATCGGTGCCGACCATTTCCGCGAGCTCGCCTTCACGGCCGAGGGGCGTGTCAAATCGGCTTTCCCATTCCCAGAATGTGATGTCTCCATCGGTAACAGGCAGCAGGCGGCAATGCGCCACATAGTTGAAAAGGGGGATCGGCGTTTCGAGCAGGCAGTAGCTGAAGCTCTGCTCCATGTCCGAGAGCGTCAGCAATTGCTCGCGCAGTTCCGAGCCGTCCGCTAGTTTGAACCGCCGCACGCAGCCCACCTTGTCGGACGGATGTCCGCGCTCGATTTGGCTGGCGTCCACGGCCGGATGCCATGCGTCGTGGCCGTTGAAGTCGCGTATGACCTCCCAGACCGCTTCGACCGGAGCGTCCAGAATCGTGCTGCGGACGACGGCGACCATCTCAGCTTCCGAAATGCCGTTTCAGCGCGTCGAAACCGGCCTGAAACACGTCCGTGCCGATGCCGCTGACCAGCGCGTCCTCGTCGGACGGATCGGCCGAAAACTCCGCCGACCATTCGACGAAACAACGATCGCCGTCCGTGACAGGGGTAAGCCGAAGCGTCGCGATGTAGTCGGAAAGCGGCATCGGGCTTTCCAGTATCGCGTAGGTGCAGAACATGTCGTAGTCGCTCAGCCCGAGAAGCCGTTCGCGGATGTTGTCGCCGTTCTGCAGATTGAAATTGCGGATGCACCCGACCTTGTCGGAGGGCAGCGCATCTTCGATCCGGCTGTCGCGGATGCGCGGGTGCCAGCGAGGCAAGGCATTGAAGTCCCTGACCCGCTCCCAGACGCGGCCCGCTCCGGCATTGATCACCGATGAAGTGTAGACGCGCGCCATTTACTTCTTTCCTTCCTCGGATTTTTCGGCGGCATCGCTCCGTTTCAAGCGTTTGGCCTCGTTTCCGGCTCGCGCGAGATCCTGGGCATCGCGAAGGACGCTGGACTTGGCGAGATCCGAACCGTCGATGCCGATGTCCGTGAGCAGGCTGTCGATCATCGGAGCTTGAACGCGGTAGCGCAGCGCGGAATTGATCACCTCGTCGGTCGGGCTGGGGCCTTGGCCGCCGACTCCGCCACCTCCGGCGCCGCCGCCCCCGGCGTCCAAGCCAGTGCCGCCGCCAAGCTGCATGATCTTGATTTCGTCGATGTTCTCGAGCGGCTTGACGGACGCCGAGACGATGCCCTCCACATACTCCAGCATCTTGCGCTTGAAGAGTGAATGACGCGCTTCGTCGGTAAGGACATTCTCGGCTTCGTTGATCAGCTTCTGAGCCTCGGCTTCGACTGCGGCCCGAATACGCTCGCCCTCTGCGGCGATCCGCATCTCCTCTGCGGCCTTCTCGGCCATGACCACATCCACCGATTTCCGGCGGCTGGCCTCCTCGGTCTCCTTCGCGGTCGCCACTTTCTCGGCGGCCTCGACCGCGCGGGCGCGGGCAAATTCGGCCTCGGCCGCGGCGGCGCTTTCCTCAAGCGACTTCTGATACAGCGCGATCGCCTTTTCCATCGAAGCCTCCTCGACAACCTTCTCGCGTTCGATCTCCAGCCTGCGGCGCTGCTTCTGGTGGCCGATCCGGGCTTCATCAAGTCCGAGTTCGGAGGCAATCTTGGCGCGCTCCACCTCCTCCTGGCTTGCGATTTCAGCCTCGCGCAAAGCCTGAACTCTCGCGACTTCAAGTTTTTCCAGAGTCTGCTTGCGCTCCAGCTTTCTGGAATCGAGCTCTCGCTCGGCGAGGATTTTTTCGGCGTCGACTTTCATGTCTTTCGACACCCGAGCCGTCTCGATGGCCTCGTCGGCCGAAATCCGTGCGGCGTCGATCTTCCTGTTGCGCGCGATCTCCAGATTTCTGATCCGTTCTTCGCGAGCAATCCGATCGGCGTTCGTTTCCGCCTCCTTCTCGATCCGCTGCTGCTCGACCAATCTCCGGGAGCTGATTTCCGCCGCTTCGATCGCCTCGGCCGTCTCGATCTCGCGGCCGCGAATTTCGGCGTCCTTCGAGATCTCGGCGGCTCGCGTTTTGGCTTCTTCGCCTATCCGCGCGGCGTTGACCTCCTCCTGAGCCAGGATGTTGGCCATGTCGATCGCGCGGTTGCGTTCGATCTCAAGCGCGCGGGTTTCGCGGTCGGAGGAAATCTCCTCGGCCGCCACCGTCCTTTCCTGAGCGATGCGCAATTTCTCGGCTGTTTCCCGGCTGGATATTTCGGCTTCATGAACGGCCAGATTTCGTGCGATTTCGCGCTCGCGCGTGGATTGCTCCAGCGTGATCCGTTCTTCGGTGATCGCATTTTCCCGCGCAATGCGCGCGCGCTCGACGCCTTCCCGGGCGAGGATTTCGGCTTCGTCCACGGCGCGCTGCCGTTCAATCTCCTGGGTTTGCGTTTCGCGCTCTTTCGCGATGCGGGCTTGCGTGACCGCCATCTCCTGCGCAATGCGAGCTTTATCGATGGCTTCCGAGGCCGTTATCTCGGCAGCATCGGTTTCCTTCTGGGTCTTGATCCTTTCGGATGTAACCGACTTTTCCTGATTGATCCGCGCCCTCTCGATCGCTTCGCGCGTCGTGATTTCGGCTTCGTCGATGATCTTCTGCCGCTCGATTTCCTGCTGACGAATGTCGCGCTCCGAAGCGATGCGCGCCTCGGCGATCTGGTGCTCGTTGGAAATCCGAGCCGTCTCGATAGCCTCGCGCGAGGCGAGTGTTGCCTGTTCGGCTTCCTTTTCGCGGTCCGCGCGTTCGCGGGCGAGATCCGCCCGCTGCTGCGCGCGGCGGAATTCGACTTCGCGCTCCTGTTCGAGGCGCGCCTCCTCGCTTTTCTTTTCGATTACGAGCGCTTGCTTTTCCGCCTCCAAATTGCGTTCTCGGATGCGGATCATCGTGTCTTGCTCGATGTCGTTGCGAAGCTTGCGGCGCTCCTCGATCGATTCAACCACCTTGGTCAGGCCGGCGGCGTCGAAGGTGTTCGAGGGATTGAAGAATTCGATGGCTGTCTGGTCGATGTCGGTCACCGCGACGCTTTCCAATTCCAGCCCGTTCTTGTCGAGACCGACCTGCGCCGACTCCAGGACGCGGGCAACGTATGCATTCCGGTTTTCGTGCAGTTCTTCCATTGTAAATTCGCTGGCGACGGTGCGAAGGGCGGAAATGAACTTGCCTTCCAGGAGCCCGTGCAGTCTTTCCGGCTCGAGAGCCCTCCTGCCGAGGGTCGCCGCGGCGATGCTGACGGCCTCCCTGCTGTGGGCCACGCGGACGTAGAATTCCGCGTCCACATCGACGCGCACCCGGTCCTTCGTGATCAACGCGTCTTCGCGCTCCCGCGTCACGGAGAGCTGCATGGAGTTCATGTTCACCGGCGTGATGTCGTGGATGATCGGCCAAACGAATGCGCCGCCGTCGATCACAATTTTCTCTCCCAGGAAGCCTGTCCGCACGAATGCGACTTCCTTCGTGGAGCGTCGATAGAGCCAATGCATCACCCAATAGAGGATGAATATCGCGATCACCGCAGCGATGAGCCACAGGATGATCTGTCCGATGAGTTGCCCTGTCATCTTTGTCCCTTCCCCTTCAATTGCGACCGATTTTCTTGAATTCCGCCGTCTGCGCCGTCAAAGCGATTTCAGTCGGCAAGCGTTCCATGGACGATGCGCCGTAGAATCCGTGGCAGTTTTCGGTGTTCCTCAGAACGTAGTCGGCATCTTCCGGCATGGCGACCGGGCCGCCGTGAACGAGCACGATGGCATCCGGGTTGACCTCCAGCGCCGCCGCGGCCCATTCGTCCGTCAAAGTCGGCGCTTTCTCGAGCGTGACCGCCGTCTCGGCCCCGATGCTGCCGCCCGTCGTGAGCCCGAGGTGGACGACAATGATGTCCGCGCCGGCCTCGGCCATTGCAGCGGCGTCTTCTTCGGAGAAGACATAGGGCGTGGTCAAGAGGTCCTTTCCCGCAGCCATCGCGATCATGTCGACCTCATGGCCGTATCCCATTCCGGTCTCTTCGATATTCTCGCGGAACGTTCCGTCGATGAGGCCGACCGTCGGAAAATTCTGGACGCCCGAAAAACCGGCGGCCTTCACCTCGTCAAGAAACTTGTCCATCAGCCGGAAAGGATCCGTTGCGCAAACTCCGGCGAGGACCGGGGTATTCTTGACGACCGGAAGCACTTCGCCCGCCATCTCCATCACGACGCCGTTGGCATCCCCGTAAGGCATCAGCCCTGCGAGCGATCCGCGGCCCGCCATCCGGTAGCGACCCGAATTGTAGATTACGATAAGGTCGATCCCGCCGGCCTCTTCGCACTTCGCGGAAAGGCCGGTTCCGGCGCCGCCTCCGATTATGGGTTCCTTCGCATCCCGCATGGCACGAAATCTGGTCATCAGGTCGCTGCGGTCAAACATGGCTTTCTCCGACGCTCACGCGTCGCCCGGCCGAGTGGAACTCTCTGAATGTCTTGACGGCCAGTTGAGCGAATTCCGGGTCGTTGATATTATTCGGAACCCGTACGAGCTGGCGGCTTGAGCTGGGACGAACAGTTTCCTCCAGCGCCCTGAACAATGCGGCATCAGCCTCGGGGTCCCAGAATGGCTGCCCCGGCGCATCTAGAAGCGATACTCCGCCTTCGGGCAGGAAAAAGCGGACCGGTCCAGTCATTTGATTGAGCCGCTGGCCGATCCAGCGGCCCATCTGAGCGTTCTCCTCCGCCGTGGTGCGCATCAGCGTGATCTGAGGGTTGTGCTCGTAGAAGGTGCGACCGCGATAGCGCTCGGGCACGGTATCGGGCGCGTTGAAGTTCACCATGTCAAGGGCGCCGCAGGATCCGATATAGGGCAGGCCGGACCGGACCGCCGCGCCGAACCGGTCTTCATCGGCAGCGAAAATTCCCCCGGCGAACATGTCGCAGATCTCTGTGGTGGTCAGATCGATTACGGCCGACAACATCCCGTTGTCGAGAAGCCTTTCCATCGATCGGCCGCCTGTTCCGGTGGCGTGGAAGACCAGGCAATCAAAGTCCCCCTGCAATGCATCGCTCACCATTTGCACGCAGGGCGTGGTCACGCCGAACATCGTGAGGCCGACGGCAGGCTTGACGTCATCGGACGCGCGCCGCCGCTGTCCCTTTACCATGCCGACGATCGCATGCGCGCCATTTGCCAAGACCTCGCGCGAAATCGAATTGAGCCCCTGAATATCCGCGACCGAATGCATCATCGTGATGTCCGACGGACCGACGTACTGTTCCGTGCTGCCGCTCGCCACCGTTGAGACGATGAATTTCGGCACGCCGACCTTCAGTGATCGAAATGCGGGAGCCGCCAAGGCCGTGCCGCCCGAGCCGCCGGCCGAAATCACGCCTGCGACATTGTCTTGATGCTTCATCCAGCGTTCGAACGATTCGGTCATCGCCGCGACCGCCGACCCCCGGTCGCCGGTGAAGACTCCGGCCGCCCCGCGCGGATGAAACCCCGCAACGACGTAAGGCGGGATGTCTGCGCCCGACGGTTTGCCCGAAGTCGAGAGATCGACCATGCGGACATTTACGCCCTCGCCCTTGATGATATCGCGAATGTATCTCAGTTCAGAGCCTTTGGTATCCAGCGTCCCGCAGACAAGGACGACTCCGGTTCCGCCGGAACGCGAGAACGAAACACTCGCAGGTTTCGCAACCGGCTCCGGCGTCATCGTCCGCGCGGAACCTTCAATCACGCGCGTCGGCACTGGGCGAGACCAGCGCGACGGCGTCGACGGATTGGACATGTAAATCCGCAAAAGCTCGGCCGAGCGCTTCGGCGCCGGCATCTCCTCGCCGAGCGCTGCGTCGGGAGTTTCATCATGGGCGTGACGGCCGACGCCCAGCATTGCCTGCTGAAGGTTTCGGTTGCCGGCCAGAACGTTGCTCTCCATGACTCGATTGATTCGACCGTTGACCATGATGCCGATGCTTTCGGCCACGGCGCAGGCTACGCCGATGTTCTGCTCGATCACCAGAACCTCGATGCCGCCCTCTTGTCCCAGGCGGACGAGCATGTCTTCGACCTGCTGAACGATGACGGGAGCCAAGCCTTCCGTCGGCTCATCCATGACAAGCAGTTTCGGGTTCAGCAGGAGCGCCCTCGCGATGGCGAGCATTTGCTGCTCGCCGCCCGACAATTGCGCGCCGCCGTTGGATTTCCGTTCCGCAAGTCTTGGGAAAGTTGAATAAATCCGTTCCCGCGACCACGCGCCGCCTTGGCCGCCGACCAGGCGAAGGTGTTCATCGACCGTGAGCGACGGCCAAAGTCGCCTCCCTTGCGGAATGTAGCCGATGCCCAGCCGCGCGATCTCGGCCGGGCTCTTGCCAACGAGTGACCGGCCGTTGAACGAGATGTCTCCCGAAGCCACCGGGACAAGACCCATGATCGCCATGCACAGAGTGGTCTTGCCCATGCCGTTCCGGCCCACGACGGAAAGCACGCCGCGGTCCAGCCGCAGCGTAACGCCTTGCAGCGCATGCGAATGTCCGTAGTAGACATTGAGGTCGCGAACCTCCAGCGCGGGGGTGCTGCTTCGCTCAGCCATCCTCACTCCCGAGATAGAGCGCCTGAACTTCCGGATCCTCTTCGATTTCCGCGGGTTTCCCTTCTTTGAATATCCGGCCGTTGTGCATCATCGTCACGCTTTCGGCGACCCTGAGCGCCACGTCCATGTCATGCTCGATGATGATGTAACCCATGTGCGCGGGCAGGCTGGTCAGGATTTCCACAAGCTCGCTGCGTTCGGGCGGCGAGAGGCCTGCGGCGGGCTCGTCGAACAAGACGAACCGCGGCGCGCCGGCAAGCGCCATCGCGATTTCAAGCTGGCGCTGCTGGCCGTAGGACAGGTTTGCCACCTGCGTGTCGCGCTCGTCGGTCAAATGAACCACGTCCACAAGATTGTCGGCCGATGCCAGCAGCGCGTCCTTCCGGCCCGGTCGCAGGAAGGAGAACCGGCTGCGCGAGACGCCCACGCAGGCAAGGTAGACGTTGTCGATTACGCTCAGCCCGGTGAAAAGCAGCGAAATCTGGTAGGTGCGGCGCAATCCCCGACGAATTCGATCATGGGGAGGAAAATCGGAGATGTCCTCGCCGAAAAAGCGAATGTTCCCTGTCGTGGCCAGAAAATCTCCGGTGATGCAGTTGAAGAGCGTGGTTTTGCCCGCGCCGTTCGAGCCGAGCACCGCGCGGCGCTCCCCGGGCTTGACCGTAATGTTGATGTCCTGAAGCGCCGCCAAGGCCCCGAACAGCTTCGAAACTCCGCGGAGCTCAAGCGCGTTCGCGGTGCCGGCGGCGCTGAGACGGTCGGAGACATTGACGGGGATGTTCACGGCTGTTCGCTCCCGCCGTCAAGCAGCCGGTCAATTTTTCTGCTTTCGCGCCACCGCTTCCAAAGCCCGAGGATTCCATCCGGAGACCAGAAAACGATAATCAGGAATCCCAGCCCGATGAGAAGCTGAAACCGTTCGCCGGCCAAGCCCACCGCGACCAGCGCATCAAGTGCGAAAGTTTTGAGGATCACGTATATGAATGCTCCAATGAACGCGCCGACCGGATGGCTCAAGCCCCCGATGACCGCGATGACAAGTATGTCGATAGCGGGTCCGATTCCAACGGTTCCGGGCGAAATTTGCCCCGATTGCCAAGTCAGAAGGATGCCGCCCACACCGGCGATAAGCGCGGCGAATGCGTAGGCCGCGACGCGATGCGCCGTCGCGTTGTAGCCGAGCGCAGACATCCGTCGTTGATTGTCGCGGACTCCCTGCAGCGCGAGGCCGAACGGCGCGCGGGTAATGTAAAGCACGACGAAATAGGCAACGACCGCCCAAAAAAGCGAGAGATAGTAAAAGGCGATCGGGCTGCGCCAATCGACGCCGAAAAGCATCGGAGGCAAAACGCCGTTGAACCCGGAAAAACCGTTGAAAATCGTATAGTTCTGACGTGTGAAATAGAAGAACGCGGCGGCGATCGCGAGCGTGATCATGATTGTATAAATTCCCTCGGTCCGCACTGCGAGCCAGCCTGTGAGAGTGCCGAGCGCGATGGCGACGCACAATGCGATCGGGATCGCAACATACCATGGCCAGCCCAGGGAGATGCCGGTGATCGCGCTTGGACCCAATATCGCCAGCAGGTATCCGGCGCACCCGGCCATCGTCATCTGGGCAAGACTGACCATACCGCCGTAGCCGCCTAGCAAAACGAGGCTGAGGGCGATCACGCCGAGAATGAATGACCAGCCGAATATCTGGTAGAGGACGAAGTCGGAAGCGAAGGTCGGCATCACAACGAGCAAGAATCCGACAATCCAATATGTTGCCGGGATGCGTTCAAGCCAACTCCGGCCAGACGATTCCTCGGTTGCGATCTCGCTTTCCACGACGGCCATGGATCACCCCCTGCCCATGAGTCCCCGCGGGCGGAACGCCAGCACGAGAACCATGATCAAGAATGTCAAAACAACCGCATATGTCGGGAAATAGACCGATCCGAACTGCTCGGCCAAGCCGATCAACAGCGCCCCGAGCGCCGCCCCGGGGATCGACCCCATGCCGCCGACGATGACAACGACCAGCGACGCCAGAAGGAAGCGAATGTCCTCGCCGGGTGCGACCGATTGAAATGTGCCGCCGACCACGCCTGCGATTCCGGCAAGTCCGGCGCCGAACGCGAACACGAAGACAAAAACAAGCTGGATGCGGGCTCCCGTCGCCGACAGCATGTCGCGATCATCCACGCCTGCGCGGATCAACATGCCAATGCGGGTGCGATTCAAGAGCAGCCACATGCCGATGCCGACTGCGACCGATGCGGCGAAGATTACAACGCGGACCAGCGGGTATTTCAGAAATACAAGATCGCCGGAGCGTTTTACCGCGGTTACGAAGAACGTGTTCATCGGCCCGTTGAGCCAATCTGGAGGCACAATGTTGTAGAAATCGCCGCCCCATATCCAAAGCATCAAATCCGCCATCACGATTGAAATTCCGATCGTGACAAGCGTCTGGCGCAAGTCCTGCCCCTCCATTTTCCGGAAGACGAAGATTTGCAGGAGCACCCCCAACGCCCCGACGGCTACGAATGCGACCGGAAATGCCAGCAGCCACAATCCGGTGAGATCCGCAATCTCGTACCCGATGTATCCGCCCAACAGATAGAGGGATCCGTGGGCCAGATTCACATTGCGCATCAATCCGAATATGAGTGTGAACCCGCTGGCAACGAGAAAGTAGAGGCCGCCGAGGGTTATTCCGTTGAAGAGGGCATTCAGAAAAACCTTTTTTCGGCCGATCAGATCCGTCAGCCAATCCGGCCAAATTGCAAAGATCGCCCAAAGGAGAGCCGCGGCGGCTACGAAGATCACGCTGGACCATAGAGGATGTCGATCTACGAACCGTCTCACCGCGCTGCCGCCGGCTGCGGAGCGCTTCCGCTATTGCAACGGCATCGAGCCATCCGAGCCGCCCTCCCCAGAGCAATCACATTGAATTCCAGCTAGTTCATTGCAAATTACGAAAGAGCTGTGGGTTCAGCAAGCCCGCCAGTCAGTCTCGAATCGCGAAAGCGCCGCAGGGCTTTCCGGGCCGGATTGGCCCGGAAAGCCTAGCTGCGTGCCTTCAATAAGAAGTCTTGCACTCGGGAACTTCCCGGCTTGGAAGGCCGATGCTCGCAAACGTATCCTTGTCGAACCCAAGCGTCTGGTTGACATCGCCGACGACCTTTACGAGCTTGTTGGACAGCGTGCCGTCGTCAAGTTCGACAACCTCCGTAATGAAGTTGGTGCCGATCGCCTGCCGGTTTTCGTCCAACGCGATCCGGCCATTCGGCGCATCGTCCATGACCAGATTGGCAAGGCACCCGCGGAACGCAGACTGGCCGTCGGACAGGTCGCCGCCCACTTCATCCAAGCAGCGCGCCATTGCAGTGGTCGCATTGTAATAGCCAGTCGCGAGCAGCGATGGCGACGGGAAGCGCTTTTCGGGCGGAAAGAGGTCCTGATAGTGCTTGACGTAAGCCTGCCAATTCGGATTGTCCCAATCATCTGCCTGCGGGCCGGACGAAGGAACGCCGACCAGCGCCTCTTTGGCAGAGCCTTTCGAGGACAGAACCGAGCCATCGACCATGATCGTCCCGCCCACCAGGTTGGCGTCGCCGCCTGCCTGTTGATACTGGTTGAGGAAGTTGACGGCATCGCCGCCGCCAAGGCCGAGATAGATGGCGTCAACGTCGTCCGGCAGCGCAGCGATAATCGATGCGAAATCCTTCGTTCCGAGCGGAACCCAAAAGCGTTCGGTGATTTCGCCGCCTGCCTGGCAGTATTCCAATGCAAGGCCGAAAACCTGAGTGTAGATGAAAGAATAGTCCTCGCCGACTGTGGCGATCGTCTCATAGCCCTTCTCATTGTAGATGTAGGAGCCGAGCCCCGTCGACCACTGCGCTCCGTCCATATTGTAGCGGAAGAAGTTTTCGGACGGATCGACATAGGTCGTTTCCTGAGCCCCGGAAATGCCGTTGATGAATGTCGTCTGAGGCTGGGTCTTCGAATAGTCGCGAATTGCGATTCCTTCGGACCCCGAAAGTGGACCGATGACGATTTCGACGCCATCCTGCTCCACCACTTTCCGCGCAGCACGCACGGCGCTGTCCGGGCTGGCGTCGGTCGGCGCAATCACGAGTTCAATTTCGCGGCCGCCGGCCATGCCGCCGACCTTATCCAAGGCAACCTGGAGTCCGCGAATGCCGTCTTCTCCAAGAACAGTATAGGTTCCCTCAAGAGTAGAAAGCACGCCGACCTTCACGGATTGGGCATTCGCCACGCCGACGGACACGAGCGCCGCCGCGCTCAATGCCGCTAGATACTTCATTCGCATATTATCCTCCTTGCGAGTTTGATTTGGTCCTAGGTGCGGGATTCGAGCGATAGACATCAAGACTTCGCGCCAGCTTTGACCAGAAATTGCGCCCAATCACTTTTTGCAGCGCGATTTCGGCAAGATTTTTCGGCACCCTGACAAAAGATCGAATTGGGATTCTTCCAGATGGATCCTTGGTTGTCTGTCGGACTCCGAACGACAATGCCATACGATTGAATCGTGCGCAATCCAGTTTTGCCTATATTGGCTCGTGCCTTTTCTGCTCTTTCTCGACATTCGGAACCATGGCGGCTGAGTGCGTCGGTCGAGGAGAGCACTGTGAACATCCCGGGAATTGGTTCGGTGCAGCGTCATTCGAAAATCACCCAATTCCTCCGAGAGTTCAATCGCTTGAGATCTTTCCAGTTGCCGCATTGAGCGCGCATCGGCACGAAACCGGGAGTCCTTCCGGGTTTCGACTCACCATCTACTCATCTGTATCTCAACCATGATGTTGCGGTTACGAAGGCAACCGGTCAGGCAGTGCGTGGCGACAAGTCCGATTTGCTGTCTTTCGTTCCTCAATGCCCGCACTGTCACTGGCTGACGGACATGCTGCAGGCGATCGGTCAAGCGAACCTCAAACCCGCTGAACTCTGAGCTTCGTCTTGAGATCCGTCCGGCAAAAGGCATGCAGAAAGCAGGTTTGCTCGGAAATATCGAGCATTTCGCGCGCCGTGTCGTCGCTTTCGCCGGTCTCGAGATACACGTGAGTTTCCAACGGATCCGCCGAGCCGGCCTTTCCAGTGCCGCCGGACGCGCCGCCCAATGAAAAATGACTGTCCTGAACGATCCGATAGTCGGAAAGATCAAGGTCGAGCATCTTCACGAAACGCCCGAACTGGGTCATGAAGCAGAACCCGATGCCGGCGCTGATGTAGCTGTTGGCATCTGGCGCCCGGCCAAGTCCGCCGTTTTCCGGGGCTTCTTCGGACAGAAAGTTGAACGAAGTGCCGTGGGGCGAATATTGCAGTTGCACAATTTCCTTCATGCCGTCTTCGCGCATTGCGCAGGTCGCCCCGATGTTCAGTTGCCTGTTCTGTTCGGCCGCCAGCGACGACCCGGCGGCGGAGGTTCCGCGCTCGACGGCCTTTTTAGGGGTGATGCCTTTGGGCCAGCAGAGCGTCAGCGTCGCGGTGTCGCTTCCCGGGTTCGCGGCGGAAAAGCGATCGCCCGGATCCGGGCAGACCGGCCCCTTCAGCCGCGATGCCTTCGCCGGCTGCAGTTCGCCCCCGTTTTTCGTCAAACTGAACAGGCTTTCAAGCTGACCGCGCATCAGACCGTTGAGCGGGGACGCATGCACCGCGTTCATCAAAAACTGCGTTAAGGCCGCGTCATCCAGGTCGCAGTCGATCTCGACCCGAAGCTCCACGGGCAAGGCTCCGCCGACCATCGTTCGTTTCGGCATCGAGCCCGTCATCGTGTAAAAATTGTCTTGCGTGAGATTGAGCTGCCGAATGACCACGCTCTGCAATTTCGCAAGCGCCGTGATCTCGTTCATGTAGCTGGCAATCATGCCCACGCTCAGGAACGCCAACGGGCAAGGTGCGGCATCATGGCCGTCAAGATAAGGCCCTTCGTCGGAAGCCAGCCGCCAAACTCGGCCCGTGCGCGAAGACGCAACCAGCGCTTCCTTTTGAAACACCGAAAGGGAGCGCACCCATGTTCGAAGGCTGTCGCCCATTCTTGTTTCGGGCGATGCGATGCCGACGTCCTTCGGGTTCTGCAGTTCAAAGAACAGGGGAAGGCCGCTCCGGGCAAGCGCGTTAGGTCCTTGGGGCATTTCGCCGCCTTTCTTTCGTCAAAGCTTTTCCAGTTCCCGCGCCGAAAGCAGATAGTAATTCCGCGTTGGCGCGTTGCGCGTTTGATCGGCAAGCGCCCGCATGGCTTGCGCCTTGATCTGTCGCGCCGCATCAGATTCGGCGTTCGCCGCGATCAGGCGGTCGGCCAGTTCCATCGCCCATTGCGGTTCCCCGCTTTGAACGGCCGCTTCGGCCGCGGCCAAGACGGTACCTGCGCCGCCTGCGAGGTCGATGATTTTGGCGGACTCGGCTGCGGCGGGAAGCTGTCCGAGGCTGGTCGGATTGCCGTCGAACCAGCCGAGAGTTCCCGCGAAGTAGGCGCGCGAGGCGTAGCCGATGTGGCCATAGAATTCTTGAAGATAGGGTTTATTGGCCAAGTCGTCGGGCAAGCGCAAGTCGGCCGCGATCGTGACTGGGTCCAGACCCTCGTTCATGCCTGCGACGGTTTCGGCCACCACGTGCCGGATCGCGTCGCGGTAATCCGTCAGTGTCTGGCGAATGGCCGCTGCGCCGATGACCGGACTGGTATGTCCGGGTGCCAGGATTTCAGCTTCATAGGCCATCAACTGGTCCATCGTGTCTGCCCAAGCGTCGAAATCCCGGTAAGGCGTGCCGCGAATGGCATAGAGGTTGGGGAAGGCATGGTAAAAATTGTCGCCGCTGAACAGGATCCGTTTCCGCGCCCACCAGACAACGAGGTGATCGGGCGTTTCGCCCGGAGCCTTGGCCAATTCCAATTCGAAGCCCACGCGGGTGATCTTCGTGGTTTCGGAAATCCGCAGCGTCGGTTCAATGTACCCTGCGCCCATGCCTTTCATCGGGCGGTCGCCGGGTCCCACGCCGAGGCTGACTCGCTCGTCCGGCGCGAGAGTGAAGCCGAACTGCCGCTTCGTCCGGGCCATCAGCGCCGCGTTCGGCGCCGGGCGGGTGCTGTCGACGTCCACCAGATCGGAGGCGAAGTTGTCCGCCGCAATCAACTCGACGTCGCGGCCTTCGGCAAAGACGGTCGCTCCGGAAATGTGGTCGCGGTGGGAATGGGTGTAGATGATCGTGGTCACCGGAAGCCCGCAGATTTGCCGGAAGTCGGCCAATATGTTCTCGGCGGCTTGCGTTGTTTCGGTCGTATCGATCACCACCACGCCGCTGGATCCGACCAGCATATGAACGTTCGAGGCCGCGTAGCCGACAGCTGCGTACGCATTGGGCGCGAGCTGATGCAGTTTCCGTTCGAATTGCGCACTCTGCGCGAGCAGGTCGGGATGGGCCGGCATGGGTGTCCTCAGACTTGGGGCGCGTCCGGTTCGGCCGCGGAATAGGCCACCAGATTGGAAGCTGTAAGGCTCTTGTCGCGTTTTTCGAAAGTCTCGATGTATTCGATCATTGTGTGGGAATGTTCCCGCATCATGCCTTCGGCGCGAACGGCGTCGCCTCTTTCGATCGCTTCGAATATCACTTGGTGCTGGGCATTGCCGATGCGCAGCCGGAACAATCCGCGCTCGATTTGATCCGGCGTGTCCTGCACTCCGCGGTCGAACACCATTGATCCCGGAGCCAGCATCGGAAGGTGGCTGATCTGTCGGCAGGTGAAGCCGATATAGTTGTTGCCGCAGGCATCCAGAATCGTCGTGTGGAAGATCTTGTTTGCGGCCTGCATCTTCCGGATGACCGGCGTGTCCAGCCGTCCCAGGCGGACCAGCCCGTCGATCGCTTCAATCGCTTGCGCCATTGCCGGCAACCGATCCGTTCGTTCGGAAGACTGGGCCATCAGTCTCGCGGCCAAGCTTTCGAGATGTCCGCGCACCTGGACGGCTTGCAAAATATCCGCAATGGTCGGACTGGCTATCTTGTATCCGCGCCCCTCGCCTCGCAGAATGATCCCTTCTCGCTCCAGCAGACGCAGCGCGAGGCGGACAGGCGTTCTTGAAACGCTATGGGTTTCGCAAAGCCGGGCCTCCGACAATCGCTCCCCATCGGCATATGCGCCGTGAATGATGTCGTGCCTGATGCGCGCGGCGAGTGCGGTGTCGATAGAATCCATGCCGCCATTCACATGATTTGGGATCCTGATGTCAAGAAATTTAGGTGAATTTTTACAAAAATCGCCAAAAACACTTGATTTGGGATCCCTATTTGGTGTTTTTTGTATTAAATGCGAAAAGAATCGGTCGGTCGGCGAAGCCGGGAGGTCACTTGGGATCCCAAAGCCTCGTTGATCGCCGAGCGAAACCCTTGGAGGAAACAATGGCATTCAAACGTTTCAGCTTGATCGCCGCGCTTGCGTGGGCGCTTGGCATTTCCGCGCAATCCGCCGCCGCGGAAGAATTGACAGTCGCGACATTCGTGCCGCCGCAGCACCACACGAACACCGTGATGTTCAAATGGTTCGGCGAAGAGCTCGAGAAGCGGTCCGGCGGATCGCTGACCATGAAACTTTTCCCGGCCGGCCAGCTGGGCGCCGGCCCGGTGCAGCAATTCAAGCGCGCGGTTGAGGGCGTCGCGGACATCACATTCGGCGTTTCCGCATACACTCCGGCGCTCTTCCCCAAAACCATGCTTGCGATCCCGCCGGGCAAGTCGGAAAGTTCCCGCGACGCGACGTTGCGCATCTTGGCCGTCTTCGACGAATATCTGGCCGATGAATATTCCGAAGTGAAGGTCATCGGATTTACGACCGCCGCGGGAATCGGCATTGCCGCGACAAAGGACGTCTCCACGCTGGAGGGGATGAAGGGCGCGAAAATCGTTCCTTACGCCGCGTTGACCACGCCGATCATCGAAGCGATGGGCGCGGTGCCTGTGCAGATGCCCGTGACCGAAATGTACGCCGGGCTGTCGACCGGCACGATCGACGGCGCCTACGCCACCTACAACAACATGACGCCGCCGTGGAATTTTTGGGACGTGGCGACGCATTTCGTCATAAACGTGCCTGTGCAGCATGCCGTCATCTTCGTGGTCATGAACCGCGAGCGCTATGAAGGTCTGAGCGCAGAGCACCGCGCGATCATCGACGAATTGTCGGGCGAAGCGGCGTCCTTGAAACTCGCCGAAAGCTTCGACGGAGCGGACGAGCGTTCGCTCGCCCTGATGCTCGAGACGACAGGCAAGAACTACGAGTTGATCGAGGTGTCCGGCGATGAGCGCGCCCGCATGGATGCGGCCGTGGCGGAAGGTCTGAAGGCGATCTTCGCCGACTACGCCGACCGCGGCATCGGCAATGCCGAAGAAATCTACAACGCAATAAACAATTAGACCGCTGGAAGCCGGGGCCGTCGGCTCCGGCTTCCAGATCCGAGCGATAAAATGTCGGAACCGCGCGAAGCGCCTGAAGCAATCATGCTCATCGATCGGCTGCTCAGATGGCTGTCGCTCGTTCTCGGCGGCGCGACGCTGGTGTTCATGACGGGATTTTCCGTCTGGAACGTCCTGATCATGCGCAAGGCGCTGAATTCCCCGATCGTCGGGGCCGAAGATCTTTTGATCCTGTCGCTCGTCGTGATCGTGGCTCTGTCGATCCCTTTGGGCGCGCGGACCGGAGCGCATATCGAAATCGAGGTTCTCGAGTCGCGCATGTCCGCCGGCTTCGCGAAATGGTCGATGATCCTGGTCAAATTGCTCGGAACAAGTCTCCTTGCCGTCATGGCCTGGCGACTTTGGCTTTCGGGGCAGGGCGCCGAGCGTTTCGGAGAGACGACGCAGCAATTGCTGATTTCGTTCGAGCAGTTCTACTATCTGCTTTCCGTTTCAACCGGTCTTTACGCCGCGGTCTTGCTTCTCGACATCCGGCAGCTGCTGCGCTCGAGCAAGGTGGCGTCGCTCAGGATCGGCGGCGGGCAGCCATGATCGGCATGACGCTGCTGGGTCTTTTAGGCCTGCTTGCGCTGTTCGTCCTGCTCGCATTGCGCATGCCCGTGGCGCTGTCGATGCTTTGCGTCGGGTTCGCCGGCACGGCGATCGCCAATGCGAACAAGTTCATCGCCGTAGGCATGGCATCGGATCAGGCCTGGGCCCGAGGCTGGAATATCGCCTATTCCAATCTTGCGGGCGAAACCTTCGAGGCCGCCTCGAACTTCAATCTGCTGGTGATCCCGATGTTCGTGCTGATGGGCAACCTGGCGGGCGTCTCCGGAATGTCGAACGACCTGTTCACGGCGGCCTATCGCTGGATGGGGCATTTGCGCGGCGGGCTCGCGTCGGCCACCATCGCGGCCTGCGCGGGATTCGCGGCGCTGTCCGGCTCGTCGCTCGCGTCCGCCGTCACGATGGGGCGCGTCGCCTTGCCTCAGATGAAGCGCTACAAATACGCCGACAGCCTCGCGACCGGGTCGGTGGCCGCCGGCGGCACGCTCGGGTTCCTGATCCCGCCCTCGGGAGGGATGATCATATATGCGGTGCTTACCGAGCAGTCGATCGGGCGCCTGTTCATGGCCGGAATATTCCCGGGCATCATTCTGACGCTGCTTTTCATCGGCGCCATTCATTTGGTCGTCGCTCGCAGGCCCGATGCCGGCCCGCGCGGCGAGCGGGCCGGGCGCGAGGAACGCATCGCTTCGCTCGGCCGCGCGGCGCCGATCCTCGGCGTGGTGCTGGTGACGATCGGCGGGATGTACGCCGGCTTCTTCACGCCGGTCGAGGCGTCTTCCGTGGGCGCATTCCTGACGTTCGTCGTTGCGGCCTCGCGCCGGTCGCTGTCGCTGGAAGCCGCGCGGACGGTCATCCTGGAGACGATGGGCGCCACGGCCACCGTGTTTCTGATCATCATCGGCGCGTTCGTCTTCATCCCGTTCATGTCGCTTACGGAACTGCCCGCGCAACTGGTCACGTTCCTGACCTCGCTGCCGATCGGAGGCGTCGGCGTCCTCCTGGTCATCATTCTGGCCTACATGTTTCTCGGCATGTTCCTCGAATCCATGGCGATGCTGGTCCTGACGATCCCGGTGGTCATCCCCATCGCCCTCGCCCTCGGCTGGGACCTGATCTGGTTCGGCATCATCATCGTGATCGTGCTGGAAATGGGCATGATCAGCCCGCCCGTCGGAATCAACGTGTTCGTCGTGAAATCCATCGCGCCCGACGTGCCGATGGGCCGGATCTTCCGAGGCATCTGGCCGTTCTGGTTCGCGATGGCCGCGATGATCGGCCTTCTCATCCTCTTCCCCCAGATCGCGCTATTCCTGCCGCAGACGATTGTCGGCGGATAGCGGCAACAGGAGCAGACGCATCGACACCATGACGGACATCAAAACGATACGGCATTTCATCGGAGGCGATTGGGTCGATGCCGAAGGCAAAGCGACGTTCGAGGATCTGAATCCGCTGGACGACAGCCTCTACGCCCGTGCGGCCAAAGGCACCGGCGCGGACATGCGAAAAGCGGTCGCCGCAGCCAAGTCCGCCTTTCCGGCATATCGGGAAACGACCCCGACCGAACGCGAGCGCTGGCTGCTGCGCGCGGCCGAGATCATGGAGAAGCGGAAACCCGATCTGGTCGATTGCCTGATAGACGAGATCGGGTCGCCGATCCAGAAAGCTCTGTTCGAGTTCAACAAGGGCCTGACCATGGTGCGGGCGGCTGCCGGCATGTGCCGCAACGTGCGCGGGGAGACGATCCCGTCCGACGCGCCCGGCAAGTTTTCGATGTCGATCCGCGAACCGCTCGGAGTGGTTGCGGTCATCACGCCCTTCAACGTCCCGCTGATCAAAAATACCCGGCTTGTCGCCAACGCTCTGGCGGTCGGGAACACGGTGGTCCATTTGCCATCGGAAATGGCTCCGCATCTGACGGCGCTGTTTGCGGAAATCGTTGCCGAGGCCGGGTTTCCGCCCGGCGCCTACAACGTCGTGACCGGCATTGGGCACGAGATTGGCGACGATTTGACAAGCCACAAGGACGTGGACTTTGTGACCTTCACCGGCTCCACGGTTGTCGGCCAGCATATCAACGAGATCTGCGCGAAGAACAAAACGCCCAACACTCTTGAACTGGGAGGCAAGAGCCCCACAGTCATTCTGGCGGATGCCGACCTTGACAAAGTCGTCCCGCTGGCGGCGCGGTCGATCTTCATGTTCGCGGGCCAGGCTTGCATAGCGTCAAGCCGGTTTTACGTCGAACGCCCGCTCTACGACGAATTCGTCAAGCGTTTTGCGATGGCGGTTTCAAAGATCGGGATGGGCGATCTGCGCGATCCCGACACCGTCATCGCGCCCGTCATTTCGGAGCGGCAACGCAATCGCGTCAAAGATCACATTGGCGACGCCGTCGCCAAGGGCGCAAAGGTGGTTGCGGGCGGCGAATGGGAAGGCAACCGCTGCCTGCCGACCTTGCTGACCGGCGTCACCGAAGACATGACCGTCTGCAGGACCGAAACCTTCGGGCCGGTGACTTCGATCTATCCGATCGATAGCTATGAAGAGGGATTGGCGAAGGCCAATGATACGGAATACGGCCTTTCGTCGGCCATCTTCACCAAGAACATCGACCGCGCCTTTCACTTCGCCAGGAACATCGGCGCCGGCATGTGCCACATCAACGGTCCGACCATTCACGACGAGGCCCATGTGCCATTCGGGGGCAACAATGAATCCGGCGTCGGCCGCGAGGGGACCGACGCTGACATGGAAGCGATGACGGAACTCAAATGGGTCACGGTGCAGCTATGACATTCACGCTTTATCACCACGGGTCGTCCGTCTGCGCCGCCAAAGTCAGGTTTGCGATGGATGAAAAAGGACTGGAGTGGGACGGCGTCTACATCGACATCCTGAAGGGAGAGCAGTTCGCCCCGGAGTATCTTAAGCTCAATCCCAAGGGAGTCGTGCCTACGCTGGTGCACGATGACACCGTCATCCCGGATTCTACCGTCATCATCGAGTATCTCGACCAGATCGCGCCGGAGACCAGCGTTCATCCGACCGAACCGTGGGAACGAGCGCAGGCCAGGTATTGGACAAAGGCGGTCGACGAAGATTTGCATCCCGCCTGCGGCGCCGTCACATTCGTCTGCTCGCATCGCCATACCGTTTTGAAAAATCTCGGCCCTGAAGGCGTGAAAGAGTTCTTGGCCTCCACGCCCTCGATATCCGTCACCGCAGATTGGAAAAGCCAAAAGGACAGCTTCGTCCGGCATGGATTCGAAGCCCCGGGCGCAGAAGAAAAGATCCGTCTCTACGACAAATATCTCCGCAAGATGGAAACTTCGCTCGGCGCAGGGAATGAATGGCTGGTGGGCAGCGCGTTCTCGATCGCCGACATTTCGATGACGCCTTATGTCAATCGCCTCGCGATGATGTCCATGCGCGGGATGTGGGAAGGCGGTCGCCTGCCCAATGTCGAACGTTGGTTCGCCCGGATCGAGGCGAGGCCGAACTTCAAGAGATGCTTCATCGACTGGGTGCCCGAAGAGCTGGCCAATGATCTGCGCGACAACGGCGCCAAGAGCTGGCCCGAGGTCGCGAAAATTCTCGAAATCGAAATCTGAACCAAGGAGGGAACAATGGGACGACTTGAAGGAAAGACCGCGGTCATCACCGGAGCCGCGCAGGGCATCGGGGCCGCCATGGCCAAAGCCATGGCCGATGAAGGGGCCAAAGTGCTGGTGACGGATGTGCTGGACACGGCGGGCGCTGTCAAGGCCATCACCGATGCAGGCGGCACAGCCCGGGGCATGAAAGTCGATGTGACGTCGAACGACGATCTCGCGGCGATGGCGGAAACGGCCGCGAATGGTTTGGGCGGGCTCGACATCATGGTCAACAACGCGGCGATCTTCGCGGCGATCAAGCCGAAACCGTTCTTTGAAATCGACGATGACGAATTCGACGCGATCATGCGCGTGAATGTGCGCAGCGTGCACCAGGTGATGCGGGCCATCGTTCCCACCATGATCCGGGCCGGCGGCGGCAAGGTCGTCAACATCGCCTCAGGCACGTTCTATTACGGACCTCCGGGACTGTCGCATTACACGGCGTCGAAAGGCGCGGTCATCGCGTTGACCCGTTGTCATGCGCGCGAGCTGGGCGACAAGAACATCCAAGTGAACGCGATCGCGCCGGGGTTGACCGAAAGCGAAGGGGTGAAAGCCAATGCCGGCTTCGACATGGCGCGCGCCCCGACAATCGCCACGCGCTCGATCAAGCGCGAGATGCTCCCGGAGGATCTGCTCGGCACTCTGATGTATCTCGCCTCGTCGGACAGCAATTTCGTCACGGGCCAGACCCTGAATGTGGACGGCGGCAAGGTGAATGTCTGAGAGTGGGAACGGAAATTCATGAATCCCATTTTATTTTTTATTATCAGCATGTTGCGGCCCTTGCGATCCGGCGCATCATGAACCGGCACGCGGCCAGCTGGGCCCACGCCAGAGAGTTCTCCAAGCTCCGCTCGCAGTCCTTCCCTAGGCGTCGGCAGCGCGACATCCAGGCGAAGCTGCTGAATTTTCGTTCAAGCTCTAAGACGCCTTCAAATAAGAATGAGTTGTCTAGTCGTTCGCCAATTTACACGAACTACAATTTTTCCTTCATGGGCGTCCAGAAACCCTTCGTTGTCGCTGACTGCCAATCCGTCGCCGTGCGTTACCGATTGTGAAACTCCTTGAGCAAGTCATCCCATCGGCGCCTGGCAGCCTGATCCCGCAATTCGTCAAGTTGATTTCCTATTTCGCGCAGAAAAACGATGCGCCACGATTCATCCAATAGTACCAATGTAGTCGCAACAAGATTGAAAATCGATACAACATAAAGATTTAGATTCTCGGTCCACCTACGATAAGTCCGATCTTCGATTTTATCGACATCTTTTTCTCGAACACTTGGTACGGCAAAGATTAAATTCGAAATTTCCTCATTGGATCTCTTCGCTTTTTTTGTCGTTTCCTCAACATGGGTCAAAGTCAGCTCGGTGCCTTTGACTTCGACCGCCAGACAGATGTTTCCGCTCTCATTATAGCACATGATGTCGCCAGGAACGCCTTTCGCAGCATCCGCTTCGTTGACGCCTTGCGATCTTATTTCGTCAAAGAGGCTGAAACCCTTTCCAATGGTTTTGAACAACGCTGAAGTAACAGCGAGCGGCCGCAAACCTCCACTAGATTCTCGCAAAAACTCCGATACGATGAATTCCAGCCTGAACTGGTCAATTCTACCGGGAATCAAATACCCAAAAGATTCATCCGCCAGTTTTCGTGCAAACGAAGCCAATACTCTTCGCAATGCCTCGTTTAGCTCAGCCGACTCTGCTGCATCCAGTGGATGAAGAAAGTTTTCAAGCTTTTGCCAATCCCCCTTGTCGCGAACCTTTGTCTGCTGATCATCCAATCGAGAACGCCTCAGAGGTTTGCTTACATGCGGGTCCCCGCTTCCACCCAGGAAATGATTGTTCTCGATTTCCCAAGGGACAATCACGTCCTTTACAAAGCTCCGCGCATCCCACGCACCTTCGGAACCATCGCCAAGTTGGATTGCCATTACACTTCGTCCAGAATCAGCGACTTTTCCAAGTATCTGAGTTATGAGCGTGTAGCGAATTGACTTGACTTTCGAGTTGACCAGTTCATCAACCGGATGATCTGGACTCGGAGCGTTCTGCCGCAATGCGCGGTCCCATTCTTCAGCAAGCAGGGGCCTTGGCTTGGCTGTTCGTCAACGATTTCTTCGCCATCGGTTAAAAATTCAGCCACGCGGATTCTTGCCTAGGCGTGCGTGTCGCGCGGCATAACCGTACTGGTGCGTCGACACGCCGCCAATCGGAAAACAATTTATCATACAGCTCCGTCCTATAACCGGATACTACAGCGCGCCCTCTGATGCCGCTTAGCGTCTCTGCAAGTTTTACATGATCGTCGTCACTCATCTCAAAGCCATACGCCGAATTGTCTCCTCGCGCCTCATGAACATATGGAGGATCCACGTAGAACAATGTCGCGTCGGTGTCATACCGCGCAATAACTTCCAAGGCAGGGGCATTCTCAATTTGCACCCGCAACAAGCGCTGAGCAATTTCAGAGAGCCCCTCGACCGAGCCAAGCCATCGCGAAACGGCACCGGCCATGCCGGCGCGCGAGGTCAACACGCAATGCGCCCAACGACCGGCACTGCTCGTCTGAGCGAGACCGGTTCTAGTTTGTCGCGCCCGAACATAGAATCTTCGTGCCCTCTCCAGATCGGAGAGGTTCGGATCAGACCGGCATGCCAAGAGCAGTTCTTCCCGGGAAAACGGAGTAAGGCCGATAGCCTTGATCAGGTCGTCTTGGCGGCTTCGCAAGGTTCGGAAAAAATTTACCAATTCAGTGTCTAAATCGTTGTATGTCTCAACCGGATATGGACCGATGTTCATAAGAACCGACGCCGAGCCTCCGAACAGGTCGCAAAAGTGCTGTGCATCTTCCGGCAGGAGAGGCGTAAGAAAATCCAAATGAGAGAATTTGCCGCCATACCAGCCAAACGCAATTCGCCGTTTTGCCCTGCGCTTTGCTACTCTCCGGCCGGTTCCGGTCGAATTCACTTCCGGTATTCCATTGACCATTTGACACCCTCAACACTGTCGAATCAATCGGACGAAAACGACCAGCTCCTCACAATATTGGAGCGTTCTCTTCATTAATTTGACGAGTTCCGACTTCACCGCGGCGCATATTCCTCAATTTCGCACTCAAGTGAGCGCATCGATCAAATTGCGACATATGACCTTGAATCAACATTCATTCATTCCAATTCTTGAGGAATTTGTGAATGCAGTCACGCTTAAGTTGAAACGGTTCCTTCAGCTTCGATCAAGAGAATTCGTGCAATCATGTTCACCATATTGTTTACTGCCGATTCATGCAATTCAGAAATCGCCTCCGAATCCCACATGCCATGACTCACCTTCGGTTCGACCCCGCAGCACGGTCAAGGATTGCGAACTGGGCGACCGCTGGTTGCCTGTCCGCTTTGCATGTCACCTTTCTAGTGGCTTGTTCGAGTTATTTGAAACCCTCTTTGACGGGCGGCGACGAACCGATCCGAGCTGGCCGCCCATTTGAACGACTTCGCTTCTTTCTCGTTGTGCAGTTCAATGAATTGCAAACGCGGCTTATCAATCCGCCTGATGGAATCGCAGATGCCGCACCGGAGCCGGCAAGCATCAAAGGGACTCTTGTGTGTTGAAGGTGCCACTAGCACCAAATGCGGAATTGGGAAATCACAACTGCATCCGTCACTCGACGGAACGCAGACCACATTGCTTTGGCTACTCGACATCGCTGTCACAGTCTCGCGCAAGTCATCGAGATTCCGAGACGCAGCACTATGATCGTTGCTGCCAACCGCTCGTTTTGCCAAGGGCCAAGCTTCCAGTACCAGTACCTCGTAGAGCACTTGATAGACCGCTGACGTCGGTTGTCAGTCGAGCCGGGGTTTTTCAAGGCACTCGCCAACCCTCGCGTAGGACTGGAGCGCGTAGCGCGACAGGACGAGGCGAGGGTTTGAATTCTGTGAATCGGCATCGAAAAATGACCTTCCGAGGGAGAATCGGAAGCGCAAAGACGCCCCCGGCAAGACGTGTTCAGCAACTGCACCCCGCGGAAGGCAGAATTCAGGTCCACGCAATGCTGCAGTGCCTATTGAACTCGCGGCGAGAGTCGTTTGTCGAAGGTACAAGTGGTGCGTAGCCGCTGGAGGAGCCGCTCGCGGTGCAGGAAGTCCGATATCCGCGATTGGGGGAGTTGACCGCTTCGCGCCGTGGTCAATAGAATTCGTAAGCTTGCGAGGCAAGGACTTTGCTTTTGCGGATCAGGCATGCCAAAGCCGAACATGTCGATCTATCTTGTTTTTGTCGACACAACATGGTCGCGCGTCGATGGCATCGACATATCCACGAAATATTTGGGCAGAAACAGAACAAAACGACATGACCTTTGATCCGCGACGGCCGTTCAACGAAATGCCGGATCTTCCGCCCGCTTTTGATACCGAGACGAAGGCTATACTTCGCGCTTGCATTTCCGCGCGCGCAGCACTTGCCGAACTCAAGGCGGCGAGCAAGCTCTTCCCGAACCAAGCCATGCTGATTAACTCCATTCCTATCCTTGAGGCGCAAGCGAGTTCGGAAATCGAGAACATCGTCGCGACAGCTGATCGGTTGTTTCGTTTCGCCAATGCCGCCGCCAGCCAAGCGGATCCAGCCACGAAGGAAACGTTGCGCTGCCGAACCGGCCTGCACCGCGGCTTCGAGAGTCTTACGCGGCGCCCACTCTCCACCGCGACTGCCGTCGAGGTGTGCCGAACGATCAAAGATATCGACTTGGACATTCGCAAAACACCGGGAACAGCGTTGATGAACGGTGCGACAGGCGAGATCATATACACGCCGCCCGAGGGAGAAGATCTATTGCGTGCGAAACTCGCAAACTGGGAGCGCTACATTCACGAGACGGAAGAGATCGACCCATTGATCCGTCTTGCGGTCATGCACTATCAGTTCGAGGCGATTCATCCCTTCGTAGACGGCAACGGCAGAACGGGGCGAGCGCTGAACTTGCTCTATCTGGTCGACAAGAGGCTTCTCGACATTCCCGTCATCCACCTCAGCGGATACATCGTCCGGAACAGGGCGCGCTACTACAATTCGCTCCTCGCAGTCACGACCGAAGAGGCTTGGGAACCTTGGATCATCTTCATGCTGGAGTCTGTCCGAGTGGCCGCCGAGTGGACGACCGGCAAAATCAACGCGATCCGCGAGCTTCTGGACCAAACGGCGACCAGTATCCGGCAACGCCTCCCCAAGATCTACTCACGGAAACTCGTTGAGCTGGCGTTCGTTCATCCTTATTGCCGGATCAGCGATGTCGTCGACGCCGGGATCGCCAAACGCCAGACCGCGGCAGTCTATTTGAAAGCGATTGCGTCGGAAGGATTCCTTGAAATGGCGAAAGCCGGACGTGAGACGCTCTACGTCAACCGGCGTCTCCTGACGCTGCTCTTGGATCAGGCTCAAACCGGAATGTTCAGGAAATGAACCGGCTCATCCAGTTGCGCAGTGCGACGAATTTCAGGATCGGTTTCTCGAACAGCCTGATGGAGTGGCGGACGCCGCATCAGAATCCGCAGGCGCCGGGCGGGCTTGCCCGTTGAACTTCGCCGCCAATCGGCTATTTTGCGCGCTAAGCTCGTCCCGACTGGCTGATGACCAGATTCGGAACGCGATATATCGAAAGATGGAGGAAATCTTGCCCTTGATAAGATCACTTTTGGCTGCTGCCGCGGCCTTCGGTTTGTCGGCTTCAGCCGCAATCGCACAGGAAGTAACGTTGCGATTTCAGCACTTTCTCTCGCCATTGGGTTCGGTGCCGGCCTATTTCATGGAGCCATGGGCCGAAAAAGTCATGGCGGACAGCGGCGGACGCATCAAAATTGAACTCTACCCGAGCATGCAGCTGGGAGGCGCTCCGCCCGCGCTCTACGATCAGATCCGCGATGGAGTGATTGACGGCGGCTGGGCTCTGCCCGCCTACACCCCGGGACGGTTTCCGGAAACCGAAGCCTTCGAATTGCCGTTCGTCTCTTCGAAGTCGGCCGAAAAGACCTCGATGGCGGCATGGGAGTTCGCGGAAAAGCATCTCGGCGAGCGCATGAACGATGTCCATTTGATCGCCGTACATGTGCATGGCTCCGGCATCGTTCATACGAAGGGCGATCCGTACGCGTCTGTCGCCGACTTCGCAGGCAAGAAGCTTCGCGGACCAAGCCGGGCGGTCAACAATCTTCTTACGGCAATGGGCTCGACGCCTGTCGGCATGCCGGTTCCGGCGTTTCCCGAGGCGCTGTCCAAAGGCGTCGTAGAAGGCGGCGTGATCCCTTGGGAGATTGTCGTGCCGTTGAAGGTTCATGAGCTTACCGACAGCCATTCCGAGGTCGCCGGCGACAAGGCGATGTACAACACCTTTTTCATCTGGGCGATGAACAAGGACAGCTACAACAATCTGCCCGACGATCTGAAGGCCGTTATCGATGCCAACTCGGGACTGGAGGCATCCGCTTGGGCGGGGCGCGCCATGGATAAGGGCGATACGATCGGGAAAGCCGTTGTCAGCGAGACCGACAATGTGATCGTTACCATGTCCGAGGAGACGACCGCCGAAATTCAGGCAATCGCCGACGTTCAGATCGCGGAGTGGGTTGCTGCGATGGACGAAGCTGGGATTCCAGGTCAGCTTTTGCTCGACGACGCGCGTGCGCTGATCGAAAAGTACAACAACTAAGTTCAATCCCTCGGCCCTCGACGCATTTTTTGCGTCGGGGGCAATTTTTGCCTAAATCGACAAGCATCAGTGAATTCCATGCAGTTGGCGACATCAGCCGAGGCGCGCGTGGGCCGCGTACTGGAGCGAACCGCGCGAGCGCTTGCCTATTTCGGCGGAATCGTCCTGATTGCATTCGCGGCGATGACCGTGCTGTCGACCATCGGTCGCGCCTTTGTCGGACTTCAGATCGGTCTGGGGCCGATCCCCGGCGATTTCGAGCTGGTGGAGGCCGGGACGGCGGTAGCGGTGTTTTGCTTCTTGCCGTGGTGCCAACTCAAACAAGGACACGTCACCGTCGACATTGTTGCGGACCGTCTGCCTGCACGCGTTAATCTGACGCTGATCCTGATTGGCAACGCGTTGGTGCTGGCAGTGGCGTTCGTCGTGGCATGGCGTCTTTGGATGGGTTTTGGCGAGCAAGTCATCTGGTTCAGCCAACCCGTGCGGGACATGCTGGGATTCGGCTACAAGCCTTTCACCAACAACACGACATACGTCCTCGGCATGCCGGTTTGGTACAGTTATTCGTTGAGCTTCGTCGGCGCCGCCTTCTTTGCGCTTGTCAGCGTTTACACAGTTTGGCGGGCGCTGAATGATTTGCTTGGGCGAAAAGCATGACCGGCTTTGAAATCTCCCTATTGGGGTTTTTCTTCATGCTCGGCGCAATCTTTCTGCGCATGCCGATCGCGGTGGCGATGGCCGTGACCGGCTTCGTCGGCAGCTGGATCGTGCGAGGCAGTCCCACCGCCGTTCTGTCCCAGCTGAAAAGCCTGTCTTACGATTTGTTCTCGTCCTACTCGCTTTCGATCGTGCCGATGTTTTTGCTGATGGGGCAGTTCGCCAGCAAGTCCGGCATGTCGAAAACGCTCTTCGACACGGCGTCGGACTGGCTTGGACACCGCAAAGGCGGCATCGCGATGGCGGCCGTGGGCGCGTGCGCCGGCTTCGGCGCCGTCTGCGGCAGTTCGCTCGCAACGGCGTCGACAATGGGCCAGGTGGCGCTGCCGGAAATGAAGAAGCGCGGCTATTCCGATCAACTCTCCACAGGAGTTCTGGCGGCGGGCGGCACGCTCGGAATCCTTATCCCGCCGTCGGTCATCCTTGTGATCTACGCGATCCTGACCGAGCAGAACATTGTCAAGATGTTTCTCGCCGCTCTCATTCCAGGCATTCTGGCGGCGATCGGCTACATGCTCGCCGTGACGGTGTATGTCCGGCTTTACCCGGGGAGCGCGACCAAGGCCGAGCGCGTGCCGTACGGCCAGCGCTTTCGCTCTCTGTGGCGGGTATGGCCGGTCGTGGTGATCTTCGGGCTTGTCATGGGCGGAATCGCGGGCGATTGGAACTGGGCTCAGGACGGAGTTCAGGCATTGTTTACGCCTACGGAGGGCGCGGCTTGGGGCGCTGCGGCAACCGGCCTGTACGGGCTGTGGACCGGCGGCTTGAACCGCAAGGCGATCACGGAATGCATTCGCAGCACCGCAAGCACGACAGCGATGATATTCCTGATCCTGCTAGGTGCTCAGCTGTTCAATTCCTTCCTTGCCGTCACGCAAATGCCGCAATTGCTCGCGGACTGGGTCTCCGGGTCGGGCTTTTCGCCGATCATGGTGTTGCTGATTATGCTTGCCGCCTATTTGGCCTTCGGCTGCGTGATGGACAGCCTGTCGATGATCCTCCTGACCATCCCGGTCTTTTTTCCGATCATCCAAGCGCTCGACTTCGGCATGACGGCCGAGGCGACAGCGATCTGGTTCGGCATTCTGGCGCTGATCGTCGTCGAAGTCGGGCTGATCACGCCTCCGGTTGGCATGAATCTGTTCATCATCAACTCGATGGCCAAAGATATTCCGATCCAGCGGACCTATCACGGCGTGATGCCTTTCCTGGTTTCCGACATGATCCGCGTCGCGCTGCTGATCGCATTTCCGGCAATCTCGTTATGGCTTGTGACGGCTCTGTTTTAGAACGGATCGGATATTGACCGATCCGCGGAGCTTGCCAGATTCAGGCTGGCGCATGACCGGCGTTCGCGTGGTCCTGCGTGCGTTCATCGGGCGCGGATTTTTTGGGCGGTTGCCGCCGCTCTGCACAAGTCTACCGGTTGATTCAGGTTTGTCTCATTCACGGCAAACGCCGTGAATCATATCAGTGGATGTTCAACGCTTCTTTTCGGGCCCGCTACTGCCCCGAAGGCAGGGCAGGCCGCGCCGGTCGGAAATGACCTCAAAGGCGTCCCGCAATCCGGAACCCGCCCTGATTGCCCGCTGCTTTCCATGCCGTCCGTGCGCCAGTAGAACTCGAAATGGCAAGGACTGCCGGACCGAAAATGCCGACGCTTAAAAAAAGCCGCCGAAGCTTGCAAATTATCAACAGAGTCAGGCGAATCCGGCTCAGCGCAGCACAGTCACGAAATGCCGACCTCGAACAACGAGTTCCGTCGAGATGCAAATGCAGTTTCCAGGACACTGAAAATGTGTGAACGCCCAAACCTGAATGTCAAAGCCGTTGTAAAGAAACTCCTTGGGGATGTCAGCGGATTGAAGATTGCCGATATCGGCGCCGGAACTGGGCGCGTTACAAGGCAATTGGCGTCGCTTGGCGCGCGCGTGTTTGGAGTGGAGCCCAACGCATCCCTCGTCGAGCTCGCCGAGGCCGCAGGTGGCGGCGCGGAATATGTCGTCGCACCGGCTGAAGCGACAGGGTTGGAAAGCGGGGAATTCAACGTCTCGCTTTTTTCATTCAGCCTTCATCATGTCGCCGACATGGAGGCTGCCATTCGCGAGGCGTGCAGGCTGACCCGCGTGAACGGGCGCGTCGTTGTCATAGAGCCGGAGGCCCCGGACCCTATCCATCCGGTCATGCGTTTCATCGACGATGAAAGCGCGGTCTACGACCAAGCCCAAGCTGCTTTGAGCGACGCAATATCGTCGAAGATTCTCGAACATGTCCGAACAGTGCGTTTCGCCTCGAAATACAGAGTCGAAACACCCGCAGATTTGATCAATGACATGCTCTCTGTCGATCGTAGACGGAAGCTTGCCGATGCCGACATGCCTGCGTTCGAAACGGCGTTTTCGGCGGCGCTCAAGCAAGACGAGTTTGGCGGCTACATACCGTGCTGGTCCAGGGCAGACCTGTTTTTGCGGAAGTAGAACAGCAACGGGGTTTCCAACACCGTCCTCGCGGCGAATCTGGGCGAGGCGCTCTCCTCTGAACCGGGCAGCAAATTCCGAATTCTGTGATCTCAAATCATGGGTGATCGTTCGCCAAGACAATGAATCTACCAAATGTCCGGCAGAGAAACATTCTGTTCCGGATCGGACGGGCGCATCGCATTTTCTTTGGATTGAGACGGGCAACGCAACTCTGGTCGAAAGCGGGCGCCAAAGCACTGCTCGCCGTCAAATTGCTGCATCGAAAACATTCGTGAGGCAACTTCCTCGATTGAAGCTTTGTCGCGCCGCCGTCTGACCAGAAAAATTGGAACGCAGACGCCGTGCTCCCTTTATTCCGTTCCGGTCCTGTTGGGTGAGGGTGCCGCGGACATTATTACGGGGCTGTTCACACGGGCCTCGGTTGTTCAACGGTTCGAGAATTTGCGCAGGGTGGCCGCGCAGACGATCTGCGTTGGCCTGCCTTGGGTCCCAAGGCGGCATTTCCGCGCTGAGGCATGTCGATTTTGCGAGTTCCATCTGAATTGCATGAACGCCATTCAGCCGGTCGCCATAGTGTCGGAATGCACAACCACAACGCGGACGGGATCAATCTCATGGCATATATCGCCAGAGAACATTCGGAGTGCAGCATGTCCGCCAGAAATGTCGTTTTGACCGAACATCAGGAAAATATGGTCGCAGGTTTAGTGACCTCGGGGCGATATCAAAATGTGAGCGAAGCCATGCGCGCAGGACTGCGTTTGCTGGAGCGCGAGGAAGCAGAGGTAGCGGCGTTGTCGCAGCGTTTGGCCGAGGGCGTGAAGCAGGCGACGGATGGTGAACTCGCTGAGGGAACGGGATCCGATGCCATCCGTCGTGCTTTCGCCAAGGCAAGGCCGACTTGAAATCCATCCGCCATGCAAAACAGGCAGAAGAGCATCCGGTAGACATTGCCGAATGGACATTCCGAACCTTCGGCCCACGGCAAGCAGATGCCTACGAAAAAAACTTGATTCAATGTCGCGAACGAATTGCCGGCGGCATCGCCCGCCGCCAAAGTTGCACGGTGTTGGTTGATGGGATCGACAAAGATTTGTTTTCACGCGCGGGACAACATTTTGCGGTGTTTTGGAACGAGAAGACGAAGTGATCATCGTTGATTTCTTGCATTCCCGCAGCAATCTTCCAGCCAAGTTGCGTCACATTGCAGACCTGAAGGAATAGAGCCGTCCGCCGCGATCTTCCGGGTGCCGCCGCCGACTCCGCCGGTGGCTGCCATTGCATCGCCGGCCAATCAGTGCAGGCTCTGACCCGCCCGCGCACATTCATTGTTTCTGCCGGATCCGCATGCGCTCGTGCAGAATCATCCCGGCCCGGCGAATATTGCGGGCAAGGACGGAGAAGCAAACAGCCGACATGAATCTGTAAAGCGACTGGAATTTTTCACTAGAGGCGATTATATTGCTTCAAATTGTAGGAAGAGTTTTGGCGATGAAAACCGAAGAGCAATTGCTGTCGGCACATGAAGCAGCGTGTGTGACAGGAATACCAACCAAGCAGGTGCGTCGGATCATCGATGCGGGTTTATTGCGCGAATTCGTGAAGAAGCCCAATGGCACGCGCACTCGGATGATTTCCAAGCGTGCGTTGGTTGGGTTGAAACTCGCTTATGAGACAAACGAAATCTTGACATTGGAAAGCAGGCGAAGGCTTGTGCGACGCGTTCTCGAGGACCCTGACGCAACGACAGTCCGAGAGGAATCCATTTCCGTTGACGTGAGCTCAATGAAGGAAGATGTAGATCGAGGCATTGCCTCGCTGGAGCAGGCAAAAAAAATCGTCGTCAGCGACAAGGAAATCCTCGGCGGCATGCCATGTTTCAAAGGTACGCGGATTGCCGTCCACTACATCGCCGCAATGCGGGAAAGTGGAGACCAGATTGATTCGATTTTCAAGGCCTACCCAACGCTGAATAAAGAGCAAGTGATTGCCGCCGAATACTTCGCCAAGGCATATCCTCCTCATTTGGCATATCCTCCTCATTACCATCCACGCAAGCAGCCCGAATGGCGGCGGAAAGCCAAGCTGCACACTTCCAAGATCGTTAAGGTCGACAGCTCAGGCTGGCTTCGTGAAGTTTCTGATTGATGAGTGCCTGAGCCCCGAACTTGCAAAAATTGCGCGCGACCAAGGGTTCGTCGAATCGACGCACGTGAATTGGACCGGTCTTCAAACAAGCGCCGATTGGCGCATCGTTAAACATGCAGTTGAAAAAGATTTTATACTTGTTACCAACAATACGACAGACTTCAAAAGAATTGTTCGCCGCGAGGGCATCCATGCTGGACTTGTCTGCCTAAATGCCGAACATCCCCTGATGAGCTTTAAAATCCAATGTTACTTGTTCGAGTCGGCTCTGACTGTGTTGGGCGCTATCGAGCCTGTTAACGAAGTAATCGAGGTCACATTGATCACTGAACAGGATTTGAGCATCAAACGATACGTTTGGGCTTTGGATCAGCCGGAACTCGCATAGCCGGTTGAATAATCAGCGCGATGTTCTTTGATCATCTTATCTAATCACGCAGAGTGCAGAGGGTTCCCTTCTCTACTGCTATTTCCCGACATCGACATTTTTTTGCCAAAAACTCGTTTCTGCGTGTTTGTGCCTAAATTTCAGGCACTACATTTCGCAGCGTTTCAAGCTGCTCCAGTCGGCCTCATTCGATTCAGCAGGGCGTGCGGGACATCGGAGGCCCCAAGGTCCGGCAGATGCGGTCCATGTCCGACGTCGTTTTCGAAGGGATCGCGAAGCGCCGTTTCGAACGCGTGTCGTGCATGATCGAGCAGAAGAGGGCATCATGACGGTCGAGACACGGGACACGGAGTTCCGCCACCCGGAGCGCGCGGCCGCCCCGGAACCCGTTTCATGGTCGGGGCAGGCGGGCAAAGGCCGATCATGTGGGTTTTGACAGATACTCGGATGCTCCGCACACTTGGCGGATATTTCGCGCAGGACAGAACAAGTTTTTGGTGCAGGCAAGCTACAATTTATGTTACCCAACTGCAACATTCGGCTACAGAATCCACGAAAAATGCCAAGGCAAGGAACGTGGCCAATCCCCGGGGAGAAAGGTATGTTTGACATGTTGATTATATGGTATTTTATCTCGTATGCTGGGCGGCAATTTTAAACTGTCGAGACGATTTGCCTCGACGGTTCGTGTCCAAAGAGGCAGTGAAATCCAAAGAGGCGGTGCAAATGGCAAAATTCGGTTTGTTGAAAATTCCGGTCTTCATGTTGGGTATTGGCCTCGCGGCCTGCTCCGACAGCGTCGCTCCGACGACTCCGACTGTCGAAACGGATGGGACTGATGGACCAATTGAGCCGGAGACGACTTACTCCCTTACGACAACGCTCGGCCCGCCTGCGGCGCCGCCCGGAACGGCCCCGTACGATGGACGCGCCATGATCGACCGCTTTCCGAGAGCGAATGGCGACGGAACGGAAATCGCCGAAGCCGATCGACTGAAAATTCAGCAAGCCGCCGTGCCGTATTCGGATGGCAAGCGCGTCATTTCCGTGGACAGTCCAGGGTCGATCGACGAGTTGCCGCTCCGCCAAGTGACCGTCCGCATCGGGACGACCACGGCAGGCGACGTCAAGATTCAGGGGCAGGACGGCACAGGCGAAACTTACAGCAACACGGACGGGGTGCCGGTTTCCTCCATTCGGATGGTCGGGGACAGAATCGTCTACAAATACGGCGGCGCCGGCGTCGCCTTCCATGACAATCAGCGCCGTTTCGACATCGGCAGCAGCATCGACGCATGGGAGTCGTTGGGAGCAGACCTTCTGCCCAACACGGACGACGACGAAAATTGCTGGCAAAAGGACCTCGCCAAATGCACCGCGTGGAATTTCGATGATCTGTCCATAACATGGACAGGAATTGCGGGAAGCGACCCCGGCGGAGAGCGGTCCTATTACTGGAGCTCGCGCGTTCCGCTGAGGGCTGGGCAAGGCGCTCGGCACGCCAATTTGCTGACTTACTTCAGAAAGGGTCGCACCTTGTGGGATCTCGGGCTCTACGAGCTTTGGGTGACCAATTACGGAGGGGTCGACAGGCAAACGGAATATCCCAAGGGCAGGCGCTACGCCGAAGACGACAAAGAGCAGTTCCTGTCTTATGCCGCCTACGGAATGTTCGTCCATACGGACACTTTGGCGGATCTCTCCACTGGGGCGCTGCCCAGCAGGGTGCAAGGTTTCCACTTCGGCTACGATGCGTTCGAGGATGCCGAGGGCAAAAAGACGACCGACATCTCCTCGCCCGTCAATCTGAGCTTTCAAGGCAAAACCATGGCGCTGATGTATCAGCACTTCAACAACAAGAATCCGCTCAGGGTCGATCTGCGAGCGGACATCATCCTGAATGCGAGGATCGGTTCGGGCGCCAACACGATTTCCGGCGAATTCCTGAATTTCGAGAAATTGGCGCACGAGGGCGTTTGGGTCAGGTGGGACGAAGCGATAAGTATACGCCAGACGGGGGAGAACGACCCTGACAAGCAGCACCGGCTGGTCCTGGCCAGCAGGGACTACAAGTCGGAAAACAACCTCTGGGCGCAGGATTATTCAGGACATGGAGCGACGATCAACGCCGACGGAAGCTATGAAGGAGGGATATTCTACCAGTATTGGGATCAAGGCAATTCGCGGTGGAGGACGCACAGCTGGACGTTCGATTCGTCCGCAAGCTGGACGGAATGGTGCGCCGACCCCGCCAACGGCTGTTACGACGATTATCCGACCTCATTCGACGCCAGTCCTGCGACGTTCAGCGGCACGTTGTACGGTCCCAGGGACAATTTGAACGAGCTTGAGACAGCCGGGTACTGGTATCTTCCCGGCGATACGCGAGAGGAGCGCTGGGGCGGAATAGTCGGCAGTTTCGGCGCGGTTCAAACGCCATCTGAAGAATGACAAATCGCGCGGAAATGGGCAAGTCGACGCTCTGCTGCATTTGGGAATGCAACTCACGATCGAATGAGGTGATGAGAATGATTAAGCGATTCTTGGTATTTTCGAGCATTGCTGTCTTCGCACTTGCGGCTTGCAGCGGAGGGCAGCCGCCAAGGACGAACGAGGAACCGGAAACCGAACCTGTTGCGCCGGAGCCGGAGCCGGAGCCGGAAGTGGAACCGAGCCTGGTTTGGGCCGCGATGGAGCCGCCGACAGGGCCTTTCATCGCGCAGCCGGCAGCAGTACCTGCATCGATAACACGAACTCCGCGCGCTGCCGCGACCGACACTCTTGGAACCGGGACGGCAGACAGCGATCGGCTTCAGGTGGTGAAGACTGCGGTCAGGTATGAAGACGGAAAATCGCTGTTCGTGCCCGGCGCAAGCGCTGCGACGGAAGAATTTCCGGTCAATTCGATAACAATTCGGATGGGGTTGTCCCTGGATCTTGAACCATCCGGAAATCTTGAATACATTCAAGGCGATGACGGTACCCCGGCTGTACCTACCGCCGGCGGATTGACCACCGGTCTCCACTTTTCCGACGGGGTGCTGGACTACTCGCTGCAGCCGACCGCCAACGGCCTCGTCTACAAGATGCGGGGCAACGCCGCTTATTTCGATTTCCAGCGGCGATTCGACATTGGAGAAAACTTCCTCAGCTGGTACTCGACCGGCCCGGACGGCATTGCGGGAACCCCGGACGATGGCTTGAACACGTTCGCCAATTTCGTCGGCGCGGACGGCACTCCGGGAACCGGGGACGACAGGTCTGATGCAGGGTTGGACAACCATCCAAACCCGTGGAAGCGACGGGCAGGGTGCTATTCCGACTTGGCGGACGCCACTGCGGATTGCATCAACTGGAACTTCGACGACGTCCAGGTCACGTTCGGGCTTCCGGCGGCGGCTCCCAACACCTCTCCCGCATGGTACTGGAATGTTCGAGTGCCGTTGCGGGACGGAGCCAGCAGCCTCGACAGAAATCTCGCAGACCAGTTCGATTACACTTACAGCTCCAACCGGGATTTGGGATCCTACGAGATGTGGCTGACCACCCTCGGAAGAATCGACCTGAATTTGGAAGAGAGCGGCGCCCAGCCTTATGCGAGGGACGACGCCAATAGATACCTGTCCTACGCCGCTTACGGATTGTTCGTATTTACCGACAATCTCGGCTCTTTCCAGACGGTCGACCGAGCGCAGGCTCTGCACTTCGGCTACGAAGCCTTCGCCGATTCCGACGATGCCCGGACGACCGACATTTCTTCAGCGGTAACTGCGACATTTACGGGAAAAACGATGGCCCATCGCTATCTGCACTTGGCGGGCGGCGAGTCACGGCGCAGCCACCGGGAAGAGTTGATCGCCGACATCACTCTCAATGCGCAAATTGGCGGATCGGGAGGCGGCGGAATTACGGGCATAATTTCCAATTTCCGCGCAATCGGATCTGACCGAACTTGGCACAGGCACTTCGCAATTGTCGACCCCGACAAGGTGGGAGAAGACGACGAGGTACGCTTGGTGCTGGCGGGAGCGGCTTACAAGGACCAAACCGAAGCATCTGGCGGGGATACAAGCGTCCCGAAAGTCTTCAATCGCGTGGATTACAAGGACTACCCTGCGAAAATCAACGCGGACGGAACTTACAAGGGCGGCGTATTCCTTCAAGAGAAGTTCGTTGATCCCAGCGGAGCGAGGTGGAGGGACAAAACCGACGCGTTCGACACGACCGTGACGACTGGGTACGACGACGACGGAACGGCACAACCCGGAACGTCACAATTCGGAGGAAGATTTTACGGTCCCACCAACAATGGCCTGAAGGATCTTGAGACGGCCGGCCACTGGTTCTTGAAGGGTGACGCAGGCTGCCGCTCCTACGGTACCGGTTGCTCGAGAGCTCTGGAGCGCACAGGCGGCGTCTACGGAAGCTTCGGAGCGTTCAACGCCGAAAAGGAATTCGATCAGGAATGAGCAGTCCTCTTCATGCCTGTTGGAATGTGATTTGCCGGCTTGTCGCGTCTTGCCCGGCAGGCCAGCAATAACAGTTGTCGCATTGACTGAAGGAGGCGGGTGCGCCCATCGCAGGATGGGCAGGCACTTGCCGGTTCTTCAAAGCCGCAAAAGCGCATAGCAGTTCGTTGCCGCTGCTCGACCGCGGGATTCCAAGTGCATTCCGATAACAATGGCTCGGTCTGCGCCGCAGAAAGAAAACCACGGTCCGGAACGAACCTGCCCCGGAATCAAGCTCAATCGAATCTTCAGCAAATACGAACTTGACAAGGCGACGCCGAGTTCTGATGTCCTGATAGCGCTCGCCGGACGGGCTCTGCGTGTCGGTGGATTATCTGTTTGGAGATCCGAACTTGATCATGGTGGCTGTTGAGTTCCGCGGGAACGAGCTCAAGAGCAAGCGTGATATAGCCCGGATTGAAGCCGAGGTGCTGCATCTGTCAATAGGCGTCTTCTAGGGCCTGTCTATGCTAAATCATACATCATTTCGACGAGGACCGCGAGGTTCAGGAAGCCCGGAAACGTCGCGTCGAGCTTGTCGAACCGCGTGAAGAGGCGTCGGCAGCCCTTGAATCTCCGGAACAGCCGTTCGATCTCGTTCCGAAGCTTGCAGGTTTCCCGGTCGTAGTTCCGTTCGACTTTCCGGTTCGCCTTCGGCGGCACGACCGGCGTCATCCCCATCTCCTCGACAAGGCGGCGGGTCTCGTCGCCTTCGCAGGCGGTCCATCGCCGGAGGCGCGTTCGCGACCGGATCGGCCCAGCACTCTCCAGCAAGGCGCTGCCTTCGGGCGCGTCGTGGGCATTCCCGCCGGACAGGCGAAAAATCATTTCCTCCCAGTCACTTGCCGAGACCATGTGGATCTTCGCGTGCCCTCCGCCGCGCGATTTGCCGATGCTTTGCGGCCCGTTCGTCCTCCGCGCTCCGGTGCCGTCGGGAGGCACTTTGACGCTGTTGTTGTCGAGGTCGAAGCAGTCCGCGTCCCCGTCCATGTGTTCCTGTGCATGCTCGCCTGCCACGCCGAATGGCACATGAGACAACGGCTGGCCCCGATCCTGTTCGACGAGGAGGATCCGGACGCCGCCCGGGCGCGGCGCGCCTCGCCGGTCGAGCCCGCCAAGCCATCGCCTTCGGCCCGAGCCAAGGCCGCGAGCAAAAGCACGCCGTTCGCGACGGCCGTGCACAGCTTCCACACCCTGCTCGCCGATCTTGTAACTACCGGGTTAAAACTCCCCAAAAGCGCCGAAGCAGAATTCCCCAGTCCGGGGGCTGCGAATTCGTTCCGGGGGCATGCCCCCCGGAACGAAAGCAGTCCAAAATCCCATCCGATTTTTCTGCCGAAGGAGGCTCGAGTCGGGTGATAAAACTGGAGAAGATTGTCATGTTGCAAGAACTGAAAAGGGAAGGCCTTTCGATCAGCGCCATCGCGCGCCGGACGGGCCTGGACCGGAAGACGGTCCGCAAATTGCTGGACCGGGGCCTCGCGGCTCCGGCCTATTCGCCGCAGGAGCCGCGGCCCCGGCTTCTGGAGCCGTACGAGGGCTATCTCGCCGACAAGATCGGGAACTGCCCGGATCTGTCCGGACGCCGGCTGTTCCGGGAGATCCGGGAGCGCGGCTACGAAGGCGGCTACACGGCGGTGACGGATTATCTTCGCGCGATCCGGCCGGACGCGGCGCCCAGATTCGAGCGGCGCTTCGAGACCAGGCCCGGCGAGCAGGCGCAGGCCGACTTCGCCGAATTCAAAACTGAATACGCCGACGAGCCCGGCGTCGTCCGGAAAGTCCATCTGTTCTCGTTCGTCCTCGGATGCAGCCGATGGCTGTGGGGGCGGTTCTGCGCCGACCAGAAGCTCGAGACGGTCCCGGGATGCCACGTCTCCGCATTCGACGCATGCGGAGGGGCAACGAAAGAGGCGCCTGCGACCGGATGAAGACCGCCGTCCTGGGAGAGGACGCCGACCGGTCCGTGATCTACAACCCGTCGCTGGTCGCCTTGCTCGACCACTACGGATCGGCGCCGAAAGCCTGCAAAGCCTACCGGGCGAAGACCAAGGGCAAGGTGGAGCGGCCGTTCCGCTACATCCGCCAGGACTTCTTCCTCGACCGGACCTTCCGCAGCCTCGACGATCTCAACGCGCAATTCGACAAATGGCGTCGCGAGATCGCCAATCCGCGCGTCCACGCCACCACCGGCCGGATCGTCGACCAGGCCTTCGCCGAAGAGCAAAGCTATTTGATCCCGCTGCCCGCGCATCCCTACGACGCGGTCCTGACCGTCGAGCGGCGCGTCAGCCGCGACGGAATGGTCTCCGTCGGCGGAAACCTCTACTCGGTGCCCGACGCCGCACGAAAGCGCGTGCTGGAGGTGCAGCGGCATCCCGCCGAAGTGCGGATCTTCGAAGACAGGACGCTGATCGCCCGGCATCCTGTCCTCGAAGGCCGGAACCGCCGCAGGGTCGATCCCGGCCACCGCAGGCCGCCCCCGCCGCGTCCCGACCCGATGCAACTCGAAGAGGCGCCGAAACGGTCCCTGGCCTTCTACGACGCCGTGGGACGCCGCCTCGAACGGCAGGGAGCAGCCCGATGACCGAACTCGTCGACCGCATCGGCGCCGCCCTGGTCGGACTGAAAATGCCCCGGGCGCTCGAAGCGCTCGGACCCACGCTGCGGCGCTTGGAGCAGGGCGAGATCACAGCCGTCGAAGCCATCGACGCCCTTCTCAGCGAAGATTGCGCACTGCGCGAAACAAGACGAATAGACATCGCGTTGCGAACCGCGAAGCTCCTCCCCGTCAAAACGGTCGAAAGCTTCGACTTCGCATTCCAGCCCTCGCTCGACCGCGAGAGAATCGCCGCTTTGGCCCAGCTCGACTTCATCCGGAGACGCGAAACCGTCCACTTCCTCGGACCGCCCGGAACCGGAAAGTCCCACCTCGCGACAGCACTCGGCGTCGCCGCCGTCAAAGCCGGAAAGAGCGTCTACAAAACGACGCTCGCCGAACTCACCGACAGCCTCGCCAAAGCCGAACGGCAAGGCCGGCTCGCCGAAAAAATCCGCTTCTTCACTCGGGCCGCGCTGCTCGTCGTCGATGAAATCGGATACTTGCCCATCTCCAAAGGCGGAGCAAGCCTGTTCTTCCAAATCGTGAATGCAAGATACGAAAAAGGCGCGATGATCCTCACCTCGAACAGAAGCTTCGCCGAATGGGGCGACATCTTCGGAGACCCCGTCGTCGCGACGGCCCTCCTCGACCGGCTCCTCCACCACGCAGTCGTCGTCCGAATCGAAGGCGCAAGCTACCGACTCAGAAAGCACGCCGACCTCATTCCCGAACACGTCCGAACGAATACACTCATCACTCCGCCGCCCCCGCCGAAAAAACGAGGACGGCCCAAAAAGGAGACGCGAACCGACGACTGAGCTGGCTCGCCGCCAAAACACCGAAAAAGTGGGGAATTCTGCTTCGGCGCTTTTGGGGAATTTTACTTCGGCATTGACAGATCTCTCAACCGTCGTGCTGAACGACGTCTCCATCGGCGACTCCGATAGCTTCAAGCTGGCCGCGGCCCCGACGCACACGCAACGGAAGGCATTCGATCTCCTCGGCGTCAATCCGAGGGGCATGTTCCCGAAGGCTGGCAGGTAGGACTCCGCGAATCGCGTTCCTGCAAAGGAAAACTCGCGTTTTTGCGCCGTGAAGTTCAGGTTAAAACGCTCTTTCGTTGTTTCGAAAGAGCGAGGCAGTAACATTGGATTGAGACGAAATGGGAAGATCCGGCGAGCCGATTTCCCTGAGAGCCACCCGATCAAGGGGATCAGCCACAATCCCGATTGGGGCCTTGCAATCAAAACTTGAGCGGATTTAGAGCGTTTTTCACTAAGGTTGACCCAGTTCAATCTGAGAATTCTCCAATCTCCGTTGGGCTTTAACAGGATACGGGATGGGTACAGTGGATCAAACTTAGTGAAAAACGCTCTAGGCGGAAAGCAAGGAGGGACCGTCGCGACTGCCATCCAGTGTCGAGCGTGTACTGAAGCACGCCGGAAGTCCTGCAAAATTCGTCTTGCGGAGGCACGGCTTGATCAAGGACCATCCCTCATTCGCCAAATCGACTTCAAACTGATCTCAATGGCGTGTGCACCGATCTTTGGCAACCTCGGGCCAAGAAATGCCAAATTCATCACTGACAAAAGATATCGCGTCTTCGAGCAACAACTCAATTACATGCAAAGCTCCCATATTGCATATTGACTTGCATCGATGACCTTTCGCGTGGTATCGGCATGGGCAGTGAATTCCGATCACTGCAAATGTTTCACTTCGTGATGGAAAAAATGTCAAACACTTCGTCAAATGACCTCAAATCAGGAGCATTTAAAATAAACGTAAGGAACTTTGGACCAATTGAATCTGCAAATGTAGATTTAAAACCACTCACTGTTTTTGTCGGAAAGAGCAATACCGGTAAGACATATCTTGCAACACTAATTTATGCATTGCATCAAGAGTTAGGTGGATTCCCACGATTTCCATATAGCCTGAACCCCGATATAGAAGGTAGTCTAAACACTTTGCAGAATCAAAATGAAAGCTTTAGGAATTCGTTGACAGAATTTAAAAGAAAATTCATTGACATTCCGCAAACTCCGAACTTCAGTGATCTTCCACCTACATTTAAGGATATGTTATTTTTAAATGGCATTCAAAGGAAAAACACTCAAAAAAAGTTACTTGATAGCATTCTATTAAACTTTGGTGAAAAAAATATATATTCTCTTGCCCGCAACGGAAGAAAGTTGAAAACGCTATCGATTGAATTTGGCTACTCCACGCAAGGTTACGACATATGGCACGCAATGATTAAGGGAAATAAATCTAAAACTTCATTTCAAGCTTCACTACTGAGGGATATTCCATTGCCGAATATCGCAAGCGAGCGGATTGACAAACTACTGGAACAACTCAATTACAATATGCACTCACCAATCATACTGTGTAAATCAGTGCAAACCACTATTGCAATCTTGTCGTATCCAAGATCACGAATAGGGAGCCATGTTCATTATCTACCTGCTGTTCGAGGTGGTATTATGCAAAGCCACAGGTTTGTCGCAAGCGCCGGATTGGATCGTTTAATGGGAAATGACCTAGAAGATTCACGAGTAGTCCCCCGTCTTCCAAAAACATCAGTTGATTTTATAAAAAAAATACTTTCAATTAGCACTAACAAACTCGAAGTGGAGCAAAACCACGATAGGAAATCACACAGTAACATATCTTCGATAGCCGAAAAATTTGAAGAGCTAGTTCTCAATGGGCGGGTAGAGAGCGTTGCAAATTTTTCCGGAGGTTATCCGGAAATCTACTTTAAGCCAGCCAAGATCGATAATAAATTCACTTTGAATCGATCATCGTCGATGGTTTCTGAGCTTGCCCCGATTGTTTTATTTATTAGAAACTTTGTGAGGCAGTCTGATTTGCTAATTTTGGAGGAGCCCGAGGCGCATCTGCATCCCGGTGCACAAGTTAAAATTGCGAAATGTTTGGCGCTGCTCGTTAGAAAAGGAGTCAATGTTATCGTGACGACACATAGTGATTGGTTCTTGAAGTGTATACAAAAGCTAGTTATTCAAGGTAAATTGAAACAGCTGAATATCGACAATAACAGCGATGAAGCAGATTCTTACTTGCATCGAAATGAGGTTGGTGCGTGGAATTTCGCAGAAGGCATAAATAGCCGAGGAACTAAAGTTAAAGAAATACAGTTTCACGAGGATAGTGGCATTGAACCTGAAGACTTTGAAGATTTGACTTTTTCATTATATAACGACGTTATCGGTGGTCGAAACCTAATAGCGTCAAAGGAACTTAGCGGGAATGGTTCAACGGGAAATGCAAATGAGTTGAATAGTGAGTCAGGAAAAATGTTTACGCCTAGTGATATCGCAACGCAGTTGTCAGTCAATGTCGAGCGTATTCGTCGAAAACTGAAGCAGCTTGGAGTAAAGCCAATTAGTGGGCGTCGATATTTTTTTACTAAGAAAGAATTTGACAATCTGTGTGAGCGAATGATTGATGAAATTGGACTTAACAAATTTACTCAATGAGAAGTACCAAGAGGAGGAATTAAAATGAGTTTTCGGAATTACAGTTTTTTGGAAACCTTGAATGGTGTGTGATGCAATAGCATGTAAAGAACGGAAGTTGTTTCCATATCTCTGAGGTAAGATTTTAGATAATGGAGTTATATTGTGCTTAAGGAAATCGAACGCCAAATTGGAGACGAGTATTTTGTTAAGAAGCTTAAAGACTCGGGATGTCGTGTATATTTTGATAAAATTCGGGAAGATAAATTGATTTTCGATGTGGAGAGGTTTTGCAAAATTCAAAAAATTGACAAAAGGAGATGCGATTTTGCGGTGTTTCTTAAAAATTCAAATGGAAAATTTTGCTGTATATTAATCGAGTTGAAGAGCGGAGCACTAAAGGCATCTGCTGTATTTGATCAGTTGAAAGGCGGTGCAATGCTGATTGAAGAGAATTTTGCCGATTTTGATTTCAAGTTAATTCCTCTTGTGCTAGTGGGCAATGCCGTTAAACTTGAAGTTGAAAGTCTAAAGAGGAAGAAAGTTCTATTTCGGGATATAGAACATGGTATCGCTCTTGGCAAGTGCAATAGCAAGGGTAATCTCAATTCCACAATTGGTAACATTTTTAGGGCGTATTGAGTTTTAAATGACGGTTTTAGTGTATGGCAATGATCTGAATACTCAAGCAAACAAGATTGATGGAAAAGTATATCTTCAAGAATTTGGTATTAATTGAAATTTGATCAGAATGAGGTTTGTTATTTCTGTGGACCATTTGCCGCTCCATCGCGTGTAAACTGCGAAAGGATACTGGTCAGTCTACCGCAGGGGCCAAATTGCTCAGAGTCTCGGTGCACGAACTGAGCTGCATGATGGATGAACCTCTTGAGTTGGAATCGGGGGCGACGAGTGCGCATTCAGGAGCAATTGACAATGCCTTTCGCAAGAGGTCGCGCGCTGCATGCGTTGGACGGCAAAGCATGCATTCTTGCCTCGACAGACCGTGGGATTCATGCTGTTGCCGTCGAACGAGGAAACGAACGTCGATTTTCCGTTGGAACTTGATCGCCGGATCGGTGTCCTTGGACGAGAGCAGTTCGCCTACTTGGCTATAGGTACGAATCCACTCGGCAGGTCCCGGTGAGGTCCAACTGGTGACTTCAAGAATTGTCTCGTGGCAGCAATCCAGATTCTTGTTGAAGATCGGCTCGTGGTGAGCGATCCGGTTTCTTAATTCCCTTATTTTGTTCAAACGCTCATGAGCCTGCCTGCGCGTCAAGGTGGTGTCGCAGACTGGAAACGTGCAGCGCAACGCCGGTCTCCAAAGCCTGTCCTCGTAGCTCGCTTGGCCACCTGAATTCAATTGTCACCAGAATCAGTGAGCGAGACCCAGAAACCGAAAGATAGCGCCGCCACAACGTTCGGCGGTTCGACTGGTTTCCCGGCGCGACGGAAACCTTTCTTTACTTCGCGGATTCTTCCTGGAGCCCCGGTGTCAAGTCCTGTGCTGGCGTTGTCGAACCAGTTCGGTCCGCACTTCCAAGAGAGTCGCGGTGCATCGCGTTGCGAAGTGCGACCTCTAGGCCTTGCAGCGGGCCGTAGAAGGCAGCACAAATTGCGGCATTCCATGCGTACAGGCGCAGTGCGGCATCCGGACAGTCATCGGCATGTTTGCGATAGGTGCTCAAGCGTTCGCAGGAAAGTGGTTTCGCGAACTCCAAAGCGTTTCTGTGTTCAAGGAAATTTTCGCTTGACAAGTTTCCATCGTACCATTACATATACTTCCGTAGCCCCGGTGTCGCCTTCTGCCGAGCTCTGCTGCGGCATGCGCCCCGGGGCGTCGGTTTCCCGAATTGTGATGAACCAAAGCCTGCTTAGGCCTGTGCCGACGGCGCAGTGCCGAAACGGGCTGCCAATTCCGGTATCGGATCATGGCGTTCAGACTTCTTTCCAGAACGGATTTTGCACCTTTGTGAAATCGCGGGCGGACATTCACTTCGAGCGCCCGGCCTGTTTGCTGCGCTTAGCCCGCCCGGCGGTCTCGGCGCCATTTTCAATCTTGTTGCTCCAACGTTCGGGCTATGGCGGCCGAGCACTTGTCGAAAAGTCTTCAGCACGGAAGTGCCGCAGCAGAAATCCTTATGAAAAGGTGCTGAAGCGTTCGCAGGAAATTGATTTCGTGAACTCAAGGCTAACGCAACTATAAATGGGAACATGGGTCTTGGTCGGGGCGGTGCGTGCGTCGCTGATCAATGCAATGGGCGGCTGATCGGGGATGCCGTCATTGTGGGTGAAAACAAGTCGGAGCCGGCGCGCTGATGATCTTGTCGACCGCCGCGGCTCTCATGGAGGCCGACGAGTTGAAAGCGGCGCTGACTGAAACGCTGAGCTCGGTCGCAAAGATCGCGGCCGGTTCCGCCAGCCGGGTGTGCCGGGCAATGACAATGACTGGGTGGCCGAGCCAGGACCGGGGCAGAATCACTGAGAAAGGCACACACAACCAACGCGCAATGCGGGCAAACAATTCGGATCTAGTCGTGCGCCTTTATTCGCGAGGCAACGGCGTCATTGATGTTTGATCGCTGCTCCGCCGGCAGAAAAATACCGGCCAGAAACTCCCCGAGCTCTGCCGTTCCGTTCAGCGGAAGTATCGTCGCAACATACTGGTCAGGCCGAACCACAACCAAACAACCTGCTTCACGATCAACCCCGCGCATGTCGAAGATATCCCTGTCGCCACCATGATCGGCGCAGAAGACCTTTTCGTAGTCCAGCAGGCCGAGGCGGCCCGTGGCCGGCAGCAGAGCGGTCGGCAGATCAGTAATCTGGATTTCGTGGTGATGGACCTGCAGCACGGCCCGCAGGTCAAACTGCGCGTCGATATCCTCGCTATCCTCAGCATAGGGCAACAGCGGCGATGCCGGATCGGAATACAATGCCTCGCAGAGACGGCGCAGTGAACTGATCTGATCTCTTGCGTCTTGTCCCCCGGCAAATGCAAGCAGAAGCCACCGAGCGTCCGCTTTTTGCACGTGACCGAGTTGCACCGGTTTGCCGTCCGCCAGCCGGATCGCAGGCGCGGAATGAAAACGCATTCCTATTTCAAAACCCTGCGCCAGATGCTGCCACTTGCCCGAACCTGTCAGCATGGATTGCGAATAGCGCACCGTAAGGCCCGCCGTGTAGCGGCCGTGCTCGACGAAATAATCCTGAAATCCCGGCAATCGCTTGCCGTCCGTTTCGCGCTCGTCCGGCGGCGCGCTTATGATCCGGGCCAATTTCCGGTCGAAATCGATCAGCGCTTGCGCCACAGCCCGCCGCTCAGTTGAATAGCTGCGCAGGATTTCCGGCTTCGCCCGGCCATTCAGCACGGACGCAAGTTTCCAGCCGAGGTTGAACGCGTCGCCCATCGAGACGTTCATGCCTTGTCCCGCTTTGGGACTGTGGGTGTGGCATGCGTCCCCAGCGATGAATACGCGCGGCAGGCGCGTCGGTTCCGCATCGCCTTTCAGATCGTCGAAGCGTTCGGTCAGCCGCTGGCCGATTTCGTAGATCGACCACCACGCGACCTCTTTCACATCAATCGAATAGGGCGCGAAAATTCGGTTCGCGGCCGCGACCAGATGATCAATCGTCAGATCGCGGTTCGCCGCCCTTTCGTTTTCGTTCAGTTCATCGAGTTCGACATAAAGACGAACCAAGTACCCGCCCTCGCGCGGGATGATCAAGAGACTGCCTTCGGAGCTGGATTGTATCAGGCACTTGAATCGAATGTCGGGGAAATCCGTTACCGCCAGCACGTCCATGACGCCCCAGGCTCGATTTGCGGAATCGCCTCGCAAGGTTTGTCCGATTGCGGACCGCACTCGGCTGCGGGCGCCTTCGCAGCCGACGACATAGCGGGCCCGCAAGGTTTCCGCGCGCTCATTCCCTTCGCGATCACATTGCGCCAAGGTCACGTCGACAAGGGCGTTCGGATTCGAAGCGTCATAGGACAGGTCCAGAAACCTGCGCCCGTACGCCGGCTCCAGCCGCGTCGCCGACGTGCGCATCACGTCAAGATACATGTCGTGCACTCGGGCTTGATTCAGAATGACATGCGGCATTTCGGAAAGGCCGTCCTCGACGTCCTGGACTCGCCCGCTTCTCGCGATGCGCGACGGGTCCGACGGATCGGGTTTCCAGAAGACGGATTCGTTCACCCAATAAGCTTCGCGCATGACCCTTTCCGCGAAGCCGAAGCAGTTGAACATTTCCATCGACCGGCAAGATATGCCGTCCGCTTGGCCCAACCGCATCGGGCCGGATTTTTGTTCGACGATGAGAGTCCGGAATTCCGGGAAGCCTGCCAAATAGGCCGCCAGCGTCAACCCGGCCGGTCCGGCACCCACTATCAGAACGTCAATTTCGTCAGAGGAGAGAACATCCGCACACGGCATCAGATCGGGATCGCCCTCGCGGAAGCCGTCGCGGTGAAACTGCATCATGAGCTACCGGAACTTGGGCGGCCGCTTCTCGAGGAAAGCGCGCAAGCCTTCCCTCGCATCATCGGTTGCCTGCGAAATCGCGGCAGCAAGGCTTTCCGTGAACAGGCCTTCGCCCCGGGACATGTCGTTGATCCGCGGAATTGCCTGGATCATCAGAAAATTCGAGAACTGCGCGTTGTCGGAGATTTTCCGGGCGAGTTCCCGCGCCAGCTGCATGCCTTGGCCTTTGTCGACCGAGTAATGCGCGAGGCCGAGCGCCGCGCCTTTCTCGGCGCCGTAAACGCGCCCCGTAAGCATCATCTCGCGCATGCGGTCGGCTCCCAGCAGATTGCCGACTCGCACCGCGGCTCCGCCGCCGACGAAGATCCCCCGGCGTCCTTCCGGCAGCTGAAATCGCGCCGACGGCTCCGCAATGCGCACGTGGGTGCTCGCGGCGATCTCGAGCCCGCCGCCGATCACAGCTCCGGTCAGCACCGAGATGACCGGCAGCCCTCCGAATTCGATCTGCTCCGTCACGCGATGCCATTCGCGCGAGTGATGGACGTTTTCGACCGGAGTGCGGCTCTCGTGTTCCACCAGATCAAGCCCCGCGCAGAAATGTCCGCCGCTGCCGGTCAGGATGGCCGCCGTCACATCGTCCGGCGGATTGGAGAAAAAGTCGTCCAAGGCGTTCACCAGCGCCTCGTTGATGGCATTGCGCTTTTCGGGGCGATTGAAGGCGAGCGTGGCGATGCCGTCTTCGATCTTCAGCCTGATCGCGGATCCGCTGCTGCTTCCGTCCGCCATTTCGATGCCCTCATTCCCGATTGAGGCTTGTTGTATTGGATAACTGTTCCACCGTATAGCGTTTTCCCTTGGATAGCATTCGTCAGGCTGCGCTCATGGTCGATTTCGCCGAGGTCTGAGCCATCGATTTCCATACCCATGCCGAGGATCCCTGCAATGGCTGCCGCGCCAACGGGTACAAGTCGGCATGGCGGCTCATTTTTGCGAACCCGGCGGACGCCGAGGGCATGTCGCCGAATGTGCAGGATACGGCTGCCTGCTATCGAGAGCGCAATATCGCCGCGGTGATTTTCCCGCTTGATGCCGAGTGCGAGACGGGCTTTCGACGCTATTCCAACTAAGAGGCGGCGGAGCTCTGCGCCGAGAACGACGACATGCTTATTCCCTTCGCCTCGGTTGATCCGCACAAGGGCAAGGCCGGAGCGAACGAGTGCGGCGTTCGCGGCTTCAAGTTCCGCACGACCATTCAGGGGTTTTTCCCGAATGATAGCGACGCTTGCCGTACGGTATCGGGGGCTTGCGCCGAAGAGGGCGTGATCACGCTTTGCGACACGGAGCAGACCGGTGCCGGCCCGAAATGCGCAGCGGAATGGACATGCGGCCGAAGCATTCAAAACCGACGCATTTGGACGACGTCGCGGCGGATTTTCCGGACATGCGGATCATACTGGCGCATCCCAGCTTTCCTCGGACCGAAGAGGGGCTCGCCGTCTGCCGGCACAAGCCGAATGTCCATTGCGACACATCCAGCCGGTCGCCGAAATGCTTTCCGGACGCCTTCATCCACTACGCCAATTCGATCCTGAAGAGGAAGATGCATTACGGCTCCGACTGGCCTGCAATCACGCTCGACCGGCGGGTCGCAGATTTCGAAGCCGCGCCCTTCAAGGATGAGGTACTGCAGCTGATCCTGAAGGAGAGTGCTCTGCGAGTGCTTGGAGAAACGGGATAGCACCTTTGGATGCCTACAGGGGCCATTATTGGATGCTCGCTGACAGATGCTCGGTGCCCGCCGTTCGCGGACCTCCGAAAACTGGTCCGGAAACGCCGCATGCTGAACCTTGCCGGTTCCGATTGCAGACTTCAAAACACCGAGCTTGCGCGACGCGCAAGAGCGCGGAACCGACGCTATCCAACAAACATGAGCTGCAACCCCAGCCGCATCAGTTCTGCGCCGGGCTGAGTTCCGGAATGAACGAGCTTGCATCTGCGCCGCATGCGCTTGATATGCCGTCGCTTCGCGCGGAAACGCCTGTGCAGTCGAGCGAATGCGGCTCGTCACCTCCGCGAAAGCGGTGCGTCGGAGGCCGGAATTCGTTCAATCCGAGCCGGTCTCCGCCGCGTTCGATTGCTGCCAGAACATGTTCGCGCGTCCATCCTTCGGCGTGCGCATCGGCCAAATCCCAACCCGGCTTGACTCCGCTCGGAGGCTTGACTCGCCGGAATGTGAATTTCACCCCGCTCGCGCCTGCCGCCGCAGCGGCAAGCGACCGTTCCAAGGATTCGGCATAGGCCGCTTGGCTGTCTACGACCTGACCGTTCGGTCGGACCGCAGGCGTGTCGGCGTCCGGCCACACGACCACCTCTACAGGTTCGACGAGTTCGCCTCGGGATCTGATCGCATCGACAACCGGCGACCAGTCGGCCCGGCCGGCCGCATTGCAACCGCCCATGTTGGAGAGAACCAGGATGCCGGTCGGTCCGACCGGCAGCAGTCCGGCGGCGCAGTCTCTGGTTTTCTCGCCTTCCACGAGAAGTATGCTCGTTCCGTTTGAATCCGACCAAACCGGCACGTCTTCAAGACCGTATACCGGCCGCGATGTGCCGGTGGGAAAGCGGATCAGCGGCAATGGCGACCGCATAGCGGCGCCTTCGCCTTCGTTGAATCCGACCTGAACGAAGAATTTGCCCTTGCTGCGGGATTCCGCGCGCAGCACGAGGCAGCGGGTTTCGCCTTCGATGTCTTTGTAGCGATGGACGTACGTCGGCCGCAATTCGAATATTCGGCTCCTTTCGTCATCGCGAACCGCAACGAGTTCGCCGGGGCGCGGAAGCGCGAGGTCCTGCGGAAACGGCTTCAGGAATTTCGACGACGGGACAAGCGGTGCAGCCGCGGTCTTGCGCCTTTGGGGAACCGCCGCTCGCCAAGCATCGGATTCGAAATCGCGAGGTTTGCCGGGCGGCCCGCGTTTTGCTCCGGGCGGCGGCAAGCCCGCGAGTTCGCCCGCTCTGGCCAAGGCTTCCGAGAATCCGACTCCGAACCATTTCTGGACGAAATCCAGAACATCGCCTTCCGCTCCGCATCCGGCTCCGAAACAGCAGAACAAGCCGCGGTCCTCGCGCACATGGAGGGACGGCGTCTTGTCGTCGTGGAATGGGCAGCATGTCTTGAATCCGCCCGACGTTTTTTGGAGCTTGATGTTGGACAGGCGTTCGATGGTTGCGCCCAGCGGCAGCGCCGATTTCACATCCTCAATGTAAGCGCGTTTGGCATTGTCGTGGTCAAAGATATTTCGGGAACGGGGCTCGGCGGTCGCCATCCGCGATGTCGGCAGACGGTCCATTTCAATGGCTGGAGCAGAAGCTGTCGCCGCCGGTTTCCCAATATTCGCCCTGCTTGCATTTGGCGCAAATGCGATTTCCGGGTCCTTCCGAGTAGAACCGCGCTCGGCATAAAAGACATGACCGGGTTTTTCCGTTGCGTTTCGCGCGCTGAATGTGGTTCTCGTTCAGATAGCTGCGCCTCGTGAGACCCAGCCTGCTTGCCTTGACCACCACCGATTTCTTCGAACGGCCCAGCAAGGCCGCGATCTCCCCCATCTTCAGCCCCTGCTGCCAGTGTTCGACAAGAACATCGATCTCCGTCTCGGACCATAGGCTTCCGTTCGACGCTCTTTTCCTGATTGCCAAGCTTCCGGCCATGTCATGATTTTCGATATTCAATTCGATCACCGCCCAGTTTTTTTCGCACAGCGGGCCGTCCGCCATGATCCGACTTGAGGGCAGACCAAGGGACCATGCAAGCGAGCCTGAAGCGCGTTTTGCGGATCGAACGAAGTCGCCAGCCCGCCGAATAGAGCAAGAAGCCGAAGACACTCACGCGGACATTTGTCTCCAACTCCAGTTGGTTGAGCGATGGGCAGCAGCATGGCTGAGCGCATCGAGGCCGTCGGAGCCGCTTTCGGAAACCCGCGCGGGTCGTCCACGAATTTATTGCGGAAGTGCGGATGCGCCGGTTCGGATCCTTCGATCCGGGCCGTTTACAGCCCTGTCTGCCGGACTCGGCCATTTCGGCCATGCCCGAATTCAACGCGGAGAATCGAATGGCGGTGCCATGACTTCAGCGCGCAAATGCAGCAAATACACTCGGCGCGGGTGCATCCCGTTTTCTTGGGTTGGGCGGCGGCATGACCGGCCCTCCAATCGAGGAAGTCGGGCCGGCGCATGTTTTCGAAGCAGCATCCCGTGGCGGGCACGGCGTTGGCTCCCTCCCGCTTGCCGACCTCGCGCGCGAGAATCGGAACTCCGGCGTCGCCGACGTCCCTTCCTCGGCATCTTCCCGGCCCGGCCGTACTGCTCCATCCGCCGGCCGCAACTCGGGCGGAAGGCGTCGCGGTCCGCGTCCGCCACTACGAGGCCAACAGGGACCGAATGCGCTGCGGCCTCTACCGCGCACGCGGATTGCAGGTCGGATCCGGCGTCGCGGAAGCGTCTGCAAGCACATCGTCGGGAACCGGTTCGAACAATCGGGATGACGCCGGTCGAAAGCGGTCGCCAACGCCCTGCTCGCCGCCGGATGCCGCTTCGAAAACAGCCGCAGGCCCGAAATCATCAATCGGGGGAATGCCGCGCGCGGCTGCATGACCAAAAATATGGGATGCGCCCGACCCGGTCCGGCCGATCGCATGCGGCCGGATTCCGTCGCTTTGCCGAAAAGGCGGAATCGCGACGATGCCTGAATTCGTACGCCGGCTGCGCAAAGTCAAATCCGTTTTCTTCCGGACGGAGGATCGGGGCATGCCGGTCCGCGAATTCGCTTCAGCTCGCCGCCCGATCGATGACGTAGTTCATCAGGCTGGGAATTCCGGGTTCGCAGCGGTCTTCATTCCCGAACCGGCTCCAAATGAAGCCGACGTTCCGAAGATTGGCCTCAACCCACAAGGCCGGCTCAATCCCGCCGCTTTCTTTCGCCCTGTCTTCCAGCTTTTTGTCAATGCTCCGGTCGATGGCCGATTCGATCTCATTGGCAGAAATCGATATCGTCTTCTGCGCCACGAAGAGTCGCGCAACGGCTTCGGCCGAAGACAATATGCCGATGGTCCGAAGTTCATGATGGCGGTCGGCAAAGTAAGCGTTGCTCGCAATGCGGAATGCGTTCAATGCCTGCTCCAGGATCGCGCCGCCGATTCTGTCGCCGTCGACGAGCTTGTCCGGTCCGGCCTTGGCGGACCGATGCAATTCCTTCCCGACAAGCTGAATGAAATAGGGATAGCGCTGCGCCGCATCGGCCGCCTGATCCAGCGTGTCCGACTCGATGCGGTAGCCCATCCGCTCCAAGGGCGCCCGGAGCGCCTCCCGCGAAGCCGCCATGTCGAGGAGCCCGATGCCGACTTTGTCCAGGCGGTTCCAGAACGTAGCCTCGATCCCGTTCAGGCGCGATGACGTGTCCGGGGTGCCGGCGAGGATCAGCAGCAATGGCCGCCCTTCGCCGGCAAGCGCCTGCGCATCGTTGAAGAAAGCTCGCGCGACTTCCGGATTGTGATGCAGAGTATGCGCCTCGTCGACCAGCAACGCCAGGCCGCTGTTTGAGCACATTTTCTCCAGGACGGGTCTGAGCAATTTTTTCGGGGACGCTTGTTGCGACAAGCTGATTCCCGATCCGAGCAAATTTATGCTTCCCGAATATCCTTCGCCCAGGAGGGTCGCGAGCATCCCGTGATCAGCGAGCGCCTCTACGAGGTCGGAGTGCGAACTGAAACTATCGGGATTCAAACTTACGCATTTGATTTTGCCTCCGAGGTGATCGACTTGTGCCTCCACCCATCGGAGCAGAGCCGTCTTGCCGTTGCCGCGCGGCCCGATCAGAGCGATGTTCGCGGTCGGATTGAACCCGTCCCCCAAGTCCTCAAGCGCCTCGATGATCACGGCCTTCTCGCGTTCGCGCCCGGCCAATACCGGCGGAGTCATTCCTGCGCCGGGCGCGAATTTCGGATTTGGGCCTGCGGTCATGCTCGGTTCCTGCATCGGCGCAGTCTTGGGGCTGGCGATTCCAATACGGCGAACCGATCGACCGACTGGCTGCGTAGCCGACGCCGATTTCAACGCCGACGGCGGGAAGCGGTCAGTCCCCCGACCGATTTGAGTCCTTTATACGCCAAACCATTAATCATTTCGACAATGAAAGCAAAGTTGGTTGCGTTTCATGTTTTTTGGCGAGGCCGCCGCACCGCGACAAGCCCTCAATTCGAGGAAGTCGGGCCAACGCATGTTTTCGTGGCAGCATCCGGCGCCGTCGACCTATCAATTTCCCACTGCCGCCTCGTCGTCCATGCCGCATGTCCTGAAGTCCCGACAGAGCAGCGTCGACCGCCACCTCGTGACGGCAAGCCAGCCGCCCTCGCGCCGACAATGCGCCGCAACGCCGTCATGCTCGCGGACCGAAGGAGGGTGCTTTGCCGCCGCCTCGTCCGTCAAACTCCGCAAAAACGCCACCGAATCCGGCTCGGCGTCTACGAGTCCATCGAGGATCTCAAGAGGTCGATTCTGGACTTCATCGAGTTGCACAACAAAAAGGAGGCGAAGCTTCTCAAATGAAAGGCTGACTCGGAGCGCTTCGTCCCCTCCCGCCAAAGAGGTATCAAAAGATCAAGGCAAACCGCTAGAACACGGTCGGATGTAGTGACTAAAATTTAGGCGGAAACACTTAAAACAAGTGATGATCAAAATAAAGTGGCGAAGTCAGGACTCGCGGATTCGCGCAAGTTCACGATCACGATCATCTTTCCATCCCAATATGTAGTTCATCAGGCTCGGAATTCCGGGCTCACAGCAACAGCGCTCTTTTCCAATCGGACTCCAAACAAAACCATTATCTCGAAGCTTGCTTTCAAAATCTACAGCAAGTTTAGCTACCTCGTTATCCGTCAATTCTTTCCCGTCGACGCAGTTTTCAATTGTAATTTCCAACGCGCCGCCAGTAATCGATCTCTCCTTGCGCGAAACAAAACGCGACGCAACCGCATACGCTACGTGCAGGATGCCGGCCTCTCTAAGTTCTTGATAACGGAGGTTATAGTAGTTATCCCGCTCAGCACCAAACTCCGTCAAAGCTTGATCGAGTATTGCGCAGCCGACTTCTTTTTCGCTACCAATGCCAAGCTCCGCCTCGGCCACCCGATGCAGCTTGGAACCTACAATCTGAAGAAAATAGGGATAGCGCTGCGCTTCACTGGTCGCCCGATCAAGCGCTTTATCCTTAATGTTGTAACCCATCTTCTGCAAGGGAGTTCGGAGAGCTTCTTTCGCATCCGCATCGTCGAGGAGCCCAATGCCGAATTTCTTTATTCGGTTCCAAAATGAGATATCAATTTCGATGAAGCGCCGCGTGATATTCGGGGTGCCGGCAAGGATCAGCAGCAATGGACGACCAGCACTTGCAAGCATTTGCACTTCTTGGAAAAAATTGCGAACTTCATCCGGATGCCTATTCAATGTGTGCGCCTCGTCGATCAATATCGCCAAGCCGCTTTCGGAACACCTCCGCTCCAATACATCCCTGAGCATTTCCTTCTTTGCTTCTCGGCGCGGAACTGCAACATCAAAGATAGGCGTCTTTGCCCTAGTCCGTTCTACTTTAAATCTTTCTGGAAACTCTTCCGGACTCTTCAGTGATCCGACGAGGTCATCGTGCGTCCGGAAACGATGGGAATTCAGTGTTACACATTTGACTTTGCCTTTGTAGCTACCGACTTCTTCTTTCACCCACTGCAATAGAACGGTCTTTCCGTTCCCTCGAGGGCCGATCAAGACGATGTTTTGCCCAGGGCTTTTGCCGTCTTTCAGACGGTCAAGTATCAACTTGATTTCTTCTTTTTCTTTTTTGCGGCCCGCCAAGAACGGTGGAGTTTCTCCTGGGCCGGGCTTGAAATTTAAGTCAGAGGGCTTGTTCACGATTGATGCACCTTCGCTTCAGTCTTGATCAATGCAATTCGGATTGTGCCAACCAGCTGATCAAGCGAATGCGGGACGACTGCGGTTCATGTTTTTTGGTCAGGGTGCTTCCACGCTTTTGCGCATCTTCCGGGTTTGGCGTTTCAAGAAGCGCAAAGGTTGTCTAGCCAGGAAACATGAAACGAACCCATGCAAGACCGACGCCAATTGCTGCCCCGCCAATTGGAATAGGCAATTGGATACCTCAAGCAATTGCACGATTCCATAGTCTGGATGCAGAGTCCGCATCGCATTGCCATCTTTGCCCCCAGATGACTCTCATTCCGCAGGGAATCATTCACCCCATTATATCCCATATTTTGAGATGCGTCACGTTGATGTTTGAGCTCAGCATTTTTGCGACGGTTCGGCGGAGTCCGATTTATCTGCGTCCGAGGCTAGGGTTACAGGTTTTGGCCGGTGTTTCACTGAAAGCCCGATCCGGAGAAAGTGCACACCGCCATCGCAGCATGGCGTTCGCCTGCTTGCGCGACATGCGTCCGAAACGGTGCTACGCACCCCTTCGAAAACGACGCCCGACATGAACCGCATCTGCCGGATATTGCAACTCCTGCTGTCCCGAATGCCCCACTGGATCGATTGAGCCTACTGCAAGCAACGGAAACCAGCGAAATGTAGCGCCTCAAAAGTGGGCGAAAACACTCAAAAACAAGCGGTTAGCAGAAAAAATGTGGAGGTCAGGATTGCCGACTTGAGCTCATAGCCGAGCCGCCAAGCTCGCCGACAAACTTTGAAGTGCGATTGCACTGCAGCGACCCGGCGCGCAACTGTTCGCGAAGTTTCGAGGCATTTTTCACGGCCTTGGATCATTCATGACTCGTTTTCCGGACTTGGGCGTCTCGGCCTCGCCCGGACGCAAAGCCGAAAATCGAAAGTCATGCCTATGAACAAAATTCTTGCAATTGCCTCAACCGTGATCGCCGCCGTGCCGCGAGCGGGAACCTTTTCACCGGCACGGCGGGAGGCTCCGTCATGCGAGCTGAAGCTCCAGCCGCCGACCTACGACACGCGCCGCTTCGATGATGGTCCCGAGGTTCACGCCTTCGCGCTTAGGATCAAGAAGGCGGTCAACTTGACTGCGGCGGCTGGTTTGCATCCGTCGCGCCAGCGCTGTCTTGGTGATCTTCCTCGCCTTCATTTCCTCGGCCAGGCCTTCTACGGTTTTGTATCCTCTTTGACAGGCGTCGGCCGACGGAAAGGCGGAATCAGGTTGTATCCTGGTCCGGAGACGCCTTGCGCGCGCAGGGCCCGCGACAACTTTATCGCCTCAGCCACCAATTCAACGTCGACCTTCGGGTTTTTCACCGCGATGTTCTTGACGTCATCCATATTGTCATCCTTGATCGATCGGGACATAGCTTCCTCTCCTGTGTAGTACAGCGGCATGTCGCATACGCTGCATATGGTCATGTAGAAGTCTGCAATACAATTGAATCGCCTTATTCAGCTTACTGTTCTTGCCAAAATCTTCAATCTTGAGATTTATGTCTCGTCTAAGCACGTCCATGGATATTCCGCGGCCGTGAGTGTGCCAACGATCCGGATCACTCAGTTTTTCGGCGATTTCAGTTGCGCGGCGCTCGCGCATTTCTTTTGTGACTGTTTGTTTTTTCCCTTGCGTTTCCGTCCAATCTTTGAACTTGTATTCTGCCAGCCACTCTCTCAACAAGCTGATGGAAAGCTGCCGATCTTCCTCATATGCGTAAAGCTCGGCTTGGTCGAAATGCGCAAGAAGAACGGCTGCTTCGGCTGAATTTAGGATTCCCTCGTCAGCTTTTGAGATCAATTTGTCATATTGAATCAAATATCCGAGAGCGGAAACCTGTTTCCCGTTCGTATTACTTATTTGTGGATCGATCGGGCCGAGAATCGAGAAGTAGTCCATGTGAATTGCGTCTCCAGACATTACCAGCACGGTTCCTGCCGACATTGCGAAATTTGGCACAACAAATTCGACGTTGCTGTAGTGATGTCGAAGTGTTTTGACAATCCTTTCAACAATTTCAATATAGCCGCCTTCCGTTTCCAGAATGACAGCAAGTTTCTTCTTCTTTTTCTCATTACCCGCCATTCCCTCCACTTGGTCTCGGAATGCATTGTCAAGCCCAAACAGAATATTTCCAACAAAACTGATTGCATCGTCGGCTTTCATGAGAGTTTCTATTGCCTTGATTCTTTCGTCGAGTTCAGCCTCCACGACTTTCTCCGAAGGCGCGGGAATCGCCGAGTCGATCATGTACGTTCATCCTGGCGAGTTGGTACATCCACACGGCCGCGAGCGGCCCAGCCGGAACGACATCCGGCACGGTCTTTGGGGCGGCGGGCTTGCTCGCGACACCCCCCACTGCAAATTCCGATGGTATTGCTCTCACGAACGGCGTGTGTCCTAAAGGTATGGCAATATAGCTGAATCATGAAGTTCCTGACTAACTGCTGGTGTGAACCGTCGCGGTTCCGCCAATGCCCCTGCACCATGTCGTTCGGCGTTCCTGACGTTCCGTCAGTTTCGGCGCTGCAGTTTGTCTTGATGCCGTCTGCAGCGCACCCCCGCCCGGCTTCGCCGGGGTCAGAGGACTTGGAAATTCAATATGCATAAGGTTTACCCCATGTCAATATTTTGTCGCTGAGCGCCAGGGCTTTCGCTCTTAAAATTTGCCGATCGCGTTGGCCAGCATTCCGAGCAGATATTCGTCGCTCATGGCGGCGATTTCCATCCGTCCCTTGAGCGGGTAGTCGTCGTCCATGAGGCGCACGATGTTCAGGCCGATGCGTCGGAGGGCGGCGAGGCACTCCGGCCCGCCCAGGGTCCGGTTCCGCATCCGGTCCTCGTCCATGACAACGTCGAGGACCCAGTGGACGCAGTTCTCGATCTTCCAGTGGTTGCGGGTGAGCTCCAGAAGCCGCTCCGGCGAGATCTCCGCGCTCATGATGTAGTATCGGACGGACCGCTCCTGTTCGCCCTTCCGCTCGCGGACCGCCTCGATCCTGCCGACGGCCTTGAGGCCGGGCCAGCCGTGCAGATCCTGCAGCCAGCCGACATCGTGCGAGACCGTCGAGATGCGCGTCTCGATGCGCCCGTGCCCGCCGTCAACATGCTGACAAGAAAGCATTTCCTTCTGCGCCTCGGGATCGTCGAACCAATCCCGGACGTCCTCGTGCAGCGACTTCTGGTTGCGCTTCACCGGAAGGACGTAGTTGCCGCCCTTCTCCACGACCGGCGCCGACGCCTCGCGCTGCGTGTGCATCGCGTCGGCCGTCACCGTGCGCCCGTCCGGATCCAGAATCTCCAGAAGGGCCGGGAGCGCCGTGATCTCGTTCGACTTCCCGTCGACCTTCACTTGGCCGAGAACGAGTCCCGCCCCGGGCTCGAACGCCTGCACCAGATGCAGCGCGGACTTGCTCGAGGCGTCCAGGATCGCGCCCTTCAGCACCTTGCCGTCGATCGCCACCTGGTCCGCCGGACCGCCCGAAAGCGCCGCCAGCAGCATCTTCGCGAGCTCCGTCAGGGCGCCCGCCATCTGCTCCGGATCGAGAGCGTTGAACAGGTCGGAGAACGAGTCGTTGTCAATGCTAAAGTAAAATTCCCCAAAAGTGCTAAAGCAGAATTCCCCACTTTTTGGTTTTTTGGCGGCGAGCCAGTTCAGTCGTCGGTTCTGGCCTCCTTTCTGGGTCGCCCTCGTTTTTTCGGCGGGGGCGGCGGCGTGATGGGCGCATTGGTTCGGACGTGTTCCGGAATGAGGTCGGCGTGCTTTCTGAGTCTGTAGCTTGCGCCTTCGATTCGGACGACCGCTGCGTGGTGGAGGAGCCGGTCAAGGAGGGCCGTCGCGACGACGGGGTCTCCGAAGATGTCGCCCCATTCCGCGAAGCTTCTGTTCGATGTGAGGATCATCGCGCCTTTTTCGTATCTTGCATTTACGATTTGGAAGAACAGGCTCGCGCCGCCCTGCGTGATGGGCAAATATCCGATTTCATCGACGATGAGTATGGCGGCCCGGGCGAAGAAGCGGATTTTTTCGGCGAGCTGGCCTTGGCGTTCGGCTTTGGCGAGGCTGTCGGTGAGTTCGGCGAGCGTGGTTTTGTAGACGCTTTTTCCGGCTTTGACGGCGGCGACGCCTAGGGCGGTCGCGAGGTGGGACTTGCCGGTTCCGGGCGGTCCGAGGAAGTGGACGGTTTCGCGTCTCCGGATGAAGTCGAGCTGGGCCAAGGCGGCGATTCGCTCGCGGTCGAGGGATGGCTGGAATGCGAAGTCGAAGCTTTCGACCGTTTTGACGGGGAGGAGCTTCGCTGTTCGCAATGCGATGTCTATTCGTCTTGTTTCGCGCAGGGCGCAATCCTCGCTGAGGAGGGCGTCGATGGCTTCGACGGCTGTGATCTCGCCCTGCTCCAGCCGCCGCAGCGTGGGTCCGAGCGCTTCGAGCGCCCGGGGCATTTTCAGTCCGACCAGGGCGGCGCTGATGCGGTCGATCAGTTCGGTCATCGGGCCGCTCCCTGCCGTTCGAGGCGGCGTCCCACGGCGTCGTAGAAGGCCAGGGACCGCTTCGGCGCCTCCTCGAGGTCGGGCAAGTCGATCCGCGGCGGGGGCGGCCTGCGGTGGCCGGGATCGACCCTGCGGCGGTTCCGGCCTTCGAGGATCGGATGCCGGGCGATCAGCGTCCTGTCTTCGAAGATCCGCACTTCGGCGGGATGCCGCTGCACCTCCAGCACGCGCTTTCGTGCGGCGTCGGGCACCGAGTAGAGGTTTCCGCCGACGGAGACCATTCCGTCGCGGCTGACGCGGCGCTCGACGGTCAGGACGGCGTCGTAGGGATGCGCGGGCAGCGGAATCAAATAGCCTTGCTCTTCGGCGAAGGCTTGGTCGACGATCCGGCCGGTGGTGGCGTGGACGCGCGGATTGGCGATCTCGCCGCGCCAGGTGTCGAATTGCGCGTTGAGGTCGTCGAGGCTGCGGAAGGTCCGGTCGAGGAAGAAGTCCTGGCGGATGTAGCGGAACGGCCGCTCCACCTTGCCCTTGGTCTTCGCCCGGTAGGCTTTGCAGGCTTTCGGCGCCGATCCGTAGTGGTCGAGCAAGGCGACCAGCGACGGGTTGTAGACCGCGGATCGGTCGGCGTCCTCTCCCAGGACGGCGGTCTTCATCCGGTCGTAGAGCACTTCTTTCGGCGTCCCTCCGCATGCGTCGAAGGCCGCCAAATGGCATCTCAGCACCGTCTCGAGCGTCTGGTCGGCGCAGAACCGCCCCCACAGCCATCGGCTGCATCCGAGGACGAACGAGAACAGATGGACTTTCCTGAAGACGCCGGGCTCGTCGGCGAATCCGGTTTTGAATTCGGCGAAGTCGACCTGGGCCTGCTCGCCGGGCCCGGTCTCGAAGCGGCGCTCGAACTTGGGCGCCGCGTCCGGCCGGATCGCGCGGAGATGGGCGGTCACCGCGGCTTGGCTGCCTTCGTAGCCGAGCTCTTGGATTTGTCGGAACAGCCGGCGTCCGGACAGATCCGGGCAGTTCCCGATCTTGTCCGCGAGATAGTTCTCGTACGGCTCCAGAAGCCGGGGCCGCGGCTCCCGCGGCGAATAGGCCGGAGCCGCGAGGCCCCGGTCCAGAAGCTTGCGGACCGTCTTTCGGTCCAGGCCCGTCCGGCGCGCGATCGCGCTGATCGAAAGGCCTTCCCGTTTCAGTTCTTGCAACATGACAATCTTCTCCAGCTTTATCACCCGACTCGAGCCTCCTTCGGCAGAAAAATCGGATGGGATTTTGGACTGCTTTCGTTCCGGGGGGCATGCCCCCCGGAACGAATTCGCAGCCCCCTGACTGGGGAATTTTACTTTAGCGCTTTTGGGGAGTTTTCACTTAGTAGTAACAGTCGTGGCTCGGCGGACCGCCCTTGAGCTCCAAGAATCCGCGCAAAAACTCGCAATTGACCTTCGCGTACCGGGCGAACGAGCTGCATGACGACTTGCCGGACAGCGTCGCCAGCAGGGCGATCACCAGCATCTCGATCAAGTCATGCTTCTTGGCGTTGCTCTTGCGGGGGTCGTCAACCCATTGAAAAATAGCGCGTAATTTTTCCATCTTCTGCCTCCGGACACTGCTCTTCGTTGTTGTTTTGACCGAAGAGTGGCATCACGAGGCGGAAATGGAAAACGGAAATTTTTAAGAGCGAAAGCCCTGGCTGAGCGCTCGGAGAGTCCACAAACGCCGCCCTGTCTTCGCCCTTCGCGCTGCGCGAACCCGCCCCGGGCCCTAGCCGCGCGACGGGAAGCGGCGTCCGGTCAGGCTTCGGTAGCGGCTGTGTCCTTCCAGGTCGCGAGGCCCGCGTCGACCAGCGCGAACATACTTTTTCCGCGCTGCCGTCGCCAAAGTCCCTCAAGGTTGGCGACCTCAGGGCAGGGCGCGCGTCGCGGAATCGCGTGCTGCCGGTCGGCGGCAGCGTATCGCGCCGGACCGCGCAATCATGAGTTGCGTGACGCAAGTTTGTGTTGCCAAAGGGCATTGCGCAATCAACGCGGGGTTTGAAGAAGCCGGAATTCAAAGCAAGCGGCATCGCAGGCGCCGAGGAGTTGCAGAGCTTCCAGGATTGTTCGACATCGTCGGTCGTTCCTGCAAACGTCCTTCACACTGGAGGTCAGCGGAGGGGTTGCTGCAACTATCGGACAGCCAGTGCTCTTAGCTGCGCAATAGCTCATTGCGCAACCTTGAGTTGCGCGACGCAAAATATTCGCCAGACTGTATGAATTGCGCAACAAATGCGGGACTTGCTATACCTGACATGCGACAAAGCCACGATGTGCTGCGGGCACTCCGGATCCGCGCGTTTTGAGTGATCCTTCAGCGTTGGCGGCTTCTGCTGCGGGTGCTCGCGGCAGAATTGCAAGCCGCCAGTCGGCAGCGGGCGGGTGCATCTCATGATTCCTAGTCAGGCGGCGCTGCAAGCCCTCAAAAACACACAACCTTGGCGACACGGTTCGAGGGTTCCAATAGTGACCAACCGAGAATCATGAGACACCCCCCCCCCAAGCCCTTACAATTACTTTCACTCTGGCGAAGGTCATGCTATCATCAACTGACAAGTCTCAACTGCAAGCCATCATGATAACATGTCCGAAAACCCCACTTCACCCCTGCGCCTTGACAGTTTGTCAATACAAGGATTTAGGGGCGTACAAAAACTGGAAATACCAAAACTAGGCCGCGTAACGTTAATCACCGGAAAGAACGACGTCGGAAAGACAACTGTTCTAGAAGCGGCACAACTCTATGGATCCAGAGGAAATGAAGGTATTCTTTATTCACTTTTAGATAAGCATGAAGAAACTTCTGCATTTTCTGAAGACGATAACCCAATATCGGATCTTTACGATTTTACATCCCTATTTTTTGGCCGAGATGTTTCAGAAAATTCTAGAATAAAAATTGGTCCTTGTGATTTATCAGATAATGATCAGCTTGTAATTTCTTCAAAAGGCGTAAGTGACGTAAACGATCAAATCTTAGAAGAATTGGAAAAAGCATACAGTGCATTTTCACACGAAATGGAGCCAGCGATCTTGGAGGTTTCATTTTCAAAAAGCGTATATAGAATTCCATTTGACAGGATACTTGGCGCAAGCTTGCCGCGTGCTAGGGGCCATCCACGCTATAGGAGAATTGTGGATCCCGATAAATTTGACTTTCAAATTTTGGGTCCAAGCCCTATTAACAACAATCTGCTTTCTATTTTCTGGGATAGAGTTGAGACTATAGGTATTGAGGCGGAAAAACGCGCAATTTATGGGCTCAATCTCGCGCTTGGGGATAAAGTTGATAGGGTGACTATGATCGGCGATTGGCGACGCCCGCGTGGGCGACGTGCAGCCGCAAAGTATTCGGATGGTCGTAAATCTGTACCTTTGCGGAGTTTTGGTGACGGAGCTGTTCGCCTTTACGGACTGTCGCTAGCGTTGGCATGCAGGCAAAATGGTTTCTTGTTGATAGACGAGGTGGAAAATGGCATCCATCACTCGATTTTTGAAAATTTTTGGCGCAATGTTTTACAGATGGCAGATGAAAACAGTGTTCAGGTCATTGCTACCACTCACAGTTTTGATTGTGTAAAAGGATTTGCAAGAGCGGCTGTCGATTTTCCGAAAATTGAGGGGGTCCTTGTACGTATGGAGTCATTTGAAAGGAAAAATTATGTAATATCCTATTCGGAATCAGAACTTGAAGTTGTTTCTGATCAAGGTATCGAGGTTCGTTGAAGATGAAAAGAGATGAAAATAGCCCGAAAATTATTTTTGTTGAGGGCAAAGATGACCGACACGTTGTTTGTCACATAATAGCTAAGTCTGGTTTAGGAGGACTAGGTATTTCTGTAGTAGATAAGGAAGGTATTAATAAATTGCTGGGTGCTCTATCAGCCGAGCCCAAGCGGCCTGGACGTTTGGCAGTTGGGTTCGTTTTGGATGCGAATGATCGACCAGAAGGAAGATGGGAAGCAGTTGTAAATCGATTTGAGAAAGAGGGAATAAAATTTCCTAGATATATTTGCCCGGATGGGACGATAGTTGAAGAAAACCCTGAAAAAAGGTTGCCCCGTATCGGGTTATGGCTTATGCCTTATAATGATCTTGAACAATGCGGGGCGCTTGAAGATTTTGTATTGGAAATGGTTCCGAAAGACGATCCAATTTTGCCGAAGGTAGAAAATTTTATTGATAGTATTATTGCTGATGATCAAGCATTTCCTCCTAATAAAAGAAATAAGGCAGTGATACATGCCTGGTTGGCTACCAGATCACAACCTGGTCAAATGGGGTCGGCAATCCAGCGAAGTGATTTGCAAATCAATGGTGAGCTATGTGAAAAATTTGTGACTTGGATTGAGCGTCTATTTTCGGAAAATTGAAGTGATCAAGAGATTTCATAAAAAAGGCTTGCTCCTTTAGAATAAGTGCGCTCAACGTGTTTCGGTTCAACATTTTTGTAACTGTTCCGGGTTCGATTCGTCTGTGTCCGAAGCAGCGTGATTGCATTTGAGCTTTCCTTGTTCAGTTCTGCTCTCCGAAAGCGGCGGCACTGGCCGTTCAGGGCAGGGCCAAGAGGCAATAAATAGAAAACTGTGCGAAATGTTCGAAGGGTTGAAGAATCCGCGGACAAGCAACACGCCGCCCTACGACTTTCTCGGTATGCTGACGGTCGCGCTGCCTTTGAGCCGTTGCGGCGGGTGGGCCCGTGCCGGTTCATGATTCGGACCCTCAGCGGGATTCGAATCTGGTTAGTGAATTGCCAAAAGATAGTTTTGATATCAGGGTGGCAGCACGGAATAGGAGAGGTTCAAATGTTCCCCTTAGAATCTTCCTTTTCGGAGAGGCTGTGGGCAAGATCTTCAGTTGCCTGCGCGATTGTCCCACCGACGCCGACTGCAATCTTGGCAGATCTGGCGAGTACTGGGCCGGCCGCCAAGAAAGTCGACTCGTTCAGGTCGAGATCTTCCAAAACTTGTCGCAGACTTTTGGCTAAATCGAGCAACTTCGACCGATGCGGTTCGGCAATTTCAATCGCAACCTGTCGCAAACATTCAGGACCGGGAACCTCTTCAACCTCCCGAATCGCGAAACGCATTGTAGCAAGCAGGCGATTTGCAGCACGAGTGACCACATCATCGTCGGGTTCAAAGACTTGGTATTCATACAGGTGATCGTCATGACCATATCCGTTCATTGCGCGGAGAAGTTCGCAAAATTCTCTGCCGCGGTCACTCCGCCACCACTTGGCCTTCTCCTCTTCAAAAGCCTCAATCTTCTTGTCAATTGCCTGAACAATATCATCAACTTTGTGCGAATAAGGATATTGCTTTCTTGTGCCGGAGGCGATTTTCTCAAACGCGATTTTAGCAAAAAACTCTGCTGCATCGGCAGTGTGCTTCACGAAGCTTTTAAATGCAGTTCGATCACTGCTTGTGCGGGCATTGACAATACTCTCTGAAAAATTGTTGACGGCCGATGAAATTTGTTTCAAGGCCATCGCCCGCCGATCCTTATATACATCCGGTTTCATAATTAGTTCGCTTTCAGTATCCGGCCACTCGCAGTGCCCGGCAATTAAACGACCCTCGCGCGCAATCGAAGAGACAACATTGCCGAGGGAATTCGCGTTGTCATAGAATTCATTTTTTGGAATTGCCAGCCCGTGGACATTTATTTCTTTGCTTGTCCCAAGTTCATTCAGGTCTTGAAGCACTTCGCTGGGAAGAGATTCTTTCGTGCCGGTAATGAAGGCGATGTCCCAGTCGCTGTCGGCGCGGTGGTCTCTGCGCGCCCTTGAACCATAGAGGACAGCAGCCTTGGCGTTCGGCCACAGACTCAGCGCGTCCTCGCACCTCTTCTTCACGATATTGCATGCTGAATCCGGAACGAAGGCGTTCGCGGCTGTTTCAGAAATGCCCCGCATTCGGGATCGCCCGTTCGAAGAAATCCCAAGCGACCGACCCTTATCTGGAAACGACGTTTGTTCGAATTCGGCTTGAGTCTCGGTTGAGCTCATCGGGCAATTCCTCAATTTTGGTGAATTGATCCTATCAAACTAGGGACTGTCCATGCTAGATCGAATATCATTGCGGCAGCGAGGTTCAAGAAGCTCAGAAACGTTGCGTCGAGCCTGTCGAACCGCGTGAAGATGCGCCGGCAACTTGCCCCTGCCGACCGGAAGCGTCGGAGCGGCATTCCATCGATCCGCCCGGATATTCCACGGATTTTTCTCAAGATCGGCAAACGCGCCGGTTCGAATTCTCGCGGCCTTGGATCATTCATGACCCGTTCTCCGGACTCGGTCGTCTCGGCCTCGACCGGACGCAAAGCCGAAAATCGAAAGTCATGCCATGAACAAAATTCTTGCAATTGCCGCAACCGCGATCGCCGCCGCGCCGCAGGCGACGGCTCAGGTCACGAACATCGGCGATGTCGCCGCCGGACTTCAGACGCAAGCCGGAAGCATCGCCGACCTTATCGGCGCGGCTGCGTTCCTGCTCGGAATCGGGCTCGGGATCGTCGGACTCCTGAAATTCCGGCAACACGCCCAGAATCCGAACGATCCGTCCGCGAAACTGTCTTCCGCGTTCACGCTGGTGTTCGTCGGCGCCGCGTTGGTCGCAATACCGACGACGCTGGGCGTCGGAGTCAGTTCGCTCTTCGGGAGCGGCGCCACGAATGTGACCGTCGACGGCACCCTCCGAAACATCAACTGACTTGAAGAGCCCGTTCCTGTCGATGCGGGAGATCGCGGACGGCGAGCCCGACGTCCTCGCGATGGGCGCTCGCGCGCATGCGATCATTGCAGGCGCATCCTTGGATTCGATCGCGGCGCGATTTGCTCTGGACGACTGGACCTGCAGCGTGTGCTCAACCCGCATCCCCGGATTCATGGAGGTGGATCACGCGGAGCGACATGAAGTCTGCGGACCTGAAAGGATGAGGGCAATTTGCCAGTTCTGCCATCAGTTGAGGCATCCGGTTTGGGCGGCGCTCCGGGGACGGATGCGGCTCTTCTGGGGCCCGGGGCTCGACCAGATGGACATCAACCGCACGGCATGGCAGGTTTTCTTCGCTTCTCCCGACGGGAAAGGCATGGCAGCCGACGAAGCGCTCGCGGATGCTGCTGCACGCACCGTCGAAGACGTTGATCGGCGGGAACGCGTGCTGGAACACATCGTCGGGTCGGCGCATCCCGAAGCGTTTTTCGAGGCGCTGTTCACGGCGCGGGACCTGCTTGCCGAGGCGGAGTTCATATCCGTTTCCGCATTGCTGGACAGCTTCATTCGATTCTGGCCAACCGCCGCCGACAGGGCTTCTGCGCACCGCGCGCCGGGTCGAAACGGTCTCAAATGCTGGCGAATGGGCTGCTTCGTCGATGTGTCGACGGAGGCTATTGCCACGTATTGGTCGGAGGAGGCGGGCAGCGGGCGACTTCGCGACCTTCAATCGACCGAAGCCGGAGACTTGCGGAATGGCTGAAAAACATCCGCCCGGGAACGCTCCAAAGGATCGTCGATATTCGGAAAACGCGCTCGGCGTCATTCTATTCGACGAGGACTTGGGCAGTTTGGCGGCGTGCTGGAGCGACAAGTGCCCATGCGACCCGTGGAAAGTCTCGACGAATTGCGCCGAGTGCGTGTGGCTCGCGAACAAGCCTGCGGCCTTCATTCGCGAAAACGCGAGTTTCCCGGATCAAGCGACAATTCACCCGGACGGATGGCTTGGCCCGACTTGGAACACGATTGCCAATGAGTGGGGCTGCTCCGGTTCAGAAGCGTTCCGTCACGCGAGATCGCTCTCACGGGTCGCCACCGTATCGGCAATGATAATCGATGAAGCCATGGAGCAGGCATTCGGAGCGGATTGGATTGCTTCAGCCTCGCCGGGCAAATCGATGCTGCAGTTGCAAGGCATCCGGAGCGACCTCGCAAAGGCATTCGATCCTTTGCTGCAGATCACCAGGCCCAAGGAACGCGTGTTGGCCGAGGCAGCGAAAACCCTGCAGCACTGCGAAGTGAAATCGCGGAATGGAATTCGTCGAAACGGAGCAAATTCAACCGCCTTTTGCGTTCATTATCCCAGAATCCGATATGCGGAAGCGCTCGCCGCTGAGCGGACGCCGGCGGAGGGCAACTGGATCAGAATCAAGATGCCGGACCCAAGGCAAACTCTGAGCGGCAAGACGCTCGAGTTTCTGTCGCAGAGAAACCGTCCGATCATCGTGGTCGGCTGCCTTTATCCGAATTCGTCGGATGCGCCCTTCTGGGTGCGCAGCTGGGCAACCGGCGGCGGCAAAGAAACGCGTTCCGCATTCACGCTGGAAGAGTGCAAGATCCTGCTCAGTCACGGAGAAATCGGGATCCGCGACGCGTATGAAGGTCCGGGCTGGCTTGAGCGGCCGGAAGACACAATTCTCGGCAAGTGCGTCGACGCGTTGAAAGCCGCATGCGGCGGCGAACTCACTGCTCGACATTCGTGGTCGGCAGGTCTTGCTGCGGAAACATTCCTGAAGTCGATTGTTTGCCGTCCTGCCGGCAAATCTTCGATCCCGGCGCTTGAAGCCGCGTGGCTGGCCGCAGCCGACAGAATGAAAATGGTTCGAGCGATCGAGGTGCTCCAAAGCGCCGGATGCGTCGTGAGGTCGGCGTCGGCCGGAACGATCAAAGCGCGGACTCGCGCCGACCCCGATCAGCTTTCGAGAGTCGCTTCAGCCGTCCGGAACGAAGGATTGATTCTGCCGATGTCGCATGCGCAAGAATTCGAAGGGCTGGGCGCGAATTTGCCGGACGTCATGCAAGCGTTCAATGGATCCAAGACGGATCGTTTTCAGGCCGACATTGCGATCAAGCGCTCTCGCAGAACGATGTGGCATCTCAATGAAGCATTGACCTATTCGCGCGAATATCGCGAAGAGGCGACCATGAGCGCTCTGCGGCATCCGGCGCCTATCAACAAGACACACTTAACTCTGCGTTCCGCCCTTCGGCGGCCTGCCGCCGGGCGGCCGAAGGCTCCGCCGAACCCGACAATCCGCAAATCAGCGGTCGAAGCGCCGGATTCCAGAGGTCGAATCGGCAACCGCTCCTCGGAATCCTTGAGTTCCGGGTTGCGTGGACGATCTTCGCGCCGCGGATGCAGCGAAACCGAAGCATAGGGACACACGGAATGATCACCGAGTCATGTGTGGGAAATTGACAGATCCGGGGCCATTGATCGAATTCGAATGCTGAGCGCCGCGAGCGAGTATTTCGCCGATCTCTTCGGCGGGGCACGCGGCCGGACTCTCATGGACCGGATCCGTCTCGAATCCTTGGAGGACGACCGCACGCTCGTCCTGAAGGACGGAACTCTGGTCTCGTTCATCGCGATCGACGGTTCGATGCGAATGCTGGACAGCGAGGCGCTGTCCAGCCTGGCCGGGCAACTGCGAGTGTCGCTTGCGCCGTTTCTCTCGTCGGTCGGTCACGCGATCGAGATTTCGTTTTCGCGGGATCCGGATTCGGCCGTCCGCATCGTCGAGCAATTCGCGGACCGAAGCCTCCGAAGGGCGCGCCTTCTCGACCTCGATCTTGCCGACCTGCTCAATGAAAGGCGCGATCATCTGGCAAGCTGCCTGGTCGATGAATCATGCATGGTCGCCGTCTACACGAGGCTTGATCCGCTGGCAGATGCCGCATCCCATTCTGCGGCCGAAGCGGGACCGCCCGAACCTTCGGTCGGTCGCGGGCAGTCATCCGGACGAGCGCCCGACTCGATATTCGCGCGCCACGCCGCTCTGGTCGATGCGCTTTGCAGAGACTTGCAGGCATCGGGGCAATTCGCTCGAATTCTTGACGCGCTCGAGGCGCTGCAGAACATCCGCGCCGCGATCTATCCGTTTTCGGCTCCGTGGAAGCAGGATTGGGTGCCCGCCATCCCTCGGACCGCCGATGCGGCGGCGGACCCGGCAAGCAGCTCCGGAATGCAGCGGATGCCTGAAACGCCTTCGGAAATGAATGGAGACGATTTTTCGAATTTGTCCTGGCCGTCCCTCGACCGGCAGCTGGCCACCGAAAACGGGCATGTCGAGGACTCGCGCACAGTGCGCTTGGGCGATACGCTGCTTTCGGGATTCGATGTTACGGTCGCTCCCGAAATCCTGACGCCGTTCAATGCCCTGGTGGACTCCGTGACCGCCGCTCCGGCGAGAATCGCGTGGCGGTGCTCGTTCCTGATCGAAGCGGGCGGCCTTCAATCCCTCAGATTGAAAGAGCAGTACGCCCGGCTGTTCATCTTCTCCGCGCCGACGAGAAACGGAAGGATCAGGGACGCGATAGACGAATTGAGGCAGACGGACGGAACCGAGGACACGGTCGTGCGCCTTCGAATTTGCTTCGCGACCTGGACGCGCGCCGACCATGGCGCCGACCTGCGCCGGAACGCCGCGATACTCAGGCGGGCGGTCGAGAGGTGGGGCAACTCCTCGGCGGACGGAGTTTCGGGAGACGCGTTCGCCACAATTCTGGGGTCCGTGCCGGGAATCGCTCCGGAATCCACGGCGCCTCCCGCGGCCGCTCCATTGTCGAGCGCGCTCGCGATGGCGCCTTTGGAGCGGCAGGCCGGACCATGGGCGGAAGGCCCGATCCTGCTGCGGACCGCCGACGGCAAGATTTGGCCCTACAAGCCCGGATCGCAAAACCAGAACAGCTGGGCGAACATATTCGCCGGAGTGTCGGGTTCCGGGAAATCGGTCGCGATGAACGCTTTCTGCCTGGCGGCGGCACTCGAGCCGCACGCCGGCGACGCCGACCACGCCGAACTTCCCCGAATTGCCGTCATCGACGTCGGCGGATCGTCGAAAGGCCTGATATCGCTGCTCAAGGAATCCCTGCCGCCCGGCCGGCGAGGGGAAGCGGTTCACCTGAAACTCGCGATGACTCCGGATCATGCCGTGAATGCTTTCGACACGCCGCTCGGAATGCGCAAGCCGCCACCGGCGCAGAGGACGTTCCTGCAGAACTTCGTTTCCGTGATTTGCGATGATTCGGAAGCTTCGGAACCGAGCCCGTTGCGGGGGCTGATCGGAGCGACGATCGACGAAGCATACGAATTGGGGTCGGACGACCGAAGCCCGCGCCGATATCTCGAAGGCGACGACCCCGCAGTCGATGCGTCGCTTGCCGAAATCGGATGGACGCCCGGACCCTACGCAAGCTGGTGGAATGTCGTCGACGCGCTGTTTCGCGAACAAAAACCGGTCGCCGCGGCAGTCGCCCAAAGACATGCGGTGCCGCAACTTGCCGATCTCGTGACCGCAAGCCATGCGGAACACATCGCATCGCTTTACGGCGAAGCGGGGCAGGGGCCGGACGGCGAAACCGCAATGAGTTCGCTGCACCGGGCGATCGCGGAAGCGGTCCGCGACTATCCGATGCTCGGAGGGCATTCGAAACTCGATTTCGGGGAAGCGCGGGCGGTTTCGCTGGACCTGGCCGAAGTCACGGCGGGCGGCGGCCCGTCGTCAAGCCGGCAAGCGGCGCTCATGTTCATGCTGGCCAGACAGGCGGCGACCCGCGACTGGCACTGCGATCCCTCGGAAGTCGCGAGCGCGGCGCGAGCAGGCGCATTGCCGGAGGCGTATGAATCTTATCACGCCCGCCGCGCAACGAACTCCGCCCGCATCCCGAAGCTGCTCTGCGTCGACGAATTCCATCGAGCGGCGCGCATCGACGGGTTTCGGCAGCAGATCCTTGAAGACATTCGAGAGGGGAGAAAGCGCAATCTCCGCGTTTCGCTGGCCTCCCAGCTTCCGGACGATTTCGACGACGAGATCATGGAACTGGCCTCCGGGCTGTTCATATTCAGCGCGCCTTCGGAAGCTTCGATCCGCAAGTTCGCGCAATCGGCGGGCTTGAACGAAATCGAGAAGACGATTTTGCGGACGGAACTCACCGGGCCCGTAGCCGAAGGCGCGCCGATGTTCTGCGTGATCAGGCACAAAAGCGGCGATTGCCGCCAGAAACTCATGCTGACGCTCGGGCCCTCGGAGCTTTGGGCGTTGTCGACGACCGCCGAAGACGTCGCGCTGAGGGAATTGCTTTACGAAGCGGTCGGCGCGCTCGACGCGCGATCGGCGCTCGCGTCGAGGTTTCCGGGAGGGTCAGCGAAGAAGGAAATCGAATTGCGCATGCGGCGGCAGGAAGAACGGGATGCCGCTTCCCCGGCATCGGAGTCCTCCAAAGGCGTCATCCACGATATGGCAGACGAGCTGATCCAACTGACTCGGTTCGGCGCGCGGCCAGGCAAATCGAACAGCGGCCTGCCTCAAGATTGACAATTCCGGCCTTGAACGATTCGCGCGCGGAAGATTCAGTTTCCTGCCGCGCCGTCCGCAGCTCAAGCGGACGGAAAGCCCGCGCAGGCCCATCGCAATCGGAAGCCCGCGTGAATCGGCGGACGCTTCTCGCCGGCCTGCTCGCAGGGGCGGTTTCGGGCGCAACGGGCGGAAGCGCCTCCGCCTCATCGTCGGACGATTACGGGCCGCGTCCGGATCCCGCGCGGCCGCATAGCCGACTTGACCGCCATTTCGGCGACATTGAGCCGCGATTGCATTTGCGGAATTTCCGAACGGGCGAGGACATCGATCTTCGGTTCTTCGGGACCCAAGGGTACGACTTGGACGCGCTCCGGCAAGCGGACTGGTTCATGCGCGACCGCCGCGAAAACCGCAGCCTTGAAATGGACGTGCGCCTGTTCTGGGCGCTGGCCGCCTTGTCGCAGGCGTCGCTGCGAGGCGCCGCGTCCGGCCCGATCGGATTCCTGAGCGGCTACCGGACAGCGAAGACGAACAGCGCGTTGAAGGGCGCTGCGGAGAACTCGTTCCATATGAGAGGTCGGGCGGTGGATTTCTTCATTCCGGATGTTCCTGTCCGCCTCGTCGCCGATTACGCCGAGTGGCTTCAAGTCGGCGGCGTCGGCCACTACCGCCGCCGCTTCGTCCACATTGATACGGGGCGCATTCGGAGGTGGGAGGCACGGTGAGGTTCGGATTGGCAGATGGCGCGCGGCGCGGACCGAATTCGAGAGACTCGCTGCGAAGAAAATATTTCATCAAGCGTGCTTGCCATTGCGCCAGCCGGTTTCGGTCTGCGATGTCGGCCTCGATCTTGATCGCTTCATTCGCAATGGCATCGGAGGCACCGCGGATGTGCTGCGACGGATCCCGGTCATGGAGCTTTGCTGCCGCAATCGGCAACGGCAGGTTGCGTATCCAGCGGATACGCTATCGCTGCCTTGTCTCGGAAGCGATTTGCAGAACTTCTGAAACACGATCCGTGAGATGCAGAGGCGCGAGGGGAGGCGCGCAGGAGCGCCTTGCCGTCGGGTGCGACCTGCCGTTCGCCTCCGGCGCCTTCTCCCGGCCCGAAGCGAACCGCGACAGCGCCGCCGCAACCGGACCCGGCATCGCCCGGTACAGCCGAGAGAAGGCGTCGTGGCTGGGAAGCCCTTGCTTCTGGGGCATTGACCGGCACAGAATCGCTTCGTTGATGACGGCAAAATCCGCCGTGCCGACGCAGGTCTGCCGGCCGCATTGGCTCGAAAGCAGCGAAATCATCGGCATCTCGAGAAAATCGCCGCGCGCTGCGTTGCTCGTCCGGGATCCTTGACCGCCTGCCCGGGTTCATCCATTGATGCAACTCGCCTTGATGAATTGACGGAATCCCTCAATGTCCTGCCTCTTCGCTCTGCTCGCGCGGCTGTCTCGCCGCTTCGCAGAACATCTTGAAGCAACACGTTCAAATGAAATTGCCTTGGGCGCGGACCAACAAACGCTGGACATCGAATACCTACCCCCGTAGAATGTACTTGGCTGCCCGAAGACGGCAGTAACCTCACCCCGTCCATCCGCTGTCGGATGGGGGGGGGTAGACGTAAAACGACGAGGAATTACTCATGAATACCAAACTGATCGCAGCTCTCGCTTGTGGCGCGGCTTTTCTGCTTGTGGCCTGTTCCGGCAACAGTGATTCGGGAGCGGGTAGAGAAGAAGAGAATCCAGGCGGCCCGGGATCAGGTACTGATGAGCGCGAAAACAGCGGCGACGGATTGAACAGAGGCGGCAACAGCGCAGGTCAAACCCCGCTTCAGAAATTATACTCGGACGCCGATGACGCAGCGGACGCCGCGTTCGACGCGGCGCAGACGGCGCGCACCGAGGCGGCGCGCGACAATGCGGCAAGGCTGATCCGCTTGGCCAGCATGGCGCTTACTAGAGCGGTGGAAGCGGCAGAAGAAGCTGAACGCTCAGCCGCCGCAGGAAGCGCGGCGCAAAGAAGCGCTGGACTTGCTGCATACGACGCGCGCAGGCTCCGGAGCGCGCAGACGGAACGCCTCGACCGCGCGCGTGATTTTCTCGCTTGGTACGGGAGAAATCTCGTGCGCTACGAGCTCGCGAGCGGCGAGGCGGTCACGCCGCGCAGAGGCGTCAATATCGCAGTCGTGAGGAGGATTGATCGGACGATTCCCACGTCCGCGACCGACAGCACCCCCAAAGTCAATCCGGAGGCATTCTGCCAAAAATCAGACTCACCAGCGACCTGCGAGGAAGACACATTCAAGACCGTCATGTACCAGGACGGCAACAGGGTGTTCTCCGTGATCGACGATGGCGAAGGCGGCGACGAGTTCAAAGTCGATGGATACGTCAATGCCATGACCTCGACCATCTCAACCCAACTTAGAACGTACACCGGATTGAAGTTGACGGATGGTGGACTTGTCATCCGTACGGGCGGAACCGCGAATTTGGGCACTTCTGATGATTTCTATCAGGATCCGCAGACTGATGTGCAGACTGATGGCCCCGCCATATCCGATTACACGGACATGAGGAAGGACATTACGACATTTGTGAGTGATACGTCTGGCGACTATTTTGTGGTCCCGTTCGACACTGACGGTAATTACCCAGCGCAGCACGTAGACGGCATTCGGGGCCAGAACGGCTGGGATCTCGTCATAGCGTTCGACAAGCCGCAAAGCAGACCCGTTCCGGTGGACTTCGACGACGACGACATCTCGAACCCGGTGTCGAGCTGGACGGGCAACAACGCCTTCTACTGGAAAGCCATCGCCCCCGCGGCTCGCAGCCAATTGGATGAGGACGGAGACTACTACAAGTCGGAGGCGTTCAATCAGCCGAAAGACTACCGGGATCTGGGCACGTACGAAGTGTGGCTGTCCAATCATGTCGGCGTGGATAGGGGTCGGGAGCCGGCTCGGGGCCGAACCGTCACCTGCCCCGACGGCTCAATAGGGACCTCCTGCCCCAACGACGACGACCACCGGTATCTGGAGTACGCAGCATACGGATTGTTCGTGTATACTGCCTCTACCGAGACATTCGCGCGCCGGAATAACGGCCAGATGGGCCGCGTCAACACTCTTTCTTTCGGCTACTCGGCTTTCGGGACCGAGGACGGCCAGAAGACCGAGGACATCGGCCAACCGATCACGGCCGGAAAATTCCACGGATATACCCTCGCTTATGAATATATAGGCAACAACGCTCCTCCTACGCGTAGCCTTGCAACCAAATTGCTGCGAGGCGATGTGACATTGACCGTGAATATCCTGAAGGGACCGGTTCCCGGAAACCTAAACAGAAGCGATGTTGTAAATGTGGCAGGAACGATAAACAACTTCCAGCAGTGGAATGAGGAGAACAAGTACTGGACTCCCTATGATGTTAACAATTTCAAGGTCGCATTGAGCAGTACCGTAATCAATGAGAACGGAACATTCGAAGGCACAACGCAAGCAACGCCTTCGGACGGTATCAACCCCCAAATCACCACCGCCCTTGGCACTACTAGAGGTACCGGCAATTACAAAGGGAGTTTCTACGGGCCTCGCGCCAACGCGAATGATCTTGAAATTGCAGGAAGCTGGGTCGTCGGCAAAACTGAATTAGATAATGGTGTTATATTTAGTGTAACCGACAAAATCATTTCCGGTAGCTTCGGCGCGAAGCAAATTCCGCCGGAAACACCGGCAAGCGACTGAAGCGCGTCCGGCCGGAATGCTTCCGAGGAATTCGCAGCCGCGCCATTCGGCGCGGCTGCATTTTTCGTTCTGAGCGGCCTTTGCCATAGAGGTTTCGGTTCCCGATATCGTCCGGCCGTCCTGATATATATCGGCGACGCTTCCAGAGCTCAGACAAGCTTGTTTCCGCGGCTTAGCAGCGCGTGATCCTTTGCCCGGCTGACTCGCCGTCCCGAAGGCGGCCTTGGCCCGGTGGCAGACTGTCTTCCTGAGCAATGCGTTCGAGGCAAGTCGTCGCTGGCCCAGAATGGTCTGTCCAAATCTTTTCGCGACTGGCGCAAGGCCGAAATTGCATCGAATGGCGTCCGGGTCGCCTGAACCCCGATCATGAGCGCGGGGTCTATCAATATGACACACTTAACTCTGCGTTCCGCCCTTCGGCGGCCTGCCGCCGGGCGGCCGAAGGCTCCGCTGAACACGACAATCCGAAAATCAGCGGTCGAAGCGCCGGATTCCAGAGGTTGAATCGGCAACCGCTCCTCGGAATCCTTGAGTTCCGGGTTGCGTGGACGATCTTCGCGCCGCGGACGCAGCGAAACCGAAGCATAAGGACACACGGAATGATCACCGAGTCATGTGTGGGAAATTGATAGGCGCGGGGTGCCGTCCCAGGACTTCGCATCCAGCACCGTCGCCGCGATGTCGGTCGAACCCGGGCAGGACTGCACTGCGATGACTGTCCGCCTGCCGAAATCCTCCGAATATCCCAGAACAGCCGTCGAAATCGCGGCCGATCCGAGTGAAACCTTCGGCATTCCGGAAATCCTCGCAAGCAAAAATGCAATTTAAGTACTAAACTTCAACAGGTTGCAGTTTTGTGCCGGACGTCGGCTACAGATGCCCGTCGCGCTTGAGATCCGCAGTCACCTTGACGATCCCCTTCCGCAGCGTGGCGACGACGAAATCGATCTCGTCCCGCGTTATGATCAGCGGCGGCGACATGATGTTCAGGTGCACGATCGGCCTCACCATCAGGCCGAGCTCGTCGCAGGCATTGGCCACGACCTTGCCGATATTCAGCTCCTCGGGAAACAGGGCATGGCTGGCCTTGTCCTTGACGAACTCCAGCCCGCGCATCAGGCCTTCGCCCCGGACATGGGCCACTATTTCAAGGTCTTGCAGCGTCTTGAGCCGTTCGCCGAAATATGCGCCTGCTTCGCGGGCGTGCTCCATCAGGCCTTCGCGTTCCATGATTTCGATATTCTTCAGGGCGGCGGCGCAGCAGACCGGATGGCCGGAGTAGGTGTAGCCTGAGGCGAACACCTTGTCGTCGCCCAGCTCCCGCATGACCCGGTCGATCCTTGACGAATAGATCACCGCTCCCAGCGGCAGATAGCCCGAGGTGATCCCCTTGGCGGCGCAGATGATGTCGGGCACCATGCCGAACACGTCCTCCGAGGCGAACCAGTGTCCCAAACGGCCGAAGGCGGTGACCACCTCGTCCGCAATGTAAAGGATATCGTGCTGTTCGCAGATTTCCTTGAACCGGACATGATATCCCTTGGGCGGTACGATGACGCCGCCGGCGCCCATGATTGGTTCGGCGAAAAACGCGCCGACCTTTTCGGGTCCGACCTCGAGAATCTTGTCCTCGAATTCCTGCGCCAGCATGTCGAGGAACTGCGCCTCGTCCATGCCGTCCGGCGCCAGCAGCGGGTTGGGGTCCGAGATGTGATGCACCGTTTCGGTCTCGTACCCGAATTCCGGAACGCGGTCGCCCGGCTTGGCGCCCAGCGACGCGGCCAGATAGGTGGTGCCGTGATAGGCGTTCCTGCGTGCGATGGCGTGGCGTTTTTCCGGCTTGCCCCGGCTGTAGTGATGGAATTGCGCCATGCGAAACGCCGAATCCAGGGCCGTCGACCCGCCGGTCGTGTAGAAGACATGATTCAGGTCCCCCGGCGCGAGCTCCGCCAGCTTTTTCGCCAGAAGGACGGCCGGTTCGTTTGTCAGGTCGATGAAATTTGAACAGAAGGCCAGTCTGGTCACCTGCTCGGCGATTGCCTCAGCCATCTCCTCGCGGCCGAGGCCGATGTTGGTGCACCAGAGCCCGCCGACCGCATCGAAGTATTTGCGTCCTTCGATATCGGTGAGATAGCACCCCTCGCCCTGTGACAGGGGCAGCGCTCCCTCGGTCTTGAACGATGCGAAATGCGTCCAAGGGTGCAGGAAATGCTCCTTGTCCGTCTCCCGGATCTGTCGGCGGTAGTCATTGTTCATGTGCGATTCCTCCATTGCCCGGACCTCAGCCGTGTTCCGCCATGATCATGCGCGCGATGATGTTGCGGCGAATTTCGGAAGAGCCGTCAAAGAGCTTGACCGAAAATTGAGTGGCCTCGCCAGGATGTTGCATCTTTTTTCAACTTGCAACCTGAAAAGGTTGCCGGGAGTGCGTTTCACGATTCTTGGCAGGCAACTCAGGGCCTTCGTGTGTGGATGCCCCATGCGGCTGCTATCCAATCATGGCCAATGCCTCCTTGATGGAACTGCCTGATGCGCTGCGGCCTCTGTCGGACGCGCGGCCTGCCGGTCGGATCCGGCATCGTGAAAGCGCCTGCAGGCGCACCGTCGGGAGCCGGCTCAAAGGAGCGGGGTGCCGCTCGTCGACAGCACGCGCCAACAACGTGCTCGCCAGCGGATGCAGCCTCGAAAACATGCGCTGGCCCGACATCCTCGAATGGAGGGCTTGCCGTCTCGCATTCGCGTGACCAAAGGAAATGGACCGCGCCCTCGCATCAATGGGTGAACTCGGACGCGTCTAAAACACGCAACCTTGCCCATGAGGCCCGTGGGTTCCGACAGCGGCCAATCAAGAATCATGAGACATGCCCATGATGCATTGATGCGACTCCGCCTTGACGCCGGGGCAGCTATCGGTCTATTCCGCCGCGCAATTCAAAACCGAGGTATTGAGACTTGGAGTCGCAAGACTTGATCAAAACGGCCCGCCGCTTGACGAAGGTCGATCGGGGGCGGCCTATGCAGGCCAGCCTGCGCCGCGCCATCAGCACGGCGTACTACGCGGTGTTCCATTTGTTGGCCCGCATAGCCGCCGACTTGATCGTCGGCACAGATCGCAACGAGGCTTGGCATCAGGCGCACCGCGCCCTTGAGCACGGAAGCGCTAAAAACGCTTGCCTGAATCAAGAGGCAATGCTAAAATTTCCACCGGAAATCCAAGAGTTCGCGTATGCGTTCGCCATTTTGCAGGCCGCGCGGCAGCGGGCTGACTATTCGCTTGAGGACCGGTACTCCCAGGTCGACGCGAATACGGCGATCAACGTAGCGCACGACGCGATCGGAGCGCTAAAGAAATCGGGAACCAAAGATCGCCGTCGCTTTGTCGCCCATGTATTGTTCAAGCGGCGCGCGTCGTAGGAGGCCACAATGAACCAAAAATCGGTCGAGAAGCGGATCGCCGAGCTCAGGCGGATCGCCGAGCGTGCGTTCAAGGCCCGCTTCAGCAGAATCAAAATCGTCCGGATCGACGTCAAGCCGGGGTACGACCATGACGGAGACCCCGTCGTCGACGTGAACTTCGTGTGCGATGGCGATTACAGACAACTTACCGGAAGGGCACTGAATAAATTGCATCACGAGATTATCTCCGAGACTTGGCGCAATCCGGATCATGGTCTTGGTCTCGGTTTTCCCCTCTTTCATTATTTCGACAAGGACGACTTCAAAGAACCCGACGCAGCTGCGGCGTAGAGCAGCGGTGAATTCGGGTTGGTTTTCCTGGCAATGCATCAGGCGAGCCGCGCCATTGGACGCGGAAGCCAAAATAGCACTTTTCGGAATCAAAAAGGCGGTGCGATATTTTCAACTGAAATCCAAGAGTTCGCGTTTGCGTTCGCCACTTTGCAGGACGCGCGGCAGCGGGCTGATTATTCGCTTGAAGACCGGTACTCCCAGCTCGACGCGAATACGGCGATCAAAATGGCACACGACGCGATCGGAGCGCTGAAGAAAGTGGGAACCAAAGATCGCCGTCGCTTTGTCGCCCTTGCAATGTTCAAGCGGCGTGCGTCGTAGGAGGCCACAATGAACAAAAAAAAGGTCGAGAAGCGGATCGCAAAGCTCAGGCGGATCGCCGAGCGTGCGTTCAAGGCCCGCTTCAGCAGAATCAAAATCGTCCGGATCGACGTCAAGCCGGGGTACGACCATGACGGAGACCCCGTCGTCTACGTGAACTTCGTGTGCGATGGCGATTACAGACAACTTACCGGAAGGGCGCTGAATAAATTGCATCACGAGATTGTCTCCAAGACTTGGCGCGATCCGGATCATGGTCTTGGTCTCGGTTTTCCCCTCCTTCACTATTTCGACAAGGACGACTTCAAAGAACCCGAAGCAGCTGCGGCGTAGAGCGGCGGTGAATTCGGGTTGGTTTTCCTGGCAACGCATCAGGCGCACCGCGCCGTTGGACTCGGAAGCCAAAACAACGCTTTTCGGAATCAAAAAGGCGGTACGATATTTCCTGCTGGAATCCGGAGGTTCGCGGACGCGTTTGCCGCTCTGAGGGCTGCGCAGCGACAAGCCACTAGCCTCGAACTCGCCTTCTTGGTTGATAAAGATTGCGTTTAGGTTCGAAAAGCGTCCAGTTTCGCTCTGTTGGGATCGTCTGCGCCACGAAATCCGCCATTGCTCAATTCGGTTCCGACGGATGCGGCTGGAATTTTTCATCGGAGCTGCATATGTTTTGCGTCGGAGGGAAGGCGATGGCGATAAGATCCGAGCGGCAATTGCTGTCGGCCTATGAAGCGGCGTGCGTGATCGGAGTGCCCGCTGAAGACGGTGCGTCGGATCATCGACGCGGGCTTGTTGCGCGACTTCGCGGAGAAGCGCGAAGGCAAGTGGATGATTTTCAAGCGTGCGCTGGTTGGGCTGAAACTCGCACATGAGACAGCCGATATCTTGACCTTGAAAGGCAGGCGGCGGCTTGTGCGCCATGTCCTCGAAGATCCTGACGCCGGGACGGTTCGCGAGGAAGCCGTTTCCGTCGACGTGCGCCCGATGAAGAACGATGTGAAGCGGCGTTCCATTCATTGGCCCGCCAGCCGCCGACTTGATTTTTGGCACAGATCGCAACGAGGCTTGGCATAGGGCGCACCGCGCCCTTGAGCACGAAAGCCCTAATGCACCCGCAAGCGCCAATTGACTTTATTGGCAATCCTTACAATTTCAATTCAAGTCTCTAGCCATTTGTGGAGCTTGAACTGGATGCGGTTTGAATGACCTGCAGCCCGGTTGTAAATTCAGAATCTGTACGACAGGTTGACTCAGACACTAATGATCGCAAAGATATGACAACTGTATTTCTTCTATTTCGACAAATCAGGATCCCGTGATCCGTCGCCCGGTACGGCGGAAAAGCCGAAGGATCACCTTTACGTACTTCTCGCAGTGGGATGTATGAAGGCCAGTGACGGCCATTCGAATCCGCAATTTCCGGTTTGAAGCTTTTACTCGCAGACCAATTGGAACGAGATGGCAAGGGTCCTTTCGAACTAGCGGATTGCGAGGTCAAGTCCAATTGGGTGCGCATGCGCACCGAACGCGAGAAGCGAAGCCCGTTCCTTCACGCGCTACATCAAGACGACTTGACCGATCTCACCGAAGCCTATTTTCGTCAGGTCGCCAAGCGCAACACGGTTATCATGTCCAGTGCAATCGACAAGCGGTATCTCAACTCTTCCGTGACCCACGAAACTCTTCACACGACGGCTTACGAGTTTCTGTTGGAAAGAATACAGCATTGCATGAGGGAATATCACCCGAAGCATCGCGCGCTGGTCGTGATGGACGACACTAGCAGGCAACTCAACCGTGTCGTCGCGATGAGACATGCCTCGTTGCAGCGGGTGGGCAACCAGAACATGAAATTTTCGGCGATCGTGGAATATCCGTTCTTCACGCGCAGCGAACTGTCAAACGGCGTCCAGCTTGCAGATTTGCTTGCCTACAACGTCTATCGCGTTTTCAGAAACGAGGACTTCAGCTGCCCGTATTTTAGAAGAGTGCTGCCAAATTTCTATCGACTGCGCAACAGTGATATTCTCAACGGTTTGAAAGTTTGGCCAAACCAGTCGCCGCTTGTCAAAATGGCGCAGACGGCGGGAAGCTCTCTCATGCAGCCGTAGGGAGAGTGACGTCAGGCTGGGCGAACCATATCAAGCCCTTCAAGGGCACCCGACAATTCCTATATGGATTATAGACAATGCAATGTCAATGAAATTGGGGTGCATCCAGAGCCTTCGCTCTTAAAATTTGCCGATCGCGTCGGCCAGCATTCCGAGCAGATATTCGTCGCTCATGGCGGCGATCTCCATCCGTGCCTTGAGCGGGCAGTCGTCGTCCGTGAGGCGCACGATGTCCGGGCCGATGCGCCGGAAGGCGGCGAGGCACTCCGGCCCGCTCAGGGTACGGTTTCGCATTCGGTCCTCGCCCATGATGTGGCATCGGACGGACCGCTCCTGTTTGCCCTTCCGCTCGCGGATCGCCTCGATCCTGCCGACGGCCTTGAGGCCGGGCCAACCGTGTCGGCTGCCACCGTTTGCTCCGCAAATCCTGCAGCCAGCCGACATCGTGCGAGACCGTCGAGATGCGCGTCTCGACATGCCCGTGGCCGCCGCCAACATGCCGGAAAGAAAGCATTTCCTTTGCGCTTCGGGATCGGCGAACCAGTCCCGCACGTCCTCGTGTAGCGACTTCCGGTTGCCCTCCGCCGGAAGGACGCAGTCGCCGCCCTTCTCCACGACCGGCGCCGACGCCTCGTGCTGCGTGTGCATCGCGCCGGCCGCCGTGCGCCCGTTCAGATCCAGAATCTCCAGAAGTGCCGGGAGCGCCGCGCCGACAGGCCGGATACGCGAAAGCGCTTGATCCGACGCCCGGAATTGGACAAGGAAAACTCCCGTGTCGCAAGGGTGTCCACACACGAAGGCCCTGGCCGAACTCGTACAAACACTTGACATGCCAACTATAAGTCGCGTATCAATCAATCGAACAGGTGTCCAACGCTGCAAATTTATTTTAGCGGCACTGCTTGATTGCAGAATTTGATGCCAAAGATTTTCATGGATCAGATGAAATGAAGACCGAACGATCACCCGACGAGGACATTGTGTTGGATCGCAATCCCGGCATGCAACGGAAACCGTTGCACGATGAAGGAGTGACGGAATTGCCTGGATGTGAATTTAAGGCGCCGCTGACCCGGCCGATAGGCAATTCAAATTCCGAAAAGGTTGAAGAAGAATATCTGGAACAAATGGTTTTCCTATTGATTTGGAAAGAAATGGAAAAGGAAATGTTGGATGAGAAATCGGGACCAATTCCTCAATTTGAGCGGGAGCTTGATAGTTTCGCAAGATCGTTTGATGGGGCTTTCAAATATTGAAGGAAGAAAACAGTGAGCACGAATGAAGACAAGGATTTGCCGATCGGAGATGGCAGCAGTCAAAGCGTTTCAGAAAGTCAAGAAGAGCCAACAGCGCTCGTCACAAGAAGAATAAGTTCAATTTTCGCACAATCTGGCGGATGATATCATCCGATATTTGAAAAATTTGAATCAGTACACGTTTCACAATTCCTGAAGAACAAATCCGAGAACGACGCAGCAACTCGAAGACTAGCCAGCACCGATAGAAATTACCAGTTGATATATTTTTTTACTGGTGTCGGATTTCTTGTTTTTTTGACATTCCTTCTCCTTCCGGATAATAAGGAGCTCTTTATCGATATTGTCGCGTTGTTTGGCTCTTTTATCGCGGGAGGCTTTGGCGGGTTTGGGTTGCATGCATACAAATCAAAAAGGCATGAGAGGGAACCTTGAGGATCAGAGACGTATTCGGTTCCGACAGAGCAAGCTGTCTATTTTTTGATATTGTAAAGCAATGTAGTGAGGTGAGCGATCCGCTGTACGGGTTCAGCATTTTTGCGACGGTTCGGGGTTCGATTCGTTTGCGTCGTCAAGGACGGGAACGGGTTTGTGCTCGGCCACGAGATCATGTGGACCGGCGGCGGCGCAGGCATCGCTGTTCCGTTGGTGGGGCGCTGCCGGAAGGCGTTCCCCAACCTGCGCGGGTGCAGCTTTGACCGAGGCTTCAACAGCCCGGCGAACCGAAAGAAGCTGGACGATCTGCTGGATCTTAACGCTTTGCCGAAGAAGGGCGAGCTGTCGGTCGCCAAGCGCGAGCGCAGATCCGCCACTGGCCAACTGACCTTGTCCACGATCTTCATGCCTGCGGAATGCACAGGCCCAGCCTCGCCACCAGCGGCCAAGCCTGCGCGCATTGCGGCAATCAGACGGTCGCCGATATGTCCCGACGCGGAAACCCGTCCACGATGGCATGTGGGATGATGTCATTGTCCAGCAGATTGCCGCCGGATGCGACGTTTTCGGTTTTTGCCTGTGTCCAGATTCCAAGTGAATTCGTGCCGGAATAAATTGCGGCGCGCCCTTGTGCATCAACCTCTAAAACTTGTCGGCACTCGATGAAACTGAGTGCATCCCATTTTCTTGGGTTGGGCGGCTGCAGCATGACCGGCCCTCCAGTAGAGGAAGTCGGGTCAGCGCCTGTTTTCGACGCGGCATTTGATGGCGAGCACGGCGTTGGCGCCCGCCTTCAACCGACGGCGCGCCGACAGTTTGAACCGGTTCCCGACGATGTATTTGCAGGCGCTTTCACGAAGCCGGATCCGCCCGACGTCACCGCCTGCACGGCGGCGGACACATATTCGAGGGCGTGGTACAGGTGGAGGATGAAGGTCGTTTTAACTCCGAGGAGGATCTCCTCGCAGACGGTCTGGATCCACGGCGCCCCGTCGGACAGCGCCACTACCGCCTCGGCCGCGATCACGGTGTTCCGGTGCGCGAACTGCTCCAGGCGGACGGAGAGCGCCGAAGCCCGGCCGACCCCGTTCATGGCCTGCGCGCTGTCGATGCGGACGCTGACGGCCGCTCTTCCGGTCTTTCCGAGGCTCCCCGGCCTTCGGATTCGGGCGGTCGGCCTCGCGGCAGACGATGACCCCTTCGTAGTAGTGCACCGATAATGCTGTAATTTCATTCGGGCAAGTCAAGTCCGGGTTTCGCGTTTTTCGCCTCTCGGACGGGGGCGGCTGTGCGGCTCGGGATTGCGCCTGAAGCGCGCATCCCGACTGTCGGATCCGGGACCGCATTGCCATGATGGGCGGAGCGCGGCCGCCGCAAAATCTGCCATTGCTGAATTCGGTTCCGACGGATGCGGCTGGAATTTTTCACCAGAGCTGCATATGTTTCGCGTCGGAGGAAATGACATGGCGATGACATCCGAACAGCAACTGCTTTCGGCGTATGAGGCGGCGTGCGTGGCCGGAGTGCCGCAGAAGACGGTGCTTCGGATCATCGACGCGGGCTTGTTGCGCGACTTCGCGGAGAAGCGCGAAGGCAAATGGATGATTTTCAAGCGGGCGCTGGTTGGGCTGAAACTCGCCCATGAGACAGCCGATATCTTGACTTTGAAAGGTAGGCGGTGGCCTGCGCCATTTCCTCGCGGCCGAGGCCGATATTGGTGCACCAGAGCCCGCCGACCGCGTCGAAGTATTTGCGTCCTTCGATATCGGTGAGATAGCACCCCTCGCCCTGTGACAGGGGCAGCGCGCCTTCGGTCTTGAACGATGCGAAATGCGTCCAAGGGTGCAGGAAATGCTCCTTGTCCGTTTCCCGGATCTGTCGGCGATAGTCATTGTTCATGTGCGATTTCTCCATTGCCCGGACCTCAGCCGTCTTCCGCAATGAAACTGCAATGCCGAGTCGGAGATTTTGTACGCCATCTCTGAGAGTACGGCCGAAAATTCAAGATTCGCATTATTTTTTTGTTATTAGAGTTTTCATCCCTACCGATCCGGCGCATCATGAAGCGGCATGCCGCCAATTGCGCCCGCGCCGACGACCTGTCCAAGCTCGGTTCATAATCCTTCGCCAGATGCCGGCAGCGCGACATCCAGATGAAGGTTTGCTCCACGACACTGCGGCGTCGCAGAACCGCGGACCCCATGACGTCCTTGGGTTTGTTGGCGATTTCAAGGACGGGTCCGATCCCGAGATCCTTGAGCGCGGACGCCAGCTTCGGTCCTTGATATCCGCCGTCCGCCCGGAGCTTCGCGGCATGCGGCGCCGTCTCCAGCATGCCGAGGACTGCGGCTGGAGCCCGTCCCGACCCTGCACCGAGGCCTCGCGGACGGCGATCATGATCGGGAAAGTAGTGTGCCGATGGCTTGTGTCTGACCGAAAAGCTGCAAACCTTTGATTTTCCATGATTAAAATGGATTTTTTGCTTGCGAATGTTTCCGGAATGCGGCCGACGGCCTGCCAATATGACATGCTTGACTCTGCGTTCCGCCCTTTGGCGGCCTGCTGCCGGGTGGTCGAAAGCTCCGCCGAACCCGACAATCGGCGAATCCGCGGTCGAAGCACCGGATTCTAGAGGTCGTATCGGCAACCGCTCCTCGGAATCCTTAAGTTCCGGGTTGCGTGGGCGATCTTCGTGCCGCGGATTCAGCGCAACCGAACCATAAGGGCACACGGGATGATCACCGAGTTAAGCGTGGGAAATTTATAGGCCGGAAACGGCCCGCCAAGCGCGCCCGTTGGCTTCGAATCAGCGGCCGGAAGAATCCTCTAAGCCCCGGACGTCCCGCCAAGCGAATCGAACGTGCGAAGATCACTTGGACAGACAAAAACCTGTCGAGCCAAGACAAGCAATTGTCTTCAGAGATCCATTTCGAAGACGGAAATTCATTCCGGCTTAGGTCGGACAATCAGCAACAAAGTCAGGTTTCTATGGCTATCCGTTTCGGCGGAGCGGATCTGCCGACCATTTTCCCTAAGCGACGCATGCGGTCATTCATTCGGCCAACTTGGCCGTCACGGAGGACATCCAATCTTGGATCAGCATTTCATAGCCGATCATCCGCTCGTCAAGCTTGCCGACTTCGGAGCGGAGCACGCCGACTTCGGAGCGGATGCTGCCGATTTCGGCGCCAAGCTTGCCGACTTCGGAGCGGAGCACGCCGACTTCGGAGCGGATGCTGCCGATTTCGGCGAGCGTGTGGTTGCGGAGGTCACTGATCTCATTGCGCACTCGTCCGAATTCCTCACGCACTCGTCCGAATTCCTCATTCATACTCTCGAATCCAGCCCGCATGCTATTGTTCAGCCAATAGATTGCTCCCAATTGAATGCTGATCACTGCGGCGATAGCGATGATGCCTGTCCAGCCGATGCTCTCCTGCAATGCGGGACGTCGCGCGGCTTCCCGCGGTCGAGATCGGTCGGCAACCTCGATAGCGTCTTCGACAAGTTTCTTAAGCGCCTCGGCAGTCTTGGGATCCACGCCGCTTGCTACAAGCTGATCCATCGACGAAGTAGAAGTATTGGCCATGGCAGGATGGTAGGCGATGGGCGGCAGGAATTCAAGAAGAAATCTGCTTGCCCGCCAAGTTCCGGCATGCTGGCGCCATGCCCAAGCCGGTCGAGGCCGGACTTTACTCAAGACGGCGCCCGGCGCCGGCTTCGCCTTGTTCTTCACCGGCCATCGCGCGCGGAAAGCGACCTGATCGCCGAAACAACCTGCTTGATCGGCAAGCTGTCGGCCGCCGAGCGCGAGGCGGAGCCGGACACGCGAAAGCGCTTGACCCCACGCCCGGAATTGGACAAGGAAAAATCCCCTGTCGCAGGGGCATCCACACGCGAGGGCTCTGGCCGAACTCGTACAAACACTTGACATGCCAGCTACAAGTTGCGCATCAATCAATCGAACAGGTGTCCAGCGCTGCAAATTTATTTTAGCGGCACTGCTTGATTGCAGAATTTGATGCCGAAGACTTTCATGGATCAGATGAAATGAAGACCGAACGATCACCTCACGAGGACATTGCATTGGATTGCAATCCCGGCATGCAACGGAAACCGTTGCACGATGAAGGAGTGACGGAATTGCCTGGATATGAATTTAGGGAGCCGCTGACCCGGCCGATAGGCAATTCAAATTCTGAAAAGGTTGAAGAAGGATATTTGGAGCAAATGGTTTTCTTATTGATTTGGAAAGAAATGGAAAAGGAAATGTTGGATGAGCAATTGGGACCAATTCGTCAATTTGAACGGCAGCTTGATAGTTTCGCAAGATCGTTTGATGGGGCTTTCAAATACTGAAGGAAGAAAACAGTAAGTACGAATGAAGACAAGGATTCGCCGATCCAAGATGTTTCATCTGGAGATGGCAGCAGTCAAAGCGTTTCACAAAGTCAAGAAGAGCCGGCAGCGCTCGTCACAAGAAGAATAAGTTCAATTTTTGCACAATCTGGCGGAGGATATCATCCGATATTTGAAAAACTTGAATCAGAACACGTTTCGCAATTCTTGAAGAACAAATCCGAGAACGAGGCAGCAACTCGAAGACTAGCCGGCACCGATAGAAATTACCAGTTGGTATTTTTTTTTGCCGGTGTCGGATTTCTTGTTTTTTGACATTCCGTCTCCTTCCGGATAATAAGGAACTCTTTATCGATATTGTGACGTTGCTTGCCTCTTTTATCGCGGGAGGCTTTGGCGGGTTTGGTTTGCATGCATACAAATAAAAAAGGCGTGAGAGGGAATCTTGAGGATCAAAGATATATTCTGTTCCGACAGAACAAGCTGTCTATTTTTTTGATATTGTAAAGCAATGTAGTTAGGTGAGCAACCCGCTGTACGGGTTCAGCATTTTTGCGACGGTTCGGGGTCCGGTTCGTCTGCGTCGTCAAGGACGGGAACGGGTTCGTGCTCGCCTACGAGATCATGTTGACCGGCGGTGACGCAGACATCGCTGTTCCATTGGTCGAGCGCTGCCGGAAGGCGTCCCCCAACCTGCGGGGGTGCAGCTTTGACCGAGGCTTCCGCAGTCCGGCGAACCGAAAGAAGCTGAATGATCTGCTGGATCTGAACGCTTTGTCGAAGAAGGGCAAGCTGTCGGGCGCCGAGCGCGAGCGCAGGTCGGCCACTGGCCGAATGACCTTGTCCTAATCTTCATGCCTGCGGAATGCGCAGGACCAACCTCGCCGCCAGCGGCCGAGCCTGCGCGCATTGGGCAATCAGATGGTCGTAGATATGTCCGGACGCGGAAACCCGTCCACGATGGCATGTGGGATCATGTCATTGTCCAGCAGATTGCCGTCGGATGCGACGTTTTCGGTTTTTGCTTGTGTCCAGATTCCAAGTGAATTCGTGCCTGAATGAATTGCGGCACGCCCTTGTGCATCAACCGCCAAAACTTGCCGGTACTCGATGAAACTGGATGCATCCCATTTTCTTGGGTTAAGCTGCTGCGGCGCTGCAATCCCGCCAATCCAGGAAGTCGGGCCAGCACCGGCGCAAACGCATTTCAAAGTTTCTCGGCGAGCTTCGCGGCGTTGGCGATGAGCTCGAGGCGACAATCCGACACCTGAGCCGCCCGCAGGAGGCGTCGCCGGATCGACAGCTTGTCGTCCATCAGGTGCACGATGCTAACGACCAGGCTGTGGACCGCCGCGAGATTCTCCGGGCCGCGGCCCGTCCGGTTCCGAAGGTCGTCCTCCCGCATCCGGACGTCCGGAATCCGATGCAGCCGGTTCTCGATCGCCCAGTGGTTCCGGACCGCCTTCAGGAAGTCCTTGGAGTAGCGTGCCGATGATTCTGCAATTTCGTTCGGGCAAGTCAAGTTCCGGTTTCGCGTTTTCCGCCCCTCGGACGGGGCCGGCTGGGCGGCTTGGGATTGTGCCCGCAGCGCGCATCCCGACAGTCGGATCCGGGACCGCATTGCCATGATGGGCGGAGCGTGGGAGAACAAGGCCGGACGGACGATCCTGGAAAGAATGTGTCCGGGCGAGGCGGAGCGCAAGGCCGCGCATCGGCTGCTCTCCAACCCGGAGGTGGGCATGGACGACATCCTGGAGCCGCATCTGGAGGCGGCGGCGGAGCGCGGCCGCCGCGAATTCTGCTATTGCTGAATTCGGTTCCGACAGTTGCGGCTGGAATTCTTCGACAGAGCTGCATATGTTTTGCGTCGGAGAAAATGATATGGCGATGATATCCGAACAACAATTTCTGTCGGCACGTGAAGCGGCGTATGTGACGGAAGTGCCGCTGAAGACGGTGCGTCGAATCATCGACGCGGGCTTGTTGCGCGACTTCGCGAAGAAGCGCGAAGGCAAGCGGATGATTTTCAAGCGTGCGCTGGTTGGGCTGAAGCTCGCCTACGAGACAGCCGATATCTTGACCTTGGAAGGCAGGCGACGGCTTGTGCGCCATGTTCTCGAAGATCCTGACGCCGGGACGGTTCGCGAGGAAGCCGTTTCCGTCGACGCGCGCCCGATGAAGAACGATGTGAAGCGGCGCATTGCATCGTTGGAGAAAGCAAAGAAAATTATCGTGAGCGACAAGGACATCCTGGGCGGTGCACCGTGCTTCAAAGGCACGCGGATCCCCGCCCATTTCATTGCGGCAATGCTGGCCAATGGGGAAAAAGTTGCTTCGATTCTTGACGCCTACCCGGATCTGACTGAGGAGCAAGTGGATGCCGTCGCGATCTACGCTGATGCGTACCCTTGTCGCGATTTTCAGCACAAGCGGCCCGCATGGTGGAAGATCGAGCCTCGTATTTCAAAAACGGAGAAACTCGACACGTTGCTTGGGGTTTCATGAGAGAAAGTGCGTCCGCCACAATTTGAGGTTGGGACTTCGCGTGTGATTGCCCATGAAATTTTTGATTGACGAGTGTCTCAGCCCCGATCTTGTCCAAATCGCAAGCGAGTTCCGGAGTCGACTCGCGTCAGGTTTCGCGGCCTTCAAGGAAGGCCGGATTGGGTCATAGACAGTGCCCCGTAAGAGGCGGGTGCGTGCTTATCGCCAACAATGCGAAGGACTTCATGCCTCTCGCTGGCAACCAGCCCATCCATTGCGGACATGTCTGCCTGATTATCTCACCCAGTCCCGCTAGTCGGCAAGCCTAGTGAGCTCTGTTCAAGGCCGCATTGAATGAGTTGGACTGTGACGGACTCGTCAACGAAGTTATTGAGATCGCCCTTCACAGTGATGCCGGGGTCGCCGCGGAGCGATACGCTTGGCCCTCAGACCGCCAGAAACCCGCGGATGAAGCAGAACTTGTTTGAACGTTCGGGACAATGAGGGCCGCGGCAATGCGGTTCGACGATATGCAGAGAGCCGGAAGCGGGGGCGGCTGGAAGCGTCGTCGGATGCTCACTTCACCACTCGTAAGGTTCGACCCGCTCAGCCGACAGGGCATAGCCGATCTCCACGAGTCGGGTGGAGGTCGGGTCTTTGCCGAGCACGCCGGTGACATTCACCGCTTCGAACAGCCCGTCGGATTCGTAGGGTGTTTCGGTCGTCACAAACACCAGCTGATTTGGAGGCGGCAGGACGTGGACGCAAGCGCCGAAATAGGGTGTACGCGTTCAGCATTTATGCAACGTTTCGGGGTCTGATTTTCTGCGTCCCGGGGCGGTTTATAGGACTTGGCCGGGTTGTTTTCCAGCGTCGGTTTTTCGGTCTTTCGGGGCGTCCGGCGTCGGCTTCGCCTTTTTCTTTACCGGCCATCGCGCGCGGAAAGCGACCTGATCGCCGAAACAACCTGCTTGATCGGCAAGCTTAAGGCACATCTCAGGCGTTGCAGACCCGCCTTCTTCGCAGCCGCTCCGGACGTCGGCCGGAAAGCGTGCGAGGCCGGGTCGAAATCAGCGGCCGAAAGGATCCGCCCCGGCGGAATCCTTGAAGTGCCGGACGTCCTGCAAAGCGAATCGAACGGGCAAATATCCCTTGGATAGAGAAAAACCTGTCGAGCCAAGACAGGCAATTGTCCTCAGAGATCCATTTCGCGGATGGAAATTCATTCCGCCTCATGTCAGACACGCAGCGACAAAGTCAGGTTTGCGCCGCAATCCGTTTCGGCGGAGCGGATTCGCCGAGCATTTTCCCAATCGACGCATGCGGTATTTGTTCGGCCAATTCGGCCTTCATGGAGCTGAGGGCGGCTGATCTTGGAACAGTATTTCTAAGCGGGTCATCCGCTCTCCAAGTTCGCCGATTTCAGCCCGGAGGCTCTCGACGTCGGCGCTGACTTCTATGCGGAGATCACTGATCTCCGTACGCACGCCCGCGATCCCGGCACCAAACTCTGCACGCACGCCTGCGATTCCTGCGTTAAAATCTTCGCGCACGCTCCCGAACTCTGCGTTAAAATCTTCGCGCACGCCTGCGATTCCTGCGTTGAACTCTTCGCGCACGCCTGCGATCCCAGCGTTGAACTCTTCGCGCACGCCTACGATCCCAGCGTTGAACTCTTCGCGCACGCCCGCGATCCCAGCGTTGAACTCTGCACGCACGCCTGCGATCCCTGCGCCAAACTCTGCACGCACGCCTGCGATCCCAGCGTTAAAATCTTCGCGCACGCTCCCGAACTCTGCACGCATGTCACTGCGGGTGATGTTGTTCTGCCAAAAGATGAATCCCATCAGCAAGCCAATCACTGCTATCAACACGCCAAACGCAGCCACGAGAACGCCGATCCCCGTCCAGCCAATGCCTTCCTTTGATGCAGGCAGTCGCGCGGCTTCCCGCTGTCGAGGTTGGTCGGCAATCCCCAAGGATCGCACCGCTGTCTCGACCGAGCTTTCAAGCGCCGTCTCGACTGAGCTTTTAACCACCGTCTCGACTGAGCTTTTAACCACCGTCTCGACAAATTTCTTAAGCGCCTCGGCAGTCTTGGGATCCACGCCGCTTGCTACAAGCTGATCCATCGACGAAGTGGAAGTATTGGCCATGACCGGACACTAAGCGAAGGGCGGCGGGAATTCAAGATGGAAATTCCGCTCGCCGGATACATCTCATGATTCTTGGCCGGCCGGCTGTGGCGCTGCAAACCCTCCAATCAAGGAAATCGGGCCAACGGTTGTTCTTGAAGCAGCATTTGACGGCGAGCAGGGCGTTGGCTCCGGCTTTCGACCAGCCGCTCCCGGCTCTTTTGAGCCGGCTGCCTCGTTTCCACCGCAGCCACTCGTGGACGACCGAAAGTTGCCCTTCGCATTCGTCCACCTCGAGATGGCAGGGGATGAGCGGCGTTTCCGGCCTTTCTCCGTACGCCAATTCGATGGCGACCGTCCCTTCAGCGTCGCGGGTCTTGAGTTCCTTGATCCGTCCGTGCCTCCGTGAAGCCTCCTTGTCAGCCTTCGTCAAGGTCCGCGACGGGAACGCAATATCATGGTTGAGATACAGAAATAGTAACACGATGATCGCCCGAGCGTCGAGGAGGCGCGGGCGGACTTGGCCGTATGGCTGTGGAGCTGGCAGGAGTCGCAGCCGAAGCTTTGCGATTGGGTCGAAGTGGCGATCGAGGAGACGTTCGCGTTCCTGCGGCTTGCCCGGCAGCATCATCTTCGGATGCGTTCGACGAACATGCTTGAGCGTCCGGACAAAGAGATCAAGCGGCGGACGAAGGTCGTCCGGATTTTCCCAGGTGCCCGCAGCTGTCTGCCGCTGGTCCTGGCCTTGTGCGCCGGGACCCGTGAGAGCTGGATGGAGGACGGCGTCCGCTGCCCGGACATGGATCTGCTTCAGGAGCAGCGTCGGGCCGATCTGCGCAAGCTGGCGGCATGATGATCGCGCCGTTCGCCTTCGGACTCTTCGCGCGCTTTGGCTCGTCCAAGGCGCGGCCAGCATGGAAAGCCTGTGGACAATGCCTTCCGGCGCTGTCGGCATGCGTCCTGCTCCGTGCCGGCGTGGCCTCGGCGCGGGGCGGCGTCCAACCAATGCGGCCGGATCCGAAATGCGGAAAAACGAATTCATGGCTCCGGCCCCGGCCGAAATGCGGAAAACGCGAAACCGGGACTTGGCATGCCCGAACGAAATTGCAGAACAATCGGTAAGCGACTTGGATGGACTGGGTCAGGAAGCAGCTGTACGCCGGGCGGGTCGACCGGGCCGCCGCAGCCCTGAAGCCGCGCCGCGGCCGCTCCAAAGCCGTCGCGGCCTGCATCCGCACCTGCGAGGCCAACAGGGATCGGATGCGCTGCGACCTCTGCCGGAAACACGGCCTGCCGGTCGGATCCGGCATCGTGGAAAGCGCCTGCAAGCGCATCGGCGGCGGCGGATTCAAACTGGGCCGGCTGTCCTTGGTCGAAGGCGCGAGCTAATGGCTTGTTTGAGTTATTTGAAACTCTCTTTGACGGGCGGCGACGAGCCGATCCGAGCTGGCCGCCCATTTGAACGGCTTCGCCTCTTTCGCGTTGCGCAGTTCAATGAATTGCAAACGCGGCTTGTCAATCCGCCTGATGGAATCGCAGACGCCTCACCGGAGCCAGCAAGCATCAAATGGACTCTTGTGTGTTGAAGGTGCCACTAGATCTGTTGACGATAGTCATTGTTCACGTGCAATTCCTCCATGCCCGGACCTCAGCCGTGTTCAGCCATGATCATGCGGGCGATGATGTTGCGGTGAATTTCGGAAGAGCCGTCAAAGATGCGCGCAATGCGCGCATCACGGACGTAGCGCTCAAGATTCATGTCGCGCGAATAGCCGTAGCCGCCATGAATCTGTAGTGCCGAGTCGGTGACTTTGTAAACCATCTCTGACGCATGCAGCTTGGCGAAGGTCGCCTCGCGCGAATAGCGCAGCCCATGGCCACGTTTTGCCGCCGCCGCCAGACCCAGCAGGCGGGCGGCCTCATATTCCGTCTGCATGTCGGCCATCATCCACCGCAGACCTTGAAATTCCGCAATCGGGTTGCCGTCGACCTTGCGTTGCTTGGCCCAGGATACAGCCTCGGAAATCGCAACGCGGGCGATGCCGGTGCAGATCGCGGCCACATCCAGCCGGGCGCCGTCCAGCCCGATCATCGAATTCTTGAACCCGGTGCCCTCGTCGCTCACCAGATTGGCTGCCGGGACCACGCAATCGTCGAAATGCAGCTCCCAGATATGCCCGCCGCGCAGGCCATGCGTGGGCTCGATCTTGCCTGGCTTGAAACCCGGCGCGTCCGCGTCGACCACGATCGCGCTGATGCCTTTGTATTTCGGCTCGGCATCCGGGTCGGTTACACAATAGAGCACGACGAAATCGGCATTGCCGCCATTCGAGATGAAATGTTTGGTGCCCGAGATGCGGTAGGTGTCGCCATCGTGCACCGCGCGCACGCGCATGTCGGCGGGGTTCGATCCGCCGCGCGGTTCTGTCATGCCGTAAGCGCCCAGCAACCCGCCCGATGCCGCCTTGGGCAGGTATTTGCGTTTCAGCTCTTCATTGGTCCCGATCTCAATCGCGTCGGTCGCCATGTAATGCGCAGTCACTGCGGATGTGGTCGACGCGCACGCCCCCGCCATCGCCTCGATCCCCAAATAGAGCGCGATCGGCGACACGCCGGGCCCGCCGAATTCTTCCGGCAGGTTCAGGCCCATCAGCCCAAGTTCAGCCATCGCCTCGAAATGAAGGCCCGCGAAAACGGCGGTTTCGTCGATTTCTTTGGCTTTGGGCGCAAGAACCTCGTCCGAAAACCGCTGGATCGCGTCCTTCAGCGCGACATCGTCCTCGGATACCTTGATGTCCAACATTTTCAACTCTCAGTCTGTCCGCCAACAACGCCGTTTTTCTTCAGGGCCTCGATCCGTTCCTGGGGATAACTGCATAGGTCGCGCAGAACTTCCTGGGTGTGCTGACCCAGCAGCGGCGGCGCAGTGGCCTGACCGCGCCGCATTCCGGAAAAGGCGACCGGCTGTTCCAGCACAAGCGCGGAACCGGCGGATTCATGATCCAACTCGGCCAGCAGACCCCGTTCGCGCACTTGATCGGATTCAACCGCCTGCTGGATGTTCCAGATCGGACCGGCGGGCACGCGGGCTTCGGATAGCAATTCGATAATCTGGTCGACGGTCCGGCCGCCCGACCAGCGCTCAATCGTTTCACGCACGAAAGGCTCGTTTTCAGATCGCGACTGATCGCTTGCAAGACGGGGATCGCCGACCAGGTCCGCCCGGTCGATCACGCCCAGGAAATGGTCGAACAGGCCATCGTTCAGGATCGCCAGCATGAAATATCCGTCACTCGCCTTGAAGGTTCCGAACGGCACCGAAAGCGGATGCCGGTTGCCGGTCCGCTTCGGCAGATGGCCGCCATAGCTCCACTGCGCAATGGATGTGGGCAGCATGGTGAATATGCAGTCGAACATGGACACGTCCAGATACCGCCCGTTTCCGGTCTTTTCGCGTTCATAAAGCGTCGAGGATATGCCCCAAGCGGCAAACAGCCCCGCCAGCAGATCGCCCATCGCCTCGCCCACAAGCGTCGGTGAATTCTCTTCGAAGCCGGTCGAGTTCATGATGCCCGAAGCCGCCTGGACAATCACATCATAGGCCGGCCGGTCTGCCAACGCGCCGCTTTGCCCGAAACCGGAGATCGAGGCATAGATGATGTCGGATTTCAGGCCCTTGCAGGTCTCATAGTCAATGCCGAGGCGCGCGGCGACGTCCGGCTTGAAATTCTCGACAACCACATCGGCCGAGCGGATCAGTTCCTGCGCCAGCGCACGGCCCTCATCGGATTTCAGATCGACGACGACGCTTTTCTTGCCTCTGTTGATCAGCAGAAAGAAAGCGCTTTCCCCGTTCCGAAATGGCGGGACATGCCGGTAATCGTCGCCTTTCATGCTTTCGATCTTGATCACTTCGGCCCCGAGATCGGCCATGATTGCCGTACAAAACGGCCCCGACAGGACCCGCGTGAAGTCAATAACCCTCACGCCCGTCAACGGGCCGGATTGCGTGTTCGCCGTTGCCGCTGCGGAAATATCTTCCACGCTGTCCTCTCAATCTTGCTTGTGCGCGGATAGCGCGCTCAGCTGGTTAAAGAACGCATCGGAAACGGTCAAATTCCGATCAACATCTGTTTCGCTGTGCACAAACGAAACCCGCGGCCCGGCGGTTGCAATCGCATCCCAAATCCCCCGATTTGCCATGAAGACACGCCGCGCATCGGCAAACTCGTCATGATCCCGCGCGCGGACCTATGGAAAACGATCGCCATGGTCTGCCGTGCCGCTTGAAAAATGGCGTTCAGCCCGTCGGACAAACGGTTTCCCAACTGGTCGATGCGCGCAAAATTGTCTTTGGTCAGCAACTGTTCCAGTGCTGCCTTGGCCGTGCGCACCGCTAGCGCCGAGGCATAGGTTGTGCCGCCCGTGGCGAGACCCGCCGGCCCTGTCAGACGGCCCAGGCATCTCTCCATCACCCCGGCTATCTGGTCGCTGAACCCGTAAAGCGCAAAGCTCAAGCCGGTTCCCAGCCCCTTGCCCGACACCTGAAAACCACACTCAAGCTGCCAAGCCTCGACCAGCCCGCCATAGGCGAACTGAAAGGTATTCGCCTCGTCAAACGCCGGAAGCGTGCCGTATTTCCGGGTCAAGTCCGGCACGCCCGTCGGAAAGCCGGGCTGCGGCAGCAGGATGTTGCAGTTTGAAAGCGCAGGTTCGGTCAGAACCAGTGCGACGTCTTCTGCTTTCAGAGCCTGCTCCGGCCGATCCAGATCGTTGAACGGAACGATGATGGCGCTGTCCGCTGCCCCGCGCGGCAATCCCAGCAAGGCGGGTTCAACACCTGTCGCATCCTCATGGGCAAGCGTTTCGTCGATATGCCCGTGGTAATGTCCAACGAACGGAACAATCTTCTCGCGACCGGCGGCAAAGCGTGAAATGCGGGTCACGTCGGTGTTTGACCCCGAGGCGGACAGGGTAAATTCCCAATGCGGCATGCCCGTTCGATCCGCCGGCGTTTCGGCAACATCAATGGCGTCCAAGGTCGACAGCAGAAAATTCGCGCCCTGCGCCATCTGCCGGGCCGCGGCATCCCCCGGCGCGGGCGCGCCATGCCCCATGGTCATCGCCAGATCGGCCGGATTGAAATCCAGACAGGCATTGCCATCCACATCAAAGAACTCAGCGCCGCTGCCATGCGGGATGCAGAGGATCGGCGTATTGTAGATTCCCTTCATCCAGGCCATCGGCACGCTGCTCGGAATGTGCCGTTCAGCCTGCCGGACAAGGGCGGCAGAGCGTTGCGTGCGTTGCGGAACCTCCTCGTCTTCGGCGGTTCGCAGCTGTTTCAGCGCGGCTCTGTCCTGCGGGCTCAGCATGTGTGGAACCACCTGAAGTTGGGAGAGGGTGCAACCGGGCGGCGCCCGCCGCCCGGCGGCCAGCGTGTCAGTAGTTCGCCGGATCCACTTCGACCGGCAACTCGACCGGAGCGCCCAGCCATTTGGTCTGGATTTCGGCAAAACGCCCGTCGGCCTTGATTGCCGCGATCGCCTCGTTCACAGCAGCGACCAGCGACTCGCTGTCGGCATCATTGCGGGCGACATAGGCGACATAGGCCACCTCTCCGTAGGACGAATCGGGCAACACCGCGAAGGTTTCAGGGCGCTGCGAGACGGTATAGCCATTGTTGACCGCCTCATTGCCGATCGCGATCACCCGGCCCGCCGCAAGGTCGCCATAACCCTGACTGGCGTCGATATATTCGCGCACCTCCGCAGCCCCGTATTCCTCTGCAAGCGTCTGTGTCGCGGCCATTGCGGACGAGCCGCGGAAACTGCCCAGCACTTTGCCCTCGATATCGGAAAGCGAAGTCAGCTCCTCTTCGCCGGCGCGTGTCACAAGGGTAAATCCGCTTTGTCCCACGGGAACAGTGAAACTGTAATTCTTGGTACGCTCCGCGCGAATTGTGACCGGTCCGCCGACCATGTCGAACTTGGCCGAAGACAGCCCCGGCAACACGCTGGGCCAAGGCAGGTCTGTATGGCGCACCTCCAGCCCAAGTTCCTTGCCGATTTCGGCAAAGAGATCCGCGTTGAACCCCACCTGAACACCATTCTCGATGAAGTCGTAGGGCGCGTATTGCATTTCGGTGCCGACCGTCAGGTAACCGCGTTCCTTTGCATCGCTCAGCACATCCGCCTGCGCGGCAACGCCGATCCCCACTGCCAGCGCGAACGCGCCAACCCTTTGAACGAGCTTCGAGTTTTTCATGTTTTTCTCCTTTGGATCATGCTGGTTTTCAACCGCTCGTCCCAGATGATCGAAGTATGAATTTTGGTCCATTGCCTGTAGCGTCACCTGTCGTCCGGCCCGAAGGTTGCTTCCGGCGTCCACCAGAGGGGGACGCGGATGGCGTCTTTGGTCAGGGGGCCTTTGCCTTCCGAGACCTCTCGGGCGATTTGGTATCCCGATTGCGCGTAGCGGACGATGCCGATGCCCACATCGGTGGTCATGGCCGAGCCGATGCGGAGTTCGGATTCTTCCGTCCCGTCCGCGATGATCGTGCAGCCGGTGTGGTGGCTGACCCCCATCGTGCCGTTCGACTGGATCGACACCAGGTCGGCCCCGGCCGAGGCGTTCAGCAGGCCGTTGATGAACGGCCAGTCTGCAATCGCGTCCGAGCCGTCTTTCATGTCCTCGGTCTCCATCGCCGGGTTGGCGATTGCGCCGCTGTCGAGGTTGTCGCGCGAGAAGGCCACCGGACCCTTGACCTCGCCTTTGGAGATCAGCGCATTGACCGCCAGCGCAAACGCCTTGCGCTGGCCGAAGCCCATGAAGCAGACCCGCGCGGGCAGCGCCTCGATCGGCAGGTGTTTCCGCGCCAGCGGGATCCAGCGCTGGGTGATCGGGCAGTTCGGGAACATCGACAGAGCCAGATCGTCCAGCCGGTCGCGGTCGCTGACGTCTCCCGAAATGCAGGTCCAGCGGAACGGGCCGCGGCCGAGCTCGAACAGCTTCGGACGCCAATAGGCGGAGACAAAACCGGGATACTGGAACGCCTCTTCGCGCGACATGCCCGCATCGACGGCCTCTTTGCGGACGAAGGTGCCGAACTCGAACACCTCGCAGCCCATGTCCTGCAATTTGTTCATGGCGCGTACCATGCGGCAGATCGAATCCCGCGCATAGGTGATGTATTCCTCGCGCGAGCGTTTCCGGATCGCTTCCGCCTCGTCCGGCGTCAGGCCCGAGGGGATTACCGCGAAGGGGTCGTGGAAGGGGCACATCTCGGTGACGATGTCCGGGGTCCAGCCCTTTGCAGCAGCCTCCTCGCAGATATCCACCATGTTGGCGCAGATCAGGATCGCCAGCGGCTTCCTCGCCTTGGCTGCCTCGTCGGCCGTTCGGATTGCCTCATCGAGATCTTTCGCTTCGACATCCGCCCAGCCCTGCGCCAGCTTGTCGTCGACAACTTCGCGCCGTACCTCGACCGTGACCGAGACGCCGCCGTGCATGGTCATCGCCTTGGGCTGGCTGCGCCCCATGCCGCCCAGACCGGCGGTAAAGAAGATGCGGCCCGTCAAGTCGCCGCCCCATTTCTCGTCGCCAACGCAGGCGATGGTTTCGAACGTGCCCTCCACCACGCCTTGGCTGCCGATATATTCCCATGGGCCGGCGGTATAGCTGGAAAAGGTTGTCAAATTCTTATCCATCAAATCGTAAAACATCGGCCAGTCGGCCCGGATCACGTTGGTCAGCCCCATCACCACGCGCGGAGCCATGCGATGCGTCGGGAACACCGCCACAGGCATGCCTGCCTGCACCACCATGGTTTCGTCGTTCTCCAGCGTCTTCAACGTCTCGACGATCGCGTGATAGCTCTCCCAGTTCCGCGCCGCCTTGGCGATGCCGCCATAGACGATCAGGCGCGAAGGATCCTGCCCGTTCTCCAGATTGTTCTCGAGCATTCTCAAGAGCGTCTCCTGCTTCCAGCCCTTGCACCGCAGCTCACCGCCCCGCTGCGCCTTCACACGCTCAATGACATCGGTCATGCCGAAAACTCCTCAATCCAATTCGCCGTCAAGGCGCAGGAGTTCGCGCCCCGGAATCGGATGGCCTGTTTCTCAGCTTAGAAAAGCTCTGTTGCACGATCCATGCTGTTGAATGAACCGTTCGTTTCCTGAAACGGAAACAAAAACCGGGAGGTCGCTTGCATTCCGTCCCGGTTTTGGTTTCACTGCCTGAAACATTCACTTGTTTATGTTCGCCGGATATCAACACAGCCGCTGACGCCAGACCCATGCCGCCCGCTCATCGCAAGTCCGATATTCCGCCGCTCCATGACGTCGACATCCGCGTGCTCAGGGTTTTCAAGGCCGTCGTGGAATGCGAAGGTCTTTCCGCCGCCGAGGAACGTCTGGGGATCGGGAGATCCACGATCAGCAAACATATTTCGGGGTTCGAAACCCGGCTGAACATGCGCCTTTGTGAACGCGGCAGGACCGGGTTTTCCATTACCGCTCATGGCGTTACGGTTTACCACGCCACCATTGAGCTGCTGGATGCCCTGGAAAGCTTCCGGTCGAAGATCTCATCGGCCAAAGGGCGGCTTTCAGGCAATGCCAGCCTCTGGACGATGGACAATTCGCATAACGAAGCTGGCAACCCGCTGTCGCGCGCTATCGAGCAATTCAGCAAACGCGAGGGAAATGCCCAGATTGTCCTGAATGCCGCCGATCCCAAAAGCGTTGAAGAGGCGGTGGTCAGCGGCGCGGCGCATCTGGGCATATCCATCGCCAATACCGGAATGGACGGAATCGTTTACAGGCAACTGGGATTTGAAACGACGTCACTGTATTGCTCGGCTTCCCATCCGATAGCGAAACTCGCCCGGCAAGGCGATGTGCCCGAGGATTCGCTGGCGGATTGTGAGTTTGTCGTCCGCTCTTACGTCAAAAGCGACCGACGCCATCGGTTCCGCGAAGTGAACAGCACTGCCAGTTCCGGCCATGTCGAGGCGACGCTGCAGCTGATCCTGAGCGGCTGCTATCTCGGCGTTCTGCCCGATCACTTTGCCACCCGATGGATGGACAACGGGCGCATTCTGAGGATCAGCAATGCTGATTATGCCGGATCCACCGAAGTGTTCCTGAAATATCGCGAAAAATCCGTACCCAACCCGACCGTCTCGGCACTGATCGAGGACATTCTGGACTGCTACGACGCATGATTGGGGCTCTAAAGCGCCGGCATGTTCTACGGGTTCAGGAACGGTCAGGCGGCCTGCTCCAGCGCTTGGCCGGCGCGATAGACAACCTCGTCGCGGCGAGCTGTCCCGATGATCCGCAATCCGGTCGGCACACCATTGTCGCCGCGCTCGCTGAGCTCGTTCGGGATGAGCGGCTGATTGATCATGTTGAACGGATAGGTCAGCATCGCGCTCCAGATCGCACGGGTCTGCTTGCCGTTGACCTCCGGATGGTTTCGGCCTTCGAAATCGCAATCGCTGGAACGCGGGCGATGGATGTGGTCGGGCGGACAAAGGCTTCGCACGCTTGGAAGACACCGATCATGGCTTCCATTAGGGACAGGCGATGCAGATGCGATGCCATGTAGTCGTCCAGCGTTGGTCCTTTGGACCGATCAATGAAATACCGGAGCTGGTCAGTTCGCTATGCTGACCCTCGGGCAAGGTGTCGCGAAGGCGGCGGTTCCTCAAAGACTCCGGGAACCGGCGTCAGCTCGCGTTGCTCTTCCAGTCCGCAAGATCGACGCCGAGAACCTGCTTGCAACCCGCCGCGTCGACGCCGACCGCAATCAGAACCGCGCGGTCGCGGACAACGCCGTCCTTGCGCGCCTTCTCGTAGCGGGCGTCCAGTATCAAATTGGGAAACGAGCCATCGAGAGACCGCTCCGCGAACCGCGTCGCCCCCGGCCTCCGGCTCAGCCTTGAACTCCGCCCGCTTCGATCTGCTACGAATCCCTGTCATGGCGTCGTCCTTTCCTGTTCAGGGGAAGATTGTTTGCGAAACCGAAGGTTGCCATGGCCGCTTCCTCTTGAAAGCTTTTCGCAGAGCTTTTGAAACCTGATCAGCAGCTCAATCGCTTCCGAGACCGGTTCTCTCAAGCCGGAGCTAAAGACGACCGGAGGGACGCCCTCGTCTTCGCCGATTCGCGCGCCGCCGACCGGAAGGCGTTCCGTGAGGTGGAGGCGCCGCCGGGCCGCAATGGCAGGAAACCTGTGTTGTCAGCTAATGCAACTAAACCTGTCAGGACAGCGTGTATTGTTTTATGAATCCAAAAAGGTAGGGCCCTTTGCCAATGTGCAGAGGACGGGGTGTCGGGAAAGGGACGGCTTGAATTTCAGTTTCGATATCATCTTTGAGTCCCTGCCTCTGCTCGCCCGCGCGGCAGTGGGGACCATCGTATTTGCCTCAGCTGCCTTTGCCATCGGATTGCCGCTGGGCCTGCTGGTTTGCACCGGTTCGCTGTCGTCATCGCGCTTGCCGCGGTTTCTATCGCGCATGTTTGTCAGCTTCTTTCGCAGCGTGCCTTTGCTGGTTCTGCTGCTGATCGCCTATTACGGCCTGCCTGCCATGGGCCTGAACACGACCGCCACGCAGGCCGCAGTAATGGCCTTGTCGGTGTGCGAGGCGGCGTATCTGTCCGAGTGTTTCAGGGGCGGGTTTCTGGCCGTTCCCAAAGGCCAGGTCGAAGCCGCGCGGATGTTCGGATATTCGCGATGGCAGACGCTGTGGCGGATCAAGCTGCCCACCGTCATCCGCCTGTCCCTGCCCGCTGTCGTCAACGAGGCAACGCTGGCGGTCAAAGCCTCGTCCCTGATCTCCATCGTCGGGATTCTCGAATTGACCCGGATGTCGCAGAATATCGCGGCCTCCACCTTTCGTCCGCTTGAAATTTACCTTGCAGCCGGTGCGTTCTATCTTGTGATCAACATCGTCGTCATCCGCCTGGGCCGCTTTGCCGAGCGCCGGGTCGCCAGAGGCTGGTGATGTTTTCGGAATTTTCAATCATAGCCGACAACTTGCCCGAAATCGCTCGCGGAGCGTGGCTGACGGTTGTCACATGGCTCAGCAGCATGGTCTTCGGCATGGCGCTTGGGCTGGGCCTCGCGATCTGCCAGCGCAGTGCATATGCGACGGTGCGCTGGGTTGTGGCCGGGTTCGACACGGTGATCCGGGGCACCCCGTTTCTGATCCAGCTGTTCCTGTTCTACTACGCCGGCCCCTTCGTCGGCCTGAGCCTTGAGCCGCTGCCCGCCGGAATTCTGGGCCTCAGCGTTTATTCGTCGGCCTATTTCAGCGAGATTTTCCGGGGCGGGTTTGAATCCATCCCCAAAGGACAGCTGGAGGCCGCCCGCATCTTCGGCCTGTCGCGCTGGCAAACCCTGACCCGGATCACTCTGCCCCAGATGCTGATCGTCATCTTTCCGTCTCTGGTCAACATGATGATCATTCTTGTGAAGGAAACAGCCGTTTTGTCAGTGATCACCGTATCGGAGCTGACGGCCACCCTGTCGACGCTGGGTTCGATCCATTTCGCCTATGTGCCGACGCTGACCTTTCTGGCGCTGTTCTACTGGATCATGCTGGAACTGCTGTCCTTTGTCGGCAAGCGGGTTGAAACCCGGCTGGCGCGCTATCTGACGGCTTGAAGGAGCGGATATGTCCGATGCATCCCCCGCCAAAGACCAGACCGTGATCGAGGTCAGGAGCCTCGACAAGAGCTTTGGCGACAAAACTGTGCTGAGCGATATTTCGCTGGATGTTCGGCGGTCCGAGGTGGTCTGCATCATAGGCCCTTCCGGTTCCGGTAAAAGCACGCTGCTGCGCTGCATGGCGTTTCTGGAACAATACTCGGCCGGCGACGTGCGGATCGAGGGTGAATTGCTGGGATATGTGGACGAACGTGGCAATCGCCGTCTGGCAAAACACCGCGAACTGGATCACACGCGGCGCAACCTCGGCTTCGTCTTCCAGCATTTCAATCTGTGGCCGCATCTGACGGCGCTGGAAAATGTCGCTTCGCCCCTGATCCTGACCCGCGGGATGGGCCGGGAGAAGGCGCAGGAAACCGGGCACCGGATGCTGTCCAAGGTTGGGCTGGATGAGCTGGCCGGCCGGTTCCCTTCGCAGCTTTCGGGCGGACAGCAGCAACGGGTCGCCATCGCCCGGTCCTTGGCGATCGAGCCGCATATCATGCTTTTTGACGAGCCGACCTCGGCGCTGGACCCTGAACTGGTGGGCGAAGTCCTGAACGTCATGCGCAACCTTGCCGACGAAGGCATGACGATGGTGATCGTCACCCACGAAATGGGGTTTGCCGCCAAGGTTGCGGATCGGGTCGTGTTTCTGGATCAGGGCCGGCTGGTCACGCAAGGGACCGCCAAAGAGATGTTTCAGGAAACCGACAACGCGCGTCTGCAGCAATTCCTGAGCTCGATTGTCGAGCGCAACGCGATCTTGCAGCAATAGGCATTTGTCCGACGGCGCATCGGGCGACGTAGGTTTCACAGGATGCAACACAGCGTGCAGTCGTGTTGGGTGTTCAGGTTTATAAATCTGTTCTAGACTTGTCCGGCACTCCTGCTGTGCAGGGTTGTCTGCAGACCAGAGGGATCTGATCCGGCAGCCATGCATCTGTTTCGGGGGCAAAGGCAGACGTGCTGGCGAATGTTGGTGCCGCGACCAACGACTGACCGACGTTGATGGCTGATCCAGATCAGAAACCAACGAAGGGTAACACCTGTGAACAAACATACCGCCATCGACCCGATCGCCGAATTGCGCGCGATGCACGCCGTTCCGTTCGAACGCGCCCGGGCGATCCCGAAGTCAGCCTATACTTCGAAGGCGTTTCTGGACGCCGAGGTCGAAAACATCTTCAAGAAGGAATGGTATTGCGTCGGGCGCGTCGACACGCTGAAAAACACGGGCGATTATCTGACCGTCGATCTTGCCGGTCAGCCGATTGTGGTCGTGCGCGGCAATGATGGCGTCGTTCGGGCGCTGGCGAATGTGTGTCGGCATCGGATGTCGACCATCGCCCATGGCGCGGGCAACAAGAAAGCGCTGGTCTGCCCTTATCATGCTTGGACCTATTCGCTGGACGGGAAGATGCGCGGCGCGCCGGCGATGAGACAGAACGCCGATTTCGACCGCAAGAATTACTGTCTGCCAGAATACCGCTGCGAAGAATGGCTTGGCTGGGTCATGGTCTCTCTTAATCCCGATGCAACGCCGGTGGCGGAACACCTGTCGGAAGTGGCCGAGATCATCGAAGATTATGACATGGAAGGTTATAGCGAGCTGTTCAAAGAAACTGTCGTCTGGGATACCAACTGGAAATGCCTGGCCGAGAATTTCATGGAAAGCTACCATGTTCCGGTCTGCCATGCCGCAACAGTCGGCGGCGTGTCCGAAGTGGATGGCGCGGATGAGTTGGAACTGCCTTTGGGACGCAAGACGTTCAACTATCACTTCAACTACAAGGACGAAGACTTCAAACTGGCGATCGCGCATCCGGACAACACCCGGCTCAAGGGCGAACGTCGCCGGACCACCGTTCTTCTGACGATTTATCCCGGCATGATGGTCTCTCTGACGCCCGGGTACTATTGGTATCTGAGTCTGCATCCCGAAGGCCCGGGCAAGGTGCGCATCATTCACGGTGGTGGCATGTCCCGGGATTTTTCAGACGATCCCGAGGCCGAGGACTTGTTCCGACAGGCGCACGAGGTGATCGCGGCGGTGCAGGTCGAGGATCAAGGATGCACCGAAAAGGTCTATCGCGGTGTCTGCTCGGACGCTGCTGCGCCGGGGCACCTGAGCCATCTGGAGCGCCCGATTTATGACTTTGCGGGCTATCTCGTAGAAAGGATCGCGCACTGAGCAGCAGGCCGGTCTTGGTCGGCTTGAAATGCCCCTCCTGCCGCCGTCGGTCCCAGCGGAACAATGTTGCTCTGGGAACGCTGACGGCGCGGGCGGCGTCCTCGGCACTGAGGCCGTTGCGCCGCACCGCTTCAGATCGTCAAACGGATGAAGATTCCCAATGCCGCGATTGTGACAAGAACGCCGGCGATCCACACGCCGATCATCCATCGTATGCGGTTGATCTCGCGTTGCGCCGTGTCGGCATCTCGCTTCGCCATGTCGGTCCGGAGCTCTTCGAAGGCACCTTGGTTTTTGGCCAGGTTTTTGGCCATGTCGGTCCGGAGCCTTTCGAAGGCGGTGTCGTTTTTCGACATGTCGGCGCGGAGCCTTTCGAAGGCGGTGTCGTTTTTCGACATGTCGGCGCGGAATCTGTCCATAGCGGCGTGGAACCTGTCCAAAGCGCCTTCATACTTCGCTTGATGCGTGTTCATCTGTTCCCTCAGCGTCGCCAGTTCCTTGGAAACCTCATGGATCGTCGGCTCGCTCATCGCCCAATTCCCGTCGCAAGAAGTTCATCAGGCGCGCATTGGGCCGGACGCCGCATCGCCAAACCATTCGGCGCGAATGGCTGTTCTATATTTTCGCACTCTATATCGCTCCGCGCGGGCCGTCCATCCGTTTTTTCCGCAAAGGCTCGGCGCGGAAGACGACAGCTTGCGCGGCCCATCCGTCCGGTCCAAGCCGCCAGGAATATTTCCTGGTCGAGCAATCGGGACATCACCTTTTTTGGGCAGACCGCAGCGCGACAATTCCTGCAATCAAGAAATTCAGCCCTCCAATTATTTTTGACGCAGCATTTGAAGGCGGTCAGAGCGTTGGCCCCGCTTTCGACCAGCTGCGCCTTTCCCTCCTCACCACCAAAAATGGGGCGCACACCCTGGCAAGAATGCCGTGGTGCGTTTCATGAGTCTTGGCAGGCAGCTCCTACTCACTCGAAACACTGGACCCAAGCGACACGCGAGTGCGCGGAACCGACTCAACCGAAAAACGTGAAACGCACCCGGATACCGGCTGCCGCCTCTGCCGGAAGCAATGCCGGGTTTCTTGATCTGATGCGTCCGCTTTGCGGTTAGGGCCAATTCGGCAGCACTCGTTGCGAAGACATTTGCAAGCGCATCCTTCGGCTGTTCGGAATTCGGTTCGCGCGCGAACATTCGGGCTGCAGGAATTATCAACCGGAAAATGCCGCCCGCCGCCCGGTTCCGCCTGTCGGGGCCGATTGCCGCTTCCGAGTTTCGCCCCCTGCGGCCACAATCGACGATGCGGCCGATGGCCAAATTCGAAGGATCAGAGACATGATGAAGCAGTTCGCCATGGCGGCGTGCGCGGCGATCATCTTCGCCTTGCCCGCCCAAGCCGATTGGATAAAGGACATGACGAGCGAGCGGTGCTCGGATCGCTCGCGCACGCGGGTCGCGGCAAGCGTCCGCGACCAGATCGAGTTTTCCGTGCGGCGTTCCGAAGCGGCCATCGCGCCTCCTGCGCCTGTCGGCGATCTCGGCTGCCTTGAAGGGTTGATGAGTTTGCCCATCGACACGTTCGCGCCGTCGGGCGGCCTCGGCTCGCTGTTTTCGGGATCGCTGGACGGCATTCTCAAAGGGGACGGTTCCCAAGCGCGCCAGTTCTGCGGCTTCGCCCGCAAAAAATGGATGGAGGCCACAAGGGGGCTCGCGACGGCGACGAAAGGCGAGTCAACTTTCGTTTTGCCCGATTTCGCGTCCAGCTTCGATCTCGTGAACTTTCCGGCAAATGCGCTTGCCGCCGCGCGGCAGCAAGCATCGCCGTCCGTTTCCGCAGGGGATCCAGTGCCCGCCGAACCTCCGGGCGCGGCGGTCGGCAGCACCTCCGGAGCCTTGGTCGATGAAATCTGGAACTCTCTTTACGGGGTGGAGGACGAGCGTTGAAACAGTTGCTTCCGAAAGTCCGTCCCGGCTCCGCCGGAGCGGCCGTCGCGACGGCGATCTTGTGCCTGTCCGCGGGCAATGCGCAGGCCTTGTTCGCGCAGGGGTGCAATTGCGGCGCGATAAGCGCATTTCATAGCCAAACCCGCGCTCATACGACTCGCGCCACTACGGACGCAGCTCGAGACATCGTTTCGGCGCTGCAAAAGCAGAGCCAGCAGAACAGCCAGTATCTCGACCGGCAGGTCGAGGCCCGCAAACGCATCGCGGACGGCGAGGCCCAGAACGCGGCGTTGAGGCTGCGGGACATGTTCCGGGCCGAGGCGGAAGGTCGGCGCTTCGATCCGAATCCGGACTTCTGTCTGCTCATGGACATGTCGGACGCGCGCCCGAGCGGCGCAAGCGCAGCCGCGACCGGCAGGGCGATTTCAAATTCGGTCGCGGTCTGGAACTACGGAATGCAGCCCGCGGTCAAGGAGGGCGGCGTCCGGCTGTCGGCATGGCTTGCCAGAGAGCGGGACGAGCTTCGGAACGCCGGAGGCTCGGATGACGCGACGACCGACTGGAGCTGGATCGTCCGCAGCCCGACCGCTCCGATCCTGGATGCCGATGCAGCGCGCGCCGCGACGAGGCTGATTTCGAATACGGTCAACCCCGTTCCGCCTAAGCCGCTTACGGAAAGTGACCTTTCGACGCCCGCAGGCCTGTCGGAAGCGATCTGGCGACGTTCGACCCAAGCCCGAAACCAAGCCGCCGCCGCTGCGGTCGAAGCGGCCATGCAGCTCAGAATTCCGAAGTTGCCGTCTGAACCGTATCGGACGATGGCTTCGCGCACCGGCTATTCAAGAACGATCCCCGAAACCGTCAGCGAACTGCAGGCGCTCGAAATCAGGGTCGCTTCCTACCACTCCCCGGACACGGATGTGCTGGTCGAGCGCCACTCGAAATCCGAGCGAGCCCTTCTTCAGGATTTGATTGATCTCCAGTCGATCAACGCGCGCATGCGCTACCTGAATCTGGAGCTCGCCACGCGCCTGGCCGTCGCGAACGCCGCCATGCTGGGCATCATGACGGACGGCATCGCATCGAATCTTCGGCCGCACTGAAGCTGGCCGCGCCAAGCGCGACTGGTCCTTGTTTGGACGCGGCCCATTGGCATGAAACTTTTCTTCCGCTGGGCACAATTCGATCGGTCCCGCAGCACGTTCCGGTCAGCGAGCGGCAGCCGGCATTTTGCGCATTCGGATTTGGCACATTCGGTCTTTCCGCGCATTCGGGCGCGATCTCCAACGAATTCAAATCCGCAGGAATGCGCAACTCTCCTCTGCAGCGCATGCGGAACTGCACCCGGAATCTGAAGCGTTCCGGATCGAACGGTGTCCGGCGATATGCAACTTGAATTCGAACGAGGGATCAAAGAGCCGAGCGATTGCGGAGGCAGCTTCGGCGAAAGGGAGTTGAGGGACTGAAGAAGACTCTTGAACGCGGAATCGTCGCAGAGCGTGAGCTTGTGCGCCGGAGGGTGTTCGGGGCATGGGCGGAAGCGACGGAACTGCTTTCAATGCCGGATGTGTTTGCAGCGGCGATTGCGGCCTGCCTCGGATTGATGCTGCTCGTCCCTGGCGCATGGCTTGTCGCGGTGCCGCTCGGCCTCGTCTACAGCGCATGGATGTCGACGATAAAAGGTCGGCTTCCGTTCCGCTTGCCGCTTTCCTGGAACGGTCCGGATTATTCGAACCCGATGCCGGGAAGCGGAAACAGGCACAAGCCCGGAGAAGGGCTTCTCTACCTCGGCAACGACGCAGCCACCAACGAAGAGCTATGGCTCGGGAACAGCGATGCGCGCAGGCATGCGTTCGTGCTCGGAACGACCGGAGCCGGAAAATGCCTACCCGTGGACACGCTCGTTCTGACACCGAGGGGCTGGGTCCGGAACGGAGACCTGCAGCCAGGCGATCAGGTCATTCATCCCTCCGGCCGAAGAACGAACATAGTATCGGTCCATCCGCAAGGCCGGCTTCCCGCCATCCGCATGCACTTCGCCGACGGCCGATTTATCGACTGCTCGCACGATCATCTGTGGCGCGTCCGAGTGCGCGCCCGAAGCGGCGCGGGCGATTCAAATGCCGAATGCTGCATGAGGACGCAAACCGCAGCCGACATCGGAATATTCGTCCATATGAACTCTCTGCAGGACGATGGGTCGCCGCCCTGCCGAATATTCGTTCCGCTGCCTTCACCGTTGCCCGGTCCAATCGAAGGATCCGAACTTACTGCGCGGCGCGCGGCCGAGGCGGCCAAGCGAGGACTGGGCGGCCTCGGCTTCATGCCGTCTCTTGCAGGCACGGTCGATGAACGGCTGAATTGGTTCAGAGCATTCATCGACAATCGGCGGGCCGTCTCCGCAAGCGGGCAGGGCCGCGGCAGCGTTGATATCCCGGCCCTTGACGGCGAGGACGCGTTCATGCTGCAGCAGATCGTTTGGTCGCTGGGCGGACGCGCCGCCATGATCGAAGGAGTCCGGGGGAATTTCGTGCGCGCGTCCTTTCCCGGCCAAGAGAAGATCATCTTGGGAGCCTCCGAGTGCGATCCTTCGCTGTTGTCCGACGGTCTGGAGATTGTGGACGTCGAACCGCACCCTGTTGGAGAGGCGAATGGTTCAAGCGCAGACGGGACCGAACGCGCGGAAACCGGCTCAATTGAAATGTCTTGCATCCGCACCGATTCCGACGACGGACTTTTCGTAGCGGAGAGCTACGTCGTCACGCACAACACCGAATTCCTGCTCGGTCTGGTTTCGCAATCGATGATCTGGTCGTCCGGATTCCTGTTCATCGACGGAAAAGGTACCAGCGAATTCCACGGAAAGGCATGGTCGCTCGTGTCCCGCTTCGGGCGGCAGGACGATTACCGGATTCTCAATTTCACGGACGGCGGAGGCGAACCGGACACGCCTGCGGGCGGGCCTGTCGTTCAATCGAATACGCTGAATCCCTTTTCGCACGGAACGCCCGACCAGCTCATGAATCTCATCGCATCGCTCATGAGCGATGCAGGAGCCGGAAACGACATGTGGAAAAACCGCGCCATGTCGCTGGTCGCATCGACCATGAAGACGCTTTGCGAGATGCGGGACGCTGGAGACATCCTGCTGGATGTCCAGTCGATCCGAGATCATCTTCCGCTCGGCATCGGCGTGAAGAAAACACTGCTTGAAGGCCGCGTGACTGCGGGAGTCGAAGACATTCCGGAAGCCGCGTGGAAAGAGCTGCGCACGCGCGGCGGAATGATCGAGCTTTATCTGCGTGCACTGAATGGCGAATTCTCAGATTCCTCAAAGCTCGCGTTGAAGGGCTTCTTCGATTCGCTGCCCGGTTTCAATCTCGGAAAAGCCCTGAACGGCGAAGCGCAGGAAGGCAAAGCGGCGGAGCAATACGGCTTCCTCGCGATGCAATTGACGAAACCCTTGGGATCGCTTGCCGACGACTTCGGGCACATATTCCGCACGCCGTTCGGTGAGGTCGACATTGAGGACGTCGTGCTGAACAGGCGCATCCTGGTAGTGCTGCTTCCCGCGCTCCAGAAAGCTCCGGAAGAGATGAGGAATTGCGGCAAGATCGTCGTTGCCATGTTGAAGATGATGATGGGCAAGGCCGCCGGGTCGGAGATCGACGGGAGCAAGCGGGCGATTATCGACGCGAGGCCGACCCGAAGCCTGTCTCCGTTCATCGTCGTACTGGACGAAGCGGGATATTACATGGTGAAGGGAATCGATACCATGATGGCTCAAGCGCGATCGCTCGGATTCATGATCGTGATCGCCGGACAGGACATGGCGGCGATGCAGTCCGTATCGCCGCAAATCGCTGAAACGGCTTCCGCGAACGCACGGCTCACTGCGGCCGGAGCGATGGAGGATGCGCAGCGGACATGGGAGTTTCTCAGGAAGAAATTCGGCCGGCACAAGGTCGCCGTCTCGACGGGGAGAACTGCGCGTTCCGGATTGTTCGGAATGCGTTGGGAGGATCGCGGGACGGCCAGTTTCGTGGAGGAGGATCGCGTTTCAATCAGCGACATGCAGCGCCTGAAAGAAGGCGAGTTCTACTTTCTTATGGAGTCGACGCTCGTAAAAGCCCGCACATTCTATCTCGGCGACCGATGGACGGACCGTATCTCGGCCAACAAGTTCGTTCCGGTCCGCGGGCCGCGAGACCGCGCTCCCGGCCTTGATCAAGCCAAGGAAGCGGAATTCATGTCGGCCTACGAAGCGATCGGCAGCGGGCTCTTGGATCTGCAGGAACTTGAAGACCGTTCAGCGGCTTACCCGTTCGCTCCGGACGACATCCTTGCGGAGATCATCCGCGACGCGGGCGACCGAATTGAAAAACTCGGTTCAAGCGAACGAAGTTCATCCGAATTCAGGGACGCCTTCCAGCTGGCGATGCTGTTCGCTGCGGAAAACGAAATTGACGATCCGGACCCCGATCCTGAACCGGACGACTTCGGATGGCATTGAAACCGTTCGGGCAGGGCCGCAACATTCTGAGAATAAGTGAACAAAAACGAATTATGAATAAAGATTCGTGCACTAAAGCCTCGTGTCACTCGCTCGCAACCCACCTCGGCTTTCGCCATCCTGAGCAACATCTCAACGACAACACAAAACCCGATGCTTCAATTCCCAACGCCAATTAACAGACGCATTTATCTACACCTAACCGAAATTCCTCACCGATCCAACTTGCTCGAGAGTCTGCCTTGAAACCGTAACGAGCAAAGGATACTGCAAGTTTGTGATCGAATTTATGAAACCTGTGATTTGTCATGTCGCCGACTTGTAGCGCAAAATTCTTTACCACGGCGGAGGTCTTGCGATGAGTAAAAACAAGAATGATGCTGCCCTTCTCAACACATCAATGGATTTATTGAGAAGGGAACGAAAATACAAGCATGCGCTGCGTTTACTTCTCGACTGGATTGGAGATCGAAAAGATCACCATATCGCCCAGAGAATTAAAATGGGTACAAGCACTTCTTACTTTACTACTGTATCGCTTGGATGGATTGCCGAAAACGTTCTATTCGCCAGCGATCTTCCAATCTTTAATAGACATTTCAACGATACTGTTAATTCCACAAATATGAACTATATCGACATGAAGCATTTGCAGCATAAGGATATCGATCACTCGCGCCAACAGCCCATGTCATTGTATTTAGCCACTAGGGAGCATCACAAATTTCCGCCACTTTTATTGGTTACCTGTCAAGATTGGGTTTATGATACGAAGCATGACAATTGGGATTCGCGCGGCTATGCAACGAAAGCATCAATTAATGTTGAGTATATTGACTCTAATGCGTCAATTGTAGATTTGGATCTAACCAACACTCAATATTTCGTACTTGACGGTCAGCATCGCCTTTTAGCGATAAAGGGATTGAAAGAAATATTGCATAATGGCCGGCTTCCCGCAAAGAATAAAGACGGTACTCTAAAGCTGAAGAATGATATTACTTGGGAAGATATTGAATATTACTTAAAGGAGCGAAACATCGATTCGAGAAAATTGCAGGGAGTGATGGATGAAAGTGTGGGAATTGAAATCATTCCTGCGGTGCAGCACAAGGAAACGTTTGCGGACTCTCTTTTGCGACTGTACAATGTCTTTGTCGACGTAAACGAAACTGCGAAGCGACCAACTTCTGGTTTGCGTAGCATAATCGACGGCAACAACGGATTCAGGATCGTTGCCCGGGAAGTTATGGTCAGGCACCAATTGTTCAAAGGGCACAATAACGAATTTAATGTCGATACAAATGCGATCCAATTGACCGAGAAGTCACCTAAATACACTTCACTTGACTGCCTTGCGTCTATCTCCAAGAACTACTTAGGAAGTAGAGTTGAGTTTATTACATGGAAAGATTCCCTTCGTGGCTTGAAGGGCGGCCGTGGAAATGGGCTACTCCGCCCCGACAGCAAGGAGCTTGAAAAAGGGATAGCGCAGTTGTCTGCATACTTCGACAATTTGGCGACTCTTCCATCGCACAAAGAAATGATCTTGCACTTTTCTTCAAATGGTTCACTTGGAACCCCTTCAGATAGATTTAGAGCATGTGATGAAACAAATATACTTTTTCTACCTATCGCGCAATTGGCTCTAGCACGGGCGATTGCAAGTTTCGAGATGAGCATGGGTGCAAATATATCGGATATGTTCAAAAAAATATCTCAACATGAAAAGTTTGGAGATCTTCATCTTTTTAGAAAAGATAAACCATGGTTTGGCCTCTTGTGTGACCCATTGGAACTCATAATTCGTCGTCATAAGCGATATGAAAATCTATGTGCGGAGATGTTTACTTATCTACTTTCGGGAAGCGTTGGCAATAGCAGAAGGGAGGTTGGATTCCGCAAGGGCTGTTTTGAGGCCAGGAGAATTGAAACTTCAGATGCAAACGGAAAGATGGCGTGGGACTTTTCGGGTCGGCCGAAGCGAGAGGAATCCTTTACACTTCCGGTGCCATGGTAGTCGATACGATAATTGCGAGAGGGTCATTCCCGAAGTCCAAAACCGCGGTTGAACTCATCGATTCGATGATAGTCCGGGTGATACCCATAGCGCGTACTGATGGACCCGGGGTGCCTTGTCACGCAGACGACGCGGATATCGTGGCAGTAAAGGAAGAAATCGAGGGTCTGATGTCTGAAGGTCAATGCATTGATCGGTTCGCTTCATGAGGACCCGCCACGACCTGCTGCTCTCCAGATCTCGCAGCTTCAGGGAGCTTTGGCCGGCATCCGTGAGTGTATCAATTTGCGGCGGTCACCTGGAAAGAGACAAATTCAACGGATCCGAACCTAGAAATTTGATTTGAAGTATAATTGACTTGGCCCAAGAGGCCTTACTTCAGCAATTCTTCAATGTAATCAATAAGATCGCATACAATCTCAAATTTATTGCTCACGGAAGCCGGTGTCACGTTTCTCGTATTTTCTTCCTTTCCGTGAGCAATGGCATTGCGCCAATTAATGATCTCATTAATTTCCTTTCACCTTTCGAAACCGTTAAGCCATTCCTTGAAGCCCGTTATCGAAATGCCGTCGAAGTGGCCCAAAATTTCCTTTATTGCATCGCACTTCATGTTTTTCGAAGTTGGCCATGTACCCCCAACATTTTTGCATATGCGAGGACTGGAATTGGCATATGTGCTCCAAGAATATCTCTTTGATGGCTTGCTGCTCCATGAAACCAGAGATCAAAACGCAGGTGTATTTCGCCCAGTGCACATGAACCTCAAGCTCGAAGCCAGCTTCCTCTGCGTTGGTGGCGGCCTTTATGACAGGATCCGCAATGCGTTGCCAGTACCGCGTTCTATCCGCAATTCGCCGTACCATCTACCAAGCTCCGAAGATGGCACGAGCGCACTCAATGCGCTTCCTGACCCGGTTCGTCTCATTTGCAAACGCGTCAATCGACCATTTGTAGTCGTCGTTATCTTCCATATCTTTTAAAAGATCTGCTACTTTCACTTCTGAAGGCTCAGAGTGCGATTCCAGATAAGTATCGAAGCCGCTCATCATTGCATCGAATCGAGATGCTGTTAAAGTTTTTCCGCTTCGCAGTCCACGTTCTCCAAGAGTTTTCTTGACAAGGGTTGCGGCCCTTTTGAAAGCATCACCCACCGATTCCGCGCGTTCTTCGGACATTTCGCGGTTTTTTTCCATGAAGTTGTCAAGAAAGTTCGACATTGGTGATTTATAGTTCTCATGATCTTCGCGCAGTGCGATGAACCGTAGGATAAGTTCCATGTCCCTCAGTCGCGGATGACGCCTTCCAAACAGTTCTCGCCACGCAGAGTGCTCGTTCAGTTCCCGAATGAGATTGTCCAATCGGCCATGAAAGATACTTGTACGAATTTCATGTGCTTGAAGGGGATTCCCACTTTTATTAAGGCGGCTGAAAATCTGTATAATTGCTTGATTATACTCGTTTCCAAGCTCGGGATCATCCTGCGCCGGATCCGGTTTGATTACTATGGAATGCAAAACTGCATCAGAAAGTGTCCGAGCGTCTCTGTAACTCAAAACTTTTGAATTCCGGGTTTTTGCGACATCGTGGGAAAAGTAGCAGCCTTTCAAATCATCCCGAATCTTCTCTCCTGTCAAGGAAAACCTCCCATCCAGATAATCCCTGAGTGAAATCAAACGCTGCTGTCCGTCCACGATGTTCAAGTTATGTGTTTCCGGGTCGTGCGCCAAGAATACGCTAGGAACAGGAAGGCGAAGAATTAGCGACTCGATGAAGAGTGATTTTTCGTATTGGGTCCATACGAATCGCCGTTGAAAGCTGGGAATAAATATATCTCCACGCTTGAGGCGTTTGACCAAGCCCTCAACATCCGAATCCCATCCGTAGCTGCTCACATTGTAGCGACTGGGCGGAAGTGTCTCATCTTCGTCGTTTCCGTCTTCCAGTTCTGTATCGTCGTTCCCGGAAATTGGTTCTTCCACAAGACTATCCGCATCTTTCAGGCTGGCCAATTTTCTGCTCCCATTCGCGGCGCGGTTTTTCCTTGCCCAATTCCAGATCCCGTTCACGCGCCAAGGCGTGTACGGCCTAGTCGAAATGGCGCGCCCGTTGCTCCGATCTGTGCGGGGATGCGCAAACCGGATACGTGGCCTGAAGTCAAGCTTTGTCGAGGTTCAGAGCGCGCCTTCCGTCGACGCTCCCAAGCTCGCAGTGATCACCAGTGTCGAAAGTTACCCGTGTATAAATGACAAGACGCCATCAAACAGAGGGGTGGAGCCCGAAAAAATATCACTCCGTCAACATCCCGCACCGGATCATAAACCGATCTTGTGAACTCGAATCAAAGGCCGAACTTCACTAAGTTGCATCAAAAATGCTATTAAAAAAAGTGTCCGACAAAACCCACTACTTGGTAGCTGCAGCCACAAAAACTGAATGAATGTTTCACCTCCTCGCATTTACAGCAACGACCGACGAAGCATCAATTCGCAGACTTACAAATCGAGCGCAATTGCGCTTTCAAAATAATCCAAGATCTCATGGCTGTTTTCATAAAATTGCTTTACATCCTCAAAACTTGCTGAGCTGCCCTTTCCGTGCGCTGCGAGATGTCGGTTGCTAACAATACTGGAATAGGAGTTTTCTATTCTTTTATCTTTACTCATTTGCTGATTGAATTGTTCTTTTCGAGCTTTGCCGAATTCCCCTAGACAGTTTGCAATTCTTCCCTTGTCCATTCCGTGTGGATAGTTCCCAGCCCGATTCTCTAAAAAAGCATTAGCAAACTGATCGCTCACAGATTCACATCGTTTCTTGATCAGTTCATTAAATTTTCTTTCAAATTCAGCATAAATCACTATTAATACAGACTGCGTCAACAAACTTTCAACCTCTTTATTGATCTCATTATCTGATCTTAAAATATTCTCACAAATCTCTATAGTTTTATCGACTCTAGTTAAGCGCATATCTTAATTCCTAGGATTATGTTTCAAAAAGAATTTTATTTGCCAATCGAAACCTCTTCCTTATAATTTCAGAATCTGTTGTAGCAGTATTTGTGCAAGTCCTAAAATCATCATTTTCAATGGTTAGTTTGGTGTAGCGTTTGTGGATATCCCTAGGTATGCTATCTAAGTGTTTGGAGAATGCCGTCATAACCGAATCAAACACGGCTGCATTCAATCCGGAACGAACATGAAAGGGTTTTTGTCCAAGCGATTCTATTACCGCTTCACATGTATTTTCAAACATATTATAATTTTCTTTTAAATCTTCATCCTCTGGGTTTCGATTCTTTGACATAAACAAAGAAAGATATTCTTTCATTGGCTTCTTATATTCTGTCAAGTTTTGCAACGCGAGGAATCTCAAAATCAACTCAACATCTCTTTTCCGCAAATCATGTTCCTGTTTTCCTAAAATTGAACGCCAGCTTTTCAGATTATTAATCTCGTCGAGAAATTCTGAAAGTTTACCCTCAAATAAACAGTTACGAATTTCCTGATTTGAAAGCAAGGTTCCGCCTGTATTCAACCTTTCAAATATTTGATAAATACCAGTATTGTCACTCGGAGAAATTTGCTGAACAATAAATGATCGAAGTACGGCGTTCTTCAATTTCAATTGATCTTCGTTTGTTAAGTCCTTGAAAGATTTACCGTAGAAACGGCTATTTTCAGAGAGACCCTTTAACTCAAATTCCTTTTTTTTGATACTACTGATATTTTGCGGAAAAACCCCATCAAAATAGTAAAATATGCTCTTTAAGCGTTGTTGCCCATCGATAACTTGATATTTCTGGCTTTCGTGGTCAATGTGCAAAAACACCGCTGGGACAGGCAGCCCAGCCAAAAAAGACTCAATAAGTTTGCTAGCTTGCGGTGGTTTCCACACATATCCCCGCTGAAATTTTGGGATTCTAATTTCTTTAGATTTCCACTTATTATGGAGGACTTCCAGTGTGAAATCTGCTGGATAAGTGATAATTTGATACTCTGCAGGTGCGCTCTCGTAGTCTTCTGCTTCGGATCCGAGATTTTCAAGATCCAATTCTGAATGATTTTCGAAAGTTGACATTTGCCGTATCCTTGGATCGAACAATTTTTCCACGTTCGGTAGCTAATCGCTCGCGGCAACTTGCGCAAGGCGAAACTTCTATCTTTAAGTCTAACACCGGAAGTTCCTTGGAGGTCTTTTGAACAATTCTTTGAATGTCCAGCATATTTTGGGAGTCCGGCTGTGGGTCTACTGGAGACGCTGCTTTGGGAGGGCTGGCGCATGGAACTTTCGCGTTCGGCGGCCTTGGTGCCTGTTCCTGGATCGGCGTCGGCGAGGCGGGGACGGCGAGTCCCGGCTTTCCGGGCCCCGAGGGCTCGATCCGGTTCATCGTCAGTGTTCCGAGTTGCGCAAGCAGTCCCCGGAAGTCGTAGACGTCCTGTCCGGAGTTCGTGCGCTTGGTGGTTGCCTTCGGCTTTGCCTGTGGCGGGAGCTCGGCTTTGGCGACGGGCGAGTTGAGGACCGGGCCGCGCTCGTCGTCGAACAGCATCGGGGCGAGTGCTTTGCGCATGTGCATGTCGACATAGTACGCGAGCATGCAGATCAGGAGGTGGGCGCGGATCCGCGGCGGTCGCGGATGGGCCGGATCTGGAGGTCGGACGCCTTGATCGCCCGGAACGCCCTCTCGACCCGTCCCAATCTTGTAGGTCAGCACGAAGTCGGCGGCGGACATCCGCTCTTCCGGCACGTTGGTCCGGATCACGTAGAACCCGTCCAAGGCCGCCTCGTCGGCGATGTCCTGCTTCTTGCGCCTTCAGGAGAAGGATTCCGTTCCGATCCTCAGATCGAAGTCCTTTCGCATCTTGCGCTTGTCGAGAGTGTCAATAGGCATCTAAAAGTGACCCGGATCGGCGTGCAAAAAGTCCTTGGCAAGGAGTGGTTTTCCAAGGCGGTGAATAGGCTGCTCCCATCGGCCGCCCCTCCGCTCAAAACAGGCGGTGCCAATCGATTGTCGCCGAATTCGACGAGGGAAAGTAGGGGCAGGCCGAGTTTCGGGAAATAAAGACCCAAGCGAGCCTTGGGCTTCAGCTATCCCGAAACGGGAATCTGGTGGACCTCCAGCAGATCCTCTAGAAACGCCTGCAGCATGAGGTTGCTGCGCTTCGAGCCCAAATGGGCGACCGAGAAGGTCGCCGTGTAGTTGAAACTAGGGTTCTCCAGTTTCCACAACGCGCCGCTATCCACCCACTGCTGAGCGTAATCGACCGGAAGATAGCCGACGTGACATCCTGACAGAAGAAACTGCGCCACGGCTTCCTGATTGGGAGCGGTTGCCGTGGAGAAGTGAGAAGGCGGGACGTATTTCTGAGACTGCTCGGCGATATAGCCGGTATCCACCCAATCGACGTTCTGCAGGCTAGCTTCCGAGATATCATCGCCCCTCAGACCGAAGAACGGATGCGACCTGCCGCAATAAATCGACTGATCTTCGGTAAAGATGTCGACGTAGTTTATGGTCTTGAGTCGGGACGGGAAAATCGCGATGGCGACATCGACGCGGTTTTCGAGAAGATATCGCTCAAGACGCCGGAAAGTGCCGACATAGATGCGCAGCCGCACATCTTGGTTGCGGCCGCGAAACCGGCCGATGGCATCGCTGATCCGGCAATTTTCATTATTGATCACGTTGTCGACAATGCCCAGCCGCAGCTCCCCCACCAGCCGCGACGCAAGGCTGCCCATCTCCTGGCAGAACAAATTTATCTGGTCGCTCAAATGCGCGAACTGGCGCAACGTGCTCTCTCCGCGCTCGGTGAGTTTGAATCCGGAACGGCCCCGATCGCACAGCTTGAACCCCAGTCGGGTCTCGAGATTTGTGATATGGGTCGAAATTGTGGGCTGCGACACGTTGAGTATTTGTTGCGCGGCCGTAAATCCGCCGGCATCGGCGACCGTCCGAAAAACCTTGAGCGCGCGTATGTCCGCGCCGGACAGATTTCGAAGCATTCAGGCGCCTCTGATACATAGAAGAAAGCGAAGGAATACTTTGGAAATTTGGGCTGTATTGTCAATGTAGACTGTTCGAAACTCTGCGCGACGTCCAATACCATCCGGTGGTGTGGCGCGTTCCGCGTCGTCCGCCGAAGCATGGCAAGGGATCAGGAAAGCGACATGTTCGATCTTGCGGCCTATCTGAAAACCCCGTGCGTTCCGGAAACAGTGCGCGAATTTGCGACGCGGTCCCACAAGAATCTGATCGGCGGCAAATGGCGCGACGCGTCCGGCGGAGCGCGTCTGGATGTGTACGAACCGTCTTCGGGTCAGGTGATGTGTTCGGTTCCTTCCGCCGCGGTGGGAGACGCCGAGGCTGCAGTTGCTGCCGCGCGCGCTGCCTTCGACGACAAGCGATGGCGAGCCATGTTGCCCAGCGAGCGCGAGAAGATCCTGCTGCATCTGGCCGATTTGGTGGACGCGCATTTTGATGAGCTGTGCGTGCTGGAAAGCCTGGATGTCGGCAAACCGCTTGCGTGGACCAAAATCGTCGACGTGCCGGAAGTATCCCGTTACACCCGCTACATGGCCGGGTTCTGCACGCGGCTGGACGGGCGGACCGCCCACACCTCGATTCCGGGCGATTTGTTCACCTATACGCTGGAACAGCCGGTCGGCGTTGTGGTCGGCATCATCCCTTGGAATTTCCCGCTGGTCATGTCGGCGTGGAAGATCATGGCCCCGCTGGCGGCAGGGTGTTCCGTGGTTCTGAAACCGGCTGAAAACACGCCGCTCTCCGCGATCCGCCTTATCGAACTCTGCCTTGAGGCAGGGGTGCCCGAGGGCGTGGTCAACATCGTGACCGGGCTGGGCAGCACCGTGGGCGCAGCGCTGGTGTCGGATCCGCGCGTGGACAAGGTGACATTCACCGGCTCGGTGCCCACCGGCAAATCCATCGGTCGCGCGGCGATGGACAACGTGACCCGCGTGACGCTGGAGCTGGGCGGCAAGTCGCCCGTCATCGTGATGCCCGACGCCGATCTGGAACAAGCAGCCAAAGGCGTGGCTGATGCGATATTCTTCAACACCGGCCAGAATTGCGTCGCCGGATCGCGCCTGTTCGCGCACAAGGACATCTACGACCGCCTGATCGCCGATGTGGCCGCCATCGCCGACGAGATGGTGCTGGCGCCCGGACTCGACCCCTCTTGCGAATTGGGTCCGTTGGTGTCCGAGGATCACATGGCCAAGGTGCTGACTTATCTCGACAAGGGTCGCGAAGAGGGGGCGGAACTGGTCTGCGGCGGCGGGCGCGAAGGTGACACGGGGTATTTCGTGCGCCCGACCGTGTTTTCGAACGCCGCAGCCGGCATGGCCGTCATGCGCGAGGAGATATTCGGCCCTGTTCTCAGCGCCCAGCCCTTTGAAGACGAGGCCGCGGTGATCAAGGCCGCCAACGCCACCGAATTCGGCCTCGCCGCCTCGATCTGGACGCGGAGCCTGAGCACGGCGCACCGGCTGATTCCGGAGATCGACGCGGGCACCGTCTGGGTGAACACCCACAATCTGATCGACGCGCCGATCCCGTTCGGCGGGTTCAAGCATTCCGGCTTCGGACGCGAAAACGGCCCCGAGAATCTGGCCGCCTATCTCGAAACCAAATCCGTCTGGATCAACTACGGAGATCAATGATGTCATCCATCGCCAAAATCACCCGCGTCACCGCCGCCGGCCCTGAAGGCGGCATGCAGCCCTGCAGCCTGATCGACCCGGCGGATGTGATTTCCGACGCCAAGCCGCAGGAGACCAAAGGGATTTTCGAGAAGACCAGAGGCGCCGACAATGAAATCGGCATCTGGACCTGCACCGCCTGCGTCGAGGACGTCAAAAGCTTTCCGGTCGATGAATTCTGCATTCTGGGCGGCGGCGAGATCATCCTGACCGACCGCGAAGGCAATCGCGAACACATCAAAACCGGCGACGCCTTCATCATGCGCCGAGGCTTTTCCGGCACCTACGAGGTGCGCGGCAATCTGGTGAAATACTTCGTGACATTCTGATGGTCGCGACGCACGAAAACCAGATGGACCACTCTTAGTACGAGGCCACGGCGGACCGCGCGGATTATCCCGCGCTGCAGGATCGGCACGAGGCCGATGTCCGCATGATCGGCGGGGCGGTTACACTTGGTTGAATGCGCTGCCGTAAGCATCCATATCGGACGACTTCATGCCAAGCTGCCGCGCAACCTCCCTCCAGTTGGCCGTAGCCTCCGACACTTCGCGCACGATTTGCTCCGCCTGACTCGCCTTGAGCGCAAAGGAGGGAGCGGCATGGCGGGCGAGGTCCAAGCTCGCTTCAGGACCTTCCTCGGATATCCATGTTGTGAGTTCACGCACCTTTTCTTCAATTGGGACAGGATTGAGGTCAAAGGCCGGGGACAATCTCCACTTGCCTTCGCCGCCGTGGAGAAAACCGTGGTTGCGAAGATGATCGTCAAGGTTGCCAATCATCACTCCGAAAACGATCCGTCGCCAGAGTTCGTGCAAGTCTGCAGTCGGCGTGCTTGAATGAAATCGAATTATCTCTGCGATGTCGGTATAGGTTGCTATATCGCTGTCATTCAATCCCAAGAGACTCATTGCCGATAAGAAAGGAATGCGTCGATTGCCTGCGCGGTCAAAGCGTCGAATGAGCGCTACCGGCCGGTCGGCAACCGTTAACAGCCGCCCGTCCGCCACGTTCAACCCTGCATGTTTTGCCAAGGAAAGTGCGAGGATTTCCCCGTGCGGGATGCTGCGATTGTCGGCTGGCTTGGGAAACTTTGCTATGGCAAGCAAGCCGTCCTTGTCGACAACCGCCGACTTCGGTCGGGCGCCTCCGAGTGGCGAACCTTCGCCCAAGAGAAGCTTCAGGTCATTCGCCGTTTCTGTATTGCTGTGCACCGCATCGGCCGCATTGAGGAGCGCAGGCAAATGCACAAGGGGCGGTACGCGGTAGCGCCCGATGTCATGACTGAAATCCGCATCTCCTTCTCGCTTGTACCGCAAGGCGCCGATCCGGGTTTGATCGTTGATAGCCAACAGGTAATCGACTTCAGAAAGTGTACGGGACCGACCCGTTTTACGCAAAGCACGCCTGATGAGAAGCTGACCCCACCGATCTGGTGACGTATCGCGAATCGCTCCTGGCAACGCCGATTTGTCCGAACTGGCATAGGTCGGATTTCTATCGAGCGGCAGATTGGCCGGATCAATTGCGAAGGCTCCGTCGGAAGCAAGCCACTCATCGGCATACTCAAAAATCGAGGTTTGACTCCGTGCCTTTGCAAAATAACGCAGCCTGCCGACTAGGCTTGCGCGGTCTGAATGATCGATATGTATCTCGATCAAATCAGTCATGACGCCGCTTTCCTGCGGCCGCGAAGAAAGATCCGCTGTGGCAGGCGCTCCTCATCTAGATCCAGCCCAAGTGAATCGCTGCTGCGGTCGGCCAGCTCGCCAACGCCATCCACTAGACCCAGGATCGCAAGCACTGTTGCATATGCACCCATTGAGACAGTCGGATCGCCTTTTTCTATCTTGGCGTAGGTGCTGCGACTCACGAATGCTCGCTCGGCCATCGAGACGGTCGAAATCCGGCGTTTTTTGCGCGCAACGGAAATATCCTCACCGAGTTTGGCGAGGGCACGGCGCGCAGCTCGCGGCAAAGCAATGTTTGCTCTCGATTTCACTGTCTGACCTATAAAATAAGCAAAATTGAATCACAATGCATAGTATATAATACATTTGATCCATTTCGTAAATCGCATGCAAGACGAATTCATCGCCTTTGCTTTTAAAATTTCTGTTTTCCATTTCCGCCCCATGACAGCGCTCATCGATCAAAACAACGACGAAGAGCAGTGTTCGGAGGCAGAAGATGGAAGGATTCCGCTCTATTTTCCAAGGGGTTGACGATCCCCGCGAGAGCAACGCCAAGAAGCGCGGCTTGACCGACATGCTGGCGACGCTGCCGGGTTGGTCGTCATGCAGGTCGTTCGCCCGGTACGCGAGGGGCAAATGGGAATTTCTGAGCCAATTCTTGGAGCTCAAGAGCGGCCCGCCGAACCTATCTGTCAATAGGACCCGTTCAGCTCTGCATTCCGCCTCTAGATCGTCTGCTACCGCGCGACCAGAAACGCCGCCAAATCCGACAGTCTGCGAGTCCGCGGTCGAAGTGCCGAATCCCGGAGGTCGTATCGGCACCCGCTCCTCGGAATCCTTAAGTTCCGGGTTGCGTGGACGATCTTCGTGCCGCGGATGCAGCGCAACCGAACCATAAGGGCACACGGAATGATCACCGAATCGACAGTGGGAAATTGATAGGATCCCCGCCTGCGATTTTCTCGTTGCGACCGAGCCCTTGGGCGAACGCGCCAAGGCATTGCTTCCCAGCACTCACGCGATTTCCGACACGCGCCATCACATGAACCATTGCCGCCTGTCGCCGGACGAACGGCAGCTGTTCGGCGGCGCGGTTTCGACAAAGCTCTGCAATCCGCCCGAGATCGAACGCCGTCTGCGAAAGAACTTTCTGCAGGTCTTTCCGCAGTTGTCAGACGCGAAGTCCCGAAACTTCCGGTTCGGCACATTGGGCATCGCCGTCAGCGGGATGCCGCATTTCGCCGGGTCGCAGGACCGGCTCCTCTTCGCGCATGGCTATTCCGGTCTGGGCGTGGCGCTGGCTGGCAAGAGTGGCGCGATGGAGGCGCGGAAGATATGGTCGAAGGTGCGCAATTCGACATTATGGCGCGGCTCAAGGCCATGGCGGTGCCCTGCACCTGCGGCATGAAGAAGATCGCGGTTGCCGCCGGCCAGGCCATGGCTTGGTACAGTGTTGTCGATGCCCTTTGAGGGGGCGCTGCTCAAGGCCATGCCCGGTCTTTGCCCCGGGCTTTTTGCGGCAGGCCGTCGGCCTTGCGTCAAATCCGGTTCAACGCCGGGGTGCATCCCATTTTCTTTGGTTAGAGCGTTTTTTCACTAAGTTTGACCCAGTTCAATCTGAGAATTCTCCAATCTCCGTTGGGCTTTAAAAGGATGCGGGATGGGTACATTGGGTCAAACTTAGTGAAAAACGCTCTAGGCGGCTACAGAGCGGAAACCCCTTCAATTGTTGGTTTCGGACCTGCGGTTGTTTTCGAAGCAGCCTTCAATGGCGAGCAGGGCGTTGGCATCGACTTTCGACCAGCGGCACTTTGCTCATTTCGATCCAAAGAAAATGGGATGCACCTCTCCCCGAACTGCTTGACGTAATTCAGTCTTGCAACTACTAAACTTACATGGCCTGTTCTTTGCCAACAAACCAAACGCTGAAAAGCTTCCTGCCGCTAGTCTTGTCGGCAGTCGGAACAACTATCGCGACGGTAAGCTTGATCACAACGATTGTCCAAGCGCAGATCGGAAACCTCCAAGAGCAGATCGGAAACCTCCAAGCGCAGATCGGGAACCTCCAAGAGCAGATCACGGGAATTGACCAGCGCACGCAGAGCCAGTTGACAAGCCTCCAAACGCTGATCACGCAGATTGGCTCAGGAACGTCGTTGGCGGGTCAATAGCCTTTCGATATTGCAGAAATACCCGCATCGCGGCGCGGCGTATTCGAGTTCGTGGCAGGATGGTGAGTCGTCAGACGAGTCACCACCTGTAAATATTACCCCATTACTTCTCAGAGCACTTGATGGACCGCCGGCGTCGGTCGTCAGTCGAGCCGGGGTTCCGGCCAACCCTCGCCTTGTCCTGTGGCGCTACGCGCTCCAGCCCTCGGCATCGGACCCGCCGTCCTGGCCGTCATCCTCTCCGAAGCCTTCGACAGCATCCGGAAAGCCGACCTGCAAGCCTTGAGATGCTACTTCGGCGTCGAGCCCGTCACGAAACGGTCGGGACGGGCCGTCCTGGTCCAGCGCCGACTCGCTGCGAATGGACGGCCCGGGAACGCCGCCCGCCACCGGGCCATGGCCTCCATCCAGCGCGACAAAGCCGGCCGGGCGATTTGTCATGCGCTGAGAAGCCGCGGGCACAAGCACGCCCGAGCCCCCGGAAGCGTCGCCGACAGACACCTCGGCGTCGTCTGCATAATGATCGAAACCGGACAGACCTTCGACCCGGAACGGCTATCGAAAGGCGCGCCCTGAACACCGAAAAAAACGCTTGACGTCAGGTTAGGCCCCCTCCCGAAAATATGCTGTCAAGCGTTTTTTGGTGAAGTTTTTCTTTCGCTTTTGCGCCTTGCCGGATTTCGGCGTTGTTTGCGTTCAATGATTCTCGGTCAGCAACAATTGACGCCTTGGAAACGCCGAGTCCAAGTGATGCGGGAACGCGTGAAATCAAATTAACCAAAAATATGAGACGCACTCTCAACGCCGGATGCAGGGCAGTTCCGCCAGATAGTCGATGTCACGCCGCGCGGCCTCGAGTTCGGTCAGATCCAGCTCCGCGACCAGTAGTTCCTCGGACTCCGCGCCGCCGCGCGCCAGCGCATCGCCGTGCGGATCGCCGATCACGCTTTGCCCGACAAATTTGAACGGCCCCTGGCGGCCTATGAAATTGGCATACCCGACAAAACACCGGTTCTCCATTGCGCGGGCCGGAACAAGGATGCGCGCGACGTTGTCATATGGCGACGACAGCGCCGTCGAGACTGCCAGAAGATTGACGCGCCTCGCCGCCAGATCGCGGGCGAGTTCCGGGAATTCGGCCTCGACGCAGATCAGGACGCCGATGCGAAACCCCCGAAACGCAAAGACCAGAGTGCTGCTGTCGCCTCGGGCAAAATGGCTTTGCTCCCAATCGCCGTAGAGCGCTCGCTTGTTATAGCTGCCGATCAGACCTCGTCCCGGCAGGAACACGTGCGCGGTGTTGAGAACCCTGTTCGCGTCGGCCTGATAGCTGCCGATCTGGAGTCCGATGCCAAATCTGTCCGACAGGGAGCCAAGGCGGTTCAAATGATCCGGCTTCACCTTGGCCGCCACGCCGGCCAGCGGGCCCGGGTTGAAATACCCGGTCAGATAGCACTCGGGGAAAATCAGGTAATCGACGGACCGGTTCCGCGCGTTTTCGCAGACTGTCTCGACCTGCTCCAGCAGCTGTTCGGGATCTCCGGCTCGGCCCACGCCTTGCCAGAGGCCGAGGGTCAAATTTCCGGTTTCACTCATCGAATGCGCCAAGGATGCGCGGCAGGTTGCCGAACCGGGCGATGAGGCTGAAGATGACGATGTTTATGATCAGGAACATCACGGCGATCGCGGCGATGATCGGCGTATAGCCGTAGCGCAGCGCGTTGAAGATCTTGATCGGCAGCGTTTCCACCGTGAATCCCACGGTCATCAGCGCGATGATGTATTCGTTGAGGCTGAGCACGAAGCAAAAAGCGAACCCGGCCATCGCGTAGGGCGCCGCAATGGGAAAGATCACGGTGCGGAACACCGTGCCCGCATCCGCTCCCATGGTCTGCGCCGCCTCCGTCAGCGACCGGTCCACGCCTTCCAGCCCAAGCGAGATCGTGACCAGCGGCAGCGCCATCAGAAAGATCGCATGTGCGATGATCACATTGATCATTAAGCCGTTGAAGTCGATGGTCGTGAAAAATATCAGCACGGCAAGCGCCAGAATGATAGGCGGCAGGATGAAGGGCGCGATCCCCAGCCCAAACAACGCCTTGGCATAGCGCAGTCCGTATTTCCACGCCGTGTAAGCGATCGGCAACGCGATCAGCACCGCCAGCGCGGCCGAACAGAAAGCGATGATCAAGGAATTCAGCAAAGCGCCGGACCATTCGGGATTGGCGAAAATCTCGACAAACCAGCCGATTCCGACGCCGTCGGGCGGAAACGACATCTTTTGCTTGGCGTTCAGGGACACGCCCCCGATCACCACGATGGGGCCGACCAGAAACAGCGCGAACAGCAGCAGATAGAATTGGCCGATCAGCCGCATCATCCATCCCCCTTGTTCAGTCGCAGCACCAGCGCAATCACGCTCCCGGCCAAGATCAGCAGGACGACCGCCAGCGCCGCCGCGAACGGCATATTGCCGCTGAATATGGCCTGATCCTGTATCAGCACCGACAACGTCCAGTGCGAAGGACGGCCCAATACTTGCGGCGTGATGATCGCGCCCAGCGTAAGCACGAACATGGTTACCCCGGTCGAGATCAGTGCCGGACGCGCGATCGGGACCACGACTGTAAAAAAGGTCCGCACCGGAGAAGCTCCCATGGTCTGGCTGGCTTCCATGTAGCTTTTGTCGATCCGGCTGAGGGCCGGATAAAGCAACAGGACCGCAAAGGGCAGCGCCAGATAAACCAGCGCCGTGATCACCGCGCTCAGGCTCGGCGCCATGGGAAAGGATTCGTCGACAATACCCAGCAGAACCAGAAAGTTCGACAGACCTGCAGTGCTTGAAAACAGCACTTGCCAGCCAAAGGCGATCAGCACCTCGGACAGCGACAATTGCGCCAGAATGTAGATCAGCCACAAGGTGCGGTTGCGCCCTGTAAATCGGGTCAGCATGTAAGTGAAGGGAAAAGCGACCAGCAAGGTCAGGACCGAAACGGACAGCGCAGCGACAGTCGAAAAGATCGTCCGCCCGATATACAGCCCGGAGAAGAAGCGTTCGTAATGCGTCGCAGTGAAACCGAAGATGAAATCGCCGCCCGGGGTCTTGTGCGCAACGCTGACCGCCAAGATCAGCACGAAAGGGATTAGGAAGAACACTCCCAGCATCACCGACGAAGGGACCAAGGTCAGATACCTGCCGAATGTGTTTTCCTTAAGGACCGTCAGTTCGGTTCTCCTTCCCGATATCGTCGCGCTGCGATAGCTCTGTCCGGCCAAGCGAGATTTTCATTTGCTGCGGCGTCTCTCGCGGCCATCAGGTCGGACCTTGTCCGGCCGAACAAGCCTGATTTATGCAGCACGCGCCTCCCCAGATGCGCGTATCCTGGGTTGGACGCTCGATCTGTTCGAAGCGCTCCACCTCCGTCGCATCCATCATGCCGCCAGCGCCATGCAAGCGTCCACGGGCATCTCGACGATCACGTCCTGTCCGACCTTGACCTCGGGGAAACCTTTCGGCGTCATAAGGGAGCTGATTTCATGCCCCCCGCAATCAACAAGAATCTCGATCGTTGCCCCGACGTCGCGGATGAAGGTTACCCGGCCATTCACTTGATTTTCGCCGCTCCGGTCGCTGCCGGCATGAATGTAGATTTCTTCGGGCCGGGTCATCAGCAGAACGTCCTGCCCTTGCGCAACGCCCTCGCCGCTTTGACAAACCCGAATGCCGTGCTCGCCGATTCGGACTTGATCCGCCCCCGTCATCTTCGCGGGAAGAAGGTTCGAAGTGCCGATGAAACCGGCGACGAACTTGTTCACCGGCTTCTTGTAGATGTCGATCGGCCGGCCGGTCTGTTGCACCCGAGCGGCGCTCATGACCACGATGTCATCCGCCATGGTCATGGCTTCGGTTTGGTCGTGAGTGACGACGACGGTGGTTATGCCCAGCTCCTGCTGCAGTTTGCGCAACTCGATCTGCATCGACTCGCGCAGGTTCGCGTCCAGCGCCGACATCGGCTCGTCGAGCAGGAAGATTTGCGGGTTCAGCGCCAATGCTCGCGCAATGGCGACCCGCTGACGCTGCCCGCCCGATAGCTGGCTGATGCGACGGTCCTCGATCCCCGGCAGGTGAATCATGTCCAGCAGTTCGCGGACCCGGTCCTCGCGCTCCGTCCTGGAATGTCCGCGAACGCGCATGGAATAGGAAATGTTTTCCGCAACGCTCAGATGCGGGAACAATGCGAAGGACTGAAACACCATGCCCACGTTGCGCTGGTGAACCGGGATCGAAGTCAGGTTCTGCCCGTCAAATTCAATCGTTCCCTCGGTGGGGCTTTCCAGTCCGGCGATCACGCGCAAGAGCGTGGTCTTGCCGCAGCCGGAGGGACCCAGAAAACAGATCATCTCGCCGGATGTGAAATGCAGATTCACGTCCTCCACGGCGGTGAAGGAGCCGAATTTCTTGGTTACGTTTTCAATCACAAGGCCGGACATTCCGCCTCCGCTCAAAAAGGGGCGCGGCCCCGGCGCCGGGGCCGCTTTAAGCCGAAAGTCCGGATCAGCTTGAAATCAGCTGGCTCCAGCGGTCGGCGATCCAGTCGCCGTGATCGAAATACATTTGGTATTTCGGCACGATGGGCGGGATGTCGCTGGACACCATCGCAAACTCCTCGGCGCTCAGCCCGGTAGCCGCCGGGTCGACAACGGGCGCCGTGCCCACATTGCGCGCCAAATGCGCCTGAATTGCCGGGTCGAGCATGTAGTTGATATAGACATGCACCTCTTCATCCATCGTGGAATGTTCCGGCACGATCCAGCTGCCGGTTTCGCGAACGCCGCCCTCTTTCGGGAAGTTCGAGCGAAGCGGCTCGCCGTCCATCGCCTTCAGAACGGTGACGTCGTGGTAATACTGGCCCCACGGAATCTCGCCGTCGACCAGCTGCTGCTGGAATGTGCCCTCATCCTTGTACCACAAACGCACGTTCGGAGTCAGTTCCGCGAGCTTTTGGAAGGCCTGCTCGATGCCGTTCTGGGAGTCCAGAATATCGGTGCCGCCGAGAAACGTGGTCGAGGTGATTTCCAGCAGGTTCGAGTTTGTGGCCAAACCCAGCAGACCCAGCGAGTTTTCGTGTTTGGGATCCCACATCTCCGCCCAGCTCTCGACGGGGTCGGGCATCACGTCGGTGTTCGTCACGAGCGTGATGAACCACGCGATCGCGGCTGAAGCGTAAAAGGACCCGTCGTCATAGCTGTACTGGAACTCTTCCGGCAGGTGGGACAAGTTTGGAATCTTTGCTGGGTCAAGACGCTTGAACAGGTTCTGCGCTTGCCCGCGCAAGCGCGGAACATTGGCCATCATCGCCACATCCGCCGGGGCCTTCTTGCCGCGCGCAGCGTTGCGAATCTGCACGATATAGGTTTCGCCGGTCGGCACCGCGACCGAGTTCACCTTGATGCCGGTGGCGGCGGTGAAGTCCGGGTAAACGCCGTTACGGAAGGATTCCTCGAAGAACCCGCCGTAGGTGCCGACAGTGATTTCACGGTCAGCGGCTCGCGACAGCGACGGCATCGCAAGAGTTGCGGCCCCGGCTGCCGCGGTGGTGGAAAGAAAGCGGCGACGCGTGTATTTGCTTTTCATGGGTCTCTCCCTGGGCTGCCCGGCTCCGCGTTACGGGCAAGGCGGTACATGAATACGGTTTCGTGTGCCATTCGCCCGTCAGGATGCGAAGCTCTTCCAACTGCGGGGAACGACCGCATTCGACGCTAAGGAATGCGCCAAGCGGCGTCAATACGCAGTTGGCTATATTTGCATCGACGTGCATCAATGGTAGGCGGCATTGAAATTAAATTTGATCAATGCAACGCATTTCAGTCCGGAACGCGACCGCATGGGTTGGGATCAATGATTGCAGGGGCATGCTGAACGCGGGCGAGCATCTCGCCGACGTCGCGCTCCCGCCGGCTTTCCACCTGAATTCTAACGATCTCGAGATGCAGTTGCCATAATCTCAAGGAACAGGCCATTGCAGGCGGCTTCCTGTCACACCGCTACAATGGCGAAAATGCAGGTGAAGCTGGGTTTCGCCCGTCCGGAAGATGACCCCAAGGCGGTTGCTGCAAGGAAAAACTGCGACGGATAAGGCCGGACAGCGAAGCCAATATGCCAAAGGCCTACGGGAAAAGTCTCTCCGGAGCAAAATTTGAATTCGGTCGTTCAATGACTATCGATGCGATGAGCGCGGTATGAACGGCCCGTCCAAAAGACAGGCCGATCCTGACGCTCCAGCAAGGCCCTGCCTGTTTTACGCGGCGTGCTCAAAATATTCGATCAAGGCTCAGGTCCGCCGGGTGACGAGAAAGGCGGCGATTCCGCGCGCGACCACAAAGGCGGTAAGCTTGAAGGGAATGATTCATTAACTCCCCCTGTGCTGCAGGTTTGCGCCGCTGAAACGTACCCACCGGCACAGCAAGAGCCAGAACATTGGCGCAGCCGCCATGACCGCCATCGCATGAATATCCGACCAACCATATTGCAGATGCGGGAATAGGCCGGTTCGGTACGCGGCGGCAAGCACCGCAGGGATTCCCGCGAAGAACTCGAAGAGCGCAAACAAGGCGACAAAGACGTTTTCGCCTGCCCAGCCCCGCGCAGTAAAGGAAAATTGTGGCCGTTTTTGCTGCAGCGGCGGCAGACAGGCCGTTATTGCGCAACAGCGTTTCGCCATTGCGGCCAGACGGCAAATGCGGCGCGCGATTGCAGGTGTGCTGGCCTTTATTTTGCCGCTCAGTGGAAAGCTCAGCCTGTGAGTGCTGTCCTCAAATCCATCATTTCTGTTGTCGTTTCGTCGGCGGCCATTGCTTCACCGCCTGCAGCGCACACGAAATTCGCACTTTGTCGCCGGTTATGTCGTGGATCAGGAGATTGTTTTCGTGGGCAACAAGTTCTCGGGTGTTTTGCACGCGCCCAAGGCGACCGATCTTGGGGTGATCGGTCAGACGTTCGGCTTTTTCTGAAAACAGAGCTCATCCAGAGGCAATGCCGCCGCTGGGTTGTCCGCCTTGATATAACCGTAGATGCTTTCGCGGTCAGCGATCGCTTCGGGCGTCCACTCCGGCTTCACGATAGAATATCAAGCTTGCGGCGGGTTTCGGCTCTGCGAGCGGCAAATTTCTCTTCGACCTTTTCATGCGGCTCCAGCTTGCCGGCATTGGCTGAATCCAGTCCGGTCCGTACCTGTTCGCGGAACCAGGCATCGTGTTCCTCAGGCTCCTGCTGGCGGCGTACCAGATCGCGCATGCAGTCGCGCAGCAGCTGGGCGCCGGTGCGATCCATGGATTTTGCGACGGAAGCGAAATTCTCTTTAAGGTCTTCTTCGACCCGGAACGTAAATGTGGTTCGGCTCATGGCATTTTCCCGATGCGGCACAGGATTAGTACAGCGTATCCCTGCCGCCGGCAATTTCAAGATTTGGTTTTAGGTTCGATGCCTCGGGCGAGGCCTGAGGCATGAATTCGCTTTTCCGCGTTTCGGATCCGGTCGCGGCGGTCAGACGCGGCCCGGGAGATCGAGGACTTACCCGAAATCCGCACCGGAACCCCAGGGGCCACAAGGTGGAGACCGTCCGCCAGACAGCGAAGAACCTCGCGCGTGGAGACTTGCCTGAACAGACCCATCGCGATCGCGTAGCAGACCATCGCCTCCAGAGAAAGATCGCGGCGCCGCAAGCTGCGGACCCCGCACCCGTCCAGCGCCGCTTCGATCGAACGAGGGGAAAGGACTTGGGCGATCGCGCCCTCGTGAAAGAGTCCTATCACGACCGAAATCTGCACGAAATTGACACAAAGAATCACTAAGGCAACAGTACTTCGCATTAACCCCATTTTCGCCAGAGATGAAAACAAACGGGTCACTTCATGGAGATGGGAGCTTCGCGGAAGGTCGATCATCGTGTCTTCCGAGGGTCGTGGGAAACTTGATTCCTTATTGACCTCGATTACTCCACACCTTAGAGCTAAACCCTAACCTGAGAAGGCCTCTTGCACAGCTGAGGGCAAAAATGCGCATTGAGTTCAAAGATTTCGGGCAAGCTGGTAGCGGGGCGATTACCCTTGCAGACCTGACCGTAATATGCGGTCCAAACAGTTCTGGGAAGACGTATACAAGCTACGCAGTGTATGCTGTGCTCAAGGACTTTTCGCAATTTTTTGATTTTGGCATAGAAAGTGAAGTCTTGCAAAAGCTGCTCGATGGTGAGCCAGCTGTGATCGATCTGAAGAAGATCAGGGACGATTTTGGGATTTACTTGGCAAATGCAGGCGTGAGATTTGCTTCTGGTCTTGATCAATTTTTCAATGCTCCTGATGATTTCTTCTCTGGAACTAAATTTTCTTTTGAATTAGAGGACAAAGAGCTGCGAGAACTGGGACATTACCGTGTCACAGTGACGGTATTGAAGGGGAATAAACTGGAAGGTGAAATAGATCCTGAGGCTGGGACCATGACTTTTGCTTACTCCTATGATCAAGGGATGAAAATACCCCGACAAATTCTCAGCGGAATTGTTAGCAATGTGATCTTTGGTACATTTCTCGGAAAGAAAATCCCAACACCTTTTGCAGTAACATCAGAGAGAACAGGAGCCGCACTTTTTTACAAGGATCTCGATGTGAACAGCAATGCAATCGTTTCGCATCTTCGGGATTCTGAAAAAATCAACCCGATAGAAATTATTGAGGCAATGCGCTCGCGATATGCTCAGCCAATACAAGATAACATCGATACAATTCGGGATTACGACAATATCAGCAAACGCAAAAGCTTTCTACGGGAAGCCAAAGACGACTACAAATATGTCTTTGACGCATTGAATGACCTGCTAGATGGCGGTGCCTTTCAATCCAATAGTGGGCAACTTATCTACAGTCCACGAAAGAAGCGGAATCAATCAAAGATTGTTGTTCCCCTCTACATCGCATCGTCTTCTGTGAAATCTTTGTTTCTGGTGGATATGTATATCAACCATGTTGCAGGAAAGAATCAAATTTTGATCATCGATGAACCAGAGTTGAATTTGCACCCTGACAACCAAGTGAAGTTTGCGCGTCTGATTGCGCGGCTTGTGAATGCTGAGGTAAAGGTCCTTCTGACCACCCATAGCGACTACATCGTACGTGAGATCAACAACTTGATTTCACTTTCCGAGGCTGGCGAAGATGGAAGGGAGTTGCTCAGTAGGTACAGATTGAGGGAGCAGGACATACTTACGCCGGATCAGGTTCGGGCATATTGTGCTGACCCATCTACTGGCTTTCGTGAAATGAGCGTGTCGAAGTCTGGAATTGAATCCGAGATTTTTGACAACATTATTGCTGACGAGAATATCAAGGCTCAAGATATTCATTTTTTGATTGAGGAGTAGAGTGACAAAATCATTTCAGGATTTGCTACGGCCCGAATTGTTTTTGAGCATTTCTGGGTCTGGAGAGCTTTCGATAAAAGAGAATGATTCTTGCGCGGTTCTAAAGGAACTACGGATCAAAAGGGTACCCGATGGTTCTGTGGCTTTTGAACTTGATCATGCTCCATCTGGCGAACTGAAAGTTAAGCTCAGGAACGCGTTCAGCCAACTGTCTTGCCTAATTCATGGTTCGCATGCCAAGGCTAACAAACGCTGTGACTTCGTAATTGTCTCCACAGGAAAAAGTAGCTCAAAGATTATCTTGGGAGAAATGAAATCTCGCAGTCCGAGGCGAGCGGGGTGCTCTGCCCAACTGCGAAACTCTGAACTATATATGAATTATCTTCTTTCACTTTTGTCAGAATATCATGCGCAAGCGATTACACCTGAGTATAAGAAAGTTGTGTTTTTTGTAGTTTCGCCGTCAAAGGCAAAGGCGCCAACTCAACAAAAAAACAGGCGGAAACTGGGTGAACAAGATGGCGTAACTTACGTTCCTGTGATCGTGGCAGGGCGAAACAAATCACAGGCAATTGTCACATACCCTCTATTCACATAACTTGCTGTGATCGGGGTTCCGGTTCTTGGAACCTTGAACGATTGTGGGTTTTATTGTGGATCTTGGTGCCCAAGTTATTGTCGCTTATTTGGCAATTTGTAGGCATGGCCGTTTCATGAACACATCCAGATGATCGACAACCAAAGAATGCCGGTTCAGGCGGCCTCCTTTCTATTGCCGCGGCGTCGCAAGGAAATTCCGCTAAATCGACGTGCAATGGCGTCTATTCGCCTGCCTTGATCAGAGTGCAAGCCCACGATTTTGCGTCGGAGACGTCGTCGATTCCGCCTGCATGCGATTCGCACCGCGAGCCATTAAAAAAACAATTGGTTAAAGATTGGTTCGAATCTCTTCGCCACCGCCATCACCCGACATCCGTAACTCTCGAGTTGCGTTGCAGACGCTCCAATGCTCGTTGATTTATTCACTTAAGTTTGCGAATGGCTATCGGAAGTGCATTAGTTCGCATTTGAATAATGTTTGAGGTTGGCGTGAATGCCAACGCCGAAGGTCTACTCCGCAGGATCTATGGATCGGCATGCAAGAGTGACCCCATTTGACTTGTGTTCAACTGCTTTTCCGATGATTTGGCAGAGTGAGGCGGGGTGCTTGGAGTGGGCAAGATTGGAGAGATACGTCGAGCCCGTTACCGGGAGGGTCGTTCGATTCGAGAGATCAGCCGGGATTCGGCGGTTTCTCGAGTGACGGTTCGGAAGGTTTTGGCTTTGGACGCACCGGAGTTCGTTTACGAGCGTCGGACGCAGACTCGTCCGAAGGTCGTTCCTTGGCAATCGGAGCCTGACGGGATTTTGGAGGAGAACTTGTCTCTTCCGAAGCGCGAGCGCGCCAGCGTCAAGCGCCGCCGCGAGCGGTGGAAGCGCTTTCAGGGCCGGGCGGACCCGCGCAAGCGGGTCTTCATGGACGAGACCTGGATGAAGACCAACATGTCGCCCAAACACGGCTGGGGGCCCAACGGATGAAGGGTGCAGCGCACGCGAAATTCGCACTTTGTCGCCGGTTATGTCGTGGATCAGGAGATTGTTTTCGTGGGCGACAAGTTCTCCGGTGTTTTGCAGGTGCTCAAGGCGGTCGATCTTGGGTTGATCGGTCAGACGTTCGGCATTTTCTGAAAACAGGTCTCATCCAAGGCCAATGCCGCCGCTGGGTTGTTCGCCTCGATACAGTCGTAGATATTTTCGCGATCAGCGATCACTTCGGGTGTCCGCTCCAGTGTCACGTTAGAATATCGAGCTTGCGGCGGGTTTCGGCTCTGCGAGAGGCAATTTTTCTTCGACCGTTTCATGCGGCACCAGATTGCCGGCATTGGCTGAATCCAATCCGGTCCGTACCTGTTTGCAGAACCAGGCATCGTGTTCTTCAGCCTCCTGCTGCCGGCGTACCAGATCGCGCATGCAGTCGCGCAGCAGCTGGGCGCCGGTGCGATCCATGGATTTTGCGATGGATGCGAAATTCTCTTTAAGGTCTTCTTCGACCCGGAACGTAAATGTGGTTCGGCTCATGGCATTTTCCCGATGCGGCACAGGATTAGTACAGCGTATCCCTTCCGCCGGCAATTTCAAGATTTGGTCTTTTGGCTGGGTAGGTCTCATGTTTTTTTGTTCAGGCGGCTGCGACGCGACAAGCCCTCCGTTCGTGGAGGTCGGGCCAACGTATGTTTTCGTGGCAGCATCCGACGCCGAGCAGAGCGTTGGCGAACGCCGTTCGCAGGTCTTCGGCAGCCGCTCCGGGACCAGTCCATGTGGAACCGTGTAGGCCGCGACCGCAACCCTCGGAACGCCGAAATCGGACACCGCGCCAAAACGCAAAACGGACTTCACCAAAAAAGTGGGACGCACCCTTCGCGCTCGATATCCCTCGGGCGGAGCCGGAGGCATGAATTCGTTTTTCCGCGTTTTGGATCCGCCCGCAGCGGGAGGACGGCGGGGCCGCCCGACCTACTGTGGAACGGTTCATGCGAAAGCAAGGATTGAAAGGGGTTTCACGAGGATGCAAGAATCTGAAATGCCAAAAAAATGCCGCAAGTTTGCAGCGATCCTTTTTCTTCGGCCGCTGCCAGTATAGCTTGGACCGTAAGATACCGCATCAGGAGCCGCAGTTTGGCTGAAAAATTCAAGAGATCGGACGCCGGGCCAGATGACTTGCTTCTGGATACCAAAAATCCTCGATTCGGCCTGAGCCACGCTAATTCTCAGGATAAAGCGTTGGAAATGCTCGTCAGAGCCGCACGTCTCAAAGAGCTTTGGGACTCTATCAATTCACAAGGCTGGATAGATTTCGAGCCGCTTATTGCACTTGCCCACAAAGTAGATGGGAAATGGGTTGTAATTGAAGGAAATCGTCGGGTGGCTGCGCTGCAAACGCTCCTTGACCCGGAACGGCTTCCTCTCAACTTGGAGAAACGCGTCCCCCAGATTTCACCTAAGGCGCAGCAGTCGCTGAAGACCCAGAGCGGCCGAAAACCACTCAGCCTCATGCTCGTAAAGGACCGTCACGAAGCAGAGGCATTCATCGGCTTCAAGCACGTCAACGGACCTGCAAGCTGGGGTTCATTGGCAAAGGCGAAATTTGCCCAAGCCATGTTTCAACGGTTGGTTAATGGCGGGAAGGATCGTCCGGACGCTTTGCTGGCGGTTCAAAAAGCACTGGGTGATGCCAATTCCACTTCAATTGTACGGATGATCATGGCCTTCAATGTTTTCAAACAAGCGATATCAAATGATTTCATTTCAGAAGACCAGCTGGAAAACGGCGTAACCGGCTTTTCTCATCTTTATACGATGATGCCAAACCCCGCTTCCCGGGTATTCCTGGGCCTCGGCGAGCAAGCGATATCTGCCGACTCAATTGACAACGATCCAATTCCGCAAGAAAGCCTTGAAAACTTGAACTACATGATAGGTTGGCTATTTGGCAACGAACAAGCCGACAAAGTCATCAAAGCGCAGGGCACGGATCGGCCGAAACTGCAGAAGGCGCTCGCCGCAGGTTCCGCCAGACAGACCCTGATCGCGACAGGTAACCTTGAGAAAGCCGTTGCTGAGCTGGGACTGGAAGTGGATGACTGGCGAAACCGCCTCACGAAACTGGAAAAGCAGGCAAAGGACCTTTCAACGGATCTCTTTGATTTACAAGATGAACTAGAACTCGCCGTTGTAGCGGATGCTCGTCGTCGCGCTGTTGCTGCCGAACGAGCCTGCAAATCAATCTCGAGAACTCTGGCTGAGTCGAATTAGGAAGGCCAATTTGGAAATGAATGAGGGAATGACGATTCTCGCCAACTTCAAGCATAGAAGACCCGAAACTATTTCTCTCCGATGGCTTGTTTACTTAAGTCCGCAGAGTCTACATTTTGTGCGTTCGGCGCCGTCTGAGTTCACCAATTGATGCGGTTGCGCCTTGACGCGGGGCAGCGGATCCTTCTAATTCGCGCCGAAATCCGGGCGACACGGTCGAACTCCGATCAATTTCGACCGAATTTTCGAGCCGAAAGCCCTGTTCCGGCGAGAATCAACATCTTGTGGCTGCGGACTCAAAGCAATAAGCCATTGACCCCGATTTACGCATCGATCTGGAAATCCAGCGCGATGACATGTAGGTGGCTGAATTCCTGCGGACCGCTGTCGCGAAGCGCTGTGCCCGTGACGGCGCCGCAGAGCGACGGAAGGCGGCAAGCATGTGTTCTGAATTGATCATAACCAACGCGACCGTCTTGCCAATGACAGAGCCGGGCGCGCGCGCCGAGGCTCTTGCCGTTTCAGGCGCCCGCATCGTTGGAGTTGGCAATGCAGCAGACGTTCGAACGCTTGCAGGCAAAAACACGAAAGTCATTGATGCGGACGGGCGCATCGTGCTTCCGGGATTCATCGAGAGCCATATGCATCTTTTTGCTGGTTCGCAAAGCCTGCGGTTTCTGCAGGCGGGTGAGATCGAAGGGTTTGGCGCGCTCAAGTCCGCGTTGGTTGATTATGCGGCGAAGACCCCCGACGACGAGGTGCTGGTGGCGCAGGGTGTGAACTTCACGGTTCTGGGCGAGACCCGTCCGCTGAACCGGCATGAGATCGATGCCATGATGCCGGATCGCCCGGTTCTGTTGCAGTCCCCGGATTACCACAATGCTTGGGTCAATACGGTCGCGCTGGAAGCGGCGGGTCTTTTGCGCGGGGCTGAGTTGGAGAATGCCGAGGTCGAGATGGGCGGCGATGGCCTTGCAACCGGCTTCCTCAAGGAATTCGCCGCCTTTCTGCCGGTGTTGGCACTGCGCAGCCAAGGCGGGCGCGAAAACCTCGGCATTGACGGGATCGAGCCGGCGAACTTCACCGAGGATGAGCGCGCCTATGACAAGCGGCTCTTGCGCGAAGGATTGGCCCATTGCGCAAGTCTCGGCATCACCACGATAATGAACATGGACGGCAACCGATATCAGCTGGAACTCCTGTCCGATCTGGAGTCGGAGGATGACTTGCCTTGCCGGATCGAAATTCCCTATCACTTCACTTCCGGCGAACCTCCGGGCAATCTGGACTTCGCCGAAGGGATGCGGCGCGACTTCGACAGCGACAAACTCTGGTCGCGGCGGATCAAGCTGTTCATGGACGGGGTGCTGGATGCAGGTACGGCGCTCAGGCTTGACGACTATCCCGGACAGCCGGGCGAACGCGGCACCCGGCTGCACGAACCGGATGCCTTTGCCGAGGCAGTGACCGAAGCTGATCGGCGCGGGTTCCAGATTGCGGTTCATGCCATCGGCGACGGAGCAGTGAACGCAGTTCTGAACGGGTACGAAGCGGCTCTGGCCGCAAATGGAACCGAGGATGCCCGCCATCGTATTGAACATATCGAAGTGATCGCGCGGAATGATATCGAGCGTATGCGCGATCTGGGCGTCACCGCCTCGGTTCAGCCGCCCCATTGCCCGGGCGAAGGCGCGTTTCCGCGTGAACCCACAACCACTATCATCGGAGAAGACAACTGGCCGCGCGCCTATCTGTGGCGCACTCTAGTACGAGCAGGCATTCCGATCTGCTTCAGCTCCGACTGGCCGGTCGCGCCATTGTCGCCGCTGCGCGGGATCGGTTGGGCGGTGAATCGGAAACCTTGGCGGCAGAATCTGAAGGATGAGCGCCTTTCGGTCGAGGATTCGCTGCGCGCCTACACGTCAGGCGGAGCCTACGCTGCAAAATGCGAGAACCGCTTCGGAATGCTGGTTCCGGGCATGGCGGCGGATGTCGTGATGCTGTCGGCCAAGGGTGAACCGAACGAGGTGAACTGGGAAGATGCGCAGGTCGATATGACCATGATGAACGGTCAAATCACACATGAGCGTTCAGGCTGAGGAAAGAAATTGCCTACGCCTGTGTTGCCGATAGCCCAAAGGTGGTTCGCCCGTCAAAGTCACGATTGCGGCATCACTCAAATGTAGGAGCCGCATGTCGTTCCGCTGGATCGTTCCAATATCTGGGTTGTGCAGGGACGCGACCGCGATCCGGAACTCGATTTCGGAATGGGCGCGGGCGATCTGCGCGCGGAGCCTGCCGACCTGATCCGAAAACCTGTGATCGCGGAGGCCTGCCACGCACATTGCGATCATACCGGATCATTTTCCGGTTCGATGACCGGCTGGCGCATCCCGCCGAAGCTGACAGTTCCGCTCCGAAGACACTGCGCGACCTGGGCGCCGCTTTGATCCCGGCCGACCTATGTGCCTATTTCGAGGGTTCAGGCTTTGATCTCAGAGAACCCTACATGATCGCCGCTATCCCTTGCGGTTATTGCAAATTGCCTTGGCATTCTGAGCGGTTGCATCTCGGATCCCTCCAGCTTAGTTGCGGATTATGGAGCGGGAGAATTTTTGGGTTCGCAACTCTGGTGTCAAGGCAGAGTCGCAAGGAAAGGCGTAACTCAGATACAATGATGGTTTTTTGTTGTTAAAAATTAGTGCTCAATCCCATAGATACTTGTCCGAATTCTTGAAATAGCGCGCATGGATTTATCGAATATCGACCTGAAACGACCCTCCATCTTATTTAAGAATTTAACGCTGATCGAAAGATGCCGCATCCATTGGTGAATTACAGACCTTATAAACCCAGAAGGAAAACGAGCATTTGGTTTGAAAGTGGATTTCAAGATTGTTTTTGCTTCAGGTTGCTTCGAATAGATTTTGCAATTCTTGTACAAATTCATTTACCCAATCCAGAGCAATTTGGATATTTTCGGATTCATCCATTTCAATTTCTTCTTCGATCAGGTTGATTCCAGATTTGAAATTACGATTTAATCTTATCCGATCAAGAATGTGCCCGTGCCTGTGGCGGAGAGCTCTGGTGTCGGGCGCGATACCATCCAAATGAAATGGGATTATTGTTGCGTGATTTTTGTTCGTAGGAACAGCACATAGAAAGCCCTCGGCGAAGCGCGTTGCCCATTCCGTCACAGTTTTGTTTCGTCAATCTCGCCCCGATGCTATCCGGCCAAACCATACGGATGGGCTTGGCGGAAGGCTAACATGCTCCCACGCTACGACATCGACACCATCATCCCTTACTCCTGATAATACCGTGTAGTTGGGGTCGGCCCTGATTTGAATCGAGAAGCCGCGCTCGAAAGCACGATTCATGGTTTTTATTATTGTCTCGTTTTCGGCGCGCGGCCATGCAATGCTTACGGCTGGCCTTTGGCGCAACCTGCTAGGGTAATGGTTCCAATCATTGGGGCTTATATACTTAACTACACAACGAACGAGAATATCGTTCCGATTTTAGAAGCTATTCGGGCTCAAAGCAAAACGGAATTCCTGATTCGGTTGCGCTCGGAAATTCCGTTCCTGTTGCAACAGCGGATTGCGCTCATGTCAGCGTAGGTGCGTTCGTCCAATCAAGCTATCGTAGGCGCTTTTTTGTGTTGTTAAGTATATAAGCCCCCAATCATTTGGAAAACGCGATTGTGCATCCGGGTAATGATTTGGGGATACTGCCCTAGCTCGCTGGAAATTTCTAACGGTAGATCCGCCCTGCCGCCGATGTGCGGCGCAATCAAACAGACCAAATTTGGGCCAGTTACCGTACCATTGTCTGTATTCTGATAAGTTAACTCCTCGGCATCCTCCGACAACTGAACGGATAGGACTCGCCCAGCATTCTGCTTCGATGATCGTATTCAGTTTCGATGGAACCAATAATTTCATCGTCTGCCCTATCAGCTTTGCCAATATCGACCTCTTCTTCTTCTGCCTGAAGCGCCCGGTCCTCTATCAACGCGTCGATACGAACTCGGTCGGAAGGATCATTCAGAGCTGTAAGTTCAAGGAAATCAATCTGGGTGGCGACATTCGCTCGCGCTGATGGGCGCGACAATACTATTTCAGTCATCCGATTGGCGCCTCCGAATGGCTTTGCCAATTGCCCTTTTTCTCAACGATCAGTACAAGACTGTCCGCATTGTTCTGGATAGACCTCAGGGTGTCAATTAACTCTGACTGGTAATTCGTGTCAAATCCGCTTTGATTCTGAAGCGCGGCGTTAAGACTTTGTTCTGCTTGGTAAACGCTACGTGCAAAGAGTTCGCTGCGTGGCATGGCAGTAATTACCGCATCATCGAGTTTGCGGGTTACCTCAAGCTGGCGCGTTGCGGCTCTATTGCTCAAGACTTTCCTTAGTCGCTTCAAATCAGCTGCTTGGCTATGGATTATTGGGTCCTCGTTCTCAATTTTGTCGCCATAGAGCCAACTCAAGAGCCGCGAAAGCCTTCCGTATTTATTGCTTGGAACTGGCGCTTTTGCCGGGTCCTCGGAGCGAGAAAGGAATTCCATTCCTAAATAGTCAGTGAATTCGCTGTAACTCAATCCCGTGTAAAGGTGTGAAAAACTGAAGTGCTTGCTCTTGCGATGGCCTATCGACCAGATGCCATTTTCATCAGCTTGCTTGATGACAAAAGCTGCGGTCACCATGCGTTTAAGCGTATCGTGGCGATCGCCCATTTTTTGGGCGATATCCGATAGCGATAAATCGCTACCTTTGGCTCTCTCGCCCTCAAGCCAGTGCATTGCAAACAGCGCCTTTGCGTAGGCGTCCCATGAGTGAGGGCCATTAATGTGCTTGAAACCGATCAAATCCTGCGCGAAAGCTCGATCTTCAACACACCATATCGGCGCATCTTCAAGGGAGTCTCTGTTTTTGCGTGAAATTTTTGGCAGTCTCACTCCGACTTGCTTTGCAAGTTTGGGATCCCGTAGGCACTTCAACGCAGCCAACCTGCGATTGCCTTCCAGAACTATCAGCTGCTCTCGACACTGGAGGACAACCATCGGCTCAACTTTGATGTAGCCATTTGCTGCCATTGACTGGATTAATTCGCTCAAATCAGCCGTGCGCTCAAAGAAGCGAATGATATCATCATCACCGGTTCCATCCGGTTTTTTGCTGGGAGTAAAGCGAGGGTTCTGTTGATCGAAGATGAGTTGATCTGTTGAAACAGAAATAGATTGACTTAGGGGAAGTGGCATGTTCCAGTCGGCCTCCGACTAATCCTAGTCTCGTCGAGACCATCTGATTCTCGTCCGTTCCTTGTATACAAGATTAAGTCCTTATTCAATCATTGCAAGCATGTGGGATGCATTTCATTTTCTTTGGTTTGAGCCGGTTTTGCATTTTCGCGTTTCGCCGGAGTTCTGTGTTGTTGGGTTGCAATCGGGACTGTTTCGGTCCCGGGGCAGTTTCGGAAGACTCGCGAACAGCGGGCGCCGCGCATCCGGGCACGAGCAGCAGAGGGCATCATGACGGTCGAGACACGGGATTCGGAATTCCGCCATCCGCAGGCGGTGGTGTTTTTGGAGAGTTTGACGGACGAGCAAGCGGTGAAGCATCCTCCATAGATTCTTGAGCAGGACGGCGTTGCGGCCTCGATTGGGGGGCTTGCAGCACCGCAGCCGCATAACCAAAGAAAATGGGATGCACCCGCCGTGAATATTCTTCTAAAATCATGGCTCATTTCGCAATTTGTAGGCATGGCCGTTTCATGAACCCATCCAAACGGACGGCAACCGATCATACCGTTTCAAGTGGCCTCAGTTCGACTGCCGTGGCATAGCAACGAAATCCCGCGAAAACGACTTGCAGTGGCTTCTGTTCGCCTGCCTTGATCAGAGCGCAAGCCGACAATTCTATGTCGAAGCCACCGTCGATTCACAGTCTGCATACGATTCACGAAATGAGCCAAATTCATTGATGAGGCGTAATGATCCAGTATGCGGCGCGGCCCAATCAGAATTCGATTTCATGCCGAATAGGGCCTTGGGTACGCTCTTCGCACGCAAACTGTATTCGTCCCGTCATGCGCAATGACCAGCACGGCAACGCGCCGCCGATTCCGCTACCGTCGCGCGGTCGCCTCGGTCAAGGCGTTGTAAAATACACTGAAACTCGGCGAACGGTTTCGCTTCGGGTCGATGCAGGGGGCGATGGCCTCTGCGGCTTCGGTTTTGCTCCGTTTGGTTCGGGTATGCCCGGCTCTCTTCAGAATCCGTTCGAACGCTTCCGAAGTCCCGCCTTGAATGCTGTCTGGGTTACGGTAACCCCTTTTTCTCGGGACGTTGAGCAGAACTCGCGGGTAGGCTTGGCGCACGGCCTCCCAATCGCCGAAATACCATGCCTCCAATTCCTCAATCGCGATGCGGTTGACCACTTGCCACGCCCCGTCTCGGCATCGCGACCGCGTAAGCAGACCCGCATCGGCTGCTGCTTTTTCGAGTCTATCCTTGAGCGCGCGGCAATCGTCGTTGTCGCAATCGACCACGACAAAAATTCGCACCTCTTCGGGCAAGTCGTAACTGTAGCCGCACAAGCGCTTGCCAAGCTTGCGCAATAGATCTTCTTTTCCTTGGAACACGTAGAAATCGTACGTGCAGTCCTCCGGGAGAACCTGCGGAAGCAGCCCTTTCAGGAAGGCCTCCATCGACTGCTCTTCAATCAGGAATTCCAAGTGCTGCGCTGCCGGCACTAGCGTTCCGCGCCATGTCGGGTCAACGGGTCGCCGACGTTGAAATAGCCTTCCATCCAGAGGTCGCCGAGCAGCGCGCCGCTCTCCATGAAGTTGGGCACGCGATTAATGTCGGCGACTCGCCGCGCCCGCGTGTGCCCCTTTTGGTCCCGCCAAAGGACATGCGCCTGTTCGGGCTTCAGTGCGCTCAGGAAAAACGGCGAATGGGTGGTGGTAAGCATCTGCGTGCGCTCGCTGGCCGCCATGCATTCTTCCGCCAGTCCGTTAAGCAGGCGCGGATGCAGGAAGTTTTCCGGCTCCTCAATGCCGATGAAGGGCGGCGGTTTCGGGTCATGCAGCAACACCAGATAGGCCAGCATCTTCAGCGTACCGTCGGAAGCGAAGCGCCCAGGAACCGGGCGGTTGAACGGCGCATCCTTGATTTGCAGCTGCAGCCGACCGTCCGGCATGGCCTCGGCCAGCACGCTCTCGATTCGCGGTACGCGCCGACGCAAAGTTTCTAAGATTCGGTCAAGTCGCTTCGGATGCTTTCCGCTCAGATGCTGGATGACGTTGGCGAGATTGTTGCCGTTCGCACTCAGATGCGCCTGCGGACCCGCTTCGGCCCAGCTGCGTGCGCCGTCGGAAGACAGGCAGGACACGTGCCAGCCCATGACGAAGTCACGAAGCGCCGCCACGCGCGGGTGTTCCTGAAACTGCCCGAGCGCGTTGACCGCCAAGATATCGGATGATTTGAGAGGGATTGCTTTCCTCTCACCTCCTGCGTCGGGTTCGTCTCCGCGGACCGCTTGGCCTTCGCCATTCCGGTATTTCAAGAACTGGAACGGCGCTCCCCGGCTGCCCCGTTTCCATCGCAACCACTCGTGGACGACTGACAGTTTCCCATCGCATTCGTCCACTTCGAGATGGTAGGTGATGCGCGGCGTTCCCGGCCGTTCTCTGTACGCCAACTCGATGATGACCGTCCCATCAGCGTCGCGGGTCTTGAGTTCCTTGGCCCGTCCGCGTCGGTTCCAAGCAGAACTTAGGCCGGACGAAAAGCACTCCGCGAGGAATGCGAATACATCGAACACCGTGGATTTGCCGCTGCCGTTAGGACCGAGGAGCACCGTCATCGGTGTTAGCTGCTTAATCTCTACGTCCCGCAAGGCCCGGAAGTTCCGTACCTTCAGCCGTTCGATTCGCGGCGGCGTAGTGTCAGCGTCTTGCGATGTCATTCCGTTCGCTTCGCTATGACTAAGTTCAAGTATTGCAGGCGCTCTGCCTTGCGCTGCGGGGTGCGGGTCGACCAAGTTGTTTTCAATCAACTATCAGCAAGTTGAGTTGCATGACAATCATTCTGCAAATTGGTTCGGGCATTTCAAGGGCAGGTTTCGCGGGAGGGTGCGCCACACGTTTTTTGTTCAGGCGGCTGCAGTACCGCAATCCCTCCAATCGAGGAAGTCGGGCCAACGGCTGTTCTTGAAGGATGCATCCCATATTTTTGGTTAAGTCGGTTCCGCACTCACGAGGGCGAGGTTCTCGAGTTGGTTTTGTGCGGCAAGTATCCGATCAAACGGATCACGATGTTCTGCTGCAAAGAGACCAGCGGGCCTGGCGTGATCCAAGGTGATTGGCAGGCCCACCATTGTCAGTTCTGAAACATAGTAGGAAGGACGGGCTGCGATATTCGCAACGCCGGCCGCCGGCGAATTTGCCCAAGCGGGATTTTTTTTGTGGCGATTTCCCAGACCAAAGCAGCACTCACAAAAACATCGATTTGCGGGTCTTGGATCAATTTGGCGGTGGCCGGCGGCATTTGGGTCGCGTCGCCAGGCGCGAACCAAATCAACGGATGCGTATCGATGAGGGGCCCGGCTATCAGCGTTCCCAGCTGGTCAGATCATCGCCATCCAACGGGGCGACAACATCGCCGACGGCCTCAAGCGATTTGAACCGGCCAAACCTTCGGCTACTGCACTCCACAACGGGCACCAACCGCACAGCGGGTTTGCCACGTCTCGCAATCACCACATCTTCACCCGCTTCCGCACGGAGTATCAAATCAGGCAACGTGGTTTTGGCCGTATGAATATCGACTTGCACCTGAGCCTCCTATGGTTTCCTCGCTAGACATATTGCGGGAAGGCGGGCGATGTCCAACTTGGCAGGGTACTGAGTTGTGAAGCGGATTCAATCTGCATCCGGACTGGCCTCTTTCACCAGTTCGGCCTCTGAACCATACAGACGAAAAACGTAACCTCTAGAATCTAAAAATGATTCTCTCTAAGTGAGAGATGCTCTAACTCACAACATGGATAGTTCCGTGCTTGTTGGCGTCTAAACGGACAAATCGCCACTGTTCCGCAGTCGAGGCGATTGAAGCGGGAGAGAAAACGGCATGAAATCATTGACATATGATCAGAATGTTGAGGCCGACATCAGAGCAGAAGGTCAGATTTCCGCTTGTCCAATCTGGGGATCGAACTACGTTTCTCGCAAAGACCATGGCGATCAATACCGGTATTGGCATTCTTTCAGGGCAGGTGGGATGTTTGCAAGCATGCGCCCCGGTCCGCTGCCTTCGTTGACCTCCGAGATCAATGGCACTGAGCGGCAGCGCCTTCAGGTAGCGGTGTCGCGGGCAATCTTCGAGGCAAATCGAAATTCCGCTGTGCCCGTAATTGGCGGCTCCGACGATTTCAAGGCGCTGGCCCAACGCAACCGGCTTGGCTATGCAGCCCGGATGGACGAACTGCTCTTGCTGGCGGAAGAGCGCGCCGAGCCAGTTTCACAGCCGGTAAGTTGGAGGGATACCCCGACGCAGGGACATGCGTCCGATCCGGACTGGGAATTTACCCAGCTCTGCATGGCCGCAACCGAATGCCAGGAATTTAGTGAGCTGATGGTCTTGACGGAATGGGCCATCCAAGAGCAATACATTTTCTGGGAAAACAAAAACTATAATTCTTGGAAAGTTACAGGCCGGGGTGCGAAGAGGCTGGATCTTCTTCGTTCCGCGACGCCCGATAGCGACCGTGCGTTCGTTGCGATGTGGATTCATCAGTCGACCCAGGCCGCCTATGACGAAGCCATAGAACCGGCTCTGGGAGATGCCGGCTACCTGCCTGTGCGGATCGACCAGACGGAGAGTACAGGTCGGATAGATGACGCGATCATCGCAGAAATCCGCCGAGCGTGCCTCGTCATTGCCGACTTTACCTGCGAGCTGGTCGAAGCCAAGGATAAGGATGATCTGATGATCGCAATTCCTCGCGGCGGAGTGTATTTCGAGGCTGGTTTCGCAGACGGGCTGGACATTCCTGTAGTTTGCACCTGCCACGAGGATCATAAAGAGCATCTGCATTTTGACACGCGCCAGCGATTTCACATCTTCTGGCGCGAGGATGAGCTGAAAGAATTCCGCAAAGCACTTACGAACCGTATTGTCGCCGCTATTGGAGAGGGGCCGCACATCTGAGGCGACGGCGGATCGCTGAGAATGTGCAATTTTCTTTCTTAGCGGAACAAAGATTCATCGGTTTGTGCAAGCAACGAGGAGTGTCCTGAGTGTTTCAGTACGTACTACGTTCCTAAAAAGTAGATGAATGATCACCGACGAAGCTGCTTCGCAAACCCTTTGCTATGGCGATCCGTTCTCTCATCCTTTTAGTCGCTGGTACCCGCTTCGACGTAGAGCTTACGTCCAATAGGCAATTCAAAATGGCTACGTTGACCGATCTCCGCACGAAATCTCGAATTCGGGAGTACGACCGTGCGAAATCCGCTGTCTTCCGCAAAACGAAGGAGAGATTTGGTGGCCTCTCCAATATGGCTGGCGGCTTTCCGTTGCATGTCAGCGGGGTTAAAATTCGAACTTCCGAGGCTTTGTACCAAGCATGTCGTTTTCCCCACCTTCCGGAAATTCAGGACTGGATAATTGCTGAACGTAGTCCGATGACAGCAAAGATGAAAAGCAAATCGCATCAATTGAATTCACGCTCCGATTGGGATTCAGTTCGGGTCAAAGTTATGCGCTGGTGCTTGCGAGTTAAGCTTGTACAAAATTGGAATAGATTCCGAGATGCGCTGCTTGAAACCGGGGATTTTCCAATCGTCGAGCTTTCTCTCCGGGACGATTTTTGGGGTGCCAAGCTTATGGGCGATAGGACACTGGTGGGTACCAATGCTTTGGGACGGTTGCTGATGGAATTGCGGGAGCAGATAAAGAAGGAGCCTTCGAATTCCTTTCAGTCCGTTGAACCGTTACCTATACCGGATTTTCTGTTGCGCGGCAAGCAAATTGGGAAGATTTACCAAGTTTCTGGTGATAACCGTCTGTGGATGTTTAACATTGGCGAAGAGCGGCCAATTGATGCTATAATGAAAGCTCCTGCAAATATGGTTGAAGAGGTATCTGTCAACCCTGATGCCATCGCCTATTGCACTCGCGTCGACATCAATACAGCCAACCCAGAAACCTTACATTCACGTCTAGGAATCACGCTGAAACTGGTCGAAACAATCGTGGCGTATCGCGAGGACAAAGGGCCATTCCTGACAGCGGAAAGCATCCTCTTGGTGCATGGAATCGGAGAAAAGACCTATCGGAAAATTGCTGATAAGATCACAATGGGCCAACATCCTCTGAGCGCACAACCTAGTCTTTTTGGGTGATTTCCAATAGCGGCGTTCGATTGTTTGAACGATTGATTGCAGTGCAGCACTGTTCATTTGAATTAAACTCCACGCTCCCAGCTGCTTCTGGAGAGCGTCTCCATTATTCGTGAGTGGGACGCCGCCGCCTCATCGAGGGCACGGTCGAAGTTCAAAAATTCGTCTTCAAGGCAGGAGGGCAGCAAATGCGGCTTGCCCTTGTTGCTCGCAATTAAAGGAAAGGAAACAGAATTAGTACTTATTGAAGATTTCTTGCCAGTGGCTTGATAGCACGAGCCATCATTTTGGTTGCCTTGGTTTAATGATCTTTGTTTTCCTTTGTCGGCGCAATTGACGGCTTTGGTTTTTGCTCATGTTTGGACTTCTCCATCCTACGCAGTTCTTGCCCGCCACTCAGCCATAGTATTGCCTCCTTTGCTTCGGTTGCAGCCGGAGCAAAGGACCTGCAAATTATCTGGATGATCGGTACCGCCGCGTGAAATCGGCAAAATATGGTCAACTTCCATCACTCGGAACGGAAAGTGCGTATCGCAGCCCTTGCATACGCCTTCCTGCTCTCCATACAGGCGATGCCGCTGCGTGCGATAGTTCGGGAAGTGATCAAGGTCCGTGCGCTGCGGCGGATTGTCCAGCGCGTTCGCCCCCCCCCCCATAATTCGCCTCGGTCCTTCTTGATCCGCTCATTCACGAGCTTGATAGCAAGCAGCGACAGATCGACTCCTGCCCATTTCCGCTGCAATCTGTCAGCGGCGACAAGCGTCGTAGCGCACCCGCAAAACGGGTCGAATACCATGTCGTCGCAATTGCTGCTGGCGCGGAGGATCCGGTCCAGCAACGCAAGCGGTTTCTGCGTTGGATAGCCGATATACTCGCTACCCGAATAGTTCGTCAGCCCCGTCGGCTTGTAAATTATGTCTTGAAGCGGCTTTCCCTGATCCGCCTCCGCATAGCGCTTCAGGCTCGGCCAAAAACCTTTTTTCGGATGAATAATCAATCCCGCTTTGTCGAGTTCGTCCAGCCGCGCATGAACTCCTTCGATTGATCGATAGTTCGGTATCCGTTTTTGCTCGATATACTCGGCGTAGCCACCGGTTTTGGGCGGCGACCAAACTCGGCTACGAGAAGCAACCTTATAACCGTTCCAATCTCGAGCGGATTCACCGCCGCCCGAACCGTGCATTGGACCAGTCAGATTATCCGCTCTGAAACGGTTGCCGTTCTCATCCACTCTCGGATAGGCTTTGCAGATATCCTCGTCGCTTAACGGCTCCCGGACAACGTTCCAAGTCCATTCGTCGCCGCGGGTATAGAAAAGCAGACTATCGGAAATCCGACCATATCGGCTAGGGTCGTTATGCGCCACCGAGCGTCGCCACGTGATTGAGTTCCGAAATCGCCTTGCTCCGAAAATCCCGTCCATGAGCAGCTTGAGATAATGTCCTGCCGCATCGTCGCAATGCAGGTAGATTGAGCCGGTCGGTTTCAGCAGTCGATGCATTTCGAGGAGCCGAACGGCCATGAAGATCAGGTAGGACTGCATCCCTTTGCCGTGGGCTTGACGTGCTGCTTCGATGACTGCGTAAGCAGCGGGGTTTCGGTCAGCCAGTTCGCCGTGCTCATGCACGTCCACGTCGGCAAGCGTCCATGCGTCCTTGAAAGATGCGCCCGCTGCCTTGCTTCCGATTGGCGCCTCGTAGTCGCGGTTCGAGTTGAATGGCGGGTCCAAGTAAATCAGGTCGACCGACTCGCTGTTCATGCCCCGCATGATGACGAGGTTGTCACCTGTCCATACGGTCTCGCTCTGAAAATTCGCCATGACCGCTATGTGGCAGACGGATATTTTTTGGTCAAGTGGACGACTGCCGTTCAAAAGACCGATTTTGAGCTTTGGTAGATATAGAGTGACCTCACGAAGACGCGGTATATTTTCCAGCTATGACCCTGGCATGTAAACCGGGTGTAAGGGCTTAGAATTTGAGACTTTTCAGAGTTCAATTTAGCTGCGCTCGAGAATGATTTATAGATTTTGGAAGCACTGTTTTCCAGCATTACGGATATTGAACCAAGTCAGAGCAGAAGGGAGAACTCCTTAATTGAATGTGTTCAACCTGAGTGCAAACCGTTTCAGGCACGGTCTTGAGCGGATGACCGGCGCAACAAATGCCCGTGCCGCAAACATGCTAGGCACCCGGCACGCATTCGGAGTATTTTGTACCGCCGTCGGCGAATGGCAGCGCCGAGCTTTCGGCGTAGCGTCGAGATGCGATTGATCGCTGCCCCGCTCAGTGGCGCGGGCAGCAGTTCACCCGGCCCAGATAGGGCTCCATCAACGGATCGTCCATGCATTTGCGATAGGCCGCAACCAGATATTGCTCCATCTCGGCGCTGTCTGGCACGCCGCCCAGAACCTTCTTCTGGATTACTTTGACGCGGCCCCTGATCTCGGCCCGAATTGCGGCTTCGTCGACAGTTGCGATCTTCTGTTCCGCAAGCACCTTCGCGCCCGCAACCCAAACGTCGCGCAGCGCGCCCCGACTGTCGGCGTAGACCGCGTGCGCCGCAGGATCGTTGAGCGGAAAGAACCCATCCGCCGCCAGATCGAAACACAGGAAATCGGCCTCGTATCCCGGCTCCAGCCGCCCGATGCAGTCCTCCTGCCTCATCAGCGCAGCGCCATGTTCGGACGCCATGCGCAAGCTGGCGCGGGCGTCGGGCCACTCCTCGAAATCCTCGTGCAGCAGCGGCTGCAGCAGGCTGCCGAATTTCACCGCCTCGAACATGGAGCAGCTGTCATTGGCATTGTGATTGTCGGTGCCCAGACCTACCGGAATGCCGCGCTTCAGCATCGACATCACCGGCGCGATGCCGCTGCCCAGCTTCGTGTTGGACACCGGATTGTGCGAAACGCCGGCGCCGGATCCCGCCACGATGTCCAGATCGCTGCCCGTCTGCCAGACGCCGTGTATGACCACCGTCTGCGCATCCAGCACGCCGATCTGATCCATATGCTCGATCATGGACCTGCCATAGAATTTATGCGCGGTCATCGCCTGGATTCGGGTTTCCAGAACATGGGTCAGCACCGGGCGGTTCAGCCCGCGCGCCAGTTCCTGAGCCTGCTGCTGGAATTCCACCGTGCAGCGTTGCGGACCCGAGACCGAGACCGCCGCCCGCACCCGCTCCGAATGGCGGTGCGCAAGCTCGGTCCAGACGCCCAGCATTTCATCGCGGCTGCGCGCGCCGATCTGGCCTTTGGTCTTGAACTTCTCGGGCAGCAGATCGTCCAGATAAGGTATCGTCTCGTGCCCCGGAAGGTCGCTGTAGGCGATGCCCACATCGGCGCGCATGCCAAGGTCTGCATAGGCGCGGAACACCGCATCGATCGACGCGTCGTCGATCTGCATGCCCAGATGCACATCGTCCAGCACGGCCGTGGCGCCGCCCCGGATCAACTCCATCCCGCCCAGCAGCGTGCGCAGATAAATTTCGTCCGGCGTCCAGCCGCGCCCGTAAGTTGGCGGGTTGTACAGCGACATCCAGATTTCCAGCGGCATAGTCGAGAACCGCCCCCGGTCCCAGCGGTCGTGGCTGTGATAGTGCGTGTTCACGAAACCCGGCAGGATCAGCTTGCCCGAAACGTCCTCGTTCCGCGTCACCCGGTGCGCCGCAAGATCGAGATCGCGGCCGAGAGCCAAGATTTTGCCGTCCCGGATGACGATGTCCGCTTTCTCGGCGCGGCTGTCGGCGGATGCCATCACCAGCCCGCCGGTCAGTCCTACGGTCTCAGTCATCGCTAGGTCCGAATGTTGCCTCCGGCGTCCACCAAAGCGGCACGCGGATCGCGTCGTCGGTCAGCGGGCCTTTGCCCTCGGAGACCTCTTTGGCGATCTCATAGCCCGATTGCGCATAGCGGATGATGCCGATGCCCACATCCGTCGTCATGGCCGACCCGATCCGGAGTTCGGATTCATCGGTCCCGTCGGCGATGATGGTGCAGCCGGTGTGGTGGCTGACCCCCATCGTGCCGTTCGACTGGATTGAGACCAGATCGGCCCCGGCCGAGGCGTTCAGAAGTCCGTTGATGAACGGCCAGTCGGCGATCGCGTCGGAGCCGTCCTTCATGTCCTCGGTCTCCATCGCCGGGTTGGCGATGGCGCCGCTGTCCAGATTGTCGCGCGAAAACGCCACCGGCCCCTTGATCTCGCCCTTGGCGATCAGGTCGTTCACCGCCAAAGCGAAAGCCTTGCGCTGGCCGAAGCCCATGAAGCAGACGCGCGCGGGCAGCGCCTCGATCGGCAGAAATTCCCGGGCCAGCGGGATCCAGCGCTGGGTGATCGGGCAGTCGGGGAACATCGACAGCGCCAGTTCGTCCAGCCGGTCGCGGTCACCGACCTCGCCCGAGATGCAGGTCCAGCGGAAAGGACCGCGGCCCAGCTCGAACAGTTTCGGACGCCAATAGGCGCTGACGAAACCGGGATATCGGAACGCCTCGTCACGGCTCATCCCGGCATCCGCGGCCTCTTTGCGGACGAAGGTGCCGAACTCGAACACCTCGCAACCCATGTCCTGCAATTTGTTCATGGCACGAACCATGCGGCAGATCGAGTCGCGCGCGTGGGCCATGTATTCCTTGCGCGAACGCTTCAGGATCGCTTCCGCCTCGTCCGGCGTCAGGCCCGAGGGAATCACCGCGAACGGATCGTGGAACGGGCACATCTCGGTGACGATATCGGGTGTCCAACCCTTCTCGACGGCTTCTTCGCAGATATCGACCATGTTGGCGCAGATCAGGATGGCGAGCGGCTTTTTCGCTTTCGCGGCTTCGTCAGCCATGCGAATGGCTTCATCCAAGTCCTTGGCCTCCGCATCGGCCCAGCCTTGGGACAATTTTTCATCCACCACTTCGCGGCGCACTTCGACCGTGACCGAGACGCCGCCATGCATGGTCATCGCCTTGGGCTGGCTGCGCCCCATGCCGCCCAGGCCGGCAGTGAAGAAGATGCGGCCCTTGAGGTCGCCGTCCCACTTTTCGTCCCCGATGCATGCGATGGTTTCGAACGTGCCTTCGACCACGCCCTGACTGCCGATATATTCCCAAGGGCCGGCGGTATAGCTGGAAAAGGTGGTCAGGTTCTTGTCGATCAAATCGTAAAACATCGGCCAGTCGGCCCGGATCACGTTGGTCAGCCCCATCACCACGCGCGGCGCCATCCGGTGCGTCGGGAACACCGCGACCGGCATGCCCGCCTGCACCACCATGGTTTCGTCGTTCTCCAGCGTTTTCAACGTCTCGACGATGGCGTGATAGCTTTCCCAATTCCGCGCCGCCTTGGCGATGCCGCCATAGACGATCAGGCGCGATGGGTCCTGCCCGTTCTCAAGATTGTTCTCCAGCATCCGCAAGAGCGTCTCCTGCTTCCACCCCTTGCAGCGCAACTCCATCCCGCGTTTCGCTTTGACGTGCTCGATCACCTCCGTCATAGCCGTCGCTCCTCAATCCAGTTCCTGATCAAGACGCAGCACCGCGTCCAGCAGCACTTGCGCGCCTTTTGCCACCTGCTCGGCGGTGGCGAATTCCTCCGGGCAATGGCTGCGCCCGCCAAGGCAGGGGATGAACGCCATTCCTGTCGGCGCGACCCGCGCCATATAGGCCGCGTCGTGGCCAGCCCCGCTGGGCATTCTGCGTGCTTTGAACCCAGCGTCCTGCGCAACGTCCAGAATGGCCGTCTGCACCTTGTCATTCATTGGCGACGGGGCGGATTCCCCGATCACCCGGGTGTCGAGTCCCAGATCGCGCGCCTTGGCGATTCGTTCGGTCTCGGCCAAGGCCCAGTTACGGAACTCCGTCAGCAAGCCACTGTCGCCTGAGCGGATTTCCAGCGTGAACGCCACTTGCCCCGGAACTGCATTGGCCGCGTTGGGGACGACATCGAGCTTGCCCACCGTCGCCACCATCGGCGCGCGGGTCTCGGCCTTGGCCTTCGTTTCGAATGCCAGCAGCATCTCCGACGCCCCGGCCAGCGCGTCACGGCGCACGTTCATGGGGGTCGCGCCGGAATGGTCGGCGATGCCGCTGACGGTCACGGCGATGCGGATGATCCCGGCGATGCCGGTCACCGCGCCGATATCCTCACCCGCCGATTCCAGCACGCGAGCCTGTTCAATATGCATCTCCAGAAACGCTGCAGTATCTATCGGTCTGCGCAGCGGCGCTGTCAGCGCATCAGGATCGCCGCCCATATCCGAAATGCCTTCGGCCAAGATCGAGCCGTCCGGCGCGGCATAGGCCAGGATTTCGGGCGTCAGTTGGCCCGCCATCGCCCGGCTGCCGACACAGGAGATGCCGTATCGGTTGGGTTCTTCCGCCAGAAAGTCGATGACTTCGAACGGATGGCGCAGCCGATGCCCGGCCTCCTGCAGCACCTGCGCAATCTCCAACGCGACTGTCACGCCTGCTACGCCATCAAAACGCCCGCCCGACGGCACCGTGTCGGAATGAGAGCCAACCGCGATGGAGCCGAGGCCATTGCCTGTACCCGGCAAGATGCCGATCAGGTTCGCCGCCGCGTCAAGCCGAGTTTCCAGACCGATTTCCTGCATCTGGGCGGTCAGCCAAGCGCGACCTTGTTTGTACAGATCCGAAAATGCCGTCCGCTCCCACGGCATGTCGGGGACAGTCAGGCCAGCCATGTGATCGAGCCGCGCTTGCAAACGCTCCTGATTGACTTTCAACCCCATCCCTCAAGCCTCGAACGGTTTGACGAAACGTCCGTCGCCCGCCTTGTTCAGCACGGCGGAGCCGTCCCAAACCTTTCGCCCACGCAGCCAGGTCTCGCGGATCTGCGGCAACTCCATTCCATCATAGAGCGACCAATCGCTGACGGTTTGGGATTGCTCCACCCTCCACGGCGCGCGTTCAGGGTCGATGATCGAAAAATCAGCATCGGCGCCCACAGTCAGCGCTCCCTTGGAGGTCAGCCGGAAATGCCGCGCCGGGTTGGCCGCCAGCACCCGCGCTGCGACGCTCAGTTCGATGCCGCGATCCCGGCACCCGGCGATCAGCGCGGGCACCAGCATCTCAAGGCCGGGTCCGCCGCTGGAGTTGGCCAGCATATTCGGGTCGTTCTTGCGATCCAGAGACCACGCGACGTGATCGGTTGAAACCAGGTCGATATTGCCCGCCGCCAGATGCGCCCAGAGTTTCTTGCGCTCGGCGGCAGACCGGATCGGAGGGTTGATCTTGGCCAGCCCGCCGCGCGCTTTCACGTCTATGTCCTCGGCAAAACACAGATAGTGAATGCAGACCTCGACCGAAGCCGCAAAACCCTGCCGCTTGTAGCTTTCGCAAATGTCGATGCCGCGCCCCAGCGAGCAATGCACCACATGCGCAGGGCATCCGGTGTAGGCGCCGATCTCGTAAATCTCGGCCATGGCCAGCAGCTCCGACAAAGGCGTGTGAGTCAGTCCGTGGGCCAGATAATCGGTGCGCCCTTCAGCCTTGACCGCCGCCATCCGGGCGCGCACGATCTCATCGTTCTCGTTATGCACGCCTGCCGCCAGGCCGTGCTTGGCGATTTCGGCGAAGGCTTCGCTCATCAGTTGCGGCGGGATGCGGGGGAACCGGTCGGGATGGGTGTTGAAGGTCGAGAATTTGAAGGCGCAAACGCCGGCCTCAACCTGCTCGGCAATGCTGCCGGCGCCTTGTTTCGGGTGGATGGTGCCGTAAAGCGCTACGTCCACATGGGCTTCGCGCGCGACGTCGCCTGCCTTTTCGGCAACCGCGTCGGCGCTGCAGACCAACGACCCCTCGTCGAAAGGCATATCGACGATAGTGGTAACTCCGCCGGCGGCGGCTGCTCTTGTTGAGAATTCGAACCCTTCGCGCCCCTTCTGACTGCGCGAATGGACCTGCGCGTCGATAGCGCCGGGAAAAATCAGCTTGCCGGAATGGTCCGCGATGTCTGCCGCATCCGGCCTTTCGATTCCGACATAAACGACCTTCCCGCCGTCAATGCCAAGGTAGCCATTTCGATGGACGCCGCCAGCGCAAACAATATCTCCATGAAACGCCAGATCCATATCGCCCTCGCGCAACTCAGTGCTCTCGCTCGGATTACACCGAAAACGGGTCCCAACGCCAAGCAGTTAGCGTTCGGATTCATCGAAAAGAAATCCCGGATTGACTATAGTTACATAGAAAAACACTTTTGCGTCTTCGGAGATAGGGAAAAATTCCAACCTCCGCGTGTCTCTGCGCAACTGCTTCCTGTTGATTGCGGAATCGATTCGTCGGGAACGGCGCAGCCAGCTTCGGCGTTGCGACAAAGTTTCCGCCGGGCGCATGCCGCTCGTTGGCCGCCAGCATCAGGCTTCGAAATCCGCGAATTGCGCAAATGGACGGACTGCGTCTTTGAATTGTCCTTGGTCCATATCGCGAATTGTGTGCATTGCGGTTTCAAGCTATCCGTCGGGTTCGGGAAAGCGTTTGGGATCAAGGGGATGGAACGGGCGGAATTTCAGGATTGGTTGTCGGTTGCGGGCCGACTGACCTCGGCGCAGCGCGCGAAGGCGACCGCCGCGGACGAGAAGAGATCCGTCGATGGCTCTGGCGCGGCGTCTACATTTCTCTCGAGGATCTTGAGGCGTCGGTTCTGGACTTCGTCGCGCTGCGCAACGTGAATGAGGCGAAACCGTTCAAATGGACGGACAGCCCAGGGCGGCTGATTGCCGCCCGCCAAATAGTGTTTCAAATGACTCGAACAAACCACTAGTGGTAAGCAATCCCATGAAACAGGCGGGCAAATGTATTCAAGCACGGATAGGCGAGCAGGTTGCTGAAACTGTGCTTTTTTGAGCTATTTGACAGATTTTTGTTGACACGATGGGCATTATTCCTGGACAAGCACACAAAAAAATGTGAAGTTTGGGCATGTCGAGAATTTCAATTGATCTATTTGCAGGGTGCGGGGGGTTGTCTCTGGGGCTCAAACAGGCGGGCTTCGATCACTTGTTCGCCATTGAAGCTCACGTCGATGCATTTTCCACTTATTACAACAACTTAATCGATGGCACTAGTTACCAACAGCGTTGGCCTTCTTGGCTTCCAATGCAGGCTAATGATATCGAGGCCGTCATCTCTCAATTTCGCTCAGAATTGCAAAGCCTTAGAGGCAGTGTAGATCTGCTTGCCGGAGGCCCTCCGTGTCAGGGATTCAGCATGAACGGGCGACGTGACCCTACAGACCCGAGAAGCACGATGATTAATCGCTATTTCGGGTTTGTCGCAGCTGTACAGCCAAAAATTGTTCTTCTTGAAAACGTTCGCGGTTTCGTTTCAATGCCGCACGAAACTGGCGGATTCTATCCAGATTTTGCCAAGGCAACACTAGAAGAAATGGGATACGAAGCCCACGATATAGTGCTGTCGGCATCGGATTGGGGAGTCCCTCAGCGTCGCCCTCGATACATCTTGATTGCCTTTGAGAAAGGTACTCTGCCTGGTGTGAACCCTATTGCAAGGCTCAAAGTGAAACGAAGGAAGTTCTTGGAAGAATTAGGTTTGTGGCCTGGGCCAACTGCAGTGGTAGATGCACTATTTGACCTTGAAACTAAAGAAAGCGAACTACGCCCTGACCCAGAGTGGGGTCATGCAGGCTTCAAGGCGCTGAAGTACCGTGCGCCCAAAGACAAAAACGCTTACTTGAGCCTCATGAGAGACGGTTGGCCAGGCCACCCTGGTGACATGAGGCTGGCACGACACTCATCTAAGGTGTCCGAACGCATGGAGACAATCCTCGCGTCTTGCGATCGAGGTCAAGCCGTTAGTATAGAAGACCGAAAAAGGTTGGGAATAAAGAAAAGATCAACTACTCCCTTGGATCCCAGCGCACCATCTCCAACGATTACCACCTTGCCAGATGACCTAATTCACTACAGCGAACCAAGAACAATGACGGTTCGCGAGCATGCCAGAATTCAATCTTTCCCTGACTGGTTTAAATTCGCAGGGTGTTATACAACTGGCGGCGATAGACGAAAAAAAGATTGCCCGAGGTTTACTCAAGTAGGTAACGCTGTTCCGCCTTTGCTAGCACGTGCAATTGGGGAAACAATACTAAGTCTTCTCGACGACCAAAAGTCTGTGAATCTCTCGAATAGCGCTCAAGTTTCTAATGAAGTTGGCTCTATGAGTGGGAAAGTCGGCAACAGTCATGAACACATTCCCGTCCTCGTCTAAGATTTCCCACCCATCCTCAGTTTTGTTTTCAAGAGCGTGACCGAGCACATTTCTGACTTTCAAAACATCCTTGCGATACTTTCTTGTTGCGGCATGTAGCCCTATGAGTTTTTCCTTTGCCGGGCCCGAAGGGGTAGACCTAATCGTTTCCTTTAGCAGCCCGCGAAAAACGTTGAAGAGCTTCGTGCTATCAACTGCCCGACTTGCAAGTCTGCTATTTAGGTCATCCAACTCTGGGAATGTACGGGTGACGGATTCCGCGGACTTGAGCACTGCTTCGTCGAGCTTGGTACAAATTTCCTCTGCCGCACCGGTTTCTCCGAATGACTTAACAACTTTACGACATAAATCATCAGCTTGAGCAACGACCTCCATAGACAAGCCTCTCATTCCGGCAAGGCGATTTAGAGACTGTGCGAGGTTACCTATGACATCAGCCGCTCGATTAGTGAAATTGCTTCGATCCGCGCAAAAGACTCCTTCAACACAGTTATTGGCCATTCGTTGCCGTAGTTTGGCTTCACTTTCACCGCCGCTATAAAATAGAATTGGCGTAAACCTGAATAGCGCCCTTGCGTACGGTGCTAATTTATCTCCCATAACTCCGTCCGCGAGCTTCAGGTCGAGCAAAACCAGATCGAATAGATGGAATTTCTGTTGCTGATCCGCCCAATGCTTTAGTTTATCTCCGTTCTCCAAGTTTACGATATTTAGCTCAAAACCAGCAATCCCTGCAGCTTCTCTAAGAGTTGCTGCTTCTGCTTCCGAGAAATTGTCCTCAATCCACAGTATTCCAAACTGCAATCTCAATTTTACTTCTCCGGAATCGTAATAATAAAGTCTGCTCGCCCAGTGTAGGAGGCGTTGTCTAGCTCTATTTTTCCTCCCATTTCTTTCAGAACTTGACTGACATGATAGAGGCCTAAGCCCGTTCCACCTACCGTTGCTGAGTAGTACTTTTCGAAAATCCTTGTAGGGTCTAGGCGCTGACTGATGAGACCGACACCATCATCGACCACTTTCATTTCAATATTCCTTTTGCTTCTTGCTTTTCGGGTCGAGAAACTGATATTATGGGCGCGGGCTTTGCGTGCGTTGTCTATCAAGTTGTCAACTACAACGGCTAAATCAAACGGCGAAAACATGCATTGAAACTCCAAGTTCCCGCCTTCAAATGACGGTTTAGGGAGGTTGTTTTCATCCGCAATCATCACATCAAAGTACTCGGTAAGAAAAGCGATCAAATCTCCCTTGATCTCGTTCGTATCCAGATCAACGCGAATATTCGGTGCAAACCTAGAGACGGATTGCAAGCGATCATTTTCGAGACGAATATAGGATATATCATCCATTAGTTGACGGACGTAGTGCCGGAACGAACCCGCCAGATCTAGTAGATCATCGGGTTCCATATCATCAAGTTCATCAAGCATTTCCAGAGAATTGCGCGCGGTACTTAATGCTTTGTCGGTGCCGGAATGGATGTGGCCTGAGTAAATGTTGACCTGATGCAGAAGTAATTGAATACGTTCGGCGTCTAGGTCCTGACTAGCAGAAAGAAACTTAGTTTGACGCACCAATTGCGAAATTCGCGCATCAGATCGTGCGCGCTCTTCGGCTAGCCATTTTGCCTTTTCTTGAGCTTCTTGCTCCGATTTCTCAAGTTCTGCAATTCTTGATTTTGTCTCTTCAATCCGCTTCAGAAGGTGTTCATCGCCTTCGCGTTCAGCAATTGCCATGAGGTCTTTAAGCGCCTTGCGGCTTGCGTCTTCGCGCGCATCAGCTAGCTCAACAATATTTTCGTCGTACTTCAGAATTTCAATATCTTGAGATCGTGCAAGACCACCGATGATTTGAAGAATTCTGAGTTTTGCTGGATGTGAGTGCAGTCCTTCGTCAGTTTCCCTTTCTTGGTCGGCTTTATCTGGCCAGTTTACGCCTACGACGTACCGCTCCAGACGGAGGATCATCTGTTTTAAAATTGCCTCTCGAAGTTCACGGCTATGAGCATCTTCAATGAGTCCAGCGTCTCGGCTCGATGCTTCTCTGAACATTCTCGGCGGGGCGGAAACATCCACTCGGCCGAGAATATCCCTTGTCCCTAGGCGTCGGGATTGGCCTTGTTGCTTGCGCCTATTCAGGCCGAAGGTATCATCATATTCTTCACCAATGGGGAACACTCTAAAGCCGTTCAGGAAGAGAAAAATGCTGCCAAATTCAACGGGTCGGACCTTCATCCGAGTTGTAAAGGTTTGTTTTGCCCTTCTGTTTAAGTAGTATAATGTTCCGAATACTTTCGACCCGACAAGAGAACTGTATGTGTTGGGTTCAGAAATTTCGTAGATTATCCGTCCACGATCAACGAGGGTCGAAACAATACGGTCGTCAGTGATGTGCACGCTAATTCGCGCAGTTTTCTCCTCAAGAACATCTGCTATGTCATTTCGGATTGGGCCATTTACATTAGGTTCTTGACCTTCGTATCCAACTAGCGTCGAAGAGACGACGGCAGATTTAGTGGTGCCAAATGGATCAATGAGTTTAGCGAGATAGCTTCTAAGGTGCCGAACTCGTTCCAGATCCCACTTGTGCCGAAGTCCGAATATTTCTAAAATGGTGCCAGAGCCATTAAGCGAGTCAGTCGTTTCGATACTTGGGAATTGGGAGTTCGAATTTAGATCTACTTTGATCTCTTCAAACTCTGTTTGGCTGTCTTTCTCGAACTTTTCCCAATCAACTGAGAGCTGATTTATATTCTTTATATTTTTGTTGCTCTTTGAGTACAGTTTTAGGTTGGTACCCAGAGTATCGCAGGAAAATCGTCCGATCCCTTTGCTGCCAGCGTAATTTCCACCGGCTCTAATTTTATCCCGATAGTCATTTGTTTTGTTGTCTTCCGTACCGTCTGCTTTGGCAGAGTATGCTATGAATAACCATTTATTCTTTATGTCGGAAGCCGACATTCCCTTACCGTCATCAACAATTGCGAGTCGATCTCTTTTAGGGTCAATTTCGATGTGAGCTTTAGTTGCTCTGGCATCAAAGGAGTTTTTCACTAACTCAAAAACAGCAACGAATTCATTGGTTACCAGATCGCGTCCGATAACGTCTTTAAGGTGTGTACTGATTCGAAATGGCAGAATCTCCGACATTTTGTCAACCTCGCCTATGCGTCCGGGGTTGTCCACACTGATGTTGGTTAACGCAGTGCGACCCGCTAATGTTTTTCAACACATTTAAAATTTTAAGGGCCACTGAGGCCATGATGTAGCAGTCGCCAGCTTGCGATGTCAAGACCACGCCATTCGATACGGTGCAATTGCACTTAAGCGTCTTTCGCCGCGGGATGTTCTGCGAAGCGGTGCGACGGTTGCGCGAGCAGAAAAAGGAGGCAGGGCATGGAAGAATGCCATAAAATTTTCAAAGAGGGTCGATGATCCCCGGAGGGGCGGGGCCTATCAACAAGACACACTTAACTCTGTCTTCCGCGTCCGCCAGTTTTGCGCCGATGATTCTTCAGGGCGGGCTTGTCATGGAAAAGCTGCAGCGGCGGTTCGGCGCCGGCATCGGGGTTTGGCTTCGGACGGCGGTCGCCGAGGAGGGCCGCACGCGCGGCTCGCTGGCGCAGGACCTATGCGAAGCCGCGGATTGGCGCAACGCGAAGGGGGATCTCTGTCTGGCCTCGCGGGTTCTGGCCTTGGCAGCGGAGCGCCTTCCTTCGGACTGGGAGGCGGCGCACGGCGTCCGTCCTTTGGCCGCCTGCACGCACACCGGGCCCGGGCATTCGGGCGCGTGCTACCGGGCCGCCGGATGGAGCCTTGCCGGGCGGATCTCGGGGAGGCGGGGGCCGAAGCGCCGGATCTGGATCCGGCCGCTGGTCGGCGACTGGCGCGAAGAGCTCGGACGCGCTCCGGCCAAGATGATCGTTTGCGCCTTCGCTGAATCGAGTCTGCGAGATCGCCAGACCCTGAACGATAGTTCTATCTTGCGTTTCGAGACTCTTTAGTTCTCTGAGCAACGCGTCAGGCAGCGGTTCTTCTTTGCCGGTAACGAATGCAATGTCCCAGTCGCTATCAGAGCGGTGGTCGCCGCGCGCACGCGACCCGAAAAGGATCGCTGCCTTTGCGTTGGGCCACAAAATGAGCGCTTTCTTGCAAGCGTCTTCGACCACCTTGCGAGCCGGTTCGGGAACTGTAGATCTGGAGCTTGTTTCGACGACACACAACTTACGGTTTCGTCGATTCGAAGATTCCGTAGTCGGACGGGCTGAATTACGAGCCAAGGTTCGCCCGAATTCGGCCTGGGCCCCGGCTGTGCTCATCGGATTGGTCCTTGGTTAGCTTGCGCGGAGATTATCTGCCTCTGCGTCAGGTGTCAAAAGAGCAGTTCACGCCGCCGACAGCGGTTGCCTAGAAACTGCTTACCTCACAACGATTGTCTATGGAACTTCCTTGCCGGTTGCACACAAGCCAACGCCAGACAGCCGAACACTCAAGCAAACCAACACGAAAAAGAACAACGCGTCCAAATCCCACAACCTGTTCTCAGGCGCTGCCGAACTGGACCCCGAACAGTCACAAAAACGCCGAAACCAAACACAGGATTGCTACTTTTACAGAACAACCTTATTCCACTCAGGCTTAACAATTGCTTAACCAAGACCGCGAACAGACCTATGCCGATCCCAGACTTCCAAACCCTGATGCGCCCCATTCTGGAACATGCCCAAATGGGTGAATTCAGGATTGGCGAGCTTATCGAGACCCTATCAGACGAATTTGGACTAACGGCTGAAGAACGAACTGCAAAGGTACCCAGCGGCGGTAAAACTTTGATCGCAGATCGAGTTCATTGGGCAAAGACTTACCTCAAACAGGCAGGCCTCCTTGAATCGCCACGCCGGGGGCATTTCATCATTACAGATCGGGGAAAGGCCGCTCTCGCCGATCCGAAGGGTCGGATCGATAGCGTCTTCCTAAACCGGTACGACGAGTTTCGCGCTTTCAAAACGCGAAGAGACGACCACTCTGTCAATGTTCAGGAAATCGACAACTACAAGATGGATGTCACTCCCGAAGAGGCATTGCGTGCAGCTCATGAGCAGATAAACGATAGCCTTGCGGCAGATTTATTGGATCGAGTAAGAAAGTCCTCTCCGACCATGTTTGAGATTCTTCTTGTCAACCTGTTCGTTGCCATGGGATACGGCGGCACAACGGAAGAAGCGGGCCGCGCTCTAGGTCGTTCGGGTGATGACGGCGTTGACGGAGTCATCAATCAGGATCCGCTTGGCGTCGACCAGATTTACCTGCAGGCGAAGCGTTACGCGTTGGGCAACAACATCGGTGCTGGTGCCATTCGGGATTTCTTCGGCGCGCTAGATTTGAAGCGGGCGACCAAGGGTATCTTCGTCACGACATCGGCTTTCTCAAAGGCGGCTACTGATACGGCAGGCCAACTTGGAAAAATAATTGTCCTTATCGATGGCGAACAGCTATCCCGCCTCATGCTTCGCTACAATATCGGTTGCAGAAATATGGAGGATTTACATATTAAGAGTGTTGATGAGGAATATTTTGAACAACTTAACTAATTGAAATACCGTATTTTTTAAACCGTCTGGCACATGTTAAGCACGCTGACGACAAGGCAGGATCTTAGTGATCGGTTAACTCAGATAGGTGTTTCAGCTAATATGGGGTTTCCTGAGAACTGAAAGCAATGCTATGAACTTACGAGAAATATACGCTAACACAGGCCCAGATGCCACCATTAATTTTTTCTTGAATACAGGGAAAAAGCCAAAGAAAGCGTTTTTGGCCTCGCCATTCTTCACGAAAACCTCTCCCGATCCGATAGAAGAATTGACACGCAAAGGATGCGATGTCCAATTGATTGTCAGACTTTCTCCCGCAACTATGCCAGAGGCCCTCCAAGGGGCATTTAATAATAAAAATGTAAGAGTTCGATACTTCACAGACACAACATTCCACACCAAACTGTACATCATTGACGATGTGGCTCTCGTTGGTTCGGCAAACCTAACCCAGGGCGGTCTCTTGGGCAATCGGGAACTTTCGGTTTTGTTGAAGCGGGATCGTGATGAAGTGTTCAAAGACCTGTGCGGCATCTTCAGCAGGTTGTGGAATGACGCTGATGTCTTGAACGAACATGTGCTAAGCGAATACACGAAAGCGTTTAAAGATGAAGGGCGATCCAGAGACGCAGAAGCTTTCGCAAAGTTCATTCACAAATTTATTAAACCGGCCGTGCCTATGAGCGTAGTTGTCGGGAGTGGGGAGAAATCAAAAGAACATACCTCCATACAGAATTTGCGTCGCAAATACGATGAGGTCCTGTGGCCAGCATACGATGAAATATTTGATATTGCGAAAAAAAATGGAATTGGGCGCCCTGAATTTAACGGACTAGATCCTCGAATTGAAATGGATCGCTTCCTTTGTTGGCTGCCTCGAAAGCAAGATATCGAAAAATCGGGACGGGGAACAAAACCGCTTGGCGATAGCAAAGATAGAGCAAAGCAAATTGCCTATCATGCGCGGGATTGGAAGGCTGCCATCGACACGGAAATTTGGGGCATGTTTTCCACCGATGAAGTAATTGACGGTATCACGAATATCCGTACATATCTTTGCAATCCTGACGAGTTGAAGAAGCTCAGCTATGATGGCTTGTTCAAATATTTAACTGGTTGCACTGCTTTTCGTCATCGCGAGCAGTATGCGCCGAAAGACATCGGTGAAAAATTGAGCACGCTGGAGCGTATGCGTATCAGCTTTCAGCAGAACAATTTGCATGAAGATGTCGTACGAACAGTGAATTACCTTCTTTCCGGCAGTGGCGATAAGATCGAGCGAGCATATCATTGCATCTATGGAGGCTATAAACTGAACGGTTTTGGTGAAGCATGTGTGATGGAACTACTGGGTTGGGGCGACGCCAAGCGACCACCTTTTAATAATAGGTCAATTCAGGGTATCCGCCTTCTTGGCTTTGACGTTCCAACCGCATGAAATGACCCGGGTTTTCTGGAGAGCAATTGACGAGACAATCGCGCCGGAAACTCAAAGGGAGAGGTTTATGCCTGCGAGAAAGCACAGCCGAGATACAGAAGGTATCCATTCGAACCCCGCGTACGCGGGGTCCGGCTATGACGACGATGGGACTAGAGAAGCGGCTTGGGTCGCCGGATGACGCGATTGCCGTGGGTCGCGATCCTCTTGAGGATCTATCCGCCTTGGGGGATGGGTTCTTCGTCATGACGAACTCGCGCACAGTAGCGACAGCGAATGTTGACTGGAGCCCGATGGACGGGAAATTACGGAGCCGGTTTCGTCGCCTTTGGCTTGATTCTGCTTAGCCGAACGGTGCTACCACGGGTCGGCAAAGCCGCATCGGACAACGAAATTTTCGGACGCTGCGCGACGGGAGATAACGGCTGATAGAATTGCGGCGGATCCGTCCACGCGGCTTCCGCAAGTAGCCAATTATGTCAAAGCGAATCATTCTACTTCTTTAGTGCCATTGATGTCGAAACCCTGAACCTATCAGGGCCGCGTCTTTTGCGGTGCGGGCCAAGGGCTCCGAAGGTCGCGCTGGAAAACGATATAGCGCGCTGCTATCCAAAACAGGAAAGCAGCCGAATCGGCCCGCTAAGACGTGCAAAGAATCTAGAACTCTGACAAAACCGAGAATTCTCCGCCAGACAGAATTTATCGTGACAGGGATCTTTGATCCTTTGAGGAGGGACGAAATGCGCAAAACCGAGATGGCAGGTTGAGGGTAGAAGCGTGAGAGGGCAGACCGACAGCGGAATGAGCGTATTATCCCTCTTCACCGGCGCAATGGGTCTCGACCTAGGTCTAGAACGGTCTGGTTTCCAAACCGCTGTCGCGGTCGAGTCGAACCGTGACGCAGCCGCGACGATCCGGAGCAACCGCCCACACGTACCGGTCATCGAACGGCCGGTCGCCCAGGTGACGACTGCTGAAATGTTGGAGACCGCAGGGTTGAGGAAGGGCGAAGTGACTCTCGTGGCCGGTGGACCAGCGTGCCAGAGCTTCAGCACTGCGGGCAACAGGAAGGCTCTGGAAAGCTCGGACGGCTCGCTTACCTATGAGTTCATGCGGGTGGTTAGAGAGGCGCAACCCGAGTTCTTCTTGATGGAGAACGTAAGGGGGCTCCTCTCATCGGCGGTCATACACCGACCGCTAAACCGCAGGGGCCCGGGGCATCCAACATTGAGCGAGGACGAAGAGCTAGGGTCGGCGTTCAGGAAGATCACGGGGTTGATCGGAGCACTCGGTTACTATGTTGTGTTCGACGTGCTTAACGCCGCCAACTTTGGTGTGGCTCAAACGAGGCAGCGCCTCGTGTTGATCGGATGCCGAGACGGGAGACCTTTGACAATGCCAACGCCGTCTCATGGAAAGAACGGTCGCGGCAAACTCCCGGCGTGGAGAACGCTGCGGGAAGCGTTGGCGGGAGTCCAGAATGGAAAGGCGGAACACGTAGAGTTCGTGCCGTCACGACGACGGTACTTGGCACGCATACCACCGGGCGGGAATTGGCGCGACCTCCCGGAGGAGATAAGGGCCGAAGCGCTCGGTGGGGCATACAGATCCTGGGGAGGGAGGACAGGGTTCCTGCGCCGCTTGTCGTGGGAAAGACCGAGCCCGACGCTCAACACCCACCCTGACTACAAGGCCACCTCACTGTGCCACCCGGATGAACTGAGGCCGCTCAGTGTTTCCGAGTATGCCCGGATTCAAGGCTTCCCAGACGATTGGGTCGTGGAAGGCTCGCTCAGGAGTAAGTACCGACAGTTGGGCAACGCGGTTCCGGTTACATTAGGCGAACTACTGGGAAGGGAAGTTATCCGGGCATCGAAGAGGAGACGGCGGACGGAACTGCTTGGGCGGGTCGAATGCCACGACCTTGAACTCTTGGACAGGCTCTCGGCGAGGCCCCGGACGAGGCTGAACCCACCGCGGATGAGGGAGGAGCCCGAGGACATGGTGCGCGGCGCGTGGAGGGACGGTAGGCCAGCTTGGAGGGATGACGCGACGACATTCGCACCCGATCACTTGGTTGGATCTGTGGGGAAGATGAAGGCAGCGAGGGAGGTTGCGAGAAAGCTCCGAGGTGCCTACGGGACACCCGACCTCGGCAATTACCGGGAGCCGGTGGACGAACTCTTCTTCGTCCTACTCTCACAGAGGACGACGGATCCGAGCTACGAACGGGCGTTCGCGAAATTCAAGGAATGGGCTGGGAACTGGGAGACGCTGCGCGGAAAACCAGAAAGGCAGGTCATACGCGTAATCACACAGGCGGGTCTCGGCGAGCAGAAGGCGCGATACATCATCGACATCGTGGAACGTTTGTACGTGGAGTTCGAAAGGGTCACTCTCGAACCGCTCAAGCAGTGGTCGGACACCGAAGCGGAGGCTTTTTTGACGGCGCTCCCAGGCGTTGGCGTCAAGACAGCGAAGTGTGTCATGCTGTTCGGTTTGGATAGAGAGGTTCTGCCGGTGGACGCACACGTGGCCCGCGTCGCTGTACGGGTGGGTCTCGTGGACGCGTCGGTTTCGGGAACACGTACCCACGAAGTGTTGGAAAGGGTAGTCCCCAGGGAGAACCGTATGGACTTCCACGCCAACGCCGTGGCGCACGGGCGGGCCGTGTGCAGGGCGCGGGATCCAAAGTGCGGGGAGTGCATGATCAGACGGCTCTGTGGTTACCGGAGTCAAATTTAGGCCGACGCACGCAAACCAATGTGAGTTCCGTATACCGAGAAAGCGGTCGAACCCATGGACGGCTGGAGATGAGCCCGACGTCGCAGATCAACTCGAAAAGAACCCAGGACCACCAAGGGCTGCCCCCAACGAGGCAGGCGAGCGCAAACAGAGCCAGTTCCTCCCCGGGAGCGAAACCGAACCAAGTGCAGTAAGCCGACAGACGGGCACGCGTCGCTCGCGATGTAGGGCGCTTGGTGTGCTTGGCATCCCCAATGAAGAGGGCTCGACGGTCAGGGTGGAAAAGGGCGACGTCAGGCCTCAAACTATCGGGGAAAGGAAACGGAAGGCTGAAACCCAAGTGGTGGGCGAACGCTTCGAGCTCGACACGGCGCAGTTCATGCAACTGACTGATCCCGCTAGAGGGAGCGGGCTGGGAGGTCATCGCGCATCCTTGCGGCAAGAGGGGCGTTTTGGTTCAAGTCGGCGAGGAAGCTTTCCCGGGTGACAGGACGGGAGACGGCGTCGCCGAGCAGGTCTCCGGCCATACGCTGCTTACTCAATAGACGCTCGTACTCGGCTTCTTCCAAGGTATCCTGACAAAGTAACACCACGTACTCAACCTCTTGCGCTTGGCCGCGACGGTGGATCCGGTCGAGACTCTGGAGATAATGGGCGGCTTGGTTCGACATGGATTCGTAGACTGCCAAGCGGGCACGGTGGAGCGTCAGCCCCGCACCGGCAGCTGCAGGGTTTGCTACGAACAAGCGGATGTCATCGTCTTCCTGAAAACGACGAACAGCCTCACCACGCTCAGAGACTTCTGATACGCCACCATCGTAACGTACGACGCCGAGGTGTGCATATCTAGACACGAGTACGTCGATGGACGCTCTGTAGAACGACCAGAGGACAACCTTCTCCGCCTCACGACGGATCCAGCGGTCGAGCAGGTCGTCGAGGAGAACCAGTTTTGCGGGCGTCTCATCGTAGCCCTCGACGACCGAGACGGGGTTTGAACAGACCTGTAGGAGTGCCGACCTGCGGGCGAGATAGGTGCCGTACTCACGCCGGAAGTCGGACTCGGAGACCGACCGGACGTCTGAAACAAGGTCATCGCGCAAGCGCTCGTAGATCCGGGACTGCTCCGGGCGCATCGGGACGTACAGTTGGCGGAAGCTCCGGCTGGGCAGTTCGGGCAATACCTGCTCCTTCAGATGACGGACGTAAAGGCCACGCCCTTCGACCGCCGCACGCACGGCTGGCAGCGCCGAATCTCGATCCGGTGGTATCGCAACCCCCTCGAAGGCAAGTCCGAAGTCGACTAGGTTGAATTGTTCAATTAAATCCTGAGGCGCGTTCGGCGCTGGTGTCCCGCAGAGCACGAAGGCACGGCCGCACCACTCGCGGAGACGGCGTAACGCACGGGTTCGCTTCGCGTCCGGCGATTTAACGAAGAAGGATTCGTCGACAACCAAGACGCTCCGTTCGGCTCGAGGGCGCAAAAGTGCCTCCAAGTTGTTCTCCATGGACACGACGGTTTCGAAGTTGGTTACGTAGACGTCCGACGCGGTACACAATGCAGCACGCTTCTCCCGGGACGTGCCCGCAACGACCGTCACACGGTAGAGACCCGGTCGGAACCTGACGAAGTCCTTTGGCCACTCGGGTACCATGCTCTTGGGGGCGACCACTAGAACTTGATCCACCTCGCCACGAGCCGCGAGCAGGTCGTAGGCGAAGATCAAGCTCACCGTCTTGCCGGCACCCTGCTCGTCGAAAAGACAGACCCCGAACCCATCAGGAAGCGTCATGGCGGCGACGTTTACTAGCTGGTGAGCGTCGAGGACATCGAGGACGTGACTGTCGACCACCGTCCGGCGGGCAACCGCCGCACCGCCCTCCCGGAGTGCCCTCAGTGACTCTCGCAGACGGGGGTATGCCGCAATAGCGGACGCTCGGTTCGTCGCGTACCTGTGGGCGGCGGCCGTCCAATGGACGGCGATCCCGGCCGACAGCAGAGACGGGGTGCTCCACGCGGCAACCCTAATGCCTTCGACAGACCTCCGGACGTCGGCCCCGCCGGGGAGGGCGCGACGGATGAAGCTCACGGCATCAACCTCGTTGGTTCCATCGCTGGACCTCAACAGCAGGGCGTCGAGGTTCTCCGCGACCCGGACGTCAAATTTGAGCACGGTGACAGATCGTCGTTACTGCGCCGAACCGGATTCGGCGTCGCGACGGATCTTCTCAGGGACGTGGACCTCAACGAGCTTCAGCGCTTTGTAGAGTGCCCGGAGGTTACTCTCCGTTATCGCTCCGGGAGAATCCGGGGAGAAGAGGTTGACTGGAACCTCGTTAAGCCAGTTTACGAACATCTCGATGCGTTTGTTGGCACCGACACGGCGCTCTGCTGCTCGGGCCGTACGCCCCGCGGAGAGCCCGTCGTCAACTATTTCCTGCGCCAGACTGTGGTCGTCTTCATCCTTAGCGTCGCGTAGGAACTTAGTGGCCTCATCGTTCTGATATACGTACTTTAGATCCCGGATTGCCTTCCAGTTGCGAAATTTGCGATCGTACAGGAGGTCGAAAACCAAGGCTTTGAAATTTTCGTCTTGGTTGAGGGCCCAGTTAACGCCTCCCGCGGACTGTCCCTTCCCAAGTTCGTCGAAATACTGGAAGTACTCATTCGCCCGGTGCTGCGCCTCGTGGGCATCCTTTCCCCTTTTAGTCCGCGCCCGCTCCTCGAACTCGTCCGACAGTTCGACCATCTGGAGATAGCGGTTGAGCCTTTCAGTAGTGATCGCGAAACGCCCCGCCAGATCGCGCCTCAATTCCTTTTGGCGCGCGACGCCCGGACGATCCTCGTTCCGCAGAGTCGTGCGCCACTCGTCGTAGAGGATCCGACCCTTCACGTACTCGGGCCAGTCCTTCTTGTAGTCCGGCTCGAAGTTGAGGGACACCACAACAGCATCCTTTTCGTCTTGCGTCGCGTGCTCGGTAAGCTGCCACACACGGAGTGTCCGCGCCCGGGCCTTCGCTTGAGGCTTGAATTTGTCGCTGGCGAGGACGTAGAGGGATGCCGTAACTCGGCGGTTCCCGTCCAGCAAGATACCGTCATGGGAGATGACCGGCGGGTGGCGGACGCCGCTGGAAGCAATGCTCCGGGCTAACTCCTCAATCTTGAACTGGTCTATCTCCTCCAGACCAGGCAAGTTGGCTTCGCTCCTCATAATGCGCACGAGATCCTCAGAGGTCGGACTGTGACCGTGTGTCTTCTCGAATTGGTCCACATGGATCCTCAACCTCTGGTTATCCCCCCAGAGGCGGATGTCTTGGACGTCGATGAATCCTTCTTTGACTGGGATGGAGCGGCCGTGAAAGACCGGGGACGGCTGAACCGGACGAGGCTGGACGCCATCGTGACTGCGGAGAGTTAGCGGCTGGTGGACGAGGTTAACCTCCGATCCATCAGGCAAATCGACCTGCTCACGTGACTGCAACACTTCACGCATGATCTGCTCCTTGGTGGTTTCCAGACGCTTTGCGGTCGAGCGGTCTCCACGGCGTCGTGCACCGAGGCTAGCCTCGTCGATACACCGGCTTAAGAGATTGACGACCTCCTGACTACTCATCGGATCCCTAGCCCCTTCGAGACGGATACGCTCAAGGTCTTCCGTACAGTCCTCGGAAATGGACTTCACCCTCTCAAAAAGCAGTTCATAACCACGCTGAAGTTGGATCTCGGGATTCATCTTTTTGTCTCCTCATCCGAGTCTAACGGGCTTCCGTAAAGTTCGTGGGGCTCAGGGGCGAAGCCTTCAGGCAGGGTCAAGCCATCTCGTTCGGCTTCCGTGCGCAGGCGGGCGAGCCCCCTGTGCAGCAATGCTCTCGCTTGCGGTTCCGAGATTCCCAATGTGTCGGCGATGGCCGCCGGGGGATAGTCGGGGATATCCTCTTCAATGGCCTCGAGGAAAAGTTTCATGACCGCCAGCACCTGTCCCCGACCGATACGCGGAAGGATTCGGTGCGCGTGAGAGAGGGCTTCTGCAAGCTGCCCCGTACGCTGAGCATCCAACTCGACCAGGACAGAGGGAAGGTATTGATCGCTAGAGAGAGCGGAGGCAATTTCATGGCCGTGCGCGCGAAGGATTTCGGCATCACGAAGACGCTGGGCGCCAATGCGCTTGACGGTCTTGTAGAGCCACGCGGCGGGCTGGCGGATACGGCCTCCGCTGGAGAGCACCGATACTGCGGAGTCGATAGCCTCGGCGACGACATCTTCAGCGAATTCCGTGGCACCCGAGAGAGAAGGGAACTTGCGGCGAGCATGTCTGATGAGCCTGTGCCGCAGACCATCAACTGTTCGATCAGCGAAAAGGTCCCAAAGCTGCTGCAAGTCGATCACAGGTGCCGTCCTTGAGGTGATCGGATCCTCGCGTGGGTCGGCACGGGTCATCGGGATGTCCGCGAGGCGATGCTGATTTGGGTGCCTCCGCAACAGGGACGTGCGAAGTGTGTAGAGGGTCGGCTCGAGTTGGCTGTGCGGGCACTAACTCTGTTGAGATCTAGGAAGTTTGCTAGGCGGCTTGTGCGCACGGCGATACCTCGTAGTTTAAGGTCTCACTTACTTACGTGCGCGGACATAACAGGGCAGGACTCGCCTTCGGCATGCTTCGGCCTCGACAGCACCAGCGTCAAGGTGCATCCCGACGGCACCGGGGCGGCGCAACCCGGATGGCGGATCGAGGCCAAGGCGCCGAGGCCACGCCGGCCCGACGCAGCGGAGACCTTGTTCAACGCAGCGGCGGAGGGCCGGCATTTTGACCGGTCGGCGCGCGGACAGTGTGGAAAGGTTCGTGGTCAATCCCCGCCCGGATCCGCGGCCCGGCCTACTGCGTCGGCAGGGATTGTCCACAAGCTTTCCATGCTTTCCACGCATCGAGCGAAACCCGTGCGGACCTGAATTTCGACGATCTCGAGATACAGTTGCTCACATAGCACTTGATGGACCGCTACGATGCGATGCACAACATTACGAAGTACCCTCGGGGCGAGGTGCTGAGTCCGGGTAAGCCTCAAAAACAAGGGCGGTTCTTCCACGCCAAGGCGAAGGACTGCGCGCGCTGCCCGCTCCGTAGCGACTGTCTTTCCAAGCAGAGCTGGTGCAGGACGGTGATCATCGGCGATGACTATCCGTCGCTGCCGCACCCGTCGGCGGACGTTTCGAAAGAGCAGTTGAACACACATCGAAATGGGGAAGTCACTTTTGCACGCTGATTCACAGTTGCGCTGCGCCGCGCGGCCTTGGAAACATAAATTCAGTTCTACCTGACGGCCACTGCGATCAAACTGAAGCGGCTCGCGGCCACTTTCGATGCGCGTCTCCGCCTCTGGCTTGATTCGGATGCGTGAAATGCTCGTTTCCGAGGTTCTGGCGCGATGGGGGGGGGCAGATTCGCCGCATGCGCGTCGGATTCGCCAGACTCTGCCCGTACGGTACCGCGTTAGCCAACCCGGAAATCGCCAAGGGCCGGGTTATTCAACGGCCTCATGTATCTTTACTTGCTCATCCGCAAAAGTAATTTCTTCATCAAATTTCTGGCTCAGCCTCAGGATGTCCAGCGGCAAGAGTGTTGCAATATGCCAAAGCCAGATCGCGAGAGAGGTAGCGGCCATGGGCCTGCGTTTCCTGTTTCTCTACAATCGGGAATGTAGAATAGATGTAGCGGATATCGTCGCGGCTTTGTTCCCGGCTCTCGGGGTTGAAGATGCCATAGAGGCAGAAAAACACGGCGTCGAGCTTAGCCTTCAGACGAAGGCGGCGAGCCTCATTCCAAGTGAAGGGTGGCAGCACCTCGCTCTTACAATCCACGTGGCCCATATCCCTAGCGAAGGAGGTCAAGTCGTGTGCGGTGTAAGTGAGCTCAAGGACTGAACTGGCAATCAAATCCCAAGCGCTCACATCGCCGAATCCAATTTCCTTCATGTTTTCTAACGGAACTATTGGAAGTTGTTCCAGCACTAACCAGGTGAAATGTGTGCCCGGCACCTTTTGTCGGGCAATGTAGTCGAAAGGTATCGAGTTCAAATTGCCAAGGATGACTGAAGCGGTTGGGGCTCGATTCTTGACTTCGGGCTTGAGCGACAAGACTGGAAAAGTGTGTGCCACCCCTGACTTCGGCAGGAGAGTCGCAATCATAGTTCGCATGTTAGTCGTTTTCGTTATATCTTTGAAAGCGATGATCCATTCATCTGAATTGGGCCACTTGCCGCAATCTTGTACGTAGAGCCGGGGCACTGGATATCGGTCCGGATCGCCTTTCGCCTCGGCCGATACTGACAGCTTTTGCCCTTGCCGATATACGTTCTCTGGGTTGATATAAACGTCTGAAGCTCGGTGATCATAAGCTTGTGCCATCTTTCCTTCGTAGAGAGGGAGCCAGATTCCATCGGCATTCTGGTACCTGTTTTTCCCGATTGGGTATGCGCCCTCCGTGCCTTCAAGTTCCTTTAAAGTACGAAACAGTGATTCATCAGTGCTGATATTCAGCATCTGGTTGTAAACGACCGGCCAGATCGGTTTTTTTCCATTGTCTGAATGCAAGGACAGAATTGGTTGGTTTCCGTAAACCTGAGCGGTCAATTCAGCATCACGCTTTCGCCGGAAAATTGGGGAAGTCTTTGAGTTTGGATTAACATGGGCAAAGTCACTAGCTGAGAGTTGAAAACGTCGATCTGGATCCTCAAGTTCTTCGACTGAGTGCAGGTAGTATGCGCAATCGGTTGCGTTGAATTTGCGGTCTTGAGATACGACGAACACACAGAATTTTTCCCTAGCGTCGATATCCGGAAAGAAGACCTTTTTGTTTTCAAAATCAAACAATGTCTTCACACAACCAGAAACAGCACGGTCGTGGAAGAAAGCTGAGGTTCCTTTGTCAGTAGCGATGCCGGTTTTCACCAACAATCCCACCAAACCTTTTGGAGCCAATAGCTGAACCGCTCTTTCCACAAACAACTTGTACAGATCTAAGAGCTTGAACGAAAATTCAGCAGCTTCGCCTAGATGTTGAGTGGCCTCGCCAAGATGTGGTATCTTTCGTCAACCTTGAACCCGACAAAAGGATACCTGACATGCCCTGGAACGAGACCACCAAAACCGAGTATACACGCCCTCGGGATCGATTTGAAAGCGATTTGACGGATGAGGAATGGAATTTGGTCGAACCGTGCCTTCCGCCTCCGTCCAAGAGAGGACGCCCCCGCAAGACAGACCTTCGGGAGGTGTTCAACGCGATCCAGTTTGTGCTCGCCACCGGAGGCCAGTGGCGGGCGATTCCTCATTGTTTTCCACCAGTTACGACGGTCCAGTATTATTTCTATCTCTGGAGTCGCAACGGGGTCATCGACCGGATGACGGACAAGCTTCGCAGCCTCGGGCGCAAGCTGGCCGGACGCTCCGCGACCCCGACTGCGGCGGCGATCGACACCCAATCGGTGAAGACGACGGAGAGCGGCGGGCCTTCGGGCTACGACGCGGGCAAGAAGGTCAAGGGGCGCAAGCGACACCTCGTCGTCGACGCCGAAGGGTTCCCGCTCGGGCTCGCCGTCCACGCGGCTTCGGTGCAGGATCGGGACGGAGCTCCGGCGGTGATCCTCGGAGTGCTGGAGAAGGCGCCGCACATCAAGAAAATCTGGGCGGACGGCGGATACCGGGGAGAGAAGCTGGCGTCCGCGCTCAAGAAGCTCGGCATCGGATCCGATCTTGAGATTGTCAAAAAACCCAAAGATATCAAAGGGTTCACGGTTCTCTACCGCCGCTGGGTCGTGGAGCGGACCTTCGCCTGGATGTCGCGCTGCCGGCGTCTGGCGAAGGACTACGAGCGGAGCTTGGAGAGCTCTCTGGCGTGGGCGCAGCTGGCCGCGTGCCGCTTCATGATGCGCCGGATCGCAAGAGCCACAACATGCTGATAATAAGTAATAAAATGGGATTCATGAATTTCCGTTCATACTCTAACTTTCCCTTGATATTCCAAGTGAGTGCTGTCCCGCCCTTTTTGATCAAGGTAGAACCTTGACGAAGTCTTGTTCTGGCTTGTTCGAATTCCGCTGAGAGGGGGCTGCTTTGCGCCTGCAGTGTCTTGATTTGATTCTTTCGTTCTGATTTTCCTGATTTCGCCACCACTGGATCCCGATTTTCAAACCATGGGACTTCCTCAAATTCATAGACATCCCATGGTGGATTTCCGATCAATGCATCAAACCCTCCGGTCCGTTCTCCATCCCACTGCCGCCAAACACCTGGGAAGGCTACCTCCCAGTTCAGGAACCGTTCCTCCTCAATCAGCGTATGGGCGTCGCGCAGAATGACCGAAAAGCGGGCAATCTCCTCTTGGGCAGCAGGCGCAGCTAAAGCAATTTGACCGTCTTGAGCAGGCGTCTCAAAGGGAATTACGGCATCTTGGGTACTGGCGGAAGCTAGAGAATTGATCTTGATTTGGCCGCTGGCAATCTCTATCGGATCGCCAAACTGACCGTCCAACCATGCTTTGATTGCGACTTTGTCTTCCTTGGCGGTAAGGCCAAGCCAATCGATGGCGTGGATCAACTTCATGAACTGATCCAACGGATTAGTCATGGTGACCACGCGCTGAAAGATTTCTGCCGAGCGACGGGCTTCTGCGATCTCCGCATCGGTCAAACCTTCGATGGTCTGCATTGAAGCGGCTGATGCGTAAGCTTTGGTCAAGGCATCGCTGATAAGCAGTTCCTGGCCATCGGCGTTAAGCCGCTTGATCACTTTGCCAACGGTTTCCCCGAACAGGCTATCACCACAGCGAAGATGGTGGTCGAGGAATGATAGAGGAGCCCCCACGGTGAAGGTGTGTAGCCACAGAGATACCTTGGCGAGTTCCACCGCCATTGAATTCTTGTCTACTCCATAGATGCAGCGTTTCAATACCATACGGCGGACAATGTGCCGGTCGTCGAGTTGTTCGATATCTACGGTCCAGTTGTTCTTGTCCGCATTGGACTTGATGGTCGTTCGAATATCGTTAATGCGGTCGGCGAGCGGTGAGGTATATGGCTCTTTGGCCCAGTCTACGATGCTGGTAACTTCCGCCAAGGTTTCGATTACGCTGTCTGCCAGATAGTCCACAAGATTGACGAGAAAATGCCCAGATCCCATAGCCGGATCGCAAATGCGAAGGGTTAGCAGTGCTTCTGCTGGGTCGATTTTACGAAGATGGCTGATCTTGTCGTTTTCTTCAGTCTCGGAATGGGCTAGTTCAGAAACCTTGGCTCGGAAAGCCGAGACCTTGTCCTCAATCAATGGCTCCAGTGTCTCTTTCAGGATCAGACCGACGAGTTCATCCGGCGTATAGTAGGAACCCGAGGACTTTCGTGCGAAGAGATTTGGCCGAACAATTAGCCCTTGTTGTGGGTCGCGTTTTATTTCAAATTCAAGTAGGCGCTCGTAAATCGAACCAAGCTGTTGGACGCTGAGGTCACGGTAGTTGATATATCGGCGTTTGCCGCCCCGCCGTTCGTAGCTTAGCAGGTCAATGACCTCTGCCATCACGCTATCAGGTATACGTAACTCTGCAAGGAGGGGCGTGGCCTCCCGATTGAACAAGCCGCCGTTGTAGGGTGGCAATCCGATAGAGGTGTCACCTTTATCGATGGCCCGCGAAAGCCCGTCGATCATCGACCAGTAATGTGCCTGAAGATCGGAGAAAGTATCGTTCTTGTCTTTTCGCCTGCCGACATCACCTCGAACTTTATCCCTCAATCCGTAATCATCATATCGTTCGTCCCGCACCGGAAGCAGGTTCCGGTCTTCGGCGTAGAGAAAGAACAGCAGTCGGTAGAGCAGGATCAAAGCAGCGTGGCGAACCTCGTCTAGGCTGGCATCAGGTTTGTCTGCCGCAATTGCCTTTGCCAATTCTGGGAAGACAGTTTGAAATACGACGTCGGAGAGGTTTTTTGCTACCCGTTCTTCGTAGAAACGTCCTTCTTCCAACGCCCGGATAGGAAAGATCCTGGGGTCACTGGATGACGGAGCGAACGACTCTCGCCGGAACATCAAAGCAAAGACCCGCAACCAGTGATTGCGTTCGGCTTGGACTTGCTCAACATCTTTAGCGTCTAGAAGATCACCTTGGACCCGAAGCAGACCAGCCAGATCGATTTCGAAGAATTGTTCAGATACCGACCGCGCGCCTTGGTAGTAGAGACGCCAGACTGCACCGTTTGTCAGGAAACCCCAGCGTAGGTTGCCATTTGTGAGGTCATCAACACGTCTGAGATATCGTAGCATCTGGGTTGAAGGGGCAGTCACTTCGTCCTTCTTTCCAAGCCCCCGATCCAGCGGTCTGCCCCATCGTTTCGACTCTACCAGTACTGCTCCATGTTCATATCGCTTCCAGTCCTCGACATGGGTGTTGGCAGTCGCTTTGGCTTTTTCATCAAGAAACAAGAGCCCGTCTGGAACATTGTCTCGTCCCTTCGGAGCCAAGTTTACTTGTCGTTCCGAGTTTTCCCAGCCAAGGACACACAGAACCTTCCAGATTAGGTCATCTTCCGTTTTTGCTTCCGAAGGCGATAGTTCGGTGGGAAATTCGTCAAAGATCGGTTTGAGCGATCCGGCCAACTCAAATGGATCAATTGTCTGATATTCCGCTTCACCGATTATTGCGTCGGCCAAATAGACCCGTGTGAATAACGACCCTGATTGAAAATTGACTTCCATGAACTGCTACTTCCTTGATATCGCGCTGATAGACCGTTGAATCGTCCCGGATTTTCCAGAGAATGTTTTGTTCAACACTTACTCTGCTTTTTCAAGTCCATTCTGTTGTTAGCAGAGCGCGTCCTCCTATTCGCTAGGGGTTTAGTCTCAGATTGAACCGCGCAATCGGTCTTTGTTGTATCTGCGCGCGCATTTCAAAGTTTCCCAATCACGTTATCCGGCGGTTTTCCACGGGCCGACGTGTTTGGCAACCATTGTTTTAGGGCCTGTCTATACTAAATCATGCATCATTTCGACGGCGGCGGCGAGGCTCACGAAACCCGGACACGTCGCGTCGAGCTTGTCGAACCGCGTGAAGAGGCGCCAGTAGCCCTTGAATCTCCGGAACAGCCGTTCGATTTCGTTGCGACGCTTGTAGGTTTCCCGGTCATATTCCCATTCGGCTTTCCGGTTCGCTTTCGGCGGCACGACCGGCGTCATTCCAAGGTCGCGGACGAGCTGGCGGGTCTTGTCGCCCTCGCAGGCGCGGTCCATCGCCAGAGGCGCGCCCGCGACCGGATCGGCCCAGCTCTCCAGCAGGGCGCGGCCTTCGGGCGCGTCGTTGGCCTGGCCGCCGGACAGTCGAAAAATCATTGCATGCCGGTCACTTGCGGAGACCATGTGGATCTTCGTGTTCCATCCGCCGCGCGATTTGCCGATGCTTTGCGGCCCGTTCGTCTTTCGCGCTCCGGTGCGGTCCGGATGCACCTTGACGCTGGTGCTGTCGAGCCCGAAGCACTCCGCGTCCTCGCCGACCGCCTCCTGCTCCCGGAGCACCGCGAACAGCCGCTCGAGAACGCCGCTGCGGGACCAGCGGCGGAACCGGGCGTAGACCGTGGACCATTTTCCGAAGCGCTCCGGCAGCGCGCGCCGTTTGCAGCCGTTCTCCAAGACGTACAGGACCGCATTGATGAAGTCGATGGTCGAAATCCGCACGTTCCCGCGCTGAACCGGGAGCAAAGGGCGGATTTTGGCGTACTGTTTCGCTGCGGTCTGTTTCATGACTGCATGCCGCTCGATTTTTATGTCATTGTTGACAGTCACTTAAGCACAGAGCCAAGCAGAATTCTAGTGTTAACAGGCCCTAGGAGCGTGTCCGAGAAATAGCCGCCGCTGAATTTGACGGAAATTTTCTGTACAGCATCTAGAAAATTATGGATGAAATATCCATATGTTGTGCTACACAACATCAATGTATCTACGTATATTGGCGATGTCACGAATACTCGGACACGCTCCTAGGGGCGTGGCCTTCGCCGTCCCGGGAAACCAACTCTATATCCTTGGTCTGGCCATGGACCTTCGGGAGAATTTCCTCGCGCCAAAGCTGCGTAGCGTCGAAAGGCTGCCTCCGGCGGCGCAGGCGGTTCTCTTCCTTTACATGCTGCGGCTGGACGAATTCGCCGTGATCCCGTCGGCCATTGCCCAACGGCTGCGCTATGCGCCGATGTCGATCAGGCGCGCATTCGATGATCTCGTCGCCTCTGGGCTGGCAACAACCGAAAAGCGCGGCAAGGAAAGACGAATCCATTTCAAAATGGACAGGCGGGAGCTTATAGAAACCGTCGCCCCGTTGCTTCAAAGCCCTGTGCGCTCGATCAAGCACATTCGCGACAATCGTTCTGTTCCCAATCTGAAGCTGGCGGGCGAGAGCGCGGTGGCGAGACTGACTGATCTGACGCCGCCGCAAACGGAAACCTTCGCAGTGGCGGCCAAGAACTGGAAGGAGATCGCTGAAGCTTCGGGATTCGTTTAGGGCGATGAATTCGAAAGAAGCTTCACGGTCGAGACATGTTCCTATGATCCCGCCGGGCTGTCGAACATTTCGGTGGTTGATCCGCTTTCGCTCTATGCCCAATTCCACGATCACCGCGACGAACGCGTCTCAATGGCGGCGCGGCCTGCGATCATTGATTCAATGCTGCCGGTCTCGAATTCAAGTCCACGAAAGACATCCGTATGGCCGTGCCTGTAATTGCCGAGGGGTTCGATGCGCGTTTGAATGCCGATAACGAATTGCAGGTTTACGACTCGAAAACGTCGCAGATGGTCTGCTTGGTTGAAATCAGCAAGTACCGAGACGAGGTGTTCACGATGGTTCCCCGGCATTGCGCGGCGAATCGGGGGTGGGCGATGGCTGATGGCTATCAATTCAGATATACGGCTCCTTCGAATGCGAAGGGGCTATATCCCACCGAAGTGTTTCGTTCCGGAGTCCTTGTCGCGACCTTGGAATTGGAGTTTTACCGCGACAATCGAATTCCTTATTGTCCCGGAGCCGAGCGGAGCGTCCGTCAGTGCTTGAAGCCGCGCGAGGATGGAGGCCGTCTGCTTTTGCGTCCAGCGGAGCATGATGCGGTCTGGCCGGCATACGCCAAGGCCGAATTGTCCGGGGAAATCGTATATGCTGACGTGCAAAATCCTGCATGACACAAGAACATCCATCGGAATGGTCGCGGGGACGTTCTGATGGATGAAAATCACTTCCCCGCAGGGAGATAGTCATGAGGACTTTGATTGGAATGTTGTGCCCGGCCGCTTTGACGGCTTGCTCCGGAGGGGGGTAATTACTACCCCTTGGATCAGGTAAGGAGTGCGTTTAACGAGGGAAGGAAGAATTTTGTTAGGCCGACAATGAAGGCTACATACAAGGGCGCATACAGGGACAGCCTCAACGGAGTTCCGAATGGGACAGGGAGTTTCACTGCGGTTTATGATAGCGGAACGAATGTTTTTTCTTTACGGAACATTACGTACAGTGGAAAAGGTTCAAACTACGCTGCTAGTTTTGAAGGGCTTGGGACTCAAGTTGAATCGGATGGGAGGTTCTATGAATGTCTAGGCGACGCTTGTATTAGAGGCGGATTTTTTGAGCAGGGACAAGTGATGGATTATAGGGACGTAAGCAGCTTGAATTACAGGCTTGAGTTTGCTGGCAGAAAGTGAGGGCTAGGATTTTGCATCCGCACGATCACTCTCCCGGGCCCGAGGTTAGCGAAAACAGGAAAGGAAACGTTATGGCTGAAAGAAAATTCATTCATTTGGAAAAACGTATATTTATGGTTTTTGAAATGGGTGACAATCCAGTTCCAATTGGAACTGGATTCAATTTAAACCGACCAGGATTTGTTTTGACTGCCCAGCATATACTTGAGGGTCAGAAAGAGGTTTTTGTTGTGGATACTTCTAAAAATCCTCTTGGGGTGTATCCGGTCTCTGATATTGTTCGTCACCCTAGTGCTGATTTGGTAATCTTAAGATTGAAAAACGAATCCTTGAAAGATCAGGAACATTTTTACTTGGGCGTCCCTGAATCAGGTTTTTCAGAGTTTCCGCTCGGTGAAGATGTGGCATCCTATGGGTTTCCTCAAGTCGGAATGGAAAGACCGATCAACCCTCGGTTCATGCAAGGACATATTACACGGCATTTTCAATACGGAGATGGTGAATATTCTTATTCAGCTTTAGAGCTTGGATTTCCTGCCTTTCATGGACAAAGTGGTTCTCCTGTTTTCTTGAATATGCGTAGTAGAAGTAGAGTCATTGGAATGGTAACACGTTCAATATTTTACACATCTGAATGCTTTAAACCCAAAGACAAAATGGGAACGGAGGATGGGTTTGAGTATGAGAAGGAGATTACAGGTGTGTCTTGGGCGATAGGTTTGTCTTTGACATCTTTATATGACTGGGTACAACTTGTTCTTTCGGAGCCGTATTAAGTAGTTATCAATTGCCCTATGCAACTGATTCCACAACAATGAAAGGACGCATGATGACCGAGGATCTTGTAATCGTAAAGGACGGGACGGATTCATGGGTGACTTAGGTGACCTGTGCGGAGATCCAGGCGTTGAATGCTTGCGTTCGGCATCCACGAACGGTCTGAAGGACGGGGATCCGGATCTTCTAGCATTCAAATGGCGTCCCGACCATCAAGGCTGGGTATTGGATCCGACCAATAAAGAATCGATTCAATAATCGTCTTGACATTGCCATCTCTTTACGACAATCTGCGTTCCACAATCGGACGGGGGTTCAGGGATGCTGTTGAAACGAAAAAGGAAATCTGATCAAATCCAAGACGTTCCGCTGTACGTCGCCCAAGCGGAAGCGAAGAAGGAGAAACAATAAACCAAATAAGAGCTTCGGCGAGAAAAAGGTTTATGCCTTCTGTGCGGGCGGCCGGCGGCAATCAAAAACAATAAAATCTTGTCCATTTGCGAGGAGCAGCGGGTAAAACAGAAAGCGCGATATGATCAACGCAAGGCAGAAGAGAAATGCGTTGCGTGCGGTGACGATTCGGACGGCGGCATGTTCTGCCCGGAGTGTCGGGCGAAGAATCGGGCTCGGGCGGCGGATTGCAGAAGAAACCACCCAGAGAAGCTCAAGGCTTGGAATTCCAAGGACAAGGCGGTCAAGAAGCGGCGGGGCCGGGTAAGAAACAGCTACAAGGCGCGCAAGAACACGGGCTTGTGCGTAGTGTGCGGGTCTCCTACGGTCGAGGGCGCGGCGAGGTGCGAGGCGCACTTGGCGTACATGCGGGCCTAGGAGCCTGTCCGAGAAATATCCGCTTGGGAGATTCATGCGGTTGATGAAATAGTAATTAAGTGCTATAATTTCTGATCAGCATCGGGAGTGATTCGGAATGGCCGGCAAAACCTTTCGCGACTGGCGCGTCGATCAGGTGTTTCTCTTGCCGCCTTCGGTGGACGACTTCGTTCCGGAGGACCATCCGGCGCGGATCGTCAGGGAACTTGTCGAGGAGGCGCTGGATCTGTCTCCGGTCATGGGCGCCTATTCGGAGATCCGCGGACAGCCGCCCTACCATCCGAGGATGATGGCGGCTTTGCTGTTCTACGCCTACAGCCAAGGGATCTGCTCGTCCCGGGAGATCGCGCGGCGCTGCCATGACCGGATGGACTTCATGGCGGCGGCTTGCCAGAGCCCGGATTTCCGCACCGTGAACGCGTTCCGGAAGCGCCACCTTTCGGCGCTCGGAGATTTGTTCGATCAGATATTGGCCCTTTGCAGGGGGATGGGCCTTGCGTCTCTGGGGCATGTGTCGATCGACGGCACGCGGATTCAGGCAAACGCGTCGAAGCACAAGGCGATGAGCTACGGCCGGATGGTGAAGGCGGAGGCGGAGCTGAGCGAGGAGATCAAGGAGATGCTGTCCCGCGCGGAGGCTGCGGACGAAGCGGAGGACCTCGCGCACGGGGTCGACGGCGGCAGCGGGATGCTTCCGGAGCATCTGGCGACCAAGCGGCAGCGCCGGGAGCGGATCAAGGAGCACATGGCCGCTCTGGAGGCGCAGGCCGCTGCGGCGGCCGAGGCGGCGGGCAAGGATCCGGCGGAGGCGAAGCCGGAGGACAAGGCGCAGCGGAACTCCGCCGACCCCGAGAGTCGGCTGATGAAGACCAAGGACGGTTTCGGCCAGTGCTGCAACGGCCAGATCGTGGTGGACGCCGACAACCAGATCATCGTCGCGCACGGCCTGACCGCCGAGGGCAGCGACCAGAAGCAGCTGGAGCCGATGATCGAAGCGATGGAAGCCTCTGCGGGGGAGCTTCCGGAGGAGCTGTCCGCCGACGCCGGGTATTGCTCCGAAGAGAATCTGAAGCTTCTGAAGAGGAAAGGCATCCGAGGTCATGTCGCCACCGGTCGCCGGAGGCACGGCAAGGAGACGGCGACCGGCGCTAGGCCGCGGCGCGAGGGAACCTGCCGGGCGGAGATGGACCGGCGGCTCAAGCGGGAAGGCCGGGACGGTCGGTACCGATTGCGCAAGACCGCCGTCGAGCCGGTGTTCGGACAGATCAAGCAGGCGCGCCGGTTCCGGCAGTTCCTGATGCGAGGCGTCGAGAATGCGCGGCGGGAATGGACGCTGGTCTGCATCGCCCACAACTTGAACAAGCTGGTGTCCGCGTGGCCGGACGCGCGGCCCGCCGGCGCTTGACCGTCCCGGGATCCGTCCGGGCAGGCATGGAACGCGAAAACCGAGGCCGGAACCGGGAGATCCGCCAAAACCGTCCGAGCAAAGTCGCCAAATCCGATCCGGGCGGAATGAACAGCCTATGACGACGCCGACCCCGGCGCGGCGGTCAGGTTCAGCGGAAGCGATTACTTGGACAGGCTCCTAGCGAGGAGTGGGTTTTTGGGGTAGCAGATGCCTATCAAAGAGACGCATTTAACTTGCCTTTCGTTTTGCGCCGATGATTCTTCAGGGCGGGTTTGTCATGGAAAAGCTGCAGCGGAGGTTCGGCGCCGACATCGGGGTTTGGTTTCGGACAGCGGTCGCCGAGGAGGGCTGCACGCGCGGCTCTCTTGCGCGCGGGCTCTGGAACGGCTTGTTCGCGGCCAAGGAATTGGTGGTGCTGTCCGACGGGGCTGCCCTGGATCCGCAACAGCTGCGAGGAGGCCTTCCCCGGACAGGAAGTGACCTTCGTCCTTGACCTGTTCCACGCCTTTGATTGCGCGGACGCCGCTGTGAAAGCCGCGCGCCGCACAAGAGCGAACAGGAGGATTGGATGAAGACGATCAAGGACCAGCCGGACGCAGGGCGGGTCGAAGACGTCATCGCCGACCTGAAACCGCCCCTCCGGCTTGAAGCGGTCGCGGCCTGCATCCGCTACTACGGGACCAACAGGGACCGAATGCATAGCGATCACTACCGGAAGCGCGGACTGCCGGTCGGATCCGGCGTCGTGGAAAGCGCCTGCAAGCAGATCGACGGCAGCCGATTCAAGGGAGCCGGGCGCCACTGGTCGAAGATTGGAGCCAACGCCGTGCTCGCCATCAAATGCTGCTTCAGGAACAACCGCTGGCCCGACTTCTTTGATTGGAGGGATTGCAGCGCCGCAGCCGCCTGAGCAAGAAACGCGAGACGCACCTTGGCGGGTTGGAGTTCATTCCCATTGCGCTGCGGGGCTGGTACGCTATTGACGCTCCGTATTCCGCAGAAAGGCCGTTATGAGTGCAACGCAATCATTATGCCTGAAACTCGCATCCGCACATTGGATCATCTGGGTCTGGCGCGAGTTTTTTCGGGCGTGGAGGTCACGACCCTCGACACGGCTGGAGGGCTTCAAGCCTTCGCCGACTCGGTTTCGCCCGAGTTGCTGGCGATGATGGAGGAGCATGCTGCCGTAGGCGGGATGCTGAGCCAGGACGGCTGGAATTTGGGCCTGTCCGGAATTGTGGCGATCATCGCCGGAGTTTTCGTGTGGCGGGGCAGCATGACGGCGATCTGGGTCGCTGCGCTGACCGCCCTCTTGGCCGCCTGCGCGGCAACGCAAGTCAAATATTGCAGCACCGAATTCAGCTAGGCGACCGGCGGACCGACGGCGGAATCAATGTGTTTTCAAGGCGACATCGGGTATTTCTTGTTTGTTGACCTTGGAGATTTTGTCAATTTAATCCCCACCGTTATGATCCTTATATCGGGTGCAGCCATCGTGCTGAGCGGTTGGGTCTTGTTTTCGGGCCTGAAGCAAACCGGGGAAGCCAATTGAAAATTCTTGCTTTCGCGGCCTCCAGCAGCCGCAGTTCCATCAACAGGAAGCTGGTGAAGGCAGCGGCTGAGATTTTGGAATCCGAGCTTTTGCCGGGTGCCGAAGTGGAGTTGATCGACCTGAACGATTACGAGATGCCGATTTTCTCGGTTGACCGGGAAGCCGCGGACGGCGTGCATTCGCTCGCCCGGGAGTTTTTCGACAAGATCGGCGCGGCGGATGCGCTTCTGATTTCGTATGCGGAGCACAACGGATACTACACCGCCTCCTTCAAGAATATCTTCGACTGGGCGAGCCGGATTGATGAGAAGGTGTATCAGGGCAAACCGATGGTGATCATGGCGGCCGCTCCGGGCCAAGGCGGGGGCAGCCATGTGCTGGAGTCGGCCAGGGTCTCCGCTCCGTTTTTCGGAGCCGACATCCGCGGCGTGTTTTCGCTGCCGCGATTCCGCGATGCGTTTGACACTGAGACCGGGCGGCCGAAAGAGGCGGCAAAAATTGCGGAGCTGCGCAGCGCGCTTGAAGGTCTGGTTGGCTTGAACGCTTGACGCAATCGCCGCTGGCTCGTGTCAAGGGCATGATGAAGGCGCAAACCAATTGAATCAGCGCATGCCGCCTGTGTAGATTGGCGAGTGGGCGAACGAGTTGAATGGTTGCGCGGCTGTTCTTTTTCCCTGTCGCGAGTTGCCAATTCTTGGAATAACCCTCCGCGACTCCGTTTTCTTGACCGAGCGAGCAGAGGGTCTCGGCTGACCGTCAGCGGCATTGCCCTGATTGCGACCGGCGCATTGGCTCAAGCAAGCCCGACATTCGGATAATCTTGCGGTTAAGTTTGCCCTGCGCCGAGACATTCTGCGGCTACTTCAGTCATTTGCGAACCTCGACGTCGCAACTGCCGCTTACGACGAGGAAGTTCACGGGGTTGCGGCGCGGCTCAAATCTCGAAACCTGTGGTTTTGAACCAACGCGAATTCCGCCCAGCCCGACTTGCGATTGCGGCCAAGTGGCCCGCCGATTGACCGTTGTGCGAAAGCAGGCGGCGGCTCAAATTGCAAGATCGAGTCTTGGCTTCCAGAACGGGCGGAAAAGCTCGATCTTGGGGCAGCGGTTCATGACGACTTTGAGGCCGGCGTTTTCTGCAAGTTCGGCGGCCTTGTCGTCATAGACGCCGATTTGCCCCCAAAGCACCTTTGCGCCGATTTCGATGGCTTGCTGCGCAATTCCGTAAAGGTATTCCTTCGGACGGAAGACCTCGACCATGTCCACCGGGCGGTCAATCTCGCGCAAGCTGTGGTACACCTTGATCCCGCGGATTTCCTTGACCTTGGGATTCGGATTCACCGGCAGCATTTCGTATCCGGTCTCATGCAGGACCCGCAGCACGCCGTACGAGAACTTCGTCTTGTCGCCGCTGGCGCCTACCATGGCGATTGTCCTGGTATTCTTCAGAATGTCCGCCAGGAATTCCGGCGGATAGTCGTAGATCCGGTCGATATCGGCTTCTGGCACGGGTCAGGCCTCCTTCGGCGTGGCGATGTCCGCCTTCAGTTCGTGGGGTTCGAGCGGGTCGAGAAACGGATTGCGATAGAGCTTGTCATGGCTCTCCACGCCGATCTCGAGCGTTACGTCCGTTTCGGGACGCGCGACGCAAAGGATGATGTAGCCGTTTGCGATCTGGCGATTGTTCAAAGCCACTTGTCGGCGCTGATCCACCTTGCCGGTCTTCAGTTTCGCCGCGCATGAGATGCAGCCGCCGTACTTGCAGCCGTACGGGAGATCGACTCCTTGCTCCCGGAGCGTATCGAGCAGGGGGCGGCGAGCGTCGACCTGGTAGGTCGCTCCGTTGCGATTTGCGAGCGTCGCGCTGAAGGTTCTCAAATCCAGATGTCGCTCGTGCAGTCCCCGCCGGGATAGCGGGTTTCATGGCATCGCGAGGGCCCGTTCGGCTCCTTGCCGAAATCGACGGCGAATTCCGGGTCGATCTCCATCCCTCCGCTTCCGGTGTCGCAATTCACCATCAGCATGCAGCCGCCGTTTGTTCGGATTTCAGGGTAGAACTGGTTGTCCCAAGTGCTGAACAGGCTGGTGGTCACGTAGAGCCGCTTGCCGTCAAGGCTGAGCTGGATCATCTGCGGACCGCCGGTCACCTTCACGCCGTTCACTTCCGGGGCCTTGCCCAGCAGGCCGCCCATCCAGACCTGCCCAGTCAGGACGGGATGGTGCGGATCCTCGATATTGTACTGGCGAATGTCGCCGTGCAGCCAGTTGCAAAGATAGAGGAACCGGTCGTCCATCGAGATCAGAATGACCGAGATCACGCCGGGCACCGGGATGGGCCAGTCGGGGTGCGGCTCGTTCTCCACGTCGATGATCTTTTCCCATTTCCACTCTTCGTCCGCGTTCTTCCACCAATGGATGATGTTGGCAGACAAAGCTGCCCCGCAGAAACCGTGGGTGCTGTCCGGGTCGTGATGGAATCGCACTTCCAAGGGGATCAGCCCGTCTTCGCCGAGATAGAAGGTTTGTCTCGGCTCGCGCTTCTCGAAATCCCACAGATGGATGCGGCGGCCGTATTTCAGGTGCCCGACCTCCTCGAGGTCGAAACCCGGCATGAAGGTGTTGGGCGCCGCCCATTCGCTCGACGCCATGACGTTGTGGCGCGGCTGGTACCAGAAGTCGTAGCCGAACGGGATGTCGCCCATCGAGTTTTCCCAGCGGCCGACGATCCGGAATTCCTTGTCGAGATGAAGGTAGCCGCCCGGAGCTTCGCCTTTGGCGTCCCCGAGCATCGAGACGATGATGTCCGAGCCGAGGCAATGCACGGTGTGCGGCGCGGAGAGATCCGTCTTCGCTTTGATTTCGGCTCCGACGATCACATTGCGCAATCTCGGAGCGCGCGGATCGGTCGCCGTATCCACGATGTGGATGTTCGACGAGCGCACGCCCGGAACCAGCAGGTGCGAGCGGCTCATGGAGTCGTCGCTGAAACATGACGAGCACGCGTTCCAGCCCATGTGGTGGAGCTCGTCCCCGATCCCAGGCATTTCCAGGCGATGAATCACTTGGGAGTAGGACGGGCTTTCCGGATCGGCATCGATCGTGCACAAATAATCCGGCTTCTGGATTCCCGTCCCGGTATAGATCGCGATCGTATAGAGCAGCTTTTCGCGCGGCGCTTTCATCGCCTCGGAGGGCGATGCATAGCCGGGTCCGCAACACGCCATGCGCTATCCTTCCATCCGGTCTGCGATTGCGATGATCCTGTACATGTCCCGCAGCACCGGCTTTTCGATCAGCTTCCCGTCAATCACGACCAGTCCTGTATCCGCTGCTTCGAATTCCGCAGTGATGCGTCGCGCTCTGGCAATCTGGTCTTCCGAGGGGGTGAACACCTGGTTGAGCGCAGGGATCTGTTTGGGGTGCACCGCGCCCTTTCCGGCAAAACCGAGATCGCGCGCTTGTTCGGCCGCGACGCGCATCCCGTCAGGGTCCTCCAGATCGAGATGGGGAACATCAATCGCGTCCAGCCCGGCGCTGGCCGCCGCATGCACCACCCGCGACCGGGCGTACAGAAGCGGCTCCCAAGCATTCTTGCAACGCAGCTCGGCGGCCATGTCCACGCCGCCGAAGAACATCGCGTCGATGCGGTTCGAGCAATGGGCGATTTCGTAGGCCGCCTCCAGCCCCGCGTTGGTTTCGATGATCACATGCAGCCGTGTGGCGTGGTCTGCTTCCGTCAGAAGAGTGTCCAGCTGCGCCACCTCGTCCGGCGTTCGCACCTTCGGCATCATAAGCGCGGGCGGCGGCGTTTCGGTTGCGAGAACCGACGCCACGTCCTCTACGCCGAAGCGCTCGCGCATCGAGTTGATGCGCACGATCCGCTCCACGCCGTCTTCCGCCTGCGGTGCCTCGAACAGCGCAAGCGCGTTCCTCCGCGCCTCCGCCTTGTCCTTCGGCGCGATCCCGTCTTCGAGCTCCACGCAGACGATGTCCGCTCCGCTGGCCAGCGCTTTCGGATACATGTCCGGGCGCAGGCCGGGCGTGAATATGAACGACCGGCGCGGGCGCGGCGTACGCGGAATTGGAATCGCCATCTGCTTCCTTTCTCAGGTCAAACCGTGCAGCGTCTTCGTTTCGAGGTAGTCTTCCAAACCCATGATTCCGCCCTCGCGGCCGTTGCCGGATTGCTTGTAGCCGCCGAAGGGCGAGCCGTAATTGAACGCTCCGCCATTGATATGAACAGCGCCGACGCGGAGGCGCGAAGAGATGCGCTCGGCCCGGTCCGAGTCGCCGGTCTGCACGTAGGCGGCGAGCCCGTAAGGCGTGTCGTTGGCGATCGAGATGGCCTCGGCTTCATCCTCGAACGGGATGACGGCCAGGACCGGGCCGAAGATTTCCTCTTGCGCGATGCGCATGTCGTTGGAAACATCGGCAAAGACCGTGGGTTTCACGAACCAGCCGGTTTCGTGTCCTGCGGGCTTTCCGAGACCGCCGGTCAACAGGCGGGCGCCCTCGTCGATGCCCACTTTGATCATCTTCTGGACGCGATCGTACTGTATTTTGTCGAACAAGGGGCCGATATGATCGCCCTCCTGCGCGGGATCGCCGACGGCGGTCGCGTCCGCAGCGCGCTTGGCGATCTCAAGCACCTCGTCGTAGCATGAGCGCTCAACCAGAAGCCGGGTCGGCGCATCGCAGGATTGGCCGGTGTTGAACATGCATTCTTGGACCGATGCCGTGACCTTTTCTTTGAGATCGCAATCGGCGAAGACAAGGTTCGGGGATTTGCCGCCCAGCTCCAGCGTTACCCTCTTGACCGTATCGGCCGCGTCGCGCGTCACCGCCGTGCCCGCGCGGGTCGAGCCGGTGAACGACATCATCTGGATGTCTGGATGCCGGGAGAGCGCAGCGCCTACCGTCGGCCCATCGCCGTTCACGAGGTTGAACACCCCGGCGGGATAGCCCGCCTCGTGAATGATTTCCGCATAAACCGCGGCGGAGACCGGCGTGTGTTCGGACGGCTTGAGGATGCATGCGCAGCCTGTCGCCAAAGCGGGAACGACCTTCAGCGCGACTTGGTTCATAGGCCAGTTCCACGGCGTGATCAGTCCGCAAACCCCGATAGGTTCATGCAGCTGAATGTCTCCGTTGGCCAGAGTGGTTCGCTCCTCGAGACCTTCCAGCGCGTCGATGAATCCTTGCAGATGCCCGATGGCCGCATCCGCTTGGACTTCGCGGGACATGGTGATGGGAGCGCCCATTTCCATCCGCATCGCTTGCGCGAGCTCTTCGAAGCGCGCCTGCGTTTCGGCCTTCAAGCTGCGCAGCAGGTCCAGCCGTTCGGCTTTGCTGGACAAGGCGAAGGTCCCGAAGGCGTCGTTCGCCGCAGCGACGGCGCGATTCACGTCGTCGGAATTACCGAGAGCGAGCGTGCCGATCTGCTCTTCGGTCGCCGGATTCAGCACGGGCATGGTCGCGGACGAAATCGGTTCGACCCATTCCCCGCCGATGTAGAATTTTCTCAAGTTTTCCATTTGGATTCTCCTGTTCAGCGCGCTTGCGCGATAGCGGTTTCGGTAAGCATTCTGATCTCGGCCACTGTGGCGGCGCGCGGGTTTGTGCCTGCCGCGCTGTCCTGGATCGCCTTCTCGGCGATCCGCTGCGCGCAATCGACGGGCACGCCGATCTCGGACAGCGAGCGCGGAATGCCGATGGCGTCGAGCATCCGAACCACCGAAGCGATGAAGCCTTCGATGGACGTGTCTTCAAGCCCCATTGCCTGCGACATTCGAACGACCTTTGTTTCCTGCCCCGGCAGGTTGAATCGAAGGACCACCGGCAGGATGATCGCATTGGTGAGGCCGTGCTGGGTGTCGCACTCCGCGCCCACCATATGCGAGATGGCGTGCACGAGTCCAAGTCCCTTGATGAAGGAGATCCCCGCAAGGCAAGAACCTGCGAGCATCCCGCCCCGAGCGGCGATGTTTCGAGGATTCTCCACGGCGATCGGCAGCCATCGAGCCGCCAGGGCCAGCCCCTCCAACGCCAGGCCGTCGTGCAACGGATGGAAGCCGGGGACCAGATAGGCCTCGATCGCATGGGTCATCGCGTCGGCTCCGGTCCACGCGGTCAGGTTCCGGGGCAGTCCGACCGTCAATTCGGGGTCCAGAAGCGCGAGCGAGGGCTTGAACTCGGGGTGCCAGATGCAGAACTTCATGCCCTTTTCGACATGGGTCACCATGGCCGTGCTGTCCGTCTCGGCCCCGGTGCCGGCGGTCGTAGGTATGGTGATCAGGGCAGGGAAGGGCGAAGCGATCTCGGGGGTCGGCTGTTCGAATTCGAATTCCCAAAGATCGATTTCGTTGTTCGCCGTCAGGCAGATCGATTTCCCGCCGTCCATGGCGCTGCCGCCGCCGATGGCGATGACGGCGTCATGCCGACCGCCCCTGAACTGCTCGCGCCCCGCGCCGATCTCGTCGTCGCGCGGGTTGGGAGAGATGCCGGAGAAGACCGGCGCGTTCAGCCCCGCTGCGGCGAGATGCCGCTTCAGGCTGGAGATGAAGGGCAGATCCTTGCTGCCGCGATCCGTCACGATCAAAGGCTTGGACACGCCCATCGCCGAGCAGCGGCCGCCGATCTCCGCCAAGCGGCCCGGGCCGTAGGATATGGGCACGGGGAATGTCCAATCCTTCGGCTCGACGATCTCGGTTTCGGAAAGCGTGTTCAAAGTCTTACCCGTTCATGCCGCAGGCCGTTTCGGTATCGAGCGGTCGATTCCGCGCACGATCTTTTTTTCCCGGTCGAAGAAGGGCAGATCGACGATCTCGCCGTCGTGCAGGCTTCCGTCGGGCAAGCGCATCCGGAGCGTGCGTCCAACCCAGTCGCCGGGCGCCTCGAACACCGCGTAGCCAATTCCCAGCCCCAAGGTGGGAGACGGAACGCCGGCGGTGATGCGCCCTACGATCCTGTTGCCGTCGAGCACCTCGCTTCCGGCGGCGGGGTTCTCGGTCCCGCAGGTCAGGCCGAAGAGGCAGGAGCGCCTGTCCTTGCCCGCCAATGCGCTCCGGCCGATGAATTCGCCTTTGTCCATGTCGACGAAACGGGCCAAACCGGCCTTGAAGGGCGTCATGGTCGTATCCATGTCGGTCAGGTTGCCCAGAATGCCGCCCTCGATCCGGCGGATGGTCAGCGCGCGGGTCGACGAGAACTCCATCCCGTGCGGTTCTCCGCAGGCCATGAGATGATCCCACAGCCCCAGATGGTCGGTGGTGGCCCCGTCGCAGTAAATCTCGAAACCGAGTTCGTTGGTGAAGCCCGTGCGCGAAACATAAAGCGTCTGTCCGCCCAGATCGAATTGGCCCGAGCGGAAGTACTTCATGCTTTCGTCGATCGCGCCGCCGGACGCGTCGCGCATGATGTCCAATGACGCCGGTCCCTGAACTTGAAGCACGCGGCTGCGCGGATCGGATATAGTAACGTCGAACCCGCCCGAATGGGCCATCAGCCATGCCTCGAAGGGCCCGTCGGCCTGAACGTACCAGAACCGGTCCTCGGCCAGCCGGAAGACCACGCCGTCCATGAAGATGCCTCCCTGCGGCGTGCAGGCGAGGGAATAATACCCGCGGGCTTCCGTCATCGAGGCGACCTTGCGGGTGAGCACTCTTTCCAGGAACGGCACGACGTCGGGGCCGGAGATTTCCACCGGCTTTTCCGGCGTGTCGAACACCAGCGCCTTCTGGCGCAGGCGCCAGTATTTCTCGATGGGGTCCTCTCCGAGGAATATCGCGAAATAGCGCCCTGCGTAGACGCCCCGAATCATGTCGGGACTGTCCGTGCGTTCGATGAACGGCGATTCTTCGAACCGCCGGGCGCTGAGGGAGACCGTGTTCTCCAGATCCGAGGCTTCTTGCAGGTTGCTTATGGCGCGGCCTCCTGTCGTTTCGCGCCGGAGCGGATGATTTCCGGCGGCATGTGGGCGGTGACCTCGGGCAGGGGGCCGTTGAAACGCTCTATTTCGATCAGGCAAGTGTGCGCCGAGGGTCCTTGCCCGAGGCTTGAGGTTCCCTTGTCGCGCGTCAGCACGTTCGGGTTTCCGTGCTTGCAAAGCGAGTTGGGAACCGATGGATCTTCGGGGTCGTACCATGCGCCGGTGCTCATGTTGACGACGCCCTTGCGGATCGAGGGATCGATCTCCAGGCCGCCCAAGCACGCGCCGCGGGCGTTGAACAGGCGCACGACGTCGCCGTCCTTCAATCCGCGAGCCTCGGCGTCGGCTGGATTCATCGCGACGGGGGTGCGGCCCTTGATTTTGGCCGTCTTGCTGAATCCGCCGTGGTCGAGCTGCGAATGCAGCTTGTCCTTGGGCTGGTTCGAAATCAAATGCAGCGGCCAGCGCGGGTCGGCATTGCCCAGCCACTCGTAAGGCTCTCGCCACGCCGGGTGTCCGGGGCAATCGTCGTAGCCGAATCCGGCGACGGTATCGGAAAAGATTTCGATCTTGCCGCTGGGCGTTGCGAGCGGGTTGGCTTCCGGGTTTTCGCGGAATGCCTGAAGCATGATGATCGGCTCGGCGGGATCTTCGAACTTGAACCAGCCTTGTTCGCGGAACCGGTCGTAATCGGGGATTTCGATCCCTGCGTCTGCGCAGCGGGCGATCGTTTGCCCGTAGATCCAGCGTTGCCAATCCTCGGCGCTTCGGCCTTCGGAGAAAGCTTCCTCCATGCCCATGGCCCGCGCAATTCCGGCGAATATCTCGTAGTCGTCGCGGGCTTGCCCTGCAGGTTCGACGAGTTTCGACATCGACACCGCGTAGGGGTCGCGCGGCGTGATCGCCATATCGAGCCGTTCAAGCGGCGTCGTGCAGGGCAGCACGATATCCGCGCGTTTTGCGAGCGCGTTCCAGCACCACTCGTTCGCAATGATCGTGTCGGGTTTCTCCCATGCTCGAGAGAGCGCATTCAGGTCCTGATGGTGATGGAAGGGATTGCCGCCGGCCCACCAGACGATCCTGATGTCGGGATATTCGCAGCGCACGCCGTCGAAGTCGAAGGACTGGCCGGGGCGCGTCAGAAGATCGGTGATCCGAGCGACCGGAATGAAGTTCGCCACCGAGTTCCGGCCTTGGGGCAAAGGAACCGTCGGCGGGATCGTGTACTGCCCGCCGATGTAATTCATCGCGCTGTAGCCGAAGCCGAACCCGCCGCCCGGTAGGCCGATCTGGCCCAGCATCGAAGCCAAGGCGATCGCCGCCCAGAAAGGCTGCTCGCCGTGGTCCTGCCGGGTGAGCGACCAGCTGACCGAGATCATCGTGCGGCTCGCGGCCATTCGGCGGGCCAGGCCGCGGATCGCGTCCGCCGGGATTTCGGTGATCTCCGCGGCCCAATCCGCCGATTTGGGAACGCCGTCGGTCTCGCCCGTCATGTAGGCCCGGAACAGGTCGAACCCGGTGGTGTATCGGTCGAGGAAATCGCGGTCGCTCAGACCTTCGGTTTCAAGGGTATGCGCCAGCCCGAGCATCAGAGCGGTGTCGGTATTGGGCCGGAGAGCCAGCCACTCGCCGCCCGCGGCATCGAGCACATCGGACTTCAGCGGGGAGATGTTGACGAAGGCGATGCCGGCCTCGGCAGCCGAAGCCAACGCCGCGCGCTGGATGTGGCGTCCAGTTCCGCCTTGGCTGATCTGGCCGTTCTTCAGAGGAACTCCGCCGAAACAGACCATCAGCTCGGTGTGCTCGCGGATCGAGGGCCAGCTCGTGCAAGTGTCGAGGTAAGCTCTGAAACTCCCGAGGATATGCGGAACCATCGCCTCGGCGGCGGCGAAGCTGTAGGTGAACTTCGAGCGTGTGTAGCCGCCGATGCAGTTGAGGAAGCGATGCAGCTGGCTTTGCGCGTGGTGGAACCGCCCGGCGCTGGCCCAGCCGTAGGAGCCGCCGAAGATCGCTTGGTTTCCGAATTCGCGGCGCACCCGATTCAGCTCGTCGGCGACGAGCGCATTGGCCTCTTCCCAGCTCACCGCTGCGAACGGGTCGATCCCCCGCCGCTCGGTCAGCGCGCCGGGGCCGTCGTCCAGCCAGCTTTTGCGCACCATGGGAGTGTCCACCCGCGTCGGACCGTCTTGAACGTCGAGAATACCGTGGCCGATGGGGGAGGGATCGTCGTCATGCTCGAAGGCCAGCAGATCCTGCACCCGGCCGTTGCTGACGCGGGCGCGATAGGTGCCCCAATGGGTGCAGGTGAGCGGCAATGATCGGATGTCGGTCATGATGGGCTCAGCCCCAGTTCCTGCTGCCGCTTCCGGCTCCAGGCGCCGGTCATGCGGTCCGCTATGATCGCGATGACGGCCATGCCGATCCCGGCGATGATGCCGACGCCGAAATTGCCGTCGCTCAGGCCGATATAGACGATCTGCTCCAGCCCGTTCGTGCCGACGAGCGCGGCGATCACCAGCATCGCGATGCCGAACATGATCGTCTGATTTAGGCCCAGCATCATCACCGGCAAAGCCAGCGGTATTTTGACCTGCCACAGCAATTGCCGGTTGGTCGCGCCGATCATCGTCGCGGCTTCGATCACATGTTCCGGGAGGTTCCTCAGGCCGTGCTCGGAATATCGGATTGCGGGAACGATCGCGTATGCGATGATTGCGAGGAGCGCAGTGAATTCGCCGATCTTGAATATCATCACGAACGGGATGAGCAGCACGAACAACGGCATGGTCTGCAGCGTGTCGTTGAAGGGGCGAACAATTCTCGACACCCGGTCGTTGTGCGCCGCCCAGATGCCGATGGCGCTTCCGAGCGCGAATGAAAGAAGCACGGCGATGCCGCAGAGGTAGATCGAAAGCGTCGCTTGCGGCCATGTTCCGGTCACGACAATGAACAAAAGGCCGAGCGCGGTGCCTGCGCCCAAGTACGGCCCGCCGACTTTCCACCCCAGCAGCGCTCCGATGAGCACTATTGCCGGCCACGGAACGCCGGTCAGGCCGAAATACAGGAGAATCGCGAACAGCAGGATGGCGATGCCGAGCTTCGGCGAGCCGCGGTAAAGGCACCATCCGGCGAGACCGACCGCGATCAGCGCGTACCCGGTTTTGTGAGCCATGGTCAGCGCGAAGCCCCAAGTGAACGGGCTTACGGCCTGCTGCAGGCCGATCTTCGCCGGCAGCATCACGAAAAAGAACGCGAACTTCTTGATCGCCTCGATCTGATCGCGGAAGTTCACCACGAGATAGGTCAAGCCGTCGTTCATCGCGCCTGCGGGGCTGATTTCCCAGTCCCGCGGCCAAGCGTCGAGCGAAGGAACGGCGATCGATGCGAGATAGAACAATGCTGCGCCCGCCACGGCGATGATCCAGTACCGATTTCTATCCGCAAAGGATTTGTCTTGGGGATCGTATTCGCCCGAACGCGTTGCCAAGCCAGAAGTGATCCTGTCGATTACCATGGCCATCAGAGCGATCACCAAGCCTGCCAGCAGGCTCTCGCCGAATAGCGCCTTTCGGATCTGCGTCAGCACCTCCCATCCGATGTCCTCGGTTCCCCCGATTATGGAAGCGATGATCACCATGCTCAGCGAGGCCATCGTTGCCTGATTGACTCCCAGGAGCAGTTGCCGCAGCGAAGACGGAACGCGAACCTGCCAGAACAGCTGCCTCGGAGTGGCGCCGGACATTAGGCCCGATTCAATGATTTCCGGCGACACGCTGCGCAATCCGACAATCGTGTTCCGCACCATGGGCGGAAAGGAATAGAGCACGCTGGCGATCAAGCCTACGACGGTGCCGAAGCCGAACAGCATAAGAATCGGCAACAGATAGGCGAAGGTCGGAACGGTCTGCAGAAGATCGAGCGACGGCATGATAATCCGTTCGGCGCGGCTGGAGAAAAATCCCCACACGCCCACGCCGAAGCCTACAAGAACAGCGAGAGGAACCGAGATGGCCACGAGGGAAAGAGTGTTCATGCTCTCGGTCCAGTAGCCGACGATCAGCATGTAAAGCATCGAGGCGAGCGAAAACAATGCCAGCCGCCAGCCGGATGCGACATAGGCCACAACGCAGACCAGAAAAATGGTCACCGACCACGGAAGCGCGTGTAGCAGCGCGCGCACCCCTTCGATCGGCCATTCCAAGAGCCAGGAAATTCCCAGAAAGAACCACCCGAGGTATTCGACAATCCAATCCATGATGGCGTTCAGCCAGTCGGACAACGGAATGACGAGATCCTTCGGGTATTCGGCGAGCCATTTCCATTCGCCCTGAAGTGCGAGGCAGGCAAGGGTCACGCCGATCACCCCCATCCAATGAAGGGTATTGCGATCCGCCAGCGCGCGCATCGGCTCAGCTCTCTCGCGCAACGATCCCGGTTCCGCTGCCGGTCGCGAGCGCGGCGGCGAAGCTTCGAGCGGTGGCGATTCCGATTACTGCGCCGTCGGCGGCCTCGACGGCGACCCCGTTCGGGGCGCTTGCAAGCCTCGGCAACAGCGATTCAACCAGCGCGTCCTCGGCCACGCGGTCAAGGCCACGGGTTTCAACAGCGGTTGAATCAGCGATATCGGCCGCGCGCAAAATGCGCTCCCACGGAACGTCGCAGGTGAACTCGCGGACGTAGTCGTCGGCAGGGTTCAAAATCAGATCGACGGGGCGACCAATCTGGACGATCGCCCCGTCGCGCATGATCGCCATCCGATCCGCAATGCGCAGGGCCTCTTGGAAGTCGTGGGTGATGAATACGATAGATTTATGGAGTTTGGATTGGATCCGCAGGAATTCGTCCTGCATCTGCTTGCGGATCAGTGGATCGAGCGCCGAGAACGGTTCATCGAGGAACCACACGTCCGGTTCGACCGCGAGCGACCGGGCGATCCCCACGCGCTGTTGCTGCCCGCCGGACAGCTCCTTCGGGAAATTGTTTTCGCGTCCGTCCAGCCCTACAAGCTCGATCACCCGTTTGGCTTGGGCATACCGCTCCTCTTGGCTGGCTCCCTGCACCTTGAGCGGAAAAGCGATATTGTCGATGACGCTGAGATGCGGCATCAAGCCGAAGCTCTGGAACACCATGCCCATCTTGTGGCGCCGGATATTGATCAACTCCGCGTTGGTCTTTCGCAGCAGGTCTTCCCCGTCCAGCAGAACTTCTCCCGCAGTGGGCTCCACCAGTCTGGACAGGCAGCGCACGATGGTCGATTTGCCCGATCCGGAAAGTCCCATGATGACGAAAATTTCGCCCACATGGACATCGAAACTGACATCGGCATTGGCGACGATATGGCCTGCGGCGCGGACTGTTTCAGCATGGGATAGGGCGTTCGCGACGGCGCCGCTGCCACTCTCGAAAAACTGCGCAGGATGCGCGCCGTACACCTTCCAGACGTTCCGGCAAGACAGCTTTACCTCGCCGACATCACGGGTTTGAGTCTTCATTCGAAGCTCCGAAAGAATGGCCTGATCATCTGACCGCCCAAACTGTCCCGACTGTTCGCCGCCGGCACCGCTTTATTGTCGTGGCAAATCCGCGGGCGGCGCGCAAACGCTCAGGGCAGCGGGTTCAAGACCTGCCGCACTGAGCGAATGGAATTCAACACGGCCTTATTGCATCGCCTCGTCGATCCAGCCCTGCCATTTCCCTTCGTTGTTCGCCAGCCATTCGGCGACAACTTCATCGAGATCCCGCCCTTTGTTGTCCACCTCGAGGATGGCGGCGTTCTGCTCGTCGTTGGTCTGCGTGAAAAGCGTGAGCATTCTGAAGGCCGCGGGCCACTTTTCTTCGAATCCGCTCCAGACGACTTTCACGACCTGCGCTTGCTCGAACCCGCAAGCGGTTTCACGCTCTTGGTTTTCCTCGATGCACTTTTCCTCGGTCGGGTTCCATTCCACCCAGTTGATATCAAGGTGTGCAAAAACCCAGTGCGGCTGCCACATCATCATCAGGATGGGGTCTTCCGTCACGTATGCGGACTGGAGCTCGGCCATCATTGCTCCTTCGCTGCCTCCTGCGACTGTTTCGAAGGGCAGGTCGATCGCGACCACGATGTCGCGCGAACGGGTACCCCAGTCAGCCGGGTAGGTGATAAGGCGGCCATTCGGGAACGTGTCCGCCGCGGCAAACGCCTGAGCGCAGTCATAAAGAGCCTGGTAGCTCGGCAGGCCCGGGCATCGCTCTTCCATGTAGGGCGGATATACCCAGCCTTCACGCGGTTTAAGACCCAGTTCGCCCAGCACCACGATATCTCCAGCTTCGACGGCCTTCGGGTAGAGATCGCCGATATTGTTCGTCCAGACTTCGGCTTGGAAATGCAAATTGCCTTGCGCCAGTCCGGCATGCTGAGGCAATGCGCCGGCACTGACGTACTCAATGTTGTACCCCATTTTCTTCAGCAGTTCGCCGGCGATCTTGGTCGACACATGCTGGCCGGTCCAGTCATTCATGATCACGTTGATCGTGTCTGTCGACTCCGGAACCTCTGCGGCGGATCCGGCGCTTGCCGAAATGCCGAATACAAGCGCAGCCACGGATGCTGCCGTTGCGATACTTTTCATGCTTCCTCCTTTACGCGGCGCGTTTGTGGTTTTCCCAAAATTGCAAGAACTTTTCTGCCGCACGCGACGCGGATTCAATAAAATTCGGAAGAACAAGTCAACGGCTGGGTTTGGGTTATTTGACCCGACAACCGAGCTTCAATGCTTTGCGTTTCCTGAAGGGTGCTCGGTCGGGGCGTTCCGGATCCGTGAATTCCTTGAATAGGATCGAATTTTCGCATCCTGCATCCGACGCGGCCATGCGCTGAAGGTCGCGCGCGAGCGCAAGCAAGGCGAATGAATTCGCAGGCATGTCCAAAGGGGCCGAACTGCGGATTCAGATGCATGGACAGCGTTCCGGTACTTGGCGTCCGAAGTTCCGATTCACGGATGAACACATCTGTCGAATGACGGCGCCGTCGCTCCGACACCCACCTGGAGCGACAATTGGATTGATCGCTACCAAGTTCATGATTCAGCCCCGATATGGCGAATGCGTAAAAGAATTGTTGCTGCAATGTTGCACGGCTCATTGCGAACAACGGTGCGATTACAGCCAGCATGCGTTAGCGTACCCGTAGCCCTGTTCCGTATGAACTCGAGTGCTGTTCAGGTTGCGCTTCTTTCACATTGCCCTTGAATCAGGCAGGTTGCGTTTCAAGTTTTTTGGTTGGGGCGGTTTCGCGCTCTCGCGCGTCTCCCGGGTTTGGTGTTTCGAAGGGTGCAATGGTTGTCTGACCAAAGAATCATGAAACGCACCCCAAATCCCGAAAAACGCTTTGCAGCAAAGCTAGTGGCACCTTCAACACACAAGAGTCCCTTTGATGCTTGCCGGCTCGGGTGCGGCATCTGCGATTCCATCAGGCGGATTGATAAGCCGCGTTTGCAATTCATTGAACTGCGCAACGCGAAAGAGGCGAAGTCGTTCAAATGGGCGGCCAGCTCGGATCGGCTCGTCGCCGCCCGTCGAAGAGGGTTTCAAATAACTCGAACAAGCCACTAGAATCATTTATGCGTTCCGCAAATTGGAAGACGCTGTTCTCGAAATTTGTCGCGCTGCGGCGGGCAACTTTGCACAATCGGCTTTCCTCAAAGAGTCTGACTTTTGGCCGCGGCTTGCGGGATCGAGTGCCTTGGCATCGCGTGGGCAAAGCATCAAGGATTTCAAATGATTGACGAACCGCGCGGACCGAAGCCTGCAGGTGCCGTTTGGAGGCCGTGCCGTGACCTTTCAGGCGACCAATTCGGTCTCAAGCACGAATCCGCTCGTCATGAAGCCCGGCAATGGAAGGAAGCGCGCGCCCGGCTGGAAGACCGCGGTGCAGGCCGAGAAGTGATGGACATCTGGCTGGCGGAGCAGAAGCGCAGTTTCGCAATTGAAACGGGCCAGATTGAGGGGCTTTACCACCTTCGCAAAGGGGTAGCTGAAACCTTGATCACCGAGGGATTTGGGCGAGTGCGCGGCGCGCATTCCGTGACGGCGATCACGGATGAAACCCTCAAGGGCCTTCTGCAGGATCAGGAGGCAGCCTTGGAGATGCTTTTTGCGCACGTGAAGGACGAAAGGCCTCTGACTGCCGCCGCCATTCGTGAATGGCATCAGCTTCTGACGCGCCACCAGGAGATCGCGCCCGGCATCGACCTGTACGGGCGGCGGGTCGAAATCCCGTTGCGGCGCGGCGCTTGGAAGATAAGGCCCAACAATCCGCGGCGCGATGACGGATTCGTTCACGAGTACTGCCCGCCCGAGCAGGTCGAATCCGAAATCGACCGATTCCTCGAATTCCACCGCGGGCATGCGGAGCTGGACTTGGCGCCGGAGTTGGAGGCGGCGTGGCTGCACCATGAATTCGTCCGGATCCATCCGTTCCAAGACGGAAACGGGCGAGTGTCGCGATTGCTGATGGCTTTGCCCTTTGTCAAGGCTGGCGAATTCCCGCCGATTATTCATTTGTATGAAAGGATAATTTACTTTGCCGTGCTGGAAGAAGCCGACGGTGGGCGGATTGAAGCATTTGTGGCGTTTCTGGGTGCCGCCGCGGCATTGCGGTTGACCTTGGCGACGCTCACAGCGAAATTCGCCCTGCGCGGAAAGCATTACCGACACGCCAACGGAGGAATTACGCGCGACGGGGTCTATTACCCTCCGGAAGACGATGATTTGGAATTTTCGCCGTCCTGACGGGTGAAGGGAACAACCTTTGCCCGGTGCGAGTAGGTGTCGCCGCGCTCATTGAAGGACCACGCCCCGCAAGGTGGGTTCCGGTTCCATGAACTCCGTAAATGAGACCGAATTTTCGCATCCTGAATCCGCCGCGGCCATGCGCTGCAGGTCGCGGGCGCGCAAGTGAGGGGAATGAATTCGCAGGCATGTCCAGAAGGGCTGAAGCGCGGATTCAGATGCATGGACAGAGTGCCGGAACTTGGCGTCCAAAGTTCCGATTCACGGATGAATGCGTGTGTCGAGTGACGGCACCGCCTCGCCGATACGCACTTGGAGCGGCAATTGGATTGATCGCCGCCAAGTTCATGATTCAGCACGGATATGGCGATCGCGCTGCGCAGGACCGCCGCCGCGTGACTGCGCAGCTCATTGCAAATAGCGGGTCGAATACAGTTTCTGGTTCTTATGTTTAGTTCTTTGTTCTCTGGAAACCTCGGGGCAGTTCAACTTAGCGCATGGTCGTTTCCCACAGAAACTTCAGAGCAAATCCTTGAATTGCTCCAGTTCTGCTGCGGTGACCACGAGTCCCTGCCATCTGAGCGTCGCAAGGTGGTCGTCGGAAGTGAAAGGCGGATTCTTGAGACGCGCCCGAATTTTTTCGCAGGGCGGAGCAGAACAGTTCAGGGGCGAGCGCAAGCCAACTGCACAAAAATTCATCAGGATGCCGGGTTTCAATTCCGTAAAGCTCGGGTGATTCCTTTGGAAAGTCCTTCTGATACCGAGTCACGATCTCATTGCATCTTCCGACGATGGCTGCCGCGAGAACATGACGGTCATTCGGGTCGGGAAGCACGGGAGATGGGATCAATGGCGTGCAGCCTGTTACGAGGCAATCGGGCGTCGCTCGGTCCATCAGTTTCCGCGTCCGTTCAATGGCGGCGCGGTTCCTATCCGGTTCTTTGCGCATCAGGGCCTCGATCCACTCGCGGTGGATGTCCGCCGACCATTTGACCCTGAAGATTCCGGTCGTCGCGAGCTGGAAGAGCACATCGCGCATCGCATCGGAGTTGGATAGAGAACATTGGCGTCGGGAAACGCCGTGAAATGGCTCACGGCTTGCCGTAACCCATGTCCTGTTCTTGGGCATCAGCCACCAATTGGTCGAGCATGCTTTTCCGTTCGGCGTCGATAGACGCTTTATAGGCCATCACATCTCCCATTCGAATGCGGCGATCTTGTCCAACCTTGCGGTGTGGGATTTTCTGTGCATCCAAAAGACCTATCAGGCAGGAATGGGACACATTGAGCACATCGGCAGCCTGGACCGTGGTCAATTCTGCATTTTCGGGAATGATCGTTACCCCTTGCCCTGCTGCCATGGCTTTCAGAATATCCAGTAGGAGCGTGACGGTACCTGCAGGCAGTTCAATGGATTCGGCCTCATGATCGGCAACACGCAACATGAGTGGCGTCTTGGTCTTTACGTAGTGCGAAAGTAGTGGCTCAGATGTGCGTGCGATCGCGGCGTCTTGGGCACTCGGTGTCAATTGCCGGAGCAACATCGTAATTATCCATCATCACTTTTGATACAAGATACACATAAATAAAGTGCAAATATATGCAACAATCTTGAACAGCTCCAGATTTTCTGGAGAGCAAAACGGCATACTTGGGGGCGGCGAGTCCGCCGATTGGTCTATGGTATGTTTTTGAACCGCGAGCTTTCGTTGCCGATTTCGATGATCTCGCAACGGTGCGTGAGCCAGTCGATAAGGCCGTCGTCATCTTCCCGTCGCCAAACACCGACGGCCACTCGGAGAACGACAGGTTGATGGTGATGATCACGGACGTGCGCTCGCACGGCGGGTCAGGAGATGGAGCAGGAACTGGCCGCCCGTCTGGGCGAAAGGCAGGCATCCAAGGATCATGTTTCAAGCAACTGTATCTCGCGGCGGTCAAAATTCAGGTTCTTGAAGCGCAACGAGGTCGATTGTCTTCGGGTCGGGAGCGGGTTGTTGAGGGTTTGAACGCCCTTTCGAATTCAGCGATGATCGGCGAGGTCTGCCCGCTTCGGACGGAGGGGCAGCTGATCGGGAGCAGCCTTCCACATCCGGCCCCGTCGAACGCCAGAAAAGGAAAGCAGCCAAACCATGGCGGTCTGACGCCTCCGTGCGAGGTGGGGCCAGGACCGTCACCCGAAGAGGCGGAGACGGGCCAGCGGCGAGCATAAATTTAGCTACTTCGATGTTTCAAACCGGTCCGCTTCCAGAGCCTTCACAAGTCTCAGAACAGCCGTCACAACATCAAAAACATACCGCGCTTCGTGATGGCTCAGGATCACTGAATCATGGGCAAGTGAGCGATGATTGCGCACGTAGTTGAACTTCTCAAAGACGGTTATCGCCGATTTCATCGCCAGATCGGTCACCGGTTGTAACTCCTGCTCAGACACCAAAATATTCCGGTAGCGTCCGAAGCGGGCATTAAGCGGTTCGTTTTCAGCGCATCTCTCACCACGCTCGCGAAGAAGGAAGGTGAACTTCTTCATACAGTAAGTGTGCAGATGATCCATGGCGGCTTCGGGCTTGTTGCTCTCCAATGTCCGATTCAAATCGGCAACAAGTTCATCAAGTGTTCTGTCCACCGCGTAGCGATCGATGGCATCTGTACGGGGCTCATCCCCGCGGGTCTCGATGGCTTCTATAAGGACCTCAAACTCTGCTTCGAGACCATCTTCAGGTGCAAGCCCGCGCTCATTGGCATAGGCTCGATTGGAAAAAAGCGTCCGCAGGACTTGTGTGACCAGCGGAGCCGGTGCATCGAGACAAAAGCTGATCAGCCTGTTGCGTTTGGAGGATCCGCGCTTGCTATAAACCTGATCATCAATATCAACGCGAAATTCGTCCTTGAAGAATTCTGAAAATGTGCGGTCGGAAAAATCGAGCACATAGCCCCTGCCGATGGGCCAAGCGACAAAGTTCTCGATCAACCGGATTTCTGAATTTTTGAGATTAACCATGCGCCGCCTCGCTACTTGGTCTCGCCGGGGTCGGCAGCAAAGATGACAACTTCCAGCTCCGATCCTTCCAGAACCGTTGCCGGTCTGACTGATTGAATGTCAAGATGAATTAAGGATGCGATGATCGATTGATAGGTCTCGGTATCGCGCGCCCAATGGATGACACCGTCAAAGTCTTGTGAGAGCTTTTGTGTGTGAGATCGAGTGAGGAACGGCCTTTGGTCCCTAAAGGTGCATCGACCTGCGCCAAGGCAATGTGATCGCCGCCGACCTTGGACAAAGGGTCTTTGGGGAATTCATGGGCATAGTTGCGGCGACCGTTCCAAACGGCCACGCGGAGCGCATAGCCCCCGCGGTTGTCATCACCCCGAATATCCAAAGCGCGTCATCGCGTTCAATGCCGGGGGACGATCTTGCAGGACTACCGTCCGCTCGCGTATCCGACGGCGTTCAGCGGATGTCAGCCCGCGGAGTTACTCGCCATCGGACCCGAAGGAACGAATGTGCTTGGAATAGTGCATTTCTGCGACGCCGGCGTTATTGGTGTCGGGATCGGGAATGACGAAAAGCTGCGTCTGTCCGCCGAAGCTACGAAGGTGGCGCAAGACGATGTCCCAAGTGACGTCTTTGTGAGAAGCTGGGACGACATGGAGCTGACCGTTTTGGGTTTCCAAGCCCAGCCGGGCAATCAAGGCAGAGCCCCCGCGCTTAAGCTTTCGCCATCACCGAGGGCAAAGCGGACGTGGAACATCCTGCCGCCTATTTCGACGCGATAGGTTTGGGGCACAACCTGAGAGAAGTCTTCCAAACTCTCATTGCCCGTAAGCTTGGCCATATAGGCGTCTTCGATTTCCGGGGCGGGCACAACCAGTGCAGGGAAGTGTTTTCTAGAGCATCTCACCGAAGGCTTCGGAAACGCGGGATAGCCGCTCTCTTCTACGTTTGGCCTAGTTCATTCGTCAAATGCGCCGACGTGGATGAAAGTTGCGACAAGCGTTTCCATCGGCAGAAAAAGGATATGGCTGTCCTCGGGAAATTCAATGAACTCGGCGCAGGACAAGTAGAAGCCTTTCACACCGTCATCCTTGGCGTGGATGAAGACGGCGGCGATTCCATGGTTTGCGATGCCAAGGGGATGCGGCGCAGTGCACCGCTCAAAAGATCGCGGCCCAATCCTTGACCGTCTTGGCTTGGCGACAGGGTCAGTCGGCCAATAATGAACACGGGGATATTGTTGGGTGCGTTTCAACGCATCTCTTTTGGAGCGGCGGCAAGCTCTACAGAGCCCGCGGAGATGGACACATAGGCGACGACCTTGGCGTCATCGCAGATCACATATGTACGCGAATATCTGCTCTCGTTTTTGAGAGCGCGCTGCTGCAGCCAAGTGTTCAGCGCTGGTTCACCGCAATCAAACTCGCTGAAATTATGTGTGTCCTGAAGGGCTTCTAGTGCTGCAGGCCTGCCCATCTCGTTAGTTGCTCCACTTGATCGTTCACCTTTCCCAAGCGGGTTTGCGGGACATCAGTGCCTGCAACTTGGGACCGGGCGCAGATGGCGTATTCAGGGCAGCCGCAAAACTTTCGAAGCTTGCCGTTTCGAGTTCAATGAGACGTCGGTCCAGAAGAACATCGATTGCCTGACGGCATGCGGTTTCAACCATGTATTCCGTGCGGGTTTTTCCAAGCGCCCGCGCTGCATCGTCAATCAACTGCCGGGAACGCGGGTCGATCCTGAGATTGATGCTTGCCTTTGTCGCAGCGTCATCTGAAATTTTCACAGACATTTGGGTACACTGATCCGTTTTTGATGAACAATGACCACTTTATATTTGTATCCACAATGTCAATGCAGTGCAGCCAGGTTGCGGAACCTTCACTCTTGAAATTTCTGTTTTTCATTTACGCCGCATGATGCCACTCTTCGTTCAAAACAACAATGAAGAGCAGCATTCGGAGGCAGTGGATGGAAGGATTCCGCCTTGCCCGGAGCGGGACGGCTGCGGAGCTTGGGCCTAATGATGACGAAATGAGACATGCCGTTCGCATTTTACGATCTTGAAACATCCGGAACCAACCCGGCCTACGACCAGCCTCTCCAATTCGCGGCCATTCTGACCGACGATCAGCTGGAGCCGCTGGATAAATTCAATATCCGGTGCCGACTTTCGCCGCATCTGCTGCCTGCGCCGGGGGCCTTGGCAGTTTTGGCAGTTACCGGCATGACTCCAGCGGATCTGTCCGACCCCGACCGGCAGACTTTTTTCGAGTTCACGGGAGCGATCGCCGAACTGATCACTCGCTGGGGGCCCTGCACGTGGACCGGATACAACAGCATTTCGTTCGACGAGGAAATGCTGAGGCATGCGCTGTACCAGAACCTGCACCCCTCTCCGTACCTGACGCAAATGGACGGAAACGACAGAATGGATGTAATGACGCTCGTTTATTCGGTATGGGTGCTCGCGCGTGACGCATTGAATTGGGCGATCGACGAAAGCGGACGCAATTCCTTTCGGCTTGACCTCATGGCGCAAGCCAACGGATTCACGCAGCACGTCTTCCATGACGCCCTTGGCGATGTGCGAGCAATGATCGAGATCGCCCGCACCATCCGAGACAAGGCTCCGGATGTCTGGCATCGAGCGCTTCAGAACCGTTCCAAGAGATCGGTGAACAAGATGCTGCATAGCGGTCGACCGCTTCGATTGATTGAAAGAATCGACGCGTCGCCTCCGTACTCTGTTATCGGAGCCTTAGCCGGCCGAAACCCTGGCAACACGAACGCCGTCGCCTTTTTGGACCTTGAGCGTTGCGATCCTGCGGAACTGGCGGCCGCCAGCGACGAGGAAATCGCGACCGCGCTGGAATCGAATCCGAGGAAATTGTTGACCGTGTCGGCAAACAGGTTTCCGTCGCTTTTCGAACTGGAAGTTGTCGAACCTGTCGTGGCGGAACGCGCGAATCGTTTGGCCAATATGGAAGAGTTGAGAAGCAGGATCGGTGCTGCGATGGCGAATCGCTTCGCCGATAAAGCGGAGAGCCCCAATGTGGAAGAGCAGCTGTATTCGCGTTTCTGCAGCGATAGAGACCGGATTCTGCTTAAATCGTTCCAGCATTCGTCATGGTCGGAGCGTCTCGGCATGCTGGGTCGGCTGGGCGACCCGCGCTTGAGGAAGCTCGGTCTGCGGCTCGTCTATCTCTATCGGCCCGATCTGCTTGATCCGGAATTAGTACAAAAATCGACCGCTGCAATGCGGAATCGGTGGCATGCGACCGCCGCCGATGCGAACTGGACGACTTTCGCGGAGGTGGACAAGCAGCTTCAAGAAATAGAGAACAGCGGAGCGATGAATGCGCCCGATATTGGTCGGCTGAGGGAATTCTACGACGAAAAGAAGGTGAGTTGAATGAACTGCCCAGCGTTCGTTGGAGTGCACGAGTTTGAACAAATGACCGGTGAGCGTGCCGGAAGGGGCTAGAGCTGAATGAAGACGCGGGCCGAGTTGCCAGCCTGCCGAAGTCGGCTGCGGAGCGGGAGCAATGTAGCTTGGCCGAAATACGGAGGTGGTTTCCGGAGGCGTTCAGCTACGGCTGCACTGCTGCGGATCAAGACAAATGCTCCCTGAATCCTGGTGTGTGATCAATACGGCGGCTGAATGCGGAGGGCCAACTTACAGCCACTTGAAGTAGATCAATCTAGTCATATAATTAGTCAGAACGGAAGGAAAAGCATCATGCCCAAGACTTGGCAGGTTCATGAGGCGAAAGCACGGTTCAGCGAATTTCTCGGAGCGAGTTGCAGGGAAGGTCCGCAGATCGTGACCAAGCGCGGCGTCGAAACGGCGGTACTGTTGCCGATAGAGGAGTGGCGGAACTTGCGCAAAAACGTACGACCAAGTCTGAAGGCAATGCTGCTGGCTCCGGAAGCCCGAACGGAGTCCCTCGTGCCGCCCCGCACGCGCTACAAACGTCGATCGACGCCGAATCTCGAATAGTCCAGTGTATTTGCTGGATACAAATGTCCTTTCGGAACTCCGCCGCCCCCGGCCACATAGGGGCGTGTCGATTTGGATCGAACAAACTTCTGCGGCCCAACTGTTTATATCAGCGGTATCCGCCAGTGAGATTCAGGCTGGCATAGAAATCACGCGAGAACAGGATCCCGCGAAGGCGGAGGAGATCGAAACTTGGCTCGAACAGACCGTCGCAGGTTTCAACGTCTTGCCGATGGACGCGGCAGCCTTTAGGGAATGGGCGCGTCTCATGCATCGCACATCGGACACCTTGAGCGAGGATGCCATGATCGCAGCAACAGCAAAAGTGCACGGTTTGACAGTCACGACTAGGAACCTCCGTGACTTTCGAGGATTCGGCGTGCAGCTGTTCAACCCTTTTGGCGATGAATGAACGATCTTTGGACCGCGAGCACGTTTCGTCGACCATTCCTATCGTTAACCGGAAGTTCCTTGGGGTTGTTTTGAACAATTCTTTGAACTTCCGGCATATTTTCTGGAATCCGGTCGTGTGTCTACTGGATGCGCCGCTCTGGGAGGAGGTTACCGCGTGGGGATTTTCACGTTCAACAGCCGCAGCGCCTGTGCTTGGGCCGGCGTCGGCGACGAGAAGACGGCGAATCCCGGCCCTGACGGCTCGATCCGATTCATCGTGAGTGTTCCGAGTTGCCCGATTAGTCTCCGGAGATCGTAGACGGTCTTGCCGGATTGCATGCGCTTGGTGGCCGCCTTCCGCCGGGCGTTCGGCGAGTGCTCGGTGATGTCAATAGGCATCCGAAGATGACCCCTTCAAGGCATCCAAAGGCGCCCCGGCGAGGAGTGGCTTTTTGGAGTGAGTCAAAGCCGGAGGAATTTTTTGGGACGAGATAGAGCGCCGTCGCCCTCGGGAGCAGTAGGTACGCCGATCAGTCTACGCGTTGTTTCAGAACAATCGGCTTTCATTGCTGGTACTGGGTGCTTGTGCTGTCGCGAAATTAGATGCAAGTCTTCTTAATGGCGACGCGAACAAGTACTGATGTTGGTAAGAGTGGACTTGCTGTGAGGGAGCCCGGTGCCTCTGGCGCGTTTGCCTATAGAGAATTCACCACAATTTACAATGCTGTTCTAAAGAGTAAGGTAGCACAATCCTAGACGCCGGAGGCCGAGGCCTTTGTGTCAACCTGTGAGGATCCATGGAAAGAAGCATCGAATGAACCGTCTGGACAAGATAAAAATTGAAGGCTTCAAAAGCATTTCGTCCACCGTTTTGGATATTAAACCCATTAACGTCCTGATTGGAGGAAATGGGTCGGGTAAATCCAATTTTATTGAAGCTTTCACGCTCCTCAGAGAAGTCACGGAAGGCAGTCTGGTCCGGTATGTTAAGATTAATGATGGAGCAGATCGCCTGCTACATTTCGGTGCTAAATCGACAAAAGAGATTAGGCTGCACGTCTTCTTCAACTCTGATGTAAACCAATACGAAATATCATTGGAGCCAACACCGTCGAACGGATTGGTTCCAGTAGATGAATGGGTCTATTTTTGGAACAAAGATAAGTATAAAGATCCTTACGGACAGGGTTTAGGTTCTAATGGGGAGGAAGCCGGCGTCAGTCATTCCGATACGAGAGGCGTAACGAAACATGTCAAGTTGGCATTAAAGAGTTGGCGTGTGTATCATTTTCACGATACAAGTTCCTCATCGCCCTTAAAGAGGCTTTCCAAAATCGACGATAATCGATTCTTGCGCGGGGACGGTTCAAACCTTGCTTCATTTCTATATCGATTGAAGGAATCTTATAAAGCTGAATACAAAATCATCCGAAATACAATGCGACGCATTGCGCCGTTTTTTCTGGACTTCATTTTGGAGCCTCGCGCGTTGGGTGAGGGCACCATTTGGTTGGAATGGCAGCATAAGGAGTTCGATGCTTACTTTGATGTGTCGAGTTTTTCTGATGGATCTCTTCGTTTTTTGGCACTCGCAACTTTGCTCCTTCAACCGGAGGAATTGAAACCGTCCATCATTTTATTGGACGAGCCTGAGCTGGGCTTGCATCCCGCTGCAATAAACGTGCTCGGCGCAATGATACGTTCAGCATCAAAGGAAGTGCAGCTGCTGATCTCTACTCAGTCGCCGATATTGTTGGATCAATTTGAACCCGACGACGTCGTCGTCGTCGAACTACAAAATGGAAAATCTGAGTTTTTCCGCCTTGAGTCTGATCAACTAAAAAACTGGCTTTCGGAATACAGTTTGGGAGAGCTGTGGGAAAAAAATGAATTTGGCGGTAGACCCAAGTGATCCGGTTGCTCGTGCATGTCGAAGGCGAAACCGAGGAAGGGTTCGTCAATGAAGTCCTTGGACCCCACTTATGTTCCCGTGGTTACGCGGAAGTTTCGGCTCGACTTCTTGGTCCGCGCAGGCTCAGAAGGCATCGAGGCGGAATTTGCGGATGGGGCACGGCTATGGCTGAGATATACGAACACCTCTCTAAAGACCGAGGGGCATACGCGACGACTTTTGTGGATTTTTATGGTTTGCCGCAATCTGGGCCCCGTTGTTGGCCAGGGAGAGATAGATGCGCCGATCTCAATCCACCTCAACAAACGGACATATTGCTTCAAGCCATGACGGAGAGCGTGGAAAGAAATCATGGCGATGGGATTGCTCGCAGATTCGTTCCGTTTGTCACAATGCATGAATTTGAAGGACTTTTGTTCAGCAATCCCGAAGCAATGGCAGATGGCATGGGTGTCCCGGAATTGACTCCGAAATTTCAAGGCATTAGAGATCAGTTCGAAACACCGGAGCACATAAACGATAGTCCGCGAACGGCTCCTTCAAAACGCATAATTGGCTTGGTGCCCAGATATGAAAAACCTCTATACGGCAACTTGGCCGCGCTAAGCGTTACTCTTGACTCCATAAGGGATGAATGCAGAATCTTTGACGACTGGGTTCATAAGTTGGAATCCCTCGTTCCTTGAACAACTCAATTGAAAGTTGATGATCTGATCGCCTAAGCGATTCTCTTGAAGAGGGAACCGGTCATTTAGCGAGGCGAAAGCGTACTCGGCAACGGCAGTAGCAAAAAATGAAATTTCAAAGTATTTATTGAAGGGCAAACTTGAGTTGATCACGCTTGAGGCGGTCGCAATTGCGGCAGTGGGGCTTACGCTGAAAATTCATCAGGAACATTTGCCGCAAGCTCGAAACCTGCCGTGCAGTGATCAAACTCAGTTGCGTGCCCGGTCCCGCGCCAGAATAGAGGAAAGCGGTTCAAGAAGACTCGCACCCGCGATCAGCATCACCCCCGCAAACTCGCGAATGCCGAAAGGCTCTCCCGCAAGCAGCGCGGCGGAGATCGTGCCGACCACGAATTCGGACATGAACAAAAGCCCGGTGACGCCGGGATTGAGGAATTTCGGCCCCCAAAGCCCTGCGAAAGAGCCGGGTATCACGAGCAGCAATACAAAGCCGACGAGCAACGGCAGAACCGGTGCGGTTTGCCCAATGGACGGCACATGCGATGGCGCAATGGCAAGCGCGAATCCCAAAGACAGGATCAATCCCCAAAGGAAAAATCCGACAGTCAGGTCGGCGGCGTTATGTTCGCCATGCATGCGGACGCGGACCATAGCGACGGCCCAGAGCATGCCTGCCGCGAGCCCCATCCAATCGCCGACGTTTCGGGGAATCGGAACGCCTGCGCCCAACCCGAAAAGCGTCAACACGCCCAATGCCGCAAGCCCCATCGAGATTACCCGAATGGCGGTAATTCGTTCATTCAGCACTGCTCGCGCCAAGAGGATGCTCCAGATTGGCATGAGATAGAACAGCATCAGCGCCCGAACGACGTCGGTAAAGACGATTGCCGCGGAGTACAAGGCCAGCGCGGCGCCGCTCACCAAAACCGTAATTTGCAAAGCCAATCCGCCTCGCCATGTCGCCCGCCATCGCAGTCCCAAAATCGGCAGCATGCAAAGCGACGGCAACATGAAGTAGATCGTGGTGATCCACAGATCGTGCAGCCCGGCCTCTTGCATTGCCCTGAGCGGTATCCAGAAAAGTCCCCAGACTGCTCCGGCATATAGACAGGCAAGCCTTGCCCTGGCCTCGACCGTGCCTAGCACGGGACGCGCCCTACGCAGGCATGCTGAATCATGACGCGCTTCTGTCGCGAGAAAGGAAGGAGCCGATTGGTTCCACCAAGCTCGCGCCAGCGATCAGAACGACGCCCGCGACCTCGCGCCATCCGAAGGGTTCGCCTGCCAAAAGGGCCGCCGAAATCGCGCCTACGATAATCTCGGCCATGAACAGGAGTCCCACGAGGCCCGGGCTGAGAAATCTGGGTCCCCAGAGCGAGGCGAAAGTCCCGGGCACGATCATGATTGCGATGACGGGCACCAGCCATGGCAGGACGGTCAGCAGCAGATCGCCGTCCGGACCGCCGCGCGGCGCAAGTGCCAGCGCGGCGGCCAGCGAATAGATCGCAGCCCACTGGAAAAACACGACAGTCATGTCAATCGAAGGCAGATGACGATCCTGATTCAATCTTACTGCTGCGAAGGCCCAGACAATGCCTGCGATCAGCCCGAGCCAATCGCCTGCATTGCGAGGCAGGGGAAAATTTGCTCCCAGCCCGAATATCGTAAGCATGCCGACGAGCGCCGAAGCCATGGCCAGAATGCGCAATGGAGTGATGGCCTCGCGCAGCATTGCCCGCGCCAGGAGCGTGCTCCAAATCGGCGTGAGATAAAAGAGCAGCATGGCTCGCACGACATCCGTATAGATGATCGCGACCGAGTAAAGAGTGATGGCAAGTGCTGCGAGAGCGGCGGTGACCTGCAGTTTCATGCCGCCTTGAAAGACTGCCCGCGCGCGCCACAGAAGGACCGGAGCGAGGCAGCACAAGGGCACCAAAAAATAGACAGCGGTGATCCAGAGGCTATGCGTGCCGGCCGTCTCCAGACCTCGAAGCGGAATCCAGAAGAGCCCCCAGACCGCCCCGGCGTAAAGGCAAGCGATGCGTGCGCGGAGATCAATACTGAAAGACAAAGTCATTCGGCGGCTTGAGCCAGAGGGATGTCAGGGCTGTGCCGTTACGGCAGGCCGGACAAACAAGCAAGCCAAGCATCGCAGCACATGCCCATCGCCGTCCGGCATCGTCCGGTAGTTTCACAACTGCAATTGAATCAAAGCAACCCCAATTGACCCCGAGCCGAATGGACCTATCGATACGAACGGTCGGCTGACCACTCAGCAGCTCAATTCGGGAAATCCCTCGCTGGACAGCGGCGATGCATTGCGGTCTGCGAGTTTCTTGTCGATAAGCCGGATTTGGAATACGAAAGTCGGAAAGATGCACTGGCGGAGGTTCCGTACGTGCTGACGTTCAATGGCTTCGCGGCCATTTGAGTCGGTGCGGGCGATCATGCGGATGGAATTCGACTTTGTCATTGTCGGCGCCGGATCGGCGGGGTGCGTATTGGCCAACCGGCTGTCCGCCGACAATGAAAATCGAGTGCTATTGATTGAGGCTGGACAAAAGGACTCCGGTCTTTCTCTGAGAATCCCCGCAGCTGTGCTTGCCAATCTCAAAAGCACCAAATTCAACTGGGCGTTCAGCGGCGAACCTGAATGCGAGCTCAATGGCCGCCGGATCACGCACCACAGGGGCAAAACCTTGGGCGGTTCGTCCTCAATCAACGGGATGGTATACATTCGTGGTCACGCGCTCGACTTCGACGGGTGGCGGCAAGCGGGCTGCAACGGGTGGGGATATGCCGACGTGCTGCCCTATTTCAGGCGGATGGAGACCTACAGCGGCGGCGGGGACGACTTTCGTGGCGACGCCGGGCCGCTCAAAGTATTGCGCCCGGAAGTTGCCAATCCAATCTTTCGCGCGTTTTTGAAAGCCGGGGAACAAGCGGGATATCCGCTGACCGATGACATCAATGGCTACCGCCAAGAGGGCTTCGGGCTATTGGACAGTTCCGTTTTTCGGGGCGAGCGTTGGAGCGCTTCGAGAGCATATCTCGAGCCCGTGCGAAGTCGTTCGAATCTAACCATTCTTACAAAGTCGAAAGTCAGTTGCATCTTGTTGGAAAACGGTCGTGCGGCCGGTGTGCGCTACAAGAGGAACGGCGCGGAGACGATTGTACGATCCCGCAAGGAAGTGATCTTGAGCGCAGGGGCGGTTGGCAGCCCCCATCTCATGATGCTTTCTGGAATAGGGCCTGCTGAGCATTTGCGGGATATGGGCATAGCCGTAGAGCATGACCTGCCCGGCGTAGGGCAGAACTTGCAGGACCATCCGGACTTCGTTTTGAAGTATCGATGCGCCCAACCCGTTTCCGTCTGGCCCAAGACTCGCCCCGTGAATCGCTTGGCAGCAGGGATCAGGTGGATGTTCACTCGCGACGGCGTTTGCGCGAGCAACCAATTCGAAGTTGTGGGCTGCATCCGCTCGGCGCCCGGTGTCGTCTATCCGGATTTGCAACTCACGACTTCTCCGCTTGCAGTGGACGAAGAGGGATGGGAACCGCTACCGGAACATGCCTTTCAGATCCACGTGGGATTGATGCGGCCGCACAGCCGGGGCGCCGTAACCTTGCGCGACAAAAATCCGGACAGCCCGCCGCGCATTCAGGTGAACTATATGAAAGACCCGCGCGACCGCGAGCTGTTGCGCGCGGGTATAAGATTCGTACGCGAATTGGTTGGCCAGCCAGCCTTCAGAGCCCTTTGCAAAGCCGAGATTTTCCCAGGATCCGACGCCCGAAGCGATGCTGAACTCGACATTCATTTGAATTCCGAATTGGCAACGCAATGGCATTTGTCGGGCACGGCGCGCATGGGCTCCACCCACGATCACGGCGCGGTCGTGGACGCCGAAGGCCGAGTGCACGGGGTCGGCGGATTGCGTGTCGTGGACGCGTCGATCATGCCATATGTCACGAACGGCAATACAAACTGTCCGACCCTCATGATTGCGGAAAAGTTAAGCGATGCCGTTCTAGGCAGACCCAGTTTGCCGCGCATCGACGCATCCGTATGGCAGCATCCGAGTTTCGAGAGGAGCCAGAGATAGCGCATGTTGCTGAAACGGATGCAACTGTTTCGGCCCCAAGCGAATAACTCAATCGCCTGCCGGAAAAACTAGGAATGTCGCGCAGTGCTTTGGCCTAAATGGGTCGAAAAAAATATTTAAGCACAACATAATCGAGGCCATTGCCTTTATTTTAGATGTTGTTACTAACGCAACTAACACGCAAATTGAACGTTCAAAAACATTTAAGGTTTTCAATATCACGATCAGAAAAATCCAAATATGTATATTATCCAAAAAAAGGTGCCTTCTGAGTCCCATACTTTGTGTATAGTCTTCATGCTGTGAGCGATAGAATCGCTTCTTAACGTTATCTGCGTGAATTATTGGCGAATGTTTTCACTCGGTTTTAAAAACCTAACAATCTTGCGAATTTTCTTCATTTGAGATTTTTTCTACTTTCTTACGAAAAATACCTGCGATTGTATCATTGGGAATAGGAGGCTTAGATCTGACGTCGCAACTTTCTGCCACGACTCTCCATGGTTCACCCGGGTGATGGGTTGCATTGGATAGCGAAATGCCCGAATGTTTCTTGTAAGTTTTCCAAATTTTTTCCAGATTCGTCTCCAACTTTCCGGCGTACACTGAATAGCTACCCAAATAGCCGCCCAAAAAAAAGATTGGATTCCTACCAGCGGCCTTGAATACTTGATACAGTTCCGGAACTACAGGTCCGTGTGGCCACGCTTCGACTGTCTCAGAAAAAAGCGGGCCCGCACCGTTTCCCAAATGCCAAGCATGTGCATAGTAAACTAGCTTGTACAGCTTCAACTGATCGCAACGATATTTTTCTTCTCTCCAACCCTTTATCAGAAACCAGTTTGCAATCTCCATTGCTGTAGCCGGAGGTACTTGAATATTTCTTGTCATCGTTTTCCACCTTTACTTCCATAAAACCTGTCGTAACTTTTTCCCTTTCCTAAACTTCATTCTTCAACTCCCCTCATCCAAATAATCTCATCTGTCTTTACTTCGACAGCACACTGATCAATAGAATTGCCGGGTTGTCGGACGAGGTTTGAATTTGAAGTTGGTCGTCGGACGCAGATTTTATTCCTTATCCTCTTGATCAGTTCGGCACGGGATAGTAGCTTGCAACCGTTATTGCCCGGCATTCTGCCTATTCCACTCGCTTGTGTCAATGGATTTTTCGGGTGCAGATTTTTTTACGACTGTTCGGGGTCCGAATCGGCTGCGATCGAGGTTGGATTAGGAACTGTATCTCGTGAATGTTAAAATACAGGTACGGAGTTCGACGAATGCGATTGGAACAGTGTGCCGCCATATCAAGGATTTTCGCCGCGTAATCGAATGAATCGCTGGACAAGACCGCCGAAGATCAGTTCGATGGCTTCGAGTCTGCGCTCGGCTGCGCAAAATACGGGAAACGGACCGGGAAGAGGGATTGTAGAATGAGTAGTCGCGCTTCGTTGGACACTGCCCGGGTTTTTCCAGTCTACATTGGCAGTAACGAGCTCTCGCCGTTCCACCATCTTTATGCGAACGAGGACACCGTACTGCGGTTCGCGGTGGGTCGATTATTCGCGCAACACAGCGGCGATGATCCGGTCGAGGGCTATTGGGCGTTGCGGCGAAGCGCGGCGCTCTTCGATGTGCCCGAACGGCCAGTGGAACTTTCCGGCCCGGATGTATTGCCCTTTCTGGAAAGAATATGCGCGCGCCGAATTGCGGATTTGCGGCCGGGACGCGGCCGCTACGTGCTTCTGTGCACGCATGAGGGCGGCCTGTTCATGGACGGCATTTTGTTTCGATTGTCTGACAACCGGTTCTGGTTTGTGCAACCGGATGGCGATCTGGACACTTGGCTGCTTGCTCACCGGCGCGGTTACGCCGTCACCATATCCGATCCCCGCTCGCGCGTGCTTCAGCTTCAAGGTCCGAAATCGTTCGAAATCATGCATGCGGCATCCAGCGGCGAGGTCGACGAGACAATGAAATATTTCGGATGCGGCTTTGTTCGGATTGGTGGCCAAGAGATATTTGTCTCGCGCACAGGTTGGTCCGGCGAGTTGGGGTATGAGATCTATACCTTGGGCGATCGCACCGATTGCGCTCGGTTGTGGGGAGATCTGATGCAGTCCGGAACGGAGCGAGGGATGGTCTTTTGCGCCATGACTTCAATGAACATCCGACGGATTGAAGCAGGCATTCTGGACAGCGGAAGCGACTTCGACACGACGACGACCCCTTTCGAAGCGGGTCTGGAAAAGTTCATCGATCTTGAGAAAGAGGGATTCATTGGCCGCGAGGCATTGTTGACCGCCCCTCGCCGCAAGCTCCTTTTCGGAGTGCGCACGCCCGAGACCGTTCCGGCTTCAGGAGATCTGATTCTTGACGGAAACAAACAGGTAGGCCGCGTGACGACAGGTGCTTTCTCTCCGTTCCTTGAATCCGGGATCGGCTATGCGCGATTCGAGGCTGCAAGCGATTGGTCAGGCCGTACGCTGACACTGCGTTCCGAAAAATATGATCGTGCGAAATGCGAAATCATCGAACTGCCGTTTTACGATCATGAAAAATGCCTTCCCAGAATCTTGACAAAAACGGATGAACGGTAACGCTGCCGTCCGTCGCATCATCAATCAACTGAAGACGCTCTATGTGTTCACCACTCTTTGCGACTCCACTTTGACATCGGCCTTCGTCAGCATCGGCAACGGGAACGCAATGCCACAGTTGAAATACGGAAGTTGAACTCAAACGGGAGCGCGAAACTCTGGCGACACGCGAGAACGCGGAACCGATTTAGTTCAAAATCGTGGAACGCGCGGCCGCGGTAATCGAATGCGTTCAAGTGCTTGCACAAGGTCGCCTGATGGCTATGTTGACTCATGCCAAAACAATTATGACACATCGATGACAGAACAGAAAAACGATAGGGCGTTGCCCATCTTGGAAATCGATGACTTTGGTCCAATAAAGTCGGCCAAAATCGAGTTGCGCCCGCTAACCGTTTTTGTTGGGCCGAACAATACTGGAAAGTCATACTTGGCTATCTTGATTTATGCATTTCACTGCGCAATAGCAAATCGGTATGAGATGTCCTATTCAGTACTGCGCCGCCGGGCTGATTCCGAAGCAATGGCAAACCCAAAGACAGACCAATACATCGGTCATTTGGTAGAGGATGCTATATCCGGAAATGCCAAAAAGATTGTCGAATTGGGGCCAGAGCATTTGACGGAGCTTGTGCAATTCATTCATGGCAGTAACAATTCGTTGATGTTTGAGATCACTCGAAGCTTCGGAATTAAGAATGATTCCGACTTGAGAAGAAAATTTGCGAGAAGAAAAAGAACGCTAGTTCGCTTGATTCAGACTGATAATGCGTACGATTATGAACCCAAAATCTTGATTTCCGAACTGGGTCATGGATGTCAAGTTGAGATTATCGGTCGAAGTGAATGTCAGTTGAATCTCGAAAACATTGAGCAGCTGATCAATCAGGCCGCAGATCAGCGTGGCTTGTTTTCAAGCGACGGCGAGCGGATGAGCAACCTTAGAGCTGGAGTTGCACGCGAGGTATATAAAGCTGTGATGCCTACCATGGCAAAGAGAGCATACTATTTGCCTGCGGATCGCACCGGGGTAATGCATTCCCATAGAGCAGTGGTAAATGCGCTACTAAGTAGTGCGCCTACTGCCGGTCTGTTGCCCGGAACGGACGTTCCGCCGCTTTCGGGAGTATTGTCGGATTTTCTGCGCGGACTGGTTGCAATGGACGAAATAGTTAGCACGAGGACTGAATCGGGAAAAAGGGAGAGAACGCGCGCAGCATTGCGAGAAGTTGCTGATAGGATGGAATCTTCGGTATTGAAAGGGTCGGTTGTCTTGGGAAGAACCAAGGCAATAAATTACCCAGATTTTCGTTATCGGCCGGATGGTTGGAAGAGTGAACTTCAGTTGATGAATGCTTCGTCGATGGTGTCTGAAATGACTCCTCTAGTTCTGTATTTGCGGTATGTAGTCGACGAGGGTCAAACTTTGATTATTGAAGAACCCGAATCGCACTTGCATCCGAAAATGCAGATTCAGCTAACAAGACTCCTCGCGTTGTTGGTCCAAGCGGGAATAAAGGTGATCGTTACGACACATAGTGAGTGGGTAGTGAGTTGCCTGAACAACATCGTTTTACGAAAACGAAATGAATCTGCATCGGGCCGGAGCGTGCCAATTGATCGAATTTGTGATGTGGTGGAGCCGGCGTTGGACGAGTCAAACGTTGGTGTCTGGGCCTTTTCGAAATCAGGTGCTAGATCAGGGTCAAGGGTAAAGCAACTCCAGTTTTCGGAGCCTGGACACTACATGCCTGATTTTGAAGACGATTTATTGGAGTTGCACAACGAGTGGGCAACATAAGCTTCGAATTTGGTATGAATAGTCGGTAAGTTTAGAAACCTTCGCAAAATATTTTGACATTAACATCCAACCGAAGCGGATTGATAGAAAAGGTCGCAGATTTCGTCTCGTGCACGCTCGGAAACACTGCGCAAAATTTAATCAGTTTCCAAAACAAACGTTGTGCCAGCAAAGCCATCTCCCTCGGCCATCTCCCTCTGGGCGATCTTCGCCCGTCAGAAAGTGCAAGACGATATTGGCATCAATCGTGATCGTGTCGACGTTTCGCCTCGGCCAGGATTCCAGCTTCCATCTCTTCGAGTGTTTTGGGCTTGCCGGTCCATTTCAGCATCCCGAATACTTCTGATGGGCTGGTTTCTTCCAAGACAGACGCAGGCTTGAGCAAAACACCTTCTGGCATGTTTTCAACGGCCAGCTTCGTACCGGAACGCCACCCGAGTGATTGTAGGATCGGTCGGGGCAGGACGATCTGGCCCGTGGCGGAGACAATAGTGGTCAATCGGTCATTAACGGACATGGCAACAACTCGGTAAGGCAAAGATAAGGTGGACGATCTATGTCTGATTTTCAAGCGGTCGTTAAGTGCTGCAGTTGTATCGCGTGTGCAAGAGTATCGGCGTGGGGCCCGGATCGCCTTCGACGCCGTTGTGGAACGCATCGACCCACTGGACCGCTGCCCGCAGTTCCGCATTGAAGTCGTAGGAGATCACATAGTCCATTGTTCCGGATTCGAGCAGGCCCTGTGATACCGGGGTCAGCTTATGGCCGGCGAATATCGTGGACTCGGCGGCCTCGGACTCTTCCAGCGCCTGAGCGATGCCCCGGTTCGCGCCCGCAACGTTGTATATGGCTGACGGCAGGTCCCTGGTTTCAAAAAAAGCTGCTGAGCTGTTCGTGGGTGGTCTCGGGGATTTCATCCGAGAATACCCGCTCCACAATCCGCAGGTGCGGAAACTTGGACCGGAGCACCCGCCGGAATCCCATCTCGCGCTCCTGTTGGCATCGAAACGCGACGCCGACGACCAGCAGCAGGTTCTGCTGAACGCAGGGCAACGCGTTGCCGATCAGTTGCGCCGCCACGCTGCCCGCAACTTGTTGACCATTGTCGTGGCCGATGCAGTTCGAGCAGACAAGGGGCAGGCTCGGAAACGGGCTTATAGGAAAGCCTCCGTTCGAAGTAGGCTACAAAGCGAAGTACATCCTGAAGGACATTTTCGAAGGCAAGTCGGTGGACGACCCGATCTACACGGGTCTTGACGTCTGCAACAACGACAACGTAGATACATGCGTCAACTGAAGCGCATCTGATAGGCGGCGGCGCGGTTTCCACGCTGCCGTTTTCGATTCGCGACAACAACAAAGCAAGCCACGCCGGAATGCCGGAATTCGCAGCCTATCCCAGCCTGAATAGCAAGACCGTCTTCGTGACCGGCGGCGCTTCCGGCATCGGAGCCGAGATCGTGAAGGCCTTTGCAGCGCAAGGCGCGAAAGTTGGGCTCCTTGATCTGGATGCCGACGGAAGCGCGAAGCTGGCAAAAGAGGCCGATGGCGCTGTTGAATATGAAGCCTGCGATCTGAGGGACATCAGTGCTCTGCAGGCTGGGCTCCGGTCGCTCAGGGCCCGCCTCGGATCCGCGAATGTTCTCGTAAACAATGCCGGGCGCGATGATCGCCACGACTGGAGGAAAGTCACGCCGGAATATTGGGACGAGCGGCTTGCCACGAACCTCCGTCACATGTTTTTCGCGATCCAGGCCGTTGCGCCCGATATGATTGAAGCGGGCGGCGGATCGATCATCAATTTGGGCTCGAATTCCTGGTGGGAGGCCGGAGGGGGATTTCCGGCCTACGCCACGGCAAAATCCGCCGTTCACGGCCTGACCCGAACCATGGCGCGCGATCTCGGCGGTCACCGCATCCGGGTCAACACGGTCGTCCCGGGATGGATCATGACCGAGCGCCAAAGATCGCTCTGGGCAACCCAAGAATCGCTTGAAGCGCACCGGCAAAGGCAATGTCTTCCCGACCTGATCGATCCGGTTTACATTGCCCGCATGGTGCTGTTCCTCGCATCCGACGATGCAGCGATGTGCACGGCGAACAACTACATGGTCGAAGCAGGCTCAATCTAGAGGGGTCCAATGGAGAAGCGCGCAATTGGAAGCACGGGCCTTGCGGTCGCGCCGATCATGTTCGGCACTTCGTCGCTGGGCAACATGCCCGACACTTACGGTTACGAGGTTGGCGAAGCCCGCGCTCGCGACACGGTCGCAGCCATCTTCGACGGACCGGCGAATTGCATCGACACGTCCAACAATTACGGCTTCGGTCGGAGCGAGAAGCGGATCGGAGCGGTGATACGCGAGCGGGGCGGATTGCCGGAAGGCGCCGTCCTTTCCACAAAGCTCGACCGCGACATGGAAACCGGCCGGTTCGATGCGACGCGGTCGCGCCGGTCGCTTGAGGAAAGCCTTGAGCGGCTAGGTCTCGACAGCGTTCCGATGCTTCACCTGCACGACCCGGAACATGCGCGCGATCTCAGCGAGATAGAAGCGCGCGGCGGCGCGCTCGACGAACTTTTCAAGATGAAGGAAGTGGGCCTGGCGAAAGCTGTCGGGCTTGCAATGGGGCGCATCGACCTGCAATTCCGGCTGCTCCGCGACTGGCCCTTCGACGCCTTGATCAGCCACAACCGGTATACGCTGATCAACCGCTCCGCGGACGAGATGTTCGACTTCGCGAACGAACGGGGCATGGCGATACTGAACGCCGCGCCGTACGCCGGAGGGGTGTTCGCCAAAGGCAGCGCGCAAATGCCGCGGGTCACTTATCAGGAGGCCGACGAGGAAGCGCTGGCTCCGGTTCGTCGGATTGAAGCGATCTGCGCCCGGCGCGGCGTTGCGCCCGGCGCCGTCGCTCTCCAGTTTTCGACGCGCGATGCGCGCATCGCCTCGACGATTGTAGGCGTCTCGAAGCCCGAGCGAGTTGCCGAGACGCTTGCGTGGGCCGAAGCCGATATTCCGGAGGATGTCTGGGAAGAGATCGGCGCGTTGGGATATTCGAGCGAAGATCCGGAAGCGAGCCGCGACTACAAGCCAGGTTGAGACCTGTGCGGGGCAGGCTGCATCGTGGACATTGATCCTAAGTGAAAAGCGCTCCGGCAAACAGGTGCTTCATGTTGCTCAAAAGAATGGGAAGCCCTGTTTCGGGCTTCCCAGATCAAAAGAGAAATTCTAGCTGCGATCGGCTGGCTGGGACAGATTAGACACGCCCTTTCCAAGGGACGAGCCATCTTTCCAGAGCGCGCATGCCTATGTCGATCAGAAACCCGATTACGCCAATCAGGATGATGCCGATGATCACGATGTCCGTAAGTTGAAACCGCGATGCTGCCACGATCATTTTTCCGAGCCCGACTTCCGCAGCAACGAGTTCAGCGGCAACGACAGTGCCCCAGCAAACACCCATAGCCACGCGGGCCCCCGTGAAGATTTCAGGAAGAGAGTTCGGAACGATGACTTTCCTGAGAATCTGCGATTTGCCGGCGCCCAAGGAATAGGCTGCATGGACTTTCGTGATTGCTACGCCCGAGACCCCGGACCGCGCCGCAATGATCATGATCCAGAGTGCCGCAAGGAACAGCAGGATGACCTTCGACAACTCGCCGATGCCGAACCAAATGATCATGAGCGGAATAAGAGCCAGGGGCGGAACGGGCCGCATGAATTCCACGATCGGATCGAACCAGCCGCGCGACCAATTGGTCAGGCCCATCGCGTACCCGATCGGAATGCCGACCGCCGCTCCCACCAGGAAACCGAGCAACACGCGCTGGAGAGAAATCCAAGTGTGTTGCCAAAGCGTGTATCCCTGGTAGCCTTCGGCGTTCAGTTCGAGGAACCGGCCAAGCACGACTTCAGGCGCAGGCAGATAAAGTCGCGGCATCCGCAGGCCGGTGGCCGGCGTGAAGGACGGGGTGCCCTTGCCGGTCAGCGACAGCGTCCCTTCCGGGATATTGACCTGCCCGCCCGGTTCGACCGATTCGCCATTGAAGGCAATCACGACCGAGCCGTCATTCTTCGCGACCTCGTCATTCTTCCAGACATTGATGACCTTGAACCCGTAGCGGGCGATCGTCAGCGTGTCGTTTTTCGCAAACCCGTCGCCGGGTTCGACGGCTATGGGATCGGGTTCGCGTCCCGGATTGCCGTCGGCATCGCGCGTTTGCTGGATGTCTTCGCGATAGACCCTGACGGTTACGGTGGCGTCGTCGGTGCGGCCATCGGGAAGCTGGGCCGTATATGTGAATGACACATCGCCTTGGAACGGGCCGGGCATCTTGGGCAGCGGAATGACTGAATTGGTAAAGGCCACCCACAGCCAGAAGACGACGACAACCGAGATGACCGAGGCGATGCGGTTCGCGGCCACGGCGCTTTCGTCACCGAACGTCACCGTCTTGAGCTTGTTGAAGCCCTTTTTCTCGAACGCGGATTTCAGCAGGTTGGAAAGGAGGTAGAAGCTGCCGAAAAAGGCGACCACATAAAGTGCAAAGATCAGAATTCCGGTCATGCCGCGTCCTCCGTGCGTCCCATGATCTCTTCTTCCATGTTCCAGATCATCGACAGAATTTCCTCGCGGGTGCCGGCGTAGTCCTTGTGCTTCTTGACTTCGCGAAGATCTTTGCCAACGCCGAGATCGGCGAAGGGAAGGCGGTATTCCTTGTGGACCCGGCCCGGACGCGGCGCCATGACCAGCAAGCGCTCGCCCAGCAGCAGGGCCTCCTCTACGGAATGAGTGATCAGGATAATTGTCTTGTTGGTTTCTTTCCAGAGGTCGAGCACAAGGGATTGCATCTTTTCGCGCGTCAGCGCGTCCAGCGCGCCGAGCGGTTCGTCCATCAGGATGACATCGGGGTCGTTGGCCAGGCAACGGGCCAGGGCGACGCGTTGCTGCATGCCGCCCGATAGTTCGTAGACGGCCTTTTCCTTGAAGTCCTGCAGCCCCACCACGTCGAGCAGGTGTTCGACCTTTTCGCGGCTTTCAGCCCGGCTCTGCCCTTGCATGTCCGGACCGAAGGAAACGTTGTCGCGCACGCTCATCCACTCGAACAGCGCGCCTTGCTGAAACACCATGCCGCGTTCGGCATCGGGGCCCAGCACGTCATGCCCGTTCAGCACGACCCGGCCCTCAGTGGGGGCTAGGAAACCGGCGATGATGTTGAGAAGCGTGGTTTTGCCGCAACCCGATGGACCAAGAACGCTCATCAGTTCGCCGGTCTTGATGTCAAGCGTCACATTCTGGAGTGCCTGAATATGCCCCCCATTCGGCAATTCGAACCGCATGGATATGTCGTCCATGAGAAGTCCAGTCACTTTCCTCTCCCTTCGTTCCTTGAGTGTGCGCCGGTTGGTGCAAAAAATGGGCGGGCGCGTGGAAGCGCCCGCCCAAGGGAGGTTTATTGTGCTGCGGCAAGCGGGCTAGCGTTGGCATTGTCCTCATAGGAGGCCTTGGCTGCGTCGATCGACTTTGCCGCCACGAAAACGTCAGCCACGCCTTTCATGAAGACCTGGACGCCGCCGCCAAGCCATTTCTCGCTGAGCTGCTCCTCGATACCGGGAAAGGCCATCGTCGAAATCGAATCCCTCGCGGCATCCATGTCCATGCCTGATTCTCTGGCTATAACGGCCAGCATTTCATCGCCTCCGGCGCCCGAGTTCCACCGTTCATTCGCTGCAGCGGTGACGGCCAGGAATTTGGAGACGATTCCCGGATTTTCGGCAATGAACTCGGTCGGGGAAGATGTAACGTCAAAGACGAGAATGCCGAGGTCTTCTTTTTCCGCCCCGGTCAGGAGGACATTGCCGTGCTCCTTCATGCGCGTCAAGCCGCCGCCGTAGCCGCAAGCAAAATCTACCGCGCCCTGATCAAGCGCAGCAGCGCCTTCCGACGGATCCATATTGACAATTGTCAGAGAATCCAGCGGGATGCCGAAGTGGTCCATCTGGCGCAAGAAGCCGAAATGGGCTGCGGTGCCAAGCGGAACGGCGCCCTTCTTGCCCGCGAGCTCGCCGGCGGAGTCCTTGTCGATTTCGAGATCCGCGCGAACAACGCAATTGTCGTTTTCGGAATAGCTGACGGCAACGTCGATCACCTGAAGATCCTGTCCGGCCGACGTCGCGACGACGAAAGGAGGAATGCCCTGGCTGACGGCAATCTGGACATCGCCCGCAGCCATTGCCGCCGACATGGCGGTTCCGTTCTCAAAACTGACCCAGTTCACTTTCATGCCGAGGGCGTCGTCGTAGGCCCCGCTTGCTTTCGACTCCATCATCGGCAGTGGCCATTCGAGAAAATAGGCGATGGTGATTTCTTCCAGATGATCATCGGCCAATGCCTTGGCGGCGCCCGAGACCGCAAGGCCGACCGCCGCTAGTGTTGCAAGTGTCTTCTTCATGGTTTCCTCCGTTCGGGTGGGATTTGTTTCACCCTGACCTACGGCTTTTTGCAGAGCTGCGTCAACGTTTTTTGCTGTGATGCAGTTCCAGAGCGAACCGTTCAGGTTCTTGCCAACCCGATTCCAAGGCTATAGTTCTGCAATGCAATAGAGTTTGAGGCGAGATATGCCGCGGTCATCGGACAGTTCGATTGTCGCCAAATGCGCGCTTGTAATGGATATCCTCACGCACGCCAAACGTCCATTGGTCTTCTCGAAAATCGTTGCGGAGACAGGGTTTGTCAAAAGTTCAGGCCATCGGATCCTGGCAGTTCTGCAGAGCGAACGGCTGGTAGCCTACGACAAGGGCAAGCGCACCTACGAGCCCGGCCCCCGCTTTCAGGAATGGGCGCGCGCGGGTTTTCATCGCGCGGATCTGCAGCAGGTTGCAGCGGACACCATGGAAGAACTGTCGGAAGCGACGGGGATGAATGCGGCCTTGTCCGTTTTGGATGGCGATTCGCTACTCTATCTGCGCACCGCGGATCATGTGCCGGTTCGGTATGCCGCCCGAGCCGGGGATCATGCGCCACTGCATTGCACGGCCGCCGGGAAGGTGTTTCTGGCCCATATGCCAAGGCCGCAGCTCGATGCATTTCTGGCATCGTCCAATCTCGAGAAGTTCACCGAATTCACCCGCACCAGCCCGGAGGCGCTTGAGGCGGATTTCCCGGCCGTCTTGGAGAATGGCTATGCCGCGGTGATCAAGGAGGAGTTTCTTCAGGTCATGGGAATGTCGGCTCCGATCTGGGACGAGCGCAAAAAAGTGGCTGCCTGCCTGTCGTTGTGGACGCTGACGGCCAACACTGATCCGCTCGCCATGCTGGAAAAAGCGGGGCGCCTGAAACTGGCCGCATTGGCCATTACGGAGAAAATTCGAGGAGAGGCGCCCGAATGATCCGGCTTGACGCGGGCTTTGAGAGTCTCGCTTATTAGCAGGCATGTTCTGCAATGAGAGATTCCGCCATCCCCGAATTTCGCTGGCACAAGTCGCTTTGGGCCGAGGCCGTTTCGGCTGCTGAGTTGAATCCTCCGCTTGCAGGCAGGGTTCAGGCCGATGTCGCAATTGTCGGTGCAGGCTATACCGGTCTGCGCGCAGCCTTAACGCTGGCTCAGGCAGGCAGCTCCGTCGTGGTCGTCGACGCCGGGGATGTTGGCTGGGGCGCGTCCGGACGCAACGGCGGACAGGTCAATCCGATGCTGCCTTTCAACTCGCCGAAGAAACTGCTTGAACTGGTCGGGGCGCGGCACTTCGAGCGGATCACTGAAGCTTCGCTGAATTCTGCCGATGAACTGTTCGAATTGATCGCCGCCTACGACATCCAATGTCAGGCACGGCAAAAGGGCTGGCTTCGGGTGTTGCATAATCGAAGAGCGCATCGAGCCGCCGAGGCGGATGTCAAAGAATGGAATGCCTATGGCGCCGGCATGACGCTGGTGGAGGGCGCCGAGTTGAATCGCTTGTCCGGCACCGCCGCCTATGGAAGCGGCGTGATTGCGCCGCGCGGCGGGGCCGTACACCCGATGATGCTGGCCCAAGGCATGGCAGACGTTTGCCGGACGCTCGGTGTGCGCATTCACGGACAAAGCGAGGCGCGCGATCTGAAATCTGTCGGAACTGGATGGCAGGTCACGACCAGGGACGGATCCGTGACATCGGATTGGGTGGTTGTCGCAACGAACGGCTATAGCGGCCAGCTTGTTGACGGGCTGAACCGAAGCATTGTTCCGGTCAGCCCGATCCAGATTGCCACCGAACCGCTGCCGGCATCGGTGATTGATGACATCCTGCCGGACGGGCACACCATATCCGACAGCCGTCGCGTCATCATGTATGCAAGGCGGGAACCCGACAATCGCATCGTGTATGGCGGGATCGGAAAGGTCGGGCGTGACGGGGCGCTTTCCGGTTTTGACTGGATTAAGAAAGACGCCGCACGAGTGTTTCCGCAGCTTGAAGGCGCCCGCTGGACCCACCGTTGGGGCGGGCGGATTGCGCTCACCCAGGACCACCTTCCGCATTTGCATGAACCCCGCCCCGGATTGCTTGTCGGGCTTGGTTACAACGGCCGCGGCGTGGCTATGGCAAACGTCATGGGCCGCGTGATGGCGGAGCGGGTTCTGGGGGCAGCATCGCATTCTCTGCCCTTCCCGACGACAGAGATTCGAGCTGTGAGTCTCAGGGCGGCCAAGATGTTCGGGCTGGGGACAGCCATTGGATTCATGCGTTTTCTGGATTGGCTTGAAACGCGATGAGGCACCAACGACAGGCGAATAAGCAAGGAATGTCATCCAAGCCCGGGCGGTTTCTTCTTGGTTTGCGGCAAAAAATGGTAAACACTTTGCCAAGCTTGAATTCTGCATTGCAATATCATGGTTGAGATACAGAAGGGGCATCCAATCGACACGCCGAAAGAGAATTACCCGCCGGTCTATGCTTCGAGACCTTCAAAAGGGCGGGTTTTGTCGAGGCAGCGCGACGGTCCGAAACTCGGCCCGTCATGCGAAGGGAGCTGGCAGACGACAGGAGAAGTCAGAATGATTAATGGCAGATGCGAGTGTGGTGCGGTCACGTTTTTAGTGGACAACGTGCGAGAGACTGTGACGGTCTGTCATTGCAGTCAGTGCCGGCGCACAAGTGGCCATCTCTGGGCGGCGACCCACGCGCCGTTCGACAAACTGAAATTCACCGAAGACGCAGGCCTGCAATGGTATGCGTCATCGGACGAAGCGAAGCGCGGGTTCTGCAACCGGTGCGGCTCCAGTTTGTTCTATCGGATGAATGGCGAGGACGGCATTGGCATTGCAGTGGGATGTTTGGACGATACCTCTACCTTGCGGATCGGCAAGCACATCTTTGTTGCCGACAAGGGCAACTACTACCGGGATCCTGATGACGCCGAGGTTTTCCAACAAGGCTGAATTTTCGCATTGCAGACATTCCTTCAAAGGCGGCTTCGTCCCGCTCACCCGCCGTTCGCAATTAATCTGGGTACGACGCGATGATTGCAGGGCGCTACAGCTGTCCGCCGAACAAACGGGCATCCGCTTGTAAATCAGTATTGCAAACGAAATAAGCTGCAAAGATCACAGATATTGAGAGGCCCAGATGCGAATGACTCAATTCACCGAAGACGGGTTGTTTGAGCCCGGAAAGATCGCCGCAATCCTCCGCACCTCCTTGGAAGAAGTTGCGTTGACTGTCGGCCTCGGAAACGACGCCCTTCAGCGGCGGACCCGAATTCATTCGAACAAAACGCAGCGGCGTCTGCGCGAGTTGGTCGAAGTGCTTAACAAGGTGCAGCCACGTTTCGGATCCGAACTTATGGCCTATGCTTGGTATCGGTCCGAGCCCCTGTCCGGCTTTGGCGGACTTACGGCCATGCAGCTTGTGCAAGAAGGCAAAGCGCAGCAGGTGCTGGAATATATTGATGCGGTCGATGCTGGTGTCCACGCTTGATGCCGCTGCAAGCCGCTTATCGACCAGATCGCCGGAAGCCGGAGGCTGCGCGCGGTGTCGAGCATCGGCGCAAGATTTCCGTTGACCACGACGGCAAATGGCAAGGCGGCGCCGGCATGTATGAATCATGCGGATGCGGAAGGATTGATTCGCGGGGAATGCGGCGCGCGAACCGCGAATTCGAAGTCCGTGGAAAAACTGCTTGAAGAAATCAATCGGATTTGAGCAGGAGGGCTCGCCACCGACGAGAACGAGCATACGGACGGCATCTGCGCTCTGGGCTTCGCGTTCAGATAGCACTCTGGAGATATGTATGCGGTTTCCACGCCCGTGCTTGGCACGAGGTATGAACGCGTGAAGGCTGATCGGCAGATGAAACTGTTCGAACTGATCAAGCCGCTGCCGCAAGTTTCCGCGCGATCGATCAGTTCCTGTCCGGCGGCGGAGATTCCGAAGGATGCAGATTGGGTTTCCACCTGCGCAGCGTAAGGGAATTCGCAAGCACGCTGAGACTGGACATCGCCATTGCCGCGGCCGCGAGCGACGGATTCAAGTACCCGAGCGCCGCAAGCGGAAGTCCAATGACGTTGTAAATGAAGGACCAGAAGAGGTTCTGCTTGATCTTCCGGAATGTTCGCCTGCTCGCGTCGATGGCGGCGGCAATCAATCGCGGATCCGGCCGCACGATCGTGACCGCCGCGGTCTCCATCGCGATTTCAGTTCCGGACGAGACCGCGAATCCGACAGTGGCTTGGGCGAGAGCGGGCACATCATTTATGCCGTCGCCAACCATGCCGACCTTCCAGCCCTCTTTTTGAAGGTCCGAAACTATCGACGCTTTGTCGTTCGGCTGCGTTTCCGCTCGAATGTATTCAATGCCCAGAGCTTCGCCGACCTTATTCGCAACTGATTTGGCATCTCCCGTGACGAGCATCGGCCGTATGTCGAGCTTTTTGAGCAGGTCCACAGCCGATCTGGATGTCGGAAGAAGCTGATCACTCAGCGTGAATCGGGCATGGAGCACATCTCCGCCCTCCTTGCGTTCGCCCAGCCAGGCGAATGTTCCTGAATCGATCGGCTCGCCGGTTTGAAGATTCGCGGTGACAAGCATTCGGGAATTGCCGACGAAATACGATACGCCGCCGATCTCGCCCTTGATGCCGCGCGACACCTCGTTCCTGAAATTTTCGATTTCCAATAAAGTCTGATGTCGCTTCCGAGCTTCTTTGGTGAACGCTTTGCCGATTGGATGCGTGCTGCCCTGCTGCAACGAGGCCGCGATCAGAACAGCCTCGTCTTCGCTCATTTCCCCCAAAAGTTCTATGTTCTCGATCTCCGGTTTCCCTTCGGTGAGGGTTCCGGTCTTGTCGAAGACGATGTGCGTCAGTCCGTGGGCATTCTCCAGAGTGGTCGCATCTTTGATCAGTATTCCGGCTTTTGCGGCGATGCTTGAGCCGACCATGATAGCCGTTGGCGTCGCCAAGCCCAGTGCGCAGGGGCACGCGATGACCAAAGTCGCAGCCGCGCTCTTGAACGCTTGCTCGAGACCTGCGCCGTAAATCAGCCAACCGGCAAAAGTGGCAGCTGCGACCGCGATGACTGCCGGCACGAATACTGCGCAGACCTTGTCCGCGATTCTTTGAACTTCCGGCTTGGATATCTGGGCATTCTCCACCATGCGAATCATCTGCGAAAGCATGGAATTCTCGCCCGCCGCCGTCGCTTCGATATCCAGGAATCCGTCGACGTTTATGGAGCCGGCCGTGATTCGGTCTCCTCGTCCCTTCGCCGCAGGAACGCTTTCGCCTGTGATCAAGGCTTCGTCGACTTCCGCCTCGCCTCGCGCGATCACGCCGTCGACGGCTATGCGGTCTCCCGGTCGGCACACGACGATTTCCCCCGGCTTCACGCTGGCGGCGTTGATTTCCCGTGTCGAGCCGTCCTTGAGGCGAACGATTGCCGTCTTCGGTCGAAGGGCAAGCAATTCCTGGATGGCCGCTGCCGCGCTTCTTTTGGCCCGGGCTTCAAGGTGTTTCCCTATCAAGATCAATGTGATGATGAATGCGGATGCTTCGAAGTAGAGTTCGCCGCGCGCGCCGGGACCAAGCGAAAGCATAAGGTAGCAGCTGTAAATGAACGCCGAAGTCGTGCCGAGAGCGACGAGCACGTCCATATTGGCCCCGCCGCCGCGCAGCGAGTTGTAGGCCCCTCGGTAGAACCGGATTCCGAATCCGAATTGAATCGGCAGAACGATCAGCAACTCAGCCCAAGGCGGCATGTGCAGCCGCATGCCGGTGTCGCCGCCGATCGCCATTGCCGCCATTTGCACAAGAAATGGAAGCGTCAAAATGCAGGACGCAATGATCACCCGACGTTCGAAAACGGATCGCCGTTGTTCCCGATCTACTTGGCTGCCGACGCCCGCGGCAGGAAGAAGATCGTGGCCTGCTTCGGCGACTCGCTTGATAAGCGAATCGTCCAGAACCATAAGCGAAAGGCTGGTCACGCAGACAGTGTCTGTTGCCGGATCAGTCGCGACGTCCAGCACCCCCAGCACGTTGCTGAGCACGGATTTGATTTTGTTGGCAACTTTTTCATCGCGGAGATTGGCGATGTGGTACGAAGCAGTTTCGACGCCGACGTTGAAGCCCGACCTTTTTACTGCCTTTATGAGCGTGTCTATGTCTGTCCTGTCAGAGTCGAAACGGACGACCGCTCGTTCAAGGGCGAAGTTGACTGCCGCGTCTGCGACGCCCTGCGCATCGTTCAGAGCATTTTGCAACCGTGCGGAACAAGCCCCGCAGGTCATTCCTTCGATCGCCAATTCCAGCCTTTGAAGTTTTGCGGGCATCGAGTCGCTCAATTCGTTATTGGGAATCAGTGCATAATGCCTTTGCCGAGCATTCAAAACAGCTCGGATCGGACATTGCTGTGAACCTTTCCGCCCGGATCGCAATCATGGCGTGCAACGTGGGTGGTTGCGTCGGCTTGCCAGCCGCGCAAAACCGTCTGACGGCTTGGTGTCCGCTTGAGGTGAGCGTGTTCAATTCAACCGCATTCCAAAGCAATCCGGCATGGATTCCCGTGGTTGTCCGAAGGGTTCCACTAACCATCAATGCAAATTCCGGCTCGACAATTCAAGGGGCTCAGCTTCCTGGCAAACAGGTTGGAGATGGCAACAGGTACTGGAAGCCAAGGCTCCAACGCCTTGATAAATTGTACCAGAGCCAGCACGATTACTCCCCAAGGTCAGGCACTTCGTCAAATCACCAAAGACCAGAAAGGAACTTCTGATGTCCAGCAGCGACGGCAGTCCCTTGCACCTGCCGAGCCTGTCAATTGAAGGGTTTCGTGGCATCAAACGCTTGTGGCTACCCAAACTTGGGCGAGCGACACTTTTGACAGGTAGAAACGGCGTCGGAAAAACGACAGTGCTGGAGGCGGCACGAATCTGGGCGGCACGTGGGACTAAAGAGGCAATTGCGAGTCTCCTGCTGGACAGAGAAGAAATCATTTCAAAGGGCGATGGTCAGATGGATCAAGACGATTCTGCGTTTGTTAAGACCCTATTTTGGGGACGAGATCCAAATATATCAGATAAGATAGAAATTGGTCCAGATAATTCGAATGATACAGGATTACTAAGGCTAGTGTTTATTGACTCTTATTCCAAGCTCAATACCAATGATCGTTTGAAAATGAAGAAAATTGCGGAGGGCTTTCCGATTCCGCCGCATGCTATCGTAGATAGATATTTTGGCAGAGCAAATGAATTGATGTACTGGGGTTCTTCAACGTTGGACAGAACATCAGATGATATTGATCTAGACGCAGAGGTGGGGGATATAAACTTTACTTGGTTGAATCCGAGATTATCCGACACTCGAACTATTATCGAATTTTGGAACGAGTTTGCGCTGACACCGCGTGAGAATTTGGTAGTCGAGGCATTAAATGTTTTAACGACAAAAAAGATTGAACGGATTGCTGTTGTAGGTGACAGGGATGCAAAAAAAATTATTGTCAAGATGGAGCATTCCGATACACCCGTTCCACTTAGAAGCTTAGGCGGTGGAGCTACGAGGGTGCTGGCTGTAGCAGCGGCTATTTCATGCAGCCAAGAGGGATTTCTGTTCATAGACGAAGCGGAAATCGGAATTCACTATACCGCACAATCAAGCTTCTGGAAAATGGTGCTGCAAGCGGCCTATGACAATGACGTTCAGGTCATTGCGACAACCCATAGTTTTGACTGCGTGAGGGGGTTTGCGGAAGCCGCAGTTGAGAACAAAGCTGTGGATGGCATTCTGGTAAGAATTGAAGAGGGCGATGAAGCACAGAAAGCAATCACCTTTGACGAATCGGAGCTGGAGGTTGTCGCAAGGCGTGGCGTCGAAGTAAGGTAGGTCTGAATTGATGGAAGATACAGCTTCATCGAAACGACTATTCTTGCTCGAGGGAAGGACGGATTAGATAGTAGTCGAGGCAGTCTTGGAGAGGTTACGAATTTCGAATGTGGATTTCGTGAGCTGCAACGGAATCGAAAATTTGCTCAACGATCTTCCGGCACTCATTAAGGAGTCGGATATGAGAAGTATTGGCATAATTGTCGATGCTAGTGAAAGCTTTGAGACGCGGTGGCAGTCAATTCTCGATAAACTGATTCGCTCAGATTTGGAAATTGAGTTGCCGAAAACACCGTGTCACTGCGGAACCGTCCAAGAGTTTGGAGACCAAGTTATTGGCATTTGGGTGATGCCGGACAATCAAAAATCCGGTGTGCTGGAGGACTTTTTTGCGGAACTGATTCCAAAGGATGATGTGTGGGAGCTTGCGTGTGATTTTGTTGAGCGCGCAATGGATAAAGGAATTCCGGTTAATGAAAGTAAGTCCAAAGTTTATGCTTGGTTATCGATAGTAGCACCCGGAATGCAAATGGGTACAGCATTCAAGGCAAATAAAATAGAATTTGATACGACGAACTACAAAAATTTTAAGAATTGGATTAAGGCCCTTTGCGGGTGATCCTATATTTTGGGAGTTCTTTTGATTTTGAAATGGGATGCATTGCTATGCGGAGTGAGTGCGGTTTCGAGGTTGCCGTGCTTGAGCAAATCATATCGTCTTCACCTATCGAATGCCAATAAGCATCCAAAAATGATCCGTGACGCAGAATCATTTTCCGGAGTGCCGTAGATGAGCGTTCTTTGCGGGATTGGGTAGCGGTGACGGCGGACCCCTAAGTACGAGCGATTGTTTCTCAACCGAGAAGCCTGACGGCTTGGATTCCCCTTGCTGCCTGTGAGACCGAAACATGCACGAATCTTGCGGCGAGGCTTCCGCAGTTCGGGTAAAGTATCGACCCAAACCGATCCAGACCTCGACCGGTCCGCGAATCTGCTTCACCCGCACTCCAAAGCAGCCGGGCTTGAATTTCGACGATTGCCGGAAGTGTTCAGCTGGTCGGAACCCACCCAATCCGACCGCCGAGTTTGTTCGATCGATACGGATTGATTTTCAGATCTTGAACCGTCTGCAACCGCAGAGCAACGAAGCGAGCGGGTGCGGTCCTATTGAAGATGATCGATGACGTCCCAGCACGCCATCACCGTATGGTAGTCGGTCTTTCCCGGAGGCGACTTATATTCGTCCACCTTGCTTCCGTCGCGCTGCAGTACCCGGAACCAGGCGCCGTGCTTGTGGTCGACAAAGTGGTCCCATGAATATCGCCAGATGTCATTGTAATCCGAGCGGTACCTATCGGAACCCGTTCTCTTGAATAGTCTCCACGCAGCCGCGAAGCCTTCGCTGTGGACCCAATAGTATTTTTGCACTGAAGCGAAGTTCCCGTCAGGCGCAACACCGTAAACCACGCCTCCGAATTGCGGATCCCGCCCTTGGTTCATTCCCGTTTCGTAAAGCGAAACAGCGCGATCAAGGTGCCATTCCCGCGGCGACTCCTTTTCAAGCGTCAAAAGAAGCCTCGACCATTCGAATTGATGCCCGGGCTGAAAGCCCCAAGGCTTGAACAAATCGTCCGGCTTTCCCGAATTGTAGTCGAAGTCCGGCTGCCAGCCTCTGGTGAAATGCTCCCAGACCTGACCCCCGCAGGCATCGGCCAATTCAAGCGCAAACTTCGTGGCCAAGACATCGGCTCTTTCGAGATACTTCCTTTCGCGGGTTGAATGCCAAGCCGCCAAGCAAGCTTCGCACATGTGCATGTTTGCGTTTTGCCCTCTGTATGGCAGAGGATCTTGATTCAAGGATGGAAGCTCGTCGACATAGGCTCCGTCGGACTCCCGCCATAAATGTTTCTCGCAGAATTCCCAAGTTTGGTCCAAAAGCTTGCGGCCTTCGGGAATTCCCGCATTGAACGCGGTCGCGGCAGCAAGCAGAACGAATGAATGGCCATAGGTCGAAACGGATTGGCTCGTCGGGGCGCGGTTCCGCAATTCCCAGGCGAACCAGCCGCCGGGCTGAAGATGCGAATCGGTAATGTATTGCAGTCCGTGCTCGGCTCGAGCCCGGTCGGAGGAATTTCCGCTGAATTTGTGCGACGTCGCGAAATTCACTACATGGCGAGTGGAGCTGACCAGATGCCGCGTTTCCAAATCGATCAAGCGCCCGTCGTCGAGCAGGCAATGGAAAAATCCGCCTTTGCCGTCGAATGCATGCAGACGGTAGAAATCCAGAGTGTGCTCAATGTGGTCCTTGAGAAAGAAACCGGATTCGAAGTCCGGGTGTGTGGGAGAGTTGCCGCTCATCAAATGTTCCCCTGAATTTCGGTCGGGATCTCGGTTGGATTCGTAAACTGCCTGCCGTGCCGACCAATAGATTATTGTTCATTCGTCATGCGGCCGCAAATCGGAAAGGTGAATTTGTCGCTCGGGTTCGCGGCGGCATGAGGAAGTTGGTCGTCAACCTTGACATGCGAGATTTTGCAACGCGATTTCAATACTTTAGCCAATGCCGGATTGGCTGAACCTGCACCCGCATTGCATTGGGTTCCACCATCGGTCCGTGCTTTCGACAGCGGAATTCACCGCTTGAAAGAGTGGCGCCACCAAGCGAACGGAGTCGGATTTTTTTCCTGTGAAGCGCCTCATTTAGTGCTTCAAGCGGGGATTCGATCACGCATTCGCAGTCGGATTGGTTCAGGGTGAAACAATTGAAAGCCGTCCGCTTCGTTCCCGACTCGCCAAGAGGCCCCGTCAGCCCGCAAATACTTGCGCGTTGCTCTGCAGTTCAACCGATGGATTGGAATGAGCCGATTTATCCGAGGATGCGAATTCTAATTCCGCGGGTCGCGGCACGGAGGCGTTGTTCTTTGCAGGAAATTTGCGTTCGTCGCACGGAGGCAATTGCATATCTTCAAGCAAGGTGCTAACCGTCCATCCGGTCTTTACTGAACTTAAGTGGAAAAAACACATGGACAACTATGCGGACCTCGATGCTTTGTCTCTCAGGGAACTGAAAGCCCTGAAACGTAGACTTGAAGTTGCTATAGAAACGCGAGACGAGCGACTCAAGCGCACCAAGGCAGCCGAGAAAATAGAAACGCTCGCTAGGAACATGGGCTATTCGGTCGAAGAGTTGTTTGAACAGCCGAAAGTCAAGCGTTATTCCAAGGTGGCGCCGAAATATCGGAATCCCGCAAATTCGATGCAGACCTGGTCGGGACGGGGGCGACAGCCAATTTGGTTGCGCGACCTCGTGGCGGGAGGCGCTAATGCGGATGATTTTAAAATCAAGGAATAAACAATTATTGATCGCATCGGATTCCAAGCCGCGGCTGCGGTTTGACCGATGTTGATCAATGTTCGGCAAAGAAATTATTGAGACAGCCATTGGCCTTCTCGTGCGGACGGCTGTCCGATAATCTTCGAATCGAGTTTTCCTGATCGATCTGGGAAAATCAGCGGCGCTTGGCATCCTCGACGGATGCCAAGCGCCGATTTGATGCTGCGCTGCAAGGAATGCAAATTTTCGGAAGCGACGTTCGGTCGGGAAGAGGGCCTGCCGAGTGAACGGCGGTCGCTTTTTCGCCAGGTTATTCGCAAGCCTCGTCGCTGGCCGAGGCCGCATGTCATTGCCGGTGCACGATTTTCGAACTGGCCGAATCACCGTTGCATGCTCACATAAGGATCGGCTGATCTCTCCGATTTGACGCGAACGCCGACAATGGTATCGAACGGTTTTCATCGGGGTATGCGAGTCGGAGAGAGCGCAATGGACACGCTGTTGTGGGAACCTTCGCGCGGGCGGGCGGAATCAACGCTGCTCGCGCACTTCATGGGGCGTCCCGAAATCGCCGACGCCGTTGGCAACTTGGATTATGACGCGCTCTGGAATTATTCGATAGAGAATCCAGGGCCGTTCTGGCGCGCGGTATGGGACTTCAGCGGAACCGTAGGCGACCCGGGGCCGACAGATTTCATTCCAGCGGACGACATTCGAGACAGCAGATTCTTCCCGGATGCGTCGCTGAACTATGCCGAAAATCTCCTTCGCAGATGCGATGGCGCGCCTGCCGTCATTTTTCATTCCGAATGCGGCGGCCGGCGTTGCTTGACTTGGGAGAAGCTGAATTCCCTTGTCGGACGACTCCAGCGATCGATGAGGGAAGACGGCATTGGAGCCGGAGACCGGGTGGCGGGGATCGTCGCGAACACGCCCGAAACGGTTGCCGCGATGATGGCAACTGCCAGTCTCGGCGCGGTCTGGTCGTCATGTTCGCCTGATTTCGGAATCAACGGCGTAATGGACCGATTCGGCCAGATTGAACCGAAACTGTTGTTTTGCACCGCCGCGTATCGCTACGGCGGCAAGACATTCCGCGCTCTGCCCACGGCCGTCGAAGTTGCGAACCGCATTCCGAGCATCGGACGCGTCGTAGTGCTGCCCTATGCCGAATCCGTCGATGCCCCGGCTGAAGGAAACATGGGTTTCGCGGAGTATTTGGGCGGGCAAGGGCCGGCGCGGCCCGAATTCACCCGCGTAGGATTTCGTTCGCCATTGTTCATCATGTACTCGTCGGGGACGACGGGACTTCCCAAATGCATCGTCCATTCCGTCGGCGGAACGATTCTGCAGCATTTGAAGGAGCACAAGCTCCAAGGCGACATCAAGCCCGGCGACCGCGTGATGTACGCGACCACCTGCGGGTGGATGATGTGGAATTGGCTGGTCAGCGGTTTGGCTTCGGAGGCGACAATCATGCTCTATGACGGATCGCCGATGCATCCTGATGCGATGCGGCTTCCCGAAATCGCATCGGCGGAGAGTGTGACGCATTTCGGCGCTTCGGCCAAATACTTCGACGCATGCGCGAAAGCTGGTGTCGCTCCGCAGACGCGGTGCGATCTGAGCGCGCTCCGGGTCGTGTATTCCACTGGATCGCCGCTGTCGCCGGAATCCTTCGACTACATCTACGAGCAATGGAAATCGGACGTCTGCCTGTCCTCGATCGCCGGCGGCACCGATATCCTCGGCTGTTTCGTCGGCGCGAGTCCGATCAGCCCGGTTTACAGGGGGCAATGCCAGAAGCGGCATCTCGGGATGGACGTCAGAGTTTGCGACGCCGACGGGAACAGTCTGCTCGGAGAGACGGGCGAACTTGTATGCGCGTCGGCCCACCCCTCGATGCCGACGGGATTCTTCAACGATCATGACGGAAAGAAATACGACGATGCGTACTTCTCGCGATATCCCGGCGTCTGGCACCATGGAGATTGGGTGCGTCTGACGGAGACCGGCGGGATGGTGTTTTTCGGTCGGTCCGATGCGACGCTGAATCCGGGAGGCGTGCGAATCGGAACGGCGGAAATCTATCGGCCGGTGGAGCAGTTCAGCGAAGTGTTGGAAGCCTTGGCGATAGGATTGAATGCCGGGTCGGACGTCGAAATCGTTCTGTTCTTGCGATTGAGGGACGGAACGGCGCTTACGGACGGATTGATTTCGGAGATCAAGCGCGCGGTGCGCGAGAACGCGTCGCCGCGGCATGTTCCGGCGCGGATATTCGCCGTGTCGGACATTCCGAGGACCAAGTCCGGCAAAATAGTCGAATTGGCGGTAAGGAACGTCGTGAACGGGATGCCGGTCACGAACATCGAGGCGTTGGCGAATCCGGAGGCGCTGGAGGAATTCAAGAACTTGCCCGGATTGGGAGGCCGATGATTCCGTCTGCGCGCTTTGGAAACCTCGGGCAGCCGATTCGGCGACGGCGCGCGTCGGAGTTACCCTTCCGCAAGAAATGTGCGAATATGGACTGCAAGACCGGTTTGATTCTGCAGATTGGGCAATGAACGAATTCGATCAGCGTCGCGTCGCGATGGTGGACTGCCAAGTGAGGCCGTCGGACGTGACCAACTTCAACATCATTCAAGCGATGCTGGAAATCCCGCGCGAGGAATTCGTTCCCGACGCCTTCAGGGATCTTGCTTATATGGGAGAGCACGTTCCCATCGCGGATCACAGGGTGGTGCTGGATCCGCGCGTGCTTGCGAAGATGCTGAACGAATTGAACGTAAGGCGGGACGAGCTTGTTCTGGATGTGGGATGCGCGCTTGGCTATTCTTCCGCCGTCATCGCCCGCATGGCGGAGGCCGTCATTGCGTTGGAGGAAATCGACGAGTTCGCGGAGCGCGTCGAGTCGACCCTCGCCAATCATTTCGTAGACAACGCCATAGCGATAGCCGGCCCGCTGGCGGAGGGCGCGCCGGAGCATGGGCCGTACGATGCGATGGCCGTTCAGGGCGGCGTGGAAGATCTCCCCCTCGGCCTTTCCGAGCAGCTAAAAGAGGGCGGTCGAATCGCATGCATTTTCGTCGACGGCGAAGCGGGCGAATGCAGGATCGGCATCAAGGCAAAAGGCAGAATCAGCTGGCGGATTGCGTTCAGCGCCTACGCGCCGGTATTGCAGGGATTCAAAAAAATAAGAACATTCACATTTTGATGACGTGGGGCAACAGGCGAGCAGAACGGGCTGAAGCTTAAAATGCGGAGAAGACCATGTTGTTCAAAAGGAAGAGCGCAATCTGTTTCGCGCTTGCTGCCGGATTAGCAATTCCGGCTGTCGGGCAGACGCTGCCCGAGGCGTTGGCGGTCTCCTATCGCAACAGCAGCGTTCTCGAATCATCGCGCGCGTTGCTTCGCGTAACCGACGAAACCGTTTCGCAGGCCGTGGCAGTGCTGCGGCCGGCGATCAATCTGGTCGCGACCTCGCAAGGCAGAGTCGTCGACAGCGCGTCGGCGCAAAGCGGCGATTCCCTTACGGGGACGCTGCGTTTGACGATGGATTTGCTTTTGTCCGACGGGGGCAGTCAGAGGCTTGCCATAAAAGCGGCGGAAGAAGGAGTCCTGGCTGCCCGGCAAACGCTGGTCGAGACGGAACAGAACGTAATTCTGGGTGCGGTCAGGGCCTACTACGACGTCTTGCGCTACGACAGGCTGCTGACGCTTGAGCGAAACAATCTTCGATTGATTTCGACCGAGCTCGACGCGGCCCGGAATCGATTCCAGCTCGGAGCCATCACCCGGACGGACGTGAGTGCCGTGGAGGCGCAGCTCGCTTCGGCGAGAAGCACGGTTGCGTTGCGGGAAGGCGAGCTTTCGATCGCTCGGGAAACCTACAGACTCCAAGTCGGCGAATATCCCGGAACATTGGAGTTTTCGCCGCTGATCGTCGAATTGCCGCCGTCCCTTGAAGAAGCGACCGAGATCGCAAGAAGGAATCACCCGTCCATCATCAGGGCTCAGCACACGGCGGCGGCGGCGGACCTCAATGTGAAAAGGTCCGAAACCGTTCTGAATCCCAGGATTACGCTGGGAGGGTCCGTGGCATTGGATCGTGATCTGGAACGCTGGAGCGGCAGCGGATCCACCACGTCCAGCATTTCGTTGACGGCCAACATGCCATTGTACCGCGGCGGCGCGAACATGGCCCTGCTGCGGCAGGGTCTGGCTGTATCGCAGCAGGCGCGTTTCGATTTGCTGCAGGCTGTCCGTTCCGCCGAACAGCGGGTTGCTTCGGCCTGGGCGAGGTTCGAAATTGCCGCGGCATCCATAACGGCGCGGCGCGAGCAGGTGGAGTCAGCCCAGATTGCGTACAACGGCATGCGCGAGGAGGCGGCGCTCGGACTTCGGTCCACTCTGGATGTCCTCGATACCGAACAAAGGCTGCTTGGCGCTCGCACCGACCTGATCACGGCTGAAACGAATCGCGACGTTGCCGCTTATTCGCTTATTGCTTCGATGGGGAGGCTGACGGCGGCGGAACTCGGGTTGGAGGTGAATCTGTACGACCCCCAGGTGAATTACGAGCGGGTCAAAACGGCGCCGGTAGCGAGCGAGCGCCGCATGCTTTTGGACAAGGTTCTGAAGCGATCCGGCAGGTAGGGGTTCATCGGGCGGGTCGAACGCGGCGGCGAACGGCTGCCCGACCTGATTGAAGACCGGCGTTGCGCTCCGAATTCAGGGCATCAGACGTGGTCAATTCGGAGCGGTTTCCTTCGCTGCCAGCATCCGCCATGTCCGCTCCGGGGTAAACGGCATGTCGACCCGCTGCACGCCCAGCTCCCACACTGCGTCCTGAACGGCATTCGCGACGGCCGCGAGCGCGCCGATCGTTCCCGCTTCTCCGCATCCTTTCATGCCGATCGGATTGTTCTTTGACGGCACAGGCTCAGAGTGGAACTCGATGAACGGAATGTCTCCGGCGCGCGGCATCGCGTAATCCATGAACGTGCCCGACAAGAGCTGACCGTCCTCGTCGAATACGACTCGCTCCGTGACCGCCTGGCCAATGCCTTGCGCCACGCCACCGTGGACTTGGCCTTCGGCGAGCATGGGGTTCATCAGAACTCCCAGATCGTCGACCACCGTGTATTTGACGACTTTCGTATCGCCGGTGTCGGGGTCGATCTCGACCTCGCAGAGATGGGCTCCGTTCGGGTAGGAGCGTCCGTCCAGTTTCGAGGTCGCTTCGGTCGTCAGCAAATCGATTCGGCCCGCCGCCCGCGCGGCGTCCGCGGCGTCCATCAAAGACATCGACTTGTTGGTGCCTTTCGCGCGGAACAGTCCGTCGTCGAATTCGACATCCGATTCCGCATGTTCAAACTGCTCGGCGGCGAACGGCATGAATTTTTCGATCATGCGGTCCGAAGTCAAATTGATCGAAACGCTTTGCGTCGTGACGGAGCGCGACCCGCCGGTTCCGCCGCCCTTCCGGATCAGATCGCTGTCCCCCTGCACGAAATTGATCTTCTCGAACGGAATGCCGGTGCGTTCGTGCAGAACCTGCGCGAAGGCGGTCTCGTGGCCCTGGCCGTTCGACTGGGTGCCCACGTACATGTTGACGCCGCCGCTCTCGGTGAATTCGATTTTGGTGGTTTCGGACGGATCCCCGAGAATTGCTTCGATATAGTAGCAAAGGCCGATGCCCCTGAGTCTGCCTTTTGACTTGGCTTCGCGTCTCCGAGACGGAAACCCGGCAATATCCGCCTCCGCTTCCGCGCGCTTCAAGACCTTGTCGAAGTCGCCGACATCGAAGGTCTCATTCGCAAAATTCAGATACGGAAACTTTTCGGGCGGAATGAAGTTCTTGCGCCTCAATTCGAGCTGGCCGACGCCGAGAACTCTGGCGGCGTGATCCATCAACCGCTCGATCATGTAAATCGCTTCCGGCCGTCCGGCTCCGCGATACGCGTCCACCGGCGCCGTGTTGGTGTAAATCCCTTGCACGCGGAAGAATGTCGCGGGGACGTCGTAGACGCCCGTCACGACTTTTTGGGCGATCTCCGTCTGAATCGCTTGGCCGAAAGTGGAATTCTGCGCTCCGAGGTTGCATTGCGTATCGATTCGGTAGGCCAGGATGCGGTGGTTTTCGTCGAATGCAGCTTCGACAAGGGATACGAGATCCCGTCCCGCATTGTCCGTCAGCATGGCGTCCGACCTCTCGGACTCCCAGCGCAAAGGCCGTCCGGCGACGCGCGCGCCCTGAGCCACGACGAAGTATTCGGGATACATGAACCCTTTCATCCCGAACCCGCCGCCGACGTCGGGGATCTGCACGTGAACATCCGAGCTTTCCAAGCCGAAGACCTTCTTCAACTCCTGCTTGGGGCCCCAGACTCCCTGGCCGCTGAACGCGAAATGCAGGCGGCCGTCGGCCCAGTATGCGGTGCAGCCCCGCGTCTCCAGCGAATTCGCGATGATGCGGTTGTCCTCCACGATCAGCGAGACCGTATGCGCGGCTTTGCTGAACTGCTTGCCGACCCTGTCCTTGTCGCCGGCCCACCAGTCGAAAGCCAGATTGTCGGGGGCTTCCTCGTGCAGCGCCTCGCCACCGGGCTTAAGATCGAGGTGCGCGGAAAGCTCCTCGTAATCGAATTCGATCTGCTCCGCCGCGTCCTTCGCCTGGTCCAGAGTGTCGGCCACGATCATGGCGACGGGCTCGCCCACGAAACGAACCTTGTCCGATGCAAGGAGGGGGCGTGCGGGGTTCGCGCCCTTTCCGCCGTCGGGCAGGTCGAGGATGCTCGCTGCCATCCTGTTGAGGACCGAGGCTCGCTCAAGATCCTCCGCAGTCAAGACTGCATGCACTCCGTCCGCCGATCTGGCGGCCTCGACGTCCAAGGAGACGATCCGGGCGTGCGCGACCGGCGAGTAGAAGAAATGAGCTACCAGCGCTCCGTCGGGAGCGGCGTCGCCGATGTACCGGCCTTGTCCGGTCAGCAGCCGGACGTCTTCCTTCCTCTTCACGGGTTGGCTCACGCCGAATTTCAACATGTGGATTCACTCTGACGGCTTCGGAAATTTTTGCGCCCGGGCTCCCTCGCTCGGGTCAAGCGGCCGATTATCCGCCTTCGCAGGGAGATTCAAGGCCGACGCGCGCCCGTCGGCCCGAACTTCGCGCGTCCGGCATGCTTCAAATTCCGGCATGAATTGATTAATTGGCAGCGGATTCAATGTCGCGGTCCGGACGAAGAGGCGTGTGCGCAGATGGAAACGAAATACGATGCAGCCGAGACGGAGAGGCGCATCTACGAGATGTGGGAGGCCTCGGACGCGTTCGTCGCGGGCGCCAACGCGCGAACGGACGCCGAGCCGTTCTGCATAATGATTCCGCCTCCGAACGTGACAGGTGTCCTCCACATGGGTCACGCGTTCAACAACACGCTGCAGGACATCCTGATCAGATGGCACCGGATGCGAGGTTTCGACGTCCTTTGGCAGCCGGGCCAGGACCATGCCGGAATCGCGACCCAGATGGTGGTTGAGCGTTCTCTGGCGGAGGCCGGAATGCCTTCGCGCAGGGAGCTGGGCAGAGAGAAATTCCTCGAGAAGGTCTGGGAGTGGAAAGAGAGTTCCGGCGGCGCGATCGTCAACCAGCTGAAGCGGCTCGGAGCGTCCTGCGATTGGTCGCGAAACCGTTTCACGATGGATGCCGGGTTCCACGATGCCGTCCTGAAGGTCTTCATCGAGCTTTACGAGAAGGGCTACATCTTCAAGGGGAAGCGTCTGGTCAATTGGGATCCGCATTTCGAAACGGCAATCTCCGACGTCGAAGTCGAACAGGTCGAAGTCGACGGGAAGATGTGGCACCTTCGCTACGAACTTGAGAACGGCGAAACTTACGAGCACCCGGTCGCATTCGATTCGGACGGCAATCCGGCCGAATATGAAACGCGCGATTACCTGGTCGTAGCCACGACGCGCCCGGAGACGATGCTCGGCGACACGGGCGTCGCCGTCCATCCGGAGGATGCGAGGTACTCCCATCTGGTCGGCAAGACCGTGCGTTTGCCGCTCGCCAACCGTTCGATTCCGATTGTCGCCGATTCGTATGCCGACCCGACCAAAGGCACCGGAGCCGTCAAGATGACGCCCGCGCATGATTTCAACGACTGGGAGGTCGGAGTCCGGCAGAAACTGCCTGCGGTGAACGTCATGTCGACCAAGGCGACAATGCATCTCAAGGGCAATGATGCGTTCTTGGACGGGTGCGCGCCGACGGATGAAACGATGTCGCTGGACGGCCTCGACCGGTATGAGGCGAGGGAGCGCATTGTCCAGCTGGCGACTCGGCAAGGGTGGCTCGACAAGACGGTCGACGACCGGCACACGGTTCCTCACGGAGACCGGTCCAAAGTGGCGATCGAACCGTACCTTACGGATCAATGGTTCGTCGACGCGAAGAAAATGGTGGAGCCCGCGATCGAAGCCGTGACGAGCGGGCGAACCAAAATACTGCCCGAGCGCTATGCGAAGACGTATTTCAATTGGCTGGAGAACATCGAGCCATGGTGCATTTCGCGGCAATTGTGGTGGGGGCACCAGGTTCCGGTCTGGTATGACTCCGACGGACGGCAATACTGCGCGGCCACCGAAGAAGAAGCTGCGGAGAAGGCGGACGGGAAGCCGCTGACCCGCGACCCCGACGTTCTCGACACATGGTTTTCTTCGGGCCTTTGGCCGATCGGAACGCTGGGCTGGCCGGATCAGACGCCGGAGCTGCGCAGGTACTTCCCGACGGATGTGCTGGTGACCGGTTTCGACATCATTTTCTTCTGGGTTGCCAGAATGATGATGATGCAACTCGCCGTCGTCGACAACATTCCGTTCCACACCGTCTACGTCCATGCTCTAGTGCGGGATCAGCACGGCAAGAAGATGGCGAAATCGCTCGGAAACGTCATCGACCCCCTCGAGCTCATCGAGAAATACGGCGCGGATGCCGTGCGCTTCACCCTGGCCTCGATGGCGGCCATGGGCCGCGATCTGAAGCTCGCCGAAAGCCGCGTGGCGGGATACAGGAACTTTGCGACGAAGATCTGGAATGCGGCGCGCTTCGCGGAAATGAACGAATGCGTCGCCGTCGAGTCCTACAACCCGGCCAATGTTCGCGCGACGGTCAACAGATGGATGGTCGGCGAGGCTGCCAGAGTCCGCGAATCCGTGGACGAGGCGTTGCGCGCATACAAGTTCAACGAAGCTGCGAACACGCTTTACAGTTTCGTTTGGGGCAAATTCTGCGACTGGTATCTGGAGTTCACCAAGCCGCTGCTATCTTCGGACGATTCCGGATTGGCTGAGGAAACGCGCACAACGATAGGCTGGACGTTGGATCAATGCCTCATCATGCTGCACCCGTTCATGCCGTTCATAACCGAAGAAATCTGGTCCAAAAACGCCAACCGGACCAAATTGCTCGTGCATGCCGATTGGCCTCAGTTCACGGTTGGCGAACTCGCGGACGAGAGCGCGGATCTGGAGACCGAGTGGGTCATCAAGCTGATTGAGGAGGTTCGATCGGTCAGGTCGCAATTGCGAGTGCCGGCGGGACTCAAGTTGAACTTGCTTGAGCTGGAATCCAGCGCCGATGCGACGTCCCGGTTCAAAGGAAACGAATCGCTGATCAAGCGGTTGGCCAGAATCAAGAACGTCAGCCGTATCGAGGCTGCGCCCAAAGACTCCGCGATGATTTCAGTCGATGGCGCCATTTACTGCCTGCCGTTGTCGGATGTCATCGATGTCGCGGCCGAAAGAACAAGGCTCGCTGAACTGCGCGAAAAATCGAATCAAGATATTGCCGCCTTGGAAGCGCGGCTGAATAATCCCAAATTCGTCAGCGGAGCTCCTGCGGAAGTCGTGGAACAAACAAGCGCACGAATCCATTTGCTCGCGGAGGAATCAAATCGAATCAAAAAGGCCTTGGAGCGTCTCGGCGACGCAGCGTAACGATGGGGTCGCGGTCACGCCTTCGGCAAATTCGCAGGTTCAGGAGGCCGTTCCGGAGCAGACCTTGGCGGCGGCTTCCAATGCGCCTTCTCCGTGCTTGATGCCGAGAGCCTTCAGGCCTGAATCCACGACCGCCAGCATCCCGAGCGTCATGTGCGCGTTTACATGCCCCATATGCGCCATGCGAAAATACCTTTGCGATTCGGGATCCTCGGGGGTTTCCATTCCAAGCCCGATACCGAGCGTGACGCCCGCGACTGAAGCGGTCCATTCCCTCAGTTCAGAACTGCGCTTTTCGCCGAGGCAAACAGTTGTCACGGCATGGCTGCGATGCGCCTCGTTTTCGATATTCAGAGCAATTCCGCTGCCTTTTCCCCAAGCCCCGACTGCCGCCCAGATCGCTTGAGCCAATCTCGCATGCCGGTCGAGAGCGGAATCCAACCCTTCGTCCTTCAGCAGCATGTCGAGCGCGGCACGCAGTCCGAAAAGATGATGGGTCGGCGCAGTGCCGCAGAATCTGAAATAGAATTCTTCCGGCTCGACTCGCGCGTTCCAGTCCCAGTACCGGGTTCTCATGTTCGCGTCGCGACCGATGCGCTTGGCGCGTTCATTGAAAAACAGAAAGCCAATTCCCGGCGGCGTCATCAACCCCTTCTGACTTGCCGACAGCATCACGTCGATGTCCCAGTCGTCCATCCGGAATCGCTCGCAACCCAAACTCGCAACGCAGTCGACCATCAGCAGCGCGGGGTGGCCGGTTTCTTTGATTGCCTTTGAGAGCGCTTGGATGTCGTTGCACACGGAACTCGCGGTGTCCACCTGCACGGCAAGCACGGCTTTGATGGCGTGCGCCGAATCACGGGTCAGGCGCTCAGCAACCACTGCCGGATCTATCGGAGCCGACGTCCCGAATTCAATGCATTCCACCTCGGCTCCGAGATCAGCGGCCACACGGCCCCAGGCATTCGCGAACAGCCCCGTGGAAAGGGTCAAGATTCGGTCCCCTCTGCTCAGAGTATTCGAAAGACATGCTTCCCATGTGCCGTGCCCGTTCGCGATGTAAATCGCGGCATGACCGCGAGTGCCGGCGACCGTCTTCAGATCGGCGATGGTCTCGATCACCATGTCCTCCAAATCGGAGGCGTAAATGTCCGGCGCCGCTCTGTGCATGGCGGCCAGCACCTTGTCGGGAACGACGGACGGTCCGGGAATTGCTATGTATTTTCGGCCTGCGGCAAGATTCATGTGACAAAATCCAAGGAATGCGGATTGACGCGAAATTCGCTCCCTACGCCTTCCGGGCAGAAAACGAAATATGGGAGATGGCTTGAAGCATGGCGCTTGCGGAACAAATTTCGACAAAGCCTTGTCTGGATAGTCGATGACCTGCGACTCTCGTTTGGCGCGGACAGATCAAGGAACCTTCGGTTCGTGGTCCGACTGCCGTGGAGACCTCGGATCAAAGATGAAATTTCCTGCGCAAGCTAAGTCGATGCGTGGGTCACGATAGCGAGCGAGCCGAAATCTCGATGAGATGCGTATTCGGGCGAATTGTGATCTCTGCGCATTGATTCGGCTTGTGTTGAACTGCCTGCCTTCGGCTAGTACGGCGCCCAACTTCGTGCCCATCCACATTGCGGCTGAATCGCAGTGCGGACAGCAGCAGAGCGAAACCTATTCCGGTCAGGGCAGATCGACTTCAACCCAACGGCGCCGGTACCGGTAAAGCCGAAGCGGGGTTGATCCAACATCGCTCAAATCATCAGGGTCTGTCCTGCCAAGCCGATACTGAAAACTTTTCACTAACAATCGCCACAAGGTTGCATTATACGATTATATGACGGGGCGGATTGCACAGGATAACGTTATGACCGAATGGCACATGATAGCAGCGGTTGTGGCAGCTACGGTTGCAGTATTTGGAATTGCCCTTACTGTGATTAGGGCGGCATGTAAATTCGGTGAGCGGAAAGGAGAAGTCAACGCTGATCGAAAACTATTCAAGGATTCTACGAGTGAAGTTAAGGAATACATGAATGAAGTTGAAGAATACATGAGTGAGAACAGGGAGAAGATTGGTCGTATTCTTAAACGCTTGAATTCATCTCAGGCCGTGGAGTAAAATAGTCCTGTCCAACTTACGGAGCTCGGAAAGAAAATTTCTGAAGTCCTTTCAATAGGATCGTGGACAGTTTGATCACGCTGCGCATCTTGCCAAGCTGGTGTCAGGAAAGCAGGAATTTGAGATATTTGAGTTGTGCAAAGAGTATGTTTCGGGCCAATTTCAAGAAGATTCAGGCTTTCAAAGAAAAATTCGCAAGGGAGCATATGAGATTGGCACAGATGTAGAGCAAGTAAAAAGGGTATATGAAGTAGAGTTAAGGGACACTTTGCTTGCACATCAAAGCTTATAATTAAGCATTAACAACCTAGCATCCCAAGTTAAATGACCAGAGAACGATTTGGAATAATCGAAACAGTGATTCTTCCGAGCATGCGAGGCATGGTAGGTTACTTTGATACATTGGATCGGCGCGTGACAAAGATCTATTTTGAAGTGATTTTTGGTTGGTATTGACCGTAATTCGTCAGCAGTGCGCTCGAGATATCGGCTGTCTCGCAATCACGGCTGGTATGGCCGTTTTTCTTGAGCTAATCTTACATGCGCAGCGAGCGACAATCCGTATTTGCCCACACATCGCGGTAGTTGTTGCCGTGTTGAATGAGCTCTACGCGACGCTAGCCACCTTCGGCGTTCCTGAAGCGCGGCTCCGTCACGCCCGTTTCAAGCATTCGGCCTAAAGTGGTGTGACGTCGGTGAGAGTCAAACAGAGAAGTCGATAAGGAAACAGCCGCAGTTCCAGAACTGCGGAGCAGAGCGAATGCATCCTGAATTCCGGCGTGAAGAGAATTCAACAGCTGAACTGACGCAGGCCATTGCAATCTGTCATAATCGCCACTTGATTTCTGACGAATTCATGCCAAGACGCCACAATGCCCAACTTGTCGAACCGCATTCTGGAGCAGGCCTCAGCCCTCCCCGAGGCCGCCCCGTTGTGCCCAAGTGCGCTGCTTCACTTGGGCAGCAGGGCAGCGGTTGATCAAGCGCTTTCCGAGCTCGCCCGATCAGGGCAAATCATGCGGATCTGCCAAGGTGTCTACATGCGCCCCATCCAGACCCGCTTCGGTCCTTGCGCTCCCTCCATCGAGATGGCGATCGCATCGCTTTCTTCGCTCTGGGGCGAAACAATTGTTCCCTGCGGCGGGGCTGCCGCCAACGCTCTCGGCTTGACCACCCAGAATCCGGTACGGTCTGTTTATCTGACGTCCGGACCAAGCCGTCGACTGCATTTCGGCGCGCTGGCCGTGCAGCTACGCCATGCCCCGCGCTGGCAATTGGTGGCACCCCACAGACCAGCTGGCAATGCAGTCCGCGCCCTAGCTTGGCTCGGTCCCCGGGAAGTCGAAACCGGAATAGAAGCGATTGTGCACAAGCTCTCCGCCGAAGACTTCGACGAGCTGATCGCCGTGAGTGCGATACTTCCGGCATGGATGGCTGGACCTCTGAGCGCATCGGTGACGCTGCCTTCCAAGATGTTAATAAGCATCCAAAAATGATCTTTTCTATAGGCGTCCAAAAGCAATCCTCGCCCTTGCGAGGAACGGATTCAGGGGTGGATCAGGATTAGATGCGGTCGGACTTCAGGATTTATTGCAATGAAATGGGTGCACATTAAAATGAAGAATCAACGAACTAACAATCATACAAGATGCTAGGTTTGCGATTGTTTTTTCTTGATGCGCGCAATGCGTGCTTTAGCAATGATTGCCGAAAGGCCAATTACACGCTCGATGCCGTGCTCTTGATTAATGCTATCATCAATACATTGATTTATGGCTCGTCCAATTGTGGCATCATCAAAGCCGGAATCGATAACGGATTTTGTGGCTTCATCTAGGTTGGTAAACCTTTCATGCGCCACTGTTTGCTTGCGCGCATTTTCGCTGCCCCGATCACGATTTTGCTGCTCACTTGTTGAAAACGCAAAAAGGTTGTTTTCCTCATTGCTCATCGTTACTCCGCTCTTGGAGTTTGACAACAAAGGTTCGCGCGGCATTTGATCTGCACTGACAAGTGACTGAACTTTCTTCCGTCGCTTTGCCAGTACGCTCTGACCGAAAGGCAACCTGAACCACTGCCATACAGCGGTTCCAGCAGCGTACTCTTGGCCTTGAGGCTCAAGCACTCCAAAGCCAGTTAACGCCAATTCTCCGTTCCAAATTACAACAGCATCCGACTGATTGGCGGGCGGCTTCCACAAGGCAACGTCGGGGTATGGAAAGCTATATGCAGTCGTCCCTCTTGCAATGTCCGTCATTCGTTTCGCTTCCGATCTAAGATATTCAATATCCTGAATTTTCCAGATGGGTTCATGCTTCGCTAGAATACCCAAAAGCGCGCCCGACATTGTAGCGATTGTATCAGTATCGCTGTCCAATTCATTGGCGGCTTCGATCAAAGCATCTGCGACGGTCTCTGGTGAATGCAATAACGAGAGCGCCAAGGCGGCCAACGCAGTTTTGAATCCAGAACCCCGATATTTTTCGGTAAGACAACCGAGCCTGTGTAAGAGATCATGATAATCCGGCGGGATCATCGACGTTTCGAAAGCATCGTTGATCAACGAGATATCCTGAAACGCGTCATTCTGGAAAGCGCGAACGGCGCATTCAAGACTCATGCCAGCCTCGTTTTCCCAAAATGGTCTCCAGACACCGGCAAGTTGGCTATCTTTTTCAAGAATGGCAGGCAGCCCGCCCATATGGGAAACGAACTCTTTCGCGGCCTTCAAGCTTGGGATTTCTCGTTCGACCAACGCATGCCAGATACACAGCGCGTGGAATACGGCACCGCAAAAACCATGTGGATTTCTATGGGTCACGATTGCATCTTGCATGACCCGAAGGATCATTTCATCGCGCGACCCATTCGCGCTCCATACATGCGGTTGAATCCTCATGGCAGCGCCGTTGCCGCCAGCCGCAGTATACTTCTGGCGATCGGAAGCGAAGAAATTGGAGAACCAATTCACACCTCGCTTCGACAAATTTGCAGCAGCGGCTTTGGTGCCGACGCCTGCGCCCAAGCAGTATCCTTGCCACGACGTTACTTCTATTTTGGCAAAGGTTTCGACATCAAAGAATCCGTTTCCGAGAATAGACCTTGAAACGCAAAGCCTAAGTTGCGTGTCATCTGAGTAGGTTCCAGCTGGTAGGTCGACTTTGACGCCGGACCGCCCACCAACGAACCGTTGCCACGATACCGGCTCCGTAACCTTCTCTTTGCCGGTTCGGTGCTTAACGCCGTTTGCTCCTCGGGAAAGCTCTGTGATCCATCCGAGGGCATCGCCGGCCGCCGCCCAAAGCGACGAGTTCACAACCGCACGTTCGTACTCCGCTTGACTGTACGAGGAAGCAGGTGCGTCCGTTCGGTAAGAGATCAATTTTTCCTGCCAACAAATTTTTCTGGTTGTGCACAAACTTGAATGCCATCGAGAGTAACGTCGATCCCAAATTCACTTTTTGCCATGGTGGATCAGTCCTTCGCGAAGCCAAGTGCCGTCAAGCGCGCTAGCGGGGCTTGGCGACAAGGGTTGCGTCCACCATCCGACCCGGCCGGGGAATGTATCCGGCTGCTCTGGCAGTTTGATAGAATTCTCGAAATAGTTCATCCAGCACACCCGCTTTGATCAGCGTATCGCGAAATTCCCCAAGCGTGTTTGCATCCGGCACTGGGTCGTGCAGTCCGAGACCGCAAAAGCGCATCCAGCTCAGCCGGTCGCACACCATCGTACTGGTCGCGTCGAGCGACATCTCATGAAGTCTCTGCAGCACGAGCATCTTGAATTTCACAACCGTATCGTCCGTCGGGCCGTCTTCATTGGCACCGCGAGGACATCCTGCGGCCTCTTCGAGGGTCGGCCGGAACCGTTCGAAATCAACCGTAGCGGCCAGCTTTTCAAGCGGATCCCCGTTGGCCGATATCTCATTCATATGTTTTTCGAAGTCCTCGAAGCTAATCTTTTTGCGCATCCCGCCCTCCAGTGCTGCCAATCCCCGTGAATCCCTTCCGCGCGCAAAACGCAAGGGATTTTCTGAGAGCAAAAGACCAAAAAGATGAGCCGGACATTCAAAGGAAGAGGCCAATGACGGAAGGAAGGCATACCCCGAAGTAACCATACGAGTTCCGCGCGCGGATCCTGACCGCCATTTCCGCAGATGACCCGCTTCCATCAAAGATTGTTGCGAGGTATGCGAGGTTAAGCGGTCTGCCACGTTACGCCGATCACTCCGTCGCCCTACTTTTCGCGTCCGGTCGTTGCTCGCGACCACGGCATGATCTCGAAACAACCTTCACGCTTCGACCCCATCCGAAAGCTTGCTCTTGCCCCTCCAAAAAACTACTCCTCGATGGGGCACTGTTAGACGCCTAAAAGGGGCATGATTAGATGCTTATTGACATCCCGACTGGATATTGAGCGCCGCCGCGATCTGAATCTCGGGGCGCCCCGCCAGTTCGCGTCCGAAGACGCGAAGCCTGTCCATCATCCGGTCGTATCCCCCGTCGTTGCGCCACGTGTAAAAATAGTTCCGAACCGTCGTAAAGGGCAGAAAACAAAGGGGAAATGTCCGCCACTGGCACTCGGTGTCGAGCATGTACTTGATCGCGTTGACCACCGTCCGAAAATCGATCGTGCGGGACGCCCCTCTTGGCCGGCGGCGGTAGGAACGGTTCGACCAAAACCCCTTTTTCATTCGTCAAATCGCTTTCAGCTCGATCCCGAGGGCCTATATATTGCGTCTTGGTGGTCTCGTTGCAGGGCGTGTTTGGCGTCTGTGTTAGGTTGATTGATGACAAAAGATACCAAATCTCGGCGAGGTCACGGAACTCTAGGTCAAGCTCTGATAAGATCGTGTCACCAGGCTATCTGCCGGCCAGTCACCGAACCCATCACCATATATTATGCGAAACCAAGGCACTTCTTCCAGAGATCTATGTTCATCTGCTTCCGGATAAAGTGTTGTGAAGACGTTCAAAATGTCCAACAAACACGATTCATGAATCCTTCCAAATTTATACATGGAACTCCAAAGTGTTCGCAAATGTTAGGAATGCTGGAGGAGTTTGGTTTTTTAGTTTCGAGAGTAACTACAATTCCGTCATTCACGGCAGCTTTAGCAACTACAAATGGATCCGCGAACGGATTCCCCCCTTCAATATTCTTCTCCTTCCATTGACCCATAAATTGCTCTGTAGCAAATATGTTTCGGACAAAATGCGCCTCATTTTCAGTAGCAATCGTAAACATAAATTTATTGGCATTAACCCATTGATTTCGGGAAAGCGGACCTTTTTCTAGCTCATAAAATACTTCGGAAACCGAAATCACTTCTCCGAGATTTATCAGTCGCTCAAAATTATCCCACAGGCTGGGAAACCTGCTTTGATAATAATGTTTTAACATTACCGAAAGTGGCGAGGTATCAAACACATACATATCACTTCACTTTTCTTTCATGAAACTTTCTTTCAAGTTTCGCAAAACTTGTACCTTTAATTCCCAAATAATCAATTGCCTCGTCATCCGTGATTTCATCATCGTAATACTTTGAAAATACCAGATCAATGTAGTGTAATCCAAGATATGTGATTGTCGTATTGTAATAATCTCCACCGCCGTGACGTGTTCGTGTCTGACTTTTCCATCGATTGGCGGCTTCCCTATATTGATTAAAGTTTACTAGCCGCCGATCAAGAAAGCGACGAAATACCAGCTCTCTGGAAACATTGTAACGGCTCGCAATTGCTGAAGCCCCACTTTCGTCGGGCGTAGCGTCTCGCAATTCACTGTCGAGGTGCTCATTGGGAAGTAAAAATTCTGCCGCAAACTTGTTGCACAAAACTTCAATCCTGTTTGAGCCTTCCGCTGGGGCCGGGTAAACGAAATTTTGGCGATATTCTATTCCACTCGTCTGGAAGAGCAAGTGTGAAAGCTCGTGAAATAGGGAAAAAATATTGCGAGTAGCAACCGAGTTGTTTAAGTATATTACCGGAAAATGTTTGTGGTATAAACAAAACGCTGAAAAGTCTTCATGCTTAAATGCGTCTTTAAATACACCAATACCCTGCTCCTCAAATACGTTGCGCCACTTGTTGAAGGCTGTCGATTGATCATTCCAAGATTGCTGTTGCGAAATGGTTACTCCAAAATAATCACGAACTCGACGCGCCATCGATGGTATATCGTCATCAACGTGAAATTGCATGTTCAGAAAAAGCGAATGAAAGTTGCTGTTTCGATCAACGTTCAGTTCAATTAAATTTTCTTGCAATACCTTGGCTTTGCGAAGCATAAAATGTATGGCACTTGGGATTTCATCGAATTGTTCGTTTTGCAATGTTCTAAAGGAGTGTCTGAGACTCGAAAGTTGCGGCGGCTCAGGGAAGAAAAAGATTGCTACGGGGTATTTGTATTTTCTTGCAAGACGTTCGAGTTGTTTGTATGTAGGTTGCGCCAGCCCTTGTTCCCACTGGTAAATTTTGGGAAAATATCTTTGTATTGATTCGAGAGAAATTCCGTCGCGTTCCCTTGCCCATTTTAATACAGTCGGTGTTATAGGCATGCGTTCAACGGGCATTTTTGAACCTAACTGATGAGATTAGTGACGATTAAATAGAGATGGAAGGTCGATGTACATTGGATGATTCGACGGACATTTGTCTTGCGAAATTTATAGATTGTCAAGGGAATGTTTAGGTTCGGAACAGTGTCAATTCATATCGGTTAAGGTGGCTTGGTGCCAGCCGGGTAATGCCGAGTTCTGGGTCGGAAGGTTGCAATCGGCTATGGGAATGTTCGGCGTGGTAGTTTTTCGGACCGGGTGCCGAAGCCAGCGGACGACGGGGGCCACGCGTCGGAGTGCGTGTTGATGAGTGCGATTTCCAATGATGCTGCGGATATTTCAATTGGTCGAAGGCAAAATCTGTTCACCACCCATCAATGTGGATTCAATGCCTTCGCTCCCAGCGATTTCAACTCTTCAGAGCCTACCTGAGGAATGCGACGCTAAATCCGGTCGCGCGATCGTCGAGATTGGTCTACCCAGTCGGGTGAGTGGTCCGACTGTCGGCTGTCCGGTGGTTTCCAAGATCGGTGGGAATGGAACCTATCCAACCTCCGACAACTGACCTCCAAGTCGCAGATTCAACCGCAAACTGCGGAAACACACTGCATCTGCTTGCCAAGCTGAACGACAAGGCTATACGGTGCGCCGCCGCAGCGGTTGAACATTGGGCAAGGCCGTAAGACAACACGGCATAAACAGAATGCATGACCAACCGCCGAAATCTTAAAAGTTGTCGACACAAAAAGGCGGCATTTCAACTGACTTCCCGCCGAGCAGATCATGCCGGAAAGTGCTAGGGTAACGAATTGAGTTTGGACTTCACTTCTGCGACCTACAGCACCAGTGCATTGCTGAGATGGTTCTGGAGCAGCTACGTGCGCCGCCATTCCCATTGGATCGGCGCGGCTTTGGTATTCATGGCGATCCAAGGCAGCATGCTTGGCGTTCTGAGCTACCTGATCGGGCCGATGTTCGATACCGTTTTCCTCGAGAGTGATCGAAGCGCGCTCGTATGGCTTGGACTTGGCGTATTCGCGGTATTCACGATTCGCGGCATTGCCGGCTTTATCCAACGCTGGATAACCGCGCGGGTAGGGGAGTGGGTTAAGTTGAATCTTCGCATGGATCTGATGCGGCAGGTTCTGCAGCTGGATTATTCATTTTTTTCGGAGCACGAACCGGGCGGCTTGCTGGAACGGATCCTCGTGGACTCGGAGGAAGTCAAGACAGTCTGGTCCGCGTTGCTCGCGCCTGCGATCAGGGACTCCATAGCGCTCGCTTCGCTTTTGTTCGTCACAATAAGGATCGACTGGTTTTGGACATTGATAGCTATCGCAGGGATACCGCTCCTTTTTACCCCCGTCCGGACGATGCAGGTGCTGACTGGAAGAGCCGCAAGAGTCGCGAAGCTGACTGCCACCGACATAATGTCGCTGCTCGACGAGGTTTTTCATGGAGTGCTCGTGATCAAGCTGTTCGGATTGGAGCGCGATCAGTTCGGCAAGGTGCGGGAAACCTGCGTCAAGAATCAAAAAGCGGTTGTTAAAACCGAGGTCGGCCAAGCCGGAACGCCGGCCATGGTGGACATTGCTGCAGGCATCGGGTTTTTCGGCATGCTGTTTATCGCCGGAAACGAAGTTATCGACGGCGATAAAACCATCGGCCAATTCATGAGCTTCTTCACGGCGGTGGTTCTGATTTTCGATCCGCTGAAGAGATTGGGTCACGTGACGACCGCATGGGCGCGCGTGAAAGTGCCCATGGGACGCGTGCGCGCTGTCTTCGACATGAAACCGATGATCGTGAGTCCGTCGAAAGAGATGATGGTCAATCCCGATGCAGGCGAAGCAGTTCTGAAATTCGACCGCGTGGATTTCGATTTCGGAGATCATGTGCCGGTGCTGTCGAAATTCTCGGCCGAATTGAGCCCGCGCAAGACAACGGCGCTTGTCGGGTTTTCCGGGGCAGGAAAGTCAACTTTGATCAATTTGCTGACCCGCATTTTCGAAGTCAAATCAGGCAATATCTTGATTGCAGGCAAGGACATCAGAACGTTCGCCGTCGAAGAGCTGAGAGGGCTGTTCGGAGTCGTGCCTCAAGAGCCGGGGATATTCGATCTCACCGTCAGAGAGAATGTCATGCTGGGCAATCCGGAGGCTGGCCAGGAGGAATTCGACCGCGCGACAAGCGCGGCGCTCGTCGATCAGATGGCTGAAAATCTCAAGGAAGGATTGGATTCGCGCTGCGGACCGCGGGGCAGCAATCTTTCAGGAGGTCAACGGCAGCGCGTCGCACTTGCAAGGGCGTTGCTGCGGGGAACGCGCATCCTGCTTCTGGACGAATCGACCTCGGCGCTGGATGCAAGGACGGAAAGAAGAATCCACGAAAATCTTGCGGAGCATTACAAGGACCGGACGACAATTATTGTAGCGCACAGGCTGGCGACGATACGCAACGCGGACTCGATTATCGTCCTGCACAAGGGCGAGGTCGCGGAGCAGGGAACCCATGACGATCTAATGGACCTGAACGGAATATACAGTTCGCTGTACAAGCTGCAGATGATGTAGCGCAGGCGGATTCAGCTGCGCTCGTAGCCTTTGACCAATGACTCGGGAGACGCGCCCAGCAAGTATTTTGCCAGAGTCGACAAGTTCCTTGAACCCCTTCGAAACCACCCTTCCTCCAAGTATCTGGATGCGCTGGTCAATGCGTCGCAATCCAGCATCCGCATTCGCCCTTCAAGCCTTCGCACGATCTCGACGTCCTCCATGAGCGGAATGTCCGAATACCCGCCGATTCGGTCGTAATGATTTCTCGAAATCAGCAAGCCTTGATCACCGTACGGAAGGCCAAGCCGCTTTGAACGAAAATTCGCCCATGCTGCGACGAATCGAGGCGCGACGCCGGCGGACCTGAATCGAAGCCTGAAATATCCCGCAATTTCTGGCCGCGAAGACATGTGGGAGCTTACGACGGAACTCCAACCTGCGCAGACCTGCGTGTCGGCATGAATGAACAGCATCCATTTGCCGCTCGCCGCTCGCGCCCCTGCTGCGAGCTGGATGCCCCGTCCGCGGCGGCCTTCGACAAAAATCGCGCCCAGTTCTTCGGCAATCCGGGCGATTGAATCGGACGAACCGCCGTCGCTGATCACAAGTTCCCTCACGATGCCCGCGTCGACACCTTCCATCAGCGACGCCGCTGTCGGGCCGAGCACCGCGGTCGAATTCAAAGTCGGAATGATGACCGAAAGCGGTGCTCGCAAATCGCGTTTCCTTCCTGTCCGCCGAATTCATAACAATGCGTCATGCAAATCAGCGCCGTATACGGGAGAGTTGCGCCGCGGGACTCAAGGTTCCGCTTGGCTCAGCGTTCCTCCAACTCGGATAGGCGCAACGCGAATCGCCTTGCCGGTAGCGGCATCGGTCTCGACGAATATCCCGCAAATCGTAGCTGCGCCTGCGGAGGGCTCCAGTTTGGACCTGCCCAATCCGGTTGTGAACCGTTTCATAGGCTCCTCTTTTTTCATCCCGATTACAGATTCGTAATCGCCGCACATGCCGGCATCGGATATGTAAGCCGTGCCGCCCGGCAATATCCGCGCATCGGAGGTGGGAATGTGAGTGTGCGTTCCCGCCACAAGCGTCGCGTGCCCGTCGCACCAGAAGCCCATCGCGCACTTTTCGGAGGTTGCTTCAGCGTGGATGTCGACAATCGACGCGTTCACCGAAACACCCAGAGGATGCTTCGCCAGTTCGTGCTTGACTGCATGGAAAGGGTCTTCGAAAGCCTGTTTCATGAAGGTTCTGCCTAGCGCCGATACGACCAGAACCCGGCGTCCGCTGCCGGCTTCAAAGACGCAGGCGCCTTTGCCCGGCGGGTGTCTTGACCAGTTCAATGGTGCGACGATGCGCGGCTCTTTGTCGACGAAGGGAAGCGTTTCGCGTTGATCGAACGCGTGGTCGCCGAGCGTGATGCAATCGATGCCGGCAGCCAACAGCGTTCTGGCGTGGGTCGGCGTAAGGCCGTTGCCTTGAGTGGCGTTTTCGCAGTTGGCAACAACGAAATCCACTTTCCATGAGTCGCGGAGGTCGCGGAGGCGATCCGAAATCGCGCTTCGGCCACTTCGTCCCACCACATCGCCTAAAAACAAAATTTTCATCGTCAGAGTTTCGGTCTATCTCGGTTGTCGGAATTGGACGATGCCGCATTCAGTGGCGACAGCGTCAAGCATTTGGTCGAAGTCGTCCGCAGGAACGCGCTCAAGTTCCTGACCGGAAAACGCGAATCCCACGGCAACCGCAGAACGGCTGGCGCGGCATGCGGCGATAGTGCGATCATAGTAGCCACCGCCGTAACCGAGCCTGCGGCCATTCCGGTCATAGGCCAACAGCGGGACGACTATGACGCAAGGGTTGATCCAAAGCCCCTTTTCGGGAACGGCGACACCGTATGCAGCTTTCACAAGATTGGAACAAGGGGTCCATTCCCTGAACCTCAAGGGTTGATCTGATGTTTCAACGACGGGAACGCAAATCGACCGGCCGGCGCGATGCAGGAACTCCATCGCGGGCCGGGGGTCGATCTCCGTCCTGATCGGAAGATATCCTGCTATCGGCCAAACTTCAGGGAAAGTTTCAAGGTGGTTCGCCAGCATATTCGCTGCGGTCGAGGCCGCGGCTTGGCTGAACGCTTCAGACCTTAGGCGCGTCGCCGCGGACCGGGCATTCTTTTTTGCTTTCGTCAGTTCGTCGTTTGCCAATGAGCAAACCCTCCAAGCGTCGTGTATCGACGCTGCCGTGTCGGACGCGACCGAGGATTGTCCTTTGCATTGCAGACCGGCAAACCGATCCGCTCCGAATCTGGAGTTTGGTCGCTGTTGTCATTAAAGCTTATTCGACATGTCCGCGACAACGGCAAGCGTTGCGGCCATCGCCAATGCAATGGCGGGCCTGCAATGGTGCGCCGCGCGCAGCGCAAGTTGGGAGGAGGCATGGCTCTTCAATTGAGTCCCGGGCAGTTGCTGGCCAAAGGCGTTTGCCGCCATCTCCGGCAACTCGACTTTTGCACTCTGGAGGAATTCACGCCCGAGCCAGGGCTGAGGGTCGACGTGTTCGCGCTCGGGCCGAAGGGCGAAATGTGGATCGTCGAGTGCAAATCGTCGCGAACGGATTTCATGTCCGACGCGAAATGGGAGGGCTATTTGCCGTTCTGCGATCGTTTTTTCTGGGCGGTCGGGACTCATTTCCCTGTCGAGCTTCTGCCCGGCCTGACGGGCGTCATCGTTGCGGATTCGTATGACGCCGAAATCGTCAGGATGTGCGACGAGTCCAAACTGTCGGCCGCCCGCAGGAAAAAGCTTGCCGTAAAGTTCGGCCGCAACGCGGCGGACAGGCTCGTCGCGGCTCGGGAGGCTGCGAATGCGGAACGGCTTCGGATGCCCGGAGGTCCGATGACGGGCCGTCGCTGAAGAATGCGGGAGGAATGGCGTTCGCCAGATGACAGATTACATCGAAGCGTTTGGTCCTTCGCGAGTCAGTCGCGCGTGCCCAGCGAGCAATTCAGCCGAACAAAGTAATTCCGGATCGGCAGTCTTCCGTGACAATTCGCGGGAGGGTCGGAGACGGCATCGACCCGAGCAGCCAAGCGACAGAAGCGGATGTTGCATTTCCGGCGAGCGCCGCGCCCACTCGGGTTGTTTGATTCTTTGCAAATCCGATCAGCCGGACTTATCTGTTCCAACTGACTGATCATGGTCCAGAAGTTATGACTACACATACCGAAACCCGCACCGTGCCTTACTCCGCGAAGCAGATGTACGACCTCGTGGCCGACATCGATTCCTATCCGGAGTTCGTTCCGCTGTGTTCCGGTACGGAGGTGCGGGCGGCAGAAGCCATCGACGGAAAACAGATCTTGCACGCGGAGATGAAGATTACATTTCTGGTGAAACATGTTCGGACGGAGTCCAAGGTAACGCTTGATCCGGTTGCACGGCACATTGTCGTTGAAAACATGGAAAGGCCGTTCAATCCGCTTGCGTTATTGAAGGTGGAGTGGCGTTTCGCGGATATCCGGAAGGATTGCTGCGAGGTTCAATTCAAAGTGGATTTCAAGTTCAAATCTCGAATGACAGAAAATGTGTTCACCAAGACTTTCTTGAAGGCGCATCAACAGATCGTTGCCGCATTTGAACAGCGCGCGGCAGAACTTTATCGCTGAAGGCGAATTCCGCCGAGCAATGAAGGTTGTTGCCTGCGCATCGGATCTTGCCGCGAATTCTGTGGAGAAATGAATGTCCGGACTCAACATGGCCGACTGCATCAATGAGACCTGCCCTTGGTCCGGCAAGCCGGTTCAAGCGGACTCATTGACGGAGTATTGCGGCGAGGTCGTCGGATTCTGCAATCCGGGCTGCCGCGACAAATTCGAGCACGCCATCCGCCACTTCAAGGAAGCGAAAGAGGCCGGGCGCGCGAACCGTTCTGACAAATCGCCGCACTGATTCTGACACGCCGCTCCGGCGAATGTTGCAATTTTTTCGCAATACCGGTAAGCACATCGTGTGCCGCCTTAGCTCAGTTGGTTAGAGCGCTAGATTGTGGATCTAGAGGTCCCCCGTTCAAGCCGGGGAGGCGGTACCACTTCTCTCCAGTGGTCGCATCTGGAGCGAATCCAATCGACCTCGCCGAGCTTCGTGGACCTAAAATTTGACCACCGCGAGATACAGTTGATATAGTCTGCCCTCGGATGCAGCCGAATCGAACCCACACCAGCCGCAAGAATGCTTAACCTTAACGACCGCTAAAGACACCGACGCATCTCAGGTTCAAGGATAAAAAAATGTACGAATGGTTACTAGCCAACATATTTATGATTATGGGTGGCTTTACTGTCATTGGGACCGTTTTTGCAATTGGGGCCTGGGTGGGGGCCGTTAACTCTGACAGAAAGTCCTTCAAGGAATTTATGACAGCGGTAAACGAGAAGATCGATAGCCTGAACAAAAAGATCGATGAAATCATAAATCGTTTGCCGCCAAATCGGATTGCACATCGAGACAGCCCGATCAGGCTGACTAGTTTCGGAGCAGAGATATCAAACAGTCTTTCGGCCAAAGTATGGGCGGAGTCTCAAGTTCCTAATCTCTTTGAAGACATAAAGGAGATGCAGCCATTTGAGATATCCGAGAAGTGCGAAAAACACGTGGAGGCGAAGTTTGAACAAGACGAAAATTTGCAAATAAAGATTCGCAAAGGAGCGTATGAGCACGGTGCCAGCATAGAGGAAATCCAGACAGTCTACCAAGTCGAACTGCGAGACGCGCTCTTGCAGAGTGTGGGCCAAAGTCATTCGCCATGAAGCTGAGAAACGGCAAGAACCCCGCATGCGGGCTTGCTGCTGACAGTCCTTATTCAAACGGTTGCAGAGGGTTGTCTCGCTGCGAGTGCAGGCTCGATCCTTGATTGAGGCGGTTGGTGAATCAGTGACGAGGTGCTCTGTTGACCCGAGGAAAGTCGGCTGATTCACAGGGTGTCCTGCAAAGGCGAAAATGCCGGATCCTCGGAATTCCGGAGCGCGTACGAAAAGTTGTCTTGCAGCGAAGCGGTTTCAGCACTTGAGTAAGACTCACGGCGAATCAATTGCGACGTGACAGATGGCCAAGCCACGCAAGAACTCATTCCTGAAATCGGTCGAAGACATGTACGACAGGGCGGCGAACCTGCTCGACATCTCTCCGGGGCTTCGCAACAAAATCAAGGTCTGCAACAGCACCTACACCGTGCGCTTCGGCGTGCGGATGAGAGGCACGATACATACGTTCACGGGATTTCGCTCTGTCCACTCGGAACATATCGAACCGGTGAAGGGCGGGATACGTTTCGCGCCGGGAGTCCATCGGGAAGAGGTCGAGGCGCTGGCATTCCTGATGACATTCAAATGCTCGCTCGTCGAGATTCCGTTCGGCGGATCAAAAGGCGGATTGCGTCTGGACCCGCGCGACTACGACGATCACGAACTGGAGGTCATCACTCGCAGATTCGCTTACGAGCTGATCAAGCGAGACCTTATCCATCCAAGCCAGAATGTGCCTGCCCCCGACATGGGTACCGGCGAAAGAGAAATGGCTTGGATCGCCGATCAGTACGGCCGGATGAACACGACCGACATCAACGCGCGCGCCTGCGTCACGGGCAAGCCGCTTGCAAGCGGCGGAATTCAAGGCCGCGTGGAGGCGACGGGCCGCGGAATTCAGTACGCGCTGCAGGAGTTCTTCCGGTGGCCGGAAGACATGGCGTCGGCGGGCTTGACGGGCGCGCTGGACGGAAAGCGAGTCGTCGTCCAAGGGCTGGGCAACGTCGGCTATCATGCGGCGCGGTTTCTTTCGGACGAGGACGGAGCGCAAATTACCGGAATCATTGAGCACGATGGCGCTTTGGTGGATCCGGAAGGGTTGGACGTGGAGGCCGTCAGCCGACATGTCCAAGAGACTGGCGGAATTCGCGGGTACAACGACGGCAAGTTCGTGGAAGACGGCGCAAGGGTACTCGAATCGGACTGCGACATCTTGATTCCCGCGGCAGTCGACAGCGTCATCAGCCAGCAGAATGCTGATAGAATCCTGGCGCCGCTGATTGTTGAAGCGGCAAATGGCCCGATTACCGCGGAAGCCGATAGAATTCTTGTGGACAAAGGCACCGTCATCATTCCGGATCTCTACGCGAATGCAGGCGGCGTAACGGTTTCCTACTTCGAGTGGGTCGAGAACCTCAGCCACATCAGGTTCGGTCGAATGCAGCGGCGACAAGAGGAGGCAAGGAACCAATTGCTGCTCGACGAATTGAACCGGCTGTTCACAAACTCAAAGATTCCGGTCCAGTTTTCGGAGCGATTCAAGGAACGATTCTTGAAGGGAGCGGACGAATTGGAACTCGTTCGATCAGGATTGGAGGACACCATGCGGCTCGGATACCAGTCGATGCGCGAGTTGTGGCGCTCGCGCGACGATGTGCCGGATCTTCGCACCGCAGGATTCATGGTTTCCATAGATCGCGTCGCTCAGGAGTACAGATCGAAAGGAATTTAGGCGGAGTTCCTGATTTCGACAACTTGACGCGATTCTAGCTCCGTTCCGGCTTGGCGGGTCGTTGTTCTAATCCCGACGGCAGGCGCGGCACCGTTCGGCGGCCGGAGTGCGGAATCGGGATTTCGATCCCGGTGCAGAAGAGCTACCGGATGATGGACCGACTCGACGCGGACACTATCGAATGCGTGCGCCAACTGGCCAATCTGGTCGCTCTGCAGCAGAACACGCGGATATTGCCGGAGACGTTCCGGACAGCACTCGCCGACCGCCAATACTCGATCATGCGTGACGCAGGTTTGAAACGGTGCCTCACGATTCCTTCGAAAATGACACCCCTCATGAATCGCATCTGCCGAACCTTTGGACTCCCGCTGTGCTGCATGCTCTACTGGATCGACTGAGGACGCCGAGGACAATACAAAAAACAGCAAATGTAGTGCCTAAAAAACAGGCGGAAACACGTAAAATCAAGTGGTTATCTAAAAAGGTTTTGAAGTCTGAAATTGGGTTGAGCGCGCAAATCGAACCAGTTGTAGCTGATGGGCATATTGTGAAAGGAGATCATACTCTGATGTGCTGGCGCAATTGGGCAAATAGCTGGACACCAGCTTGATGTTCTAGTTCAACTACCACTGCAAAATTCTGAAAGCCCTCTTGGTCAATTGCCCATCCGCCAACACATCGAACAACGAGGTGGTACTCATTCCCGTAGCGCGCAGTGTCCTGCCTGAAGGTTACCGCAGCAGTTTGAATGGTGTTTTTGTCACGGCTGTTTGGCCCCGGTTTAAGGTCACAATTGTATCGTCTTGGAAAATCGGGGGCTTCGCCGGCACGGGTGCGAAAATGTGCGAATACATCATCGACCGAACAACCGCGAATTAGACGGAAGTTCATTCGAACGCCGGTGTATTCAGCACGCGTCCGCTTTACAGGTGGATCATAAGCTAGCGAGACTCTGATAGTTCTTCGCCCGTTTCCTTGAAATTCCCGAGGAATGGGAACGCGATAGATGGCGAGATGGTCCATATCCAGTCGATCTTGGGCAAACAATACTACCCGATGGTCGTCTGAGTATGCAGCTCGCAAAGTATCGACAAGCCCATTTCCACAAATTTGTCCTGTCTCTTGGGCATTATGGGCTGCGAGGCGTAGATTACATTCTTCCGGCATCTGCGCCGCGCCCGCCATTAGTGACTTCAGAAGATTGGCAGATGCATTTGGAAACCGCCTAAGAAGGCGTGCTGCCTTGTTGGCCAGCATTGGGGTCGAGAAGGACGTGCCGCTCTTGCTTACAAAAAGCTGACGCAGAAAATCGTTATTGGTCGTTATCAGTCCGGCTGCTGCCAGATGAGGAGCCGATTGAAGACGTCGAGCAATCGCGTCAAAGACCATGGTGCCACCAAAATCAACAAAGTCGGGTTTCTTGATTCCGCCTGCTCCCGGGCCAGTTCTTGTAAACGGAGAAGGTTCGCTCGCTTCTGTGATGTGCTGGATATGTGCGTCGTTAGAGCGTTTTTCACCAAGGTGGAATCGTACCACTTAGGGATTCCCTTTGCTGTTCCGACATGGTTTGTGTCCTTGGTTTCAAGACGAAGGATGAAGGACGGAACGGATGCCCAGACCTTATTCAAACGATTTGCGGATGCGCGCGGTCGAGAAGGTGCTGGCGGGCGAAAGCCGCCGGAGCGTTGCGAAGGAGTTGCGGGTGGCCGCGTCGAGCGTGATCAAATGGGCTCGGCGATATTCCGACACGGGATCGGCCGGTCCGAGCCGGATGGGCACGCGCCGCGCGCCGAAGCTTGCGGGATGCCGGGCTTGGATCCTTGAGCGGATCAAGGCCTGTCCGGCAATCACGCCGGCGGGGCTGCAGGATTGGCTTGGCGGGCGAGGCGTCGCGGCGAGTCTCGCCTCGATTTGGCGCTTTCTGAGAGTCTGCGGCCTCACCCGCAAGAAGCCGGCGCCCGTCGCGGACGAGCGCGACCGGCCCGGCGCGCAGCGCCGCCGCGAGCGGTGGAAGCGCTTTCAGGGCCGGGCGGATCCGCGCAAGCTGGTCTTCATCGACGAGACCTGCATGAAGACCGACATGTCGCCCAGGCACGGCCGGGGCCCCAAGGGACAAAGGGTTCGCGGCTCGGCCCCCTTCGGCCATTGGGGAACCTCCACATTCATGGCCGCTTTGCGGCAGGACCGGATCGACGCTCCCCGGGTTCTGGACGGCCCGGCCGACGGCGACGCCTTCCGGGCCTATGTCGAAACGCAGCTGGTTCCGACGCCCGATCGCGGCGACATCGTCGTCATGGACACTCCGGGCAGCCACAAGATCGATGCGGTGCGCGCCGCGATCCGGGGCGCGGGCGCCCGTCTTCTGTTCCTTCCGCCCTGCAGCCCCGATCCCGATCCGATCGAGCAGGCGTACGCCAAGCTCAAGCGCTTCCTGAGGAAGGACCAGCCGCGAAGCCGGGACGATCCGTGGAAAAATGTCGGCTCCATCCTGGAAAAGTTCACGCCCCAGGAATGCTCGAACTACCTCGCCAACTCGGGATGCGCAGTGGGTCAAACTTAGTGAAAAACGCTCTAATCATTGGCATCTGTACCGGCGCTGGCGTTTTGCTCAGTGCAGTTCTGATGAATGACGCTCTGACCAAATTTGGCGAAACCCACTGGCAAACGCTCTCCGAGATGAAGCGCAGCGGTTTCTTCGGCACGCCGGGCCATGGCTTTATCCTTGGAAAAATGGGCACGCCCAAGAGCGGCAAACCCTTGATCATGTCCAAAGTGTTCCCTCATGCCTTGATCGTGGCCCCAACCGAGCGCGGCAAAACCACCGGCTTTGTGATTCCGAACCTGCTGACCTATCAGGGCAGTGCCGTTGTGTTGGACGTGAAAGGCGAGAACTTTGAAGCCACATCGCGCCATCGTGTGGCTCAGGGCGACAAGGTGTTTCGCTTTGCCCCAACCGACTGGAAAGATCGGCGTTCCCATCGTTAAAACCCGCTGCTGCGCATTGCCGGGCTGGAAAATGTCGATCGGCAACAAATGGAACTACAGCTAATGGCCAGCCTGTTTTGCAGGCCGATGATCGGGTTCAAGGATTGCTGGATGGCGGGATCGACCTGTTTGTTGCTGCAGATCTTCTAGCGTTTGAACGCAAGCGGCCCACCTTAGGCGAGATCTATCGCATCACGGCCTCTGGTGGAGACAAGCAAAAAGAATACCGCCGCCGAGCGGACGAAGTGCAAAATCCGGCGGCTAAGCTGATTTTTATGCGCATGGCCTCCACCAACAACGACACGCTGACCTCTTATCTGTCGCTGCTGATGACATCCGGCCTCAAACAATGGTCGAACCCTGCCATTGATCGCGCCACTGCTACATCTGACTTTGATTTTGCAGACATCCGCAAAACGCCGCTGTCGGTCTATCTGGTGGTAGAGCCCCAGATGGTGAAACCACTGGCCCCGTTGATCCGTCTGTTTTTCTCAGATTTGTTGGCGACACTTCAGGATCATGAACCCGGAGAAGATGAGCCGTGGCCTGTCATGATCATGCTCGATGAATTTAACAGCCTTGGTAAAATGCCGATTGTCACGGACAGCATTGAAACCCTGCGCTCCTACCGGGCCAATCTGGCGATCTTAACACAGACCATTCCCGCTCTTGATGATATTTACGGTGAAAATGCCCGCCGCGCTCTACAGGGAAATGCTGGGATCAAGCTCTATCTGACCCTGTCCGATGAGAAAACCATTGAAGAGCTTAGCAAAGCTTTTGGCAAAACCACCAAACGCGTGGTGACGCGGTCGCGGTCGGTTGGCCGCAACCCCTTTGCCGGTCGCAGTATGTCTGAACGGGCTGAAGAAACGGCGTTGCTGCCCGAAAATGAAGCCCGACGCATGGATCTGGACAACATTGTTCTTGTGGTCGATGGACAGATGCCGGTCAGGGCCAAGCGGATCAAATATTACGAGGATCGGTTCTTCAAAGAGATCTTTGATCAGCAATCAGGGGATTTGCCGTATCCATCTGCCACAGATCAAATGCGCGGCTTGCAAGGTCAGATCCATGCATTGGAGCAGAAGATTGGGGCGATGCAGGTATCGGCAGGGAAGAGAGCAAAAACTGTAAGGCGTTCTGAAATAGATGCGATAACTGCTGAAGATGCCGGTGCAGAACCGCAACCAGTGCCAGACGTCGAGGCCTATCAGGACGCGTCAGCACGGGTCGATCAATTTATGGAACGGGCCGCAGGGAGTCAGAGTTGAACGGATCAGTTGCGGATTTTTCTTTCTTGTGAAATATATTTGCCGTATAGTTCCTGTGTGAATGGAGGTGTTCATGGCAAATCATGTGATCAATCAGCCAGTGCCCGCTCGTGGGGCCGTTTTGACCAAAGCCGCGATGCGGGCGGGGGCGCGGCTTGGCCTGTCGGGAAAACTGCTCTCAGATGTTCTGGGCATTTCTGAGGCGCAGGTGTCGCGCATGCGCAATGGTGAGGCTGATCTCAGCGAGAACACCAAAGCCTTTGAACTCGCGGCGCTGCTGGTGCGGGTGTTTCGCTCGCTTGATGCGATCGTCGGCGGGGATGAGGCCGCCGCCAAGGCGTGGATCACATCTGAAAACACAGCATTAGGCGCGCGCCCGATCGATAGAATGCTTTCAATACAAGGGCTTGCTGATGTCGTCACATACCTGGACGCAAGACGCGCTCCAATCTGAACTGCATCCTTTGCAAACGCCTGTCTGGCGTTTGGTTGAGGCACAGCATGTGGTTTCCACGCTCAGTCTGGTTGATAATCTGGACGAACAAAACCTGCTTGAGGACATTCTGGAGGAAAACAAACCGCCTGTCCCAGCCGAGTGTCAGCACCTTGATTATCTTCTCAGCACCCCGTTTCGTTATCGCCCTTATCCTTACGGCTCGCGGTTTCGCAAACCTGGCCTGACACCTGGCGTTTGGTATGGGGCGGAACAGCCGGAAACAGCGGTGGCCGAAATGGCATTCTATCGTTTTCTGTTTTACGCCGAGAGCCCGGAAACCTCATTTCCGAACAGTCCGGCGGACTACACAGCGTTTTCCGTGGGGGTAGGAACCGAATGCGCGCTGGACCTGACGGTTGGTGCGCTTGCGGGTGATCATGCGCTCTGGACTGACCCGACAGATTATTCAGCCTGCCAAGATCTAGCCGAGAGCGCGCGTGAAACTGGGACTGAAATCATCCGCTTTCAATCTGTCCGAGATCCCGACAATGGGCCAAATCTGGCAGTGCCAACTTGCGCTGCGTTTCAGGACGCCGCCCCCGTGGAACGCCAAAGCTGGCGCATCCGTATCAGCACTTCCGGAGCGCAAGCCGTCAGGGATCATCCTCGTTTGGGGTTAGAGTTTAATCGCAACGCCTTTGATTTTGATCCAAGGGTTGAGGGGATGGTGTGGGAGCGGTGTGAAGTGGTTCCGGGAATCCGGACAGTCAGCTAAGGTGTATCCCAAACCTTTGAAGTGATACGAGAATGGCGAAGCGCCGGAGTTTTACAGATCGGTTTAAGGCCAAGGCGGCGTTGGAAGCGCTGCGAGGCGACAAGACGGTACAGGAGATTGCCGCGAAGCATCAGTTGCACCCGAACCAGGTCAGCACTTGGAAACGTCGGGCCATCGGACGTGTTCTCTGGCGGCAAGCAGAGCGGTCCAACTGAAGCCGAGATCAAAGATCTTCACGCCAAGATTGGGAGGCTGGCAGTTGAGAACGATTTGGCATGAAACATCTCCATCATTGGGCACACTTCGACCGTTCCCCGGCTGCGCCAAGGCTGAGCGGCGTCAGCGGGCTTTCGCTCCCCGCGCCGGGATGGCGTTCGCGGGTGGTTTGAAAATTTTCTTAAACGCATACTGCGTCGTTCAGCATCGCGTATCGCATTGTGAAAGTCTTCCTTGGAAATGCTTTTTCGGCGATCAAGCAGGGAGATTTTCTTGGCTTGGTTGTAAATTTTTTCCAACTCAGCATAGGAATAATCCGCCAGGCTTTGAACAAAGTCTTCGGGGTCAAAGTCCGTTTTCGTGTTCTTAAATGCATTTGCAAGATACAGCCGGATCATCGGCTCATCCGGGTGATCGAACCAGATCACTTCATCGAAACGCCGCCAGATTGCTGGATCAAGGTGTGGATCCAGATTGGTTGCAGCAATCAGGAAGCCGCTAGGTTGAATTTGATCGATAAAAATAAGCAGACTGTTAACCACACGGCGTAGTTCACTGTGGTCGGTGCCTTCTTCTCTTGATCTGGCGATTGCATCGAATTCGTCAAAGAACAACACGCAAGGCTGCCGTCTGGCAAACTCGAAGGTCTTGCGGATGTTCGAGGCAGTTTCCCCAAGGAACGATGAAATTACGGTATCGAGCTTAACGCAGGAGAACGGCAGGCCGAGTTGCCCAGCAAAGACCTCAGCGCAAAGCGTCTTGCCCGTTCCGGTAGGTCCGCAGAACAGAAGCTTGGAGCGAACCTGCAGCCCATGTCTTTTGACGGTTTCCGACTTGCGAAACTCGTTCAGCAAACTGGAAAAAAGCTCAATGTTCTCACGGCTGAGCATAATGTCGTCAGGGGTATGGACCGGTTCGATGGATTGGATAAAATCTCCCGCTTCGTCCGGAAATGGCGCCAGCGGCGACAGCCCATTGGCTTGAGGACGAGACTTCAAACTTTCGAGGGTTTTACGAAGCGAACGCGCTAACGCGCGATTGTTCTTTTTCTCTTCTTCGGCAATGATTTGCTCAGCTACGACACGAAATTCTTCGTCGCGCCCGTAGCTGGACAACAGCTTCTTCGTGAGTTCGCCACGCGCCATAGGCCAATCCTCCGCTTAGAGAATCCTAGACGAGTTAAGCGAATCCCGCCACCAAATACTGTGTTTCTCGCATTGTTGGCGATGAAATGCTTGCTTGGAAGCGTCGGAAAATGGCGTCAAATTGTTATCCCATCACGTCTGTTTCAACCGCGCGACCGTCACATGCAGCACTTGCGCATCCACCTCTGTTGGTCTGCCCGAACGAGCTGTGGTCGGATAACCTATAGAACGTCTGCATCCAATGCTGAAACCATGAAATTTCGCACTCGCGGCGAACGGTCGGAATCCGTCCTCTGTTGAAGATAAGGGGTGCAGCAGGTGCAGGGGATAGGCTCAAATGAGCGCGACTGTCTTTCCTATCAGCCTCTTCGCATTTGCTGCGGAACAGAAAATCCTGCGCCAGTTTGCGGGGTATTCTTTGGCGGTAGCGGTGAACTTATCAGTTGCTCAACAAGGGATGCACAACCGGAGACAGCCCGGCACGAGGGGTTTGTGGAAACAATGCATAATCAAGTCTCTGATTCGATTTTTGGAGCCAAATCCAGATTGAGACCTGTTTACGCTAAGCCATATATCCTTTCGCCGACGAGGGCGAAGTTCAGGAACGCCAGAAACATCACGTCGAGCTTGTCGAACCGAGTGTAGATTCTCCGGCAGCCCTTGATTCTTCGGAACAGCCGTTCGACTTCGTTACGCAATTTGTAGAGTTCGCGATCGTAGTCCTATTTGTTTTTCCGATTCGTCTTCGGTGGCGCGACCGGCATCACTCCCCGGTCCCGGGCAATGCGGCGGGTCTCGCCGCCTTCGCGATCGCGCTGACCGACGGGCCCTACCGGATCGATTGAGGCCGCCGAGAGCAACATGAAATACAGCCGGATATAGTGCCCAAAATTTGGATAAAACACGCAAAAACAAATGGTTATCCGAAAAAAAACGTCGAAGCTAGATGTGTCGATCGCGCGACGAAGTGCCGGACCTTCGCACCGCCGGCTTCATGATTTCGATTGATCGTGTCGCGCAGAAGTACGGATCGAAAGGAATTCGGGCGGAGATGGGCCAGCGTCGATCAGGCCGCCGAATGATCCGATTCAACTGGAGCGGAAATTTATTTTCTGACCGCTCATCAATGCTTGGATGGCCTCGGCCATTATCTTGCCCTCGGCCGCCGACGTGGCGCCTCCGACGCCGATCCTGCGGCCGAATCTCCACCATAGTCCGGGCTTCCACACTAGTGGCATGGGTTTCTTGAGCAAAATGACAAATCCGCTGGACGGCTTGAGCGCGAACAATCCTCGCTCCACCGCCTTGATGTTGTCGAGTTCTGCGACGATGATATCGTCGCTTGTGACCAGCCCTTTGCGAAGCAGCAGAATCGACGCCGACGTTGCCGACAGGACAACCGAAGCGCACCAAAACGACGCGATTCCGAGAACGCCGAAAGTCGCGGCCGTAACGGTATTCGTCTTGACGCTGGCAAATCCGATCCAAATGAACATCGCGCCCAGCGCGGCGAGCATTGCGATTCCGAATGCCCGCCTCGCTCCCGAAGGCGAAATCGTGCAGATGGGTTTTGACCGGTCTTCCCAAATGTCGCCGCGTACCTCAGCGGAGGACGTCTGATCGGCAGAGTTCTGATCCGGTCCGGCGGCGCCTGCATCCGGACCGTCGGTTCCGCTCGTCACTAGGCTTCCACCTTCAAGGCGTTGATGAACGCTTGCTGCGGAATCTCGACCTTGCCGAATTGCCGCATGCGCTTCTTTCCCGACTTCTGCTTTTCGAGCAGTTTTTTCTTGCGCGTAATGTCTCCGCCGTAGCATTTCGCCGTGACGTCCTTCCGCAGGGCCGAAATCGTCTCTCTCGCGACAACCCGTCCGCCGACGGCGGCTTGCACCGGTATCTTGAACAGATGGCGCGGTATGAGCTCCTTCAGCTTTTCGCACATCGCCCGCCCTCGAGTCTCGCAGTTGTCCCTGTGAACCATGGTCGAGAGCGCGTCCACAGGTTCGCTGTTCACGAGAATCTGCATTCGTACGAGGTTGTCTTTTCGATACCCTTTGATGGAGTAGTCGAATGACGCGTATCCCTTTGAAACGGATTTGAGGCGGTCGTAGAAGTCGAAGACGATCTCGTTGAGCGGCAGGTCGAACGAGGCCATCGCTCTGTCGCCGACGAACGTCAGCTCCTGCTGGATGCCGCGCCTCGAGTGGCAAAGCTTCAGCACTTCGCCCAAATACTCGGAAGGAACCAGTATCGTCGCATTGATCCTCGGCTCCATGATCGAGTCGATTTTCGCCGGATCGGGCATATCCGCCGGATTGTAGACGCTGACTTCGCTGCCGTCGCGCATCTGGACCTTGTAGACGACCGACGGCGCGGTGGTTATCAAGTCCAGCTCGTATTCGCGCTCCAGCCGGTCGCGGATGACCTCCAAGTGCAGCAGCCCCAGAAATCCGCATTGAAACCCTGATCCCAAAGCGGCGGAGGTTTCAGGCTCGCTGCTGAACGACGCGTCGTTCAGCGATATTTTGGCGATCGCTTCCCGCAGATTCTCGAAATCGCTGTTGTCCACAGGAAACAAGCCGCAAAACACAACGGGTTTGGAAGGCTGCATGCCTTCGATCGGCTCCTCGCATCCGTTTTTTTCGTGCGTGACCGTGTCTCCTACGCGAGTGTCCCGCACTTGCTTGATCGACGCCGTGAAGAATCCGATCTCGCCGGGGGCGAGTTCCCGAACCTCGTCCATCGCGGGACGGAATACGCCCACCCGGTCGACGTGATAGCTGGCCCCGGTCGACATCAGCCGAACCTGATCGCCCTTGCGAAGCACTCCGTCGAATATCCTGACGAGAACGACGACTCCCAGAAACTGATTGTACCAGCTGTCCACCAGCAAGGCTTTGAGCGGAGCATCCAGTTCGCCCTCCGGCGCAGGCAGTTCGCCGACGATCGCTTCCAGGACATCGCTGATGCCGATGCCCGTCTTGGCCGAAACTTCTATGGCTTGACTCGCGTCTATCCCGACGACTTCCTCGATTTGCCCGCGCACGGTCTCGGGGTCCGCGGCGGGAAGGTCGATCTTGTTCAATACCGGCACCAGATCATGGTCCGCCGCGACTGCCTGATACGCGTTGGCTAGCGTTTGCGCTTCGACGCCTTGCGATGCGTCGACGACGAGCAGCGATCCTTCGACCGCCCGCATGGATCGCGAGACCTCGTATGCGAAATCCACGTGTCCCGGGGTGTCGATCAGATTGAGCACGTACGGATTGCCATCGTCCGCCTTGTATTCGATGCGAACCGTATTGGCCTTGATGGTGATGCCCCGCTCCCGCTCGATATCCATGGAATCGAGGAGCTGAGCCTTCATATCCCGTGCGCTGACGGTTCCGGTGGCCTCCATCAGGCGGTCGGCCAGCGTGCTTTTTCCATGGTCGATATGGGCGATGATGGAAAAATTGCGAATTCGGATGGATTTCGGCATTCCGCAGCGTTTGCCAAAATAGCCGGCAATCGTCAAACCCATGCGGATGCGTTTCATGCCTTTTGGTTGGGGCGGTTTTGCGCTCTCGCGCGTCTCCCGGGTTTGGCGTTTCGAGGTTGCGGTAGTTGCCATGCCAAGAATCACGGAACGCACCCAACCCGCGCTGTCCGACGCATGCCGGAGCAAGCGCGTGCTGCACGCTGCAAGGGCGCCTCGCTGGATCCCCTCGTTTGACCAGCAATTCGCCGCAAACATAAAAATCGCGAATAACCCTGCTTGAGGCCAGTGAACGCCTTGACCAATCTCGATGCCCGATTGTATTTTGCACCGATTTGAGAAATCCGGCGGTTGCTTTGAAACTGCCGCCGCATGGCTCGGCAAAATGAAAACAGGGGAATGAAATGAGAAAACTAGCAAAAGCTGCACTGGCGTCGGCGGTCGCTGCCGCGGCGACGACGGGCGTTCAAGCGCAAGACAACGAAATTACGCTTTGCTGGGCCGCTTGGGACCCGGCGAACGCTTTGGTCGAACTGTCGAAGGATTTCACGGCTTCGACCGGAATCGGCATGAACTTCGAATTCGTGCCTTGGACGAACTTCGCGGACCGCTTCCTCAACGAGCTGAATTCGGGCGGAAAGCTGTGCGACCTGATGATCGGCGACAGCCAATGGATCGGCGGCGGAGCCACGTACGGGCACTATGTCCAGCTGAACGACTTCTTCGATTCGGAAGGGATTTCGATGGACGATTTCCTTCCCGCGACCGTCTACGCCTATTCGACCTGGCCGAAAGGCGAACCCAATTACTACGCGCTTCCCGCGATGGGCGACGCGCTCGGATGGGTCTACCGCAAGGACTGGTTCTCCAAGCCGGAGCTTCAGGAGGCATTCAAGGCCGAGCACGGGCGTGATCTCGGCGTGCCGAGCAATTGGAACGAGCTGATGGATATCGCGAAATTCTTCCAAGGGCGCGAGATCGACGGCGAGACGCGTTACGGCGCGGCGATCTACACCGAGCGCGGCTCCGAAGGAATCACGATGGGCGTCACTTCGGCGCTTTATCCGTGGGGCTTCAAATACGAGAATTCGCCCGGCTCCTACGACATGGAGGGAGCGGTGAATTCGCCGGAGGCGGCGGAAGGGCTCGAGTTCTACAAGGCGATGTACGACTGCTGCACTCCGCCCGGCCACGCCGACGCCTACATGGTCGCGAACCTCGACGCTTACAAATCGGGGCAGGTCGCGATGCAGATGAACTGGTTCGCCTTCTTCCCGGGCATCGCGAAGGACGAAGTGGTCGGCGGCGAAACCTCTGGCTTCTTCGTCAATCCCAGCCAGAACATCGACGCTTCGACTCTCGGCGGCCAGGGGATTTCCGTCGTCGCGTATTCCGACAAGCAGGACTTGGCGCTGGAGTACATCAAGTGGTTCGCTCAGCCGGACGTGCAGGCCAAATGGTGGGCGCTCGGAGGGTATTCCTGCCACAAGTCGGTATTGGAAGATCCCGGCTTCGCCGACACGGCTCCGTTCGCCGCCGACTTCCTCAAGGCGATGTCCGGCGTCCAGGACTTCTGGCAAGAGCCGATTTACGCCGAACTCCTCCTGGCCATGCAGCAGCGGGTGCACGACTACGTGGTCGCCGGAGAGGGAACCGCGCAGGAGGCGCTGGACAAGCTGATTGAAGACTGGACGATTTCGTTCGAAGACGACGGCAAACTCTGAGCCTGAATTCAAGACGCTTGGCGGCCCGGCGATCCGGGCCGCCGATTTGAAAGGCGGGAATGGCGAATGTCGGATGTGTCGAACGCGGGTGTCGCCCGGCAGCAGTTCGCTTCGCGCGTCCGAGGGTTGTCCGACAGAGCCATCGCGTGGATCTTCATCGGGCCGACGGTTTTCCTGCTGCTCGCTGTCAACATCTTCCCGCTGTTGTGGACGATCTATCTTTCATTCACGAACTACCGGGCCAACCAGCCCGGAAGGCCCATCAAGTGGATAGGGACGCGGAATTACGAGCGGCTGCTCGGTTCGGAAGACATCTGGGGCTATCTTCAGGCGACGGCCCACTTCGTGATCTGGACGATGGCGCTGCAGATCCTGATCGGATTCGGCCTCGCCCTTCTCATCAACAAGAATTTCAGAGGGGCGAGCTTCTGGACGACGATCATCCTGATTCCGATGATGCTGTCCCCGGCGGTCGTGGGGGTTTTCTGGACCTACATCTACCAGCCGCAAACCGGCATTTTCTCCTACATCATCGACTTTTTCCTCGGAACCGGCGCGCTCGACATGATCGGCTCGGTGCAGCTCGCGCCGTGGGCAATCATCATCGTCGATACCTGGATGTGGTCTCCGTACATCATGGTGCTTTGCCTGGCGGGCTTGCGGTCGATTCCCGACTATCTCTACGAGGCGGCGGAAGTGGATCGGGCCAACGCCGTCCAGAAGTTCTGGTACATCACGCTGCCGCGCGTTCTGCCGTTCCTCATGCTCGCGGTGCTGTTCAGGGCGATTGAAAACTTCAAGATGTTCGACATGGTCGTCGAGCTGACCTCGGGCGGACCCGGCTCCACGACGGAGCTCGCCTCAATCAACTTGAAACGCGAAGCTTTCGAGAAGTGGCGGACCGGCTACAGCTCGGCGTTCGCGATCATTCTGTTCGTGACCGTGTTCGGATTGGGCAACATCTATGTCAAAGCCCTCAATCGGGTGAAGTCGTGAAGCGCCTGGCGAAACCCGGCGAATCGTCCGGCGCCGGCCGCGCGCTGGCGGCCGTGGTGGTCATTCTGTACTCCATGGTCGCGATCATCCCGCTCGTCTGGATTCTGGCGACCAGCTTCAAGTCGCCGCCGGATTCGATTTCTTACCCTCCCAAGGTCTTCTTCGAGCCGACGCTGGAGGGATACGTCAATCTGTTCACGGCGCGGTCCAGACAGACTTCCGAATATATCGAGAGCCTCGGTCCGCCCAAGACATGGTACGAAGAGCTCGTCCGCAAGCGCAACATGGTGATCGCCGGCCCGAGCCGCTTTGCGGACCGGTATTGGAATTCCATCGTGATCGGCTTCGGATCCACGTTCCTCGCCGTATTCCTGGGGACGCTCGCCGCGTACGGGTTTTCGCGGTTCAGGGTGCCGTTGAAGGACGACTTGCTGTTCTTCATCCTGTCGACCCGAATGATGCCTCCGGTGGCGGTCGCCATCCCGATCTTCCTCATGTTCAGAACGCTGGGGCTTTCGGACACTGCACTAGGGATGATTCTGCTCTATACGGCGGTCAACCTAAGCCTGTCGGTGTGGCTCCTGAAGGGCTTCGTCGACGAGATCCCGCGAGAGTACGAGGAAGCCGCTGTGGTGGACGGATATTCGCGGCTCGCGGCCTTCTGGAAGGTCGTCCTTCCGCAGATGCGAGCGGGCATCGCCGCGACGGCGATCTTTTGCCTGATATTCGCATGGAACGAGTACGCTTTCGCGCTGCTCCTCACTTCGGGGACCGCTCAGACGGCGCCTCCCTTCATCCCCATAATCATCGGCGAAGGGGGACTTGATTGGCCTGCGGTGGCAGCGGGAACCACTCTCTTCCTTCTGCCGGTCGTCATATTCACGGTGTTTCTGAGAAATCAGCTTCTCAGAGGGATCACTTTCGGGGCGGTCAGACGATGAACGGCGCGAAAACCGGAATGCGGAAGTATTTTCGCCGCGGCCCGTGGGAGAATGCGGCCACTGTGGTCATCGGCATCGGCGTCTTCATGCTGATGCAGCCGTTCTGGATGTTGGCGTTCAGCTGGTCGTTCTCGGTGATCCTGGTCGGCACGATCGGATTCGTCATTGTCAGCCACTTTCCGGAATGAACGCGCGATGGCCGAAGCGATCATTGCAGGAGAAGCCTTGGCGTTTTCGGGCAAGGCTTATGCGTTCGCGCGGAGGATGCTCCGTCGATACGGAATCTTTTATGCGGCGCTCAAGGCATATGCGCCCGCGCGGAAGATGCTTTTCCGCTCGGAGGCTGTAGCCCATGGCTGAGATCGCGTTGTCAGGCATCCGGAAGGAATTCGACGAGTTCGTCGCCGTCCGCGACCTGAACTTCACTATCGGCGACGGCGAGTTCTTCGTGATGCTCGGCCCGTCCGGCTGCGGAAAGACCACGACGCTTCGAATGATTGCCGGTCTGGAACTGCCGACCACCGGCAACATCCGGATCGACGGCGAAGACGTGACTTGGAAACGCGCTTCGCAGCGCGACATCGCGTTCGTATTCCAGCTGTTCGCTCTCTACCCTCACATGACCGTCCGCCGGAATGTTTCGTTTCCGCTCCGTCTCGCCGGCCTTTCGCGAAGCGAAATCAAAACCCGCACCGAAGAAGTGGCCAAGATGCTTCGGATCGACCATGTTCTGGACCGCGGCGTCGGCGGGCTCTCGGCGGGGGATCGCCAAAGGGTTGCATTGGGCCGGGCGATCATCAGGCGGGCGAAAGCATTCCTGATGGACGAGCCTCTGGGCGCGCTTGATGCGGAATTCAGAGACGTCATGTGCGAGGAGCTGCGGCTTCTGCATAACCGGATCGGCGCGACAACCGTGTACGTGACCCACGATCAGGTGGAGGCGATGGCGATGGCGGACCGGATCTGCGTCATGAATCACGCGGAAGTCCTGCAGGTCGGAGCGCCGCAGGAAGTCTATGATCGACCCGCGACGAAGTTCGTGGCGGGCTTCATCGGCTCGCCCTCAATGAATTTCATGCCGGTGCGCGGAAAAATTCCGCCCGGTTCGAAATCGGTGAAAATTGCGGATGTCGATATTCCGGTGCCTGCGACCAGATCCGGGCATTCGGGGGATCTCGCATACCTTGGCGCCCGCGCGGAGCATATTCGGATCAGCGATTCCGGCGAATTGCGCGGAACTGTATTCGGAGTCGAGTACACCGGCGCGCGGCAGTTCGTGGTCGTCGATACCGAAGCCGGGCGAATCAGGCTGCGGGCGCCGAACAGCGTCAAGGTGAGCGACGGCGAAAACATCGGCTTGGAATTCGATTCGGGGCGGGTGATCCTTTTCGACAGCGAAACGGACGCGGCCATCCCAAGCGAGAATTCCGGAGACCTTCGCGATGGCTGAAGCCAATCTGGAGAACGTTTCGAAGTCGTTCGGCGAAACTGTCGCGGTGTCCGAATTGTCGCTGGATATCGCCGACGGCGAATTCCTCGTGATCCTGGGACCCACCGGCGCCGGCAAGACGACGACGCTCAGATTGTTCGCCGGGCTGGAACGGCCGGACAATGGAACGATTCGGATCGACGGCGCAGACGTCACAGAAGTTCCGCCGGCCGCTCGCGATGTCGCGTTCGTATTCCAGCAGTATTCGCTCTATCCGCACTACACGGTTTACGACAATCTGGCGTTTCCGTTGCGCGCGCCCGGCAGGCGGACCGGAGAGGACGAGATAAAGAGGCGCGTTGACGAAACGGCGGAAATGCTGCGAATCGGCCATAAGCTCACTTCCCCCGTCACCCAGCTTTCGGGCGGAGAAATGCAACGGGTCTCGATCGGCCGCGCGCTTGTCCGGAAACCGAATCTGTTTCTGATGGACGAGCCGCTCTCGTCGCTCGACGCGAAGCTGCGCGAAGAGCTGCGATTGGAGTTGAAGAGAATACAGCGGGATCTCGGCGCGACGATTTTGTATGTCACCCACGATCAGCTTGAGGCAATGACATTGGCTGACCGGATCGGAATTTTGGAACAAGGACAATTGATTCAACTCGACGCGCCGCGGGAAGTCTATGAACGGCCGGCAACGATACGCGCTGCGCAAAGGCTGGGGCGTCCTCAGGTCAATCTCGTTCCGCCAAGCCGATTCGGCGTGGGCGACGGCCCTCCCGGCGCGACGACCGCCGGCATTCGGCCTGAAGACCTGCAGGTCGGAGCAAACGGCGGGGAAACGGCCGCCTTGGTCACTGTCGAGCACAAGGGCGACGAGGTGGTCGCGCTGCTTGAGGCCGACGGGGTCAAAGTGCATGCGCTGGTCGGCGCTGATCTCGCCGCCGAACCCGGGAATTCGGTGCAAGTTATGGCTCGCGAGGGGGCAGCAATCTGGTTCAACAGCGACGGCAAGCGCTTGGCCGACGCGGCAAGTTGACAGCTTGCCGCAATCCGACCGTCGCTGCAGATTCACGAATTGGAGCATATGCAATGAAGAAACTGATCAATCAAATCGATGACGTTCTGGTCGAGAGCTTGCGCGGTCTTGGACTCGCCCATCCCGACATTGTGGAGGTCTCGCTTGATCCAAGATTAGTGACGAGAAAAACTCGAGGCCGGCCCGGCAAGGTCGCGCTGGTATCGGGCGGCGGGTCCGGCCACGAGCCGCTGCATGCGGGATTTGTCGGACTCGGAATGCTGGACGCAGCTTGCCCGGGAGAGGTATTCACTTCGCCGACTCCCGACCAGATTTTGGCAGCGGCCGAAGCGGTCGAAAACGGCGGAGGCATTCTTTGGATCGTCAAGAACTACGCCGGCGACGTCATGAATTTCGAGATGGCCGCGGAGTTCTTCGAAGGGGAACAGGAGACCGTCGTCACCAATGATGACGTCGCTGTCGAGGATTCCCTTCACAGCCAGGGGCGGCGAGGCGTGGCCGCGACCGTGGTCGTGGAGAAGATCGTCGGGGCCGCCGCAGAGCGCGGTTCAGACCTGCAGCAGTGCAAAGAGCTCGGCGAGCGCATCAACGCAGCCTCCGGATCGATGGGCATAGCGCTGTCGAGCTGCATCGTTCCAGCGGCAGGAAGCCCGACGTTTGAACTTGGTCCGGATGAACTGGAAATCGGCGTGGGCATTCACGGGGAGCCGGGACGTCGCCGCGAGAAAATCCGGCCAGCCGACGAACTCATTGAGGAGCTTGTGGAAGCGATTCATTCCGATATCCAGCCGGAGAGCGGGTCGGAAGTTCTGACCGTGGTCAACGGGATGGGCGGAACGCCCTTGCTTGAGCTTTATCTGGTGTTCGACGCCGTGCACCGGGCGTGCGAGGCGCGCGGGCTGAGCATATCTAGATCTTTGGTCGGGAATTATTGCACGTCCTTGGAAATGCAAGGTTGCTCGGTGACTCTGACCAAGCTGGACGAAGAACTGAAATCGCTCTGGGATGCGCCGGTGCACACTTGCACGTTTAACTGGGGGTGATTGGGCGAATATTCAAGCGGAAGTTGGTTTCGACTGCGCTCCGATCAAATTAGCGCGCGAGATCCACCGGCACCGTCAATTCGACCGGATCCGCGTTTTCGAACATCAAGGTTATGTTGAATTCGTCGCCGTCCTTGAGACTGCGATCCAAACCCATCAGCATCAGGTGGCGTCCGCCCCGACTGAACTGCACGGTTTCGCCCGGCGGCAACTCGACGCCGCCCTCAATCCGAACCATCCGTACGACGCCGTGGTCGTTCTCCTCGATGTCGTGAAATTCGATTCGCATCGCGGTCTCGCTGTATGCGCCGGTCAGCCGATCAGTCGCATCGCCGAGATTCACGATGGTCATGTATGCGGAGCCGGCTTTGGCTGCTGGCGAATTCACGCGCGCAAACGCGCCGGATACTCGGATTTCGCTGTCCGCTCCAAGTTCTTGCCCGATCGCCGAGGCGGCGATCAATGAAAGGAAAATTAAAGCGCTGACGACCCGGCGCAGTCGCATCGGTCGAAATTCAGGACTTGGCCAGTTCCGCTTCCAAGTCCGTCTTGATTTTGCGCGCTTTGGGCGAAAGCGTTTCATCCTTCGCCTTCATCAGAAACGCGTCCAATCCGCCGCGATGGTCCACGGACCGCAGAGCCGCAGCCGAGACTTTCAGCTTGAATGTCTTGCCGAGCGCGTCCGACATCAGGCTGGCCTTGTTCAAATTCGGCAGAAACCGCTTCTTGGTCTTGTTGTGAGCATGACTGACGTTGTTGCCGACCATGACGCGCTTCCCTGTGAGCTCGCAAACTCGGGACATGACTGGAAATCCTCTTGCTTACATGCATCCGCAAGGCGGCTTGATGACTGCCGCGCCGCGAAGGCAGGCAGATAGATTCGGCAACCTCCCATGTCAATACAGACAAGCAGTTGTTATTCAAAAAGTCCTCGCTCGCGAATGGACTTCGACAATTCTTCGACAGCGCGGTGCCGGTCGATAGCTCCATTAGCGATGCGGTCTTCCATTTCGCCGATCATTGCACCGATGGTCGGACTACGTTCCAGCATCGCGACCAATGCGGATTGAACTTCCCGCCGGAACCAGTGACGTTCTTGCGAGTGCCGCTTCGCCGTCCAGCAGCCGTTCGCCTTGCGCCAATCGGCCAGATCGCTGATTTCGCGCCAGACTTCATCCACGCCTTTGTCCAGCATCGCGGAAATCGCCAGTGTCTTCGGATGACCCGATGACAATTCTTTTCTCTTGGCCTGCAATTTCACCGAGCTCGCGTATTCGGTCGCTGTCCGTGACGCCGTCTCCTTCAAATCGCCGTCGAGCTTGTTGACGACCACGATGTCCGCGAATTCCAATATGCCGCGTTTCACGCCTTGAAGCTCGTCGCCGCCTGCGGGCGCAATCAGCAGAATGAAAATGTCCGTCAAATTCGCGACGGAAATCTCGGATTGTCCGACGCCCGTCGTCTCGACGATAACGACGTCGAAACCCGCTTGCTCAAACAGAAAGACCGTGTCTTTCGCGCTCGCGGGAACGCCGCCGAGCGACAATCCTGTCGGGGTGGGCCGTACATAGACATTCTCTCGGCCAATGAGATCGGCCATCCGAGTCTTGTCGCCAAGAATTGATCCTTTTGTTTTTTCGGAGGTCGGATCGACGGCCAGCACGGCGATGTCGATGCCTCGGTTCGCCAAGGCGGTGCCGAGTCTGTTGATGAAAGTGGATTTGCCTACGCCCGGCGCGCCCGAAATCCCGACTCGCAAAGCCTCTCTGCGGTTTCCGGTGCGAAACTTGCCGAATAGCGCAGCGGTGTCCTTGCGGTCTTCCCGCCGAGTACTTTCGACGATAGTGATCGCCCGAGACAAGTCTCGGCGGTCTCCGCGCCGGACGCCTTCCGCAAGGGCTTCAAGTTTGTTCGATTCCATCAAATCAACGAATTCCATTGACGATGGAATTGCCGGACATTTTGGATTGCATATCCAAGCCTCTTGCGCGGAAAATCTTGCCAAAGCCTATATCGGAAATTTCCTTGCGATTGAAAATCGTTCAAATCGCCTCGCTCCAAACGGTGGCGATGAGCATACAAGTGCTTGCGTCAAGACCAACGTTGATTTTGACGCTTTCGCAGACCAGTTCAGCAAAGTTGGCGTCCGGTATTTCTCTTGGCCCTTGATGGTCGGCTGCCGTCGTAGTCAGTCGAACCGGTTTTTCGCAGCCCCAAGCCGAAGCCCCGAGCACGCAGTCCGAACGGGCGAGGCCGCAGGTCACGAAATCGGCTCTGTTTGAGTTCACTACCTTTGAGACGCCGCCTCGACTTTGGGATGGCGGATCCCCAAGATGCAGGCAATCGGATTTTCTGGGGTGCGTCCAATGTTTTTTGGTCAGGCGACTGCGACGCGGCAAGCCCTCCGTTCGAGGAGGTCGGGCCAACTCATGTTTTCGAGGCAGCATCCGACGCTGAGCATAGCGTTTATGCGTCCACAAAAAACCGGCAACTTTGCGACTTCGTTGGGCAATTTTTCACAAATCGTACAATTTCCTTGACGTGCCCTACAATTGGAATAGATTGGTGCGTGAGTTTTGGGTGTAAGACAGGCAATGCGCCTCCCCCCTTAACGTACGGTGAAGGACCCGTCGTCTTGCGGCGGGTTCTTTGCATGCAGAGTTTGGTCCAATTTCCCTGACTTCGACATATTTTCGTGGGGTGCATTCCAGTTCTATTGTTCAGACGGCGGCGTGACAACGCCTCCAATCGAGGAATTTGAACTGCCCCACGACTGTTTTCGATACAGCTTTTGACGGCGAACAAAGTATTGGTGCTCGATTTCAACCGGCGGCACCCAGCCCGTCTCAATCCAAAGAAAATGGGATGCACCCGAAATCGTACGATTTCCTTGACATGCACTATAATCGGAATAAATTCGTGTATGAGTTTTGGGAGTAAGACCCCTTAACGTACGGTGAAGGACCCGTCGTACTTGCGGCGGGTTCTTTGCATGCAGAGTTTAGTCAAATTGATCTGACTTCGACACATTTTTGATAAACGTTTGTTTTTTTTGTGTTAATTCCAGTCTTTGGAGCACTATTTTTATTGTTGTTACCTGCACCGCCAGTTGGGCCACGAGCCTCCGATCCAGCAGCTTGCGGCCTGTCTTTCGCGCCATGCATTGCCCCGTCGTTGGCCTTCGCCGAGGTCGGCGACGGGAACAAAGTTTCACTGCTGAAATACAGAAGCTTGATCACCCGATTCGAGCCTTCCGAGGCAAGAAATTCGGACTGGGGATTTCTGATTCGGCACTGTCCGAGAAATTTCTCCGGGTGTTTTCGCCCGCCACGGGATAGCAATTGATGATGTTCAGTCCCGGCAGGGTGCCTGTGCCCAAATCCAGACCGCCGGTTGAAGATGATACATTGCGAAGCATCATCAATCTGGAACGGCGATACGAATCACCAGCTTCAGGTTGCAGAAACTTGAACCAATCAGCCAATAGCAATTCATTCACAGTGAACCCAAATGCGGGTAGAACGCGAAAACGCAGACGCGACTCCTGAATTCACCCCTGCCAGCCACTATCGGAAATCTACATGCGATTGAAAATTTCTCCAGCCATCTTGCCCGTCCTGTTACTTGCCGCAGTGATCGGAATCCAAGCATCGGCGTCGAGCACCGCAGACTCTGATCGTGCTCTTCGGGTCGACGACGCCAAATTCGGAGTCTTCGTCGCAGGCATCAGAATCGGCAATTTCAATCTGGCTGCTCAAAGCGACGGCAGATCGTATGGCACATCGGCCATTGCAAAGGAGACCGGGCTGGCAAGCTGGCTTGCGGACTTCAGGTATAAGGCCAGCGCAATGGGATGGATAAGAGCGGGCGACTTGGTGCCGGTAACCTTTGAGGAGTCGCTCACAGAGAACGGCGAGTCTTCCTCTACGGAGATCAAGTTCAGAAACGGCAAGCCTTACGAAGTGGCGATGAAAAGTGAGTCGAACGGGAATGAAACGCCTTTGGATCCGCTCCGCCAAGGAATCGTGCTGGATCCGCTTACAGTCATGTATTTGATGACAAGGGACGTGCAGTCCGGCGAGGTATGCAGCGGCAGTTTTATCATGTTCGACGGGGTCAGACGTAGCCGCTTATCGCTTGGAACGCCTGTTCCGCTCGGCGACGGATTTGAATGCCGGTCGTCTTACGAACGGATCGAAGGATGGACCGAAGAGGAAATGAATGAGCAAAAGGTCTTTCCTTTCAATCTTGAATACGAGCCGCTCGACGGGCGGGCAGGGTGGTATCGCATGGTCGAGATTTCCGCCCCGACGTCCCTGGGAAGGTTTAGAGTAAGCAGGGTGAATTGACGCCGGCTTTGTCCAGCAAAGCTCGCTGGTTGCCGGAAAACGATTGCGAAAGATAAGTCGAGGCAGTTCGCGATACGAACCCTCAAGTCCTCTCGTTGCTGCCGCACTTGTTTCGGCGCGACGCGCTGGTACTGAAAGGGCGCCGCATCGCGGAAATGCGATGCGCCGGTGTGGTCTTTCAGTGCAGGTGTCAGGCCGCGCGGGCGCGTTGGTTGCGCCTTTCGCTTTCTTCCCGCGAAAGCGCGACGGAAGTGCGAATTCCGCGGCTGACGAATCTCATCAAGCCGCTGACAACGCGCTCGTTCGGATCAATGCCTGCGCACATCAGCACCTCTCGGCCGTCGCGCGAACGCGCCCATCTAGCGATAACTTCAGGTCCGTTTCCAAATTTCTTGTCGTCGGCAATCGCATCGTCCAAAGCCGCCAGAACGACGGCAGCGAATAGTTTTCTTGCTCTGGAACCCTGTTCATGGTTGAATACCGTATCATCGTAAGCAGCCATAAAGACGTCCTTTTTTGTCCTTCCCCTTGGCGGCGGGTCGCGCCGCATTGCTCATATCGGCCCGTTTTGCACAATTTCTTTCGCCAACCGAACTCGTTCGGTTCGACAGTGATGCGAATTGAATGCCGATGAACACACATGTATACGAACGGGCGGCGATTTTCAACCATTTTCGCAGGTGAACCATGCCAAAAATCAACGGAAACGAAATCCGCCCCGGTCATGTTTTGGAGCACAAGAACGCGATATGGACCGTCGTGAAGGTCGATCATGTAAAGCCCGGAAAGGGCGGTGCGTTTGCACAGGCCGAATTGAGAAATTTGCGGAACGGCAGCAAGTTGAACGAGCGGTTCCGCTCCGCTGACAAGGTGGAGCGCGTTCGGCTTGACCAAAGGCCGCAGCAGTTCCTTTACAGGGACGCAGATACCCTTCACTTCATGGACAACGAAACGTTCGAGCAGTCGGAGCTATCCGCCGATATGCTGGGTGATCGAGGACCGTTCCTGCAGGATGGAATGGCCGTCACAATAGAGTTCTTCGGAGACGAAGCGATCCGGATTGAGCTGCCTCAGAAGGTTGAGTGCAAAGTTTCGTACACTGAACCTGTCGTCACGGGCCAGACCGCTGCCAACAGCTACAAGCCGGCCGAACTGGACAACGGAGTTCGGACCTCGGTTCCGCCTTTCATCGCACCCGGAGACACAATCATAGTCAATACGGAGACATCCGAATACGTTGAGCGCGCTTGAGCGCCGTCGCGATGATCCCCAAGACGAGCACCAATTGTTGCATCGGAATCAATCGTTTGGCTGCCTAATTCCTCAGGGCAATCGCACTTCAAAACTCTGGCGCGAGCACTGCCGCGCGTCTGATGAGCTTGAGTCGATATTCCGGCATTTGCGCCGCCCATCGGAACCGCCGCCGGATCGAGAGCTTGTCGTCCATGAGACGGATGATGTTCAGGGCGATTTTCCGGACGGCCGCGAGGTTCTCCGGGCCGTGGCCCATCCGGTTCCGCAGATCGTCCTCTCCCATCTGGACGTCCAGCACCCAGTGCAGGCTGTTCTCGATCGCCCAGTGGGTCCGGACGGCTTTCAGAAGCTCCTCTGGAGACATCTTTCGGCTCATGATGTAATAGCGGGTCTCGGTCTTGGTCCGTCCCTCGGTCTCGCGGGCGGCTTCGACCTTGCCGACGGCCTCGAGGCCCGGCCACCGGTGGAGGTCCTGCAGCCAGCCGATGTCGCGGGAGACCGTCGCGGTGCGCGTCTCGATGCGCCCGTGTCCGCAGTCGACATGCCGGCAAGACAGCATGTCCTTCCGCGCCTCGGGATCCTCCAGCCACTCCTTCGCGTCCTTGTGGAGTTCTCTCTGGTTGGCCTTCAGCGTCAGGACGCAGTCCCCGCCCTTGCCGACGATCATCTCCGACGCGGCGCGCTGCGTGTGCAGCGCGTCCGCGGTGACGAGCGCGCCCTCCAGGCTCAGCATCTCGAGCAGTGCCGGCAGAGCCCGAACCTCGTTGGACTTCCGGTCGACCGCGACCTGGCCGAGCACGATCCCGGCCCCCGGGGCGAAGGCGCTCAAGAGATGTGTCAATGCCGAAGTAAAATTCCCCAAAAGTGCCGAAGCAGAATTCCCCACTTTCGGTGTTTTTGGTGATGAGCCAGCTCAGTCGTCGGTTCGGGTCTCCTTTTTGGGCCGGCCTCGTTTTTTCGGCGGGGGCGGCGCTGATGCGGTCGATGAGTTCGGTCATCGGGCTGCTCCCTGCTGCTCGAGGCGGCGTCCGGCACCGAGTAGAGGTTTCCGCCGGCGGAGACCATTCCGTCGCGGCCCGGCGCGGCGCTCGACGGTCAGGACGGCGTCGCAGGGGATGCGCGGGCAGCGGGACCAAGGAGCACTGCTCTTCGGCGAATGCCTGGTCGACGATCCGGCCGGTGGTGGCGTGGACGCGCGGATTGGCGACCTTGCCGCGCCAATCGTCGAATTGCGCGTCGGGATCGTCGAGGCAGCGGAAGGTCCGGTCGAGGAAGAAGTCCTGGCGGATGCAGCGGAACGGTCGCTCGACCTTGCCCTTGGTCTTCGCCCGGCAGGCTTTGCAGGCTTTCGGCGCCGATCCGTAGTGGTCGAGCAAGGCGATCAGGGACGGGTTGTAGATCACGGACCGGTCGGCGTCCTCTCTCAGGACGGCGGTCTTCATCCGGTCGCAGGCGCCTCTTTCGTCGCCCCTCCGCAGACGTCGAATGCGAAGACGTGGCATCCCGGGACGGTCTCGAGCTTCTGGTCGGCGCAGAACCGCCCCCACAGCCATCGGCTGCATCCGGGGACGAACGGGAACAGATGGACTTTCCTGAAGACGCCGGGCTCGTCTGCGAATTCGGTTTTGAATTCGGCGAAGTCGGCCTTGGCCTGCTCGCCGGGCTTGGTCTCGAAGCGGCGCTCGAACCTGGGCGCCGCGTCCGGGCGGGTCGCGCGGAGATAATCCGTCACCGCCGTATAACCGCCTTCGTAGCCGCGCTCCCGGATCTCCCGGAACAGCCGGCGTCCGGGCAGTTCCCGCTCTTGTCCGCGAGATAGCCCTCGTACGGCTCCAGAAGCCGGGGCCGCGGCTTCCGCGGCGAATGGGCCGGAGCCGCGAGGCCCCGATCCAGCAGCTTGCGGACCGTCTTGCGGTCCAAGCCCGTCCGCCGCGCGATCGCGCTGATCGAAAGGCCTTCCCGTTTCAGTTCTTGCAACATGACAATCTTCTCCAGCAACTGTATCTCGAGGTCGTCAAAATTCGGGTGGAATCGCGGCGGGATCGGGTCGTTGAGGGTTCGTGCGGGTTTTGCATCTTCAAGGCTGCGCCGGGTCCGATTCGTCCGCTTCCGATGATGAACCCGGACATCGTTCCGGATTTTTGTCTTTTCGGGTCGTTCGGCTGTTTTTCGTTCGCGGCGGCGCGGCGAGCGTGGAAAGCCTGTGGACAATCCCTTCGGGCGCTGTTTCCGGGTTTCGGGTTCGGGGCCTGGATTGACCACATTCCCACAGCCCCATCCGGCCGCGGCATCTGCGGCGACCCGGTTTGGCCTCGCCGCTCTTGCGCCGAACGGACGTCATCCGGTTTACGCCGCCCATGATTCGCGTGATTTGCACAAGGCGTTGGCGATCACGACGAGCTTGCGGGCGACGGCGGTGACGACCACCTTGTGCGGCTTCCCCTCCTTCCGCAGCCGATCGGCGAACAGCTTCAAGTCCGTGTTGCGGATCGAGGCGACAAGCGCGGCTTGGTACAAAACCTGCCGGAGCGCCCGGCGGCCGCCGCCGATCATCCGCTTCCCGCGCGTCTGCCCGCTGTCCCGCGCGACCTGCGCCAGCCCCGCGAGCGAGGCGGCCTGCTCTCCGGAGATCCGGCCGAGCTCAGGCATCTCCGCGACCGGCATCGCGCAGGCCACAAGCCCGATCCCGGGAACGGACCGCAGGACGGCGACGGTTTCCGCCAAGGCTCCGTCGGAGTCGAGGCAGGTCTTGATCCGCTGCTCCAAATCCTTGATGCGCCGGTCCAGCACCTCCCGGAGATCGGCGTCGATGTCTTCGAATTCGCAGGCGGTTCCGTTCTTCTCGTCGGCCTTGCAATGCAGCGCATGGCGCTTGCGCATCTCGACAAGCTGCCTGCGCTTGGTCGCCGGCGCCCCGGGATCGCGCAGCTTCCCGTTCGGCAGCCGGCGTCCGGGCGGAACGCCATGAACCGGGCGATCAGTTCGGCGTCGATCCGGTCCGTCTTGGCCGAAGTGCCCCGGCTTCTCCCGAACGCCTTGACTTGCGCCGGAGCGAGCTGCCGCGCTTCGACCCCCGCTGCCTCCAGGCGCTCCCAAAGACGCCATACGTGGCCGCCCGTGGCCTCGAAGCAAACCAAGGCCTCCCTGTCGCCGGCGATCTTCGCCAGTTCCGAATGGCCCTCGTCCGTGTTCCGCAGGCGAAGCTGATGGCCGTCGCTCACGCAATGCAGGTCGAGCCAATCGCGCGAGACGTCCAAGCCAATGATCTCCGGTTGTGATAAAGTATTCATTCTCTCTTCCTTCTGGTGCGCGGTCCTTGCGGCCGCAATCAACTGTTCGAGGCGATGAAGAGAGGCGGTGTCGGCTTGCTGGAGAGCGTGGTCAAGCCACAAGTTTTATCTCGCCATGCACCGCCCCGTCGCCGGCCTTCGCCAAGGCCGGCGACGGGAACGCAATATCATGGTTGAGATGCAGAAGCTTGATCACCCGACCCGAGCCTCCTTCGGCAAAAAACCCACATGATCGGCCATTGGCCGCCCGCCCCCGACCATGAAACGGGCTCCGGGGCGTCGTCGAGCTCCGGGTGGCAATTTCCTTCCGGATCATGGATGATGCCCGGCGGAAGCAGGCAAAGTGGACGTCTTATTTTCGGTGACTCGGTTCCCGCTCAAAAAACTGTCCCGGACGCGGCGGCATCGAGCCCCCGTTTGTACCCGGCCTCCAGGCCGTGGACGCGCACGCCAAATCGACCCGCACCCGCTCGCCGGCTGCGTGGCGGCATTCCGCAGCGTCCCCGCTTCCACCATCGACTCCGGCATTCGGCATGCCCGACCGAACCTGCGGACTTATCGGCACACAACAGATGAAGGACCACGGCAACGAGCATCCGGCCGCCGGACAGGCGGCGACACAGCCGGCCTGACGCAAGCCGCGCCCTCCGCCACAGGATCGCCAGCGGGCCACAACGGGGGCCGCCCGCAAACGCCATCCCGGCGCCGGAGAGCGCAAGCCCGCAGACGCCGTTCATCCCCGGCACAGCTGGGGAACGGATGAAGTGTGCCCGAGCGTAGAGATGTTTCACGCCAAAAATCGGATGGGATTTTGGACTGCTTTCGTTCCGGGGGGCATGCCCCCCGGAACAAATTCGCAGCCCCCTGACTGGGGAATTCTGCTTTAGCGCTTTTGGGGAGTTTTCACTTAACACGAAGCTCATGAAGCCCAGATAAGTCGCGTCGAGCTTGTCGAACCGCGTGAAGATGCGCCGGTAGCCCTTGAATCTCCGGAACAGACGTTCGATCTCGTTCCGCATCTTGTAGGTTTCCCGGTCGTAGTTCCATTTGACTTTCCGGTTCGCCTTCGGCGGCACGACCGGCGTCATCCCGAGGTCGCGGACGAGCTGGCGGGTCTCGTCGCCTTCGCAGGCGCGGTCCATTCGTCTTCCGCGCCCCGGTGCCGTCGGGATGCACCTTGACGCTGGTGCTGTCGAGGCCGAAGCAGACCGCGTCCTCTCCGACCGCCTCCTGCTCCCGAAGCGCGGCGAACAGCCGCTCGAGCACGCCGCTGCGGGACCAGCGAACCGGGCGTAGACCGCGGACCAGTTGCCGAACCGCTCCGGCAGGAAGGGGCGGATTTTGGCGTACTGTTTTGCTGTGATCTGTTTCATGACTGTATGCCGCTCGATTTTTATGTCATTGTTGACAGCCACTTAAGCACAGATCCAAGCAAGATCCAAGCAGAATTCCAGTGTTAACAGGCCCTAGCTGCGTCCCGACATAGGCTTGAAAAAAGTCGCTTTTGGCTATTTCTTCCACAACCCGACGGGGAGATTTCGTACTTTGCTGTTGAACCTCCAGAGGAGATATTCATCCCATCTCGATTTCAGTATCGTTTTCGTTTCCCCATTCTGACCACGAACCGTCGTACAGGGAATGATTTTCGTGGCACAGCAAATCAAGCACCATACTAATGATCGCCGCAGTCACGCCGGATCCACTGATTGTGATTGCACGTCTTGCGAAATCAAATCCGGCGTTCTCAATAACGGCTCGAAGTTCGTCCAAGTCCCTCAATGTCTGGTATTGATTCTCGTTCAGGAGCGAAGTGAAGGGAACGTTGATCGCACGTGGCATGTGCCCGCGCCTCCCCACCGGCCATGGTTCAGGTGCTTCGCCCGTGAACCGAGCAACGGGCCGGGCATCCAGAATCTGGGTGTCGTCGGCTGTGCAGGCACGTTGGACGCAGTTTTTGCCGCAAATCATGTATTGGCGTCGACAAACTTGGAATCTCCCGCCTTGGACCGGAACCGGACCATTATTGTTCGCGGTCCTGCGATTTTCCCTTTCTGGAATCCCGTAAACTGAATTACCGATGGGATGCGCAGCTGTAAAGATGACACGTCCTTCAGCTTTCCATTTCAGCAGGCCGCCGTCCAAAACCGCGACGTTGTTCAAGCCCATGTACTTAAGCAACCACCTGACTCTGGGTGCGGAAAACAAGCCGGATGCGTCGTAAACGACAATCTTGCTGTTACTGACGATATCAAACTCCTCCATCCACGCTTCGAATAGTTCCACGTCGGGAACCATGCGCGGAAGGTCTGAATTGCGATCTACGATTTCGTCAATGTCAAAGAATTTCGCGCCAGGAATTTGCTCGTTATTGAATTCGGCGATAGCGTTGCGCCCTGTCTGAGGCAGATGCCAAGACCCATCCAGAATGCGTAACTCGGGATCGCCGATATTATCTTCAAGCCATTCGGTCGAAACTAGTATTTCACGACAGTTTATCGGCATTGCATTTTTCCCATATTTTTTGTTCGTTAACAGTCCTGCAGGATAGAAGTGCAACTGCGAGATCCCACAACACTTAGGCGATTCGATTGCCACTAACATCTGAATCGCCCCACTTGCACACTCCATCCGTTTTTCGGAGCTTCGCCCTGCGATCAGGGATGCGATCGACGGCAGCATCGCCAAGATCGTTCAAATTCAAGACGACGAGGGTCCTCGTATTCCATGAATCCCAAGTTCGCCAGATGATGCAGCAAGGGTAAACGGCCGACGAGTAGATGCTTCGCCAGATCATCCACATCGCCCTTCTTGGTGATCGGAACCGTTAATCCTGATAGCATCTGCTTCAAAAGAAACGTAGGCATCAGCAACATTGCCGCGAAAGCGTTGGCACGTTGTTCGATTGCGCGCGGCGCCCAAGGGCCGCTGGCAACAGCCAGAGCTTGTCCTTGGTCCTGGTCGAACAGCAAGTGGCAGAACTCATGCGCTAGCGTGAAGCGGCGGCCGGCCTCGTCAGCATTGGGCGCATAGCACTCATTGATGAACATTCCGGGCTTGTGTTGCGGACCGGCGATCGCCACGCAACGCACGTGCGTGTCCGATAGCGTCAGATTTCCGATGTGGACGCCGTGCGCCTTTATTATCCCTTCCACATCGACGAAACCGTTCTCGCAGAAGTCGTTTTCGATGCGTTCGTGGACCTCCTCTGCAAGATCGTACCCTTGATCCCATGGGTGGGATGTAGACTCCTCAATCGGCGTGGCGTGGTTGACGATATGAATTTCAGCAGACTCGCTTTGGGGGTCGTAAAGGTCGAGCGCACCCGCGCGAATTCTCAGACACCAGTTTCGCAGCCCATGGCCCTCAAAGCTTGACCTGAAATTGAGTGATCTTGCTAAGATGTGGCATCCATTGTCACCTGACAAGAATACGAGATTGCCTTGGAACGAGCCTATCAAGACACAATATATACATCCTCGGGCTTGTTTCGAAAGTAAATTGATGCATGAGGAATGGTCTTTGATTGAACAAGTTTTTTTCCTCCGGCAAAGAGGAGCGGAATTGTAAGACCGGCTTTCGCTAAGGTCGGCGACGGGAACATAATGTCGCATTTGAAACACAGAAGGATTGACGGACGAGGAGGCGGCGAAGTTGCCGGTTTTGAGTTTCGAGCAGGACGGGGTTGTGACGCGGCAAAAGCGCGAGGGCGGCCGGGTGCACTATCTTGGCAAGATCACTCAAATTCAGGTCAAGCTCTGAGGGCCATGAGCTGCGATACTGATTCTTGACATGCCTGATGGCATTTGCAGAATTGTTGTTCGGCATTCGGCGAATTGATGTGGGGGAAGCCGGGAGCGATGAAAGGGATTGCACGGCCCGACGGGCGCGGATTTCGATGGGCCACCGGCGCTCTGGCTGGTGCTTTTCTGCTTTCGGCATCGGTCGTCGCGGCGTGGTCTTCGGAGCGCGTTGCTCTGGTGATCGGCAACGCCGAGTACCACGACCCAAACGCCAAGCTGAGGAATCCCGGCAACGACGCCGACGGGATGGCGGCTGCGCTTGGGCGGCTGGGCTTCGAGGTGGTGCTGGGGAAGGACCTTGACACCGGCGAGTTCGATGCCAAGGTCGACGAATTCGCGACCGCGGCGCGCGCGGCGGACGTGACGCTGTTCTTCTACGCCGGGCACGGGCTGCAGGTGGAGGGGACGAACTGGCTCATGCCGGTCGATGCCAAGCTCAACAAGAAGCGGGATCTGGAGCGCACGGCTGTCAGGCTCGACGCGGTCATGGAGAGCATGGGCGGGACGAAGAAACTCGTATTTCTCGACGCGTGCCGTACCAACCCCTTGGCGAGAGGGCTTGCGCGGTCGATGGGACTGAGCCGCTCGGCGGCGGCGGGGCGGGGGCTTGCGCGGGTGGAGAGCGCGCCCGGGACGCTGGTCGTCTATGCGACAGAAGCCGACGACGTGGCCTCGGATGGTGCCAGCGTCAATTCCCCGTTCACCGAGGCGCTTCTGGCGCACATCGAGACGCCAGGACTAGACGTGTTCGCTATGATCGACGAGGTGGCGCAGTCGGTGTTCAAAGCGACGAACGAAGCCCAGAGACCCTCGATTCAATCCTTGCCCATGGGGTTGGGCAGCTTCCATCTGGCCTCGACGGATTTGCCCCCGCCGCCGCCCAACGATGCTGCGAAATTGGCGTATGAGGCGGCTAAGGAGGTCGGCACCGTAGCCGCCTTCAAGATAATCATTGAAGACTTCCCGGGCAATACCTACGCGAAGCTCGCGAAGGAAAGGGTCAGCGAACTCGAGCGTGCGACGCGGGAAGCGGAGGCGTCACAACGTTTCTCTAAGCTGCTTGCCCGGCAGGTCTCTGAATACTCCGGCCTAGCTGAGAACTGTAAAATGCTTTTCGGTATGGAGCCTGATTTCTGGGAATTACAAGCGAAGCGTGTTCTGAAACAAGGGCGCGAAATATTCGGTGGGGAGGAATTTGTTACTCTCCTTGAAGGAGTCAACTCTTCGAAAAAGGCTGACTTGGAACGGCGGGGCTTTGTTCGTTGGTGCCTTATGGCGGAGTCTAGTCTTCGAGCCGACGATATGCCAACAGGGCTTACAGGTCCCAGCTATGAGTGCTCGAAAGCTGCAAAATCGACAGAGCATGCAATTTGTTCCTCAAAGGATCTGTGGGCAATGGATCGGGCTATGGCGAATTGGTATTTCTATTTGCGAGAGAATTCTACCGCCAATAGATCGCAGGAATTACTCACATCACAAAGAGATTGGCTACAGCAAAGGAATGTTTGTGGATCAAGTGTTGATTGCTTGATGGAACGATACTCTTTAAGGCTATTCGATTTCGGTGGATAGTCCCAAGCCTTACCCTGATGGCGTCTGGCAAGTAAGGTTTTCAGCCGCCTAGACCCACCGAGTCAAGATAAGTTAATGTCTGGCAGAGGACCATCGTCGTCTTGAATTTGGACGATCTTGGCGATGCTGTCGTCGATCGTATCCCTGGTCGCAGGGCAAGGGTCTGAAAAACGGGCGGACGAACCGGCTGGAGTGTGCAAGTCCGGCATAAGGCGCTCCTGATCTAGTGGTTGTTGATGATTCGCCCTGCTGCATTTTGCGGGAGGGGCACCCCTTCAATCCGTTCCGACGCTCGCATGAATCGCAAGCGGAACTCTCGTCCCACTGACAAAATCCAGCCGAAGCCGGCCGGATTGTCACCGAAACCTCGCCAAGCGCACGCGTGCAGAATCCAAAAAGATGCATAATTGCTAAACTACAACGGGCGAGCGCGTGATATATCAGACCCACACTCGTTCGCAGTTCAATTTCCATTCTGCGTTCAAGCCATAGCGCTATGCTTCCATCGCCGATCTTCGCAATGGCGGCCGCGACAAGCAGCGGCGGCTTCCTCCTTATCTCGGAAGAGTGTTTCAAGCATGTCGAGCGTCCGGAGATCAATCTGAGGATTTCCTCGTTTCGCATGAGGTTTCATGTCGATCCACCACCGGCATCGGGTGCTGGAATGCGCATCGTGCACTCTCGGAGACGTGCCGTGCCCGCGCTGCATGACGAATGGAAGCGAGGATGCCGCCATCCGTGCGATAACAAGTTTGTGATATTCAAGAATTTTTTGAAATTTCATAAATTATCTATTTACAGATCATTTTAAATGATATAAATGATCCATCATTGGTGAGACACTCCAGATCAGAACACAAGAATCCAAGGGAGATTGACAATGACTAGGCACATAGCTGCAATTTTCTGCGTCGCCGCGTTCGCAATCGCGATGTTCGCAGGAAACGACGCCGAAGCAAGAAACTGCTATTTCGCAGGCGGTTCGATCGAAGTTCTTGTCTGCACGCCTTGATGCGCGTGCATCGCCGACCGCGGCGTCCAGTGAATTCGCTTCGGGCAAAGACGATTCCGGCGAACCATTGGTTCATAGAGAAGCGGGTCGCCGCCATGGATTTGGGGAAATGCGTTTCTGCTATTCTGATGCAATTACGGCGTGTCTCTGTTGTCCCTCTCTGAGCGCTTGATGGCTTGCTGAAGTTGTCAGCCGAACGGAGTTTCAAGGCAACCCGCAAACCCTTTCCTGGACCCGGAGCGAATAGCGCGACAGGTCGAGGAAAGGGTTCCAATGCCGCCCACATTCGGCCACGACCCGACGAGCTTCGCCTGCTTCAGAGGGCAGGAAGGCCAATCGGCGGCGGCCATTGTCATTCTGCGGGATTTCGACTCGGAACAGCCTGCTCCAGTATTGAATCTTGAGAGGGGCTTCGCAGCTTCTGATGCAAGAATTGTCGCAAGTTGATCAACATGACGCTGGCAGTGGAAAAATTCAGACACGAGCCTGATGTATATCAATTTGCGGCGCAAGCTCATCGGCAAAACCGATCCGCATATCGCAGCGTTCGGATTCCTTCGATTCCAACTCCAAAGCCAACTCGGCAAATTCGCAGCCGTTCTTAAATCCGTTCCTGGAAAAGCGAAGCGGCTGCGACCCGTTGCAAGCCGCAATTTGACTTGTCGGGTCGGATCGGACATTCACCGCTGCAAATGTCCAAGAATGCTGCAAATATCGCCTTGATGACCAAGGCAGTCAAGCTTGTCGGCCGAACGCTGCTTCGGGATTTCGGCGAGCTTCGGCAGTTGCAACGGTCTTCGGCCGGAGCCACCGAATATGCCGGACGGGCTTTGATAAGGGCCGAAAACACTATGAAGGAGAACCTTGTCGACGCCAGACCGAACTACGGGTGGTCGAGCATGATGCTCGGCGACGCGTCCGGACGCGACCCGACAAGGCGGTGGGTGGCAAGCGCAATCTGCGGAATCCACAATTTCAACCACGGTCTTCCGTATTGGGCGATTTCAATAGCTTTGGAGAACAAGGGCAAGATCGTTGCGGCGGTGATTTACGATGCGTTCGCGAACGAGGTTTTCCATTCCGAAGAGGGCGGCGGGTCATGGCTGAACGGATCCAGAGTACGGGTTTCCGGGCGAAAGAAATTGGAAGAGATGCTGGTCGGCACCGAGTTGTCCGGCAAAGATGGGCCGATTGAAAGCAGCTTCAACGATGTGTCTCGGATCACGCCCAAGGTCAAAGGAGTACGGATGCTGGGAGCGACCGGATTGGATTTGGCCAATTTGGCAGTAGGCCGTATTGACGGCTATTGGAGCCGGACTCCCAACGAATTCGAAGCCGGTGCCGGCGCTTTGATTCTATCGAGCGCTGGCGGGATCACTGAGGCAATAGATCTAAACTCCGATCTGTTCGGAGAAAGCGGAATCGTGGCTGCCGGCGGCGAAGCATTCGATTCGATAGCAAAGTTGGTTCGAAACTGATCAAGAAGAACGCGCGAAATATTCTGCGCATCATTTCAGTTCTTGAGGCTGGCCTCGTCGAAGTGAATTTCGGCCCCGCCGACGAGCAAGGGCCCGGATTGGGCGCGGTCGAATCGGAGATACGCGATCGCATGGCCATCGGACTGCGTGTACAATTTCCCGATTGGTTTCCCGCCGGCTGTAATGTCGCTGCCCACGGCGGCGGAGCCGGTAACGCGCACTGTAGTTAATCCTTTCCTTAGCTTGGCCTTGTGTTTCATGCGCGCCGTCACTTCTTGGCCGACGTAGCAGCCCTTTTGGAAATCCACTCCGTTCAAACGCTCGAAACCGGCTTCAAGTATGTAAGTGCTTTCGGGCACCAGTTCGACAAGCGTCTCCGGAATGCAATTTTCCACCCGAAGTTTGTCCCAAGCCCGTTTGCCGATTCCGTCATTGGAGTCCGTTCCGTAGAGCCGCCATCCTAGCGCGGCGTGCCTCGGATCCTTGAACGATCCTTCGGGCGGCGTTCCGAGACCGCGCGAGACCCGCAGAGGAGACTCGGAAATCGCAACCTTTGAGCGCAACCTGTATATTGCCAGCCTCTTCAAGAGTTCGGCCTTGCAGGCGGAATGCACGTCCAAAAGCATACTTTCGCCGCGGCTCAACAAAAGGAAATCCGTGACGAACTTGCCTTGCGGCGTCAGCATCGCCGCGTAGACGAGACCCTTCTTTGCCAAGTCAGCATCGTTCGTGACAAGACCTTGAATGAATGACTCACGGTCTGCCCCCGTTATCTCGATCACAGATCTTTCGAAGCCGTTGAATTCAGTCATCCCGCAATTCGCAGTTTTTGTTGCCGCGTTTCAGGATTTACGCCTTTGCGCCGCCGCTGTCGAGAAACCGTTCAGCGGCAATTTCCATGCATGAACGGTGCGCATTCCATTTTATTGGGCTGCAGCCATCGAAAAACGATCATTGGCCCGACCTGCGGGTGCGTCCCATTATTTTTGGTCAGGCGGGATGCTGTTGGTAGAAAGTTGGCATCAACGCCTTGCTCACCATCAAATGCTGCTTCGACAACAACCGTCGGCCCGTATTCGTCGATTGGAAGGATTGCCGCGCCGCGACCACTTGGCCAAAGAAAATGGGAGGCATCCATGAACCACGTGCCGTCGAGGTCGCTCGGAGCGCACAAGCGCGATATTCATCCGATCCGCTCGTTTCCATGAAGGCCATCGGAACGAATGCCGATGCATCAAACGCGCCGACACACGGCAGCACTTGACCTGACGCTTGACGACCTGATGCTTGGAGCTGGACAAGGAAAAAACCCGTGTCGCAAAATGCGTTCGCACACGAAGATCCTACCCATGAACGGGTGCGTCTCATGATTCTTGGTCAGGCGGCCGCGACGCGACAAACCCTCCAATCGAGGAAATCGGCCCATTGATTGTTTTCGAGGCAGCATTCCACGCCGAGCAGGGCGTTGACGTCTGGCGTTCGCGGGTTTTCGGCAGCCGCGCCGGACCAATCCATGCTGAACCATGCAGGCCGCGACCGCAACTCTTGGAACGCCAAAATCGGACACAGCGCCAAAGCGCAAAACAGAATTCACCAAAAAACGTGAGACGCATTCCCATGAACGAGCCGCACTTGCGCGGATATCGGCTAGTCAATATAGGTCAAGCGCATAAAACGAAAAGTGGAGAATGCGATGGCAGGGCATTCGAAATGGGCGAATATTCAGCATCGCAAGGGCAGGCAGGACGCCGCCCGATCAAAGCTGTTCTCCAAGTTGTCGCGCGAAATTACGGTCGCAGCCAAGCTCGGCGACCCCGACCCCGAGAAGAACCCGCGGCTTCGCCTTGCTGTAAGAGAAGCCAAATCGAATTCAGTTCCTAGAGACGTGATCGAGCGGGCAATAGCGAAGGCGGGAGCGGCTGACGCCGAGAGCCTGGAGGAAGTTCGCTACGAAGGGTACGGCCCGGGAGGCGTGGCCGTTATCGTCGAAACGATGACGGACAATCGAAATCGGACAGCATCGCGCATCAGGTCAATCTTCGGGAAGTCCGGCGGAAACTTGGCGGAAACCGGCGCGGTCAGCTACATGTTCGAGCGGAAGGGCGAAATAGTTTTTTCGACGGAAAGCTGCGATGCAGACGCCATTTTCGAGGCGGCCATCGATGCAGGCGCCGAAGATATAGAATCATTTGAGGATGCGCACATCGTATACACAGCGGACAGCGACCTTGCCTCCGTATCCTCGGCTTTGGAAACGCAGGTCGGAAATTCGGAGACCGCCAAGCTGGTATGGCTCCCGACCGTCGAAGCGGATATCGCGGAATCCGATGAGGAGAAGTTGACCAGGCTGCTTGATGCGTTGGAAGACGACGACGACGTGCAAAACGTGACAACAAATCAAAAAAGCAGCCGCGACGTGGCTGCGGCCTAGTCGAACCTTGCATCGGCTGGCTGAGCTACTGCGTTGTCTTTCGAATATTCAGATTCGAGTTGGAGTTCGGCAATGAACCGTCGAGAACGACGATCTTGACGGCGTGCGGCGGATCAATTGACCGACAAACGCGACGGAAACCGGTTCTCGACTGACCGTCGTTCTGCATTCGGATTCATTCCCAAACCAAGCAGAGTTGTCATCGGCATTCTGCTGATGGTTCTGTCAGGACTGAATTTCGTTGCGGTGACCGCGATCGTGAAGCACGTCGGCGATCAGGTGCCTCCGGCGCAAGCCGCGTTCCTTCGATACCTGCTCGGACTCGTGTTCATTCTCCCGATGCTGCGTCCGATATTCGAGATAGGCATCAAACGGAAGGACATGCTGCTGTTCGGGCTTCGGGGCGCGGTGCACACGGTCGGCGTGTTGTGCTGGTTCTATGCGATGACGCAAATCACGATAGCCGAAGTGACGGCGATGAATTACCTCGTTCCAGTCTATATCACTATCGGCGCGGCTATATTCCTTGGCGAAGGCATCGCGCTACGTCGGATATTGGCCGTCTGCGCAGCGCTTGTCGGCGCATTGATCATACTGCGTCCGGGCATTCGCGAGGTTGTCTCGGGTCACTACGCAATGATTTTTACCGCACTGTCGTTTGCTGGATCCTATTTGCTTGCAAAGCGATTGACGGACAGCACGAATGTGGCTGTCGTTGTGGGAATGCTGTCGATTTTCGTGACCATCGGGCTGGCACCGTTCGCAATCGCTGTTTGGGTCACGCCCACAATCGCCGAGTTGGCATGGCTGTTTCTGGTCGCATTCTTCGCGACCGCGGGCCACTATCTGATGACCATGTCGTTTCGGTATGCGCCGATTTCGGCGGTGCAGCCTGCGACTTTTCTCCAATTGGTTTGGGCGACGCTGCTCGGCGCTTTAGTTTTCGGAGAACCTGCTGACATCTGGGTAATTGCGGGAGGGGTCGTGATTATTGGCGCAGCCTCGTATGTAACGCTGCGCGAGGCGAAGATATCACGCATGAGGACGCGAAGTGAAACGTCTCGAGCGCCTTGACCGCAAACCCCTGAACTGAGGCATCCGCCAACCCTAGCGGAGCGCGATAGGCCTCCGCTAGAGCGTTTTTCACTTAGTTGGAACCGCGGCATATTCTGAGTTCACCAAATAGTTCGCGCATTCTTTGGGCCTGAATTTTTTCAGGATGGCACCGACGTTCTTCCAGAGATCGCCTTGAATTCGCGGTTGATCCTTCCGCAAGAAATGCTTGAGCTTGGCGAACACCTGTTCGATCGGGTTGAGGTCGGGGCTGTAGGGCGGAAGGAACAGCAGGCGGGCGCCCACGCCTCGGACCGCCGCGCGCACCGCTTCGGTTTTGTGGCTGCCGAGATTGTCCATGATGACGATGTCTCCGCGTCCGAGCGTCGGGACCAGCTGCGTTTCGACATAGGCTTGGAAGGCGGCGCCGTCGGCCGGTCCGCCCGGAACCCAAGGGGCGTCGATCCGGTTATGCCGCATAGCGGCGATGAATGTCGAAGTGTTCCAATTGCCGCAGGGAGCGGGCCCTCGCACCCTTTGCCCCTTGGGACCCCAGCCGCGTCTGGGAGACATGCTGGTCTTCATCCAAGTCTCGTCGATGAAGACCAGCTCGCGCGGATCCGCCTTGCCTTAAACTGAACTTCACGGCGCAGAAAGGCGAGTTTCCCTTGGCAGGAACGCGATTCTCCGGTTCCTACCTGCCAGCTTTTGGGAACATGCTCCTCGGATTGACGCCGAGGAGATCGAATGCCTTTTTTTGTCCGGGCGTCGGGGCCGTGACCAGCTTGAAGCTTTCGGTGTCGCCGATGGAGACGTCGTTCAGAACGACGGTCGAGAGATCGGCGAGCAGGGTGTGGAAGCTGTGCACGGGCGTCGCGTCCGGCGCGCTTTTGCCCGCGGCCTTGGCCCGGGCCGAGGGGGAGGGCCTGGCGGGTTCGACCGGCGAGGCGCGCTGCGCCCGGGCGGCCTCCGGATCGTCCTCGTCGAACAGGATCGGGGCGAGCCGTTTTCTCATGTGCCATTCGGCGTAACAGGCGAGCATGCACAGGAAGGCGCGGGCGCGGGCTTCCGCGTAGACGAAGATCGGCCGGATTCCCGAACGCCCGGTCTTGATCTGCCGGAAGGCCTGCTCGACCTGCGACAGGCGTTCGTACGCCTCCACCGCCTCGTCCGCTCCGATGCCGTCCTCGTCGAGGCTGGTGCGGACGACCCAGAGTCCGTCGAGCGCGGCTTCGCGGTCGATCCGGTCCTGGCGGCGGCTCCATGAGAGATCGTCGTCCCCGCATCGGATCTCGAAGTGCTTGGAGACCTTGAGGCGGCCGACGGCTTCGCCGACGCGGCGCGCGATCTCCGCCTTGCCGCGCAAGCGCGATCCTTTCCTTCGGACGGTCCGGGCGATCTCCTCGAGCCGGTCCTCCGCGGTTTGGAGCAATTCGCCGCGCTTGCGCCGGCGCTCGTCGCGGAGCCGGGGATTGAAGCAGACCATCAGCCGCTCTCCGGGGAAGTCCGGGCTGGCGATCTCGGCGACCGCGTCCGGAACCGGGACGTCCGGCGCCGGCGGGCCTTTCGCCAGCTTGCGGATGTCGGTCGACTTCAGCGCGGAGATCCAGTCGAGTCCGGCCGGAGCCAGCTCCTCCCGGATGCGCGCGCCCGCGGTCATTCCGCGGTCGCCCGCCAAGGCGACGCGGCCGAGGCGGAAGCGGCGGCGGATCTTGTCGACCTGCCGGCCGACCGTCGACGGATCGGACGCGTTGCCTTCGAACACTTCGATCGCGACCGGGCATCCCTCGCGGTCGCACAGAAGCCCGTAGGCGGTCTGCTTCTTGTCCCGTCGGCCGTCTCGGCTGTAGCCGTAGTCGGACAGCCGGGTCTTGCGCCCCTCGACTTGGCTCGAGCTCAGGTCGTAGAGGATCAGCGCGCCTTCCGCCAGGCGCCGGTTCGCGAGGCTCCGCTCGATCCAGGGCTGGCGCTCGAGAAGCCAGTCCAGCATGGCGAGAACCTCGTTCCCGGACACCTCGCCCAGCCCGAGCAGGGCCCCGAGGCTCGAGGAGGCCGTGCTTTCGGAAAGCAGCCTCGAGGTGGCGAGCTTCGACAGCGGATCGGCGATCCGCGCGGCGACGGCGGCGAGCGCGATGCGGCGGCTGCGGCTGTCCTCGCGGGCGAGGATCCGCTCGAAGCCGAGGCTCTTCAGCGTTCCGAGGATCGCGGCGGCGTGGCCGTGCGGAAGAGACCGGCGGATCTCGACGGTCCCGGCGCGTCCCTCGCGTCCGGTTTCGGCGTCGACCACGGAGCGGATTCCCTCGGCGAGCCAGCCCGGGTGGCGGGTGAGGTTGGCGACGGTCTCCTTGCGGACGCGCTTTCCCTCGCGCCAGTGGCGCCGGAGCAGGATCGCCGGCTTTCCGCTGCGGTTCGGGATTTCGTCGATTCGATATGACATGGGAACGATTATATCATGATATGATCATTTATTGAAAGACACTAAAAGTCAATTCATTGTGAATATTTATGGGAACATTTGACCAGCTCGGAATCCAAGATTCCCGGAATTTGTCGCTATCGAACAACGTCTTGGGAGGGAGGTCGGAGGAATTTAGCCCGTGAAGTTCAGCTTAAAGGCGTTTCCACTGCTCGCGGCGGCGCTCCACATCGGGGCGGTTCCGCTCGTCGGCGACCGATGTCAGGATCTTGCGGGTGATGTTGCAGGATTTCAAAAAGCACCGGACCGCGACGACGCTCGCCGCGACGCCTCGCTTGCCAAGCAGGTCCCGCAACCCCGCCAAGGTGATCGACGGGCGGGCCTTGATCCGCTCCAAGACCCCATGGTCGATGGCCCGCCAGCTTCGGCTTGCAGTGCCCGCCCATCCGGCTCGGGCTGACCGATCCCGTCTCCGAATATCTCTGAACCCATTTGATCACGGCTGAAGCGGCAACGTCGAGCTGCTTCGCAACACTGCGGCGGCTTTTGCCCGCCATCACTTTCTTGACCGCAATTGTTCGCAACTTGTCCGGATAGGGTCTCGGCATCCTGTACCATCCCATTCTCTGATTCGACTCTATGGGCATTGAACCACATCAGAACGGAGTAGGGACTCTTTAACCCGAACGATTCCAACTAACCGAAAACCGCTCTAGGGTTGGCGGATGCCTCGAAACCTAGGCTCGACTGACAACCGACGGCAGCGGTCCATCAAGTGCTGCGTAGAGTACTGGGACTAGCACCCCGATCGGCGTCCGCGGCGTAAGGTAGCGCTACCCTCTCTCCGAGATCCTGCCGAGCACTGGCGGGGGATCAAACTAGACCAAACCATCCAGTACCCTCTGTCCCTTGGGATCCCGGTTCTGGATAGGCGAAATTGCAACCTTAATCATCATCCATGTGGTCGAGTTCTGACTTCTTGATTATTCCCTTAAAATCTAATTTCTCCAACGTAGATTCTAACCTACATAGCTCATGATCGTCAACTCGAGGGTGAATCAAAATTTGATCGATTACCTTATTTGGACAAATGCAATATCTTTTCATTCCATCTCTCTCTTCCTTACTGCTGTAGCATATTAGACGTATCTCACTTTCATACCGATATCCGAGGCGTTTAATCATGAAACCATCTATCAAATTTGAAATATTTTTCGGAAACCGCTTAATATCTTCTACACCGTCGGCCTTTAAGATATTAATATTAAATTCGCAATCCCCTTCCTCTATTTCTCTAATTTCATCTCTCTCTAGATATTCAATCTTCCCAATTTTACAAAACATATCTTCCCTACCTGGTATTTTTCTCAGCGAATCCCACAAGCTATCGATCGTAGTCCGAATCCTGAAACCATCCTTTTCGTGGGAGTTAACCCTCCAAATCGCTTCCGAAATAGTTTCGCTAGTCCAGCACTGACCAAAAAAATTGCACTCACTTTCTTTATTACTTTGTTTATTTTTTAGAATCCAACCTTCAAAAGGGTCAGCCCATTTTGAAGGATTAACAAGCGTATTTTTTTTGTTTACCAAAATATCTATTAATCGCTGAAATGAAATAACCCGATAGAGATAACAGCTCTTTTCCTTCTTGTTTTCATTTGTGCTCATCGTCTTTCTCCTCGATAATAGTAATTGATCATCAAGCTAAGGCAAAAATTGTGTCAAGCGCTTGTACAGGCCGGACACACGAAAGCGTTGATTGATAGGACTTGGTCACCGCACGATTTCGTAATCGAGCCGCGCATGGGACCAGCGCCGCGTGCGGGTCCAAGCCCCGTCCTCGCTCATCAGAGGCTCGCGCAGCCGGTCGCCGATCGCGAGCAGCCAGCGCGGAGCATCCGGAACCGGCTCGAACGCTTGGTCTGGTGGAGCCAGATCGTCGAGCGAGACCGAGTTCTCGGTCACGACCGCGAACAGTATCCCCGGTCCGGTCGGCTCGCTGGCCGGGAGGCTGAAGCCATAGTAATGGTTCGGGATCTCGACGGTCCGTCCGGCCTCAATCATTGTGCCCGCTCCGGCCCGCTCCGACCATCGGTTCGGGAATATCTGGGTCACGGTCCCGTCGGCCGCCACATCTACGAGCAGGAGATGCCCGGATTGTCTGCTGCGCACCCGGAGCTTGATCTTCTCTCCCAGCCGCACCCGCTGCGACGGCAACATCTCCACCCGCACGTCGGCGGCGTTGTCGTGGCCGAGCGCGGCGTCGGCCACTTCCGCAGTGTCCGGGACAGTCGGCGGACCGACCACCACAAGGTCGCGCGCCAGCAGTCCCCGCGGCCCTTCAAGTTGCGGGGTCAGGCCGCTCGGGCAACGCTGCTGTTGGCGCGCGCAGTAAGCCTCGGACTCCGAACGCACGTAGTCGAGCAATTCCGAGTGCACGATGCGCCCGTCTCGGTCGCGGTCGGCGCGACGCTCGGCGATCCCGCGCACGAACCGGCCAGTGAAGAACCCTTGCGGCGGTTCCGCCTCAAGGTCTTCCAGCGCAACCTGATTCGATGCGACCGCGGTCCACGCGACGAGGTTGCCTTCCCTTTCGATGAAGCCCGGATCGGGCTCAGACGGTCGCGCAGACCGGGGCTTGGTACTGTACCGGGGGCGGAGAGTGCGAACCGCGCGCGGATCGGGCGCACCCAGCGACCGGGTAATGGTGCCTGAGAAGCAGGAGTCAACAATCATGTACGCTTGGCGGTCTTCCAGATCGTCGAAAAGTGCGGCGATCTCGTCGTCGAGAATCAGGTTGGCGTATCTGTCCAAACCGCCCGAAGCGGATGATTCGAGCCGTGCGTCGTGGGGCACCAGCGCTTCGTCGTGCCCGTCCGGCTCGTCGCCGTCTCGGTCCGGCTGCCGGTAGCCGTGACCTGCGTAATAGAGCAGGGCGCGGGAGCCGGGCCGGGTGCCCGCCACCAACCAGTCCCGAATCCCGTTTAGAATGCCCGCGCGGGTCGCTTGCTCGTCGGTGAGCAGCCGGATCTGTTCGGCATCGAATCCAAGATACGCGGCCAGCATGTCGCGCATGTTGCGGACGTCGTTAACCGCGCCTTGCAGATCGCTAATCGCATCGTCCTGATAGCGGTTGATTCCGATCAGAAAGGCCCGGTCGCCCAGCGGTTGAGAAGCAGCGGTTTCAGTCACCGCTACGGCACCGGAAGTCGCGAGCACCAGCCCGGTCGTTCTGTTCACCCACTCCGCGAATGCCCCGGTGCGGGCATACACTCCGTACTGGCCGGGCTTCGCACAGCTGGCCCCCCAGCTCACGACCCCGACCTGCACCCACTCGTCGCCGTCCCTTACCACCAGCGGACCGCCGCTGTCCCCTTGGCAGGAGTCCTTGCCGCCAGTGCTCAGACCGGCGCAGAGCGTTCGGTCATCGATCGCCGCGCCGGGGTAGGCGTCGAGGCAGGCCTCCTCACCGACCAGCGGCAGTACGACCTGCATCAGGCGCGAGGTGGTGACATGGGACTCCTTCACCGGCTTCCCGGTCAGATCGTCCACATAGTGTCCAATGCCGCCTCCGCGAAGGCGGCACGGGAAAGTGCCTTCCTCCCCGCCGGAAACGCACTGGAGCGGACGCAGCAGTCCCCATCCGATCACGGTCGCCGGAACGCCCGGCTTTGCGACAGCCGCCGCCCGCCGCGCGTCCGGTAGCGCGACGGCCTTTTCGACGCCGGCCGGGCGGTCAAGCTCCAGTAAAGCGATGTCGTTCCCGGAATTCGCGGGGTCCACATACCCGGGGTGCAGCCAGATCGCCTTGACCCCAATCCGCCGCCCTCCTTCGTCGAGGTCGCGGGTGCCAGCCAGCACCTCGATCTCGTCCGCGGTGAAAGGTTCCGCGCAGTGCGCGGCGGTGAGCACCCAGCGGGGATGGATCACGGAGCCGCCGCAGAATTGCAATGAACCGCCTTCCCCCGGATGCATCAGCGCCACTTGCCACGGCCACGCGCCTGACTCGGCCTCCTTGCCGCCGACGGTCCGCACGGTGTAGTGCTCCGAGGCGGAACGACCTGTCGCCTCGTCCGCCGAAGCAGCAACGGTTGGCATCCACAACGCCGCCACCAGCATCCAAGCGGCCCAGCGGATTGCCGAGGGCGCGGAAGACGGGATTTCGGTGCTATTCATTGCTTCGCTTCCTTCCTCGGACTTGCAGCCGCAGCGACCCGGCCCGTGACCGCGAACGCATCGGACGATTGCCGCATCAACACTGCGTGGCGCACCTGCCCCCATGGCTGCGCAGCACCGTCGGCAATTCATCATTCCCCTTACGTAGAGCGAGGTCTAGCGGCGTCCAGCCATCGTCGTCCTTTGCATTCACGTCGGCACCTCGGTCGATGAGCAGCCTCGCCGCCTCGACGGCATCGTTGTAAGCCGTGAAATGCAGCGGCGTCCAGCCATCGTCGTCCTTTGCATTCAAGTCGGCGCCTCGGTCGATGAGCAGCCTCGCCGCTTCGACGGCGTCGTTGTAAGCCACGAAGTGCAGCGGCGTATAGCCATTGCTTACCGTTGCCTCCATGTCGGCGCCGCAGTCGATCAGCGCCGCCACCGCGTCGCGGGCGTTCACGATGGAAGCGATAATCAGCGGCGTCTGGCGGTCAGCGGTCCAATCATTGAAGTCGTACCCGAGCATTGCGAGAATCCGCAACAAGTCGTCGCCGAACGGAGGGCCGGTCTTCAGTCTCGCGTCCGGGGACATCCCTGCATCGCACAAGGCCGCGACCGCTCCGGGAAGATCCAGCACCGCCGCGTAGTGCAGGTCGGTCCAGCCGATGGAGGCCTCCCTCCGGTCCGGCGAGAAAGGACGGCCGAGCAGCTCCGAGAACTGCCTGGCCGCCGCCGCTCCCCGCGCCTCGCGCTCGCGTCCCAGCCCCATCAAGCCCTCAAACTGCTCCCGCGTCAGGTGACCCGTCGCATCCAAGCCGGTGGATCCCTGCCACGCCCGCAACGCCGCCCGCGTCCGGCGCCCGAACACCCCGTCCGCCGGACCCGGATCGTGTCCCAGCGACGCCAGCCCCACCTGAATCAGGCGCCGCTCCTCGCCGTTCAACGCCAAGCCCTTCTCGGTCTCCTCGGCGGAGGCCGTGTTTTCGCCACGGCTGCGCAACACCGCTTGCACTTCACGATGCCCCTCATGTAGTGCCAAGTCTAGCGGCGTCACGCCGTTGTCTGCCGTCGCGCTCACATCGGCACCGCGGTCGATGAGCAGATTCACCGCTTCAAGGGCATCGCCGTAAGCCGCGTGGTGCAGCGGCGTAAAGCCGTTGTCTGCCGTTGCATGCAAGTCGGCACCCCGGTCGATGAGCAATTCAGCCGCCTCGGGGGAATTCTCCCAAGCCGCACGGTGCAACGGTGTCGCACCGGAGTTGTCCGTCGCATTCACATCGGCGCCTCGGTCGATGAGCAATTCAGCCGCCTCGGGGGCATCGCCGTAAGCCGCGTGGTGCAGCGGCGTAAAGCCGTTGTCTGCCGTTGCATGCAAGTCGGCACCCCGGTCGATGAGCAGCCCCGTCGCCTCAAGGGCATTATTCCAAGCCGCGGAGTGCAGCGGCGTAAAGCCGTTGTCGTCCATCACGTTCACGTCGACGGCGCGGTCGATGAGCAGCTTCGCCGCTTCGACGGAATTCGCGACAGCCGCCCAGTGCAGCGGCGTCCAGCCGCTGGCGCCTGCTGCCTCCATGTTGGCTCCGCGGTCGATGAGCAGTTCCGCCGATTCAACGGAATCATTCAAAGCCGCCAAGTGCAGCGGTGTATCGCCAGTGTCATTCGTTGCCTCCATGTCGGCACCGCGCTTGATGAGCAATTCCGCCGCTTCAAGGGCATTCTCCCGAGCTGCCCAGTGAAGCGGCGTCTCGCCGGAGGCGTTCGTTGCCTCCATGTCGGTACCGCGCTTGATGAGCAATTCCGCCGCCTCTGGGGCATCGCCGTAAGCCGCGTGGTGCAGCGGCGTGTTGCCATCCTCGTCAGTCGCATGCACATCGGTGCCTCGGTCGATGAGCAGCCCCGCCGTCTCGGGGGCATTCCTGTAAGACGCGAAGTGCAGCGGCGTCTCGCCGGAGTGGTCCGTTGCCATCATGTCGGCGCCTCGGTCGATGAGCAGCTCCGCCGCTTCAAGGGCATTCTCCCGAGCCGCCCAGTGAAGCGGCGTCTCGCCATAATCGTTCGTCGTCATCACGTCGGCGCCGCAGTCGAGCAGCGCTGCCGCCGCGTCGCGGGCGTTCGCAATGGAAGCGATAATCAGCGGCGTCTCGCGGTCAGCGGTCCAATCCTCGAAGTCGTGCCCGAGCGAGGCGAGGATCCGCACCAAGTCGTCGCCGAAGGGCGGGGAGCCGGTCTTCAGCCTCGCGTCCGGAGCCATCCCCGCATCGCACAAGGCATCGACCGCCCCGGGCAGGTCCAGCGCCGCCGCGTAGTGCAGGTCGGTCCAGCCGACGGAGGCCTCCCTCCGCTCCGGCGAGAAGGGGCGGCCGAGCCGCTCCGAGAACCGCCGGGACGCCTCGCGCGCGGCGCGGGCGACGGCGAGGGCGGCGAGCACGTCGCGGCGGTCCGGATGGCTCTGCGGAACCGAGCGCAGCCATTCGAGGTGCGCCGCCTCTTCCGCCGCATGGTCGCCGAGCAGCCCGTGGGCGCGCGCGCTCAGGCGCAGGAGCTCGGGCAGCGGCCCCGCCTCCGCCTCGAGACGCGCAATCCGGTCCAGCGCCCCCGGGGCGTCCTCCGCCGCTGCAACCCGCACGTCCTTGATCAGCCCTGACAGCGCCCGCTCCCGGACCGCCTCCACGGACCGGACCGGGCCGTGCTCGCGCAGATGCGCGGCGGCCTCTTCCAGCAGCCGGGCATGGTCGCCGGACTTCAGGCGGTCCTCCGCCAGCAGCGCCCAGTCCGCCAAGGTGAGGCCGCCCGGAAGGACGATCTCCGCCGCCTTCGCAGCGTCCGCGGGCGGCGCGGCCCGCGAGGCCAGAAAGATCTTTTCGACCAGCGCCCCGTACTCGACCGGCGTCTGGCTCCCCGGCGTCGCCAGCATCTCCTTGCGCACCTCGATGAACAGATCCCCCACATGAAGCTCCGGCCTCTCCAAGTGCTTCAGCAGCGCAGCGGCATACGGGCTGTTCCCGCCCGGCTCCCCGTCAGCCGCCGTCGTCCCCTCCTTGGCCGAATACGCCACAAGCATGCTCTTTCCCGTTCCCCGGGGCTCCACCCGAGCCAGGCCCCGGTCCACCGACCGCGCCAGGCCCGTGCTCCGCATCATGGCCAGGAACGGGTTGTCCCGGCAGGCGTCCAGAATCACCAGGCCGAGCGTCGAGGCGACCTCCGCCGCCGCCATCACCACATCCAGCGGAACGGCTTCGTATTTCACGTCCGAGTCGGTCGCCAGCCTCGCTTCGACCGGCACCAGATAGTTGTGCTTGTCCACCTCGATGCCGTGGCCGGCGTAGAACACCACCGCGATCTCCGCCCGAGCCGCCGCCGCCTCGAACTTCTGGAGGCCCCGGAGCAGATCCCGGTAGCCGACGTTCTCGAGATGCGTCACCTCGAAGCCCAGCCGCCCGAGCGCCGCGCCGATGTCGTCCGCGTCCTTCTGAGGGTTCGCCAAATCCCGCACATGCTCGTACTCGGCGTTGCCGACCACCAGCGCAACCCGCTCCGAAGCCACCGCCGCAGCCGAAAGCATCGACAGCAGAACAGCGAACGCAAGCGCCCAAGACGAAAGACGGCGAGCAGCGAAAGACGGCGTTTCGGCGATCTTCATGGCGTCCCTCCTCGCGCATGTCGAACAGTACCACAGCATGCTTGATCTGAATTTGATGTCACAAAATGTAGGTTGTCAATAAGCATCCAAACCGACCCAGAACCTCTCAGAACACTTGGTGAAACTCCGACTTCGGTTGACAGTCGAACCAAGGTTCGAGGTTCGCTGCGACGAAAATTGACCTGAACCGTAGTGCTCGACGGGCGGGCGCCGCCCGGCAGCCGACAGCACAAAAGTTCAAAGCAACCACGACTGCAAGACCGAGGAACAAGGCGAGCCCGACCTGAAGTCCGGAGAGTGAAAAACACAGTTGCCAGTGGGTGCGTTCCATGTTTTTCGGGTTGAGTCGGTTCCACGCTCCCGCGTGTCGCTTGGGTTCGGTGTTTCGAGCAACTGTATCTCGAGATCGTCGAAATTCGGGTGGAATCGCGGCGGGATCGGGTCGTTGAGGGGTCGTGCGGGTTTTGCCTCTTCAAGGCTGCGCCGGGTCCGATTCGTCCGCTTCCGATGACGGACCCGGACATCGTTCCGGATTTTTGTCTTTTCGGGTCGTTCGCCCGTTTTTCGTTCGCGGCGGCGCGGAGAGCGTGGAAAGCCTGTGGACAATCCTTATTTGCGCCATTTCTCGGTTTCGCGTTCGGGGCCTGGATTGTCCCCATCCTTACCACCCTTCCGCTTGTCGGCGGTTTATTCGTGAACGTGCGTTTTGGGTTCTCGGCAGTGCGGAGAGCATGGAAAGCGGTGGACAATCCTTATTCGCGCCGCGTTCGGGTTTCGCGTTCGGGGCCCGGATTGACCACGCTTCCCACACTCCCCGCTGTCGGCGGCCGGTCCCGGTTCGGCGCTTTCCATTCCGCAACAGCCCTGCGGGGCTTTTTCATAAATATTTTTTTTTGGTTTGGGCCGTGGAAATGTGGACAATCCTTTCCGTCGCTTTCGGCCGTGCCTCGGTCCGGGCTTGGATTGCCCACATTCCCACAGCCCCATCCGGCCTCGGCGCTCGGGCCGCGATCCGTCATCCGGTTTGCGGCATCCAGGGCTGGCGGGATTTGCACAAGGCGTTGGCGATCACGACGAGCTTGCGGGCGACGGCCGTGACGACAACCTTGTGCGGCTTCCCCTCCTTCCGCAGCCGATCGGCGAACAGCTTCAAGTCCGCGTTGTGAATCGAAGCGACAAGCGCGGCTTGATGCAGGACGCATCGGAGCGCCCGGCGGCCGCCGCCGATCATCCGCTTCCCGCGCATCTGCCCGCTGTCCCTCGCGACCGGCGCAAGCCCCGCGAGCGCGGCGGCCTGTTCCCCGGAGATCCGGCCGAGCTCGGGCATCTCAGCGATCAGCATCGCGCACGCCACCGGGCCGATCCCGGGAACCGACTGCAGGATGGCGGCGGTCTCGGCCAGAACGGCTTCGTTCGCAAGAAGGCCCGCGATCCTCTCTTCGACCTCCGAGATCTGGCGCTCCAGCAGCTCGAGAAGCTCGCCGGACAAGTCCTCGACCGGCTCGGCCGTGCCGTTCCGCAGATCCGCTTTGGCCTGCTGCCGCGCGCTTTTGCGCATCTCGACGAGCTGCCTGCGCTTGGTCGTCAGTGCCCTGAGATCGCGCAGCCTTCCGCTCGGCAGCCGGCGTCCGGCCTCCGGGCGGAACGCCATGAAGCGGGCGATCAGTTCGGCGTCGATCCGATCCGTCTTGGCCGAAGTGCCCCGGCTTCTCCCGAACGCCTTGACTTGCGCCGGAGCGAGCTGCCGCGCTTCGATCCCCGCCGCCGCCATGTTCGCCCAAAGACGCCATTCGTGGCCGCCCGTGGCCTCGAAGCAGACCAGGGCCTCCCGGCCGGCGGCGATCTCCTCCAGTTTCGAATGGCCTTCGTCCGTGTTCGGCAGGCGAATCCGGCGGTCGTCGCTCAAGCAATGGATGTCGAGCCAATCGCGCGAGACGTCCAAGCCAATGATCTCCGGATGTGTTGCAGTGTTCATTCTCTCTTCCTTCTGGTGCGCGGTCCTTGATGGCCGCAACCGACTGTTCGAGACGATGAAGAGAGGCGGCGCTGGCCGTCTTGGCAGCGTGGTCATGCCACAAGAATCATGCGCCATGCGCCGCCCCGTCGCCGGCCCTCGCGAAGGCCGGCGACGGGAACGCAATATCATGGTTGAGATACAGAAGAATCATGAAACGCACCGTTTGCCAGTTCTTCATCCACCGGACATGTCCAGCACGGGTTCTGCGGTCTGGACAGCGGCGTGTCCCGGCTACCGGTTCAACTCGACCCGCCGGTTCATCCGCCAGACCGCCTCCTGCGGGTAGCTCTCCGGCTCGAACAGATCAAGCGGCTGGCTCTCGCCCATTGCTTTCACATCGATCGGCTGCGTGACGCCCCGCTCTCTGAGGAACCGGCGTACGGCTTCGCCCCGGCGCTCCGACAATTCTTGGTTATAAGCGTCGGTTCCGCGCTCGTCGGTATGGGCGGAGAGGATGATCCGTTCGGGTGCCCGCCTGATCAGGCTCTCAGCCATGTCCTCGGCATACCGACGCCCCAGCGCGTCGAACTCCGCCGTCCCAGTTTCGAAGGTGATCGGCACCACCACCTCCTCGGGCTTGAAGCCGCGGATAGTTGAGGCAGCCAAACCGTCCGGCTCGCCCGACCGGTTCGTCGGGACCGCAACGTAATGTTCGGCGAGCATCCGGCTCTGCTCGGCGAGGCGGTAGATCCGGTCGATTTCGGGGTCGGACGGACGCTTCGGGGTCTCTCCCTTGTTGTTGATCGCCACCAACGCCTCTTGGTATAGTGCCGCTGCGCGATCATAGTTCCGCGCGGCGTGGGCAACATCGCCAAGCAGGGCGAGGATGCGCCAAGTCCCAGCATAACCGCGGCCCCTCTCCAGCAGGACTTGTTGCGACGCGAGACTCGCGCCGCTCGCCACGCGCTCCTGCGCCACCCACGCGTGCAGGTTCGACACCGCCCGTTTCGCCTCGTCTCGATATGCGCCGGTGCAGGCGAACTCGCCATGCACGGCCTCGTAGTGGTAACGTGCGGCCTCGAGGTCGCGCGCAGCCAGTGCTTCCAGCAGCGGTTCCGCGGCCTCCCGGCAGCCCGCGCGGGCACCATCTAAGGAAACGCTCGCCAGCGGGACGGCTAGTACCGCCCACGCCAGAAAGCGGCGACCCCGGACCCGCGCGTTTTCGGGATCTTTCATCGCTTCGCCCTCCTCGTTGCCAGCCTCCTCCCGAGGAAGAAGCCAATCGGCAGCCGGCGCGCGAAACTTCGTTGCAGGACGCATCGCTGCCTACCGCATGACCACGAAGCCCACGGTGGCCTGACCAATCTGGCGGTTCGGTGCGGAGGTCGCTGCCACCGCGAGATCGCGCGACACCGCCTCCCTGCTGTCAAGCGCGGCATAGCCACTTTGGTCGTAGGATAGATCGTTCGGGAGCAACGGCTGATTGTCGGTGCTGCACACACCCACCACCGTCTCCACGCCAACGGGACCGATGGGCGTGAGCCGCAGGTTAGACGCGTTGGCGGGAAAGACAACGGTCTGGCCCGCAGGAAGCAGATTCTGCGGCTGCGCAGCATTTGGTAGCAGCACGCGCACTTGTCCCGACGAACCTACGTTGACCAAGGTGAGGTAGCACGGGACGTCGGCGCTCGCGTAGAGCGAGACCGGCTCCCCCATCCGGTACGCCGGCTTTCCGACGGCGAGCCGCAGACCGAAAGGCGGCGCGGGCCACGCGGTCCCCGCCGGAGCCGGAGCCATCGGCACGAGCCCGCCAGGCCGACTCGCGACCGTGGTGATGACCTTGTTGTACTCATCCCACTCCCGATCCGCATCGGAGTTCATCGCGACTTGGAGATCACGCGCCAATGACCGGGTATCGGCGTCGAGGGTGGAGAAAGGGCCGACGCTTGCCGTTTTTACCGCGGCGAAAAGCGGTGTCGGACTAGTGGTTGCAATGACCTTGATGAGTTCTCGCCCCGTCGGGCCGTTAACCGTGATTCGAGCGTCCGAGTTTGGAGACGGGATCTCCACGACTTGGTTCGTCGATACCCGGGTCTCCGGCTGGCGCGCGTTCGGAAACAGAACTGTGGTGCGGCCCGAGGGGCCAACATTTAGCACGGTGATCCAAGCGTCCTTGCTCGCTTTCACGAACAAGCGCACCTGCTCGCCCACAGCATAGGTGTTGTCGGCATGATCGACCCATGCGGTGACGCCGAGAGAATCCGGTGCTTCGGCATCTGGCGCTTGGACCGAGTGTACGGCGGCCTGCTCAATAGTGAGGTTGCGCACGTCGGGGGAACCGCCTTGCGCCAGCGCTGCTGGCGCAAAGACCGTGCATCCGGCGGCCAGAAGAGCGGACGGGACAAGGGTGGCGGAGTGCCACAAGCGATTTAGTATGGCTTCAAACATGGTTAGCTCTTCTCTAGCGGCTGATGACGGTGGTGATAACCTTGTTGTAGTCGTTCCACGCCTTCTGTCAATGCAAAGAGGAAGTTCCGTGCGAATTTGAAGCTACACCGCATTTTTATCCCTTAATAACAATGGATTAGAGCGGTTCCGGGTGGCATTTCCGCCCGCAAATGTGTCCATTATATTTTTCGACAATTCGTGTTTTTTGCTGTCTGAGTTCACCCATTGTTACGACTCCGCCTTGACGCCGGGGCGGCGGGTCCCCCAAGCTGCGCCCAGTTCAAGGTCGACAACCGGAGGAACCCAAGATGCAAGAAATCGGATTTTCTGGGGCGTTTGCAGCGCGGCGAAGATCGCCTCCCAATACCGGTTGGAGGATGCCGACGATCCCGTCGTCGGCCTTCGTCAAGGTCGGCGACGGGAACGCAAAATCATGGTTGAGAAACAGAAGTTCTGCAAAAATTTTTCACGAGGAATTGGTCATGGCAGCTCCTTTGGTTTCGCTATCAACCATCCCCTGAACAGGAAAGGACGGCACAATGACCGGGATGCATGGTCATTCGAAGCGGGCGGATTTCAAGGCTGAGTTGAAGGCCAGGGGAGGCGCTGTTCTCGATCTTATTCAGAGCACGTTTCAGGAGATTCTTGAGAAAGAGATGACAGAAGCATTGGCAACCGCGACGAGCGAACAGCCGTCAAGACGGGATCGGGAAAACCAATGCAAATTCGACGCACCTCCAAACGCGCACGACCGATATGGATCCGATCCGCGCATCGCAATGCAGGTCGGCGGCAAACATCAATGCGCCGCATCAACAGGCCGAACACACGAAAGTGCTTGACCCAACGCCCGGAATTGGAGAAGGAAAAATCTCGTGTCGCAGGGGGCGTCCAAACAAGAAGGCCCTTCCGCAACGCGGAATTTTGACAAGCCGGACGGAGAATATGTAATTATTGGCAATTACTTGCGACAATGAAGGAGGCTGAAAGATGGGCAGCCTCAAACGCACTCTCTGTGTATTGCACGGCGCGTGGCGGGCCGCCATGGCAACGGCCGTCGGTCTCCTGTACGGGCTGCTTGCCACCGCGACCGATGCCGGTGCGCAGACGCTGCGGGGGCTCGTGATTGGCATCGACGATTACGCACACATCGGGAAGCTTGCGGGGGCGGTGAATGATGCGCGCGACATTTGGGAAGCGTTGGCGGGGATTGGCGCCGAAGATCTCACGGTCCTGCTCGACGGGGATGCGACTCGGGCGCGCATCGTCGTCGAGTGGCAGAATCTTCTGTACCGGGCGGCGCCGGGCGATACGCTGGTGCTGGCCTATGCCGGGCACGGCGGGCAGGAGCCTGAGCGAGTGTCCGGGACGGAGCGCGACGGACTGGACGAGGCGCTGCTGCTGGGCGGCTTCCGCACTGCGGGTCCCGGGACCCGCGAGCGGATCGTGGACGACGAGCTCAACGCCTGGTTCCTGGACGCGGGCGCGAAGGGCCTGCGGGTGGTCTTTGTCGCCGATGCCTGTCACTCCGGGACTCTGACGCGCTCCATCGTCGACCCGCGCGCGCCTTCGCCGGTCTACCGGACCGCGCCGCAGTACACGCTGCCCGATGACGAGTTGATGCTCGGCCTGCCGAGGGAAGCGGCTGACACCGGCGAGACGGGTCACGGCCCGCTGGCCCACGTGAGCATGCTCGCGGCGGCCCAGGAGCATCAGAAGGTTCCCGAGATCGCGGTGGCGGGCGAGATGCGCGGGGCGCTCAGCTACATGTTCGCCCGGGCGGTGCGCGGCGAGGCGGATGCCAACGGGGACGGCGCATTGAGCCGCGGCGAGCTGTGGGACTTCGTGCGCGAGAATGTGCGCATGGAGAGTAATTCTCGACAGACGCCCAATCTGGAGCCGTCCAGCCGGGCCGATGAAATCGTTCTGCGGCTGGCGTCCCCGCCTTCCAGCGCCGGGGCGCTGCCCGCACCCAAGGCGGTCCGGGTCGCCGTGCTCCATGCCGGCCCCGACACACTCGCCGCCGTGCGCAAGGCGTTGACCGGTGCCCGCATTGTTCCGGCTAGGACACCCGCAGACCTCGTTTGGGACGCGGACGCGCGGCAAGTGGTGACCGGGATGGGGGATGTGGCGGCGCACGACGTGGATCTAGAAGCCCTGCCCGGCGTGGTCGGGAAGTGGCAGGCGGTTGCCGCTGTCAAGGAGCTCAGTGCGCGCAACAGCCTCCGGATGAGAATCGACCCGAGTGACGGCGTGCACCGACGCGGCAGCCAGATCACGGTGCGGGTGGAGGGGCTGGCGCATCCGCAGCTCACCGTGCTTAGTCTGTCGGGAAGCGGGCGCGTGCATTACCTGTACCCCCAACCGGGCGACCCGGCGGAGGTCGCCATGGATCGGCCTTTCGTACTCGAGGCCGAGGTCACGCCACCGTTCGGGGCAGACCACGTGGTGGCGGTGTCGGCGGACAGCGCACTCGATGGATTGAACGCCGCACTGGCGCGCCTGGACGGCCGTGTGGCGCCGGGTCGCGTTGCGGCGCTGCTGTCCGTCGCCAAGACCGGTGCGCTCGGTTGGTCATCCGGAATCCAAGGTCTGTATACGGCGCCGTGAGCGGAACGGTGCGAGGAGGGACACCATGAAGATCGCCGGAACGCCGTCTTTCGCGGGCTCCGCGGTCCGCCGTCTTTCGGCTTTGGCGCTTGCGTTCGCTGTTCTGCTGTCGATGCTTTCGGCTGCGGCGGTGGCTTCGGAGCGGGTTGCGCTGGTGGTCGGCAACGCCGAGTACGAGCATGTGCGGGATTTGGCGAACCCTCAGAAGGACGCGGACGACATCGGCGCGGCGCTCGGGCGGCTGGGCTTCGAGGTGACGCATCTCGAGAACGTCGGCTACCGGGATCTGCTCCGGGGCCTCCAGAAGTTCGAGGCGGCGGCGGCTCGGGCGGAGATCGCGGTGGTGTTCTACGCCGGCCACGGCATCGAGGTGGACAAGCACAACTATCTGGTGCCGGTCGAAGCGAGGCTGGCGACCGACTCGGACGTGAAATACGAAGCCGTTCCGCTGGATGTGGTGATGGCGGCGGCGGAGGTCGCCTCGACGCTCGGCCTGGTGATTCTGGACGCCTGCCGGGACAACCCGTTCCTGGCCATGATGCGGAGCACGGGCCTGGCGCGGTCGGTGGACCGGGGCCTGGCTCGGGTGGAGCCCCGGGGAACGGGAAAGAGCATGCTTGTGGCGTATTCGGCCAAGGAGGGGACGACGGCGGCTGACGGGGAGCCGGGCGGGAACAGCCCGTATGCCGCTGCGCTGCTGAAGCACTTGGAGAGGCCGGAGCTTCATGTGGGGGATCTGTTCATCGAGGTGCGCAAGGAGATGCTGGCGACGCCGGGGAGCCAGACGCCGGTCGAGTACGGGGCGCTGGTCGAAAAGATCTTTCTGGCCTCGCGGGCCGCGCCGCCCGCGGACGCTGCGAAGGCGGCGGAGATCGTCCTTCCGGGCGGCCTCACCTTGGCGGACTGGGCGCTGCTGGCGGAGGACCGCCTGAAGTCCGGCGACCATGCCCGGCTGCTGGAGGAGGCCGCCGCGCATCTGCGCGAGCACGGCCCGGTCCGGTCCGTGGAGGCGGTCCGGGAGCGGGCGGTGTCGGAGCTGATCAAGGACGTGCGGGTTGCGGCGCCGGAGGACGCTTTGGGTGCGCTGGACCGGATTGCGCGTCTCGAAGCGGCAGCGGGGACGCGGCCCGAGCTCCTGCGCCTGAGAGCGCGCGCCCACGGGCTGCTCGGCGACCATGCGGCGGAAGAGGCGGCGCACCTCGAATGGCTGCGCTCGGTTCCGCAGAACCATCCGGACCGCCGCGACGTGCTCGCCGCCCTCGCCGTCGCCCGCGCCGCGCGCGAGGGGTCCCGGCGGTTCTCGGAGCTGCTCGGCCGCCCCGTTTCGCCGGAGCGGAGGGAGGCCTCCGTCGGCTGGACCGACCTGCACTACGCGGCGGCTCTGGACCTGCCCGGGGCGGTCGATGCCTTGTGCGATGCGGGGATGGCTCCGGACGCGAGGTTGAAGACCGGCTCCACGCCCTTCGGCGACGACTTGGTGCGGACCCTCGCCTCGCTCGGGCACGACTTCAATGATTGGACCGCTGACCGCGAGACGCCGCTGATTATCGCTTCCATTGCGAACGCCCGCGACGCGGCGGCAGCGCTGCTCGACTGCGGCGCCGACGTGATGACGACGAACGATTATGGCGAGACGCCGCTGCACTGGGCAGCTCGGGAGAATGCCCTCGAGGCGGCGGATCTGCTCATCGACCGAGGTGCCGACATGATGGCAACGGACGACTCCGGCGAGACGCCGCTGCACTTCGCGGCTTACAGGAATGCCCCCGATGCGGCGGCACTGCTCATCGACCGCAGCGCCGATGTAAATGCAAAGGCAGACAACGGCCTTACGCCGCTGCACCACGCGGTTAGCGAGGACGCCATTGAAGCGGCGGAGTTGCTCATCGGCCGCGGCGCCGACATGGAGGCAGCGGGCACCAGCGGTTTTAGGCCGCTGCACTTGGCGGTTGTGAACGATGCCCTTGAAGCGGCGGAGCTGCTCATCGACCGAGGTGCCGACATGGAGGCAGAAGACGACATTGGCAATACGCCGCTGCACTATGCCGCTCAGAAGAATGCCCCTGAAACGGCGGGGCTGCTCATCGGCCGCGGCGCCGACATGGAGGCAGCGGGCACCAGCGGTTTTAGGCCGCTGCACTGGGCGGCTGTGAACGATGCCATTGAAGCGGCAAAGCTGCTCATCGACCGAGGCGCCGAAGTAAACGTGACAGAAGACAACGGCGCTACACCGCTGCATTTCGCGGCTTACAGGAATGCCCTCGAGGCGGCGGGGCTGCTCATCGACCGGGGTGCCGACGTGCATGCAACGACAAACGATGGCGTTACGCCGCTGCACTCCGCGGCTAACGAGGATGCCGTCGCAGTGGCAAAGCTGCTCATCGACCGGGGTGCCGACGTGCATGCAACGATAGACGATGGCCGTACGCCGCTGCACGATGCCGCTTTGAACGATGCCCCCAAGGCGGTTGAATTGCTCATCGACCGAGGCGCCGAAGTAAACGTGACGGAAGACAACGGCGCGACGCCGTTGCACTTTGCGGCTTGGGAGAATGCCTCTGAGGCGGTGAAGCTGCTCATCGACCGAGGCGCCGACGTGCATGCAACGGCAGACAGCGGTGCAACGCCGCTGCACTTGGCTGCTGGAGGAAATGCCCCCGAGGCGGCTGAATTGCTCATTGATCGCGGCGCCGATGTGAATGCGACGGACGACAACGGCGCGACGCCGTTAGACTGGGCGCTAAATGAGGGGCATCGTGAGACGCTGGCGGTGCTGCGCAGCCATGGCGGAAACGCGGCATCCCCCGAGGAGACCGAGAAGGGCTTGGCGTTGAGCGGCGAGGAGCGGCATCTGATTCAGATGGAGTTGGCGTCACTGGGACACGACCCGGGTCCGGCGGACGGGGTGTTCGGGCGCCGGACGCGGGCGGCGTTGCGGGCGTGGCAGGCGTCCACCGGCCTGGATGCGACGGGTTACCTGACGCGGGAGCAGTTTGAGGGCTTGATGGGGCTGGGACGCGAGCGCGAGGCGCGGGAAGCGGCAGCGTCCAGGCAGTTCTCGGAACTGCTCGGCCGTCCTTTCTCGCCGGATCGGAGGGAGGCCTCCGTCGGCTGGACCGACCTGCACTACGCGGCGGTGCTGGATCTTCCCGGAGCGGTCGCGGCCTTGTGCGATGCAGGAATGTCCCCGGACGCGAGACTGAAGACCGGTCCTCCGTTCGGCGACGACTTGTTGCGGATTCTCGCGGCGCTCGGGCTCAACTTTGAGAATTGGACCGCGGACGGCGAGACACCACTGATGATCGCTTCCACGGTGAACGCCCCCGCCGCGGTAGCGGCGCTGATCGACTGTGGTGCCGACGTAAATGCAAAGGAGGGCAATGGCTTTACGCCGTTGCACTGGGCGGCTCGGGAGAATGTGCTTGAGGCGGCGAAACTGCTTATCGAACGCGGAGCCAACGTGAATGCGACGGAAGACCACGGCTTGACGCCACTGCACGTCGCGGTTCGTGAAGACGCACTTGAAGCGGCGGCGCTGCTCATCGACCGCGGCGCCCGTTTGGACGTAACGAGCGACGGTGGCTATACGCCCATGCACGATGCGGCTTACGGCGATGCCGTCGAAGCGATGAAGCTGCTTATCGAACGCGGTGCCGACATGAAGGCAGCAGACGACATTGGCAATACGCTGCTGCACCACGCGGCTTGGGGGAATGCCCCTGAAGCGGCGGAGTTGCTCATCAAGCGCGGTGCCGACATGGAGGCAACGAATGACACTGGCGATACACCGCTGCACTTGGCGGCTTTGAATGATTCCGTTGAATCGGCGGAACTGCTCATCGACCGCGGAGCCAACATGGAGGCAACGACCAACGATGGTGACACGTTGCTGCACCACGCGGCTTACAGGAATGCCCCTAAAGCGATGAAGTTATTTATCGACCGAGGGGCGGAGGTGAATGCGACGAACGACACTGGCGATACGCCGCTAGACTTCGCGCTGGGTCAGGGGCATCGTGAAACGCAGGCGGTGCTGCGCAGCCATGGAGGAAGGTGCGCCACGAAGTGTTGACGTGGCAGTCGTTGGGCCCTTGAATCTTGGTCCCTCGCCCCGACGCCAGAGAAAGCCCGTCGTGTGCGCTTGACCTCTGTCGAAGCCGTGCTCAAGAGAACCCGTGCCCGGATTTCTGCGGAAAGTGTTCTGGACGCGCTTCGCGGCAAACCCGTTCCGACCTCGCTGGGAATCGTCGAGGTCGTCGCCGACCTTGGCCAAGGTCGGCGACGGGAACCCGATATCATGGTTGAGATACAGAAGTAGTGACAGCGATTGCGCTAACAAAAATGGAGAATGTGAGATGGCAAGACGCAGAGTGACCCGCACCCGCAAGAACAACAACCGCATTACTGCACTGTTTAGCTCCGGGCGGTGGCGTGAACTGAACGAGGTGATCAACGACATCGAATGCGAGCGACACTGCTACTATGTCCATGAGGGCGCTGGGGAACCTGCGAAAATCCATGTGGTGGAGAAAAATGGAGCCAGATATCTGCGCACGAATCCCGATCCCCACCCGGGTAACAACCTCAGCGCCCTGCACACCCGCCAATGATGGTTGGGTCGTCAATCAAAGGAAACCGGATATGGCGATGAATCATGGCGAGACGGTTGAATTCCTTATTTCGCAAGCACCCGGATTGTTAATTCTGGAAGAAGAAGGGCATCCCATTTTCGTTACTCAGGCGGGTACGACAAGAAAAGTACGCCATTTGAGGAAGACAAGCCAACGAATGTTTTAGATACAGCATTATATAGCAAGCAGGGCATTGGCATCCTTGTCCGCCAACGACTCGCGCCGCACCGCGCGGTGGTGCTGTTGATCGACGAGAAGACGCAAGATCTAGGCACTCGGGCGGCTGCAGAAGGGGCTGCTAAGTGAAAACTTCCCAAATGTACCGAAGAAAAACCCGCCGAAGCGGGGTTAAAAATTGGTAGCTCGAGTTCAGTCAGTTAGGGTGCCTTCGCGTCGAGCCGACTCGACAACTTCATCGACGTCTGCTTCCAAAATGCCGCACGCCGCTTGAATCTTGAGTTCATCCCGAGTACCTTCTTCAGTAAGCAATCTAATAGCATATTCATAAGCTCTGTACTTGTTAACCGCAATTTGATCACGGAGTTCTCCCTCAGACATCGTTGTTCCTTTCATTGTCCTACAATAAATGTGGCTGCCGAATAGCGAATAATTCCGAATCTATTCCGCCGAGTGGATTTTTTTTACCGATCCAAAAAGAAAGTCAATTCAATTTTTTGGGGGTGCATCCCATTTTCTTTGGTTACACGGCTGCGGCGCGACAAGCTTTCCACTCGAGGAAGTCGGGCCAACGCATGTTTTCGAGGCAGCATCTTATGGCGAGCAGGGCGTTGGCGCCGGCTTTCGACCAGCGGCATCCCGCCTTTTTGAATCGGTTGCTGACGATCTTCTTGCAGGCGCTTTCCACGACGCCGGATCCGACCGGCAATCCTCGCGTCCGGTGGAGGTCGCATTGCATTCGATCGGCGTTGGCTTCGTAGGTGCGGATGCAGGCCGCTACGGCTTCGGACCGGCGGCGGTGCGGCTCCAGAATGGCGGCGGCCTCGCCGTCGGGGCAGTGCCCGAGGATCCAGTCGGCCATCTCGGCCAGGCCGTCGAGTAGTATACCGATAATTCTGCAATTTCGATCAGGAATGTCAAGACTTGGTTTCAGGTTCGATGCCCCTCGGGCGAAGCCGGAGGCATGAATTCTGTTTTCCGCATTTCGGATCCGACCGCGGAGGGCTGACGCGGCCCCGCGCCGAGGCCGCGGCGGCGCTGGCGAACAAGATGGCGCGGATGGTCCGGGCCGTCGCGACGACGAAGGAATGCTGCAGAGCTCCCGCATCCGCCCGGGAGACGGGCTGCGGGAATGAATGAAGAAATGAATAAGGAGTTCTTCCGGGGTTCGACTTTCGCTTGACTCAAGGCGGAGGTCGGCGTCGCCGGAGACGCGGGAAAGACCGAGGACAATGCAAGGGCAAACAGCCGTCGAGACGGGATCGGGAAAACCAGCGGGCTTTCGAGGTGCCTCCGAGCGCGCAAAAGCGATATGGACCCGGTCCGCGCATCTCCATGCGGGCCGACGGCAACCATGAACGCGTTGCGAAAACAGGCCGGACACGCGAAAGCGCTTGACCCGACGCCCGGAATTGGACAAGGAATACTCCCGTGTAGCAGGGGGCGTCCACACACGAAAGCCCCGTTGCGCCGCCGCAACCACTTGACCAAAAAATATGGGATTCACCCTTGGCAAGCCTTGTAAAGGGCAAACAAAGCACTATTTCGTGAAAAATGATCTACTTAACGGGGGCGTCTCATGTTTGTTGGATAGAGTCGGTTCCACTCTCTCGCGTGTCGCTCGGCCTGAATGTTTCGAGGGCTGCAATAGTGACTGACCAAGAATCATAAGACGCCCCCCCTACTTAACAGAAAGGTTAAGCACAAATGTTCCACTTCTGCTCCTACACCGTCTCGATAATCCAAGACGATATCGACTATACCGCAAAATGTAGAGAGCCTTGCCCGTTGAGTGCGGCATTGGAACGCCAGTTACCAAACTTTATTTTTAAGACCGATTTAAATGTTCCAAGAGGGGCCCCAGCTCGCCTATTCTGCTTTCATAAACACAGAGAATTTCCAAACAACAGATTTTTGGAAATCCCTGAAATTACCCTTTCGCCAGATGCAACTGAATATGTTTGCAATAGCAGAAGCGGAAGTTCCATACCAAGGGATATTGAAATCGAGCTACCTGATGTTGTTGTTAGGCATGGAGGTGGGCAAGCTTAAGGCTCAATTCGTGAATCGTAGGCGGGTTGAATTGCCGGCCGTACCTGCAAATCGCGAACTGAGCCCAAGAAATTCCCAGATTCCGGCCCGTTTCCATCATTCGGAAATCGGAGTCACAATGGCCCAACCTTCTTTGCGACCCAGACGATGTATGCGGCGGCAACGAGGCCCAACAAAATGCTTGCCAGCATGAGAAGCAGCAACGGGTAGGGTCCTGATCCCTCATTCAGCAACGCACCGGCGAGTGCGGACAGGCCGGATCCCCCTCCAATCATAATTGCTCCCCCAATGCCCGAGGCTGTTCCTGCAAGATGCGGTCGCACGGACAGCATTCCGGCCATCGCATTCGGCATAACCATGCCGTTGCCGACCCCAAGGAAAATCATCAATCCGAATACTGTGAACGGGTTGTTGGCACCGAGCCAGACAAGAGCGATTGGCAAGCTCAATCCAACAGCGCCAACCAAGGACCCCACGACAATCATGCGGTTTATTCCCACCCTCATGCTTGATCGACCGGAAATGAAATTCCCCACCATGTAGCCGAGAGCTGGCAGTCCTATATAAATTCCCATCTCGGTCGCGCCCAGGCCGTATATGGTGGTTCCCACATAGGGTGCCCCTCCAAGAAACGCGAAGAATGCTCCAGAGGTGGTCGCGGAAGCAGCGCAATATCCCCAGAATCGGCGCGATCCGAAAAGCTCCGGATAGTCCTCGAATTGTCTGGCCATGCTGGAATGTCGGGATCGTGTCGTTTCTCCGAGGTCGAAGAAGCAGAAAGCTAGGATGATCGCGCCGATCGCGATTTGAAACAGGAAATTCGATTGCCATCCGAATGCCTCGTCCAACGCGCCGCCAAGAGCGGGAGCAAGCATCGGGGCGATGGCCATCCCCATTGTGACGTACGCGATCATTGATGCCGCCCTGTCTGTAGACACCATGTCTCGAACGATCGCGCGCGACAGGACCATGCCGGTTGCGATCACCGCTTGAGCCATTCTGAACGCTAGGAAGACCTCCGCAGTCGGAGAGAGCACGCAGCCGATCGTCGCAAGCACGAACAGTGCCAATGACCAGAGCATCACCGGACGCCGCCCGTAGCGGTCCGCTAGTGGACCGATCACGACCTGAAGTATGGCGGTGACGAACAGATAGCTGGAAACCGAGAGCTGCATGAGTCGGTAGTCGGATTTAAAATGTTCCGTGATCTCCGGCAGAGACGGCAGGAACATGGTCATCGACAAGGCTGAAACGCATGCAAGTATGATGAGTGTCGCTATATGCGGAGGTGTATTCCGGTCGAAAAGCCGGGTAGCGGGCAACTCATTCATGCGGCGTAGTTATGTGTCTAGTGGTTGGTTGTCTATTGCCAATAGCGCAATGCCGCTATGCTGTCGGCATTGCCTTCATCTTGTTCGAAATTGCCGCCGCCTACGATCTCCTTGAAATGTTCACCCGATTGGCGGACTATCCGCGGACGGATTGTACCTGCGTCGGGAACTGCGATGGAATCGATTCTGAACGAGCTTGAGAAGCGCCGCGAGGAAGCTCGCCAAGGCGGCGGCGCGCGGCGAATGAAGCTGCAGCATGACCGGGGCAAGCTGACCGCCCGCGAGCGTATTGAACTTTTGCTGGATGAAGAATCGTTCGAGGAATTCGACATGTTCGTCACGCATCGGTGCGTCGATTTCGGGATGGAGGACAGCACTTATCCCGGCGATGGCGTCGTGACTGGATGGGGAACGATAAACGGCCGACTCGTCTATGTGTTCAGCCAGGATTTCACGGTCTTCGGCGGTTCTCTGTCCGAGACGCATGCAGGCAAGATCTGCAAGATCATGGAGATGGCGATCAAGAATGGTGCGCCCGTAATCGGATTGAATGATTCGGGCGGGGCACGAATTCAGGAGGGAGTTGCGTCGCTAGGGGGTTACGCGGACGTATTCCAACGAAACATACTGGCTTCGGGGTCGATTCCGCAGATCAGCTTGATCATGGGGCCGTGCGCGGGAGGGGCTGTTTATTCGCCGGCGATGACCGACTTCATCTTCATGGTGAGAGATACGTCATACATGTTCGTCACCGGTCCGGACGTGGTCAAGACAGTAACCAACGAAGTGATTACGGCAGAGGAGCTTGGGGGCGCAAAGACTCATTCGAGCCGTTCGTCAGTGGCGGACGGAGCGTTCGAAAACGATGTTGAAGCTTTGATCGAAATCCGCAGGTTCTTTGATTTCCTGCCTCTGAATTACAAGGACAAGCCGCCTGTCCGTCCGTTTTTCGACGATCCTGATCGTCAGGAGCTTTCGTTGAACACGCTGGTTCCCGACAATCCTAATCTGCCGTACGACATAAAGGAGCTCATTCGAAAGGTAGCTGACGAAGGGGATGTCTTCGAACTTCAGCAGGATTTCGCGAAAAACATCGTCACCGCTTTCATCAGGCTTGAAGGCTCGACTGTCGGAGTGGTTGCGAATCAGCCGATGGTCTTGGCCGGATGTCTGGATATCGACTCTTCGAGGAAGGCGGCGAGATTCGTCAGATTCTGCGATGCCTTCAATATACCGATCCTGACATTCGTCGATGTGCCCGGGTTTCTTCCGGGCACCGCTCAGGAGTACGGCGGAATCATCAAGCACGGCGCCAAGCTTCTGTTCGCTTACGGCGAGGCGACGGTTCCGAAAGTCACGGTCATCGTGCGCAAAGCGTATGGCGGCGCGTACGACGTCATGTCTTCAAAGCATTTGAGGGGAGACATCAACTATGCATGGCCTAGCGCACAGATTGCAGTGATGGGAGCCAAGGGTGCGGTCGAGATTCTGCATCGCTCTGAAGTTGGGAACTCCGAATTCATCGCCAGCAAGACCAAGGAATACGAGAAGCGGTTTCAGAATCCGTTCGTTGCGGCGGAACGCGGTTTCGTGGACGACGTGATCATGCCGCAATCGACCCGCAAGCGGGTTTGTCGCGCGCTGGCGGCGCTGAAGTCGAAGAGAGTCGAGAATCCCCCCAAAAAACACGACAATATACCGCTTTGATGAATCCGGTAGGTGCCGACGAGACGCATCCGAAGATCTCGGATGGGGCTAGTCGTGATTGGTGAAGTGTTGCTTTGCAAATGCTTCCGCAACTGTCGCTCAAGCATTTGTCTGCAACAGGGCGCATCCCAAATTTGTTGGTCAGATGGCAGCACGACGATGCCTCTCAACGAGGAAGTCGGCCCAACAACTGTCTTCGGCCCAACATTGACGGCGAACAACGGGTTGGTGCACGATTTCCACCAGCTGCACCTTGCCCTTCTCAATCCAAACAAATGGGGTGCACCTTCTGCAACAAGTTGCGCCGGGTGCTTCTCATGATTCTCGGTCAGTCACTATTGGAACCCTCGAATCAACTGGGGCGAGCGACACGAGAGAGCGTGAAACCGACTCAGTCCAACAAACACGAGACGCACATGTTGCGCCTGTTCGGCTGGATATGTAGCTTTCGCGCAGTTTGGGCGTGGATGATAGGCTCTGCGCAGCATGAGTTACGGGGTGCCTCTCATGATTCTTGATCAGCCACTATTGCAACCCTCGAAGCACTTTGGCCGAACGACGCGCGAGAGCGTGGAGCCGAATCAATCCAACAAACATGAAACGCGCCCTTCCTCGATTGGAGGGCTTGCCGCGCCGCAGTCGCCTGACCAGGAATCATGAGATGCACCCTGAGTTACGTGTCTGAGTTGACGAATTGCAATTGCGGCTTTAGCTTTAGGTGAACGAATGAGTTGCCACAAATGCGGTGAAGCGGTCGCAAAAGATTCGATCTTCTGTAGGAAGTGCGGTGCTGTCCAAAAGGTGTTCTGCTCAAAGTGCGGGAGTGCGATGAATGCAGATGCCGAATATTGCGCCGCCTGTGGCAACAGTTCGACGACTCGGCTTGCCCGGAATGAAATGGAGTCAACAACTGTTCAGCGCGAACTGGCAGGTATCTCACTTCGGTGCCCTCGTTGCAGAAAAGTCAACGAGCCAGGCGCTGCTTATTGCTTTTCATGCGGGCTTCCCTTTGATGACCACATAAAAACCGACATGGCGACTGAAGACGGAATGATTGGAATTAGAGCCGGGTTTTGGGTTCGGCTGTGCGCAATGATGATTGATTTGATCGTCATCGGCATATTGAACGGGATAGTGTATGGGCTGACCCAATCTGAATTCGTAGCCACGATCATAAATATGTTGTACTGGACGTTGGGCGTTTCGCAGTACGAAGGGACGCTTGGAAAGCGCGTTCTTGGCTTGCGCGTGCTCCGCACCGACCTAAGCAGGTGCGGCTTCTGGCAGGCGTTCGCCCGACAGCTTTGTTACGCCCTATCCTTTTTGCTTCTGTGCATTGGCTTTTTCATGGTTGGATTGCGCAACGACAAAAGGGGGTTGCACGACCTCATTTGCGGAACGGTCGTGATCAAGGGATAAGTCTCGCGGTCCCGCGATGCGAATCCGATTTGGGTCCTCCGCGCGTATCGAACTGCGGTGCGGAAAAGAGACCGCGGCAAAGTGGGACAGTCGTTTGCTTGTCTGCATTCGGACCATGCAATCCATTCATCGCAAGCTGCTGAATTCATGCTCCGCAGTCTCCCTGCTTTGGATTTCAAGAGCGAGAGCGCCGTGAAATGGACTTTTTGACGTTTTTCGCGCTCGCGTTCGCCCCGGGATTGTTCTGGCTTTGGTTTTTCGCAAGGCGCAACATCTATCGGCCCGATCCGAAGCGGATTTTGGCGGGAACGTTCTTTCTGGGAATGCTTTCGACCTTTCCGGCAGGGATCCTGAACTCAACGTTCATCAGCGATGAAGTCAGTTCCGCCCTGTCCGGGCAATTCGTTGCCTTGCCCACGTTCGCGGCCAGCATGTTCTTTGTCGTCGGGCCGGTCGAGGAAACCCTGAAGTTCCTCGCCGTACGGATCTATGCCTATCGATCCCTGTATTTCGATGAACCGTTGGACGGCATGGTGTACGCAGCGGCGGCGAGCTTGGGATTTGCGTCGCTGGAGAACCTTTACTACATTTATGAGTACGGTCCCGAGGTCATGGTCGGCCGATCAATATTGAGCACCTTGGGACACGTCGTATTCGGCAGCTTCTGGGGATATGCATTGGGCATCCAAGCCCAACAGCATTCCGGGAAATCTACGTTCGTACTTGTGGTTGCCATCGTAATTGCCGCAGTGGCTCATGGAATATACAACACGCTGTTGTTCGCGGACCAGTTCCTTCTGGTTCTGGCTTTATTTGGCCTGGGCGTCCTGTGGACGATCAATCGCTTCAATTGGGCCCGGCGCGTATCGCCATTCAAAAGAAGAAGGAACTATCCCAAGGTTGCTTGTTCGGGTTGCGGGCGACTCGTCAGCCTCGGAGGGAAGCACTGCAGCTATTGCGGAGTCAGGGTCAAGATAGTTGATTCCATGCTGTATTGCAGCCATTGCCGCAATCCCAACCAGCAGGGTTCAAAGTTCTGCACCAATTGCGGCGATCAGTTTCTTTTCAAACCGAAGTAATCTTTCCAAGGGGTGTATCTCACGTTTTTTGGTGAAGTCTGTTTTGCGCTTTGGCGCGGTGTCCGATTTCGGCATTCCGAGGCTTGCGACCGCAGCGTGCGCTGTTCGGCATGGATTGGTCCCGGGGCGGCTGCCGAAGACACACGAACGGCGGGCACCAACTCTCTGCTTGGCGTCGGATGTCGCCTCGAAGACATGCGCCGTACTGTCGTGTGCTCGCCGAACTGTCTTGTCAACTCTGTGAACGGGCGTCGGCAATGCGTGATGGTTAACCTCGCAGAGGTTCGATCAAGCGGGATTCCGCTGGAAAGCTCTCGAAATTGCCAACGCGGCATCTCATGGACCCGTTACATGCGGGAGCGAGGCAAAAAGGACGCGCGTGGGATCACAATAGCTGGCATCAAGATCCTCTTGCACCATCATTCAGGCGGCGGTGCCGGAATTTGCGGCAGGTGGGACGATTTGCATTGACCGCGTCTGGATGGCTGCGATCAGCCGTCGGCGAGGTACTGAACTGCCCCGGGTTTTCAGGAGAGCGATCGGTTCAGCAAAGGAGCCGGAAACTCAAAGGAAGATGTCCATTTTTGAGAGAAAGCATAGCCGAGATACAGAAGGTATCCAGCCGAACTCCGCGTGCGCGGAGTTCGGCTGTTCAAAGAAAAGTAGGTCACTCAAAACGGGTTCTCGATGGGAACGCCCGTCGGAGCGAAATGGGCCACATTGCGTGTAACCACCGTGGCCTCGTGCCTCAATGCCGTTGCCGTGATCATCAGATCCACGCCGTTATGGCCGGTTTCTGCACTCAAACGTCCCCAGATGCGGGCTTCCTCGACACCAAAATCGAGAATCCTGTCGGCAAAAATGTAGTCATTCTGTCGAGCCAAGCTTGCAGAATAACGGCGAACTTTCGGTTTCTCGGAATTTGCAATCGGATTCCGCGCTCGATCTCACCCAGCGTGATGACGCTTGCAAAGAGCTCGGTCTCAGGCTTGCCTCTTACCCAATCCGCCACTCCAGATGCTCGGTCCGGTCGCCGCAACGCTGATATGACATCGGTGTCGCTCACATACATTCAGAAGGTCACGTCACGTGGTTCGACCTGTTCCCGTTCAATCTCGCAACCCGGAAAGGACAATAGATGATCGGCAAAGCTTTTCGGCGCTTGCCCGTTTTCGGTCAACAGGAGCTTGTAGTCTTCCCTTGATAGAACCATGACGACTACTTTACCGCCGCAACTCACTTCCTGTGGCGTGCCGGACAGGGCTTTTTCGACCACAGCGGAAAAATTTTTCTCCGCATTCTTCAATGTCCACATGGTTGCGAGCTCCTGACTTCGTAAATCTGCATTGCGAGCTTTTTGACTTCAAGCCACAGCACCTAAATTGCACATATTCGATATTTGAGCAAAGCACCAACCACGCCAATCCGACGCAATTTTCTTTGCTGAAGGGTCTGACTGTGGACACAAGGCGGTAGGTCAAGCGGCGTTGAATAATGTTCCGAATTCAGACGGCATTTGTCGACAAAGGTAGGCTATTTCACATGGGAACTCCCAATGGCGTGGCGTTCATGTCAGGAACGCCACCCGCTGAGTCGGCATGCTGAGCGGCAACGGCTGAATTTGATTTGACCAGCCTCGTTATGTTGCAATTTATGGAGTGACCCATTCAAGGTTGATAGCGTTTTCGTTGCAAAGCCAGATTTTGCGGCTGGAATTATCGCCCCGAGTGAGGTCGGGATCACCGTACGCACTTGTTGTTGAATAGCCCCATGCATTCTTGCATCAACCGGCAGCGCGCGTGTATGGTTGAACCAGTAGCGTAAAGCAGTTTGGCGCCGCGCTTGGGGCTGATCGACTTCATCATAGAGCAGTGCCGATTGAATCTGGTTTGGGTGCAACGAAATTGGGATCGTATCAAGGAGAAGAAAGATGCGTGTAAGCTTGGCCATTGCAATGTTGACGGGGCTGCTTGCGTTCGCCTCATGCACGACGGAACAGGTTGAGCGCGGAACGATCGGTGCCGCTCTCGGCGCGGTGGGCGCGGAAGTCCTCGACAGAGACCCGGTCACCGGCGCAGCAGTGGGTGCTGCTATCGGAATAGCCACAGCAGACGAATGAATTCAGATTTCGGGCGCCGCTCGGCGCCCGAACGTCCATCCGATTTGAGACGGCAACGAGTTGAATCGGTGCGTCGGTGTCAAGCGCCGTACGTAAACTGATTGGTCATGTTCAAAAAAATCCTAGTGGCGAACCGCGGCGAAATCGCGTGCCGCGTGTTCCGGTCCGCCAAAGCTCTCGGCATCCCGACAGTAGCAATCCATTCGGAGGCCGACAGCGCGTCACTGCATGCGAGGCAGGCTGACGAGTCCATCTGCATCGGTCCTCCGCCAGCAAGCCAATCTTATATCGACATAGACAAGGTGCTGTCTGCAGTACGTTCCACCGGCGCGGATGCCGTCCATCCGGGTTACGGCTTTTTGTCGGAAAATGCGAAGTTCGCTCAAGTGCTCCAAGCAGAAAACGTTGCCTTCATCGGACCTCCGTTCAAGGCGATCAAGGCGATGGGCGACAAGATCGCGTCGAAAAAGATTGCCGTGGAGGCGGGTGTTTCGACTGTTCCGGGTTACTTGGGCGAAATCGGCAGCGCAGCTGAAGCAGTCGAGATCGCGGGAGACATCGGGTTTCCCGTGATGATCAAGGCTTCAGCAGGCGGTGGCGGAAAAGGCATGCGAATTGTCCGGAGCGAGGAAGATGTCGCCGAGTGCTTTGAAGCCGCGCGAAGGGAAGCCGCAAACTCATTCGGCGATGATCGAATCTTTGTGGAGAAATTCATCGTCGACCCGAGGCATATCGAAATCCAGGTCCTCGCGGACCAGCACGGCAACTGCATCTATCTGAACGAGCGGGAATGCTCGATTCAGCGAAGGCATCAAAAAGTGATCGAGGAAGCGCCGTCGCCATTCCTCGATTCCAAGACGCGGTCTTCAATGGGGCGGCAGGCGGTGGCCCTCGCGGAGGCGGTTGGCTACCACTCGGCCGGTACTGTCGAATTCATCGTGGACCGGGACCGCAATTTCTATTTTCTGGAGATGAACACCCGCCTGCAGGTGGAGCATCCGATAACAGAGCTGATTACCGGAATCGATCTGGTGGAGCAGATGGTCAGGATCGCAGCAGGCGAAAAACTATCGATTGCGCAAGACGAAGTATCCATCAGCGGATGGGCAATGGAGTCCAGAATTTGCGCCGAAGACCCCCGCCGCTCGTTCCTCCCTTCCACTGGACGCTTGGAACGATACCGTCCCCCGCCCGAGCATGCGTCCGATACATCTGCAGTTCGGGTCGACACGGGAGTCTTTGAAGGCGGAGAAATAAGCGTCTACTACGATTCGATGATCGCCAAGCTATGCACTTGGGCTGCAGGTCGGGACGAGGCGATTGATGAAATGCGGAATGCGCTAGACGGCTTCCTGATTGAGGGCGTGAAAAGCAACATTCCATTCCTGTCCACGGTCATGGATCACCCGCACTTCAATTCCGGCGAATTCACGACGGCTTTCATTGAGGAGGAGTTTCCGAGCGGCTTTGCCGGAGCGCAGCTCGATTTGGATACGTTGCGCCTTCTCGCCGCTTGTGCCGGTGCCATGCACAGGTTCTGCGAAGTCAGAAGAACTCGGACTTCCGGCCGCATGTCGAATCATGGTCGGAGAGTAGGGGACGCCTGGGTCGTAAGAATCGACGGATTGAATTTTCGCATCCTGGTCAAAGCCGACCGTATTGGAGCGATAGTGGAATTCGATGGCGTCGAATGCAGAGTCGCTTCTGACTGGCGTCCGGGACAACCCATGGCCGTTCTAAAGGTCAATGAGCGAATACTTCGCGTCAAAGTAGCATTCATCGTCGGCGGGTTTCGATTCTCATACAGAGGCGCGGAACTTGATGTTCAAGTAAGGACGCCACGACAATCTGAACTTGGGGCCAGAATGGCGGACAAGCGCCCTCGAGGCGAGGCGACGGATCTTCTTTGTCCGATGCCCGGAGTGATTGTCTCGTTGGATGTTTCAACAGGAGACGCTGTCATTGAAGGCCAAGTCCTATGTAAGATTGAAGCTATGAAGATGGAAAACGCGCTTGCTTCCGAACGCAACGGAGTTATCAGGGCGATCCATGTCGAGGCGGGCGCGACCGTCGGTGTCGACGATCCCATATTATCGTTTGAATAGAATTCCCCGCACGGCAACGCTATCGCATTAGTCCAAATTTATTTTTTTTACACTGACTCGACAATTAAGTTTTAGGAATCCGAATTTCGGCTCTTGATCAACCTTTGGGATACCGGAGCTCTGGATAAAATATCGCTGTAGATACGCTACAAAATTTGGTTGTTTAAACACTCCAGACATTCGCGCTAGCAGCGTCAAAAAAAGTGTAGTTGATGTTTTCCCTCCCCAGTCTCCGGAAATTTTCCATCAGTCCATCAAAATTCTGTAGTTTTTCATCGTCAGGCTCATAGACACTGAAAAATACGTGGGTGATCTCGGAATTGAAAATTGCACGATAGATGTGAGAGTCATTTTCACTTGCGCTATGGCCGTAAATGAACAAGGTCCCGGTGCTGCATTTGAGTTTTTCGTAGCAATGACGAAGGTATGTATTAGAGTTGATTTTTCTCATTTTAGCCATACTGTTTCCCTCTGCTACGTATATGGGGAACCGGTTATCCACTTTGATGGCATTAGTCACATTGTCAAGAATGTTGCCCCCATCACTGATACATTTTTCAATTTCTCCATCACTAGGTCGTTGGAATAAGTGAAGTCCGCCATGCAGGTTAAAAATATCGCAGTAGGCGGTTTTATCGAAAGGGCCATGAAATCCATTGGCACCTCTGCCAAGTCCAAACCCATCCGTAAATCTTCGTCCAAGTTCCAGAATTACCCAGTATAAAAGTAAATCATAATTCAGGCTGAAGATTTTATTAAAATTCTGTATGAAGGCTGTTGGAGAATCGTAGTTGAGATCAAATCTGTTCCGAGGATGATTATGTCGGATGGCATTTACAAGAGTTTGCCGAACACTGACCGCATCGGTACGAAGTCTGTCAGAATGTTCATCACAATTGTATGCGTCTGCAACACGAGCTGCATCCTCAAGCATTGCAATTACGCATTCAAAATCATCGGTATTGAGCTGTTGAAACAAATTTTGAATTTGAAGATTTTTTGGAATAGGCGGTGTTTCCAATAAACTACTATACGTAAAATATTGTGCTGAAAACCCATTGCCAATGAGTAGATTTCGGTCAACATCATCAGCTCTTTCGATGGCTTCGTCGAAAGATATACATTCAGGCATCTATCACTCCTTTTGCTTCAAAGCCTCCATAACCAGACCGGATTTTCCGTAGGCTAGTTCAATTTAAGCTAAGTAGCGAATCTCCGAATTTCAAGAGTGCGTTGCATTTTTTTGTTAAGGCGGTTTTGTGCTTTCATGCGTTGATCGAGTTCTGTGTTCAAGGGTTGCAATCGGGACCGTCCTAATTCAGCTTGGACTGCGCCTAGTCCGATTGCCGAAGACCAGCGAATGGCGGGAGCCGGGTTTTGGGAGCAGCAAGTGACTGGTGAGGATGTGGACTGCTTCGGCTTCCCCAGCGCTAGGGTAAGGCGCATCAAGAAGGCGTTTTTCCGCAAAGCATCGGCGGGTCGCACGGCGAATAGAGCACGGAAGATTCATAGACGTGCTTGAAGGCTGCACACTTCTGAGGGTTGGGGCAAGTTGGTCGCGAAAGTGCCTCCAATGATGAACCCCGCTTACTTAGTGTTCGCAAGAAACCCCTTCAACTATTTGAATTATTAGACTGAATTTCCGGATTTGGTATGATTCCTGATGACTTCCGCTCCATGGGCGGGTTTGATACGAGTCTTCGGAGGATTTCGCATATGGACTGTCATCGAATTGTGCCAGCCGCCGGGGTTGTGAATCGGCATGCAATTACGTCCCTTTCGGGGGCATGAGCGGTCTGGAAGGCTGACCCTCTTTCGATGATGCGTACAACTGCTCTTTCGTTGATTCGGGAGAGCGAGGCGGGGGATGCTTGGAGTGGACAGGATCGGGAAGATTCGGCGGGCCCATTGTCGGGAGGGCCGTTCGATCAGGGGGATCAGCCGGGATTTTTTTGGGGGCGGGGTGACGATACGGAAGGTATTGCGTTCGGGCGCGACGGAGTTCGTCTACAAGCGCCGGACGCAGCCGCGTCCGAAGATCGGGCCTTGGCAGTCGAAGCTGGAGAGGATGTTTTCGGAGAACGCGTCTTTTCCGAAGCGCGAGCGGCTGACGCTGATGCAGATTTTCGAGGAGTTGCGGTCTTTGGGCTACGAGGGCGGCTACGACGCGGTCTGACGCCATGCGGTTCGATGGCGGAAGGATCGAGAGCTCGATTCGATTTCGGACGCTCACGTTCCTCAGAGTATGAACGGCACCATCTACGAGTTTTGCCGTTCACCGAAGTTCTTGCTGCCGGATAGGCCACTTGTCTATCGCGTGGGTGATCTCGCGCACGGACCAAGGAAACGGCTTGCGCAGCTTGACCCCGGTGTCCTTGCCTATCAAGACCAAGGCAAAGCCGCGAGGCCGAAGTTCGCGACGGATCTCGCTTGAGGTTCGTGGATCGGTATCCACTAGCACAATTAGGTCGCGTTCGACAAGTTCATCCTCTTGTCCCTCAAACAGTTCCATTTGCTCAACGAACGACGGGTCGAAAGGTGAATCGGCGAAGACAACGGCGATTCTATTGATCCAATGGTATTGCTCCAGCGTGACCTCGCCGTTTTCTGGATCAGTCAAGTCCACAATCGTAAAGGCAGGAGACGTCGAATCATCAACCTGCGCAATTCCGGTCGCCGGAACGCATGCGAGAACAAGGGCTGACAGCAGGCGAAGGATATTCATGTACCTGATAGTGCCTGTATTCGCGTTTGCCATCAATACAATTCCGTGTTTGCCGTTAGCCAAGAAACAACCCGAATGCCGCGGGGCGATGATGCGCTTGACCCGGGGGTCAGTTTGGCTGCCGTCGCGGCCCGGACTGCTCGCTGCGCCATGTGATGCTGTCGCCGCTTTCTATATCTATTCCAAATTGTAGCGAATCCAAGTGATTGCAATTAATCTGAACTGGACAACGACAAGTTGAAGGGTGGCGCACGATGACAGAAGACTTCGACGAATGGGAAAGAATCGCGCGTAGAGAGGCCAAGGGTAAGCCCTTGGACGAACTCGGCTCGACGACATTGGAGGGAATCGATGTCAAGCCGCTCTATACGTCTCGCGATCTGAAAGAATGCAGCCATCTCGGAACAGTGCCAGGCGCTGCGCCGTTCGTACGGGGCGTCAGAGCGACGATGTATGCCGGCCGCCCTTGGACAATCCGGCAGTACGCAGGTTTTTCGACTGCGGAAGAATCGAATGCCTTTTATCGAAAGGCCCTCGATGCCGGACAGCAAGGCATCTCGGTTGCCTTCGATCTCGCAACGCATCGCGGTTACGACAGCGACCATCCCCGCGTCGAAGGCGACGTGGGCAAGGCCGGCGTTGCGATAGATTCCATTGAAGACATGAAGATTCTCTTCAAGGACATCCCGCTCGACAAGATTTCAGTGTCGATGACCATGAACGGGGCGGTCATTCCCACCTTGGCTTGCTTCATCGTCGCCGCCGAGGAGCAGGGCGTGCCATGCGGACAACTTTCAGGAACGATACAGAACGATATTCTCAAGGAATTCATGGTGCGGAACACTTATGTCTATCCGCCGGAGCCGTCGATGCGGATAGTGGCGGACATCATTGAGTTCGCGAGCCGCAACATGCCGAAATTCAATTCGATCTCGATTTCCGGCTACCACATGCAGGAGGCCGGCGCGAACCTGGTGCAGGAATTGGCGTATACGCTTGCGGACGGAAGGGAGTATGTCCGCGCGGCATTGTCCCGAGGGATGGACGTGGACTCGTTTGCCGGGCGGCTGTCCTTCTTTTTTGCGATCGGGATGAATTTTTTCATGGAGGCCGCGAAGTTGCGCGCGGCGCGCCTGCTTTGGTCGCGAATCATGTCGGAATTCAATCCGAAGAATCCGCGATCCCTCATGCTGCGTACCCATTGCCAGACAAGCGGCGTCAGTCTTCAGGAGCAGGATCCGTTCAACAATGTAGTCCGCACCGCATATGAGGCGTTGGCGGCGGTTCTCGGTGGAACGCAATCTTTGCACACCAACGCGCTCGATGAAGCGATCGCGTTGCCGACCGAATTCTCCGCACGAATCGCCAGAAATACCCAGCTGATCCTCCAAGAGGAGACAGGGGTGACCAAAACCGTGGATCCCCTTGCCGGCTCTTACTACGTCGAGACATTGACTTCGGAGCTTGCGGAGAAAGCTCGGGAATTGATTGAAGAAGTGGAAGGGCTCGGCGGAATGACGAAGGCCGTCATCGCGGGATTGCCGAAGCGCCGAATCGAAGAGACCGCCGCCGCCAGGCAAGCCATGGTGGATCGGGGGGAAGAGATCGTCGTGGGCGTAAACAAATACCTTCCTGAAACGGAGGAGCCTTTGGACTACCGGGACATCAGCAATTTCGAGGTGCGCGAGGCGCAGATCAAGCGGCTGAACCAAGTCCGCGAGGCCCGAAATCAGCAGGAATGCGATTCGGCCCTCGACAGAATCACCGAAGCCGCAAGGGGGTCCGGAAACCTGCTTGAAGCAGCAGTGGCCGCGGCGCGAGCGCGAGCGACGGTCGGCGAAATCTCCCAAGCCATGGAACAGGTCTTCGGAAGGCATCAAGCGACCGCAACTGCGTTGTCAGGCGTTTACGGGGCCGCATACGAGGGCGACGAGGAGTTTGACGCAATACGCGAAGCGGTGGACGAGTTCGCTGCCGGTGAAGGCAGACGGCCAAGGATGCTGGTGGCGAAAATGGGCCAAGACGGACATGATCGCGGCGCGAAGGTCATCGCGACGGCGTTCGCGGATATCGGATTCGACGTCGATATCGGTCCTCTGTTTCAGACCCCTGAGGAAACCGCTCGCGCCGCGATCGACAACGACGTGCACGTCGTAGGCATCAGTTCGCAGGCTGCCGGCCACAAGACGCTTGCGCCGAAACTCATCGCGGCGCTCAAAGCCGAAGGCGCGGATGACATCATTGTCGTTTGCGGAGGCGTAATTCCGAAACAGGATTACGAAATGCTTTTTGATGCTGGCGTGAAGGCGATATTCGGGCCGGGCACGAACATCCCATCTGCGGCGAAACAGGTCTTGGGGCTGATCAGCAAGGCACGGTCGGAAGATCGCGGCTGAGCCGCGCTGCCGGGAGCTTCAAAGAAGGATAATCGAGGCGATATAGAGAAACGCGAAAAATCCTACGACATCGGTCACCGTCGTAACGAATACGCCTGACGCGAGAGCGGGGTCGATTCGAGCCCGCTCGAGCCCGAGCGGAACAAGAATTCCCGAAAGGCCGGCAACGAGCATGTTGAACACCATGGCCAGCGCGAGCACGAGGCCGAGCATCGGCGTTCCGTACCAAGCAATGCCGATCCCGCCGACGATTGCGGCGAAGATGACGCCGTTCATCAGCCCGACCGTGCCTTCTCGACGCACGACCCGCCAAGCGTTCGAACCCGTCAGATCCTTTGACGCCAGCGCGCGGACTGCGACCGTCAGCGACTGAGTTCCGGCATTTCCTCCCATGGAAGCGACGATCGGCATCAGAACCGCCAACGCCACGACCGCCTCGATAGTCGATGAAAACTGAGCGATGACGACCGAGGCGATGATCGCGGTCACGAGATTGACTGTCAGCCAAGGGAATCGTTGCCTCGTCGTGTCCAAGATTCCGTCCGACAAGCTTTCGTCTCCCAAGCCTGCCAGCCGCATCATGTCTTCTTCCGCTTCCTCGTAGTGCACGGTTATCGCATCGTCGATGGTTATGACGCCCAGCAGACGGCCAGACACGTCGATCACCGGCGCCGAGATGAGATGATATTGGTTGAAATCGAAAGCAATGTCTTTCTGCAGTTCCGTCGCCGAGAACGACCTGAAATCCTCGTCAGCGATTGAACGCAGGAATTCGCTTCGCTTCGACGACAGCAGGTCGCCAAGCGGCACCTGCCCCGTCGGCTTCATGTCGGGTCCGACCAGCACGACATGGTAATACCGGTCGGGCAGGTCCATATGTTCCCGAAGATAGTCGATAGCTTGACCGACCGTCCAATGGCTTGGAACCATGGCGACCTCGCGCTGCATGAGTCGGCCGGCTGTGTCCTCGGGGAACCGAAGGGCCTCTTCGACCGCAGCCCGGTCCGCCGCATCCAGAGTCGCAAGAATGGCTTGCTTGCGCGATTCCTCCAGACCCTCGACGAGATCGACAACTTCGTCGGATTCGAATTCCCGAACGGCGGTCGCAAGCCGTTCGGGACGAAGCATCTCGACGACCTCCTCGCGGATGCTTTCGTCGAGTTCCAACAGAACGTCGCCATCGAAATTCGAGCCCCAGACTGAAATGACCGCGCTTCGCTCTTCCGGCGAAATCTGCTCCAGCAAGTCAGCGATGTCCGCTTCATGGAAGGGGTCGAGCAATTCGGTAAGGCGGGCCGTGTCCGCATTGTCCGCTGCGTCTCTGATTGCCGCGACCGCTTCAGCGGACAAGAGATCGGTTCTCTGGCCGTCGGCCTTGCGCACCTGTTCCATAGCCGTCCTCCAATCTACTGCAGCGAGCATTCAAGTGCAGCATTCAAACGAATCCCGACAATACGCCTAGATTCGCAAGCGGAATTGCGGCAGTTCGACTACATGATTATGCTCAATTGTTGCAGGTGAATTGCAGATCAATTCGGATCGGGACTTCAAATTGAAAAAAGTTCTCACAGGCCAGACACTCGCATTCCGCGGGAATCCGTTCATTGAACCGCCGGAAACTTGCGTCAGCCACGAATCTCGCGGGGCCGTCGTAGTGCTGGACGGTCAGATATTGGAGATCGGCAGCGCGGACGCGATGCTCGCGAAGCATCCGGACGCGCAGATCAGTCGTTACGGCGACGCATTAATCATGGCCGGGTTTGTCGACGCGCATGCGCACTACGCTCAGACCGCGATCATTGCGAGTTGGGGCAGCCGACTCAAGGAATGGCTGGAACGATACGCGTTTCCCGAAGAGATGAAATTCAGCGACCCCGATTATGCGGACGCGATTGCCGACCGGTATCTGAATCTGCTCCTTAACCACGGCACAACCACGGCTTGTTCGTACTGCACCGTTCATTCGGCGAGCGCGGATGCATTGTTCCGCAAAGCCGAGTCAATGAATCTTCGGCTGATCGCCGGAAAAACTTGCATGGACAGGAACGCGCCCGAAAGTCTCTTGGATTCGGCAAATGCGAGCTACGACCAGTCGAAGTCGCTCCTTGAGCGCTGGCACGGCAAGGGGCGCCTCCGGTACGTGATCACGCCGCGTTTCGCGCCGACCTCCACGCCGGAACAAATGGAAATTCTCGGCGCATTGTGGAGCGAGCATCCGGACTGCCTGATGCAAACGCATCTGTCGGAACAAACGGAAGAGGTCGCCTGGGTGCAAGAATTGTACCCTAGTGCCCGCGACTATCTAGATGTCTACGAATCATTCGGGTTGCTGGGACCGAACGCGGTTTACGGGCATGCCATTCATCTTCGCGCTCGCGAAGTCTCCAGAATCAAGGAGGTCGGAGCCGCATTGGCGCATTGTCCGACGTCCAACACCTTCATAGGCTCGGGCTTGTTCGATCTCGACGGACTCGCGCGCGACCGGATTCGAATCGGACTTGCGACGGATACCGGCGGCGGATCCTCCTTCTCAATGCTTAGGACGATGGCTGCCGCCTATGAGATCGGCCAGCTCAAAGGCGTGGCGGCGCATCCTTGTCAGCTGCTTTGGCTCGCGACGAAAGGGAGCGCGGATGCACTTGGGGTTTCAGATTGCATCGGCAATCTAGAACCCGGCTTGGAAGCGGATCTTGTCGTCCTTGATCTGCGGTCCACGGAAGTGATCGCGCAAAGGGCCGGTCAAGCCGAGGATTTCTGGGAAATGCTGTTCCCCACGATCATGATGGGAGATGACCGCGCGGTTCGTTCAGTCTGGGTCTGCGGGAAGGAAGCCTTGGAGAAGAGCTAAGGCCTGTCTACGCTAGAATTTTTGCTTGGATCTATGCTTAAGTGACTGTCAAAAATGACATAAAAATCGAGCGGCATTCAATCATGAAACAGACCGCGGCAAAACAGTACGCCAAGATCCGCCCTTCCTGCCGGTTCAGCGGGGGAACGTACGGATTCCCAACATCGCATTCATCAATGCGGTCCTGCATGTCCTGAAGAACGGCTGCAAACGGCGCGCCCTGCCGGAGCGCTTCGGAAAATGATGCACGGTCTACGCCCGGTTCCGCCGCTGGTCGCGCAGCGGCGTGCTTGATCGGCTGTTCGCCGCGCTTCGGGAACTGCATGCGCCCGGCGGGGACGCGGTCTGCTTCGGCCTCGACAGCACCGGCGCCGAGGTGCATCTGGACGGCACCGGGGCGCGGAAGACGAACGGGCCGCAGAGCATCGGCAAATCGCGCGGCGGCTGGACCACGAAGATCCACATGGTCTCCGCAAGCGGCCGGCAGGCAATGACTTTTCGCCTGTCCGGCGGCCAGGCCAACGACGCGCCCGAAGGCCGCGCCCTGCCGGAGAGCTGGGCCGATCCGGTCGCGGGCGCGCCTCTGGCGATGGACCGCGCCTGCGAGGGCGACGAGACCCGCCAGCTCGTCCGCGACCTTGGAATGACGCCGGTCGTGCCGCCGAAGGCGAACCGGAAAGCCGAATGGGAATATGACCGGAAAACCTGCAAGCTTCGCAACGAGATCGAACGGCTGTTCCGGAGATTCAAGGGCTGCCGGCGCCTCTTTATGCGGTTCGACAAGCTCGACGCGACCTATCGGGGCTTCCTGAATCTCGCCGCCGTCTTCGAAATGACGCATGATTTAGCATAGACGGGCCCTAAAAAAGGCAGCTTCCGCATCCGCGATGTGCGTGTCCCGGCAAGATGGGACTTGGTCTCGTGAACGCGTTCCTTATCTCTGGGCGGGTTCCATGTTTTTGGGTCCATCGCAACAAAGGTACATGGCGCGACATGAGGTCGGCTTTGATCAGTTTCGCGCACAGTCTGTCGCTGTCCGGTGACGGCGCAGACGGTTTTCCGCCGGCTTTTGCACTCAACGGCTCGGCATGGGCGCGAATCAACATGCTCGACAGGTTTGACTTGTCAGTCGAAAAACTCCGCGATGCCCTCGACTTCTCCCCCTGAAGTCAGCGGCATGGAGCGGGTGCATCCCATTTTTTGTGGGAACGGGCCTCTCCACGCTTTCGGGCGTGGCTCGGGTTTTGCGTTCCGGGGGTTGCCATCGGGGGCTGCGGGGTTCGGCATGGATCGGTCCCGGAGCGGTTTCCGAAGACCCGCGCACGGCGGGCGCCGCGCCTCCGGGGCTCGGGCAGAAGAGGGCGACATGGCAGAGAAGATACGGGACGCGGAGTTCCGCCATCCGGAATTGGCGGCGTTTTTGCAGGGTTTGACGGACGAGCAGGCGGCGACGCTGGGTCCATTGAGTGTCGAGCGCGACGGCGTTGCGTCGCAGTACTGGCGCGAGGACGGCCGGGTGCATTGCCGCGAGTTCGAGGCGGCGTCCGGCGGGCCGTCCTCGGAGATGGAGGCGCTGCATGCGGAGATCGCGGCGGCGTTCGGCCGTTCGCTTCCTCGGATGAGGGCGGAGTTGCGGGGCGGCGGCGTTCCGGATCTGGACGCCATCGAGACGTCGATCCGCGACGATCTGCTGGGCGGCGGGGCGACGTGCTGCGCGGCGCTGCTCGAGGCGTTCGACGCCGCTCTTCCGCCTCCGTCCTGCCCGCGTTGCGACCGGCGGATGGACCGTCACGGCCGGGTCGGGAAGACGTTCGGGACGCGCTTCGGACCGGTCCGGGTCGAACGGCGCCGTTTCCGCTGCCGCGGGTGCGGCGGCAGCTGTTTCCCTTTGGACCCGGCGCTGGATCTGGAAGGCAAGAACGTCACGCCCGGCGCGGAAAGCCTTTATGCGGACGCCGCCAGTTCCGACAGTTATGAGCAGGCGCGCCGCAAGCTCAGGAATTTCGCCGGCGTGGAGGTTCCGACGTCGACTCTCCAGCGCCATGTCGCGAGGCTCGGCGAAGAGATGCAGGCGTTCGAGCGGGCGGACGCCGAGGCGTCGCCTCCGGCGAAGCGGGTTCTGCCGGGGATCGACGGCACCGGAGTCCCGATGGCCGCCCGCGAGGTCGAGGGCGTGGCCGGCAAGCAGGCGGACGGCGCGGCGAAGACCCGCGAGGCGAAGGCCGTCATCTGCCGCGAGGCCGACAGTCTGGATCCGAAGACCGGGGAGCCGCGGAAAGGCCGGAACAGCGGGGCCGTCAGCGTCCGCATCGACAGCGCGAGGTCGGTGAACGGGCTCAGCCGGGCCTCGGAGTTCGCCGCCCGCCTGGCGCAGTTCTTGCACCGGAACGGCGTGTTCGCGGCCGAGGAGGTGGCGGTGCTGTCCGACGGGGCGCCGTGGATCCGGACCGTCTGCGAGGAGATCCTGCCCGGACGGAAAACGACCTTCATCCTCGACCTGCATCACGCCCTCGAATATGCGTCGGACGCCGTGCAGGCCGCGGCGCCGGACAAGGGCAAACAGGCGGCGTGGATGGACTGGATCAGGAAGCAGCTGGACGCCGGGCGGGTCGACCGGGTCATCGCCGCTCTGAAGCGGCACCGCCGGTTCGAAGCGGTCGAGGCCTGCATCCGCTACTACGAGGCCAACAGGGACCGAATGCGCTGCGACCTCTACCGGAAGCGCGGCCTGCCGGTCGGATCCGGCATCGTGGAAAGCGCGTGCAAGCGCATCGTCGGAAGCCGGCTCAAAGGAGCCGGGCGCCACTGGTCGAAAGCGGGCGCCAACGCCGTGCTCGCCGTCAAATGCTGCTTCGAAAACAGGCGCTGGCCCGACTTCCTCGATTGGAGGGCTTGCCGCGCCGCAGCCGCATAACCAAAAAATGGGATGCACCCGCATGGAGCAGCGCCGACTTCAGGGGTTGCCGATCGCGAGAAGCTTGCCACATCAAGTCGATGCCAGTCAGGCTACTTCGCTGCATATACCTACGTTGGACGAACCGAGACTTCTCTTGGTTTCATTGAGCGCGCGCAGGCCGGGCCACCGCGCGCAAAAGCCGACGGAAAACCGCCTTCGCCGTCACCGATCGGCACCAGACTGCGCGCAAAAATGATCGAAGCCGATCTCATGTCGCGCCATGTACCTTTGTTGCGATGGACCCCTCATTGGATGAAGTCGTTGAGCGCGAAAGGCGGCCCCGTGTGCTGTCCCAAGACGGGGCCGGATGAAGTTCCGCCTTGAAATCGGAACGGCCGATGAACCAGCCACCCGCCGTAGACGTCGCGCGTCTGGACGATCCCGGCCGCTTCATCCCAGTTCGGACCGTAGAAATCGCCTTTGACGCTGTTTGAAGCGTCGGAAAACGACCCGTCGTTGTTCGGAGACATGTCGGCTTCGTGACTCCACGGGCCATAGATGCCTTGGCCGCGATGCTCGCGCAGCAAGAGATTGATGGTGTCGCCCGCAATGTTGGGGCGGTAGGTCAAAGTCGCGGTGCCGGTGAAAGCCTTCCCTCTTTCCCTGTGCTTGACCCCCGCCACCGCGCCGCGGTACACGAACCGAAGGTTCGTCTGCGGGTTCAGCCCCGGCCGCGTCCAGCCCGGAGCTCGGACCGAGCGTTCGCCGAACGCGGACGCGAACCCGCCGTTGTAAGGCACGGGAGCATTGGGGCCCGTATAAATCTCGCTGAGCACCTCTAGCGCGCTGTAGCTGCCGATCCCGACAATATACCTGTCGTGAATATACCTGTCGTGAATCCTGTCGAAGTCGGGGTTGCGCGTTGCCGCGAGCTCCGTGCTAGCCGTTGAAGATGGGAAGTCCTTTCGGGCTATCGTGATGCCGTTGGCGCGCCTGATTTCCCTGAAACCGTTGTCCAGCCCGCTGGCGTCGCCGCGGACATCCGTCCAATAGGATTCAACGGGAGCAGGGTGGTCCTCCTCCCCCTCCGGACGGAATTCCGTGTACCACAACCAGCTATGTCTATTGGCAATAGCGACTCTATCAAATGGGTTTAATCTGTAAAAACCGCGAACTATGGTGTAGCAGTCTCCGGTATAGCCGTGCGGGATTTCGCAGCTGTTGTAAAAACCGGCTGGCGGATACGCATATTTGAAGTTCGTGAAATACAGAAAGCTCCTCTCCACGTGCGTGACGCTGAATTCGCCGGGCGGCGATGAAGGCTGCTCCGGCGGCGCTGGTCCGAACGGCCGCGTGAACGGGATCGAATTGAGAAGGGGAGTTTGCTCGTTTCTGTAGTTCCGCGCGGCCGTCAAATCGGTTTCCGCAAGGCGGACGACTGCGGTTGCTTCGTCGAAGGACTCCCGCGCCTTTTGCACCGCTTCCGAAAGTGCGCGGCGGGCGCGGCTGATCGCGGCTTCGGTTCTGGTCGACTTTGCATTGGCCACGGCGCGCTTGGCCGCGTCCAGCGCCGCCCTCGCGTTGAATGCGAGCGCTGCCGATGCCGGTTCCACCGCCGCCAAGCTCGCGGATGCGCCGACCGGTCGCAGTCCGTCGAGAATGGCGGCTTGCGCCGTTCTGTAGTCCTGCGCTTCCGTCAAAGCGGCTTGGGCGGCAGTCAAACCGGCTTGCGCGGCCGTCTTGGCCGCTTCCGCCGTTTCCACCGCTGCGGAAAGAGAGCGGATGGCGCGTTGGACCGCGGCTTCGGTTTTCGCCGAATTCGCGTTGTCCACGGCGGTCTTGGCCGCATCCAACGCCGCGGTTGGCGTTTGCGTTCCGCTTTCGACGGAAGGCGGTTGCTCGGCTGGCGATGCGCTTCCGCCGCCCCCCCCCCGCCGCCGCAGCCGGACAGCGCGAGCGGCAGACAGGCCGCCAAGGCCAATAGGAACTTTCTGTACATGGTTTCATCCTTCCTGCTGACAGCCGTCCGGCTTCAACGCCGGACGGAAGCAGATTGAAGGAACGGCAATCGCGATGCAAGCGGCTCGGAATCGACCCCTCCGAGATAGCGGTTGCGGCTATCTCACGACTCGGCATTTTTCTGACATTGCCGGGCGGCGGGATGAAGCAAGTTCGCCGGTTCGACGGCAACCGGCGGCTTGAATCCGGCTGAAACCCCGAAAACCGCCGAAGGGATCGCGCGGTTTCGGGAAAATTTTCCGGCTTCGCGACGGCCGGATCGACGCCAGCGCAGGGAACGCCTTCGCCCTTCCGGCTGCCGTCGAAGCGGCGAGGGGCACTTGCTCATTGGATGAAGTCGTTGAGCGCGAAAGGCGGCCCCGTGTGCTGTCCCAAGACGGGGCCGGATGAAGTTCCGCCTTGAAATCGGAACGGCCGATGAACCAGCCACCCGCCGTAGACGTCGCGCGTCTGGACGATCCCGGCCGCTTCATCCCAGTTCGGACCGTAGAAATCGCCTTTGACGCTGTTTGAAGCGTCGGAAAACGACCCGTCGTTGTTCGGAGACATGTCGGCTTCGTGACTCCACGGGCCATAGATGCCTTGGCCGCGATGCTCGCGCAGCAAGAGATTGATGGTGTCGCCCGCAATGTTGGGGCGGTAGGTCAAAGTCGCGGTGCCGGTGAAAGCCTTCCCTCTTTCCCTGTGCTTGACCCCCGCCACCGCGCCGCGGTACACGAACCGAAGGTTCGTCTGCGGGTTCAGCCCCGGCCGCGTCCAGCCCGGAGCTCGGACCGAGCGTTCGCCGAACGCGGACGCGAACCCGCCGGTTTGAGCAATCCGCTCCCCTGACGGCAAGCGGTAGTCGGGAGCCTCGTAAATCGCGCTGAGCACCTCGAGCGCGCTGTAGCTGCCGATCCCGACGATATACCTGTCGTAAGCTCTCGCGCCGGGAGGAATCACCGATTTGCCTACGAATTGGCCGTCCTCGAATAAGTCGGTAGTCCGGCTGGGATTGTAAGCGTCGAAGTCTTTTCGGGCTATCGTGATGCCGTTGGCGCGCCTGATTTCCCTGAAACCATTGTCCAGTCCGCGGGCGTCGCCGCGGACATCCGTCCAATAGGATTCAACGGGAGAAGGGGCATGATTTGGACGCAAGGGCGTGTCATGACCCCAGCCGCGCAAGGCGTACCTCGGATAACCGGCAATTATGTAGGCGCAGCCATATTCGCTATAGCAGGTGCCATCATAGCCGGTGACCGGATCGCCGAATCTCAAAAGCGTGTGATAATTAAAGCTCCGCTCCACGTGCGTGACGCTGAATTCGCCGGGCGGCGATGAAGGCTGCTCCGGCGGCGCTGGTCCGAACGGCCGCGTGAACGGGATCGAATTGAGAAGGGGAGTTTGCTCGTTTCTGTAGTTCCGCGCGGCCGTCAAATCGGTTTCCGCAAGGCGGACGACTGCGGTTGCTTCGTCGAAGGACTCCCGCGCCTTTTGCACCGCTTCCGAAAGTGCGCGGCGGGCGCGGCTGATCGCGGCTTCGGTTCTGGTCGACTTTGCATTGGCCACGGCGCGCTTGGCCGCGTCCAGCGCCGCCCTCGCGTTGAATGCGAGCGCTGCCGATGCCGGTTCCACCGCCGCCAAGCTCGCGGATGCGCCGACCGGTCGCAGTCCGTCGAGAATGGCGGCTTGCGCCGTTCTGTAGTCCTGCGCTTCCGTCAAAGCGGCTTGGGCGGCAGTCAAACCGGCTTGCGCGGCCGTCTTGGCCGCTTCCGCCGTTTCCACCGCTGCGGAAAGAGAGCGGATGGCGCGTTGGACCGCGGCTTCGGTTTTCGCCGAATTCGCGTTGTCCACGGCGGTCTTGGCCGCATCCAACGCCGCGGTTGGCGTTTGCGTTCCGCTTTCGACGGAAGGCGTTTGCTCGGCTGGCGATGCGCTTCCGCCGCCCCCCCCCCCCGCCGCCGCAGCCGGAAAGCGCGAGCGGCAGACAGGCCGCCAAGGCCAATAGGAACTTTCTGTACATGGTTTCATCCTTCCTGCTGACAGCCGTCCGGCTTCAACGCCGGACGGAAGCAGATTGAAGGAACGGCAATCGCGATGCAAGCGGCGCGGAATCGACCCTTCCGAGGCGGCGGACAGGAGGATTCGCCGCCGAGCGGATTGTAAGGTGGATTGCAAAAACCTTCTGTGTGGCCTTACGCTGGGTCCATCGCAACAAAGGTACATGGCGCGACATGAGGTCGGCTTTGATCAGTTTCGCGCACAGTCTGTCGCTGTCCGGTGACGGCGCAGACGGTTTTCCGCCGGCTTTTGCACTCAACGGCTCGGCATGGGCGCGAATCAACATGCTCGACAGGTTTGACTTGTCAGTCGAAAAACTCCGCGATGCCCTCGACTTCTCCCCCTGAAGTCAGCGGCATGGAGCAGCGCCGACTTCAGGGGTTGCCGATCGCGAGAAGCTTGCCACATCAAGTCGATGCCAGTCAGGCTACTTCGCTGCATATACCTACGTTGGACGAACCGAGACTTCTCTTGGTTTCATTGAGCGCGCGCAGGCCGGGCCCTATCAATAGGACACACTTAACTCTGCGTTCCGTACTTTGACGGCCTGCTGCCGGGTGGCCGAAAGCTCCGCGAACCCGACAATCCGCGAATCAGCGGTCGAAGCGCCGGATTCCAGCGGTCGAATCGGCAACCGCTCCTCGGAATCCTTAAGTTCCGGGTTGCGTGGACGATCTTCGTGCCGCGGATGCAGCGAAACCGAACCATAAGGGCACACGAAATGATCACCGAGTCATGTGTGGGGAATTGATAGGGCCGGGCCACCGCGCGCAAAAGCCGACGGAAAACCGCCTTCGCCGTCACCGATCAGCACCAGACTGCGCGCAAAAATGATCGAAGCCGATCTCATGTCGCGCCATGTACCTTTGTTGCGATGGACCTGTCTTTGCATAGGTTGCGGCGGCATGGTTGAAGAAGGTCGGCACTCGCGCAAGATGCAGACAGAAACATGCGGATCGTCGCAAGCGCGACCGACGCGGCGACACCCGTCCAGTTCTGGCTTCTATGCCGCGAGAACTCTACAGCTTGATCAAGGCGGATGCCGATGAACGCGCCGAGACTGCGGAACAACGGATCATCGCGAAAGCGGAAGCCGCTTTCGATGAAGAAAGAGTGAATTCAATGCACACGAAAACTTTGGCGGCGACTTTGCTCGCGTTGTGTGCCGCGATGCCGGTTGCGGCGCTCGACCCCGACGAAGCTTGGCTTTATTGCAAGACAGCGGTCACTAACGGAAAAATTCTTTCCGACCTTCCAGACTACACTAATTCCGACAGCGCCGCTGACGATTACTTCGGATTAGATGCTTTAGGCGTTGAACATGGTATTTCAGAATGTCTGCATTCGGTGGGAGCTCTTATACATACAGATGAAATAAAGCGTTGGGCGGGCTGGCACTCTCTGGCCGCTGAAGATCCCCTTGGATTCTCATATGACGTGGTTAATTGGTTGATTTGTGACTTCCGATATAGATGGGCCCCATATACATCTATCGAATGCCTTGAACTGTTGTTCGCAGAATGAAGAAGAAGCCGTCTGCACTGCCCCTGCTTTTCCGGGGAACAATCGGCTGAACAAACGAGCCGGAAACTCAAAGGAAAGGATTCATGTCGGAGAGAAAGCACAGTCCGAAGCAACCAGCCGAACTCCGCGTACGCGGAGTTCGGCTGTTCAAGGAGAATTGGGTTTCCCGAGGCAGTTTAGATTCTTCTTTGTTGTGTCAGTATCTCAACGATAAACGTGTTTTCGATGAGCAACTCTGACTATCAATACAACGAGCTGGACTTCTTCAATCTTGCAAATGACTCGATAGTCTCCAATTCTGTATCGCCACAATCCTGCTTAGCCATACCGCAACGCCTGCCCAAAACGCCGAGGGTCATCAGAAGGTTGGATGCGTTCAGAAATAAAACGAAGGATATCGGATTGCCTTCGGTGATCGATTTTCTGCAGATCCTTCCTCGTACAGTCATTCCAATCAACCCGCCAAGTTAATACCGTTCTCGATTTCGGAATGTTTCCAACGGCGGGCGGGCTTCGCCAATCTTTCCTCCATTATATCTATTTCCTCGATGATATCTTCGTGAGACATCAGAAACACCTCTTGGATACATTCTTCCATTGTCAATCCCATCCTGCGAGCAAGATCTTCCAAGCGTGCGTGCGCATCGTCGTCCATCTGGATAGATAACGATTTCATGGTGACCTCCTTGAATGCATGGTTTGCACTCCAACAAATCTACGTCGACTAAAGACGCATGTCCATCATTTGGCGTGAAACATCTCTTCCCTTGGGCACACCTCATCCGGTCCCCAGATGTACCGGGATTGAACGGCGACTACGGGCTTCCGCTCTCCGGCATCAGGACTGCATCTGCGGATGGCCCCGTTGCGGAGGGCGCGGCATCCGTCAAGCCAGTTGTGTCGTCGCCTGCTTGGCGGCAGGATTCTCGATGCCGCAATCCTTCATCATGTGGATCCAGCACGGAGCACTTCTATGCGCCAAGCAACGCCGCGTCTTCAGCCTTCCGTCAAGGTTAGCGACGGGAACGCAATATCATGGTTGGGATACAGAAGTTCTGCAATTTCGGCTAAACACTTCTAGAACCGCCTTCACCCGACCTTGGCCAACTGAACTCCGGCCCTAACTGCACCGCGCTATCCAGTTTATAAATTACTGCTAGGTGGGTAATTCAACGGCTTCTTGTTTTTTGTACTGGATGCCTACTGGGCGTCATTGGATAGGTTCCAACAAATGGCTTATTGCTTTGAGTTCGCAAACACAAGATGTTGATTCCCGCCGGGGCAGGACTTTCGGCTCGAAAATTTGGTCGGAATTGACCGAGATTCAACCGTCTCGTCCGGACTTAAGCGCAAATTAGAAGGATCCGCTGCCCCGTGTCAAGGCGCAGCCGCATCAATCGGTGAACTCAAACGGCACCGAACGCAAAAAATGTAGACTCTGCGGACTTAAGTAAACAAGCCATTCCAATAAAATATTCGGCTGAAACTGGTTACACGTCTCAATATTATACACAATGCATTCATTGATGATCGGTCGATTCCAATTTTCAGACTTATGTACTACGAACGGGAGCTTTCTCTTCAATTCGTCTGCTCGTGTATCAAGGTCTGTTTTGGTGATCGTATCCAAGGCGATGACGACCCAGTAGTAAATCGGCTTTTTGTGCCTTATGTTGACCCGCTTATACAAGAAATTATCGTGATAATTGCAACATGGATCGCGATCCATCTCATCTTTAGAAAATTTCTAAATAGATCGTTCTGTTTCCGTTTCTTGTGCGTTCGGGTGGTCCGGATTCTTGAGTTCAATGAGCGCAATGTATTCGTCGAGCACGCCGAGAATAAAACCTGTCGCCTTCATGCAATGGGACAAGTAATGATTGTCGTGATCGTCGAATTTCGCGACCGTCATCCAATCTGGAAATTTCATCCTGAGGTTTCTTTCGGTGAACACGGTCATTTGCCGCGCGACAAAAGGCTGCGCCTGACCTCGCGGTCATACAGGTCATCGAGTGTTTCGGAGATGGAATTAGCGTGAATATAAATATAGTCGTCGGATCGATCGCATTTAATTGCGCCGTCGTCTCGATAGAACGCGTGGAAAACGATCTCGTCGTTCTCTTTCCTCTGCAAATCCAGCTCCTTAAGAATGACGTAGTCATGGGTGGCAATGAATATCTGAACTCCCATGCGCTGCAAATCGAGAAGTATGCTAATCGTCAATTTGAAAAGATTGGGGTTGAGATTGGTCTCCGGCTCGTCCCAGAACAGGACTGATCCCGCCCGAAGCGTCCCATTTTGGATCAACAACCAAAGCAGTCCCAGCTTGCGGATCCCCTCTGAAACAAGAGAGAATTCCAAGCTGCCCCGATCGCTTTGAAGAAAAAATTCTTCATTTTGGGCTTTAACTTTTCCTTCAATGGCCGTTTGCAGGGACTTAAGCAGCCTTTTGCGTTCTGGCGGAACCGCGCCGCGCGTTTCGGGCATGTAGGCCCGGTCGAGGATGTCCGCATCGATCTCTTCGAAGTGAATATTCCATAACGAGTATAAAGACCGAAACCCGGGTGCATTCGCGAGCATTTCCTTCACCGGAATGTAGACGCTTGCGACGGGATCTTCCTCCCAACGCGAAGTGCCTGTGACTTGAGCCGAAGCCGCTTCGGCAGTACGGTTCGTGAAGGAAACGCAAAGCTGCCGCTCAGGGCGGGAAACACAGATCTCGCAATTCGTATTTGCATCGTCGCGATTGACTAGGCGTCCAATATTGTTTCCAGTCGGCATGAAGATGCGAACGAGCTTGTCGGCAAAGCCAACTCTCGTCTTGCTAGCGTCGCAGGCGGCGTAGGCGATCTTCATAAGGTGGGTCTTGCCGGTGCCATTGGCACCGACGAGGACATTGATGCCGGGCGACGGCCGGAAATCGAGCGATTTGAATGCTGTGAACCGCTTCAGCTTCACTGCCTCGATCATGATTTTTCTTCCCTTGCGCAGGTCAATGCCCAGTCTCGCCAATAACGGAGCTTTTGAACGTAGTAGAGCAGCTTGTTCAAGTAATTGGAGGGGTAGGCTATTGCCTATTCTTGATGCATGTTGCCGGTGCCAATCAACGGGAACCTTCAGCAGACCAATTTGACATTGAACCTGTGCGGGAAGAGACAGCTGCGCCGCCCTCCAAGCTTCAGGTACCGACCCATTGCGGGTCGAAAGCCCCGAGCGCTCTGGTCCGGCTCACTTCGCCGACCTTTTGCCGCAATTCTGTAGTCTGGCGATGAAATAGCCGAAGATGCTGCATTTCGCCGAAGTCTCAAGAATTTCCAGCCTCATCCGATTCATTCGTGCTTTCGCTGATGCGTGGCAATCCGGCAGCCGACAAAGCGTCTGTCAATGATAGGTGAACTTGAACCGTTTGCTTGTTGGCATGCCTCATTTTTGCAATAAAATGTCGGACTCTACAGCTATTGGCTGACGAAACGTTACATGGGCAAATCCGTACGAACCACACAGCGCGATCTTGCCGTGAATTTGATTCGAAGGCATGGCATCATGCGCCAGTCGGAGATGACGAATTGTGGGGTCAATCCGGCGACGCTCGCGCGTCTGGTCAAGGACGGCATCCTGCATCGTCCGTCACGCGGGCTTTACGAACTTGCCGATGCTGAAATTGGAATTTCGCATTCCCTTGCGGAGGTTGCCAAACGCGTCCCGAATGGCGTGATCTGCTTGGTTTCTGCGCTCCAATTCCATGACATTACGCTTCAGGTGCCGCGGAGCGTCTGGATCGCCATCGGCTCCAAAGACCGCAAGTCGGCACTCAAGTATCCGCCAACCCGCGTTGTTCGCTTCAATCGGAAGGCGCTGACTCTCGGTGCTGAAATCCAAACCATTGATTCCGTTCCCGTCAAGATTTTCGATCCGGCGAAATCCATCGTGGATAGCTTCCGTTTCCGGAATGCCGTCGGCCTCGCCGTCGCGCTTGAAGCGCTGCGCATGGGCTGGCGCTCCCGCAAGGCGAAGCCTGACGACATTGCGAATTACGCACAGGCATTGCGCATTTGGAGCGTGGTGCGGCCCTATCTGGAAAGCGTGGTCGCCGATGACGGGTAAGGCCGCCAACTTTGCCGATTCGATTGGTCGGGCAGCGCAATGCGGCGCGGACGAAGAGAGCGGGATGCAGCCAAGGCATCATGCTTCGTTGAAAATAGTGGCGAAAGACCTTAGATGTAGTGGGCAGTTCAATGCCAGCTTGGAGATCGACAGCAATGACGCACAAAGACCTGAAAGAATCAAGGATTCTGGCGAACAGACTACAACGGACTCTCGAGGGTGAACAGATTCCGGACAGACCGCTTCCGCCTGATTGGATACCCGGTAGCACAAGTGTTGTTGCTTCTGCCAACAAAGACAAAATATCCATGACAACTCATTTAACGCACCCGGATTCCTTATTGGGCGGAGATAGCGATGGCCCAACCAAGGAATCTGAGATAGATTATGACAAAGGCAAAAAACAATTTAGTGTCCGGCAGAAAACTGCAACGCATTGATTTTTCGTCTTTAAATTGCGTTTTTGCCTGCGAAGATTCCCGTTTTGCGGTAGGATTCCCTCGGATTCGGCATTGTTTTGGAATCTTCGGAGGAGTTCGGCATGCGGAAAGTCATCGCGGAGCAGTCCTGGCTGGGTTCAGTCGACATCGGTGCGATCGAGCTGGACGCGGAGTCTCGGGACGACATCCCGGCGCTCCTGATCGGGCTTCAGGCGATCTACGAGGACGAGGCGACGCGGACGGCGCTGTTCCGCCTTCTGGAGGCTCACATCCTTCCGGGGCGCCGCCGGGACACGGGCCGCCCGGGGATGGATCTGTGGCGGATTCTGGCGGTGGGCCTTCTGAAGCAGGGGCTTCGGTGCGACTTCGACCGGCTACGGGAGATCGTGAACCGGCATGCGGACGTCCAGTCGTTTCCGGGCCACGACGTCTGGTTCGATCCCTGCCGCTACGAGCTCCGGACCATCCGGGACAATGTGGCCCTGCCGGCGCCGGAGCTTCTGCGCAGGGTGAACGATCTGGTTGCGGCGGCCGGGCAGGAGATCTTGGGACTGGAGCCTGGCGCGGCGCTGGTCGGTCGCTGCGACTCGTTCGTGGCGGAGATGGACGTGCGCTATCCGACCGACGTCGGCCTGCTTCGGGATTCGGTCCGCTGCCTGATCCGGGAGGCGTCGCGGGCCTGCGCGGCGTTCGGCGACGGGAACAAAATATTATGGTTGAGATACAGAAGTTCTTTAATTTAGCTTAAACATTTCAAGAACCGCTTACGCTTGGCTTTGTCCAACTGAACTCCGACCGAGCTAATCCGCGCGATCCAGCTTAGAAATCTCCACGACGTGAATAATTCGGCGGCTTCTTACGTTATTTTGGTTATGAATACTATTGGATGCTTTCAAATTTGTTCCAACAAAATATCCGGCTGCAATCGGTTCCACGTTTCAATATTATACACAGTGCAATCATTGACAATCTGCCGATTCCAATTGCCGGACTTTGGTCCCGTGAGCGGAAGCTTTCTCTTCAATTCGTCTGCTCGTGTATCGAGGTCTGTTCTGTCCAGCGCACCCAAGGCGATGATGACCCAGTAGTAAATCGGCCGTCCGTCGAGCCTGTTGCGGGCCCACTGATACAAGAAAGTATCGCGATACTTGTAACATAGATCGTGATCCAGCTTATCGGAAATATAAACCTCCTTTCTCGCTTCCGGTGCGTTGGGGTGGTCCGGATTCTTGAGTTCGATGAACGCAATGAATTCCGGCACTTCGACAATGAAATCCACCGCCTTCATGCAGTGAGACAAGCCATGAGACGCATGATCATCGAATCTCTCGGCCGTCATCCGATCTGGAAATCTTATTCTCAGATTTCCCTCGATAAACTCGGTCATTTGCTATGGCGCGAAAGGCTGCGCTTGACCCCACGGTCGTACAGGCCGTTGAAGGTTTCGGCGATGGAATTAGGGTGAATATTAATATAGTCGTCGGATTGATCGCATTCAATTGCGCCATCGTCTCGATAGAGCGCGTGGAAAACGATCTTGTCGTTCTCTTTCCTCTGTAAATCCAGCTCCTTAAGAATGACGTAGTCATGGGTGGCAATAAAAATCTGAACTCCCATGCGCTGCAATTTGAGAAGAATGCCAATCGTCAATTCGAAATGCTTGGGGTTGAGATTGGTCTCCGGCTCGTCCCAGAACAGGACAGATCCCTCCAGCAGCATTCCTTTTTGGAGCAACAACCAAAGCAGCCCCAACTTGCGCACCCCCTCGGCAACAAGAGAGAATTCCAGACTGCCTTGATTGCTTTGAAGAAAGAACACTTCATTTTGAGCCTTAACTTTTCCTTCAATGGTCGTTTGCAGACTATTGAGAAGCTTTTTGCGTTCTGGGGGAACCGCGCCGCGCTTTTCGGGTAGGTAGGCCCGGTCGAGGATATCCGCATCGATCTCTTCAAAGTGAATATTTAGTTGCGAGTATAGGGAGCGGAAACCGGGCGCATTCGCGAGCATTTCCTTCACCGGAATGTAGACGCATTCGACGGGATTTTCCGCCCAACGCGAAGCGCCTTTGACCTGGGCCGAAGCCGCTTTGGGAGTACGGTTCGTGAAGGAAGTGCAAAGCTGTCCCTCGGGGCGAGAAACACAGATCTCGCAATTCGTATTTGCATCGCCGTGATTGACTAGGCGTCCGATATTGTCGCCAAACGGCATGAAGACTCGAACGAGCTTTTCCGCGAAGCCGACTCTCGTCTTGCTAACGGCACAGGCGGCGTACATGACTTTCATAAGGTGGGTCTTGCCAGTGCCATTGGCGCCAACGAGGACATTGACGCCGGGCGACGGCTGGAAATCAAGCGATTTGAAGGCCGTGAACCGCCTCAGCTTCACTACCTCGATTGTCATGAATCTACCCTTGTGGGGATCAGTGTCCGGTCTCGCCAGCAATGAAGCTCTTGAACACTACGGTACAGTTCGTTGAAGCTTTGAGTGAGGCGGATCATCGCTTATTCTTCACGCATGTTGTCGATGCCAAGCAGCAGGAAATGCCGATAACCCAGTTCGACGTAGGTCCCACGCCGGAAACAAAGACCACGCTGCCCTCCAAGCTTCAAATGCCGACCCGTAGCGGACCGAAAGCCACAAGCGCTTAGGTGTGGCCCACCACTTGGCGGTAACATGGCCGAAGATGCCGCGCTTTGCCGATGTCTAAAGAATCTCTTCCGCGCTATATCCGGCATCAACTCATTCCTTTGCTCTTCGGCGGGTACGCAACAATGCAACTACCGTCAAGGCGGGTCTCAAAGATAGGTAAACTCAAATACCGATCCGCAAAGATCGGCAACTTAGCTGCGTGCGCGTGAAGATGACGGCATAACTCGGCTTTGAGGAGCAGTCGGCCTCGATCTGCGGTCAGCGGAAGTGGACGCGCAAAGGGTCGATCAAGTCGGGAATTTTTGGGAAATGCTGTTCCCCGCGATCATGACGGGAGATGACCGCGCGGTTCGTTCAGTTTGGATCTGCGGGGAGAAAGCCGTGAATAAGCCTCAATGAAGGCGGCTTCCGGTCCCGCGCAGTGCGGGTTATTTCGTTCCGAACATCCGGTCGCCCGCGTCGCCGAGGCCGGGAAGTATGTAGCCGATCTCGTTCAGTTTTTCATCAAGCGCAGCTGTGACGATTTGGACGTCCGGATGCGCGTCAAGCATGCGCTGGACGCCTTCCGGCGCCGCGAGCAGGCAAAGGAACCTGATATTTTTCGCGCCGGCCTCCTTGAGCCTGGAGATCGCGGCGACCGAGGAGTTGCCCGTCGCCAGCATCGGATCCAGAGCGATCACCAGCCGTTCTTCGAGATCCGTCGGAACCTTGAAATAATACTCCACCGGCTCAAGCGTCTCTTCATTCCTGTAAAGGCCAACGAAACCGACCCTCGCCGAGGGAATCAGTTCGAGCACGCCGTCCAGCAGCCCGTTTCCAGCCCTGAGTATTGAGATCAGAGCCAGTTTTTTCCCGCTCAGCGTGGGCGCTTCCATGCGCGTCATGGGCGTTTTGATCAGGCGGGTGCCCGTCTTGAGTTCGCGCGTGATCTCATAGGCCAGCAAATTGCTGATTTCCTTCAGCAGCTGGCGGAATACGGCCGTGACCGTTTCTCGCTCGCGCATGATCGTAAGCTTGTGCTGCACGAGAGGGTGTTCGACGATTGTCAGATTGCTGAACATGAATTTGCGTCTCCATTTGAATTTAGGTTCATTCTGCACATTTCCGGTGACGAGGAGTTCGCCCTCGGATTGCTGCTTCTGGCCGTTTTTCGTTCGGGAATCGGCGGACAAGGCTATAAACTTTTTCCGACCGCCTGCGAAAGTAGATTTTTGCACCGAAGCTGCTTGAGATTCATCTGAAGCGACGTCCGGATTCGTTGCTTCAACCCGGCAAGAAGCCCGACCGACGCGGAAGCTGTGTGGATTACTGGTTTGAATCCATTTGAAGATCGCAACGCATAACCGCATTCTGCGGGTCATCATGGCGTTCGCGTCGAATGATGATCAGGCGGCAAGAGGCGCTGCACGATGAGCCAAGGATGCTCTTGGCATGTTCAATCCCTGTCCCAGTTCAGTTGTTCGCGGATCCGGGCCATTTGCGGCAGCGTGATTTTCCGCGGTTCAGGCGGCTTCTTGGGCTCCGAACGAATGCTGGTTTTGTCCGGGCTTTCCAGATCAAGAGCTTGACGAACGGGCGCTCCAGATCTGCTTCAGCTTCAGATGCCCGCCGCAGCGTTCAGCATTGGCCACGCCGTCTTCTTGGCAATGTTGATTCCCGGCGCAGCTTCACGGACGGGGTGCATCTCATGATTCTTTGTCAGGCGGCTGCGGCACTGCAGGCTCTCCAAAACACACAACCTTGGCGACACGGTTCGAGGGTTCCAATAGTGACCAATCAAGAATCATGAGCGACACCCTCACGGACGCGACGTCCTTGATATTGGTTGTGAACATATAAATGCTGATTTGCCCAAGCCCGGGACAGGAACTTGGTGCGTTTCATCGGCAGTTCCTTTTGCGACTCGAAGCAGGGAATTCTTTTCGCCGCCTGAATTCAAAAATGTGGCCTTCGATGCAAGTCCCGTCGGTCTTGGTGGCTGCTCGGGCCGCAACCGCGCGCACCGGTCCAAGGCGCGGTCCGCGCCAACGCTTGCTGGGGCAGGACTCAATTTCGGGCAAGGCCCTTGTAGCCCATTTTTGCGAGCGCCTCGGATATTTCGTCCAGTATTGCCGGATCGTCGATGGTCGGCGGAGTTTTGAAAGTCTCGCCGTCGGCGATCTTGGCGATCGTTCCCCGAAGTATTTTTCCCGACCGCGTTTTTGGAAGCCTCGGAACGACCGCCGCCGTCTTGAATGCCGCGACCGGTCCGATCTCCCGCCTGACCAGCGCAACGCATTCGGTAACGACCTGTTCGTGCGGTTTTTCGCAGCCTTCGTTCAAGCAAAGGAAGCCCAAAGGAAGCTGTCCCTTCAATTCGTCCGCCGCGCCGACGACGGCGCACTCGGCGACATCCGCATGGCTGGCGAGCACTTCCTCTATCGCGCCGGTCGATAGCCTGTGGCCGGCAACATTGATGACGTCGTCGGTGCGGGCCATGATGTACATGTAATCGTCTTCGTCCATGTACCCGGCGTCGCCGGTGCTGTAGTAGCCGGGAAATTCCTTGAGGTATTTGTCGAAATACAATTGATCGGCTTTCCAGAGGGTCGGCAAGGTTCCCGGCGGGAGCGGAAGCTTGATCCCGATCGAACCCAGCGTTCCGCGGGGAACCTCGCGCCCGCCGTCGTCGAGCACGCGAATGTCGTAGCCCGGCATCGCGACCGACGGAGAGCCGAGCTTCACGGGGAGCATTTCAATTCCGACCGGGTTCGCCGCGATGGCCCATCCGGTTTCGGTTTGCCACCAATGGTCGATGACCGGCACGCCCAGATGCTTCTCAGCCCATTTGATCGTGTCGGGGTCGGCGCGCTCCCCGGCAAGAAACAAGGTCTTCAGGCAAGACAGATCGTAGTCCTTTATGAACAGGCCTTGAGGGTCGGCCCTCTTGATCGCGCGGAAGGCCGTAGGTGCCGTAAACAAGGCGCGCACGCCGTGTTCCGAAATGACCCGCCAAAATGCCGCTGCGTCGGGCGTTCCGACCGGCTTGCCTTCGAACATCACACTCGTGTTGCCGGCAAGCAATGGCGCGTAGCAAATGTAGGAGTGGCCCACGACCCATCCGACGTCGGAGGCGGTCCAAAAGACCTCTCCGGGGTCCACTCCGTAAATGTTCTTCATCGACCATTGCAGAGCGACCAGATGGCCGGCGGTCGGCCGAAGGACGCCTTTGGGCTGCCCGGTCGTCCCGGAGGTATAGAGGATGTACGCGGGATGCGTTCCTTCGACCGGGATGCAGTCGGCGGGTTTCGCGCCGGAAACGAACTCGCTCCAGTCGAAATCGCGTCCGTTCGCCAGACCGGCTTCGCATTGTTCCCGTTGCGCGACGACGCAGAATTCCGGCTTGTGGTCCGAAATGGAAATCGCCTTGTCCAGAAGGGGTTTGTATTCCACGATCCTGCCCGGCTCGATCCCGCAAGACGCCGCCAGAACGCATTTGGGTTTGGCATCGGTTATGCGCACTGCAAGCTCGTTGGCCGCAAAGCCTCCGAAGACGACCGAGTGCACGGCTCCCAGCCGCGCGCAAGCCAGCATGGCCTCAAGCGCTTCGGGAATCATCGGCATGTAAATGATGACGCGATCCCCTTTCGATACCCCTTTCGCGGCCATGGCCCCGGCCAATCGAGAGACGCGGCCGAGGAGTTCGGCGAACGAGATCGACCGTTTTGCTCCGGTGACGGGGCTGTCGTAGATGATGGCGGTGTTTTCGCCCCGGCCGGCTTCGACGTGCCGGTCCAAGGCGTTCCAGCAGGCATTGACGACCGCGTCGTTGAACCATGTGAAAAAAGGCTCTTTCTCGTCGAACAAAGCTCTCGTCGGCGGTTTGACCCAATCGATCGCACCGGCTGCCTCCAGCCAGAATGCTTCCGGATCCTTCTTGCAGTTCTGATAGACTTCTCGATAACTCATGGCGGTGTCCCTTTGCGGCTCGACCAGGCGCGCATCCAAAATTGGGGCGATTGTCCTCGACGGAATTTCATTATTCGCATGTCGTCAACATCTGCATGCAAAAAATTTGCGCATTCACTTGCAATGATGCAGCGCGAACCGCGTCAAGCCGACCTCCGAAGCCGGATAATCGCACCGCGCCCGGCATGATCGCAAGTCGGCAGCATTCCGTTCCGAATTGGGCGCGCCTCAAACCAACGTGCGCGCCGGGCATCAATCCGGCATGGAGAGACGCCTATTCCTCTTTCCCTTCGAGTAGACGATGTGGTCGCTATGGATCGATTTGACCCGGCCGCCGTCAAGCGCGTCGCCGACGGACACGCTGACCAGCGTGCCTTTTTTGAGACGAACCAAGGCCTTCATCTGATCAGGCTTGCCCATGACGCCGATCAGAACGAGTCGAGCGTTTCTGATTGCGCGATTTTCGGTTGCGTACGATGAGACGGTTTCATCCGATTTGCTTTTTTGGGACGAGGAACTCCCGGTGCGCGCCGCAGCGAAGGTTTGCAAATTCTGCGGCCGAGACGGGGGAGCGACTTGCAGTTCATTGGATGCCGCCGGGCGGCGGGTTCGTTTGCGGGCATTCGCGATATATTCGGGGCGCTGCGGCGGTCCGTATTCGACCACTGCCGCGCTGATCGATTCCGGGCGTTTCGGCGGAGCTGCGAATTCGCTTCCGACTGTTTCCGCATCCTCCGACGCAGCATCGGCAATCTGCGGATTCGGCGGCTCTGCGGCTGCGAATTCCGGCAGAATTGCGCTGCCATCCGCCGCGGAATTATCGATAGCGCCCGCGTCGCTCGCAATTCCTTCGGCGGTTCCGCTCGAATCGGCTGTCCGGCTTGAGGCTTCGTCGGCTTTGGAAACCGATGAATCCGATTCGGGCGGAATCGGACCGGTCGGCTCCGACGGCCCGGAAGCGACTTTGTCGGCGATGTCCGCAGGCGGCTGATCTTCCGGCTTTGTTGCGACCGGCTCGGTTTCCGGTTCAAGATCGAGCGTATTTTCTACGGATGCAATGGCCGAGCTGCCGCCAAGATAATGCGGTCGAAGAACGACAGGCGGTTCAAGCACCAGTGGGCGCAATTGGGGCACGTATTCGATAGGTGCCGAGGTAGTTTCTTGTGCCGCGGACGGACCAGCCGACGTCGCGACCTGCACGACTCCTGCCAGAACGGCGACGATTGCCCGTTTGGCGGATTTTGAGCGTACTGCGCCGAACGGCAGACGTCCGAGCGATGCCGCTGCTTTCGTGCAGGTTTGAGCCTGTGCATCGTACAGGTGTTCGCAGACTGCCGGCCGGCCGCAAGTTTCCTTTCGAGCCGTGCTTGGCCCGGTATTCAACAGAATTCCGAACTGCGCTACATTTCGGTTAGGACGTTTTCCGAGGCGTTCAATCATCGCGGAGATAGACCATCCGCCGCCTTCACCTCCGCCAGTTGCTGTGCGGCCTGCGACAGGTGGCTCGCCATCGGAATCGCTTCCGCCGCTCGCGTCTGCGGGTCTTTCAAAGAACGGCTCACTTCCGAACTGACTCGGATCCGGATCGGCGGAATACGCAACCGGATTGAGGCCGATCGCCGTCGCGAAGTCGTCCGCTTCGCGAAGAGTTTCTTTTCCTACGACTGCGATCTGCACTGTGTCCCCGTCGCCGAACCAGTCGAACACCAATTCCGACACGTTTTCATTATAGCCTGTCCGCCCGATGAGTCCTTGCCGGATTTGAACGGCTCGCTCCTTGGACGTAGGGCCGGGCGCATAGCATCTCGAGTAGTAGACGAGTTCGTTGGGAATGACGATCTTTGTCTTCAGCAATCCGCCTGCCAAACTGAATGCTTTTCGGCGAAGCATGGTCCAATGCCGATCGGATTTCCGGTGTTCCGTGTCAACTTCCCCAATGAAAACTTTCACGCCGACGGTCGGATGGTGGAACATCGATGCGATCGGCCCGTTGGACGATATGGAGAAATTGGCGTTTTCCGCTCTGCCCGTCACTTGATCATGCCGTGTTCGTGATTGCGGCATCGCGCCGCCTTGTCAGGATACTCCACCGCGACATTCAACGGCAAGAAGATGTTTGAGTTCGCATTTTTGCGACTGCTCCGGGTCCGATTCGTCTGCACCCGAGGATGGGGTTTTAGCAAACGCATCTCTCGGTCGTCAAAATTCAGATCTTTGAAGCGCAGCGAGGTCGAGTGGTTTTGCGTCGGGAGCGGGTTGTCGAGAATCCGTACGGGTTTCGTATTCAGGGCTGGATTGCCACGCCCAGTACATCTTCCGTATCCCGACCATGATTGTGTTCCCGTCGCCGACCATGGCCGAGGCCGGCGACGGGGCGGTGCACGGCGTCAATCAGTCGTAGCTTGACCACGCCCGAGAGCGAGCCGGCACCGCATCTCTTCACTGTCTCGAACAGTTGATTGCGGCCATCAAGGACCGCGCATCAGATAGAAGAGAGCACGAGCACATTAACACATCCGGAGACCATTGGCATAGACCTCTCGTGCGATTTCTCGACATTCATTCTTTGCTCGCCGACCGCTCGACCGCCTCCCTTTGCAGTTCCGGAAGCTTCCAAGCGGTTCTGACGCTCGGGCAACATACTGAATTTGATCTCTCGGACATCAATCCGGCGAAAATGGTTCCGACAGTTGGCATGCAGGAATGCGCGAATCGCATTGCTGACAAGGAAACTTGCGTGTTGTGCGCCGTGAAGTTCAATCTGAAAACGCTTCGCAAATTTTTCCTTATTCGTCGCTTTCGGCGCAGCACAGCCTCAAAGATCAAAATGGTGCGCTCAGTATTCGCTACCAAATGCTTCCTGCGTTCATTGAAGAATCCGCCACGTTGATCAAGAACGCGCAGAACCTGCAGTTCGTTTCCTTTGATGCGATAGATCATCGTACACGGAGTCTTGCGAATCGGGTATTCAATGGCATCTTTGAAATCATCAGTCGGATGCCCGACGTTCGGGTGCTCGGAGATAAGCTGAATCATGCCTTGAAGCTGCGCTCCGGCGTTTCCTTTTCCCGCCGGAAACACTCTGCCGCAGTCGTCTTGAAACCACGCGACGTCGTCTCTCGCGTTCAAGATGTCTGACTTCCGTCGATTACGTATGGATAGGAAATACGTCCGGCTTCGGGGGCGGCAGTTCTCCTTCCGAATCCCAACTGTCCATCCAGTCGTTCATCTTGTCTTCTGAAATGAAGGTGCCCTTGTCCGCTTCCGCTACGGCCTCCCGGATAAGCTGCGACTTCGCTTCTGAACGATCTTTGAGCGATTGAACGGCCTGTTCGGCAATGCAGGCCGCGCTTCGATCTTGGCGCTTTGCTTCAGTCACAAGCCAATCCGTCAACTCAGGATCCAGGCTGATCATAAGGCTTTGGCTGGCCATCGCGACTGTATTCCAAAAAATCGGTGTGCTCGTGTCAGACATCTTATGCCGAATAGGCGAGTTGCCAAAGGCATGTTTGGGTTCAGCATTTTTGCGGCTGTTCGGGGTCCGATTCGTCTGCGTCCGAGGATGGGGAAAAAAGAGTTGAGCGGGTTGTATTCCAGCATCCAGATTTTTGATCTCTTGCGGCGTTTGGTTGCTTGGCCTTCGGCTAGAGTTCCGAATGCAAAGGGAGACGTCTGCGGTTATGGTCGGCGTTTCGCTGGCGGACGGGCAACTCGACCCTGCGGTTGCCGCAGGGTCGATGAATAAAGGCTTGCGAATCCCAAGTTTCGCTTATGATGTCGCCTTTGCGAGCGCCTGATCAAGGTCTTCGATAAGGTCGTCGGGATCCTCGATTCCGATGGAAAGCCGCACGACGTCGGGCTCCGCGCCTGTGGCCGCCTGTTGCTCAGGGGTCAACTGCCGGTGCGTGGTTGAAGCCGAATGGATCACCAAAGACCTGGCATCGCCCAGATTCGCGACGTGGCTGAATATTTCCAGGCTGTTCACGAACTTGACGCATGCGTCGTAACCGCCCTTCATCGCGAATGTGAACAGGGCGCCTGCCCCCTTCGGGCAAATCTTCTCTATCCGGGAGTAATATGGCGACGAAGGCAACCCGGCATAGGTGACCTTTTCGACCCGATCATCGTTCGAAAGCCAGGCAGCAAGTTTTTGCGCGTTGGAGACGTGCTTTTGCATCCGCAAGGAAAGCGTTTCGATTCCAAGGAGCGTGTAGTGCGCGCCTTGGGGATTCATCGTCATCCCCAGATCGCGGAGACCGACTGCGATTCCGTGGAACGTGAATGCCAGCGGTCCGAAAGTCTCGTGGAACTTCAATCCGTGGTAGGCGGGTTCAGGCTGGGACATGGACGGAAACTTGTCCGAAGCCGACCAGTCGAATGTGCCGGAATCAACAATTGCGCCGCCGGTAACCGTTCCGTTCCCTGTCAGGAATTTCGTCAAGGAGTGGACGATCAGTGTCGCTCCATGCTCAATGGGGCGGCAGAGATAAGGCGTAGCCGAGGTGTTGTCGACAATCAAAGGAACGCCGTTCTTCTCCGCGATCGCGGCAAGCGCATCAAGGTCCGTTATATACCCGCCCGGATTGGCGATGGACTCGCAGAACAGGGCGCGGGTGTTTTCGTCGAACGCCGCTTGCACCGCGTCCAAATCTTCCGTGTCAACGAACTTTGCGGACCATCCGAACCGATTGATCGTGCGGCTGAACTGGGTGACCGTCCCGCCGTACAGCCTGTCGGAGGTTATGATGTTGCACCCGGGCTGCATGATCGGAAAGAGCGCCATGATCTGGGCGCCGTGGCCGGACGAGCAGCAAACCGCGCCCGCGCCGCCTTCAAGGGCGGCGAGCCGCTCCTGCAGAACAGCGACGGTAGGGTTTGTAAGTCGCGAATAGATGTAGCCGACTTCTTGGAGGTTGAACAAAGCCGCGGCGTGATCGGTATCCCTGAAAACGTAGGCCGTCGTTTGGTAGATTGGCGTTTGCCGCGCGCCCGTGGCGGGGTCGGGGCGAGAACCCGCGTGGATCTGCAAAGTATCGAAACCGTAGGTCGGTGCATCTGACATGAATTTGCTCCAATTTGTATTTTGCGCTTGCAACTCGGCAACGTTGTTTGGGTGCAATCCCGATGCGACGCCTCCGTTGCGGCTGTCGCTCGCGGCTCGCGAAAATTGCTGCTGCCTAGAGTTCTAAAGCGCGTTTATTCGGTTTCTGCAACGATTCAAAGGAGAACAGTCGCGGGAAGGTCAGAAAGAAAATTTTGCCGTTGAATGGATGACCCCAAGGAACGCCAATGCTCGATCCGTCGAAATGCTTGAATTTTGTTTTGGGCGGAGACACATCCGTTACGTCGGCGTTCGATTGCATGACGGTTCGCAGCGTTTCAGCCTGTCCAACTCCGCGCCGGTTCCGAACGCGAATTCGTCAGCCGCCGGACACACACGGTTTCCGGCAAGCGATAGGGCTGTCAGCCGCCCGAACCTTCGGCCAGCCAAATCAATGATAGGTCTAGGCATGATTGGCGCGGGAACGCCTTCAATCTTCGGCAACCGCAACCGCAAACTTGGTAACGACGTTGTACATGCACACATAGGCAACGCGACGCCATGCGCCGAAGCCGTTTTGCATCTTGATTGAATTGCCTGCAAGAATCAGGTGCTCGCCGGAAATCTCAACGACCGGAAAGCGGTCTTGCAGCCATCCGCCCGTCCAATCGTAGTCCCACTTTGCCAAGTCCTCAACTGCGCGCTTGCAAGCGACTATCGACGTTCCGTCCTTGTCTGACTTGGTTGCCCTTCGACTCGCAGGCGGCGTTCGCTTTCCTACGATGATCGGTGACGCTGATTTTTCGGGATGAAGCACGGGGTTGTCGCAGTAGTCGGGCCTGTTGATTGCGCGCTCGCATGGTTCGATATCGACAACAATCGTTTCCCATTTGACTATCTCGACGCCCCCGCCGTCGTTTCCGGCGTCGGGACCGCTGTCTTTCACCTTCTGTGAAAATGTCTCAAGCCGCTCAGTGAATGTTTGATCCTTGCTGTAGCCCGTCGTAGCTGTCGGCGAATCCGCGCCTGCGCCAATCGCCGAATCATGCCGAAGAACGTAGACCCAGCCGATACCAAGCACAGCAAGCGATACGCAGCCAATCACTAGATATTTCATAGTTTCGTCCTTCCGTATTCCGCTGCTCAACCGGCCGTCCGCACCGCGATGTTTTCGGCAAGGATTCCGTCATCCTCGACATGCCGCCAATAGGCGCTCCAGACAGCCGCGCGCTCGCTCGGCGTCAGCGGCAGTTTTTCAGCTTGCTTCGCGGGCGTGAGTTGGGTCCATCGCAGCAAAGGTACATGGCACGACATGAAGTCGGCTTCAATCATTTTCGCGCGCAGTCCGTTGCTGACCGGTGACAGCGCAGGCGGTTTTCCGTCGGCTTTTGCACTCAACGGCCCTGCCTGCGCGCGCCCGATGAAGCCAAGAGAGGTCTCGGTTCGTCCAACAAAGGTATTTGCAGCCGTAGCCTGACTGGCATTGACTTGATGTGTCCAGCTTTTTTCGCGCTCGGCAACTGTTGGGATCGGCGGTGCTTCACGAAACGACTCCAAGGGGGAGGAATCGAGGGCATCGCGGAGTTCTTCGTCTGACAAGTCAAACTTATCGAGCACGTTGATTCGCGCACAGGCCGGGCCTTGGGTGTGTCTCATGATTCTTGGTTGGTCACTCTCGCCACCCTTGAAACACTTGGGCCGAACGACATGCGAGTGCGTCGAACCGACTCAATCCAGCAAACATGAAACGCACCCTTCCTTGATTGGAGGGCTTGCAGCGCCGCAGCTGCTAAACCAAGAATCATGAGATACACCCCCGGGGCCTTTGAGTGCAAAAGCCGACGGAAAACCGCCCGCGCTGTCACCGATCAGCAACGGACTGTGCGCGAAAATGATCAAATTTGACTTTATGTCGCGCCATGTACCTTTGTTGCAATGGACCCATCACTCTCCGACAAACACGAGATACCTCCATATCAAACAAAACAACCCATTGTGTCGGAATGCACGGTAATTGAGGCGATACAACAAAGGACTCCGGGCAACAGTTTCGTTCATCAGCCTTGTTCCGTTTCCGTGAAGGTATCGCCTTTCCACAGTTTTCATGTAGGCTGCTTTCCGCATTCAAGGGATTTCGCGGTGGCCAGCGCAAAGCAACTCATTGGGCTATTGAAGAGCCACGTAGAGGGGAATGAAGACCGCTTCTACGATTTAGCGCTTCAACTTGCAGTAGCAGAAGAACAAAAAGGACACACTCGACTTGCAGAGCAGCTCCGCCAATGGGTAGAAGCAGGTCAGGCACCGAAGACAAATTTCCGGTCATCGACACCCATAGCTAGGCCCAGAGGCGAGCTAGGGTCAATGATTGGCACCACTTACCCCGAAACCATACTAAACGACCTTATTCTTCCTGATTCCATTTTTTTGGAACTGAAACAACTGGTGACAGAGTTTCACAAACGTACGATGCTGGAGAAAAGTGGATTATCACCTCGCCAGAAGTTGCTTTTGGTTGGACCGTCTGGAACAGGAAAAACAATGACTGCCTCTGCTTTGGCAGGGCAATTGAAATATCCACTTTATTCAGTTTTGCTCCATGGGCTTATATCAAAATATATGGGCGAAACCGCTGCGAAGCTCAGCGCGATATTTGAAGCTATCAAAACCCAAAGAGGCGTATACCTGCTGGATGAGATTGATGCTCTAGCGGCATCTAGGGACAATGCCTCTGATGTAGGCGAAGCGCGAAGAATTCTGAACTCGTTTCTTCAGTTCCTTGATGAGGACACTGGTCCATCTATCGTCGTCGCAACTACAAACCTGCCTGAATTCCTCGACAGGGCACTCCTTAGACGCTTTGATATTGTATTGCCTTATGACTTTCCAACTGCACACTCCATAAAATTGGCTATGTCACGACGTCTCTTAGCCTTTGATGTCAAAGACGTTCAATGGGACCAAATTGTTGGCCATGCCAGCGGCTTGTCCGCTTCTGACGTAATACAGGCAGCTACAGATGCCGCTCGACGAGCAGTGTTGCGTTCGAGAGAGAAAATTTCGACAAAAGAATTAGTGCAGTCCATCAATCGTCGGAAAGAGTTGCAAGAATTGACTTCAGCCGTTGGTAAACCGAAATAAGCCGCATAAGATCATTGAAGGTTTTTCGAGTTTTCGAAGTTATGTCGGCCGATACTAAGACACATTCCTCCAAAATGGCTTGAGCGGCAACCAGACGATCCCAGGGGTCACGGTGGCCCCAGTCGAAACGAGCAGCATGCTCCGCGTGGTAATGAGTGACGGATAGTTCCTCGACATCATTATCCCTTAGTGTTTCAATTAGTAATTGAGGACGCAAGTCTACTTGATTGCGCTTGTACTTGATTTTGAACTCAAGATCGCAGATCGAAACTGCACTGACTAGACGCGACATTCGCGTCGTCGAGGATCATTTCTTCGGCGCGGGCGGAGCGGTCGTCGCCCGCAGTCCACCAATATGCGGTGTGGCTGTTTAGAAGCAGTTTCACGATGCGGCCTTTCGGCCTTGCTGGATGGTGAAGTTATCGGTTGTCGCTAAGTTCACCAGTATCAGTTACGGCTTGTTTAGGATATTCATCATCAAAGAGGTCGGGTAGGTCGAGATGTTTCAACGGTGCTTTCTTCCGCTTTCCGCGCTTCGGCGACGGCCAATGTTCTTTAACTGGTTTTTGGCCTTTGAGTGCTGATCCTTCATCTCCTGCACGGGTGCACTCCGTGCGCAAAGCCGGCGGCAAAAGCCTTGCATGGGGCTTTTGATCCTTTGTTATCAGAATTTCCTCGCCAGCGCGAGCACGCTCAAGCAGTTCTGAGAACTGAGCGCATGCGTCTTCTATCTTGAATTTGGCGACCGGCAATTGTGAGTATCCAATCATTTTTGCTTAAAACTACCAAGTCAGATTATGATAAATGATTTTCCGCTAGTGTCAATCATATTGCTTCCCAAGTGTAAGAGCCACGCCCAGCGCGAAGCTCCCGGCCTTCGGAAACGGGATTGATTTGCATCCCCAACATCCATTTTTGTCCAGTAATTGCGCTGGATTGAATTTGCAAAATTACTTTGTATACAAATACGTGCGGTCGTAAGCGGCAAGGAACTACAACCCTGTCCGCTGCCTTGGGTATCCTCCGCTGGATCTTCCACTTCACGCCGACTTCGTGCTTTCAAATTAGGTTGTAGAGGGCTTCTTCTGGACGTTGACCCGCCGTCGGCTCCGGTGCGGCGTCCGTGATTCCATCGAGCAGGTCAAGACGTCGATTCTGGACTTCATTGACCTGCGCAACGGGAAATAGGCGAAGGTCTACAAATGGACGGCAAGCCCGGAGCGGCTCATCGACTCCCACCAAAGAGGGTTTCAAATGATTGGAACAAACACTAGTGCGGTCCATTGATCGCAGGAAATCCCGGATTGGATCCAGCGAGCGTTCTCGCCAGTAAATTATTGCTGTTTGAGTTAATTTGCATTTCTTTCCGTGTAGCATGTGCAAGACATAAATTCCTCAAAAATCGAGGAATCGCTGGTCAACTTGTTTCAAAGAGCCTTGAAGAGATAATTCCGGTGTTGAGACCGGCCATTCGAAGTTCCGAAAACAGCCTCTGGTATTCGATCTTTGGACACCTGTTCTGAATTGCGGCGACGCCTCGCGCGCGGGCCATCTTGGCTGCCTCCGGATGACTTATGCCATATTGCATCCAAACGACCTTCAGCTTGGGAAACCGTTCCAACGCGCATTCGACGAGCGCCGGAACCTCCTCCGGTTTGCGGAAGATGTCCAGCACGTCGATGTCCGCTTCAGGCGGGATGGAGTTCAGGTTCTCCAAGACCGTTTCGCCGAACAGAGTTTGACCGGAATATGCGGGATTGACAGGAATGACCCTGTAGCCTTTCAAGCTGAGATATCTTCCAACGAAATAGGACGGGCGAACCGGATTTACGGAAATCCCGACGCTTGCGAATGTCTTGACCGAGGTCAGCAAGTCCCGAAGAAATTCGTCGGAATAATTTTCGTCCCTGTTCATGTCTTGCGATGCGGATGCCATTTTTCGGATGCTGTCATGCGGCAATGGGTTGCGGAATGCGTTCCATAGAATCTTCGCCGGACTTGCGCAAATTCGAAACGACCTTTCACTCAAATCGTCTTCGCGCTTGCCGCGGCACGGTTGTTTGTTGCCGCGTAAAGCGCGATCGCAGCGGCGTTCGAAACATTGATCGACCCGGCAAGCACCGCCGAGATGTTCGCAAGGCAATCGCAGCTGGCCTTGGTCAACGCCCTCAAGCCGGCGCCTTCAGATCCCAGAACGAGCGCCAGCGGCCGGGAGGCATGGGCATGAAGCGTTTCGCTCAAGCTCAACGGGCCTTGCGCATCGAGGCCGATGACCGCGTAACCCATGTTTCGAAGCAGCGTCAACTCCGTCGCGAGGTTTCCTATTCTGATGTAGGGAACCCGTTCAAGCGTGCCGGACGCCGACTTTGCAAGCGCTCCGGTCTCCGGGGGCGAATGCCGACTTGGCGAGATCACGGCCCTTGCGCCGAAAGCCTCCGCGCTGCGAAGTATTGCGCCGACGTTGTGCGGGTCGGTGACCCTGTCAAGAACAAGAACGAGATGATTTTCGCCAGCCTTGCCGCAGATTTCCGGCGTCGAGCCCCACTTGAGAGGAAAAGCTTCCAGAGCGACCCCTTGATGAACGGAACCGGAGTCCAGCGGCACGGGGAACCTTCGGGGATCCGCAATCTCCGCAGCCATTCCGGAGGTTTTGATCGCGTCCTTCAATTTGTTTCCGGCATTCCTCGTCGCGATCAAGCGGCGCTTTTTCCGGCGTTCGTTCAGCAGCGCGCTTCGGACTGCATGCAATCCGAAAATCCAATAACTCGCTTCCTGAGCGGAGCGGCGAACGGGAGAAACTCGGCGGTTCATATCAACCGATCTCCGGCGCCGATTCGCGGTCGCCGAGGCCAAGAGCATCCGAGCATTTGACCTTTGCCAGATAGAACTCGCCGTTTCAAAGTCGGCACATCGGTTGGGGTGCATCCCATTTTCTTCGGGTTGCTCCGGTTTCGCGTTTCATCCGGGTTCTGTGTTCGAGGGTGTCTGAATTCACCCATTGATGCGACTCCGCCTTGACGCTGGGGCGGCGGGTCACCCAAGCCGCGTCCAGTTGAGATTCGACAACTGGAGGGACCCAGGATGCAAGTATTTGGAATTCACGGGGTGTTTGCAAGGTTTAACGGACTAGGCGTCCGGCGGTCCATCTTCGGAGACGGACGCGCTGCATGCGACAGCCGAGGCAGAGTTCGGCCGGGATCATGTTCCAAAACAACCGCCTCCGCACCCTCAGGGCGAGGAAGAGCCACAAGCAGACCGTCTTCGCCACCGCCCACAAGCTGACCCGCGTGATCCATACGGTTGTGGAGAGCCGAAAGCCCAACGTGGATCCCGGAACCGACCACTAGGAGATCATGGCGTGCGGGAATGCCCTGCGCTTGATCCGCATGATGAAAGATTGCGGCATCGAGTGTCCAGCTGCCGGACAGGCGGCAACGCAACCGACCTGATCCAAGCCACGCCCTCCGCAAGGGATCGCCGACCGGCTACAACGGGGCCTCCCGCAGCCGCGATCCCGACGCAGGGAAGCGAGAATCCGGAGATTCCATTCGACCCCCGCAACGCAGAAGAGCGGTCTAACTGTGCCTGGGGGAGGAGATGTTTCACGCCGACAGGGCGTTCAGCACGTCCACCCCACCGGTCTTCCGCCGAGTACCAGCATTTGATTGCTGGGTTGCTTCTACATCATCCCTTGTTTCTTGGCGGAGGGGCAGGGGGAGGCGGCGGCCTTCTGGATGGGGGCCGTGGCTCGGGCGATACTCCCTTCCGCAACTCATTTACGGGAGGATTTCGCTCGGAGGGAGACGGATTTGGAGCTTTGACCATTTTTCAACTCCGTTATTCATCTTCTGGAAGGCTTTTCATGAATTCTACAATAACAACTTCAGAGACCGGAATCAATATACTTTCCCGGTAAGGATCCTGCTCTGGATGACATAAAATTAATGCGCCGTCCACTTCATCTGTTGTCAACCAAGTATATTCCGAAAGTCTGAAATGCCCATTTTTTCCGGTTGGCCGGGCCACTCCACTGGCCATCCATAAACGAATCTCTCATCGACAAGATGCAAAACCACATAACAATTTCGGTGTCGATGAAATGCGGAATACCACTCGGAAGGAAAAGAGGTTTCGCGAGTTATGCGTAAGCGACGGAGGCGCCTATGTATGGCATCATTGCCGTATGTTGCTGCAAGGAGAACCGCTAACGCTACGGCAATCGGGAACGAAAGGTGAGGAGGATACGGTGTTGTCCAAGAAGCATCACTTTCGCCAAAAATCCTTTCGAACAGTTCAACAATGCCACCGCAGGCAGTCTGTACGATAATCGTAAAGATCAGCGCTTGAACGACTTGATCAAACACGCTTGGAGGTGGATATGAAGTAAGTGAACGAAAAATCCCGACAGCAACTAGGCCTGGGGCAAGAAACATCAGAAGGCTAACAGCATCCTCGGCAATCCAGTTCATTGTATGGGCTCGGTTTCTCGTGACTGTTTCAGTTAAAATTCGGCTGCTTCATTTGATGAGGATAGACGTTTCTGTTACCAGCATATGTTTACACTAAATCGTGAATCATTTCGCTGATCGGAGCAAAGTTCGAGAAAGCCAAAAACTTCACGTCGAGCTTTTCAAATCTTGTGCAGATGCGTCGGCAGCCCTCGAGTCTGCGAAACACTCGGCCGACCTTGTTCCACAGCTTGCAGAGTTTGGTGGCGAATGGTGCATCCCATTTTCTTTGGTTAGGCGGCTGCAGCGCGGCAAGCCCTCCAATCGAGGAAGTCGGGCCAGCGGCTGTTTTCGAGGCAGCATCTGATGGTGGGTACGGCGTTGGCGGCCGCTTTCGACCAACGGCGTCCCGACTGTTTGAATCGGTTCCCGACGATGCGCTTGCAGGCGCTTTCCACGATGCCGGATCCGACCGGCAGGCCGCGCTTCCGGCAGGGATCGCAGCGCATTCGGTCCCTGTTGACCCCGTAGGTGCGGATGCAGGCCGCGACCGCTTCGGACCATCGCGCGCTCCGGACCGCATGCAATCCGAAAATCCAATAGCTCGCTTACTGAGCGGAGCGGCGAACGGGAAAAACTCGGCGGCTCATACCAACCGATCTCCATCGCCGATTCGCAGTCGCCGAGGCCAAGACCATCCGAGCATTCGACCTTTGCCAAATAAAACTCGCCGTTTCAAAGTCGGCACATCGGTTGCGCTCGGCCCGGAATTTCCGTCCGGGCCTTGAACAATCCGCCTGCCAAAGGGGATTTCAGCAGATCTGCATCCGAATGCCTTGTCCGGAGAGAGGTGACGTAGATGTCTTTCAGATCATTTCCGCCGAATGCTACGCAGGTAGGTCCCTTCACAGGCAATTCGATATTCTGAATGAGGTTTCCATAACGGTCCAAGCTGATTACACGACCGCCCCACACGCGGGCATTCCAGTAGTTGCCCTCGCTGTCGATAGTCGCTCCATCCGGCATGCCCGGCGCTATGTCCGGGCCGGCGAGCGGTTCGATCTCATTCAAGGACGAAAATCCGTCGACCACGCTGTAGCGGCGAATTACGCCGTCGCCGGTATCGGCGAAATACATCGTTCGCCCGTCCAGCGAAAACTCGAGGCCGTTCGTCACGGTAATTCCGCCGAACAGTTTCTCGACCGAACCGTCCGGAGCGAGCCGATAAACGCTGGCGTTCGGCCGCCGTGCCGATTTGTCGGGATTTTCGTTGAATGTGCCGAATACGACGCCGCCGAACGGATCCACGGTCGCATCGTTGATCCGCGTTTCCGGAAGATTTGGTTCGATGTCATGAAGGCGCTCGAAATTTTCCAAGGTCTGATCCGCGAGCGCCAGCCAATTCGCAAATCCTACAACAAAGCCGGAATTCTGGCGCGGAAGAACGAAACCTGCACGATCCGGCAGCGGAAATTCGACAACTGTTCCGTCCGAGTTCAATTGAAAGATTGAACGGCCTTCAATGTCGGTCCACCGAAGCCGTTCGTCGCGCGGGTCCCAGAAGCAGCACTCGCCGAGCGAATTTTTGCAGTCCGCGATGCATTCGAATTGCACTTTTTTGCTTCTCTCGTTGACTTGCTGTCTACGCGCGGATCCGGCGATCGCGCCGTTGGACCCTATTTGATCGCAACGAAGGTGATTGTAACTTTGCACATGCGAATTGCAATCGAGGCGAAGCGGCAGTTTCGGGATGCCGCGGCCCAAAAGGCGGTTCGCAAGCGTTCCGCGTTTATGCGGGGCGCCTGCCCAGATTATTGTTGACTGTCGCCCTTGCCCTAAGTAGGTAAGCGAATTATCCGCTTGCGCCTTGAGGCGCAACGTACGGATGGGCGACGGGCTGCAAGGTGCGGCAGCGGACTGTAACTCCGCCGGGGAGACCCACGCTTGGTTCGATTCCAAGGTCGCCCACCATTCCATCAATCCATTGTCGGTTTTCCAATTTGCCTTGCCAAGCCGACGGCAATTTCGTTCCTGACCGCTTTCCCGCCCGGCTGAAAGCAAGATAAACCGTGAGTTCGCAAAATTTTGAAAACAGGCGAAATGACTCAATTCTTCAGTGAGGATGGGCAGCGGGTCGGCTTCCCGGTTTCTGACTGGTCTCGCAGGCAGTTGCCGCCGAGAACGCGGATCGATGGACACTATTGCGCTGTGGAGCCGATCGAGCCGGAACGGCACGGCGACGATCTTTACGCTTCGTTGTGCGTCGGTTCGGATCGCCGAAACTGGACCTATTTGCCGTATGGTCCGTTCCACGAAAGGAAGCGGTTCGACGATTGGCTGGTGCGGACTTGCTTGGGCGAAGACCCGATGTTCCACGCGATTGTTGACAAGGCCAGTGGAACGGCTGTCGGTGTTGCGAGCTACCTGCGGATAAACCTTGATGCGGGCGTGATCGAGGTCGGACATATAAATTTCGCCCAAGCTCTCCAAGGCACGCGGGCAGGTACGGAATCGATGTTTCTGCTGATGAGTCGCGTGTTCGACGAACTCGGATTCCGTCGCTACGAATGGAAGTGCGATGCGCTGAATGAGAAATCCTGCAGAGCGGCGGAGCGGCTGGGCTTCAGTTCGGAAGGCGTTTTTCGCCAAGCGACCATCTACAAAGATCGCAACCGGGACACTGCGTGGTTTTCCGTCATCGACTCCGAATGGCCGCAACTCAAGGCGGCGTTTCGTTCCTGGCTGGAACCGTCGAACTTCGATAGTTGCGGCAATCAACTTTCGAGCCTGCGCAAAGTGCGTGCAAGCTTGGGCGAACTTGCAAACTGAATGACCGAGAGCGCGGATATCCATAGGAAGATGGACAACTCAGGAAAAGGAAATGGTTGCGCCTCGCTGAAGGATTCGTGGAATGAGCCGTAGACATTTCCATCGGGCGTTCTGCACGGAAGGTCGGCGGCGCGCCGGAACACTGCCGGCATTCGCGTAAATTCGAGGCCAGCGGAGAAGGGCGGTCATCACTCGGAACAGCGTGCCATGCAGTTGCGCAAGTAAGTCTGAACGTTGCGCACGCCGGCAAGCGTACCCTTTGAACTGCACCGGGTTTCCGGGAGAGCAATCGGCTAAACGAACGCGCCGGAGACTCGAAGGAGAGATTTCATGCCGGAGAGAAAGCACACCCCGAGGCAACCGGCCGAAATCCTCGTACGCGGAGTTCGGCTGTTCAAAGAAAATCGTCCCGACTGCTCCAGCGACAGCGCGACCTGCGCCTTGATCGCCGAGAAGCTCGGATGCTCCCGCTTCGCGAATGGCGCATCCGGGCGGAGCGCTACGCCGGGGAGCGGCTGGTCCGGAGCAGCGCCGACAAGGTACTGATCACGGAGCTGGAGCGCGAGAACAAGGAGTTGCGCCCCGCCAATGAGATCCTGAAGGAGGCGTCGGCCTGTTTTGCCCAGGCGGAGCTCGACCGCTCGTTCCGCAGATGATCGCTTTCATCGAGAAGCATCGCGAGGCTGCGGAGTCGAGCCGGTCCGCCGCGTCCTGCCGATCGCTCCGTCGACCTATTATGCGCATGCCGCCGTCGCCCGCGATTCCAGAAATGCCTCCGACCGGTTCAAAAGGGACGCCGAACCCCTCAAGACAATCCGGAGCGTCCACGATGAAAGCGGAGGGCGGTAAGGAGCGTGCAAGGTCTGGCGCCAGCTGCGGCAGGAGGGCGGCGGGGCCGCCCGATGCGCCGTGGAGCGGCTCATGCGGAAGCAAGGATTGCAAGGCGTCTTGCGAGGGAGCAAGACGACCACGATCCCCGATCCGGCATGGCCATGCCCTTGGGACAATGCCGACCGTCAGTTCAAGGCCGACGCGCCCGATCAGCTCCGGGCCGCCGACTCCGCCTGCGTGCACATCGCAATGGGAATGGTCTGCGCCGCATTCCTCGTCGATGTCTTCGCTCGGAAGATCATCGGATGGCGCGTTCCTACCCTGATGACGACCAGCTTCGTTCTCGACGCCCTCAACGAGGCCATCTGCCAACGGCGTCCGGCGATGGGTTCCTTGACCCGCCACTCGGGCTGAGGCATGCATTGTCTGTCCATCCGATACGCCAATCGGCTCGCCGAAGCCGGAATCGGCATGCCCGTCGGAAGCATCGCGGACAGCTGCGACAACGCATTGGCCGAACCCGTCATCGGACTGTTCAATACGGAAGTCGTCAAGCATCCCGGCCCGTGGAAAAGCAAAGGCCGACTCGAATGGGAGACCATGAAACGGGTGCATTGATGCAACAGGGACTGGCTTCACGTCACCATCGGCTGCCAGAACCCGGACGAAAAGGAGAACGCATACCGCCAGCAAAACAACGGGCTTGAAAAAGCAGCTTGAATGCTGAACAAAGCACTCTCCGGAAAACCCGGGGCGATTCAGTGCCGAAAGGAGGCGCGTCCATGAGAATCATTGAATTGAGGGTCACGCTTCAACACGTCAAGCCCGCTGTCACCCGTACCCTTCAGGTGCCCACCGATATCTATCTCGACCACCTGCACTTGACGATCCAAGCTGCCATGGGCTGGACCAACTCGCATCTCTACATGTTCGAGGCTCGAGGCATGAGTTGGGGAATACCCGATCCAAACTTTGGCGGGGATGAACTGCCAGCAGACGAGACCACCCTGGCAGAGCTGATCGAGAGTACCGGCGCACGCAAGATCGATTACCTCTACGACTTTGGTGACAGCTGGGACCATAAAATCAAAATCGGCAAGATCAGCGATCCCATCCCTGGTGAACTCTATCCCCGCCTGACAGACGTCGCGGGTCGCTGCCCGCCCGAAGATGTGGGTGGTTTCCCCGGATACGAAGTGTTCCTGGAAGCAATGGGCGACCCAAAACACCCTGAACATGCCAATCTCAAAGAATGGCACGTCGGCGACTTCGATCCGGATATGCCGGATAGCGATGCATTGCGTCTCAAAGTCCTCAAGCTCGCGGAGTGATAGAAGCCGAAAAAGAAGCGCGCCCACTAATCAAGGTCTGATCGGCTCACCGATTGCGATTATAGGGACTCGGGCGCGAGATTATCGCCGATTTCGGCTCAAGATTATTGAGACCATAAATCGCGTCTGGCTCACAATAATTGCGACTGCGCAGATTGTCCGAGACGGTCTCACACTGCTGAGACTGGAGGCAGCTGCCCGAGATTATCGATCAAACGAGCAGTCGTGCGCTGGCTGGCTTATGGATGGGCGAAATGCGGAACAAGTTGGCCGCTCTGTTTGCTAAGCCGATTCCGCAATCAACTGTGAATATGGACCTCTACTTCATGCTTCACAGGAAAATTCACTGAAGGATCATGTTTCAAATGCTCTGCAAATTGCTTTCAATGAAGTTCGGTCATGGCAAGTCCATTGGTTTCGCAAACACCATCCCTTGCACAGGAAAGGACGACACCGTGACCGGGATGCACCGTAAATCGAAGAGAGCGGAGTTCAAGGCCGACGCCCCCGATCAGCGGATCGCCGACTTCACTTATGTGAACACCGCGATGGGCACGGCCGACGCCGCCTTCGTCATCGACGTCCTCGCTCGGAAGACCGTCGGATGGCGCGTCTCGACCTCAATGACGACCAGCTTCGTCCTCGATGACCTCAACCAGGCCATCTGCCAACGGGTTCCGGTGCCGGGCTCTTTGACCCACCACTCGGACCGAGGCATGCAATATCTGTCCATTCGATACGCCGAGCGGCTCGCCGCCGCCGGAATCGACATCTCCGTCGGAAGCGTCGGGGACAGCTACGACAACGCCTTGGCCGAAGCCGTCATCGGACTGTTCAAGACCGAAATCGTCAAGCATCCCGGCCTGTGGCAAACCAAAGACCGGCTCGAATGGGAAACCATGAAATGGGTGCATTGATGCAACAAGGACCGGCTTCACCGCGCGATCGGCTGCCAGACCCCGAACGAAAAGGAGAATGCGTTCCGCCAGCAAAACAACGAGCTTGAAAAAGCAGCCTGAATGTTGAACGAAACACTCTCCGGAAAACCCGGAGCGATTTATTTTGTGCTCGGAATCGGAGCTAACCAATCAAATGGAATGGTCACAGCGAGCTTGGCTTGAGTTGGGGCGAACAGCTATTGAGAAGGGATCGGGAGGATCAATGTGCCTCGGAACGGGCAAGAGGGATATGGGCCCGATTCGCGCATCTCTATGCAGACCAGCAGAAAGAATGTTGTCGCACCAAATAGGGTAGACCTACACAAGTCCTGACTTCGACATTTTTTTCTGCTAAACATTTGTTTTTATGTGTTTCCGCCTAAATTTTAGGCACTACATTCCGCTGTTTTTCAAGCTGCTCCGGGCGGCCTCATTCGATCCAACAGGGCGTTCGGGACATCGGCAGTCCCAAGGTCCGGCAGATGCGGTCCATGTCCGGCGTCGTTTTCGACGGAAGCGCGTAGCGCCGTTTCGAACGCGTGTCGCGCACGATCGAGCATTGGCGGGCGGCGAGGGCGGTCCGGATCCTTTCCGGCGACATCCTCTCCCCTGCTGCCGCGCGATTCGGAAGGCCAGGTGGCGCACGCAGGCGAACGCCATGTAGGCGATGGCGATGTGCGCCTTCACCCGGTTTGGCTTCCAGTGGAACACCGGCCGCACCTTGAGGTCGTGCTTGGTGATCCGGAAGCTCTCCTCGACCCTCCAGAGTTCGCGGCAGCGGGCGAACAGTTCGGAATGGCCCATGTCGGGCGCGTTCGTGACGACGCCTTTCAGCCCGTCCCAGCGGGCGGCCTCCTTGATTTTGTCCTCGTCCACTTCCAGCCGGGCTTTTCCCGCGAGCTTGACGAACCGGCCGAAGCTGCGTCCGGAGAGCGCCTGCGCGGGATTTGCGCTTCGGCCGAGCTTGCGGACCAGCTTGTCGACCGCCTTCTTCCGGTCGGCGGCGTCCTTCCCGGCCCGCTTCCGGCTCCAGCCGACGACGATGCGGCGTCCCTTGTGCTCGAACTCAGCCGAACGCAGATCCTCGGAGCCGCCGACGGGATTGTAGGCGCCGAGGTCGAGGATCCGCTCCTTCAAGTCCTTCGGCAGCGATTTCAGCCGGGCGCCGACAATATATTGGAGATCCCGCTCCTCCATGTCCTTGAGGTTCGCCTCGCCGAACATGCCCCGGTCGGCGACGTGGATCGCGGTCTCGATCCCTTCGCGCTTCCGCATGTTCTCCAGCGACGGGATCAGGCTCTTTCCTTCGCAATCCGATCCCGGGAACACTTCGTAGCCGATCGGCAGCCCGTCGGACGTCACCATAAGCGCAAGCAGGACCTGCGTCCGGGCGTGCCGGCCGTTCTTGGAGAAGCCGAACTCGCGCAGCCCGTCCGCATCGACCGACTCGAAGTGCAGCGTCGTGCAGTCGAAGAACACGACGCTCGCCGGCTCCGGCAGAAGCCGCCGCGTCGCCCCGGCCGCGAGATCCTTCATGCTTTCGATCGCTTTCCCGTCCAGCCGGTCCATCATCCGGCAGATCCTCTGCACCGGGATCGAAACTCCGAGATCGCTCTCCAGCCGCCGGGCGGTGCCGAGCTTGCTTTCCGGATTGGCGATGCGCGCCGTCACGATGTGCCGCAGCGTCTCGCGCGCCGTGCGGTTCCTCTTGGCCGGCAGCAGCCCGTCGAAGCCAAGCTGGCGGTAGACGGCTCCGCAGGCCTCGTGGAAGCCGGTCACGACCCGATGCTCCTCGCGGGTCTCCTCGATCGCGACCGGCGGACCTTTCTTCGCCTTCTCCCGCCGGGCCTTGATCGCCAGGTCGACGAGCTTCTCCTGCGGAATCAGGGAGGGCTGCCGCTCGCACTGGGCCTCGACCTTGATGGTCTCTCCGAGCTCCATGAGCTTCTCCAGTTCGGCCTCGCTCTTGGCGACGCCGACGTGGCGGACGATGCGCTGGCTGACCGTCTGGCCTTCGCGCACGGATTCGACGAGCTGGACGGATTTGTTGGGGCTTCCGGGTTTGGTTTTGACGCGGATGAACATGGGGCCATTCCTGATTCGGCGCTTGCCGAACCGCTATCATGGATTCCCCGGTTCCGCAATGCCAACTCCTATTGGAGCACTACAAATCGCCCGAGAGCGCAACAGAGCCGGAATCCCCTTGCGCGCAACGCCCCGGAAAGCCGGAACGGCGCTGAAATCGAGTCAAACTGTCGAAGTCAGGAAAGAATGTTGTCGCACCAAATAGGGTAGACCTACACAAGTGCTTAATTCAGCACCCGGAGGTTTAAAAGAACAACCCAGTGGCTAAGAGAGTCCACACGCGATGACCTCAGACTCGCCTGAATAAATCTATAATCGGAATTTATACGTAAATGAGGATATTATTCAATTATTGAATTTGTCTTTATATCTAAACTTAGCTTGAAGTTGAGCATCGAAAGGAAACTTGTCAGCGTGCTAAGATACAGATCGTTCTCTTTGCTCAGCACTTCGTCGAGGGATTCGTGTGTCAGGTTCAAACCAGAAGGCTGTTGCTTCATTTCGCTGGCGCGAGCAACAACTTGAAGCGCATAAGCAACATACTTGGAGTCACCGCTCTCAATGGCGTCGTTAAGCATGAAGCGTTGACTCTCGACATCGGCTAGGTATTTTTGCTTCTTCGAATGGAGTAGTTTCAAAAATCATATATTGACCTCTGAATTGCCTCGGGTTTTCTGGAGAGTATTTTGTTCAACACTCAGGTTACTTTTTCAAGTTCGTTGTTTTGTTGGCGGAACGCGTCCTCCTTTCGTTCGGGGTTCGGCAGCCGATCGCCCCGTGCAGTCGGTTCTTGTTGCATCAATGGACCCATTTCATGGTTTTCCATTCGAATTGGCCTTTGGTTTTCCACGGGCCGAGGTGTTTGACGACTTCCGTCTTGAACAGTCCGATGTCGATTTCGGCTTCGGCGAGCCGGTTGGCGTATCGAATGGACAGATACTGCATGCCGCGGTCCGAGTGGTGGGTCAAAGCGCCCAGCGCCGGACGTCGTTGGCAGATGGCCTAGTTGAGGGCGTCGAGGACGAAAGCGGCGCAAGCTATTCCCATTGCGGTGTGCACACAGGCGGAATCGGCGATTCAGAGCTGATCGGGGGCGTCCGCCTCGAACTTGCGGTTGACCTTGTCCTGGGGGCATGGCCGGGCCGGATCGGGGACTGTGGTCATCTTGCGTCCCCGGGAGACCCGTTGCAATCCTTGCTTCCGTATGAGCCGCTCACTGTACATCGGGCGGGCCCGCCGTCCTCCCGACGCAATTGGCGCCAGACCTTGCGCACTCCGTACCGCCCTCTGCTTGCATCGTTGACGCGCTTGATCGTCTTGAGGGTTTCGGCGTCCTTTTTGGACCGGTCGGAGGCTTTTCCGGGATCGCGGGCGACGGCGGCATGCGCATATCAGGTCGACGGAGCGATCGGCAGGACGCGGCGGACCGGTTCGACTCCGCAGGCCTCGCGATGCTCTTTGATGAATGCGATCATCTGCGGAACGGGTGGTCGAGCTCCGCTTGGGCAAAACAGGCCGACGCCTTCTTCAGGATCTCGTTGGCGGTGCGCAGTTCCTTGTTCTCGCGCTCCAGCTCTTTGACCCTGGCCTTGTCGGCGCTGCTGCTGCGTCGCGCTCCGCCTGGATGCACCATTCGCGAAGCGTGAAGCGAGAGCATCCGAACTTCTCGGCGGACGAAGCGCAGGCCGCGCTGTCGCTGGAGCAGTTGAGACAATTTTCCTTGAACAGCCGAACTCCGCGTACGCGGAGTTCGGCTGGTCGCCTCGGGCTGCGCTTTCTCCCCGGCATGAATCCCTTCCTTTGAGTTTCCGGCTCGCTTGTTTAGCCGATTGACCTCCAGAAACCCCGGGGTAGTTCACTTGAAATGAGCCTAACCGTTAAACGGTATAATCCCTAAAGCCCTCCGGCGATTCATCTTTGCTGTCTTCGTGGATTCTCGGTAGGTCTCCCCATTCTGCGTTGTTCATTTTCCCATGCGCGGGCGGCGGCGGCCGTGGTTCTTCGTCCAACCTGCCTGATATGCCCTGTTGGCCACCGTATTCGATGCTCTGCCTCCCGTCGAAGCAAGTCGATAGTAATTCCAACGTGCACGACTCTGTTCCGAACAATAAATTCGTATTTCCAAGTATTTCTTTCCGGCATTACTGTACTCCTTTTCTTTCAGATCTGCCTAAATTTCCTCACTCATTTTTACCTTTTTCGTTGGTATGCCAGTTCCAAATGTTTGCTTAGAGCAAAAAGGCATGCCTTGATCAGCTTCGCTGTGCTCTCTTTTGCCCTATCTGGGTCATTTACTCCCAACTCATTCAATTCTTGATAACAAATTGCTACCGAGCTCCCCACTCTATATGGGCATTCCTGTTCCGGTTGTTCGCTGCTAGCAGTTTCAGTACCTCCAAAATCCAAGTCGAAGGGAAGACATGACACCGGGTGAGCTGATATACCTTCCTTCGCACTCTCTGCCGCCACCACTTGGATACGCCATTGAGCGGGCTTGCTATCTATAGCCCGCATTGTGGTTGTTCCTCGAACGAGGACTCCAATTCTGCCCGAATTATGGTACCGCTCTATGTCCGCAGTGAGGTGGATATGCCGCAGCTTTGTGGTAGGGCTTTCAATATGTTGGTTGATCTGTCGTTTTATCTCCTTCAGATCCCAGTGACTAAGTGTCCAATCCTTGTCGTGTTCGCGCGGTGGATTTGGCAGGGAATGTTCCAATCCGATCCCCCAGTAGTTGAAGTCTTGCCCTAGCGGTAAAATTTTCTTCTCGGCAAGCAGGGTTCCGACTGCGCTCATGACCTCTCCAAATGACACTGTGTTCTGGATAAATGCCTCCACCGCGTCCCACTCTAAAGTCGGTATCTCATTAGTGGGCATGCATTTTTCGAGCGCTCCGACCGCTTCTTCAAGGTCGCTATACCACTTTGGATGTCTCGAATCACCGGTCATTGCGCCGTCCTACTGATGTTGGACCTCTTGTCCCCAACTATTGTATCATTCTTTGTCGAAAGACAAGATGAAATGAACTGTTCCAGATTTTCTGGAGGGCAATCGGCTAGAGCGTTTTTCGTTTAGTTTGAAGTACTCCATATCCTGAGTTCGCGAGATAGTTGGCGCATTCTTCGGGTTCGAATCTCTTCAGGATTAAGCCGATGTTTTTCCAGAGATCGCCCCGAGTTCGCGGCTGGTCCTTGCGCAGGAAGTGCTTGAGTTTGGCGAACACCTGCTCGATCGGGTTGAGATCGGGACTGCAGGGCGGAAGGAACAGCAGGTGGGCGCCTGCGTCTCGGATCGCCGCGCGCACCGCTCTGGTCTTGTGGCTGCCGAGGTTGTCCATGATGACGATGTCGCCTCGGCTGAGCGTCGGGACCAGTTGCGTTTCGACATAAAGCAGGAAGGCGTCGCCGTTGACCGGTCCGTCCAGGACCCAGGGGGCGTCGATCCGGTCGTGCCGCAGAGCGGCGATGAATGTCGAGGTCCCCCAATGGCCGAAGGGAGCCCAGCCGCGCACCCTCTCTCCCTTGGGACCCCAGCCGAATCTGGGCGACATGTTGGTCTTCGTCCCGGTCTCGTCGATGAAGACCAGCTTGCGCGAATCCGCCTTGTCCTGATAGCGCTTCCACCGCTTGCGGCGGCGCTCCACATCCGGGCGGTTCCGCTCGTCGGCCGCCGGCGCCGGCTTCTTGCGGGTGAGGCCGCAGGATCGCAGAAAGCGCCAGATCGCGGCGACGCTCGCCGAGACGTCCAGTTCGCGAAGCAAACCCTGCAGCCCCGCCAAGGTGATCGCCGGACAGTCTTTGATCCGCTCCAGGATCCAGGTCTGACGGCCCTCCAGCTTCCGCTTGCGGCATCCGCCCATCCGGCGCGGGCTGACCGATCCCGTTTCCAAATATAGCTGAACCCATTTGATCACGGTCGAAACGGCCACGCCGATCTGCTTCGCAACACCGCAGCGGCTTTCCCCCGCCAGCACCTTCTCGACCGCGCACATCCGCAAATCGTCCGGATAAGGTCTCGGCATCCATCCATCCTCTGTCTTGAAACTAGAGGCATAAACCTCATCCCGACAGAAAAGAGAATCCCTAAGTGGTACGATTCCAACTAAACGAAAACCGCTCTAAACTGAACTTCACGGGCTAAAATCGGCCAATCTTTCTCTTAATATATTGTTTAATAATGATTAATTATGAATAATCCAGATTTAGACCTGTCAAAATATGCCCATGAGTTTTTTAGCTTTTTCATTTTTCCTATTGTACAAAGATTCAGGTTCTGATAGCCGGTTCCCTTGGCTTGCAGAATCTGGGCGGCCGACCGTCCTTCTCCGCCGCCACTGGCGCGAAGGAAAGCGCATCCGCAAGAAGACCATTTCCAACTTCATGCACCACCCGGACTGGCTCGTCGAGGGGCTCCGCTCTTTGTTCAAGACCAGACCTTGCCGCGCTGTGCTTGACGGGCCCCTCGACGAGCCGTTGATCGCTTACACACGGTCACGCCGCCGATTGTCAATAAGCATCTAATCATGACCCCATTTAGGCGTCCAAAAGCGTTCCCACGAGGAGTGGTCGCGCTCGACGCCGACTTCCGCGGCGACGATAGGCCACCGGAGACACGAGAGCGGCGGGCGTCATCGGCCGGATCTCAGTTCGGCACTCGCCTGCGGCAGGTCGTGCTCTGGAACCGCGTGTTTGAGGCCGAGGAAGTGGTGGTGCTGTCCGACGGTGCGCCTTGGATCCGCATGGCAGACGAGGAGATTCTCGTCGGACGGAATGTGACCTTCATCCTCGACTTGTACCGTGCCCTCCAACATGTGGACGTCGCTGTGGAAGCCGTGACGCCGGGCGAGAGCAAACAGAAGGATTGGATAAAGACGATCAAGGAGCGGCTGAACACAGGTCAAGTCGATGAAGTTATTGCCGACCTGAAGCGTACCGCCGGTTTGAAGCGGTCGCGACCTGCACTCGCACCTACGAGGCCAACAAGGTCCGAATGCAATACGATCTCTACAGGAAGCGCGGATTGCCGGTCGTATCCGGCGTCGTGGAAAGCGCCTGCAAGCAGACCGTCGGCAGCCAAATCAAAGGAGCCGGGTACCGCTGATCGAAAGCGGGTGCCAACGCCCTGCTCGCCGTCAAATGCTCCCTCGAAAACACGCGTTGGCCTGACTTCCTCGAATGGAGGGCTCGTAAAGCCGCTGCCGCTTGACCAAAAAACATGAAACGCACCCAAGGGTTCAGCATTTGATAATAAGCAGAGCATTGGCCCCGCTATCGACCAGTTGAACCTCGTCCCTCTCAATACAAAGAAAATGGGATGCGCCAAATCAAGTGCTGCGCGATTTTTTTTCGTCGATTCCCGACACCCCTTGCCGCAGATCCAACTCGTCAAGCACTTCTTGGATCGTAGCATCGTTGACTTCGAGAAGGACAAGCAAGTGAAACAACGTATCTGCGGATTCCGAAATTAGCGCTTCCCTGTCTCCTGCAGCGCCGGCGATGACGGCTTCAACCGCTTCCTCGCCGAATTTCTTGGCGCAATGCTGTCGGCCGTCTTGAAGCAGCTTCGCGGTCCAGGAGTGTTGCGGGTCGGCATGCCTGCGCTCGCGCACGACTTTGGCCAACTGCTGCAGAACGTTCATTGCAGCCTCACCGGGATACCGGCGTTCAGCATATGCTCCTTGACCCCGCCAATCGAGAACTGGCCGAAATGAAACACGGATGCCGCCAAAACAGCTGAGGCTCGTCCCTCGGCAACTCCGGTGACGAAGTGGCCCAGTTCGCCCGCGCCGCCGGACGCAATCACCGGAATATTCACCGCATCCGAAACGGCTCGAGTGAGCGGAATATCGAAACCGGCTTTGGTGCCGTCAGCGTCCATGCTCGTGAGCAAAATTTCTCCCGCGCCCTTGCGCTCCATTTCTTTTGCAAACTCAACGGCATCGATTCCCGTAGGCCGTCGTCCTCCATGAGTGTATATTTCCCATCGCCCAGCGGCAACCGATCGAGCGTCGATTGCGACGACTATGCACTGCGTGCCGAACCGATTGGCCGAGCGCGCCACGACATCCGGGTCGGCTACGGCCGCTGAATTCAGGGATACTTTGTCGGCTCCGGCGCGCAAGAGAGCCATCGCGTCTTCAGGCGAACGCACGCCACCGCCGACCGTGAGAGGCATGAAGCATCGCTCTGCCGTGCGGGATGCTACATCGAGAATGGTTCCGCGGTTCTCGTGCGTCGCGGCGATGTCAAGAAAGCAAAGCTCATCGGCCCCGGCCTCGTCGTACTTCGCAGCTGCTTCGACGGGGTCTCCCGCGTCGACCAGGTTGACGAAATTCACGCCTTTCACGACGCGCCCGTCCTTGACATCTAGGCAGGGTATGACCCGGACCTTGAGCATTTCGCAATCCTTGGCGAGGAAACTTAGCCTGTTAAGCACTTAGCGCGGGCGATGGGAATTGAAAACTGCTCCGTCGCGACCTGGACGGCATTCGCGCCAAAATTTGTCGATTCGACAGCAAATAGCGTCAATGACTCGCTGAAGTTAACCATGCTGCCGCAGACGCAACGACCCGGGATGATGTCGAGTCGCGCCGTATTGAAATATGCGAAACCGCCCTCCCGGAAGCCGGCAGGGCGGGCAGATTTCGCAGCTGCGGCAGCGCGGGAAGCAAGCGAGGCAAGCAAGGATTGTCGATAGTCTCGCTGACTCGACGGCGCCCAAAGAGCATTGCACGGCAGCAGAGAGGAAGGGCAAGGCACCGTTGAAGCGGTCGAAGTTCTGACTGAAGCCAGCGGCGTTTGAGCAGCTAAAACTAAGATTGCGCTCTCATCTCCGATTGCAGAAATGCAAAAGTCACTACTTGCCGGATTTTGCTCCAGATTTCCGGCGATCCTTCCGAGCCACTTGCGGGAACGGGGCTTTCATTCTTTCGTACAGCGCAAGCAGGTGTTCGAATCTTTCTCGATCCGATCCGAACCCGGTGCGTCTATAAAGCTTGTCGACCTCCCGATCCAATTCATTGTGCGCCTGTCTCAGCTTTGGGGGCATGATGTCGGGATCGTAAAGATTTGCGAGACTTGCATCTGGAAAATCCGCGCGGGCCTTCAGAACGGATTTTGCAGCACGCTCCAATGTCGGACGATTCAAGCTGTCGGGATATCCAGGCGGCGCTGGAAACGTATTGTACACCAAGCCGATTGAGTAGCGGAATCTGCTTTCTAGTCGACCACCGATATTCCTCATCCACGACATGTGCATCGTCGATGTCAGCAGTGCGAATTCAATATGCGACGCGTTCTCCAACACGTGAACCAAATCACTCGGGATCACGGGCGGCTCAAGCCATCCGATAGGCACGTACTCGCGGCGCTCAGAACTCACTTTGGGAATAACGAGGAATGCGGAATTGGGAATGACGTTTACATGATACAGCGTGGGCGTCTCGGCCAGTTTGAGCGTAGGGGCGCTTTTGCTTTCCATTCTGAATTGCCGAACCGAGGCGACCATCGCCTTAATTTTCGGCATTCGGTCAATTTGCTCCGGTCTCGCATCGTGCAGCGAAATTATCCAGCGCTGCTTGTTTTGCAGAAACTCCCACGCGCCAACATACGGGCGGATGAATTCAGCTGCCTCCGATTCGGATTCAAGCAATTCTCGCCGCTCGCTTTCACCGAGTATATAGTTGCCGCCATCAATGGGTTTGGATCCAATGATCAGTCTTCGAAATCCATTGATCGGATTACTTTCCGCATTGACGGTCAGAAACGGATTGGAAATCGTATCGGCGCCGGTGAGATAAGGCGATAGAGTCGTGTGCTCCGATTCCACCGGGTCTGCATTCAAATTCGAGTAATTGAAGAGGCGTTTTTTAGTTTTCTCGCCCCGTCGTTTGTCGAGTCCGACGATTACGACATGCACGTGCGCTTTGCCTCTCGCATCCGAGCCCCACGCGAACGTGCGGTGCGCAAAATGGATTTCGAGACCGTGACGCTCAAATATCAACGGCCAAAGCTGTGCAACTTGTTCTCCTTGGGTAATTGAATTGGTCGCAACAAACCCGATCCGAACCTCGTGATTCCTGACATAGGCGCCGGCCAGAATGAACCACGCGGCGACGTAGTCCAGCGTTCCGCCGGATTTGCCCAGCGAAGCGATCCGCTTTACTTGGTTCCTCTGAGCTTTGGACTGAAATTTTGCTCCTACGAACGGCGGATTTCCGAAAACGTACGAGCATTCCTCCGGAGGAAGCAACTCCGCCCAATCGACTTCAAGCGCATCTGCGCATTTTATCGTGGGCGAAACCTCAAGCGGAATGCGCGAGTACGCCTCCCCAAACTCGAGACTCAGCCGATTGTTCATGATGTGGTCCATCATCCACATCGCCGTTTCCGCGATCCGGACCGGAAACTCGCCAATCTCGATGCCGTAGAACTGATCGACATTCACCTTCGACAGCAGGCCGACGTCCAAGACCCGGGCACCGGCGTCGCGCTCGGCGGCATGCAATTCCTTGAGCACATCCAGTTCCAGCAGCCTTAGCTCCCGGTACGCAATGATGAGGAAATTGCCGCAGCCGCAGGCAGGGTCGAAAAACTTCAGCCCGCTCAATTTCTCTTGGAACGTCCTCAGCACAGATGCGCGCCCAGTTTTTCTTGATCGAATTCGCTCGAAGTCCGTGCGCAGGTCATCCAGAAACAATGGCTGAATGACCTTGAGGATATTCTTTTCTGTCGTGTAGTGCGCCCCTTGCTCTCTTCGCTCCTTCCGATCAAGAACGGACTGAAACAGGGCGCCGAATATTGCCGGTGAAATTCCCGACCAGTTGAAGCGGCAGCATTCCAGAAGCGTCTCGCGCATTTCCGAGTTGAACGCAGGAATCCTGAGCTGGTCTTTGAAAAGCTCGCCGTTGACATACGGGAATCTCGCCAGATCCTCGTCAAGAATTGCGAGCCTTTCGTTTTCCGGCGTGTTCAGGATTTGGAAGATTTGCGAAAGCCACGGCCCCAAATCCGCTCCGTCCGGCGAGGTTCTTGATTCGATGAAGTCCAGAAAGATGTCGCGCGGCTCGAAAATTCCCGTGTCGTCGCCGAAGAGGCAAAACACGATCCTGACAAGAAAGCGTTCCAAATCGTGTCCCGAATATCCGGTTTCGGCGAGTTCGTCGTGCAGCTTGCCGACCAGTTCGGAAGCTTCCACATTGGCTGGATCTTGATCGCGGAATGATACCGGCTGGACTCCGAGTATGAACCCGAATTTGTCCACGTGTTCCGGGAACTCGGAAAGGGTGAAGCGTGCCTCCTCACGTTCATCCAGATCCAAAAGCTCGAAACTTTGGAAGTCGCTTGTCAGGATGTACCGCGGCCTGTCGCGCTCCGGAATGGCATCGAAATAGGCCATGGCTTGGTTTCGCGCGGCAATCAGGTCTCTTCCAGCGCTTTTCTGCTCTACAAGCAATACTCCCCGCCAGAACAGATCGATGAAACCATGCTGGTTGTCCAGCATGTTTACATGTTGCTCGTAGCTGGCAACGGTCCGTCGCTGAACGCCGAAGACGTTGAAGAAATCGTTGTAGAAGCTCTGCGTTTCGCCCTTTTCGTAAGCAGCGTCCTTCCAGTCCTCGGCAAACCTTGCCGCTCGCGCGCGTATCTCGTTCCATGAAAGCCGCATCAGGACGCGTCCGTTCTGCCTTCCGTTGCAGAACAGCCCAGCGCGGGTTCAATCGCGCGATTTCGCAACAGGATCGTCGAACAATGCGGCAATTCATCTTGGAACGCAGGCTGCGGTCCGGACGGTAGGCCAGTTTGGGCGCAATGCAGCCGTTCGGGGGACGGCGACGCAATCGGATTCAGCGGTTTGCCAAGAAAACCAACTGATAGCTGCCTATTGAAACCAAATGGATCACGATGGGCAAACAGTCTTGTTTTCGCTTCGCCTGACGGCGGATCGGGCGTCTGAACGCAACATGCTGGAAGTCCTCCAAAGACCATCTTTGAAATCACTCGTTTCAAACGCCTGCTCTTGTTCGGCCGTGGTTGACTGCTGAATTGCGCATTCCCCGATTCATGGATTTGGACAGTTCCTTGCAGCTGCAAATTCCACTTAAGACTCCTTTCGTCAAGCATGCTGACTCGCAAAGGTGCATCCCGTTATTTTAGGTCATTTTGCCTCGACTGCCCGTGCCGGGATGCGCGGTGCTCGCCGTTCGCGGGTCTGCGACAACCGCGCCGGGGCCACTTCATGCCGGGACGTGAAGGTTCCGCTTGCAACCGTTGAAACACCGAATTCGGGCGACGCCGGAGAGGGGAAGACGCACGCTGACCCGGAATAAAGGGATGCACCCGCTGCACTCGGCAATGGGAATTGAAAACCGATCCGCCGCAAACGACTTGGGCGGCATGCGCGCCAATATCCGGCGACTCGACAACTTATGCCGTTGATATTTGGCTGAACCCGACCGCCATGCCGGAAACCTGCGGCCCGCGATGATGCCGAGTCGCGCCGCGCGGTATAAAAAAACCGCCTTCCCGGATGCCGGGAAGGCGGTGGATTTCAAAGCTGCGGCAGCGGGATATCCCTCGACGAATGTCGGGGAGGGCGCTGCAGCTTGTCAGGCGGCGATTCGATGCTCTTCGGCCGGAGCCTCGAACTGCTCTTCTTCGGTCGAACCGGACAGAGCCGTAATCGAGCTCTTGCCGCCGGTGACCGCTTGAGTGACCGCGTCGAAGTAACCGGCGCCGACCTCACGCTGGTGCTTGTGGGCGGTGTAGCCGAGCGATTCGGCAGCGAATTCCGCCTCCTGCAGTTCGACGTAAGCGCTCATCCCGCGATCGCGATATCCGTTCGCAAGGCTGAACATCCCGTGGTTGTTGGCGTGGAAGCCGGCCAGCGTGATGAACTGGTAGCGGTAGCCCATTTCGCCCAATTCCGCTTGGAATTTAGCGATGGTGGCGTCGTCGAGGTTGGCCCGCCAGTTGAACGACGGCGAACAGTTGTACGCAAGCCGTTTTCCGGGGAATTTCTCTCGGATCGCTTGAGCGAACTCGCGCGCCTCGCCGAGGTCGGGTGTCGCCGTCTCGCACCATACCAGATCTGCGTATTTGGCGTAGGCAAGCCCGCGTGAGACCGCCTGCTCCATGCCGCACTTCACTTCGTAGAAACCTTCCGAAGTCCGCTTGCCGGTGATGAAGGGCTCGTCATTGGAATCAATGTCGCTGGTGATCAATTTGGCGCCGAGCGAATCGGTGCGTGCCAATAGCAGCGTAGGCACCCCGCAGATGTCGGCGGCGAGACGCGCCGCGGCCAGCTTCTGGACCGCTTCGCCAGTCGGCACCAGAACCTTGCCGCCCATATGTCCGCATTTCTTCGCGGAAGAAAGCTGATCCTCGAAATGCACGCCTGCGGCGCCGGCATCGATCATGTCCTTCATCAGTTCGAATGCGTTCAGCACCCCGCCGAAGCCGGATTCCGCATCGGCGATTATGGGCAAGAACCAGTCGATCGAATCATCGCCTTCCGCGCGGTGAATTTGATCGGCCCGTCCGAGAGCGGCGTTGATCGCGCGAACCAAGTTGGGCGCGCTGTCGGCTGGATACAGGCTCTGGTCAGGATACATCTGGCCTGCGCTGTTTGAGTCCGCCGCCACCTGCCAACCGGAGAGATAGATGGCTGGCAGCCCCGCTTTGGCCATCTGTACTGCTTGGTTCCCGGTTAGCGCTCCAAGCGAGTGCACGTAGGGCAGCATATCGAGGGCGTTCCAAAGCCTTTCTGCGCCGCGGCGTGCCAAGGTGTATTCAATTTGCACCGATCCACGCAACCGCACCACATCGGCGGCCGTGTAGCTGCGTTCGATGCCTTTCCAGCGGAGGTCTTCCTGCCACTGCTTATCCAGTTCCTTCGTTTCCTGTTCGCGGCTCATGTCATACTCCATCAGTAGTGGTTGCCGGTTGCTGTTTGAGGCGCTGCCCCGCATGTCCCGAAGTACGCTGACAATTTCGAGTATGCTGCGGAGCGTCACCCGTATGCTGCATCGCAGAATAAGAGGGCGGTTTAAAATTTTGCAAGACTTTTTTTTCAGTTCTGCGACAAATTTTTGCAGCAGTTGCTTCGCTCCGAAAATCCGTTGTTCAACGCATCCAGAATGGCGCTTTCGGCAGTCGCATTCCAATCTTCGAATCTCGGCAGCGGACCTGAAAAAATCGTTGCTGGCAGCGGCAGAGCCTTGGGTTGCCTGCGAATTTTGACTGGGAGACCGGCTCAGTCAATTTGAGCAAATGCAGGACTCGACCTGCGGGAATCCGTGAGGCCGACAGGCGCTCGGCGAGCCTTCAGAAGCGAGTACTCGAAAAGTTTACCTGATTTGCGGCGTCATCCGCCAAGGGTCGCCAACGCCTCGCTGATATCGATCGCGCCGCTGTAGATTGCGCGGCCTGCAATCACGCCGAGCAGTGTCGCATCGCAATTCTTCAACGCGATCAAGTCGGCGATAGAAGATACGCCTCCCGAAGCGACCACCGGCACCGACACGGAATTCGCGAGTTTCTCCGTCGCCGCGACATTCGGGCCGGTCATCGTGCCGTCTCTTTCAATATCGGTGTAAATGATTGTCGCGGCGCCCGCGCTTTCCAAGCAGGCTGCCAACTCTTGAACGTCCCGACCTGAATCTTCCGCCCAACCAGCTGTTTTGACTCTGCCGTCCCAAGCATCGATCGCGACGGCGATTCGGTCCGGATGGTCGGCGGCGGCGCGCTCCACGATCTTCGGATTTGTTGCAGCGGCTGTTCCCAGGATGACTCGCGCAATTCCTTGGTCGAACCAGAATCGAATCGTGTCCTCGTCGCGTATCCCTCCGCCCAATTGCAACGGAACATCGACTGAATCGATTATTGATTTCACCGCCTTCGCGTTCCTCGGACGCCCTTCCGTCGCTCCGTCGAGGTCGACAAGATGGATCCATTCGCATCCCAGACGTTCGAACTGCTCGGCTTGGCGCGCCGGGGAGTCGTTGTAGACCACGGCGCTGTCCATTTCTCCTCGGAGCAGTCGAACGCATTTTCCGTCTTTCAGATCGATGGCCGGAAAGAAGATCATCAGTTGCAGTCCGGCAATTCAGGGATTCCAGCGGAGAAAGTTGCTGATGATTCTCAGGCCTGTGCCTTGGCTTTTTTCGGGGTGGAACTGCACGCCGGCAATGTTTCCCGAAGCAACGGCCGCCGTGACTTCCGAACCGTAATTCACGTAGGCGATGCGATCCGACGCTTGTTCCGCAACGAAGTGGAATGAATGAACGAAATACGCGTGCGCTCCGGTTCGTACTTCGGAGAAAAGCGGGTGTTCGCATTCGATTGAAAGATCGTTCCAGCCCATGTGCGGAACTTTCAAGCTCGGGTCGCCGGGAGCAATTTCGACAACCTCTCCGGGGATCCAATCGAAGCCTTCGGTTGTGCCGTGCTCTCTTCCCAGGCTCGCGAGAAGCTGCATCCCAACGCAGATGCCGAGGAACGGCGCGCCTTTGTCCCTTGCGCATTCCGATATTGCTTCCGCCATTCCGTCCTGCTTGAGGATTTCGGCTTTGCAGTCCGCGAACGCGCCGACGCCAGGCAATACCAGTCTGTCCGCTTTCGCAATCCGCTCGGGGTTCGAAGTGACTTCGACCGTTCCGGCGCCAGTCTCCCGAGCCATGAGCTGAAACGCCTTCTGAGCGGAATGCATGTTGCCGGAATTGCAGTCTGCGATCACGATTGCCATTCAAAGAGAGCCTTTGGTCGAAGGTACGGCGTCGGTTGCGCGCGGGTCGATTTCCACGGCTTGCCTGAGAGAGCGTGCCAACGCTTTGAAGGCCGCTTCCGAGATATGGTGGCTGTTCAATCCACTCTTCAATTCGACATGGATGTTGGCTCCGACGTGAACAGCGAATGCCTGGAAAAATTCCCGGACCAATTCCACATCGAATGCGCCGATTTTTTCAGTTGGGAACGTCAAGTTCCAAACGAGATGAGGGCGACCGGAAAGATCGATCGCAACGGTCACCAGCGCATCATCCATTGGAAGCACGGACCATCCGTAACGTTGAATTCCGCGTTTATCGCCGAGGGCTTCGCGCACCGCCGCGCCCAGCGCAATTCCAGCATCCTCAACAGTATGGTGATCGTCGACATGCGTATCGCCGTCCGCCTCGATGGCGACGTCAATGAGCGAGTGCTTGGCGAACAGTTCCAGCATGTGGTCGAAAAAACCCACTCCGGAATTGATCTTCGCAATTCCGGTGCCGTCCAGGTTCACCGATGTCGAAATCCTGGTTTCGGTCGTTTGTCGATTGTTTGAAGCTTCTCTCATGGCCAAGAATCAAGTGGTGACGAACGACTGCGCTTATACTTGTCCAACCTAGGTCTCGCCATACTCAGTTTGCGCTTAGCCCCGGAAAGGATGCGCCCGGGTCGCATGGAATTCCGATCATCATATTTTGCCTTTCGAAGGTCTTGCCGACGTCTTCGCACTCTCAAGCTTGAACCGAGCACGCCGGATTCCGAATTGCGCCATTGTCGATGCGCGCACGGCGTGGTTCAGTGCTTGAATCTTGATCGCTTGATTGAAGGCTGGAGTAATTTGGGTTCGCACAAGGCGGCGCAGGTTTGTCTTTCATCGACCAATTGAAGGGATCGCATGAAATACGGACGCACCCCATCTTACGGGCACCGTTGAAATTGAAACGAACTCCAATCCCGAATTTTCAGCTTCGCAGGGAGAGCCGTCTTGCCAAATTCCGACACAGCCCAATTCAGCTTTGCTGCGGTCGACGCATCCCGTTGGCCCGATCTTGAAAAATTGTTCGATGGGCGCGGCGGGCCGAAATATTGCTGGTGCATGCTGTGGCGCAAGAGAAACCGGGAAGACCGTATCGGCCGCGGCGCCGCGAAGAACGCCGTCTTGAAATCGAAGTTGAAATCGTACGTCGAGAACTGCGTGCCAATCGGCATCTTGGCCTATTCCGGTTCGGAGCCGGTGGCTTGGTGCTCAGTCGGACCTCGTGATTCTTACCGCAGCCTCGGTTCGCCGGTTACGCAGAACGAGAATCCGGGAGACGTTTGGTCCTTGGTTTGTTTTTTTGTCCGAAGGGATTGCCGTAGATCGGGACTATCCTTGCGAATGATCGAAGAGGCCAAGAGGTATGCAAGCGCAAACAACGCAAAGGTGCTGGAAGCTTATCCGGTCGAGCCGGACTCGCCCAGCTACAAATTCATGGGATTGACAGGATCATTCGAGCGAGCCGGGTTTTACGCCTGCGGACGAGCTGGCAAGCGCAGGGTCGTGATGCGGTACGATCTTTGAGAATGAAAGCGCATCAATTTCGTCTTCGGGAGCGGCGGTCGGGAGATCTTTCGCGACGCAATATGTAATAGCTGGATCCCACGATGATCCCGGTCCCCAAGACGAATTCAAGCGTTATCGCCTCGTTAAACAGCAAAATGCCGATGCCAATAGACATCGGGACCGCCAGATAGTGCAGGGGAGCCAGAACGGTCGCTGGAGCAAGCTTGTGGCTCAACGCCATGGTGAATTGCTGCAATCCGGCCAAAAGCCCGGCACCGATCATCAGCGCGATATCGGTTCCGGTCATCGCCAACTCGGGAGGATTTGCCGCTACCCAGAATGCGAAAACCGCGGTCCCAAAGATATTGTACCAGATCGCCGTGGTCGCAGGAGAATCCGTAAGGCCAATTTTGCGGAGAAAAATGAACATCAAAGCTGCAAAGAACGGCGCGGCAATTGCATATATCACCCCGTACTCAAGCCATCCCTCGGTGCCCGGCTGAAGCAGAACCAAGGCTCCCACCAAGCCGATCAAAACAGCCGTCCAACGACGAATCCCAACGTGCTCCCCCAAGAGGACCGGCGCGAGGATTGTGATGAACACGGTCATCGTTTGGCTCAGCGCGGTGGCCTTTGTAAGTTCAATGTTCGCCACGGCAAAAAGCCACGACGACAGCCCGACCAAGCCAAAAATGCTTCGGAGCATCAGCCCTTTCACATTCGTCACGCGGAACAGGTTTCGGCCCCTCTGATGAAGCCCGATCAATATCAGTATTGGCAGGCTGAACACATAGCGGAAAAGCAGGAAGAACGAGACGGGAATCGTGTCGGACGTGATCTTCACGACAGATGCGATCACCATGGATATCACGATTTCCGAGATCAACGCCGATGCGCCCAGAGCGATATTGTCGCTTTGTTGTTCGGGAGTAGGTTTTTTCACGGCGGCTGATCGGTACGGTTCGGCAAGCATGCCTATGCCTGCCATTGGGCGCGCCAAAACTCCAATGTCAAGACAGCAGAGTTCGCTGCGGACCCTTCAAGTGCGATTACTCCATCGCACGCGGCAATGTTTTTGATCTACCCTTATCAGGCATCTAAATTCTCTTTACGGGTATCAATAATGGGGGATGCATCGCTTTGGCGCCCAAGTCAGCGAGTGAAGCACAATTCGGGCAGCAACGGATGGATGGCCGGATTGAGAATTCGTCAATTGCCGATGCGATTTTTACGTTGATGCCGCCGCGTTTACGCGCTGCTGTCCGGCCAGCCGATCCGGCAATTCTTCGTAACGGAAATAATCGAATTGGCGGGCGGCGGGCGAGGCGCAGTGCAAAATGAGCTTGCCAAGCTCGCGAAGACCGGCCTCGTCTTTGCATCAAGAGTTGGAAATCGAGTGTACTGCCAAGCCAATCGAAACTCGCCGATACTCGAAGATCTATGTGCAATTGTTCAAACATCCCTAGCGGAATTTCCGTTTTAGGGCCTGTTGCAAGATGCGCGTGTTGACGTTTCGGCTCTCAGCGTCTTGAGATCATAAGTTGAGATTTCAATCGCCGAGCTGATCTAAGTCTCCATTGAGTGTATCGAGTGTCGACTTGATGCGGTCTTCAAACCAGGCATGGTGCGATGGAGACAGCTGCTCAAGCCTTAACCAGATGATATCTGACCCATGCCGCCAGCAGTCGGCAAAGATCGGTTCGTAGTGCGCAATTCGATTTCGGAGATCGCGAATTTTCAGCAAATCCTTACGCACATGCCCGATGTCTGTATTGTCAGGCCAGATTGTTCGTAGAAACGGCGCCCAGATAGTGTTGCGATACTTATTCTCGTGCATCGCCACCCAAAAATGAAATGTCAGCCCCGCAACAACGCGCCCGGAATTCACTGTTTGTTGTCGCGCAGTCAATCGTTTGCGCACTTCGCGAAGGTTCCGCCGCCTCTCGGGCGTCAAGAGGGATGTGAAGGTCTGTGCTCTATACCAGTCCTTTCGTTTGAAATGATCCTTGATGGCTTCCGAAACGGCGTTCCTCAGAACAACTTCCAATCCGCCAATCACTTCGTGAAGGCAATTTGATAAGCGGGCGTTGAGTTCGTAAAGCGCCAATGCTTCGACATTCGACCGCGTGGCGTGTCGATATGCAGACAGCCGTTCCATGTTCATGTTGGCGATGATCGTAGTCACATCCTCTTCGCTCAGGCTCTCAAGATATTGACTTCCGAGCGGCAATGGACTATCTGCCTTTGCGAACACCCCGGTGCATCCCTGCCTTTGGCATATGCCCGGGGTAGAGCTTTTTTAGCCAAAACAACATCGATTCCAACGATTTAGCTACGCATGCGAACTGAAGTATGTGTCGGCATGCGCCAACGCATACCGCTTGGCGCGTCTTTTTGATTCGCGGATTTGCATGTTGTACCGATTTAGCGTTTTTGACGGTTCAAGGTCCGATTCGTCCGCGCTCACGGATGGGGTTATAGGAGTTGGGCGGGTTGATTGCCAGCGTCCTGTTTTTTGGTTTCGGTCGATGTTCGGTTGTCTTGCAACATGCCTATGCCTGCCATTGGGCGCGCCGAAACTCCGATGTCAAGACAGCAGGGATTTCGCTGCGGGGCCTTCAGGTGCGATTGCTCCATCGCAGGCGGCAATGCATATGATCTACCCTTATCAGGCATCTAAATACCCTTTACGGGTATTAAAAATGGGGGATGCATCGTTTTCGCGCCCAAGTCAGCGAGTGAAGCACAATTCGGGCAGCAACGGATGGAGGGTTGGGTTGAAACTTCGTCGATTGCCGATGCGATCTTTACGTTGACGCAGCAGCGCGTTTACGCGCTGCTATCCGGTCAGCCGAACCGTCCATTCTTCGTAACGGAAATAATCGAAGATGATCGTAGCCATATCCTCTTCGCTCAGGCTCTCAAGATATTGACTCTCAAGCGGCAATGGACTATCTGCCTTTGCGAACACCCCGGTGCGTCCCTGCCTTTGGCATATGCCCGGGGTAGAGCTCTTCTAGCCAAAACAACATCGATTCCAACGATTTGGCCACGCATGCAAACTGAAGTATGTGTCGGCATGCGCCAACGCATGCCGCTTGGCGCGTCTTTCTGATTCGCGGATTTGCATGTTGTACGGATTTAGCATTTTTGACGGTTCGAGGTCCGATTCGTCCGCGCTCACGGATGGGGTTACTTGCCGTTACGCGACGATCAACTTGCGATGGACGGCGACCCGCGAACCCGGCAAGCTTCTTGCGGTCTGTGTCCGCGAGAGCATCGGCGCCTGCGAAACTTCATCAACGAAATCTTCCCGCTGAGCATGACCACGAGTTCAACAAGGAAACAGCCACACTTTCATTCACCCACATCCAAGTTGGGACTTCTCTTTGTCATGGCCCTCTTTCCTCGAGCAATTCGCGAGTACATTGCGCTTTGGCAAACATTGGGCAGTTCAAATTTGCAAGGTCAGAAATGCACTCGACTTTCAACAAAATGCCGACTCTGATCCATTATACTCGGAAATCACGGTACCAAAATTATCAATAGCAATTTCCTCAGATAGTCTGAACAAAAAATAAAGCTAAATTCATTTGCGATTTTTCTATTTCAGTATTTCAGTATGTAGTAAAGAAAGATCTTCCATGGTGGCTTTCGCAAATCTTGCAAACTCTGAACGCTGAAAACAAGTGAGTCGTCGCGTGGAAAACTGACAAAATCAAATCTTGGGTTGTTGGATCATCCTCCAGCTCCTCAATCACCAACCCCTTTTCAGCAAGTTCTGTATGCGATAAATGACGGTCGTAGCTAATGAAATTTGAATTATTCGAAAGCCAGTCAGAGATTCCATCAGCCAATTTCGCTTTTTCCGCTTTCCCTTCAAACATGTAATCCAACAACCAAACACTCACCAAGCGCTTCGACAAATCAATAGCTTTGCCACACTTCTCGATTAAATCCAGTTCGACTTGGGAAATATGAGGTGTCCAAATCTTGCTTTCCGTTTGATCTCCAAAGTCCTTTTTAATCATCATGTACTGCTCCAGTATTGCCTGTGCTGACACCAATCTTGGACCAAGAGGCGTAGTCAGCGGAATCTGAGGGTTCGCCGGCCCAAGAAAGGAATGCTTCCCCATGACAATTTTGTTTGCAGAGCATGCAATCATTGTTGCGGCGGACTTAGCAAAATTTGGTACAATGACCCTGATGTCCGTAAAGCGAGATCGGAGGTATCGGACAATTTCCTCCGCGACCATGGGCGACCCGCCCGGGCTGTGCAGTATAACGTCCAGATCCGGACCACGAAGATCCGACGTAACTTCCATGAGCGCGTGAATGTCTTGATCGGCAACTGCTATTTTACTGGGAGGCGAATCGTCGCGTTGAAGCCATGAAGATGCATAAATAATGGTGTCCCGCTTTGTGTGGTTTCTAAGCATCAGCAAGTAATCTCGGCGGAGCTGATCATACTTTTTTAAATTTGGCGACGAATCACTAGAAAGTTCCGCGAGTATCTCGTTCCAAAGTGGCATGCATCAAAATCCTTGTGCAAAAATTGAATATTTTTTCTTTGGATACATCCCTAGAATCCAAATTTTTCTTACAAACATCGAGCAGATAACTCTATTTTTTCTCTTGTATCTATTTTCCAACCTTGGTGAACCTTCAATACCTCTTGAATACTTGGGCGATTTAAGATTTCCTGTCTTTCTGATTCAGAAATCTCCTGAAAGCCGACTTTTTCATCCTTATCGAGCGACGAATCGGAATTTCGACCCTTGTTCATGACATGTGCCCTTCCCAGCCACGATTGTACAAAAGATCTGGCGATCATTGAAATTATATACACAATTGCAAGCGTTTGGCGAGAGAAAATTTCCGGATGCCGGATGTAGATTGTTCCGGAGCGGGTTTTCGGCTTGATAATTCTGTCGATTTGATCCAAATCCAAGCTCCCCGAAAGCTCAGGGTTAGGTGGGGCATGCAGCTTAACGTCAAGCGTTTTTGGTTGTTCAAGGCGCGCCTTTCGATTGCTGCCCCGGGTTGAAGGTCTGTCTGGTTTCGATCATTCTGCAGACGACGCCGAGGAGGCGGTCTGCGACGCCTCTGAGGGCTCTGGCGTGCTTGCGTTAGCGGTTTCGCAGCGCATGGCAAACCGGCGCGGCAGCCTGAAGTGGAGCTGAATTCGACCAGCAAATCAACTCGCCGCCAACTCTCCCTGTGTTCGCCTAATTGCATGGCCGAGAAACTCGGCGAACGGCACAATATCCCCGTCCACGCTCGCGGACTCGAGACACTGCATGTAGCGGTCGCGGCATTCGACCTGAATGACCGTCCACGGCAATCCGGCGGCGGAGAGCATGAGGTTCATGAGAAAGCGCGCTATTCGTCCATTCCCGCCGCCAAAAGGATGAATAAAAGCAAACATGAAGTGCCCAAGAGCGACTCGCACGGATGCATTGTCCTCCTCTTCAAGCAATCGGAAGAAAGCCGGCATCAGATCTCGGACAGCCTCCGCGCTTGGCGGGACGTGTCTCGAACGGCGAATGAGGACCTTGCTGTTGCGGTAGCCGGCGAGTTGCGCGGCTGGGATTAGGCCTGCGGCCGCGGAGGGAGCGAATAGTTCGCGATGCCAGACGCCGAGTTCATGGTCCGCGATTTTCGTAGGGTCGGCACCTTCCAAGACTTTCCGTATGCTGGCTTTGACTGCCTGAAAAGCTTTCCAGTAGCCTCGCGCGGCCAAAGCATCATACTGTTGGCGGTCTTCTTCGTGCGCATCGGGGTTCCAGTTCCCGCTTCGGACGCGATCAACCAGAACGCGGCTTACCTTATAACCCTCAATCGAAAGAGAGTGGTAGGCGTCGGCGACGTAGATTGAGTCGATGTTCGCCAAATAAGCGTCGATATCTTTTGGAACAGGCCGCGGTTCTGGAAGCTGCTCGATAACGGCGGCGCGCATATCGGTCCACATGATTTCCAATCGGTGCACGTGTGGAGAAATGGATTTGAGCGCCTGAGTCATCGGATGGTCGTCGACAAACGGATCCACCTCTCGGACATCGTACATCGCCGTTTTCATGGCCGAGAGAATTTCGTCGGCCAGTCTGCCGCGGCCGATATTGCGGAATGCCCCGGCAAGCCGCCCGGCGGCTGTGACATGTCCGCCAGAGAGGAGTTTCATTAGAATTTGGGAAGCATCCGGCACCGCTGCCAAAAGGGCGTGGACCTCCGCTGTACGAGTGCGGAAAAATCCTTTGGAAGCAAGAACGAGGGCGCTCTCGCGCTTGAATATCCTGAGCCCGTCAATCATTTCGGCCTGATCTCCGGCGGCGTAAATCGCGCGCATTTCATGGATTGAAGTATCGCGAGGGAATTTCGTCGGCTTGTTTCGTGCTGCTTCGGCTCGAACAAACAGTTTTGCAGGCACCGTATAGTTGTCTGCGTGGATCAATAGCGACTGTTCAGGCGACAGGCTCCAGCGGTCGCCGAAACGGGCTTCCAAGTATTGTGCGCAAAAGTCCCAAAACGATGCGTACCAAGCTGTGCTCTCTCCCACGGTTTCATCGGGCCGAGAAGGAATGTACCACCCCTTGATTACGTCTTTCAGGAATCCGGCCTTGTAGAGGCGTTCGCGGTGCGTACGGCTGAGATCTGTGGACCGGATCGCTACAAGCCCTCGATTTTGAAGCTCTTCCAACGCCTCGAGAGATGCGGCCAGTTTTTCGTGGGCGGTGGCCATGTGATCCCGATCTTAGCTCTTTGCGTTGTGGATTTCTTAGCTTATTGCGTTGTATATATTTTAGCTTATGATATCGAGGACATTCTAGCTTTTTCTGCACGATAGATCGGAGCGCTACGGACACCTCAAAATCTTGTATGACTGCAAGACTGGCTCGGCCGATTTTCGGAAACAGCCGGTTCATGATTGCGAATTTGCTGCCGATAAAAAAAGTCGCTGACTATGCCAAAGCTCGTGTCCTGATGACCAACGCGGATCTCCTCCACTGACTTGAACGCTTCGACGCGTCGCCTGCCGTTGTTCAGCGGATTGCCTTGAGTAGGGGTCGTACTTCCGCGCGTCGCAAGTACAATCCGTCCGGCATCGCGATACGGGGGATCTGTGGCAGCCAATGCCGCTTAAACTGTTGAAGCCATCGCGCGGTCTGTAGCGCGGGCGACGAATGGACCAACACACCGACGGTTTGCGCAAGCATTGCGGAAACAAGATCGTAATCGTGGTACGAACTCCACTACTTCCGCGTGGCAGGCATGGGCAAACATGGGGTCAGCCCACACGGATTGTGGCGTTTGGCTCCGCTGTCGTTTGGCTTACGGTTACGCGGCAACACTGACTCGAACTCGGAGTTCTTGTCGCAATCATCGTTATTTCAACATTCCATCTCGCCAGAGCCGCAGTCATATTCGGCATCATGCATGATAGATTTCCAGAATGGGCGGCTCCATAATCCAGATTGGCCGAACGACAAATTGCAATGAAACGCTTGGAAAATCCAGAATAGTCGTTCATAAAATCCAGATTGGTCAGCTTTATTTTCCAGATTGGACGAAATGCCCGAAACGCTATTCCCCCGGTTCTTGGAAGCCAGAGTCTCTGAATCACTTGACGATACACGGGTGACGACGGTCATCGGCCCAAGGCAGTCCGGCAAAACGACGCTGATTCAGAAATTCACGTCGGACAAACGACCGTACTACACGCTCGACGACCCGACCACATATGAGGCTGCGACCTATGACCCGTTGGGTTTCATCAAGAGAATCGAGTGCGGCGCAATAGACGAAATACAGAGAGTGCCGGAACTGATTCCCACGATCAAAATGTCAGTCGATTCCGACCCGCGACCGGGGCGATTCCTATTGACAGGATCAGCCGATATCCTGACCGTTCCAACAATCTCGGAGTCTCTCGCCGGACGCATGTCGATCAATCGTTTGCTTCCACTGTCGCAAGCTGAAATCGAAGGCGTTCAAGTTTCCATTCTCGACGATCTGTTTGAAGCAGATGATGCACCTCTCAAAAGAACCACATATCGGGTCGATGATTTGGAGCATCGCGTTCTGAAAGGCGGCTACCCCGAGATGCAGCGCAAAACCTCCGAACGCGCCCGGCGGGAATGGTCAGCCAATTACGTTGAAACCATCCTCAGCCGAGACATCAAGGAAATTCTGGATGCATACCGGCTAACCGACCTGTCGCAACTGATTCAGGCAACTGCAATACAATCCGGCCAGCTTGTCATTCATGCAGAGATAGCGAAGCGCATGGGCCTCGATACAAAAACAGTCCAGCGCTATATGGCTACGCTGGAACAGATGCATCTGTTGAAATATCTGCCTGCCTGGCACAGCAACGAACTGAAACGGCTGCTCAAGACGCCTAAGCTGCATTTCCTTGATTCCGGCCTGGCCGCCGCCGTTCGCCAAATCGATCTGCGTAAAATCCAAAGTGATCTGACCGTATTTGGGCCATTGCTGGAGTCTTTCATCTATTCCGAGTTGCAGAAGCTCGCGGGTTGGTCAAAGCACCGACTGTTCTTCAATCACTTCAGAGACAAGGACAGGAAGGGGGTCGATTTCGTCATCAGCGGCGGCGGCAATGCAATTGTCGGCATTGAAGTCAAAGCATCGGCGACCGTTCGACCGCGTGATTTCGCCGGACTGAGGAAATTGCAATTTGCAACAGGCTCTTCTTTCAGATTTGGCGTCTTGCTTTACACAGGCACGGAGATCTTTGCATTCGGCGACGCCCTTTTCGCGGTTCCTGTCTCCGTTCTGTGGACATAAATGGCGATTGTTTTGACTTAATTCTCAATTGGCACGAAATTTCTGTTCTTCGTTGCTCCAAGAAAGGTTCTTGGGGCTACTGGGTCGAGGAGGCGGATGAGGCGGAACCAACGCAGATATCTGTAGAGGCGTCTTGATGGTGGCGCGGTTCATCCTTCATCTGGATGTACCAAGCGTCGATTACCCGCTCGAGATAGAACTTCTCATGCCACGCGTCTAGATTTGCAGACAAATTGCGGTCAACTGGGGTTGCTGTCGGAGATCGACTCGATGCCTCCGCCGAAGACGTGTCCAAGTGTCCCCTTGAGCGCATCGGCGCACACCGTTCAATATACCAAATCTATAATTATATTGAAAAAATTTGGAGCGGGCGATGGGATTCGAACCCACGACCCCAACCTTGGCAAGGTTGTGCTCTACCCCTGAGCTACACCCGCGACTTCCGTCTACGGTGCATTACCGGAATCCTGCGGCTATCGCAAGCTTCTGTTTAAGTTCGGAGTGCATACTTTTTTGGAGTTGAGATGGTCACCCGCAATCGCGTGTCGCTCGGCCTCGGTGTTTCGAGGATTGCAAATGGGACTTTGCAGGTCAGCCCGGAGCAATTCCGGTGCGGTTGCCGAAGACCCACTAAGCGCGGGTGCCCAAGCCGGCCAAGGCTGGCCCTCGCAATACCGAACGGAGCCAGTACAGTGGCTTGATTTCCAGCTTCGGATTGGTTTGAGTCTCGTTGGTGGGAGGCGCGCAGACCGTCGACGGAAGCAAAGGAGAACTGCAATGCATATGGAATCACTGAATCTGCGGCGGCCGCAAGAACTGAACGGACCGCTGCGTTCAGGCGCATCGGACGCCGCTATGCCATGCTGACCGAATACATTGATGAAGCGCTTCACCGCGCTCGCTATGAGCTCATTGAAGACGACGAAACCCCTTACTACGGAGAGATTCCGGAGTTGCCTGGCCTATGGGCGTCCGGCAGGACGTTGGAAGCCTGTCGGCGAGAACTGAAGGAAGTTATTGAAGGCTGGATACTCGTCAGTGTGAAACGATCACTCAGCATTCCACGGCTGGGCGGCACCGAGATCAGGGAGACCGACGCAGGGGCGGCTTAGCGGCGACGTTGCGCCGTGTTTCGCACCGACAACTCTCGGCACGTTTGCAAAAATTCGGGTTTGCCGGGTCTTTTGGGGACAGCGAGTGTCTTTATATGATCAAGGGTGAGCGACGCCTCGCGATACCGAACCCCCACCGCCATGAAATCGGCATCGCTTTGCTGACTCGGATTCTTAGGCAGGCCAGGATTGATAGAAATGCTTGGCTGCAAGATTAATTTTTAGCGGCGGTGGCAGGTGTAATTCTGTGAGATGGCAGTTCATTATTCGCTGCGTGGAAATGGTGCAAATTTGCCGCTAGACCAAGCGATGCCGACTCCTGTTTCCGCGCTGCAGTTTGTTCGATTGTTTGCAGCATAGACTTTCCGGGGTGCGCGCCGGTGTTTGATCGCGCGGTAGCGCGATACACCCTTCAGTCGTGAAATTCGACCCATCGGTTGCTTTCGATGCAACGTTCGATGGCGAGCGGAGCATTCGACCAGCGACACCTCGCCCTTATCAATCCAATGAAGAGGGACGCACCCTTGGGCTCGGCATTTTTGCGACTGTTCGGGGTCCGACTCGTCCGCGTCCGAGGATGGGCTGCGGGATTCGGCGTCAATAAGCATTCAAAGGTGACTTCCAATTTGCGTGCAAAGATGACGCCTATCGTGGCGGCGGCGTCGATCAACAATCCGGAGCGCCGCTGCCCGGACGGATTCAAGCTGGCGTTCGGCCTCTCGGTCCTTGCCTCCGACATTCAACGGTTCGGGATTATCCTGCACGAGAGGGAACGGAAGTGGATAGGGCGGAAACGATGGAAATATGCCGCCTAAACGGTGCCCCGGTATTTTTCAGATCGCTTGGCGGCTCGCTCCGGACCAGCAGGTACTACTCAATTGGGCTCGGCTGGCTGGGCGCCGGGAGGTTTCCGTATCGCACAGGCCGATAATGCTTTGCGATGTGTCCTTCTTCGGCTGCCCTTTTCAACCACGGATTGGCTTGCTCCTTTTTGAGTTCGAGTTTTGACGCCACTTCACCTGGTTTCAATTCTTGATTTGCCAGCAGCCGCTTGAGTTCCGCCACAAACGAATAAAAAATTATTTCGGCGCCTGAATCGCCGTCCGGCAGTTTCGCGTCGCTTGCAGGTTGCTCGGGCTTCGCGTCCTCCAGTATGGCTTCGCGGAATCCGGGCAAGGAATTCTGGAGCGGCGATTCATCCAAGCGGATCGGAGAATCGATCGCTTCCGCAATCCCGTCCGCGTCCTCCGGGTTCGGCCACGGAATTGCGCCTTCGTTCTGCAATGCTTTGATGCCTTCGGATGCCGATTCAGGGGAATGGACATAGACTGTCCCTTTGTACTTTCGCAGTTGTTCGATCGCCCCTGCCCAGGTGCCTCCTTTGTTCGCGTCCGCGTCCGCCACCAGGGTGGCGTCAGCCAAGGCATAGATCAGCTTGTTGCGCTGCATGGCGTGTCCGACGCGGAACCCCGCGCGCGGGTCGAGGGGGGAGACCAGCACAAGCCGTCCTTCCAGCAGCAGATTCCGGTGCTCCCGGTTCATGGCTATCTGTTCGAGGTTTCCCGGCAGCACGCCGACGGCAGTTCCGCCCGCTTCAAGCGCCCCGTTCATTGCGGCCAAGTCGATTCCCTTCGCGCCGCCCGACACAAGCCCTTTTCCGGCTCTGGCGGCCAAGGCGGCGGTTTTCCGCGCGTACTCGATCAGCGGCTCGCCAGCCTTGCGCGGCCCAACGACGCCCAAGGCGCTGCGCCCCAAGATTTCGATCTCCCCGCAGATGTATAGAAGGATTGGCGCGTCATGCCGGAGCCGTTCCTTCAGCCTCCGTGGATACGCTTCATCCGCACCGCTGATGACGCTGATCGACCTCGATTGCCAATGCTCGACCGCTTGGCTAAGCAGAAATCCCCTTTGAAGAAGGGCGCTGACGCGAGCAGTGTCCACCGCGGCACCACAATTTTCAATTAGTTGGCCAGCATCCGGCTTAAGCAGGTCGGCCGGTTCCGCGTTCAGGGTCTTTAACTGCATGGCGAGCGCGCGGTACTCTTTGGGTGAGAGGATTGCCGCCCTCGACCCGCTTTTGCCCACGATCAGCGGCGCTGTCAGCAGCAGGACTGCCTTGGTGTTTTCAGTCGGCACAAAGTTCATCAACCACCCCCAACTTTCGCGAGAGCAAGCGGCCATACCTCGCCGCAGCCGCGTCGGCGAAGCTCCCAAGCGACGACCGTGAAGGTCCACCGCGAGTCGACCATGTCGTCCACAAGTAGCACCGGTCGAGGCAATATTGCACTGCTGGACACATCCAGGGAACCGAGAACGTTGCGGGCTTGCTTGTCGCTGTTCGCCATCGATTTCTGCTCAGGACGCTGCTCTGTCTTCGTCAATGCGGCGCGGAACGGAAGCTCGAGCGCCGCCGCCAAGCGCCGCGCGAAATCCGGCACTAGATCCGGACGGCGAAGCGAAGGAATTGCGGTTACCCACTTGGGAAAGGGGTCGGGCCGCCACTTCCGCACGAGTGCAGCACAGGCGTCCACGAGCTCGTCGGAAAAGTTCTGCTCCACGTATTTGCCAAGGCGTACCGAGCCTCCCCAGCCGGCGTCTCCCCAAGCGCAGAGCGCCTTTCCGGGCTCGGCTCGGTGATCTGCACTGATCGTTTTGCCCGGAGGCCATTGCTTCCGAGGCATGATATCCAGACTCGATCCGCGCAGAAAAGCGACCGCCGCGCGGACGCTTTTCGGATCCGCGGACATGGGCAAAGCCGGAGCGGTCGTCGGAAATTTGCCGCCGGGGTCGCCGTCCAGCGCCCGGATCAGGAACTCCATGTGGCCCGAAGACAACTGCACATACTCCTGTACCTGCGCTTGCTCTGAACGCCGCAATTCCGTCAGTCGGCGCACCCGTTCCCAGAAGGCGTCACCCAGTTTTGCGGCGGTCAATTGCCACTTCGCATCAAGTTTCGCGACGGGAGCAGGTGATTCCAAGGACAGGAGCTGGAGGACTTTCCCGATGCGGCTGTTGCTGACATTGGTCATAGCTTCGACACCGCGAACCGACAAGCCGTCGGGTGCGTTCTCCAATGCTTGCAGAACGAATTCGACTTCGGATCTAGTCGGAAAGGCACTTTCGATAAAGTAATTTGATATCTCGACATCTTCTCTGCCGCTCAGCAGCACCCCGTATGCGCAATCGAGAGCTCGTCCGGCCCGGCCCACTTGCTGGTAGTATGCAACAATTGATCCCGGCGCCTGGTAGTGGATGACGAATGCCAGATCCGGCTTGTCGAAGCCCATTCCCAAGGCGGTGGTTGCCACCAGCGCTTTCAGCCTGTTGTCGAGCAGGTGCTGTTCCAGCTCCGCCCGGGCTTCACCGGACCGGCTGGAGTAAGATTCAACTTTGATGCCGCGCGACTGCAGCCACTCCGCAACTGTTTCTGCGTCGCGGACGGTCATCGTGTAGATTATGCCGCTTCCGGGCAACTCTGGAAGCCGTTCCGCGAGCCAGGCAAGTCTTTCGGCTTGGTCCGGCATCGAGATGGTTTGCAAAGCAAGCGAGGGCCGGGCCAAATCGCCGCGCGATATCTCGAGGTTTGGTCCTAAGCTCACCTTCAGGTCGGCCATTACTCGGTTATTTGCCGTCGCGGTCGTCGCCAGAAGACGCAGGTTGGGCGGAAGGACTTTTATGTATCGTCCGATCAACCTGTAGTGCGGACGGAAGTCATGACCCCAGTCCGATATGCAATGGGCTTCGTCAACCACGAGAACTGATATCCGGTCTGCAATATTCGCCAGAACCTCGTGGATAAACCGCTCGTTCGCGAGCCGCTCCGGCGAGATCAGCAAGATGTCCACTTCGTCCCTTTGCACGCCCTCCTCGATTTTTAGCCAGTCGTCCTGATTGTCGGAATGGATGGTGGCTGCACGAACGCCCATGCGTTCCGCCGCCGCGATCTGATTTCGCATCAACGCTATCAGCGGGCTAATGAGCAGGGCAGGACCCATGCCGGACTCGCGCAGCATTTTTGTCGCAATGAAGTAGACGAAGCTCTTGCCCCATCCGGTCCTTTGCACAACGAGCAGGCGGCCCGCACCGCTTACCACGCGTTCAACAGCTTCGAGTTGCCCGGTTCGGAACTGCGCGTCGGGGCTTCCGACTCCATTCCGGAGATGTGCCAATGCACGATCGCGGTTGAAGTGGAGGTTCATGGGAAGGACGCCCTCGCACTTGGCCGATAGCCGCGTGCCCCTTCCCGGCATATCCTGCTCATTGTCCCGAATCACTCCAAAATGGCGTCATATGACTATGCCGCTAAACCATTTCTCAGGCGGCAGGTCTTGCCCCTTCCCGTTGCGGGGCTCGATAAATGTCATGATCAACTTCTCGGATTGCCCGATGGAGTGTCAGACGTCGCATCAGAGCCGACAAGCATCAAACCGAACTCAGGTTTATCGAGCGTGCCATTAGGCTTGCTTGCCGGAGCTCTTTGCGCGCCACAAGTTCAGCGCTTCAACTGCGCCGGCGAATATGATGCCGCCATAGATGAAGGTCCTGTCGATATGGTGGTGCAGGCCGTCCGCGATCAGCGCGATTCCTATGAACAGAAGAAACGCCAAGCAGAGCATCTTTGTCGAAGGATGACGTTCGACGAAGCTTGAGATCGGCCCTGCTGCGACCATCATCGTGATGACGGCGACGATGATTGCCGCCACCATGACCTCCGTGTGGTCGGCGATTCCGACGGCGGTGATTACGGAATCCAAGGAAAAAACCACATCCAGGACGGTGATCTGCGCAATGACGTACCAGAATTTCGCTTGCGGTTTGGTTTGTTGCTTCTTCTCTTGGGATTCCATCTCTTGGCAAATGTAGGAAACGGATTTCCACACCAGAAACGCGCCGCCCGCCGCCAGGATCACGTCCCGCCAGCTGAAGCCGACGCCGAACAGTTCGAACACCGGTTCGATCAGGGACGCGACCCAGACGATCGAGAACAGCAATGCGACTCTCAGGAAAAGACCGATCGACAAGCCGACGATTCGCGCTTTTCGGCGCTCCGTTTCCGGCAGCCTGGACGCCGCTATCGATATGAAGACGACATTGTCCACGCCGAGTACGATCTCAAGCATGGCCAGCGAAAGGAAACTCGCCCAGACGGCGGGCTCCGATAGAAGTTCGAGCACGAGTTGCTCCTGTCTTGTCAAAAAAACTAGCGCGGCCGCCGGTAGGGTGAACGCGAAAGGATATTCGGCAACGCCGTTTTGCCCCTGCGGACTCTGAACGCGATCGCCAGATTGCGGTCCATCCGGACCCCGAAGATCATCGCCTTCGATTCTGCCCGGCGCTCGCAGTGATCGCGTCGGTCCTGACTTTGTTATGCAATCTAATCAGTTGGGTCTTCCAGTTCGATCATCAAGTCCTTCGCATCAATCATTGCGGTCGGCGCAACATGAATCTTTTTCACGACAGCGTCCATTTCCGAGTAAATGCCGGTTTCCATCTTCATCGCCTCGATCGTCAGCAGCAATGTGCCCTTCGATACCTTTTGGCCTTCCGCGACGCTCAGCGACGCGACCGTGCCGGGCATGGGCGCGCCGATCTGGTGCGGATCGCCCGGTTCTGCTTTCACGGCGCTGGGCAATTCGGCGGTCGCCAGTCTGTCGGTAACCCTGACGACTCGAGGTTGCCCGTTCAGTTCGAAAAATACCCTGACATCGCCTTTCTCGTGGACTTCTCCGACCGCCTGAAGGCGGATTTCCAGGATTTTCCCCGGCTCCATTTCAACGCTGATTTCTTCACGGGGCAACATCCCGTAGAAAAACGTCGAGGTCGGCAATGTGCGGACCGGCCCGAACGGACGGTGTCGCTTCATGTAATCCAAAAAGACTTTCGGGTACATGAGATACCCGTTGAGATCCTCGTCGTCGACCTCGAAGCCGTCAAGCTTCTCGGAAAGTTTTCTCCGTTCATCCTCCAAATCTATCGGGGGCAGGCGGTCGCCCGGCCTTCCCGCATATGCTTCGGAACCCTTCAGGACTTTCTTTTGAATGGCATCCGGAAAGCCCCCGAGCGGCTGTCCGACGTCTCCGCGCATCAGCTCGACAACCGATTCCGGAAACGAAATCTCAACGTTCGGATCTTCGATCATTTCTCTGGTCAGACCCTGGCTGACCATCATGAGCGCCATGTCGCCGATCACCTTGGATGTCGGAGTGACCTTGACCAGATCGCCGAATATCTGGTTCGCCTGCACGTAGGCGTTCGCGATCTCCTGCCATCTGTCTTCCAATCCCAGAGCGCGCGCTTGAGCCTTGAGATTCGAAAACTGTCCGCCCGGCATTTCGTGCAGGTACACCTCGGACGCCGGCGCCGCGAGTCCTTCGTCGAACGGGGCATAGAGCTCCCGCACCTGTTCCCAATAACCCGACAATTCGCGTATGCTCGCAATGTCCAGCCCCGTATCCCTCGGCGTCGACTTGAGGGCTTCCGCGACTGATCCCAGGCAAGGCTGCGAGGTTCCCCCCGAGAAAGAATCCATCGCAAGATCCGCGGCGTCGGCTCCGGCTTCGGACGCCGCCAGCACGGACGCCGCCGCGATTCCGCTTGTGTCATGGGTGTGGAAGTGAATGGGAAGGCCGACGTCCTCCTTCAAATTCTTGACGAGAACTTTCGCCGCATGGGGCTTTATCAGCCCAGCCATGTCCTTGATGCAAAGGATATGCGCCCCCGCGTCCCTCAATTGCTTGCCCAGTTGAACATAGTATTTGAGGTCGTATTTCGAACGGTCGGGATCCAGTATGTCCCCTGTATAGCAGATCGCGGCTTCGCAAATCCTGCCTGTGTCGAGTATGGCGTCGATCGCGACCCGCATGTTTTCGACCCAGTTGAGGCTGTCGAAGACCCGGAAAAGATCAATGCCGGTGTCTGCCGCTTGCTTGACGAAAAAGCGAACCACGTTGTCCGGGTAGCTTGCGTACCCTACGCCGTTCGATCCGCGGAAAAGCATCTGCAGCAAGATGTTCGGGATTCGCGCCCGAATGTCGCGAAGCCGTTGCCATGGACACTCCTGCAGGAACCGGTACGCGACGTCGAATGTGGCTCCGCCCCAGCATTCCAATGAAAACAGCTCCGGCAGGTTCGCGGAATATGCGTCGGCCGCATTCAGCATGTCGTAGGTGCGCATGCGCGTCGCCAAAAGGGACTGATGGCCGTCCCTCATCGTCGTATCGGTCACGAGAAGCCGGTTTTGCGTCGCCATCCAATCCGCGACCGCCTGCGGCCCCTTTTCGTCCAGTATCCTCTTGGCTCCGCATTGGCGGACGGATCCGCCGACCGAAGGCGGTTTCGGCTGCTTGAGCTGCGCAGGCCTTTTTTTGCTTCCCGTGATTTCAGGATGACCGTTCACGATGACGTCGGCGATGTAGGTGAGGATCCGCGTGCCCCTGTCGCGCCGGGCTTGGAACTGGAACAGTTCGGGAGTGCTGTCGATGAAGCGCGTCGTGTATTCTTCCGACAGGAAGACCGGGTGCTGGAGGAGCGCTTCGATGAATGAAATGTTCGTGGAAACGCCGCGAATCCGGAATTCCCTCAAGGCGCGGTCCATCCTCGCGATGGCGTCGTCCTTGGTCGGCGCCCATGCGGTGATTTTGACGAGCAGCGAATCATAGTGCCTGGTGATCACCCCGCCGGAATAGGCTGTTCCTCCGTCGAGTCTGATGCCGATGCCTGTCGCTGACCGGTAGGCGGCAAGCTTGCCGTAGTCGGGGATGAAGTTGTTCTGCGGATCTTCGGTGGTTATTCGGCTCTGCAAGGCATGGCCCCTGAGCTCCACGTCCTCCTGTCTCGGCGCGCCGGTCGCAGCCGCGAGATCCGCGCCCTCCGCGACCCTGATCTGCGCCTTCACGATGTCGATGCCTGTTACTTCTTCGGTGACAGTGTGCTCGACTTGGATGCGCGGGTTGACTTCGATGAAATGGAATTTGCCGGTGTCGATGTCCATCAGGAACTCGACAGTGCCGGCGTTCTGATAATTCGCTTTGCGCGCGAGCCGCAGCGCCAGTTCGCAAACCTCGCTTCGCTGGTCTTCCGACAGATACGGAGCAGGCGCGCGTTCGACGACCTTCTGGTTTCGCCGTTGAACGGTGCAGTCTCTTTCGAACAAGTGATACACGCTGCTGTGCTTGTCGCCGAGGATCTGAACTTCGACATGCCGTGCGCGCTCGATCAATTTCTCCAGAAAGCATGCGCCGTTCCCGAATGCCGCTTCGGCCTCTCTTCGGCCCTCGATGATTTTCTCTTCCAGTTCGCCGGGCGTCCGAATGACCCGCATGCCTCGGCCGCCGCCGCCCCACGAAGCTTTCAGCATGAGCGGGTATCCCACTTGCTCCGCCATTTTCTTGGCTTCGCCGAAATCGTCGGGAAGCACCGGGGTGGCAGGAACGACCGGCACGCGCACGGAATCCGCTGCGATTCTGGCGGCGGACTTGTCGCCGAGGAGTCGCATCGTTTCCGGCGTCGGCCCGATGAACGCGATCCCTTCTCTCACGCATGCTTCCGCGAATTCCGGGTTTTCGGAGAGCAGGCCGTAGCCGGGATGCGCCGCGTCCGCCCCGGATTGCTTGGCGACGCGAATTATATCCTGAATCGACAAATACGCGCTCACGGGACCCAGCCCTTCGCCGATTCTGTAAGCCTCGTCGGACTTGAAGCGATGAAGCGACAATTTGTCTTCTTCAGCGAATACGGCGACGGTCTTTTTCTTCAGCTCGTTCGCCGCCCGCATGATTCGAATGGCGATTTCGCCTCGATTGGCCACTAGGATTTTATTGAATTCCATTTTTCCTGTCCTGCAACAAGCTTATTCAGATTCGGATCTCATCGGCAGAATGAATCCTTTGCGCCGGGATGGACGATTCGGAGAAAATGCCGGAAACGTCCACCGACTTCCAGCGTTTCCCCGTAGACGGATTGCGGCGCGAACGCCAATGCTGGGGGCGGTTGGAACATATGCGGAACTCAAGCTTCAATCCGGCTGAAGCCTGCTGTATGGGGCTTCCCATGAATACACATTTGACAAAAGACGCAGTTAGCGCGCGCGCGGACGCTCAGGCGCAGCCGTATTTTGACGGGCTGAATGAGCCGCAATTGAAAGCGGTGCAAACGGTTGACGGTCCCGTTCTGGTTCTCGCCGGGGCCGGCTCCGGAAAAACGAGGGCGCTGACGGCCCGGATGGCGCATATCCTGCACACGAAACGCGCGTGGCCTTCGGAAATCCTTGCAGTCACGTTTACGAACAAGGCGGCGAATGAGATGCGCGAGCGCGTCGGCGCATATTTGCATCTCGGCGCAAGAATCCTCCCTTGGCTCGGAACGTTTCATTCGATCGGCGCAAAGATCTTGCGGAGCAAGGCCGAGCTGGTCGGCTTGAAACCCGACTTCACCATACTGGACGCCGATGATCAGTTGCGGCTTCATAAGCAATTGATCTCGGAAGCGAACATTGACCCCAAGCAGTGGCCGCCCAGACAGCTCCAGGCAATTATCGACAGGTGGAAAAACCAAGGCTGGCTTCCCGACGACGTGCCGAAATCCGAATGGGATTCGTTCAATCGCAAGGGCCACAAACTCTACAAGCAGTATCAAGAAAGGCTCGAAAGGCTCAACGCGGCGGACTTCGGCGACCTGATCCTGCAGGTGGTCGAACTCCTGCGTCGGAATGACTCGGTGCTCGCCGAATACCAAAGGCGGTTCAAATACATTCTTGTCGACGAATACCAAGACACGAACGTCGCTCAGTACTTGATGCTCAGCTTGCTCGCGCAAGCGCACGGCAACATCTGCTGCGTCGGAGACGACGACCAGTCGATTTACGGCTGGCGGGGTGCCGAAGTTCGCAACATTCTGGAATTCCAAAAAAATTTCAATGGGGCGCAGATCATCCGGCTTGAGCAGAACTACCGGTCCACCGGTCACATACTTGCTGCGGCATCGGGCGTGATCGCGCACAACGGCAGCAGGCTGGGAAAGACGCTTTGGACTGAAGCAGGCCCCGGAGAGAAGATCCAGCTGGCGGAAGTCTGGGACGGAAACGCGGAAGCCGAATGGATCGGAACGCAGATAGAAGATCTGAACGGAGGCGGCGAGAGCCGCCGCGAGTACGGATTCGACGAAATCGCAATCCTTGTCAGAATGTCGCGCCAAATGCTGGCGATTGAAGACCGGCTTATCGCGAGCGGAGTTCCTTACAGAGTCATAGGGGGACCCAGATTCTACGAGCGGCGGGAAATTAGGGACGTGATCGCATATTTTCGACTCGCGGTTTCAAAATCCGACGACCTCGCCTTCGAGAGAATCGTCAACACGCCCAAGCGCGGCATGGGTCCGAAGTCGGTCGGCGCCATCCACGCCGAATCGCGGAGCAAGGGAATTTCGTTGCTGGAGGGCGCGTGGAGCCTCCTGCAGAAGGGCAAGCTCCCGAGGCCGGCAAAGGACAGTATGGCCAAATTGCTTCGAAGACTCAATGAATGGTCCGAGTTGGTGCGCGAAAACCAGCAGAATCATGCTGCCGCCGCTGACAAAATTATCAAGCAGTCCGGACTCTTGGAGATGTGGGCGAACACGAAGACGCCCGACGCCGAAGCCCGCATCGACAATCTGAACGAGCTTGCAGGCAAGATCAATGAATTCGAGAGCATCCAAGCGTTTCTTGAGCACATCGCTCTCGTTGCCGAGAGCGGAGAGGACGCAGATGCCAAGAAGGTCACGCTCATGACGCTTCACGCTGCGAAGGGGCTGGAATTCCCTGTCGTGTTTCTGCCCGGATGGGAGGATGGGGGCTTCCCGTCTCAGCGATCGCTGGATGAACAGCTTGAGCGCGGCCTCGAAGAGGAGCGTCGGTTGGCTTATGTCGGGATCACAAGGGCGAAAGAGGTTTGCGTCGTGACATGCGCTGCGACCCGCTTTGTGAACGGCGAGTGGAGGTCCGGCATCCGGTCGCGCTTCATCGGCGAGATTCCCGAGAAGAACTTGCAGACCTTGACGCCGCCCGGCGCGGGGTGGCAGCGGTACAGCTACGGCGAGCGGGATCGCGACATTTCAAGATTGAGTCAATCTGCCGCAGACACCCAGGGCGGATACTCGTCTCCGGGTTTCCAGCGCATGGCGCGTCGCATCTCGTCGGGCGACGTGGGTTCGGCGCGCCGTCCGAAGGCGAAGGCGAAAGTCGCGTCGCCGTTCGCGGCAGGGGACCGCGTTTTCCACCGCAAGTTCGGACCCGGCGAGGTGGTTGAAGTGAACGACGTGAAGGTGGACGTGGAATTCGACCACGCGGGAACCAAGCATATTCTCGCGAACTATCTGACCAAAGGAGACGGGAGCGAGGGCTGAATTCGGAGTCCCTTCTCGGAGGAATGAGTCGGCGGCGTGCGAAAGGAGAAACACGGCCGCCGACTAGAGACTGGCGCTCGTGGCGCCGACGCCTCTAATTCATTTGATTCGCGCGCTGGACGCGTCGCGTGCGACGGATCTGATCTGGTCGCGGCTGAGCCCGATGTCTGCCAGCTCCCTTTGGGAGAGCGCCTCAAGGCCAGCGACCGTGGCGCGGTAACGCCTGTGCATCTCCCACGCCTTCGCGACGGATGCAAGTTTGCTGCCGACGTAGTCGGCGATCCTGAACTGCGACAGGGGTTTTGCGATGGCTGCCATGGTTTTGCTTCCTTTTTTTCAATGCTGCCGCCAAACGGCAGGCTTCATCATCACTTGCGGTATATCGTGCCGGGGACGGCATGCCGCAATCTACAATTGAGCAATTCCGCTATGCGCCTCGCGCAAGTGCGCTTGCCCGCAGGTTCCGGTATCGACTAAGGATTCAGCCGGCGCGAGAGTTGCTGTAGATTTGGCATCATCGCGGCGGGAAGGGTCGAGTCAGCGCCGCGCATTGGAACGGAGGGCGGATTTGGAAGTATCGAAAGAACAAGTTGTCGAAGAGCTTGGCCGCATCGCTCTTCCAGGCGGCGAGGATATCGTCACGGCAGGATTGGTCAGGGCGCTTGCGGTCGATGCCGGCAGCGTCAGCTTCGTGCTTGAGGTCCCTTCCGAACTCGGAGCGCGAATGGAGCCGGTGAGGGCGGCGGCGGAACGCGCGGTCAAGACGCTGCCGGGCGTTTCGAAAGTTTCCGTGGTCATGACGGCTCATTCAGCAAGTGCTCAAAGTTCCAAGGAGCCGCCGACGCTGAGGTTCGGCGGACACCCGAAGAAGCAGAGTGAGCCTGCTGTCGTGCGCGGCGTCGAGCGAATCATTGCGGTCGCATCCGGAAAAGGCGGCGTCGGCAAGTCGACGGTCGCGACGAACCTTGCGGTTTCCCTTGCCCGGACCGGCAAGCCCGTCGGACTGCTGGATGCCGATTTGTTCGGTCCGTCGATTCCAAGGATGATGGGCGCCAAGGGGCGGCCGGATTCGCCTGACGGCAAGACGATCATACCGCTTCGCGCGCACGGGATCCACCTGATGTCGATCGGGTTCCTCGTGAAGGAGGACGAGCCTGTGATCTGGCGCGGACCGATGTTGATGGGCGCTCTCCAGCAGATGCTGACTCAGGTCGATTGGGACGGCACGGATTATCTCGTCGTCGATCTCCCGCCCGGAACCGGGGACGTCCAATTGACTTTGTGCCAGAAGTTCCAGCCTTCGGGCGCGGTCATCGTCTGCACGCCGCAGGACATCGCGCTGATCGATGCGAGACGGGCGATCGCCATGTTCCAGAAACTCGGGACCCCGGTCCTGGGGATCGTCGAGAACATGTCGACCTTCAGCTGCCCGAAATGCGGCGCGGAAACGCAGATTTTCGGTCACGGAGGCGCGAAGAGGGATGCCGAGAAGCTCGGGTTGCCGTTTCTGGGAGCCGTTCCGCTGATTCCCGAAATCCGGCTCGCATCCGACGGCGGCACTCCCGCCGCCTGCCGGCGGGGGCCGATTGCAGACGCGTTTGATTCGCTCGCCGAGCGCCTGCTCGCGGGCGGAGCGGGGAAATAGGGGTCGCCGGCATGGGAAATCATGGCGCCGACTGTCCGAAAGTGCGGAATCGATGCAAAAATGTTGCATCAACGCAACATTATTTTGCGACTTCATAGCATTTTTTTCAATTGGACTCCACTTTTCTGAAATAGAAAATTGAATCTTTGATCTCTATATATAGTATATAAAATATTCGAATAAACAATATAAAGATAATTCGGTCGATTATTCGACTTGTTTCGAATCGCTTTCAAATCGTCTTTGTCTTGATTTTCCCGAAGTGGGCTCAAAACCTATGACTTCCCATACGATCCCAAAAAAAGGTTGCAACCGCCGAACATGTGTGCCAGCAATTCCGGCGGGGACGATCCACGTCAGTAGATGGGATCAAGGCAGGAATTATAAGGGCAAGGGCAGGCCCTCCACGAAAAAGTCGTTCCGTTGTGCATTGGTGCTCTCCTCCCCCTCCGAAAAGCACGACGGAACGACTTGTGATCCGAAGCGGCAGGTCGAGCACCAACAAGAGCGTCTTCATCAACAACGGACGAGCAGCCTGTGGCGCTTCAAGAATCAGAACAGCACGAGGCGTTCAGGGGCAAAAGCACCCACAAGGTCGATTCCAAAGGCCGTGTGTCGATTCCGGCCGATTTCAGGAAAATTCTGGAGGCAGGCGATCCCGGCAGGGAGCCTGGCGCGACGGCGTCCGCCGTCATCGTTTACGGGCCGCCCCAACAGGAATGCCTTCTCTGCTACTCTCTGGAAACCATCAACAAGCTTGATCGATTGATCATGTGGGGAAACTTGCCCCAACAGAAAAAACGAGTTTTTCAGCATTATTTCATAACAAGCTCCGTAACTGCGCAACTCGATCCCAACGGCCGGATTTCGATGCCCGCCGATCTTCGGGAGAAGTCCCGGCTGGACGTCAGCAAACCCGCTCGCTTCGCCGGCACGGGCACTCATTTTGAAATCTGGAATCCGGCCCTTCACGACGCATACGCAGCGAGCATAGACGAGCAACTGCAGAGTCTTGCCGGACCGGACGCCGGGTCATTCAATATTTCGGTATTGCTCGACCAGGAGCTGCAGAACCAGCAAAGCCAAACGAATGCGGACTGAAAGGCCGGCATCCGGCGGGACGAGAGATTCGATGCATACCCCGGTGCTGCTGGACGCGTTTTTGAATGCCGCCGCGCCGATAAGAGGAAAGTGGGTGGACTGCACCTTCGGAGCCGGCGGCTACTCGCGGGCTTTGCTCGCGGCGGGCGCCGAAAAGGTGTTCGGGATGGATTGCGATCCCGACGCGCTGCAGAATGCAAGGACGAACGAGTCGAACAGCGGGATCGAATTGGTGCAGGGCAGATTTTCCGACTTCGACCGGCATCCCGAGATCGCGCCCTCAATCCATGTGGACGGAGTGGTGTTCGACCTCGGCGTGTCTTCGATGCAAGTCGATCAAGCCGAACGCGGATTTTCTTTCAGCAAAGACGGGCCGCTCGACATGCGCATGAGCCGAAGCGGGCCGACGGCGGCGGATATCGTCAACGGCGAATCGGAAAGGCGGCTGGCGGAAATCTTCTTTCGCTTCGGAGAGGATCGCGCCGCGAGACGCGTTGCGCGCAAGATCGCTGAACATCGCTCCCGCAGCGCGATCACCACGACCGGCGAGCTTTCGAAAATCATCGCGGCCGCGAAAAGCAATGAGCGCTCGAAGTCCTCGACCCACCCGGCCACCAAATGTTTCCAAGCGCTGCGGATTGCGGTCAACGACGAACTCGGGCAGCTTTCAAGAGGTCTGGAAGCGGCGGAGAGGGCGTTGCGCATAGGCGGCCTGATCGCCGTCGTTACGTTCCACTCTCTTGAAGACAGAATCGTGAAGCGATTTTTCCGAGCGCGCGGCAGCGCATCCGGGGCCAACCGCCACAGCCCGCAGAAGCCTTGCGCGGGCCCCAGCTTCAATCTCATGTCGCGTCGTCCGCTCACGCCCGACGAAACTGAAATTGCCGCCAACCCGAGATCTCGTTCGGCGAAGCTCAGGATGGCCAGGCGCACGGATGCGCCTTCGCAATTTCGTTCCGAAGCGCTGGAGGGGAGAACGGCCGGCCAAGTCTTGGGAGCTCGGCGATGCGCAATATAATGTACGGCGTCCTGTCTGCGTCTTTGCTCGTATTCGCTTGGTGGGCGTACAAAGAGAATTACCGGACTCAGGATCGGCAGAGGACACTCGAGGAACTGCAGAGGCTCCATGGCGAGAGGTTCTACTATCTTCAGTACCTTAACGCTGATTGGGCGCATTTGACCCGGGCCGAGCGCTTGACTGCGCTTGTCGAGGACAATTTCAACCAGATCAATCTCGGTCCGATGACCGAATCAAATCTCGTCATGGTGGAAACTATCCCGTACGTGAAGGATCAGCATGACCGAGTCGGCCTTCTCGCGTTTTCCGATGAATCAGGGACCGGCGGCGGTTTCCGGCCCAGATGACGATGAGAGCGAATTCGAAAAGGGCGGGCGCCGAAGGTTCGGCTGCAAAAAGGCCGCGAGTCGATGCCCGGACAGGGTTTCGGCCGAAATTCCGGTTGCTTACGATCATAAGCTGCTTTGTCGTCTTGTTCGTCACGGTCGCCGTGCGAACCGCGGCGATCTCGGTTTCCGAGCCCGACGAGCCCAGGTCGAGCGGGTCTTCGGCGGCAGTATTCGCGCAACGCTCCGACATCGTCGACCGGAATGGCAGCTTGCTTGCCACGAACCTTCCGACGAATTCGCTGTATGTGAGGACCGAGGAACTCAGAAACAACGGAAACCCTCGGCGTGCGGCCGAAGATCTTGCTGAAATATTTCCGGATTTGAATGCCGACGACCTTCAGGAGCTTTTCTTGAACAGATCCAAGTTCGCTTGGATCAAACGCAAGCTGTCGCCAGAGCAAGCCAAGCTCGTCAACGACATCGGCGAGCCGGGCGTCTATCTCGGTTCGCGGGAAGTCAGAGTGTATCCGAACGGCAAGCTGGCCGCGCATGTTCTGGGCGGAACAGTATTCGGCCTGCAGGACTCCCAGTTCGCCGAGGTCAAAGGCAATGCCGGCGTCGAAAAGGAATTCGACGAGTTCGTGCGCGATCCGGCGCATCGCGGCAAGCCGCTTCAGCTTTCGATAGACGCGAGGATTCAGGAGATCATCCAGAATCTGCTGAATGCCGGGTTGGGCATGATGAGCGCTTTGGGCGGAAGCGCGATACTGATGGACGCCCACTCGGGCGAAATCATCGCGCTTGTCTCCATGCCCGCTTTCGACCCCAATGATCGCCAAGCATACATGAGCGGTTCCAAAGCCGAGGAAAATCCGTTGTTCAACCGAGCGGCGCAAGGCGTCTACGAATTGGGATCGACATTCAAAACCTTTGCGGTCGCGCAAGCGATCGAGCTTGGTTTGGTGTCTTCCGAAACCGTAATTGACACGCGTCCGTTCAGCGTCGGACAGTACAAGATCAAGGACAATTACGGCAAAGATTCCCGAACCGTGGAAGAAATCATCGTGAAGAGCTCGAACATCGGTACGGCAAGACTTGCGCTCATGATCGGTCCCGAAAGGCAAAAATCGTTCCTCGGCGAACTCGGGCTGTTGGATCCTTTGAAGCTGGAATTGTCGGAAGCGAAAAATGCTAAGCCGAAATGGCCGTCCCGATGGCGAAAGATTTCGACCGTAACCATATCGTACGGACACGGAATCGCGGTCAGCCCCATGCACCTCGCTGCGGCTTACGCGACAATCATCAACGGCGGAACGAAAGTCGAGCCGACAATCATCATGAAAGACGTTTCGAATGACTCGCCTGAAAGGGTGATCTCGGAGGAGACTTCCGCCGAGATGAGAATGATGCTTCGAAAAGTGGTGCTGGACGGCACCGCTTCGATTGCCGACATCAAAGGTTATTCGATTGGCGGGAAGACAGGGACCGCGGAAAAGCCGAGTTCACGGGGCGGTTACGACAGTGAACGAGTTCTGTCCACCTTCGCGTCTTTCTTTCCTGTGGACAACCCGGAGTACGTCTTGGTCATAAGCTTGGATGAGCCGAAAATCACCGACGGCGAGGAGGCCTTGCGGACCGCAGGCTGGACGGCGGTGCCGATCGCCGGGGAAATCGTCACCAGAGTCGCGCCTGTGCTGGGCATCTGGCCGGAAACGAGCGTTGAATGAACTCATGGTCCTTCCATCCGCAATCGTTTTGCCGGCGCGCGAAGACGTGACCTTCAAGCCGACCGCCGACCGCATGTCGCTTTCAGACCTCGGATTGGCCGATGCTCCGGATCCGGCGGCGGCGGTATCCGGTTTGTCGGAAAACAGCCGCAGCATATATCCGGGCTGCCTGTTCGCGGCCCTTCCCGGAACCAGAACGCACGGCGCGCTCTACGCCGATGCCGCGATCGAAAACGGAGCGGCGGCGCTTCTTACCGATGCGGACGGAGCGCAAGTCGCCGCCGCGAACAATGACGTCAGCGGTCTGCAGATGATCGTGCGGACAAGGCCGAGGTCGGCATTCGCGGTTGCGGCTTCCAACTGGTTCGGCGGCACGCCTGAAACAGTCGTGGCGGTCACGGGAACCAACGGAAAAACGTCGGTCGCGACAATGTGCCGTCAGCTGTGGGAAGCGCTCGGACGTCCCGCGGCGAATTGCGGAACCACCGGGATTGAAGGAGCGTACGCAGCGCAGCTTCACCATACCACGCCTGATCCGATGACTCTCCACAGGCATCTCGGCGCGATGAAGAGGCAGGGGATCGCTCGGGTCGCGCTGGAGGCTTCGTCTCACGGATTGTCGCAAGCCCGGCTCGACGGCCTGAAGTTCAAGGCGGCTGCGTTCACCAATCTGTCGCATGAGCATCAGGATTACCATCCTGACTTGAAAAGCTACTTCGCCGCAAAAGCGACGATGTTCGAAAGAAACATGATCGACGGCGGCATGGCCGTCGTCTGCATCGACAGTCCGTTCGGGAAGGAAATGTCGAATGTGGCAGCCGCATCGGGGCTCGAATTGATCACGGTCGGTCGTGAAACGGCCGATCTGAAGCTTGCCGCGCAGCGCTTCCGCAGTTCTGGCCAAACGCTCAGCTTCTCATGGAGGGGCAAGGTCTTCGCAGCCGAATTGAATTTGGCAGGCGGATTTCAAGGAATGAACGCCCTGACTGCCGCTGCGCTTTTGATCGGAGCGGGCGAAAATGCGGAAGCCGTATTCAGCAAATTGAATCGAATTGGCGCAGTCCGCGGACGCATGGAGCTTGCCGCCCGAAAAAATGACGGTTCGCCGGTGTTCGTGGACTATGCGCACACTCCCGACGCGCTTGAAACCGCGCTCAAGGCTGTCAGGCCGCATGTCCTTGGCCGCTTGATCGTCGTATTCGGCGCCGGCGGCGACAGGGATCGTTCAAAACGTCCTTTGATGGGCCGGGTCGCAAAGATGCATTCCGATGTCCAATTCGTGACCGACGACAATCCGAGATTTGAGGATCCTGCATCGATCAGGTCGGAAATCCTCGCAGCCTGCCCAGGGGCAACGGAAATCGCCGACCGTGCGGAGGCCATTCTGACCGCCGTGAGCGCAATGCGCCCGGGCGACGCATTGGTGATCGCCGGAAAGGGGCATGAAACGACTCAAACGATCGGAGAGATGGTTCTGCCGTTCGACGATGCCGAGCAGGCGAGCATCGCAGTCAAAGCATTGGAGGGAAGCGAGCATTGACGATTTGGACATCGCAAGAGGCGGAAAAAGCCACCGGAGGGCGTTCGACGGTCGGGTGGAGAGCGACCGGCGTATCGATTGATACCAGAACGATCATGCCCGGCGATCTGTTCGTCGCACTTCGGGACCGGCGCGACGGGCATGATTTCGTGGCGCAAGCATTGAACTCGGGAGCGGCTGCCGCGCTCGTCGAGCGGCGGCCCGAGGGCGTGTCAGGAGACGCGCCCCTCTTGATCGCGGACGACGTCCAGACCGCTTTGGAAGGGCTGGGCGTTGAAGCGCGAAGGCGCTGCCGCGCAAAGGTGATCGCAGTCACCGGATCCGCAGGAAAGACATCGTCTAAGGATATGCTGCGGCTCGTGCTGAGTTTTCAAGGAAAAACGCACGCGGCCGAGAGAAGCTACAACAATCATTGGGGAGTCCCGCTGACGCTGGCCCGGATGCCCGCAAGCGCCGATTACGCCGTAATCGAGATCGGCATGAACCAGCCGGGCGAAATCGCCCCGCTCAGCCGAATGGCGCGACCTCACGCAGCCGTCATCACGATGATCGCGCCCGCGCACCTTGCAGCGTTCGACAGCCTGGAAGACATCGCGAAAGAGAAATCGTCGATTTTCGAAGGTCTGGAACCCGGCGGCGCCGCGATCCTGAATGCGTCTTCCGCCGAGTTCGAAACCATGCATTCAATTGCGCGGCAGGCTTCCGCGAAGGTTGTTACATTCGGATCGGCTGCCGATGCCCAATACAGGCTCGTCGAAGACCGCTTCGTTGAAAGCGGCACCGTTGCTCGGGCTCTTGTAGACGGTCGAACCCAGTTTTTCAGGCTGGCGGCGCTCGGCCGGCACTTTGCGGAAAACGCGCTCGGCGTGCTTGCCGCGGTCGCCGCGGTGGAGGCGGATCCGGTTGTCGCTGCGCTTGATCTCGGACGCTGGACGCCGCCCGACGGGAGGGGAGTGAAGCACACCGTCCGGCTTGACGAATTCAGCGAGGACGCGACGATCGACCTGCTGGACGACGCGTTCAACGCAAATCCCGCATCGCTCTCGGCTTCCCTCGACGTGCTCGCGGCGGCGAAGACCGGAACGGCGCCGTCGCACTCGCGCCCCGGTCGTCGCGTGGCGATCCTGGGCGACATGCTCGAGCTTGGACGCGGGGAGGCGGACATGCATGCGAGCTTCGCCGACCATCCCTCCATGGACTCCGTCGCGGTCGTGCATTGCGCGGGTCCGCTGATGCGCAATTTGCATGACGCACTCCCGCCGGAGAAACGGGGGCGTTGGCGCAGCAGCGCGGAATCGCTGGCGGAGGAAGCGCATGTGCTCGCCGGACCTGGCGACGTCGTGCTTGTCAAAGGCTCCAAAGGATCGCGCATTTCGTTGGTTGCCGCGGCGATCAAAAACTTGGGCGATGTCGGGTCGCGGTACGCAAAAGAGGCGAATTGAATGCTGCATTATCTTTCCAGCCTTTCCGATGGCGGAGATTTCTTCAATCTATTCAGATACATAACTTTTCGCGCGGGCGGAGCGATGATCACCGCGCTGGTGTTCGGCTTTTTGTTCGGGCGTCCTCTGATCAACCTGCTCAAGCGGAAGCAGAAAAACGGACAGCCGATCCGTTCCGACGGTCCGGAAAGCCATATCACCGACAAAGCCGGTACGCCGACGATGGGCGGCGTGCTGATTCTTGGCGCGATTCTAACGGCGACTTTCCTTTGGGCCCGCTTGGACAACCTGTACATTTGGATCGTGCTTCTCGTAACGCTCGCGTTCGGCGTGATCGGCATGATCGACGACTACAGAAAAGTAACCGCGAACAATTCAAAAGGCGTGGCGGGCAAGACCAAGCTCGCGATAGGGCTGCTGATCGGAGGCATCGCGGCGTACGGCGCGATTTTGGCCCATCCGGACGAATTGTCCGGCATGATCGCGCTTCCGATATTCAAGGACATCCTTATCAACGCGGGGATCTTGTACATCCCGTTCGCGATGATCGTGATCGTCGGCTCCGCCAACGCGGTCAATCTGACCGACGGCCTCGACGGCCTCGCAATCATGCCGGTCATGATCGCGGCGGCGGCATTGGGGGTCATCGCGTATGCCGTTGGACGCGTCGACTTCACGGAATATCTCGAAGTGCATTACGTTCCGGGAACGGGCGAGCTGCTGGTATTTGCCGCCGGATTGATCGGAGGCGGGCTGGGTTTCCTCTGGTACAACGCCCCGCCGGCCGCCGTGTTCATGGGCGACACCGGGTCGCTGGCGCTCGGAGGCGCGGTCGGAGCCATCGGAGTGTTGACCAAGCACGAAATCGTGCTTGCCGTGATCGGAGGGCTGTTCGTTGTCGAAGCTCTGAGCGTCATTGCCCAGGTCGCATATTACAAGGCCACGAAAAAAAGGATTCTGCTCATGGCCCCGATACACCATCACTTCGAGAAGAAGGGATGGGCCGAATCGCAAATCGTCATCCGATTCTGGATCATTGCGCTGATATTGGCGTTGGCCGGGCTGGCAACCCTCAAGGTGAGATAGGTGATAGCGGCACAAGGCGTTGCTGGGAAACGCTACGCGGTGCTCGGCCTCGGCAGGACCGGGCGGTCGGCGGTCGAGTCGCTGAGGGCAGGCGGCGCGGACGTCGTCGGCTGGGACGAATCTGCGGATGCGCGCGAGCAAGCGCTTGCCGCGGGAATAACGCTGAGGGATCTTGCGGCTGCGGACGCTTGGGCCGACATTGAATGCCTGATCGTTTCGCCCGGAATCCCGCATCTCTACCCGAAACCGAACAGTTTGGTATCGGCCGCTCAGGAAGCAGGCGTTCCGACCGACAATGACATCGGAATGTTTTTCCGCCTGCTCGGCCAAAACGGAGATGCGGACCGCGCGCGGAATCGCCCTACGGTGATCGCGATCACCGGCTCCAACGGTAAATCGACAACGTCCGCATTGATCGACCATGCGCTCCGGCATGCCGGACGGAGTTCGCAGCTCGCGGGCAATATCGGCCGCGGAGTGCTCGACCTCGACCCGCCGCGCAAGGGCGATTTCGTGGTCTTGGAAATTTCGTCCTACCAGTGCGACATGGCGAGCCTGCTTGCGCCGGAAATCGCGATTTTCCTCAACCTCACTCCCGATCATCTTGAGAGGCACGGCGGAAAAGGCGGCTATTTCGCTGCGAAGCGACAGCTGCTGGCGGCGGGAAGCATGAAGTCGGCGATCATCGGGGTGGACGAGGATGAAGGACGGTTCCTCGCGTCGCAGGCGTGCGCCCGGGTCGGAACCGGGACGGTCGTTCGGGTATCCGCAGAAAGAATTCTGCACGGTCGCTCGCCGCGAGTCTGCGTTGTCGACGGAATGATCACCGCGACAAGCGGCGACAGCGAATGTCGAATCGACGCATCGGAATTCAGATCGCTCGCGGGATCCCACAACCAGCAGAATGCTTGCGCTGCTCTCGCGGCCTGTCTCGAGTGCGGCCTGAGCGTCTCCGAGGTGGAAGCCGGTTTTGCAAGCTTCCCGGGCCTGCCTCACAGAAGCCAGATCGTCGGCGACTTCGGCGGCATTCTTTGCGTGAACGACTCCAAGGCGACCAACGCGGAGAGCGCGGGAAGGGCGCTCAAGGCCCACAAGAGGATCCGATGGATCGCGGGCGGCTTGGGCAAGGAAAACGGAGTCTTGCCGCTGGTCGACAGTCTGGACAATGTCGTCAAGGCCTACTTGATCGGCCATTCGGCGAAGGAATTCGCTCTTCAAATCGGCGGATTGCCTCATGTGGTCTGCAAAACGCTGCCCGAAGCCGTGGCGAGCGCGGCATCCGACGCCCAGCCCGGCGATACCATTCTTCTTGCTCCGGCTGCCGCGAGCTTCGATCAATACCCGGATTTCGAAGCCCGGGGCAGGCACTTCATAGACGAGATTCACATCAGATTCGGAAAGCCCTGACCGCGGCTGAAATCCGGGTGCGCCGCATGGCGGGATTGCAACATTGATCGACAATTTCGCCGCGCCCGGAATTTTGGGTTCACAGGCGCCTGATAAGTTCTATAACTTCGGTCTTCGGATCAGCCGCAAGAGCTGACCTTGGGCAGATACAGGCGAGCACCATGACACACATGGTTTACGGATCGACGGAATCCGTTCATGAGGAGCCGTTACTTCCGATCTGGTGGCGTTCACTTGACCGCATGGGCTTGGCGGCAGTCGCGATCTTGATGCTGATAGGGCTGCTGCTTTCGTTTGCGGCTTCCCCGCCATTGGCCGCGAAACACGGGCAGAATGAGTTCTACTACGTTCAGCGCCATGCCGTTTACGGCTTGGCGAGTTTCGGCGCGTTGATATTGATATCGCTGTCTTCGACGATCACGATTCGCAGGGTCGGCATCGGGATCTTCGCGATTGCGTTTTTCGGCGTCTTGATGCTGCCGTTTTTCGGCACCGACTTCGGCAAGGGCGCGGTCAGGTGGTTTTCATTCGGCTTCGGGTCCATCCAGCCGTCGGAATTCCTGAAGCCCGGATTCGTGGTGTTCGCTGCCTGGCTCATGTCGATTTCAATGCGAACGGGAGAACGGAGCGGCCTGATGATTTCGCTGGGCTTCGGCTGCCTGATCGCAGGAATGTTGGCGCTCCAGCCCGACTTCGGCCAAGCAAGCTTGATCGTGTTCAGCTGGTGCGTGATGTACTTCGTTTCGGGCGGGCCGATCCTGATCCTGCTTCTCGTCGCGGCGATCATCGTTTCGGCGGGCGTGGCCGCATTCCAGTTGTCCGATCACGTCCAAGGGCGGATCCTCGCGTACTTGGAACGCGACGTCGCCCCGAATACGCAGCTGGGGTACGCGACGAACGCAATACAGGAGGGCGGGCTGCTCGGCGTGGGGCTCGGCAACGGGACAGCCAAATTTCAGCTTCCGGACGGACATACGGACTTCATCGCGGCCGTCGCGGCGGAAGAATACGGATTGGTGATGGTCGTGCTGATCATCGTGCTGTTCTGCTTAGTCTGCATTCGGTCCATGTATCGGCTGATCGAGGAGGAGGATTGCTTCGTGCGGCTTTCCGGAACAGGACTCGCGGCGCTGTTCGGGATACAAGCCTTCATTAATCTGGGCGTTTCGGTACGCTTGCTTCCGGCGAAAGGCATGACATTGCCGCTTGTGTCCTACGGTGGTTCGTCGATGATCGCTGTCGGGCTGACGCTCGGTATGCTCTTCGCGGTCACAAGGGAGGCGCAGAAAGCGCGATTGGAACAATTTTTCGGCCGCGATCCATGATCGCGCCAACCGGCGTCCCGAACGCCGGGCCGCTGCTGGTGCTTGCGGCGGGCGGAACCGGAGGCCACGTATTTCCTGCCCAAGCCGTTGCGGAGGAAATGCTCCGCAGAAACTGGACGGCCGAATTCTGGACGGATCGCCGGGGATTGGCGTTCGCCAACGGATTCCCGCAGGACGTGACGGTGCAGACGATTGAAAGCTCCACCCAAGCCCGGGGCGGAATTGTGGAGCGAGCGCTCGCGCCCGCGAAGATCGCGAAAGGCGTCCTGTCCGCGCTGTGGCGCATTCGGCGCCTGCAGCCGGCCGTTGTAGCCGGATTCGGCGGCTACCCGGCGTTTCCGCCGATTGCCGCCGCTTGGCTGGCAAGAACGCCGACGTTGATTCACGAACAAAACGGAGTGCTTGGCAGGGCCAATAAATTGCTTGCCAAACGCGTCGATATGGTAGCATGCGGCGCGGTCGACACCGTCCTTCCAAGGGGCGTCGAATGCGTGCGGACCGGAAATCCCGTGCGGGCGGAGGTCCTCGAGTTTGAAAAGGATTCGTATCAAGAACCCGACGACGGCGAAATCAGACTGCTTGTGACCGGGGGAAGCCAAGGCGCCGGCGCGATCGACCGCGTCATGGCGGACGCCGTGACGATTCTCCCGGACGAGCTGCGCCGAAGGCTGCGGGTGACGCAGCAGGTTCGGCCTGAGAATTTGGAAAGCACGAAGGAAAAGTATCTGCGCTGTTCGGTGGAGTGCGAAATCGCCCCGTTTTATGATGACCTTCCGCGAAGGATCGCCGACTCGCACCTCGTGGTTTCAAGATCCGGCGCGTCTTCAATCGCCGAAATCGGAGTGATCGGCAGGCCCGCGATTCTGATTCCCTTCGCGGCGGCTGCGAACGATCACCAGACAGCCAACGCACGAGGCCTCGTCGAGGCCGGAGCGGCGGTCGCGCTGATCGAAGGCGAGCTTTCGCCGGAAGCGATGGCTCGCGAGCTCGCCCGCATCCTGACGAATGAGGGAACTGCGGCGCGCATGGCGGAAGCGGCGAAACGGACTTCGATGCCGAGCGCAGCGGCGCAATTGGCCGACGTGATCGAATGCTTGGCAGAGAAAAGAGAGACGAATCAGTAGCGATGCCCACTTCGACAAAACTGCCCGACAATCTTGGGCCGATACATTTCGTCGGAATCGGCGGGATCGGCATGTCCGGAATAGCCGAAGTGCTCGTCAATCTAGGGTACAAAGTGCAGGGTTCGGACCTCAGCAGGACCGACATCACCCAGCGGTTCGTCGATGCCGGCGCCAAGATATTCCAGGGACAGTCTTCCGGCAATGTCGCCGGCGCGGACGTAGTGGTCGTGTCGTCCGCGATAAGGAGCGACAATGCCGAATTGGTCGAAGCGCGCCGCCTCGGCCTTCCCGTGGTGCGGCGAGCCGAAATGCTTGCCGAGCTGATGCGCTTGAAGTCGAATGTGGCGGTCGCCGGAACGCACGGCAAGACCACGACGACGACCATGATTGCCAACCTGCTGGAATTCGGCGGTTTCGACCCTACGGTCGTCAACGGCGGAATCATCAGATCATTAGGGTCGAACGCGCGAAAGGGCGAGGGCGAATGGATGGTGGTGGAAGCCGACGAGAGCGACGGAACTTTCGTCAAATTGCCTGCGACCGTCGCAGTGGTGACCAACATCGATCCGGAGCATTTGGACCATTACGGAGACTTCGAAAGCCTCAAGAGCGCATTCGACCATTTCGTTTCCAACCTGCCGTTTTACGGCTTCGCCGTCTGCTGCACGGACCACCCTGAGGTTCAGGCGCTTGTCGGCAGAGTGACGGATCGTCGAATTGTCACCTTCGGTTTCAATCCCCAAGCCGACGTCAGCGCCGAGAACTTGAAGTACGAGAGCGGGAGCGCCCGTTTCGACATCGTTTGGCGGACAGGCGGAGTTCGGCTGGAAGACTGCACGTTGCCCATGCCCGGAGACCATAACGTCTCCAATTCGCTCGGAGCCGCAGCCGTCGCCAGAGGACTCGGCATGGAAGGCGGGCAGATCCGGGAGGCGCTCGCGAATTTCGCGGGCGTGAAAAGGCGATTCACGCGGGTGGGACGACGCAATGGAGTTGAAATAATCGACGATTACGCGCACCATCCGGCTGAGATTTCAGCTGTGCTGAAGGCTGCGAGGCAAGTGTCAAGCAGGCGGGTGCTGGCAATCCATCAACCGCACAGGTATACGCGGCTCGCGAATTTGCTCGACGATTTTTGCACCTGCTTCAATGATGCCGACATCGTCGCGATAGCCGATGTTTATGCTGCCGGAGAGGAGCCGATACCGGGCGCCGACAAGGAAAATCTCGTGGCAGGGCTCAAAAGGCACGGGCATCGGCGCGCAGTGGCCATTGAGGGTGAAGAAGGACTGCGCGAGTTCGTCGATTCGGAAGCGGACCGCGGGGACATCGTGGTTTGCATGGGCGCGGGCACGATTACTTCATGGGCGCATTCGATAGCCGACGATCCGGACGGAAGTTGACAGCGGCGGGAACATGAATCGGGTTCAGGCGCAGGAATGCCGGCTTCCCCCGAGGCGCGGAAAGCTCGCCAAGGGACGACTCATGTCGGAATTGACATGGCTGCGCGTCGGAGGCCCTGCCGAATGGCTCTTCCACCCTGCGGACGAGAAGGATCTGTCGGAATTTCTGTCCGGCCTCGACCGGGAGATTCCGGTGTTCGTCGTCGGCGCTGGCACCAATCTGATCGTGAGGGACGGCGGGATCGCCGGGGTGGTCGTGCGTCTCGGAAAATCGTTCGACAAGATTGAATTCGACGGCTGCCGAGCCGAGATCGGGGCCGCCGCGCGGGGTGCTAGGGTTGCCGTGGAAGCCGCGAAGAAGGGCTTGGATCTCACATTCCTTAGAACGATTCCGGGAACTGTGGGCGGAGCCGTCCGAATGAACGCAGGTTGCTACGGGACGTATCTCGCCGACGTGTTCGAGAATGCGACGGTCGTTACGAGGTCGGGCGAAATCGTGCGAATGGAGAAGGGCGATGCGGGTTTTGCGTACCGAAGCAGTTCGATCCCCGACGGATCGGTCGTCGTAAGGGCCGCTCTGAAATGTCCGCGCGGACGGAGCGACGAATTGTTGAGGAAAATGTCCGAGCAGGTGGACAAAAGAAACGCCACTCAGCCGACGAAAGCGGGCACGGCCGGATCGACATTCCGGAATCCATCAGGATTCTCTTCCACGGGATCGCCGGACGAGACCCATGACATGAAGGCATGGAAGCTGATCGATGACGGAGGGTTCAGAGGCGTCAGGGTAGGGAGGGCCCAAGTGTCGTCTCTGCACCCGAATTTCTTCCTAAATCTAGGTGGCGCAACTGCAACAGATTTCGAGGCCCTGGGCGAGAAAATTAGGGAGAAGGTTCTTGCGGAACGAGGAATCAGTTTAGAGTGGGAGATAGTACGAGTAGGAAAGCATTGCTCATAATCCTGCGTTAGTCGGGGCGGGCGGTGTCGCCGGATTTCGCGTCCGGCGGAAAAGCGGAGCGAGGCATGTCGAGCAGGACGCCAATCCGCGTAGTTGTGCTGATGGGCGGCCCGTCCGTCGAGCGAGAGGTCTCGCTGGTCACCGGCCGCGAATGCGCAGCTGCGCTTAGAGACGAAGGATACGATGTCGTCGAGGTCGATGCGGGCCGCGACATCGTTGAGCGACTCGGCGAAATCAAACCGGACGTAGCTTTCAATGCCTTGCACGGGCGCTGGGGCGAAGACGGATGCATGCAAGGCATCCTTGAGTGGATGGGAATACCTTACACGCACTCCGGCGTTCTCGCTTCGTCCTTGGCCATGGACAAGCAGCGGGCCAAAGCCGTGTACTGCAAATCAAGGCTTCCCAGCCCCGAAGGCTGGCTGGTTTCGAAAGAGGACATTCTGAATTCGCCTCCCTGCGTGCCGCCTTACGTCATCAAGCCGAACAACGAGGGATCATCGGTAGGAGTGCATATCGTCGCAAATGGACGGAATGCGCCGGTTTGCGACCCGGACGACCTACCGGACATGGTTCTCGTTGAAAGATATGTTCCCGGCCGGGAGCTGACCGTTGGAGTTCTGGGCGATCAGGCTCTCACCGTCACCGACATCCAGACGACCGAGTGGTACGATTACGAAGCGAAATACGCGCCAGGCGGGTCGACGCACGTATGCCCGGCGAAGATCGACGACGAGGTCTTCGAAACGGCGATGGCTTATGCGCTGAAGGCGCATCGCGCGCTCGGCTGCAAGGGCCTTTCCCGGACCGACTTCCGTTGGAACGAGGACGACGGAGCGGCGGGACTGTTCCTGCTCGAAACGAATACTCAGCCCGGAATGACGCCGACTTCGCTCTGCCCCGAGCAGGCGATGCATTGCGGAACGAATTTCGGCGCGCTTTGCCGTGAACTGGTGGAGGATGCGTCGTGCGGCAGATGAATCCGAGCGCCGGCAAGGGCACCAGCCGCGTCAATTACCGGCTCCAGCGGCTGCTGCTCGCGAAATCGTTCACTTTCTTCCTTCGCATCTTCGCGCCGATCGCCGGAGTTGCGGCGGTCGTTGCCGGATTGCTCGTCTGGGGCGGCATCGAACTGCGATTCGACGACATCATGTCGCGGGCGAAGAAAGAGGTTAAGTACAATCCCGAGTTCATGATCGGCGGAGTGATCTTTCAAGGAGCCTCGCCGCTTACCGAAAAAGAGATTCGCGCACTCCTTCCGGATCGTTTCCCCGTCAGCCCATTCGATATCGACGTGAAAAAATTGAAGCAGGAGGTTGAAAAGCTGCCTGCGGCGGCTTCGGCGAGCGTTTCGATGAATCCTTCGGGATACATGGAAATCGTCGTGATCGAGCATGCGCCTGCGCTCATTTGGCGAAGCGAACTCGATTTGCATCTGTTGGATGCTGAGGGCCGGGTCATCGGCAGCGCGGAGCGAAGGCTGGATTATCCCGAACTGACGCTTTTGGCGGGACCCGGCTCGGACGCCGCGGCGCGCGAAGCCATCCAAATCATGTCGACGGCGCAACCGATCGCAAAGATGGTCCGCGGCTTGGTGCGCGTGGGCGAGCGGAGATGGGACGTCGTGCTGGACCGGTCGCGAAAGGTCATGCTTCCGGAAAAGGAACCGGCGGCGGCCTTGGCCAAACTCATCTATCGCAGCAGGACCGACGGCATTCTGCTCAGAGCGATTTCGGCCATCGATTTGCGGAACCCCGAGCGGATGACCGTCCGGCTGGCCGAAAACGGAATCGAACGGGCCAGGATTCTGGACAGCTAGCGCGTGGCATGACCAGATGAATTGCGATCACATACGTCGACTTCATCGCGCGTTGCGAAGCAAGCGCACAGAAGCCATGCAGCGCGGATCAATCGCCGTTCTGGAGATGGGCACGACGAAGATCGCGTGCCTCGTGCTGAAATTCGAGTCCAAGCTGGGCGCGGAGGCGCGCGGCCGCGGATCTTTGACCGACCGCACGGGGTTCAAGATCGTCGGATCGGCGTCCGCGCCCGCGCGCGGGATCAAGTTCGGCGAAGTTGAATCCATATCCGAAGCGACCGGCGCAATCCGCAGTGCCATCTCGGAGGCGCAAAGGGTTTGCGGGGAGCGGGTCGACCATGTGATCGCCTGCTTTTCAGGCGGTCAATTGACCTCGAATTTGAATTTCGGCGAGGTCGAGGTCGGGGACGATCCGGTCGATGAATTGGACATAGCGCGGGTTCTCGCGGCATCCGAAGTCGACGGTCCCGGCCCGGAAAACGAAGTAATCCACGCCCAGCCGGTGAACTTCTCTGTCGACCACAGGTCGGGGATGTTCGATCCGAGAGGACATCGAGGCAAGCGTCTGGCCGCGGACCTCCATGTCCTCTCCGTGAACCGGAACACTTTGGAAAACTTTTCGAAGTGCGTGGAGAACTGCAACGTCGAACTGGCCGGAATCACGACTTCCGCCTACGTGTCCGGGATTTCGTCGCTGGTCGAGGATGAACAGGAGCTCGGAGCGGCGTGCGTGGACATAGGGGGAGGAGTCACGGCGATTTCGATCTTCTTCAAGAAGCACATGCTCTTCGCCGAAGGCCTCCCCTTGGGAGGCAACGACATCACCAGAGATATCAGCGCGGCTTTCTCGGTGTCCGAGCGAATGGCGGAATGGCTCAAAGTCGGCCATGGCGGCGTGATCTCTACATCCGAAGACGATCTGGAGCGCCTTCCTTCTGATCAAGGACCCGGCCGGTCCGGCCCTCCGAAGGGATCCACGCGCTCCCAGCTGATCGGCGTCATGCGGCCGCGCGTCGAGGAGATTCTCGAGAACGTCAAATCGATTCTGGAAGATGCCTCATTCAGCAAGCTGACCGGCCAGCGCGTCGTTCTCACCGGGGGATCGAGCGTGCTTCCGGGCTTGGAAGACTTGGCTCGCGAAAAGCTCGGCCGCCCGGTCCGATCAGGCAGGCCGATGCGCATCGCCGGGCTGCCGCAAGCAATGAGCGGCCCCGAATATTCGTCCACAGTCGGACTGACGATGTTCGCAGCGCATCCCGACGACGAATGGTGGGATTTTCCGGAGCCGCCTCCTGCCAATCCGCCGTCGAAGCCGGTGAAAAGGCTGATGCATTGGATCAGGGAGTATTGGTGAGTAGGCGCCGAACCGATCCGCCCAGAACGCGGCGGCGGAGCGGCGCAATGCGTAGTTGCAACCGTATGGATGACGTTGCGGGAACGTCGCCGACAAATCGAGCAGGAGAACCGAAATGTCACTGAATTCACTACATGTTCCCCCGAAGACCAACTTGCTGCCGCGAATCGTGGTTCTCGGAGTGGGAGGCGCGGGGTGCAACGCGATCAACAATATGAAGGACAAAGGCCTCGAAGGCGCGGAGTTTTTAGCGGCCAACACCGATGCCCAGTCGCTCGACGGTTCGACCGCCGACGTGAAAATCCAGCTGGGCGCCGACCTGACCCAAGGACTCGGCGCGGGGTCGAATCCCGAGATCGGGTTTCAGGCGTCGGAGGAATCCAGGGACGAGCTCATCGATCACCTTTCCGGCGTCCATATGGTGTTCATCACCGCCGGGATGGGCGGCGGAACCGGCACGGGCGCGGGGCCGAACATCGCCAAGCTGGCGAGGGAACTTGGAATCCTTACCGTTGCCGTGGTTACGAAGCCCTTCACTTTCGAAGGCCAGAGAAGGATGGACGTGGCCTTGGACGGCGTGAAAGCGCTTCGGGAGTGCGCCCATACGATCATGGTGGTCCCCAACGAAAATCTGTTCATGATGGCCAACGAGAACACGACCACCACCGATGCGTTCGTGAAGGCGGATGACGTGCTCTACCAAGCTGTCAAAGGCGTCACGGATCTCATCATTCGGCCCGGCCTGATCAATCTCGACTTCGCGGACGTGAAATCGATCATGCTTGAAACCGGATCCGCGATGATGGGCTGCGGCGAGGCCGAAGGTCCGGACCGGGGGTCCAAGGCGGCGGAACTCGCAATTCACAACCCGCTTCTTGAGGAGACCTGCCTGTCGGAAGCGCGCGGCATTCTGATCAATGTCGTCGGCGGCAGCGATCTGTCGCTTTGGGACTTGAACTCCGCGTCGACCAGGATCCGCGACGATGTCAACAAAGACGCCCGGGTGATCGTCGGGTCCTCTCTTGAGAAAGACATGGAAGGAACGGTCAGGGTCTCCTTGGTTGCGACGGGGCTGAACCCGGTGAGCGCAGAGCAGGCGGGCGTTCTGGAGTCGTCGTTCGATGAAAGCCGGTCCGAAAACTCGTTCTTCTCCCAGATGAGCGCTCAAGGGGCAGATGATTCGCCGGCCAATAAGGACGCGGACAAATGGAATGACTTTCCGAGGATGCCCGACTTTGGATTCGGACAAGGCGATCCCCAAAAGAGCTTCGTCGCCCAGCGGGACGAGGAGCCTGTTTCAGAAAGACGGAGCATTTTCGTCGCTCCCAAGCCCCCGGCAAATAATGATGCGCCCGCGCTGTCGTCGGTTTCCGACCACATTGAGCCTACGCTGACAGCCTCCAAGGACAGTTCGCAGGAGAAACCGAAACGATCGGGGCTTGGCGGAGTTTTTCATCGAATGACCAAGCCGTACGATGGCGTCCGCGATCCTGATCGGGAAGAGGATCAGGTGCGGCTGACTTCCGGGCCAAGCCCGCGAATCAAGAGCGACGGCGACGAACAAGACGACAACATCAGGACTCCCGCGTTCATGCGCCGACAGGCGAACTAATTCCGTTCATTCACGATCTTTTCTCCGCACCAGAATTGAACGGAAGCGATCGCGCCCATAGGGCGCGATCGCAAGCCTTTCGGCGCCGGCCGACCGCCGCGCGTTGGAAAAGGCGCCATTTCCCCAGCCGCCGCGCGCCGGATCAAGGCCACAAGTCCATATGTTACAATTAGTTGCAATGGTTGATTTGTCGTAGGATCGCAAATTCTATAAGCATTCTGCACTAAGCGGGCTGAGAGACTTGCAGTGCAGGCAACAATTAGATCGGTTGTTATTTCCGCCGGCACCGGATTGCATTCCGGGTCGCCGGCCAGGATCAGGGTTCTGCCGGCCACGGTCGGCCACGGCATCAAATTCAAGCGCGTTGACGTCAAGGATCGACCGAATGTCGTTGACGCATCATTCCGCAATGTTTCCGACGCGCGGCTTTGCACGCGGATCAGCAACCGGTGGGGCGTTTCAGTCAAGACCATCGAGCATGTGATCGCCGGGCTTTGGATTTGCGGAATACGGAATGCGCTTGTCGAGGTGGACGCAGAAGAAGTGCCCCAGATGGACGGAAGCGCGATTGAACTGGTCGATAAAATCTTGAACGCCGGCGTCGAATGTCAGAATGCGCCCATCGAAGTCATCAGGATCGTCAAGCCTGTGGAGCATGAAGACGGCGCTGCCAGTGTCGCGCTCGCGCCGTCCGGAAAGTTCGGAATCGACTTCAAGATTTCTTTCGAGAACCCGATCGGGGAGCAGTCTAAGTCGATGATTCTCTGCAACGGGGCGCCCGTTCGGCATTTGAGCGACAGCCGCACCTTCTGTACCGAAGCGCAATACGAGGAAATCAAGAAAAACAATCTGGGTCGCGGCGGAACTTTCGAAACTGTTGTTTTCGCGGACCGGGAGAACAAGATTTACCCCAATCAAATTCGTTACGAAGACGAATGCGTCAGGCACAAGATGCTTGACGCCATCGGCGATCTGGCTTTGGCGGGCCGTCCGATAATCGGCTGGTTTTCCGGGAAATTTTCAGGCCATCGCCACACGAGCGAATTGCTCAAAAGGCTTTTCGCCACGGAAGGCGCGTATCGGCTGGAGACGGCGGACGCCGAAACCGCGGCGCTGCTGCCCGGCGTCGGGGCTTGCGCCCGCGATTTGCCGAGAACATCCGTCTGCTGAACGCAGGCATTCCGGAGGCAGCCGGTTTTCCGCGACATTGCGCGTTGCATCGCGAAGAACTATTCTCTGCGAAGAAGCATCAACGAAAGTCGGCCCAGAGATGTCGTTTCATATCAGGTTGCGGAACATTGCTTTCGCGTTGTCCTTTCTTTCGGCAGCGGCATGCAGCGACAATGAACCGGACTTCGAGTCTCTGACTCCGCAGCAGATTTTCGCCCAAGCCGACGCGCTGCTGCAGGACGGCAGCTATGAGCAGGCGGGAGACAGGTTTTCCGAAATCGAGCGGGTCTACCCGTATTCGGACTGGGCCCGGCGCGGCACCGTGCTGGCGGCGTCGGCCTACAACGCGGCGGGCGAGTTCGAGAAGAGCCGCATCGCGGCTGAAAGATTTCTATCCTTCTACCCCGGCGACGAAGATGCCGCGCTGGCCCAATTCCTGGTCGCCATGAGCTATTACGAGCTGGTCGGCAGGCAAGGGCGCGACAGGGCGAACGCGATCAATGCGCTGCAATTCCTGAACGAGGTCATCGAGCAATATCCCGAGAGCGAATACGCCAAGTCCGCCGAGCTTAAATTCGATCTGGTGATCGACTTGCTGGCAGCCAAGGAGATGGAGGTCGGGCGCTATTATTTGAAGCGGAAGCATTATTCCGCCGCGATCAGGCGGTTCCAGGTCGTTGTCGACGACTACAGCACGACGACGCATGTGCAGGAGGCTTTGCACAGGCTTGTCGAAGCCTATCTTTCTCTGGGTTTGGAAACTCAAGCCAGAGAAGCGGCCTCAGTCCTGGCCTACAATTATCGCGGAAGCGACTGGTACGAGGACACCTACAGGCTATTCGACGACAGGGGTCTCGAGCCGCCCGACGGCCGCGGCGGGATTTTGGCGGAATCCTACAGGCGAACTATTCTGGGTGAGTGGTTGTAAACCCCGGAAATTAGGTTCAGGGCATGCTTTGCTCTCTTTCGGTTCACAATCTGCTGCTGGTGCGCGGCTTGGACATCGAATTCGAATCCGGCCTCAATGTGCTCACCGGCGAAACCGGAGCCGGCAAATCGATCCTGCTCGACGCGCTGGGATTCGCGTTCGGAATCCAGAACAGGGTCGACTCGAATGCCAACGAGTTTCCCGGCGGCGAAGTGGCGGCAACTTTCCTGCTCGACCGGGAAAGCCGAGCGAAGACTTTGCTGGAGTCGTTCGGCCTTGCACCAAGCGACGAGCTGATCGTCAGACGCACGATCTCAAATTCCGGGCGCAAATCATCGTTCGTGAATGACCGCAGATGCGGTTCCGACTCGCTACGGTCGCTTGGGGACATTCTGATCGAATTCCATGGCCAGCGCGACGACAGAGGTCTGATGAACAAAGCGGTGCACAGGGCTATGCTCGATGCATTCGCAGGGCATGAGCCGCTTCTCCGCGAAACCCGCAACCTCTGGCGAAAGTTGCAGGACGCGAGGCAATCGCTGTTGGAAGCGCAGCGCAATGAAGAGGACGCGAGGAAAGACGAGCAATACCTCAGCCATTCGCTTCAGGAGATCGAAGATCTCAATCCCGCGCCGTCCGAAGTGCTTCAGCTTGAAGAGCGCAGGCGCTTGATGAAGTCGGCTTCGAAAATAGGCGACGACCTTAATAAGGCCGAGCGGTCAATCGGCGCACAGGGCGCGGAAGGCATGGTCGGAGACGCGATCAGAATACTCGAACGGATTTCGCCTGAAATCGACGGAAAGCTGGACGAGGCGGTCTCCATGCTGGATCATTCGTTGATCGAGATCGGCGAGGCTTTAAGGTTCGTCGAAGAGTTCAAGGATTCAGTCCAATTCCAACCATCCGACTTGGAGCTTCTTGAAGACCGGCTGTACGCGCTTCGGGCGCTCGCGCGCAAGCACGGCGTCGCCGCGGAAGATATTCACAAGGTTTCCGATGAACTGCGGTCCAAGCTCGCGAAAATCGAAAATTTCGGCGAGGACGTCGCCAAGCTCTCCGAAGCGGCGATGCGGCTTGAGAAAGAATTCGGGGAATTGATTCGCAGGTTGAGCGCCAGCCGCCAGGCCGCCGCAAAAAAATTGGATGCGCGAATTGCTCGCGAGTTGGCGCCGCTGAAGTTGGGAAAGGCAAAGTTCAAGACGATATTGACCGAGACGGAAGGCGGTCCGGATGGCGCCGACGCCGTGGAATTTCAGGTTTCCACCGGGCCAGGCGTCCCTCTCGGCCAGATCGGCAAGATTGCCTCCGGCGGAGAGCTGTCGAGATTTCTTCTTGCATTGAAGGTGTGCCTTTCATCGGGCGATTCAGGGAACTGCATGGTTTTCGACGAGATCGACAGCGGCATCGGCGGAGCAACGGCCGACGCCGTGGGTCGCAGGCTAAAAGCGTTGGCGCAAAATGCGCAGGTGCTGGTCGTGACGCATTCGCCGCAAGTCGCAGCGCTCGGACAGCACCATTGGCGGGTTTCGAAATCGGAGGGAGCCGGCCAACGAATAGGCATGTCCAAATTGAACATGCCTGAACGAGTGGAGGAAATCGGACGAATGTTGGCAGGCGGATCGATCACCGACGAGGCGCGCGCTGCGGCGCAAGCATTGCTGCGAGACAGTTGAAACATATTCGACCGGTTCAGGCACAGGTAGGTGCAGCGACATAGCCAAACAAGCATTGACTTGAGGTACTTGGCTTTATTCGTGCTCGGCGACCCCTGAATTCGGCTTTGCTTCACGCGACAATTTCAGGGAGAGGAGTCTGAGGGCATCGCTGAGTGTTGTTTGAGGGGGCTTACTCATCGAGCAGGTTGATGCAAGTCCATGCCATGGGCGAGCGAGCGGCAACGACCTGCTCGCCGTCAGATGTTGCCTCGAAAATTAGCGCTGGCCCGACTTCCTTGGATGGAGGACTTGCCGTGCGGCAATCACTCGACCGAAAAATGGAGCGCACCCGAACCCAAATAATTGCTTGACAGGATAATGTACCTGATCCAGATGTGGGCGAAATAATGCGCGGTACTGCGTATCCGCTACTAGAGACGGAATAACGTATGCGATTGCTGCTGCGGAGATGCTACACCTTAATTCGAGACATTCCTGATCAATGCCTATAGAACAACAAGAGCAGAAATATCCCGCCGACTTGGTGGCATGCAGTGTTACTGGCGCCGAGGCTTCAGTTGGTCAGATTGCGGGCGGGATAGACAATTCGCCCCAACCCAAAAAGGTTAAGAGCAATGTAAAGTGCTTGACCGTTTCACTGAGTAGGGCGTTGGTCAGTTTCAAAGGTCGATGTAGGCCGGAGTGCAATCGCATCATTCTAAGTTGCCGGATTTCTGAATACTGACTGAACTTCGGCTAGTTTGATTTGGAGAAACAGACGTGAAAAGCAAAAAGCAAGAAAGACAAATCCGAATCCAATCCTTGATTCACGGATTTGTCTCGGGTATCACAGCTGTTGAGCTTTTATATCCGCCGAAATTTGAGCCAGTACGGTATCCGCATTCACATAAAGACGATTTGAATGCCCTTGGTTCGGATATGTGGAAGGCTTTCGAAAGAGAACAAATTGTCGAAAAAAAATCCGACCCAAGCGCAACGGCATAAAGCGTCATCGGTCGGGGCAATTTGGTGGCGGGCAGGAATAATGTTTGCGTTGTGATCAAAGTCGTTGAGCAATTGTTGTAAAAGCGCCGCCGCAAGGGCAAACCCGGGTACAGATTGATGCAAACAAAAGACGCCGAGCATTTTCGAGGTCTTCGGGCGAGCGGAGCAGACGGCGCGGGCATTGCCCACCGGCTGGCAGCGGGAGCACCGGAAACTGCAATGCATATGGAAATCTATTGTGACAACGCATTTCCTGATCTGTTCACCTCCAGTAATCCCAAGGCCGATTACTTGATGATTGGTAGCTTGTGGCTCCCAGCCGATCTGCGCGAAGAAGTGAAGGATCGCATTAAAGCGGTTCGTAGGCGCCACAACACATGGGGGGAAATCAAGTGGAATAAAATTTCGCGCTCACGGCTTGGATTCTATTTCGATCTGATTGATCTATTTGTGAGCTACGACGAAGACGGGCTTCATTTTCGCGGTATTGCCGTGAATCGCGAGCAGATGAAATATGATCCGAATCGCGTTAAAACCGAGCTCGGGATATACAAGTTCTACCATGAGATGCTCCATCGCTGGGCAAACAGCCAAAATAACTATCGTGTCTTCTGCGAAACGGACAACAAGTGCATTCACAGGTTTAAGCGAGTCCTGCTCGGTGCAAGGATTAAAGCGGAGATTCAGGCGCTGCCGTCGAAGGAGGTAGCGCTGATCCAGCTTACAGATTTATTGCTAGGAGCTGCTAGCAGCCGTGCAAACGGAACGCTTAACTGCGGAACGGCGAAAGAAGATGTCGTTAAAGCATTGGAACAACGACTTTGCGTAGTTCTGGGCCCGACGACCGTTGGCAACAACAAGTTCAACTTGGTCGCTAGCAATTCTCAGTGAGGATAGACACATATGCCACCCTTGCTGTTTCTTCCTAGCGAAGAGGCTTACAAAGCCCATTTTAGAAATACGTTGGTTCGAAATGAAATTACAACTTTCCACGGCGTTCCGGTGAAATTCAGAAATGAAAGCTTTAGTCACGCATTTTTCGAGTCTACTCGGCGTGATCGAAATAAAGATGCCTTCTCCCCAATTCGTGCAGAACGCATGGATTGGATCAAGCCCACCTTGGAGGATCAGGTCACGGATTGGTATCAAGGGTGGTCAAGTAGGCGCCGAAGACACGAAATTACGCGTTCTGCCTCGGTTGCTTACGGGAATTTTGTTGTGGTCTTGCAGTATTATATCTCCAGAGGAGATTTGGTAGCAAATTTCGTTGCCGGCTATGAAGCAGAAAGGAGCATACAAATGATCCGAAACTCCCCCCGCTGGGACGTTGACTTCTGCCGAACCGAGCTGGGAATGGAAAGTGGTCGCTGATTTGCCGCGCTGGTTCAGCGACCGAAACCTCGATAGATTCGTTGCCGTTGGGCAACGAACTCAACACACATATATATGAAAGTTGTTATAATCTGTCAACTCAGATGTCAATTTCTAATGCCAGGGAGCCAGGCAGGGTCGTCGCAGACAAAACTTACGGCTCCCCTTCCTGTCGCCATGCCGCGAACGCCAAACAGCCGGACGCCCCGAGAAACCAAAAACCGGACGCTGGAAAACAACCCGACCAAATCCTATAAACGTCCCGGAACGCGGCGAATCGGACCCACGAACCGTTGCGTAAATACTGAACCTGTACACTATGTCCGGCAAGTCGTATCTCGCTCTGCGATCCTTGCCGGAATCATTGGGCTGGGCTGTGGAATCGGCGTGCGCAAGATGGCCCCGGATTACCTCATGCGTTACCGAAAGCGAGGCGGAGCATGCGGTCAATTGGCGTTTCTCGCTCGACAATATCCGCGCCGCCAATCACGCCGTGGTCAAAGCCGTGGACGAGATGGATCTGCCCAACCTTTTCCGCCGCGACAACGAGCGACTTCACACCGCCAGCGACGGCCAGAAATTCGAAGTGCGCGGGGATTCACTGCGTGCCAGCCGGTCGTTCAAGTATTTTGGGCAGGGACAGAGTGTCAGCGCCTACACCTTAGTCGATGAACGTCACCTTCTATGGCATTCGCTGGTGATCAGTGCGGCTGCCCGTGAAAGCACCTATGTTGTCGACGGGCTGATGCACAACAACGATGTCGTCAAGAGCGACATCCATTCGACCGACACACACGGCTACACTGAAGCCGTGTTCGCACTTACGCACCTTCTGGGCTTTTTTTTAGCTCCGCGAATCAAGGGCATTAGCAAGCAGACCTTCTACATCTTCAAGCCGAAAAAACAGGCGTGGCAAGATTGGAAAATCCAGCCCGACAAAACGATTAACGACACTCTGATCCGTGAGAACTGGAGCGATCTTCTGCGTCTGGTTGCAACCATCAAGCTCAAGGAGAACACCGCATCCGATATCTTTCGGCGGCTGAATTCCTACTCGCGCCATCATGCGCTCTACCAAACCCTCAAAGCCTTCGGACAAATCATCAAATCGCTATTCATCTTGCGCTATGTCGACGACCTCGAACTGCGCCAAACCATCGGAAAGCAGCTCAACAAAGTCGAACTGGCGAACCGTTTCACCCGAGCCGTTGCCGTTGGCAGTCCTCGTGAGTTCATTCAAGCTGAAAAGGAGGAACAGGAAGTCGCTGAAGCCTGCAACCGGTTGATCAAGAACAGCATTATTTGTTGGAATTACCTCTATCTCGAACGTAGGATAGAGAAAGCTCCAAACACCGAAGCCAAGGAAAGCCTGCGCCGCGCTATTGCCGGTCGTTCGCCCATGGTATGGGCGCATATCAACATGCTCGGCGAGTATGACCTGTCAGAAGAAAAACTCCGCGATTCCCTCGGAATCCTCCCCCTGAAATTAGCCGGGTAAGAAACGCAGAAGGGTGCGTTTCATGATTCTTGGTCAGGCGACAATTGAAGTCCTCGAAACGCGGAACCCAAGCGGATGCGTGAGGGCGCGGAACCAACTCAACCGAAAGCAAAAGGCGCGCCCAACCGCCATTTTTGCCAAGCGGACGCGCGCAAGCCCGCCGCAAGTTCCGCGCCCGATCAGAACGGCCAGCGAATCCAAGCGCCCAAAATGAGAATGGCAGCGACCCCCATGCCGATCTGCCATCGCGAATTGTCCTTGTCCCGCTTCGCCATGTCGACCTCGCGCTGTGCCTCTCGCCTTGCGGCTTCGGCGTCGCGTTTCGCTGCGTCGGCGTCACGCTGCGCATCGCGCTTTGCCAAATCGGCTCGCAGTCTGTCCAAGGCGCTTTCGTACTTCGCCTGATGCGTGCTCATGCGCTCTTCCTGTTTCGCCATCCGCTCGGAATGTTCCAACAGTGTCCGGTCGGTCATCGCTCGCATCCCGTCGCAAAAGTTTTCGCTGGCATTGCGCGGGCGGCGGTTCATGCCGGACAGCCACGCGGTGCGAATGGCCCAAGTCAGGTTCGGATCACTCTACTTCCCCTCGTATCCTCCGTCTACCGTTGAAACGCCGAATCCGGGCGATAGGCGAGAGTTCGGAATCGGTTTAGCCAAAAAACATCAAACGCACCCGACGCCGAATTCTGGGGTTGCGGAACACGGAATCAGCCACACGCATCACTTCAATGCCGGGCGGACTATGTCGCTGCACGTGCAGTTTTCGGACGGACCGATATTGGGTGAGGACAAATTCACATGGGGTTGAGACTTGTGAATCGCGTTGTCAAAGGATCGCGGCGCAAGCTTGCTTAAGCCAATCCAAATCTGCGTCGGCCAAGTGCGGGCCAATTTTCGCGAGAACGCTTGCTTGATATTGGTTGAGCCAATACCGCTCGTTAAGGCTCAGTTCGGACGCATTGATTAGTCGCCTGTCGAACGGCGCGAAGGTCAGCGTCTCCAGCCGCAGGAATTCGCCGCTGTCCGAGTTATCCGTCAAGCAAGCCTCGACAAGAGCAAGATTTTCAAGCCGAATTCCGTAGCGTCCTTCAAGATACAAGCCCGGCTCAACGGAAACGATCATTCCGGGCATCAACGGCTCGTCGAAACGCGTCGATATACTTTGCGGACCCTCGTGCACGGCAAGAAAGTGGCCGACGCCATGCCCCGTGCCGTGCTTGAAGTCTCGTCCGGAAAGCCAAAGCGGATACCGCGCTATCGTGTCGAGATCCCGACCGGTGCGATCCGGCGGCCACTTGGCAGTTGAAAGCGCAATCAGGCCCTTGAGCACGCACGTATAGTCTCTGCGCTGATCTTCGGTCGGCTCTCCGATGACGACGGTTCGCGTGACATCAGTTGTTCCGTCCAAATACTGGCCGCCCGAATCGACCAGAAACAGCTCGCCGGGCTTCAGTTTCCGGTTCGTGTCGGCTGTCGGGTGGTAGTGGATGATTGCGCCGTGCGGGCCGGACGCGGCTATCGTCGCAAAACTCAGCCCCTTCAGCCTTCCGCTTGATCGGCGGAGTCGTTCGAGTTCCGCTGCCGCTTCGATTTCCGTGACGGCATCTGCTGTTGCACGTCTGCCTATCCAAGCAAGGAATTTCGCAACGGCAACTCCGTCCCGCTCCTGAGCCGATCTATGATTTTTAATTTCGATCTTGTTCTTTATCGACTTTGCGTTGACGCAAGGATCGTCCGCCTCGACGATCCGGACCTCATTCTCCTCAAGCAGTTCGAACAAGCGCTCAGGCGCGGAACGAGGATCGATAAGCGTTCTCCCGCTCAGCTCTGCCAATGCGGACGGCAGGACATCGAAAGATCGAATTCGCACGTCGGGTTTCAGCGCGTCCGCTAGATCGGAACCGAACTTGCGCGGATCGGCAAAAAGTTCGACGCGGCAATCTTCGGTAAGCACCGCATACGCTTGGACAATCGGAGAATAGTCGACGTCCGATCCGCGAATATTCAGGAGCCACGCAATTGACTCCGGCTTTGTCAGGATTGCCGCATCGGCTCCGGCTTCGCTCAATTCGCGCGACATGCGCTCAATCTTTTTTTCTCGCCGTTCACCCGCGTGCTTGATCGGATAGTCGTAGGCGGGACCGGTCGGAGCATCGGGACGATCAGACCAAATCCGGTCGACCAGGCCGGCGGCCGACCGCAATTCAAGTCCGTTCGGATGCAATTCCTTCCTGATTTGCCTCACATGTTGCCGCGTATGCAGCCAAGGGTCGAAACCTACAGTAGAGCCTGACTGCAGCGCTCGAGCAATCCATGCCGGCAGCTTGTCCTGCATTCCGACCAGAACTTCGATTTCTTCAGCGTCGACCTGCTGCCGCGCTTGAACGTCGTATCGACCGTCGACTTCCAGCGCCGCTGATCGGATCGTCGCGGCGAGGCAGCCGGCGGATCCGGTAAAACCCGTCAACCACGCCAAGCGCTCGTCCTGCGGAGCGATCATGCCGCTTTGGAACTTGTCGGTTCGAGGCACGATGTAGCCGTCGACTCCGATGCGGCGCATGGCCTCGCGAAGACTCGCCAGCCTCTCGCCGATCGGATGGCGGCTCTTCCCGTGCTGTTCGGGCAGTGTCATGCGGCCTTTGAAACTGAACCGTTGCCCTTGCTGCGAAGCGGCGGATTTGCGCCGGCCTCGAAAAGTTCGACCAGTTGTTCGGTCATCGCTCCGGCAAGTTGATCCACGTCCGAAATCGTGACGGCGCGGTCGTAATATCCGGTGACGTCGTGCCCGATTCCTATTGCGATCAATTCAACTGCTTTCCGCTTTGCGATCATTGCGATGACATTGCGGAGGTGGTTCTCCAGATAATTCGCCGGGTTCACGCTAAGGGTCGAGTCGTCGACCGGCGCGCCGTCGGAAATCACCATGAGGATTTTCCTGGATTCGTGCCTTGCGGAGAGTCGGCGATGAGCCCATTCCAGCGCTTCGCCGTCGATATTCTCCTTGAGCAGGCCCTCCTTGAGCATCAGCCCCAAGCTTGTTCTGGACCGCCGCCAAGGCGTTTCAGCGCTCTTGTAGATGACATGGCGGAGATCATTCAGTCTGCCCGGAGTTTTCGTTCGCCCGCCGGCCATCCATTTCTCGCGACTCTTTCCACCTTTCCACGCCCGAGTCGTGAATCCGAGAAGTTCGACTTTGACTTGGCACCTTTCGAGAGTCCGGGCGAGGATGTCGGCGCTGATCGCTGCGATGGTGATGGGACGACCTCTCATGGAGCCTGAATTGTCGAGAAGCAGTGCAACCACGGTGTCTTTGAATTCCGTGTCCTTCTCCACTTTGAATGACAACGGCGTCGTCGGGTTGGCGACGATTCGCGCGAGCCGTCCGGCATCAAGAATTCCTTCCTCCCGGTCGAACTCCCAAGATCGGTTCTGTTGGGCCAGCAGTTTTCGCTGCAGCTTGTTGACCAGCCTGCCGACCGCGCCCTTGAACGGCTCCAGCTGCTGGTCCAAATTTGCGCGAAGCCGCTCCAGTTCGTTCAATTCGGCGATGTCCGTGGCTTGGATTTCCTCGTCGAATTCCGTGGTGAACACGCCGTAATTCGGGTCGGCTTCGGAATGCTGCGCTATCGGGATTTGCCGCGGCGGTTCATCCTGATCGACATTCGTGTCTTCCGCTGCTTCCGCATCTCCGGGCTCGCCGTCCATCGGCTGCGCATCTTGCACGTCGGAGTCCGTAGGCAGTTGGTCGCTGATTTCGTCCAAATCGGAGTCGTCGCTGCCGTCGTTCGCTTCGCTGCTGGGATCGTCTTCATCCTGCTGTTCGGCGGCTTCCTCCTCTTCGTGCGCTTCGTCTTCCCGGTCCGGATCGTCGCCCAATTGATCGGCGTAGCCGAGGTCTCCGATCATCTGCCGAGCGAATCTCGCGAATTCCGATTGATCGTTCAATGCTTCTGTCAGGCTGTTCAGTGATTCGCCCGCTTTGGATTCGATTGTGCTCTGCCAGAGCGCCATGATTCTGGCTGCTGTAGGGGGCAGGAACCTGCCGGTCCCTGCGCATCGAATCAAATATCCCGCCGCTTCGGGCAATGATCCGGCTGTTGGTTCGTTCAATCTTGCATGGCCGCTCGCGGCCGCTATCTGTTCCAGCTTGGCATCCAGATTCGCCGCCAATCCCGGCATTTCTTTTGCGCCGATCGTTTCGCAACGGGCTGTCTCCATCGCCTCGTATATGTCCTTCGCCGCCTGACCCACAGGAAGGTACTTCGCATGCGTGGCTGGATCGTGATGGCGTTTCCGGAGCGCGAAGCCATCCGCATAGCCTCGAACCGCCGTCAGATCGTTGGCGCTGAGCCGCGTCCCGACGTGAGGGAGCCGGATCGCGTCCTCCGTGATTCCCGGCGGATCCACGGAAAACCGAATGGCGATTTCCGGATCATCGGCGATCGTTCTCGTCGCCTCGGTGAGCGCCTTCTTGAATGCGTCTACTTGTTGGGCATCAAGTTTGGACATTGTTCGTTGCAAGGTTGCGGCAGGTTATGCGCGAATCCCTTTGTTCGACGGCCGCCGAGCCAACTGAACATCTTGAAAGCGCCAAGCCCAAGCTGTCGGCGCTACGCGACACTGCTGCCGACTGCGCTCTCGGGAAGCTCTTCGCCGAAACATCGCTGGTAGAATTCCGCGACTGTCGCGCGCTCCAACTCGTCGCATTTGTTCAGAAAGCTCACCCGGAAGGCGTAGCCGTTGCTCCGGAATATTTCCGCGTTCTGGGCCCATGCGATGACCGTCCGGGGGCTCATGACGGTCGACAGATCTCCGTTCATGAAAGCGGTGCGCGAAAGATCGGCGACTGAAACCATCTTAGCGACGGTGCTGCGTCCCGTTTCGGTATTGTAGTTCGGCGCCTTCGAAAGCACGATCTGCGTTTCGGCGTCGTGCGAGAGGTAATTGAGCGTCGCGACCAGCGACCAGCGGTCCATTTGGCCTTGGTTGATCTGCTGCGTTCCGTGATAGAGGCCGGTCGTGTCTCCGAGCCCGACGGTATTGGTCGTGGCGAAAATCCGAAAATGCGGGTGGGGAACGATGATCTCGTTCTGGTCGAGGAGAGTCAGGCGCCCGTCGAATTCAAGAATTCTTTGAATGACGAACATGACATCCGGCCGGCCTGCGTCGTATTCGTCGAATACCAGCGCCGTCCTGTTCCGCAGCGACCAAGGCAGAATTCCTTCTTGGAATTCCGTGACCTGCATTCCGTCCCGTATTTTGATCGCGTCCTTGCCGATCAAGTCGATCCTGGAAATATGGCTGTCCAGATTCACCCTCGTGCATGGCCAGCGAAGTCTCGCGGCGATCTGTTCGATGTGCGTGGATTTTCCGGTTCCGTGATAGCCTTGAATCATCACGCGCCGATTGTGCGTGAACCCGGCGAGGATCGCCAAGGTCGTGTCCGGATCGAATTTGTAGGTGGGGTCAACTTCGGGCACACGATCTGACGGTTCGACGAAGCCCGAGACAACCCAATCGGTGTCGATTCCGAATGTCTCGCGGACGGAAATGCTGCGGGTCGGCTCAGCGACGAAGTTCGAATTGATGTCGTCCATAGTGGTTATCGAGTCCAAGACCCGTCCAGCGTTGAAGCGAACGGCTCTACTGTAGCAATTTGAGTTCCAACGCAAGATCGAACGTTGATCGCCTTGTGGCCAATGATCGGACGCCGACGAGCGAAGACGTTTCCACTGGCGATTGGACAGCGTCCCCGCGCACGGGGATGGCGGGGAAATGTCGAAGCCGACCACCGCAAATGCGGCACAGCGTCCCCGCGCACGGGGATGGCGGCGTTGTTGCGGAGTGCTCAGTCGCTGAAGTTCCTGCTGTCCTTGATCTGGTCCCACGCCCAAACCACTTCCGTCAACCGGTTTTCATCGGACCTGTCGCCGCCGTTCAAGTCCGGGTGGAGGCACTTCACCAAGGCTCTGTACTGCTTGCGAATTCGGGACTTTTCCCAATCCTGGTTCGCATCCAAAACCGCCAATGCGCGCCTCTCGCTGGGCGTCAGTCGGCGGCCTCGCGAGCTGGCGGCCCCGCGTTCTTTCGTTCCCTTGTCGCCGAGTATTTCGAACGGATCGTTGATTCCGTGGCGCTGCCAAGGCTGCTGGTTGAATTTCGTGCCTTTCGATTTGCCGTTGCTGTCGGACCGCAGTCTTCGTTCGACCTCCTCTTCGGTCTGTCCCTTGAAAAAATTCCACTGCAAGTTGTATTTGCGGACATGCTCGCGGCAGAACCAATGGTATTCATCGAGTTGATCGGGGGATTTGGGAGCGCGGAATTTGCCTTGCTTCGAGCAGCTTGGGTGCTCGCATTCGCGCGAAGATGTTTCCACCGCCCCGGAAGACGATCTTCGACCCCGCTGCCGACGCTTCTTGTCGGCAGACACTGAGATGTCGAATTCGAATGGCGGACTGTGGACCATGTTCCCCTAAATTCCTTTCGCGAGAAGGCGCGCTAGTTTAATCCAACTTGGCCGCGTACCAAAAGCCCTAATTGCAAAATTTGAGCAAAATAGGGTGCATCCCATGCTTTTTGGTTAGACAGGATGCCCGCTGGTAGACGGCCGAAGTCAACGCCTTGCCTGCTCGCCGCAAGTGCTGCTTGGAAAGCAATCGCAGGCCCGAAATAATTGATTGGAGGGATCGCCGCGCTGCAATCACCCACCCAAAAAATATGGGATGCATTCCGCTTCCGGCGGCTTTCTGCCTGCAATCGAGAATCCGCTGCATCATGCGCAGCGGGCCCCGCATCCATGAGCCACCGTCCCGTATTTCTGCCAATGCGCTGCAGTCCGTTGCCGCCTCGCGGCGGACAGCGAGATTCGGCGCAGGCGGCTCCCACGGATTTCGCGTTGACGACTGCATCGATTCGCGTGCAGGATTTCGAAAATGCGTCCGCGCTTGCCGATCAAGGCGAAGTCGTCGCGGGCACGATGCAGTGCGAAATTCTGTCCTGACCAGCGTGCGCGTGGAGCAAGCGCGTTCGATCTCGGCGGGCGGGAGAACGGATTTCGTCTTGAAGTCCTGCCGTCCTACTTATATTGACCAATCATGGCCAATCCACCGTCGATGGAACTGCCTGCATCTAGCGGCGTGGATCCCAAGACCGCGAAAGCGCTTGGTGAATTCGTCGAGAAGACAGTCAACAAATCAATCGAGAAGGCAGTCGACAACGCGGTCGAGAAGGCACTGAAATCCTTTGAGATTGCAGCCCGATCCCGGCCGCAGGAAGCCGCGCAGCGTCCTTCTTCAAAGGCAATCCCTGTCTTGACAGGCATCATCGCTCTCGCCGCCGTGGTGACCGTGCAACTGGGAACGATCTATTGGCTTAGTGACTTAATTCGCAGCGAGATCAGTGAGCTCCGCAGCGACATGCGCGAAGATATCAGAAGTCTCGAGGCTAAAGTCGAGGCTAAAATTGACGATCTCCGAGCCGAAATTGGCGATCTCCGGGCCGAAATTGGCGATCTCCGGTCCGAAGTTGGCGTGCTCCGCGAACGGGTGACCCACATTGAAGACCGGGTGACCGGCATCGAGGAGCGGCTGCCCGCAGCTCCATGACGGACGAATTGGCCGAACAAACGACCGCGCTTGCCGCGCAGTGAATTTAGAGCGTTTTTCACTAAGTTTGACCCACTGCGTACCCCGAGTTGGCGAGGTAGTTCGAGCATTCTTCGGGCGTGAACTTTTCCAGGATGGAGCCGACATTTTTCCACAGATCGTCCCGGTTTCGCGGCTGGTCCTTCCTCAGGAAGTGCTTGAGCTTGGCGAACGCCTGCTCGATCGGATCGGGATCGGGGCTGCAGGGCGGAAGGAACAGAAGATGGGCGCCCGCGCCCCGGATCGCGGCGCGCACCGCATCGATCTTGTGGCTGCCCGGAGTGTCCATGACGACGATGTCGCCGCGATCAGGCGTCGGAACCAGCTGCGTTTCGACATAGGCCCGGAAGGCGTCGCCGTCGGCCGGGCCGTCCAGAACCCAGGGCGCGTCGATCCGGTCCTGCCGCAGAGCGGCCATGAATGTGGAAGTTCCCCAATGGCCGAAGGGGGCCGAGCCGTGAACCCTTCGTCCCTTGGGGCCCCAGCCGTGCCTGGGCGACATGTTGGTCTTCATGCAGGTCTCGTCGATGAAGACCAGCTTGCGAGGGTTCGCCCGGCCCTGAAAGCGCTTCCACCGCTCGCGGCGGCGCTGCACGTCGGGTCGGTCGCGCTCGTCCGCGACGGGCGTCAGCTTCTTGCGGGTAAGGCCGCAGACTCTCAGAAAGCGCCAAATCGAGGCGAGACTCGCCGCGACGCCTCGCCCGCCAAGCCAATCCTGCAGCCCCGCCGGCGTGATTGCCGGACAGGCCTTGATCCGCTCAAGGATCCAAGCCCGGCATCCCGCCAGCTTCGGCGCGCGGCGCGTGCCCATCCGGCTCGGACTGACCGATCCCGTGTCGGAATATCGCCGAGCCCATTTGATCACGCTCGACGGGGCCACCCGCAACTCCTTCGCAACACCCCGGCGGCTTTCGCCCGCCAGCACCTTCTTGACCGCGCGCATCCGCAAATCGTCTGAATAAGGTCTGGGCATCCGTTCCGTCCTTCATCCTTCGTCTTGAAACCAAGGACACAAACCATGTCGGAACAGCAAAGGGAATCCCTAAGTGGTACGATTACACCTTGGTGAAAAACGCTCTAGGCGGCAGATCGGCTCCGCCGGAACGGATTGCGCCGGAAAGCCGACCCGGCCGTCGCTTGTCCAACAAAAGCCTGAGCGGGCTTCCATCCGCAAAACAGAACCCTCTCGGACAATTGCCTGTCTCGGCTCGACAGGTTTTGGCCTGTCTCGGGGCTCGCTGCCTGTTCGATTTCCTTTTCGGAACGGTCGGCACGCCAAGGTTTCCATCGGGGCCGTTTCCATTGAGCACCGCTTTGAAGCAGACGCGAGCACTTGGCGGGTCTGCTTGGGCGGAGAACGGAGTCTATAGGTCGGAAGTCCGGAACTGTTTGTAGGAAGATGGGTCGGCAGCGCCTGAGCTGCGCTTTCAGCTTGTTGATCAAGCGGGTAATTTCGGCGATCAGGTTGCTTTCGGTGCACGACAGTCGGCGCCGGATCAAGGCGAAGTTGTCGCAGGGATGTCATGTTGAGCAAAATTCCACCGCGACCAGCTTGCGCGCGACGCAAGCATATAGGAGTTCGATGGGGAGGCGAGCGGGGTGCATCCCATGCTTTTTGGTCGGGCAGGATGCCGCCGTTCGAAAGCCGAAGCCAACGCTCTGCTCGCCGCGAATGCTGCCTGGAAGACAAGCGCAGGCTCGAAATCATCGATTGGAGAGATTGCCGCGCCGCAATCGCCTTGCAAGCAAAATTGGAAGCACCCAGCAGGATATGAAGACAGCAGACCTGATTCAAGAACGGCTGGCCGCCGCGTTCGAGCCGTCCAGTCTTTCAGTGAAGGACCAAAGCGATGCCCACAAAGGCCATAGCGGCTGGCGGGAAGGCGGAGAGACGCATTTTCACGTGGAAATCCGTTCGCGTTCTTTCGCCGGGATGACCCGCCTTGAAATGCACCGCGCCGTCCATGACGCGCTTTCGCCGGATCCGCTCGAAAAGATACACGCGCTTTCGTTGAAAGTTTCAGCCGAGTGACGGGCTTGTCGCCCGTCTGAGGCGGTCAGCCGAATGGAGCGCAATCCGAACAGCCGGTCCGGACGGTTCCGCGATGCCGATCCTCATCGATCGGCGCGGACTGCCGCTGTGCGTCCATGCATCAAGCGGAGAGCTTCTTGCGGACAATGTCATTCACAAGTTTCGGGTTGGCCTTGCCTTTGGTCGCTTTCATCACTTGTCCCACGAAGAATCCGGCGACTTTCGGATTGCTTCTTGCCTTTTCGACTTGCCCAGGATTCTTGGCGAACGCCTCGTCGACGGCAGATTCGATAACCGCAGGATCAGTGACTTGGCGCATGCCCAATCGTTCGAAAACTTCGTTCGGGTCGCCGCCTTCGGTCCACACGACGTCGAAAAGATCCTTCGCGATCTTGCCGGAAATCTCCCCCTTTGCGAGCAGGTCAAGAATTTTGCCGAGCTGGTCGGCGGAAACCGGGTTTTCCGCGAATTCTACGCCTTCCTTGTTGAGACGCCCGAACAATTCGTTGATGACCCAGTTCGCGGCCAGCTTGCCGTCGCGCCCCCTCGCGACCAGTTCGAAATAGTCCGCATGCTCCCTTTCTGCGGCCAACACGTCCGCATCGTAGGGAGTCACGCCGTACTCTCCAACGAATCGGGCCTTCTTCTCGTCGGGAAGCTCCGGAATTCCGGAGGCGACTTCATCGACCCATTCCTTTTCGATCTCCAGCGGAAGCAGGTCCGGGCAGGGGAAGTACCTGTAGTCGTGCGCTTCCTCCTTCGACCGCATGGACCGGGTCGCTCCGGTCGCCGGATCGTAGAGCCGCGTTTCCTGCAGGACGTTTCCGCCGTCTTCGATGATGCCGACTTGCCTGCGGGCTTCGTGCTCGATCGCCTGCTGGATGAATCGGGTGGAGTTCATGTTCTTGATTTCGCAGCGCGTTCCGAATTCGCCCGAGCCCGCCGGACGCACCGATACGTTGACGTCGGCCCGGAGATTGCCGTTCTGCATGTTTCCGTCGCAGGTTCCCAGGTAACGCATGATCTGCCGAAGCTTGAGGATGTAGGCGGCGGCCTCCTTCGGGCCTCTGAGATCAGGGAAGGATACGATCTCCATCAGGGCGACGCCTGATCGATTCAAATCGACGAAGGAATGATTCGCATCCATGTCGTGGAGCGATTTGCCGGCATCCTGCTCCAGATGAATGTGATCGATTCGCACCCGCCGCGCGATTCCCGGATCCGTTTCGACGATGACCTCTCCCGCGCCGACGATTGGGTGGTACAGCTGCGAAATCTGATAGCCTTGCGGCAGATCCGGATAGAAATAATTTTTCCGGTCGAAGGATGACCGAGGATTGATCTTCGCCTTGAGTCCCAAGCCTGTCTTGACGGCCTGCTCGACGCAAAATTCGTTGATGACGGGGAGCATGCCCGGCATGGCCGCGTCGATGAAATCCACGTTGCTGTTGGGTTCGGCCCCGAATTCCGTTGAAGAGGACGAAAAAAGCTTGGCGTTGGAGGCAACTTGTGCGTGGACCTCAAGGCCGACGATAATCTCCCAATCGCCGGATGCTCCGCGAACAAGCGCGGGCTCGGGTTCTTTGTAATCAATCTTCGTCATGCAGGATCGTCCCAATCCGCCGCGCCCGCGTCTATTCAAGCCACTTGTCCTCGACCCGCGCGCGCAATCGGCGAGATATTCAATTTTATCCGGCGCAAGTCAAATCCGGCTTGATGTCCGGCTTTGCGCAGGGACGCAGAACAGGGTGCATCCAATTTTCTTTGGATGGAGACGGGTGGGGCGCCGCTGGTCGAAAGCGGGCCAACGCTCCGATCGCCTTCAAATGCGGCATCAAATGCAATCGTTGGCTGAATTCCTTGATTGGAGGGTTTGTCGCGCCGCCGTCTGGCCAAAAAGTGGTTAGACAGGGGACACGAACGGAAATAGAGTGATCCGAACCTGACTTGGGCCATTCGCACCGCATGGCTGTTCGGCATGAACCGCCGCCCGCGCAATGCCGACGAGAACTTTTGTGATGGGATGCGAGCGATGACCGACCGGACACTGTTGGAATATTCCGAGCGGATGGCGAAACAGGAAGAGCGCATGAGCACGCATCAGGCGAAGTACGAAAGCGCCTTGGACAGGCTGCGAGCCGATATGGCGAAGCGCGATGCGCAGCGCGACGCCGATGCAGCGAAGCGCGACGCCGAAGCCGCGAAGCGCGACGCCGAAGCCGCAGAGCGCGACGCCGAAGCCGCAAGGCGAGAGGCGCAGCGCGATGTCGACATGGCGAAGCGTGACAAGGACAATTCGCGATGGCAGATCGGCATGTGGGTCACTGCCGTTCTTGTTTTGAGTGCTTTGATTCGCTGGCCGTTCTGATTGGGCACGAAACTTGCGGCGGGCTTGTGCGCCCCTCTTGCTTTCGGTTGAGTGGGTTCCGCGCTTTCGCGCATCCGCTTGGGTTCCGCGTTTCGAGGACTGCGATTGTCGCCTGACCAAGAATCGTGAAACGCACTCCACAGAACAAAGACACTTCAAAGTCGATCCGCAATGAATTAACAGGCTGCTGATTGTCGAGTGGCAAACGGGGTAGGAAAGTGCCGCGTCCAGTAGTTGGCATAGTCGGAAACTCGTTTCTTGTTGACGGGCAATACCCGGTTCATGCGTCGGGAACCATGAACACCGACGCCATAGCGGATGTCGCGGGCGCGGTGCCGGTGATCTTTCCCGGAAAACCGGAGCACTGTCCCGTGGATGAGATTCTCGGAATTTGCGACGGCATTCTGCTCACGGGCGGTCGTCCCAATGTTCATCCGGAAGAATACGGCGAAGTTCCGACCGAGGCTCATGGAACATTCGACCGGGGCCGGGACAGGACGGCTCTCCCGCTGATTCGGGCTTGCGTGGAGCGGGGACAGCCGGTGCTCGGCATTTGTCGGGGATTCCAGGAATTCAATGTCGCATTCGGCGGGACGCTTCATCCTGAAATTCGCGAACTGCCCGGCCGAATGAATCACCGGATGCCTCCTGACGGAACCATCGAAGAGAAGTTCGCGCTCAGGCACAAGGTTTCGTTCGAGCCCGGGAGCATCTTTGTCGACGTTTTCGGCGATGAGGTCGTCACGGTGAATTCGCTGCACGGGCAGGGAATCAAGGCCGCCGGGCCGAGAGTTCGGATAGAGGGCTTCGCCGAAGACGGGACTCCCGAAGCCATCCGCATAGACGGAGCGACCGGATTCGCGTTCGCCGTCCAATGGCACCCCGAATACAAAGCTGCGGAAAATTCCGTTTCGAGAGCGTTGTTCAAAGCATTCGGCGAGGCCCTGACCGAATGGCGCGCTCGCAAGCATTCAGAAGGCTCAGTGGACGCTTCATAGGTCCCCGTCCATCGCGGCCGAAGCAAGGAAAACTGTTCGCGATTACCGTCAGACGCCTTGTTCCCGCCAAGCGCTGCGAACGTAGATTCGCTCAGAATCGATAGCCGACCTTCAGATATCCGGATTCGCGCGAATGCCCGCCGGACGCTTTATGTCGGCTCATTCCGATCCCGACGTTGAAGTTTCCCGATCCCGAACTGAAATCCGCCCCGAATTCGTAGCCGGAAGATAAAGCCGGCATCGTTCGAGTCGTTTTGAACGAAGATATCCCGCCGCCGAATTCCGAGTTGGTTTCGATGTCCAAACCGGTAAATTTCGTTTTCGACATCCCGACGCGCGGCGTAAGCGTCGCTCCGTTGCTGAAGCGGAATTCCTTGGCGACCTCGAGCGATCTTCCGGAGTATTTCGAATGCAACCCGGCAGTCGCGGCGCTCAAAGAGAAATCCCCCGCGCCGCGCTCGGAGTACTCAATGGTTCCGAGACGTGTTTTCCCGGATCTGAGCGCGGGAGTGATGCGCCAGGTTCCCAAAGCGATTCCGTACGAAACCGAACTGTGCGAACCGGACTCTCTCGATTTGAATGATCCCTCGGCCGAAGTGTAGTCGCCTGCTTGTTCGGGCAGCTGTCTGGAGAGGCCGTGATCGCCCGAACCCTTGGTCGCGAAGTACGACGCGTCGAGGTTTCCCGCCTTGAACGTCAGGCCTGCGGCGGTGCGGTCGACTGCGCTGTCCGCGCGCCCGAATTTTCCCAAGCTGATCGAGGATTTTGAGTTTTGCGAAACGAAATTGAAAGCAAGCGGGAACCGGCTCCAGCCGAGTTGCACGCCTGCCGCCGTTCCCTCGGAATGCTTCGTAGAGGCCAACTGCAAATGCGTGCCCGGAGAAACAAGATTCGACCTCCGAGGAGACAGCCATCCGCAAACCGACAATTTGCCGACTGCGGATTCCGGGTCTTTTTCAACCGCGGCTTTATTGCAACCGATGCCGGGTGCGACCGCATTGAAGGAATCGACAAGATTCATCTGGATCGTGGCGCCGAGCAATTCGTTGCCGAATTGATCAAGCGACTCTTTCAGCGCCTCTCCATCCTGCTCGCGGAGATACTCCACGAAAGCCGAGCGCAGATCCAAGCTATATCTGCGTCCCGCCGCGATCGCGCCAAGAACGTTCGTCTGATTGGGATTCAGAATGTCAGGCGTCAGGTCGAGGTCCGCCGTAAGCGCAAGAGTTTGTTCAGTGCCGCTCTCGTTGCGCTCATGAGCCAATCCGTAGTCCACGAGAATCGAGTCCATGAGGCCGGTGCTGAGGCCGTTCGTAATCGTTCCGCCGGACCGGAAAAACGTCGCTCGCAGCGGGTCGTCGCTTACGGCGAAGGGAATGGCGTTGAAATTCGTCACGACTGAACCGCGCAGATTGGCGTCTCCGCTTACTTGGACGACATCAGCCTCGTTGCTTTCAGTATCGACTTCGATTTGCAGCCTGCCTCCCGCGAATTGCCTGAAATCGGATATGAAATCGGCCTCGCCGATCGTTCCCGATCCGCCGGGCGACACTTTGCCGTAGTTCTTGAAGATGCCGTAGGATGCCCTCGGCGTCGTCTCCTCGTCTTCCGTTGTCAGGCAAGGATCCTCCTTGACGATTTCAATAACCCCTACAGGCGTTATGAGTCCGTGGTTTCGGAATTCGGAGGATCGGCAGCCTTCGATATAAGTGCTGCCCACGAAAGTGCCGCGATTCACGATCAAGGACCTATGGATCTGGGTTGTTCCGTCCGCTTTGATGTAAACCGCATGCGTCGCGGGAATCGATGTGAACTCTTGCGGGAGAGCCGCGGTGGGTTCCCGCACGGTGATCGAGCCGCCGGCTCCGATGTTGACCAGCACATCCGCCTTGTCGCCGGAGACCGCGACGCCGTGCGAGCCCCATCCTTTCGTGGACAGGTCTCCGTTGACGTGGATTCGAATGTCTGCGTTGTCGCTTTGGAAAACGGAAGAAACTATTCCGTGCGCTTCTGTTCCGGTCGTCGTCAGATCGTTTACATTGATCTCCACGGGTCCGACGGACCTGTCATTCGTTTGATACCTGTAGGCGCGGATTCCGAAGCCGTAATCTGTAGTCGTCGATATCCTTCCGGTGGATGCGATGCTCAGGCCTCCCGCGACAAGAGCGTTGATGGCCGCCAGATCGAGATCCCCGGCATCCGAAGTTGAAATGACGTCGTGAACTCGGATGCGGGTCCTAGAGTTGCCGTTCTGGTTCCAGACGTTGTCTATGTAGACGCCTTCGGATCCGGGTCCTGAAACCCTGATGGTTCCTGTCGAGGTGATCGATGCGTCGCCCCTGATTTGAGTGACCAAAATCCCGTTCGCGCGTTCGCCGGTCGTCCGCACGTCGGGAGCGGATATCGTGACCGACCCGGGCGCGGGGTTGAACGGCATCACGACGTATATGCCGTCGGAAAGATCCCCGGAAGTGTGGATTGTTCCCGTCGCGGTGATCGAAACGGCCCCGGTGATCCGGCTGGCTGAAATTGCGCTCGCCCCTTCGCCGGTCGTTCGCACATCGCCGACTGTTATCGCGACCGATCCGGGGTCGGGGAGGGGGTTGAAAGGCATGGTGACGAGTATGCCGTTGTCGCTGTCTCCGCTTGTCGTTACGGCTGTCTTGCCAGGATCGGACGAGCGGATGCTCAGGCTGCCCGTTCCGGTAAGGTGAATTCCTGTCTCGGTTCCGGTCTCAATTCTTGCGCCGCTCTCGAGATTGATCGAAAAGTCTTCGACGTTTTCACATGAAATTCCTGACCCATGTGGGTTTCCGGAAGCTTGGACCTCCAATGTCGAACCGGTGCAGGTGGGCGCGGACTGAGCAGCGGATTGATCGGGTATTGTCGCGGTTGCGAAGAACGGAAGCCAGGCAACTGCAGCGGTGAATAGAGCGCGCGCGCGCATCGGAGCCGGACCGGCCCCGAACCGATTGAACATGATATGGGAATCCTTCAGGATGAATTGGTACGGAGTCCAAAAGACTGACTTCCAAACTTGCCGACGCGTTGGCTGAAGCCTCCGAATTGTTCAATAGCGAATTCAAAAGCCGGAGATTGCCGGAAAATTCCGCGGGGTTCTCCGCCTGATAAAGAAACGTTGAATTAACAGAATGTTGACATGGATCTTTTGACAACAATGGACTCGGCAGATTTGGGAAAGGTGCCAATATTGCATCATGCCCGCGATATTCGGGGGAGCTGCCGGAAACCGGGCTTGCAAATGCATGGATTTCAAATCGCCGACTTCTTTTTCACGCGCGCAAAAGAAGGATGCAAGGCGCGCAGAGTGCTCCTGTCGGCATGAACCGACTCAGTCGGAGGGCGCTGTCGCGCCGACCAAATCAGTTTGAACTTGCCTTGTCGGAAGCTTTGTGAATGCGTCCGGCCGCGACCGGACTCAAGCGGCGGATCAGGTTTCTTGCCTCCGCGTTCGACAGGACGGCATCCGAAAGGCTTCCTTTGATTCGCTTCCGGCCGAGTATTCTTTCCGTCCATTCTTCCCAGGTAGCTGAACGCAGCTCCTCATTTGAAAACCCGAAATCAAGAATGCCTTCCCATCGCCGCTGATTGAGCTGCCCGCCGCGGGCGTCCGAGCCCGGCGCTTGATCGCTGCGTCGGCGCATTCGGTCCCGCCAAGCGATTGTTTTGTCCAAGTTCAACTCAAGCCGCCTGTTCCGGACGGCCGACAGCCACTCGTCCAATGCGTCCAGCGCAATCTGGGGCGGAGGCCTGTTTCGGTGCCCCTTGTGCTGGGTGATCGAGACTTGGCCTCTGGCGACGCTTTCGGCGCCCGAGACCGGCGGAGAAACTTCAAAGGTCGAATAGCTCTTGGTTCCGTCGACGGTCTGAATCGAAAAGATGTGGGACTCGCCCGCGAGGCAACTCCGAACATACAAGCGACCGACGCAGTGGGACAGCCGGGATGATTCCGTTCGAAGCTCGGACTTGCTTGCGAGGTTCCGGACGACCGCTCCGTTTTCGGTCGTGAAGTCTTCGGTCACCAAACGAGGCCAAGCCTCGTCGCTGTCGCGCGCGTCCGGGGATTCTACAGTTCTGTGCCGGGCGTCAATTTCGATCAAGCTCGGAATTCGGCTCATCCATTTCCGCGCCGTTTCATAGAGCGCGCCGACCAAGTTTTCCGAGTTTCCGACGATGAGCCTGTAGGATACGTCCGAAGCGTCCGACAGGTCCGAAGACGTCGGATGCGGCAAGGCTTCGCCCGCTTCGGATATGATGGTCAGAATCTGCGGCAGAACGACTGTTCGGCTGAAATCGTCGATCATGTCGAACGCATCGACAGTCGTCAGTCCCAATCTGCTCCTGTCGAACTCGGTCGCGGCAATATTGGCCGATTTGGCCAAACTGGCGTGAAACCTCTCCCAATTGCCTCTGGCGCTGCCGAGCAATTGAGGAAACGGCGTCCGATACAAATTGTTGATCGGCAGCGCGCAACCGGACACGATATCGAGGAATCGCCGCCACGCCGCCTCGTCGTCCGGAATCCATCCGGAATCCATCTCGCGCACGATGTCCAGAAACCTGTGGAGGTCGAGCTCCCCGCTGATCGAATGCCGTCTTGCCCTGTTCGCGCCGACCAAATCCGCGCCTCTGACCGGCGTCCATGGTTCGAAAATTCTGCCGCTGGGCAAAGGAGTCGTGATTTTCGCGATCCGCTTCAATTGGCCGGGCTGCAGATTGGCGTTTTCGCAGATGACGGAACTCAGCCTTCGCTTGTTGTCGATCGCTTCGGAATATTCGGATATCATGGCGAACTGCTCGGCGAGCAGCGGGTAAGTTTCGGCGGCCTGCATTCTGACTTCATGGGCGGGGTGCGACCGGTTCCCGAAATAGCATGCCGATGACGCCGATGGGTTCCTCACGGCCTGCAAGGCTTTCGCCGCGCATTGTAGGTCAAAGGCGCGGAAGCCCTCCGGAAGGTCGATGTCGAATTCGACCTTGTCCCGTTCCATGGATTGCGCGGCATCAAGAGCGGAGACCGAAGATGCGAACGATACTTCCACGGCGTCCTCAAGGCACAAGAAGTCGTCGTTGGCCCGGAACAGTCCCGACTCAATTCCGACAGCCGCAATGCGCTCCGGAACCTCAATGAACTCTTTCCGATCATTCTGCGACGGCAGTTCACTTTCATTGGCCACGTTCCCGGTTGCGGACAGAAGCGCTTGAAAAGCATCCATGCCGACGTCAGGTTCGCGCGCTTTGCTTTCTTGCAAATTGCAAATGCGCAGTTCGAGCGATGTCGAACTCGCTAGAACGGCCAGAGCCAAAGCCTGAGCCACAAGGTCAAGATCAGACGCCAATTCGTCTCCGAGCAGGCTGTTTCGCAACCGCTCGCTCAAGGTTACGCGAGCGCGTTGGGGCTGAAGGACTAGAAGGCCGGTATCGACATTGGTGATCGCCTCAATTTCGGCCTGTTTCGGGTCGAATGCCAGCATGACCGAATCCGTTCGGCATGACGGGTTTCCGTCGCCTTTTTCCATCCAGAAACGCGCGATGATTCGATCATTGGAGTGTGAGACTGCCTGTCGCATCTGGCAATTGCCTGCCTGTTGAGTCTCAGACCCCGGCCGGACCAAGTCTCTGGGCTGCACGGGCCGGGCATTCCAGAGCATATGCCGAGTTCTCGCATCGCATGAATTCCGAGTATCGCTTAAGTTCAGAAATTCCAATGTGATTCGTTTGAGAGGACGCAGCCAAGCGATCAGGCAATGGCGCTACGACAATACTGCGCCGCTAGAGCACGTCCGTATCAAGTTGAAACAGTAGCATGTTTATGCAACTGCCTCGCAAACGCCGAGTAAGCGTCAACCTAAGCCGGACACGCTCTACCGCGCGGGAGTTCGGCAGTAAAGAAGTGTTCCGGGCAATCAGTGGATGCATTCGCGGCCGTATCCAATCTCGACAAAAAAAAGACAAGTTCAGGATACGTGGCGATGTTTGCAAGGAAGGACAATTTACGGAAAGCTGGATGTTGACGTATCAGTTTGTCGTGATTCACCGTAAGTGTGCGTGTGGGACGAATTCGCGCAGGCGAGAAGGGAGGCGCCGTGGTCACGAATTCTAGCGGCAGAGAGAAAAATAGCGGAATTGAAGCGCAGCTATTTCGTGCGGCTGACAAGCTCCGAAAGAATCTTGAACCTTCGGACTACAAGCACGTCGTTCTTGGATTGATATTTCTTCGTCATGTCTCACATAGCTTTGAGGCTCGACATGAGGCGCTTTTAGGGGAAGACCCAGAAACTGCGGAAGACCCTGATGAATATATCGCCGAGAACGTGTTCTGGGTGCCGAAGGAAGCCCGATGGACGTACCTCCAAGCCCAAGCCAGGCTGCCGGACATAGGCAAGTTAATTGATGGCGCAATGATTGCCATCGAGGCATCAAACCCTTCCCTAAAGGGGGTGCTGGTCAAAGACTTCAACCGGCCATCACTCGATAAAGTAATGTTGGGCGAATTGATTGATTTGATTTCAAGCATCTCTCTGCACCAAGAAGGCGCCAAGGCGCATGACTTGCTTGGCAAAGTGTATGAGTACTTCCTCGGCGGATTTGCGGGATCGGAGGGCAAACGCGGCGGGGAATTCTACACGCCCCGATCAATAGTGCGCGTTCTCGTTGAGATGCTCGAACCTTTCCCTGATCGCGAGCGTGGTGTCGAGGGCCTCATCTACGATCCGTGCTGCGGCTCTGGCGGAATGTTCGTTCAAACTGAGAAGTTTCTTGAAGCACATGGCGGCCGGACCAGCCAGCTTGCCATCTACGGGCAGGAAAGCAATTACACGACTTGGCGGCTCTGCAAGATGAACCTCGCGGTGCGGAGCATTGATGGGAGCGGCATTGCTTGGAACAACGAGGGAACGTTCCACAAGAACGAGTGGCACGACAAGAAATTCGACTTCATTCTCGCCAACCCGCCGTTCAACGATTCCGACTGGGGAGGTGAGCGGATCCGGGAGGATGCGCGTTGGAAATTCGGGATGCCCCCGCCTAGCAACGCCAACTTCGCTTGGCTCCAGCACATCCTCTGGCATCTCTCCCCAAACGGTACAGCCGGAATAGTGCTTGCCAACGGCTCAATGTCGTCCCAACAATTAGGAGAAGGCGAAATCCGCAAGGCAATGGTCGAGGCCGACTTGGTCGATTGCATGATCGCGCTTCCGGGGCAATTGTTTTATTCAACACAAATCCCGGCCTGCCTCTGGATTTTGGCAAAAAATAAGTCGAACGGCGGATTTCGCGACCGCCGTGGCGAAGTGTTGTTTATCGACGTTCGTAGGCTCGGGCATATGGTAGACCGCGCCCGCCGTGAGTTGACAGATGGTGATATCGCACGAGTCGCCGCGGCTTACCGCGCTTGGCGGGGAGAGAAAGATGCGGGCAATTACGCCGACGTTCCGGGTTTCTGCAAGTGCGCGACTCTAGACGAAATTCGCGATCACGGCCACGTGCTGACACCTAGCCGCTATGTCGGTGCAGAAACACCAATCAATGACGGCGAGGAGTTTGAGGACAAGACAAAGTGTCTTGTTTCACAACTTCACAAACTACAGACTGAAGGCGCACGACTGGATGTCACGATTGCAAAAAGCCTAACCGTTCTTGGGCTCTGGGACCGTACGAAATGACCAATACTGACGAAAGGCGGTGGCGGCAACGCCTGGAAAGATTCGGCTTGGCACTTGTGCAGTTGGATGAGGCCTGCAAGCTGGATTCGTATACCAACCTCGAACGTGCCGGGTTGGTGCAAACCTTCGTGTTCTCCTGTGAACTTGGCTGGAAAGTCCTGAAGGATCTACTGTTTTATGAAGGACACGAATTGAACAGCCCTCGTGAGGTGATCCGCAAGAGTTATCAATTAGGCTTCATCAGCGAGGGCGATTGCGAGACGTTTCTCAGCGCATTAGGCAACCGTAATCGGTTAACACATACGTACGATGAATCGTCGGCCCAGAGCGCGGAAGCATTGATTAAAAGCCGATATCATCCGATGCTGCGCAGATTGTGGCAAACGTTGAATCAAAAATGCTCCGAATGACCGATGGCCTGAAGGCAAAACATCGAGCAGCGATTATTGATGCCTTCGCTACCAACGACCGAGTGGAACGGGCCGTATTATTCGGCTCGCGTGCTACGGAGACGTATACTTCTGTCTCAGACGTCGACATCGCACTGATCGGTGAGCACCTCACGTTGGACGATCTAGCACGCCTCGACGCTATTATAGAGGAGCTTACGGTTCCCCAGCAAGTTGATTTGCTCCTTTACGCGACCATCAACAACGGCACATTGCAAGAGCACATCGATAAGCAAGGAATCGAGTGGTATCGTCGGCTAGGGAGCGAGGGAACGAAGTTGCCGCGCCTTTTGCCCCGACACCGGACGATGCTTGAAGCGATTTTGCGGGAACGTCTGCCCGGTGCCGAGGCATGGGTCTGGGGGTACCGCAGGGGCGACGACGACGAGTACGAATTGGATCTGGTACTGCGCGCACGAAACCTGCGGGATATCCAGGACGACCGATTGGCTGATATCAAACAGGCGATGATGTGCGCTTCATCCGTTCCCATTCGAATGAACTTGTACGATTGGGCGCGCTTGCCGGAGAGATTCAAATCGGAGATTGAGCGCGATCACTTGGAATTGGTCGGAGAAACTAGGCCGGATTCGAGAAGAAGCTGGTTGACGGTTCCTCTCGGTCAAGTCGCGGAACTGACGTTGAGCAGCGTAGACAAAAAGACCAAACCTGATGAATGCCCGGTGCTGCTGTGCAACTACATGGATGTTTATTCCAACCGGTTCATTCGCTCTGATTTTGATTTCATGAAGGCAACCGCGACCGAGCGCGAGATTCAAAGATTCAGGCTACGGGCCGGCGACGTCGTCTTTACGAAGGATTCTGAACGACACGACGATATAGGCGTGCCGGCACTCGTCCGCGATGACGTGGACAATCTTGTCTGCGGATACCATCTGGCGATGCTGCGCCCATTGCACAATTCGACCCTCGGTTCATACCTGTTCTACGCAATGCAAATCGGAAATGTCCAGAATCAGTTTCGCGCCTACGCAAACGGCGTTACCAGATTCGCGTTGCGGAAGAACGATATTCTGCGTGTCGAAATTCCCCTTCCTTCTCTTCCCAAACAGCAGGCCATTGCTCACGTTCTAGGCTCTCTGGACGAGAAGATCGAGGCCAATCGATGTATGAACGAGACGTTGGAAGCAATAGCCCAGACAATTTTCAAGGACTGGTTCGTCGATTTCGGACCTGTCCGCGCCAAACAGGCAAATCGTCGGCAGTTCCTTCCCCAGCACATCCTGTCCCTCTTTCCGGATCGCCTCGTTGATTCCGAAATCGGCAAAATACCGAACGGTTGGAAGGTAGGGCAGTTCATGTCTTTTTTCGAATTATTATCCGGTGGAACACCAAGAACTTCGGAAAGCAGATTTTGGAACGGTCAAATCCCTTGGGCTTCCATTGCCGATCTGAAATCAAACGGCACTTGGCTCAATCAAACTCAAAAATGTATCACGGAACAGGGTCTGGACAATAGTTCTGCCAAACTGTTGCCGAAAGGAGCAACAATCATAACTGTCAGAGGAACTGTCGGCAGAGTTGCTATTGCGGGCAAAGAGATGACGACCAATCAGTCGTGCTTTGCTTTGCGCGCATTGCCGGAGATCTCTGAATTTTGGGTGTATCTGCAACTCCTGTTTTTTGTTGGAGTGCTGAAGTCAAACGCACATGGTTCAGTTTTTGACACTATTACCAAGAAGACATTTAAACAACTCCTGATCAGTTCTCCCCCGATTGAATTGATTAGAGAATTCCACAAAGTCGTTAGCAATATATTTGAAAGGATATTGATTAACGATCAAGAGATTGAAACGCTCTCCGAAATTCGGGACACTCTCTTGCCAAAATTGATTTTAGGTGAATTGCGAATATCAGATGCTGAGAAACTCCTTGAAGAAGTGGGTATTTGATGGCGTTGGCGACTGAAGATCAAGGCAAAATTTAGATCATCGATTGATCCACTGCATCACGGATTTGACGGGACAGTGAATTTATCTGAGTTCAACAGCAAGGTGTTCGTCACGGGCGCACGTTCTTGACGAATGAATTTTGCTGCTTCGTTAATCCTGAAGGCGCATGGCGCGCTCCATGAATCCGTTTGCGACAGAATCCGCGATTTCCATAGGGAAGCCTTCGGGGAGAGCTGAAATGGCGCTCTCCAATGCCGTGTCCGCTTGACTGCTTATGCCGTCAAGAATTTGGTGCACGGCATCCTTGGAGAACCCTGCTCTTATTCCAGTTTCGACGATATGTCGCCGGATGATATCGGTCACTCGGTATTTTCCGGACTTGCCCATGCGCATTGCCAGGCGAAAGTGCTTTCGCTCGATTTGACGCTTATCAACCAGCGGTTGGACAGTAAGCACATCGTAGAGCGGGGCCATTTTGAATCGGCCGCCGGGAAAAATACAGAGGCTGAAGTTCTTTGCGTGGCCATCCGTAGCGCCGATCAGCCAAAACAGTATGTTTGCCTTTAGGAAGTCGCTGCGGTCCATGCTCTGCTCGTCGCTCCCGCGCAGCAAGTCCATGATTTCAACGATTCCCGGCCCGCCCTCGTTCTGATACTTTCTGGTCGGCGGAACCGAAAGCGCTTGGCAGCAATCCTCATGCGGCAGACGAATCAGGCGGCCGTCGCGAGTCCAGCGGCGGTCGAAACGCTCGACAACGAGCGCTCTTTGCGTGCCGAATGTTGCAATCTCGGTTTTCGCCGTGCGCAGACCGAAAGCTTTGATGAGTTCAATGCAAAAATATTCGTTTTCGACGCTGTTCGATAAATCCATGCCGTTTGGCAATCTGCCGATCTGCGGTTTGACAATGTGCGTCGTCGGAGTCGTGCCGGTCGGTTTGATCCATTGTCCGCCATGGCAGAGCAGTGCGGTTTTGTGTTGGGCGCCAGCCACAGAGATGCGGAAGTCGTGGTCGCGTCGGATGCCAAGTGGATTTTCGTCGATGTTCGTCAATATGGTTGCGATCTGCGCTTCGGTCTGCGGCTCGCCGCTTGGGCGATCCGCGGAAGTTGGCGCTTCACCGTCGCGTAGGAATTGCAGTGCGCCGATGCAATCGCGTCCGATTTCATAGAGCAGGCTGAAGGCATCCGTACCGGCCGCGCCGACCTGCACGGCAATTCGGTTGCGGGCGCGCTCGTTGTCCGGGAGCAGGTTCTCGAGCACCGAAAGAACCTGCGCGCCGACATAGCGGTCCGAACTTAAAGGCAACGAGAGCAAAACAGGAAGGCGATGTTCCCAGCCCAACCAATCCTCTGAATAGGCGAAGCTTATCTCGCCTGCCCGTCCGCGCAGGATCTGTCCGACGAGCCGGCCGTTCAGAAATACATTCAGCGGCTTATGGCTGCGTTTCCGGCCCATTCTAGAAGATATCCTCCAGTTCCGCCGCGGATATTTTGCTGCGATCGCGGATGGTGATTTCGAGATCAAGCGCCGCAAGCAGGTCGAAGAGGGTCTCAAGCTTGGCGTTCGCAGCGCCGGTTTCAATCTTGGAGATCGTTTCCTGCCAGACGCCGCTCAGATCGGCGAGTTGTTTTTGCGTCAGTTTCTTCGCCTTGCGCTCCTCGCGGATCGCATGGCCGACATCCTTCGGGAGCCGCGCCAAGTGTTGCATTTCGTTTCTCCTTGCCCGGAAAATTTGTTCCACAGATCATAAATTGTCAATATGAATTAAGGATCATAATCTAGGATTATGGCGTTGAGATCAACAAATATGCCGGGTTTCGGTTTGCGGCAATCGATGCGTCGTCTGCGGCGAAAAAGAAGAATTCAACTGCGAATCGGCGAGCAGAAACTTCTGTATTTCAACTGCGATATCGTGTTCCCGTCGCCGACCGCCTCCTCGGCGTCGTCTGCAAAACGATCGAAACCGGACAGGCTTTCGATCAGGAGCGGCGATCGAAATGCACGCCCTGAAAATCCCGAAAAACCGCTTGACGCAAGGCTGGGTTGTCCATCCCGTCCTCTGTACTGAGGCTACGGACACCACATCGGAACAGGCAAGAGAATTCCTGAACCTGATGATTCAAACCAAGACCAGAACCGCTCCAGACCGAGCTACGCCGCGGCGCATTTTTCGGTGAACGGAGGCGGCAAACGGAGTTCGTCGCCGAAACGCGGCTCCAAGCAGCGGGAAAGGATGCGTCTTTCCCGCCCGAGCATCGTTGTCACGACGCGGTCGCATTCCTCCTCGTCTCTCGCTTTGATCGCATCTACAAGCGCCGATGCCAATTCGGCGGCGTCCAGAAATTCGCTGGCGCTGGCGTTCGGGATGTAGTGGAGAACCTTGGCTCGAATGCCGTAGTCCAGAATGAGCCTGTAAAACTTGTCCAGAAACGGATTCCGGGCGGCATCGCTGATGCGCCGGCGAAGGGACAGGTCGGCGCGCAGCAAATCCTCCGATACGTCCTTCGAGGTCTGAATCTGGAATGCCCGTTCCAATGCGCGGATCGCCTCAAGGTCCGATGAAGTCCGCCGAAGAGCGGCGGAGCGGGCGACGGACCTCGAAAGAACAAGATGCACATCCAAATACTCGCCGAGATTGTCCATTGAATGCGGGGCGACCACGCTTGTGCGATTCGGAAGGAGTTGCACGAGATCCTCGCTTGCGAGCATCAGCAGCGCTTCCCGAATCGGAGTTCGGGAGATTCCGAATCGCTTCGCAAGCGCCATCTCGTCCAAAGCCGCTCCGGGCGTCATCCGCAGCCACAATATGTCTTCCCGCAAACTTTCGTACACGCTCAGGGAGCCGCGCCGCTTGCGGTTTGCACCGCTTGCCTCGCCAAACCCGCCGGCCAGTTTTCGCAACAGAATCCTCCTGAAATTTGAACTTGCATTATGATTGCATAACGATAATCTGTTGTCCAACATTTGTTCACAGGGGAAGGCTATGAAAAAGATTCATATCGCGACCGCGTTCTTGGCCGCCGCGCTTGCAGCGGGCGGAGCGAACGCTCAGGACTGGAAGATTGCGTTCTTCGCGGCGTCGTCGCAAAACGGCTTCAACCAAGCCACGTACGCGGGAATTGAGGAGAGGGCGGCCGAGCTCGGTGTCGAGACCGCGATATTCGACGGTCAATTCGATGCGGAAAAGCAGTACAACCAGATTGAGGATGTTCTCGCGAGCGGGAATTACGATGGCTTCATCGTCTTTCCGAACGACAGCATCGGCATCGCGGGCGCGTTCGAGCAAGTGATTGCGGCGGGCGTTCCGATCGTGTCGACGCTGTTTCCGATCGGCCCCGATCTCAACAGCCTTGAGCCGCAAGTGCCCGGGATAACTGCGACGCTGGCCTCGCCGCCGGTCGACGGCGCGACCTTACAGGCGAATGCGCTGGTGAAGTTCTGCGAAAGTTTGGACCCGTGCAATGTCGTCGCCATCATCGGCGCGAAGATTTTCCCGTTCGACAATCTCCGGCTTGAGACGTTTCTCAAAGTTCTTGGCGACCACGACAACATCGACGTCGTCGCGACCGGAGAAGGATGGTACGATCCAGACACCTCTCTGACGGCGATGACCGACATTCTTCAGGCGAACGACGATGTGCATGCCGTGCTGTCCAACGCCGACCAGCATTTGGTCGGCGTGGAGATCGCGCTGGAAGCCGCCGGGTACGATGTCGAAGAAGTGTACCTGTCAGGCGGCGGCGCGGCGAGCATCGCGGTTGACGCCATCAGGGAAGGGCGCTGGGATGCCACTCTCGCGTTTTTCCCAAAAACGATGGGCGTGCTTGCGCTGGATGCGATCGTCACCAAGCTGCAGGGCGGAGACCCCCCGGTCGTTATCAACATGGACTTGGTGGGTCCGATGCCGGCGATGATCACCAAGAAGGAGCTTGACGAAAATCCCGACTTCACCGGCGAGTGGGAGCAGTAGGTCAATCCTCGTTGGCGCGGGGCGGCCGTGAATGCGCCGCCCCAAGACTTGCTCAAGGCTCACGGGATCGGGGACGACCTCACAATGAACTACCGAATCGCAGCCGACATAGGCGGCACGTTCACCGACATTGTTTGCCAGGACACGGCAAGCGGGGTCTGCAAGGCGGTCAAGGTTCTTTCGACGCCGGAAAATCCGGCGCTTGCCGTGCTGCGGGGAATCGAAATCGCTGTTTCGCCGGAGGCTGCGGTCGAATTTTTCGTGCACGGCACGACAGTCGGCCTGAATGCGTTGCTGACCCGCACGGGCGCAAAAACCGCCTTGGTCACGAACAGGAATTTCCGAGACATCTATACGATTCAGGGCAACGACCGCGGCGAAATTTTCTCTATCCGCTGGAACAAGCCCAAGCCGTTGGCGACGCTTGAGCATACATATGCGATACGGGGCCGGATAGCGGGGTCGGGCGAGGTCGCTGAAGAGCTTCATCTTGAGGATCTCGACGCGCTTGCAGATGCGGCGCAGAGCGAAGGTTACGAAGCCGTAGCCGTCTGCCTGCTGTTTTCATTCAAGAATCCGGACCATGAGCTCCGGGTCGAAGCCTATCTCCGCGAACGCCTCCCCGGAGTGGCCATCGGCCTGTCCCATAGAGTGTCGCCTGAATGGCGCGAATTCGAGCGCACATCGACGACTGTGATGGACAGCTACTTGGCTCCGGTGATCCGCGGATATCTGGAGTTGCTGGTCGACGAGCTGCAGCGACGGTTCCCGCAAGGCCGCGGCCTTCATGTCATGAAGTCCAACGGCGGCGTGATGTCGGCGGAATCTGCGAGCAAGATGCCGCTGCAGACGCTTCTCTCGGGGCCGGTCGGCGGCGCAATCGGAGGGAGAGCGCTCTCTTCGGCGACAGACAGACCGAATCTCATTTGCATCGACATGGGCGGGACGTCGTTCGATGCGAGCCTCATCATCGACGGCGTTCCGTCTTCGTCGAACGAGACCAAGATTGAAGGTCTTCCCGTCCAGATGTCCGTTGTGGATATTCATGTCATCGGAGCGGGCGGCGGATCCATCGTATGGGAGGAAGCCGGCGCAGTGCGGGTGGGTCCCCAATCCGCCGGTTCCGTGCCCGGCCCCATCTGCTACGGGCGAGGGGGCGACGAGCCGACGGTCAGCGATGCCAACTTGGTGCTCGGCCGTCTCGACAGCTCCAATTTTTCCGGCTCCGAGATTGCTCTGGACCGGACCGCCTCCGAGGACGCGCTGAGTCGGATGGGTTCCAGATTCGGAATGGATGCGCGCGCAATGGCGCAAGGCGTTCTCGACATCATCAACGCGAAAATGGCCGATGCCATTCGGACCATCACCATAAGGAGAGGCATCGACCCTCGCGATTTTTCCCTCGTCGCGTTCGGCGGCGCTGGTCCGGCGCAGGCTGTCGCTTTGGCCGAAGAGCTTGAGATCAAGGAGGTCATGGTTCCGGTGCACCCGGGCGCCTTTTCCGCCTGGGGCATGCTGCAGACGGACATCCGGCACGATTGCAAGGAGACTTGCTACGGCTTCTGGGATTCCTTGAATGCGGCCGACGTGGAAAAAATATTCCGGCGTCTTGAAGACGAAGGAAGAAACCATCTTTTGGGCGAAGGCGTGAAGAGCGGCGAAATCCGCTTTGAACGAAGCGCGGATTTCCGCTACTTCGGCCAAGAGTATGTCCTAACGGTTCCCATTGCTGGAGGAAATTTGGACATGGAAATAATTCGCCGCAGCTTCGACGACGCCTACTTGCGGCAATACGGGCACAACAGCCCTGAGGCTCGAATCGAGATGGCGAACATACGGCTGACCGCGATAGGCAAGCTTGCTCGCCCGTCCGAGGCCCCGCCGATTGCGCTCGCGAGGACTGAACCGCGGTCTCGCGACGTGTATTTTGCGGGCGCGCTGCATGAAACGGCGGTGCTGGACCGATCGGGGTTGAGCGAATGCGACGTCGTTTCGGGGCCGGCGATCATTGAGGAAACCACCGCAACGACGCTGGTCCCGCCGAACTGGCAAGCGCGGCTGATCGGAGGCGGCCATCTCGTTCTGAGACCTGCGGAGAACGGATAGATGACTGCGGAAGCCGATCCGATCACAACCGAAGTTGTTCGCAATTTCGTCACATCATGCGCGGAGGACATGAACGCCGCGCTTTGGCGCTCGGCATATTCGGCCGTGATCTATGAAGGTCGCGACAGCGCGGTCGCGCTTCTTGACGCCGACGGCAATATGCTGGGGCAGTCCACCGGCGTTCCGCTGTTCGTAGGGGCGATAGACGCCTGCGTGCACCACGTGCTCGACTACTACGGCGAGGACATGGCGCCAGGCGATATTTTCATAATGAACGACAGCTACATGCAGGGCACCCACCTGCATGACATAACGGCGATCGGTCCTGTGTTCCATGGAGGCGAACTCGTCGGATTCGGCGCGGCGAGGGCGCATTGGAACGACATCGGGGCGATCGATCCGGGGTCCACAATGGGTTCGACGAGCATCTACCATGAAGGATTGCGCCTCGGTCCGACCAGGATCGTAAAACAAGGCAGGCCGATCAAGGAATGGTACGATCATCTGCGGTTGAATACCCGGCTCCCCGATGTTTCCATCGGCGATCTGAATGCCCAGATTGCTTCCATCAAGACCGGGCAGAGGCGGTTGTCGATGCTTCTGGACCGGATCGGGATCGACGTCTACCGGTCGGCCTGCCGCAATATCTTCGAACAATCGCGAAAGATGGACCGCGAGGCGATCAAACGCTTGACGGACGGCACGTATTCGCGCGCAGGCTATCTCGACGACGACGGCGTCGGCGATGAGCCCGTGAAAGTGGCTCTGAAGCTCATGATCGAGGGAGACAGGATGATCGTCGACCTCGAAGGCACTTCCGGGCCGGTCGCAGGTTCGGTGAATTGCGGGGCGGTCCAAACGAAATCGCTCCTAAGGCTTGCTTACAAGACGATGATCAATCCGGAGCGGGCAATAACCGGCGGCTCGTTCGAAACCATGACCGTGAACATTCCCGACGAATGCATGTTCAATGCGAAGGAACCCGCTGCGTGCGAGTGGTATTTCACAGGTCTGGGATTGCTCGCGGATCTCATGATTTCCTGCATGTCGGAAGCCTTGCCTGAGCGGGCGACGGCGGCGCATTACGGCGATTCAATGGTTGCCGCGTTCTTTTCGGTCGATCCGGGAAGGGGACAGTGGATAGCCATTGAGCCGACCGCCGGCGGCTGGGGCGCGCGGTCCGACGGCGACGGCGAAAATGCATTGATCAATCTGGTAAACGGCGGCTTCCGAAACATTTCCGCGGAAGTCTACGAGACCAAGTTTCCTGTCAGGGTGGAAGAGTTCTCGCTGCGGCGCGATTCCGGCGGCGCAGGGCGGTGGCGTGGCGGCTGCGGCGTCGTGCGAATATACAAACTGCTGGAAGGCTGCTACGGAGCGCTGTGGTTCGAGCGGTCCAAGTCCCCTGCGTGGGGCTTGCGCGGCGGATCGCCGGGGCAAGGCCCGGCCAACAGGATTGCGTTTCCGGACGGCAGAGAGGAACGGCCATTGAAAATGAGGGCGAGGGAGCTTCCGGCGGGCACCGTCATCGATACGCGGACAGGCGGAGGCGGGGGATACGGCAATCCGAAGGCCCGGCCGCTGCAGGAGGTGCAGTCGGACGTTCTGCTGGGCCTTGTGTCACGGGAGGCGGCTTGGACGGAATACGGCGTCAAGCTTCGCGCGGATTTGTCGGTGAACAAGCACGAAACCGAGCCGCGGATGTCGATTTAGGGGCGTCCTCTTGCAATCGGAGCCAAGGGACCGAATCGCTCTCGTCCGTTTGAAGGGCATAGGCAAGTCCTTCGGCGGGATCAGAGTGCTTTCCGGCGTCGATCTCGATGTCGGACAGGGCGAGATACATGGCTTGGTCGGCGAAAACGGCGCTGGCAAGTCGACGCTCGGCAAGATCATCGGCGGATACTACAGCGCCAGCGAAGGCACTCTGGAGGTCTTCGGGTCGAGGATATCGACCTGGTCGCCAAAGGAGGCGTTGGACCGCGGAATCGCAATCATGCATCAGGAACTTCAGCTTGTGCCCGAGTTGACTGTCGCGCAAAACGTCTTCCTCGGCATCGAAAGCCATAAATGGGGCGTTCTCTCGAATACGGAAGAGGAGCGCATGCCGCGCATTGTCAAGGCGACCGGCTTTGAACTTGACCCCTCCGAGAAGGTTGCAAATCTTTCCATTGCCGATCGCCAGAAAATCGAGATCATGCGCGCGCTTGCCAGAGAAGCGAAAGTGATCGTTATGGACGAGCCGACTTCGTCGCTTTCCGCCGAAGAGACGGACCGGCTTCATGCGACGATGCTGAAACTGCGCGACTCCGGCGGAACCGTCGTTTACGTCTCGCACTTTCTGGACAACATACTTGAAGTTTGCGATCGAATTACGGTTTTGCGCGACGGGCGCTTGGTTCGGACGGCGGACGGGTGCAAAGAAACGAAATCGTCTTTGGTATCCGCCATGCTCGGCGGGGGTCAGACCGAAACTCCGTTTCCTGCAAAAGCAAGAGCTCCTGATGGCCCAGCCGTGCTGGAAGTGGACAACCTGAGTGCGCAGAACGGAACGAGGAACGCGTCCTTCAAGGTCAATCGAGGCGAGATCGTCGGATTTATCGGACTCGTCGGAAGCGGACGGACCGAAATAGCCCGAGCCGTGATCGGCGCCGATCAAGCCGCCGACGGAAGCGTGCGCGTCAACGGCGCTCGCTACGACTCGCGCAGCCCGTCCGCGTCGACACGGCTGGGACTTGTGATGGCTCCGGAAGACAGAAGGCGCCAAGGGCTGGTCATGACGATGCCCGTGCGGGCGAATTTCACGCTGCCGCATCTGCGGTCATTCGCCGACCGGCTGGGTCGGGTGCGGAGAAATAGGGAGGTCGGCGATGCGCGGAAGGTGATTGAGCATTTCCAGATCAAGCCTTCAGACACGGAAGGAAACGTCTTTAATTTTTCGGGCGGAAACCAGCAAAAGGTGCTGTTGGGCAAGTGGCTGTTGAGGGATCCGCAGATCGTTATACTTGACGAGCCGAGCCGCGGCGTCGACGTGGGCGCAAGGCAACGGATTCATGAAGCGATCGCGGAGGTCGCGGCGAACGGCGCAGGGGTGCTGCTCATCTCCAGCGAAATCGATGAGGTTTTGGGGCTGGCCCACAGAGCTTACCTTGTTTCGGACGGATGCATAGCAGGTGAAATAGATCCGGAAGGCAGAACGGAAGGCGAGATGCTGGAGCTTCTGTTCGATCTACAAAGGAGCAACGGGTCGCAGCTGGGTTCGGCAGGAGTGCAATGATCAATTTCGACCGACACAGGGTGGCGGGATTCCTCCAAGCTTACGCCGTTCTGGTGATAGGCGTAATTCTTATCATCACGCTCAGCCTGCTGAGCGACAGCTTTCTGACGCTTCGCAATCTTCAGAACATTCTCAATCAGAATGCTCCGCTTGCGATCATGGCAAGCGCGATGACGCTCGTGATCATCGGAGGCGGCTTCGACCTGTCGGTGGCCGCCATATTCGCGGTGGCCGGCGTCACTGCTGCATGGGTGGCATTGAATCTCGACCCCTATGTCGGACTGCTTGTCGCGCCTCTCGTCGGCGCGGCGCTTGGACTTGTAAACGGCGTGGTCATCACAAGACTGAACGTGCATTCATTTTTGGCGACCATCGCAACGAGCCTGGTGTTCAAGGGAGTCGCCATAGTCATTTCGGACGGGCGGCTGATTCCGGTCAGGATCGACGAATTCACCTGGCTCGGCCGCGACAAGTTCCTCGGCGTTTTCATCGCCGTCTACGTGCTGGCGGCGTTCGCGCTGATACTGACCTTCGTTTTGAACAGAACAACTCTGGGCCGAAAGATTTTTTCCGTCGGCGGCAATGAGGAGGCGGCTATCCTTTCGGGCATAAGAACCGACAGGATAAAAGTCGCGACATTTGTCATTGCCGGTCTTGCCGCCGGCCTTGCCGCCGCGATTTCGGTCTCGAGGATTTCGATGGGTCAAGCGAGCGCAGGCGCGGGCATGGAACTTCAGGCGATCGCCGCAGTCATTCTTGGCGGTACCAGCATCTACGGCGGCGTGGGCGCGGTATGGCGCAGCGTCGCCGGAGTGCTGCTTTTGGCGCTGATCAACAACGGCTTCAACATCCTGAACGCGGACCCGTTCTACAGAGACCTCACGACCGGACTGGTTATCCTCGGGGCTGTAGGCATCAGCGCCGCCGGGCGGCGCTGACGAAAAAATGGCGCGCCGGAACTCCCATGAGTGCTTGCTCCTACGAATCCGCGCGCTCCGCATTTCGCATGACGGGCGGTCGGCGTTCCTTGCGCTCCTGATGAATGCAATGCATGACGACTCCAGTCACCTATCGGAAGCCGCTGTCCCTCCCGGACTTCGAGTCTGACCGGGCGCCGCCCTGAGACAGGGCGAATCCGCTCCGACAAAATCTATCGCACCGGATATTTCCAACCAGAAACCGGAACGCGGCCAAATTCTTCGAAATGCTGCAGGGAACACCTCTGAGGCCCTGAAATCCAACCAAATCAACGGAATGGGAAGCTAGGCCCTGTCTACGCTAATGCTTGCTTGGGTCCATGCTTAAGTGCTTGTCGACAATGAGACGGCAATCGAGCGGTGCGCAGTGATGAAACAGATCACGGCAAAACGTTGCACCCAAATCCACCCCTGCCTGCCGGTTCAGCGCGGGAACGTGCGGATTTCGAAGATCGTCTTCATAAACGCACTTCCGTACGTCTTGGAGAACGGCTGCAAACAGCACGCGCTGCCGAAACGGTTCGGCAACTGGTTTGCGGTCTACGCCCGGTTTGGCCGCCGGTTCCGCAGCGGCGTGCTCGAGCGGTTGTTCGCCGCGCTTCGCGAGCAGCATGCCACCGGCGAAGGACCGTTCCTATGAAGGCGACAAGGCGACAGACAATTCCGACAGCGCGTGCATTCCGGCCCGCTGCAGGTTTCCCCTTGGCATCTGCTGCGGCCGGATGAGTCGCGGAAGTCACGTTTCTGGTGGAACAGGCAGTTTAAAACCGGGGTGATTTCGGCAGCAAGGATTGGCGGAGGTTTAAGCACGATCCTGAGAGGATTCCCCTTCAGAAAGGCTGTCGGCAAGTTCCTCCAGTGCTTGGGTGATTTTCCAGCCGAGATTTACTGCAACCATAGCGGATCTGGCGATTACCGGGCCGGCCGCCGAGAAAGTTGACTCGTTAAGATCGAGATCTTCCAAAACTTGTCTCAGGAGGTTGGCTAACTCGAGCAATTCGGACCGATGCGGTTCGGCAATTTCAATCGCGGCCTGTCGCAAGCATCCAGGGCCGGGAAGTTCTCCAACCTCCCGAATTGCGAAGTTCACAATAGCAAGGAGGCGATATGCAGCACGGGCAATCACTTTGTAGTTGGGTGCCAAAATTTGGTATCCATACTGGTGGTCTTCACGATCATGGCCGTTCATTTCGCAAAGCATGCCGCGGAATTCCTTGCCGCGGGCAGATAGCCACCATTTGGCGTTCCGCTGGTCAAAATGCTCAATTTTATTGTCGATTTCTTTGACAATATCATCGACTTTATGCGAGTAAGGATATTTTTCACTGGATCCGGAGGCGATTTTTTCAAACGCGATTTTAGCAAAATACTCTGCAGCATCTGCAGTGCCCTTTACGAAAATTTTGAATGCAGTTTGATCACTGCTTGTACGGGCATTAATAATGCCCTTTACAAAGCCATCGACAGCCACCGAAATATTTCTTAAAGCCATCGCACGAAGTTCCTTATACACTTCAGGTTTAATAATTAATTTGCTTTCTGTATCCGGCCATTTGCAGTGCCCGGCAATCAACCAACCCTCTCGCGCAATCGAAGAGACGACATCACCGAGGGAATTCGCGTTGTCATGGAATTCATTTTGTGGAATTGCCAGCCCGTGAATAGTTATTTCTTTGCTTGTCCCAAGTTCATTCCAGTCTTGAAGCACTTCGCTGGGAAGCGAGTCTTTCGTGCTTGTAATGAAGGCAATGTCCCAGTCGCTGTCGGCGCGGTGGTCTCCGCGCGCCCTTGAACCATAGAGGATCGCAGCCTTGGCGTTCGGCCACAGACTCAGCGCGTCTTCGCACTTCTCCTTCACGACATTGCATGCTGAATCTGGAACGAAAGCGCTTTCGGCTGTTTCGGCAACTCCCTGCATTCGGGATCGCCTGTCTGAAGAAATCCCAAGCGACCGACCTGTATCCGGAACCGACGTTTGTTCGAATTCGGCTTGAGTCTCGGTTGAGCTCATCGAGCAATTCCTCAATTTCGGTGAATTGACCCTATCAAATAAGGTGCTCGGAAACAAAAAGGATGGATCAAGGTCCAGCGGAAATGCCCCGAAATCGACTTCCGCTCCAAATCATTCCGGTGCCCAATTTCCAAGATGCGCCCGGCCCAGTCCCGTTCTCGAATGCGCTTCGGATTGATTTGAAACGGTTCGACAGTTGTCCAAAGACTGTCGGGTCGTCGGAATGGCTTTCCGAGCCTGAACCTAACGGGCTCCGAGCTGCCCGATTGTTGTTCAAGTTATTGCTCAAAAAGACTCTTCCGACAATGATGGTGTCCGTCCAGTAGACGCACTCCCGTATCGCAGTGCGACGATGCCATCCCGAGTCAAGGCGGTCCGCCAACGATCTCTTTTCGACGCCGATAGCGCGAATGAACGCGCATCTATCGGAAACAGGTGCCAACCGCAGCTTATGCCTGGAGTAGCCCGTCAAAGGACGACATACCTTGATCGGGACTCGAGCCTATGACCAGTTGGGTGCATAACCCTCGATATCCGGAGGTTCGTGCCACAAGAATCAATCCTTCCCTTGGCAGTTGAAAGCGACGCTATAAATTTACTGCCTCCATGCGAAACTGTGAGATCCGGCTCTGCACTTAGTCTGCGCCCTGTATACGAAGGGCGAAGAAAAGTTCATGCAGCCGGATGGATGGAGCATCACAGCTACTGCGCGGCGGATTGCGCTGCGACATCCGAGCAAGGAAGGCTTGATACTCCCTCAAAACTTGCTTGTACGGAATGACAGTTTTTCGCAGAGTGGGTAAACGGAAGCAAACTGGTCGAAAGCGGGACAAACGAAACATCTATGGCACCTTGGGAAAGCGAAATAAGCGGAGCGAAGACCGGTCTCGGACGATCTTCGCGGTTCGCTGTTGCGCCGATGATGGACTGGACGGACAGGCATTGCCGGTTTTTCCATCGGCTGCTTACGCGCCATGCTCTGCTCTATACGGAAATGCTGACCTCGGCCGCGATCATGCACGGAGATCCGGAAAGTCTCCTCTTCTTCAGGAAGGAGGAGCACCCAATTGCGGTTCAGATCGGCGGAAGCGATCCGGAGGAGCTGGGAGAGGCGGCTCGCGTAGCGTCGCAATTCGGATACGACGAGATAAACTTCAACGCGGGCTGTCCGTCGGAGCGCGTGCAGGACGGCTGCTTCGGCGCTGTAATGATGACCCGGCCAGAGCAGACTGCGGAGTGCGTTCGCGCGATGGTCGAATCAGCCAAGGGCACGGAAGTTACCGTCAAATGCCGGATCGGAGTCGACGAGCAGGATCCGTACGAAGCGCTTCCGCGCTTCATTGAGGCCGTTTCCGCCGCAGGCGTCTCGCGGGTGGCGGTGCACGCCCGCAAGGCTTTGCTGGCGGGACTGAGTCCGAAAGAGAACCGGGAAATCCCGCCTTTGAACTACGACATCGTCCGCCAGATCAAGGACTTCTATCCTGGTCTGTCAATCTGCGTAAACGGCGGAATTTCAACGCTTGAGCAGGCGGAAAGTTTTCTGCGGGAGGGTCTGGACGGCGTGATGGTGGGGAGATCGGCATACAAATCGCCGGGGGCGATGCTGCAGGGTGTCGACAGTCGGATATTCGGCGACGAACGGCGGACCGACTTGCGGGAAGCCGTTTCCGCCATGATTCCCTATATCGAGAAGCACGTCGCATCAGGCGGTCAGGTGCGACATGTGACTCGGCACATGCTGGGGCTGTTTTCCGGACTACCGGGCGCGAAGCAGTGGCGCAGGGCGCTCTCGGATCCGGCGAAGTTCATGGCTCAGGGGGCTTCCTGCTTGGAAGGCATCATGGACCAGCTCTCGCTTTGAGCGAGCCTTGCGATACATGATGAACGGACTCAAAAATTCATGCTGTCGCCGTTCTTTGGACTGAGTTGGATTTGGGCGTTTCCGAATCCGGGCGGCCAATAATGTCCGGATCCTGCGGCGCGTCGATGCGAGCGCAAACCGATAGGTGTTCGGAGGCGTTCGGTTATTGATGTGGTCCGGCCTCGAAGGCGCTAATCAAGATCGTTGTCGCCGTCCGCGACGGCGGCGCAGCATATGCCCTCTGCCCGGCAGCTCGGCCAGGATGGACACGCGCTCGTCGCGCGTGAGCGAGGCCCAATTCCTCACCTCGTCTGCCGTCCGATGGCATCCGACGCAGATGCCGGCAGCCGGATGGATGACGCAGATTTGTTTGCAAGGACTATCCGGCTCGTCTCTTTTCCAGGTCGTGTCGGTCAAGCCGCGTTCTCCAGGAACGACAATCGATCAAGCGCGCCTTGCAAGATGATGGACGCCGCGATCTTGTCCACGACCTCGCGACGTCGGCTTCTGGAAATGTCCGCTGCGATGAGCGATTTCTCCGCTTCGACAGTCGAAAGCCGCTCATCCCAAAGGCCGACAGGCGCATTCGAAACCGACGCAAGGTTTGACGCGAACGCCCGCGCGGACTGGCAGCTAGGCCCTTCGGAGCCGTCCATGTTGCGGGGAAGCCCGACAATATATCCGCCTGCGTCGCGGCCATCCGCTATCTCCAGAATGCTCGCGGCAAGTTTCTTGAATTGATTGCGCTTCAGCGAAACCAAGGGCGACGCAACCGTCCAAAGGGGGTCGGAAACCGCAACGCCCACGACCTTCGATCCCAAGTCCAAGCCGATCAACGCACGGCCTTTGGGCAGCGAGTCCTTAAGCTGCGCGATGTCGTCGGTAGGTTCAATCATTGCCGAGGTCGGATTGTCGCCAAGCGGACTCTATAGTCTTCATCGCCGCCGAATCGCCGCTGAACGCGGTCTTCGCTTGTTCGTAAACGACGTCCGCGCGTTCTTTTTGCCGCAGAACGCCCAATGCGCGGATCAGCCGCGCCCATTCTTCGGGGGCGCCTCCGTCGCTCATAAGTCTCTCCTCGAGGCCGTCGACCATGGCTGCGACCATCGCGTCCCGTTCTTGATCCGTAAGATCGGACGCTGCTTCGATATCCTCTCTGGTCGGCCCGGGCAGGTCATCCGAGGGCAATGCCGCCGACTCCGCCGGCAAGAGGCCTGCAAACGGCGCGACCTGCTCAATTTGGTCTTCCAGTTCAAGAACCCAGGGTTCGTCTCGAGGCGCGTTCTCAAGCATGCTTCGCCAAATATGGAACGCCTGATCGGGCCTCCCGGTTTGCGCGAACATCGCGCCTGCGTAGTAGAGGGCAATAGGTTGTTCCGGTTCAATTTCGAGCGCCCTGAAGATGGCGGCCTCCGCTTCCGGCGAGACGTATCCTGAAACGTTCAGAACCAAAAGTTCAGCATATTCGGCATGGTCGTCCGCTGTTGCCCGCTGCTGCAGAAGATTGATCGCCTTCAGCTTGGCATTCGCCGCCGCTGCGAAATTGTTCAGGTTCGCTTCGTGTCGAGCCAGGAGCTGCAATCCCTCGATATCATTCGGGCGCTGATCGACCGCGGACCGCAGTTGTTCCGCCAGCGCAAGATATTCTGCATCCGCATCGACTGGCGGATGCTCGGTCCGGATCAGGCTTTCCGCCTCGGACTGGCTTGGCCGATTTGCACGCGACTCGGCGGCGTCGGCCAATCGCTGAGCCAAAGGCAAACCCGGCGTCCCGGGCTGTCCGATATGGGAGTGCAGCGCCAAAGCGCCGGGGAGCAGCGCAATTGCAATTGCAATTGCGGCCATGCGCGTCGCAAGACGAGGCGCGCTTTTCGTCCTTTCGCTCTTTTCGTCCGCGCCGGCTCTAAGTATCCGCCGCGAAACTTCGAGCTTCGCCTGCGCAGTCTCTTCCGCATCCCTTCCGCCGCGCTCGGCTTCAAGTTCGATTTCCCGCAACTGATCCTTGTACAGCTGCACATCGAAATCCGTGCATTTGTCCGGCTTCGCGCGTCCTCGAATCATGGGCAGGATGATCGCCGCCGCCGCTGCAAGGCCGATCGCGACTGCGACCGCGTAGAATTCCATAGGCATCCCCAGTCGTGCCCGCTTGCAGCGGTCGGAACGCCTTCCGACGCCGCGCAAGCTCGTCCGCGCCGCTCAGCAACGCTCCAATAATTATAGCGCGTTTCCGCTCACTGCTATATATGGCAACTTGTTCGCGGTTCTCCAGCGCGACGTTTTGGGCAAATCTGCAGATTTGGCGGCAAACTGAGGCCTATTGTGCGCGAGTGGCCAAGATTGGATTTTGCGGGGTCGTGCGAAAGATGAAGCGATATTCGGCATTCGCTGTCATTAGGGAAGCGCTGCGTCGGCATGCCGGATGGGAACGCGCGTGGAATTCGCCTGAACCCGCGAATCGCTACGATGTCGTTGTTGTCGGCGCCGGCGGGCACGGTCTCGCCACAGCCTACTATCTCGGCAAGAATCACGGCATCCGGAATGTCGCGGTCGTCGAAAAGGGCTGGCTCGGCGGAGGCAACACCGGCCGAAACACGACCGTCATCCGCTCGAACTACCTGCAAGACGATTCCGCCGCCATCTATGAAAAAGCCCGGGGTCTCTACGAAACGCTGAGTCAGGAGCTGAATTTCAACCTGATGTTCAGCCCGCGCGGCGTCATGATGCTCGCGCAGACCCACCACGAGGTGCGCGGGTACATGAGGATCAACAACGCCAACATCAATCAAGGCGTGGAGACGGAGTACGTCGGGCCCGAGCGCGTGAAGGAAATCTGCCCGATCATATCCGTGGAAGGTCCGCGCTACCCGATACTCGGAGCGCTCTGGCAGCCGCGAGGCGGAACCGCTCGACATGATGCGGTGGCTTGGGGATATGCGAGAGCGTGCTCCGAGATGGGCATGGACATCATCGAGAACTGCGAGGTCATCGGGATTGAGCGCGATGCAGAAGGCGTCTCGGGGATTCGCACGACGCGGGGTTCAATCTCGTGCAAGAAGCTTGCAATCGTCGTCGCGGGGCACTCGGGCGTGCTTGCCGAGTTGGCGGGATTCCGGCTGCCGATCGAATCCGTCGCATTGCAGGCGCTCGTTTCCGAGCCCGTCAAGCCCTGCTTGGACATCGTGGTAATGGCGAACACCGTCCACGGCTACATCAGCCAGTCGGACAAGGGCGAACTCGTGATCGGCGGCGGCGCGGACGGCTACAACAATTACACCCAGCGGGGATCTTTCCAGCATATCGAGGAAACCGTCAGCGCCTTGACCGAGACCTTTCCGCTGATTTCGCGGCTGAAAATGCTGAGGCAATGGGGAGGTATCGTCGACATGACCGGCGACCGCTCGCCGATCATTTCCAAGACGCCCGTCGGAGGCGTGTTCGTCAACTGCGGCTGGGGAACCGGCGGATTCAAGGCGATTCCCGGCTCGGGATGGGCCATGGCGGAGCTTGTCGCCAAGGGCGAGCCCGGCAGCTTGGCGGCGAATTTCGGGTTGGACCGTTTCAGGGAAGGAAGGTTCATCGACGAAAGCGTCGCGGCAGGGGTGGCGCATTGACAAGCGAAGGCGGCCGGATGCAATCGGGCGACGCCGCGCCGGCGGCAGAGGTCGGAGTGAACGCATGCTGAAACTCGTGTGCCCTTATTGCGGGATTGAGGCGGAGGAAACCGAGCTTTCCCCGGGCGGCGAAGCGCATCTGAAGCGATGCGGACCGGGCTCGAGCGATGAGGAGTTCGAGAGCTATTTGTTCATGCGGAAGAACCGAAAAGGCGTGCATTTCGAACGCTGGAGGCACAGCTACGGCTGCGGAAAATGGTTTCACGCGGCGCGATGCACGGCGACCTTGGAGGTGTTCGGGACCTATCCTGCGCAGACCTTCGGGCCGCCGGACGAAATTGTCGCCGCGATCAAGGAACGGCGACCGGATTGGGACGGCAATGAGTGATATGGATCTGCATATCTTGCAGCGGCTGCCGTCGAATGTTCCGGCTTGCAATTCCATCCTTCCGGCGGCGTCAACGCATCGGATGTCGCGATGAGCACGCGGCTCGCCTCGGGCGGACGACGGATCGACCGGGATGCTCCGTTGAAGTTCGCATTCAACGGAAAGAAGCTGAAGGGATACAGCGGCGATACTGTCGCTTCGGCGCTGTTGGCGAGCAATCAGCTGCTGGTCGGCCGTTCTTTCAAATATCATCGTCCGCGGGGCATAGTTTCCTGCGGGCCCGAAGAGCCGAATGCGCTGCTCGGAGTCGGCGAGGGCGCGACATTCACTCCGAACCAGCGCGCGACGATGACCGAGCTTTCGGACGGAATGACGATCTCCAGCCAGAACCATTGGCCGAGCTTGGAATTCGACGTCGGAGAGATTGCCAGCGCCGCGTCGGCGTTGCTGCCAGCCGGATTCTACTACAAGACTTTCATGCATCCGCGCCCGGCTTGGAAGCACCTTTTCGAACCGATGATCAGGCGGGCGGCCGGCTTGGGGCAAGCGCCGAAAGGCCGCGATCCGGACTTGTATGAACACTTCCACGCGCACGTCGATGTGTTGGTGATAGGAGGAGGCGTTGCGGGATTGTCTGCCGCCAAAGCTGCGGCCGGAGTCGGGGCGCGCGTCCTGATCATCGAACAGGAAGCATTCTGGGGAGGCCGGGCCGCAAAGGACGGAGCGCAGGTCGAAGGGCAGTCCGCCGAGGTTTGGCTTGCCGATGCGATCAACCAGCTGAACGCCTTCGGCAACGTGCAAATGGCTGCGCGAACGGTCGGCATCGGCGCATACGACCATGGGTACGTCCTTGCCTGCCAGCAGCATGCCGGCGGTCGCTTCGACCAGCGGCTTTGGCGGATTCGCGCCCGCAAGACGATTCTTGCCGCAGGCGCGCTGGAGCGCCCGCTGTGTTTCGCCGGAAACGACGTGCCCGGAGTCATGCTGTCGTCCGCAGTCAGGGATTATCTGAGCGATTTCGGGGTATCGCCTGGTGACCGCGTCGCCGTTCTTGCGAACAATGATGACGCATACCTGACCGCTGTGAAAATCGCCGAATCCGGATTGAGCGTTCCTGCGGTGCTCGATGTGCGGCAAAGCGCGAACGGACCGAACTTCCAACGCGCGCGCGAACTGGGCATAAACGTCGAGTTCGGCAAGGGCATCGCCTCGGTGAAGGGCCGGAGCAGAGTATCCGGCGTCGCGGTTTGCGCATATGCGGGCGAGGGCGCGGTACTGAGCGAAATCGAGTGCGAAGCCGTCGCGATGTCCGGCGGATGGTCGCCGACTGTCCACCTTTGGTCGCATTGCGGCGGGAAGCTGAGATGGGACGAGCGCCAAGCGATGTTCCGACCGCTGGAAGACAGGCCGCCGGTCAACGATGACGGGCGGCCGGCCATGCAAGTCGTCGGCGCCGCGAACGGCGAAATGTCCACCGGTAGAATCCTGCAGGATGCCAAGTACGCAGCGGCAAAGGCTCTTTCGGAGCTGGGCTTCAAGACGGAAGAGCTCGAAAAGCCCGGGATTGAGCCGGACCCGGACTATGTCGTGAAGCATGCATGGCTCGTGCCCCAAGGCATGAAGCCTCGCAGCAAGAGCAAATCCTGGGTGGACTTCCAGAATGACGTCAAGGTTTCAGATGTCGAGATCGCGGCGCAGGAAGGCTACCGCAGCGTGGAGCACCTCAAGCGATACACGACGCTCGGCATGGCGACCGATCAAGGAAAACTTTCCAATATCAACGGCTTGGCTGTGCTTGCGGATAGACTCGGAGCGCCGATCGGCGAAGTCGGGACGACGACCTTCCGGCCGCCGTACGTTCCTGTCACTTTGGGAGCGATCGCGGGCGACGCCAAAGGGAAGCTGTTCAAGCCGACAAGAAAGACGCCGATTGACGCATGGCATGATCGGAACGGAGCGTTCTGGGAACCGGTAGGATCATGGAGGCGTCCGTATTGCTATCGGCGGGCCGACGAGTCGGTGGCCGATGCGGTCAACCGGGAGACGGTTCGCGTCAGGACTTCGGTCGGGGTCATGGATGCTTCGACGCTGGGCAAGCTGCTCGTATCGGGTCCGGACGCCGGCAAGTTTCTGGATGTGATCTACACCGGAAAGATCAGCACGCTGAAACCGGGAAGATGTCGATACGGCCTGATGTGCAACGAGAACGGCTTCCTGATGGATGACGGCGTCGTGGCGCGCATGAGCGACGACAGTTTTCTTTGCCATACGACCACAGGCGGAGCGGACCACGTGCACTCCTGGATGGAGGAATGGCTGCAATGCGAGTGGTGGGATTGGAAGGTCCATGTCGTCAATCTCACCGAGCAATTCGCTCAAATTGTCGTCGCCGGCCCCGATTCGAGGAGGCTGCTTGAAAAGATAACCGGCGGCGGGATCGAAGCCGACGAATTTCCGTTCATGGCTTGGAAGAGAATTTCCGGCGGCGGACTGGATTTGAACGTGTTCCGCATCTCTTTCTCGGGCGAGCTTTCTTTCGAGATCGCGATCCGCGCCTCGCAGGGCAGGGAGCTGTGGGACAGGATTCTGGAATGCGGGCGCGAATTCGACGCGGAGCCCTACGGGACTGAAGCTCTGCATGTGCTGAGAGCCGAAAAAGGCTACGTCATGATCGGAGACGAGTCCGACGGAACGGTCACGCCCCAGGATCTTGGGCTCGATTGGGCCGTGTCGAAGTCGAAAGACGATTATTTGGGGAAGCGAGCTCAGGAGCGATCATATCTGACGAATCCGTCGCGCTGGAAGCTTGTGGGCTTGGAATTGACCGACGGAAAGGATCCGCTCCCCTGCGGCGTCCACGCGATCTCCAATGAAAGAAACATGCACGGCCGGCCCCGCGCCGTCGGACGGGTCACGTCGAGCTACTATTCCCCGAATTTGGAGCGGCCCATCGCGCTCGGCTTGGTCGAGCGAGGGCCGGAGCGGATGGGCGAGATATTGGAGTTTCCGCTTGATGAGGGTTCCATGAAGGCAAAGATCGTCCGACCCGTCTTCTACGATCCTGAAGGAGCAAAGCTTCGTGGATAAAGCGCGCGCGAGCAATCCGACGGTTGAGATTCGCAAATTGGACCGAACCGGCATGATCGCGATTCGCGGAGATGCGGAATCGTCCAAGCTCCAAGATGCTATGAAGTCGATCGGAGGAGCGGTTCCGGGCAAATGCGAAATCGTCGGCGGCCCGGATCTTCTTGCCGGATGGATGGCGCCTGACGAAATTCTTGTCATGCTGCCTGCCGATCAGGTCCGGGACGCGACCGACAAACTGGAATCAGCCTTGCAGGGCGAACACTTCCTTTGCGTCGATGTCTCTGACATGCGAACCTGCGTCGAGATCAGCGGCAGCGGTTCGCGCGATCTTCTGGCAAAAGGAACGCCGGCGGATGTTTCGTCCGAGGCATTCCGTATCGGACAGTTCCGCCGAACTCTGTTCGCGCAGATCCAAGCTGCGTTCTGGCTGGTCGGCGAGCAGACGGCGCGTCTCTTGTGCAGAAGATCTGAAACGGACCACCTGTTGACTTGGCTTCAGGAAATGGCTCCGACGGAAGGAAGCGAGCTCTACTTCGGACCGAAGTGACAGGACGTTCGAATCCAGCATTGCGTCCGGGTCAATCCGGTTATGCGAATTTGTCTGTTTGGAGTATCCGGCGGAGCGCTTAAGTGTCTGACATCGAGCAATCGGAGTTGGACATGGAAAATTCAGAATTCAATCCCTTGGATCATTTTGCCGTAAGGCAACGCGCAGCCGAAATCAGGGCGCAGGCCACTCGCACGGGTCTGAAGGCGATCGGCTATTTCGTCCGCGACGTCTGGAATTCCGCCGTCGAGACGCATCACTTGCTGCTGCGTCGTTCGGCGCAGTTTCGGCAGCATCCCGGAAATTCGATAGTTTCCGGTTAGAACGCCCTACAGAGCCGCGGAACAGGATTTGGCGTAAAACGCGCCGTGATCTGAGGTTGACAATTCCGCGCCCTCGGCGCGGTTATATGCCGGGATTGGCGGATGCCGAAGTAATATTCGCCAAGGACAATTCCGGGAATGAACAGCCGCTCGGCTGACTTGAGGATGACCTCGATTGAAGCATTGCCTGCTGCCCGCGCGGAGAGGGCGTTTGTGTCGACGATCACGCGAGGTCTTCGTTTTCGATCCTCTCGAACTCCTCCTCGATTATGCCGAGGACGCGACGATGTTCGTCCCCGAGATCGGACAGTTCGCCAAAAGTCGCCATCCAAGGACGCTGCCCATTCCCAGAGCGGGTTTCAGCGGTGCTGTGCAAGAGCTGTTTTTCAAGCGCCTTGATGAAGACTTGCTTCAAGGAAACGCCACGGGCGGCGGCATGGGCCTTGGCCCGCCGAATCATAGCATCGGGGAGTTCGATAGTCGTTTTCATCAGATGAAATTGCCAAGAATTCAGTTTTTCCGCAAGCTGCCGTACGAGAAGGGGTGCATCCTCTTGACAATGTCCGTTGGCGTGTTAACCGAACTTTCGAGTTAGTGATTTTTATTGTTCCGCTACGACTGTCCCTGTAATTCTTTTAACACATTCGGGGTCTCTATTATCGGCAGTTGCGGAACCAGCTGCTGATTAATGAGCGACAGGGAAATGAACCATGAAGCTGCAAATATTGGTCTATCAAGCGGAGGAAGGCGGATATTGGGCAGAAGTGCCCTCAATTCCGGGGTGCGCAACGCAAGGTGACAGTCTTGAGGAATTGCAGGAAAATGTCTGCGAGGCTGTTGCGGGTTGCCTATCGGTTGATGTTCAAGAGGTTCCTATATCGGAAGCTGATCAGATTTCGGTCAATGTTCAAGACTTTCCCAAGTCGAAAGCCGATAAGATCATCGAGATAACGGTTTGAAGGCCGTCAGCGGTAAACGGCTTTGCAAGATACTTGAATCCCGAGGGTGGCAGCTAGTGAGAACAAATGGCAGCCACAACATTTTTATGAAGCAAGGCGTCACTGCCCGCATCTCTGTGCCCGTTCACGCGGGCAAGGTATTGAAACGCGGCCTGCAAAGACATCTGATGAAGATCGCACAAATTGATGAGTCAGAACTTTAATCCAGCGAGCATGATTCGGTCAGATGGCGTCCTCTTTGGCAGACGGCGATGAGCTGCTCCGGGCTTGCTCCTGGAGCGTTTTTCACTAAGGTTGATCCGGTCCAATCGGAGAATTTCTCCAATCTCCGTAGGGCTTTAACAGGATACTGGACGGTTACAGCGGGTCAAACTTGGTGAAAAACGCTCTAGTTCGTGCACTTCAAAGTCGCGGCTTGCAAATCCAGTGCCTCGGAGAGTGATTGCTCCTAAATTTTCGCAATCGCTGAATTCAACTGTCGATCCGGCCTGCTCGTATTGAAGATCAGCCAGCAACTCGATCTTGACCTCCTGTCCGAGGGATTCATCGTCCAAGACCCAACGCTAGGATCTTTCTCCATCAGGGACAAACCCGGAGTCTCGAAGCGCTCTCTCCAGCCGGCTTGCATTGACCGACCCGCAGGCGATTTCGAGATTGATCTGCACGTCCACGTCAGTCGTCCCCGCGTGCGGGAACCGGCTGTCGGCGCAAAGCAGATCCGGGACACGCCCGCCGAGGACGACGAATTCCGGCCTTTGTCCGTAGTGGGCAAGAATTCGCAACAATGATTCTTCGGCGGCCTTTCGGCTTCTGCGGGACCGCGGCGGCTCACCAGCCGCAAACAACCTCGCGAAGATGCTCGGCGGCCTCTTCGCCGCGCACGCCGACGGGGCGCAAGTCCGCATAAACGCGCGGCCACGGAACGATGCGAAGGTCTTGCCGCGCCGCCGCGAGCCGCTTGGACGTCGCCGTGGGAAAAGGGCGCAGTGTCAGACGGCCGCCATGCATCGGCCTCAAACCGGCCCGATTGGCAATGGACTCGATGCCGGAGATGGTCTTGCTGTCGACGTAGATCACTCCGGTTGAAACCGTGGTGAGGTAGGGCGCGAGCACGGATGCTGCCACTGCGCCGGTAGCTGCCCACTCGATCTCGGCGCGGTCCCACCGGTGGCCGATTTCGCACAGTTTCTCCAGGAAATCCCGCCAAGCCACGCCGACTGTCAGGGAGACGGACGGATTGACCGCGAAATCGGCGTACTTGGCCAGCAGGCGGTCCGGATCACGAACTCGGCGCGCGGCGTTGCGCCCTCGGCTCGCCGACTCCTCCAACAGGTCGAACTCAACGAGCGCGCGGAGCGCATTGGCGGCAGCTCCGGCGGAGAGGCCGGTGGTTTGCCTGATTCCGGCGACAGTGGCTCGAGTGTCGCAGAGCAATGCCTCGGCCGCCGCAAGGACCGAGGGCGTCCACTTGGGCTGCTTCGGCGCGGCATCGACCGGCCTGCCGCTGCGAGAGATGATCAGCGGACCAGTCACGATTTCCGCTGCGCCCGTCTCGTCCACCCAGCCGATGCCTTCTGCAGAGAGCGCCGCGCGCGCGCCCGGCGACATGCGGCGCGCCGCCGCGACATCCGGGCGGCGATCAGGACCGGAGATCAGCTCCCGCGCCTGGCGGAGTCCGCCTTCGCCAAGCCATGCAACCCTTAGGCGCTTTCCGTTGACATGCAGGTCTACGGCGTTGCCGCATCTGAGGCCGCGCCGAATCCGGATCGATGGCGGCAGCACGGCCGCGACCGCCAATTCGGAACGCTGGGCGATGTCGCTGATGGCTCCGTCTCCCGAGAAAAATCCATCCCGTCATTGAGAATCATATATATATCACATCCACACTGAAGTATTAATTTTTGTGAAGTTTATGCCTGGTCGCCGGTTGTCGCTTGCGATCTGATATCCCTTGGTAATTTCGTGTGCGGACGCCAAAATCTCGCAGAACACTTGATGAACCACTGATGTCAGCTGTCAGGCGCAAAATGCTTCTTGGCATTCTGCATCGCAATGCATAGGCGGAAATAAGCCACCCCTGCGGCATTGGCCTCAAGGTACGCGGGGCCTTGCACGGGAGGCCCTGATTTTTTGGGCGGACAGCAATGTGAATCGGCATGCAACTACGTCCCTTTCGGGTGCATGACCGGGCTTCAAGGCTGACCCCCATTCGATGATGCGTACAACCGCTCTTTCGTTGATTCGGGAGAGCGGGGTGTGGGATGCTTGGAGTGGACAAGATCGGGGAGATTCGGCGGGCCCATTGTCGAGAGGGCCGTTCGATCAAAGGGATCAGTCGGCCTCCGGGCGTGTCGCGCGCGACGTTCCGGAAGGTTTTGTGGACCGGCGCGACAGAGTTCGTTTACGAGCGCAGGACGCAGCCGGGTTCGAAGATCGGCCCTTGGCAGTCGGAGCTTGAGGGGATGCTGTCGGAGAACGCGTCGCGTCCGAAGCGCGAGCGAATGACGCTGATGCGGATTTTCGAGGATTTGCAGGCTCTTGGCTGCGAGGGCGGCGACGACGCGGTTCGGCGTCATGCGTCGCGCAGGGCGAAGGTCCGAGAGCATTATGGGAAACCGGAAAGTCAAATATCGACGGGCGATTGCATACGCGAATACTGACAATGTTGGATGCATTGGATACAGCTGTACGGCCGGGAGATATGAATATGCAAGGATTCAACTTCCACGTTTTGCGGGGTCATAAGCCTATTCTATATACAACATCAGCCAATAAAACTTGGCGCGTGACTTTCGAGTTTGATAGCGGAGACGCCTACGCGGTGGATCTCGAGCATTATCACCAGGAGTAATGAGATGGCACGAAATCCAAATCGCTGCCCAACACATCCCGGCAGACTGCTGGGAGAATACGTCTTGCCTGCAACGAAAAAGACGGAAACCGAGATAGCACGAGACTTGGGTATATCGCCACAGCATTTGCAAGATATTTTGTTCGAGCGAGAGCCTGTCGGCGGCGAAGTCGCTGTTAATCTTGGAAAACAATTCGGCAACGGCGCGGGTCTTTGGCTTAGGATGCAAGCTGCCTACGATGAATGGCAAGCTTCTCGCGTGGCTGGCGCATCCGAAGCCGTGTAACTTATTGCAGCTTGGCGTAGTGGATAGGCGGAACCGACGAGCAGCTGATTCCAGACAGCAGCGTTTTTGCGCGCGCCGAGGCGGCACTTGAGCCCGAGGTCTCGGTTAGTCTGATGCCGGAAAATTAGGCCGTAACGTTTTCCGCGCTGATTTGGCGTGAAACATCTCCTCCTTCGGGTACGCTTCTACCGCTCCCCTGCGACGGGATTGCGGCTGCGGGCGATCTCGCTGCAGAGGGCATGGCTTCCTTCAGGCTGCCTGCTTGGCGACCGGATGGTCGATCCCGTATTCCTTCATCCAAGCGCGAGCTGTGTGCCGATAAGTCTGTAATTTGGGTCGGGCGTGTCAAGCCTGTTGGCTTTCAACGAAACCGGAACGCCTGCGAGGCTCGCTTGATTCGTCACGCGGACTGCCGCCCAATTCTTGATTCCCACTTTTTGATCGCTTCAATGCGCGCCGTGGTCGGCGGGTGGCTGCTCATCCATTCGGAACCGCCCCGGGTAGCTCCGGTCAGCCGCTCAAGCTTTTGCAAGAGGCTGATCTGCGGCCCGGTTCCAATTCCCGCCTTGATCAGGAGGCCGGACGCATAACGGTCGGCAGCGAACTCGCCCGACCTTGAGATGTGTTTTTCGACCAGCGCACCGACAAACCAGGCGACGATTGGTCCGATGCCCGGAAGCATTCGCCAAAGGAACATGCGGGCAGCCTGATTTGCTGCGGTCTGGCCGACGAAGATCGCGAATCGCTGCTTGGAATGCCCCAGAGCCACGTGACCGAGTTCGTGCGCGATGACGGACGCAAGCTCCTCCGCGGAAATCTGTTTCGCATGCAGGCAGTCGTAAAGTCCTCTCGTGATGAAAATTTTTCCGCCGGGCAAGGCCATGCCGTTTATTCCGCTGGTTTCGTAAATTCTGACCGGTATCTGCCGAATGCCCGCAGCATCGGCCATTAGGCGATTCAGAGCGCAGACGCGGTCGTCGGAAAGCTTGCATGAATTCGTTTCGAATTGGAGCCGAGTCTTCCAAGCGGAGACGGCCACGATCAGCGCCGTGTAGAGAATGGGAAGCAGAATGAAGGCGAATTTCATCATGACGGTTCGATTTCAGCGCCCGAACGCCGAAGCAGTCGCTGCCGCGCGGACGGGGCAATTTCAAGTTCCATCGGCAGACTGATGCCAATTCGCTTGCTCTTATGCATGGGGCTGACATCTCTCAAATTCGGGCATTGCCAATAGCGCGCGCAATGGCGCTGCGTCGCTTAGGTCAAAGAGGCATTATCCACCCCAAAGCCATGTCGAGGAGTACGGAAAGCACACCGAAAGCGATTCCGTACACCGTAGAATATTGAAGTTTATCAAGCCGGGTGCCTCCGCGCTTCTTGGCATACGAATAGCCGTAGTATGCGCCGGCCAGCAGGCCGATCATCACAAGCATTTGATGGACTTCCGATCTTTCCGACCAAGGCCGCTTCGCCGGTTCACATAAGGCAACTATCGTCGAACACCACCGACAATATAGTGCGCCGCCGGACTGGCTGCAATTGCGCGGCGATGCGTTGGCAGTGTTCGATTCATCGAAAAATCGCAAATTGAAGTTGTCTGCAAGGAACGCGAATTGTATGGAGCGCACTCACGTCGCGGCGTCATGCGGCTTTTTCGTCTTGGCCCAAATTTAAATGCGACGGCGTGCCGGTCATTGCGATTTCTTGGATGTTGGGGACTTAGCAGATGAATTCGACGACAATGCTGACCTCCGATTACGTTCCGTCTGAAGATGAGCCTTTCATGAATGAAAAGCAGCTCGCGTTTTTTCGGAAGCTGCTTGTCGATTGGAAGAACGACCTTCTGGCGGAGAGCCGAGGCACCATTGAAAACATGAAGAAGGAAACCCGGAACGTTCCGGACATCGCCGATTTGGCAATGGAGGAATCGGACAGGACGGTGCTTCTTCGAACGCGGGACCGGCAGCGCAAGCTGGTCGGCAAAATCAACGAAGCTCTCAAACGAATCGATGACGGCGAATACGGTTACTGCGAGGATACCGGGCGACCGATATCATTGAAGAGATTGATCGCCCGCCCGATCGCGACTCTTTGCTTGGAGGCGCAAGAAAAGCACGAGCGAAAGGAGCGAATCTTTCGAGCGGATTGAATGCCGCCATCTCGAATCTGCGGCCTCGCTTCGGAATCGTTCCTGATTCCACTTGAACAAGGCCGATGAATGACCTCCATCCATGATCAAACTCTAGTAATCGGCGCAGGGCCGGCCGGAACCGCCGCCGCGGCTGCTCTATCCCGAATCGGCTTGCAGGTCGTCGTGGTTGAAAGGGAAGCCGGAGCGGCGGCCGAAGGGGCGGGCATCCAGCTCACTCCGAATGGAATGGCCGCGCTTGATGGCATCGGTCTTGGCGGCGCAGTGCGAGAAATCGGCACTCCAGCGTCTGCGGTGGAATTATGCGACTTCAAATCCGGAAAGGTGATCTTTCGTTTTGAGCTTGACCGCTACGTCCGGCGAGCGGGGGCGCCGTACCTGCTGGCGCATCGCGCGGACCTGCAGCGGGTTCTGATCGATTCCGCGAAGAAACAGGGCGCCGAATTCAAATTCGGATGCGAATTCGACAGCAGGACCTTCAACTTCGACGAGCGAACATTCGATCGCGAATTGGGGATTGGCAGGGTTGCTGCAGTCGTCGCTGCGGAAGGAGGACGCTCGAAAGCAAGAGCGGCGCTGAATCCGACCGAAAATCAAGCCTTTCCAAGCCATGTCGCTTGGCGGTGCTTGATCGGGCAGGACAGAATGAACACGGATCAAGGATCCGACGTCGTCCGCCTGACAATGGGGCCGGGCAGGCATGTCGTGTCGTATTGGCTCCGAGAGCGGTCTGAACTCAACGCGGTCTGGTAGCAAACAATCGCGTTCTGAAAAACCCGCAACCTTCCTCCGCGGATTTGCGAGCGGAATTGGTTCAAACTTTCGGCGATTTCGGCGGCTGCGTTCCGAACATCATTGAAGCCGCTGCGGCCGTGACCAAATGGCGTTTGTTCGGCAACGGTCTGCCTGGACGCTGGCACGACGACCGAATGGTGCTCTTGGGCGATGCGCTGCACCCAATGCTGCCTTTTTTGGCGCAAGGAGCGAACATGGCCTTTGAAGACGCTTGGGAGCTGTCGAGATCCTTCGCTCGGAATTCCTTGGTCGAGGACGCATTCCGCGAATACAAGAGACGAAGGATCGGGCGTTTGGAAAAAACGATTCGCGCCATTGATCGTCAGTCGCGCATCCACGAATCGTCGAATCCGATGATTCGTTCAATTCTCGCCGGTGCAATGGGCATTGCGGGCGTTGCGCTTCCATCCGTTTTGGCTGCGCGTTTCGACTGGCTTTTCGGCAAGAATGTGGCAGCCGATTGATATCTTCGTCGAAAACCGTTGGCAGGCGGCTTGCGCCGAGGCAGCATCGTCCTGCGTTCGCATTCCGACGATCCGAATAGCGTCTGGAATTGATTATGCGTCCAGCTTCACCCAGATCGGGACGTGATCCGATGGTTTTTCCTCGCCTCGAACATGCTTGTCGATTTGGCAATCCTCAAGCAAGTCGGCGCATTGCGAGTTCAGCAGGAAGTGGTCGATCCGGATTCCGTCGTTTCTGTTCCATGCCCCGCCTTGGAAGTCCCAAAAGGTGTAGTTCAAAGGCGCGTCGCATTTCAGCCTGAACGCATCGGCGAAACCCAGATTCACGATTTTTCGCCAGGCGGTGCGGGTTTCATGCAGGAACAATGCGTCGTTCTCCCATTTTTCCGGAGAGTGCGCGTCCCGCCGCTGGGGAATGACATTGAAGTCGCCGGCAAGGAGAGTCGGCTCTTCGGTCTCGATCAATGTCTTCGCGCGGTTTTCAAGCGTTTCCATCCATCTTAGCTTGTAATCGTATTTCGGGCCGGGAGCGGGATTGCCGTTGGGCAGATAAAGACAGCAGACACGGACGGCGGATTTGTCGATTACGGTCGCCTCGATCCAGCGCGCTTGATCGTCATCGGCGCCGGGAAGGCCGCGAATCACGTCCTCGATCGGGAACTTGGACAGGATCGCGACCCCGTTGAAGCTCTTTTGTCCGTGAACCGCCGCGTTGTATCCCTTGTCCTCGAATTCGGCCGCGGGGAACACCCCGTCTTGGCACTTGATCTCCTGAAGCAGCGCGACGTCGGGGGAGCACTCGTCGATCCAATCAAGAACTCTGGGGAGACGCGCGCGAATGCCGTTGACGTTGAAGGTGGCGATTTTCATCAGAGGCCATGCGATAGGAAGTTGATCAAATGGAAAAACTCAACATGCAGCCGCAAGTCGACTTGGCGTTGGGATTGCGGACCACGAAGCGGGAACCGATCAATTCTTCGGCGAAATCTATGGTGGCGTTCTCGAGAAACGGCAGAGATACCGGATCGATCAGCACAGATTGCCCGTCTTGCTCCAGAACCAGGTCGTCGTCGCCTGCATCGTCCAAGCCGATTTCATACTGGAACCCGGAACACCCGCCTCCCTTAACTTCCACCCGCAGGCACTTCCTGCTCTGGCTGTCGGCGTTTATCTCGGCCAAACGTTCGAATGCCCGGTCGGAGACGGATGGCGGTATCTTCAGTTCAGCGAGCGTTTCCATATCGCCTTTCCCTCGGTTCACACCTGCAATATATTGCCGAGAGTCAATGCTAGCAAGGGCGTACGGCGAATGAATGGGGAGCTCGGCACTCCTTGGCCGCGGCTTGCGGAATATGCGAGTGCTCCCAGTGCTTCAATAGGGCGCCGGTTCGAGGAGCCTGAAGACCCGCGCAGGTCTGTCTATCAGCGCGACTGCGACAGAATTGTCCATTCCGCCGCATTCCGTCGGCTGATGCACAAGACGCAGGTGTTCATCGCGCCGTTCCGGGATCATTTTCGAACTCGCCTGACGCATACGATCGAAGTGGCGCGAGTCGCAAGGTCGTTGGCAGAAAACTTGTCGCTGAATCCGCATCTGGCGGAAGCGGTCGCCTTGGCACACGACCTTGGTCATCCCCCGTTCGGACATGCCGGGGAGGACAAGCTTAAGTGCTTGATGAAAGACTACGGCGGCTTCGAGCACAATGCCCAGGCCATCCGGATCGTCACAAGGTTCGAGCAGAGCTACATTGACTTCAAAGGACTGAATCTTTCTTGGGAAACTCTGGAAGGCATAGTCAAGCACAACGGACCAATTCTCGGAAACCCCGCGTATGCGGTCGGCGAACTGGACGCGGACATGAACTTGCGTCTGGATACGTACGGGAGTGCAGAGGCTCAGATCGCCACGATCTCGGACGACATCGCGTACAATTGCCACGATCTGCAGGATGGGCTCAGAGCCGACTGCTTCAAGCAGTCGGAAATAGCCGCGCTGCCGCTGGTAGGCGATGCTTTCGAAGGGGTCATTCAAACACACGAAAGCAAATGCACATCCGAAATCGCGCACGCGGCGCTTCGCAAGCTGTTCGACAGGCTCGTGAACGATGTGCTCGATGCGTCCGGGGCGATTATCGAGAATGCCGGATTGCGGCACCCGGATGACGTCCGGGAATTCTCCGGACCGGTGATCGCATTTTCCTGCGAAGTGAAGAGCGGTTTGGACGAAATCAGGCACTTTCTTTTCGACCGCATGTATCGGTCGGGTTCGATGGAAAGAGTCAGGGAATGGGCAAAGGGCTTCATCGACGACCTCTTTCAATACTACATGGAAGACAGCGACCGCCTTCCTGAAAACTGGCGGCCGGAAGAGAGCAAACGAGGAGACAAAACCGCCTGCGCCCGGTGCGCAGCGGACTACATCTCCGGAATGACGGATTGGTACGCGATCAGAAAGCACAATGCAGTTACGCAAGGGAAAGATCGCGATCGCTATCTGGAACTGACCTATGGCGGCGACTTGGATTATTGATCCCGCCGCAATGTTTGGTAAAGCGCGGCGATGGTCGGCGTCGGTCCGTACGGCCACCGAGCCGGCTGCCGCTCTCGCGGATGCGTTTGTTTCGGCCGGGACGTCTTTTGAAGATCGCTGATCGGCGCGCTTCAAGCGTTTGCCTTGAAGTCGCTTGAAGCAGCTTTGCACAGGAATGCGGAATGAGTGTTTTCTCCGACGTCAAAAGCGTGGTGATTGATTCGCTTCGACAACTCGCGAATGAAGGCTTGATTCCGGCGGACGTCGATCTTTCGAATGTCACCGTCGAACGGCCCAAGCATCAAGCGCATGGCGAACTCGCGACCAATGCCGCGATCGCGATCGCCAGATCTGCGGAGAGAAATCCCCGCGAGCTCGCTGCGGAACTGGCGACGAAACTCAGGTCCGACGAAAGGATCGTTTCGGTTGAAATCGCCGGTCCCGGGTTTCTGAACTTCGAGCTGCAGCCGAGCATTTGGATGAACGAAGTGCGCTCTGCGCTCGAGCAGGGGCTTGGTTACGGCCGGTCGGAGGCCGGCAAAGGCTTGGCGGTCAACCTTGAATTCGTCTCGGCGAATCCGACGGGTCCGCTGCATATGGGCCACGCCCGCGGCGCGGTGTTCGGCGACGCCCTCGGCCGCCTCCTCGAGTTCGCGGGATTCCGGGTACATCGCGAGTACTACGTGAATGACGGCGGGGCTCAGGTGGATTCGCTCGCGAGGTCGGCTTTCCTTCGCTATCTGCAAGCGAACGGCCGCGATGTCGAGTTCGACGACAAAGCCTACAAGGGCGATTATCTGATTCAGGTGGGCGAAGGCTTGAAAGAGGAATTCGGCGACCGCTGGGTGGGCGAGCCGGAAGCCGTCTGGCTTGAGCAAGTCAGAGAGTTCGTGATCGCGGAGATGCTGGATCTGATTCGTGAAGATCTCGGGGCCTTGGACATACGAATGGATCGGTTCTTCAGCGAGAAATCCCTCTACGGCAGCGGCCGGATTGAAGCCGCGATCGACGAGCTCGGACGGAAGAACCTGATTTACGAAGGCGTATTGGAGCCTCCGAAAGGGCGCGCGCCGGAAGACTGGGAGCCTCGGCGTCAAGCTCTGTTCAAGTCGACGGAACACGGCGACGACGTCGACAGGCCGATCAAGAAATCCGACGGCTCGTGGACGTATTTCGCGCCCGACATCGCTTACCACTACGACAAGGTATCGCGCGGGTACGACGAGCTGATCAATGTCTTCGGCGCCGATCACGGGGGATACTGCAAGCGATTGAAGGCGGTTGTCTCGGCGCTCTCCGGAGGGCGGATGCCGTTCGACATCAAGCTGATCCAGCTGGTGCGCGTTGCCTCGGCGGACGGACCGCAAAAAATGTCAAAGCGCGCCGGCGAATTCGTCAAGCTTCGCGACGCGGTCGGCGCGGTCGGATCGGACGTATTGCGTTTCGTCATGCTAACCCGCAAAAACGATGCGCCGCTGGATTTCAATTTCGACGAGATTCGAGAGCAATCGAAAGACAATCCGGTATTCTATGTCCAGTATGCGCACGCGCGCATTTGTTCTGTCGTCCAAAAGCTCGCCGAAACCGGGCCCGAGGCGGACGACGCCTCGTTGGCCAAGGCGAACCTCGGCCTTCTCGCGCACGGCAAGCAGCTTTCTTTCGCCCGCAGGATCGCGGAGTGGCCGCGCGTCGCTCAGCTCGCGGCAAGAAGCCACGAGCCGCATCAAATCGCTTTCTATCTGTCGGATTTGGCATCGGATTTTCATTCGCTTTGGGCGCTCGGCAATTCGGATCCCAAATTGAAATTCGTGCAGGAAGGCGACGCGGCCGGCAATGTTGCACGCGTCGCGCTTGCTCGCGGCGCAGGCGTTGTAATTCATGCCGCGCTCGCTATACTGGGGGTCGCGCCGATTAAAGAGATGTGAGGGCACAGCCTTCCGACAACACGAGCAGGCGCGCGGGCGGCGATAGGCGGTCTATCGCGCTGTGAGGCAGGGGCATGGCGGCATCTTCGGCCAACTCTTTCGGGAGTTTCGGCATACGGCAGTACAATAGACGGCCTGTCGGGCTTGTCCTCAAATTCGCGGGGGTCCTGCTCTCGCTGGGCGCGATCGTGCTTGTCGGCACTTCGAACTACAATGGCTCCTCGCAAGGCGCGGGCGGAATTCCCGTAATTCATCCTTCCGGCAATCCGTTCAAGACGCAGCCTGCCGACCCGGGCGGTCGCAAAAATCCGTACATCGGACGCGAGATCAACAAATTGATCGCAGGCAACAGCAACGATCTGCCCGAAAATCCGGCATACGCTTATGCGCCTGCCTCCGCCGAATTGCTGAAGTCGGACTTGTCACCGAGAGATATGCAAGAGCTGCATGGAGTGCTGAGCAGCGAAGGCGAGACTTCGGAATCGGATCCGAGCATCCGAAGCCTCCTCGCAAGGTCGTTGGCTTCGGAATCCGTCGAACCTGCGGAGAGCGTCTGGGTCGTTCCGAAACGAGGACGATTGCTGATAATCGATGTAAAGTACGCGGAATTGCAGGAAACCGGGCTGATCGAATTCAAAGACAACAGGATTGATCATTCGGATGTGCCGACGGGCTCGCACGTCGTGCAGCTTGGCGATTTCACGACGGAAAATGAGGCCGGGCGCGAATGGCGGAAGCTGAGAACAATCCTCGCCGACCTGCTGTCCGAATCAAGCTGGTTCATTCAGGAGGCGACAAGCGGCGGAAGGCAAATTTACAGACTTCGGGTCTCGGGCTTTGAAGATCGCGCCGCCGCCGAGAGCTTTTGTTCGCGAATGAATGCGCGGCAAGGAATTTGCATTGCGACCATAATGAGATGACAGGCATCGGCGCATTCATTTTCGGTTGCGAAGGGTCTCGTCTCAACGACGAGGAGCGCGCGTTTTTTGCTGATTGCCAGCCGTTCGGGTTTATATTGTTCGCCAGGAATCTCGAGGATTCCGAGGCCATTCGCAGGCTGGTCGACGATGTGCGTTCGGCGGTGGGCCGCGATGCTCCCGTACTGATCGATCAGGAAGGCGGCAGGGTCCAAAGGCTCAGGGGCGCTCCTTGGCGGGACTGGCTTCCTCCATACGACCAGTGCGCCTTGCTTCCCGGCGAAGCGGGGGTCCAAGCGTTGCGGCTGCGGTACGAGATCATTGCCTCGGAGCTCCGCGTTCTGGGCATCGATGTGAACTGCGTGCCCGTCGCCGACGTCGCGACTCCCAAAACGCATGAGATACTGTTCAACCGATGCTACTCGCGAGATCCCGCGGAGGTCGCGGTCCATGGGCGCGCCGTTGCCGACGGATGTCTGCGGGGAGGGGTGCTGCCTGTGCTCAAACACGTTCCGGGCCACGGAAGGCCGGACGCCGACAGCCATCTGGAGCTGCCGGTCACGAATGCGCCGCTTGAAGAATTGCAGGCATCCGATTTCGTGCCGTTCCGCGAATTGCGCGATTTGCCGATGGGCATGACCGGCCATGTGGTCTACAGCGGCATCGATCCGGAACGCCCCGCGACGCAGTCGAAGACGGTCATCGAATTGATTCGAACGGAAATCGGATTTGACGGGCTGCTCATGTCGGACGATCTTTCCATGCGCGCGCTTAGGGGCGGCATGCGCGAAAGGGCGAGAAGCTCCATTGACGCCGGATGCGACATCGTGCTGCATTGCAACGGCGACATGAAAGAAATGCGGGAAGTCGCTTCGGAGGTCGGCGTTTGCGGAACCGCCGCAACGGAGAGGGCGGAGCGCGCGGCGGTGGCGAGGAGGGAAGCGACGACGGATGTCGGCGCGGCTGTCGAGGAGTTCGAATCAATCATGGATGCGCATGCGGCGAAATGACACTTTCCGGGACGGACATGCGGGGTGATGACCGAACGGCGCGTGCTGCGAACTCCCAGGAACTTTTTGTCGACCTGGACGGTTTCGAAGGACCTTTGGACCTGCTCCTCGATCTAGCCCGGCGGCAGAAGGTGGATTTGAAGCAGATTTCAATATCGAAGCTTGCAGAGCAGTATTTGGCCTTCATTGAAAGTGTTCGCACTCTTCGGATCGAACTCGCAGCGGAATATTTGGTCATGGCCGCATGGCTGGCGCTGCTGAAGTCGCGCCTGCTGATTCCGCCGCCTGAGGAAGAGACGCTTGAATCCGAGCTGGCTTCGCGAATGGCATTCAGGTTGATGCGACTCGACGCGATGCAGGGCGCAGCGAAGTCCATCATGGGATTGACGCAGCAAGGGCAGAATTTTTTCTGCAGAGGCGATCCGGAAGATATCTCGATCGTCCGGATATCGGATTGCAGGGCAACCTTGCTCGATCTGATGCAAGCCTACGCTCGACTGAGATCGCGCGATCACTTCGAACCTTACGATGCGTCGAGGGAATTCGTGCTTTCGGTGGAGGAGGCTTTGAAAAACCTGCGCGGTCTGATTGAGGATGCGGCGGACTGGTCCGATCTGCGCCGCTTCCTGCCGGCCGATTGCAAGGAAAACCCGTCGAGAATGCGCACGGCCGTCGCATCTCACTTCGCCGCAGCGCTGGAATTGACGAGATCGGGCGGCGTCGAGCTGCGGCAAGGCAGCCCGTTCGGACCTATTGAATTGAGAAGAAAGGCTTTGCACGATGAATGCTGAGCTGATGCATATGAACGGCGCAGTCGCTGCCCTGCAGGAAGCCGAACTGGACCGGATGGTGGAGGCCATCCTGTTCGCGGTCGCGGAGCCGGTGACGGCTGGCGCAATCAGGGACCGCATTGGCGAGGATTGCGATGTGCAGGCGTCGCTGCGACGGCTCGGCGAGCATTATGCGAGCAGGGGGGTCCGGGTTGTTCGCGTGGGCGACGCATGGGCGATTCGGACAGCGCCCGATCTCGGCCATCTGATGACGCACGAAAAATATGTTCCGAGAAAACTGTCGAGAGCCGCGTTGGAAACGCTCGCCATCATCGCTTATCATCAGCCCGCGACGCGAGCGGAAATTGAAGAAATTCGCGGCGTCTCGGTTTCGAAGGGATCATTGGATCAATTGATCGAGCTGAACTGGGTCGGCATAGGCAGACGCCGCCGGACGCCTGGCCGTCCGGTCACATTCGTGGTCACGCGACACTTCCTCGATCATTTCGGCCTGGAATCGCTGAGCGATCTTCCCGGTCTGAAGGAACTGCGCGAGTCAGGCCTGTTGAACCGCACTCCGCCGGAAGGTTTCGGAGGGCCGCCGGAATCGGTTCCGGCGCAGGACCGGGGCGCGGCGCTTCCGCATCATCCGCGTCCGGCGCTCGGAAGCTGATATCTTTTGAAATGCTTGGAAAGCTTGAGGCCCTGTCCTTGGTAGTTTGAACCGCCGATGACTCCGTAGGGCGCATGCGGCTTCGCCGCCATTCGCTCGAATACCAGTCGGCCCACCAGCTGGCCGTCCTCCAGCAGGAACGGCGCTTCGTGGCACCGGACTTCAAGAACGGCCTTCGATCCCGCGCCGCCTGAGCTTCCGTGACCGAATCCGGGATCGAAGAACCCGGCGTAATGCACACGGAATTCGCCGACCATCGAAATGTACGGGACCATTTCAGCAGCGTATTCAGGCGGCACGCTCACCGCATCCCTGCTCGCCAGGATGTAGAACGATCCCGGGTCGAGAATGATGCTTCCTTTCGAGGCGTAAACCGGGTCCCAGAACTCGGACGGATCGTAAAGGCCGGTGCGGTCGACATCGATGATTCCGGCGTGCGGCTTCGCCCTGAATCCGGTCTCCGAGTTGTCCTTCTGGATGCCGACCGAAAATCCCAAGCCGCCGTCTATCGAAGCGTCTCCTGAAACCAGTCCTGCGTCGCGCTGCAGGTTGCGCAGCTCGTCATCGGAGAGGGAGGTCGCGCCCCGGCGAAACCGAATCTGATTCAATCGTGAACCCGTCCGAACCAGAACCGAGAAAGAACGAGGACAGATTTCCGCGTAAAGCGGTCCGCTGTAGCCTTCGTCGACTCTGTCGAATTCGGTTCCGCCGTCGGCAACCAGCCGCGTGAGCAGATCCAATCGACCGGTCGAACTCTTCGCGTTCGCGGCTGCTTGCACGCCGGACGGCAGCGAGACTCGCTCCTGAAGCTGAACAACGTAGACGCAGCCTTTTTCCAAAACGACGCCGTCGTCCATGTCGAGCCGGTGCATCCGGAATTCTTCGAGCCGTTCGCGAACCGTGCGGCCTTTGCCCGGCAAAAACGACACGCGCACGCGATACGCGACGCTGCCAAGCCTGAGATCCAAGCTGGCCGGCTGAATCTGAGCCGGATCGACCGGATTGCAGCTTTTGATGACCTGGCCGTCGACGAAGCGGAGGATTTCGCTGTCCGGCAGAACCCCCGACGTTCCGATCGTCATTCTTGTGAACTCCAAGATCGACGTTCTTTTATCGTTCTGGACAGCCGCGATTCTTTAATGGTCGGGCCAGCGAGATTCGAACTCGCGACCTTTCGCCCCCCAGACGAACGCGCTAACCTAACTGCGCTATGGCCCGGCCGCCCCGCTTCATACTCCATGTCGCGATATGCTGGCAAGGCGGCAGGCACGTTCGGGTCATTCAAGACGTTTCGGCGGCCATTCGGTTCCGGAGGTCCTTCAGCCTTTCCAGAATCGACCGCAGAGCATTCAAATCGATTGGATTGCCCGCCCCGCGCTCGTCGACGGAGCCATTGCGAATCGGGTCATTGGAACGAGGCGTGTCGCTCGCTTCCGGAAGTGCGTCCGTCGATGGGCCGTCGGCCGCGTTCGGGGCGTCGGCGGAACCGGTTTGCTGCGCCAGCGTCGCGGCTTCCGCCTCGTTCGGAGTTTTCGGACCGTCGAGGTATTTGCTTCCGACATCGCGGACGTAGCCGGGTCCATTTTCCGAGAAAATTCGCTTGACCGCCTTGAGGGTCAGACCGTCCTCATGAACGAATTTCTTGATGCCCGCAAGAAGGGCGACATCCTCGGCCCTGTAATGACGCCGATTGCCTGCGCGCTTGAGCGGCATCACCTCGTTGAATTGATTTTCCCAATACCGCAAAGTGTGTTGCGGCGTGTTCAGCTCCTCCGCGACGTCGCTGACTTGGCGGAAAAGAATTTTGCTTTTGGCCATGTGGAATCAGCGGGTTTCAGTGACGGCTCTCGTCGCGACGAACTTCTTCAATTGCCTTGACGGCTTGAAAGTCAGGATTCGTCGGGCCGTTATCTTCGCGGGCACGCCGGACTTGGGATTGCGTCCCATTCGTTCCCGCTTCTCGATCACCGAAAACGTGCCGAAGGTCGACAATTTTACCGAGTTCCCTCTTACGAGTTCGTCCGCAACCAGCTTCAGCGTCAATTCCACCATCTCCGAAGACTCGGCCCTCGATAATCCCACTCTCTCGTAAATCGCGTTGGCAAGGTCCTGTCGGGTCCGCGTTCTCATCTGCTCACTCCGTCGATTGTTGGCGCGACAATTTGTCGGATAGTCGCATACCTTGGTTCGCTAGAAAATATTGCGAATGGAAAAATTCATGCATGATCACCATCGCAACAATATCGACCCCCAGGTCAGGCCGCCGCCGATCGCGTTCAGAACGACGAGATCGCCCTTCTTCAGCTTGCCGGAGCAATTGTTGACCGAAAGCGCGAGTGGAATCGACGCCGCGGAAGTGTTGCCGTGCTTGTCGAGCGTCACGACGACTTTGTCCTCGGGAACTCCGAGCCGCTTGGCGGTGGCGCGAATGATTCTGATGTTCGCCTGGTGAGGCACGACGAGATCGACATCGGCGATCGAGCAAGTCGATTTGCCCATCAGGTCGCGCGTCGTGGATACGAGTTTCGACACGGCGTGCTTGAATATCTCGCGTCCGTCCATCCGCAGATGGCCCGCCGTCTGAGTGGTTGAAACTCCGCCATCCACGTAAAGCAGGTCCTTGTATCGACCGTCTGAATGCATGTCCGTGGCGAGTATTCCTCGGCCCTCCCCGGATTCGCAAGAGTTTTCCGCCTTCAGGACGACCGCGCCGGCTCCGTCGCCGAAGAGAACGCATGTCTTACGGTCGGACATGTCGAGAATTCTGGAAAAGGTCTCGGCGCCGACGACGAGCGCACAGGTCGCTTGCTTGGCGACGAGCAACGAATTCGCGCTTGCCATCGCATAGACGAATCCGGCGCAAACGGCCTGCAGATCAAAGGCGAAGCCGCCTGTTATGCCGAGCGATCCCTGCACTTCGGTCGCGACGGAGGGGAAAGTGCAGTCGGGCGTCGATGTCGCGAGAACGACCAGATCCACCTCGTCCGGCTCGATTCCGCAGTCGGCAAGCGCATTGCGCGAGGCGGCCGCGGCCATTCTGGACGTCGTTTCTCCGTCCGAGGCGAAATGCCTGGTTTCGATTCCGGTCCGCGACCGAATCCACTCGTCGCTCGTGTCGAGCAGCGATTCGAATTCGGAATTCGTTACGACACGCTCGGGCAGGTAATGGCCGACGCCCTTGACGACCGCGCGCACCTGGCTCACGCAACTCCCCTGTTTGCCAAAGCGCGTTCCGAGGCTGCGGGAACTGCGCCAATCCCGGGCTGCGGGTCACGAGCCTCTGCGTCGGACCAGCTTTTATTGGAGAGGCGGGCCGCCAAGTCGATGGCGGCGGCGACAGCGACAGCGTCCGCGCCGCCGTGCGACTTCACAACCATTCCGTTGAGGCCGAGCAGAACCCCGCCGTTGACCCTCCGCGGATCAAGGCGCCTTGAAAGCCGTCTGAGCGACGCTTGCGCGAACAGTGCGCCCAACTGCGACAACGGATTGCCGCTGAAGGCCTCGCGCAGGAATTGTTTGATCAGATTGGCGGTTCCTTCGACCGATTTCAATGTGACATTGCCTGTAAACCCGTCGGTCACGATGACGTCGACTCGCGATGACGGAATGTCGCTTCCTTCCACGAATCCGACGTAGGCGAACCCGTTTTCCTCGTCTGCACCAGAGAGGATTTCATGAGCCGCGCGGATTTCGGAGCGGCCCTTGTGGCTCTCCGTTCCGACGTTCAGCAAACCGATCCTCGGCAAATCCAGGCCGATTCCGTTCCGCGCGTAGGCCGCGCCCATTTTCGCGTATCCGACCAAATCGTCCTTGTCCGCTCTGATGTCGGCGCCGACGTCAAGAAGCACATTGAAACCGCTTCTGTTTCGAGACGGCCACAGGCACGCGATCGCCGGACGGTTGACTCCCGGCGCGCGTTTCAATTTCACCATGGATACCGCCATCAAGGCGCCCGTGTTCCCGCAGGAGATCGCGACCTCGGCCTCCTTTTGGCGCACTGTCTCGATCGCGGACCACATGGACGTGCCTTCTCCATGGCGCAGCACGGAACTGGGCTTCATCGCCATCGTGACCACGCCGTCGCAATGGCGGACCTCGCATTTCCTCCCCAGATTGCGCTTGGCAATTCTCTTGGCAAGCAGAGCCTTGTCGCCGTGCACGACGAACCTCAAGTTCGGATGCATTCGCGCGGCACGGGCCAAACCGTCGATAACGGCATTGGGACCCTTGTCTCCGCCCATTGCGTCGACGGACACTACGGCCACGGCGTCGTTCGAGTTCGGTGTCTTTTCGGAAGCCATGTCCAAAGGTGAAGCCGGGCAGTGATCACTCCTCGTCTTCGTCGTCTACCATTTCATTCAAGGCGACGACCTCGCGGCCGTTGTAGTATCCGCAATCCGGGCAAACATGGTGCGGGCGTTTCAATTCGCCGCAATTCGGGCATTCGGCTCTGGTTTCCGGCGAAAGCGAATCATGAGAGCGTCGCTTGTTTCGGCGCGAACGGGTGACCTTGTTCTGTTGTACCGCCATGATTGGTCCTTCTGTTCATGTAAAGCACCGACGCGCCTGCTGGTAATCGACCAATTTCCGCGATGCAATGCCAGAGCCTGATTCAGCCATAAGGTTTTGAGCGAATTGCCCATTACACAGTAACTGAACGGCCTGTCAATTCAATCGCAAAGTCTATTTCGCAGTTCGGAAAGCGATGCGAAGGGCCTTCGGCCGTCTTCATGAAATTCCGGCTCGGTTCCGCCGGGGAAATTCGACAGTTCTGCCTCCGCACCTTCGATTTTCGGATAAGTCGGAAGTTCCAGCAGCAGCGCTTCGCGGGCGACCGCCGCAAGGTCGATCGATCCCTCGACGACCTCGATGTCGAGATCCGGCACGGGCGCGTATGAGCGCGTTGTTCCTGCGGCCTCCTCCGTAGTGAAATTGCGCGCGACCTTCGCGTCCAGGCGCGTTTTCACGGGGGCGAGCGACACAACGCACTCCTGAACGACGGTGGCTCCGAGTCGGCCGGTGAGTAGCCAGTCCGACGTTCCGGTCGACACGACGACTCCCTCGAACCGCAATTTCTTGATTTCGATCGCGCCTATGTCTGCGGCCATTGCCGAGGCGGCGCTTCGCCGCGGAACGAAAAGAAAGGGATTGGGCTGTTTCAGATAAAGGGATTCGATGGCCATCCGGTCGCGGGCGGTTGAGTTGCTGCCGTCCGCGCAGTTCTGTCCTCCGCCATCTTTCGCAGAATTTCTCACTGAAGCGCGCATGACTGCTCAAGCCCCATCCATCGCTTGGATTCCGCCCGGCGACGGGAATCCATTGATGCCGACTATTCTTTAAACGCTCCGAGAATTATAATCTCGCGACGCGAGTTTTCAAGACGGCGCATGGAGTTCGAGATTCGCGCGGCATGCAGGCGCCCCTCATGGACTGCCCGCGAACGACATGTTAGTTTGAAACGCACCGAATGAGGAATTCCATATGTCTATCGCATTGCGAACCGTCAGGATTGGTCTTGCAACGACCGTTCTTTTTTTGGCAGCGGCTTGCACGGATGTAGTTCGCGTACATGGATACACGCCTTCGGATCCCGAATTGTCTCAAATTCAAGTTGGCGAAACCGGAAAGGAGGGCGTTGTGGATATCGCGGGCATTCCCGCGCACATCGACCAAAGATACGGCGAATCGTGGTTCTATGTCAGCAACCGTTTCCAAATTTCCGGCGCGAAAGAACCGGAGGAAGTGGAGCGGCGCGTCGTCGAAGTCGCTTTCAGCGACAGCGGGACGGTCTCGAATGTCGCCACCTACTCGCTTGAGGACGGGCGTTTTGTCCCTTTGACCCGGCGCGTAACGGAAAACAACCTCGGCCGAGTCACGATTTTGGAGCAGCTCGGCAGAGCCTTCGGGCGGGTCGACCCGGGCGCCATTCTTACCGGAGAGTGACTGCCGACGCGGGTCGGAGAAAGCGCGACCCGGACGACTCAAATTCAGCATCCGGACTGTCCGGCGAAGAGGATCCATGGCTGCAACGGCGCGAACCGCGGCTGAATGCCGTGTTGAGCTTGCTTTGCCAATTCAGCCGCATCGTCCGGCCTTGCGGTTCTCGACTCATCGAACGCGATGATTGGCGAGAAGCCGCAAAGAGCGTTCGAGCCTATTCGGCGACGAAGCGAAGTGCAGCTCCGTTGATGCAGTAACGCAATCCTGTAGGCTGCGGCCCGTCGGGAAACACGTGTCCCAGATGGGCGTCGCAGCGATTGCAGATCACTTCCGTTCGCCTGACGAACAAGCTGCGATCATCCTTCTCGCCGACGATCTCGTCATTGATCGGCTGAAAGAAGGAGGGCCAACCGGTTCCGGAGTCGAATTTTGAACTGGAATCGAACAGTTCGGCGTCGCAGCAAATGCACTGGAACTTGCCCGCGGCCTTCGGGAAGTCATCGTTTGTGAACGGTCGCTCCGTGGCGCTCTTCCGAGTGACGCGGAATGCCAGGTTCGACAGCTGGTCGCGCCATTCCGCATCGGTTTTGGTTACTTTCTTGATCATCTCGGTCTCGACTTCCTGAATGAACTCATTCCAACGCGGCGATTTGACTACCATTCGGCATCGCTTTCAACACCCGAGCGGCGCGGTCGTCCCGAATCGATGTCTGGCGACAAGTCGACCAATTGCTCGGGCTGATTGTCCGCGCCTTCGGTCAATATTCATGTCCGCGAATCGGTTTTTTCGCCGCGGCATTGAAGGCGGGATGTCGACTACCCTCCGGTATGGCTCATGTGCCGAGACATTTTGCCGCCGACGTCGCGGCGCGAATAGTCGAAATCATGGCCCTTGGGCTTTCTCGATATCGCCGCGATGATGGAATCGAACAACTCACGGTCGGATTCCGGATGCAGCCGAAGCGGCGTCCGGAGATCCGCCTTGTCCTCCTGGCCCAAGCACATGAACAATTCGCCGGTGCAGGTCAGGCGAACCCTGTTGCAGCTCTCGCAGAAGTTGTGAGTCAGCGGGGTGATGAATCCGACAGTCTGATCGGTTTCAACAAGTTTCACGTAGCGGGCCGGACCGCCGGTGCGTTCCAGCATGTCGACGACTGTGAATCGCTCCTCCAGCTTCGCTCGGACTTCGGTCAGAGGCCAGTATTGGCCGAGGCGGTTTTCGTTGCCGATATCACCCATCGGCATGACCTCGATGAACGTCAATTTCATTCCGCGCGCCTTGCAGAAATCCAGGAGCGAGCCGACTTCGTCCTCATTGAAGCCCTTCAAGGCAACGGTGTTTATTTTCACCTCGAGACCCGCTTCCAGCGCGGCCTCAATTCCGTCCAGCACCTGAGGCAGCCGACCCCACCGGGTGACCAACGCGAATTTTTCCGCGTCGAGCGTGTCCAAGGAGACATTGATTCGGTTGACGCCGCACGATTTGAGGCGGCCCGCGAATTTGCGGAGCTGCGAGCCGTTCGTCGTGAGCGTCAGCTCGTCGAGCATTCCGCTTGCCAAATGACGCGAAATCGACTCGAAGTATTCCATGATTCCGCGCCGGACCAGAGGCTCTCCTCCGGTTATTCTAAGCTTCCTGACCCCGAGCGAAACGAACGCGGTGCAGAGCCGGTCGAGCTCCTCCAAGGTCAGCAGCTCCTTCTTGGGCAGGAAAGTCATTTTTTCCGACATGCAGTACACGCATCGGAAGTCGCAGCGGTCGGTCACCGAGACGCGCAAATAGGTGATCGCGCGCCTGAACGGATCCATCAATTTTTGACACGTTCCCATGCGCCCAGCATAGGTTCAATATCCGACGGCGGCAATACGCCGCAAACTTTATTCTGCGATTTCAAGAAGAAAGCGGGCTCAGGCGGAGTCTCGCTCTGCCGCAAAGCTCTGACGATTCTGAGTCGAAGTGCGAAAGGGATTGCAGAATCAGCGTGCGAAGGCTTTCACGCAGCCAAGTTTGATCTTGGCTCCTGGCCGCGCTCAGGAAACAGTTCCAGCCTGCGGGCAGAGCGACGAATGGGCATTCTTGCCGGACGGCGCAGGGCATGTCCGCACGGATTCGCACTGAAACCCGAAGACGGTCCGTCGCGCATTTTGAATTCGCGGTCGATTGATTTCACGGGCGCTTCCAGCCTCCGAACGCCGCCGCTGCAGACTTTCCTTTGGGCGCGCCCGCGACTCGCCTGCCGATCGCCGGGAAACCGCGAAGTGAATGCTTGCACGAAATTGTTGCGGTCAGCGCGGGTTGCGTCTAAAGTGCGCCGTCGGAGACAACAGCTGCCGTCAAGACCAAGCAGATCGCGTCGGGAGCCGAGAGGGAGTTCGCTTCAAATATGCTAAATTTCGCTGAAGAAGTCATGTTGCTCATGCTTGAGGACGAAAACGGTCGTTTCGCGCATGTTCCCGAACTCTGCATGCGCTGCGTGCTTGGCGGCGCGGTCCTCATGGAATTGGCGATGAAGGATCGCATCGACACCGATCTCGAGAAGCTTGTCGTCATCAATCCGAAACCGACCGGGGACGATCTGCTGGATCCGACGCTCAAGCATATCGTCGAGTCCGAGGAAGACCGCGACGCGAGATATTGGGTCGAATTCAGCGCTCGCGAAGCCGACAATATTCGGCGGACAGCGCTTGACCGGCTTATCACCAAGGGCATATTGCGCCGGGAAGACGATAGGTTCCTTTGGGTTTTCAGATCGCGGCGCTACCCGATGATTGACGGAAAGGCCGAGAGGGAGGCTAAGCTTCGGATCGTCGGCATCTTGTTCAGCGATGAAGTTCCGGATCCGCGCGATGTCGTCATGATCAGTCTTGTGGACGCCTGCGGACTGTTCAAGCACATCTTGTCCGAGCGCGAGCACAAGAGAGCGAGGCCCAGGATCAGGCAAGTCCGGAAGATGGACTTGATCGGGCAGGCAGTGACGAATGCCGTCAGGGAAATCGAAGCTTCGCTTGCGTTGGCGATGCATCCGCCGTTCTGAGCGGCGGCGAGGCTCGGCGTCCTTCGAGCTGCGGCGCCCGCAGAACGAATTTTGATATCCGGAAGACTTGAATTCGCAGACATCTTTGCGGCGCAGCTGCTGATCGCCACGCCGTCATTCGTCTGAGCTGAGCGGCATCTTGCTCAATTCATGTTTTGGATTCCCGTCGTTCAAAGGACGGTTGCAGAGATGGCACGCCTGACGAGACGGCCATGAAGTCGGCCCGTTCCCCGCGATCTTGCGGAATCGACCGCAACAAGGATGCCCGCGAGTGCGCGCGTCAGGGCCGGCAGTTATCAACCTGCTGAAGAACGCATTGATCGAACCCATCCGGGCAGGTTCCGCCGTCCGCGCCTGTTGGACTTCTGCGAGGCGAAGCCCGCAACCTGTGAATCCCAAAAATCGTGACAAATATCTTTGATCGAACTGCTCGGTATACATTCGATTTGCGGCGAAGGCGTTGAGCCGCCTTCGCCATTTTCATCGGGGGCGGCACGGCGCCTAATGGTCGCTATGCGAAGAAGAAAGGCAATCGGCAATGTTCCGCGCAATACTTTCGATCAGTTCTGGATAAAGTCCGGCTCCGAGCTCCAAATCCGTTCCGATCGGATCCAACGTCGCAACCATGACGGTCGATTGGTCACCAAGAACACTGATCAACCCGGGATTGAATTGAGGTTCGGCGAACACGCAGATTGACTCGCGCGCTTGGATCAATCCGGACAATTCGCTCAAATGCCCGGCGGACGCATCTCCAGCGTGTTCGTTCTTTATCGCTCCGATAGGGCTCAGACCGAATTTGACTTCGAAGTAGTGATACGCGTCATGGTAGACGATGAATTCGTCGCCGGCATGCTGTTCCAGCTCCGCACTCAAGACTGACGACATCTCTTGAATCGCTTTGATGGCGGCTTCGGCGTTTTGCGAATAGGTCGCCGAATCTTCAGGATGCTCTGCGGCAAGGATGCTCGCAATAGCCTCCAGCCATTCAATCGCTATGTCGGGGTTGAGCCATGCATGTGGATCAACTGAATGGCCATGCCCGTCTTCGTGCCCGTCTTCGTGGTCGTCCTCGTGGTCGTCCTCGTGGCCTTCTTCGTGGTCTTCCTCTTCGTGATCATGAGCGGCTTCCAACGCCTCGTGATCGTGATCGTCGTCCTCCATTTCGTGCCGGAAAATCAAATTCTTTCGCACCGGCAAGACGCTGGTCGCAACCAAGTCCAAGAGAATTACGTCGACGGCATTCGGCGCAATGGACTTTATGTTTCGCTCGAGCGATGGAATCAGCTCCGGTCCGACGCGGATGATGATATCCGCGCTTTCCAACAAACGGGCGTCCGACGGAGTCATTGAATAGCCGTGCGGCGAGGCCCCGCTCGGCATAAGCAAGGAAGGTTCGCCGACACCTTCCATGACCATTGAGACCAGTGAATGAACAGGTCGAACGTCGGTAACGACCACGGGCCCTTCAGACGCGGGCGCGGCTGACGCGGCGGCCGAAATGGCGGCGGCAATGAGTCCTTGCCACTTTAGCATTGCTTTCTCCAGTTGGTTTGCAATTCGAAAGCGTTATGTTATCTTATAACAGAATTGAGATCAACATGCGAGCGGAACGCCGTTTCGGGTTTCCCAGAAACTTTTTTTCAAGGCTGATCTGAGTTATCATCAGAGCAGGCTCTTTCCCGGGCGCCTTGTGGTCTCCTAATTGAATGGAAGCATTGAATGGCAAATTCCGGTCGAGACGAAGCATTCGAAAAAGTCGAAAGGTTGTGCAAGGAACGGAACCTTCGGCTGACGCCCGTCAGAAAGCGGGTGCTTGAGATACTCCTTGAAGCAGGGCGCGCTCTGGGAGCGTACGAAGTGCTGGAATCTCTGAGGAAAGACGGGTTCGGGCACCAACCGCCGGTCGCGTATCGAGCGCTGGAGTTTTTGCAAGAGAACGGCTTCGTTCATCGAGTGGAGGGAATGAAAGGTTATGTCGCCTGCACGTCTCCTAGCGAACCGCATGGCCCTGTCCTTCTCGTTTGCGATTCATGCAATGAGGTCAAGGAGTTGCGAACGCCGCACCTGGAGGAGATCGCGGGAGGCATCGGGAGTCACTGTTCGCTCGAATCAGCTGCGGAGACTGGCCGGCATCAGGCCGAGACAGAAGAATTCTTGGCTTCCGCCCACGCCATCGAGATTTTGGGCTGCTGCAAGCAGTGTTCAGAAGCGAGCGGGTTATCCTCGAAATAGCGTGGCTGCGAGGCGACGGAGCGACGGAGGTCCCGACTGAAGCACATCCGGCGGTTTCGAGATCGGTTGAGCATCCCTCGGGCATAAATTTGAACACCGGCGACAATCGTCGAATTTCATGCTGGGGCGGATTGTCGGTGTGATTCAGGCAGCTTTCCGGGCCTGCGGGCATGAGTTTCGGTCGAATTCCGGCCAGATGCGAGATCAAAATAGCAGGATCTGAGCCAATTTCGGCTTCGGCGGCCTCAAGCGGACACGATGCGTTCATGCAGCTGGACAAAAACGAAGGGCCGGCGCAATTGCTCCCTGTCATGTACTGTGATTGCCATCGTGTCGGCCGCTCCGGCCTCGGGCAAGGCCGAAGGTTCGGACCGCGTCTTTGCGCTGCGCGTTCATGCTCTTCGACAGAGGGCCTGCACTTCCTGAAGGCCGTAGACCGGCGTCGCCAAACCCTCCATCCGTGCCTTGAGCTGCAAAGATAGGAATTGCGAGTAGTGCCTGGACTGGTGAAGGTTGCCGCCGTGGAACCACAGGCACTCTTGCTGCGTGGGCTTCCACATGTTTCGCAACTCGCCCTCCCATGGCCCCGGATCCTTGGGCGTGTCCGACCCAAGCCCCCAGCACTTGCCGACCTTGTCCGCCACCTCTCGGCTGATCAGTTGCGCAGCCCAGCCATTCATGGATCCATAGCCGGTGGCAAGCACCACTAGATCGGCTTCCAATTCGGCGCCGTTGTCCAGCCGGATGCCGCTCTCGGTGAATTCCGTCATTTGCCCGGCGACGAGCTTGATCTTGCCATCGGCTACCAGTTCGGAGGCACCCACGTCGATGTAGTATCCGGATCCGCGCCGGAGGTATTTCAAGAACAATCCCGTATCGTCAGTCCCGAAATCAAGCTGAAAGCCCGCACTTTCGAGCCGGTCGTAGAAGCCCTTGTCGCGGGCGCGCGTCTCGTCGGCCTGCGGTTTCTGGATGGCGGGCAAAACTGCGTAGGGGATCGAAGCGAAAATCAAGTCGGCTTTGTCGGTCGTGATTCCGTTGGCGACCGCTTCTTCCGAATAAAGCGCTCCAAGCGCCAGCTCCATCAGCGTTTCCGATTTCACCACATGGGTGGAGGTTCGCTGCACCATGGTCACATCGGCCCTCGCTTCCCAAAGCGCCGCGCAGATGTCGTGCGCAGAGTTGTTGGAACCTACCACGACGACCTTCTTGTCCTTGTAGGCATCGGGCCCCGGATGCAGGCTGGAATGCTGCACCTCGCCCCTGAAGTTGTCACGGCCCGGGAAATCGGGGATGTTGGGTACGCCCGCCATGCCGGTGGCCAAGACCAATTGCGAGGGCTTGAGGACGATTTCCTCGCCGTCCCGGTCGACCGCGACTGTCCAAGTCTTGGCGGTTTCGTCGAAGCGGGCGGATTTGCAAGTTGTTCTTGTCCAGTAGTTCAACTCCATGATTTTCGCGTAGCTTTCCAGCCAGTCGCCAATCTTGTCCTTGGGCGAGAACACCGGCCAATGATTCGGGAACGGCAGATAGGGCAGGTGATCGTACCAGACCGGATCGTGCAAGCAGAGCGACTTGTACCGTTTGCGCCAGCTGTCGCCGGGGCGGGCGTTCTTTTCCACAATGATCGTGGGCACGCCCAATCGCCTCAGCCGCGCGCCCAGCGCAATACCGCCCTGGCCGCCGCCGACGATCAGCACGTAGGGTTGCGATTTGTATCCGAGCTCGCGCAGTTCGCGTGCCCGAGCATCTACATAGGATTCGCGACCGCGATGGCTGCCGTGGGCCACGCCGTTGATGCGGTTGGCTCCGGTCGGTTCTTCAAAGCCTTTCAACTCCTGCGCGGTCGTCAGCAACGTCCATGCCGTGTCGCCTTGCAGCCGGACGTGGCCGATGCCGCGCGCGGCGTCGGTTTCAAACGTGAGCCAAGCTTCGACAACTCCATCGGCCTCTGCAACGTCGCCGTCAATCGCGAAGTTTCGAGGATGCGTGCCAGACAGGCAGGCCGCGGCCATGTCTCCGATGGCTTCGCGTCCCTCCATCGTTTTAATGTTCCAAGTTAGAGCGATGAGGTCGCGCCAGTAACAGTCTTCACTGAACAAGGCTGTCAGCTTGGCGGTGTCTTGGGCGTCAAGTGCCGCGCCAAACCGGTCGAGCCAATCCTGAACCTTGCCATGTGCCTCAGCAGTATCCATTATGTCCTCCCTTTTGCTTCACACCGAATCAAGGCCGACCCATCGCATCTCCGATGCGGGCGCGGTCTTGGGCAGTGAGATTCAAGGCAATTTTTCATTTGTCGATGCCAAAGTAAAATCCCTAATTTTGGATGGCGCACAACCCGCCGCCAAGCGTCTTTTCGGGGTTAGGAGGGTACATTGCGCTCTCCGGAAAATTCGGGGCGATTCAAACAGCGGGTTTGAGAGTCGCCGATAGGAGGTCTGGCGACAAACGAAATAGTGCGGAGAGCGCATGTTGACAGGCGGACGGCGGCGGCCGGGCCAGCCGCTAGCAGGGCACGGAGTCTGCGTTGATTCGGTGGAGAAACTCGACCGGTATCGTCGCATATGACCGTTTTTGGGAGTGCATCTCTTCAGCGGTCGGTTACTTGGGCTTCCAAGACTTGAAGTGATAAATCCCGGACGCTGCGCAAGCGACCGCGAAGGCGGATGCGGCAGGTTCTCGTTCAAGCAAGGCCAGAATGAGGGCAACGACCGCAAAGATGACACTCAGGACCGCGCCCAAATATTGGCCACGCGCATTTTCGTTCAAGGCGCCATCAAGCGCTGCTTTGTTCCATTCGAGCCGACCATTTTTCATTCTTGGCCATTTTGAGTATGCGCTCGGCGCTGTCGGGCAAAACCTTGTCGTACTCGCGGAAACTTGAAGGCAGCGGGAGCGGCCCAGGGTATAATGAGCGGATAAGATTTCTTCACGTACATCTGCAGGAGTATTTTCGGCGAGTGTTTCTGATGATTGGGGTGCTTCCTGACGATGTGCCAGTTTGCTCACTAAGAATTATCCTCTCCTTCCTTTGTCGGAGCGGTTTCCGCACTGTAGTCCTCCATTGCTTTGTACATGTCCCGTCCGATACGGTTCAGATCATTCCGCATCGCATCGCGGGGATACCGTGGCAGGTCCGACGGCCGACGAGCTGCGCCGATATTTTTTTTCAACTCTTCCAACTCTTTCATCACGTCGTTTCTGGTCAGCCGCTGATGCCTTCGAATTGTGTGATACATTGCGAACCCTTAATGAATTTCAGTCAAGCTCGATACTGATTGACGATACCATCACTTAAGCGTTCGCGCGAGACAATCAATCATCTTTTTTTATGTCAACTCGCCTGAATTCGGTTTTCCATGATTCCTTGCGCGAATCCGGCTGCATACCCAAGGGCTTGAAAGAAAGACATGAATTTTCCTTGAATTGCATTTGCATGCGAAGATTCATGGGGCGCGGCGGCATGTCCGCGAAGCCCTCCCAATGTCGGCGTTTTTGGGGAATTTTCGAAGGCGATTGGCATTCGCAAAGTTGTACTGTTCCACCGCGGGCGAAGCCGCTGAATAGGCCGTTCGCATTGACGAGACGATATTGGGAAGCGCAAGCCGCCACGTGCTTTGACGCGGTTTGCGAATTGATCTCCGGCGACGTGCCTCAGCGGCCGTCTGATATCTCCCATCGGCAAACCGGGTCACTCCGCAATCGAAAATACGTCACCGGTTGTCAGGTTCCTGACGCGGGACACTTGATTGCCGTCCCAAAAATAGGAGACGCGGCGGCCTTGCGCGGGAATGCCAGGGACATTCGGCCAGAAGAGTGCGACGGCCATGCCATCAGGATATCGAATACTTCGGTACAGGAGACCATCGGAGTTTTCACCGCGCAAACGGGCGCCAAGTTTCTGCGGCACGGCGTAGTCGTCAGGTTGGTGGATTTCTTCGAACAGACCGCTATCGCTCACATCGTGAAGAGCGGCATCAAGCGTTCCAACAAGTTCCTGAAAATCAGATGTCCATCCGAGTTCCTCGCCGGTAGCCGCCATGAATCGTCCATGGTGATGAGTGGTCTCAAAGAGAGCGACCTCGATCCGGTCTCCGGCGTAGTAGATGCCGAACGACCCGTTGCTGAACCGGCTCGGACGATTCTTCGATGTATGAACGAAAGGAGCCATAACTCGAGAAGCGCCTTCGCCAGCAACGCGCCGGTCTTTCGGCACTGGATCAAGCATGCCCACGCTTTCCGCAACACGCGGATTGGTCTTCGCTTCCGCAGACAGGACTGCATCCCAATCAGCCGGGTCTGCTATGTCGTCAAATGGATAAATGGACGGAAAACGGGAGCGGGTGACCCGATAGGTGCGAGCCCAACTGACGCGTGCAACGTCAGGATCGTGCAAAATCATCCGCCTCTCCGATCTCGTCCACCCCGAGCATCCCCCGCCCCGCTCTTCCGAATCATCAAGAGAGCAGTAGAACACGCATCGAATAGGGGATCAGCCTTGAGCGCCGGTCGTGTCCTCAAAAGGGGCATGTTTGCATGCCGATTCACACCGCAGCAGCCTAACCCAAGAAAATGGGATGCACCCAATGATCTTGCAAAGGTGCGCGAGGCGGCTAAAGATGGCACTCGTTATCGCTGCGTCGCAGATGGCGTTCAGCATGACCGCCCCAACCTCTACTTCAATTGACGCGATCAGGATATTTATCTTTGGCCACCGTTCGCATTGGCTTCAATGCGATTTCTGCCAACCAAATAAAGGAAATCTTCTTCGGTAAGGATCTGGATTCCTGCTCCATCGCGGTTCAGCCGTTCGGCTTTTCGGTGTTTGGAACTCTTGTCGTAACCATTCAACCTATGAGTTTCCTGCGTTCCAACTACCAAGATTGTAGTTCGTTTGCCCACGCTGTCTGAAACGTTGCAACCCGCGCTGGCAGCAAGATCAGCCGCTTTGCTTCGCAATATTTGCAGCGCTCCCGTGAAGACAACAGTTTCTCCGTTTAGCGGTCCATCCTCAGACCCGGTTCGGGCCACAGATGCAGGATTTTTCCCTTTCGAAGGGCGAATTGGGCCCTTGACTCGCTGAAGCCAGCCTACGATGCCCAGTTCTGAAGCCTCGACGGCCTTCAATAGGATTTGCGCCGCCGCCCTGGCGTCCTCCAAAGCGTTGTGGTGCTCGAATTCAATTTCAAAATGTTTCGCAAGCTTCTTGAGGCAGTATCCACGAGTGCCGAATTTGTCCGGCCAGGCCCGTCTTGCGACCTTCGCACTATCCAGCCACACGGAATTTAGCTGCGAAAGGCCATATTTTGCATATGCTCGCTCCAGCGCGACTTGGTCAAAGGAAGTATGGCTCACAATCACAGCTTCTTCCAGCCAGCGAATCAATTCCGTGTGCAGGTCTGGAAGCGTCGGTGCGCCCTCGACCGCTTTTTCGTCGATGCCGTGAATGAAGACATTCCACGAATCGAACCAATCCTCCGGATCCACCAGCGTACACCATTCATCGCCGAGTTTTCCGTCCCGGACTTGGACGATTCCAATCTGGCAAATGCTGGATCGATCCGCGTTCGCGGTTTCCACGTCGATTGCATTGAAGGAAGTCACCGCTGTGCTTCGCTTGATGCGCGGGTCGAGAACGCCTGCCGCCGCCGCGATTGGGGCAAGGCTAAAAGTCTGTTTTTCCTGTCACTGACCGTCGCGAATGCCGGCAGCGGGAGCAAAATAGCATGGTCCAAATTCAGAACGAGCCCATCCCTGAAATTTAAAAGTTCGACGCATGTGGCAATTATCGGATGATTTGGAATGACTGACAAGAAATTTCGCGACTGGCGATCAGGTTCCTGAATCGACGCCATTGGTCGATGAGTTGTTTTGCTTCGGCGACCATTTGGCATTGTTCACTCTTGAATTGGATAGGAGTAAGTTGGCCTTGCTCAAAGACCATTGCGCCGGTGACCGGGGCCTATCAATTTCCCACGCTTGACTCGGTGATCATTCCGTGTGCCCTTATGGTTCGGTTTCGCTGCATCTGTGGCACGAAGATCGTCCACGCAACGCAGAACTTAAGGATCCCGAGGAGCTGTCGCCGATTCGACCTCTGGAATCCGGCGCTTCGACCGAGGATTGTCGGATTCGGCGGAGCTTTCGGCCACTCGGCAGCAGGCCGCCAACGGGCGGAACGCAGAGTTAAATCTGTCATATTGGCAGGCCGGGCGCCACTGGTCGAAAGCGGAAGCCAACGCCGCGCTCGCAATCAGATGCTGCTTCGAAAACAGGTGCTGGCCCGACTTCCTCGAATGGAGGGCTTGTAGCGCACCAGCCGCATAACCAAAGAAAATGGACCGCACCCTCAGAGCAATGCGCAGTTGTGTAACAACTTATTTGTAGTTATATTTCCTTAATGACGTCACCCCTTTTCACTTGGGACGAAAACAAGAACCTCTCCAACCAGCGCAAGCACGGTCTAAGCTTTGAGGTCGCGGCCCGCGTGTTTTTCGATCCGTTACACTTTACGGTGCAGGACCGCGTTGAGGACGGAGAACATCGTTGGCAGACGATTGGCCAGACCAACGGGCTGACCGTAGTCATGGTAGCTCACACGTTCATAGAGGAGGGGTCAACGGATGAGCCGGTTGAACTGATCCGCATCATTTCGGCTCGTCCGGCAACGCGTAAAGATAAGGAAGGAATATGAAGACGGTTAAACATACACGCGATACGCTCCCGCCTTTGACGGAAGCACAGAAGGACAACCTCAAACGCTTGGCCGCGAAGCCCGACGATGAGGTCGACACGAGCGATATCCCCGAGCTGACCGACGCACAGCTTGCAAAGATGAAACGGCACGTGCGTTACCTGCGGTACGGTCAAGAAGCAGATCACGGCCCTTCTGGACACCGATGTGCCGGCTTGGCTAAAGACCGGAGGCAAGGACTGCCAATCCCGAATGAACGTAATCCTGCGACAGGCAATGCTGAACGCGAGACAATATAGGGCCATGGCCAACTGGTCCGCCGCTGACACCCATTTCGGGCATGAGAATGTGATCTAGAGCGTTTTTCACTTGGGTTGACCTAGTTTAATCTGAGAATTCTCCAATCTCCGTTGGGCTTTAACAGGATACGGGATGGGTAAAGTGTCTCAAACTAGTGAAAAACGCTCTAGTGGCAGATTGTAGTCAGGTAGTATCGTATTTGGCGAACGGAAAGGAGACGTTCAAAGTTTGCCGACCAGCCGCAGGTTCTCACACCTTTTCCTTTGTACAGTTCAATGCATTCCGAAATCGGCTTCTCAGTCCGCTTGATGGAATTGTAGACGCTGTGCCGGAACCAGCAAGAATCAAATGGACTCCAATGAGTCGAACCTGCCACTAGTGGCTTGTCTTCTTCACCAGATTCCACTGCAAGGTATGCAAGAACGGCGCGGCGACATCGCGGGGCAAACGAGAGGCGGACGATGCGGACGGGAGTGGGCTTCAAGGTTCCAGTCGAGCAGGGCGGAGGCGGAAGAATGACGTCGCTCGCCTCCAGCAGATCCGCGTAGACCTTCACCCTGACGGCGATCGGGTGATCGCGGATCGACGTCTCCAGACCATTCAGACCCGGAACCCGGCCGCCTCGGAGCCTATCAATTTTCCACTGTTGACTCGGAGACCATTCCGTATGCGTTATGGTGCGGTTTTGCTGCATCTGCGGCACAAAGATCGTCCACGCGACCCAGAATCCAAGGATTCCGAGCAGCGGCTGCCGATTCGATCTCCGGAATCTGGCATTTCAACCGCGGACTCGCAGGCGGTCGGATTTGGCGGAGCCCTTGATCGCAAGGCAGCAGGCGATCAAGAGGTGGAATGCAGAGTTCAGCGTGTCCAATTGATAGGACCGGGGCCTTCACCGCTCAATCAGACGACGATGATGATGGCATAGAAATCTGCGGCTATCACCTCTGGATTCATTTGTCGCGGGAGATTGCGTGTGTTTGCCGCAATAAGTTGAATTTCGAAGTCATCGGGGATCTTTGCTTCGGCCGAGTCTGGATAAGACGCATCCGGCAATTTCAAACCTCACTCGACTGTAACGGATTTCGCGAGGTTCCGCGGTTGATCGACATCGGTGCCTTTGACCACGGCCGTGTGGTAGGCGAGCAATTGAAGCGGCACGGCATAAAGGATGGGCGCCAGCAGCGGGTCTACGCTCGGCAAAACCAGCGTTTTCCACAACCCTGCGCCCGCTTCCGCCACTCCGTCCGCGTCGGAAATCAGCAATATTTTTGCACCCCTGGCCTTCACCTCCTCGATATTCGAAACGGTTTTCCCGAAGAGCGGACCCGACGGTGCGCAAACGACCACCGGAAGCCTCTTGTCAACGAGTGCTATCGGTCCATGCTTCAATTCGCCGCTCGGGAAGCCTTCCGCATGAATGTAGCTGATCTCCTTGAGTTTCAGCGCGCCTTCAAGCGCCAGCGGGAACATCGTGCCGCGTCCGATGAAGATCGCGCTTTGCGAATCCGCCAGTTCTTCCGCCAGTTCCCGGATGGCATCGTCCGTGGCGAGCGCCGCATTCAGCAAACCGGGCAAGGCCATTATCTCGCGGGCAATTCGAACCTCCTCGACCTCGTCGACCCGATTCCGATCGCGTCCGGCAGCGACCGAGAGCAGAGCAAGCGTGGCGAGCTGGCAGGTGAAGGCTTTGGTGGACGCGACCCCGATTTCGACACCGGCGCCGATCTCAGCAAAATTCTCGCATTCGCGAGCCATGGAGCTTGAGGAATTGTTGAGAATCCCCAGATTGGGCAGCCCCTTCCGTTTGACATATCGCAACGCGGCGAGCGTGTCGGCGGTTTCGCCGGATTGGCTGACGAAAATCGAAAGAGTGCGGTTGTCGATCAATAGTTCGCGATAGCGGAATTCGGATGCGATGCTCACCTCCGCCGGAATCTTCGCAATCCCCGCGAACCAATAGCTTGCAATCTTGCAAGCGAGGTACGCCGTCCCGCAGGCCACAAGGTTTACTCGGTTCAACTCCGCGAAATTCGGCGTTCCCGGCAGCCGGACAATCCGTTCATCACCGGAGGCAAAGCGGCCCAACGAGTGGCTTAACACCTTGGGCTGCTCGAAAATTTCCTTAGCCATATAGTGCTTGTAGCCGCTCTTGTCCGAGACGGACGAATCGAACGGCATGGGCGAAGGCGAGCGGACAGCGGTCCGGCCCGCGTCGTCGAAAAAAACCGCTCCGGAACGGGAGACCTCCGCGCAATCGCCTTCTTCGAGATAGGTGACCTTCTCTGCGAGACCTGATAGCGCGATCGCATCCGAAGCGACGAACATTTCGCCTGTGCCGTGCCCGATCACCAAAGGCGACCCCCGGCGAGCCGCGAAAATCAGGTCGTCGTGTCCGCTGAACAGAAAACACAATGCAAATGCGCCGTCGAGCCGACCGACCGTGCTGAGCGCTGCGGCGCTCGGATTCGACCCGTCATCAAGGAAGGCTTGGCACATCACGGCCACGGTTTCCGTGTCCGTTTCGGTTTCGAACCGGTAGCCGCGGTCCTCCAGCTCCGATTTGAGCGATCGGAAGTTTTCGATGATGCCGTTGTGAACAACCGAAACGGTCTCCGCTTGATGCGGATGAGCATTCGCCTCGGTCGGCGGGCCGTGGGTCGCCCAGCGGGTGTGCCCGATGCCCGTCTTGCCCGCGAGCGGCGAATGGACGAGCGCGTCGGACAAATTCACCAGTTTTCCGACTGCCCGGCGCCTGCCGAGTTCGCCGTCTCGGAGCGTCGCTATGCCTGCGCTGTCGTAGCCTCTGTATTCCAACCGCCGCAAGGCATCGACGAGAATCGGAGCCGCTTCATTGTTTCCCAAATAGCCGATGATTCCGCACATGGGCTGTCAGGACTTTGCTGCGGAGCGAAGCTTGGACATGATCCGTCGCGCCAATCCAGGTTTGTTGGCCTGTCGCGCTCTGGCCATTGAGAGGGCGCCGTCGGGCACGTCGGAAGTTATCGTCGAACCAGCGGCGGTCATCGCCTCGTCTCCGACTCGAATCGGCGCGATCAGTATCGTATCGGAACCGATGAAGACGCGGTCGCCGATCATCGTTCGATGTTTGCTGACTCCGTCATAATTGCACGTGATCGTTCCGGCGCCGATGTTCGTGCGTTCGCCGACATCGGCGTCCCCGACGAACGACAGGTGCCGGATCTTGGAACCCGCGCCGATCTTGGACGCTTTCACTTCGACATAATTCCCTATGGAAGCGCCTTCGCAGATTTCAGCGCCCGGGCGAAGCCGCGCGAACGGCCCGATCGTGCAGCCCGGTCCGACTTCGCATTCCTCGAGATGGGAAAATGCTTTGATCCTTGACCCTTCGCCAACTTTCACGCCGCGCCCGAAAAACACGTTCGGTTCGACTACGGTGTCTCGACCCAATTCGGTATCGAAGCTGAAATACACCGATTCGGGAGCAAGCAGGTTGGCTCCGTCCTCAAGCGCGCGGCCACGCGCGCCTTCCTGATATACCGTTTCCGCTTCAGCGAGCTGCGCGCGCGAGTTGACCCCCAGCGTTTCGCTTTCCTCGCATAGGATCGCGTCGCAGCGCATTCCGCGTTTGGAAGCAAGTTCCACGATTTCAGTCAGATAATACTCTCGACTGATTTCATCGACCTTGATTTCATTAAGCAGTCCCCGAAGCGTCGCGGAATGCGAGCAGATGATGCCGCCGAAGCAAAGGTCGATTTTTTTTTCGTCCTCATTCGCGTTTTTCGATTCGACAACTCTGAGCGCTTGTCCCAGATCGTCCTGCACGATGCGCCCGTATCCTGAAGGATCCAGAGCTTTGAAGCCGAGAAACGCCAGCGCGGCTCCGTCGAGGCGACCCTGCACGAGTTTCTTCAGAGTGCTCGGCTTGATGAACGGCGTATCGCCGTAAAGGATCATGATATCTCCGTCGAAACCGTCGAGAACCGGCATTGCGGCCATTGCCGCGTGGCCCGTTCCCAGTTGCTCTTCCTGAATTGCCAGGTCGGCGTCGATGCCGAACTCCGACAATTTTTCCTGCACTTTTTCCGCGCCATGGCCTGCGACGATGACGGTTCGATCCGGTTTCAACGGCGACGCCGAACTGAGCGCATGCCAAATGATCGGCGCTCCGGCGATTTCGTGAAGAACTTTCGGGAGGTCGGAACCCATTCGCCGACCCTTGCCTGCGGCCAGCAAGACCACTGCCACTGCCATGGGTACCGCCTTCCAATATCCCGGATATCGCTATATTTAGCGTTCTGGATTTTTCCGTCAACAATCGAACGGTCGATCCAGCGAAATCTGTTCGGTTCCGGACAGTCTTTCAACGACGGGACAGGTGGCACTGGCTTCATGAAGACTGCGATTTTCGATCTGGACGGCACGCTCGCCGATACCAGCGGGGACTTGATCGCTGCTGCGAACGAGTGCTTCCGGGAGCTCGGGTTCGATGTGCCCCTCGATGAGTCGAAAGATCAATTGCTCGCCTTCCGGGGAGGACGGGCGATGTTGAGGGAAGGCTATCGTCGCTTGACCGGAAATGCCGAAAGCGAAAACGTCATTGATGCCCGGTACCGGCGCCTTCTCGAGCATTACGAGAATGCGATCGACCATTGCTCGGTATTGTATCCGGCGGTCGAAAACGCGTTGGAGACACTGCAACAGAACGGCTGGCGCTTGAGCGTCTGCACGAACAAGCCGGAACGGCTGGCGCGGCTGCTGCTCGACAGCCTGGGCATCGGCCCGATGTTCGGCGCGCTCGTCGGCGGGGACACGCTTCCGGTATGCAAACCGAATCCTGCTCCAGTCAGAAAGGTCGTCGAGATGGTCGGGGGAGATTTGGGCAAGTCGTTCATTCTGGGCGATACGGCAACCGATTCGGATGCCGCCCGGGCGGCCGGGACCGCATCGGTGCTGGTTGCGTTCGGTCCGGAGGGCAGGGGCATTTCAAGGCTGGAGCCGGATGCGCTTCTCGATCATTACGATGATCTTCCCGAGCTCGCGGAGATTGTCGTGAATGCTCGCTCAAGCCCGGTTTCGCATAAGGTCGCCTGACAGGCGAGGCAGGTGAGATCCAGAGGACCTGAATCAAGAATGCGAACTGCGAACGGCAATGGGCTTCCGAGCAGCGGTGAGGTTTTCGACCGCAGCTTCACCCAGCAGGAGCCGATTCCCGAAGAGGCGATTGAACGCGCGGTTGCGGTCATGCGTCACGGCAGGCTGCACCGGTACAACCAACTGCCGGGCGAACATTCCGAGACGGAACTGCTCGAGCAGGAGTTCGCCGCGTCGGTAGGAGCCAAGTTTTGCTTGGCCGTCGCATCGTGCGGCTACGCGATTTCGTGCGCGCTCAGGTCGATGGGCGTTCGGCACGGCCAGCCCGTGCTGATGAATTCATTCACCTTGGCGCCCGTTCCCGGCGCGATCGCAAGCGTCGGCGCAAAGCCGATTCTCGTCGAGACGACGAGCGGGCTTGTGATTGACTTGGACGATCTCAAGGCGAAGATCCGGCGGACGAAAGCGCGCGTTCTGCTTCTCTCGCACATGAGGGGGCACATCTGCGACATGGACGAGCTGATGCGCATCCGTTCATCCGAAGGCATTGCCGTCATCGAAGACTGCGCCCACACCATGGGCGCGAAATGGAACGGCACGCCTTCAGGAAGGCACGGCGCGCTGGCGTGCTATTCGACTCAAACCTACAAGCACATCAATTCAGGCGAAGGCGGATTGATCGCGACCGACGACGCCGAGGTGATGGCGAGGGCCGTGGTTCATTCCGGCAGCTACATGCATTTCGACAAGCATCTTGCAGCGCCGCCGAAAGAATTTTTTCGGGAGGCGAGCGAGCAGGTTCCGAATTGTTCGGGCCGGATGGACAATTTGAGAGCGGCATTGCTGCGCCCGCAGCTCCGGGAGTTGCCGGTCCAATGCGCATCCTGGAATGACCGATACTTCGCGGTTGAAAAAATACTCCGATCCGCGCATGCAATCCGGGTGATCGAGCGGAAGGAGAAAGAGGAATTTGTCGGTTCCTCCATGCAGTTCATGTTGCCCGAGTTCACCGCCGAGGAAATTGCGGAAACCGTGTCCGAATGCGCAGCCCGCGGCGTCGAATTGAAATGGTTCGGCAGGAAGGAACCGGTCGGATTCACGTCCCGATACGTCAATTGGAAATATTTTGATCGGCAGAGCTGCCCTCAAACCGACGAGGTTCTTGCGGCGCTCCTTGACATGAGGCTGCCGCTGACGTTTTCGCTTTCGGATTGCCGAAAAATCGCGAACATCATCGTGGGCACGGTGAGCCGAATCGCGGACGGCAGAACGAGACGAAAGGACGATGCGAATGTTTGAGTCGTCAATGAAATTCGATTTCGGCGAAGAGATCGACGAATTGCGCGATCTGGTGCACCGCTGGGCGCAGGAGAGACTCAAGCCGTCCGCCGCCCGAATCGACGGCGAAAATGGCTTTCCGAGAGAGCTTTGGCGTGAACTGGGCGATCTCGGACTTCTTGGAATTACGGCGGACCCGGATTACGGCGGAGCCGGCATGGGATATCTGGCCCATACCGTCGCTGTGGAAGAAATTGCGAGAGCCTCCGCGAGCGTTTCCTTGTCATACGGGGCGCATTCCAACCTTTGCGTCAACCAGATTCAGCGGAACGGCAACGAAGAACAAAAATCCGCGCACCTTCCTCGGCTGATTTCGGGCGAGCATGTCGGCGCTCTCGCGATGTCCGAAACGGAAGCGGGATCGGACGTGGTGTCGATGCGCCTCAAGGCCGAAAAACGAAACGGCTACTACCTTCTGAACGGCGGGAAGTTCTGGATAACGAACGGAACGGACGCGGATGTCCTGGTCGTTTACGCCAAAACGGATCCCTCCGCCGGATCCGCCGGGATCACGGCCTTCATCGTCGAAAGAGAGATGGACGGGTTTTCGGCTTCGCAGGGATTTTCGAAACTCGGCATGCGCGGATCGGATACGGCTGAATTGCGGTTCGAAAACGTCGAGGTGCCGTTCGAAAACGTCCTCGGCGAGGAAGGCGGAGGAGTCGGCGTGCTGATGTCAGGCCTTGATTTTGAGCGTGTCGTGCTGTCGGGCATCGGCACCGGAATCATGGCGTCCTGCATGGATGAAGTCGTCCCGTATCTTCATTCCCGGAAGCAGTTCGGCCGCTCGATAGGCGAATTCCAGCTGATGCAAGCGAAAATCGCGGACATGTACGCCGCGCTGAATTCTTCCCGAGCCTATGTCTATCAGGTCGCCCAAGCTTGCGACAGCGGCGATGTCACGAGACAGGACGCCGCCGCCTGCGTGCTTTACGCTTCGGAACAGGCGATGCGGCAGGCGCATCAGGCGGTGCAGGCGATGGGCGGCGCGGGCTACCTTACGGAGTCGGCGGTGAGCCGGATTTTCCGGGACGCCAAACTCATGGAAATCGGCGCGGGGACCTCGGAAATCCGGCGGCTCCTGATCGGTCGCGAAATCATGCGGATCACGGCGTGACGGAGCCTCTTGCTCATTTCGGCAGAGCGATCGTCTGAGATGAAGCGGCTCGACTCGTCGATCACGCTCGGTTCCGACGAATACCTCGAAAATTTCCGAGCGAATCAGGAAAAGCTGGACGCGGCGCGAAAAGCGGCCGAGCACGCGGCTGAAGGCGGCGGGCAGCGGGCAAGGGAGCGGCATGCGGCTCGCGGCAAAATGCTTCCCCGCGACAGGGTCTCGAATTTGCTGGATCCCGGATCGCCGTTTCTGGAAGTCGCGGCGACGGCCGCCCACGGCATGTATTCCGGAGATGCGCCCGGCGCGGGGCTGATCACCGGCATCGGCCGCGTCGCCGGAAAATGGGTCATGGTTGTTTGCAACGACGCGACCGTGAAGGGCGGCACTTACTTTCCGATGAGCGTCAAGAAGCACTTGCGCGCGCAGGAGATTGCCGAACAGTGCAGATTGACTTGCGTTTACTTGGTGGATTCCGGAGGCGCGAACCTCCCCCGGCAGGACGAAGTCTTTCCGGACCGCGAGCATTTCGGACGGATATTCTACAACCAGGCGCGGATGTCGGCCGCAGGAATCCCGCAGATCGCGGCCGTCATGGGATCATGCACGGCGGGCGGAGCGTACGTTCCGGCGATGTCGGATGTCTCCATCATCGTTCGCAACCAAGGCACGATTTTCCTTGCCGGACCTCCATTGGTCAAAGCTGCGACCGGCGAGACCGTAACGGCGGAGGAGCTCGGGGGCGGCGAAGTCCATGCGGATGTTTCGGGCGTCTCCGACTACCTTGCGGAGGACGACGCGCACGCGCTCGCTTTGGCCCGGCAGGCGGTCGCATCGACCGGCGCTAAGCCTGCCGACGACGAATGCGTGTCTTCTCCGGAGGAGCCCGCGTACGATCCGGCCGAATTGCTCGGAATCATTCCTGCAAACATGCGCAAGCCTTACGACGTTCGCGAATTGATCGCCAGAATCGTCGATGGCTCCAGGTTCGATGAGTTCAAGCAGCGGTTCGGACGCACTCTGGTCACGGGATTCGCATTCATTCGCGGACGCCTGACGGGAATCATCGCGAACAACGGCGTGCTTTTTTCCGAAAGCGCAATCAAGGGCGCGCATTTCGTGGAACTGTGTTCGCAGCGCAAGATACCGATCGTCTTTCTGCAGAATATCACCGGATTCATGGTCGGCCGGAAGCATGAGCGAGAAGGGATCGCACGGAATGGCGCGAAGCTTGTGACTGCGGTCGCCACGACGGCGGTGCCGAAGATCACGGTGCTCGTAGGGGCGTCGTACGGCGCCGGAAACTACGGAATGGCGGGACGAGCCTACAGTCCGCGCTTTCTCTGGACTTGGCCGAATTCGCGAATCGCGGTCATGGGCGGCGAGCAGGCGGCGGATGTTCTCGTGAATGTAGGGAAGCGCCCCTCGGACGACGCGGCGAATCGCGAAGCCGATGAGATCAAAAAACAGGAGCTCAGAGAGGCGATCATCGGTCAATACGCCGCACAGTCGGATCCGCTTTACGCATCGGCCCGCTTATGGGACGACGGCATCATCGATCCCGCTAAGACGCGCGAAGTGCTCTCTCTCTCGCTTGCGATTTCGATGAACAGTCCGATCGAGGATACGCGTTTCGGCGTGTTTCGAATGTAGCTTCCGGCAGGCGCGCGATGGAACAATATTGTGCAAATCCCAACAAGCCAGGACTTGTTTGAGCGAAATGTTCGACAGAATTCTCATTGCCAATCGCGGCGAGATCGCCTGCCGCATCATTTCGACAGCCAGTCGGATGGGCGTGGAAACGGTCGCCATCTACTCGGATGCCGACAGCAGATCGCGCCATGTCGCGTTGGCCGACCACGCGGTTCGGATTGGACCGGCGCAGCCGAGCGAGAGCTACCTGAATATCGGCCGAGTGATTGAAGCGGCGGCTTCCGCAGAGGTCTGCGCGATCCATCCGGGGTACGGGTTTCTTTCTGAAAACGCCGAATTCGCGGAGGCCGTGCGCAATGCCGGACTCGAGTTCATCGGGCCGCCGCCCGATGCGATTCGCCTCATGGGCCGAAAGGACGAGGCAAAACTCGCGATGGAAAAGGCGGGCGTTCCGGTGGTTCCGGGCTACAGCGGCTCTGATCAAGGTTCCGAGCGCTTGCTGGAGGAAGCCGACCGCATCGGCTTCCCGCTGCTGATCAAGCCTGTGGATGGCGGGGGCGGAAAGGGAATGCGCTCAGTGTTCAAGCGCGAAGACTTCATTGCTTCGCTGAAAATGGCGAAGCTCGAGGCGGCCGGGGCCTTCGGGAGCGACCGCGTCCTCATCGAAAGGCTCATTTCGCGTCCGAGACACATTGAGATTCAGATCGTGGGCGACACCCACGGAAACGCGGTTCACCTCTACGAGCGGGAATGCTCACTGCAGCGCCGCTTTCAAAAGATTGTCGAAGAATCGCCAGCCCCGGGACTGTCGCGCGAACAGGCGCGCATGCTCGGCGAGATTTCCGTCAAGGCGGCGAAGTCCATCGGCTATGTCGGGGCTGGAACGCTCGAGTTCATCGCCGAATTCGACGGAGGATTCCGGCCGGACGGATTCTGGTTCATGGAAATGAACACGCGGATACAGGTCGAGCACCCTGTCACCGAATTGACGACCGGCGTGGATATCGTCGAATGGCAGCTCAGGATTGCCGCGGGCGAAAAGCTGCCTGCGCTCCAATCCGAAATCAGCTCTTCGGGCCATGCCGTTGAAGCGCGGCTGTATGCGGAGGATCCCGGCAGGGATTTCCTTCCGAGCGGCGGACGAATCACGAGATTGTCCCTTCCGAATGACGCAAGGGTCGACAGGGGCATCGATGAAGGCGACGCTGTCGGCGCGCGTTACGACCCGATGGTCGCGAAGTTGATCGTGCACCGGGAGACGAGGGCGGACGCCATCGGCGCGCTCGGGAAGGCATTGAGCGAAACCGAAGTTTCCGGCTTTGCAACGAATGCGCTGTTTCTGTCCGCGCTGACCAGCAGCGAACAATTCCTGCAGGGAAATTGCGACACCGAGTTTGTTGAGCGCGACTTTTGCCCGGTTGGCCCCGACGCGGATCCATCCGGCGAAGCGATCGCTATTGCGGCCTTCGCGGTTTCGACGCGGCGGGGGCGATTTCCGGCGGACGCCGGCTTCGCGCTTTGGGCCTCGCATCGCGCGAAGGTGCAGCTCGAAAGCCGGCAGCGAAAATTCGAAGCCGAGATCGCGTTCCCGACCAATACTTCTTGCGAGGTTCGAGTTCGCGAAAAGCGGTTCCGATTCGCTTACTCACAGGAGGATTGGATTCTCGACGGCAGGAAAATTTCGCGGATCGCGTTTTCGAGCGGTTCGCGGGTCGGAGTGTCCCTCGGCGGCTACTGGGAGTTCCAACATTCCGATCCCTACGACCGATCCTCGAGCGAGCAATCCGGTTCCGAATTCATCAACACGCCGGTTCCCGGCGAGGTGAAATCGGTTCGGGTCGCGAAAGGCGACCGCGTGGAAGCAGGCGCCGAAATCTGCGTCGTCGAGTCGATGAAGATGGAGCACGCGATCGCCGCTTCGCGCGACGGCAAGATCGCGGAGGTCTATTTGAAGGCCGGCGACAGCATTTCGGACGGCGCGCCTGTCGTGCGGTTCGAGGAGTGATCGAGGTCGCGCACCGTCGCGAATGCCGTTGGAAAACCAATCCGATTGGAACGAACCGAGGGGGATGGCATGCACGTAATCAAAGCGAACGGCGTCGCGCTGCACTGCGCAGATCAAGGCGACCCGGGCAAACCCGCCGCAGTGTTTTCGAATTCGCTGGGAACCGACTTCAGGCTTTGGGACCGCGTGGTCGATCGATTGGTCGGCCGCCTTCGAGTCGTTCGATACGATTCGAGAGGTCATGGGCTTAGCGGATGTCCGGCAGGACCATACGCCGTAGTAGATCTTGCGAACGACGCCGCTGCGCTGATGGATGCTCTCGAATTGAAAGATGCGCTGTTCGTAGGCATTTCAATCGGAGGGCTCGTAGCGCAGCAACTTGCGCTTGCGCGCCCGGATCTAATCCGCGCGGCAGTATTGTCCAACACCGGCTCGAAAATCGGAAATCGGGAATTGTGGAATCAGCGGATTTCGGCGATCCGCGTCGGCGGAATCGAGGCAATTGCGGATCCGATAATCGAGCGATGGCTGTCTGCTTTATTCCGTCGCGACAACAAGGTCGAGACCGAGGCATGGAAAGCTATGCTGGTGCGAACCCCGGCAGCAGGGTACGTTTCCTCTTGCGAAGCTTTGAGGGACGCAGATCTGACAGAGCGCGCATCCGGAATCGATCTTCCTGCGCTTGCGATCGCAGGATCGGAGGACGGCGCGACGCCGCCCGAACTGGTAAAAGAGACAGCATCGCAGATCAATGGCGCTCGCTTTGAGCTGATCGAAGGCGTTGGTCATCTTCCATGCGTGGAAGCGCCGGAAGCCTTTGCCGATCTGGTCGTCGAGTTTGCAGCCGAAGTCGGAATTCTCTGAACCGAACTTTTCGGCGGGAAGCGCAATATTTCGTTCAAACATACATGAACGGCATTTGACGGTTCGCCCTTGATCGTGAAACGGTCTCGGGCAATGCGACGGCGAAACCGGCTGCCTGAGTTCAGACACATGCTGGATTGGACACAAAGATCACTCGGGCGGCGATTGACTAAAAGGCGCGGAGAGAGCCATCGCAACGCTGAGAAATCTTCGACCGCGAAACTCACGCGATCGAATACTGTGACCTGATCGAGCGTTTGCCGCCCTTTGACCGCGCCACCAAGCACTTGCCAGTGTTCATTGACCGGGTGTTCCGCGTCAAGCTGCTGTATATCGCCTTCGATCCGTGTTTGGACGTGTACTCGACAAAAATATCTGCGTGTTCAAAGGATGCCCATTGACGAATTTGAACGCTTAGTCTGTGCCATCCGAGACCGGCATCAGCTCGATCACACCAATGGCGGAATGGGCTGCGATATGGGGTGCCTTGTCGAACGCCTCTCACCGGTCGAATTCAGCGGCGATCGCATCCGTCAGTTCAGTCAGGCAACGGTCAAGCCCATGCGAATGTATCAGCGTCAGCATTTTCTCAACACTGACAAATGGCCCAAGCGCCTAATCGGAAGGCGTGCCTGTCATCAGTAAGTGCTTTCATATGCGGTGCAGCGTGTGGCAGTATCCATGTCCGCAACATGGGCAATCTCGCTATCCTTGTGGGCGCGGTAAACGGCGGAGAAACTGTACGGGAACCAACCTGTGACCGTTTCGTTTGCGACAAAGCGATCCAGAGCGGCATCCAGCGTTTCAGGCAGACGGATGAAGTCGCGTTCGGCAAGCTCTTCGGGCGACAAAAGCGACAGGTCTTCCTGGGTCGGGACCGGGGCCGTCAGGTCCTCTTTGATGCCTTGGCAACCCGCGTGAACGACGGCGGCGAGCGCAAGATGCGGACAGGCGGCTGCGTCGGCGGCGCGATATTCGATATTGAACTGACGCTCGATGCTGGAGGGGTCTATAGCGGTCACTGGGCAGACACGCAGGGAGGCCTCGCGGTCGCGAAAGCCCAGATTGTTGTAGGCCGCCGACCAGCGATGCGGGATCAGCCGCAAGTAGGATACAACCGAGGGCGCCGTCAGCGCTAGGATCGCGTCGAGATATTTCAGCACACCTGCAGCAAAGGCACCGGTAAGCTCAGACATGCCGCAGGGACCGTTTTCGTCGTAGGTCGCCGGGCTGCCATCGGGGTTCAGAAAGCTCATGTGAATATGGGCACCATTTCCCACGCTTGCCGGGTCTCGGATCGGCGTGAATGTCACTTCCTCGCCTTGGGCGCGGGCCACCGCGCGGGTGAGTTCCCGCAGGATAACGGCGGCATCGGCGGCACGCACACCTTCGTCCGGCCCGATTGACACCTCGAATTGGTTGGGTCCGAATTCTTTCATTATGCCTTCAGGGCTGAGCCCCGCAGCCTTTATCTGGGTCATCAGAGCTTCGCAAAGCTTGCGCTGAGCCTCAAAGCCATTGCGTCCAAAGCCTTCTCCGACCAAAGAGCTTTCGCCCTTCAATTGAAACTCGTGCTCAAAAGCTGCCAAAAGCCGCACGCCACCAAGTTTTTCCAGCCGCGTCAGCGCCGATTTCAATAAAGCGCGCGTGCAGAAATCCCACGGCTGTCCGTCCAGATCGACGATATCCCCCAGCACGAAGCGTTCAGTGTGGGTGCTCAACTCCGCTGTAACCTCGGTAGTTTCATCAGGGATCAACAAGAGATCGCCCAAGGCACCAAAGGGACTCTCGGCGATGGCATCAAAGCAGTTGATCTGCACATTGGTTGGCGTCCAGCCCACGCCTCGTTTCAATCGTTTGTCCAGATCCGAGGCGGGAAAGGCTTTGCCACGGACTTTTCCAGCCAGATCACAGGTTGCGGCAAAGATTAGATCGGTCATATTTCGCCCTCAGAATTTGTATTGCGCACGGCGTCCCAAGCCTCGATCCTGGCACGGGTCTTGTCCCAGGTCTGCTCTGCGACACGGGTTACCAAAGCTTCGGTCACAGCCAGCGCGGCGGTGTAGCTGTCCCAAACCGTGCCGGTATCAATCGGTACCGCCAAGACCTCAGCTGCGTGGCGTGTTGCAGGAGACAACCATTTGTCGGTCATCAAAACGACCAGTACCCGTTGAGCACCTGCCTGTTCGGCCAATCGTCCGAGATTTCTCTGGTAGCGGCGGAAATCAACCAGAAAGAAAACATCGCCCGGCTTCATCCGCAGCAGGTATTCCGGCCAGACCTCGGAATCCCTTGGCAGGTGGTATACCGCCTCGCGGGACTGGCGCAGGTGAAAGGATAAATGTTGCGCGATCGTGTCGCTGATCCGCCCGCCAACGGCAAAGATGCTGCGTTTGGGATCGGCCAACAACTTGCAAATGCGGTTGAACTGCCCCTCGGTCACTATCTCGCCTGCTGATTTCATCTGCAGGGCCGCCCGCACTAGGAACCCCTCCAGATACCCTCCTTGGATTCGTTGCGATGTGGCGTGGATGTCCACCGGAGATTGGTCGCCAGCGCGTATTTCTGCCAGCAACTGTTTTTGCATCTCGGAATAACCTGACAGGCCAATCTTGGTGACGAACCGCGTGATTGAAGGTGGCGAAACCTCGGCGCGCGCGGCCAGTTCTTGGATCGAGATCAGCCCCGCATAGGGATAATCCGACAGCAAGGCAGTCGCCAGTTTGCGTTCCGATTGGGTCAGCCCCGACGAGGCGGTCTCAATTCGCGTGCGTAATGTCATTTCTCAAACGTTCCTGAAAAATAAATTTCAGTCAATCAAAAAAATATTGACTCTGAATTTTTGTTTTCGATAGGGTGCTCGACATGTCATCGCTTGCCACGGATACGCTGCTAAAGTCGACTGATCCAGCGCCGGTTGAAATATTGAATCCGGACAGCAGGGCGGAGGTGTTTCTTCTTTGTGAACATGCGGGGCGGGCCATTCCGGACGCGCTTGGGACCCTCGGTGTCAGCGAAGATGTCCGAAACAGCCATCGCGGCTGGGATGTCGGCGCCGAAAGGGGTGCCCGCCGCATGGCCGATATGTTGCAGGCACCCTTGGTAATCCAACGCTATTCACGACTGGTTATTGACTGCAATCGTCCGCCGCTCGGGACAGGCTCTATTCCGATCGTGATCGATGGCGCAGACATACCCGGTAATCGCGAGGCTGATCCCGTTCAGCAGCAGTTGCGGGTGACCGAGATTTTTGAGCCATTTGATCGAGCCGTCGTCAAGACGCTGGATCTGAGTCCCCGTCGCGCGGCCTTTTCGATTCATTCCTTCACCCCGCGTATGGACGGGTATGATCGCCCTTGGCGGGCCGGGTTCCTCAGTCGGCGTGATCTGGCGACGGCGAACACCTTGATGAATCATATCGCGCGGGCACAACCGGATTTTGAACTGGCGATCAACCAGCCATATCAGATCGACCAAGAAACCGATTGGTTCATCCCGCAACATGCCGAACCTCGTGGACTGCAACATTGTTTGATCGAGATCCGCAACGATCAGATCCGCGATGATGCGGACGCCGACCTTTGGGCCGGTCTGCTGGCGAATGCGATCAGTTCCACGATGGAGATTGCCTGATGACGCGGACACGTGAAGTGCCCTTGACGCCTTCGCAAAGCGCGCTTTTGTTCATTGATGTGCAGAATTTCTCGGCACACCGGAAAGGCGCAGAGTTTATCAATCTGTCCGAGGCGGAGTTCGCTCAAAAATACGGCTGGTTCTTCGACCAGCTCAACACGCGCGTTATCCCGAACATGCAAGCCATTCAACGCGCCTGCCGCGATGCGGGGGTCGAGGTTATGTACACGACCATCGAAAGCCTCACACTCGATGGTCGCGACCGCTCGCTCGACTACAAGATCACCGGATTTCACGTGCCCAAAGGGTCTTGGGACGGTAAGGTGATCGATCAGATTGGCCCGACAAGGGACGAGATCGTTCTGCCAAAAACCTCGTCCTCGGTTTTTATATCCACCCCTATCGACTATATCCTTCGCAATCTCGGCGTGAAGCAACTCGTCCTGTCGGGGCTGATTACCGATCAATGCGTGGAAAGTGCGATCCGCGACGCATGCGATCTGGGCTATCTTGTCACGCAGGTTACTGATGCATGCCTGACTTACAGCCGGGAGCGGCACGACCATTCGCTGCGCACGATCATGGGGTATTGCCGTCAAGTAACGACGGATGAACTGGTTACCGAATTGCAAGGGGCCAGATGACCGCGCCGCTTGCAACCCAACCTGCACGCCTGACGGTGGCGAATCTGATACGGACGGGAGCGGCGCTTGCACTGTTGGCCATCGTGGTTCTGGGGCTGACGCTGATCTTCGGACGCACAGGCGAGCGGATTGCGGTGCAGATGTCCGTGAATGTCGTCGCGGTGGTCGCCCTTGCAGTCTTTTGCGGCAATACGGGGATCGTATCCTTTGGCCATGGGGCGTTCATGGCAATCGGCGCGTATCTGTCGGGCATCTTGACCATGCCCGAGGCATTGCAACGCACAGCCCTTCCAGAGCTTCCGGGCTTTCTGGTCGGGCATGAGCTGAGTCTGTGGTTCTCCTTTCCTATCGTGGCTATCGCGGGGCTGGTCTTCGCGGCCCTCTCAGGCGGCGCGATCGCGCGGCTTGCCGGGGCTTCGGCGACGATTGCTACGCTGGGGCTGTTGATCATCGTCCATAGTGCGGCCATTGGAGCGCGTGAAATCACGCGCGGCAGCCAGACATTTTTTGGTGTCCCGCGGGCGACAGACTTGACCTTGGCACTCGGGATGGCTTTGATCGCGATCATTGCGGCGCGACTGTATCGCGAGAGTCGTTGGGGTCTGTTTGCGCGGGCGGCCCGCGATGATGAGGACGCGGCCACTGCGCTCGGCATTCAGCCGCGGCGGACCCGTATGATCGCTTGGTGCGTCTCGGGCGGAATGGCCACGGTTGGCGGTGCGCTTTACGGGCATATGCTGGGGGCATTTTCGCCCGCGTCATTCTATCTTGGGCTCGTCTTTGCGCAGGTGGTGATGATGATCGTCGGCGGCATGGCCTCTGTCGGCGGGGCGGTGGCGGGTACGATCGCCGTGACCCTTTTGCAGGACAGCGTACGTCAGTTCGAAGGCGGCGCAATGGTTTTTGGCATCGCCCTGCCGGAAGTCTTCGGCCTGACGACCATCGTCCTTGGTTTCGCCATTCTTCTGGTGATTTGGGCGCGCCCTCAAGGCCTTGTCGGCAGCTTTGAGCTGGGCCCCGGCGCAGATGCGCGCCCATTGCAAAGGATAACGGCGCAGACCGCTGCCGCGCCCTCGCCGGTTCGCGTGCAAAACGCGCGGCTGGTGGCCGAGGGCCTGTCGAAGAGCTTTGCCGGGGTCAAAGCAGTCACCGACGTCAGTTTTGAAGCACCCACAGGTCGCATCACCGGGCTTATCGGACCGAATGGTGCGGGTAAATCGACGCTCGTTAACCTTCTGACCCGCGCCTATCAGGCTGATGCAGGTGCTGCGCGCATGGGCGAGGTCGATCTGACCCGCGTGCCGCACCATCAGGTACCGAAACACGGGATTTCTCGCAGCTTTCAGAACTTGCGGCTGTTCCGGGGGCTGACCGCCTTCGAGAACGTGCTCGTCGCCGCGCTTGCGGTCGGACACGACCGTCGCACCGCGTCCTCGGTCGCCATTCGCGAGCTGGAGGCCTTTGACCTTTCGAACGTGGCGGCGTTCCGCGCCGACAATTTGCCCTATGGCGCGCGCAAGCGTCTGGAGACCGCGCGGGCACTGGCGCAGGATCCAGCGATGCTGCTTCTCGACGAACCGGCCGCAGGCATGAATCCGGCCGAAACAGACGACCTTGCCGATCGCCTGATCGAAATCGGACAAACCCGCGGGATCGGCATTTTGCTGATCGACCACGACCTGAAATTCGTAAGCCGTCTGTCCGAATGGATCGTCGTCATGAACAGGGGCACCGTAATCGCCCAAGGCACACCAGAAGAGGTTCGCCAGAATCCGAACGTCATCGAGGCCTATATCGGGCGTGGTCGCGCCGCTCAAAAGTCGGCCTTGGCACCATCAGCACCAGAAGCTGGAACACCAACAGAGAGGATTACCACATGAAACTCAAAGCACTACGTCATCGAGGCCTATGTCGGGCGTGGTCGCACCGCTCAAAAGGCGGCCTTGACACCATCAGCACCAGAAGCTGGAACACCAACAGAGAGGATTACCACATGAAACTCAAAGCACTTTTGTTCACTATCGCCGCGATGACCGGACTCGGCAGCGCCGCGATTGCCGATGATTACACAATTGGCGTGATGTCGGCTCAGTCCGGCTATCTCGCACCCTATGATGGTCCCGCCTACGCGGGCTTTCAGTTTTGCATTGACGAGATGAACGCCGCAGGCGGGCTGAACGGCAACACGCCTGTCAAGCTGATCGTGCGCGACACGCGGTCGGATATCGCGGAGGGCGTGAAGGTCGTACAGGAAATGATTGACGAGGGGGCGCAGTTTATCGTTGCCTCCGCCGATGCAGATCCGACCATCGCCGCGGCCCAGATCACAGCGGCTGACAGCATCCCGACGATGACCTTCGCAGGGACCGCGCCTGTGCTGACCCAAGTGGGTGCGCATGTCTTCGGAAGCTACCCCGCAGACAACCAGCAGGCCACGGTGCTTGCCGGATACGCGCGCGATCAGGGCTTTGAGAAAGTCTGGCTGGTAAAGTCGCCGGACAGCGCTTACACACTTGGCGGACCGGAATACTTTGGCGAGGTCTTCAGTGCCCTTGGCGGCGCGGTCGTCGGTGAAAGCACCTATTCGCTGAATCAGCCCGATTTTTCGGCCATTGTGACCACGATACAGCATGCCGATGATGCGCCTGACTTGATCGTCACGTGGGCGTGGGAGCCGGACTTCCCGGCCTTTATCCGTGCGTTGCGCGGAGCGGGTCTCGGCACGCAGGTTATGGGCGGCGACGTGCTTGACACGCCGACCGTGCGCGGCTTGGGCGATGTGGTGGCAGGCGTGGTCCATACCTCTGGCGGGTTCCCGGACGAAGGATCGGCCTACGCCGATTTCATCAAACGGTTCACTGCCGCGACGGGGACAGAGCCAGACAACAACTACTACGTCAACGGGTGTGACATCGCTCACATGATCGAACAAGCGGTCGCTGCCGCCGGCACCGATCCGGCTGCTGTCAGCGCCGCTATGGCGGAAATCAAGGACGGCGAGGGCATCATGTCTAACTTCACCTTCGCGGGCACCGATCGTATGCCGCTGCGCGACGTCGTGGTTGCGCGAATCACGGGGGCGGGCGAAAAAGAGTTCGTTCTGCGCGAGTCTGCCGATCCGACAATTCTGCCTCAGCCGTAAACTTGGGCAAGGTGGAAACAGCACTTGATATCAAGGGGCTTGAGATCCGCTACGGCCCGATCCGGGCCGTCCGCGGAGTGGACCTGCAAGTCCCCAAGGGCGGTGTCACTGCGCTGCTTGGGGCCAATGGAGCAGGCAAGACCACGACGGTCATGGGCATTTCCGGCACCGTGCCCGTCGCCTCGGGTGCTGTTTCCATCTTCGGCATGGATATGACCAATGCGGCACCCGACACTATCGTGCGCGCAGGTGTCGGCATCTCGCCAGAAGGGCGGCGCATCTTTGCGCATCTTTCGGTGGAGGAGAATCTGATGCTCGCGGGCTCCGTTCTAAATAAACGGATGCTGGCAAGAGAGCGTGCCGAACAGATGAAGGCGCGGTTTCCCATTCTGGCCGAGCGCCGACGCCAAATGGCCGGACTGCTCTCGGGCGGTGAGCAGCAGATGCTGGCTGTGGCGCGCGCCTTGATGAGCAGGCCAAAACTGCTCTTGATGGACGAACCATCGCTCGGTCTGGCACCACAGGTGGTGGATCAGATCTTCGAGCTGTTTGACGAACTCCGGGCTGAGGGGATTTCGATTCTTCTCGTCGAACAGAACGCGGTACTTGCATTGGATATTTGCGACCATGCTGTCGTTCTAGCCAATGGCGAGGTTGTAGCATCAGGCACACCGGACGAGCTTGCACACAACGCTGTGCTACGCGCGGCCTATCTGGCAGCGTGAGCGATGGACCTGATTTTGCAACAAGCGATCAACGCACTCAGCCTCGGCGGCATCTATGCGATGCTGGCCCTTGGGCTAGCGATTGTTTTTTCCATCGTCCGGCTGATCAATTTTGCCCACGGAGAGATCATGACCTTCGGCGGCTACGGCATCTTCTTGGCGATGAGTTTCGGGTTCCCATCCGCAGCCGCGCTTGTTGTGGGTTTGGGGGCGGCGGTCTTTATGGCCATGGCGATGGAACGCACAGCCTTTCGCGTCATGCGCGGGGCGGATGTGGTATCGCTTCTGATCACGAGTTTTGCGGTCTCTGAAATCCTGAAGGTAATGTTTCAAAACGGCATTTCCGCCCGGCCTGTCCCGATCTCTTTCCCGTCTTCCTGGTCAGGCACCTATCAGGTGGGATCGACTACCATCGGCATTGCCCCGACCATATCTATCGTCGTGACGCTACTATCTTTGGGCGGCTTAACATACATCCTGCGCCGCACAATGATCGGCATGGCGATGCGCGCGGCGGCCGAGGACATCGAGATGTTGAAGCTTTTAGGAGTGAAAGCGAACCGCGTCGTGGCCGTGGCCTTTGCCCTTTCGGGTTTGTTGGCCGGAGTGGCGGCCGTGATCTGGACTGCGCAACGCGGCTCCGTTGATCCGATGATGGGGTTCTTCCCGCTGCTCAAGGCGTTCATAGCCACGGTGCTTGGCGGCCTTGGAAGCCTCGGCGGCGCGGTTCTCGGCGGCTTCGTGATTGGTGCGGTTGAAGTGCTGTTGCAGGCTTTTCTGCCAGATGATCTCGCGCCGTACCACGATGCCTTGGTGCTGGCCTCAGTCATCGTTGCACTGCTTATTCGCCCCAACGGGCTGCTACCGGCGACGACAGCAAGCAGATCGTAGGGAATGCTTGCATACAAAGCGACAAGCCGCTCGATCCAATGGCGTTTATCGACATATTGCACCCATTGGCTCCAACTGCAGCATTGGTCAAAGCGGGCTTGATCCAGAATTCGCTGCCCAATCATGAAAGACCGATCTGGGATCGGCGGTCGTCCGTCGCGCCCGCGCTTCGGTCGCCGGTGCATTCCACGCAAACTCGCACCGAGGCGCAAGCGGACCGACTCCGCAAGCCAGCGGATGCCGTGGCTCGGTTGATTGAGAGTGCGACTAAAAAGGCTTCGCGGGTCGGCTGGGCTTGGTTTCGACCATTTTGCAGGCGGCAGGCTTGTTTGGGTTTCGATGGCCTCGAAGGGACGATATGCGACCAAGCGGTTTGACTTGGCTGAAGAGCCAGCGCTCAACCGCCGCCGAAATGCGGACGGTGAAAGTAGGAGACCGCTTCAAAGGTCAGATTTGGCTTTTCATCTTACTCCGATGACGGGGATCATTGCTTCATATTGACAGCAAATCACTTCGATCAAAGATTACACAAGCCATTTGGGCAATGCGGTTCCCAAGCGTACAGAGGATCCAAATGCGTTCGCTGTTTCAGCGGTCATCGGGAGAACATGATCGGCGACATCGCGAAAATTCACGCAGGAACCACGTTCAGATTGGACAATCGTATTGTTCAAGTCTGGCAAATAGTTCAGATGAATCTCATCGCAGCCGATTCGTCGGCATTCTGCAACTGAATCGAAAGGTGCGCCAAGATGCTCGCTGCCGTCTGCAGGAATTTCTCCGAACCGCTGGTGATTGAAGAAGTTCGTTTGCGTCCGCCCGAGGCCGGCGAGGTGGAAGTTGAAATCTCTGCCTGCGCGATATGCCACTCCGACATTCATTACATTGAAGGAGCATGGGGCGGGCCGCTTCCGGCCGTCTACGGTCATGAAGCCGTCGGAAGAATTCGCGCGACGGGTGCAGGCGTCGAAAGGTTCAGGAACGGAGACACGGTTCTGGTCACGCTGCTTCGCTCCTGCGGATCGTGCGGGAATTGCCATTCCGGCCGGCCTTCGCGTTGCGAGGAGGAGACCGATACGTTGGCGGGTCCTTTGAGCTTGCCGGACGGCGCCCCCTTGAGCCAAGGACTGCGCACCGGGGCATTCGCCGAACGCGTCGTAGTGCACCAGTCGCAGATAGTCGGCATCCCGGACTCAATTCCTGCGTCATCGGCCTGCTTGCTTTCGTGCGGCGTCATCACGGGCGTCGGGTCGGCAGTCAACACGGCCAGGATCGAGCCGGGCTCAAGCGTTTGCGTGATCGGCGTCGGCGGCGTCGGGTTGAACGCGGTTCAAGGCGCGCGGCTCTGCGGCGCATCCCGCATAATCGCAGCTGATTTGTCGGACGAAAAACTTGCGGGCGCTAGAGAATTCGGCGCGACCCATACTGTTTCGGCCGGCTCGGAAAAGCCGCACAGGCAGATCAAGGAGCTTACGGGCGGTCGAGGAGTCGATTATGCGATAGTCGCTGTCGGATCGGCGCAAGCCTATGAATTGGGGCTGAGAGCGCTCGCGCGAGGCGGAATTCTGGTCATGGTCGGAATGCCGTCCGCAGGATCGAAACTCTCGTTCGAGCCGCTCAACGTCGCGTACATGAGCCAAGGATTGCTGGGGTCCTACATGGGCGACACCACGCTTGAACGGGATATTCCCTATCTGCTCGAACACTACCGGCAGGGGAGTCTGAAACTCGACGAGCTGGTCACCAAGGAATATCCGTTCAGCGCGATAAACGAGGCCATAAGCGATACCGTCGCCGGAAATGCGCGACGCAATGTCGTCGTATTCTGAATCTGACATTCCAATGCGACTGAATGATCTCGAAATTTTCTTCGTCGAGCCGCCGAGCGATTGCTGGGGCGGACGCTACTGGACGATTGTCAAGGTCTCCGCGAACGACGGAACCGTCGGATACGGGGAAGTTTACGCCGCGAGCGTCGGTCCGGAGGCGATGGCTGCTGTTGTCCGCGACGTCTTCGAACGGCACATGCTGGGAGAAAATCCAGAGAATATCGAGTTGATGTTCCGCAGGGCGTATTCGTCGGGATTCTCGCAGCGTCCCGACCCGACGGTGATGGGGGCTTTTTCAGGATTGGAAATCGCATGCTGGGACATAATCGGAAAGGCGCGCGACAGGCCGGTACACGCGCTGCTCGGAGGGTTGGTAAATCCGCGACTGCGATCCTATTCATACCTTTATCCCAAGCCGGACCAGAATGCGGAGACGTTCTGGAGCGATCCCGCGGCGGCAGCCGAATGTGCTTCAGAAATGGTCGACGACGGGTTTACGGCGGTGAAATTCGATCCTGCCGGCCCATATACGATTCGCGGAGGCCACCAGCCGTCCATGACCGATATCGAGCGGTCGGCCGATTTCTGCAGAATGATCCGCGAGGCCGTGGGCTCGCGCGCGGACATTCTATTCGGAACGCACGGGCAGTTCAGTTCGGGCGGAGCCATTCGATTGGCCAGACGGATAGAACCGTACGATCCGCTCTGGTTCGAAGAGCCTGTCCCGCCGGACAACATCGGCGATATGGCCGCGGTTGCGCGGGCGGTCAGAATTCCGGTCGCGACGGGTGAGCGGCTTACAACAAAATCCGAATTCGGCGCGGTGCTGAGGCACGGCGCGGCAGCGATTCTTCAACCCGCGACAGGTCGGTCAGGCGGCATTTTGGAAACCAAGAAAATCGCTGGAATGGCGGAGGCGTTCAATGCTCAAGTCGCACCGCATCTGTATGCGGGACCGGTCGAATGGGCTGCCAACATCCAGTTGGCGGCGACGCTTCCGAATGCGCTCATCGTCGAGACGATCCAAACCGGCGGCGAATTCCATTTGGAACTCACAGGCAATACGATCAGCTGGGAAAACGGCTACATCGTTCCGCCGAGCGGGCCTGGATTGGGAATAGAATTCGACGAAAATCTGGCCCGGGAGCATCCTTATTCGGGGACTCGACTGCATCTCGAAATGCAAGAAAAACCCGTAGACTACTGATTCGTCGGGGCGGCGCCAAAGTTGCGTCGCAGTGGCGCGCATCGTTCCAAGTTTGTAATCCCCTGCTTCGCAGCGGCATATCCGCGCCGGCTTCAGATCCGCTGGCGCCTGAACATCCCGGATGGGGCGATTTGCCTTGATTCGTCGCCGGGCCAGCGAAATTGCTTCTTGCGTACAGCTGATCGTATTCCCGAAAGCAGCCGTTGGCGAAACTTGAATCTTTCGAGCCAAAGGCGCATTAGCCCGTGGCCTTCAGGTCGAAGCGGAGTTCCTCGCAAAATGAATAAGCGTCTGCCGCTGTTCTTCATTCTCTGCACCGTCGCCATAGACGCAATCGGGATCGGGATCATCGTTCCGGTGATGCCCGACCTCTTGATCGAGGTTGGCGGGGGCACGCTGGGCGAAGCCGCCGTATGGGGCGGGATACTCGCGACGGCCTTCGCGGTCATGCAGTTCTTGTGCGGTCCGACAGTCGGCAACCTGTCCGATCGATTCGGCCGCCGCCCGGTGCTCCTTTTGGCTCTTCTGCTCATGTCGCTCGACTACCTGCTGATGGGAGTCGCGAACGCGATGTGGATACTTTTCGTAGGCCGGATAATCGGAGGGATCACGGCCTCGACGCCGGCGACCGCGGCGGCATTCATTTCGGATATTTCGAAACCTTCGGAAAAGGCGCAGAACTTCGGGTTGATAGGCGCCGCATTCGGTGTTGGATTCATACTTGGTCCGTTGTTCGGCGCGGTTTTCGCTGAATTCGGGACGCGCGCGCCGTTTTTTGCTGCGGCCGCGATTTCATTCGCGAACATGCTGCTCGGCTACTTCGTCCTGCCCGAAACGGTGACAGACAAGATACGGCGGAAATTCGAGTGGAAGCGCGCCAACCCGCTGGGAGCATTGATTCAGATGGGCAAGCTCCCCGGCTTGAAAAACCTCTTGGTCGTGCTCCTGTTTCTTCAGATCGCGGGTTCCGTTTACCCTGCGGTATGGTCCTTTTACGGGGTGGAGGCATTCGGGTGGGAGCCTCGCATGATCGGCGTGTCGCTCGCCGCTTACGGCATCGCCATAGCCTTCGTGCAGGGTTGGCTCATCCGGCGCGTGCTTCGCTATCTGACTGAATGGCAAACTGTCGTTCTAGGCCTGTTTTTTGAAATCGTGGGTTTTCTTGGGTTCGGCTTCGCCAACGAGACTTGGATGGCATTCACCATGATATTCATTTCCGCACTTAGCGGAATTGCGCTTCCAGCGCTGCAAAGCATCGCGGCCCGAACGGCCTTCGACAATCAGCAGGGCGAGCTCCAGGGGGTCTGGTCGAGCGTAACCTCTCTGGGTTTCATAATTTCGCCGATATTGATGACGCAGACATTCTACTATTTCACCGGACCCGATGCGCCTGCGCATCTGCCGGGGTCGCCGTTCTTGGTGGCGATGCTTTTGGCGATGTTGGCATTGGCGCTGTTCGTCGTTTATGCGCGCAAGGAGACTTCCTCCCTTTGACCATTGGATTCATTTGAACATTAGGCGTCGCTGGCAAGCCTCGGCTGGAGATGATCTCGCTTGTTTTGAACCGCGGACCATCCTGAGTCTGCGAGTTCGTTTGCGCATTCGCCGGGTCTGACTTTTGTCTCAGGATGGCGCAGAGTTTCTTCTAAGTTCGTCTTCTGTTCATACCTCGGAAATGCTCGGGCAGCGATCGCAGGACGGAGATGGCGCATTTCCGTTCGCCAGTCGGGAGCGACGGCACGGACTGTCCACATTTCCGCGGCCCAATCCCAAGAAACTACATGATCGGCCTTTGAACGCCCGCCCCCGACCATGAAACGGGTTATGGGGCATCCTCGCGCTCCGGGCGGTGATTTCCTTCCGGATCATGGATGATGCGCGGCGGAAGCGGGCAAAGCGGAAGTCTGATTTTCGATGACTCAGTTCCCGCTTCAAAACTGTCCCGGACGCGGCGGCATTCCTCCGCTTCCCCCTTTGGCCCTTGAAGACAAGAGCCGAACACCATGAAGTCTGTCCATCCCTGCGCGGCGGGCAGCGCCTCGGGCATTTGACATGCCCGACCGAATCTGCGGACTTATCGGCACACAACAGATGAGGGACTCCGGCTCCGAACACCCGGCTGCCGGACAGGCGGAAACACAACCGGCCTGACGCAAGCCGCACCCCCGCAACGGGACTGCCAGCGGGCCAAAACGGGGGCCGCCCGCAGACGCCGTTCAACCCCGGCACAGCTGGGGAGCGGATGAAATGTGCCCGAGGATAGAGATGTTTCACGCCAAATGGGACGCACCCATTTTGTTTGGAGAGGTTGACTTCCGAAAGAAAAAATCAGTTTACCGACCGGGTGCAAGTGATTGAAGCACAACATCTTGAACTGCCTGCCGGGTTACTAACAATCGCAATGGTGTGACAATTGTATTTCTTCTATTTTGATGAATCGGGATCCCGTGACCCGTCGCCCGGTACGGCGGAGAAGCCGAAGGATCATCTTTATGTACTTCTCGCAGTGGGGATGTATGAAGGCTAGTGGCAGCCATTCGAATCCGCAATTTCCGGTTTGAAGCTTGTGCTGGCGGACGACTTGGAACGAGATGGCAAGGGCCGTTTCGAACTGGCGGATTGCGAGGTCAAGTCAAATTGGGTGCGCGTACGCACCGAACGCGAGAAGCGAAGCCCGTTCCTCCACGCACTGGATCGAGACGACATGACCAGTCTCACCGAAGCCTATTTCCGTCAGGTCGCCGAGCGCCATACGGTGATCATGTCCAGCGTAATCGACAAGCGGTATCTCAACTCTTCCGTTACCCACGAGACTCTTCACACGACGGCTTACGAGTTTCTGCTGGAAAGAATACAGCACTACATGAGAGAATATCACCCGAGGCATCGCGCGCTGATCGTAATGGACGACACAAGCAGGCAACTCAACCGTGTCGTCGCGATGAAACATGCCTTGTTTCAGCGGGTCGGCAACCAGAACATGAACTTTCCGGCGATCGTCGAATATCCGTTCTTCACGCGCAGCGAACTATCAAACGGCGTCCAGCTTGCAGATTTGCTTGCCTACAACGTCTATCGCGTTTTCAAGGACGAGGACTTCAGTTACCCGTATTTCAGAAGAGTGCTGCCGAATTTTTATCGGCGGCTCAATAGTGATGCTCTCAACGGTTTGAAGGTTTGGCCAAACCAATCGCCGCTTGTCAAATTGACACAGAAGGCGACGAGACCGCTCATACAATCGGATGGAGAGTGACGTCAGGCTGGGCGAACCATATCAAGCCCATCAAGGGCACCCGACAATTTCTATATGGATTATTGAAAATGCAATGTCAATAAAAAATTGACCATCGCTTTAATCGGAAGTTCCTTGGGGATGTTTTGAACAACTCTTTGAATTTCCGGAATATTTTGTGGATTCCGGCTGTGCGTCCACTGGACACGCTGCTTCGGGAGGGGCTACCGCATGGGGATCTCCGCATTCAGCAGCTTCAGCGCCTGCGCTTGGATCGGTGTCGGCGAGGCGGGAACGTCGAATCCCGGCTTTCCCGGCCCCGAGGGCTCGATCCGGTTCATCGCGGGCGTTCCGAGTTGCGCGAGCAGTCCCCGGAAGTCGTGGACGTCCTCGCCCGGGCTCGTGCGTTTCGAGGCCGCCTTCCGCCTGGCCTGCGGCAAGCGCTCGGCCTTGGCGACGGGCGAGTCCCGGACCGGGCCGTGCTCGTCGTCGAACAGCATCGGGGCGAGCGCTTCGCGCATGTGCTTTTCGACATAGTACGCGAGCATGCAGATCAGAAGGTGGGCGCGGACCCGCGGCTCGCGGCGGTGGCGGATCGGCCGGACCTGGAGGTCGGACGCCTTCATCGTCCGGAACGCCCTCTCGACCCGGCCCAATCTCTTGCAGGTTTCGACGACGGCGGCGGCGGACATCCGCTTTTCCGGCACGTTGGTCTGGATGACGTAGAATCCGTCCAGGGCCGCCTCGTCGGCGCTCCGGAGCGGCCGCTTGTCCCGGCGGACCGCCCGGCGGATCTCGATCAGATCTTGCGCCGCCCCGTCGCCGCCCCGTCGCCGGCCCTCGCGAAGGCCGGCGACGGGAGCAGAATAGCACAGCCGAGATACAGAAGATTTGGTTTCGGGTTCGGTGCCCCTCGGTCGAGGTCGGGGGCATGGGTTCGGTTTTCCGCATTTCGGATTTGGCCGCGGAGGGCGGACGCGCTGCACACGCAGCGCGCCGCGTCGCAGCCGGTCATCGGCAAGGGCGGGAACTGCGTCCCGAAGGAAGGCCAACCAGCGAGCGCTCCGCAAGGACGCGAAGGAGTGGCCGGAGGATCCCGAGGCACAGAAGGAAATGCCTTCTTGCCTGCATGTCGGCTGCGGACACGGGCGCATCGAGACGCGCGCCGCGGCGGTCTCCCACGACATCGGCTGGCTGCAGGACCTCCACCGGTGGCCGGATCTCGAGACGGCCGACAGGATTGAGGCGGTCCGCAAGGCTGACGGGGAGCGGACCCGCACCGACAACCGATGCCAAGTCAAAATTGCAATATCGCAGAATCGAACCGTCTTGATTCACGTTCAGTTCGCGCTTGCAACTCGATTCAAAGTGTAATCCATCAAGCTGGGAATTCCGGGTTCGCAGAATTCTTCCTGCCCGATGCGACTCCAGAAGAAGCCAACAGATCGAAGCTCTTCTTCGACCCATGCCGCTGGATCAATCTCACTTTTGCTCTTTGCCCACTTTCTTATTTTCTTGTCGATGCTTTGGTCGACGGCCGCTTCTATATCTGCCGTGGGAATTGAATTCCCCTTCCGCGATACGAAAAGTCGCGCAACAGCTTCGGCCGAGCGCAATATGCCGCGGATCCGAAGTTCCTTGTATCGTGTGGAATAGTAATTGTTTCTCGCAAGATGGAATTTCATCAAGGCTTCCTTAAGAATTGGACCGCCGATTTCGTTGCCGCGACCAAGCTTGCCGGGATCCGACTCGGCGGCGCGATGCAACTCTCTCCCGACAAGCTGAAGAAAATACGGGTAGCGCTGCGCCTCGTTGGTCGCTTTTTCCAAAGTGTCGGCTTTGATGCCGTAGCCCATCCGCTCCAAGGGTATCCGGAGAGCTTTCTGCGCGGCCTCGGCTTCAAGGAGCCCAATGCCGACTTTGTCCAAGCGATCCCAAAATGTGGCTTCGATCTTGTTCAAGCGGGCCGAAATGTTGGGGGTGCCGGCAAGAATCAACAGCAATGGTTGCTTGCTGAGCGCCTGCACTTCGTTGAAGAATGCTCGAGCTATATTTGGGTGGAGATCCAGCGTATGCGCCTCGTCTATCAAAATAACCAAGCCGTTTCTGGAACATTTCTTCTCCAATACAGGTCTAAGCAGTTTTTTCGCGGCTCCTTGGCGCGAAAAGGCTAGTTCTGAACCGAATAGATTAACGGTCGCTGTAAACCCGTCTCTCTGGAGAGCCGAGAATAAACCCTGATTCGCGAGCGCTTCAACAAGGTCGTGATGTGAGTTGAATTGATCAACTTTGGGATCAACCCACTCAATATTATCGTAGCGGCGATCAACTTGCGTCTGCACCCATTTCAGCAGCACTGTCTTGCCGTTGCCGCGCGGGCCGATCAACGCGATGTTTGCCACCGGATCCGAACCCGCTCCCAGATCATCAAGCGCCTCCGTTATCACGGCCATTTCGTCATCACGTCCGGCCATTTCCGGCGGGGCCTTGCCGGCGCCGGGTCTGAACTTTGCGTCTCTGGGCTCGTTCATATTCTGCTGTCCTTCCGCTTCAATCCTGCGTGCAGGCGATACAAGCTTTGCGGAACGCTTCAACCACCACAGCCTAACGCAGAACCAGCGCCAAGTACTACATGACCGCAAAGAAACGGCAAGTCCTTGTCATTGCCCCAGCCCGGGTGCGTCCCATTTTTGGGGTTAGGCGGAAGTTCCGTGGGGAGGGGTTAACAACCGTTTGACCGTCCTCCATATTTCTGGATTCCGGCCGTCCGGCGACTGGACACGCTAAGCTGGGAGGAGGCTACCGCATGGGGATCTTCTCGTTCAGCCGCCGCAGCGCCTGATTCTGGATCGGCATCGGCGATGAGGGGACGTCGAATCCCGGCTTTCCCGGCCCCGAGGGCTCGATCCGGTTCATCGTGAGTATTCCGAGTTGCCAGAGCAGTTCCCGGAAATCGTGGACGGTCCTTCCGGAGCGCGTGCGCTTCGTGGCTGCCTTCCGCCGGGCCTGTGGCGAGTGCTCGGCTTTCGCAACGGATGAGTCCCGGACCGGGCCGTCCTCGTCGTCGAACGGCATCGGAGCGAGCGCTTTGCGCATGTGCATTTCGACATGGCAGGCGAGCATGCAGATCAGGAGGTTGTTACTGCCGGGTTAAAATTCCCCAAAAGCGCCGAAGCAGAATTCCCCAGTCAGGGGGTTGCGAATTCGTTCCGAGGGCATGCCCTTGGCCTCGACCGAGGGGCATGAACCCGAAACCAAATCTTCTTGACATTCCTGATCGAAATTGCGGAACAATCGGTACACTACTTGCGCCAATCCGCGAATTCGCAAAGCCCACGCGCTAGAGAGCCGCGCGTGCAGCCCTCCTCGGCGACCGTCCTCCGATGCCGGCCCGAAACGCCGCTGTATCTTTTCCGTGACAAACCCAGCTTGCGGAATCATCTGCGCAAAACTGGCAGATGTGGAAAGGCGAGCTAGCCATGTCTTATTGATAGACCAGGATCCGCCTTGAACCATTGCTGTGAAAGGACAAAATGTGCGTCGCAGCTTCAAGATCACACGGAACTTCCGGCTAAGCGCACCCGTAAAAATCCGCTCAAGCCCTTCGCAGATCGGGTCGCGCAGCTTCGACAGGCGCGTTTCGATCAGCCGCAGCGCGGGATTCGTCGCCAGCGATATCACCGGCGGATAGGCGGGCTCATCTCCAAAGTTCCGTGTATGCCGCGAAAGACGCGGCTTGATTTTATTTTGTTTCCGCGGCTTCTGCAGAGTGCATCTCAACCATCTTGTCGCGCATGACGAATTTCTGCGGTTTTCCAGAGATCGTCATGGGAAGCTCGTTGACGATTCGGACGTGCTGCGGGATCTTGAAATGCGTGATTCGACCATCCAAAAAACTGAGCAGTTCGTTCTCCTCGAGATCGGCGCCGGGCTTCGCGATCGCCCAGGCGCAGACGGCCTCTCCGAATTTCTCGTCGGGAATGCCGAAGACCTGCACATCGCTGACTTTCGGATGGCGGATCAGGTGTTCCTCGATTTCGCGCGGATAGATGTTTTCCCCGCCCCGGATGATCATGTCTTTAACTCGACCGACAACCGAGCAATATCCCTCATCATCGAATACCGCCAAGTCGCCGGTGTGCATCCAGCCATCCACAATGCTCTCGGTAGTTGTTTCGCCGCCATCCCAGTAGCCCTTCATGACGGAATAGCCCCGCGTGCAGAGTTCGCCCTGTTGTCCGACCGGAACGATCTGGCCATCCTCGCCGATGATTTTCACTTCCAGATGCGGATGCACCCGCCCGACGGTCTCGCAGCGCTTGTCGGTTGGATCGTCGACGAAACTCTGGAACGAGACGGGCGACGTCTCGGTCATGCCGTAGCAAATGGTGACTTCGCCCATGTTCATCTCCGAATTGACTCGTTGCATCACTTCTACGGGGCAGGGGGCGCCCGCCATGATGCCGGTGCGCAGGTTCGAGAGATCGCGAGGCTTCCGGTCCAGCTTTTCAAGCATTGCGATGAACATCGTCGGAACCCCGTAGACTGCGGTGCATCTTTCCTTTGCGAGCGCATCCAAGGTTTGGTCCGCGTCGAATCCCTCGCCGGGAAAAACCATCGCCGCTCCTTTGCTGACGGCGCCCAGCACGCCCATGACCATGCCGAAGCAATGGTAGAGCGGCACCGGGATAGCCAGCCGATCGGTCTCGACCAGGTTGATGCGGTCCGTGACGCAGCGAGCGTTGTTGACGATGTTGTAGTGTGAAAGAGTGGCGCCTTTGGGCATGCCGGTCGTGCCGGAAGTGAACTGGATGTTGATTGCATCGTCCGGGTTCAGCGTTTTGTCGATGCCCGCCAATCTCAGCGACTGCGCCGGGCCGCCGAGCTTGCGAATCTGGTCGAATGAATATGCGCCGGCGCCGGGTTCGTCATCCATGGCGACGACGACGCGCAGTTGCGGAAGCCTTTCTGCCCGGAGGCGGCCGGGCATGCAATCCTCCAGTTCCGGGGCAAGTTCGCGGATCATGCCGACGTAGTCCGAGCTCTTGAAGGATTTCGCGGAAATCAGCGCCTTGCAGCCGACCTTGTTCAACGCGTATTCCAATTCGGCAAGCCGGTAAGCGGGATTGATGTTTACCAGAATGAGACCGACTCGCGCGGTTGCAAACTGGGTCAGAACCCATTCGAGCCGGTTGGGAGACCAGATGCCGACCTTGTCGCCCTTGTTAAGGCCAAGCGCGAGCAATCCGGATGCCAGTTCGTCAACCGCGCGGTCGAAATCGTAGTAGCTCAGCCTTGCGCCTTGCTCGCAGAACACGACTGCGTCGCGCGTACCGAAGCGCGTCGCAGCTTCGCGCAGGAGTTGCGGAATCGTGATGTACGCAAGCGGCGGGCGGGACGGGCCGCGGACGTAGGACAATCCGTTTTCGGGAGCGATCATCCCGCCGGGTGATTCCGTCTTGGAATCCCACTTGGAAATCCGACCGGCAAGGCTTTCAGTCAGGATCGACATCGCGAATCTCCCTCACATCGTCCGCCAGTCTCCGCTCCGCTCGAACGCGTGGGCGGCTTGGTAGATTTTCAGTTCCCCGTAGTTCGAGCCCACGAGCATCATGCCGATGGGAAGACCTTCGCTGAGGCCGCAAGGCACGCTCATGGCAGGCAAGCCGCCGTTGAAGGGCGCCGTGTTCCCGATCATTTCGAAGGCGCGCCGGACGTAGAGGCTGATGGAGCAATCCGCTGGCGGGATTTTCTGGGCCTTCATGGGAACCGTCGGCATCAGCAGCAGATCGTACTGCTTCAGCGCATTCGAATAAGTCTGGTTGACCTTGCGCATCAGGTTCTGCGCCTTTCCGTAGAAGCGGCCGCGGTACTGCTTCTGGAAGAACTCGCCCAAGAACATGCAAACCTTCAGAGAGTGGGACAGTTCATCTGCGCGATTCCGCCATTGGGCCATATGATCCGTCATCGAGGGAAGAAACAAGCCTTTGCAGTTCGTGCCGCCGGAATTTCCGTGCATCATGAGATCCTGCAGGCCCTCGACCGCGACCGCGGTCCAGCAATCGACCGCCAGATGGTGTTCAGGGATCGATATCTCGTCGACGCGGGCGCCGAGCTCGCGAATGCGGTCCGCAGCAGCCAGAACCTTTTGGTCAACATCCGCCTCGCTTTCCGGGCGGCGGAATCCTTCCCTGAGAATGGCGATATTGAGCCCTTGGGCGTCATGACCCAGCGCCTCGGTGTAGCGGTAGGTTTTCGGACAGTATTGGCGCGGGTCGAGCCCGTCTTCGCCCGCAAGGGTTTCGAGCAGCAGAGCGTTGTCGGCGACATTGCCCGTCACCGGCCCGACATGGTCGATGGTCTGCTCGATCGGCATTACGCCCGTATAGGGTACCAGCCCGTGGGTGGGCTTCATCCCGTAGACGCCGCAGTTGGACGACGGAATGCGGATCGAGCCGCCTTGATCGCCGGCTATGGCCATATCGACTTCGCCCGCCGCGACGAGCGCCGCGGAGCCGCCCGATGATCCTCCGGCCATGTAGCCGCGTTTCCAGGGATTTTGGATCGGCCCCTTGGCTCCGGTATGGGAGCCGCCGGACAGGCAGAAATTCTCGCAATGGGCCTTGCCCGCGATCATAGCGCCGGCATCAAGGATGCGGGTCACGATGGTGGCGTCGATTTCCGGCGTATATCCCTCCATGATCGAGGAGCCGTTCATCATCGGGACCCCGGCCAGGCAGACAGTGTCCTTGAGCGCGATGCGCTTGCCGCTCAGAGGGCCGTCCGGCGCGCCGCGCACATCGGTCTTCACATACCAGGCGTTCAGCGGGTTTTCCGACAAGCCGGGGAAGCGGCCGGGCGAGCGTGGATAGCGCACCGGGGGCAGATTGTCCGGCGCGACATCCAGACGATCATACGCCTGGATGTAAGGCTCCATGATCTCGGAGTATTCGCGAAGCTCCTCATCGGTCAAGTTCATGCCGAATCGGCTGGCCATGTCTCGCATTTGTGAAAGTGTCGGGCGCTTTACGGTCATGGTCGTCACCATATGTGCTGCGGCAGGCTCGCTCGGCGCTGCCGACCGCGGTTCGAATGCTGGTTGAGAGGCGTCGGCTGCGGGCGGACGCGAGGCGGCATGGCTTCTTGTCGAGCGGGCGCCGCCGAACCCGAGGAATTGATCGACTCTGGCCTGGTCGGCGAGGTCGGCTTGGCTCATTTCGCCGGCAATCCGTCCTCGTTCGAGGACAAAGACCCGGTCGGACAGATCAGCGATGAAGTCGAAGTTCTGTTCAACAAGGAGAACGGACAATCCGCGATTTTTGCGCAGCGCCAGAAGCGTTTCCCCGATTTCCTCGATGATCGAAGGCTGAATTCCCTCGGTCGGCTCATCGAGGAGGATGAAATCCGGATCGCCCATGAGGCACCGCGCCAAGACCAGCAGCTGCTGCTCTCCGCCAGAGAGTGCCCCGCCTTCGCGGTCCAGAAGCTCCCGCAAACGCGGGAATTCCGACACCACGGATTCCATGACGTCATGCTCGGACTCTCCCGCATATTCATGCCAAGCGAAGCGCAGGTTGTCGCGAACGGTGAGCTGAGGGAATATGCCGCGCCCTTGGGGGACATAGCCGAGCCCCAGCCCGGCCCGCTCGTACGGCGACATGCGCGTGATGTCGGTCGAATGGAACCGCACCGTTCCCGAATTGGCGGGCAGGAACCCCATGATGGTTTTCAGCAGGGTCGTTTTGCCCATGCCGTTGTGGCCGAGAATCCCGACGACCTCGTTTTCGGCGACCGTGAACTCAATCCCGTGAAGGATCGGCACTCTGCCGTAGCCGCCGGACAATCCCTTGATCTCCAGACCGCCCGTCGCGTCGTCGCGCATCTCAGGCATTCTTTCCAAGATAGACGTTGCGGACGGTAGGGTCCGCCATCACCCGGTCGACATGATCTTCCATCAGCACGGCCCCCTGGTGAAACACCGTCACCGTCCGGGCGACAGATCGGATGAACTGCATGTCGTGCTCAACGATGACGATTGCAGCCGTCTTGTTGATTTCATTGATGATCGCCGTCATCCGCTCGATATCTTCGGCGCTCATTCCGGCGGCCGGCTCGTCAAGCAGGACAAGCCATGGATCCCCGGCCGCGACAAGTCCGAGCTCGACGCGCTGCCGCTCGCCATGCGCCAGCCGCCCGAGATCGTTTCGGGCGATCGAACCGAGCGCCAAGCGTTCTATCACCTCCTGCGTTTTTCGGTTCGCATCCTTCAGTTCGCGAAACCGGCGCGCAGCGAGCCAAATGTTCTCGAAAACGCTCAGCGCATCCATGACATTGGGGGTCTGAGTCTTGATGCCGACTCCGAGCGAAGCGATCTCGTGCGGCATCCAATGCGTGGTCTCATGCCCTCGCATGAATATTTCGCCTTCGGTCGGCGTCTGCAGGCCGGCGATGCATTTGAAAAACGTCGTCTTCCCGGCGCCGTTCGGGCCGATCAAGCAGCGAAGTTCTTTCGCATGGAGTTTGAAGTCCACATCCTCCGTCGCGACGACGCCGCCGAAACGCACCGTGAGGCCGCGGGTTTCGAGAACAACTTCAGCCACCGAGCCGCACCCGTTCGCGCTTGAGCTTCCGCCGGCGAATCCGCCCGAGCGGACGGCGGCCGAAGCTTGCTTTCCACATGCTCGCAAAGGCCGGAACGACCCCTTTGGGGAGAAACAGGACGAACAGCACCAGAATCAGGCCGATTATCAGCGTGTTTTCGATGACGGCTTGCTGCCCGAGGAGAAACTTGAGGTAAGCGAGGATGGCCGCGCCGAGTACCGGCCCGAGCCGCGTGCCCAGTCCGCCGACGATGCACCAGACGATGATCTCGGCGGATTGCCCGAGCGAGAACAGGTTCGGCGTAACGATTTCGCTCCAGTTCGCGAAGAGCGCCCCGGCCAAGCCGGCAATGGCCGCGCCGATGGCGAACATCGCGGTCTTCCGCGCGCGGACGTCGTAGCCCAGCAGAGACATGCGGGTTTCGTTCTCGCGTATGCCGACCGCGACCCTGCCGAAGCTTGACCGCAGCAAGGCGGTCACGAGCAGAAACACGGCCGCCAGCAGAACGGCGCAGACATAGAAGTAGCTGTCGCCCCAGATGTATGCGCCGGGATTGCCCGGGACGTTCAGGGTATGGAAGCCGGGAATGCCGTTGAATCCTCCCAGGCGCGCCTTTCCGATCATGTATTGCGGGCCGGCGGTGGAATTGATGAACTTGAACAGGATCAACGTCACGACAAGCGTGATAACGCCCAGATAGACGTCATTCAGCCGTCCGTAGAACATCATTGCTCCCAAGAGCGCAGCGAACACGGAGGGAAGAAAGATCGCCAGAATCATAGGGACGGTGCTTTCCCCGATATTGATCGCGGCGACCGCGTAGGTGTAGGCGCCAAGACCGAAGAAGGCTGCTTGGCCAAAGCAAAGAATGCCCCCGAAGCCCCAGACAAGACCAAGGCTCAGGCCCAGCATTCCATAAATGACAAGTACCGTGAGCGTGTAGGTTCCGATCACAAAGGGCATGACCGAGATCAGGATTGCACTGACGACAACGACCGCGACCGCGTCTTTCTGCAGGCTTCCCGGCATCACAGCTTCCCTTTGAGGAATTTTCCGGTGATGCCTTGGGGCAGCAGCCGCAGCAGCACCACGGCGGCGGCGAGCAGTGCGACTTCCCCGATCACAGGCGAGATGGCGAAGGTGAAAACCTGATTGACGACGCCGAAAAGGCTTGCGCTGGAAAAAAGCCCTGCGATAAGGGACGGGCCGCCCGCAATCACGGTGATGAAGGCTTTGGCGATGTAGGCCCCTCCGGACGTGGGAACCAGCCCCACGAGCGGCGCCAGAACGGCCCCCGCCAGCCCGGAAAGAGCGGAGCCGACGCCGAATGTCGCCATATAGATGCGATCAGGGCTGTAGCCCAAAGCGGCCGCCATGTCCGAACGCTGCATCGTGCCGCGGGCGATCAGGCCGGTACGGGTGGCTTTGAGAACGACCAGCATCGCCAGAAGCAAAAGCACGGCCACCACGATGATGAAGAAATTGTAGCCGTTGATCTGATAGTTCCCGATGGCGAAGCCGGGGATCGGCGTCGAAATCCCTGTCGTGGTGTTTCCGAAGATCATCGTCGCCAAGCCGATGAAGAAAAGGCTCAAGCCCCACGTCGCCAGCATCGTATCGACCAAGCGTCCGTACAGATGGCGGATGACGAGGCGCTCCACCGCCAAACCGATCAAGCCAACCACGATGGGAGCAACCACGAGCATGGCGAAAAAGACGTTCACGCCGAGATTCACGGCCGTGATGGTCGCGTAGCCGCCCATCATCATGAATTCGCCATGCGCCAGATTGATCACCTTCATCATGCCCAGCACGACCGCCAGCCCGGCGCTGATGAGGATCAACGAAGCCACGGCGTAGAGCATTTCGACAAGAATGACTACGGAAAGGTCCATAGGCGCTTGATTCTATCGATTGTCGTCGACCAACTCCTTGCAGGCTTGCGGGGCGGCGGACGCCGCCCTGCGCGAATCCTCCGGAGCGGTTCAGATCTGGATTTCGTACTGGGTGTTTTCGTCCGGATTGGCTTGCAGATCGCACACCGCCTGCGTGTCGATCGGCTGGCGCTGCGGCAAAGTCTCGACGACGCGCATGCCTTGGCTTTCGATTTCCATGATGTGGACGTCCAGAACCGCGTGGTGGGTCTTGGGATCGACAGTGACTCTGCCGGCCGGTCCGTCGATCGACAGCCCGGTCTCCAAGGCGGCGATGACCGCGTCGCGATCGACTGAACCCGCCCGGCGAACGGCTTCAGCCCAAGTCAGAACGCCTTGGTAGTTCGACACCGCGATCTCGTGGATCAGGTTGCTGTCGCCGTAGGCCGCCGACCATTTTTCCTTGAACATGTTGTTCGCCGGCGTGCCGAGTTCCTGGCTGTAGTTGTAGGCGACCATGATCCCGTCGCCTTCTTCGGGAGTCAAAACCTTGTGCTCGTTGCCGACGCCGAGGGTGGTGGAAGCCAGCGGGATGCGATCCTTCATGCCCGCAGCCGCCCACTGTCGGAAGAATGAAAGATGCGCCCCGCCGACCAGCGGCGCGATCACCAGATCGGGACCGGCCGATTGAATCTTGGCGATGGTCGAGCCGAAATCGCTGACATCCAGCGGGAAGAAGTCGACGCTTACGGTTTCGCCGCCTTCGTCGGCGATGAACTTCTGGATCCAGCGAGCAGTGATCTGGCCGTAGTTGTAGTCCGCGGCGAGGATATAGACTTTTTTGCCGGACTTGCCCATGGCATACGGAACGAGTGCCTCGACCTGCTGAGCGGGCGTAACACCGTTGATGAAGATGTTCCGGTCGCAAACTCCGCCTTCGTAGAGCACATTGTAGAAGTAGAGCGTATTCGACCTTCTCATGGTCTGGCGTATCGCTTCGCGCGATGCGGACAGGATGCCGCCATGGACCACGTCCACCTGATCCTGGCGCACAAGCTGCTGGGCGTACTGCGAATAGAGCGCCATGTCCGACTGGGTGTCGTAGGCGACGACCTCGATCTGCTTGCCGAGCAGGCCGCCGGCCGCATTGATCTCATCAACGGCCAAGCGCATGGCCATGTCCATCGGCTTGCCGTAAGCATCGAAGATCCCTGACGTGTCGAGGATCGAGCCGAGCCGGATCGTGTCGGCGGCCAGCGTCGCGCGAGGCAAAGCGGACGCTCCGGCTAAAGCGGCAGTGCTCAAGAGAAAGTTGCGTCGGTTCAGTGACATGTCAGTATCTCCTTTATGTCGTTGCGATCAGGTTTTGTGATGGCCCACGCCCTCACTCCTTGGGTTTCGGCTTGTCTTTGATGCGGTTTGCGTAGTCGGCCACGCGACCGGCGCCGCCGGCATCGAAATCGAGTCCGATTTCTTGACCCATCTGCTTCATTGCCGGCAGACGCACGGCCATTCCCAGGATCTGATCCATCGCGGCGCCGAAGGCGCCGTCCGCTCCTTCGCCGGATCCGCCGCTTTCGCCGCCAACTCCGGAAATTTGATTGATTTTGATGGAGTCGATCTTTTCAACCGGCTTCATCATTTGAGTCATGATTTCGGGCAATCGATCCAGCTTCCGTTCTTCCAGACGCATCCGGATCACGGCGTCGCTCAGCGCGTTTTCAGAGTTGTTCAGTGCCGTGCGCCCGGCAGCTTCAGCCTCCATTCGGGCGCGCTCGGCCTCGCCTTCCTTGGTTTTGGCGGCCGCATGGGCCCGCGACTTCTCGAGCAGCGTTTCGACGTCGCGTTTGACTTTGGCCTCTTCGAGTTCGAGTTCTTTTTCCTGGTTCAGCCTTGCGATCTCGCGCTCGCGCGCGGCGACGGCGCGTTCCTTTTGCCCTTGGACATTCTCCGCAGCCAAGACGACCTTGACACGAGCCTCTTCCTCCGCGGCCTTCGCCTCGGCTTCTTCGCCGCGCTTCATGGCCAATTTGATGTCGTTTTTGATCTTTTCTTCTTCAAGGGCCCGAATCGCTGCCATTTCGGCCTTTCGAAGCGCTTCGTCGCATTCGACTTGCGCGGATTTGACGCGCTTCTCGTTCTCGATCCGCGCGGTTTCGCTTTCGAGCCTTGCGTCGTCGCGCGCGCGGTCTTCGCGGGACTTGGCGTCCGCTTCAAGCTTGGCCAAATGCTCTTTTTGAGCGATTTCAGCTTCGCGCTCCTCACGTTTCAGATCGAGCTGGCGCTGATGCTGCGCCAATTGGCTCTCGCGGACCGCGACGTCGGCTTCCGTTTCGATGCGAACGCGCTCCTTCCGCTGGTTCGCAACCAGTTCCGCCAAGCGCCGCATGCCTTGGGCGTTGAATGCGTTGCTTTCACTCCACTGGCTGAGGTCGCTTTGATCGACGGCAATAAGCGAAGCCGAAACCAGCGTGAGTCCGAGTTTGGCAGCTTGGGATTCGATAACTTCCGCGACGTCGCTGGAGAATCCCGCACGATCCAAATGGATTTCTTCAAGCGTTCTGGCGGCGGCGGCGCGTTGGATTGCGCCGACGAGCGCCCCTGCGAAAACGTCCTTCACGGTGTCGCCGCCTCGCGCAATTCGGGAACCCAGCGCTTGCGCCGCAGTGGATATGCTTTCCTTCGTCGGGGCGACCCTCAACTCGAATTCGAACTGAATGTCGGCCCGCAACTGGTCCCGCGTCAGCACCGCCTCGCGACCCTCGCGACTTATGCTGAAGTTCAGGGCTCCCATGGAGACTTTCTGGACCTGATGCAGTATCGGAAGCGACAGACACCCGCCGTCCGTAACGACTCTGCATCCTCCGAAACCGGTTCTTACCAGCGCCGCGTCCAATGTCGCCTTTGCGTAATAACGCTGCAGGAACCAGATCGCGACAAGCGCGAACAGTGCCGGAACCGCCAAAAGGATAACCCAGAACAAGGCGTTCCTCCCCGTTTGTTCTCAGATCGACAGGCGCGAGAGCCCGCGAGCAAATGCTCGCCGAAGTATGGAAGTTTTTAGTTTCCAATTCAAGTAAAATATTTGAAAAGGAAATTAGTTTTATTTTGGCTCACTTCGCATATTGCCTGTGTTGTCGTTTCATTTCGTGCGTTCCCGTCCGCAAAAACAAGCACTGGACATCGGCCCCCCCCCCCCCGGTAAATGGGCATGGGCCGCCCAAAGGCGGAAGGACAATGAACCGGCATTGACGGGGAAAGCACTCATGGACGCTAAACTTATCGCTGCTCTGGTTTGCGCCGCGGCGCTGGCGTTCGGCGCCTGCTCCGGCGGCAACCCGGCGACGCCCGCCGCTCCCGACCCCGAGACAGCCGGTCCAGAAACCACCGAAACCGAGAACCCCGATCCGGTTGCGGACGAAAGAACCGAGGCGGAAACGTTCGACTACGCGCACGATAAAGCGGAGGCTGACTTGGCCGCCGCCCGGAGCATGGTGACTGCCGCTGCAGCGACGTCGGCAGGCATCGCCGATGCGCGGAAGGCTTTGACGGACGCCCTCGCGGCTGCGCGCGAGCTGGAGGCGCCTCCGGACGACTCCGAAAGGACCGCCCGGGCGGCCAGACTGGCCCTCAAGGCGGACGCCGCCGAGGCCGAGGACCTCCCGAGGCTGCGCACCGCCGAAAGCAGAGCGGGATGGTCGGGCGCGTCCGCTCTGGTCATAGGGAGAGAAACTCTCCGGCCTGTGCCTGCGGTTCGCAAACGGCGCAGGAACGCCGACGGTGCCGACGCCGCGACTCTGTTGACGGAGGAGAACATCCCGGCGGTCGCATACGAGGACGGGAAGGTCGTGATGTCTCCCGGTCGGGCCAGCAGCGGCGACCGGCTGCGCATGCGGGGAATCCCGGTCGCTGCTGCGGGTCTCGCGGAAATAGGGGACAACAGGCTGTTTCTGTGGTACGGACTCGAAGTTCTGCGCCCCCGAGTGGACCCGCTTGGCGGCGGAAACGATGGTGCCGAGTCGAAAACCGTCGCCGGGCTGAGGATCACTCCGAGCGGGCTTGTCGTGGACATGGGCGGAAAAGGCGTGCCCGGCCTTGATTTCAGACTTCCCGGCTTATTCGCTGGCGGCTGGAGTTCTATCCATCCCAGCGGATCGAACGGCGGATACGATCTGAAGCTGGAGTTCGGCCCTCCTGCGGCCTCGCCCGAGGGCAACGCCGAGCATTACTGGACTGCCGCGCTTATGCCGACTCCTGAGCATCTGCAGGTGGGGGCCATCAGCAGCCTGCTAAGGGACGGCGAACGGGTCGTCCCGCTGGGCACCTACACTGTGCGGCTGTCCAACCATGCCGGCTTGGACATGAATCTCGAAGACCCGGACGACCCGGCGGCATCCGCGCGCGACGACGTGAACCACTACTTGTCCTATGCGGCCTACGGGCACATGGAATTCGTCGACAGCTTCGTTACCGGAGGCACGATAGTCCCCGGACGGCAAACCTTTCCCTTCCATGCGGGCTACGACGCGTTCAAGGACGAGTCGGGCATGAGGACCACGGACGTCGCCGACGGCGACAAGATCACAAGAGGAATTTTCAAGGGCCGAACCTTGGCCTCGCAATTCTCGATTGACTTCGTACCGAACATCAACTTTGGGACTTATCCGATACTGACTGGCCCCCACTATTTGAGGCTGCGGGGCAACGTCGAACTGACCGCGACAATTTCCGAAACAGCGGCCGACAACAGGATCAGCGGGAAGATCGCGAATCTGGAATCCTTCAGCAATGGCAAAGGTGAGTGGGAAGGCTACGCCAGGATCGCCGGCGCTCTGACGCTTCAGGCAACCGGCATCGGCGCCGAGGGATCGTTCGCCGGCGTCATCGACACCGCCTCTTTGACGGCTTTCGCGGAGGGCGGCTACAAGGGGAACTTCTACGGACCGCTCTCCGGCTTGGAGGCGGCCGGAATCTGGTATCTCCAGGACGGCAACACTGCCTCTTCCGGCCTGAGACTGTCGATCGTGGGCAGCTTCGGCGCGGCGCTCGTCCGCGATGACGGCGCCTACGGCGTCGAGTTGGGACCCGCCGGCGACTGACCTCCGGGCCGAAGACTTCCGGCTGCCGAGCTTGACGAAGGTCGGCGACGGGGTAGTGCTGGTTTGGACACAGACGGCGGAGATCACAGCGGCACTCCGCTCCGGTCGCTCGGCCTGTCCCCCATCGCTCCGAACCAATCTTCGACCCGCGCGTCCAGGGGCCGCGCCAAATTCGGATGATCGGCAATCGGCAAAGCCGCTTCACGCCGTTCCTGTTCCAATTCCGCGGCGTCGCGACGAAATATCTCGGAAACGACCTTCAGTAATGCCGGCTCGCCTGCTCTGGAGCCGCCGTCAATTCGGCATGAATGCGATTCGCGAGATGAGCCTAAATTTTAATCGATTTACAGCTCTTTTATAACTTCAAAATGAAGCCCGTTTGCCCGAGCAAGGTAGACCGGCGCGCGGAGGCTTCTGTCCGCCGAAATGCGCTTGCGCCCGCTTCTGTGAATCACCGGAAAGCCGTCGGAGACCCTGTGATATTTCCAAGCTGCCGCATGCACGCGCATCAGGCCTGCCAGAAAATGAACGCCCTCGTATGTCGATTGGCCAAGCGCGTTCAGTACGGGGGCTTGGTCTCCGTGGACGCTATAGTACAGCTCCTTGAACGCCGCATTCGCTTCTGTCGGAAGCGCCCCGAAATAGGACGATGCCACGAACATGCGCTTGCAATTCCGCGCTCCGCTTGCAAGCAGTCCATTCTCTTCGACGGCACAAGATAGGCGCACCGTTCGATCATGCAGCCCAGCCTCCCCGAACGCCCGGTTGAACGCGACCGCGTCCTGCCCGACAAGCGAGATAAGCACCGCTTCCGCCCCGGAGTTCGCGATTTCCTCGACGAAGGGGGACATGCTGCTTAAGCCGAAAGGCAGATATTTTTCATATGCAAGTCCCACCGACATCTCGCGCAGTTTGGCCTTTGCATAGGTGTGCGAGGCCTGCGGCCAGACGTAGTCGTTGCCGATCAGCGCCCAACTGCGCGGACGGTATTCGCATTGAATGTGCTCCATGGACGGGCCGAGCTGCTCCTCCGGCGTCTCTCCTATGGCGAACAGCCCGTCGGTGCGCTCGCCTCCTTCATAGAGCGGCGTGTAAATGTAGGGGATCCGCTGCCGCACGACTTTGCTGAGCCGTTGTCGGATGGCGCTGATGTGCATCCCGACGATGGCGTCGATGGAATTCGTCTCAATCAGATCATCGACCGTCTCTTCGATCGAAATGCTCGCTTCCACCGCGGCATCGATCATGACGAGCTGAATCTTGCGTCCGTCGATGCCGTCCGACCTGTTCAATTCCTCCACCGCAGTCTGTGCGCTGGAAATGCAGGACGGCGCCCAAATTCCGGCCGAGCCGCACAACGGGATAAGCAGAGCAACCCGATATGTTCCGTTGCCGCGCAACATGATGCTGTCGCGCAGGTCCTCGAGCTCGGCCGGGACATTCGGAACGGTCGATGCCGTCGACATTGAAGCTACACCCTTTCCGCCAGGATCGGGAAACGCTTCATACCAATTGAATTCACTTTCCAAGTCAACTAAATTCCGGCAACCGAATTTGCCAATCGACAGAATGCAGATGCTGGTCGTCTTGTAGCGGTGAGCCCAATGGAACCTAGCGCCAATCGGATCCAGGATTACGTCTCTTACGCCCTCGCGGCGGCGCATCGGAGGGTCAACGCCTCGCTGAGCTCGCGCTTGCGCAAGCACGGCATCCAAGTCGAAGCATGGCGCATCCTCGAAACCTTGGATGCCGGTCAGCGCCTGACGATGGGGCAGCTGGCCGGCGTCGTATTGATGAACCCGCCGACATTGACCAAGCTGGTTGACCGTATGGTTTCAGACGGCCTTGTGCACCGCCAGGTTGCACAGAACGATCACCGTCAAATCAACGTCCTTGTCACTGAACTTGGCCGAAAACGAATGATGCAGATAAGAGAGGAGGTTGAAGAGCAAGATTCCACGATCCAAAGCCAACTTGGCGAGTCAAATGCCAAACAGCTCATGCAACTTCTTCAAGAGTTGACCTGACCTCCCTCAAGCCTTCTGCAGCCGGGAGCGGGATTTTGGAACGAGAGGATTGCATTGTTGCGTGGCAAGGGTTTTGTTTGGGATCGATTGCATGTTCGTCCGACTTGAATCTGTCTGAACTGCCTTGATCCTTGGAGCTTGACCTAAAATTGAATGGCCTCGCAGCCGTGGCATCTGAACTGGCCGTTGGCCTCGCTTCGTTGCTCCAGCACTTATGTCGTTGCAATGCAGATGAATGACGAGTTGGCAGTGGGAAATTGATAGTCTGGGGCGGACGGCCAAAAGCCGATCATGTGGGTTTTCTGGGAAAATTCAGCATCCACCCTTGCCTAAAATGTCTGTTTTGTCCATTTCAGACGAAAGGAGTTGCCCCATGCGATCTTTTCCGTCTACGTACCTTAAACAGACACTTGGCGACGTTCTTGATGCGGCCAGCCAGGAACCTATCGCCATCACGAAGCACAAGAAACCGCGCTTTGTTTTGATGAGCATTCACGACTACGAACAACGGTTTCAGAAAGACGAGCGCCAAGCATTCGCGGCGGCGGACATGCCGGTCGAACATCTAGCGATGCTCGAGGCCAGCCGCACGGGCATCAAGGGCGGGGCGGAGGAATGAAGCGCCCCCAAAAAGGCGATCTGTGGCGGTATGAATATCTCCGGCATCGAGAACACGAGGCTGGGAAGGACAACGCCCGCAAGTCGCGCCCCGCGGCGCTCGCGACCACCTATGTCGGCAAAGACGGGCGCACCAATCTTTTCCGGATTCCGATCACCGGCAAAGAGCCGCGCAAGGATCGTCTTGCCATTGAGGTTCCGCTGATCGAGCGCAAGCGTGCGGGTCTCGCGTCGGACATGCGGCTTTGGGCGATTGCGGACGAGTACAACCACGAGTTCTTGGAAACGTCGTTCCATATTGATCCCGACGGCTACCAGGGCGCTTTCAGCGCCGCATTCACGGACATGGCTCTGGACTTGCTTGTCGGGGCAGGAAAAAAGGGGCTGTTTAACATGGTGAAGCGTCATGACGGGCAATGCCGTTTTAAACCGGGTCCATCCGCTCGGGTGCCCGGCGGCGCGTTCTGGCCCGCCTGATGCGCCGGACTGAACTGCCCCGGGTTGTCCGGAGAACAATCGGCTGAACAAACGAGCCGGAAACTTGAAGAAATGGATCCATGCCGGAGAGAAAGCACACCCCCGGGGCAACCAGCTCCCTCAAAAAAAGGAACACATCCTCCGCTGCCGAAGCTTTTCGAATCGGTGCAGACGCCCCGGGCCGTAGCGGCGGAATTGGCTGAATGTGAATCGGCGTGCAAAAGTGGTCCCTTTGAGGGTTTGATCGGCGTCTAAGAATGACCCCTTTCGATGTATGCTCAACAGCTCTTTCGGTGATTCGGAAGAGCGAGGCGGGGATGTTTGGCGTGGACGAGATCGGAAAGATGCGACGGGCCCATTTCCGCGAGGGCCGTTCGATCAAGGGGGGCAACTGGGATCTGGGCGCGTCGCGTGCGCCGGTCCGGAAGGTTTTGCGGTCCGGCGCGACGGAGTTCGTTTGCGAGCGCAGGACGCAGCCGCGTCCGAAGATCGGCCCTTGGCAGTCGGAGCTTGACAGATTTTTGGAGGAGAACGCGGCGCGTCCAAAGCGCGGGCTTCAGCCGATGGCAGCTCGCGGAACTGGCCGTACAGGTCAGTCGGCGCCGAAAGGAAATCGAAAGGGCTTGGCATGAGCATTTCCGTTGGAGCAAAAACTGTTTCTTTTGACCGCGATACGATGTGGGTCGGTCTGGATGACGGCCGTTCGCTTGGAGTGCCTCTGGCATGGTTTCCGCGGCTGATGCGCGCAAGCGCCGAACAGCGGGAGAATTGCCGAATCGGCTATTCCGGCAACGGTCTGCACTGGAAGGATCTGGACGAGGACATCTCCGTCGAAGCGCTGCTGGCCGGTCGCGGAGACGAGACCCGCGCGGGTTTGCAAGCGACCTGACAGGGCGGGCTCGCGGTTGGGAGCGCTGGCGGCGCGCATGGCCCATCCCGACAGCAAGCGCGACACCGCCCGGCGTTGAGCAGTGTCTTGATCCATTCCATCCACGCCTTCCGTTCACCTCGTCCGCACGGTGCATTCGGCGTCTTTCTCGTTCGAGAGTTTTGGCATTGCGCCGCCGCACACCGCCTGACGGAGGAGCTGCCCTTCGCGTGAAGGATCGCTAAGCGCTTCGCGCCAAGTCGGGATGCTTTCATTAACATCAAACTTGCATAATAACATTATTGGTGTTAGCATGCAGAACAATGTTAGAATATGATCGTCAACTGTCCGGAAAAGCATTCGCCAAGGCACTTGAGCGTTATTTCGAGAGAACGCTTCATGACAAGGTCAGAGTTCGCGAGATCGACGAGGCGGTCAGCGTGCCTGTCTTTCTTGAGCGAACCTATGCCTTCTTCAAAGCCCGGATCGTCGGCAAGCCGTTCGTGCTGATCGCCGCAAGAGAGAATGCCGCGGCGCCTGCAGATATAGCGAAGCACGTTTCGCTTGTGCGGGCGGCAGCGGATTCCGACGTGATTTTCGCGGCGCCGTCTTTGAGCGCGCACAACAGGTCCCGCCTGATCACTCGGGGCGTGGCCTTCGCCGTGCCGGGCAACCAGCTCTATATCCCCGAACTGGCCATGGACCTTCGGGAGAATTTCCTCGCGCCGAAGCCGCGAAACGTCGAGAGGCTGTCACCTGCGGCGCAGGCGGTTCTCTTCCATTACATGCTGCGGCTGGACGAATTCGCCGTGACGCCTTCGGCCATTGCCCAACGGTTGGGCTATGCGCCGATGTCGATCGGGCGCGCATTCGATGATCTCGTCGCCTCGGGGCTGGCAACAACCGAAAAGCGCGGCAAGGAAAGACAAATCCGTTTCAACATGGGCAGGCGGGAACTCATGGAAACCGCCCGCCCGTTGCTGCGAAGCCCTGTGCGCTCGATCAAGCACATTCGCGACAACCGCCCCGTGCCCAATCTGAAGCTGGCGGGCGAGAGCGCGTTGGCGGGACTGACCGATCTGGCGCCGCCGCAAACGGAAACCTTCGCGGTAGCGGCCAGGAACTGGAAGGAGATTGCTCAAACCTTGGAATTCGTCGAGGGCGATGAATTCGAAAAGAGCTTTACGGTCGAGACATGGTCCTATGATCCCGCCGGGCTGTCCGACGCCTCGGTGGTTGATCCGCTTTCGCTCTATGCGCGGTTCCATGATGACCGCGACGAACGCGTCTCATTGGCGGCGCAAACGCTTTTGGAGAAAGGATAGCGTTGGTGGGAATCGATAAATTCCGGGAACATTTCGCCGGGCGCGAAGATGAGCACGCGATCATTGGCGGCGCGGCCTGTGATCGTTGGTTCAACGCTGCTGGTCTCGAATTCAAGGACGCGAAAGATACCGATATGTCTTGCCTGTGGATGTCGTCGATGCCGCGTTCGGCGATGCCTTTCAAAACTTCCTTGATGCTGGCGGTTATGAAATTCTTTGTGCCGCTGAGTGCAGCCGGTTCAACGCACCCGGTCGTAAGTCGCCGACCCGCGCCTTAGCGCGAGGCGATCCCCGCGGCCGATGCAAACAGACCTGGCAATCCGAATGGTTGCGTTCCGGATCCCTCCAACTCTGGATTTTGAACCGGATGCAGCTTGGCAGCTCCGCAAATCAGGCGTGAATGCGGTAGCTCAACGACAGGCCAACCCAAGCATGGATTTATACGCAGCGACCTCCGTCCACCTCCAATATTACGCCAGTTATGAACTCCGCATCATCGGAAGCCAGGAAAAGCGCCGCGTTCGCAATGTCGCGCGGTTCGCTCATTCGTCCGAGCGGAATTGTCGCGAGAAACTTCTCCATGTTCTCCCCGGTCGCCGGCATGCCGAGGAAAGTTTCGAGCATCGCGGTCCGGCCAAGGACAGGCGCGAGTCCGCAAACGCGAACATTGTCCGGCGCAAGTTCCACAGCCAAGGATTTGGTCATCAGATGCACGGCGCCCTTCGTCGAATTGTACCAAGTCAACCCCGGTCTCGGGCGGATTCCGGCAGTCGATCCGACGTTGAGCATGACGCCTTTCCGGGTCTTGCGCCAATGAGGAACGATCGCCTGCGTCATGAAGTAGATCGAGAACACATTCACTTCGTAGATTTTCCGCAACTGCGCCTCGTCCACATCGAGAAGCGGCTGGTTTCGATGGCTGCAGCCGGCGTTGTTCACCACTATGTCGAGCGAACCGAATGCATCGATGGAGGTTTCGACTGCGGATTGAACACCGGACGCATCGGACACGTCGCATGCCAATGCAATCGTCGAGCCGCCAATCTGCATTGCAGCCTCGGATGCGCCGCTTTCATTGATGTCCGCAAGCGCGACATTCGCTCCCTCCTCGGCGAACCGAATTGCGATTTCACGTCCGAACCCGGATGCCGCTCCGGTCACCAAAGCGGATTTGTTTTCAAGCCTCATGTTCAATCCGCCTTTCGCTCAGCCGTGGTCGTGAACAATCGTTTTTATCTGCGAAAACTCCCGCAATGCCTCAAAGCCCTTTTCCCTTCCGTGGCCGGATTTTCGCACGCCGCCGAAAGGGAGTTCGATGCCGCCCCCGGCTCCGAAGCAGTTTATGAACACTTGCCCGCAGCGCATCGCCTTTGCCAGACGGACCTGCCGCGCGCCGTCGCTTGTCCATATTCCTGCGACCAGCCCGTACTCGGTCGCGTTCGCCAGAGCGATTGCCTCCGCTTCGTCGCGAAAGGGCATGCAGCACAAGACCGGACCGAAAACTTCTTCCTTTGCAATTCGGCTTGCAGGGTCAACCGGCGCGTAGAGCAGGGGTGCGAAATAGTGGCCGCCATCCGGCGCGTCAGCGGCAATTTGTCCGCGTGCTGCAACCGGCGCATCCGTTTCGTTTTCAACATAGGTTTCGACTCGCTCCCTTTGCCGCTTCGATATCAGCGGACCAAGGTCGCGGTCCGAATAATGCGGCGCCGCCACGAAGTTTTCAAACTGCTTGGACAACAAGTCGACCGCCTTTTCGAACACGGAATGCTGAATCAATGCACGGGAGCCGGCGGAGCAGGTCTGGCCGCCGTTCTGAATGATCGCAGCGGCTATCACCGGAATTGCTTTGTCGAGATCGGCATCATCGAACAATATCTGCGGCGATTTCCCGCCCAGTTCCAGAGTGCATCCGACATGGTTCGAGGCTGCGGCTTGCTGGACCAGCGTTCCGGTTTGGGGCGAGCCGGTGAAGGAAACAAAATCCAGATCGGGATGCCGCGACAACGCGGCTCCGGCTTCGGTCCCGATTCCGGTCACCAAATTGATCGCGCCCTCCGGAAAACCCGCCTCAAGCGCCAGCTCGGCAAGCCTGATTGGCGTCATGCAGGCGTCCTCCGCGGGTTTGATGACGACAGAGTTGCCCATCGCCAGCGCCGGCGCGAGTGTGCGGCCGAACATCTGCGCCGGATAGTTCCACGGGATGATATGTCCGGTAACGCCCAGCGGCTCGCGGATCGTCTGCACTTGGTAGCTGTTCAAATATGGAATGACTTCGCCATGCAGCTTGTCCGCCGCGCCGCCGTAGTATTCGAAGTAGCGCGCAGCAAGCTTGATGTCGTTGCGCGCTTGGGACATGGGCTTGCCCGTATCTCCGGCTTCGAGTTCCGCGAGCTCTTCCGATGCGTCGGAGATCACATCGGACAGTTCCGACAGCATCCGTCCCCGTTCGGTCGCAGTCGTTTTCGACCAAGCGCCATTTTCGAACGCGCTCCGAGCTGCCCGCACGGCGTCGTTCACATCGACGGCGCTTGATGCTTGAATCCGAGCGAACTCCTTGCCGTCGGAGGGGCTGCAGATTGTCAGCGTTTCGCCCGACCTGCAGGACGCCCAATTTCTCCCGATCAAGTTTTGCTTTGTGCCATGGTTCATGAGCGCACCTGAATTCCGTGATGCTCAGCACATCCCAACGCAGTTCGTCGAGTTCGAGCGGCGCCTGCCACTTCGCGTTCTTCGACCCGGTCCGGCCGCGGCGCAGCCAAGCTGTTCAGATCTCTTTGACATACGGTTCGCCGCCGGCCCGGGGCGGGATCGCCTTGCCGACGAATCCGGCGAGGATCACAACGGTCAGAATGTAGGGCAGAGCTTGCATGAACTGCACGGGAATGGTGCCGACGTTTTCGATTGAAATGCTTTGGTACCTGATTGCTATGGCTTCCAGCAACCCGAACAGAAGACAGGCGAAAAGCGCGTATCCCGGCCGCCACTTCGCGAAAATCAACGCAGCGAGAGCGATGAAGCCCTTGCCCGCGGTCATGTCCCTGATGAAGCCGGCGGCCATGCCGGTGGACAAATAGGCTCCGGCAAGCCCGCATAGAAGGCCGCAGATCAGAACCGCCTGATATCTTAAAATCGATACGGACAGGCCGGCGGTGTCCACGGCCTCCGGATTTTCGCCGACCGCGCGAAGTCGGAGGCCGAATCTGGTGCGGAAAAGCAGCCACCAGCTCGCCGGCACCGCGGCGATTCCCGCATAAACCATCAAGGTGTGCCCCGAGATCAGCTCGCTGTAGATCGGGCCTAGAAACGGAACTGCGCTGATGGTTTCGGCGAAGGGGAATTCAATCGGAAGAAAACGCGCCTCTCCGCTCAGCGACGGCGTGCGTCCGCCGATCTTGAACCAGTTCTGGCCGACGACGGCAGTCAATCCCGAAGCGAGGAAATTGATCGCGACCCCCGAAATCAACTGATTGCCCCTGAATGTGACGGACGCGACGGCATGCAGCGCGGCGAGGATCATCGACGCGGCAAGACCCGCCGCGAGGCCCGCCCAAACCGATCCCGTCGTTGCCGAAATGGCGGCGGAGAAGAAGGCGGCCGCCAGCATCTTGCCTTCCAGTCCGATGTCGAAAATCCCCGCTCTTTCGGAAAAAAGACCTGCGAGGCAAGCGAGCAGCAACGGCGTCGAAAGTCGCAGCATCGAGTCCATGATTTGAATCAGGGTGGAGAAGTCCATCATGCTCTCCTTTCGCTGAAGAGCTGGAACGCCTTCGAAACGGGCATGCGAACCATGTTGTCCAAAGCGCCTGTGAACAGGATGACGAGGGCTTGGATGACGATGATCATTTCTCTGCTGACCGCCGGCATTTCGAATTCAAGCTCGACGCCGCCTTGGTAGAGGACGCCGAACAGCACAGCGGCAAGGAACACGCCGAGCGGGTGCGACCGGCCCATGAGGGCGACGGCGATCCCTACGAAACCCGCGCCCTGCACGGCGTCGATCAGAAGCCTTTCCGCTTCGCCCATGACCGTGTTGATGGCCATCAGCCCCGCGAGGCCGCCTGAAATCAGCATCGTGATCATCGTGATCCGTACCGGCGATATCCCCGCATAGACCGCGGCGGGCTCGCTCCAGCCGAATGCCCTGATCGCGTAGCCAAGCCTTGTGCGCCAGATCAGAATCCAGACGGCCGCGCCCGCCAGGAGCGCAATCAGGAAACTGATGTTGAGCGGCGGCGACTTGGGAAACGGAATTCCTAACCAGCCCAGCATGGCGTGCGCGGTCGGGAGGTTCGTTCCTTCCGGGAACAGCGTGGTTTCCGGCGCCATTTGTCCGGGCGCCTTGATTACATTCACCAGCAGATAGACGAGCAAAGCGGACGCGATGAAGTTGAACATGATCGTCGTGATGACGATGTGGCTTCCCCGGCGAGCCTGAAGATATGCCGGCACGGCCGCCCAAGCCGCTCCGAACAGCATCCCCGAAAGAATCGCTACCGGAAACGCGATGAGCCAGTGGGGCCAATCCAAGGCCAGGCAGGCCAAAGCGACGCCCAGTCCGCCGAGCGTCGCCTGTCCCTCGCCGCCGATGTTGAACAGCTTCGCGTGGAAGGCGACGGCGACGGCCAAGCCGGTGAACATGAAATTCGTCGCGTAGTAGAGGGTGTAGCCCCATCCGTACGCTGAACCCACGGAACCCTTCACTATGATGACCAAGGCTTCCAGCGGGTTTTCGCCGATCCAAAGCACCACCAATCCCGACACCAGGAACGCCAAGACTAGGCTGATCGCCGGAATCAGAACGATGTCCGCCCACTTGGGCAACCCGCCCATCATTTATCGCCCTCCGCGACGCCTGCCATGAGCAGTCCCAAATCTCGCTCGTTCGTTTCCTCGGTGATCCTTTCGCCGATGATTCGGCCGTCGAACATCACCGCGACCCGGTCGGAAAGCGAGAATATCTCTTCAAGCTCCACGCTGACGAGAATGATCGCCGTTCCATCGTCGCGGAGATCGAGGATGCGCTGGTGGATGAATTCAATCGCTCCGATGTCCACGCCGCGCGTGGGCTGGCCGACGACCAGCAACGCCGGCGCGCTGTCTATCTCGCGCGCCAGCACGATCTTTTGCTGATTGCCGCCGGAAAAGCTTTTCGCGAGGTTTTCGGTCGCGACGGGACGGACGTCGAAGCGCTCCATTCCCGATTTCGTGGCTCCGCGGATGGCGGCATTGTTCATCAAGAGCTTGTTCAGATTGTACTGTTCGTTCCCTTGGTATCCGAAAGCCATGTTTTCCCAAGCGAAGAAGTCCATGATGAGGCCGAGGTGCTGCCGGTCTTCAGGCACATGCGCCAGACCGCTGGCTCTGCGGGAGAGCGCGTCCGAGCCGGGGCCGGACAGGGGAATTTCCTCGCCGTTCATCCGCAGCGACCCCGTTGCATCGGCAATTCCGCCCAAAACCTGGAGCAGCTCGGTCTGGCCGTTTCCGGCGACGCCTGCGATGCCCAGGATTTCTCCGGCTCGGACATCGAAAGTGACGCCCTTCAAGGTCTCCACGCCCCGGTCGTCCGAAACTCGAAGGTCTTTCGCTTCAAGCACTTTCTCTCCCGGATGAGCCTCCTTCTTCGTGACGCGCAGAAGCACCCTCCTTCCCACCATCAACGCCGCCAGCTGCTCGGGACTGGTTTCGGCCGTGGGGACCGTCGCGGTCATTTCGCCGCGCCGCATGACGCTGACGGTCTGGGTGACCGCCATGATCTCTTTCAGCTTGTGGGTGATCAGAATGATCGTCTTGCCTTCGTCGCGAAGGCTGCGAAGTATCCGGAACAGGTGCTCGGCCTCCGCCGGAGTCAGAACGCCGGTCGGCTCGTCGAGAATCAGAATGTCGGCGTGCCGATAGAGAGCCTTCAGTATCTCGACCCGTTGCTGATGCCCGACGGACAGTTCGTCGATGATCGCGTCCGGGCGGACATTCAGCTGGTACTCCTCCGCGAGTTCCGCGAGCAGAGTGCGCGCTTTTTCCAGCGAAGGCTGGAGCAGGTATCCGCCCTCCGCCCCAAGGACGATGTTTTCTATGACCGAGAAGTTCTTTACGAGCTTGAAATGCTGGTGGACCATCCCGATGCCCGCGCGGATCGCGGACTCGCTGTCGGGAATTTCCGTTCTTTCGCCGTTTACATATATCGTGCCTTCGTCGGCTCGATAGAAACCGTACAGGATCGACATCAAGGTCGATTTGCCGGCGCCGTTCTCGCCGACGATCCCATGTATGGTGCCTTTGGCGACGGACAAGTCGATGTTCTTGTTCGCCTGAACGGGTCCGAAAGATTTCGAGATTCCCTTCAGCTCGATCGCCGGAGGAGCGCGGTCTTCGGGCGCGGATTCGATCGGTTGAGCCGGCTCAAGCATCGATCCGCGCTCACCAATAGGGACAGGCGTCGTCGATCGTATAATCATGAATCGCGGCGGCGCCGGTCACGATCATGCCGCGGGCTTCCTCGACGGCTTCAATCATTTCGTCGGCAATCAGGCCGGCGTTGAATTCATCCAGCGCATATCCGACAGCGTCTTCCGCCAAGCCTATGCGGAATACGCCTGTTTCAAGATCGGCGCCTTCGCTGAATGCCTCGAAGACGGAGTGGTCGACTCTCTTGATCATTGAAGTCAAAACGGACCCGGGATGAAGGTAATTCTGGTTGGCATCGCTGCCGATGCCCAAGACCCCTTCATCGGCCGCCGCTTGCAGAACGCCAAGGCCGGTGCCTCCGGCGCCTTGAAAAATGACGTCCGCTCCCTGTCCGATCTGGGCCTTGGCGATTTCCGCCCCCTTGACCGGATCGTTCCATGCGGCAGGCGTGTTGCCGGTCATGTTTCTGACGATCTTGATCTGCGGGTTCGCGTCAAGGACGCCTTGGGCGTACCCGCACGCGACTTTGCGTATCAGGGGAACGTCCATGCCGCCCACGAAACCGACGACGCCCGATTTGGTCGACATTCCTGCGAGCAATCCGACGAGGTAGGATCCCTCATGCTCCTTGAACAGTACGGAGCGCACGTTCGGCAGATCGACTGCATCGTCGATGATTACGAACTTGGTGTCCGGGTAATCGGGAGCAATGTCGGCAAGCGCGATCGCGAATGCGAAACCCGTCATGACGATGGGATTGTATCCGGATTCCGCAAGCGTTCGCATGGCTTGTTCGCGCTGCGCTTGCGATTGGAGTTCAATATCTCTGTAGCTTCCGCCCGTTTCCGCCTTCCATCGCTCCGCGCCGATGTATGCGTTTTCGTTGAAAGATTTGTCGAACTTGCCGCCCAAATCGTAAATCAATGCCGGATCGGCGGCGGCAGGCGCGGAAAACGAACAAAATGCGGCGAGGACGCAAATGCCCGCCTTCAGGATTTCGGATGTTTTGCTCATGCTCTCGCGAGCAGGCGGGCGCAGCAGCTGCACCCGCCGAATGCTTGATCAACGGTCCATGTCATCGGAAGCTTTCAGGCTCGCGATGGCAGCCGACGCTCAGCTGACTGGGCAACTGTCGTTGTCGGTGTAATTGTGGACGGAAAGCTCGCCGGAAATGATCATTTCCATTTTGCCGTTCGCCTCCGCAGCAACCGCGTCCGAGATCAACGCCGCGTTGTGCTCGTCGAGAGCATATCCGACTGCGCCTTCCGCAAGCCCGATCTCGACGATTCCTGTTTCCAGATCTCCGCCGGCCTTGAACGATTCGCTGACGGCGACATCCACACGCTTGAGCATGGAAGTCAGAACCGAGCCGGGATGCAGGTAGTTCTGATTCGAGTCGACGCCGATGCCGAGTCTCCCCTCGTCGGCCGCGGCCTGCAGCACTCCGATGCCGGTTCCGCCCGCAGCGTGATAGACGATATCCGCGCCCGCTGCGATCTGGGCCTTTGTCAGCTCCGCCCCCTTCACCGGATCGTTCCATGCGGAGGGCTCGTTGCCGGTCATGTTCTGGATGACTTCGATATCGGCGTTCGCCGCCTTCACGCCTTGGACATACCCGCAAGCAAATCTGCGAATTAGCGGAATGTCCATTCCGCCGACGAATCCGACGACATTGGATTCGGTCGTCTTGCCCGCGATAAGCCCCACCAGATAGGAGCCTTCGTGCTCCTTGAACAGTATGGAGCGCACGTTCGGCTGATCGACAACGCCGTCTATGATCGCGAACTTTGTATCGGGAAAGTCCGGCGCGACTGAATTCAGCGCGGTCGAGAACGCGAACCCTGCCATGACGACCGGATTGTTTCCGGATTCGGCGAGACGCCTGATCGCCTGCTCGCGCTGAGCTTGCGACTGCAATTCGATTTCCCGATAGTTTCCGCCGGTTTCCGCTTTCCAGCGCTCGGCTCCTTCATATGCACTCTCGTTGAACGACTTGTCGAATTTTCCGCCCAGATCGTAGATGATCGCCGGGTCTGCCGAAACGGATGCGGCGGAAATTGCGAGCGTCGCCGCCGCCGCCAGGATTTGTGATATTCTTGTCATTTGTTCCTCAATTTTGTTCAGTTTGCCGATGAGCGACGTCGCGTCCACCGGAGGTCAAAATGCCTTCTTTGCGAACGTAGTGAAAATTACAACTCGATTTTTTGGAAATTCCTGATCGCCGCAAAATTCCTCGGGTCTCGAATCGATTCGCTGCAGTTGCAAAAGGCGACTTGCTCCGGTCCGATTCTGCGCACGCTCGCTTGACGGGCAGCGCGGGATCCAACTTGGCGGCAAGCTGAATCGAACCTTGCAATTCGGTTCGGAAATTGGCGGAGTGGTCGGCGGGACCAGCCGCGTCGCGGGCTTGATCGAGTTTGCCGCTGTCGTTCGGTCAATCGCGCGGGTGAGGTCGGCGGTGTGGTCGCGGCCGGCAATACGGCATCTGGCGATCATCTGTTCTTGGCGTTGAGCTTCCGTCTTGCCTCGACCGGAAATAAACTCAGCGCTCGTCGAGAGCATGCCCAGCGCTATCTTCCGCAAGGCCGAACATACGATTCCAGCGTGCAAATTCTCTCCGCTTGTGAATGAATCGCACATGGCCAAGCCGCTCTCCGGACCGTTGAAGCCGGAACCGATCCGGGATGGAGACAGCGACGTCAATCCTGCATATCCTGGTGTAAGCGGCTGGGAAGCCGAAATCCCTCCAATCGACGGTGTCGGATCTGCGGTCGTTTTCGAAGCGGCATTCAACGGCGAGCGAGGCGTCGGCATCGGCCTTCAACCGGCGGCATTTCGTCCGACCAGAAAATGGGATGCACCCCTCGCTGTAATTGCATTTGAGCGCTTTTTGCTTCAAAACTTATTCTAAACGGAAGTTCCGTGCGATTTTGAAGCTTCGCCTCGCATTTTATCTTTCTTCAGCAATGGGTTGCGGCGGAGTCCGGCCGTTTTTTTAGCTGCAGGATGTATCCATGCATTCTTCACCATATTGTGATATTTTACCCTTTTTAAAAGACTTTTCGTGTGATACACGGTATCCATGTTCGTCGATGTCGTCCCCAACCGCAACTCGCGGCCCACGATCCTGATCCGCCAAGCCTACCGCGAGGGCGGAAAGGCCAGGAAGCGCACCCTCGCCAACATCACCAAGCTTCCCCCGAATACGGTCGAGAAGATCCGCAAGATCCTGAGCGGCGCCGATCCCGCCGACGCGCCCGCCAAGCTCGAGGACGCGTTCACGATCTCCCGGTCGCTGCAGCACGGGAACGCCGCCGCCGTCCTCGCGGCGCTGCGCGGCTGCGGCGTCGAGCAGGCGATCGCGCCCCGGCGCTCGCGCTCGCGGGATCTGGCGGTCGCCCTGGTCGCGCAGCGGATTCTGGAGCCGGGATCGAAGCTCGCCGCCGCCCGGCTCTTCCGGCCGGAGACGGCGGTCTCCACCTTGGCGTCGCAGCTCGGCCTGCCGGAGACCTTGAGCGAGGACCGGCTCTACGAGACCATGGACTGGCTGCTCGAGCGCCAGCCGAGGATCGAGAAGGCGCTGGCCGAGAAGCATTTGAGCGAAGGAAGTCCCGTTCTCTACGATCCGGCCTCGGTCTGGAGCTACAGCCGGACCTGCCCGCTGGTGGATCGCGGATACTCGCGCGACGGCAAGACGGGGCTGCCGCAGATCGAATTCGGCTTGCTGTGCGACGCCGACGGGCGGCCGGTCGCCGTCGAGGCGTTCCCCGGGAACGCGTCCGATCCCTCCACAGTGGCCGCCCAAGTCGGCAAGCTCCGCGACCGCTTCGGACTGAAGCGGGCGGTGTTCGTCGGAGACCGGGGCATGGTCACGCAGGCGCGCGTCCGCGAGGACCTCGAGCCGAACGGCTACGACTGGATCTTCGCCCTCAGGGCCGCCGGGGTCGGCGCCCTGGCCGAAAACGGAGCGCTGCAGCCCACGCTGTTCGACGAGCGGGACATGGCGGAGATCGAATGCCAAGAACTGTTCCCCGGCGAGCGGCTGGTCGTCTGCAGGAATCCCCTGCTGGCCGAAGAGCGGACCCGCAAGCGCAAGGACTTGATCGCGGCGGCGACGCAAGATCTGATCGAGATCCGCCGAGCGGTCCGCCGGGAGAAGCGGCCGCTCCGGAGTGCCGATGCGATCCGGAGGCGCGCCGAGCGCGCCCTCGACAAGCGCAAGATGCGGAAGCATTTCGATCTGAGGATCGGAACGGGATCCTTCTCCTGGAGGCGCAAAAAGCAAAATATCGCCGACGAGGCGGCCCTGGACGGATTCTGCGCGGTTCGGACCAACGTGCCGGAAAAGCGGATGTCCGCCGCCGCCGTCGTCGAAACCTACAAGAGACTGGGCCGGGTCGAGAGGGCGTTCCGGACGATGAAGGCGTCCGACCTCCAGGTCCGCCCGATCCGCCACCGCCTCGAGCCGAGGGTCCGCGCCCACTTCCTGATCTGCATGCTCGCGTACTATGTCGAAAAGAATATGCGCGACGCGCTCGCCCCGATGCTGTTCGACGACGAGCACGGCCCGGTCCGGGACTCGCCCGTCGCCAAGGCCGAACGCTCGCCGCAAGCCAAGCGGAAGGCGGCCTCGAAACGCACGAGCTCGGGCGAGGACGTCCACGACTTCCGGGGACTGCTCGAGCAGCTCGGAACGCTCACGATGAACCGGATCGAGCCCTCGGGGCCGGGAAAGCCGGGATTCGACGTCCCCGCCTCGCCGACGCCGATCCAAGCGAAGGCGCTGAGGCTGCTGAACACCAAGATCCCCATGCGGTAGCCCCCTCCCGAAGCAGCGTGTCCAGTGGACGCACAGCCGGAATCCACTAAAAATGCCGGACATTCAAAGAGTTGTTCAAAACAGCCCCAAGGAACTTCCGTCTAAAGGCGGCGTTGGCCGCGTCGGGTAGAGCGACTTGGCAAACGATGAAAAAATTCCGGCAATTTTTCAAAGGCGATGAGGATCCTCGGAAAAGCAACGCGACAAGACACGACTTTCACGAGATGATCATGATTTCGCTGCTGTCAAGCTTGTGCGGAGGGCAGAGCTGCGTCGACGCGGCTGATTTCGCTGTCGCAAACGAGGAGTTTCTGCGCCGCTTCATGCGTCTGAAGCACGGGCTTCCCAGCCACGACTCACTTTCGCTGGTGTTCCGAACGATAGATTCCGGGGCGCTCGCGGCAGCGCTGGAGCGGTTCGCCGCCGGCTGGGCAAAAATGCTGGAGGAGGGCGGCCGCCAAAAGATAGCGGTTGACGACGAAGCAATCCGCCGCTCCTTCTCGCATGCCTCCGAACTCTCTCCGCAGCAGCTCTTCGACGCTTTCGCTCCAGAATCCGGGTTCGTTCTTGATCAAGCTGCGTACGGGGAAGGTTCCGACAAGGTCAAAGTGCTGTCGGCGCTGATCGACTTGCTGGACTTGAGGAGTGAAGTTTTCGCTTCGGATGCGACGCGCGCGCAGCAGGCCGCGACAGTGCAGCTAATCGGCAAGGGCGGGCATTTCGTTCTGGAGTAACTGCCGGAAGGCGTTCCCAGGCGTGCGGGCATGAAGCTCCCGCCAGGGTTTCAACTGCCCGTCCGCTCGTCGGAAGTCAGACGCGATCTTGGATTTGAGCATCCCTCTTGCGAAGTTCAGTCCCCGTCGCCTTCTACGACAGTTGGCCCGATTTCCCGACTTCGACAGTTCGGCTCGATCTTCGCTCCGCCCCGGCTCGCGGACCGTTGCGCGCAACCGGCTGCCGCGTGAATTTGTCGAGGATGTCAAGCCTGCCGGCACCGTCGCTCCGGTCTCCGGCGACGAACAATCTTGCGTTTTTTCATCCGATGTCTTTCCATTAATGCCTTGTCAGCAGCGCGTTCAGATCATCCACGCTCCAGTTTTCGGGGTCTGCGCGCAACATGTCGCGGACGGATCCGGCCTGCGCCTTTCCGACCCCGTTCAAGGCCATGGCGAAATACTTCTCTTCCGCATCCGCATCGCTGATCTCGGGGAAGGGCGCGCCTTTGGGAGCGGCGACCGAGGTTTTCAGAACCTCTCCGGATTTCAGCTTGATCTCCACGTGATCGGGATCTTTGGGATCGAAGGTCAGCTTGCGGCCGTTGGTCGGGCGCACATCGACGCCGATCCTGGGCAGAAGCGCGCGGATGGCCGGGTCGGCAAGGGCCTCGGGCGTGAATTCATCGATCCAGACCCGGCCGCACACGAGGGCCGCCGCCACGCACCATTCAGCGCTGAAGAGCGCCTGATCGCGGGATTTCGGGTCCGGGTAGCAAAGGATCTTCGCATGGTAGTCGGGCAGGGACAGGCGAACGCCGTCGATCCGGTCCGGTGTCAGATCATGCGCCTCGCGCAGCGACAATGCGCCTTCAATCACCAGATTGGTGGCCCCGCAGCTGGGCACCATCTTGATGTACAGGCCATGTTCCAGAATGCCCCAGGGATCGCCCAGCTTAGCGAAGGCCCGGTCGAAATCCGCCTTGGCGGCATCGGACATCAGCGCAGCGAAGCTGACCGGCCCGTCCAGCGTGCTATCGCGCCCCGTCGCTCCGTTGGCGGCAAGCGCAGCCGCGAAAACGCCGGATTTGGCGGCGAAGCCCGCATGCAGCGGCTTGGCCGTCGTGCCGAATTGCGAGACATAGCCCGCCGCCATGCTGGTGGACAGCGCGATCGCATTTGCCGCCTGACGGGCATCCAGCCTCAATGCCCGTGCGCAGCCCGCCGCCGCGACGACGGGGCCAATCGTGCCGGTGGCCTGCCAGCCTCGGTCGTAATGGCCCATGTTCACCGCTTCGCCCATCCGCATCGAGGTTTCCACCGCAACCAGATGCGCATCGATCAGATCGCCCCCGCTTGCCCCGCGCCCGGCAAGGGTCGCCAGCAGGGCGGGCACCGACACGGCGGAGGTGTGAACCGACGACGGCTCGTCCCAGTCGTCCAGTTCCATCGCATGCGCGGCGGAGGCGTTGACGAAGGCGGCCCAAGGCGCGGGCAGGCGAATGTCATGGCCCGCTGCCGGAACGGGCCCGCTGCCCCAGCCGCGAACGGTTTCCAACGCGGCGCGCGTGGTTTCATCGTCGCGGGCCAGAAATATGCAGCCGAGCGTATCCAGAATGCTGCGGCGCGAACGGCGCACGGCCTCGGCCGAATGGTCCGTCGGCGCGGCGGCAATGAAATGGCCGAGCCGGGCAACGGCGCTGCGATCGGTCATCGCGCCCATCCGCCGGGCTTCATCGCTTCGCGCGGCAGAGCGATATCGAATGCTGCGCGGATGCGGGCATCGTCGGCGTCGCCGACATGCGCGGGATAATGCCCCGACAACACTCGCTCGACGATCCGGCGCGCGCGGTCGCGGGTCACGATGCGGCCGCCTTCGTTCCAGCCCTCGATGGTCGAACGGTCGGTGATTTCCGGATATACATATTCCTGTTCCATCAACCCGATGGTGTGGTCGTGGCCCAGATAGTGTCCTTCGCCCGTCACGACATCGCGGATGACCTCGACCCCGATCATGTTGTCGCTGGTGTCGATTCCTTCGAGCACCCGCAAAGCGTTCCCGGACATCTGCGCGTCGATCACCCAAGCCTCAAGACTGTCGGCCAGCAGATCAGCCAGCGTGCCTGCGCAGACATAGGCCATGTTGCCGCCGCTCCACAGCGCGGCAGAGAACAGGCAGCCCTTTTCCCAGCCGAATTGCGCGTCGGGCTCCTTGGCCGAGGATGCGCCGGACAGCAGGACGGACGGAATGTCGTAGAACTGCGCCAACTGCGCCGATGCCGCCGTCAACAGGGCGCTTTCCCCGCCGCCCCCGGCAAAGGCGCCGGTGCGCAAATCGACCACCAGCGGCCAGTTTCCGTACATCAGCGGATGGCCGGGCCATTCCAAATTCATCGCGGTGATTCCCGCCAACACCTCGGCGTTGCCTTGCGTCAGCGCGCCTGACAGAGACGCCGGAGAGGTCGCTCCGGCCTGCCCTGCGGCGGCGGCCCATGCGGGCATTCCCGCCCGCGCGGCGGCATCGAGAACATTGCAATTGTCGGCAGCGAACCGCATCGGCGGCACCACGAAAGTACAGATGGCCGAGGCGAAGGGCCGGTCGCGGAACCGCCCGCCCGAGCCGTCGCCGCCCAGCGACAGATCGAACATTTCCACCGTCCGGTCAAGATGATCGGGTTCAAAGAAACTGGTGATGAAATGCTTGGACGTACCGCTCATGCCCGCATAGGCGGAGTTCACGTCCAGCGCCAGCGCCCCGTCCAAATCGCGGGCGATGCCGGGGCGCTTGATGAAATGTATGTTCTCCATCGCATCGGCCAGTCGGGTCGCGTCGTAGACATCGCGAAGGCAGGTTTCCCGGAAATTGCCGCTGGCGAAATCCATCCTGTTCACGCTGGCGCTGCCTGCGCCCAGATAGGTGCGGGTTCCGGTCATCTCCATGTCATGACGCGGGTCGCGCCCGCGCAGGGTGAAATTGCGGCCCGCTTTCACAACCGCATCCTCGACCATTGCGCGGGGAAACCGCAGACGCCCGTCATCCCCCATGCTGCCGCCCGCCGCCAAGACGCGGCCGCGCCAGGCATCCGTAGGATCAGCCATGCCGACCTGTTCCAGCAGATCCAGAGAGGCTGCATGAATGCGTTCCAGATCGCGGGCGGTCAACGGTTTGAACTGCCCGCCTATGGCCCCGCGACCTACGCGGGATCGGTCCGCGCCGGGACCCAAGGCCCGCTGCGCCTTGCGCGCCGTGCGGCCGCTGCGCCGGGGTTTGGCATGTTCCTCCATCATCCGCCCTCCTGCCGCGCGGCCCAGAGCGCCGGAATGTCGATCCCGCTGCGCATGGCCTCGAGCTCGACCAGATCGCCCTGCTGCACATTGGCGATGTTGACGTTCACTCCGACCTCAAGGATCAGCAGGTGCTTGAGCCTGACGATCACCGAATGCGAAATGCCCGGATAGCCGATCCAAGGCAGTTCAAAGAATATCCGGTCGATCGGGCAGCGATCCCGCAGCGCGCGGATCAGATCGAGCCGCGGCGCGTCGCCTTCAATCATCTCTGCGCCTTCGACATTCACATGCGCCGCGCCGTCCGCGAAACAGCCCGTCACATCCGCAACCAGATTTTCAACGGTTTGCTTATCTCCCGGCGTGCCGGTTTCGGCAAAGCCTTCCAGCCCCAGCGACCGAGCAAGCGCCAGATGCTCCGCGCGTTGATCAGGGGCGAGCGAGATGAACGTCCCGGACACCTCGCAGGCCTGAAAGCCCAGTTCCGCCGCCTCGGACCAGAGCCGTTCCACCGCCGCCAAGCCGAGGGTATGCAATGCATATTCGTAAATCTGCCCGCCCAAGTACGGTTTGACCATGTGATCACGATAGAGCGCGATCTTGTCCCGCAGCACGGCTTTGTCCGAAGCGTGCGCCGTCGCGGCAGTAAATTTGGCATAGTCCAAGGCGTGACCGCCAATGGCCAGCTCGCCCTCCAGCACGTTGAGCGGCGTGCCGAATTCCTCCAGCGATGTCATGCCTCTGGCGCGTGGCTTGCGGCGCGTCCGCTCCGATCCGTCGACAAGAAAATCAAAGGCGCGGCTGGTCATGGCCGCCCCTCCCGGTCTTTGCGCCATCGGGGACATTGCGTGCCGTGACCTCTGCCGATCCAATCAAAATACTTTGCCCCTCCCAAGAAACGGTCCGGATGCGGAGGGGACCGATTCATGAAACGCGAATTTCCGACCTTCAAATCCCTGCGAGCCTTTGAAGCCGCCCGCGTCGGATCAAGCGGCGTCCCCGCAAATGAGATGAACGTGACCCGGCCCGCCATCAGCCGACAGGTGCGACGCCTCGAATAGCAACTGGCCGCCAAGCTGCTGCTGCGCGACAGTGAGGCTTCAGTTTCGAAACCCGACTGCGAAGCATTTTTCCAAAAGATCAAGGCAAGCTTCGACGATATCGCGCAAGCGGCCGACACCGTGTCGTCCGAGGCAGGAAGAACAACGCCGACATTGTTCGTCGCCACATTCCTTTCCACCCAACTGATCCTGCCGTTTCCGGATTCCCTGCGCAATGATCATCCTGATGTCAATCTGATTTTCTGCAATGGGTGAACTCAGACATGACATGGACAAGCACAAGATCAACGAGGAGCAAAACCCTCGGCTTCCGCAGACGACGCTGTTGGAGGCCGCGCATAAAGCGGAGCGGGGCGCTGCGCTGCGGCTGAATCCGGGTTTGCCGCGCAAAGTGCTACAGCTTCGGCGATTCCGAAGGCGGGCGCCGCATGGCGGATGTTCATTGTTTTGGAAATCTCCTCGGCATCGTCGCCGATGACAACGCCGTCGAATCCGCCGAATCCTGACATTTCACTCCAGTTGACGTGCATGGCCGCGTTTCCGGCACCCGGCCTCAACAGATAATTGCCATTCCGCAGTCTGACTGAAGCCAGAACTCCGCCCTTGGCGCCGTAGGCCAGTGAATCGAAACGGGATACGCCTATCGCCGGCACTTTGGCTGACATTGAAATCCCGCGAGCGGCGGCGGCGCTTACCCGCGTTCCTGTAAAGCTTCCCGGACCGATGCCGGCGCCGATCGCGTCGAGATCGTCGAATTCCAACCGCGCATGGGCCATTGCATCGAAAATAATCCCGAACAGTCGTTCGGCCTGTCCGCGTTTCATCGGCTCGAATATGCTGGCTTCAACCCTTCCGTTGCACGCCAGAGCTACGGCGCAGTAATTGCCCGACGTATCGAAACCGAGTACAGTCGAGTCAGGCGACAACCGGTCGGACCTCTACAACCTCGGGGATGTAGTGCCGCAAAAGGTTTTCGATCCCCATCTTGAGAGTAATCGTGGATGACGGGCAGCCCGCGCATGCGCCTTGCATGTGCAGATAAACCACGCCTTTTTCGAAACCGTAGAATACGATATCGCCGCCGTCCTGCGCCACTGCCGGGCGCACGCGGGTGTCGAGAAGCTCTTTGACCTGCTTCACTATGGGAGCATCAGGCGAATCCTCGTCGATCTCGCGGATTTCGGGCTTCAAACCGTAATCGAGAACAGGGACGCCCGACTGGAGGTGCTCCATGATCGCTCCCAGAATCGCTGGCTTGATATGCGGCCATTCTGCGGACTCGTCTTTCGTGACCGTAATGAAATCAGATCCGAAGAATACCCGTGTTACTCCGTGAATCCGAAACAGCCTTTCGGCCAGAGGCGATCTCGAAGCGGATTCGGGCGATGGGAAATCGGCAGTGCCGGTGGGAAGTATTTCTTGACCCGGCAGGAACTTGAGGGTCGCCGGATTCGGCGTGGACTCAGTTTGGATGAACATGCGCTTTTTCCTTTGAGTGTCTATTGAGATATCGGGCGCGGGAGGAGAAAGTCAATGGCAACGGCGCCCCGTTCTCGAAGCAGTTTTTCAGGCGTGGATATCCCGTCGAGCCGTGCTGAAGCTTCTTGCATTTCCACCATGGTATTTTAGCTCCGTCGCTGGTCTGTGCGAGGGTCGGGCACAACGCCGATGCTTCTGCGGCACGACCGCGCTCGCCGCTGACCGGATTTTTCTTCTTTGTTTTGAACCGCTGACGGTCAAGAGCGTGCTCGTCCCGTGGAAATCGGACAGTCAGATCGAATGAGAAACTTTGAAATGAGTTCACTGGTACGACTACGAAGCGGTCGCAACATGCCATCGGCTCTGCCACCCGACGAAATAGGACAACATGGAAGGCGAGGTGCATTAACAACAGAATGGCCTTAAAAACGCCTCATGACTGTTGAGCAAAAAAGCCTCCGGATGCCGTGGGGCGATTCAGCGCCGAAAATTCTTGAAGCTGCCCAATTCAACCATAATGCACTCGACATAGCTCTCTCAGTTGCTGGTAGGCTTGGTCAAATTGCTGGCAGCCGTCCCTCACGCGTGCAAACCCTTGGGCATGTATTGCAAGAAACTCTTTCCTGCGCTTTTGATCTTTGTCCATTCTTGAGTACGGCGGAGACGGGACGCGGCCTTCACTTCGTTCAAGGGCACTCATGAATTCATCTTTAAGATTTTGCCCTTTGAGTAATTCGCAATTTGGCGTGGGCGTCTTAAAAGCGGCAACGCACCATGCCTCAGTAGATTCCACCGCGGGCGCAAGGATATGCAGTTCCACGTCATGCTCGGTCATGTCATCAAATTTCGCGGCGCTTCGGATCACCCTGCGGATTTCATCGGCCCTTTCTTGCGCATCTCCAGGATTTCCTATGTCAAGTTCGTATTTATTACTCACATAGTTGGCGAACGACGGTTCTCCAAGAATATCGCTATCCAATTGAATCAGAATGGCGTCCAAGAGCGGTTCGCCAAGCGGTTCTTCAAACAACCCGCCGCCGAAGTAGTTTTTAATGCGATATGCGAGACTGTTGCTGTTCAACCAAAGTAAAACATTGGTCCATCCTCCACCAGAGTTCATGTTGTCTGCTTCCGGTTGAATGCGCACGAATTGAGCATCGATTTCGTCATTTTTCAACGCATGCCCAAAAAATGACTCAATTGCTAAAAAGTCTGTGGGCCCCTCACAAACAACTCCAACTCTCATCAAAGATCTCCCATTGCCCCGGGAATATCTCCATCCAGCCAAATCTGCGAAAGGTTGCGACCCTCGTTGAGCAGCTGCCAGTTTTCCCGACTTACTTCGGATTTGGGCTTCAATCGTCCAGCTGTAGTGTGCCCGCGCTTGTTCCTGCGAACAACAAAAACGCGGAATCTGTCGTCAAACAAATCAAACGCATCAAGGACGGTTGGATTGTGGCTCGTCAGAAAGACCTGCTGCACGCCCAAGCTTGCCTGCCCATCTGAGTTTGCACTCGCGACCTTGACAATTTGTTCCACCAACTTGCGCGTCAATTTGGGATTGAGAGCATTGTCCACATTGTCGAGCGCGAAGACCTTGGGTGCCTCCGGGTGAGAAAGTATGATTGCTGCAAACAGCAAGAAAAGCGTGCCCTCACTACTGTCGTAAACTGAAAGGCGGTTCTTTCTGGCGTGCATGAAGCGGTCTTCAAGGTAGACGACTTCGCCTGATCGGTTGAAAATATCCCTTGATGTGAGCCCGGGCTTTGCGCGGTGAACGCCGAACCGGGATGCCCATCCCGGCAGCTCAATTAAATCGGCGCATTTTGAAATGATCTCCCAATCCACTCCGCCGCTGCCAGGATGTTTCCTTTCGTGATCGCGCAGGTTGTCCCGGGCGGCTAAGAAACTGGAAACAGCCTCGGGCAAGCCCTCGCCATGCAAGCCAACGGGAGGCACATCAACCCTCCCGCTTTGTCGACCGCGCAGGAAATCAGTCTGGGGAGTGTAGATCACATACCGTGAATACTTGGAAAATTCGTCGCCGACCTCTGTCGGTATGTCGTTGGTGGCCTTTATTTGATCCCAAATCCCACGGTTCGGGTCCAGAAGATCAGAGTTTGAAAATTCTTTTTCGCGGCTAAATATGCGTGTTCTCTGGTATTCAGATATCTCTGAATAGAATCGCAGCAAAGGTTCATTTTCCGTACTCTTTAGAACGACCCTGTATTCAATATTCTTTGCGAACCTTCCGTGCAGTTCGAGCGTTCTCGGCAGACTTCCACTCTTGAACGAAGACGTCATCAACTCTGGTGGAGTTCTGCGAAGTCCTTTCGAACCAAGATCCGAATCGCCAAGGCCCCGGCCAAGGCACGCCGACATCAGCCCAATTGCTTCAAGCACATTGGTTTTTCCGGTTCCGTTCCCGCCGATGAACAGATTCACCTGACCGAATTCGAGTTCAAGTTCTTTGATCGACTTGAAACGGACAATCTTCAAACGTTCCAGCATAACCCCGATCCTCTATCAAAATTGGCCTTCTTTCAATCTTGTTTCGGTAAATTCGCTCGGGAATGCCGACACTCGGCTGGATGAACCGTGTCGCTACGTTTGCTCATATTCTGTCCACTTTGCTTGCCTTGGCCGTGCTCCAAACGGATGCGTCATCCGGGAAACTTGCTGCAGGGCCTCGAATCCGAGGTTCGACCGGCAACAGAAGTCGGAGGTCCATCAAGTGCTTTTGGAAGTACCGGGCGAGGGGCCGCTGGTCGAAAGCGGGGCCGGCGCTCTGACCGCCGTCGAACGCTGTATCGAAAACAGTTGTCGGGCCGACTACCGTGATCGGAGAGCTTGTCGCGCCGCCGGGCCAAAAAATGGGTTGGATCCGATCCGGTTGACTGAATTGCCATGACTGGCGAGGCATGGGATAAGAAATCCGGACGGAGGATCCCGGAAGTATTTTCGGGCGATGCGGAGCGCAGGGCCGGGAACTGACTACTTTTCAACTGGGGGGCAAGCATGGATGACGTTCTGGAGCCGAATCTGGAAGCGACGGCGGAGCGTTGCCGCAGCGAGTCGGCGGTGCTGGCGATCCAAGGCACGACGACCCTGAACTACAAAAAGTTTGAAGACACGGAGGATTTTGCGTCGCTCAGCGATGAACCTGCAACCTCGGTGATCGCTGCCCACTTCTGTCTGGCCGCCAGCGAGGACGGCAGGCCGCTCGGCGTGCTCTCCCTTGAAGCCGACTTTTGCGGCAAAGGGCTGCCGGAGAACGGCCGCTGGCTGGACGGGTTCAAGCGTACGGACGAGCTTGCCCGCGCCTGCCCCGGCGTCCGGACGGTGGCTGTTTGCGATAAGGAGGGCGACAACTGGGACCTTCTGCGCAAGGCCGCCAATGGTCGGGTGGAGCTCTTGGTCCATGCCAGCTCAAAGCGCCGGGTTCGCCTTCTGGACGGCGGCTCGGAAGATTTGCGGGACTTCATGTCGGCGCAGCCCGTCATGGTCGAGGCGGTGGTTGGGATTGACGGGCGCGGCGGCGCTCGCGGTCGGAAGGCCCGGGAGGCGAAGCTGGAGATCCGCGCTGCGCGCGTCGCGCTTGTGCCGCCTGGAAAAAGGCCTGTGAAGCCCGATCTGCAGATGCTCGCGGTCTTCGCCACCGAGACGAATCCTCCCGCACGGACGGAATCCATCACTTGGCTGCTGCTCGCCAGCCATGGAGATGCCAGCGCCGAAGACGCCCTGACGGTCGTCCGCGGATACTGCAAGCAGTGGACCATCGAGGAGTTCTTCAGAATCCTTAGGACTGGGCGGCGGGTCGAGGAGCGCAGGTTCGGCCGCGGCGACGACCTGCGCGAGTTCTTCGCCTTCAATGCTGCCGCCGCATGCCGCGTCTTCGAGATCGCCAGAGCGGCAAAGGAGACGCCGGACGTTCCCGCCGTCGACATCGTTCCCGAAGATGCCCCCGAAATTCTCAAGATCGTCCTGCGCGTCAACAAGATGCACCCGAAGGCGCCGGAGGCGCCAACGATCCGCGAGTTCGCGGTGGATCTCGCCCGCACCGCCGGATTCCAAGCCTCAAAACAGCAGCCGCTTCCCGGAATCCAGAAGCTTTGGTCCGCATGGACCGACTTCGCGCCGCAGTTTCAAATCTGCCGAGCCATGGAGGCGGATGGAATTTTCATTGTGCCTTCGGAGGGTGATTGATAGGCTCGACATCGCGCGGAAAGTGCGGGAAGGACGAGGGCAACCCGTGCCCCTCGCAGGCGCTCCGGGAATAACGCCGGCAAGGATTGCCAGCGAGCATTCCGAGCTGTTCGCACATCGAGTGAACGCCCAACAAACGATCGCTCGAAACCGGCAGGCGAAAATCATATCCTCAGCATCGGATCCGGCGCGGTCTCAAAGATGCCGCATCCAAAAGCTCAGCCGGCCTTCGTATTCGGATGGCTCGACGAGGTCAGCGCATCGAGCTGGTCCTTAGTCAGCTGTCCCGGCACGATCGTGATTGGTATCGCAAGATTTCCTGAACTTCTTGTTATCTTCGACACTAAAGGCCCCGGTCCATCCGAGGACGCTCCCGCGCCGAGTACGAGAACCGCAATATCCTTGTCTTCCTGGACGTGGCGCATGACTTCGGGGACCACGTCGCCCTTCCGGATCACGAGATCCGGATTCACGTTCTGCCGGTCCCGCATCCATTTCGCGAACACCTCGAAATGAACTTCAATTCTTTCGCGCGCCTCGTCCGACATGATGTCGCCAACGCCGATCCAATGCTGGAACTCATTCGGCGGAATCACCGACAATATCGTCACGCCTCCGCCGGACTTGGAGGCGCACATCGCGGCGTATTGCATTGCCTTGAGGCATTCTCGGCTATCGTCGAGAACGACTAGATATTTGTGCATGTCCATGTCCTCCGGTCCGGCTGTCGGACCATTTTCCGCAATCTGAATGAAAATTGCCAACCGTCAACATCTTCATGCTTGTTTCAAGATTCACAAATCACATGAAAGGATCGCGCTGGATCGAGCCGGCTTCCAGAGACGGATTTCTCCCTTGATTCGAACGGAAATGAATTCGTCGGCGCGATTATCCGATTCGAAGAATTTTCCCGGGATTCATGATGTTTAGAGGATCAAGCGCGCGTTTGATCTTCGACATGCACTCGGTTGATTCGCGCAATTCCTTTTCAAGCAGGTTGATCTTGCCTTGGCCGATGCCGTGTTCGCCGGTGCAGGTGCCCTCGGCTTGGATCGCGAACTCCGCCAGCCAGTTGACGTACTCGTCGGCAAGCTCGATTTCGCGCGAGTTCTCCGTATCGACAAGCAGGAGGACGTGGAAGTTTCCATCGCCGACATGACCGACGATCGGCGCGATGAAACCAAATTCCTGAGCTTTGTCCCGGGCCGCGGCGACGCATTCTGCAAGTTTTGACAGCGGAACGCATGCGTCGGTCGAAAGCCCTTTCGCTCCGGGTCTGAGACTCAACGCAGCCCAGTAAGCATCGTGTCGTGCTTGCCAAAGTCGGGTGCGTTCTTCCGGTTTAGTCGTCCAATCGAATCGAGAGCCGCCGTGCCCTGCACAAATTTCCCCGACGGTTTCAGCTTGTTCCTCGACGCCTCCGTCGCTGCCATGGAATTCAAGCAGAAGCAACGGCGATTCAGGAAGCGACAAGTTCGAATAGCTGTTGACGCCGCGCACGGTCAGTTCATCGAGGAGCTCAATTCGAGCCATCGGCACTCCGAACTGGATCGATTCGATAACCGCGCGGCACGCGGAAGCGACGTCTTCAAAGCAGCAGGTCGCGGCGGAAATCGCCTCCGGGATTCCGCGCAGCCGCAGCGTCAGCTCTGTGATTATGCCGAGCGTTCCTTCCGCGCCGATGAACAGGCTTGTCAAATCGTATCCTGCCGAACTTTTCCGTGCGCGGGAGCCGGTTCGAATGATGCTGCCGTCCGCGGTGACAACCTCCAGCGCCAGCACATTGTCTTTCATGGTGCCGTACCGCACGGAATTGGTGCCGGAGGCGCGTGTGGACGCCATCCCGCCGATGCTGGCATTCGCGCCGGGGTCGATCGGGAAGAAAAGACCCGTCGCGCGAAGTTCCGAGTTCAATCCCATGCGCGTCAGCCCCGGTTCGACGACGCAATCGAAATCATCTTGGTTTACAGCGCGGATGCCGTTCATTTGCGAAAAATCCACGGAAATCCCGCCGCGCGGCGCGTTTACATGGCCCTCCAGCGAAGTGCCCGCTCCGAAAGGCACGATCGGCACGCGGTGCTCGGAACAAGTTGAGACCAATTCCGAAACCTCCGCCGTTGAATGCGGAAAGAATACCGCGTCCGGTCGTTGGCCTGCCAGCCAGGTCGTCGTGTGGCAATGCTGATTCCGGACGGACTTGTTCAAACTGAACCTTTCGCCGAATTTGCTTTCAAGCAACTCGCATGCGTCCGTTATTCCGGTTTCGTTGCGCGACGCGGTCAATTGTAGGACGCTGGTGTTCAATGGCCTGTTGCCTTCTGGTACCCGTTTTGGCCTCTTCGCGCAATTTGGCGGGACCAGCATCCGGAGCGAAGTCCAATAGTCGAAACCCGCGAACTGCCTTTTGCCCTCTGCGCGACCAGTCGCTGCGTAGAGTTCCGTCCGGCCCCGCCAAGCTTTGGCAGGGAATCGCAGTCGAGTTCGGCGAAGTTTTGGCGTTCATGTTCACCGCGAAAGCAAAAATGGCAAGTCGATTGCGGATTCTCTATTGATCGGTTGCGAAGGAAGCGTGGCTTTTCAAGCAAACTTTGGTATTTCCGCTATCGGCCGCGGGCACGGCGACAGTCGGACTGAACATGGTAGGTGAAAATGAAGCTGGAAGGCGAACGCATACTGAAAGCCAATAGATCCGATGTTTGGGAGCGGCTGATTGACGCATCCACATTGCAGAAGTGCATACCCGGCTGCCAGTCGATCTCAGGCTCGCTGGAAGACGGCTTTGAAGCGACGATCACGCAAAAGATCGGTCCTGTGAATGCTAAATTTCTTGGGAACGTTACGATCAAAGACGTAATCGAGGGCGAAAGCTATACGATTGAGGGCGAAGGAAAGGGCGGCGTTGCAGGATTTGCAAAAGGCACAGTGAATGTCGCTTTGTCGGACAGTTCCGAGGGGACGCTGCTCTCATACAACGTGGACGGTCGGATTGGCGGCAAGCTTGCTCAGTTGGGATCTCGCCTCGTTGGCGGCGTGGCAAGAAAATTGTCCAATCAATTTTTCGACCGTTTGCAATCGGAGTTTGACGCCGACAAGGCACGAGGCGAATAGCTGCAGATAGCCTTCGGTCCTAAGTGGGACACCTCCGAAAATCTCTGTCGAGTTCACCCATTGATGCGACTCCGCCTTGAAACCGGGGCGGCGGCTCTCACAAGCTGCGTCCAGTTGAATGTCGACAACTGCAGGGATCCGGGATGCAAGCAATCGGATTTCCCGGGGAGTTTGCACTCGCCGCGAAGATCGTTTCCCGCTTTCCGTCTGGAACGAGACCGGCGATTCTCCCCTCAGCTGAAGGAGCCTGATATTGCTTTCGCCGAAAAGCCGATGGCCGGGCCGCAATACAAGCCGGAGAACTCGCGGAAAAGAGGCGTTGAACGGAGCAACGGGTCCGGTTTCCGCATGAGGCGAAGGCCGAACGGGGCCCGGTTGAGCACTTCCCGACTCTAGGCGATGACAATCGAGCATGTCGCGTCGGGGTGGTCGACATTGAACCCTTTCAAGCGATCATCAAAATGTAGTGAGCCGAAGTGGCTGGCCATCGCGATGGGATCGGGCCGCCGATGCGGCCGCCCGTTTCGGCCATCAGGCTCGGGATCTGGGAGACCGATCCGAAAATCACGTTGCATTCACGATGGAAAATTCGGCCAGCGTCCGAAATTTCACGGAATATTCCAGTTATTTCAAAGCGTTGCCGGTCGTTGGCCGATTCATGCCCGGAAACTCTGCGGCGCAGGTGATCCCGCCCTGATCAACTGCAGCCATGAACGTGCGAAGCAGATTCCAATCCGGCCGCCAAGGGGGCGTTGCACGCGGAGCTTAATCATAAATTCAATCAATGACTGCATTGAGATTATTTGTTTGCCCTGTCCATAGCGCTGTGCAAGCGGCCTGACGGAAGTGCTTGCCGATTCACAAGGATTACGCATGAACGCTATTTCGAACATCCTCAAAGCCGTCGGCGTGGCTGGCGCGCGGACTGACGAACTGGACGCCATCAAGGAAAACGGCGTGACGCGCATCGCCATGATCGGCGACAATCCGCTCCGGGCTTGCCGCCCATTTGAGCGGCTTCGCTTCATTCTTGGTGTGCAGCTTGCGGATACTCTCCTTGGACATGGGGGGGGGGGGCGCCCGGCCTGACGTCAAGCGTTTTTTTTCGGGGTTCAGAGGGCGTTTTTTGACCGCCGGCCAAGGTCGAAGGTCTGTCCGTTTTCGATCACTTTGCAGACGACGCCGGGGAGGCGGTTCGCGGCCATGGTCGCCGCGGTCCCCAAGCCGTCGTCCGAAAGCAGGACGACCCGCACCCGCGTGCTCAACCTTGCTGTTGCGGTCGTTCGCGCCCGCCTCCAGCCGCTTGCGCTGCTTGCCCGAGATCTCGAAGTCCGCTTCCGTCCCGCATCGTCCGCTTCTCGTTTGTCCCGCACCTGCTCCGCACTTTTCTTGCGAGAACTGCATAGGACTCCAGTGGAACGGACAAGCCACTGGATGCGGACACGCTCGGGCGTGAATTTGCAAACCTAAAACTCTGCGATCTCGGTGTCCTTCAACGCCTCCGGCGAGGGTTCGAGGTCGGGAGTCAAATCATCGAATGCTTTTGCAACGCGCCGCCGCGCGCCTCAACGAGACAGGAATCCGATCAATCGAACGGTTCGTATGCGGGGATCTGGATCAACCTCAACCGGAAAGTTGGAGAAACGACTGTGAATTTGAAACTTTTGGATGGCCTCGCTTGCAGCATGGCATTGCTGCTCGGCTCATGCTCCGGCGACAACGCTCCATCAAGTGCTGTGAGAAGTGTTGGGGGAGCCAAAGCTGATTTTGGCGGCAACGGCGGTGCAGGCAGTGCCGAGCCGACTGAGTTGGACAAGGCGAACGCCGCCCATTCGGAGGCGGAGTCTGCTGTTGCGCTGGCAAGGGCGGCCATAAGCGAGGCGGAGAGGGCGAATACGGAAGAAACGCGGGATCGCGCGCGGGCTTTGATTTCGGCGGCCCTCGCGAAGCTGGCGGATGCAGTCGCGGCAGCGGAAGAAGCCGTCGAGGCGGCCCGGAACGGCGGAGCGGCCGCTGCATTGGGCGCGGCGGCAATGGCTAAAGCCAAAGCGGACAATCTCCTGAACGCGCGGACGGCGGCATTCGCTTCAGCGCTTGATTTCCTGGCCTGGTACGGAAGACACCTCGTGCGCTACCGGCTTGCGAACGGCGAGGCGGTCATGCCGCGCGAAGGGGCCAATGTCGCATCAATCGTGAGGATTCCGCGAACGAAGGATGATGATGGAGACGGCGTTCAGGAACCCAATCCCGATGCCTTCACCAGCACCACGTTCAAGGACGTGATGTATGCGGAGGGCAAGAGGGTGTTCGCCGTCGCCGCCGACGGCGGCGATGAGTTCAAAGTGGACGGATATACCGTAGTGAAGGCTTCAACCTACTTCATTGACGACAAAATTTACACAGGATTGCGATTGACGAACGCTGGGCTTGTCATTCGTACAGGCGGAACGGACCCGGATGCCGTGGATAGTTTTGAGCAATATTATGACGATTTCACGGATTTCCGGAGGAAAATCACCAGTTATACGAATGATACTGACGGAGACGGCTTCGTTCTTGTTGCTGACGGCATCTCGGGCCAGAACGGGTGGGATCTTGAAATAGCGTTCGACGAGCCGCACGCCTTGTCCGTCCCGGTGAACTACGGCAACAACTTGAACCCTGTGTCGAGTTGGACAGGCAACGGCGCCTTCTACTGGAAAAGCCTTGTCACCGCGGACCCCAGCCAATTGGATGAGGACGGAGACTACTACGACGCGAATGCGTTCAATCAGCCGGCAGGCTACCGTGATCTGGGCACGTATGAAGTGTGGCTGTCCAATCATATCGGCGTAGACAAGAATCTCGAGCCACTTCCGGGCCAAGGACCGGCCGTCTGCCTCGACGGCTCGAAAGGATTGTCTTGCCCTTCCGACGACGTCAATATGTATTTGGACTACGCCGCATACGGGTTGTTCGTGTATACTGCGGATGTCGAAACCTACCGAAACAGATACAATGGCCAGATCGGTCGCATCAATACCATTCATTTCGGCTACTCGGCTTTCGGGACCGGGGACGGCCAAAAGATCGCGGACATCGGCGAGGCTATCACGAACGGGAGATTCGAAGGCTACGCTCTCGCTTACGAAGTTAAAGGGGCTAGCAACGAAGGCTCCATTGAAACCAAATTGCTGCGAGGCGATGTGACCTTGACCGTCAACATTCCGAAGGGATCGGGTTCGGCAGCATTGCAAGGAACAATGAACAACTTTCAAATGTGGAGCAGCGAACATAATTACTGGGCCGACTATATTGAAAATTTTGCAGTCGCACTGAACAGCGCCGCCATCTCCGATGACGGAACGTTCGACGGCACAACGGCAGCAACGCCAACGACCGGCCTTGACGGAAGCGGATTGGGAGTTTACAAAGGGAGCTTCTACGGTCCTCGCGCCGAAAAGAACGATCTTGAAATCGCGGGAAGCTGGACCATTGGCTCAGACAACAACTACTGTCTTTGCAAAGATTTGTACGGCAGCTTCGGCGCCAAACAGAAACCGCCTTCAGTGGACAGGTAGAGCGCGTCCGGGCGGAAACGCCAAAGAGTCAGACGCCTCCGCCCCCTTTGCTATTGGGACCTTGAGGCGCCCCTTGGCGCGATACCGGCCGAGGGGCGACCCGCTGGAGCATCCGGCCGCGGCTGTGGATTTCGAGCGCTTCCGGACGTGGTCGTACCGCGGGATTTCAGCGAGGCACCGGTCAGGCGGTCGCGTTGGACGGTCAAAATGCAAACAGGCGAAGGCCAAGCCGGATGGCATCGCCGTACCGGTCCGCGGCTGCGAGCCCCGTGCAGGCATCGACACCTTGCACGGGATCATCCGCCGCCGGGTCGTCATGGACGTCGGCGCGCATGACGGCGCCCGGTTTCGCGAAGGTCTGATTGACCCGCGAAGCCGCTTCAACTGAGCTCGCAAGCAATCCAGCGCGAAGCTGGATGGTTGCCGGAAGTGCTCTGTGGCTTTTCTGCACAACAACACTCGGCCGATGTCCGACGGATAGATTCAGAATATTCAATCCTGATTTCCACGAAAAAAGATTCGCTGCGGTCTGATGATCCGGACTGAAGCGCGCCGGCAAACCGCGATAAATGCCAATCGGCCGCCGCATGAGCATGCGCGATGATCGGTCTTTTGATCGCTGTTCGAATCCGTCAGTGCAGTTGAGTCATTGGCGCCACAGAATCAGTTTCTTCCTGCGCGGGGAGCATCAATCGGCGGAATGAGCCCAATCCCAATACAGCTCGCGCGCCTTGGCGGCAATAGGTCCGCGCTGGTAATGGGTTTCATCGAACTGCGACACCGGAACCACCTTCGACATGTTTCCGGTAAGGAAGACCTCGTCAGCGTCATGGACGTCGTCGAAGCTCAGCACCGTCTCTTTAACGACATATCCGGCAGAGCGAAGCAGTTCAATGATCCTTGCGCGGGTCACGCCTGCCAGAAACGTGCCGTTCGCTATCGGCGTCGAAACTACGCCGTCTTTGACGATGAAGACATTCGACGTCGCTGTTTCGGCTACGTTGCCGAGGGCGTCCGCCGCCAGCGCGCTGTCGAATCCCTTTTCTTTCGCTTCCCGCAGCATCCGGCCGTTGTTCGGATACAAGCAGCCCGATTTGGCGTTGACGATCGATGACGCGAGAATCGGGCGGTGGAACCTTGTCGTGGTAAGGGTGACCGCGGCGGACGACGGAGGCATCGCGACCTCTTCCAAACAGATGCAGAAGCCGGTCGAACCTTCCTTCGGCAATACCGCCATGTGTCCGCCGTCCAAGGCCCAGTACATCGGACGGATGTAGACGGCAGCATCCGGGCCGTACGCGCGCACGCCTTCCATGGATATTTCGACCAGTTCTTCGGCAGCATGCAGGGGGGTGATCCCCATCGATTCGGCGGAGTTGATGAGTCGTTGGCAGTGCGCGTGCAGGTCGGGTGCGATTCCCTCGAAATAGCGAGCCCCGTCGAACACCGTGGAGCCGAGCCATGAGCCGTGGTCGGCGGCCCGCATGACATATGCGTTGCCCTCGCGCCACGCGCCCTCGAAATAGGTGCGGATATTCTTGCCGTAAGCCATTGTTCTACCTCCAGTTCCAGCGACGATATTGGATTATCGAGACCGGATCATTCCAACGATATCAAATGTTCGCTCCAAAATCGGCTCGGCGATGCGCGCCGCTCGCCGAGCTCCTTCACCAAGCGTCCTGTCAATTTCAGCGGGGTCTTTCATGAGCCTGTCGACTTCTCCGGTGATCGGCGCGAGTGTCTCCACCGCCAGTTCCGCCAACGCGGGCTTGAACTTCGAAAAATTTTGTCCGGCGAACCGCTCGAGTATCGTTTCCGGCGCAGAGTCGACCAACGCCGCGAAAATGTCGAGCAAATTGCGCGCTTCCGGTCTGCCATGCAGATCTTCAATTCGTTCCGGCAACGGTTCGGAGTCGGTTTTCGCCTTTCGGATCTTCCTTGAGATCGCGTCGGCGTCGTCATTGAGATTGATCCTGCTCATGTCCGACGCGTCGGACTTCGACATTTTCTTGGTTCCGTCCCTAAGGCTCATCACGCGGGTCGCGGTTCCTTCGATGACGGGTTCGATGACAGGAAAGAAATCGACCCCGAAGTCATTGTTGAACTTGATGGCGATGTCGCGGGTCAATTCGAGATGCTGCTTCTGGTCGTCTCCGACCGGCACGTGCGTCGCATGGTAGGCCAGAATGTCCGCAGCCATCAGATTCGGATAGGCGAATAGGCCGACCGAAGCATTCTCGCGATTCTTTCCGGCCTTGTCCTTGAATTGCGTCATCCGGCTCAGCCACCCCATCCGGGCAACGCAATTGAATATCCAGCCAAGTTCAGCCTGCGCCGACACTTGGGACTGGTTGAAGAGCACGGACCGGTCCGGATCGATTCCCGAAGCGATGAACCCCGCAGCGACTTCCCTGGTGGCTAGCTTGAGCGTATCGGGATCTTGCCAGGTCGTGATCGCGTGCATATCGACCACGCAGTAAATCGACTCGGTGCCTGCGTCCTGAATTTCCACGAACCTTTTGATGGCCCCCAGGTAATTTCCCAGCGTTAGGTTTCCGCTCGGCTGAATGCCGGAAAATACGCGCATGGGGCGATTGCTGTCCGCCATTTCAGCATCCTAGATGGACAATTCCGAGACGCTGCCTTATCGCTTGGCGCAAGCAATCGTCAACTTGTTGTCTTGTTGGGCATGACAATATTCAATTCAGAAAACGAGCCGTTCTCGCCGTTGCCGATTTCCATTTTGGGTCTCGTCGCGGTCATGGCAGGGCTGGAGTTGATTTTTTCCGCCGGTTCCGCCGGCTTGTTCGGCGGTCCAGAAGCCGAACGTTGGCGTTTTGTCGCCATATTTGACTATGGATTCATGGATCGGACCGGTCTGGACCGGGCCGGGAGCCGAGGGCTTATCTCCGGGAACGGCATAAGCCTGCTCGCATATTCCCTCATTCATTACACCTTTGCGGAATCATTGATTTCGGTCGTGCTGCTTTTGGCGGTCGGCAAGCTTGTCGGCGAATTTCAAACCGATGCATTCCTGATCGCCGTCTTCTTTTTGGGAGCCGCTGCGGGAGGGCTTTGCTACGGCTTGCTGCCCAGTGCCGACATTCCGCTGGCCGGATCGACGCCCGGACTGTTCGGAATACTTGGAGCATTCACTTGCGTGGTCATGACCCGACCGAAAGGGCCGATCTTTCAACTTACGATCTGGATTCCGATCGCCCTTTTCGGAGTTCAGCTGTTCAGCAGCCTCGTGTTCGGAATGCCGCCGGTTTGGATGGCGGCTGCCGGCGCATATCTCGCGGGAGCCGTGTTCTGGCTCATTCTCTTCTTCGGTTTCGGGGGCTTGGGCCTCAAGCGTTGAAGAAACGCCTTCATCGGAAACGAGGGCAGCTCGTCGAATCGCCTGACATCGGGAAACCGTATTCAGCCGCTCCGGTTCTTTTGCGCCGCAACCCAAGGCGCCGAGTTCGCGCGATTGCGCAAGAATTCGATTTTCAGCGCAGGCGCAGCAATTTCAATATGTCGGAAAGGCTCCATGCTCTGAACATCAGCAACGCTGCGCCGTAGGTGCCTGCGCCCCAAACCACCAGCCCGGCCATGGCGAAGTAGCGAACTCCCGGAACGGAAAATGCGTCTTTCCCAAGAATCCCCGCGAGCCACAAGGCAACGCCCATTACGGCGGCGGCGGCGGCGATTCGCGAAACTCTTCCGACGAATTCGCGGTCGAGCGCGGTCGCTTCGCCCATCCCCCGCGATCCCTTCCAGAGCAGCCATGTCATAAGCCATCCTGAGAGCGTGGTGCCGACGGCTGCTGCCAGATATCCGATCATGCTCATGAGTCCGATGGCGACGACCGCGTTCAGAATCATCGACGCTACGGCATACCGGAACGGCGACCGGGTATCCTCTCTTGCGAAGAATGGAGTTTGGGCGACCTTCTGAAGAATGAAAGCCGGAAGACCGGCCGCGTAGATCGCCAATGCGGCTGAAGTGGCAGCCGAATCCTGAGAGGCAAAAGCGCCGCGTTCGAAAAGAACGCTCACGAGAGGCACCGGAACCACCGCGAATGCTACCGCCGCGGGAAGGGCAAGCGCGAGAGCTGCCTCGCCGGCTCTGTTGAACGCATCTTTCGCTCCCGCATTGTCATTGATTGAGAGTTTGCGGGAAAGGTCCGGAAGCAGCACGACGCCTATGGCTATGCCGACGACGCCCAGCGGGAGCTGGTAAAGGCGGTCGGCGTAATTCAGCCATGCCACCGCGCCTTCTTGGAAACTCGCCACCTGGCGGCCGACGAGGAGATTGACTTGAACGACTCCTCCGGCAAGCGCAGCGGGCGCGGCGATGGCGACAAGGCGCTTCAAGTCCGGCGTCAATCGCGGGATCCGAGGTGCCACGCGAAATCCCATCCGCGCCGCCGCGTGCCAAACGAGGGCCAGCTGAGCTGCGCCGGCGATCGGAACGGAAATCGACAATGCCCGGCCGATGTCCCAGCCCGCTGTTGCGGCGAGCATGATCGATCCGATGAATATCACGTTCAGAAGTGTCGGCGCAGCCGCTGCGGCTGCGAACCGCCCTGTGGAATTCAGCATTCCGGATATAAGCGCCGCCAAAGAGATGAAAAGCACGTACGGAAACGCAATTCGCCCGAAGAACACTGCCAGTTCGAATCTGCCGTCTCCAAGAAATCCGCTCGCCATAGCAAGCACGAGGAGAGGCATTGCGAGCTGAGCAACCAGCACGAACGCCAGCAACATGGCGCCGAGCGCGGAAAACGCATCGTTCGCGAACTCGCCCGGATCGCTTTCCGCCTCGAGTTTCTTCGAAAACATCGGGACAAAGGCAGCATTGAACGCTCCTTCCGCGAACAGCCGACGGAACATGTTGGGAAGGCTGAACGCAACCAGGAATGCTTCGGCAACCGGTCCTGCTCCGAGGAATGCCGCGAACATTATGTCGCGGCAGAACCCAAGCACGCGGCTGAGCATTGTCCACCCGCCGACCGTGAAAAAGCCTCCCGAAAGTCGGATCGGGCGGATGTCGTGCCCCGACCTGCGCGTGTCTTTTGCCAATTCCGCTCGCGGCTACAATCCGGCAGGCTTCAAGTTGCAAGCCGCCGTTGAAAAACTTGATCCGCGTTGAACGCGAACGCTCCGGTTCCGAATCGAAAACCCCTGCCGCTTCAAGTGTCTAGAAGCCGGTGAATTCAAAGGCTCTTGGCGCTTCCGACACGATTTCGACTTGGTAGTCCCTGATTTCCGCGACTGCGAGTCCGCGCTCGATGGAGCCGTCAAGCTTGAATCTGAACACGCCGTTCGCGCCGGTGAAGCCTTGGGGCGAGGTCAGCCGCAACGAATGGAACGGGTCCGGGTTGTTTGTGGCTCGCAATGCGCCGATGGCAGCGATTCCGTCGTAGGCCAAGCTGGAGATCCAATGCGGATCCTCACCGTATCGGTATCGGTATCGAAACCTGAAACTGCCGAAAAGATCGGGATCAGGAAGCGTGAACCAGCCGCCTTGAAGCCCGTTCAGTCGCAATTGCGACTGAGGCAGGTCCCATCTCGAGGTTCCTGCGAACTTCACTGTTTCCGGATCGACGCCGCTTTCCGGAAGAAGTTCCGCCAAGATGGGCAAACCGCCTGCAGCGTCGTCTGTGAAAATGACGATTTCCGCCTGCGTTGCCGAAATGGAGTCCGCTATTCCCGAAGCTGCATTTACGATTCCTTCACGCGTGAGCGCGTAAGATCCTCTCCCTGCGAGTATGGCTCCAGACGGTCCCAGCGCCCTTTCGACGGCGATGCGCCCGGCATTGCCGGCCTCCGTTTCGGGGTAGACGATGAAGACGCCTAGGCGGCCTTGCAACACGGCATAATCCAAAAGCCGCTCGGCCGCGTTTTCGTAGGTGTATCCCAGCAAGAAAACATTGCCGCCTGCGATGCCGGTGTTGTTCGAGAAGCTGATCAGGTTGATTCCGGCCTCGGCCGCTATCGGCGCGGCGGCTCTCGTTTCGTGGGAGCGGACCGGTCCGAGCAGAATATCGGCTCCTTCAACAACAGCCATTTGCGCCGCTTCGGCGGCGCCTTCAGCGGTTCCCAACGTGTTGTAGACCTTCACGCCCAGATTTACGTTCTCAAGGTCCTCGGCCGCCATTCTGGCGCCGTTTTCCAGCGATGTCGCCAAAAGCCAATCGGTTTCGTCGGCTGAACCGTAGGGAAGAAGAAGTGCTACCGTGGCATCGACAATGGTCGGCGCCGTCGGGTCGGCGGGAGCCGAACCTCCAGCCGGACCGGGTGCGGCAGGGCTTGGCGCATTCGTTTCACTGCAGGCGGCAATCGCCAGCGCGGCGAAGGAAAAGAGGAACGTTCGCCTGAAAAAGGCTCCAGTTTTGACCATGCGCTTGCTCCTTCCGAATTCACGCGCAACCCTGTACATGAATGGAGAGTAAAAATAAACGGCAGCGATTTCAAAGCATTTTGCAAACCAACGCAAGCAACAGCCACGACGCCGGCCAGGTCGCTGCGAATCTCCTGCGCGGCCTGTATGTCGTTTCCACGCCGATCGGTTGCGCTCGGGACATAACTCTCCGCGCCATCGATGTTTTGCGGAGCGCTGACGTGCTGGCTGCGGAGGACACCCGCGTTCTTCGGCGCTTGATGGGCATCCACGAGATCCCGCTTCGCGGGCGCAAGCCGATCGCCTACAACGACCATTCGAGCGACAGTCGGAGGGCGAAGATCCTCGACCATTTGAGAGTCGGAAAAAGCGTCGCGCTGGTTTCGGATGCGGGAACGCCGCTGCTGGGCGATCCCGGCTACCGCTTGGTTCAGGCTGCGATCAAGGACTCCGTGCCCGTGACAGCAGTGCCCGGACCGTCCGCGTCGTTGGCCGCGCTCGTCGGGTCCGGGCTGCCGACGGACAGGTTCATGTTCATCGGGTTCCTGCCGAGGAAGGCGGCGGAGCGCAGGCGGCAACTCGAAGACTTGCGGTCGATCGCAGCTACGCTAGTGTTTTTCGAAGCGCCGGGCCGACTCCGCGCGAGCCTGAAATCGCTATCGGAGTCATTGGGCGGAGACCGGCAGGCGGCAATTTGCCGCGAACTTACGAAAAAGTTCGAGGAGGTCGTGCGAGGCTCGCTCAATGAGCTGGAGCGCGACGCGGACCAAATGGAATCGCGAGGCGAAATTACCATCGTCGTGGAAAAGAGCGATGCTGCGCATGCGTCGGCGGCTGATTTGGAACCTGATCTTTTGGCATTGATGAAGGAGCGTTCATTGAGGGACGCGGTGTCGGAACTTGCAATGGCCAGTTCGGTGCCTCGCAACGAAATTTACCGTCTTGCGCTGAAGCTGCAGGCGCAAAGCGAACTCGCCGAGGGTTCAGAATGATCGGATTCGATCATTGTTCGGTTCGGTGCGAAGGCGCGAGCCTGCAGCAGGAGACACCCGGCGAATTATTGGGCAGCAAACACGGAGCATGAACGGAATGACGCTGAATGTTGCAATCCAGATGGATCCGATCGAATCAATAGATATCAACGCCGACGGCACGTTTCGGATAGTTCGCGAGGCGCAGGAGCGCGGCCATCGCTTGTTCTACTATCTTCCGGAGGACTTGGTTCTTGAGGACGGCCGTTTGCTCGCCAAGGGATGCGACTTGACGGTCAGGCAGGTGGAGTCGGACCATTTCTCCAAGAGCAAGGCATTCTGGAAAGATCTTTCCGAGGCCGATGTAGTGTGGCTTCGGCAGGACCCGCCGTTCGACATGTCGTACGTCACAACCACGCATCTGCTTGAGACAGTCATGCTCGATACGCTGGTCGTGAACGATCCGTTCTGGGTTCGGAATTATCCGGAAAAGCTGATCGTTTGGAAGTTTCCCGAGATCATTCCGCCCACGGTGATCGCGAGGAACCTTGAATCCCTGAGAGCGTTTCGCGCCAAGCACGGAGACATCATCGTCAAGCCTCTCTACGGGAACGGCGGCGCGGGGGTCTTTTTCGTCAAAAGCGACGACATGAATTTCAACGCGCTGTGCGAGATGTTCCTTGCATCCAATCGCGAGCCGGTCATCCTGCAGAAGTTCCTCCCCGACGTGAAATCGGGAGACAAACGCGTCATACTCGTCGACGGCGATCCCGTCGGAGCCATAAACAGAGTGCCGGCGGAGAATGAAGCCCGTTCGAATTTGCATGTCGGCGGCAAAGCCGAGGCCGCTTCGCTCACCGACCGGGATCGGGAAATCTGCGCGGCGGTCGGCCCGGTGCTCAAGGACGCCGGGCAGATATTCGCGGGGATCGACATTATCGGCGGCTACCTGACCGAAGTGAACATTACTTCCCCCACGGGAATCGTCGAACTCGAGCGCTTCACAGGAATCAACTCGGCAGCACTGATATGGAATGTGATAGAGACGAAGCTGGCGGATCGGTAGACGAGGAGTGCCGCGGGTGGCCTGTTTCCTGAGCGGCCGCGTCCCAATTTAGTGATGAGGAGTGAGAGGCGCCGCGGGTCGAAAGCGGAGCCAACGCCCGGATCGCCTTCAAAGCTGCATCGAAAACAATCTTTGGACGGGGTTTTTTGATTGGAGGCCTTTCTTCAACCAGCTTCCAGAACCGCGCACGAAGCGCCTCTGGCAAATTGCTGACATGATCCATCCTCCCTAACTTGATGAATCACAGATCAGTTCGGAGAGCTCGCTGGCGTGGGCGCAACTGGCCGCGTGCCGCTTCATGATGCGTCGGATCGGGATGTCTATAAAATACTGATAATAAATGATAAAATAAGAAATATGAATAAAGATTCGCACTTCTGGAGGAATTCCGACGATTCAGCTTTTGAGCCGGATGCTTCAGCGTCCCCCGTCAACACCCAGTATCTGGGCCGTGATCCAACCCGCCTGATCAGAAGCCAGAAACTGCACGGCGTTTACGATGTCATTCGCTGATCCGGGTCGTTTCAATTTCAGCCCGTCGATCAGCTGCCGCTGTCCTTCGGGCCCCAACGCCTCCCATTGCCGTTCGGTTGTGGGGTTTGATCGCACGAACCCCGGCGCCACGCTGTTTACCGTGATCCCCCAGGGGCCGAGTTCCTGCGCAAGTTGCCGTGTCAGTCCGATCTGCGCCGCCTTGGCGCTGGCATAAGCCTGAATGCCAGTCAGACTGACCCCAAGGCCCGCGCCGCTTGAAATATTCACGATCCGACCCGTCCGCCTGCGTTTCATGCCCGGCGCGACGGCTTGAGCGCCGTAAAAGGCGCCCGACACATTCACGTCGAAAATGATCTGCCATTCGGCTTGGGTTATCTCTTCTATCGGGCGGCCGACCTGCCCCAGGACACCGCCCGCGTTGTTTATCAGGATGTCCACTGCACCATGGTCCGAGGTCTGTTCGGCGCGCGAGACGAATTGCCCAAACGCGTCACGGTCCGCAACGTCGACATGCCCCGTTTCATAAACGCCTCCGGTCAGCTCTTTCGTCCGCTCTAGACCGGCATCATTGATATCGCAGGCGAAAACGTGGGCGCCTTCGGTCACAAACCGCGCGGTCAGCGCCCGCCCGAAGCCTTGCGCGGCGCCGGTAATGACCACCGTCCGATCCTTGAAATCAAGGTGCATGAGCCGATCCCAGCGACGCAAGCAATTCATCGCCCTGTTTGCGCAGACCAGCTTCCACATCATGTATCAGACCAATTAGGCGCAACAGGATGGGCGTTGGAATGCCGCGGCGTCTAGCGAGCTCGACCATCGGGCCAAGCTGCGCGTCAACCTCGGTCGGGCGCTTTCGAACCACAAGGTCACGCCATATTCCCGAGTGGCTTTTGGCCGACTTCCGGTTGTGCGCGACCATCGCGTCCAGCGATGCGATTGCATTGATGTCATTTTCAAACGAGAGCGGCGAATATCCGTCAAAGCTTTCCGGTGTCACGCCTTCTGCACGGGTGACGCTCAGTATCTCGCGAACCAGCGCGATCAGGACCGCTCGATGGCGCTCTGCCGCGAAAACATCGGCGATAGGTTCATTGGTCAGCGCGGTTGCGTAAAGCAGCGAGCCGTAGCTGAGCTTGCTCCACAAATACCCGAGGATATTGTCGCTGAGCGCGGCACGATCATCGAAATCCCTCAGCAAGCCATGCAGGAAGCGGGATCGATCCGAGATCCGACCGTCAACTTCTCCGACAACCACGGCGCCATGCCCGGCATAATGGATCACGCCGGGCGACAGGTAATCGGCGCCGAAATTCACGAATGCGCCCACGGTGCGTTCAGCACCCACCGCTTGGGCGATGGCCAGTTCATTCAGCCCGTTCTGCAGGGACACGACGCAACCCCTGTCCGACAGCCTTTCGGCGATCTGGCGGCAGGCCCCGACAGTGTGATGCGCCTTTACGCACAGGAATGCAGTGTCGATTGGACCTTCGATTTGTTCGGGCAGCCGCGCCGGGGGATGAACCGCAAAGTTCTCGATCGGGCCTTCGATGCGCAATCCGCGTTCGCGAATCCGCGCCACGTGATCGGCCGCGGCATCGACAAGGACAACCGGATGGCCGGCGCGATGCAGATAGGCGCCGACGGTTCCACCCACCGCTCCTGCGCCCCAAATGATCACAGGCGCCGTCATGGCCAGCCCGTTTCCAGGAGCTGACGCACCTCTTGCACCGCCACGGCCCACAGGGCGTCGGTGTCGGCGTCGGGGCGCTGGTAGGCGCCGCCGTAGTTGCCGTCCCCGACATACTCGCGCACCTGCTGCGGGTTCAGCATGGCCAGATGGGTGGGATCAGCCATCGGTTTCCGACCTTCGGGCAGCGCGACGCCCGGCAGGCGGGTCCATGGGAAATTCTCCATCCACGAGGCATGTGACGCGACCGGATCGATCTCATCGACCTTTGCCTGGACCTCAGGCGCGTTCCACCAGTTGTGGAACCTGACGGCGCATTCAGGGCGCTGCGCGAGCCACTCGCTGACGAAACCCTGAACCGGCCGATTGCCGCCATGCCCGTTCACGATGAGGATGCGGCGAAAGCCGGTCTTGGCAAGATTGTCCAGAATATCCCGCACCAGGGCCACGTAGGTCTCCAACCGCAGGCTGACGGTTCCGGGATAGGCGGTGAAGTAAGGCGCCAGCCCGTAATTCACTGCAGGCAGGACCGGAATTCCCAGCGGCTCCGCTGCGTCTGCGGCGACCTTTTCGGACAGGATGCAATCGACGCACAGGCTAAGATAGGCGTGCTGTTCGGTACTGCCGAGCGGCAACACCACACGGTTGTCGTTGCGCAGATACTCTTCGACCTGCATCCAGTTCATGTCGGACAGTTTCATTCCGCAGGCTCCTTTGAAGGTTCGGCCGCCGGTTTCTTGGCCCCGACCCGCAAACGCTCGATCTCGGGCAGGACGTTGGTTTCCAGCTCCAGCGGGTGCAGCGCATGGCGGTATTCAAACGCATGGACCGTGTCAGGCAGCCCCAAGGTGACTTCATCCGCGCCGGTTGCGAAGATGACCACATCGACTGCCGACAGGATCCCGGGCAGGTCCGGATGGCCCAGCACCGAAGCGGTGATCGACCCGATCTGCGGCGCCAATCGGCGGACGCCGGATTGCATGACCGGCAGAAAGGTGTCGAAGGTGGACACCAGCCCGATCTTTTGCCGCGCATCCAGACCTGCGAGCGCGATCCGGGTCGCGTCCGATGGGATATAGCTGACGCCCATCACCTGCGCTTCGGACCCCAGCAGGTCGGTGACCTCGGCCATGCGGTTGGTGAAGGTCAGGATCAGGTCGAACCCGGCCATCCGCCGCCGCAGCTCGGCGTCGGCCTGCAGGCCGTCTATGGTTAGGCCGGCGACGTCGTCGTCGTGCCTGAGCCGCGCCTTCAGATCAGCGACAAATTCCCGGGTGCTCTGCTCGAAGGCGCCGACCATGGCAACACGGATGGATCGGCTGCGCCTGGCGTGACGGTTCAGGCAGGTCGTCAGCAGCGCCGACAGCTCGGCCGGGGGCACGCCGGAATCCAGCGCATCCGCCACAAGCGCATCGGCCCGGTCCCGCAGCGCCGTGAAATCCGGCCGGGGAATCTGCGGCACGGCGACATTCGAGCGCACATAGGTGCCACGACCAGTCCTGCTTTCGATCAGTTCCGCGTCCTGCAGGTCCTTGAAGACCTGACTGACCGTCATCGGCGCGATGCCCAACTGCTCGGCCAGGCTGCGCACCGAAGGCAGACGCGCGCGCGGCTGCAGATCGCCGCAGGCGATGCCGTATTCAATGAGACCCCGCAATTGGGCCCCAAGCGGCAAAGGCAGGGTAGGATCGATTTTGAACTCGAAAGCCATCTTGTGTTATAGTTTCATGTAACATTGGGGTCAAAAATGCCACGCGAGATGCAATAGCACAACAGCGAAGCGATGCGTCGCAGAGCGACTTTAGGCAGTTTTTCCGCGTTAGCAATTATAAAATAAGCGTTTTTCGTGAACACTTCACCACTTTCAATTGGCAATTGATATCCTGCGATCATGTGCTAAAGTGTACTAGTTCAATACAACACTTGCAATCTGGGAGAAGAGCAAATGCATGTTCGATTGACCGGGTGGGTTGCCGCCGCAACGGTTGCCGCCGTCGCGCTGGCGATGCCAGCCACAGCCAAGACATTTCGTTTCGCGTTTCAGGGGGACGTCGCGTCGATGGATCCCTATGCGCTGGCCGAGAACTTTACGGCCTCGTTCCATCACAACATCCACGAGCCTCTGATCCGCTACGATTCCGACCTGCAGATCGAACCGGCGCTCGCCACCAGCTGGGAGGTGATCGACCCGACCACCTGGCGCTTCAACCTGCGGAAGGGTGTGAAATTCCACAACGGCAATGATTTCAACGCCGACGATGTGGTCTTTTCCTTCAACCGGGGCAAGGCCGAGGGTTCCGACATGAGCAATTTTGTCGGCGGCATCGCCGAGGTGCGCAAGGTCGATGACCATACGGTGGATATCGTCACCGCCGTGCCGAATCCGATCCTGCTGAACACCATTGCGCCGTTCTACATGATGGACAAGGAATGGGCCGAGGAGAACGGCGCCGAGCAGCCCGTCAATCTGGCGGAAAAGATCGAAAACCACGCGACACTGAACGCCAACGGCACCGGTCCGTTCAAGCTGGTCAGCCGCGAACCCGGCGTCAAAACCGTCGTGACCCGCTATGACGATTGGTGGGATTCGGAAAATCAGGTTTTCAACGTGACCGAGGTGATCCTGACCCCCATCGGCTCGGATGCAACCCGCACCGCGGCGCTGTTGTCCGGTGAGTTGGACTTGATTTTTCCCGCCCCGGTGCAGGATGCGGCACGGATCAACAGTTCGGGCGTCGCCTCGATGCTGCAGGGGCCGGAATTGCGCACCGTCTTTCTGGGCATGGACCAGTCACGGGACGAGCTTCTCTATTCCTCGGTCAAGGGTGAAAACCCGTTGAAGGACAAGCGGGTGCGGCAAGCCATGTATCAGGCGATCGATGTCGATGCGATCAAGAAGAAGGTGATGCGCGACGCGGCAACGCCCGCCGGTCTGCTGCTGGCGCCGGGTCTGAACGGGTTCAATGCCGATCTCAATGACCGCCTGCCCTATGACCCCGAGGCGTCCAAGGCGCTGCTGGCCGAGGCCGGATATCCGGACGGGTTCCAGATTCAACTGGACTGCCCCAATGACCGCTACGTGAATGACGAGCAGATCTGTCAGGCGGTTGTGGCGATGCTGGCGCAGGTTGGAATCGAGGTGGATCTGCTGGCGCAGACCAAGTCGAAATTCTTTGAAAAACTGAAAATCCACGATGTCAGCTTTTACCTGCTGGGCTGGATCCCCGACGATCAGGACGCCGGAAGCGTGATCGCGCATCTAATGGTGCCGCAGGGTGACGGCGGGCTGGCTTGGAACGGCGGCGATTACGGCAATCCGAGGGTCACCGAACTGTCGCGCCGGATCACCTCCGAGATCGATCAGGACAAGCGGCAGGCGATGATTGACGAGGCGTTTGCCATCGTCAAGGAAGATGTGGGCTATATCCCGCTGCATCAGCAGGCGCTGTCGTGGGCGGTGCGTGACGGGGTCAACGTGGTGCAGCGCGCGGACAATGCGCTGCATTACTGGTATATCAATATCGAAGACTGAATGCTGATCACAGGCGGCCCGCGAGGCCGCCTGTCCCCCGGGGGCCGGAACCAACATGCTGTCATTCATCGTCAGCCGCCTGTTGCAGTCCATTGTGGTCATGCTGGGCGTGGCGCTGATTTCCTTTACGCTGTTCAACTACGTCGGCGACCCGATTTCCAATCTGGTAGGCATCCAGACGTCGGACGAGCGGCGCGAGGAATTGCGCGAATCCCTCGGTCTAAACGATCCCGCGCCGGTACAGTTCGCCCGTTTCATCTCGCGCGCGGCACAGTTCGAGTTCGGGATCTCCTACCAACAGAAGCGCTCCGTCGCCTCAATCATTGCCGAGCGGTTGCCCGCGACTTTGGAACTCAGTCTGGTGTCGGCCGTGCTGGCCCTGCTGCTGGGGATACCAATGGGCATCTACACGGCGCTGAACCGGAACAGCTGGCTCGCTCATGTGATGCTGTCAGTGTCCCTGATCGGAGTGTCCCTGCCCACTTTTCTGATCGGCATTATGCTGATCTATGTCTTTGCGGTTCAACTCAACGTCCTGCCGTCCTTTGGACGCGGCGAGGTGGTTCAGATCGGGTTCTGGAGCACCGGGTTTCTGACCGCAAGCGGGTTGAAGGCCATGATCATGCCCGCAATCACGCTGGCGCTGTTTCAGATGACCCTGATCATGCGGCTGGTGCGGTCCGAGATGCTGGAGGTCCTGCGCACCGACTATATCAAATTCGCCCGCGCGCGGGGTCTCTCCAACCGGATCGTGCATTTCAACTATGCGCTGATGAACACGCTGGTCCCGGTCATCACCATCACCGGTCTGCAACTGGGATCCATTGTGGCGTTCGCGATCATCACCGAGACCGTTTTTCAATGGCCGGGCCTGGGGCTGATGTTCATTCAGGCAATTTCCGAGGTCGATATTCCGATCATGTCCACCTATCTGCTGCTGATCGCGCTGTTTTTCGTGGTCATCAATCTGATTGTCGATCTGCTCTACTACGTGGTCGACCCAAGGCTGAGGGTCGATCGTGGTTGAAACCGCAAACAGCCCGCCGCGCAAGGGCGTCCTGCGCCGCATGTGGGACAGTGATCTGGCCTACAGCTTCCGGCAATCCAAGGTCACAGTGGCGGCCGGGGCGCTTACTTTCGCCTTTGCGTTCATCGCATTGTTTGCGCCGTGGCTGGCCCCGACCGACCCCTATGACATGGCCGGGATCAGCATCCTCGATTCCTTCCTGCCTCCGGTCTGGATGGAAGGCGGCGACAGCCGGTTCCTGCTGGGCACCGACAGCGTGGGTCGGGATGTGTTGTCAACCATCATGTACGGAATGCGCATCTCTCTGGGAGTGGGCGTGGCCAGCGTGCTGCTGGCAGCCACGATCGGCGTGTCGCTGGGGCTGCTCAGCGGGTATGTGGGCGGGCGGCTGGATGCGGCAATCATGCGGGTCGCCGAAATTCAGCTAAGCTTTCCCGACATCCTGATCGCCCTGCTGATAGACGGCATCATCCGCAGTGTTCTGGGGCCGGGCACCCATGGCAACATCGCCTTCATCGTGGTGATCGCCGCCATCTCGCTGGCTTATTGGGTTCAGTTCGCCCGGACCGTGCGATCCACCACGATGGTCGAGAAAGGCAAGGATTACGTGCAGGCGGCGCGGGTGGCGGGCAAAAGCCCGGCCTACATCATGGCGCGCCACCTGCTGCCCAATGTCATGGGCCCGGTGCTTGTCATCGCGACCATCAATCTGGCGCTGGCCATCGTGACCGAGGCGACCCTGTCCTTCCTCGGTGTCGGACTGCCGCCGACGCAGCCGTCGCTGGGCACGTTGATCCGGGTCGGCAACGACTTTCTGTTCTCGGGCGAATGGTGGATCACGATCTTTCCCGGCATCACGCTGGCGGTGATGGGTCTGTCGGTAAACCTGATGGGCGACTGGCTGCGTGACGCGCTCAATCCCAAGCTAAGGTAGGCCCCGGCCGTGCAACCAAGCTCCGGCCCCTTGCTAGACATCCGCAACCTGAGCGTCGAGTTTCCGACCCGCCACGGCTCGCTGTTTCCGGTCGAGGATGTCAGCCTGCATATCGAGCCTGGTGAGATATTGGGTGTCGTCGGCGAATCCGGTGCAGGCAAATCCATGACCGGGGCCGCCGTGATCGGCCTGATCGAGGCGCCGGGATGTGTCTCGAGCGGCGAGATCCTGTTCGACGGCACTCGTCTGGATACGCTCAGCTATGAAGAGATGCGCCAGATCAGAGGACGTCAGATCGGCGCGATCTTTCAGGACCCGCTGACCAGCCTCAACCCGTTGCATACGGTCGGGCGTCAGATCAGCGATACGATCATGTCGCATCTGGGTCTGACCCATAAACAAGCGCGAGCGCGGGCGCTGGATTTGCTGCGCGAAGTAGGCATTCCGGCGGCGGGCGAGCGCATCGATCACTATCCGCATCAGTTCTCGGGCGGGATGCGGCAGCGTGTGGTGATCGCCTTGGCACTGGCGGCCGAACCCCGGCTGATCATCGCGGATGAGCCGACGACGGCATTGGACGTGTCGATACAGGCGCAGATCATCAGCCTGTTGAAACGGATGTGCAGCGAGCATGACACGGCGATCATGCTGATCACCCATGATATGGGCGTCATCGTCGAAGCGGCAAACCGCGTGGCCGTCATGTATGCGGGCAAAGTGGCTGAGGTCGGACCGGTATCTCAGGTCGTCCATGACCCGAAATCGCCCTATACCGCCGGGCTGATGGGCTCGATCCCATCGCTGACCTCAAATGTCGAAAAGCTGGCGCAGATCAGCGGCTCGATGCCGCGCGTCGGCGCGATGCCCGGCGGATGCCGGTTTCATCCGCGCTGCCCCCATGCTCTGCCGCGCTGCGCCGTTGAATTGCCGCCGCTGGACATTGCGGGCGACTGCAAGGTTGCCTGCTGGCTGTATCACGACAATGCCCGTCCCGGCCCCCTCGGTCCGGCATCCGGTGAAGGCCATCGGGGCCCGCAACAGCGCCCATCGCATATGCAGACCGAGGAATTGTGTCAGATAAGCGGGCTGAAGCAGCATTTTGATGTCTCTCCTCCGTTTCTGACACGTCTGATCAACAGGACCGGGCGGCAAACGGTTCGAGCCGTGGACGATTTCAATCTGAAAATCCGGCGCGGCGAGACATTCGGTCTGGTGGGCGAATCCGGCTGCGGCAAATCGACGGTCGCGAGAACGCTTGTCGGACTTTACAAGCCGACTGCCGGAAACATCGCGCTGGAACAGGCCGGAACAGCGGCGGACGGGACTGCCAGCCGGGTACAGATGATTTTCCAGGACCCTCAAGCCTCGCTCAACCCGCGATGGCGGGTGTCGGACGTGATTGCGGAAACACTGCCGCCGGGCAGCCCCCGCGAAGCCCGCGTTGGCGAGCTTTTGCGTCAGGTCGGGTTGTCAGAAAGCGACGGCGTGAAATACCCGCATGAGTTTTCGGGCGGTCAGCGCCAAAGGATCTCGATCGCCCGCGCGCTGGCCGCCGAACCGGAGTTTCTGATCTGCGACGAGCCGACATCGGCTCTGGACGTCTCGGTGCAGGCGCAAATTCTCAATCTGATGGTCGAATTGCAGGAGCAGCTGGGGTTGACCTACCTGTTCATCAGCCATGATCTGGCCGTGGTTCGGCACATTTCGACGCGCGTCGGCATAATGTATCTGGGCCGTCTGGTCGAATGGGCGGATACAGACGTCATCTTTGATACGCCACGCCATCCTTACACCCGCTTGTTGCTCGACTCGATCCCCGACCTGTCGAAAGTCGGCCGAACCAGATCCCCGCTGGCAGGCGAGGTTCCCAGCCCCCTGAGTCCTCCTTCCGGCTGCCCCTTTCACCCGCGCTGCCCGATCGCGACCGAACTTTGCAAATCGGAAAAGCCAGCCATGATCGGGGTTGAGAGTGCGCACGTCGCCTGCCACGCGGTACAAGAAGGAATGGCCGTCCCATACCCGAAGGATCACAGCTGAAAATCTCGACAGAGGCGGCGCAGGAACAATCAGCATCGCAGCCGCGATCCCCCGCAGCTATTCGACACTTGGCAGGCTGCTCGGCAATGCCCTTGCGCCGATGCGATCGCCGGTCCGTCTAGCGGTTGCGAAGCAGGTTCAGCGGCCGTCCTTTGCTGTCACAGATGGCATGCGGTTTTGCGTTCGTGCCGCCCTTGAAGCATTTCGGGATCAGCCTGAGGCATATCCGGCAGCCTTGAAGTAGTTCCCGACTTCGAGAGTTTGGCTCGATTTTAGCTCCGTTCCGACTTTTCATGGCGTTGCGCAAAAGGAGTTTTCGATTCCGGATCGCTTCGGGGCGATTTGTTGTGACTCTTGATCCATTTATTATTGCTGAATTTGGGCAATCCCGACCGGTCGGCCGGGTGCATCCTTCATATGGGTTGCGAAGTGCCGCTTGCGGGAAGCGGGCGCCAACGCTTTGCTTGCCGTCGAACGGCGGGGCAGGTCGAAAGCAATTGTTGGGCTGAATTCATCAATTGGAGATTTGTTCGCGCCGCGGCCTGACCAAAAATGACGGGACGCACCCCGGTCGGCCCAGACTTCGCCGCGCGGAAACCGTTCATTGAACCCAGACAACGTCGACATGCAAAATGCGGAACATGCGGACTCGAAGCGACAAGCCGTTTCATGGAATTCGCTGCGGCAAATCATGACGGCCAATCTTTCAAGGAACTCGGCTGAAGAAATCCATGGTCCAAGAATCTGCGGAAACCGAAAGCCGAGTTACGGAGAGGTTTTGAACTTTGCGGGCGGACAGCGCGCGGGTGCTTTGCTTCGTGGCGCGCTGGACCTGCGTGAGGATGGCGCCGAAATGCGCGACAGCGACAATGTGCTCGCCGACCCGGGAAGCCGTGGTCAGATCCACGAACTCGCTGACCCGGCTCGATACGGCCGCCCAAGACTCGCCGCCCGGCGGCGCGTGACTTCCCGGATCGGAAAAGTATTTTTTGGAGAGCGACGGATGCTCCTGCGATATCCGGCTGAACGGCTTTCCGTCCCAGCTGCCGAAATTGATCTCTCGCAGATCGGGCGCGTCGGGCAGCCGCTTCCGGCCCCGCGCAATGGCGTCGGCGGTCTTGCTAGCGCGGGAAAGATCGGACGAAATCACCACCGCCCGTTCGGGAAGAAAGCTCGACAAGCGGCTCAGCTGCGACACGTCCGACAGATCGGCCGGAATGTCGGTCCAGCCTGCCAGCACGTCGGAGTGGGTCGGCCCGTGACGAACCCACCACCATGTCGTTTTCACATCCAAGCCGGAAGGCGCCCCTTCAGGACCGCTGGAATGCCGGCCATGACGGCAACGGCAAGCCCGGACGCGGCGGCGATCTTTTGATTTATTTCGCCTTGATGCTCATTGAACCGCCTGGCCATGGCATTCGCCGAAATGCCGCCGAGCCCCGTCTCGCCCGACACCGCAATGACGGGGCAGGCGGCCGAGCGGAATGAATCGACGAGAGCGGCGGACGCCGGTTCGAGATCGGCGCCGGCAAGCATTCTGTCGGCCAGCCACATGGTAACGCAGTCGAAGAGGCCAATGTCCTCCGCCTCCAATGCGGCCAGCGCTCCTTCGGCATCGCCGTGCGCTTCCACAGTGCGCCACCCGGCAGGCCTGTTGCGGCGGTGACGCCGGATTTTCGCCTGCATTTCCGCGTCCTTGCCGTCCGCCGTCGCAATGTAGACGACGCGTCTGCCGGACCCTTCCGCCAACTTTTCGGCGAATGCAGTCTTGCCGGAAGACGAGCCTCCAAGAACGAATGAAATTTGCGGCAACATGGCGCTACAATCCAGCCGGTCGTTTCGGTTTCCCGTTTTGCCCGAAGCGGAAGGAAACGCAATCGCAAAATTGCCCGGCAATGTCGCTTGACAATGCCGCGGTGCAGGCCGTCCTGTTTCCGATCCATGGAAATACCAATTCTGATTCTCGCGGATTCGGTGGTAGGAACGCGAGTTGCCATGAAGACAAGCGCAATCTAGATTCATGTTACCGCGCATTTGTGACGGAGGCACGGAATGCCGAGCGGCAAACGCATTCTTTTGATCATCGGCGGCGGAATCGCCGCCTACAAATGCTTGAGCCTCGTGCGGTTGCTTCGCGATTCCGGAGCCGGCGTCTCTTGCGTGCTGACCAAGGCGGCTGAACAGTTCGTCACGCCGCTTTCCCTCGCAGCCTTGTCCGAATCGCAAGTGCATCATGAGCTGTTCAACCCTCTCGAAGAAGCCAAGATGGGCCACATAGAATTGTCGCGTTCGGCGGATTTGCTGGTCGTGGCGCCCGCTACAGCCGATATTCTCGCCAAAATGGCTGGCGGCCTTGCCGACGATCTGGCTTCAACGATCCTGCTTGCCACGGACAAGCCCGTGCTTGCGGCGCCTGCGATGAATGTTCGGATGTGGCTCAACCCTGCTACCCAACGAAATGTCGCGATGCTCAGATCGGACGGAATCGCGATGATCGGCCCGGAAACAGGCGCGATGGCATGCGGAGAGACCGGCATCGGCAGGATGGCGGAACCTGCTTCCATCTTCGAAGCAATCAAGCGGGCGTTTGCTACCCGGCAATTGGCGGGCAAACATATCGTCGTGACATCCGGGCCCACGAGGGAACCGATCGATCCGGTTCGCTACATCGCGAACAGGTCTTCAGGAAAACAAGGGACTGCGATTGCCGATGCGCTCCTGCGGCGCGGAGCGAGGGTAACATTCATAACCGGTCCGGCTGCAGTCGAGCCGCCGCCGGAAGCTGGCGTCGTCCGTGTCGAATCGGCAAGCGAAATGCTGAAGGCTGTGCAAGACGCGCTTCCTGCGGATGCGGCGATATTTGCGGCGGCCGTGGCTGATTGGGGCGTGCGCAGCTTCAGCGGCTCCAAGATCAAGAAGCAAAAGGGGCGAACCGTCCCGTCGCTGGAACTTGTGGAAAACCCGGACATCCTGGCGACCATCGCCAATATGGAAGAAAGCCGACCCGGACTGGTGGTCGGATTCGCGGCGGAAACGGACAACGTCGAGGAGAATGCGCGCGGCAAGCTGATTTCGAAAGGCTGCGACTGGATCGTCGCGAATTGCGTCACTCCGGAATCAGGAGTGTTCGGAGGCGACGAGAATAAGGTCTCGCTGTTCACCGCCGACGCTTCGGAGGCGTGGCCTCGATTGTCCAAAGACGAGATCGGATCGAAGTTGGCCGACCGGATTTGCGCCGAGCTCGGCGAGTGAGCCTCGACATTCGGATATCCTGGCTGGAGAGCGCGGACAGATCGCTTCCGCTTCCATCCTATTCCACACCGGGGTCCGCAGGCGTCGACCTGCGAGCGAATCTTGCCGCAGATGCGCGGCAAACAGGTTTGGTCGTCCGCTCATTCGAAAGGGTTCATGTTCCGCTCGGATTCAAAATGGAGATTCCGGCGGGTTTTGAAGCGCAGATCAGGTCGAGATCCGGCTTGGCTCTCCGTTGCGGCCTATCAGTTCTCAACAGCCCCGGAACGGTCGATAGCGACTACAGGGGCGAAGTGGGCGTCCTGCTGGTCAATCTCGGGACAAGCGAGCAGATCGTGAGGCATGGAGACCGAATCGCCCAAATGGTCTTCGCCCGGGTCGCGTCTGCTCGGTTTGAGGAAGCGGATGCGCTGTCCGAGTCCATTCGAGATCAAGGCGGTTTCGGTTCGACAGGGCTTTGATGACATTTGCGCGACGCCTTGGCGGTGCCTCAGTTCAGTGGCGATGGACGCTGCCCCTCGTCGGATTCGGAAATGCTTCATGGGCGGAAACGGAGCCTGGCATCGCGGCATCGGCTTCCGGATGGCTATTGGCGGCGTTCGCCGCTGCCGCTGTGGCGATTTACGTCCTCGCGTTGCGACGCCTCAAGCGAATTGCCCGGCAAAAGATGAAAGAATCAGAGGTTTCAAAAGCGGATTCAATGGGAGCGGATGCCGACTTGCGGTTCTCCCAAGAAGAACTCGAACGCTATGCTCGCCATATTGTGCTTCGCGAGATCGGCGGAACCGGCCAAAGGAGACTGAAGTCCTCGAGGCTGCTGGTGATCGGCGCCGGCGGGCTTGGATCTCCGCTGATCCAGTACTTGGCTGCGGCCGGCGTCGGAACGATCGATATCGTGGACGGAGACTCGGTTTCCTTGTCGAACCTGCAAAGACAAGTCCTGTATACGGACAAGGACATAGGTGCGCCCAAGGCGGAACGGGCCGCGAATCGCGCCCGCTTGATAAATCCGCATTTGAAGGTCGCAAGCCATTGCACGAGGATTGATCGAAGCAACGCCTCGGACTTGGTTCGCGGCTGCGATTTGGCGATAGACGGCTCCGACAATTTCGACACCAGGACCATTTTGAATGAAGCTTGCGTTTTGGAAGGCGTCCCGATGGTGTTCGGCGCAATCAGCCAGTGGGAAGGGCAAATCAGCGCTTTCGATGCAAAACGCGGCTCGGCGTGTTTCGCATGCGTGTTCCCGGAAGCGCCGGCGCCCGGGTCGGCTCCTCCCTGCGCGGAAGCAGGCGTTCTAGGCGCGCTTCCCGGCGTGGTCGGCGCGATGATGGCCGCTGAAGCGATCAAGCTGCTTGTCGGAGCCGGGGCGCCGCTCGTGAATTCCATGATGATCTACGACGCCCTTTGGGGCGAAAGCAGAAAGGTCGAATTCGAGCGCCGAGAAGGTTGCGGGATCTGCGGCGCGAAGGGAGTCTGAGTCCTGTCGCCGTTTCAAGCCATGCTTGGAAGCACGAGATCCGGCGGCTGATGCCCGTCCGAGAAGGTCTGCACGTTCAGGATTACTTTCTCCCCCATCTCTTCCCTCGCTTCGTAGGTTGCAGACCCCTGATGCGGAAGCAGCACGGCATTCTCTAGTTTGAGAAGCCGAGGGTTGGGCAGGATGCCCTTTTCGAAGACGTCGAGGCCGGCCCCTGCGAGGGCGCCGGCCCGAAGCAATCTCGTCAATGCGTTCTGGTCGATGACTTCGCCGCGCGAAGTGTTCACGATCACCGCAGTTCGCTTCATGAGCCGCATCCGGCGCTCGTTGATCAAGTGATACGTGGAAGGGGTGTGCGGACAGTTGACCGAAATCACATCCATCCTGCTGACCATTTGGTCCAAGCTTTCCCAGTAGGTCGCTTCAAGTTCGGACTCCAATTTTTGGTTGACCCGGCGCCGGTTGTGGTAGTGGATCTGCATCCCGAAAGCGCGCGCGCGCTTCGCAACGGCGCAGCCTATTCGACCCATCCCGAGTATGCCGAGCCTCTTTCCGCCCAGCCGAGCGCCGAGATAAGCGGTCGGTTCCCAGCCGGACCATCCGCCGGATTGCATGACGCGAATGCCTTCCTTCAATCGTCTGGCGACCGCAATGATCAGGCCGATCGCCATGTCCGCCGTGTCTTCGGTCATCACGCCCGGAGTGTTCGTCACCAGTATTTTCCTCCGGTGGGCCGCCTGAACGTCGATATGATCGAATCCCGCTCCGTAGTTTGCGATCAGCTTGAGCTGCGGTCCGGCCCGCTCCAGAAGAGCTTCATTGATCGCGTCCGTGATCGTGGGAATCAAAACCTCGCTTGCGGACGCCAGTTCGGCAAGCTCTTCTCGCGAAATTGGCTCGCTGCCGGTTCGCAAGGTTGCATCGAAGAGCTCCATGATGCGGGTTTCGATAGTGTCGGGCAGTTTTGTCGTTACTGCCACACGGAGCTTAGGTTTGTGCATATTCAGCGCTCGCGCGATGATTTCGGTTGCTCAATTGTCGCAAAATCAGATAGCATTCGGCAACACATAAGCCGGATCGGCAGTTTCGGCACTCGCTCATAGTGACAAAATACAGGCAAGCGGCAATGAATCATTGCATTGGGTGGCGGCAAGGCTTCGTCGCGGCGGCGGTTTTTACGATGTCCGCCGGGGTCGGCTGGGCGCAGGATGCGCAAATCGCCGACGATGACGCGGCGAAATTGTACGCAGAGCTGGATGTCGAGGTCGAGAAGTCCGTCGGGTCGGTGACAGGACTGCCTATTCCGAGATATGTTTCGCTGAAGTCCGGCAAGGGGCGCGTCCGACGAGGTCCAAGGCGCTCCCATCCGATCGAATGGGAGTTCACGCACCGCGGCATGCCGCTGGAAATCGTGGGAGAGTACGAGCACTGGAGACGCATTCGAATCTGGGATGGCTCCGGCGGATGGATGCATTACTCGCTTCTGTCAGGTGCCCGTACTGTCGTTGTGACCGGCGACGAAGTGTCGCTTCATGTCACTCCGGAAGACAGCTCGGCGATTACCGCCGTCGCGCTGAAGGATGTCGTCGCCAAGTTGGGAAAATGCAGCGATGAGTGGTGCCACATAAGAGTCGACAGACATAGAGGATGGGTGCTCAAGTCCCAACTCTGGGGTGTTTACGCGCACGAGATCAGGGAATGAAATCGGATCGCGGGTCGAAACTGTACGCTGCTAGCGACGTGTTCTTAACATCCAATGCCCTTTTTGGCCGGCGGCAACGCCCTGCTCGCCTTCAAATGGCGCCGCTAAAACATGCGTTGGCCCGACTTCCTCGAATGGAGGGCTTGTTGCGGCGCTGCCGCCTGACCAAAAAACATGAAACGCCCCCGACTTTGCTTTCATTGTCGAAATGATTAATGGTTCGGTGTAGAAAGGACTCCAATCAGCCTGGGAATTGGCCGCTTCCCGTCGGCGGCGTTGAAATTGCCGCCGGTTTCGCGAATGGTGGTCGAGCGGTTCGCCATATTTGAATCGCCAGCCCAAGACTGCAACGATGCCGCAGCCGAACATGACCACAGGCCCAACCCTAAAGTTTACACCCGGGGCAGGAATGACTCCGCCGTTATTGGCCGGCCGCGAGCGCGAGAAGGCCGTGATAATCGAGGCGCTTGATTACTTGGGGGAGGAGTGCAATCCGGCGGCGAACATCGCTCTGATCGGCCCGCGCGGCAACGGCAAGACAGCACTGCTCCAATGGGTGAAGACGCATGCCGATCACTACGGCGGCAAAATCAAATGCGTAATTTTGAATCCAGATAGTTTCAGTTCGCATTCCGACCTCGCAGATGCGCTCGCGGACCGGAGGAGGTTCACGACCTTCGTAAGCAACCTGTATTCGCCAAGCGCAAATTTGCTCGGATCCATCCTGAAGAATAGATGTTCAAATGGCGGCTTGGCGGTGTTGATCGACGAGGCGCATACTCTGTATCACAATCCGGAAGTCGCTCGAGATTTCTTCAACGATGCGCAGGTGCTTGCCGGCGAAGGGCGGCCGTTGCTGCTGATCCTCGCCGGCACTCCGGACACTTCATCGCGCCTGAACGGGATTGAGGCGACGTTCTGGAACCGCTTGGACAAGATCGGCATCGGGCGCCTCGACGCAGCGGCTTCGCAGGAGGCGCTCCGTGCGCCATTGGAGCGGATGGGTTACCGCATCGAGGCTGACACGCTGGATCAGGCGGCCGATGCTGCGCAGTGCTATCCCTATTTCATTCAGCTTGTCGGCAGAGAATTGCATCGGTCCGCCAAGGCCGAACCGGACAAGCTTGCTGACGGCGACAGAATCGGCGGCGCAATCCTGGAGCAGGCGTTGAAGGCGTTCCGCATTGCGAGGAACGCTTACTATGCCGACCGCTGGAGCGAGCTTGAAGCTGGGGGCATATTGTCTTCGGCCGAAGCCGTTGCGCGACTCTTCGTTGCGCAGAAGACGATATCGATTTCCATAACCGCGATCAAATCGGCCATCGACCGGAGCATAGACGCGAAACTGGAGGAAAGGGCGAAGACAAGCGGCGGGATTGAGCCGGTCTTATGGGTTGAGGACATTCTTCGAAACGTCGGTTTCATTTGGAGTCAGTTCGGGACTGAAGACCGCTGCGAGCCCGGAATTCCCAGCCTGATGAACTACGTCATTGATCGGGCGGCGAGCTGAAGCGAATTCGCGGACCGGCACGCCCCGATCATCCGTCCAAGAGAAAACGGATCTGACTTCGCGATGCCGGCGCCTGAATTCAGGCGCCGCTGCGATTCCGCCTTTGCGGCAAAACGACGGAATCCGGCTGCATGCAATCGGCGGGGCCGGGTTCGGTTGCACGACTCGGGGTTTGAGCCGGAAGCCGGCCGCTCCGCCCTTCGGCGCATCGCCCTGAACATCGTGCGCCTCATGGACGACGACCACTCGCTCAAGGGACGGATGCAATTCGCCGGCATGAATGACAAATATCTGCTCGGTCTTCTCGCGAACGCGGTCGCAAACTTTAAAGCGAAGGTCCACTGCCCGTGCGCTTTCTGCTTTACCTTTCTCAATATTTTTTGTAACTAACTGAATAGTTATCGAAAATTGGAAGGAGAGTGAGATGAAAGATAATGATTTGACTGGTTTGGCTTCGCTCGGACGTCGAGCGTTTCTTGGCAATGCCGCCGGGGCGGCTGGATTTGCGGCGATGGCGTCCGCGCTTCCGGCGCGCGTGCTGGCAAATCCATCGGAATGGACGCTCGTCAATTCCATGCGGTCGGTTGCCAACCCTTACCACGCGACATTCGCCGAAGGCGGAAAGGTGTTCGCTGACTGGCTCGGGGCCAGCTACGAGGTCCTTGTCACCGAGGGCAACTCGGAAAAGGGAATCGCCGATATCCGGGCAATGCTCGCGCGCACCGGCGGCAAAATGGTCCTCAACGTCGACCCCAACGACTCGCCCGACGCGCGCACAATTGTCGAAGATTGCGCGAATGCTGGGGCATATGTCGTCACGCAGTGGAACAAGCCGGACGATCTGCATCCTTGGGACTTCAATCCGCACTACGTCGCGCACATGTCGTTCGACGGCGTGCCGAGCGCGAAGGCGATCGCCGAAGAACTCTTCAAGCGCATGGGCGGTTCAGGAGGCATCGTCGCGCTGGGCGGAATTCTCGCGAATGTGCCCGCGATCGAGCGGAAAATCGGATTGGATCAGGCTATCGCCGAAAACGGCAATGTCGAACTGCTTGATTTCCAGCCTGCGGACTGGAACGAGACGAAAGCTTTCGACATCACCCAAGCGTGGTTGACCCGGTTCGGCCGCGACATCAAGGGCATTTGGGCCGCGAACGACGGCATGGGCATCGGCGCGCTCGAAGCGCTCAGGCAGGAAGGACTTGCCGGCGAGGTCTTGGTCACCGGAATTGATGGAATCGATGCCGTCATCGAAGCCACGAAGGCGGGCGAGATGGCGGGCACGGTCGCTTGGGATCCGATGTGGACTGGCGGAATGGGGCTTTCGATCGGCTACCACAGCGCAACCGGCGAAATCGATATCGCCAACGAGCCGAATGCCCATCGCGAATTCTACGGAACCGGCATTCTGATCACGCAAGACACCGTGGCGGACTACGGCGCGCCTGCGGCGTTCGATTTCAAGGACTATTGGGGCAAGTCGACCGGCCAGATCCAGTACCGTTCCTGATCGAGCAGGCCGTCGAGGCCGTCCTCGAGTTGCAAATGGCCGCCGGGCTCTCGTCCGGCGGCCAAGCTTTATTTGACGATCTGAATTCGCGAACGGTCGATTGTCGCCGCGACCGCAAGTACGAGCGCGATTCCGAATACGATCTGCTGGGCGAAGACGCTGACGCCCAGGAATGTCATGCCGATCCTGACAACGTTGATGATCAAAGCGCCGATAAACGTGCGCCAAACGCCGCCTGCGCCGCCTGTCAGCGCTGTGCCGCCGAGGATGATCGCCGCGATCGCGTAGAGCAGGAACTCGTTCGCAAGCGTGGGCGACCCCGACCCGAGCCTTGCGGCCATCAGTACGCCGGAAAACCCCGCGGTCGCGCCGGAAAGCAAGAACGCGTAGGATTTGATTCTGTTCACCTTTATTCCGGATGCGATGACGGCGCGTTCGCCGGCGCCGATCGCTCGCGCCAACCGGCCGAACGGCGTGCCGATCTGCACGACCGCCAGGATTGCCAGCAACGCGAGGCCGACCCAGATTTCGTTCTTGACGCCGAGCGTCTCGCCGACCATCCAAAACAGGTATGTGTCCCTGATTTCCCCGGAAATGTTTATCGAGCGCGCATCCGAGAGAACGTAAGCGACGGCCGTGACCACGCCGCCGATCGCGAGAGTGGAAATGAACGACGGTATCCGAAGCCAAGTGTGGGAAACGCCCCCGGCGATTCCTGCGATCGCGCCCGCCGCCACGGCGATCGGTATTGCAAGAAACCCCAGTTCAGGCAGGAGCAGCGCGACGATGACGCTCGTCATCGAGGCGACGAACTGAACCGACAAGTCGATTCCGCCCATCAAGATGACGAACGTCGCTCCGGATGCCATGATGAAAAGAGTCATGGTGTCGGATGTCAGCACCATCAGCGTCTGGAAGCTGAAAAACGACGGATCGACGATGCCGACCAGAACGATCAGCCCGATAAGCGTGAGCAGCGGAATTTGCCCGGAAAGTATCGATTTCGCTTCTTGGATCATTCCGAAGCCTCCCCATGCGCCGAACGAAGTTCGGCGCCGACCGCTTGATGGATGAAGGCGGAAGCCGTTTGCCGCATCATGGAATTGTTCATGCACAGCCGCGTCATCAGACCATATGCTCGATCAGATCGATTTGGCTCGGCTTGCCGCCGGGCGGCGCATCGAATCTCGCGGATTCAGCGCCGTCGCGCATGACCAGAATTGTGTGGCTCAGGCCGATGACTTCTTCCAGAGTGTCGGCGAGCAGTACGATCGACAGTCCGTCGTCCGTCATGTCTCTGATCAATTCGTAGACGTCCTCTTTCGCGCCGACGTCGATGCCGCGCGTCGGATGGTCCAGCACGACGATTTTGGATCCGGCGATCCGCCATTTGGAGAGCACGACTTTCTGCTGGTTTCCGCCGGACAGCGACCCGGCCAAGGTATCCGGGGACGGAGTCTTGATCTTCAGCTTGTCGATCCAATTGGACACGACGTTGAATTCCAATCTGCGTTGGACCATTCCGAACCTTGAAAATTGGTCGAGCGCGGGCATCGTCATGTTTTCCGACACCGGAGCGCCCGTGACCACGCCTTCGGTTCTCCGTTCGCGCGGAAGATAGCCGATGCCCGCCGCAACCGCCTGCGAAGGATTGCCGAATCGTCGGGCCTTCCCTCCAATCACGAGTTTGCCCGAATCGATCGGCGCAAGGCCTGCCAAGCATTGGGCGAGAGCTTCCCTGCCGGATCCTATGACACCCGCGATTCCAAGGATTTCGCCCGTATGGAGCTTGAATGAAACATTTCGGAAACCGGCTCGCGACGAAAGATCGACGACTTCCATCGCCGCCTCCCCGCTCGGTTCGCCCTGCCGCGCCTCGCGGTAATACTCGTGCTGGAGCGCCCGTCCGACCATGAGTTCATGCAGGCGATGAACCGATACGTCCGTTGCCTCCTCCTCGGACACGACCTTGCCGTCGCGCAAAACATAGACACGATCCGAAATTCGCAGAACCTCGTCGATCCGGTGCGATATGAAGACGAACGCAGCTCTTTCCTTGAGTTCGTCGACGAGCCTGAACAGAACTTCGATCTCCTTCGATTCCAGAACCGAAGTGGGCTCGTCCAGCAAAATGACGATATCGCCATCGATTCTGGTATCCAGCGAAATCGCCTTGGCTATCTCCACCATCTGCCTCTCGGCGAATGTGAGATCGTCGCACAAGGTGGTGGGGCTGATGTCGAGATGGACTTTGCGAAGCTCCTCTTTGGCTGCTTCATTCATCGCACGCTTGTCAAGAACGCCGAATCGCAAAAATTCGTTCTCGCGGCCAAGGAATATATTTTCCGCCACGGTGAGCACGGGCAGAATGGACTGCTCTTGGAACACCATCGCGATGCCGAGGTCGAATGCGTCGCGCGGCCCTTTGACGCGAGCGGCCTGACCGTTGATTCTGATTTCGCCCGCTTCAGGCTGATAAACGCCGTTGAGAATTTTCAGCAGCGTCGATTTGCCGGCACCGTTTTCGCCGATCAGGCCGACGACTTCATTTTTTCGGATTTCGATCGTCACGTCGTCCAGGGCCTTGACGCCGGGAAACGATTTCGTCGCGTTGCGCACTTCAAGAACGCAACTGGAATTCGTCGTGGCGTTTTTTGTCACCGGTTCACTTCACAATCTGAAGTCGGGATCGGTCCAAGGCCAGCGCGACCGCCACGATAATCAGGATGCCTTGGACGCCCTGCTGTACGAACGGCGATATTCCCATGAGGATCATTCCGTTCGAAAGCACCACGACAATCATGACTCCGATGACGGAATTGAGCACGGATCCGACGCCGCCGGACAATGCGGTTCCGCCCACGACGACAGCGGTGATGGTCGTGAACAGGCGGCCTTGGCCGATCAGCGCGTGGCCTTGCCCCAGCTGGGCCGCCGCCATTGCGCCCGCAAGTCCGTAGAATCCGCCGGCGATGGCGAAAGCGATGATGCGCGTGCGATCGATCGGAACTCCGGCTTGGCTTGCCGTCGCTTCGTCTCCGCCCAGCGCATAAAGCCACCTGCCTATTCGCGTCCGCTCCTGAATGAATAGGGCGGCCAGCACTGCGAGCGCCGCGATCCAGACTCCGGCAGGGATTCCCAGAATGCGCTCGAGCGCCATTCCGCGGAACACCTTGTCGGCGATTCTCACCGTGTCGCCGCGCAGGAAGGCGGTCGCGATTCCGACGCAGACGAATCCGACTCCGAGCGTAGCCATGAATGACGGCGTCTTCAGTTTGACGTGCGCCACCCCGTTGACCGCGCCGATGGCGGCACCGAGCGCGATGGCCAGCGGCACCGCGAAAAAACCTATGTCCATCGAGGTGAAATTGTTCGCTACCAGCATCGAAACAAGCACAGCGCAGATCGCCAGGACGCCTTCCAGCGAAAGGTCGATGCTTCCCATTATGATGATGAAAGTCGCACCCATCGTCAGCACCACAAGAACCGATGCTGAATTCAGCAGCCGCACCAGATTCCAAGGATCAATGAAGCGCGAATTCATCACGCTGATCGCCAAGCAGAGCAATATCAGCACTGCCACCGGGGCCAGCGCTCGTCGTTTGCGGGCAATCGCGACCGCGCTCCGGATAAAGCTCGGCATGCCTCCCTTCGAGGCATCGAGATGCGGGGTCAATTTCATGCAGGATCAGGCGGCGGGCACTGGATATCCGAATCCCGGCGCCCTGCCTGTCCAAGGTTGAAGACCGAAACGGCTCCTGCAATCGTCGGCATCGAGTCCTTCCGTCGCATCGAGTTGCGTGCCATCAGTCCAAGCTGCGTTTAATTCACCAATTGGTTACCCAAGATAGCCGAATTTGAATGCCGAAGAAAGCGGCGGCTTGCGCCTGTCGGCGCATCGCAATTCAGAATCGCGGCACAAGCATCCCTGCGTCCGCCGAAATAGTTTGGCCGGTGGTGTAGGGGAGCCTTCCCGACGCAAGCGATGCGATGATCGTTCCTATTTCCGCCGGCGTTCCGATTCGAGGCATCAGCGTGAGGCCCTTTTTTGCTCGCTCGCGGTACTCTTCAATGACTGGAGCCGTCATGCCGGTTTCGATGAGGCCCGGCTGCACATCGTAAACCGCAATGTTCTCTCGGCCAAGCCGCACCGCGAAAGCCTTGGACACCATTGCCGCCGCCGCTTTCGAAGCCGAATATTCGGAGCGAGGCTCCGCCACGGCGACTGCGTTGGAAGACGTGACGTTGATGATGGAGAAGAAAAGTCCGCCGTCCCTGCGCCTGTTCAGCAATCTCTTTGCAAATGCTTGGCACATGAAGAACATTGATTTGGCATTCGTTGAATGGCACCGGTCCCAGCTGGACTCGGTGACCTCCAGCGGATCCCCGCGTTTCATGACTCCGACTCCGGCATTGTTCACCAGCGTGGTAAGCGGTCCGATCATTCGCTCGATGGCTTCGAGTTCATCGTCGTGCCGCGCTATTTTGGTCACATCGAATGGCGCGGCCACGCAATCCTCTCCGACGGCGCGAACAGCATCGACAGCGGCAGACAATTCGTCGCCTTCCGCGCGGTCGTTCACCGCGACGCTGAAGCCTGCGCGCGCCAACTCCGATGCTGCAGCCAGACCGATTCCTCGTCCTGCTCCGGTGACCAATGCAGCTGGTTTGCTCATCCGCGTCTTGCCGGAATGTGCCGCTTCGGAAGGCAGCCTGCATCTGCGGCAAAGCAAAGCGGCGGTGATGCGTCGCGCAAGGGTTCGCGGCGGCTCAACCGGGGCGCTCCAGCTGCAGACCCATGCATTCCGCCTTGAACAAGGCCGGATCCATCGTTTTGAGAGTGTCGGCGGCGCGCACGGTACCGTCGCACTTTTCGATGACGTCCCGCTGCAAATCCAAGCCCGGCGCGATTTCGGTCACGACGAGGCCGCCCTCGGTCAACTTCATGACGCAGCGCTCCGTCACGTAAGTGACATCCTGTCCTTGCCGGAGCGCGCGGGGACCGGAAAATGAAACTTGATTCACCTGCTTGACGAACTTGGCAAGCGTGCCTTCGCGCTCGATTTCCAGCCTTCCGTCGACAATCCGCAGTTTCGAGCCGACGTCGAAGTTTCCGGAAAACACGATCTTAGCTGCGCGGGCGACAATATCGATGATCCCGCCTGCGCCTGCCGTGCGATGCGGCTTGGATGGCAATCGAGACACATTGACGGAGCCGTCCGAACCGACTTCAAGGAACGAAAGGAGAGCCGCGTCGAAGCCGCCAGCCTGAAAATAGCTGAATTGATGAGGCGCAGTAACGAATGCTTCGGCATTGGCGGAGCAGCCGAACTTGAATCCGAGCAACGGCAGGCCGCCCACCGCGCCCTGCTCGATAACCCAAGTCACGCTGCCGTGCAGTCCTTCTTCCAGCAGAATTCTCGGCACATTGGCGGAAATTCCGAACCCGATGTTGACGGCCCATCCGTGCTTCAATTCCTGCGCGACACGGCGCGCCATGACCTTTCCCGGACCGAAATGCGGAATTTCGAAACTGCTCAGCGGCCTGGACAGTTCGCCCGAAATCCCCGGATCGTACTGCGTCGCAGTCGTCTGAAGCATGTCCGGGGCTTCGACCAGCGCGTCCACGAGTATGCCCGGGACATGGACTTCATGCGGTCGGAATGAGCCGTTCTTCGCAACGTGCCGGACTTGGGCAATGACCGTGCCGCCGCAGTTTCGCGCCGCGAGCGCGAGTTCCATCGCGCCGAGGTACGCCCCTTCGCTTTCGAAGCTGAGGTTTCCCCGTTCATCGCCAATCGAAGCACGGATGATCGCGACGTCGGGGCGGATCGCCGGAAAGTAAAGCCATTCCTTTCCGTCGAACGTTTCCCTGCGGACGATCGCCTTTCCGCGAGCCGCGTCATTCATCGCGCAGCCTTCATCATTCGGATCCGCGAAGGTGTCCATCCCGACTTCGGTAAGGACGCCAGGCCTTTTCGCCGCGCCCTCGCGCAGCATGTCGAATATGATTCCTGAAGGGACGTTGTAGGCCGCCACTTCGTTCCGCGCAATCATGCCCCAGATCAGAGGCGGTTCGGCGTCGGAAGGTCCTGAAGGGTAGGAGCCGCCGACGATTTTCGATAGCAGCCCCGGCTTTGCGATATGGTCGACGCCCGGAGTTCCGAACATGTCGCCTGCGGCGATCGGATGAACGCTGGTCAATCCGCGCGGCGCGCCTTCTTCGTCGAACCGTTCGCCAAGCGCCTTCAGGACCGCGTCCGGGCAGCACAATCCGCTTGAAGAGTTAACGGCGACGATCGCTCCGTCCTTGATTGTCGAGACGGCTTGACGCGCCGAAGTTGTTTTTGTCATATTTGCAGAACTCGGTTTGACATGCGACGATGTTTGTTAATCCAATAGCTGGCGCGACCCGGAGATCAGCGGCCCAGCGCACCAAGCGGTCGCGCATAGCGTGAAGTCGACGGCGTTCGCAATGCCGCCGGCTTGCGTCTCCGTGCGTCGCCAGCCTGATGTCGCCGTTCCGTTCACTCTGCAGCGTGAATTTATGGCAAATGCTTCCTGCGCCAACAGAGGCGATCCTGCTCAACCAATCCGATTGCCGGTTGCCGTGTCGAAGGGGATCGCCTTGTCCGATTTGATCGCGAATTCCGCGACTTCGTTTGCACGAAGGTCGGCGTCCGCGCGGAAGCGCGCCACGCACTCCGAACCGCCGATCGTGCAGGTCACGTACGTATCCGCGCCTGCGGGTTCGACGACGCCGACAAGATTGCGCATGCGCATCTCCGCACTTCCTTCCGCTTCGACTCCCTCCGGATCCGTGATGGCTTCCGGTCGCACGCCGACTGTGACTTCGGTTCCGTCATATTTTTTCAAAGCTTCGCCGACGTGGGACATGGAGACTCGAACGATTTCGCCCAGACCGTTATCCGCTTGTGCGAATATGCCGTCGGCGTCCGAGACGACTTTTGCCGGAAACAGGTTCATCGACGGCGATCCCATGAAGGTCGCGACGAAGAGATTCGAGGGCGTGTCGTATACCTCGCGAGGTGTGCCGAGCTGCTGGATGCGGCCATCGTTCATGACCGCTATCCTGGTTGAGAGCGTCATGGCTTCGATCTGATCGTGCGTGACGTAAACGATCGTGGCGCCCAAGGACTGATGCAGTTTCTTGATCTCCGTCCGCATGTCCACCCTGAGCTTCGCGTCGAGATTCGAAAGCGGCTCGTCGAAAAGGAACACATCCGGATTTCTTACGAGTGCGCGGCCCATCGCGACGCGCTGGCGCTGTCCGCCGGACAGCTGGCGGGGCCGGCGGTCAAGCAGCGCTTCTATCTGCAGGAGCTTCGCGACGTCCTCCATCGCCTTCTGTCTTTCCGCTCGAGGCACGCCGTGCATTTCCAACCCGAAAGTGATGTTCTGCGCGACGGTCATGTTGGGGTAGAGCGCGTACGACTGGAACACCATCGCGATATTCCGCTTCGAAGGATGGACATCGTTGACGGTCCGCCCTTGTATGGAAATCTGGCCGTCGGTTATGCTTTCCAGCCCAGCGATCATGTTCAGCAGCGTGGACTTTCCGCATCCCGAAGGGCCAACCAGGACTAGGAATTCGCCTTCCTCCGCCGCTAAGCTGATCTCGTGAAGAACTCGAACGGTGCCGTAGTTCTTCGAGACGTTTTCGATCGCGAGGAAACTCATTTCCTTATCCCTTCACAGAGCCGGCCATGAGGCCGCGCACGAAGTATCGGCCTGCGACGACATAGACCAGCAGAGTCGGCATCGCCGCCATGATGGCGCCGGCGAAATGCACATTGTATTCCTTTACGCCGGTCGAGGAGCTTACCAGGTTGTTGAGCGCGACCGTCATCGGCTGGCTGTCCTGGTCCGCGAATGACGCGCCGAACAAGAAATCGTTCCAAATGTTGGTGAATTGCCAAATGACGGACACGACAATGATCGGGCCGGACGAAGGAAGCAGGATGCGCCAGAAGATCCTGAAGAAGCCCGCGCCGTCGATCTGAGCGGCCCGAATGAGCTCGGTCGGAAAAACTTGGTAATAGTTCTTGAAATAAAGCGTCGTGAATCCGATGCCGTAGACCACATGGACCAGCACCAAGCCGTAGGTCGAGCCCGCGATGCCTGCAATGCCGAGGATTCTGGCCATCGGGATGAGGACGATCTGGAACGGAATGAAACATGCGAACAGCATGAACCCGAACAGGATCGTGTCGCCTTTGAAGCGCCATTTCGTCAAAACGTACCCGTTGAGCGCCCCGAGAAGCGTCGATATCGCGACCGCCGGAACGACCATCTTGATCGAGTTCCAGAAATAGGGCTTCAAGCCGGTCGGCTCCACTCCGATCTGAGCATACGACCAGGCCGCGAGCCAAGGCTCGATGGTCCAGATCTCGGGAAACGCGATCATGTTTCCTTCGCGGATCTCGCTGAGCGGCTTGACGGAATTGACAAGCATGACGCCGAAGGGAAGGAGGTAGAACAATGCGAACAGCAGCAAGACCAGATAAATGAGCGCGCGTGCGACGCGACCTGTTTGAATCGCTGTTTCCATGGTCGCGGCCATCAGGATTTTTCTCTCAGTTCGGAGTAGAGGTACGGAACCATGATTGCCGCGATGGTCATGAGCATGATGACGGCGGAGGATGCTCCGATCCCCATTTGGTTCCGAGTGAACGTGTAGGAGTACATGAACGTGGCGGGCAGTTCGGTGGCTCTGCCGGGGCCGCCTCCCGTCAGGGCGATCACCAAGTCGTAGGACTTGATCGCCAAGTGGGCCAGAATTACGAAGGCCGACAGGAAGGCCGGCCGCAACTGCGGGAGGATGATGCGCGTATAGAGGTTCCAGTTGGACGCGCCGTCGATTTGCGCCGCCCGCAAGATTTCGTTGTCGATGCCCCGCAACCCCGCGAGGAACATCGCCATCGCGAAGCCGGAGGATTGCCAGACTGCGGCCAGAACGACCGTATAGATCGCGTAGTCCCTGTTCTTGATCCAGTCGAAGGAGAAGCTTTCCCAGCCCCACAAGTGCATGGTGTGCTCCAAGCCGATTCCCGGATCGAGGAACCATTTCCAAGCGGTGCCCGTGACGATGAAGCTGAGGGCCATCGGGTAGAGGTAAATCGGGCGCAGCACGCCTTCCCCTCGAATCTTCTGGTCGAGAAAAATGGCAAGAAGCAGTCCGATCGCGGTGCTGATGGAAATGTAGAGAAGGGCGAAGATGCCCAAATTGGAGACCGCCGTGCTCCAGTGGCGGAGCCTGAAAAGCTTTTCGTAGTTTTCAAGGCCGACCAGGCCGAAACTGGGAAGAATTCTGCTGTCCGTGAAGGAGAGATAGAACGTGAAGAGAATGAAGCCGTAGACGAATATGATCAGCAGCAGCACCGACGGGGCAAGAACCAAGCTCGGAGTCAGGTCGGCCAGTCGCTGCTTTAGTCGACCTGCTTGCTGCATTCGCTTGTCCCGGTCCGTTCTTCTGCGATTTCGTCAGCGGGACCGACCCTGCGTTCGGGTCGGTCCATTGGTTTTCGTCCGATTACTGGGCGATGGAAATAGCGGTCACCAGCTCATCCACAGCCTCTTCCGCATCGAACTCACCGTTGAAATGAGCGGTGATCACGTCATAGAACGCATTCTTGACCGATGCCCGGTTCGCGTGGCCGTGCGCCATGGAGCCGAAGAGGTTCCCACTCAGATTCGCTGCTGCGAGCTCGGCCATTCCCCGCTTGCCGCAAGCGTCGAATGCGTCGTTTGGGACATCCGTACGGGCCGGAACCGATCCCTTGACTACGTTGAACGCAGACTGGAATGACGGCGACATGATCGAACTGGCGAGCTCTTGCTGGTCGGCCATTGCATCGCCGGTCACGCCGAACATGGCGAACTGGTCAGCGTTGAATGTAACCTTGCCTTCGGAGCCGGGCACGCGGAAGCAAAGGAAATCCACTCCGGGCACCTTGTCCGCATTGATGAATTCGCCTTTGGCCCAGTCGCCCATGATTTGGAACGCGGCTTCGCCGTTTATAACCATCGACGATGCGAGGTTCCACTCGCGGCCCGAGAAATTCTCGTCCACGAATCCGCGAAGAACTTCCATGCGCCTGAAGGTTTCGAGCATCGCGTCGGACCCGAGCGCTTCTTCGTCAAGGTCGATGAATGCGGCTTTATAGAAGTTCGGTCCGCCTGCGGACATGGCGACGCCGTCGAAGATTGTCGCTTCCTGCCACGCTTGTCCGCCGTGCGCCAGCGCGGTGAGTCCGGCATCGCTGACCGTCTGCATTGCCGCGACGAACTCGTCCCAAGTGCCTGGAACGGCGATCCCGAGATCGTCCAAGATTGCTTTGTTCGCCCATACCCAGTTGGTGGAATGGACGTTGACCGGAGCGGAAATCCAAGTGCCGTCATGCTTGGCGAAGAACTGAAGCGCTTCTGGAACGACCGCATCCCATCCTTCTTCCGACGCGACGGCGTTGAGGTCCCCAAGAGCGCCTTCCTCGGCCCAATCCAGAATGTCGAAGCCGAGCATCTGCACGGCGGTAGGCGGGTTGCCGGCGGTCACGCGGGCCCGGAGGACGGTCATCGCCTGTTCGCCGCCGCCGCCGGCGACGGGCATGTCGAGCCAGCCGATTCCTTTGCCTTCCAGATCTTGTTTCAGCACGTTGAGTGCAGCGGCTTCGCCTCCGGACGTCCACCAGTGGAGCACCTCCACGTCGCCGGCGGAACTTCCCGCGGCAGACGCTGCGGCTACTGCGCCCGCCAACGCTGAAATCTTGAGTTTACGCATGTTGGTTTCCTTTCTTGTATGAACCGTACAGAGCAGCTGGCGTGGCTAAAGGATGCGCGGCGTTTCATTGATATTCGCGACGGCGTTCAGCCCGTTGCCTGCAGAGCAATCAACGGGCGCCGCCGAACCTGGGCGCGCGTTTTTCCTTGAACGCTTCCACCCCCTCCCTTTTGTCTGGGGTCTCCGCTAACATACCTCCAGCCAGTGCGTCAATCGAACCCGCAGTGTCTTCATTCACCGAAGCGGAAATCATGTATTTGACAGTTTCGGTCGCCGTCGGCGATTGCGCCTTGACAGAATTGGCGATTTCGCGCGCCAAGTTAAGCGGATCGCTTGAGATTTCGGCGACGTATCCGAGCTGGAGGGCCCGTTCGGCAGTCACGCGACGCCCGAACAAAGCCATTTCCCTGACCACGGCGACCGGAAGCAAATTTGCAAGCCGCTGAGTTCCCGACCAGCAAGGCGCGACGCCGAGGCCGGTTTCAGGCAGTGCAAGGAAAGCGTTCGGAGCGGCGACGCGGATATCGAAGGCTGCAGACAGCTCCAGCCCGCCGCCGAGCGCGAAACCGTTCATTGCGCCGATCGTCGGCTTGGCCAATCTTGCCAGGCGGTCGAATGCGCGATTGCCTTCGCGGACCCAGATTCTTGCAAAGCGGCGAGCATCCAACGGCGACCAATCGTCAATATTCGCCCCGGAGCAAAATGCTCTGTCGCCGGACCCGGTCAGGATGACCGCCCTGACGTTGTCGTCGTCTTCGATCAATTCGAGGTGCTCGGCAAGACTCCTGATCATTTCGAACGTCAATGAATTGAGTTTGCCGGGGTTGTCGAGCGTGAGTTCCGCGACCCCGTCAGCGGTTTGGATTCGAACTGCTCCCATGGACATCCAGCCCTTTCGCGCAAAGTGTTGCCTCGCCTCGTCGAAAATCGTTTCGGTCCCTTTGGCGGAGGCGGGCAGTGGAATGCATACCGGTACTCGGCATTCAGGACAAAAACAAACGCAAAGCGGATCAAGCAAGGATTTGCTGCCGAAAGCGGACTGAGCGGCCCCGGCGAATTCCTGCGATCAGTTCCGTTGCGAAATGGCGGTGCTTGAGCCGGCGTTTCGCGAGGCTGGATCCGTTCAGTCCGAGGAGTTGCGTCGCAGGCACGGGGCGGCGACGCGGTTCGCGATCTTGTCCGGAGCGCGCTTCAGGAGGTTTTTGAGGAAGTGACGACGGAGGCATCGGGCGTTGGGAAGGGCGAGGGGACCAAGGCGGCTGCGGCTTGAATCTGCCCGCTGCGGTCGGATCAGAAATGCGGAAAGACGAATTCATGCCTCCGACATCGACCGAGGGGCGTAGAACTCGAGACCAAGTCTTGGCATGCCCGAACGAAACCCTTGAGGATCCGAATTTGGACGGCCGCGAGATACAGTTGCCATCGGCACATTGCTTGGCTGAAGGGCCATCCCCGCTGGACCCTCCACTCCACGCCGACCTTCTGCTCCTGGACAGCCGCGGTCAAAGGCTTCTTCGGGAAGCTGGCCCGCCGCCGCACGCCAAAGAGTGTTTCATTTGACTCGAACAAGCCACTGGCCATCCGACACCTTCTGTAGTGACGGAACTCTTCGGTCATCGCCGACTTCGGAGAGGATTCGAACTCCCGGCCCGGCTGAAAACGGACGTCGGCGGTCCATCAATTGCCGAGAAAAGCATTGGGCCGGTATTGGCCGCCGATCCCACCCCGAAGGGGTCGGCTTTTCACGCCATTCGCCGCGAGGCTGTGCGGTTCCGGTCTGCAGTGGGTGGATTCACGCGAGACTTGGGCGACGGTCGCAAGTTCGCGGCAAGGGAGGGAAGCTTTAATTTAGTTTCAAATATATATTAAAAAACATAAATTGATATGTTAAAAGTAATTTCAACAGACACGCAACATCGACATGTAAGGAGGGCTGAACTATGAGAATCCTTGCTGCCTTCGGTATTCTTTGCTTGGCGGGCGGCGAAGAGGAAACGAAACCAAGAGCATTGACGGGGAAGCGCCCATGGACGCGAAGGCTGATCGCGGTGCTCGCCTGCGCCGCGTCGCTGGCTTTCGGAGCCTGCTCCGGCGGCAATCCGCCGGCGCCCGCCGACCCCGAGAACGAGATAGCCGACCCGGAAACAGCAGAGACCGAGACCACTGAAACCGAGACCGCCCCTGAGACCGCCGATCCGGTCGCGGACGACATGACCGAGGCGGAACGGTTCGACGCCGCGCACGCGAAAGCGGAGGCGGATCTGGCCGCCGCCCGGAGCATGGTGACCAACGCTGCAGCGACGTCGGCAGGCATCGCCGCCGCGCGGAAGGCTTTGACGGACGCCCTCGCGGCGGCGCGCGCGCTGGAGGCGCCGCCGGACGACTCCGAAAGGATCGCCCTGGCGGCCAGGCTGGCCGTCAAGGCAGGCACCGCCGAGGCCGAGGACCTCCCGAGGCTGCGCGCCGCCGAAAGCAGCGCGGGATGGGCGGGATCGTCCAGTAGTGTGCCGTTAGTTCTGCAATTTCGTTCGGGCATGTCAAGCCCCGGTTTCGCGTTCCATGCCCGTCGGTCGAGGCCGGAGGCATGAATTCTCTTTTCCGCATTTCGGATCCGGCCGAGGAGGACGGACGCGGCCCCGCGCCGAGGCCACGCCGGCCCGCCGCCGCGGAGACCCCATTTATCGGAGCGGCGGCGGGCCGGCATATTGGCCGATCGGCGCGGCGCGGAAAGTGTGGAAAGGATGTGGTCAATCCCGGCCCGGAGCAGGACGCGCGCCGACAGCGCCGGAAGGGATTGTCCACAGGCTTTCCATGCTGGCCGCGCCTTGGACGAGCCAAAGCGCGCGAAGAGTCCGAAGGCGAACGGGGCGCCGCTCATGCCGCCAGCTTCCGCAGATCGGCCCGACGCTGCTCCTGAAGCAGATCCATGTCCAGATAGCGGACGCCGTCCTCCATCCAGCTCTCGTGCGTCTCCGCGCACAAGGCCCGGACCAGCCGCAGACAGCTGCGGGCGTCCGGGAAAATCCGGACGACCTTCGTCCGCCGCTTGATCTCCTCGTTCAAGCGCTCGAGCATGTTCGTCGAACGCATCCGAATATGATGCTGCCGGGGAAGCCGCAGGAACGCGAACGTCTCCTCGATCGTCTCCTCGACCCAATCGCAAAGCTTCGGCTGCGACGCCTGCCACTTCTCCAGCCAGGCGGCCAAGTCCCTCCGAGCCTCCTCAAGGCTCGGACGATCGTAGATCCAGCGGAGCTCCTTGAGGCATCCGTCGCCCGAACGCCGGTTCAGATGGGCCCGGGCGTTCCGCAGGAAATGGACATAGCACCGCTGGCGGACGGCTTCCGGAACAACTTCACGGATCGCTTTCGTCAAGCCGGAATGGTCGTCCGACACAACCTGGACGACGCCGCACAGGCCGCGATCCCGCAAAGACTCCAGAAAACGACGCCAGCTCGCATGGCTCTCGCCCGCCGCAAGCTCGACGCCGAGAACCTGCCGGCGGCCCGCCGCGTCGACACCGACCGCGATCAGGACCGCCTGGTCGCGGACAACCCCGTCCTCGCGAACCTTCTCGTAGCGGGCGTCCAGAAGCAAATAAGGAAACGAACCCTCCAGAGGCCGCTCCGCGAACTTCCCGAGCTCCGCATCCAGCTTCGAATTGAGCCGGCTGATCGTCGACGCCGAAAAACCGTGGCCGCAAAGCGCCTCCGTCACCTTCGCGACCTTCCGCGTCGAAACCCCGTGAACATACATTTGCATCAATGCGGAGACGAACGCCTTCTCCGAACGCTCGTAGCGCTCGAACAGCTCGGTGCTGAACGCCCCGTTCCGATCCTGGGGAACGCGAAGCTCAATCTGCCCGACCCGCGTCGTCAAATGACGCTTGTAGTAGCCGGAACGGTAGCCCAGACGGTCCGAAGTCCGCTCGCCCTTCGCGGCGCCCAGCGCCTCGGTCATCTCTTCCTCAAGAATCTCCTGAAGCATGCCACGCAAAAGCTCGCGAACCGCATCGCCCCCGGACCCAAGCTCCGACTTGAACTCGGCCAACTTCGATCTACTATGCATCCCGGTCATGGTGTCGTCCTTTCCTATAAAAGGGATGGTTGATAGCGAAACCAAGGACATACCATGACCGAACTTCAGTGAAAGCATTTTGCAGAACTTTTGAAACATGATCGATCGTCCGCCCTGATCATAGGGAGGGAGAGTCTCCGGCCCGTGCCTGAGATCCCGTCGGCGGTCCGCTATCAGCGCGAAACCGAAGCCGGGCGCGGAGACCCCACCCGCGCCATCGACGCCGACACCCTGCTGACGGCGGCGAAAATCCCGGCGGTCATGCATCAGGACGGAAAGGTCGTGATGTCCCCGGGCCTCAGAAGCAGCGGCGACCGGCTGCGCATGCGGGGAATCCCGGTCTCTTATGCAGCCCGCCCGCAAAACATGCTCGTCGCCGGGGAAAACAGACTGTTTCTTTATATGGGACCCGCTGTCGATCCGCGGCCATTTGTTGACCCTGCCGGCGGCGGAAACAACGGGGAAGAGCCGAAACTCGTCGCCGGGCTGAGGATCACTCCGGGTGGGCTTGTCGTGGACATGGGCGGAAGGGGCGCGTTCGGCCTCGATTTCAGACTTCCCGGCTTGTTTCAGACTATCCGTGGATTCGCTGCCCCCGACGGATCGAACGGCGGATACGATCTGAAGTTGGAGTTCGGCGCTCCGAGGGCCTCGCCCGAGGGCAACGCCGAGCATTACTGGACCGCCGCGCTCATGCCGAATTCGGAGCTGGCGGCGGCCATCGGCAGCAGCCGGCTCAGGGACGGCCAGGAGCTGGGTACCTACACCATGCGGCTGTCCAACCATGCCGGCCTGCGCAGGAATCTCGAAGACCCGGACGACCCGGTGGCCTCCGCGCGCGACGACGTTAACCACTACCTGTCTTATGCGGCCTACGGGCACATGGAATTCTTCGACAGCTTCGTGACGCCAGCAACCAATCTAATACCCGGGCGGCGGACCTTTCCCTTTCATGCGGGCTACGACGCGTTCAAGGACGAGGCGGGCATGAGGACCACGGACGTCGCCGACGCCGACAAGATCACTGAAGGGACGTTCAGGGGCCGAACCTTTGCCTCGCAATTTGCGATTGCCTACACAGGCCCCGCCGGCTTCTATCCGTCACTGACCGGCGCACACTCCCTGACGCTGCGGGACGCCAACTACCTGAGGCTGCGGGGCGATGTCACGCTGACCGCGACAATTTCCGGAACCGCGGCCGACAACAGGATCAACGGAAAGATCACGAATCTGGAATCCTTCAGCAACAGCAAGAGGATCTGGGAAGACTACGCCAGGATCTCCGGCGATCTGACGCTCCAGGCAACCGGCATCAGCGCCTCGGGACGGTTCGTCGGCGTTATCCCCACCCCCGCCGCCACTGTGCCGAATTTCGATGAGGGAGGCTACAGGGGGAACTTCTACGGGCCGCTCGCCGGCCTGGAGGCGGCCGGAATCTGGTATCTTCAGGACGGAAACACTACGTCTTCCGGTCATAGACTGTCGATCGTGGGAAGTTTCGGCGCGGCGCTCGTCCGTGACGGCGGCGCCTACGGCGTCGAGGTGGGGCCCGTCGGCGACTGACCTCGACCCGAAGACTCCCGGCTGCCGCGCCTTCCCGGCGCGGCAGCTTTCGTTTCCGGAACATGCCCTCCAATGCAGGCGTTCCGCCGCCGGACGCATGCCGCCTCGCGCACAACCTTGTTTGGACGGCAACACTTCTCAGAGCACTTGATGGACCGCCGACGTTGGTCGTCAGTCGAACCCGGGGTTCGAGGCATCCGCCAGCCCTCGCCGAGGGCCGGAGCGCATTGATCTTGGCGGATTCGCGATCGGATTGACGATCTGGCCAATCCCCGCGCGCCCATGCGCAAAGCGATGCAGAAATTGCGGTCCCGTTCTGTTTGGCAGTTGATTGTTCGCGTGAATGTCATTACTCGGTGCGTCGATCGAAACGGGAACGGCGCGGCACTAAGCGACCTGACTTTCTCGACGCCCGAACGAAGGATTCCGCGGGGACGATGCAACCATCCGATTCGAAATTCCGTACGTTGATCGATCTGCTGGAACGCAACATGTCGAACTACGGCGAAAAGCCCGCCTATCGCGAAAAAGAGTTCGGCATTTGGCAGTCCTGGACTTGGCTCGATGCCGCCAAAGAAATTGAAAGCCTTGCGTTGGGACTGATCAAACTCGGCGCGAAAGAAGGCGACAAGATCGCCGTCGCAGGACGCAACCGCCCGGCTCTCTATTGGTCGATTCTCGCTATCCAATCCATCGGTTCGATCCCGGTTCCTGTATATCAGGAAGCAGTGGCGGACGAGATGGCTTATGTGCTGGCGCATAGCGGCGCTCGCTTCGCGATCGCGGGAGACCAGGAGCAGGTGGACAAGATTCTGGAGCAGCAGGAGCAGCTGCCGGAACTTGAAGGCTTGGTATATTTGGATCCCAAGGGACTCAGGCGCTACGACAAGGACAAGCTGCATTCCTTCAAGGAGCTTCAAATTGATGGGCGCGCCGACGAGGTTGCATTGAAACCGGAACTGAAACGCAGGCGCGAGGCCGTCGGCGGTGCAACGCCTTGCGTTATTCTTTACACATCCGGAACGACAGGACGGCCCAAGGGAGTCGTGCTGTCTCACGCCAATATCATCGCCGCTTCCAAGGCTTCCTGCGAATTCGACACGCTCACCCACGAAGACACCGTCCTCGCCTACCTTCCAATGGCTTGGGTCGGGGATTTCATCTTTTCGATCGGGCAGGCGTGCTGGACGGGCTTTTGCGTGAATTGCCCTGAGTCGGCGGATACGATGATGGCCGATCTGCGGGAAATCGGCCCGACGTATTTTTTCGCCCCGCCGCGCATATTCGAGATGCTGCTGACCAGAGTGAATATTCGAATGGAGGACGCGAGCCGACCGAAACGCTGGCTGTTCAATTACTTCATGAAGCACGCTCGGTCGGTCGGCCCGACGATGATGTCCGGAGGCGACATCGGGTTTCGAGCCAAAATGCTGTACGCCCTCGGCGATATGATCATTTACGGACCGCTTCGGAATGCCATGGGGTTTTCGAAGGTCCGGGTCGGATACACCGCAGGGGAAGCCATTGGTCCGGAAATCTTCGCGTTTTTCAGGTCGATCAGGCTGAATCTGAAGCAGCTCTACGGGCAGACGGAGGCATCCGTATTCATAACTCAGCAGCCCGACGATCAAGTCAGCTCGGAAACGGTGGGAATCCCCACGCCCGGCGTCGAGGTGCGCGTCGCCGACAACGGAGAGGTGCTGTATCGCTCGGAAGGCAGTTTCGTCGAGTACTACAAGAACCCCGAGGCGACGGCGTCGACCAAGGATCCGGAAGGCTGGGTCGCAACCGGTGACGCAGGGTTTTTCGACCAGGCGACAGGACATCTCAAGATCATCGATCGCGCCAAGGACGTCGGAAAGACTGGCCGGGGGAATTTGTTCGCCCCGAAATACGTCGAGAACAAATTGAAGTTCTATCCGAACATTCTGGAGGCGGTCGTATTCGGAAACGGCAAGGACACCTGCGTCGCATTCATCAATATTGATGTCTCCGCAGTGGGCAATTGGGCGGAACGGAACAACATAACGTATTCCTCGTACCAAGAGCTGGCCGGCCGCTCGGAGGTCTACGACATGATCGCGGGACATATTGAGGAGACCAACGCCGATCTGGCCCAGGACTCGAATTTGGCGGGATGCCAGATCAGCAGGTTCCTGATTCTCCACAAGGAGCTTGATGCCGACGATGGCGAACTGACGAGGACGCGGAAAGTTCGAAGACGGATTATTGAAGACAAGTACGCCATCTTGATCGACGCGCTGTATGAGGGAAAGGACAGTGTGCTCGCCGAGACGGAAGTAACCTACGAGGATGGCCGAAAGGCGAATATTTCGGCGACGCTGAATATTCGCGACGTTTCGGCTCCCGGCCTGAAAGCCGCAGCTTGATGTGTTCGGCGATTGAATCAACCGATTTGCTCAGGGCGACTTTCTGATGAGCGCAGGCAATTCAGATTCAGGAGCGCCTCAAAAGCAGGTGCTGCTTGAAGTCCGGAACATTTCGCTGCGGTTCGGCGGGGTCAAGGCGTTGACCGACGTGTCCTTCGATATTCTGGAGGGAGAGATCAGGGCGATAATTGGACCGAACGGCGCCGGGAAATCGTCCATGCTGAACGTCATCAACGGATTCTACTATCCGCAGGAAGGCGAGATTTGGTTCCGCGGCAACAAGCGGCCGTTCGTCAGGCCGCACATGGTCGCGCGCGAAGGCATTTCGCGCACGTTCCAGAACATCGCGCTCTTCCACAGGATGACCGCCCTCGACAACATCATGACGGGCAGGATGACTTTGGTGAAGTCGGGAATGCTCCGGCAGGCGATCTGGATCGGACGCGCCGCGCGCGAAGAAGAGGAGCATCGGGAAAGAGTCGAGCGAATCATCGATTTCCTGGAGATCCAGCACATTCGGAAAACGCCTGTGGGAAGGCTGCCGTACGGTCTGCAGAAGCGGGTGGAACTGGGCCGCGCCTTGGCGGGCGAGCCGAAGCTTCTTCTGCTCGACGAGCCCATGGCGGGCATGAATGTCGAGGAGAAAGAGGACATGAGCCGGTTCATCATTGACGTCAACGATGAATTCGGTACGACGATTGCCCTGATCGAGCACGACATGGGCGTCGTCATGGATATTTCCGACCGGGTCGTGGTCATGGATTACGGCCGGAAAATCGGCGACGGCACCCCCGACGAGGTTCGGGGCGATCAAACCGTCATCGACGCGTATCTGGGCGTGCAGCACTGAGGACGGAGAAAGAAGCGTGCCTCAACAGTTGATGTTCGCCATCGAGGTTTCGGTCAACGGCTTGATGACCGGCGTGCTGTACGCGCTGGTCGCGCTCGGATTCGTTCTGATTTTCAAGGCGTCGGGCGTTTTCAATTACGCCCAAGGCGTCATGGCGCTCTTCGCCGCGCTCACGCTGGTCGGCCTGCAGGAGGGCCAGATTCCGTTCTCCGAATTGATCAACGCCATTTTCGACACGAATCTCAAATATTTCGGATGGCGAATCCCCGCGCTGATCGCCATCCTGCTCGCGCTTGCGGCCATGTTCCTGCTCGCGCTCGCGATGGAGCGGTTCGTCCTCAAATACCTGATCAATCAGGAGCAGATCATCCTGTTCATGGCGACGATCGGGCTGGCGTATTTTCTCGAGGGTTTCGGGGATCTCATGTGGGGGTCCGAACTCAAATATCTGCACGTAGGAATTCCGATCGGCATCTCCGAATCCGTGGAAAGCTACACGTACGAGGCGTTCGGGTACGGCTTCTTCATCGACCGGCTGGACGTCACCGCGGCATGCGTTGCGGCGATTCTATTGGTCGGCCTCTTGGCATTCTCACAATACTCCAAGATCGGCCGGGCGCTGCGTGCTGTGGCCGACGACCATCAGGCCGCGCTTTCGGTCGGGATCTCGCTCAGGTTCATTTGGGTGGCGGTATGGTCGATCGCAGGTTTGGTCGCGCTGGTCGCCGGCATCATGTGGGGCACCAAGTCCGGAGTCCAATTTTCGCTGTCGCTGATTGCGCTGAAAGCCTTGCCGGTTCTGATGCTCGGAGGGCTGACCTCAATCAGGGGAGCGATCGTCGGCGGACTGATCATCGGATTCGGCGAAAAACTGTTCGATTTCCTTGTGGGACCGTACATCGGCGGTGCGACGGAAAGCTGGTTCGCCTATGTGCTCGCTTTGGCATTCCTTGTGTTTCGCCCGCAGGGTTTGTTCGGCGAAAAAATCATCGAGAGGGTCTGACGGATGTTCTACAGGGAAGTCGGCGAGTTCCGCACGACCTACGCGCAGGACAACCAGACGTTTCCGATACGGGTCGAGCGATTCGGATATTATGCGCTGCTGGCTGTCGTGATCGTGGCTGTGCCGCTCCTTATCAACGACTATTGGGCCAACGCGGTCCTGGTTCCGTTTTTGATTTGGTCGCTGGCGGCATTGGGACTGAACATTCTCACCGGATACTGCGGGCAGCTGTCGCTCGGAACCGGCGGATTCATGGCGGTCGGCGCGTACGGCTGCTACAAGCTCATGACCGCGTTTCCCGATCTGAACATCGTTTTCTGCATTCTGCTGGCCGGGCTGATCACTTCCGCAGTGGGGATCTTTTTTGGGCTCCCGTCGCTGCGGATCAAGGGATTCTATCTCGCCGTGGCGACGCTCGCGTCGCAATTCTTTCTTGTTTGGCTCTTCAACAGGGTGCCTTGGTTTTACAACTACTCGGCTACCGGACAAATCAGTGCGCCCACGCGCACGGTATTCGGCGTCGAGGTCACCGGACCCACGGTGACGCCGGCGACACAGTACCTGTTCTGTCTCGCGTTCGTAATCGCCTTGGCATGGCTTGCGCGCAACTTGACGCGAGGCGCGCTGGGCCGAAGCTGGATGGCGATTCGGGACATGGACATCGCCGCGGAGATCATCGGCGTCAACCCGCTGAGGGCGAAACTATCCGCATTCGCAGTATCATCCTTCTTCGTTGGCGTGGCAGGCGCGCTTTTCTTTGCGGCTTACCTCGGCGCGGTCGAGGCGACTGACGCGTTCAACATAAACCAGTCCTTCCTTGTGCTGTTCATGATCATTATCGGAGGCCTCGGTTCGATCTTCGGTTCTTTCGTGGGCGCGGCATTCATGGTGCTGTTGCCCGTGCTTCTGAAAAACTTGCTGGTGGGCGGCTTGGGCTGGCAGACACAGATCGCCACGCAGTTTGAGTTCGTAATTGTCGGCGGATTGATTATACTGTTCCTGATTGCCGAGCCGCACGGGCTTGCCCAACTCTGGAGGCTTCTCAAGGAAAAGTTGCGGCTGTGGCCGTTCCCGCATGGCCGATAGTTGCGGCCGCTGCGCTGTGAAGCGAAAAACATTAAACCTGGTCAAAAGGAGACATGTCCATGAAACTCAAACTTGCGGCTGCTGCCGCGCTTGCCACCGTGCTGACGGCACCTGCCGCGCTGGCTGATCTGGTCATCCCTTGGTTCAGCTATCGAACGGGACCATACGCGTACGGCGGCATTCCGCTCGCGGACGGGTTCACCGACTATTTCACGATGCTGAACGAAAGAGACGGCGGAATAGGCGGCGTTGAGGTGCGGATTCTCGATTGCGAGACCGGCTACAATACGCAGAAGGGCGTCGAGTGCTATGAATCCACGAAAGGCGAAGGCTCGCTGGTTTACTCGCCTCTTTCGACGGGCACGACCTACCAGCTCATTCCGAAAGCGACTGCGGACGACATCCCGATCCATTCCATGGGATATGGCCGGACAGCCGCGGCCGACGGAACAGTGTTCAGCCACGTCTTCAACTTCCCTGCGCATTACTGGGACGGAGCGTCGATCGCCGTCAAGCATATCCTCGATGTGAACGACGGCGACATCAGCGGGAAATCGATCACGCTTCTGTACCACAACTCCGCTTACGGGAAGGAGCCCATCCGGACTCTCGAGGAGTTGTCCGCGAAGCATGGATTTGAATTCAAAGCCATTCCGATCGACCCTCCTGGCCAAGAGCAGAAATCGCAGTGGCTCGAGATTCGCCGGTCCCAGCCCGACTACCTTCTCATTTGGGGGTGGGGCATCATGAACCCGACTGCGGTTCAGGAAGCGGCGAACATCAGGTTTCCGATGGAGAACTTCATCGGCGTATGGTGGTCCGGCGCGGAAGCGGATGTGGGCCCCGCCGGCGAACGGGCCCACGGCTACAAGGCCCTCGCGCTGCATGCGCCCGGCACGGACTACCCGCTCTTCGACGACATCAAGTCGTACGTTCATGATCGCGGGCTTGCGGCTGGAGCAGGCGATCAATTCGGGACGGTGCTCTACAATCGCGCCGTCTACGGCGGCGTCCTGATAACCGAAGCCATTCGAACAGCGCAGGAGATGCATGGAGTTGCCGAGATCACGCCGGCGATGATGCGCGACGGTCTGGAAAACCTGGATATCGACGAGGCGCGCATGGCGGAGATCGGGCTTCCGAACTTCGGGCCTCCGGTGAAAATCACCTGCGAAAACCATGGCGGCCAAGGGATCGCGATGGTCCAGCAGTGGGACGCTCACAACAAGCAGTGGAACCGGATTTCCGACATGATCAGTTCGGACAAGGAGATCATCAGCGCGCTGATCAAAGCCGATGCCGAGGCTTACGCCGCCGAGAACAACATCGAGCGGCGTTGCTGAATCGCCGCCGGGCCGCCGACCCTTCGGCGGCCCGGCGAACGCGTTTCCTGTTCAAAACCTTGGGTGACTGAAATGGCGGATTCAGGTTCGGCAGAAACGCCACTGCTTGACGTCAACAACATCGAGGTCATCTACAATCACGTGATCCTCGTCCTGAAAGGCGTCAGCCTTTCAGTTCCCGAACGAGGGATCGTCGCTTTGCTCGGCGGCAACGGCGCCGGAAAAACCACGACCTTGAAAGCCATCTCGAACTTGCTGCGATCCGAGCGCGGCGAAGTGACGAAAGGCGCGATCACATACGACGGCAGCCGGATTCACAGCCTGAGCCCGGCGGATCTTGTGAAGCGCGGCGTGATACAAGTCATGGAAGGGCGGCATTGCTTCGAACACCTGACCGTCGAGGAAAATCTGCTGACGGGCGCATATACCCGGGCCGACGGCAAAGCAGCCGTGAAGTCGGATCTTGAGCTTGCCTACAGTTATTTTCCGAGGCTGAAGGAGCGCCGGAGATCGCTTGCCGGATACGCGTCCGGCGGGGAGCAGCAGATGTGCGTCATCGCGCGGGCGCTCATGTCGCGGCCGAAGATGATTCTGCTGGACGAGCCTTCGATGGGCCTCGCGCCGCAGCTCGTCGAGGAGATTTTCGAGATCGTTCGAAATCTCAACGAACAAGAGGGCGTCACATTCCTGCTTGCGGAGCAGAATACGAACATCGCCCTGCGGTATGCGAATTTCGGATACATTCTCGAGACCGGACGGATCGTCATGGACGGTCCAGCGCAGGAGCTGCGGGAGAACCCGGACGTCAAGGAGTTCTATCTGGGCATGTCGGAATCGGGTCGGAAGTCTTTCAGGAACGTTCGGAGCTACAGGCGCCGGAAGCGGTGGATGAACTGACGGCGCGGCTTCCGGATTCGAATTCTTCAGCCAATCAGGCGGGCATTCCAAAAATGGACCATTACGACAAGCGCGAAATTCGATCCGCAGACGAGCGGGCCAAAGACATCTCTCTGGAGTTGCCGAAGCAGATCGAAAGGGCCAAGTCGACAGGGCTTGGCGCGTTGCTCCGAGATGTCGAGCCCAATGAGATCGATTCCTTGGAGGCGCTGGCCGCGCTGCCGGTGCTGAGGAAGTCGAAGCTTGGAGCGCTGCAGGCGGAAAACCCGCCGTTCGGGGGATTGATCGCGACCAGCATTTCGGACTTGGACCACGTGTTTCAATCGCCCGGGCCGATCTACGAGCCGGGCCGGGCCGCTCGCGACTGGTGGCGGGTCGGGCGGTTTCTGCACGCCTGCGGCTTCGGCGGGAATGATCTGGTGCAGAACTGTTTTTCTTACCACATGACGCCCGCTGGACTGTTCTTCGAAAACGGGGCCAGAGCGGTCGGCGCGACGGTGTTTCCTGCCGGCGTCGGCAATACGGAATTGCAGGCGGTCGCCGCCGCGAACCTCGGCGTGACCGCGTATGCCGGCACTCCGGACTATCTCAAGGCCATTCTGGAAAGCGCGGACGAAGCGGGATTGGATTTGTCCCGGATCAAGAAGGCCGCCGTGGGCGCCGGTGCGCTGTTTCCCTCGGTCAGGGCCTATTACGCGGATCGGGGCATCCGGTGCCTGCAATGCTATGCAACTGCGGATCTGGGCAACATTGCGTACGAAACCGTAGCTGACAAGGGACTCATCGTCGACGAAGGCGTATTCGTCGAAATCGTGACTCCGGGGACAGGAAATCCCGTTCCCGAAGGCGAGATCGGCGAAGTGCTGGTGACGACGCTGAATGAGGACTACCCTTTGATCAGGTTCGCGACCGGCGATCTTTCCGCCGTGCTCCCCGGCATGAGCTCCTGCGGGCGCACGAACATGCGAATGGTCGGATGGAAGGGGCGCGCGGATCAAACCACCAAGATCAAGGGAATGTTCGTCCGTCCCGAGCAAGTCGCTGAAATCGTGAAGAGGCACGCGGAGGTCAAAAAGGCGCGGATTGTCGTCACACGCTCGAATGAAGCGGACGTCTTCACCATGAAGCTGGAAACCGAAATCGGCAAGGCCGGGCGCTACGAGAGCACGGTTCAGGAAATTCTCAAGCTCCGCGGGCGGATCGAGATCTGCGCGCCCGGCACGCTGCCGAACGATGGCAAGGTGATCGACGACCAGCGTTCGTACGAATGATCAATCTACCTCTCCGGTCCAGCGATCATTCAAAAACGCTGCCAGATCCGGAGTTTCAGAGGGCCTCAGTCGAAAGCGGCCCGGCAGACTGAAGCCCGTCGCCGTCGCCCGGCAAACGCGCCGGCGCCGCGCTCACAGCAAACCCGGACATGCTCCCCAACGGCTATTGAATGTTTTCGTGTTCGAAGCCCCGTTTTCTCAGCACGGCGTTCGCGTCCGGAAGCTGGCCGCGAAAAGCCTTGTAAAGCTCCTCCGGGCGCTTTGATCCGCCCGCGGAAAGGATGTGAGTGCGCAAATCCTTCGCCGCCGATTCGCTGAACGGCCCGCCCGATTCAAGAAAATGCTCGAATGCGTCGGCATCCATCATCTCGGACCAGAGGTAGCTGTAGTATCCCGCAGCATACCCGTCTCCGCAGAATACATGCGCGAAATGCGGCGCTGCATGCCGCATGCGGATCGCATCGGGCATCCCGAGGGATTCCAGAACTTCGGATTGTCTCGCCAGCAGATCCTCCGGCGGCCGCGAATCGTGGAATTCGAGATCGACGATCGCGCTGGCCAAATACTCGACCGTCGCGAAGCCCTGATCGAAATTGCGCGCTGCGAGAAGCTTCCTGATCAGAGAATCCGGTATCGGTTCGCCGGTTTCGGCATGGACGGCGAATTTGGCAAGGACTTCCGGCGTTTCGAGCCAATGTTCGAACAGCTGGCTGGGGAGCTCCACGAAATCTCTGGCGACGGAGGTGCCCGACACTCTTTCATAGGTGACATCGGACAGCATCGAGTGCAGCGCGTGGCCGAATTCGTGGAAAAGCGTCCGCGCGTCATCGAACGACAGCAGGCAAGGGCTGTTCTCGGCGGGCTTTGCGAAATTGCATACGTTCACCGTGATCGGCCGCACGTCGCCTCCCAGCTTGCGCTGGCTGCGGAACGACGAGCTCCACGCGCCGGACCGCTTGCTGGGTCTCGCGAAGTAATCTCCTACGAAAACGGCGATGTGGCGATCACCCTGCCGCACCTCCCACGCCCGGCAATCCGGATGATAAAGCGGGATTTCCATCGGGCGGAATTCGAGCCCGAACAGGCGTTCGGCGCAATGGAAGGTCGCGTCGATCATATGATCGAGCTGAAAATATTGCTTGCTTGCGACTTCGTCGACGTCGTGCTGGGCTTTGCGCCGTCGTTCCGCGTAATGCCGCCAATCCCAAGGTTCAAGTTCGCCCTCGATGCCGTCCTCGTTCATCATCGAGCGCAGCGCTCCGGAGTCCGATTCCGCCCGGGATTTGGCGGGAGCCCACACCGCGGACAGGAATTCGCGAACGGCGGACGGGGATTTCGCCATCTCCGTGCTCAATTTCAATTCCGCGTAGCTGGAAAATCCGAGGAGCTGCGCGAGTTCTGAACGAAGATCCAGTATTTCGGCCGCGATATTCCTGTTGTCGTTCGCTCCGCCGTTCGCGCCGCGCCGGCACCAGGCTTCGAAGGCTTTCTTCCTCAGTCCGCGCACCGTGGAATACTGCAGAAACGGAACGATGTTCGATCTGTTGAGCGTGATCGCGTAGCCTTGGCGTCCGAGGTCGGCGGCGGCTTGCTTTGCCGCGTCGACGGCGAATTCCGGCAAGCCCGACAGCTCGTCTTCGGAGATCAGCATGTGCCAGCCCGACTCGTCCGCCAGAAGGTTTTGCGAGAACTCCGTGGAGAGTTCCGCCAGACGTTTGCTTACGGCCCTGAACCTTTCTCTCGATTCTCCTTCAAGCTCCGCTCCGGACAGAACGAAATCCCGCTTGTAGAGCTCCAGCACTCTTTGCTGCTCGGAATTCAAGCCCAACTCGTCCCGCCGTTCCCAAAGCGATTTCAGACGGCCGTAAAGGTCGGGATTCAGCGTCACGTCAGTTGAATATTCAGCGAGCTTCGGGCTGACGTCGGTTTCCAAGGCCCGGCGCGATTCGTTGCTGTCCGATGCGCCGAGATTGAAGAAAATCGAGCACACTTTGCTCAACTGCGAATCGGCGGTCTCGAGCGCTTCGATCGTATTTTCGAAACTTGCCGGCTCCTCCTGACCTGCAATTCGGTCGATATTGGCCCGCGCTTCGGCGAATCCGGCTTCGAAAGCGTCCGGAAAATCTTCGTCTCGGATCTCTCCGAATGGCGGTATTTCAAAAGGAGTGCTCCAATTCTGCAGCAAAGGGTTGGGTTTCATTCGTTGCTCCCTGAAAATCTTCCGTACGAACCCATGGGCGGCCGGCATCGGGGCCGCTCCCGATGCGCGATCAGCCCATGGCCAATTCCGCTATATGGGGGCAAATAGTCGATTATGGAACAATTGTTCATAAACTTCGTGTTAAATCGGCGGCTCGGAGTGAACTATCGAATCGGGTGAAGGAAGCCAGCACATGACCGAACATGCGCGAGCGCTTGTGGTCGGCGGCGGAGCCGTCGGTGTTTCGATCGCATACCATCTGGCGAGAGCCGGCTGGTCGGAAGTCGTGCTGATCGAGCGCGACGAGCTTACGTCCGGATCCACGTGGCACGCCGCCGGACTGCTTCCCTTGTTCAACATGGGCTATGCGACCAGCCACATCCACGATTACTCGGTCAAATACTACAAGACCTTGGAGGCGGAGACCGGCCTCAATCCCGGGTTCAGCGTGGTGGGCAACCTCAGGATGGCGCAGACGCAAGAGCGCATGGACGAGTACATGCTCTATGCGTCGACGGCCGAGACCGTAGGCATCCCTTACGAATGGCTTTCGCCTTCTGAAATATCCGAACGGTATCCTCTCGTGCGCACCGACGATCTCGTCGGCGCGCTTTTCCACCCGACGGACGGCTACATCAACCCGGCCGATGTCACCCAGGCGATGGCGAAGGGGGCCCGGCAGCGGGGAGTCGCAATGCATCGGAAGCGGCAAGCCGATTCGTTCGAATGGACGGGTGCCGAATGGATCGTTCGCGGCTGCTGCATGACCGAAAAGGGCGGCAATCTCGTCGCCGGAGAGGAACGATTCGAATACCGGGCCGAGCATGTCGTTGTGGCCACCGGGAACCACGCGCAACGCACCGCAAGGCTGCTGGGAATCAAGATGCCTGCGATACCCGTAGAGCACCAGTACATTGTCACTGACTCGGACAAGAAGCTGGTCGAATGGAGGCGGTCCAACGGCGAGCATCCGGTGCTTAGGGACGCGGACGCCAAGTGGTATGTGCGCGAGGAGCGTGGCGGGTGGATACTCGGCCCTTACGAGCGAGGGGCCCCGGCCCGGTTCGCATACGATGTGCCGGAATCGTTCAGAGCCGATCTGTTCGAGCTCGATCTGGATCGAATCGAAACCGAATACCTTTCGATGATTCACCGGATCCCGTCGTCGGAGAACGCGGGACTGAAGGACGACTTCAACGGTCCCATATGCTACACGCCCGACGGCAACCCGCTGGTCGGCCCCGCGCCGGGCCTTCGAAACATGTGGCTGGCGGAAGGATTCTCGTTCGGGATCACCGCCGCCGGCGGAACAGGCCATTATCTTGCTCAGATGATGGTGGAAGGCGAAGCCGAAATCGATATGGCCTCGCTTGATCCCAAGCGATACGGCGATTGGATGACGATCGAGTATTCCTGCCGAAAAAATGAGGAATGCTACAGCCACGTCTACATTCTGCACCACCCCGACGAGGAGCGCGAAGCCTGCCGGCCGCTGCGAACAGCTCCTTGCTACGACAGGATGAAAGCGAGAGGCGCTCAATTCGGCCAGGTCAACGGATGGGAAAGACCGAACTATTATGCGCCTGAAGGTTTCGACGATCACGCATCCCGTTCATTCCGCCGAGGCGGATGGTGGCCGTACGCGGTGGCGGAATCCAAAGCGGTGCGGGAAGGGGTCGGGCTTTTCGACGCGACGGCCTTCGCCAAGCATGCGGTTCGCGGGCCGGGCGCTCGCGATTTTCTGGACTGGTTCACCTGCAACAAACTGCCTGGCGAGGGGAGAATTTGTCTCACCTATGCGCTCACGGGCGCCGGAACGACGCGGTCGGAATACACGATCGCGCGGATATCCGAAGATGAGTTTTATCTTGTTTCGGCAGGGGCTTGGTCTGCCTACGACGGAGATTTCCTCAGGAAGGCGGCCGCCGACAAGACGGGCGAATTCGGATGGATCGACATCCATGACGTGACGAGCCAGTGGGGAGTTTTTGCGCTCGCGGGGCCGGATTCGCGGGCCGTGCTGAAGGACGCGATCCGCGACCGCGAGCCGGAATCGGCATTGGGAAACAAAAGGTTTCCTTGGCTTTCATGGCGGAATCTGGAAATCGGCATGTGCCCGGTCAGGGCGTTCCGCGTTTCGTACACCGGGTCATTGGGCTGGGAGCTCCACCACCCGATGGAAATGCAGAACTATCTTTTCGACAGGCTTGCCGAAGCAGGTGAATCACGATCCCTGAAATTTTTTGGCGCGCGCGCGCAGAATTGGCTCCGGCAAGAGAAAAGCTACAGGGCGTTCGGGACCGAACTCGGTCGAGACGCGACGCCGCTTGAGGGCGGGCTGGACCGCTTTGTCGATCTGTCCAAAGAATTCTACGGAAAGCAGCCGATGCTGGATGCAGGAATCCGCTCGAAATGCATTACTTTGCTGATCGACGGTCCGGAGGACGCTTGCCCATGGGGGCGGGAAGCGCTGTATTGCGGAACCGATAGGGTCGGGCGGCTGACATCGGGCGGCGAATCCGTTGCATTCGGCAAGTCCATCGGAATGGGTTACGTCCGGCCCGGTCTCGCGAAGCCAGGCACGGAACTCAGTGTGAAAATGTTCGACAAGCTATGGCCGGCAGTCATCACTGAAGAAAGCCCCTACGACCCGTCCAATCTGGAACTCAGAAGGGACGGCTGACGCTATGCGCGCTTTGACGGACGTCAAGTTTTGGCTTGAACCGCCGTCAGGAATTCATTGATCGCGGAAAGGCTTTCAGGTTCGTCGAGAAAAGGGCAGTGGCCTCGGTCGGGAATATCCCGAAAGATCATGTCCGGCAGAATCTCGCGCATTTTTGCAGCCGTTTCCGATGACAGAAGGTCTGAATTCGCGCCTCTGACCAATGCGGTCGGCATGCCGTCCAGCGCCTTGAAGAATGGCCAAAGATCCGGAAGCGGGCCTTGAACCGCGTCCAGAAACGAGTCTCTGAGCTTGCTGTCGTAGTCAAGTCGCGGTCCGTCCGGAGTTGCTTTGAATCTGTGTTCCGCTTCGCTGCGCCACCGGGAATCCGGAACATTGCTGAATCCGACAGAGGAACGCGAAGTCTCTTCGGCAGCTTTCTCCACGCTTCCGTGGCATGGATCGATTCCGATGTATTCGCAAATGCGTCCGATCCCATCCGGGTCAATATCCGGCCCGATGTCGTTGAGGGCCACTCCGGTCAATCGACGCTTGGCGGTCGCGGCAATGAACATCGCGATCATGCCGCCGCGCGACGTCCCGACAACGGGCGCGGAATCGATGCCCAGATGGTCGAGCAATTCCAGCGCGTCGCGCGCTTCGACTTGGATGCTGTAGTTGAGCGGGTTCGGGTCGTAGTCGGAGTAACCTCGGCCGCGATAGTCCGGACGGATCAACCTGCATCCGTCGATGCTTTGCGCGAGGTAGTCGAAATCCTTGGAGTTTCGCGTCACGCCCGCAAGGCACAGAACCGGAAGCCCTTCGCCTTCGTCTCGGAAGGCTAAATTCAGTCCGTCCGAGCTTTTGAAATACTGAATTTTGGTCACTGTTTCGCCATTTCCACGACCCCGTTCAGATCAGGCAAGACGTGGGCAGGTTTCCAAGGCAGCCGATCAACCGGCTCCCCGATTCTGTTGACCCAAGCGGCGGTGAATCCGTAACCCGACGCTGCCGCGGCGTCCCATCCGTTCGATGATGCGAATATCACGTCCTCGGGACTGCACGAGAAATGTTCGGCAACGAGGTCGTAGACCTGCCGGTGAGGCTTGAAGATGCCGGCACTCTCCGCGCTGAGGACCGCATCGAGCGAACCGGAAATGTCGGCTGCGGCGACTGCGCTCGACAACATTTTCGGACTTCCGTTCGAGAGGATCGCGGTGCTGTTTCCTTGCGATTTCAACTTTGAAAGAACAGTCGAAACTTCAGAATACGCGTCGAGCTCCTCGTAAAGCGCAAGCAGCCTGGATCGGAGTCCTTGGTCAGCGGAAAGTCCTGCCGCCTCGAGCGCCCAGTCCAAACTTTCGCAAGTCACCGTCCAAAAATCCGTATGCGATCCGGTGGCAGCTCGAATCCAGGTGTATTGCAGCTGCTTAAGCCGCCAGTCCCGCGCGATGTTCTCCCAAGCGTTGGCAAGTTTGTCGCTGGAGTCTTCCTCCGCCGCCCTTCGGGCCGCGGCGGCGACGTCGAACAAAGTGCCGTATGCATCGAAAACGCAGATCTTTTGAGCCAAAATTGCAAGCCTTCGCGTACAGGATGATTGTCGCCCGGATATCGAGAACGGCTTATCGTTCAGAAGTGAACTGTTCGCAAGCGCGCGCTCATATCGATGCGGCTTGCTTGTAGAAATTTTGGCTGTCAATTATTCGTAATTTCCAACCCAACAACATGAATCGAGGAGTGAATCATGCCTGAATCGGAAGACTGCCCGGTATCCGACAAACACGGAATGGTTTGGTGGAGCGAGTTGATGACTCGCGATGTCGAAAGTGCGAAGAAATTTTACGGGAAATCGTGCGGCTGGAAATTCAGCGCGATGCCGATGGCGGAAGGCGAGTATACGGTTGCGAACAGAGGCGATGTGCCGACCGCTGGCATCATGGACATGACCAGCATGGAAAATCTCGCGGACGCGCCGCCGCATTGGTTCACGTATTTCGCGGTTGCCGACATCAATGAAGCGGTGAGGGTTGTCCGCGCCGACGGCGGCAGTGTCATGCGCGAGCCATTCGACGCCGAGGGCATCGGCACGATAGCCATCGTTGCAGATCCCACCGGCGCCGCGCTTGGGTTCATCCAACCGGTCGAACAAACTCAAGAAGATTGATCTTCGCATCGGGCGAGCGGAGCGCCTCCGCGACCTCCGCCGTCTGCGCCCAATCCGGCGCCGCCCAGATGATCGCGCCCGACCTGTCGGCGGCGAACAGGATCGGTGCGAGATACTTCGAAAGCGTCGGCCCGGATCCCGGAGGTCAGTCGCCGACGGGTCTCACCACGACGCCGTAGGTGCCGTCGTCGCGGACGAGTGCCGCGCCGAAGCTGCCCACGACCGACAAGTTCTCGGCGGGGGAGTCGGCCGCGATGGCGTCCTGAAGGTACCAGATACCGGCCGCCTCCAGTCCGGCGGCAGGCCCGTAGAAGTTTCCCCTGTAGCCTCCCTCCGTGAACTCCGTCAAAGAGGCGGTGTCGATGACGCCGGCGAACTCTCCCGAGGCTTCGATGTCGCCTGCCTGGAGCGTCAGGGGGCCGGTGATCCTAGCATAGTCTTCCCACTCCTCCTCTCTGTTGTCAAAGGATTCCAAGTTCGTGATCGTTCCGCTGATCTTGTTATCGGCCGCGGTTCCGGAAATTGTCGCGGTCAGCCTGACGTCGCCCCGCAGCCTAAGGTAGTTGGCATCCCGCTGCGTCAAGGAGTTGGCACCTCTCAGTCCCGGATAGAACCCAAGGCCGGAGTGCGCATAGCGGATAAACGCGAATTGCGAGGCCAGCGTTCGGCCTCTGAACGTCCCTCTGATCTTTTCGGCAACGTCCGTGGCCCTCATGCCGTCTTCGTCCTTGAACGCGTCGTAGCCCACATGGAAGGGGAAGGTCCGTTGCCCGGGGACTATCCCGGCCCAGTTTGTTGCCGTCACGAAGCCGTCGGAGAATTCCATGTGCCCGTAGGCCGCATAGGACAGGTAGTGGTTCACGTCGTCGAGCGCGGAGGCCGCCGGGTCGTCCGGGTTTTCGAGATTCCTGACCAGGCCGGCATGGTTGGACAGCCGCATGATGTAAGTGCCCAGCTCCTCCCGTCCGGCGGTACTGAGCGCGGTGTTGATGGTTGGGTTCTCCAGATGATCCGAATCCGGCATGAGCCGGGCGGTCCAGTAATGCTCGGCGTTGCCTTCGGGCGAGGCCCTCGGAGGGCCGAACGTAAGCTTCAGATCGTATCCGCCTTTCGTTCCGCTGTCCAAGATCGTTCCCCCGCTGAGCCCTTGACCTAGAAAAACTTGGGGAAGTCTGAAATCAAGGCCAGGCGCGCCTTTTCCGCCCATGTCCACGACAAGCCCGCCCGGAGTGATCCTTAGCCCGGCAACGAGTTTAATATTGTCCAACTCGACGCCGTCGTTTCCGCCGCCAGTGGGGTCCACAAGGGATCTCGGGTTGCTGTTAATGAAGCCCACATACAGAAACAACCTGGTGTCGCGTGGGCTGAGTTCTGCGCCGTTTTGCGGGCGACTCCCAAAAAGGACCGGGATTCCCCGCATGAGCAGCCGGTCGCGGCTGCTTCTGAGGCCCGGGGACATCACGACCTTTCCGTCCTCGTACATGACCGCCGGGATTTCCTCCTCCGTCAGCAGGGTGTCGGCGTCGATGGCGCGGGTGTCGTCAAGTTGCCCGGCTTCGGTTTCGCGCTGAGTGCGGACCGCCGGGATCTCAGGCGTTCCGAGAATCTCCCTTCCTATGACCAGGGCGGACGATCCCGCCCATCCCGCGCTGCTTTCGGCGACGCGCAGTTTCGGGAGGTCCTCGGCCTCGGCGGCGTCTGCCTTGAGGGCCAGTCTGGTCGCCCGGGCGGTCCTTCCGGAGTCGTCCGAAGGTGCCTCCAGAGCGCGCGCCGCCGCGAGGGCGTCCGTCAAAGCCTTCCGCGCGGCGGCGATGCCTGTCGACGTCGTTGCAGCGGCAGTCACCATGCTCCGGGCGGCGGCCAGATCCGCCGCCGCTTTCGCATGCGCGGCGTCGAACCGTTCCGCCGGGGTTCTGGCGTCCGCGGGCGGATCCGTGGTCTCGGGAACGGGATCTGTGGTACCAGGCGCGGGATCTGTGGTACCAGGAGCGGCGGGATCCGGATCGGGATCTGCGGGGGCCGGCGGATTGCCGCCGGAGCAGGCGCCGAGCGCCAGCGCCGCGGCGCAAGCCAGAGCTGCGGTCAGTTTCGTGTTCATGGCGTTTTCCCCGTCAATGCTGGTTCAGTGTCTCCTTTGCCTCTTGCCGTCGCATGCACCGCCAGAGCGTCCAGTCATGAACGAGCTCCGGCGTTCGCGCCCACTGCGGCGGCCCTTTGGGCATCCGCGAGCATCGTAGGGGGGGGGGGTGATTGATGTCCAGTGCTTTTTGCGGTCGGAAACCGAATTCGCCGCCGCCGGATTCAAGCCGCATCCACCCGGGCACGCCGTATCTTCTTATATCTCGTCCACCCCAGGCATCTCCGCCTCGCAACCGCCGGACACGAAAGCACTCAACCCGACACTCCGAATTGACCGAGGAAAAGCCGCGTCGACGAAGGGAACCGTGCGTGGAGAGGACAAATGGCTGAAATTACTTTCATCAGGTAATGAAAAACAATACTTTAAGCATATGGATGCGGAATCACCCAGAGCCAGGGACGTTATTTACAAGTGGGCGGCTAAAGGCCGATATCACTTCAGAACGTCGGACATGCGAGCAGCGCTCGGCGTGTCCGCCGCCGCAACAAAGCTCGCGCTGAATAGGTTGGCAAGAAAAGGGTTGATCGCCAGTCCGGCCCGCGGTTTTTATGTGATTGTTCCCCCCGAGTACATGCGGATCCGCTGCCTGCCCGCCGCCCAGTTCATACCGGCTCTGATGGAGTGCAAAAAACGACCGTACTATGTGTCGCTCTTGTCCGCTGCGCAATACCATGGAGCAGCGCATCACCGCCCGCAAGTTTTCCAAGTTACCCTCGACCAGAATCGCCGGCCAATTTCATGCGGTGCTGTCAAGGTCTTGTTTTATGCCCGAAAACGGATCGCCGAGGTGCCGGTCCGGAAATTCAACACGCCGCGCGGGACAATGCTTGTCTCCAGCGCCGAGGCAACGGCGGTCGACCTAGTCGGTTACGAACGGCGTGTCGGCGGGCTGGACAACGTGGCGACGATCCTTTCTGAACTCGCCGAGATCATTGATCCGCGTCTCTTGGCGGATGCGGCAAAGACTGCACCGCTGGCTTGGGGACAGCGCCTTGGCTACATCCTTGAGCAGGTCGGGGCAGCCGACAAGACTGCGATGCTGAAGGCCCATATAAAAGAACGCGCTCATGACCTTGTGCCGCTTGCTCCGGGCATGCCGTTTGACCTTGCGGAGCGCGCCGCAGACTGGCGTTTGCGCATCAACACCGAGATTGAAGCTGAAGTATGATTCCGAGCGACCACATCGCTGAATGGAGAGAAAATGCTCCGTGGCCCGAGGCATACATGGTGGAGCAAGATCTGATCATAGCCCGAGCACTGGTCGAAATGTTTTCAAATCCTGACGTTGCGAAAGGACTCGCGTTTCGTGGCGGAACGGCACTCTACAAGCTCTACATATTGCCTCCCATGCGCTATTCCGAGGACATCGATCTGGTGCAAGTGCACTCCGGCCCAGTCGGCGCGCTCTTGGACGCCTTGCACAAGACTCTCGACCCGTGGCTTGGAATACCCCGATGGAGCCAGAAAGCAGGTCGGATCGCTTTGGTTTATCGTGTCCAGTCCGGGGACACGCCGCCTCTAACGCTTCGTTTGAAAATCGAGATAAATACACGCGAACATTTTTCTGCGTTCGAATTCAAAAGGATTCCGTTTTCCGTCGAGTCGCGTTGGTTCGACGGCGCCGCCGATATCCTGACCTACGAGCTTGACGAGCTTCTCGCTACCAAGATGCGTGCGCTATATCAACGAAAGAAGGCACGGGACCTATTTGATCTTGATGCGGGACTAAGCAAAGAAGAAACAAACGCGGACCGGATAGTGGATGCATTCAACGCTTACTTGGAACAGGAGGGCGGTTTTGTGACTCGCGCCATGTTCGAAAGGAACCTATCGCAAAAGTTGCGGGATCCGCGGTTTTCTGCGGACATAAATCCGTTGCTTAGCGGCGATGCCGAATGGGACATGGCAAATGCTGCGCAAGCGGTTTTCAATCGTCTCGTTGCACGGCTACCTGGCGAGCCATGGAAGGGGACGGGTTGAACACATCGCCGCCGCAAGCAAGAAACGGCCAAAATGATCAAGGTAACCGAAGCAACAAGACCGAGATCATAGCAATTTCAATCCAAGTCCTGCGAATGAAAATAGAATCGCTTGTGCTGACTGAGATCACTTTTTGCGAAAGGATCGCGCGCCAACCCAAGACCCCCTCAAGAAAAATGTCGGCGTCATCTTGGAAAAATTCGAGCCCGACGAATACGCAGGCGACCTCGTGGCGTCAGGATATGCCACGGTTCAGTCCGAATGAAATCCGCTATAAATCTCGTGACTTCTGGACAGGCCGTCCTCGCCAGCATGGCTTCAAATTCATAGAATCGCACATGCTTGGATTGGCGAATTCGGTCGGGACAAATATCGATCCGTATCAGGGAACCAGGTAAAATGTGCCTTTGCCAACGCCTTGCTTGGAAAGATGGTTGGTCGCGATCAATTTGGCGAGGTGCTTTTTGACCGTATTCCGATTTGCTCCAGTAATCTCAACGATCTGGGCAATTCTGAGGTTGCCGTGCCTTTTCACCAGATCGATGATCTCAAGACTAAGCGGCGGGAGTTGCGCCGCAAGCAGCCTTTCCCGCTCCAACTTGATTTGCAGGCGTGCCTTTTGCTGTTGAAGCGCGCGTAGAAAGAAAATCAGCCACGGCTGCCAGTCGTGACTGTCTGCGCGGATCGCGCCTTGGGTGCGTCGCAACGCATGGCAATAGCCGCTCTTGCTTTGTTCGATCACGCCTTCAGAGCTGTAAGGCACGTATTCGTAACCGCTGCGCAGCAAAATCAAAGTAGTCAAAATGCGCGAGAGCCGTCCATTGCCTTCTTGGAACGGATGGACTTCGAGGAACACGACGATAAAAATTGCCAAGACCAGCAACGGGTGCAGAGATTTTTCGTCCAATGCTCTGTTGGTCCATGCCACCAGTTCTTCCATAAGGAGAGGCGTGTCGAATGGCGTGGCGGTCTGGAACATGACTCCTATTTCGTTGCCGTCGGCATTGAATGCGCTGACATGATTCGGATTGGCTTTGTACTCGCCTCGGCGCCGTTCATCTTTCTCGGAATAGCGGAGCAAATCGCGGTGTAGCTGCTTGATGTGGTTTTCGCTCAACGTTATGGCGGAGGCGCTGTCGAAAACCGTTTGCATAGTTTTTGCGTAACCTGCGACTTCCTGCTCGTCTCGAGTTTCGAAGTGTTTGATTCAATGTTCAACATGAGTTTGTCCACATCGCTGTCGGACAGCTTGCTGCCTTCGATTCTTGTGGATGAGCCGATGCTTTCGATGGCGGCAATACGGCGCAAGGCGGACAGCCGTTCGGGAGCGAGCACTCCAAGCGCTTTCCAAGCTCCTTTGAATTCGTCGACCTCGGCGACCTCGGCGATGAGGGCAAGGATTTCAGGCGTGATGCGGACCGTGTCGATATTCAGGGGCATGCCCACAAACTTACCCATAAATACCCACAAGATCGAGAATTGGAGCCGATTGCTACTTTCGTAGGCCAGTGACCGGCGGAGAGTCCCTCAAATTTCCCGCCGGGCGGAACCGCCGTATCGATGTTCCTCGCGGTGGGATTTATTTCTGGACGAGGACAGGTTCGGCTCATGCGTCGATCAAGGCAGCATAGCCAGCGGGCAAAGCAAGTTCAGGCAGGTTGACCTCTCGAAAGAGGTTTACCTGACCTGGAAAATGATGCCGTTCAGTTGCATCCATGAAAAACGCTGATTCCACGTGAAATTCGATTGCATATCGTGTATTTCATGAAAATCGCTTACTTTCCATGAAAAACGTTTACAATCATTATTATTTCCCGAAATTCGATTACTGCAATTTTGTAAGGGCAACTATTGGAATTCATAGCTGGGTTGATTGGGAGTGCAGCTGAAGCGGTTTTGCGGGCCGCCGGTGTTTGGCTTAGGATGTTTGTCAGGTTTCAAGCATTTTGAGACGCCGTTGTAAACCGATCCGGTCACCGCAAAGACAAGCGGACTCGGATACAAGCTGCCGATATTGCAGTCGAGAAAGATCAGGCGCATTGGTTCGCGAGCACCCAAGGCTCCCACTTAAGCTCGCGCTGGAAATCGGAAACGGGGCGTCGATCCGCGCGCAACCTATGAAAACGGCGATTGAGCTTACGCGGTAGGACTTTTGAGCATCCTTCAAAATTCACGCAATTGCATCTCATTCATGTTTTATTTTTCTCCGGCAGATGCATGGCAATTCATCCGCGCATCTCATGTGGATTTCGGATTGCCGCAAAGCGGCTAAACTCTTGGCAGAGAAGACGATGCGTTAGATGTTGTCCGTCTGCGGCATGCCGAGAACATGGTAGCCGCCGTCCACCTTTACGATTTCGCCGGTCGTGAAAGCGCCGTAGTCCGAAGCCAAATACGCGGCAGTTCCGCCGATCGATTCCAAGGTCGGATTCGAACGCAGCGGCGCATTTGCTTCCGAGTGCCGGAAGGTCTTGCGGGCGGCGCCGATCGCAGCTCCGGCTATTGTCTTCATTGGGCCCGGACTGATCGCATTGACTCGGATTCCGTCCGGGCCGAGATCGTTTGCAAGGTAACGGACCGTGGATTCAAGCGCGGCCTTGGCGACGCCCATCACATTGTAATACGGAGTTACGCGGTTTGAGCCTTGGTAAGTCACCGTAAGGATCGTTCCGCCTCCGGTCATCAGCGGTTGCGCTCTGCGCGACAAGTCGATCAACGAATAGCAAGAAATCGTCAGCGAATTCTGGAAATTGCCTTGGGTCGTATTGATGAAGCGCCCGGTCAGTTCGTTGCGGTCGGAAAAAGCGATCGCATGCACCAGGAAATCCAGACGCCCCCATTCGTCGGCAAGGGCAGCGAACAAATCGTCCAGCGTCCCCTCGTTGGTTACGTCAGCGGGCAGGACAAGTTCAGCTTCAAGTTGCTGGCCGAGCGGAACGACTCGCTTTTCAAGCGACTCATTCTGAAACGTCAGCGCAAGCGTCGCGCCTTCGTCTCGCATGGCTTTCGCTATGCCCCAAGCGATCGACCGGCTATTGGCGATGCCCAATACCAGGCCGCGTTTTCCTCTCAGCAATTCGGCCATCGCAACTACCCGTCGAACTTGCTAAGAGCCAAGGTCGCATTGGTTCCGCCGAAACCGAAACTGTTGGACAGGACCGTGTCTATTTCCATGTCTTCCCGGAGTTCGGTGACGATTTCATCCGGCCGAATGTTCGGGTCCAGTTCGAATACGTTGGCGGAAGCGGAAAGAAACCGTCCTTCCATCATCAGCATCGAGTATATCGCCTCGTGTACTCCTGTCGCGCCGAGCGAGTGGCCCGTCAGCGACTTGGTGGATCCGATAACGGGCTGTTCGGCCCCCTCGAATATCCGCCTCACCGCTTCGACTTCGACCACGTCTCCGGCCGGCGTCGAAGTTCCGTGCGAATTGATGTAATCGACTTTGCGGTCCCCTATGCTGGAAAGCGCCAAGCGCATCGATCTCTCTCCGCCTTCACCCGAGGGCGCGACCATATCGAAGCCGTCCGATGTCGCGCCGTAGCCGGTGATTTCCGCGTAGATCCTGGCGCCTCGAGCTCTGGCTTGCTCAAGCTCCTCCAGCACGACCATGCCGCCTCCGCCGGCGATGACGAACCCGTCGCGGTTTGCATCGTACGGCCGGGAAGCCTTCGCAGGCTCGTCGTTGAATTTGGAGCTCATCGCGCCCATCGCGTCGAACAAGCACGAAAGCGTCCAGTCGACCTCTTCCCCACCTCCGGCGAAAATCCGGTCCTGACGGCCGAACGCGATCTGCTCGAATCCGTTTCCGATGCAGTGAGCGGAGGTCGCGCATGCGGAAGTGATCGAATAGTTGACGCCTTTGATCTTGAACGGCGTGGCGAGACAAGCCGAGTTGGTCGATGACATGCACCGGGTGACCATGTAGGGGCCCATGCGCCGCGGACTTCCCTTTTCGCTGACCGCGCGGTGGGCGAGAAAAAAGTTCGAAGTCGACGGTCCGCCTGATCCGGTGATCAATCCGGTCCGCTCGCTGGAGATTTCATCCTGTTCGAGTCCGGCGTCTTCGATGGCCTGCCGCATGGAGATGAAATTGTACGCCGCGCCGGGACCCATGAATCGCAGCTGCCGCTTGTCAATGTGGTCGGAGAGATCAATGTCCGGAACGCCGTGGATTTGCGACCGGAACCCTTTTTCCGCATAGGTTTCCGAGAAAGCGATTCCGGAGGTGCCGGCTCTCAGCGAAGCGGCGACGGAATCCTTGTCGTTCCCGATCGGCGAAACAATCCCTATGCCGGTTATCACGACGCGTCGCATGCAAACACTCCTGACTGTTTTGCCGTTGGCCTAATCGGAGAACAGACCGACTTTCATGGCGGTCGTGCGGTATATCTCCTTGCCGTCCGCCAACATCCGTCCATCGGCAATACCGAGCTTGAGTCTGCTTTGAATCACGCGTTTGAAGTCGACCAGATAGGTGAGCAGCTTGCTGCGCGGCGTCGCCATGTCGATGAATTTCACTTCGCCCACGCCGAGCGCGCGACCGCGTCCGGTTAGACCGCGCCAACCGAGATTGAATCCGGTCAGCTGCCACAAGGCGTCAAGTCCGAGACAACCCGGCATCACGGGATCGCCGGGAAAATGACAGGAGAAGAACCAGAGATCCGGTCGCACATCCAATTCCGCCACCACATGCCCCCGCTCGTTGCTTCCCCCGTCCATCGAAATTTCAGTGATGCGGTCGAACATGAGCATGGGAGGCAACGGAAGTTGCGCATTGCCGGGACCGAACAGTTCGCCCCTTGCGCACTTCAACAGCCCTTCCTTGTCGAACGAAGTCGGAAACTTCGGCATCAATTCTGACCTGTTATCATTTAGAAACGGCTCATTACCTACCATTGCCGTTTGCCGATAAGCAATAGCGCAATATCGCGCCCTCGCAGTTGATTTCAATTGAACCGACACGGGTAATTGTGCATAATCGCGGCGGAACGCGTTCGGTTCCTTGGAAGAGCCGCATGACACAGGAAATCTCCGCCCTTGGAGTACAATGGCTGCGCCGTGCGGGGCTGCGGCCGACAAAACAGCGAGTCGCGCTTGCGGCGTTGCTCATAGGCGACGGGCAGGATCGGCATGTAACTGCGGAAAGCTTGTACGCTTCGGCGTGCAAGTCGGGAGAGGTTGTGTCGCTCGCGACCGTCTACAATACCTTGAGAATTTTCTGCGACGCCGGATTGCTGAAGGAGGTATTCGCTGATGGGCACAGATCCTGGTTCGACACGCGCGTCGACGATCATCCTCACTATTACTGGGAAGAGTCTGGCGAGCTCGTCGACGCTCCGACAGAATCGCTGAAGATTTCAGATTTGCCCGAACCGCCCAAAGGAGCGCAAATCGCTGACGTCAACGTTGTGATTCGATTGCGGCGCGCTTGACTTGGCCGAGTTGGGCCAGTCGGCCGCTGAATTCCGCGAATCCTTGTCGTCATTCGATCAAGCCGTCCGGGTCGGCAGCCCGGGCGACGCATTGCAAGTGATCAACGCTTGACCGCAACCTTCCTTGCTGCAAATCCGATAATTGGATTCGGCGATGATCGGGCTTGCTGCCGATTGTGCGGAATCGGCAACGGCCGGTCGAAAGCGCTGCGCAATTCGAGACGCGTCGCCGACGCGTCAATTATTGGAGTGCAAATTTGATGACAGAAACAACTCCGACAATTCAGCTTGATCGGACCGACAACGTCGCGACAACGCTGCGACGACTTGAGACGGGGCAGTTCGGCGCTGTTGAATCGATACCGCGCGGCCATAAGGTTGCGGTGGAGGACATCTCGAAAGGCGCGGCCGTCCGCAAATATGCCCAAGTGATCGGGTACGCGCGCGAGGGCATCCGCGTCGGCGAACACGTCCACACCCACAATCTCGAATTCCGATCCGTCCGGCGCGAATATGAATTCGGCATCGACCTGCGCAATGCCGAAATATCCGCAGAAGTCGACTCGTTCATGGGGTTCAGGCGGGACTCGGGCGCTGTGGGAACACGAAATTACATTGCAGTCCTTACTTCGGTGAATTGCTCGGCGACAGCCGCCAGAATGATCGCCAGCCGATTTACAAGCGAACAATTGGCCGAGTATCCGAATGTCGATGGCGTTGCCGCCTTCGTGCACGGCACAGGATGCGGAATGGCCGGAAGCGGCGAAGGATTTGAAGCGCTGCAGCGCGTACTGTGGGGTTACGCGCGGAATCCCAACGTCGTCGGCGTCCTGATGGTGGGGCTGGGGTGCGAAATCAACCAGATCGGCTGGCTGCTGGAGGCTTACGGAATCGAGCAGGGGCCTATGTTCCAAGCGATGAACATCCAGGACAAATGCGGATTGCGGAAAACGGTCGAACTCGGCGTACGCAAAATCGAGGGCATGCTGCCGCTGGCGAACGAATGCGAAAGGACCGAGGAGCCGGCTTCCAAGCTTTGCGTCGCCCTTCAATGCGGCGGGTCCGACGCGTGGTCGGGCATTACGGCAAATCCCGCGCTCGGCTGGGCAGTAGACAAGTTGGCAGTGAACGGAGGGACAGGCGTCCTCGCGGAGACGCCGGAGATCTATGGCGCGGAGCACCTGCTTACCCGTCGCGCCGCATCTCCAAGCATCGGGGAGAGGCTCTTGGATCGAATCCGCTGGTGGGAAGACTATACGGCGCGAAACAACGGAAACATGGACAACAACCCGTCTCCCGGCAACAAGGCAGGCGGATTGACGACGATTCTGGAGAAATCCTTGGGAGCGGCCGCCAAGGGCGGCACGACTCCGCTGAACGGCGTCTTCAAATACGCGGAACCGGTCACGGCTTCAGGGTTCGCCTTCATGGACAGCCCCGGATACGATCCTGCTTCCGTGACAGGACAAATTGCCGGCGGCTGCAACGTGGTCGCATTCACGACGGGCAGGGGGTCCGCGTTCGGCTCCAAGCCGTCGCCGTGCATCAAGATCGCGACCAATTCCGAAATGTATTCCAGAATGGAGGAGGACATGGACGTGAACGCCGGGCGAATTCTGGACGGCGAAGCAACCGTCGAAGACGTCGGCAGCCAAATCTACTCCGAAATACTTAAGGTGGCGTCCGGCAAGAAAACCAAATCCGAAAGACAGGGGTTGGGCGACTACGAATTCGTGCCATGGCAAATCGGCGCGGTCATGTGATGTCCGCAAGCCGGCGGCCTATCGAATTGGGATTGCTTCTCGGCTTCAAGTGGAAACGATGGCAGGCATCGCAGCGAGTTGATTGAATCACAGGAATGACGGATGGCAAGGGCGGAAGACGAAACATGGCGATGCTTCGGCAACGGTCGCGGAAAGGAATTCTACGCCGAGTACCATGATTGCGAGTGGGGAGTTCCCGTTCACGACGACAGAAAACTGTTCGAGTTTCTCATTTTGGAGGGAGCGCAGGCCGGATTGAGCTGGGAGACGATTCTCAAGAAGCGCAACGGTTATCGGGAAGCGTTCCTTGAATTCGATCCGGCGGCAGTCGCGTCCATGGCGGACGAGGATCTTGAGCGGCTTCGCTCCGACCCGCGAATCGTCCGCAACCGCCTGAAGATCGCGGCGGCGCGAACGAACGCTCGGGCATTCCTTCAAATCCAAAGTGAATACGGTACGTTCGGCGAGTTCGTCTGGGGATACGTGGATGGAGCTCAGATCGTCAATGAATGGAAGGAATTCGAACAAGTGCCTGCATCCACTTCCGTCAGCGACGCTCTTTCGAAGGAATTGCGCGAGCGCGGGATGAAATTCGTCGGATCCACGATCATGTACGCGTTCATGCAGGCGGTGGGGATGGTGAACGATCATCTTGTCCGCTGCCGGCGCCACCCCTCAAACCCAAATTATCGCAATTGAATCTGCATCTCGAGTAGCCGACGATCCCACGCATGGATGACCGGTCGAAATCTTGCCCGACCGGCGGTCGGCTTTGCGTTCTTTGAATCTGCACTCCGCCTTCCCGGCCTCAACAGTTCCGGCAGCGACCTATGGCAAATCGCGCGCACAGGCATTCCGAGCGTCCAAGTGCGCAAGCCGGTCGAGGAGGGCAGTTCTATCGCTTGGAATTGTTCAGTTGGTCCTTGAAGCGGTACAGCACATCCGCGAACGGCAGGAACCAAGGCCATCCTCCGTACCACCATCTGGCGGGCAGTTCGGTTTTCGAAAATGCCGTTTCGCCGCCCGTTTCGCCGAGCATCATCCGCGCGGCCTTGTGGCCGAGCCACGGCGCCATTCCGTTTCCGTTTCCGCAATAGCCGAGCGCGTGCCAAATTCCGTCGATCTGCCCGACATTCGGCAAAAATTCGAAAGTGAAGCCGGTGTTGCCCCGCCAACTGTGCGTCAATTCAGCGCTGCGCATTTCGGGGAATATTCCCGTCATAAGGTTGCGCATCTGATTTTGTACAAAGCGCTCCGGCGCGTTGAACATCGCTGCGCGCCCGCCGAACACAAGCCGCTTGCCGTCGGGAGACGGCCTGAAATAGCAATGCCTGACGCGGGTCTCCGTGATCATCTTCATGCTCGGGAGCATGCTTCGAACGCGTTTTTCCCCGAGTTCCTCGGACACGATGATGAAGCTGGGCACCGGAAATACGCGGCGGCTTGCCGGTCCCATCGTTCTCAGCGTGTATCCATTAGTCGCAATCAAGACCTGTCCTGCGGAGATGATCCCCCGCGGCGTCTTTGCCGCAATCGACGCGCCCATTCGTTCGATCGCGATCACCGGCGTATTGCCATGGAGCCTGGCTCCTGCCCTTTTCGCCGCGTCGCGGATGCCCGCCATCCATTTGGCGGGATTGAGACCGCCATGACGGTGGTAAATCGCGCCACCGCCGTACATCTCGGTGGAGACATGATCGCGAACCTTGGATTTCGGGATCATCTCGATCGAAATCGGCACTGATTTCGAGATTTCGGAGAAATTTCTGGCGACGCTTTCGTATTCGGAGGCTCTCCAGAGAGCTTGCAGCCGTCCCGTTTCGGAATAGTCGCAGTCGATTCCTTCATCCGCCATCAAGCTTTTGGCGAATTCCATCGAATCAATGTGCATTTCCCGCGTCAGGTCGGCGGCCGTCTGCTTGCCGTATCGAGCCACGAGCTTGTCCCAGGGAACGCGGTGTCCGCCCCCAATCATGCCGCCATTGCGCGAGCTCGCTCCGATTCCCGGCGCGCCGGCGTCGACGCAGACAACGGATTTTCCAGCCTTGGCCAAGGTCCTGGATGCGGACAGCCCAGTCAATCCGGCCCCGATTACGAGAACGTCTGCCGCTGAAGGCAATTCGCTTTGCTGGGATTGTTCCGGCGGACTTGCGATATCCCACCAGTAAGGGGTGTCTTTCATGACCGCCGTCCAGTTTTCCCTTTGGAATCAAGCTCTTTCAACAGGTTTCTGATTCGCGCCGTGACAGACGGCTTTTCGAACTTCAAGGCTCTGCGCATTAGCCCGTCAACCTCCTGAAAATACTCTCGATGCTGCGTCGCTAGCCTGAAGAGGCCGTCATAGGTCCAAGCCCGGACAAAACTGTTCTTGTCTTGAATCAGATGCAGGAGCCAACCGTAAAGATCGTCCTTCAGAGACGACGGGATCTGCAGTTGCGAAAGGGATTGAAGGACATGAAGCCTCGCTTGCCAGCCTTCCACGACCGGCAGCAGCGAAACCAGTTCGCTCGACTGTTCGACGCTGCATGCGCCATCCTTCCGCAGGTGGCTGAGCATCAGCCACGTAGAGGCGGACTCAAGATCCGGTTCGCGGGCGCATTGAAGCAATCGAGCCATGAATTCCGCATCGCCTTCGTATTGATCCAGCAGGCCGTGCAGAGCTTCGACCTGCGAAGCGCTGCGAAGTTCCGACTTAAGACTGTTCAGTTCATCTGATGCCAATTGGCGTGCAACCCCAAAAATGGAGCTCTCTCGGATTCTGCGCATATGGGACGTTCGATTTCAATCGCGGCAAATCATGTCGCGGCGGCAGTTGCAATTTTTTTCAAGCCTCGTCCAAGCTGGCTGAAAGGGCAAAGGAATCGGAGAGACGCACGCGACGGTCGGTCAAGCAATTCGGGTCAATATGGCTTTCATTCGGATCAATTCAGGCCAACTGTTGTTCAGCGTGATTGAGAAGTCGCTTGACGAATCGATTTGAATCTCGCCGATCACATGAATTTATTCAGTTCTCTATTGCCCCTCTACCGTGAATTCCGGAGATCCGTTCCATGCCAGCTTCCAAGTGGCGCCGGGACGCACATTCTGGACAATTCCGGGATCAAAGGCAACAAAACACCTGCCACCTTTGCGCCACGCTGAAGGGTAGACCAAGCCCCGATAGCCTTCTCGCCTCAATTCAGCGGCAAGTGCCTGTCCCGCCGGGTAGCCGACTTCTACGTCGGCATCGAGTGAGGGGTGTTGTTCCCCATGCAGATCAGGAAATTCACCGATGAAATCCGCAAGCAATTCCACATACAGCGCTTCACCCACGAAACGGTCGATAAATCCCAACTCTCGCATGCGGTGAAACCCAACTTCCTGCGTGCCCGTCAGTACGTCCCAAGCGCAATACCAAGCGCCCCGATCCCCACTGTTGAAACGGTTGCCGGCAGCACGGGCATAGGCAAAGGCCGCGTTGATGTGACTCTGGCCGTAGAGCGCCAAATCATGAGATTTCCGTGCGAAGGCCAGTTCGCGGCGGTCGAGCACGGGGCTCCCTGCCTCCTCGGCGATAAGGCGCGCGCTGGTTTTGCCCTCGAGTTCGGCGAGGGCTTCCGCTTCTTTGTTGCTATCGGCAAGCCCACGGAGAACGGGAGGCTTGTGATGCGTTTTTGGAATCAACCTGACCAGCGCCCGTTCGTTTATGGAGATGATATTCAAACCCCGCCTCTCAATGCATCGACATATGTGCGCACTCGAATGATCTTGGGCAAACCGCCCGCGTTCATCGCGTCCACGGGGCGCAAGCCGTCAAATTCCGGGCCGCGATTCGGCAATTTGACCCACTCGCGCGAGATCGGTTCGTCGAAGAAAAGCTCAAGCGATTTATACAGGCCGACAAGCGCGCTGAGTCGCAGCATCTGATCTTGGGTCAAGTTGCCTTCGTAGCCTGGCTTTTTTGCGCGCTTCCAAGTCGATTCCGACATATCGGCCAGCGTTGCGGCTTCACGCAAGGTCAACGACCAAGCATCCGCGATCCGCGCATATGCCTTCAGGGCAATTGCCTGCTCTTTGGACGTGACACGCCCGAACGCGAGGTTTTCCATGAGACATTTCCTTTCAGTGGTTCAGAATTAATAGGGTTATTTGGCCTAAAAATCAAGTTCAAATAAACACACCAATTGAGGGCTCAACCAAAGAATGCGTCTTGCGGGCTCACTCTCGTTCCGACACATTGCGGCCGAGGGCAGGCGGGCGCAACGATGCCAGTCCCAGTGCAGTACAGCAGCCAAGGACCGTCAGTCGGAGTTCCAAGACAGCGGAGAAAGAGGCGATTACTCAGTGCTTTCGGCGTAATTCTTGAACAATTCCATATGTTTGCGGGTCTCCTTCTTGAACGCGCCGGGCATTAGGAATGCCATGATCTTCATGTAACCTTGAAATGTGAATTCAGTCCGAACGATCCACTTCGTAGACGTCGCGGACAGCTCCTCAAACGTGTTGTGGACGAAGTTGAAACAATTCTTGACCTCGTACGTCGCTGACAATTCGTCCGGCAGATTGCGTTTCGTGATCGTCTCGATCATGGTCACATCGCGTTTGCCCAGTTTGTGGACTTGTTCCGACTTCGCGCCCGGCTGACCCTGTTCGCCTGACAGGTGCCTGTATTCCAGCAGGCTGGGTTGCCATTTCTTCATGTTGGACGGATCGTCGAACAGCTCCAAGACGGCGTCTCTCGGTTTCTGGATTTCGATCTCAAGTTGGTATTTCATTTTCATCCTCCGTCTGCAGGGCGAGGCGGCGCCTCGTGATGATCATGCCCCGTTGCGACATTCCGCTATTTGATTGCTCTCCGCCTGATGGCACTCGACCCACGAGAGACATTCACGCATTGAACCTAAACAATGCACCCCCGACAAATGTCGTGCCGATGCGGCAAGGCCGTGTCTTGTTTATTGCCCGCAGTATTTTCAATATGCCGCTCAAGAAATCAACTCCGGCATTTCGCTGAGCAAAGCGCGGCTGCGAACACAACATTGAAGACGGAGCAGGGCGGTCAGAGGTTCGAATCCGCACAGGAATTTGCGAAGTTGCGGCCGCGTCGACAGCATGAGTATTGCTCCCTTGCGCGCAGCATCGGGGAGGCCCGAATTTATTGGCAATCGATGTGCCAAACAGTCCATCGATTGATACATAGTCGCATTCGAAATGGCTCCGATGCTAGATTGCATGCGAAGCTGGAAGGGCATCGCGTCGGCATCGAACGATACGAAAGAAAGATGGGTGCCAAGCCTTTTCGAAAGGCAAACAGGACGAATAAAGACTCGGCGCGCTGACCCTATGGAGGAAAAGTTGAAATGAATCGCAATCGCAGAAGCTCTGGTTGGTACGGAAAGAACGACCGCGACGGATTCATCCATCGAAGCTGGATGAAAAATCAGGGGTTTCCGGACCATGTGTTCGATGGCAGACCCATCATCGGCATTTGCAACACTTGGTCGGAGCTTTCGCCGTGCAATTCCGGCTTGCGCGTACTGGCCGAAGCAGTGAAGCGCGGGGTTTGGGAGAGCGGCGGTTTCCCGTTGGAGTTTCCGGTCAGCGCGCTCGGCGAGACGCAGATGAAACCCACCGCGATGCTGTTTCGCAATCTCTTGGCGATGGACGTAGAGGAATGCATTCGGGCGAACGGAATGGATGGCGTCGTTCTGCTTGGCGGATGCGACAAGACGACGCCGGGACAAGTGATGGGCGCCGCGTCGGTCGACCTGCCCACGATCGTGGTTTCGGCCGGGCCGATGCTGAACGGGAAATGGCGAGGCAAGGATATCGGATCCGGAACCGATGTCTGGAAGTTTTCCGAAGCGGTAAGGGCCGGCGAAATGAGCATCGCCGAATTCATGTCCGCGGAATCCGGCATGAGCCGTTCAGCCGGGGTTTGCATGACGATGGGAACCGCTTCCACGATGGCCAGCCTCGTGGAGTCGATGGGCTTGAGCCTTCCCACAAACGCCGCGCTTCCCGCCGTTGATGCGCGACGCACTGCGCTCGCACATATGACCGGCAGACGAATTGTCGCAATGGTCGAAGAAGACCTTCGATTGTCCAAAGTTCTCGGTCGCGGCAACTTCGAGAACGCCATAATCGCAAACGCCGCTGTAGGCGGCTCGACAAACGCAGTTGTGCATCTCCTTGCGATCGCGGGCCGAGTAGGCGTCGAGCTGTCGCTTGACGATTTCGAGATCGGGTCGGAAATGCCGTTGCTCGTGAACTGCATGCCGTCCGGACAATATCTGATGGAGGACTTTTGCTATGCCGGCGGGATTCCGGCGGTGCTGGCTGAACTCGCTCCGCATCTGCGTCCTGCGAAGACGGTGATGGGCGGAGACATTGGCGATTATGCCAAGGGCGCGGAGTGCTTCGATCGCGACGTCATCAGCAGCTTCAATGAACCGTTGAAGAGTGCTGCCGGCATCAGAGTTCTGCGAGGCTCGCTTGCTCCCGGCGGCGCAATTATCAAGCCGTCGGCCGCTACGCCGGAACTGCTTGTCCACGAAGCGCCAGCTTACGTCTTCGAAAACATTGAAGATATGAAGGAGAAGATCGATTCACCGGATCTGCCGGTCGATCCGAATACCGTTCTGGTTTTGAAAGGATGCGGCCCCAAAGGATATCCCGGCATGCCGGAAGTGGGCAACATGCCGATACCGAAGCGTTTGGCGCAGGAGGGCATACGAGACATGGTCCGCGTTTCCGATGCGCGAATGTCGGGAACCGCGTTCGGCACGGTGGTTCTGCACGTGACGCCGGAGTCGGAGGCAGGCGGTCCTTTGTCGTTGGTTGCAACGGGAGACATCGTAAGACTCGATGCGAAATCGGGCACGCTGGATTTGCTTGTCCCGGAAGCGGAGCTTGAAGTCCGGCGCGCGGCGTGGAATCCTGCGGAGCTTCGTTACAGCCGGGGCTACGCCAAGCTTTATACGGACCACGTCCTGCAAGCTGATCAGGGAGCGGATTTTGATTTCCTGGTCGGCAAGGATACTCGTCCTGTCACGCGCGAGAGCCATTGAGCTTGAGACGTATTTCGCCGTAGATATCGAACGCGTTCCGTTGAGGAACAGCGTAGCGGTTCCAAATTGCTGACTCTGCGCAACGTGATCGTCGTAAGCAGTGTACCGATTGTTCGGCAATTTCGATCAGGAACGTCAAGATTTGGTTTCAGGTTCGATGCCCCTCGGTCGAGGTCTGAGGCATGAATTCGTATTTCCGCGTTTCTGATCCGGCCGCATTGGTTGGACGCGGCCCCGCGCCGAGGTCACGCCGGCCGGAGAGCGACGCGGGTCGATTTGGCATGCGTCCACGGCCTGACGGCCGGGTACAATCGGGGGTTCGAAGCCGCCGCGTCCGTGACAGTTTTTGAGCGGGAACACAGTCACCGAAAATAAGAGGTCCACTTTGCCCGCTTCCGCCGCGCATCATCGACGATCCCGCAAGAAATCGCCACCCAGAGCGCGAGGACGCTCCGGAGCCCGCTTCATGGTTGGGGGCGAGCGCCAAAGGCCGATCATGTGGGTTTTTGGCGAAGATCCTGCGCATAACTGAAACGAACTCGAATACCTTGCGGTAACACGAAAACTGCGATAGGTTGTTCCTGCTTGACAATTCGGAGTATCACGAAGGCATGACAGAAAACTCAAAAAATCCTTTGCATCTTTCCGGGTTGTCAATCCATGGATTTAGAGGTGTTCAAGGACTCGAAATTCCTAATTTGAGACGAGTTACTCTGATTGCCGGAGAAAATGGTATCGGTAAGACAACCGTACTAGAGGCTGTACGACTCTATGCTTCTAGAGGGAGGGAGAATGTTCTCTTTGCGTTGTTGAACAAGCATGAAGAAATTTCAGAGGCTGCCGACGAGGATGGTAATAGAGGGATGGCTCATAATATTGCAGCACTGTTCAACGGTCGCAAGGTTTCGGATGATTCTGAAATTAAAATCGGACCATATGATAATTCAGATAATAATGAGCTAAAGATTGTTTTAGAATATCTAAGCAAAAAGGATATAGCTGATCTCAAAATGATGTATAATTTACCTTTCTACGACACCAATTGGCCGGTAGTGAAAGTGTCGTTTTCAGACTATTTTTATAGAATCCCTTTGCTCTCAATATCGAACATAAATCTAAAACTGATCAGAGAACTGCGAACTTACGGGAGATTTATCGACGATCAAGATGGTCCGCCTTTGGGGTTGAACTTCCAAACCTTAGGACCGGGCCTTATGAATAACGACCAATTGGCTGAATTTTGGGATAAAGTCGCGCTTACAGATGCAGAAGATCGCGCGATCACTGGCTTAAATCTCGTGTTTGCTGATAGTGTGAATCGAGTTACGGTGATCGGAGACAATCGTCGGCCATACGGCCGACGCATTATTGTAAAGTTGGGGGGTGTTCACGAGCCTGTCCCTCTGCGTAGTCTTGGTGACGGCGCCGTTCGCCTTTTTAGTTTGGCGCTAGCGTTGGTTAGCAGTCAAGATGGATTTCTGGTAATTGATGAAGCGGAAAATGGAATCCATCATTCGGTTCTTGAATCATTTTGGCGTATGGTTCTTCATACTGCAAATGAAAATAATGTCCAAGTTCTTGCCACAACTCACAGTTCTGATTGCGTAAGAGGATTCGCAAAAGCAGCTGTCAGTTTTCCCGAGATTGACGGTGCTCTTGTACGTTTGGAGCGAAAGAAAAATCGAATGCGAGCGGTTGTATATTCTGAATCGAATTTAAATATTGCCGTAGATCAAGGCATAGAAGTCCGTTAACAATGAATACAGCATCGGACAATTGTAAGGTCCTTCTAGTTGAGGGACAGGACGACAAGCATGTTGTGGAGCATATAGCGAAACGAGCTGATTCGGCACCGTCATTTACGGTTTTAGATAGAGGAGGTGTAGATAAGCTGCTTAAAGGTGTTGCTGTGGAAATTATGCGCCCTAAACAAGTAGCAGTTGGAATAGTCTTGGACGCCAACGATAATCCGGATGGGCGTTGGAAATCTGTCTCCAATGAACTTGGAAGAATGGAAAGTGATTTTAATGTGAAAGTCGATCTTCCTATTTCTCCATGTCGTACTGGTACTATCGTGGAAGAGACATTGGATGCGCCTCGTATAGGGGTGTGGCTGATGCCTGATAACTGCTCAAGTGGCGAACTTGAAGACTTCGTTCAACAAATGATTCCAAAAAATGACCCTGTCTGGCCTTTGGCAAGACGCTATATTAACGGTATTCCGAAAGAAGCTAGAGAGTTCCCTGAATCGAAAATACGGAAAGCAGAAATCCGTGCTTGGTTGGCGACTAGAGCGGAGCCTGGACTTATGGGCATGGGATCAGCTATCGGGAAGAGAGATTTGGAAATTTCTGGCAGTCTATGTGTAGATTTTATCAATTGGTTAAATCGTCTTTTTGGGTAGCGATGTGGTCCGCAAGTAGTATTTCATTTGAATGGCTTTCTCCTTTACGTCCGCGCTTCATAGGTGCGCAAGGAACTTGGATGGTTCCCAAAAATTTACTTGTGTCACGTAGGTCAAAAGTGTTGCAAGCCATACCAACGCGCATTAAACACTTAAAAGACAATCTAGGCAAATCAGCGATGAGATACAATCAAATCTGGCGCACAAGCGGAGAAAATAGAGGCAGGTTTTTCAGATTTGTGGCTTGTCAAGTCGAATAGTTCGCCTGAAATGGCTTCTACCGATTCGAAGACACTTCTGCTAAACTCGAATCCAGAAACCCTCGATAATCCCCAATCGTGGCGTTTTGCGGTTCGTCGCGGGAGTTTGGAGCTTGAGTTCTTCGCTGCCCAAGCGACGCGGACGGACAACTCGGGCGAGGTCGAGTACCATGGATATCCGGTCAACGGAGTTCCCGGAAAGGTGCTACGGCAACTGCAGAGCAATGGTCACATTACCAACGCTGAGTACAATCGATATCGGACATTGCTTGGATGACTTATCTGCGCAGAGAGGGCGGCAAATTTCAGCTCGGAAGCCGCGACCAATTAGCGATTGAGATTTGCCCGCTCGCACCAACATGGAATCCCCGTCACCTTCCGGAGCGAACCGGATGGGCACAGCTCGCGATCTGGGCAAGCGGCCGCAACCTCTGCCGGAACTTTCTGGACGGTGAGATTTTCATTCAAGAGTGTGTAAACGTACCGCTCGGCAGCATAGCCGACTGGCTGGTGCGTTCTTGGACATCAATCAGCTTTGAAGAACGCCCAGATCGTTTTCCGCCTCGTTCCTCAGCATTCGACACGTTGCGGGATTGGGGCAACACGAATCCTCCTGATTCGTACGACGAAGAAAACTGGTTCGACTTGCGCGAATGCTGGTGGAAAGGACACTTTCTTGCTTCCGGCGCCGATGGTTCCCAGTTACCCAATATTTCTTTGTTTCGCAGCGGAGGTCGGTTGTTCATTGAATGGAATCCGGCTGCGTTCGCCGGCTCGCCTGCTCCAAATTTCCTATCTGAATCAGGTCAGGCATCCGTTCAATGGGAGGAAGGCGAGGCGGTGTTCGCTGAATTTGTCGCCTATGTGGCCAAGTGCTTCCGAGAGGAAAATTTAGGCAGCGTTTTTTCGTGGACAGACCTGAAGGATCCGCTTCGTGAAGCGGAGGTCGATTTTCATCAGAGATTGCGCGCCTTCACTGGATTGAATTCGGATGCTCTATACGCTTGGACGGGGGCGACTACTGAAGGCGAGTTGCGCAGAAGCCTTGATATTCCCGCGAACTCCGACGATCCAAGTGAAAGCGTCAAAACTCAGGTTTTGAGGGATCTGCCCCCGGCGACGCCTGATTCCGTACGCAACGGCATCTGGCAGTTGGATGAACTCATCCAAGAAGCAGCGAATAATTCCCAGGGGCTTGAACAGTTGAGGGTTGCGGCATGTGATGCAGCGGGAGTCTGCACTGCTCCTGAAGAGACAGGACAACTTGCTGCCAAGGAGGTTCGGAAACACCTTGATCTGAACGGATGGCCTTTTGAGGACATCCGTCAGCATATGCAGGATTTTGGAGTCGAAGTTCGGTCGGGTGTTGATTGCATGAGTGAGCGAATGCTGGTCGGGTCACGGCGAGGAGTCGGTGCTGGTGCAGTCATCAACAAAACCCCGCGCACCCGCACACCATGGGGTGAACGATTCGAGATGGCTCGGGCATTGGGACACCTTTTGATTGACTCTTATCGGGCGGACGCCCTTGGCGCAGCGTCAACGACGTACGCTCAGCCGTGGGCAAGAAGGTGTTCCGGCGCATTCGCTGCAGAACTCCTGCTCCCTAGCGAACATCTGTCCGAACGATTCGAAAAGCTTGATTCTGCTGCAAATAGTGATTCTTTCCTGTCTCTGCTGAAGGAATTCGGCGTCGGAGCCAGAACTGCGGCCTATCAGCTTTGGAGCCACGGATTGCTTTCAAGCCCACAAGTTCGAGACGAACTGGTTGATGAATTCTCAAACTCGGAACAATAAAGGTCGAGTTTGATCCTACGAAATAGATCGCGCATCCCAAGCACGGAAAGCGTGCAATTGGCTTTTCCCAGCAACACGGATTGATTTGGGACGCTTTTGAAGCAATACGAGATCTTTGCTGGCATCGACAAGTCCGCCACTTCCTACCAAAGCTGCTTCACTTGGCGACTGTATCTCTTGGTCGCAACAATTCGCGTCTGCGAAGCATAGCGAAGTTGATTGGATTCACGGCGGGAGCAGGTCGTCGCACAAATCGGATCAGCCATCGGGTGGAAGCTGCGGCGGCTTGTGCGGCATTACGATTTGGTGTTGCGTCGAGGTCAGCCGGTTCAAAAGTGCTTCGCTCGGCCAGTAATTGTGCCGGAAAAAATCTCTAGGACGATCCGTACCGGTAAACCGCCATCCGGCGCTGGCCTAGATTTATGCGGGCAGCCGACCCGTGCATGATTGCATCAATGAATAGTAGCGCGTTGCCGGCCTTGAGATGAACTTCGACGGCCGCCGTAACGCTGTCCACTGATGTCGCCACCGTCCACATCTTGGATGCGTCGAATTCCAGACGCATGATGTTTGACTTCTGGCTTCCGGGAATGATCACGGTCGTGCCGTCTCCCGGACCGACATCTTTGAATGCTGTGAGGATGTTGGTCTGTCCGCAGTCGAAGCTGCCGACATGGCATCGGGCAGCTCGAAATTGTCCTTGGACGTGGCCGCGTCCATCTCCCGCTTTGGAATCTTGTGACGCAGCCAACAACGTTTTGCATTCAGCGGTCTCTTCCGAAGCGAGCGGTTTTTGAGAATCAAGTAACCATTCAGAGCAAACAGATATCGCTCGAGATCCGAGCAATTCCTGCCGCCTTCCAACACTCGTCTGACCGTCCGCCGCTGATTCAAGCTCGCAGAAGCTAAGAAGCCAAGTTATCGTTTGTCTGCTTGATCGAAATCGATTAGAAGGATGCCGATTAGACTGCGTTGACAAGTCCATTCGCCCCAACCGCCGCCAATCACAAGTACGCAGATTCGAACCGAGGTGAACTGACCGCGACATCAACCGCATCCTTAGCGCCGATGGATTCAATCCAATATTCTGCGAAGTTCGTCATCGAAAACCAGAGCGTCAGGCCAAATAAGGCGGCCGGATCTGGCACCGAAAGGAAAGGCATCGGGCTGCCGCATTGATCTTTTGCCCGGACGACGAAAGAAAGTTCTTGAAGATCAGTCCAAATATGGGTAACAAACCGTCGCGCAAAAATTCCAAATTGGAGGAAAATAAGATGTTCTGGAAAAAGAAGGTTGAAAATCCGCATCCACACGTTAAATACACAAAATTTGGTGAACCATTTCTTGACGTTGAGGAGTTTTACAAAAGAGGTTTACACAAAAAATTGGAAAAAAAGAGGGCACAACTTGGTGAAATTGTAGAAAATACGCTAGTTCATACAAACAAGAAATCAGAAAATTAAACGCTCTAATTGAGAAAGATGCACTACAAGCAACAGGGTGATTAATGACTCAGATACGATGCTGTAGCTGATAATTTTAATCGATGCTATCATCATATTTGGCGTGAAACATCTCTACGCTCGGGCACACTTCATCCGTTCCCCAGCTGTGCCGGGGATGAACGGCGTCTGCGGGCTTGCGCTCTCCGGCGCCGGGATGGCGTTTGCGGGCGGCCCCCGTTGTGGCCCGCTGGCGATCCTGTGGCGGAGGGCGCGGCTTGCGTCAGGCCGGTTGTGTCGCCGCCTGTCCGGCGGCCGGATGCTCGTTGCCGTGGTCCTTCATCTGTTGTGTGCCGATAAGTCCGCAGGTTCGGTCGGGCATGCCGAATGCCGGAGTCGATGGTGGAAGCGGGGACGCTGCGGAATGCCGCCACGCAGCCGGCGAGCGGGTGCGGGTCGATTTGGCGTGCGTCCACGGCCTGGAGGCCGGGTACAAACGGGGGCTCGATGCCGCCGCGTCCGGGACAGTTTTTTGAGCGGGAACCGAGTCACCGAAAATAAGACGTCCACTTTGCCTGCTTCCGCCGGGCATCATCCATGATCCGGAAGGAAATTGCCACCCGGAGCGCAACGACGCCCCGGAGCCCGTTTCATGGTCGGGGGCGGGCGGCCAATGGCCGATCATGTGGGTTTTTTGCTAGACATCGATACATTTATCGATCAAATAGTAGTCGCTCTATTCATAAATTTTACGAAGCGCAAATTGAAGACTAAAGGAGTGCTTTTGCAATGAACTTGACGCTATTGCTAATGCCGCTAATTGGTGGATACGTGTTTTTGTCGTCTTGGAATTTTACTAACTTCAAGACAATTTCTGATTCAGGATACCGACTCTTCTTCAAATCTGCATTTTTTGGCATAATTTTATTGATTGTTTCAAATCTCATTTTATCGACAGTGAATGGGTCGATGGCGGTTGAATTTATAAGGAAATTCGTAGTTCCAATCGGATTCGAGTTGGAAAGCATATTGGCATTGGTGCTGGGAGGGGTGTTACCAATCGCATTGAATTTTTTCTCTAATGCTGATTTTCATTCGAAAGAAGAAGCGAAAAATCGAGGAGATCAATTATTTTTAGCGGTCAGGGAATCGCTTCTCGAGGTTGAACTTGTCGAATTGTCGATGGCGAACGGAAAAGTATATATTGGTTTTCCTGTAGGAATGCATCTGAATGATGAGTATGTGAAAATTGATCCTTACGCTAGCGGATATCGCGATTTGAAAACAAAAGTTTTAAAAATTACATTGAAATACGAAGCAATCGATTATAAAGCATCAGAGGAAAAAAAGCTGTATGTTAGTCTTAAAGTTGCTGAAGTAATTTCTGTTAGAATTTTTTATCCATAAGTATTTTATAATTTGAAAAATCATTAATGTGGTTGAACAATGCTGGACCAATAGGTTAGTAGCAGTGCAAAGGAATTACGTGATTTCCACCACTTGCGCTAGGATTTATGAGTCTCGGTCGGAGAGTGTCGTTCATCTGATCTTGTAAGGTTGGCGGGAGAGCCTGACGGCATTTTTTAGTCGGATAGTTCCCTTTTTGGCGGGAGACGACGCGGTACGCGGAACTTGCCTCTCAGTTTCAAGTCTTCGCTTCTCTCCGGTTGTACGGTTCAATGAATTCCAGGAGCGGCTTGGCAATCCGCTTGATTGAATCTCAGTCGCCGCTCCGGATACAACAAGCGTCTAATGGACTCTAGTGTGTTGAACCGACCATTAGCTTAGTGTGCGGAGACTATCGGCGCGGAGTCTGGAGCTCGCTTAGGGGAAGAAATGCAAGGCAGATAGAATGTAGAATACTTTTACGTTCGCTTTTGAATGCCGGTGCAGATCAGGAGCGAGGGAGTATTGGATTGAGCTGGTCGCCTTCGGGCGGTGTGGCCTGCAGGGACGAGTCGACGCGCTCGGGTCCCGCTGTTGCTCAACCTGAAACATGTGCCAACCCTGCACGGCAGAAATTAAAATTCAAATCCTTGACCTCGCCCCTTGACGCAATTTCCTCGGTCAGGACCGTCGGCGGCAGGCTGTCTGTCAGGCTTTGAATTGCGACCTTCTCAAAGGATGTACGACTACTTGATAGGTGGATCCGCACAGATTTGATCAGCCATCAGGTGGAAACTGCGGCGGCTCGTGGGGCATTACGATTTGGCGTTGCGTCGGGGTCAGGCGGTTCAAAAGCGCTTCGCTCGGCCGGTAATTGTGCCGGAAAAATCCCCAAGACGGCCCGTATCGATAGACCGCCATCCGGCGCTGGCCGGGATTAATGCGGGCGGCCGACCCATGCATGATCGCATCGACGAATAGTAGCGCATCACCGGCCTTGAGATGAACTTCGATGGCCGCGGTAACGCCGTCCGCTGATGTCGCCACTGTCGACATTCTGGTCGCGTCGAACTCCGGGTGCATGATGTTCGACTTGTGGCTTCCGGGAATGACCATGGTCGCGCCGTCCCTCGGGCCAATATCGTTGAATGCCATGAGGATATTGATCTGTCCGCAGTGGAAGCTGCCATCATGGTATCGGAATTGGCATCGGGTGACTCGGCATTGTCCGCCGGAATGCAAGCCGATTGCTTGGCCCGGGCCGCGAATCGACGCGAAATTCTCGTCGATGAAGCACGGTCCGTGGTTCCCATCGAAATTGCCGGAATCCGAGCCGATGAAGTGAATGGCTTTCCGGATCCACGACGGGTGATCGATAAGCCGCTCGAATGCCGGACCAGCCTCGTAGATCTGCTGAAGGTTCAATCCTTCATGCTCGCCTGTGAAGTTATGCCCGTGGACATAGCCGCGCCACTCTCCCGGCTTGGAATCTTGCAATTCATCCAGAACGGCGTTGCATTCGGCGACCTCTTCCGGTGAGAGCGCGTTCTTGAGAATCAGGTAGCCATTCAGATCGAACAGATATCGTTCGAGATCCGAGCAATTCTCGCCGCTGCCCAACATTTGCCTTGCCTTCCTTCGCTGTGTCGAATCCATAGCCGCTGCGTGATCGCCCGCTTGATTGATCGAAATCGGTTTGGAGCGCGCCGATTATGCTGTCTTGGCCGATGCATTCGTCCCAACCGCCGCCAACTGCGAGTGCGCCGGTTCGAATCGCGGGGAACTGACCGTGACATCCACCGTTCCCTCCGAGCCGACGGATTCGATCCAGAATCCCGCGACGCCGCCGTCGAAAACCAGAGTGTCAGGCCCGATAAGGCGGCCGGCTCCGTAAACGCGAATGCGGACCGGATCCGAAATGAAAGGCAACAGGTTGCCGCATTGATCGTGCGCGCGAACGACGAATCGAACTTGATCGCTCTCATCCGACAAGATTTCGTCGTGGTCGTGCGTTACATCGAGTTTGGCGGGCAACGGATCGGCCGCGAATTGAACAGTCTTCGCAAGGCGCCCGTCCACATATCCGTTGATCGTCCCGGACATCCATTTCATACCCCAGCGACCGAGTTCCGAACGGGTGAAATGATCCCGCGTGAAGACCACCGGCGGTCTCGGCAAATGCGGATAGGTCGTCTTGTCGGGCGTTGCCCGCACGGCGAATTCGTCGCCGTATCGCAGTTCGACTTCATCGCAGTTGGTCAGGACCAGGAGCGGAAGCACGCCTCCGACTCGCCGCTCGCCTCTGGCCCAGCAGGTCGCGGGTTCCAGCACGATGCTTTCCGAAGGGTCGCATTGGCTCGCATAGACGTGCGCAGCCCACTTCGGCGTGCGAAACATGTCCATAACCCCGTGATGGCAAATCCGGTCGCCGGCGCCGAAATCCTTGTGCGTGTTGTAGTCGCACATGCACCAGCCAATGCAGCCGGCGATTTCCGGATCTCCGTAGGCATGATTCAACACCTCCAAGTATCGAATTGCGTGGGAAACGAGGTGCTGCTCAGGATCCTGCCGCTTCGCCGGATGCGTGTGACCGTTGAATTCAGTGACCATGTAGGGCGCGGGGCGCGTCAGGCCCGTAACCTCGGCACGACTCCGCAGGGCCGTTTTCGGCCGGTTGATCCACGGGAATTCCTGGTCGCCGAGAACGAAATCGTTCATCGTGTAGACGTCTTCCAGCAACTCGCTGTTTACGAAATTCCGCACTCCGGCCGTTTGTCGGGTCGGGTCCAGCTCTCTCGCCAGAGCATTGGTCCGAGCATAGAAATCGCTGTCGTCGGCTGATTCATTTATCCTGACTCCCCACAAGATGATTGATGGCCGGTTCCAGTCGCGCCGGATCATCCTGTCCACGTTCTTGATGGACTCGCGCTTCCAGTTCTCGTCGCCGATGTGCTGCCATCCGGGAATTTCCTCAAAGACCAGCAGGCCGATCCTGTCGCAATGGTCGAGGAACCATCGCGATTGCGGGTAATGGGAAGTGCGCACCAAGTTGCATTTCAGGTCGTGCTTCAGGATTTCCGCGTCCCGCTCCTGCGCCCGTTTTCCCATCGCATAGCCGACGTACGGGTAGGATTGATGACGATTCAGCCCAAGGATCTTGAGCTTTCGGCCGTTCAGAAAAAACCCGTCCGGCCGGAACTCGGCATGGCGGAACCCGAACGCGTCGCGACAGACATCCACTCCTTCCGAATGCTTCAGCCGGACTTCGATCTCGTAAAGCACCGGAGTCGACAAGTCCCAGAGCTGGATCCCTTCAAGTTCGTTGAAAGCCAATTTCAGACCGCTGCGTACCGCAGGAACTTTCGCGCTCGCGATCTCCGCGCCTTCGCTGTCCAGCAAGCGGGCACTCAACGTCGCATTGTCGTCAAGCAAGTCGGCGTTTCTGATTTCGCATGCCACTTTCGCGGTCTTCAAGTCCGAAAAAATGTCGGCCGTTTCGATCTTGATCCGCTCTATCGAAATGCGGTCCGACAATTTGAGCCAGACGTCGCGGTAAATTCCGGCATAGGTCAGATAATCGATCTGGCCTCCGAACGGCGGGATGTTCGGATTTTCGCTGCCATCCACGAAGACGGAGACGAGATTGTCGCCCTTCAGGAGCCCGCCGGTCAGATCCGCTTCGAAAGGCGTATATCCGTCCAAGTGCGAAGCGACGAGTCGCCCGTTGAGGAACACGCGCGAGTTCGCCATCGCGCCGTCGAACACAAGCGAGACTCGGCGGCCTTCGAATTCGGGGACGAAAGTGACGGTATTCTGGTAGCAGAAACCGTGCTGGTAGCTGGTTTCGTCCGGATATCGCAACGGAAGATCGACGGCGTTGTGCGGAAGGCGAACGATTGTGCCGTCGACTTTCTCTGCCGCGAGGCGTTGATCGTCATGATTGTGGAATGTCCATCCGGCGTTGAAGGTTGCGAGTGTCTGCATCGGTGCCCAAGCTCCCGAAATGGCCCGTCAAGTCCGGTTGCTTCCGTTTGAAGCCGTCGACTCATGCCAAGCGCTTCTGCGGCATCGTTCTGCGAGCCGGCGAGGCATCCGGCCTCAATGAGCCTTGTCCTGCAAGCCGCGCAGAAACTTGCGATGTCCGTCCGCCTTGGAAGCGGCGATCCTGAATTCCCGGCTGAAATTCTCCGCTTGCCTTCGCGCCTTAGCTCGCTCGCGAGGAATGGCGTCCATCATCTTTTTCGCCTCGCTCTTGTTGAGAAGTCCCAGCCCGTCGAGAACCGGAAAATACAATTCCGCCTGCACATGGGGAAGATTGCCGGGGAGCTCGTTGAAGTCCTTGTTGAACGGCACTCGCGTCGACCACAATTCGAGCTTTGATTTGACTTCGTCGGCGATGCAATTCTCCTTCACATGGCGCCAGAACGGCGTGTCGGTCCTGTTGCTGACGTAGTGGGTATTGATGAATTTCATGAAATCGTCGACCTGCAGCGCAACATTGCTGTTGTAGTGGTCTCGGTCTATTTCTCCGCCATTCACAAGGCTTTTAAACTGCCAGCCGACGAACAGCATTGTTTGGATGATGATTCCGTGAACGGAAGTGGCTTCGAGCGGCTCAAAAAAGCTCTGCGCCAGCCCCAAGGCCACGCAGTTGCGGATCCAAGCGGTTTCGACGCGACCCGAATTGATCCGGATATCGGCTCTCGGTTCGATTTTGAAACCGAGAACGGATTCGATTTCCGCCTGCGCTTGATCCGGAGATAGGAAGTCATCCGAATAGACATATCCGCAGCCCATCCTTCGCTGGGTCGGGATTTGCCACATCCAGCCCGAGCCTTGCGCCCAAGCGAGCGTATACGGAGGGAGTTCAGAGTTTTCCGAATGCTCAAGCCAGAACGGCATCGCTCGATTCACCGGCAGCGCGTCGGCGTAGGAAATCCATTTCGAATTCAACTTTCCGCAAATCAGAGCTCTGCGGAATCCAGTGCAGTCGAAAAAGAAATCGAACGACTTCTTGTGTCCGTCGCTGAAGACTAGCGTTCGAATATCGCCGGTTTCGCCGTCGAGTTCGGCGTCCGCCACCGTGGCATCAAGCCGGTCGATGCCTTTGGCCTTCGACCGGAGATACCTCCCCACCAGCGCTTGATCGAAATGGTAGGCGTAATCGAACGGGCTTAAAGGGTAGGGCTTCTTTCCCGGGCGCGAAATATAGGGCGCGCGCTCCTTTTCTATCAGGTAGGTGAACAGGTGTGGATAGGTGACCGATTTGCCTTTCGACAGGCAGTAGAGATTGAAGAGCGGCGGCTCGGATCCGCGCGCTTCGGCGAGCATGCGGGGGTCGTCTATAGGTCCGTCGTACGAGTGCCCCTTTCGGCGCCAGTCCTTGTGCCGGATTCCGAACTTGATCGTGGCTTCCGTTTCGCGGATGAATTCCAGCTCATCCAAGGAACATCCGCGCAGCAAGAAATTGAATGCCGCCGTCGTGCCTTCGCCCACGCCGATGGTCGGGATCTCGCTCGATTCGATGACGGTTATTTCGACATTGAGTTTGCTATCGACTGCGGCATCCTGCAGCGCAAGCGCGCAAATCCAGCCCGCCGTGCCTCCTCCGACGACCGCGATTCGATATGGCGGGCCAGTCATGCTTCGCCGTCTGCTCTTCGGTTCGGACCCCGCTTCATGAATTTCCGCCGAAACGGTCAGGCAGCTTTGCGAGCGCCCGGCCTTCGCAGCCAGCCGGGCATCCAATCGCCGTGCGCCTCGATCAACTCATCGGTCAGTTTCCAGATCTGGTCCAGATCGAGTTCGGCAGCCGCGTGAGGATCCATCATGGCCGCATGGTATACATGCTCGCGATCCTCTTCGACAAGCGCCGCGACCGTCAATTCCTGCACGTTGACGTTGGATCTGATGATCGCGGTAAGCTGCGGAGGAAGCGAGCCGACGCGCGCGGGCTGAATTCCGTTGCGATCGACCAGGCACGGCACTTCAACGGCGCAGCCCTCCGGCAGCGACGAAATCAGCTGGGAGTTCGGCACGTTTCCGTAGATTACGGAAGGCGCGCCGGTGCAGACGGAATTCATGATCATGGAGGCGTACTCCATGCTTGATTCGACCTTGACGACCTCGGAATTCATGAAGTGCTCCGCCTGAGTCCTCCATTTCTGGATCTGCGCTTCGCTCCGCACCAGATATTCATCCAGCGGAATCTTGAATCGCTCGATCAGGTCCGGCCGGTCGCGCTTGATGAACCAGGGAACGTATTCGGCGAAATGCTCGGAGCTCTCCGTCACGAAGTATCCCAGACGCATCATCATTTCGTATCTGACGATATTGGGGCATCTCGGATTGTGGCTGTTCGGCTTCGGAAGCCTTCCTGCCGAATAGCCCTCGCGAAGCAAAGGATAGAGGTCGCGGCGTCCGCCGTCGGGAAGGATTTCCTCCAAGGAGAGATAGAACGCCATGTGGTTTATTCCGGCGCAGCGGTAGCGGATCCGGCTTGCCGGAATGTCGAGATCGTTCGCCAGCTCCGCGACCGTTCCCTGCACCGAGTGGCACAGGCCGACCTGCCGGATGGCGGGATACCGCTCCGCGATCGCCCAAGTGTTGATGGCCATCGGATTCACGTACTGCAGCAGGACGGCGTCCGGGCAGAGATCGGTCATGTCTTCGCAAATGCTCCAAAGATGCGGCACCGTCCGCAGCGCGCGCATGATGCCTCCGACGCCCGAGGTGTCCGCGATCGTCTGTCTGAGTCCGTACTTTTTCGGAATGTTGAAATCGGTGAGCGTGCAAGGGTCGTATCCGCCGATCTGGAACGCGACGATGACGAAATCCGCCCCGTCGAGTGCTTCGCGCCGGTCCGAATGCGACGAGACCGTCGCGCCGACGCCGAGCGAGGCGACGATCTTCTCCGCCACGATTTGCGCGTCGGCCAGACGCCCGCCGTCGATATCCATCAGCGCGATGTGCGCGTCCTGCAAGGCCTCGGATTGCAATACGTCGGACACGATGTTCTTCATGAACACCGTTGAACCGGCTCCGATAAAGGTTATCTTCGGGTTCACTGGCATGGTTCCCCTATGCGCATCCATTTGATTCCGCCATGGCCGCTCGACAGCCGGGCGAGCGAAAGGTATTTCCGTCGTTGCGCCCGGTCTTCCGATTGATTGCCATTGGAATCCGATTTTCTACTTTATTGCATGATCGGGGTCGAGTTTTGCAGAGCTATCCGCGGGTCGTTCAAAAATACTGGTATTCCATCGACTGGGATGTCGAGGCTCTCTGGGCGCTTGATCTGCCGGTCGAGGACATGCCGGTCTCGGAGCTCGAATGGCATCTCGAAGTCCCGCTCTGGCCGGACGCGACAGGCGCGCCCTATTCGGCGACCCCGAGGCAGGTGCTCGAAGATCCGGCGGCGCATGCTGCCGAATTCGAAAGGATCAACGCGGCCTCGATGCGCTATCCGCTTGAAGTGTTCGTCCACATGGGGCGCGTGATGATTCTCGACGGCGTGCACAGGCTGGCGAACGCGTGCAGGTCCGGCGCCGAAAGCGTGCGCGTCCGCAGGGTGCCGCAAGACGCGGTGACTCGACTCCGGGCTACTCCCTCGTCTCGGCCCTGAACGCCGCCGGAGATTTGTTCGTCAATCGCTTGAACGCGTCGTAAAAGCTGGAAAGCGACCGAAACCCGCTGTCCATCGCCACGCCGAGGATTTTCAGGTTCGAATTCGCGAGCAGCATCTGCGCGTGGCTGATCCGTATGCGGGTGATGTGCCGCTTGATCGGCACGCCGATCGTGCGCTGGAACAGCGCCATCGCATAGCTCGGCGAGAGGGACACATGGTCCGCGACGTCTTTCACGGTGATCGGGCTGGCGTAATTGTCCGCGATGAAGCGCAGCATCATGTCGATGTACCGCATCGAAGGGACGCGCGACACGTCCAGATCGGTCTCCGCCACTCCGGGAAGAAGCTCGACGTAGCCTTCGAGCGCAAGGCGACGGAGCCGCATTTCAATTTCTCCGAGAAGCAGGTTCCGCCACGTTGCGCCGCCGTTCCGGTATTCCGTCGCCCATCGAGGCAGAACGACTGAATCCGTGGGATTCGACGGAAGGGCGGAAATCACGGCGCCGCTGATGATCTTGTCGGTGAATTGCTTCGGAAGGCCCCATTTGAGCGTCTGGAACAGCGAAACGTACACATTCACGATCCTGCCTGTGCCGATCACGTCCGAAACGCCGTGCGGCACCGCGCCCCAGAAAACGGTCATGCGTCTCCGCGGAACGGTCACGGGCGTTCCGGAAAACGAGTAGACCAAGTCGCATCCTGTCAGGAAATTTATCTCCAGCGACGCGTGATGATGGTACGCGGCCCTGAACCTCTTTGGCTCATGCGTTTCGACAAGGAACTCGTCGGACGCCGGGACGAGGTGGGCATCCACGTACTCCAAATAGCCCCCGCCGCTACCGGAATTGTCTTTCAATTTTCGATCTCCCTCGCGGCAGGATATACCGTTCCTTCGAAAAATGCGAAGAGGCGGCCTCAAGCGCTCGACATCCGTTCGAAACTTGAGGCCGGGGCCGTCGGTCGCTCTGCCGGTTGATCATCCGGCAGGATTGGGGATACAAAATCGCCGACCTGAATCGGCCAGCGGCGACAAGCCTGTCGGTCCGGCCGGCATGACCAAGCGCGATTGATGAACTTTGCATCGGCAGGGCCGATTCGACCTCATTTAGTAGGAAACCGGAATTCTATCATATTTGATTGGAAGATTTGCCGCGCTTGATGGGTGTTAATGAAGTTTCATGCATACTGACAGATTGGAGAACTGTACATGACCAGTTTTGAAAAGCGGTTGTGCGCCGCTCTCGTCGCATGTTCCGGCGCCGCCGGGATTTGGGCGGGCAGCGCGAGCGCCGACATGATGCCGGAGGAGATGAGCATGTCCAGCCTCGAGTACGAACTGCTCGGGCGCGACGATCTATGGACCTTCCGGGCTTTGAACAGCTACTCGGAACCGGCGTTCCTGAGCGAATTGGTGGCGGCGGGCAAGCTTCCGCCGGTTGAAGATCGGCTTCCGAAAGAACCTTTGGTGCACCTGACCGGCGCGATGTCGGACGGCATCGGGGAGTACGGAGGCGTATTCCGCCATGTGATCGGAGGGCGGCCCGAAGGGTGGAACTGGATGGCCGGCCAGCATCAGGGATGGGGCGGCATCAACATGGCGATGCAGGAGTGCCTCGTCCGCGTCGGCGCGCTTTGGCAGGTCAAGGCGGAAGACCAGTCCGGACCGCTCCCGAATCTCGCGAAAAGCTGGGAGTGGAACGACGAGAAAACACAACTCACCTTGAACCTGGTCGAGGGCGCGCGCTGGTCGGACGGCGATCCCTTCGACTCGGAAGACGTGCGATTCTGGTGGGAAGACAACGTGCAGGACGAAAACGTCACCGCCTGGATGTCGCCGAACGGCATGGGCGAGGGGACGACCATGGACGTGATCGACGCGGCGACGGTCCGGTTCAATTTCACGACTCCGCAGGGCCCGTCGAGAGTGCAATCGCTGGCGTACATTCAAGGATGCCCCGGCCCGAGCCATGTGCTCATGCCGCACCATCCGAAGTACAACGGCGATGCGACCTACGACAGCTATCGCAACGCGCTGCCGTCGGATCTGCTTCCGCCGGTGGTGCTGGGTCCGTGGGTTCCGGTCGAGCACATACCGGATGAAATCGTCATCATGCGCCGCAACCCGTACTACTGGAAGGTCGACGAAGCCGGCAACCAGCTCCCGTACATGAACGAGATGCACTTCAAGCTGACGACTTGGTCCGACCGGACGACGCAGGCGGTGGCGGGCACCGGCGACTTTTCCAACATGGAGAATCCCGGCAACTACGTTGAAGCGCTCAAGCAGAGCCAGGCCGAGGACTCGCCGACGAAAGCCCAGTTCGGCCCGCGCGTGCTTTCATGGGAGATCGAGCTGAACTTTTCCGAGACGGTCGGCGTCGAGGACGAGGTCGATGCAGAGCTCAGGCAGCTGTTCAGGAACAAGGATTTCCGCGTAGCACTCAGCCACGCGCTGGACCGCGACGCGATCGGCCAGTCGATCGCGAGGGGGCCGTTCAGCTATCCTTACCCGGGAGGCTTCTCGGTAGGCTCGCCGTACTACGACTACGATTCGACCGTCTACTATCCGTACGACCTTGATAGGGCCAACGCGATGCTCGACGAGCTGGGCCTCTCGGACACGGACGGCAACGGGGTGCGGAACTTGCCCGGAACCGGAGCGGATGCGGAGATCGACCTGACCTTCGACACGAGCGAGCCGACGGACCGCAAGCAGGTCGACGCCATCGTGTCGATGCTGGCCGATGCGGGCCTGCGCATCCTTGCGCGCGCTGTCGAGGAGATCGAACCGGTCGCCGACTCGGGCAATTTCAACATGATCGAACGCCGCCATCACTGGGTGATCCCGACGCGGCAGACCTGCGATTATGTGCCGATTTCGCTCGGCTGCCCCGACTGGCACCCGGCCGACGACGAGGGCAACAGGAACCTGTTCGACTGGGAAGTCGAAATGGCCGACGCCGTCCAGCTGATCCAGGAAACCTGGGACGCCGCGGAGGCTGCGGCCGCCGCGCGGACCATCCAGCGCCTCTGGACGGAGAACGTCTACACCATCGGACTGACGCAGGCTCCTGCGGCGCTCCTGATCAACAAGCGGATCAGGAACGCCCATCCGGGAACGCCCGTCTTCATGTTCGAGTGGGCCGAGGACGGCGTCGTGCGCGAGCGTCTCTGGGCCGCTTCCGACGAGCAGATCGACGAGCTGCTGGAAGGCCAGATCCCGACCTACGACAACTGACCAAATCCGCGGCGGGCCTTTCGCAAGAGAGGCCCGTCGTCTAACATCGAGATTCGCGCGAACACGATCCGGGGGCGGGAAGATCCGTGGGACTTGCAATATTCATGGCGCAGCGGATGCTCGCTACGATCCCACTCCTCATCGGAATCTCAATAGTTTCATTCGCCCTGATCGTCGCCGTTCCCGGCGACTATGTGGACATCTGGATCAACCGCACGATGTCCATCACCGGACAAAGCAGGCTGGAACTGCAGCCCCGCGCCGACGCGATGCGTGCGGAAATGGGTTTGGACAATCCGGTGTGGATCCAGTACCTCCTTTGGATCAAGGGCATTGTCACGAGCTGGGACTTCGGGTTCTCCTATTTCTACAACCAGCCGGTGACCGAAGTGATAGGCACCCGGCTCCCGCGCTCGATGGGGATCGCCGTCACGGCGTTGATCGTCGGGCAGATCATCGGCGGACTCCTCGGAATTTACGCGGCGATCAACCAGTACAAGATTGGTGATACGGTCGCCACGATCGTCGCGTTCCTCGGGATCGTCATCCCAAAATTCGTGATGGCGCTGGTCATCCTCTATTTTCTGGCCTTCGTATGGCACTCGCCCTACATCGGTGCGCTGAATTCGGCCGAGTACGTTCTGCAGGACTATTGGAACTTCGCCAAGCTTTGGGATTTCTTCAAGCATGTCTGGCCGATTCTGCTGATCGCGATCTGGGCCGGGCAAGCCTACACGCTCCGCATGATGCGGGCCAACCTGCTGGACGTGATGAACGCGCAGTACGTGGAGACCGCCCGCGCGAAGGGGCTGTCCCGCCGGCGGATCATCTTCCTGCACGCCATACCGAATGCGCTGCATCCGGTCATCATGAACATGGGCACGCGCTTCGACTACATGATCAAGGGCGAGATAGAGATAGCGATCGTTCTCGGAATCCCAACCATCGGGCCGCTCATCCTCGGCTCCATAGCCAACCGGGACATGCTCGTGATCGCGGCGATCTTCCTGATCGTCGCCGCGATCATCGTGATCGGCAACCTGATTGCGGATCTGATGCTGGCATTGATGGATCCGCGAGTCCGCCAAGCCACGCTTGAAATGAAAAGCTGATGGAGCAGGCGCAGGAGCAAAGCGGCCTCTCCGCGAGCGGCATGAACGCGGAGGCGCGGGCCGCTCATTCGCTGACATATTGGCAATTGGTTCGCCGCCGGTTCCGAGGCAACGCGTACGGGATGGCAGGATTGATCGGCTGCGTTCTGATCGTTCTGACCGCTTTGTTCGCCGGGTTCATCGCGCCGTACGGGCCGCAGGAAAAAAACCAGGCGCTGCTCTACACCCCTCCCCAAGCGATCAGGATGTTCGATTCCGAAAACGGCTTTCAGAGGCCGTTCGTTTACGGATTCGAAGAGGAGATGGATCCCAACACATTCGAAATCACTTTCATGCCGAGCGCGGAAAGAAAGTCCGTGGTACGGTTTTTCGTACAGGGCAGCGAGTGGTCGTTCCTCGGAATCGAGTTCACCACGCATCTGTTCGGCACCGAGGACGATTCCGGCGTGCACATACTCGGAACCGACAATCTCGGCCGCGACGTGTTCTCCCGGATGATATGGGGCACCCGCATCTCGCTCCTGATGGGGCTCGTCGTAATGGGGGCCGCGCTGGCGATCGGAACCGTGATCGGCGTGACGGCGGGATTTTTCGGCGGCGCGTACGATCTTGTAATGCAGCGCGTCGTTGAATTCTTCAAAGCGTTTCCCGACCTTCCGTTCTATCTCGCGCTCACGGCGCTGCTGCCCAGACGGGCCGACGCCGTGCTGGTGTTCATGATGTTCGCCGGAATCCTCGTCTTGCTGCGATGGGCGGATCTGTCGCGGGAGGTGCGGGGCAAGGTGATCGCCATGCGGCGCCTTGAATATGTCAAGGCCGCGGAGGCGGTCGGCGCTTCGAACGGCAGAATTCTGTTCCGGCACGTGGTCCCGAACGTCTCGTCGCACCTGATCGTTTGGGCGACCTACCAGCTTCCGGAAGTCATCCTGCTCGAAAGCTTCCTTTCCTTCCTCGGCGTCGGCGTGCAGCAGCCGATGGTGAGCTGGGGCGTGATGCTGAATCAGATCCTCGATTTCCAGTCGTTTTCAGCTGCGCCGTGGATGATGGCTCCCGTCGGGATGATCATTCTGTCCGTTCTGGCGTTCAACGCATTCGGCGACGGCTTGCGCGACGCCATCGACCCCTACAGCACGAATTGAAATGACTGCGCCGCAAGAACCTCCGCTTCTCGAAGTAGAGAACGTCTCGGTGGAATTCCGCACCGTCGGCGGAACGGTGAAAGCCGTTCAAGGCAATTCGTTCGTCGTGAACGGCGGAGAGACGTTCGCGATCGTCGGGGAGAGCGGATCGGGAAAATCCGTGACCGCAAGGGCGGTGATGCGGATGCTCGCGGAGAACGCCGCGGTCGGCCCGGAAACGAAGATCAGGTTCAAGGGGCGCGATCTCATGACGATCTCCGACCTGGAGATGCAGAACATTCGCGGCGACAGGATCACGATGATCTTCCAGGAGCCGCTGACCAGCTTGAACCCCATCTACTGCGTCGGCGACCAAGTCGCGGAAGTCATCAGGCAGCACCGGAAGGTCACGAAATCGGAGGCGAAGGCCGAAGTCATCCGGCTGCTGAACGAGGTTCGAATTCCGGAGCCGGAAGCGCGCTATTCCCAATACCCGCATCAGCTCTCCGGAGGGCAGCGGCAGCGGGTGATGATCGCGATGGCGCTGGCGAACGAACCGGACCTGCTGATCGCCGACGAGCCGACGACGGCCTTGGACGTCACCGTGCAGGCAGAAATACTGAAGCTGCTACTCGATCTCCAGAAGCGGCATGGAATGGCGATCATTCTCATTACTCATGATCTCGGCGTCGTCCGGCAGACCTCGGACCGAGTCTGCGTGATGAGATACGGGAAGATTCTGGAACAAGCCGATACCCGCCAATTGTTTGAGAATCCTCAGCATCCATACACAAAACACCTCATTGCAAGCGAGCCTTCGGGCGTGCCGGATACGCTTCCCGCTCAGGCCGCCGATGTGATGCGGGGAGACGAATTGCGGAATGTGTTCAAGATCAAGCACGGAAGCTTCTTCAACAGGAAGACTTTGGATCTCGTCGCGGTCCAAAATGTTTCTCTCCGAGTCCGGAACGGCGAAACGCTCGGCATCGTCGGAGAAAGCGGATCAGGCAAAACGACGCTGGGGATGTCGCTGATCAGGCTGCAGGATTTGACTTCAGGGACGATTGCTTTCAACGACAAAAGGATCGACAATTTATCCAAGCGGGAGCTTCGGCCCTACAGGCCGGAAATCCAGGTCGTGTTCCAAGACCCGTTTTCGTCTCTCAATCCGCGCATGATCGTCCGGCAGATCATCGGCGAGGGCTTGATCGTCAATGAATTGTGCGAAAGCAGCACCGAACGCGAGCGCAGAATCAAGGAAGCGATAGAAGAGGTCCAGCTTGAACCGGACGTACTCGACCGTTTTCCGAACGAGTTCTCCGGCGGGCAGCGCCAGCGAATCGCAATCGCCCGGGCCATGGTCATGAAGCCGAAGTTCATCCTGCTGGACGAGCCGACATCCGCGTTGGATCTTTCGATTCAAGCTCAAATTATCGACCTGCTGCGCGACCTGCGGCGCAAGCATGACGTCAGCTATGTGTTCATCAGCCATGACCTCAAGGTCGTAAAGGCGCTGTGCCACAACATCATCGTAATGCAGGGCGGAAACGTGGTGGAACAAGGCCCGACGGAACGAGTGTTGGCTTCCCCCGAGACCGAATATACAAAGAGGCTGGTCGACGCGGCGTTTCAGCTCCAGTAGGACATCAGCTCGGCGCATCACATACCAATTGACTTTGCGTAAACGGATTACGGTCTGTCGCGGCATTGACGAAACAGTTCAACCCGCGCAACGGCTTCGATTGGAATAGCGAAAACTGCGAAACGGGAAAGCGCATGGATACGAAATTCAACGATTTGGCGGGCAAGTCTGTATTCATCACAGGTGGCGGTTCCGGAATCGGCGCCGCCCTTACCGAAGGATTCATCCGGCAAGGCGCGAAGGTGGCGTTCATCCAGCGTTCGGACGCCAAGCCTTTTGCAGAGGAACTGAAAGAAAAATACGGCAAAGCACCGCTATATATTCCTTGCGACGTCACGGATGTTGGCGCTCTCAGGAGGGCAATCGATCAAGCGGCGGCGGAAAACGGCGAAATTACCGTATTGGTCAACAATGCAGCGGACGACTCGCGCCACGATTTGAACGGCTATTCGGTAGAAGACTGGGATCGAAGCATCAACGTGAACCTTCGCCCGCATTTTTTCACGGCCCAGCGGGTCGCTCCGGGAATGGAAAGGGCAGGCGGGGGTTCGATCATCAATTTTTCGTCGATTTCCTATGTCATGGGGAACGCCGGCTATCCGGTCTACGCGACTTCCAAGGCGGCGATCACAGGTCTCACTCGCGTGCTCGCGCGAGAGCTCGGTCCGAAGAATATTCGGGTCAATGCCCTGCTGCCCGGGTGGGTTTTGACGGACAGGCAGCTGGATCTCTGGGCGAAGCCCGACTTGCTTGCGGGGCATTTGCAGAAGCAATGCCTGCAAGAGCATTTGGAGCCGAAAGACATGGTTGATCCAGTGCTTTTTCTTGCTTCCGGCGCGAGCAGGATGATGACAGGGCAAGCCTTGGTCGTTGACGGAGGCATCATTCCGACCGGGTGAGGGATTCCGCCCCAGCGGCGACGGCCGCAGCAGGCTGCAATGCAGCTGCTTTGGCGAAGGGTTGAAATTCAGGCCGCCGAGCGGTTTGCCTTGCGGCAGACAAATCCGAAACTATGTGAAGACACGATATGCAAACGATCTTGCTCGGATTTCGCTTGCGCAGCGATGCCCTATCCTTCAGTAGTCGCAAGAGAAACAACCAGCGGCGCGGCGCGCGAACCGAGGAAGGCGGCCGATCATGAAATCGTGCCGTATTCGGCGGCAAGCCGGAATCGGAACGGCGGCGTCGGCATTCGCAAGAATCGTCCTTGAAAGGACATGCACCTCAACATAGGTTTCGACGATGAAATTCCCAAGATTCAGAAAACGCACGCCTCTGGTTTCCGTAGTCAGGCTGGAAGGGGTGATCGCGTCCGGCGGGATGGTCCGTTCTTCGGCACTCAACGACGCGGGCATCGCCCCGCTGATCGAGCGCGCGTTCAGCAAAGGCAAACCGAGCGCGGTCGCGCTTGCGTTGAACTCGCCCGGCGGATCGCCGGTTCAATCGTCGTTGATTTCCGGAAGAATACGCCGGCTTTCAGAGGAAAGGAAAGTGCCGGTATTCGCATTCGTCGAAGATCTTGCCGCATCAGGCGGGTATTGGATCGCATGCGCTGCGGACGAGATTTTTGTCGATCCGTCCTCAATCGTCGGATCCATCGGCGTGATCTCCGCCTCGTTCGGGTTTCACGACCTTCTGAAGAGATCGGGCATAGAACGCAGGGTTCATACGGCCGGCGAAGACAAGAGCATCCTTGACCCGTTCCTGCCTGAGAAGGAAAGCGACGTCTCGCGGCTGGAAGAGCTGCAGAGCGAATTGCACCAGACCTTCATTCAGCATGTTACCGACCGCCGGGGGAGCAAGCTTTCGGGCGACGATCTGTTCACCGGGAAATTCTGGACGGGAGCGCGGGCGGTAGATCTCGGCTTGGCGGACGGAATCAGCTACTTGGTTCCGAAAATGAAAGAGAAATTCGGGGAAAAAGTAAGGTTCAAGACGTATTCGCGCCGCCGGAGCATTTTTGCGCGGCTGGGAACGGAATTCGGAGGCTCGCTTGTCGAATCACTCGAGGAAAAGGCGATTAAAGCCAAATATGGGGCATAAGGATCGACGAGCTATGCTCTGAGTGGTGGCGTGGTATCGGGGTGTTTGATTTCGCCATAAATTGATTTAATGCCACCCGTCCGGAGCACTTAAAAATCATTTATTGTCAAGCATCTAAAATATCTCTACAACTCGAGTTTCTTGGCAGGCAGAAGGCTCGTGTCGATCTCCGTAAATTTATCCTCCGGACCCAAAGGACACAAGTCCAACAGAACTTCTTTCGATCCGGCTCAATGATCAGCCGATAACAATCCTTCCGAATGGCTTGTTTACTTAAGTCCGCAGATTCTGCATTTTGTGCGTTCGTTGCCGTCTGAGTTCACCGATTAATGCGATTTCGCCTTGACGCGGGCCGCGGATCCTTTCAATTTGCGCTGAAATCCGGGCAAAGCGGTTGAATTCCGGTCAATTCCGACCGAATTTTCGAGCCGAAAGCCCTGCTCCGGCGAGAATCAACATCTTGTCGCTGCGGACTCAAAGCAATAAGCCATCCTTCTGAATTATCACAGGGTCTCCGGGGATTTCATGCGCAGCCGGAACGCGCAGCACTTGGTTTTCGCTGTCTCGAAACAGTCTGGCCTCATGACTAGCGTCTTCAGGTATTGCGAGGCATGGATTGGCGCAGATCCGGGTTTGGCCGTGCCGCTTCTTCTGCTATAAACAAGCCTCGTGAGCGAACCAGCAAGCCATAGGGCTTTCGCTTTTAAAATTTCTGATTTTCCTTTCCGCCGCCTGATGGCACACTTGCGTCAAAACAACAACGAAGAGCAGTGTCCGGAGGCAGAAGATGGAAGGATTCCGCGCTATTTTCCAAGGGGTTGAGGACCCCCGCAAGAGCAACGCCACGAAGCACGGCCTGATCGAGATGCTGGCGGTCGCCCTTCTGGCGACGCTGTCGGGCAGCTCGTCGTGCGCCGGATTCGCGCGCTATGCGGAGTGCAAATACGAATTTCTGAAGGAATTCATGGAGCTCAAGGGCGGTCCGCCGAGCCACGACGCCTTCTCCGACCTGTTCAACGCCCTTGATCCGGAGCAGCTGTCGGGGGCCATGACGGAGTTCGCGAAGACGCTGGCGGAGGGGCTTCCGCGGGACCAGGTGGCGGTCGACGGCAAGGCGCTCAGGGGCGCGATCATGGATGCGAAGAAAAAGTCCGCGCTGCATCTGGTGCAGGCGTTCGAGCCGCGGGCCGGACTCGTTCTCGGCCAAGTCAAGGTCGACGGGAAGTCGAACGAGATCACGGCGATCCCCGCGCTTCTGGAGCTTCTGGATCTGGACGGGCGCACGGTGACGGCCGACGCGATGCACTGCCAGCGCGAGACGTCGGCGCGGATCGTGGAGAAAGGCGGGGATTACGTACTGCCGGCGAAGGGCAACCAGGGAACGCTCCACGAGGACATTCAGGTCTGGTTCTCCGATCCCGAGGCGCAGAAGGAAATGCCTGCGTATCAGCAAGTTGACGGCGGGCACGGGCGTATCGAGACGCGCGTCGCGACGGTCTCGCACGATGTCGGCCGGCTGCAGGACCGGCACGGCTGGCCCGGCCTCAAGGCCATCGGCAGGATCGAGGCCGTCCGCGAGTTGAAGGGCAGGACGGAGCGGGCCGTCCGCACCTGCATCATGAGCGCGGAGATTCCTCCGGAGCGGCTGCTGGAACTCACGCGCAACCACTGGAGGATCGAGAATTGCCTCCACTGGGTTCCGGACGTCGTCATGGGCGAGGATCGAATGCGGAACCGGACGCTGAACGGGCCGGAATGCCTCGCCGCCATCCGGCGCATCGCCCTGAACATCGTGCGCCTCATGGATGACGAGCACTCGCTCGCGGGACGAATGGACATCGCCGGCTGGAACGACAAATATCTGGTCGGCCTGTTCGTGAACGCGGTCGGCAAATTTTAAAAGCGAAAGCCCTAAGCAAGCCATGTGTCCGGGTTTGGCTGCGCCGCTTTTTCTGCTAGAACTCACAAAACCCGCTGGCGCACAACAAATCAGTCCGGGTTTGGCTGCGCCGCTTCTTCTGCTAGGAGCGTGTCCGAGTATTCGTGACATCGCCAATATACGTAGATACATTGATGTTGTGTAGCACAACATATAGATATTTCATCCATAATTTTCTAGATGCTGTACAGAAAATTTCCGTCAAATTCAGCGGCGGCTATTTCTCGGACACGCTCCTAGAACTGAAGCAGTACATGCCCTTCGGCGTGATCTGTCCGGGTTTGGCTGCGCCGCTTCTTCTGCTAGAACCGGAGGATGTTCATTCCAACAGCCTTCTATGTCCGGGTTTGGCTGCGCCGCTTCTTCTGCTAGAACCGCGGCCGATTGGATGCACGCCGTGAGCCGGTCCGGGTTTGGCTGCGCCGCTTCTTCTGCTAGAACCGACGGCGGCGGACTGTCGGCGAGCCAGTCGTCCGGGTTTGGCTGCGCCGCTTCTTCTGCTAGAACCATGTCCGACAAGAGTCGCGACCGCCATGAGTCCGGGTTTGGCTGCGCCGCTTCTTCTGCTAGAACTCTCGAAAGATGGCTCTTCTTTCCTTACTTGTCCGGGTTTGGCTGCGCCGCTTCTTCTGCTAGAACACGATCTGCCGCCGGACACATGAAGGATGCGTCCGGGTTTGGCTGCGCCGCTTCTTCTGCTAGTGGCTTGTTCGAGTTATTTGAAACCCTCTTCGACGGGCGGCGACGAGCCGATCCGAGCTGGCCGCCCATTTGAACGACTTCGCCTCTTTCGCGTTGCGCAGTTCAATGAATTGCAAACGCGGCTTATCAATCCGCCTGATGGAATCGCAGATGCCGCACCCGAGCCGGCAAGCATCAAAGGGACTCTTGTGTGTTGAAGGTGCCACTAGAACACGATCTGCCGCCGGACACATGAAGGATGCGTCCGGGTTTGGCTGCGCCGCTTCTTCTGCTAGAACGCGTTGCTGGATGCGGACAATTTCGGCGCCAGTCCGGGTTTGGCTGCGCCGCTTCTTCTGCTAGAACCCGTGACCCCCCACACACACAGCCCAGCCCGTCCGGGTTTGGCTGCGCCGCTTCTTCTGCTAGAACTGCGAACAAATCTTCCAAGTGAGAAGCCAGGTCCGGGTTTGGCTGCGCCGCTTCTTCTGCTAGAACCATTCAAAGACAAACCTCTACCGGGCCATTGTCCGGGTTTGGCTGCGCCGCTTCTTCTGCTAGAACAAAAGGACGGAACGAAAGTGAAATCAGAACGTCCGGGTTTGGCTGCGCCGCTTCTTCTGCTAGAACCCGGACGGCGAGGGCGCACGTGCGGGGCCGGTCCGGGTTTGGCTGCGCCGCTTCTTCTGCTAGAACAATCAATATCGAGGGTCCCTGTCATCTATTGTCCGGGTTTGGCTGCGCCGCTTCTTCTGCTAGAACGATCGCGTCCCAGACAGGACTCGGATCCGCGTCCGGGTTTGGCTGCGCCGCTTCTTCTGCTAGAACCAAGGACGAGGGAGCGCTTGAAGGGAGCGCGTCCGGGTTTGGCTGCGCCGCTTCTTCTGCTAGAACCTCCGTCGCACATCTGGTTCGGCGTGTCCGGTCCGGGTTTGGCTGCGCCGCTTCTTCTGCTAGAACGCCGTCAAGGATGCCTACGGCGCCGCCGAGGTCCGGGTTTGGCTGCGCCGCTTCTTCTGCTAGAACGCAATGAAATTTGAAGTGGCGCTTTTGGCGGTCCGGGTTTGGCTGCGCCGCTTCTTCTGCTAGAACATTCATCAATGCCTGGAACGCGACGGGGGAGTCCGGGTTTGGCTGCGCCGCTTCTTCTGCTAGAACTTCCGACGAGGTATTCTACTCGGATCGTTTGTCCGGGTTTGGCTGCGCCGCTTCTTCTGCTAGAACTCGACGGCGTAGCTGTAGTTCGCCGTCGCCGTCCGGGTTTGGCTGCGCCGCTTCTTCTGCTAGAACGACGGCGGCATGTGGACGGACGACGACAACGTCCGGGTTTGGCTGCGCCGCTTCTTCTGCTAGAACCCATGACGACTTCGATGTCGAGGCGGCGGCGTCCGGGTTTGGCTGCGCCGCTTCTTCTGCTAGAACAATGAACAATGTAGAGAAAGCGATCGAGGCGTCCGGGTTTGGCTGCGCCGCTTCTTCTGCTAGAACACCGAGAGCGACGGCCGCTATTCGATCATGGTCCGGGTTTGGCTGCGCCGCTTCTTCTGCTAGAACTGCGAGGTGTGCCATAATGAGAAAACGGAGGTCCGGGTTTGGCTGCGCCGCTTCTTCTGCTAGAACAGGCGGCATAGCCGTCCCGATACCCAGCGTGTCCGGGTTTGGCTGCGCCGCTTCTTCTGCTAGAACCTACCTTCTGCAACACATTGTTGCAGAAGGTTTTTCTTTGTACTACGCCCAAAAGAGATGACTATAAACAGGTTAAAACAGTGTGAGTTGATTCGGTTTTTGCTGAGTCGGTTTGCTTGCCTGCTTGCCATGAAAGCTCTGACTGAGCTGATATTGTCGGTCAGTAAAGAAGAGGATTTGCACATGGCCCGACTCAGGGACGCAAGCTCCGACTTTGGCAGCAATACTGTCGGCTTTTTCCTTGGAATAAGCATGGCGCAAGTATACCGAAAACTGAACCATCTGGAAACCTAGGTCGAGCAGGTCATTGCGAAACCGGGTGGCGTTTTTGCGTTCAGTTTTGGTCAAAACCGGGAGATCAAAAAGGGCCCATACCCACATGATACGATACCTCGATAGTTGAGGGAATTCAGAATATGTCATCGTCTGCACCCTCCAAAGGAAGCAGTGTGCAAGGAAAGCTGAGTTCGGCCTTGCCAGTCTCGAAGCTACGGGCAACGCTTTGGGCCAATCGCACAAGAACTTGGCTAAGTGGAGATTCGCCGTCAGGTTTGATCTTAAATCGCGCGGATAAGACACCAACAAGAATCTTGCGGGCGTCCGGTACAGTCGTGATGCCCCGTTCCCGAAGGGCGTAGACTGCTCTATCGATAGTTGGTCGAAATGGCTCCATCAAGTCATCGGCCAAGGAAAGCGGATCACCACCACTTTTGTGATGGACCGACAAGGATGGGTGCAGTCCCGATGATACGATCGCCCGAGCGGTTGCCGCACGCAGCACCGCATAGCCGTAATTCAGCATCGCGTTAGCGCCGCCCATATCGCGGTCGCGACGGAAGGCTTTGCCAAACAAAAGTGGCCAATACGCTTGAGCCGCCTGACCCTCACGATTGTCGGGGTCGCCTGATCGAACTGCATAGCTTAATCGTTTGACCCTTTCAGATGCGCATCCGACTTCATCGAGAAGCGCTGCCTGTGCTGCAATCTTGTGGCGGACGAGCCGCGCCCATATCTGTTTTCGTAATGGATGCGAGGCGGCGGCCTGACTTGCCATTCGGTAGCCCTGTTCGCCGTGCCCGGAGAGCGGTAGGACGACGGCAGTCGGAGCAAAATTCCGGCCAAGGATCATGACGGGCACGTTTTGCGCAGCCAGTTGGGCGAGCGCGGTGTTTGACCACATCAACCGTTGCGCCGATACCAGCACCACATCGAGATCGTCCAGTTCCGTCTTACCTATCTCGATGCCACTCTCGCGCACTGACAGAAAGCCACGCGATTTATGCACCGCGAGACTATCGCGGCTCAATTCCAATATGCGTCCAACCATGGGATCCTCCGTTCGTGAGGCCCGTCAGGTCAACTTGCCGGCGTTATACCTTTCCGTGCGGTATGATATGACACCGCCCCAATTCGTCGATCCGCACACGGCGCGTTCGGCGGAGTCTCAGTTTGTCGAATCCTGCAAGGTCCCAATCGAACGGATCGTCGCAGTCGTCCTTGCGTTTTTGCAGAGACCCGGCCTCGTATTGGCCGCACAGATAAATCCGATTTGCGCTCGGATTGAGTCGCACGACGCGCTTGATCATGTTGCTGCCCGCTACCACCGCTTCCTTTTCTTCATCCCAATCGAAAAGCTGCACAGTATCTTCCTTGTGCAGCCGCATGATGAACCGGCCATCCGGCCACATCTCTTGCCACTCCCGCGCTTGTCCCGAATTCGCGTCCCACACACTTTGCGCATGACCTCGCCACTTGCCGTTTGTTTCAATCAAATCAATGCAGGAAATTTCACCCGGCACGAAGTACTTGTATGGTCGCCCTGTCTTGTCGGTTACCGCTCGCGCGGAAGCATTGGCCTTGATGATCCGAAGCCGCCGGTGCCCCGTCCGCCCAGCCCAGCCCGTCAGCAATTCGGCTCGCAACTTGTTGTGCCCGTTCTGGCTCGGCCCGGCGCGGGATGGTTCCGTTTCTGCTAGAACGCAATCGCGTAATTTCACATCGCGGATATGTTTGATTTCATTATCTGTCAGTTCAGTCGTGGGTTTGCGCACCACAACTTGGCCAATCGCTCGCGCAGCCTGATTTTCAGGCACATCGCGGATGAACCCGTAAGCTGTATCTTCATGTAATCGTCCACTGGTGCGGGATGGGTCAGTTCGGCCTACCTGTCCATGCTTGGCTCGGTGGCTGATGTTAATGCGCCCTACTGCTGCAAGAACCTGATCGCGGTAGCCAAGAAAAGGTTCCGGCGGATGGGGCAAGACACGCGATAGTGTGTTGGCACTTACTGCTTTAGCGGCGTCTTGCAGCCGCTTGATCATCCCGCGGTCAATCACGCCTATCACTGCGGCGTCAATCGCGTGATGCCGGTGGTCGTTTCGGTTCTTGCGATTGTGGTCGGGAAGATGCAATCCCCAGCGGCTTCTAAGCATTGCAGTCATACGGCCGGGTAGCATCCAGACGTGGTTGCGAGCTTTGCCGTCCGCGTCCGTTTTGTCGAAAAGGGCTTCCGCGTAGGCGCGAACAACGCGAGCCAAGTAGCCCGTGGCGTGAAGCTGTCTGTCGTCGAAACTCTTTTGCTGCTCAAACAATTCCATCGCGTTGGGCAAAAAACGCCAAGCCTTGTTGCGTGGAAAATGCTTGCTGCGAGCAATCATTGCGTCCTGATCAAAAATACCCCTCGCAGCAGCCTCGCCCGGCGAAAGCTTGTTCTTGCGACGGTTTTCGTCTCGAAAGGCGAGCGTCTTATTTGCTGGGCTGTCGTCGAAGGTTTGAGCGAAGGGCAGGATGTGTTCGATTTCAACTGCGTCCGAGTGCAGTTCTGCAAGGCCAATTAGTCGGCCCGAAAACGGACTGCAACGTTCGGCCGACGTACGGCCGAGTTCTTCCCACAGACGCATTTTCAGAAACCGATTGCCTACCCGCTGCCCCGGCTGCAACAGTCCTTCGGCTTCAAGCTCCTCGCGATAGCGATCATTGCGTTTCGTGTTGACCCTGATGCGCTTGTCGATCTCGTCCTTTTCCTTGGGCGATTTGCTCAACTCGCGAGCAGCCTCAAGAACCACCTCGGCCGGTTTCCCAAACTCCGCGATCAGCATGTTCATCACGCGCCGGAATTGGCCGAGAGCAATATGCACTGTCGGGTTCGTGATTTTGCCTAGTCGCTTGTCTTTTGGATCCTCCGGTATTCCGGTGCCGGTGCCGAGCATCCGGCGCAGATGCTCCAATTCGTTGTAGTGCGGCAGTTTCTCTATGCCTTCATCCGGCCGGAACTCGCTGTGGGAAATGTCAGCATCGGACAGCAGCGGCGCCCGGCTCACGGCGTCGAAATAGCTATCCGCGCCGCCGCTAAGCTCGGCAACCAACGCCTCGGTGACGTCCTTGCAGAACCGCAAATATCCCTCCGGCATCGGAATCCTTTCCACTGCCTCGGCGGTGCCTCGGTCGAGACTGAATGACTGCATCAGCCAGCCGATCAGATCTTCGGAGCTTTCGCTTTGCGCGAGATGGTTCAAAATCGCTTCGCGTTGTTCCGCGTTGTAACTCGGCCAATGGCCGGCCAAGGGTCCGGGCTTTCTTGCCGTTCCACTCAAGCTAGCTGCGACCTGATTGAAATGCAGATGGTTGCGTCCGCCGGATTGCAAATTGAATTCATCTTGCGACGAAAGACCGAGCACCCTACGAACCTTCGCCCATGTCAGTTTCTCGCCGCCGTTGAGCCTGTCGAAAAGCACCTTCCGATTGTCCATGTCGAGCGGGCGCTCGTCCGCACCGCAGATCACGCGCAGATTGGCCAAGTCTTGCAAGGTTAGGAACGCTTGCGCGGACGGGTGCCATCTCGCCAAGCGGTCTTTATCAGGGAAAAATGTACAGCGGCCGGGTGGAACGGGCTTGAGTTCCCGCTGATAAAATATTGTGTAATCCCGCAGTCGATCCCGCAAGCTGTCACTCAACGCGTGATGCTTGGATTGCTCGCTCCAGATCGCATCAAATTCTTCCAACAACATCTCGCGCGTCGGATAGAATTCATAATGCTTCTCTGCCTTCTCGCCGCTCGGTCGCACCCGCACGCCGAGACCGTCCTTCACTCGCGCATACAGATAGGCGCCGTAGGTTGCATGCCCCTCTTGACGGAGCTTCTCGCGCAGCGAAGTGCTGGCGGCTTTGATCAGCCCGGAATCGTCCTTCGGCTCGTCCGTTTGTCGGTTGCTCTTAAAGCCGCGATGTTTGGATATGTGCCACAACGCCCGGGCAAGTTCGGGAAGGCTCACCTTTTCGCGGGCGGCGCGGGCGCGGATTTCGTAAGGGTCGAGTGCGAACAAGGCATCTCTGCCCGCCCCTTCGGGCGGCATCCAACCCGCTCGCTCAAGATCATCCATAAGCTGCGCGCGCCGGGCCAACCTGCGATCCTGCCCCCGCCGCGCAGATCGCGGGCCTTGCCTCAATTCCGCTTTGGACTTCTTGCCGTCCAAACTTCGTCCATCCTCGAAAATGCGCACTCCGAGTGGACTGGTGGTTAGATCCTTACCGCGCTTGTTGATCTGCGCCAGCCCGATGGGCTTGCCAGTCTTTGCATCCAACTCGAAAACGGCCCAGCCTATCGAATTCGTACCGAGATCGAACGCAAATCTATATCTTGTCAACTTACTACTCCCCTTGACTTGACTCTTTCGAGGAGCATATGCATATATCAAATCATCTTCTAGCAGAAGAAGCGGCGTGGTCTTTCCCGCGATAAGGTTGATACCACACCATTGAGGCAGGCTGCGGCCTGCCTCATTTTTGTTCGATGCTTTAACCACGAAGTCGGGAATTCCGCCTAGAAAATTAGAACCCCACCGGACCGGAACAGACTTCCCTTACTAACTGCGATCATCGAACAAGCTGCTCGGACGAACCACTGGTCGCTCGATCTGGCCCGCGACAAAGGAAACTACATCACCCGACAAATCCCCAGAAAAGCCCCACATGATCGGCCTTTGGCGGCTCGCCCCGACCATGAAACGGGTTCCGGTGCGGCCGCGCGCTTGGTGGCGATTTACTACAGGATCGATCATCGATGATGTGAGGCGGAAGTGGGCAAAGTGGACGTCATATTTTCGGTGACTCAGTTCCTGCTAAAAAAACTGTCTCATACGCGGCGGCGTCGAACCCCCGATTGTGCCCGGCCGCCAAGCCGTGGACGCAGACGAATCGGACCCCGAATCGTCGCAAAAATGCCGAACTCGTACACCAACCGCAACTTTAGGTGGGTCGGAGTTTTCTAAAACCCGCCTTCATCCCCAATATCGCCATTGCTTCGGACCTATCTGCTCGGCACCAGCGTCAATGTCAGATCGGGAATGAGAGATATCAGAATCCATGCGCTGATCAGCGCCACAAGGTAAGGCACTGTGTAGCGCAGCAATCGGAAATAAGGCACTCCCGTCACCCCGGAAGCGACATAGAGATTCAGGCCGTATGGAGGCGTTTTGCCTAGCCCCGTTGCAATCCTCCGTGGGTGCATCCCATTTTCTTTGGATTGAAAGGAGCAAAGCACCAGTGGTCGGAAGTCGATGCCAACGCCCTGCTCGCCATTGAAGGCTGCTTCGAAAACAACCGCAGGTCCAAAACAGCAATTGAAGGGTTTTCCGCCCTGTAGCCGCCTAACCAAAAAATATGGGATGCACCCATCCTCCGTCCGGGTTTGGCTGCGCCGCTTCTTCTGCTATAAATTTTAATGAATCCGATGAATGCGCCGACCAGAAAGATCACCGAGAAATGGATTGGATTCACCCCGACGGACGCCGCGATATCGGCGCCAAGATGATTGTCACCGGCAGGCTTTCCAGAATCATGCCGGAGAAGAACACGATAACCATCGAAGTGAAGAGAACGGCATGATAGCCGCCCATGGAAGTCACGAATCCGCCGATGACCTCCTGCGCCCCTAGCAAGGACAGGATCTGCTACATGACTACGGATATGGCAATGAGCGGCGCAAGGATGCCGTTGATCTGCGCCGACCGTATCACGATGGACGGGACCTCGGTTATTTTGAAGCCTTCGACCACGAACATCTCCGAGAAGTATTTCTCTGTCGCGGGGCGGTCGCCCTGTCGAGCCATGATCTTGTTCAGCGGATAGCAGATAAGACCGGCTATCACGCAAAAGCCCACAGTTACTCCCGCCACTTCGTCGAAGATCTTGCCGCATCAGGCAGGTATTGGATCGCATGCGCTGCGGATGAGATTTTTGCCGATCCATCTTCAATCGTCGGATCCGTAGGCGTGATCTCCGCCTCGTTCGGGTTTCATGATCTTCTGAAGAGATCGGGCATAGAGCGAAGGGTTCATACCGCCGGCGAAGACAAGAGCATCCTTGACCCGTTCCTGCCCGAGAAGGAAAGCGACGTCTCGCGGCTGGAGGAGCTGCAGAGCGAATTGCACCGGACCTTCATTCAGCACGTCACCGACCGCCGGGGGAGCAAGCTTTCAGGCGACGATCTGTTCACCGGGAAATTCTGGACGGGAGCGCGGGCGGTCGAACTCGGCTTGGCGGACGGAATCAGCTACCTGGTCCCTAAAATGAAAGAGAAATTCGGGGAGAAAGGCCGCAGCGTTCCCCGCATACGCGGGGATGAACCGGCCCCGTAGAGCGAGCGGAAAACATGGCGGCTCACCCAGTACCGGTTTTATGAATAAATGCACTCAACTTATTGCAGAAAATAGGCCAAGTCCAAAGTGACTCGCATACCCTAGCGCAAATGGGCCGTATTTTGGTTCAGGAAACTCAATCCTCAAGAACGCGCCCGAAGTGTCAAATTGCGCTTCTCGGCCTCTTGAGCGAAACCGATGAAAATGAATTGGACGACGCACGGTTTCTCCGACAGTGATCTGATCCAGTTCACTTATACTTATATTTGCTATGCAGTGGCCGCGAAGCTTTAGCAATCGCAAAACTTCTCTAGGGTAACCTTCCTTCTTCAGACGCCCGGATGACAAGAATGGGGTAACGCTTTGCCAGCACTTTGCCTGTGCAAATATATTTGTGCTTTGGCTAAAATCCTTTGCCACACCGAATCCATCAAGCGCAAGGCGCCATTCTTTTGTGAATTGCGATCTGGCTCCGTCCGCTGGGTGTTTTGGTTTCTCGTACCAAAGTCTGTTAATACTATCAAGCGCCTGACGTATTTCGTTGTTGATGCCAGCAGAAATATAGACAGACAAATGATCAATGAACCCATCTCCGTCTGAATCTTCCGGTATCCAAAATGCATGCCCATGATATGGGTCTCGGCTAGGCGTTCCTTCTGGACGACCTGAAATCTGCCAAGGTGCCTTTGGACGCCGTCTACCTGATTCGTCCACTTCCCAGTTGAATTTGGACAAGGCGGCGCGACGCATGACCTCGCCGATTTTTATCGCATCCTCGATCCTTGGGCGTGGATGCCCAGCTAACAGATAGCGCGCAACGGTCGGTAGGTTATGATGAAACGGTCCGATGTCCATACGTTTTGAGCTAGCTGAAGTCGCGATTGCCGAACTGCCCTTCATTGAGTCTGGTTCCAGCTCGTTTGCAGTGAATGCATACAAAACTTTGCAAACGCACCAGTACTGGCAGGTTGCAACTTGACAGTGGTTCTGTCGAAGCAGATGCATTCAACGTCTGCAAGGATTCGATAGCACTCCTGCAACGCACCAAACAGCCGACCAAGAACGCCCGCATCGGCGCCTCGGTCCAGCAGCGAACTTGGGCGCAGACTTTGCGTCATTCGCAGCCGGTCTCGACAACATAAGAAATCGCAGTGTCTCCTTTGGGCGTGTCTCATTATTCTGGTTTAGTTGGTTTTGTAATCTCGCGTGTCGCCCGATTGCAGTGTTTCAAGGGTTGCCAATGGGACATTCAAGGTTCAGCATGGAGCGATTTCGGTACCGCTGCCATCGACCTGTGAACGGTGGTGCTGCGCATCCGGACGAGATCAGTCGAGGGCATTATGACGGTCAAGAAACGGGAATTCAAGTTTCGCCATCCCGATAGGGTGGCGCACTCGCAAAGTTTGCCGGAAGAAGAGGCGGAGAAGCATCAAACTGTGGTCCGTCGGCGTGACTGGGTTGCCACGCATTATTGGCGCTTCGGCGCAAGGCGGACGAACGGTGTTTTCTTCGAAGGAAGCACCGAGCGAGGTCATTGCCGACCAAAAAGGAATCCTCTGCATTCGCAATCCTCGACCGCCGCAATTTTTGTGGGAAAAGCCAACACTGAAATCGCCGGTTGGGAGACCAACAATAAAATTAAGGCGATTCGCGGGCAAATCCTGCATCAACTAGTATGGGGAGAATAAGCATGACATTTCAACACGCCAAACATATACTTTTGGTTGCGACGGTTGGCGGAAGTCCTGAACCTGTTTTTGCTTCCATCCAACATTGGAATCCGAAGAGATTCGTGTTTGTCTCCTCGAAAGATACATCATGCAAAGTTGAAGAAATTGAAAGAAATCTAGCCGAAAAAGATTACGAGTTAGACCCCGGACGATATGAATTTGTAGAACTTTCCGATCCTCAAAGTTTGAGGCAATGTGTTCTTGAAATGCGCAACGGGCTGGAACGGAAAATCCACCAATGGAGCATACGCGGCGAAGAGTTCGGCTGTGTTGTTGATTTTACAGGTGGAACGAAGTGCATGAGTGCTGCACTCGCTCTGGTAGCACGGCCTTGGCCGAAATGTAGACTTTCATATGTTGGCGGTGCGGTACGAGATCGAAACAATGTTGGTGCCGTACTATCAGGCCAGGAACAAGTCGTTCACGAGGAAAACCCGTGGGATTCACTCGGATACCAAGTCATTGAAGATGCAAAGGAGGCGTTTGACCGTAATTCCTTCAAAGAAGGGGCTCAACAGCTGCGCGACGCGCTGAGGCGTGTTTCGGTTACCGACTCTCGCAAAAGTGAGTTGAATGCGCTTGCTATGTTTATGGAAGCATATGATCTCTGGAGCAATGCGGAGTATAAGAAGGCCCTTGATAAATTCAATGGGTGCAAGAAGAATTTAAATGACTTGGCGGCAGCCCTGCATCCAATTTCACCAGATGAGTTGCGAAGGTACATTGGCCAAGCTCAAGATCATCTGACACCGTTGAAAAATAACGCGGGCAAACCGACTATGGAGCTGATCGTAGATCTGATTGCCGACGCTATGCGGCGCCAAAGAGAAGGTAGGCACGTGGACGCCGTTGCCCGGCTCTATCGAGCGGTTGAGGCGATCGCGCAGTTGCGCTTATGGCAGGACTACGGGATCCGCACCTCAAGCGTGCCAATCGAAAGACTTCCGCTGCCGATGCGCGAGCACGCGGGGAAAGGGGCAGAAAACGGGAAACTGAAGATTGCACTTCAAGAAGCTTTTGAATTGTTAAAGCACATGGGAAATCCATTAGGTGCACACTTTGCCGAGTTGGGTTGGAATAAAAAGGAATCGCCCTTGCAAATTCGAAACGCTTCAATTGCTGGACATGGCTTTGCACCAGTATCGCATAAAACAACTGACGAACTTCTGAATGGCGTGTTATCGCTGTTGGGTTGTTCCCGTGAGGACATTTTCAAATTCCCACAACTCGGCCCTTATGGGAATTCAGGCGATCAACGTTAGCAGTCTTTTATTCGGCGGCTTCTTAAGTTTGGCGGTTCAACTATCGAAGAAGCTTTGGTGGTAATGCGGCTTCCTAGGCAGCACCACCTCTGGACCCGGTCAATTAGCGTGCTGGAACACCTGTCGCCGAATGTCCGAACTCGTCTAGATGACAGGCCACCGCTCTTGAGCGAAAGCGGGCAAGTACTCGGAAAGCAAATTATTGGCAGGGATGGCTTATTTACTTGAATCCGCAGCGTCCATATATTGTGTTTTTGAGCACTTGACGTTCCCTTCACGTTCATGCCATAAGTGGCGCATGGCGAATCAATCCGAATTTCCGAATGCGATGTCCGCCGACGAGTTCGAGCGGATGTTCCCGGACGACGAGGCGTGCGCGGAGGATCTGTTCCGGCGCAGATGGCCGGACGGCTTCGTTTGCCCTGACTGCGGAAGCAGGAACGCGGTCCGGCTCAAGCGGCCGCGCTGCGTCCGCCAGTGCCGCGACTGCAGGAAGCAGACCTCGGCGACGGCCGGGACGTTCATGCACCGCTCGCACGTGCCGCTGAGGAGCTGGCATCGGGCTCTCCACATCATGACTTCGCATTCGAACGGGATGTCGGCCTTGCAGCTGCAGCACCATCCGGGCCTGGGGAGCTGAAAGTCGGCCTGGACGCTGGTGCAGAAGATCCGCCGGGCGATGGAGGTCGCCGACGGGTTTCCGCTGATCATGAACGTGCAGGCGGACGAGACGAGCATTCCCTACCGCCTCAAGGGCTCCGAGCCGCCGCCGGGCGGGCGCGGCCGCGAGGGCCGGCTGATGATCGCCGGAGCGGTCGAGGTGTTCGGGGAGAACAGTCCCGGGTGCGCCGAGCTCCGCAGGATCATGGACCAGTCCGGCCCGACGCTGAAGGCGTTCCTCGAAGACACCGCCGAACCGGGAACGTGGATCGTGACCGACGGCTGGGCCGGCTGCGACGGGCTGGAGAACCACACGGTGATCGCGGTCGGAGACAGGCCGGCGCATGAAGTCCTGGAGTGGATCCACCGCGTGTTCTCGAACCTCAAGCGCCGGGGCCTCGGCGTCCTGCACGGATTCCGGAGAAAGCACCTGGACTGGCAGCTCGTCGAATGGTCGTTCCGATGGAACTGGCGGCGGCGGCGCGGCGAAAGCTTGTTCGCGCTGCTCGACGCGGGCCTTGCGTCGGGCCCGGCGACCTGGAAGGACACCGCCGCCGCCGAACCCTGACCGGACGCCGCTTCCGATCGCGCCGCCCGGACCCGGAGCGAACCCGCCCCGGACGGCAGCTTCGTACTTCAATTCGCATTTTGCCGCCGGATCGCAAGCAGATCCCTCGAAATCGCGCCGGAAGCCGCGCGGAACGGCCGGACTCCGATCATTCCGACCGAATTTTCGAGCCCGAAAGCCCGCTTTCGACGGGAATCAACATGTTGTGGCTGCGGACTCAAAGCAATAAGCCATTGGCAGGGATCGTTGAGAGTCCCAATGTGTTTGTGCCAAAACGCGTTTCTGGCATGGATTCATGATCGGACCTTGAAGATTTTCGCTCATCATTTGCCGGAGACCCACCGCCAAAATTCAAAACTTGTCCTTTCATAACTGAAGACGCTAAAACCAAGCGTGCTGATTGCCCCATCGATCAATAGGCACCTATTTCGTCGCCCTCACAGGAATTTATTCTCGATATATACTCTTACAAGTTCCGTTTGGGCGGTGCCTTGTGCGGTTGTTTCCACGCGCAGCGGCAACTCACAGTCTGCTGGACCCCACCGTACGCTGATCGTGCCCTTGGTCGCGCAGAGCACTTTTGCCGGGGCTCCTCCGAACGCCGCGCTATCGTATGACACTCGGCTTACGCAATCGAGTTTGCAAAGGCGACTTACGAACGATTCCCAACCCTTCGGGCGGTGATGCGGTATGCCGGATAGCCCGCTCTTGTCGCCTGGCGGTAGCGGCACCGCAGAAGGCCAGACGGCGCGAGGACCTATCGCACCAGCTGCAGTAAAGAGCAGTTCGCCCGCCGCATTGAGGAAAGAAAATCCCTCAGCGGTATTTTCGATGAGCGGTTGAAGTTCAGGATCGGCCTTTACTCGACTCATCACCTCATTACTCGGACGCAACTCGGCTTGAATCCATTCGAAAAACTTTTGACGTTTCAAGAACCAATTCGCATCCCAAGTCAGCGGTAGGCGAGGAAGACGTACAACTTCCCGGAACCGCTCATGGATATAAATCACTTCAATCGCAAGCAAGGCGCCCAAAAGGTTTAAGAAGGCAATCTCGGCCTTGAACCCGCCGGTGGCGCAGAACACCGGGTCAAGCGAACAATTTCGTGCCTCCTTCACGGCAGTGATCGCTTCGTGCACCAGAACCTTCAACCCTTTCTGAGTAAAGCTCGTGCCAGTGTATCCAAGCGCGATCAGCGGACGTGCCTCAACGCGGCGGCACTTCAAGATATCCGTGTAGAAGCGGCGCAGCCGGTCCGAACAGAAGCATCCTTCAGGTGTGTCCGAGCTCAGCAGTAGAACGTGATCCGCGGCAGTGATTTCTATACTTCGCAAGGTGTTGGTCTCCGCGCTAGCCAAGATCGGGTCGGCCGCCTCCAACCATCGATCTACCTCGGCCGCCTGTGGCAGAGGATTGCCAGCACGCCCATTCCAGCCTGTCCACGGTCGGTCGTCGCGATTAGTAAGCAGGGAAGTGCCAACTGTTGTGATGAGCAGACGCGACACGAGTGTTTTTTCTCTACATCGTTGGTTTCAAAGGTGTTTGAGACCTTGTTTGGAACCATTTATACGATGGGTACTGAATCGGCTGCCTAGGGTCATCGCTGATATAGATCAGCATAGCGCGCAATTCCTGCATTGTTTCATCTGTGCGCTTGCGAAAAGGTGCCGTGCGTCGCAAGAGTTCCTCGTCAACCTGCTCGCCGTCCCATACCTCGGTGACATCTTGTCCGCGGTATCGGGCAGCGGAGTCAGAGCGTATTTCCAGCTTTGTTACACGAAACTGCACAGAACCGGCGCCGTGCGGCTTCGCACCGCCCAGCTTGTGCCGCAACGGCCCCTGCATTGTGACATCCTCCTGATCTGCGTCCTGGCCAAGTGCGGCAGGGGTAAGGGTTACCGTTGCCCGCTCTTCCAGCACCAAGCAATAGAGCAACAGGTCGAGTTCCGTGTTGCACAGGTTGGAGAAGTCCACCGTAAAATGGAAAAGCGTTCCGGGCGGAGCCGGTCGCAATTTGATGGTTTGCTTAATGTTGGGGTGCGGATGTACAAGAGCCTCCGCGTCGGCATGGTGATGGTAGAACTTGCGCCGGTCGATACCGGGGTAGAAAGCCCGGTGCGACCTCTTAGGCTGTCCAACTGCTACTTCGAATTGCGCCCACTTGGTTGGGGGTGGATGCGTTTCGACGAGTTTGGCATCGCTGAAGCAAATCAGACCGGCGAAGACATTGCTGCTATCCAAGTAGCCGAATATCCGCGCAGCAACATCAAGCCGTGACCCGTCCCGCGCGCGTGCCAGTTGATGCTTCGGGTCGACCTGCGTTTTCGGGAACGGCACTGTGGCATTGCCGACGATCTCTACCAGCGACCGGATTACGCCCTTTAGCGAGGTGGCCGGAATGTACGGTTGGCTGGTATCCTTGTGGCGAATGAACTCGCCGGTTCCATCACCGGCACCTATGAACACCGGTGTTAGCGCTTGGAGTTCGCATCGCAGGCGGCCGGAGAGTCCACTCATGCGGTGGTGATACTCTGGCGCTTCGTGTTCCACGGCGCGGTCGCTGACGCGCACCCACCGATAGGGATTCCAAAAATCTTCTTGCTCAGGCATCGGTGGATTCCGGTGCAGGTTCAAGATCGAAAAGACGCAGGAAGTGGGGCTCGCCAATTTCGTCGCACCACTGTTCCGCTACAGCCATGACGAGGCGTGGATTGCCGTCCACTGGATAGCGGAAGCGGTGCGGAATGCGCAACTCAATCCACTCGCCGGGCGTAACCGTGGTCTGCTGACCCCACAGAAAGTAGCGCTCCTGCTTCGGTTCCAATCCCCGCAAGCGGTCGGAACAATCTTCCAGCGCGGCACTCGTCCAGTCAACGTCGCCGAGAAATGTCGTCCGCCAGCACGCGTCACCGAGCGCGGGAATGACTCGCCAGCGCAGTTCTCCATCAGGAGCGAATAGGCGGCCCGCGGTTGAACGTGAGAGACAGCTACCTGCTAACTCCGCGTAAGGCTCGCGGGCGCCACCGCACCAGTTCAGATCGTGGTCCAAGCCGAACCACCAATCAAAGGCCCAGCCATCGGCCGCCTCCAGCCAGATTCGGCGCGGTGTCTGAGCATCCCGCAAAACGAGTTTCCTGACCAGATCGAGGAACTCACTTGACTTCAAGTCAGCTGCCCTCAGCCAAGTGTTCTTCATGCATCAAGCCTTTGGTGGACACGGTCTGCGGATACTGTCCCTGATGGTCCGCCGTGCCATTTCAAGAACTCCTCAAACGAAGGAACGAGCATCTGCAAAAGCTGCGACCAGTCGGCATCCAGATTGAACTGTTGCCGCAAACCTTGCGCATTGCCTGCAGGTAATCCGATTGGCTGCTTCTGCACCCACTTGTGCAACCGATAGGCTTCCTGCTCCTGCGGTTCCGCGAGCTCGCCGATACCAGTGAGTGAATCTACTGCCTCTGCCGTCCTGAGATAGGCCAGGCGGAATCCCGTGACCTTGCCTCGGACGGAGCCAAGTCCTCTGCTGCGCCCTGAGCCTACCGTGATAAACTCGTCCGCCAAGTCGTCCAACAGCAATTTGAGACTCGCCAATTGCCACAGCTCAAAGTTCGCCAACCGGATCTTGGCTGCAAACCTACCGCCCACGAGCGCTTGCAGGTCGAACAGTACCCCTCCCACCGTGCCTCCCGTAAAGCGGTCGATGCCCACACCATTGCGCGATTCAACGATTGGTTCATGATCAGGCAGTGGATAAGCGTCGCCAATGCTGAAACGCCCCGCAAACTTCAAAGAGCCAAACAAACGGCACGCAGCGCACGAATTGGCGTATGCGGTCGACGATGCGTCGTTCTCGCCACTAGAGCGGTAACTGCAGCCGTGGGACTCCTTCTCCGCTTCCACCGGAACGCGAATATTTTTTTTCGGATCGTAGTAGGGGATGCAAACGCTTCCGGATTGCAACGTGCGGGCGATGCGCTCAAAGTGGCTGCGCAACACGCCTTTGAGCGAGGTTCCCGGGAAATAATAAACTCTCCTTCCATTGAGGACTGTCGAAACAGGTGCCATATCGGTGCCGTCCAAGCTAGTGTAGCCGCTCTTGACCAGCACCGGGTCCACTGGTTCGATCTCGATATTAACGTCAGCTTGGCACAGCCATTTTCGCAACATGGTTAACCCTCCCCGGAGTCAGCACCTACTGTTGTTGAGCGCGTTTGCTGGTCGATGCGTTCTGCGAAGTAACTTTCCCAGTCGCCCAAATCGGCCAGACGCTGGTCTACGCTCGTCTTGGTCAGGAATCGCACGCGTTGTTTCGGATCCTTCAGATCAACACCGAGCATTTTGATATCCTTGAGATGGAAGCGGCCGAGGCCTCTGCTGGTAAAACCGCCGATGCTGCTGCCGGCGTGCCACTCAAAGAGCGCGGCACCCAGCAGAGCCAAGTCTCGGTCGGCCGCGTTTTCAAGATCGACGCAGATATTGAACCGGCTGCCCGGTGGAATCACCTCGTAGTCGTACTTTAGACGATCAACGGCCGTGCGGCTGTCGCGATCGATTACCACGCCGTCCCGTACCTGCACCACCGTTGCCCACTCTTGAAGGATGCCGTCGCTAACCCGCAGATGACCCGCCTGCACCGGCGAGCCAAAAAGCTTGCATACATCGCAGGTGTGGTTGTTGATCCACTGCAACCGGGATTTCAAGCCCGCCTGTGACACCTCCCGATATTCTTGACGTACAGTCGGGTAGTAACTGATGTCGCTTACGCAATCCACGCCGCTCGCCTCACGGTTCAGCATGCAGGCATTCATATCCAGAGCGTGCGCCAACGTCTCGCAGGTGCTGCGCAGCCTTCCCTTGAGCGAAGAGCCGGGCAGCACCGGCTGACCGACGGGATCCAATACTACGCCCAAGTCGCTCATGGTCTCGCCCTCCCGGCCGGAACCGATGCGCCACGCGGTCTCGAACACCAAAGTAGCCGCAATACGCATTCTGCTGCGCAGTCCAAAATCTTCATCGACAGTAGGCATCGCGTTCGTTGTCACCGTTCGACCCTCTTCAATTGTTCTCTCACCTTGCCTTCGATTTCTCCAGACAGTACAGCGCGTGCGTGCAGAAGCGCTCGAAGAACGCCGGGATGTGATCTCTGGCCCATTGATCCAGCCATTTTTTTCGCTGCGCGATAAGTTCGTTGCGATGCGTGCGCTCGGCAGGCGCCATACCTTTAATTTTTTCAGGGATGTTCTCTTCACGCAACTCCTCGGGAGCGTGCTTCAAACCCTCGGTTGGCACCGACCATGGAGATGACAAATCGCATAGTTTGTCTACGCAGGTCCAGAATTCTACCTCGTCCTGCTCCGACTTGCGTTTTGCGCGATCGCGCTGGTGAATCGCGAACTTTCTAACCTTGCGCGGTTCTTGACGGGCGATCTGCCGCAGCCCGTAAAGCTGGGTCTTCTGCACTGGAAACTTCCTGCATTCACCGAGCAGGTCATCCAACTGCCTGATAGCTTGTTCACGGTAGACCGTATCGGAAAGCAAGTCGAGGCTGGTCATGGTGAGTTTTCCATCTGAAGGTGTGCAAGCCGATACAAGTATTCACCCACTACCGCCCGCACCCAGCCGCGGGCAAGGCGCTGACGCACCGCCATCCTGTCGCTGGCATCGGATGCAACTTCCTCACTGTAACTGCGCAATTGCGAGAGCTGTTTGAGCGCTTCGTCGCCCACGGCTTTCCATTCCTGTTTGTCCTTCTTGCCCATCTGATTCTTTACGAAGTCCTCAATGTCGGCAAAGCGCACCGCGGAACAGGCGATTTGCTGCAGGTTACGGACCTGCGTGCTGATCTTTCCTCTGTCGGAGCCAAATGAATCGAAGAACCGCGCGCCCAAGTGAACGAACTGGTCATGCAGTTCGTCGATGCGGCAATCCACCTTGCGAATTAGTTCAGGGCTCAACACGTACATCAATGCGACTCCTGCCTTTGAAATCTCCGGTGGAATTCGTCGGACACTTCCACCACGCCGAATCCTTCATTGCGGCGTAGACCGACACCGTCATCCGCCAAGGCGCCAAGGCGCGCGAACAGTGCATCGAGTTGGCGCTGTTCGCCTTTGAAGCGATATACGTACGCAGCGCCACGCGCGACCATCCACTCGTCTTGACGGGGCAAACCGTGGGCAGAATTCCAGCCACGCAGTGGTTCGTGTTTGGTCACGGCGGCGACCCAGCTTACCGAGCCTCCGGTATCTAGGCGCTGTTCTGGTCGGTTCTTTAGCGGGAACGCCGTGTCAAGGGTTGGCGGCATCAGCGGAAGCCAGTCGATCATTTGTGCTGGGTCCAATGTGTAGCGCAAAAAGCGGTCCACTAGAACTGCACCGGTCGGAAACGACAAGCCAAAGAAAAATCCGTCCGTTGCTATATCGGCAATGGCAAACGGTGGCGCAGCGAGCGAATTTTTTAACTCGCGGCTCCACTCGGACCAGCGGTCAACTCGCAACTGCGAGTTTGGGTTCTGCAAGTTACCTTCAACTGGCTTGCCCAACTGCAGAAGCATATCGCCGTAGCCGCGCGTACGGGCATGGCCGATTGAAATTTGGCAATCTTCGGCCTCCAGAATACGTCTCACTGTGTCGAGTGCTTCATCGTCGACAAGAATCCAGCCATGCAGATCGGTATCGTTACCGGACGGTGTCAACGATTCGAGAGTGTAGAAAATCGATTCGGCTGCCGTGCCGGTACGACGGTCGATGCCAACATGGGCGACTGTCTCGGAGCATTCGCTGACCATCTCGCGAGGACGTCCGCCATCATCTCGCCAAAAGCCAACTTGGGCTTTCAGATCCGCTCCGCATTGGGCACATTGCCGCCAACTCGCTTCTGCTTCCACCGTCGGAGGCCCCGCCAAATGGTGTTGAGCTACGCAAAGCCAGAGCATGTCCACCAGAACGTGTTGCAGTTTCTCGCGCTTGCAGGACAACGCAGTGAGGGGAAATACGTGCGGTTCTGGATCGAGCGGCCCGAAGCGGCAAGTCGCCTCGTTCAGGAACACTCGCTTGAACGCGGCGTCCGCTCGCCCGTTCTGCTGCAGGTAGAGCGCTGCAAGTGCGCCTCTGACCATGGTGCCAGCCACCCACCTCACGTTCTCAGAGCGTTCCGATTGGCGATTGCGCTTGATCGCCACAGGCGCGAGTAGGCGTGCTGTGACCGGCACCTTAATGACCATGGTCACGATGTCTGATCCTCGGAGGATTCGCGCAACAGTTCGAGCATATCAGCCCATTCAACCTCTTCGAAACTCTTAAGTGCGTCGTCAAGAGAAATAGCTTTGCCATTCCAGCGCAAGGAACTTGGTTTAAGGCTGATCTCGCAACGGCCTAAGCCCATGCTTCGGTCGCCGCCCAAAGATTCCAGTGATAGCAAACCCGCAACTAAAAGAGCATACTCAAAGGGAAAGCCTTCTCCATCCTCATCCTGTGTCAGAACGCTGCGGGGGTGGCGGGCACGGATGTCGCCGTGCAGGCAGACGTTTTGCTCGATTAACTCTGTAGCGAACAGATGTTGGTCCCTTGCTGTGCCGGTAACTCGGTCGATAGCAGTTCGCACCGCGACCGTCGGCGGGTGTCGTTCGAGCGCCGCAGGCACCGGTAGCGCGTTGGTGACGAACAGGCATTCACCTTGATAGCGGCTGCCGAACAACCGGTCGATTAAAAGATCGGAATTCGCCAGCGACCGGAAGTTCGCTACAAGACTGCGATCACCGGCTTCAGTACCTGCGTGCGGATCAACCACGCGTAAGCCAAGGGCGATGGCAAGCCGTTCGCAGTGATGGCGCAACACTCCTTTGATCTGAGAACCAGGCACTACAGGCACTAAAGAACGCTGTTGCGCAGGCTTTCCCACTTCCGCCGATTGATTGTATGTCATGTCGCTCTCGTGCTGAAACGGCAATCTGGCACGTCGCTGGAGGCGGTCTACCACCGCTGATTGATAGCCGTTTCCTACGTGCCACCGCCCTTGCCATTTGATACGGTAATGCAAGTTCAAGCGTTGCGGATTCAATTCTTGTTCCCTCGTTTAACGTTGAGGCCGGAACAGATCGTGGCAATCTACTAAATCGGCAATGCCGAGAATTTGTCGCCCGCCCTTTTGGTACCACGGGAAGTCGACGGAATGATCTTCAGGACAAAGCAGGTGGACCGCGTTCCATAACGCGCTTCGATGCAAGCGTTTGCCTTCGTCTCGGCAACGGGCGAATATATCGCGGATGCGGAGGGCTGCCTGTTTCTTTTCTTCTTCCAAGGCAGCGTCCTCAAGTTCATGCAGCTTGCTGCGCGGGAAATTCGTGCGGCGCAGTTCTCCGACTGCAGTACGCAGCGAACACAGCTGCTCTAAGGTAAGCGGCCGCAGAGTTCGCGGCGCCGCACTCGCAACGCCATACATTTCGTTCCGAACCCTTTCGACGGGAAGGCTGGCGGACCCAGCCACGACGTGGAAATCAACTCGGGTGGCACCGTCAGAAGCCGCATCTGAATTCCCGACCCCAACGGACCGTTTTGAGTTGCGCAGCAATTGCTCCGCCAAGTCTAACAAGAGATAGAAGGGGTGGGCACTCGGGGCAATTGCAACGCCGCAGGAAATCGTGAATCCGCGATCTCCGATTTGCTCCCGGAAGAACTGCTGTGAAAGATTATCTCGCAATGCGGCAATCTTCTCCCGAGTTAGCCGTTCGAATTCGTTGCAAACATGTAGCGCGAAGTCGAGCGCGCGGTCAGCCGGAAGGGCGACAAGCAGATCGTCGCCGCCAAGTAGCAGGATGTCTGCGGGCAGCGCGCGGTTCGCGGAAGGCGAAGAACTGAAATCTTGATCGACCCAATTCCGCACCTGCTCGACCTCGTTACCCGTGACGTCGGCAAGCCCGGAATAACACGCCGTGCGAATGCTTTGATCGACGATAGTACTGAAGTGACGACAGGTCTCTAAACGGTCCAACGCTTGCACGATTTTGCCCATCGCGTTGCCGTCGGCGTATACGATGCCCACGTATCCGTTTTTGGAGGAGCATTTGCCGATTTCAGCAATCTCCTTGCATCGCAGGGCGCTCCAACTCGTTTCAGCGGGCCATGGTCCAGCTTCGCGAAGACTATCCATCCAACTGAACCAAAGGTCACCAGCTCGTGCTTCGTGTCCCTCTTGCCTCTTCCGGTAGCTTGATTCGGACAATAGCCCGGCGTTCTCGGCCCTCCAACTCAAGCGATGCGCTGCTGGCAAGTAAGAGGCGGAGGAGCATTCCCGTACCATGGGCAGGGTGGGCACGCTGCAACGGACGCCTCCAAAGTCACGCTGGCAACGCAACCGGTAATAGGCAAGCCGGACCGTCTCGCGATAGGAATTGGCATCCCGGAGCGGCGCGATACCATAGGCTGCCCGCACCTCGCCTGCGGTCCGATCACGCAGATTTCGAACCAAGCTACGACAAGCCGCTTCGACCGTGGCTTCGTCGTCCGTTTGCACCATAAATTGCGCTGCACCACCATTGGCATAAACCTGCTCAACCGTAGACGAGCCGAGGAGCTCGCGTAGGATTCGCATCATCTCGCATCGATTTAACTGATCCAGCAATGAACTTGCACCCCGTATCTCGTTCAGAGGATCCGTTCCGAACACGTAGCTCTTGATCGACGGCACATCGATCTGAATGAGGAACGAGTGATTGTTCATGGTGCTGCCATAGTGTTTCAATAGCCTCTATAAACCCAACAGTGGGCCGTCAAGGTTCGCAATCGTAACGAGTGTGCCGCACGATCTATGGCCGATCGGTTGCGACTCGACGAATTTTCCGATCGAGCCGGGTCGGCCCAACAATTGTTCTCGACGCAAAATCTGACGGTGAACAGAGCCTTAGCGCCTGCAATCGACCAGCGACCTTCGATTTTTCAATCCGAAATCATGAGCCCATGCGATCACAACGACGTTGCCGGGCATGAACTCAGCGTGTTGGAGAGGCTGGAAGCGCGCCGACCATGGACACTTGGGCAAAGCTTTTGGCCTTCGCGTCACCGCGTTCATTGGGTTCCTTCTCCACTACGGGAAGATTGGGCTTCAAAGGCATCAAGACACGGAGTTTCCACGTGTTGGCGTTTCATGGGATGTCCGAAGTATGATCTGGTTTTTGGGCGTACTCCTCGACTACTACAGATTTTTCAACAGGCGATTACGCTCGCAAAAATCTCGCCTGTGAATAAACAAGAGTCTGCACGGAAAATTGCCTCTGATGGACCGAATGACTGTTTTTGGTTTAGTTTTCTTTACCAAGTTGGATTGGGCAGGTGTAATCGGGCGATGTTGCCGGGTATCAGAGATTTAGGACCTTTTCGCGCATCGTCGAACTGATTTGAGCGTCCTCAAAGATCACGCACTGTCGACTTACGCGTTTGCGTATACGGATATCAGCTTGTTCACGTCGAGGGCGAACAAATAGTTGTCAATTCCTGCCAAACTTCCTCGATCTCGTGCACTACGGACCTACAGAGGTTCCAAAAGTGCCAAAGAGGATTGAACTCTGGTACCCGATAAAAATTTCAGTAAGAGCTCAAGATCAAAGCGGGAAGGGCGGGGCGAAGCCGAGAGCCGATACTGAGTCGTATGTCATGAGATATCTACCGACAACAGTTATTGGGACAGGAAACCAACGGACTCGAGACCCTCGCAGCGGTCACTTGATTGGCCCCGAGTGTCATACGGAGCATGGAGGACAGGCTGTCAAACCGGAAATGGAACAAATTGATAACACAGATGCCGGAGTGGCGTCCCAAGCACATCAGCAGCACGGAGGCACCCGCAGCGAAATATCGAAGTGCGATTACGCGGCTATATGGAATTAGTGACACCAATTGGCAACTATGAACACAAAAAATGGCCAAATCAGGTGTTGAGATTGTTGCTAAAGAGAACTGAAAATGTCAAAGTAGAATTCATCAAGCAAATGACGTACAATTGTTATTAACGATGGAGTCGCCCCAACAACGATTACCCGGTTTTCTACCGCCGCCGTCCGGCGATGTCCCACTGATTCCAGTCAAAATGTTAACAAAATACTTTTACTGCCCGCGACTAGCATACCTAAAGTGGGTACAACAAGAGTGGCCGAAATCTTCAACATCAATTGAACGTAAAAAGCTTCACGGCCATTTAGACAAAAAAGATGAACTTCTATCAAAACTACACCGTGATTCACTTGCAACGGGAAATGCGGTCTACAAGTCAGTTACACTTTCGTCAAAAAGACTAGGAATAATCGGCAAGGTAAAGGTTGTTGACACAGGAAAAGGAAAAGTAACTCCAGTAGACTACAAATGCGGAAAGCGCCCACACGTAGAGCGGGGCGCGTACTTAGCTGAACGCGTATTGGTTTGTGCACAGGGCATGCTTTTAGAGGAGCACGGATACCAGGTAGACGGCGGATATATATACTTTGCTGAGAGTAGTGAGCAGGTTAGAGTATCGTTCGACGAAACTCTTCGAACGGAAACCGAAACAGCAATCGGTGAGTTAAGACTCAGTGTTATGCAGGGATTATTACCGCCACCTCTTAGCGATAGCCCGAAATGTCCTCGTTGTGACTTGGTAACAATCTGCCTACCAGATGAAATAAACGCATTGGGGGGATCGCAGTTAGCACCAAGGCCAATTGCAGTGCCACGCGATGATGCGCTACCTTTAGTTATACAATCCCAGCGTGCAAGGGTTGTAAAATCAGGTGAAACGTTAGTTGTCACCGATGGAAATAAGTCTGAGACATGCATTAGGTTTATTGATATTTCCGAAGTTGTATTGTTTGGTAACGTATCGATTTCATCATATGCACTAACTGCACTGTTAGATCGTGAAATACCAGTAAGTTTTCATAGTATTGGCGGTTGGTTTAGGGGAATTGCTCAGGGAATCGGGCATAAAAATGTAGAGGTCCGTTCTGCGCAATATCGAGCTAGTTTCAATACTATGACTAAGTTAGCGTTTTCTAAAGAACTAGTTGCTGCAAAGGTTCACAACCAACGAACAATGTTGCGGCGAAATTTCAAAGGTGGTATATCAAAAAAAAATCAAGTTTTGGATAAACTGCATAAACTAAGGAATTCAATAAACAAGGCATCTACGATATCGGCACTGATGGGGATAGAAGGAAAGGCGGCCGCAGTATATTTTGAGTCGTTTTCACAAATGCTGGATCCACCATCAAAACAAGATACATTACTAGATCGGTCCAGCGAAGATACGTTTAAGTTTACGACGCGAAATCGTCGTCCTGCAAGGGACCCAATCAACGCTATGCTGTCATTCGGATATGCGGTTCTGACGCGGCAACTAAGCGTTGCGTTGGCGAGTGTTGGGCTAGATCCGTTTCGAGGACTCTTTCATGCTCCTAAGTACGGGCGGCCGTCGCTTGCGCTTGACATCATGGAACCGTTCAGACCAATAATTGTAGATTCAATTATTTTACGCACAGTAAATACCGGAGAAATTTCGCCGAAAGATTTCGTAGATGGAGAAATTGGAGTTGCATTCACACAAAGTGGACGTAAGAAGTTTCTAAAGGTCTACGAGCGTCGTATGTCCGATATCGTTACACACCCAATATTTGGATACAGGCTTAGCATTAGAAGAATGCTGATCGTCCAAGCAAGGCTCTTTAGCAGGTATTTGCTTGGTGAAGTTCGGAATTATCCGCAATACTGCCCACGATAGAAATTTTGGAATGGAAGATCATTTATATCTCGTTGCTTACGATATATCGAATCCGAGACGCTGGCGCAAAACATTTAAAATATTACAAGGTTATGGGGAAAGTTTGCAGCTTTCTATCTTTCAATGTAGATTGACAAAATCGCGTCGTAGGGAGCTGGAATTGCAAATTCGTGAAGTTATAAAAGCAGGTGATGATCATTTGATAATCATTGATGTAGGGCCGGCCGGCAATGCAGACTTACGAATTACGAGTATTGGAAAAATGTTCGAACCGATTGATAGAAATTCAGTTGTGATCTAGTGGTTTGATTTGTATTCCAGATTCGATCAAGATGTGTACCAAGTTCGCAAGAATGGCTTGTTTACTTAAGTCCGCAGAGTCTACATTTTGTGCGTTCGGTGCCGTCTGAGTTCACCGATTGATGCGGTTGCGCCTTGATGTGGGGCAGCAGATCCTTCTAGCTTGTGCCGAAGTCGGAGCGAAACGGTTGGATTCCGGTCAATTCCGACTGAATTTTTGAGCCGCATGCCCAACTCCGGCGGGAATCAACATCTTGTGGCTGCGGACTCAAAGCAATAAGCCATTCGCAAGATTTTGGAATGAAGTAGACTGTAAGGATGCCTTCTGGAAGGACCGGTGTAATTATTGATCGTTGTAGGTGTGTATTGTATTTATGAGAACTGACCGGCAGGTGGTCCGGCGCAAGATCGGATTTTAAAAGTACATTCATTGTTTCCGATTTTGTTTCGATCATCTCACGGTGGTACATGAATCGGTTGGGTGGAACCTCTGGTTTGGCGTGAAATGATTTTTCCCACGGGCACAGTTCATCAGTTTCCGAGTTGCGTTGACTCGCTCGTCGGCTGCGGGCTGTCGGTTCCCGGCTCCGGGATTGTGTTTGCGGGCGGCAACAGTACTTAACATAGCAGTTGATGGACCGCCGACGATCCCGATGCGGTGGGCGCGGCTTGCGTCAAGTCGGTTGTGTCGCCGTCTGTCCGGCGGCAGGCTGCTCGTTGCTGCGGTACTTCATTAGTTGTCTTCCGATAATTCCACCCGTTCGGTTGAGAATGCCAAATGCCGGATTCGCTGCCCGCCGTGCGGGGATGGACATCATTCGCATTGTTCGGCTAGCGCTTTCGCTTTTAAAATTTGCCGACCGCGTTCACGAACAGGGCGACCAGATATTTGTCGTTCCAGCCGGCGATGTCCATCCGTTCCGCGAGCGAGTGCTCGTCGTCCATGAGGCGCACGATGTTCAGGGCGATGCGCCGGATGGCGGCGAGGCACTCCGGCCCGTACCGGGTTCGGTTCCGCATTCGATCCTCGCCCATGACGACGTCCAGAACCCAGTGGAGGCAATTCTCGATCCTCCAGTGGTTGCGCGTGAGCTCCGGCAGCCGCTCCGGCGGAATCTCCGCGCTCATGATGCAGGTGCGGACGGCCCGCTCCGTCCTGCCCTTCAGCTCGCGGACGGCCTCGATCCTGCCGACGGCCTTGAGGCCGGGCCAACCGTGCCAGCTCCCGCCGTTTGCTCCGCAAATCCTGCAGCCAGCCGACATCGTGCGAGACCGTCGCGACGCGTGTCTCGATACGCCCGTGCCCGCCGCCGACATGCCGGTATTCAAGCATTTCCTTCTGCGCCTCAGGATCGGCGAACCAGAGTTCAACGTCCTCGTGGAGCGTTCCCTGGTTGCCCTTCGCCGGAAGGACGCAGTCTCCGCCTTTCTCCACGACCCGCGCCGACGTCTCGCGCTGGCAGTGCATCGCGTCGGCCGCCGCCGTGCGCCCGGTCGGATCCAGAATCTCCAGAAGCGCGGGGATCGCCGCGGTCTCGTTCGACTTCCCGTCGACCTCGGCCTGGCCGAGAACGATCCCGGCTCCGGGCTCGAAAGCCTGCACCAGATGCAGCGCGGACTTCTTCTTCGCATCCATGATCGCGCCCTTGAGCGCCTTGCCGTCGATCGCCACCTAGTCCTTCGGAAGCGCCGACACCAGCGTCTTCGCGAAGTTCGTCATCGCGGTCGGCAGCTGCTCCGGATCAAGGCCGTTGAACAGGTCGGAGAAGGAGTCATGGCTCGGCGGACCGCCCTTGAGCTCCATGAATTCCTTCAGAAACTCTTGCTTGTGCTCCGCGTAGCGCGCGAATCCGCTGCACGACGAGCTGCCCGCCAGCGTCGCCAGAAGGGCGACCGCCAGCATCTCGATAAATCATGCTTCGTGGCGTTGCTCTTGCGGGGATCTTCAACCCCTTGGAAAATAGCGCGGAATCCTTTCATCTTCTGCCTCCGAATACTGCTCTTCGTTGTTGTTTTGACGGGAGTGTGCCATCAGACGGCGGAAAGGAAAAACAGAAATTTCAAGAGCGAAAGCCCTGTTGTTCGGCTCCGCTTCGTCAAAAAGGTTCCGCTTCCTCCTATCTTGCGGGGCAAAGGCGAAAGCGAGGGACGCGGCAGAACGCCGCGACGCGGAAGGCAAGCGGGCACGGGCCGATTGGGCGTACGTTCTCCGGTCGGCGGCCGGGCACAATCCGGGGCTTGAAGCCGCCGCGTCCAGAATAGTTTTTTGAAAGGGAACTTAGTCACCGAAAAAGAGACGTACACTTCACCTGTTTTCGCCGGATATTATCATGATCCCGCAAGAAGTTGCCACCCTTCGCACGAGGCCGCCCCGGTGTTCGTTTCATTGTCGGGGGTGAGCAGACAAAGGCCAATCATGTGGTTTCTCTTTATTTTTCGGAAAAGGAAAATAGAGATGGCAATCATTCCCTTTTTTCAATGAGGCCGGGGCAATTAACCCCGGAAAGCTACCCAGCTGGCGGCGAATCGGGCATTCAGCGCCTAATTTCAATGAGGCCGGCGCAATTAACGCCGGAAAATCGGAAGTCGGACACATGAACGACGATTTCGGCAAGTTGTTTCAATGAGGCCGGCGCAATTAACGCCGGAAAACTCCACGCGAACGCGGAATACGATCTTCCCGGCAAGGCTTCAATGAGGCCGGCGCAATTAACGCCGGAAAACCACGAGCCAGCCTCGCCCGACCTGGACCACGCCCGGCTAGTTTCAATGAGGCCGGCGCAATTAACGCCGGAAAACTCGCGCAGGCGGTTCTGGAGCATGTCAGTCTGCAAGCGCGTTTCAATGAGGCCGGCGCAATTAACGCCGGAAAACCTCCTCATCCCAGAGCTCATTTTGCTGGGCATCGTAGGGTTTCAATGAGGCCGGCGCAATTAACGCCGGAAAACGATGGGCCGGATGACCATCGAGAACAAGCTGCCCGTGTTTCAATGAGGCCGACGCAATTAACGCCGGAAAACGACGGGGTGCAAGGACGGGTCGCATATCTATCTCGTCTGTTTCAATGAGGCCGGCGCAATTAACGCCGGAAAACATGTCGGTCTCGGTGTTCTGCGACGCGGTGCCGGTCTGGTTTCAATGAGGCCGGCGCAATTAACGCCGGAAAACGTTGCAGCAGAAAAATCAAAAGCTGAAACTGCCTAACGGTTTCAATGAGGCCGGCGCAATTAACGCCGGAAAACAAGCCGATCGTTTCGGACATTACCGTTTCACGCGATCGTTTCAATGAGGCCGGCGCAATTAACGCCGGAAAACGCCTGATCAAGACGTCCCTGCTGCCCATGTCGTGCATGTTTCAATGAGGCCGGCGCAATTAACGCCGGAAAACTACCGAGCGATCCGAGCGATCCGACTGTAATCACGTTGTTTCAATGAGGCCGGCGCAATTAACGCCGGAAAACTTCGCGGAAACAGCCAAGGCTACCACTTCAGCGGCGTGGAGTTTCAATGAGGCCGGCGCAATTAACGCCGGAAAACTGGTCTTGTTTTGTTGACCACTATCGCCATTTCCCAGTTTCAATGAGGCCGGCGCAATTAACGCCGGAAAACCCGCTGGATGGAGAAATTCCTTCGCGAGGATCACAGGCGCGTTTCAATGAGGCCGGCGCAATTAACGCCGGAAAACCGTTATCCAGCCGGTGATGGCCGCTAACAATCAGGGAGTTTCAATGAGGCCGGCGCAATTAACGCCGGAAAACCGTATCAAATCCGGGAAAGAGATTTGGCAGTGCTACGGGTTTCAATGAGGCCGGCGCAATTAACGCCGGAAAACCTACGAGATTGCGCACGGCATAGACTACGAGATTGAGTTTCAATGAGGCCGGCGCAATTAACGCCGGAAAACCCGATGCCCCCTCATCGAGGGAGGCATCGGGTGCAGCGTTTCAATGAGGCCGGCGCAATTAACGCCGGAAAACGATTTCCGACCCCAATGTTCGGAGGAAAATTCTTGGTTTCAATGAGGCCGGCGCAATTAACGCCGGAAAACGCCTCGTTCGATCAAGGATCTGGACGGATGCCCGATGGTTTCAATGAGGCCGGCGCAATTAACGCCGGAAAACGGGGCGTGACGCTTGCCAACATCAAGGCCGATATGGACGTTTCAATGAGGCCGGCGCAATTAACGCCGGAAAACCTATCGCCATTTCCGAGTGACCGACCTCGACAGCGGCGTTTCAATGAGGCCGGCGCAATTAACGCCGGAAAACGTCACGGAGGATTACGAGTTCCGCAGATGGATCGGCTAGTTTCAATGAGGCCGGCGCAATTAACGCCGGAAAACGAAAAAGCCACGAACGGCGAACTTGGTCGTTTTACGTTTCAATGAGGCCGGCGCAATTAACGCCGGAAAACAAGGCAGCGGCCGCTAGCTAGTCGCTAGTATTAATTAGCAGTTTCAATGAGGCCGGCGCAATTAACGCCGGAAAACTAGAGATAAGACAGAGGATGTGTTGAATGACTTGTCAAGTTTCAATGAGGCCGGCGCAATTAACGCCGGAAAACACGGCCCCGACACGAAGTTCACGGACGCGGAGAAGTCGTTTCAATGAGGCCGGCGCAATTAACGCCGGAAAACAAATTCACGCCTAATACCTATCACAGACATATCGGGGGTTTCAATGAGGCCGGCGCAATTAACGCCGGAAAACCAGAATAAAGAAGTTTGGCAAACCTACGGAACCGATTCGTTTCAATGAGGCCGGCGCAATTAACGCCGGAAAACTTCGAATGGGCGCTAGCTTGGTGTGCCGACATGTTTGTTTCAATGAGGCCGGCGCAATTAACGCCGGAAAACCGGAGGGCGAGCGGAAGGCCAACCTGTCGGCCGCGATGTTTCAATGAGGCCGGCGCAATTAACGCCGGAAAACGGAGAGCTGGAAGGTCAAAATGCCACTTTTGTAGATGTTTCAATGAGGCCGGCGCAATTAACGCCGGAAAACGCTGATGGCCGGCTGCAGCAGAACTTTGACCGGATTGGTTTCAATGAGGCCGGCGCAATTAACGCCGGAAAACAGCGCAACAACGAGCGCAACAGGAAATTGATCGGGGAATGTTTCAATGAGGCCGGCGCAATTAACGCCGGAAAACGCCCCCAATCTCTGCGGCCTCCAATCGGCCTGAGGCGCGGTTTCAATGAGGCCGGCGCAATTAACGCCGGAAAACTGACCGAATCAAGCGGAATAAAGAGATTTGGCAGTGCTGTTTCAATGAGGCCGGCGCAATTAACGCCGGAAAACCAAGCAGGGTCGCGGCACGATATTCGATGTCCTGGACGGGGTTTCAATGAGGCCGGCGCAATTAACGCCGGAAAACCCCGAAGGGTTGGGACAAGATCCGCAGAAAGGCGTTGGTTTCAATGAGGCCGGCGCAATTAACGCCGGAAAACCTGCCGCCCAAGGGGAGGCTGCAAGAAAACAGGCGATGTTTCAATGAGGCCGGCGCAATTAACGCCGGAAAACCCCACTGCCTATATCCCATTGAGAGAAAAGGCAAATCTTGGGGGAATTCGAGCAACACCCGAGATTTGATGAGTTGCATGTGAGCAACATCAATTCCATGTAGATTCACGATGTAAAATTGCAATTCATCCAATGCGATACCGCAATTCGAGCAGGAGAGCAATGCCAGCCGTCATTGCGCTCCTCGAATGCGGTCGGCAGCACGAAAGTTATCCACAGTGTGTTCGATACACAATCGAATGGCAACCCAAAATTCGTATAAGAAGTTCGGCAGATGTCTTAGACATGCTGCCTCGAAACGAGTGGGGCTTAAGGCTGACTTGTTCGTTATCCGAGCATAGAAGATGAAGCGAAGTCGATTGAGGGAAGAGCGTTCATTGAAACCCTGAATGAGCGCCAGACGGCCGTTTGGTTTCGGTCAGGTCTGACAGATCAGTCCTTCGCGGTAAGATGGAACGGGGTTACGAGTCTATGCGCCCTCGTCAGTTAAGGCTGAGGAGGGCGCATCGGATTTCGCTTGGATGCTTGGAACGCTTCGTCCTGACTTTCGAATTGCCCCGCGACGCTCGCTTTCTCTCTATAGCAGCAACGTTGATCGGAACTATTGAAACCCGACGACGTCGTGCCCCAAATCGCAATGTCTTGTACCTATCTGTTCGGCACCAGCGTCAATGCCAGATCGGGAATGAGAGATATCAGAATCCATGCGCTGATCAGCGCCACAAGGTAAGGCACCGTGTAGCGCAACAATCGGAAATAAGGCACGCCTGTCACTCCGGAGGCGACATAGAGGTTTAGACCGTATGGCGGCGTGATGAATCCGATGGATGCGCCGACCAGGAAGATCACTGAGAAATGAATCGGATCCACCCCGACGGACGCCGCGATCGGCGCCAGAATCGGTGCCAGGATGATTGTCACCGGCAGGCTTTCCAGAATCATGCCGGAGAAGAACACGATAACCATCGAAGTGAAGAGCACCGCATGATAACCGCCCATGGAAGTCACGAATCCGCCGATGACCTCCTGCGCTCCGAGCAAGGAAAGGATCTGCTGCATGACTACGGAGATGGCGATGAGCGGCGCAAGGATGCCGTTGATCTGCGCGGACCGCACCACGATGGACGGAACCTCGGTTATTTTGAAGCCTTCGACCACGAACATCTCGGAGAAGTGTTTTTCTGTTACGTGGCGGTCGCCTTGCCGAGCCATGATTTTGTTCAGCGGATAGCAGATAAGACCGGCTATCACGCAAAAGCCCACGGTTACGCCCGCCGCTTCGGTCGGAGAGAACTTGCCCGTGTAGATTCCCCAGAGCACCAGCCCGATTGCGAAAAAGCCCAGCCATGCTCCGAAGGCGGTTTTCAGCACCCGGTTCAGATTCAGCTGGATCAGATGCCCCCAGCCATTGATCCGACAGACGATCCAGCAGGCGACCTGCATGCCGACCACCATCAATGCGCCTGGAAGAATGCCTGCTAGGAATAGATCCGAGATCGGCAGGTTCATGAGGAACCCGTAGACGATGAAGATGATCGAGGGAGGGATGATGATTCCCACAGTTCCGCCGGCCGCCGCGGTGGCGGCCGAGAACCGCTCGTCGTAACCGCCCTTGACCATTTCGGGATGCAGCATCGAGCCGATAGTGGCCGTCGTTGCCGAGTTCGAACCTGAAATCGCGGCGAACAGGCCGCAGGCTCCCAGCGAAGCCATCGCCAAGCCGCCTCGGACCCAGCCGAGGCAGGCGTAGGCGAAATCCGATAGCCTTCGGGCGATGCCCGAGCGGTTGATCAAATCGCCGGTCAGGATGAATAAAGGCATGGCCAGCAGGGCGAAGCCTTTGTTGAACACATTCAGAAGCTCGGCGCCCAAATTGTCCAAGGTCAAGCCTAGAACGAACGAGCACCCGATCACCCAGTAGGCGATTATCACAAGCACCGGCACTCCCAGCATGAACAGGAAAGTCACGGCGAGGGAGATTATCGTGATCCAAGTCGCATCGGTCATCATACGTCTCCTCCGATGACGGCTTGCTCAATAAGCGGTTCGCCATTCAGCCAGTTGCGAATATCGTCCCACAAGTTTTCAATGACCCGCGCGCTCATCAGAAGGAAGGATAGCGGCGCAGTGATCAGGAACCACCACTGCATGACATTGTCGGTGCCTAGAACGACTTGGAAATTGGAGGCTGAAAGCGCCGTGAGGCGCGTGGTCGTGACCAGCACGATCACCGCGAAACCGAACCACAGGACTGCATCGAGCGCTAGGCAGGCCATTTGCCCCGTGCGGGGCATCATGTTGCGAAATTCGGAAAAGCTAAGATGCGTGCGCAGCCGAACGTTGAACGCTGCCCCGAACCAAGCCATGATCATGAACAGAAGCGGCGGGATTGTCGTGGACCAGGGCTGTTGGTTCGAGAACACGAACCTGTCGATCACGCCCCAAAAGATGATGAACGCGACGGCCAGATAGCTCCAGACCATGATGCTGCGTTCGAGATGTCGATCCAGCAAGGGTACCAGCCGGTAGATGCCCAAGACCGCAAGTCCGCCCACAGCTGTGAATGCGGTGCCCAAAACCCAAGCCGCATTCGATTTCAAAGCTTCGCGGATTGTCCAGCTGTCCTGAGAAAAGAACGCCGAAATTATCTCGCCCATATCTGACCACATGGCCGCCTCCCGGATTGGTCGCTGCTGGTTGTTTCCAGTCTTTCTTGCAAGCGCAAGGCCGACGCATTCCTGCGCCGGCCTTGCGAACTCGGTTGGCCGTCAGGCTTTCCACCAACGGCGAGGCTCTACGTTTTCCGCCTTCATGTCCGCCGGAATTTCGCGGGCGATGTTGTAGATCTCCTGGTAGGTGTCGATGCCGCCTGCCCAGCCGTTCAGACGGTCGCGCCACTCTTCCCACAGCTGAGGTTGGAATTCGGGCGAACACATTTCCTCGGCCATGCGAATTTCGCTGTCCGGCAGGAACACGGGCCGCACGTCGTTTTCGGCAAAGATGGTGCCTGGAAGCTGCGGTTCCGAAAAACCGACGGTGTTGACCAGCGCCGCCTCGTTCGCAGCCTGCACATGGGCCTGCGCCCAGTAGGCTGATTCAAGCACGGCATCCTGCAGGTAGCCCTCAAGACTGTCGAAAACGGATGCCGACATCGCTGTGTGCTCGGTGCCGCAGAAGAACTTCAGGTCCACCGACTGCGAAACCACGGGCGACATGTTGGCGTAAGCCACGGCCGAGGCCCAAGTTTCCGCCCCGTCGATCAGGCCTTGCTTGAGACCGTCCAGCGTCTCTTCCCATGCGACGGGCACCGGGTTCAGGTTCAACGCGTTCATGGCGATTCGGCCCAGCTGAGTGCCGGTCACACGGTTTTTGGTGCCGAAGAGCTGCTCCAGCTTGGTTACGGACGGCCTGTCTTCCCATGCCAGCCCAAGTTGAATGCCGCGTAGTTCGCAATGCGAGAACAGGAATTTCAGTCCGTGGCGTTTCTCAAACGGATCTCGCAAAATGCGATGCGATTCCGGGCTGTAGAGGAAATAGTATTGCGCCGCCCGGCTCGGGAACATGAACGCATAGTCGAGCACGTTCAAATAAGGTGCGCCGCCGGCCGAGTTCTGGGTGGAAGCGGCATAGATGTCGACGATTCCCTGCTGAGCTTTCTCTACGCAGCTGAGCTGGCCGCAAATTTGGTTGTCTCCGATGAACTCGACAAGGATTTCACCATCTGTGCGTGACTCAAGGTCGCGGGCGAATTCCAATGTGCCGGCGCGTTCGATGAGCATGTTTCGCGCATTGAAGCCCGCTGCGCCGAATTTCAGCATGTGCTTGGCAGGCTTGGAAAATCGCTTTTCGTAGGTCGATTCGGCTGCCGACGCCAAGTTGGCAAGGCTCATCGCTCCTCCGAAGCCGCCGGCCGCCAACAGGGTCGAACTCATCCCGTATGTTCCTGCCACTCGGAACAAATCCCGCCGCGAAATTTTGCTCAGATTGTCTGAAACTTTCATTATTCTCTCCTTCAATGGGCTTGTTGAAGCCCGTTTCGCGAAAGACACTAGCTTAGCCCCGTCTGTCTGCATAGCGTTTTTTTGATGCCTTGCATAAATCAAACGTGAGTTATCTTTGCATGCTCTTGGAAGATAACAACTTTCCCCGCAAGCGCGGATATGAGCCGCATCCGATCGGGTTTTCCGACATGCGCCCCCAAGATTCCAGCAAGCGCGGGTATGAGTCGCGGCGGCGTCTCGAGTGCGCAAGCATGGCGCATCGTCGCAAAACCGCCCCGATTGGGTCGGCAGCCGGAAATAGGCTCGCGCAAAATTGGACGGGCGGACGATTTTGCATGAATACGCGGGATTCGTTGCGAATGCCCATGCAAAGCGATGTCGCATCGGGTAGTGTCCGACGGCTGGAAGATGATTGCTTCGCGGGGCTAAGGAATGGCGGATTCAGGCGCGGCATTGGTTACGGGAGGGTCCCGGAGGTTGGGGCGGGAGATCGTTCTGACGCTGGCCCGGCGAGGATTCGACGTGGTTGTGCATTGCGGCAAATCGGTTCAAGCCGCCGAGGAGACTGCGCAAGAGGCGAGGCGACTAGGAGTGAAAGCGCTGATTGCGGAAGCCGATTTTCAGGACCCTTGCGCGACCGTCAAACTGGTCGAGCGCGCCCGTGCAATGGTTGGCAAGGAATTGTCCGTTCTCGTGAATAACGCATCCGTCTTCGAGCATGACTCGATTCAATCCGCGACGCTTGAGACTTGGGATGTGAATCTGCGCACCAACCTGCATGCCCCGTTCCTGTTGACCCAGGAATTCGCGAAGCAGGCTCCGAAGGCGCGGATTTCGGAGAACGGCGAAAGTTCGCCGTGCGCGGCGGTCGTGAACTTGGTCGACCAGCGCGTCGTCAATCCGACTGCCCAGTTCGTTTCATATTCGATATCCAAGGCTGGTCTATGGGCGTTCACTCAAATAGCCGCGATCGCGCTCGCGCCGGATATCCGCGTGAATGCGATAGGTCCGGGCCCGACCTTGCCGAGCGCGAATCAGACGGAAGAGCACTTTTCCAAGCAACGCAAAGGTACCCTTTTGGAGCGAGGCGCCGATCTTGAAGACATCTCGGCAGCCATTGAATTCATCCTGGATTCCAAAGCGCTCACCGGGCAGCTCCTGTGCCTGGACGGCGGCCAGCACCTGAAGTGGAGAACGAAATCCGCCCCGGTTTTCAGGTGAATCGATCAGCGGGAGACATGGATTCATGCCAAAATTTCCACAGCATTCACAGAAAAGCAAAAAAATGCTGATTTTTGATGAATTTGGAAGCGCGAATCATTGTGGAGAAAAATTTATGCACGCAATTTCAATAAGTTGCATCCCGTTCTTAAAATCAGGCCAGATTCGGACTTCAACCTTGTTCTCCAAGGCTCGGCCAACATCAGCAGAAAGTTTCAACATGGTTTTCCACAATGCATCCCGTTCAATGCTCCACTCTGCGGAGCGCAATTGAAATGCGTCGAACGACCTGAAATCATTGGCGCGGATCCTTGGGATATCAATCATGCAGGTTGCGAAGCGAAGGCAAGATGTCGGTCTCCGTTGACATAGTTGAGGAATGCGGCGCCGATGTCTCGACGGGCCTCCGGGGCGTCGAATGCATCGAGCACTACGTGAAGATTTTGGACGGAAGCCCCGGCGTCTACAGGATGCATGGCGAAAAGGGCGAAGTCCTCTACGTCGGAAAGGCGCGAAATCTCCGAGCGCGCGTGCGAAGCTACGCGAGCCGCACCGGACACAGCACGCGCATCGCCCGCATGGTGGCGGCCACGACATCGATGATGTTCTTGACCACGCGAACCGAAACCGAGGCATTGCTGCTGGAGCAGAACCTGATCAAGCAGCTCAAGCCCCGGTTCAACGTCCTGCTGAGGGACGACAAGAGCTTTCCGAACATTCTGGTTTCGCGGACGTCGAGCTTTCCGCGGATCAAGAAGCATCGAGGGGCGAAGAAGGAGGAGGGGAATTACTTCGGACCCTTCGCTTCCGCAGGCGCGGTGAATCGCACGCTGAACCAGCTCCAGAAAATTTTCCTGCTCCGGAATTGCTCGGAATCGACGTTCCAGAACCGCACGAGGCCGTGCTTGCTGTATCAGATAAAGCGTTGCTCCGCGCCTTGCGTCGGCTACATCGGCGAAACGGCGTACGCCGAACTCGTCGATGACGCCGAGCGGTTTCTGTCGGGAAAGACGGCCGATATTCAAAAGCAGCTGGCGCGGGAAATGGAAGCGGCGTCGAAGAACTTGGAGTTCGAGCGCGCCGCGGCTCTCAGGGACAGAATACAGGCGTTGACGCAAATTCAGGCCGTTCAAGGCATAAATCCGAAAACCGTCGATGAAGCGGACATCGTCGGTCTTCAGCTTGCGGGCGACGAGGCTTGCGTGCAGGTCTTTTTCATCAGGTCGAACCAGAATTGGGGCAATCACGCCTACTTTCCGAAGACGGGAGCGGGCGCGGAGGAGCATGAGGTGCTGGAAGGCTTTTTGGGCCAGTTCTACATGCGCAACGTGCCGCCGAAGCAAATTGTTTTGTCTCACGGGATCGACGACGCCGACCTTATGCAGGAGATGCTTTCGGACAGGCTCGGCCGCAGGGTCCGGCTGGTGGTGCCTCGACGAGGAGAGAAAGCGGTTCTGGTCGAGAATGCCGTGCGCAACGCCAAGGAATCGCTGGCGCGACGGCAGTCCGAATCGGCTGTCCAGAAGAAATTGCTTGCCGGACTGGCCGAGCTGCTGGGCTTGGAAGGCCCGCCCGAGCGCATCGAGGTGTTCGACAATTCGCATATTCAGGGAAGCTCGGCGGTGGGCGCGATGATCGTCGTCGGCGAGGACGGGTTCATGAAGTCGAGCTATCGCAAATTCAATTTCGATAGGGACGATATGCAGCCCGGCGACGATTTCGCGATGATGAAGGAAATGCTCTCCCGCAGGTTCACTAGGCTGATCAAGGAGGACCCTGACAGGGACTCTGCGGATTGGCCGAATTTGGTTGTAATCGACGGCGGTGCGGGTCAATTGTCGGCAGGGCTGGCCGTCATCGGCGAATTGGGAATTTCCGCGATGCCGATTGTTGCTGTTTCGAAGGGTCCGGATCGGAATGCCGGTCGCGAGGTGTTTCACCTAGGCGGAGGGAGAAAGATCGAGCTTCGCCAGAACGATCCGCTGCTTTATTTCGTCCAGCGCATCAGGGACGAGGCGCATCGCTTCGCGATCGGAAGCCACAGGACGAGGCGAAAAAAGAGAATCGAAGACTCTCCGCTTTCGGGAATTCCCGGCGTCGGCTCGGCCAGGAAACGGGCGCTGCTGGCGCATTTCGGTTCGGCGAAAGCTGTGAGCCGGGCCGGATTGGAAGATCTGAAGGTCGTTCCGGGCATTTCGGCCTCGCTTGCGGAGGCGATCTACGGGCATTTCCATGTTCAAGGGTAGAAGGGGCCCGATATGCGAATCACGCCGGCGACGGCACTGACCATTTTCCGGCTGGCGGCGGCGTTGTGCCTGGCGGCGCCGTTTCTGGTTCTCGACAGGCCGGATGCCGATTTTGTCGCCGCCGCGTTGTTCGCCGCCGCGTCCTTGACCGATTTCATCGACGGCTATTTGGCCAGGCGCACGAATTCGGTGACGGAGTTCGGCGCGATGCTCGACTCCATAGCGGACAAAATCCTCATGGCCTCGTCGTTCATTGTGGTTGCCGCCTATTCCGAACTGCGGGACTACTTGGTATTGCCGTTCGCGCTGATCATGTTCCGCGAAATTCTCATCGCCGGGCTCCGGCAGCACCTCGGCGACAGAGCCGATGCGCTGGCTGTGACATGGCTGGCCAAATGGAAGACGACGCTGCAGATGGCGGCGATATTCGCGCTGATCGCAATTGAAGGTCTCGCATGGGGCGGATCGCCGAATTTTCTGCGTGCGGAAGACGGCGCGTTGTCCCCGTTCGACTTGTTCGGAGTCGCATTGATTTGGATCGCCTGCTTCCTCACGCTGCTCACGGGCCTTGATTATTTCGCCAAGGCGGCAAGACTGGGATGGAACGGAGCTGAGAATGATTGACGTGCTGTATTTCGCTTGGGTTCGAGAGCGAATCGGGGTGCCGAAGGAATCCGTGGATAGCGACGCAGAGACGGTTGCGGATCTCGTGGAGGAACTGATGTCCCGCGAAGAGCGCTACAAGGTCGCGTTTTCCGACATGTCGTCCGTGCGGGTCGCCGTTGACCAGAAGCTGGCCGATATTGAAGCGCCGCTAGCGGGAGCGAGGGAGGTCGCGTTCTTTCCTCCGATGACCGGTGGCTGAATTGCGGATCAGGATTCAGTCTGAGCCGATAGATCCGGGCCGCGAGCTGAACGAATTCACGGCCGGTCGGGACTCAATCGGTGCGGTCGTGACCTTTACAGGCGTAGTGCGGCAAACTGCCAAGTCGGACCTGCATTCCATTTGCATCGAGCATTATCCCGGCATGACGGAACGCGCGGTCGAAGAGATTGCCGACGATGCCTGCAGGCGATGGCCGATCGCGGGAGTGCGCGCGATTCACAGGTACGGCGAGCTGTTTCCCGGGGAAACCATAGTCATGGTCATGACGATGTCGAGGCATCGCTCCGATGCATTTCATGCGGCGGAGTTCTTGATGGATTACCTCAAGTCGAAAGCTCCGTTCTGGAAGAAGGAATGTTTCGGCACGGGCGAGCAATGGGTCGACGCCCGCTCCGAGGACGAAGCGGCCATGCTGCGCTGGGATCGGACCGGAAGGCAGAGCTGACTGCGAAACATGGGAAGGATTCCGCGCTTTTGCCGGACCAGTGAGCGCGGAACGTTTCAAGTTTTGGTTGCAACGCAGCCCGAATTTCCGAAATCGTCCGCGATCACGCAAAACTTTTGCAAATCGTGGAAGGCATCAGGCATCGATGCTTTGCCGAAGGTTGTTGCGGAACTGATTCAATCCGCCCGGAACGCGTTCTACAGGTCCAGTTTGGAGCGCAAGTCGTACAATTGGTCCTGCGTGACCCGGGATCTTTCGAGAAGGTCTCGGTACTTTTCGCTCGTTTCAGCGTTTTCCGACTGCGCTATAGCCACCTGCTCGGAGGCTTCGGACTTGGTTTGCTCAAGCTCCGCCCGCGACAGCATGAGATCGCTGTGCAGCTTCTCGATGGCTTTGGCGTCTCCCGGCGAACCCCGAGTGAACTTCTGGTGCAGCCAGCAAGCTCCCCATCCGAGACAGAACGCGGCGAAAATGATCGCGGCGACGGCCAAAGTCAGTTCAATCCCGGACATTTGAAGCCCATCCAGCGACAATCATCTCGGTTGGCCCATGCCCGGCTGCGGCAGAAGCCGGAATTCTATTCGGCGGTTGATATCGCGGCCTTCAGGAGTTGCGTTGTTCGCTATCGGATGCTCTTCGCCGTAACCGACCGCTGTCAGGTTGCCGACCGCAGCGCCTCGTAGCGACAACTCGTCAAGTACGGCCTCCGCGCGCTTCAGACTGAGCGATTTGTTCATTTCCTCTCTGCCCTGGCTGTCCGTGTGGCCCCCGATCTCCATCCGCACGTGCGAACAGTCGGTCAATAAGCGAGCTATGCTTGAAAGGGTAGGGTAATTCGATGCAAGCAATCTGTCGGAGCCCGGACCGAACAAAATCTTGTTCGATTCCAGCTCGGCGCTCACCAGTGCGATGCAACGCTCGGGCGAAGGCGGCAATTCTGCCGGCAATCCAGGCACGATGAATTCGATATCCGCATCGAACGGAAAATCGGCGCTCGCCACCAACTGCTTCGCCGCGTTGTTGGCGTCAACGTCATTGGTCATGCCGCGAAGCCGCGCTTGCTCGTTGCCGAGGACGAGCTCGCCTTCATCCAGCATTTCCAGCGCCCTTAGACCCAGCAACAGATTGTCGGTCCACCGGTCGGGAACGGTTTTGCCGAAATCGTCTCGTTTTTGCACCTCGGATGTTTTGAACAAAGCTTTCGCGTACCGGGCCAGATATTCGCTTTCTTGTTCGTTTTTCAGATTGCCTTGGAGCATGACTGTGCCGTCGCTGGCTTTGACGGCGACGTATTCGACCTCCGACGCCTTGGCCGCGTCCTGCTCCGGCGGCACGATTTTCAGATTGTAATTTCCTTTGATCCCTTCGGCCAATCGTTCAACGGCGCGCTGAAAGGCGACCTCCGCAATTCCTGCGCCGCCGGTAAAGACGATATCCGTGCCGGTCGCGTATACAGAGGCGTTTCCGAGTCTGTAGGCGTTCTCAATTGCAAGGATCATCGTATCCGCCCAGTTCGCGTCCGGGGCGCCAAGTCCCAAGTTGCAATCGGGGCCGTCGGATTGTCCGGCGCTTTGCACTGCGCCGATGATCCTGTCGCGGTCGGCGTTCGATTCCGCATGGCATGAGACGAGTTCGGCCGAGCCTTCGATTACACTGTATTCGAGCTTGAACGGCAGCAAGGGCAGCGGGGAGGGCACGGAAACATCCAATTCGATATTGCCGGGCTTGATGCGTTCGAGTGCGGATGCCACCTGGGTGCGATGCTCTTCGGAGTCGCCAAGAAACGACACTTTCAGCAAGTCGCCGCTGAAGGACAGATCTGCATCGGGCCGAAGACGCAGCGCCTCCTCCGCGAATCCGATCGCGGCATTCCAACCGTCCGGAGGTTGCGAATCCGAAACTGAACTGTAGTCCATAATATTCACCGACGGGAGGACGTCTTTTGCAGTCTGCAGAATCATGTTCTGCGACGCTGCATCCGGGAATCTGCCGGACAGGAGTGCCTGATCTTCTCGTTGAAGAAGCCTGAAGGAGTATTGCGGACGGGAGCCGCCGACATCCGCAGCCACCTCCGCGCGATCAAGAACGCGGTCGCGCCCGACGACTTCCGAAACGGCCGCTATCGCTGCCAGCTTGTGCCCCACAGTTGGAGCGGTTCCGGTCAACCCGACCTCGTTGCCGTCGTAAGACAAAATCGCCCAGTCCTCGCCCGATCTGGCGATTGCCTCGGCCGCGAGACGGGCGTTGCGGCTCTCGACGATCTCGGAGAACGCCAGTCCTGCCGCAACTGAGATGAGCAGGGCGAGGCCGAATGCCAATATGCCGAAGTGCCTTATGGCGAGCTTGGCCACTCGTTTCGCCGCGGGATCGCCGTTCATCGGCTGGAATTCATGACTGCGGCCCGCATCAGATTGCCGCCGCAGCGAAGAAGAACGCTGCAGGGATCAGTCCGGCATTCCTGTTTGATCGAAACAGCCTCAAGCAAACGGCACCGTCCGATATTTCCAAAGATTTCAATTGACGCAGCAAGTGGATGCCGAACAATGCGGCACCGGTGATCGCGAGCACGCCTTTTGCACTGAATGCCTGCGGAAACGCAACAAGCACCGCCGCAGCCATCAGCGCAACCGAGGCGGCGGCGAAAGCTGACAGCCAGATGAAGGGACGGTCTCCGAACAGTCGCGCGGTCGATTTGATTCCGATCAAAGCGTCGTCGTCCATGTCCTGGTAGGCGTAGATGGTGTCGTAGAAGAGCGTCCAGCAAATTCCCGACAAATACAAGATAAAAGCCGCCGGCCCGAGCGTTCCGGAATGAGCCGCCCATGCGAGCAGTGCTCCCCAATTGAATGCAATTCCTAAAAACACCTGAGGCCACCAAGTGAACCGCTTGGCGAACGGATAAACTGCGACCGGCAGCAGCGAAACGAAACCCAGCAAAATCGCAAGCCCGTCGAAAGTCAGCAGGATGCAAAGGGCGGCCAGCGCTTGGGCGACCATCCACGCTACAGCTTGCCGCACCGTCACTTGTCCCGACGGCAACGGTCTGTTTCTGGTCCGAGCGACCGACGCGTCCAGTTTCCGGTCGGCCAGATCGTTCCAAGTGCAGCCGGCGCCGCGCATCAGCGCCGCGCCGATCGCGCAACCCACGAACAGCCAAGCGTCGAACAGCGCCAACGGCGGCTCCCCGGCAGCGGCGGAGAGCATCAATCCCCACCAGCAAGGAAGCAGAAGAAGCCAAGTCCCGATCGGGCGGTCCGCTCGCGACAGCCTCAAATATGGGCGCAAACCGTCCGGAGCGAAGCGGTCGACCCAGCTTCCTTCCACCGCGTCGGGGGTTCGCAATTGCTCGGCGCTGCCTTCCTTTCGCGCAAGATCAGTCATATATGCCGGAAATGGACAGCTCTCGATCTCTAATCCGGCTTCACGTAAAGCAACCCTTGGGATTGGGTCAATGCATTCGCCTCGAAAAGCGCAAAGCTCATTACCTGTTGAATGTGATGAGATGCGCGGTCGGCGACCGAATTGCAATTTTCAATGGCGAGGATGGCGAGTGGGAGGCATTGTTGACCGAAGGTGCGGGGCTGAAGGCGTCGGTCGAATGTACCGCGCCGCTCTCGAAGCAGATAGAGCTGCCCGATGTTTGGCTGCTGTTCGCGCCGCTCAAGAAATCGCGAACGGATTTCGCGGTCGAGAAAGCGGCCGAACTCGGAGTTCAGAAAGTCCTGCCCGTTGTGACAGATCGCACAGTGACCAAACGGATATCGGCGGAAAGGCTGGAAGCGGTCGCGACCGAAGCGACGGAGCAATGCGGCGGGCTGGCCGTGCCGGAGATAGAGCGGCTCAGGCCCTTATCTGAAGTGCTTGCGGACTGGTCGGCAGAACGGCGGCTGTTCTTCTGCGACGAGCTTGCTCATGATTGCGCCAAAGGATTTGCGGACCATGCGACCGGCGGGCCGGTTGCAGTTCTCATCGGTCCCGAAGGCGGCTTCACCGGCGACGAGCGAAATATGCTTGCCCAACTGCCTTTCGCAAATCGAATAAGCTTGGGCGAAAGAATTTTGCGGGCGGAGACGGCTGTTGCTGCGTCGCTCGCGCTGCTGCACAATTCCCGCTGACGCAATCATTGCCGTCAAGCGCAGGATTGGTCAGGATGATCGGAACGAACGATCCAAGGTTCAGGAATAGGGCGGTTGAAGCATTCTTGGAACTCAATGCGTCGGCGGAATCGACCTTGTCGAAGTTTGCTGCAAACAATGGATATTCGTGCCTGACAAGCGGTCGGAATGATTGTTCATGCGATACAATTCATGCACATCGGTTTGCCACCTAACGTCAAAATTTCACTTGCCATCAAGTGAAAACTGGCCTAACCAAGTTGAATCCAATAGACCCGATGGGAATCTACATGGCAGCAGGACAGCAAGTGTTGATTCAACTATTCCCTTTGCCAATCGCGACCGTCTGATCGTGAATCATGGATTGGAAAGAAATCAAAACCCTGCAACCCTTACTCGGACGCAGCCGAAGCGGATCCCGAACAGCTACAAGAATGCTGAACTTATACAGCGTTTTGCAGCCACTATTCTGCGACGCCAGCGAGGGTCGCCGCCGTCGTCGCAATACAAATTCAAAAATGAGTGTGAACAATGTCAAACGTCTTTGACGCGGCAGCGTACATACTTAAGCGTATGGGTCCGATGACCACTTGGAAACTTCAAAAGTTAGTCTACTATTGTCAGTCTTGGTCTCTAGTTTGGGATGACGATGCCTTGTTTCCAGAAGAGATTGAGGCTTGGGCCAACGGGCCGGTCGTCCGCGCGCTCTACGACGTCCACGCAAGCCAATACCGGGTCGAAAACTTGGGATGCGGAGATGAAAGCAAGCTGTCTACTGATCAGCGGGAGACGGTAGACGCGGTGCTTGAGTATTACGGGGACAAGTCACCGCAGTGGCTGAGCGATCTTACGCACATGGAGGATCCTTGGAAGAATTCACGCATGGGCATACCTGAAGGCGAGCGCGGAAACACTGTAATTCCGAAGCAAGATTTAGCGGAGTATTACGGCAGCCTATAAGCGTTGTTGCTTTGCAGATGGCAAGAGAGCCCAAGGCACAAAATAGGCCGTCCGTCCAGAAAAAGTCTCGCCGACGTCCAAGTCACAATCCGTCGTCCACAAATAATCAAACGATCGTTTGGAAGTTAGGCAGTCTGGACAAAGGAGGAAATTGGAGTTTCAGCGGAATCTCCCATCAGGAATGGTGGCATTCCATATTGCCCAAGCTGCGGGATTTCGAATCTATGACTTGGGCAGCGATCATGAATGCATTTGGTGGAAAATCTAGAGGCACAAATAATCATCCTGTGAAGTGCGAAAATCTGTCAAAAAAAGCGCAGAAAAGGTTGAAAGAAATCGGTCAGAACGATGTTTCGGAGTTGTTTTCGCTACGATTATCCGGGACTATACGCATTTACGGAATTCGAGACGGACGAGCACTCAAGCTGCTCTGGTACGATCGCGACCATGATGACCTAAACAAGGCTGTGTGCCCCTCATCAAGGCGCTAGAGCAAACCTTGATTTGGAGGAATCGAGTTTCAGGAATTCTTGTATCTTTCTGATCGCTTTATTGAGCGCCGTCGACGGCTGCGATGAAAGCTTCGTCAGGGCAAGGCGGATCCGCTCCAGTCTTCATCGACGAAGACCGGACCAAGACCGGCATGTTCCGGAAGGGACCAATTAGGCGCTCGCTGAAACGAAGGGTCTCCGGCGGCAAAGTATACATCGGACCGGCCCGAGAAGGGCATTCAGCGATTCCCGGGCGATTGGTAAATCGCCCATAGGCATCGGCTATATAACCCGCCGAACGTTCGTCGCGCGCCATGACATGGGTGATCTCATCTTCGCGATGCCGAAGAGCTTCGTAAAATGAAACATTCGTGTCGCCCGGAACGCCGAAAACAGTGTCGACATCGTAACCGGTCAGCATTTCAGCAAGGATGTCCGCGCCATTCATGTGTTCATTCCATTCAGGCTGTGTCGTCAAAATTCTTTTCCGGCGACCCAATGCAGGTAGGCTTTGCGCAAGCCGATGCCGAGGTCGAGAAAAGGCCTGACCGGCAGGCGCTGTGCGTCCGGGATCGACAACTGAACCGACAGGAGATCACTGTCGATCCCCTCCATATATTCGGCCAACAGCGCGCCGGCGGCTTCACCCCGCGTCATGGGCGAGACGTCGTTTGTCAGGATTGCGAAGAGGCCCGGCTCATACTCGCCAAAGACGCATCCGTTGTTTCGGGTGAAAGCCATGATGCCGCCCCAGCGATGCTCAAACGGCTCTTCGGCCAAGGCTGGCCAACGCCGTGCCATGGCCTGCCGGTGCAGTTCCGAGATTTGCGCGACACGCGCCTTGTCCAGCGGTGCGCCCGGAACGAAGTTGAACAGATTTCTGACGAAGAGCCGCTTATCCCGGGTCAGGCGAATGGTTGCACCGTATTCCGATGCACCGAGGATGCCGAATTCCTCCCCCAGACCCAAATGCTCAAGCGCTTTGCCGCTGAGCGGGGCCGTCATGCTGGCGTAGGTCGCCATGGGAACGAAGTTATTTTTGGCGATGCCAAATTGGCGCAAAAACACGCCAGCGGCCAAAACAAGCCTATCCGCATGTACGGCGCCTTGTGCCGTCTCGACCCGGAACCCAGTCCCCTCATGATCAGAATTCAGTACCGGCGTGTCCTCGAAAACAGCTACATTTTGCGGCAAATTGCGCGCCAGCCCAGCCATAAGTGCGGCGGGATTGACCAGCGCGCTGCCAACTGTGTGCATGCCGCGATTGTAGAATGACGTTCCCAACCGGGTCTGCATCTGCGGCCCGTCGAACCAAGTGTAATCGAGGCCGAGTTCATCCAGCGTCCCGGCGATTTCGTCTATATGCTTTTCGCCATCTGATCCGGCGGCACCATAAAAACGGCCTGCTTCGCTCCAATCACACTGAATCTGCCAAGTTTCGACCTTATTGCGCAAGCTGTCCAATCCGGCGCGCCATAGCTTCATGTTGCGCCGCAATATCTGGGTGCGTTTCGGCGGACCATGCGAATGCACATTCAGCATGAATCCCGCGTTGCGGCCGGAAGCTCCGTTGCCGATGCGTTCGGCGTCGATGAGGCAGATCTGATCTGATGGGCACAGTTCCGCCAGCCTGTTCGCGGTTGAGACACCACAGATTCCGGCCCCGATGATGACTGTTTTTACGCGTATCTCCCTCGACAACACCCGCGGCGGGACGGGCTTGGGCAGCGTTTCCCACCACCCGTTGCTGTCGTTGTGCCTTGGTACAATTCTGGGCGCGCGCGTCACATCAATAGCCGCGTCCATGATCGACGATGGGCGCGGGCGTGCCGCCGTCGCGGGCCAGTCGGATCTGGTTGGCAATGAAGCGCGCTGCAGAACGTTCATTGGTCGGCGCAGCGGCGTGGGGCGTGACACTTACAGCCGGGTGCGACCAGTACGGACTGTCCGCAGCCAACGGTTCATCGCGAAACACATCCAGTGCTGCGGCTTCTATTTTGCCGGCATCCAGCGCCGCGATCAGATCTGCATCGACCACAGTTCCGCCACGCCCGCAATTGATCAGAAACGCGCCATCAGGCAGCTGCGACAACGTTCGTGCATTGATCAGGTCGGTTGTTGCAAGCGTCAGCGGCAACAGGTTCACCAGCATGTCGGCGCGCGCCAGCAGCTCAGGAAACGCATCGTCGCCGCTGAGGCAGGTGACGCCCTCAATCTCCTTGGGCGAGCGGCTCCACCCCACGACGTCAAAGTCAAAATCCCTCAATCGTTCACAGGTCGCGCGCCCGGTCTGGCCCAGGCCCAGGACCGCGACGCACCGTTCGTTGTTTTCAGGATAGCGGTGGCGCAGCCATTTTTTCTCGGCCTCATAAAGCTTGTAGCGGTTGTAGTACCGGTGGAAGTGCAAAACCCAGTGGGTGATATGGCTCACCATGTCGAGGACAAGCATGTCATCCTGCAGGCGGACAATCGGGACGTTCATCGGCGCGTCCGGGTCGAGCGTTATATGCGTGACCCCCGCCCCAATCGAGAAGATGTACTTCAGGTTGGGAAATTCTTTCAAACGGCCTGCCGGCGGTGCCCAAACCACCGCGAACTCAACATCTTCAAGGTTTCCAATCGACCCTTCGCGACGAATATCCGCCCCCGCGCCTGCAGCAGAAAATGCCGCGTCCCAAAGATCGTTGGTTGCCTGATCCCAATGAAAATAGATTGCCATAGGTCATTTCGTCTTAGGGTGAGTTATTTCCGGGCACCGCCGTCGCAGCGGTGCCCTTTGCTTTGCAGTGTGGTGCTGGCGCTTAGCCGCCTGCGGCCTTGGCCTCGGCGATCAGGGCATCCCAATCGGCTTGATTGGCGGCGATCCAGTCTTTCGCGATCTGCTCAAGCTCTTCGGGGGAATCCTCGCCATTGTTCATCCGGGTCATCATGACACTGAGATCTGCCACGGATATGCGCAGGCCGTTCATGAACGCCATCGCCACCGGATTGGCATCGGCGAATTCCTTATTCACCAGAATGTAGTTGTCGTTGGAACCAAAACCCGGATTGCGCCCGTCAGGCCACTCGGTATCGCTGCCCTGATCGCCCGGCAGAGATGAAAATGGCGCGTTCAGCCAAACCACATCGCGGCCTTCCTGCAACGTGCCCATGATCCAGTTCGGCGCCCAGGTCGAATAAAGGATTGGCTCGCCCGCATTGTACCGCGCGATCGTATCGGCCATCAGCGCGAAATACTCGCCCTTGTCGTTGTTGACATGATCGCGCAGTTCATAGGCATCCAGATGATGTTCGATCACCTTTTCGCAGCCCCAGCCCGGGTTGCACCCGGTCAGATTGGCCTTGCCATCTCCGTCGGTGTCAAAAAGTGCCTTGATCGCCGGGTCTTTCAGCTGTTCCAGGGCGGTGATGCCGTATTCATCGGCCGTCTTCTTGTCTATGAAATAAGCCTGCATGGCATTGGTATACATCGGACCGGCGCGCACCAGCGCGTCGTCGCCCCCGGAATTCGCATAGAAATCATTGTGCAGCGGCTTCCAGTGCACGGCGGTGTAATCCGCATCACCCTGACCGATCGACAGGTGGATGGCCGGGTAGTTGCCGGTCAGCATCTCGTTGTTTTCGTAACCAAGGGCGGTCAGGCCTTCCTCGATCACCTCGTAGATCAGTTGATGGTCGGTCCGGCCGGTACTGATGGCGGTGGCTTCCTGTGCGACAACCGGCGCGGTCAGCGCGGCAAGTGCAGCGAACGCGACAGTTCCCTTCATCATCGTGTGTTTCATATTTTCCTCTTTCGTTGTGAATAGCCCCGGGGGTTCCGGAGAGTTTTTTGTTCGACACTTAGGCTGCTTTTTCAAGCTCGTTGCTTTGTTGGCGGAATGCGTTCTCCTTTTCGTTCGGGGTGTGCTTTCTCTCTGACATGGATTCCCTCCTTCGAGTTTCCGGTTCGTTTGTTTAGCCGATTGCTCTCTGGAAAATCCGGGGCAGTTCATTGTTTATGTTCGGGACTTTGCAGACCCGCGGACCCTGTCTCTTAACCAGCCCGCGGGTCCTTGTTCCCAAAGGCCGCGATTACCTCTGTCACGGCGGGTAAATCCGAACCCCTGAGTGGTTCGATCGAAGATGATGGCGAGCAGGACAATGCCCACACCGCCAATTGTTGCGCGTTCCAGATCGAGTTGTCCGATCCCGATCAAAACCAGCCGTCCCAGCCCTGCGACCGAGATCATCGAGGCAATGACGCTCATGACCAGCGACATCATGACCGTTTGGTTGATGCCGGTCATAATCGTCGGACGTGCAAGCGGTAGTTCGATGGACACCAGCCGCTTCAAGGGCGATGCGCCAAAGGCGTCAGCGGCCTCGACCAAGTCTTTGCGCACTTCACGCAGTCCAAGGTTTGTCAGCCGGATCAGCGGTGGCGTGGCGAAAAAGACAGTCACGATTACACCAGGCACATTGCCGATGCCAAACAGCAGGATGACAGGCACCAGATAAGTGAAAGAGGGGATTGTCTGCATGAAATCCAGCACCGGGCGCAAGATCGCCCAAACCCAATTGACCTTCGAGCAAATGATCCCAAGCGGCAGGCCAATCAGCACGGACAGACATACTGCGGTCAACAGAACCGCAAAGCTGGTCATCGCCGGGTCCCAAGCGCCGATAAGGCCGATGGCGATCAAACCCGCGCAGGCGACCAGCCCGGCAGCGCGATTGGCAACCTGCCATGCAAACAACGAGAACACGATTATGGTCAGCGATTGCGGTGCGTCACGTAGACCGTCTTCTACAAAGTCGAGCAGATCCTTGACCGGTGCTTTGATCGCCTGAAATACCGACCTGTAATTGGACGTCAGCCAGCGCATGGAGTCGTTTGCCCAATCCGCCAAGGGCAGTTGAATGGCTGCAAAGGGATCGAGAAGCGTTGAGATGTCCATCGCTTAGCTCCCCGCCCTGTCGCGTTCTGCGGCGCCAAGGGCCTGAACGTAACGGTCCAGCGCGATAGCGGTCAAAACAATGCCCATGCCGCCGATTGTGGCAGAGCCGAAATCGAGCCTCCCGATCCCCTCCAGCACGATCCGGCCCAGCCCCGCGACAGATATCATCGACGCCACCACCGCCATCGACAATGACAGCAAAACCGTCTGGTTCAGTCCCGCCAAAAGCGTCGCGCGTGCAAGGGGTAGCTGAGTGCCGAACAGTATCCTCGACTCGCTGGCGCCGAAGGCACGCGCCGCCTCGACAAGATCGGCGCGCACCTCGCGAATCCCAAGATTGGTCAGCCGGATCAGTGGGGTGATCGCGAAAAAGCAGGTGACGATGACGCCGGGTGTGTCACCGATGCCAAACAGCATGACAACCGGGATCAGATAGACGAATGAGGGTACGGTTTGCATGAGATCCAAAATCGGACGCAACACTGCAAAGAACCGATCGCTGCGGGCAGCAAGAATGCCAATCGGCACGCCAAAAGCAATGCAGATCACGACAGCCGAGATGACAATCGACAACGTGGTCATCGCGGCCTGCCAAGCTCCCGTCAGCCCGATGAGCGTGAGACAGATGAAGCCGGTCAGAGCCAGCCGTTTGCCGCCGAGATAGAAACCAAGACCCACAAGCGCGATGATGCCAAGCGTAGGCGGAACGGCTTCCAGAGATCTTTGCACCAGCTCCAGAAATGACTGCACCGGAATCTTCGCAGCCACCAGCGTCGGCCGGCTGAATTCAACAAGAGCGCTTAGAACCGTTTCGGCCCACTTGCCGAAGGGTATCGTGAAATGATCGAACGGGTTCAGGATCTGATCCATATCGCCCTCATATTCGCGCCAGATCGTCCTTGACTGTGTCAAGAACATCGGACGCACGAACGACACCCAGCGTCGTATCGCCATCCTTGATCGCCAGCTCATTTGCGCCGTCGGAAAACGCCTGCAACAGCACGGGCAGCGGAGTGGACGGACCGTATATCGCCGCACCGTTCACCGCTTCACCCTGACTCATGACCTCGCTTGCCGAGATGTATTTCAGCGTCGAAATCGAGCTGACAAACCGGGCAACATAGTCGGTGGCCGGACGAAGCACGATGTTTTCCGGCGTGTCGGTCTGTTCGATCCGCCCATCCTTCATGATGGCGATCCGATTGCCCATCTTCATCGCCTCATCCAGGTCATGGGTAATGAACAGAGTGGTTTTCCTGACCTCCCGAGACAGCTTCAAGAATTCATCCTGCAGATCGTTGCGGATCAACGGGTCGAGCGCGCTGAAAGGCTCGTCCATCAAAAGAATGTCTGGATCCGCAGCCAGCGCGCGGGCAAGACCGACGCGCTGTTGCATGCCACCCGACAACTCGTCGGGATAGCGTTCGCCCCAGCCCGCGAGACCCACCATCTGCAACGCAGCATCAGCAGCGGTGCGACACGCGTCCCTGGGCTTATTTTGCACCTCGAGCCCAAAGGATACATTCGCGGCAATCGTCTTGTGCGGCCAAAGGGCCATGTGCTGGAACACCATACCGATCTTGCGGGCTCTCAAATCGCGCAGATCGCGCGGATTCAGCCCCATGACGTCGCGACCTTCAACATGAATCCGTCCATCGGTTGGTTCGATCAGCCGGTTGACATGCCGAATGATGGTCGACTTCCCGGATCCCGACAGGCCCATGAAGCAGAAGACCTCGCCCTGATTGACCGAGAAGCTGGCGTCAGCCACGCCGATGACGCACCCAAACCGTTCACGCGCCTCGTCCTTGTCCACCTCACCGGCTTTGGCGGCGACCAGCGCCTCCTGAGAACGAGTTCCGAATATCTTCCATAGGTTCTCGCAATATACGGGCAGTGTTTCGTTCATTCCCCTGCGTCACTTCCTCTCTGTCGTTGGATCGATACTCGCACGGAAAGTGAAATTTCCAACTCGAAAAAACTCACCCCTTGCGTAACTTCAGATTACTCTGAATGATCCCGGCACGACGCAGATCAGACAGGATCAAAGACGGGAAACAACCATTGGCCTATTATTCGCGCAAGCTGCCTCCGGTAAAATCACTGCTGGCCTTCGAAGCTGCCGCAAGAAACATAAGCTTCTCCGAAGCCGCCAAAGAGTTGAACGTTACCCGCGTGGCCATTTCCCGGCAGGTGCGACAACTGGAAGACACGCTGGGCATCAAACTGTTTGTGCGCGGCCAGAGTAATGTGGAATTAACGCGGACGGGCCGTCGCCTCAGTCTGGCGGTCACACGCGGGTTCCAAGCCATCGTCGAAGAGATTGAAGCGATTGAAAACACATCTGAAGAGCGCTTGATCACCATTTCGACAACAAGCGGGGTTTCGACCTACTGGCTGATGCCGATAATCGGACGTTACCGGGAAATCGACCCGACTGTGGACTTCCGGCTATTGGTGTCACACGATCTGATCAATCTAGTCCAATCCAGCGTCGATATCGCCATCCGCTATGGCGAGGGCAATTGGTCAGGCACTCATAGCGAGCTGGTGCAACGTCAGATGATCATGCCGGTATGCAGCAAGAGTTTCCTCGCCAAGCATGGCCCATTTCATAGGCTTGAAGATTTGCTGACAGCGCCACTGCTGGACTTTGAAACGGCCTATGACGCTTCTTCATTATGGCCGAATTTTTTCCGTGACGCCGGGGCCGCAATGGCGGTCACCCCGAGGATGAGCTCGTACGACACCTACATCAACTTTGTGCAGGCTGTATTGGACGGACAGGGCATCGGTCTGCTGGGGCCACCTCTTATGCAGAACTTTCTTGAGAGCGGAGTTCTGGTCAAAGCTCTGGACGTGCCGTCGGTGCCGCAACGTGGATACTATTTGTGCCAGCCAACAGGCGTGAGCGCGTCGGACGCAGTAAACAGGTTCCACGAATGGCTAAAGGCTGAACTCGGGAAGGCCAGCGATAACAAAGAGTTATCCTCTTTTGAAACCCGCTCGAGAAAGCGACTTTCCCTTTAAGGAGAATCTTGACTGAGGAAAAAGAGCTCACATTGGGCGGAGTAACCCTACATTATCCATACGGGCAATATTTTAGGGGATTGCCGGAATTGTTGTTCGACCGGATGATTTCATGCGGAGGATGACATATGCCTGACACTACGACACGGATTCGAAAACTGCGCGGCCGTTCCGGCGGTGCGGCAGCCCGTCGCGCAGCGCGCTTGAACGCCCCTATTGTGCACCTGCCCAGTGCGGTGCGCATGATCCCGACCTACGAAGTTCTTGATGTCGAAGGGGTTGAGCGAATTGACGACACGGCGATGACGATCCTCGAAACCACGGGCATTGATTTCCGCGATGATCGTGCCGCCGAAATCTGGCGAAAGGCTGGAGCCGATGTCGACGGGCACCGCATTCGCATTCCGCGCGAGTTAATCCGTCTGCTGCTTTCAACCGTGCCTGAGGAATTCGACTACCACGGGCGCAACCCGGACCGGACCGTGCGTGTTGGCGGGCGCAATATGATCTTTGGCCCGGCCTATGGCACTCCGAATGTGGTCGATCTGGACGGTGTCCGCCGTCAGGCCACGGCCGAGGACATGCGAACGCTCATGAAGCTGCACCACGTCAACCCGGCCATTCACTATAATGGCGGCTACACACAGGAACCGATGGACGTCGCTGTTCCGCACCGGCACCTGCACATGGTCGAGAGCAGCGTGCTCGCCACGGACAAGCCGATCATGGGGTCGGGCCAGTCCGCCTATCAGGCCGAGGACAGCTTGGCGATGGCGCGGATCGTCTTTGGCGAGCGGTTCGTCGACCAGAATGTCGTGATGACAGCCTTTTTCAATGGCAATTCGCCGCTGGTCTGGGATCGGGTGCAACTGGAATCGATGCGCGTCTATGCCGCCGCCAACCAGGCCATGCTGATTTCCCCCTTCGTTCTCTATGGAGCCTCCACACCAACGCATATCCTCGGCGGAACCGCTCAGATTGTTGCCGAAGCGATCTCGGCAATCGCGTTCAGCCAACTCGTGCGCCCGGGCTGCCGGGCCGTGATGGGCGTGGCTCCGATGGGGGTCTACATGAAGACCGGCTCGCCTACTTTCGGCTCTCCCGAAGTGGCTCTGATGATGTATGTGTTTGGCCAGATGGCGCGCTACTACGGCGTGCCCTGGCGCACCAACGGGGCCAAGAGCGGCTCGAAGGGCGATGATCTCTACGCGGGATATGACTCTATCCTCAAGGTCTATCCGGCCATTCTCGGCGGCTGCAATCTGCTGACCCATTGCGGCGGCACCATCGAAGGCTCTCTCTGCATCTCGATGGCCAAGGTCGCGACCGATGGGCAGCAGTTGCACGGCTTTTACACGATGCTCAAAGGCGCAAGCTTCGAAGACATCGACATTGCTTTGCGTGATCTGGAAAAGGTCGGGCCGGGGGGACACTTCTTTGACGAGGATTACACCCGGGAACACATGCCATTTCTCGACGATATCCAGGACAATGAACGATTTGAAACATGGAAAGCCAATGGCTGCAAAGATGTATCCGAGCGCGGCCGGGAATGGTGCCATGCGATGCTGAGCCGATATGAGGACGAAGCCCCGCACGTCGATATCGCGCGTCGGGAAGAGCTGCGGGACTATGTCCTGCGTCGCGAACACGAAATTCCCGCGTCAGTCGCATGACAAAGCTGGTTGGCAAAGTCCTCGTTTCTGGCTGGCCATTGCTGCCCGAGGCAGAAAAACTGCTGCGCGGCTCAGGGTTGGAGGTGTATGCCACCAAGCCTGCCCCGGATCAGGCCGAGATGGTCAATTCGCTGCGCGAAATAGCACCTGATGCATTGATTGTCCGCACAGGGATCGTGGACCGAGAATGCTTTGATGCCGCGCCTGGATTGAAGGTAGTCGCCAATCACGGCGCCGGCTACGACGATATCGACGTCGCCGAAGCCACGCATCGCGGCATTCCCGTATTTGCCGCGCCCGGACGCAACGCAGTTTCCGTGGCAGAACATGTTTTTGCGATGCTCCTCGCGATTCGAAAACAACTTTTGCATCATGATCAACTGGTCCGGTCCGGAGGATGGCGCCCTTCCAAACCGATGACTGCGGAGCTTTGCGGTCTTACGCTTGGAATAATCGGTTTTGGCGCGATAGGTGACGCCGTTGCGAAACTTGCTTGTGCATTCGGCATGTCTATCGTCGCTTTTGACCCCGGAAGAATTCAACCTTGGCCGGACAATGTACACAAGTGCGCATCACTTGATGATTTGTATGCCAATGCAGACGCCATTTCGCTCCATGTTCCGTTGACCGACCAGACAAGGCATCTGATCGACGCTGACGCCATTCGCAAAATGAGGCCAGGGTCCATCCTGATAAACGCAGCGCGTGGCGGCGTTGTCGACGAGAAAGCACTTTGTGCGGCGCTGGATTCCGGCAAGCTGTCTGGTGCCGGACTGGACACATTCGAAATCGAGCCGACTTGCAAAGATACCGCCGCAGTTCAACATGAGCGTATCATTCTCACACCGCACGTTGCAGGGGTAACTCCTGAAAGCGCGTTGCGGATGTCAATGTGCTGCGCCCGGAATGTCGTCACCTACCTGTCAGGCAGCCTGAACTCCGAAGATCTGGTCAACGCCGAATATTCAAATCGTTGATGTAGTTTGAAACGCTCCGGTTTCATCTCGTGAAGACCAACTCAAACACATGACGCTCGTCGATCGATGGCGAATACGGCGGCCACCAGAGAACTATGATGCGCAGTGTTTGAAGAATGATCCGAGCCGGATTGTTGAAAGGCATTTTTTGTCCGACTGCCCCCGTTTGAAAGACGGGAACGGATAAGGGGAATACGATTTAGGACCTGTCTGCGCTAGATCATGCGTCATTTCGACGACGAGAGCGAGGTTCAGGATGCCCGGAAGCACGCGTCGAGCTTGTCGAACCGCGTGTGGATGCGGCCGGCAGCCCTTGAATCTTCGGAACAGCCGCTCGACCTCTTTCCGCAGCTTGTAGAGTTCACGGTCGCAGTCCCGTTCGACTTTGCTGTTCACACTGTGAGAGCCGCGGCGCCGCACGAGAGCAAACGGAAGGATTGGATGGAGACGATCAAGGGCTAGCTGAACGCAGGGCGGATCGGCGACGTCATCGCCGACCTGAAGCCGTACCGCCGGCTTGAAGCTGTCGCGACATTCATCCGCACCTACAGTACCAACAAGGACCGAATGGGCTGCGACCTCCGCCGGAAGCGCGGACTGCCGGTCGGATCCGGCGTCGTGGAAAGCGCCTGCAAGGAGATCGTAGGCAGCCGATTCAAAGGAGCCGGGCGCTGCTGGTTGAAGGCCGGAGCCAACGTCTTGCTCACCGTCAAATGCCGCTTCAGGAACAACCGCTGGCCCGACTTCCTCGATTGGAGGGCTTGCAGCGTCGCAGCCGCTTGACCAAGAATTATGAGATGCCCCCAATCTTTCTCCAGTTCCGTCGACAATCGTTGCCCGGTCGCGCGAGAACCTCGAGAATCGATCCTGGCCGCGGCCATCAGGCGCTGAATGCGATTGATCGGTCGTTGAAGGTGTTCTGACATCAAAAAGGGCATCAATTGTCCGCGACCCGGAAGTCGCGGTCACTGAGTTCAAGTTGCAGGGCTGCCGCCAGTAGAAGCGCGCTGATTCCGCCAGCATATGGGTCAAGTGGCGTAGATCTCATGCATTTACCTCATTCTTGAAGAGACAATTTGCCATCAATATATGCGTTTGTTACACTTATTACACTTATTTTGGTTGTGTTCAGAGGCAACCAACCTATTTTTAGCCCAAGCAAGACAGACGGAGGACGACATGTCACGCGACACGAATGTGGCAGAGCTAACTCGGAGGCTGCCCACACATGAAGAGATCGAGAGTGCTGCGGAGGCCTCTCGAGCTTTGGCTCATGCTCGATCCGGGTCGGGCCGCTTTGTGCTCAGCGGAAAGAACGGAGACGATGTTCAGATGGCACCCGCGATCGCGGATCTGATTGTCGCTCTGCTGGATCACGTCGCAAGCGGAAACATGGTCACATTCGTGCCGACTGGCGCGATGCTCACTACCCAGCAGGCGGCGGATATCTTGAACGTCTCGAGGCCGTTCCTGAGCAAGCTTCTAAAGGAAAACCGGATCCCGCATATTCCTGTCGGATCGCATCGTCGCGTCATGTTTTCCGACCTCATGGCTTACAAGGAACGGCGGGATAGCACGCGTCGCGCCGCTCTCGACGAGCTGGCTGACCTCGGTCAAGAGTTTGACACAAGTTGAGCCATCTCGCTGACCGCGGGTGCATCCCCTTTTGTTTGGATCGGGAAGGTGCGGCAAGTCGAAAGCTGGCCGCCGCTCTGCTCGCCTCCGGATGCCACCTCGCAAACTTGCGCTGGCTTGGCTTTCTCGAATTGCCGGCCATTCGCGCAGCAGCCGCCCGACCGAAAGGAGCGGGACGCCCCAATTGCTCGATCAGGAAAAGTTCCTGGCGGGCTTGGACCGGACTGATGGGCCGCGCGACGACCGGTCCGAGCTTGAGAACGGCGCGCAAGCTGTCGTCTTCCGCGCCGTGCCTTTGCAAAAAAACGGATGGACGGCCCGCGCGGAGCGATATAGAGTGCGGGAACGTGAAGCGGCCATTCGCGCCGAATGGATTGGCGATGCGGCGTCCGGCCCGATGCGCGCCTGATGAACTTCTTGCGACGGGAGTTGGGCGATGAGCGAGCCGACGATCCATGAGGTTTCCAAGGAACTGGCGACGCTGGGTGAACGGATGAACACGCATCAAGCGAAGTATGAAGGCGCTTTGGACAGGTTCCACGCCGCTATGGACAGATTCCGCGCCGACATGTCGAAAAACGACACCGCCTTCGAAAGGCTCCGGACCGACATGGCGAAGCGAGATGCCGACACGGCGCAACGCGAAATCAACCGCATACGATGGATGATCGGCGTGTGGATCGCCGGCGTTCTCATCACAATCGCAGCATTGGGAATCTTCATCCGTTTGGCGATCTGACGCGGCGCGCCCATGCCTGCGCTCCCTGGCTGAACGCGCCGACAAGACTTCTGCATCCCATATCCTTCGCGACGCGCGGCTCCAAGACCTCCGGGGAACCGGGCGCATCCCGCATTTTTTGGTCGATTGATTGCGGCGCGGCAATCCATCCAATCAATGATTTCGGGCCTGCGGCTGGTTTCCAAGCAGCACTCACAGCGAGCAGGGCGTCGGCTGCCGCTTTCGACCATGGGGGTCAGCAAGTAATCAACGTTCTACCGTGCTTATGATGCTCAAAATTTGCTATTTCGGTTGTAAATTTTGATTTTCAATATGGATTTCATGAAATAGAAAAGACTATTCTTTATTAGCAAACCTTGCTTTTTTGACATTTGCTATAGCAAGCCCATTTCTGGAAAGATGGTCCAGAGACTGGCTAGTCTCTCGCTCTTCAAGAACCCGGTCACATTCAGTTGCATCAAGAGCTTCGGCGAGCACCGTTACCAACCAAACTTGGTCGTTCTTTATGTCTCTATCGCGAAAAAAATCCAGTTCATTATTGGACTCTACGGGTATGAAAGCTCCATCGAAGAGCACCGCACTGAGCCCTTTGATTGGTGGAGCTTCCTCTATGTTTACTCTTCGCCATGCGTCTCTGCGCGCGTCGAAATCAGTTGGGGGATCCGCTGCAGAAGACCCAATCTCGCCAATGGTGTTTTCATCTGAATAGCCCAAACCGTAGACTATGCGTGAGAACGCGGCGCGCTGCAGAGCCAAAATGATGTTATCGCGTGCATCGCCAGTTCCAGTTGGTGGCTGTGTCCCCAATCCTTGACCGATCGCGGCGAGCCATGGTTCAAAGCTTTTTTTCTTTGTGGCCCATCTCGTCTCTGTGGCCCATCTCGAAGCCACAGACCATCCCATGAATTCAAAATCGGACGCAATTCCATTTTTATTATCGATCTGAACCCTTTTAACCTGTTCTTTTGCTGTCCGAAGGCACTGCGGCAAGGAATTACCCCCATAAAATGCATTCCACCAATTCCCCTCTGCGTACGTGCCCTTTGCCTCCGCAACTACCAATCCTGAAGAGTCCCAGCCGACCCAATCGGGCATGTCTCCCTTTTGGCCATCTCGAAGCCGAACCACATAATCTGCAAATCTGAAGTGGTTGCCCTCGATCGGAATCAGATTGCTAACTCCTTCACACTTCTCCAAGTATGCTCTCGCGAAGAATCGCCCGTGGATGTTGGAGTAGGATCGCCGCAATTCTCGACCGATTCCTGGCCCGTCGCCTTTCCAGATGAGATCCTGCTTTCCAGTTAAAAATGCCCTTAGCTGATTATAGAATGCGCTGCGGGGCCCACCGGTTTGTAACGTTTCAGATACGGCTGCGTGAGCTATGTCAACCAAATCAAGTGTAAGTTTCGGATCCCGCGAGGCCCGTTGATTTTCGAGTTCGCGGTAGTAGCAGACTTGGTAATTCGTCATCTATTTAGGTACCGCTCGGCGTTCTGGCTTTCGCCGCAACTACCCTCAGATTGAGTTCTTGCTTAAAAAATTGTATAATATGATTTCTATGTCAACAAGTTTCCAAAAATAACCCATTTTAGGAGTCCAAAGGTTACCCCCTTCGGGGTCTGCCTTATCTCTGACATTGATCGTCCTTTTAGTTTCTGGCTCGTTTGTTTAGCCTTTTGTTCTCTGACCCGGTAATTCCGTCTTTGGGCTATGATATTGTGTTCCCGTCGCCGACTTTGACGAAGGCCGAAGATGGCAGATTTCAACGGGAGGATTTCGAAGGGAGGCGCCAATCCAATCCGTGCCTTTGCTCGGACAATCCGAACAGATCGAGCGGAAAATGCTGCGGAGAATTTCAAAAGCGATGCAGCCTGTCATGAGGAACTCAATCGCCGACCAAGGCGATTTCCGCCATCGCCCATTCATTTCCTGACTTGAAGTTCGTCGAGCATCGACTCTGGTGCGCAGATTCACCTTCGGCGCCGGAATCGAATTCTATGTCCATGTCCCAATCCGGCAAGGGCCTGATCGAAAGAGCGGAGCAGCTTGCGCAATACCTTTGCGACGGCTGCAAGCCGAAAAGCAATTGGCTGATTGGAACCGAGCACGAGAAATTCGGCTTTCGGCACTCCGACACCGGCTTCTGCCCTACGATGGCCGCTGCTCGGTCAAAACCATTCTGGAAGGTCTTCGCGACAGGTTCGGATGGGAGTCCGCCCAGAAGAAGTCTCGCCGACGTCCAGACCACAATAAGTCTCTTAGCAATGATCAAATGATCGTTTGGATGCTCTGTAGTTCGGATAAGGTAGGAAATTGGAGTTTCAGCGGAATCTATGGTCGAGAATGGCAGGACTCCATTCTGCGCCAACTTCGGGGATTCGAATCGATGACTTGGGCGATTCAGGCCGACGGTTTTCAAAACGCGGAATTGCTTGATGACTGCTGCCTTGAACAGTCTGATGACGCATTTGGCCAAAGCGATGCAATAGCTTCCGGCCGACAGCTGGTGCCGGCTTGGGCTTGCGTTCGGCTGATTGAATGGACACATGTTCCATGCCTAGGTCCGAGTTATGGATCAGAATGCCCTGCGCTTCGTGCTCCGACCTTCCGCGAGGGCTGGCAGACGTTAAATGGGATGCGCTCTCGCTTCGGGCATTGTTTGACCGTCGCAAGGCTGGCGGGTAATTTGAAAACAAAGGGGCGAGTATCGAGACCATGAACAAGATGATGCCAACGAGAGGTATTGAAACGGAGCGATATGCCGAAGGGTACAGGCACCCGGAAGCAAGCATGGCTTTGCGGCCCGATGTCGGCACGCAGGCGCAGTTCAGGAAGAAGAAAGTCCCGACCGCCTACCGATACGATTCTTCGTTGTCGCCGGCGCTCGACTGGGACGGACAGAATCCGGCGCGCGAACAGGCCGAAGCGAAGATCGCAGCGTTGCAGGACGGGATCGCGCAACTTGAGACAATGGTCGCGGCGGGCGAGCTTTCCGGGGGCGGACTTTCCGCCGCTGCAAAGGCACTCGCCAAGGTTAGAGAGGATGCCGCCGCTCTAAAGACGCTCTCAAGGCCGTTCCTCAATTGGGCCGGGAAGGCGGAGCGGATCTCCTTCGACGTGCCGACCCTGCCACTATTCGTCCATGAACGACTGTCTACCGCAGCAATCCTGGAAACTCTGAAAGGGCATTCGCGCGACCGCCAGCCGAGCTTGTTCGATCTTTTCGGTGAAAGCGATTTGCCTTTGCACGACAGGCTTCTCAAAGCCTATGAGCACCAGGACGGCTGGGTAAACCGGTTAATTCTAGGCGATTCGCTTGTGGTGATGAATTCGCTGATTGGCTACGAGGGTCTCGGCGGACAAGTCCAGACGATCTACATTGATCCGCCATATGCGGTGAAATTCGGGTCAAACTTCCAACCTTTCGTGCGCAAGCGCGGCGTGACTCACGGCGCGGACGAGGACATGGCGCGCGAACCGGAGATGGTGCAGGCGTACCGGGACACTTGGGAACTCGGCTTGCATTCCTATCTTACTTATTTGCGAGATCGGCTGCTGCTGGCACGGGAATTGCTCCATCCGTCGGGCAGCATCTTCGTGCAGATGTCGGATACCAACCTGCATCATGTGCGCGAGGTAATGGACGAGGTTTTCGGCGCGGAATGCTTCGTCTCGCAGATCAGTTTTCAGACCACATCTGGTTTTGCGACCCGTACACTGCCGACGCTCGGCGATTTCCTGTTGTGGTATGCGAAGGATCCGGAGCGGATGAAGATGCGCAAGCTGTTCGAGGAACAGCCGGCGGTACTCGGCGAAGGCAACGCACGCTGGGTCCTGCTGCCGGACGGCAGTTTTCGGGGCGTGCTCGCCGCCGAGAGACGGGGGAAAGTGCCTTTGCCGGACGGCGCCCGACTCTATGGACCGGACAACCTGCAAGCCCAAGGTGCAGCGGGAGTGCCGCAGCCCTTCGAGTTCAAGGGCAAGACTTACGACCCAGGTGCCAATTCACATTGGAAGCCCAACTATCCGGAGGGTCTAGAACGCCTCGCAGCAGCTGACCGCATCCATGTCGCGGCCAATAGCCTTCGGTATCGGCGCTTCGCGTCGGACTTCCCCTACAAAGAGCGCGGCAATCTTTGGACCGACACGCTGACCGGCAGTTTCACAGACGAGAAGCGTTACGTCGTTCAGACCAATATGAAGGTCGTCGAGCGCTGCCTGCTGATGACGTCGGATCCGGGTGATCTGGTGTTTGATCCGACCTGCGGGTCTGGAACGACCGCGTGGTGCGCGGAGAAATGGGGGAGGCGCTGGATAACCTGCGATACATCTCGCGTTCCCATCGCGCTGGCGCGGCAACGGATGCTTACGAGTGCCTTTGAGTTCTACAGTCTCAAGGATCCAAAACGCGGCCCCGCCGGTGGATTCAATTATCTGCGAAGGCAAAACCAGAAGGGCGAGGAAGTGGGCGGCATCGTGCCGCACGTCACGCTCAAATCAATTGCTCGAAACGAGCCGACTAAGGAAGAAGTGCTGTTCGACCGGCCGGAGAAGGATGGAAACGTGACGCGGGTGAGCGGCCCATACTGCATTGAGGCGACGATTCCGACTCCTGTAGACTTGGACGGCGACGGCGAGGAGGACTCGGGGGACACTGTCTCTGTCGACGCCCATGGGAATCATGTCGAGCGCATGATTGAGGTTCTGCGGCGTTCTCCGGGACTGCATGTCGGAGGCGGGCAGCGGGTTGTATTCGCCAACGTTCGGCGACCCGCGCGGACCATGAGTCTGTCGGCGGAAGCGTTGATTGAAGGTGATCGGGAGCAGAACGCGGCCATCGTATTCGGCCCGGAAAACGGCGCGGTTGCGGAAAAGCTGGTGTTCGATGCGGCGCGCGAGGCCTACGCCAAGAGTTACGACCATCTTTACGTGATCGGGTTCGTCATTCAGCCGGACGCGCGGCGGATGATCGAGAATTGTGAACAGACGGTTGGCGTTCCTGCAACGTGGGTTCAGGCGAGCATGGATTTGGTGATGGGAGATTTGCTCAAGAACATGCGGTCGAGCCAGATTTTTGCGGTCTGCGGCCTGCCGGATGCGCGGATCAAGCAGTCTGAAGACAGAGACTACCGCGTAGAACTGCTCGGCTATGATGTGTTCGATCCCGTGAATATGGATTCCGATCACCGGGACGGTGCCGACGTGCCGGCGTGGTTTCTTGATACCGACTATAATGGGCTCTGTTTCCATGTCTGTCAGGCATTCTTTCCCCGGACTTCAGCGTGGGAGGGCCTCAAGCGCTCGCTGCGCAGCGAATTCGACGAGAGGGTATGGCCGCACCTATCGGGAACGATCAGCGTTCCGTTCAGTGCTGGTGAGCACGGCCAGATCGCGGTCAAGGTCGTAGACGACCGCGGCAACGAACTTATGGTCGTCAAACCGCTGTCGGAGGCAGAGAACGAGGCGTGATTAATGCGGTCCGCATCCGCGGTTTCAAGCGATTCGAGGACGTCGAATTTCGCTTGCCGGGGCATGTGGTTCTTGCCGGCCCAAACAACACCGGCAAGACGACAGTCCTTCAGGCCATAGCGTCGTGGGCGCTCGCGTTGCGGCGATGGCGGGAGCTCAACGACTTCAATTCGAGACAGGGGTACGCAAAGGCGCCGATCGCTAGGCATGCGTTCTCGGCGGTTCCGCTGCGGAGTTTCGATTTCCTCTGGAAGGATAGACGATATCGGGAGCGGATCGAGATTGAGTTGCGACACAATGCGGGCTGGTCGGTGACGATGGAATTCATCCCCGACAGCACCGAGCAGATCTATGTCAGGCCCAAGGCTGATGCGTCGGCGGAAACGCTGCGAAGCCTTGACCCTCAAACGGTGTTCGTGCCGTCGATGACCGGGCTTGGGATTGATGAGCCGCTTTATCACCTACCGAAGATTGAGCAACTCCTTGGACTCGGGCGCCCCGGCGAGGTTTTGCGCAATTTGCTGGCGGAAGCAAGCCGTAATGAGGTCGCTTGGGAGCGAATCCAGTCATCCATCGAGAAGCTGTTCGGTTACGAAATTCTGCCTCCCGAAACGGGCGGCGCGGATATCATAGCAGAATACCGAGTCGCGGGCGCGGTTGACGAAGAGCATCCCCGTTTTGATATCGCCAGCGCAGGCAGCGGGTTTCAGCAAGTCTTGATGCTTCTCGCATTTCTTTACACGCGGCCCAGCGCGATTTTGCTTCTGGACGAGCCGGATGCCCATCTACACGTGATTCTTCAAGACGTCATCTATCACGAGCTGAAGACTGCAGCTGCACAGCAACGATCGCAGCTAGTCATTGCGACGCATTCCGAGGTGGTTATCAATTCGGCAGAGCCGCGCGAGCTCTACGCATTGCTGGACGAGCCGCGAAGAATCGCCGACAATGTGGAGAGGGATCGCCTCGTTTCCTCGCTTCGCGTTTTGAGCAACGCCGATGTAATGCAGGCGTGCGATACGCAAGGCATCCTATATGTAGAAGGCTTCACCGATATCAGCATCCTGCGCGCCTGGGCCGCCAGACTTGGACACCGTGCCGACAGATTGCTGTCGACGGAGGTGATGTGGAAGCCGACGGTATTCCAATCTCAAGAAGGACAACCAAGGACTAAGGGGATCAAGGCAGAGGATCACTTCGATGCCTTGCGGCTGGTTCGGGACGACCTGTCCGGTCTTGTGCTAATCGACGGCGACGCGCACTCCGGCATTCAAGACAGCGCAATCACGGGCGCGGGCCTGCAGCGGCTCCGTTGGCGGCGTTGCGAGATCGAGAGCTACCTGCTCCACCCCAATTCTCTAATCCGCTTTGTCGAGTTCATGGTCGGGACCGATGCCGCCGAGCCGCATGTCGACGACATGCTCACTTATTGGCGCAATCATTTTCCACCAGCGGTTGTGCGGGAGCCGCTCGGAAACCATGAATTTCTGAACGTTACCAAGGCCCGAAAGCGGCTTCTGCCCCCATTGCTTGAAGCGGCCGGGATCCACGACCTGCCTTACACCCGCTATCACGAAATCGCAGCGCAGATGCTTCTGGAAGAGATTCATCCCGAAGTGGGCGAAAAGCTCGATGCGATCTGCCGCGCCTTCGGGGTCGAGCCATGAACGCGCACGAGGTTCCCGAACCAATCCTCAACTCGCCTTTCGAGGAACCGAAGGCATATTGGCGTATCTCAGAGCACGACCCGCCGGAGCAACGTTCCGGTCGACGGCCCGCCATGTATTTTTATCGGCCGCCCGGACACGAAGCGCAGGATTACGGGACGAACGCCGGAACGGCCATCGAGCTCAAGCTGGTCAACCGAATTCGCGACAAGCTTTCCGAGTGGAGGCCCTTGGCGCTGCGCGGCGAGGGCGGCGTGACCAGAACGACAATGGAGTTGCTGCGCTACTGGCGCAGGGAAGGGCGTCGGCACAAGCTGTTTTTCGCCCAGATGGAAGCCGCCGAGACAATTATCTTCCTCGCCGAGGCGCGAGCGGACTTCCTCCAAGGAATCGACGTTCCGGTCGATCAGCCGGGCGCGGAGGCGCAAACCGAAGGAATGCAGGCCTTTCGACGCCATGCCTGCAAGATGGCGACCGGCACAGGCAAGACGACGGTTATGGGAATGCTGGCGGCATGGAGCATTCTCAACAAGATAGCTGACAGAAACAATGCGCGCTATTCGGACGTGGTGCTTGTAGTCTGCCCAAACGTTACGATCCGCAATCGACTGGAGGAACTCAGGCCGCAAGGCGGCGAAGCGAGCCTTTACCGTACGCGCGACCTTGTTCCGTCGCATCTCATGCCGCAACTCGCGCGGGGATGCGTCCTCGTCACGAATTGGCACGTATTTGAACCGAAAAGCATCCAGGTTGCAGGGCAAACTGCAAAGGTGCTTCGTGCCGGGCGGGAATTGAGGACCCGGGAGACCATCCGAATCGGACGCAAAACGGCGACTTTGCGCGGAAAGCGCTACCTGACCTTGGATGCTCTCGAGCTGCATAAGGCCGCCGGTTTGATCACCATCATTGAGGAGAAACGGGATCGGCAGGGAAACCTCGAGTCGGTGCTGGTGGATTCGGTTCGCTACGTCGAAAGCGATGCCAAGCTTATCGAGCGCGTTCTAGGGCGCGAGATCGGAGGCAAAGGCAACATTCTGGTCATGAACGACGAGGCACATCATGCTTATCGCATTCGGCGATCGGAAAAGGATGAAGACGAGAAGGACTATTTCGGCGAAGACGACGACTACGAGGAATTCTGTCGCGAGGCGACCGTGTGGGTCGACGGACTCGACCGCATACACAAGCATCGAGGCATCAACCAATGCATCGACTTGTCAGCGACTCCCTATTTTCTGGGCGGAGCGGGAAGAGACACCAACCGGCCGTTTCCTTGGGTAGTGAGTGATTTCGGGCTCATCGACGCCATCGAGTCGGGTCTGGTCAAGATACCGCAGCTTGCGGTGCGAGATACCAGCGGCAGCGCGGTTCCCGGATATTTCAACATCTGGCGCTGGATTCTGCCTCGACTAACCCCTGCGGAACGCGGCGGGCGGCGCTCCGGGGTGAAGCCGGAGGCTGTGCTGAAGTACGCGCACGTGCCGCTGGCCATGCTCGGCGGACTTTGGGAAGCACTGCGGAAGGAATGGGAACAGCGAGAGGGCGATTGCCGCCCACCTGTATTTATCATCGTATGCAATAATACGGCACTCGCCAAAGTTGTGTATCAATGGCTTGCTGAGGACCAGGCTCCGGTCGGGATTCCGCCGGCGGGTCTTGACGGACTGCGAAATGCGGGCGGCGACATTCGTACCATCCGGGTGGATACGAAGGTAGTGCGCGAATCCGACAGCGGGCAGGCGAAGGCCGACGAAGACCGGTGGATGCGCGCGACGCTCGATACCGTCGGCAAGACCGATTGGCCGAGGGACGGGCAAGGCCGGGCGATCTACCCGGAAGGATTCGAGGCGCTGGCATCGAAACTGGAAAGGCCCCTCCATCCGCCCGGCCGGGATGTGCGCTGCATCGTTAGCGTTGGAATGCTGACGGAGGGATGGGACTGCAACACTGTCACCCACATCGTCGGTTTGCGTCCATTCATGTCGCAACTTCTTTGTGAGCAAGTTGTCGGACGCGGGTTGCGGCGCTCGAGCTACGCTGTGGGGGAAGACGGAAAACTGAGCGAGGAAGTTGCGAAGGTTTTCGGCATCCCGTTCGAAATCGTGCCGCTAAAGGAGAACCCATCGGACGGTGTGCCGAAGCCGGCTCCGGAGACTTGGCGCATTCGGGCGGTGCCCGAGAAGGCGCACCTGGAAATTCGGTTTCCGCGGGTGGAAGGATATATTCTGGGCATCCGGCACCGTGTTAAAGTGGATTGGGACAACGTCGCTTCCCTGCACCTCGACCCGATGGACATTCCGCCGGAGGTGGAGATGAAGGCGGGGCTCCTGAGCAATAAGGGGCGGCCATCGCTGGTTGGTCCCGGAAGCCTTGATCGGGTGGATCTCAACCCTTTCCGTGAGGGCAAGCGTCGTCAGCGTCTGGAGTTCGAGATGGCCCGGGACCTGACGCGGGACTACCGCAAGCAGCCGGGGTGCGACGCTCCGCCTCATGTAATGTTCGTTCAACTCGCGACCATTGTCCGACGATACCTGCACGAGAAAGTCCGACCTATAGAGCCGGCACAGGGTGTCGATGCCTTTTTGTCGCCTTGGTACGGGTGGCTTTTGGAAAGGCTTGTCGCAGCAATCCAGCCGGATGACCTAAACGGAGAGACTACCGAGTTGCCGCGCACTGAAAGCGGTCGCGAGCCGGGTTCAACGGCAGAGGTGGATGTTGAGACGCGTCTTGAGCCTTATCCCGTCGTCAAGAGTCATATCAATGCCGTTGTGCCCGATACTGCCAAGTGGGAACAGTGTGCCGCCTATCGGCTAGACAACAGCGAGCTGGTAGATGCGTTTGTCAAGAACGCTGGACTTGGATTTGCGATCCCTTATCTGCACAACGGCGAGCACCACGAGTATCTGCCCGATTTTATCGTCCGGCTGGCTGGCGGCGGTGAGCGATTCTTGATTCTGGAGACCAAAGGCTACGACCCGTTGAAGGAAGTGAAGGCGCAGGCCGCGCACCGATGGGTAAGAGCCGTCAACGCATCGGGCGATTTTGGATCATGGGACTATGCTCTGGTATCCGATCCGGGAATGGTCGATGAAGCGATTGGCCGAGCCGCGGAATTGATCAGTTCGGATCCAGAATCGGCGCGAAAACACTGAACCCAAGAGCTGTTCGGCAATAATCGCGTCCGGCACGAGTTGTCTTTGAGTTTTGTTCCCGCAGCTGGCCACAAAGGCACGTGCTCTCGGCGAGGTCCGCATGAAAATGATGAGCGCGCGTCCTTTCCCCCAGCGTGCGCTAAACGGTTCTGCGGCCAATCTTGGCCGAGCCCGCAGCCAATCGGCATCAATTGAAAACATCGGACCACGCAACACCCGGCCTGACGATCTAAACGGGAAGTGATGCGGGGAAACTCAAAAACGATATAATCTGGCGCGAGGAGCTCAGCGCGACGGCAAGTGCGGCCGCCGCTGGCGTTTCATTTCCTGACTTGAAGTTCGCCGAGCATCGAGTCTAGTTCGCGGATTCACCTTCGGCACCGGAATCAGATTCGATGTCCATACCTCAGTCCGGCACGGGCTTGATCGAAAAGCCGGAACAGCTTGCGCAATATCTTTGCGACGGCTGCAAGCCGAAAAGCAATTGGCTGATTGGAACCGAACATGAGAAATTCGGCTTTCGGCGCTCCGACCATCGGCCTCTGCCTTACGACGGCCGCTGCTCAATCAAAACCATTTTGGAAGGTCTTCGCGACAGGTTCGGTTGGGAGCCCGTCGAAGAGGCGGGAGGCATCGTCGGGCTGTCGAAAGGCGGAGCGAATGTGTCGCTTGAACCCGGCGGACAACTCGAGCTTTCCGGAGCGCCGCTGAAAACTCTCCATCAGACCTGCGATGAAGTGAACAACCACCTGCGTGAGGTGCGCGAAATAGCGGATGAGATCGGCGCGGGTTTCATCGGATTGGGCGTGGCCCCGGAGTGGAGGCGCGAAGAGATGCCGACGATGCCCAAAGGTCGATACGAGCTCATGACCAAATACATGGAGCACGCGGGCACGATGGGCCTCGACATGATGTATTTGACATGCACGATTCAGGTCAATCTCGACTTCGCGTCCGAAGAAGACATGGTCAAGAAGCTCCGGGTCGCGTTGGCGCTCCAGCCCGTCGCCACAGCGTTCTTCGCGAATTCGCCCTTCTACGCCGGGCGCGAATCCGAAAACTTGAGCATGCGCGGACGGATCTGGAGGGATGTGGACCCCGACCGAACCGGAATGCTCCCATTCGCATTCGATGGAGGATTCGGATTTGAGGCCTGGGTCGATTACGCTTTGGATGTTCCGATGTATTTCGTCTACCGCGACGGAAAATACGTGGACGCGCGCGGCCAGTCGTTCAGGGATTTCATGGCCGGGCGTTTGCCGTCCCTGCCGGGCGAGCTGCCTCGGGTATCGGATTGGGCTGATCACCTTACGACGATTTTCCCGGAAGCGCGGATAAAGCAGTTCATGGAGATGCGCGGTGCCGATGGCGGTCCTTGGCGCAAGCTCTGCGCTCTTCCGGCATTCTGGGTGGGGATTCTATATGAGCAGAACTCGCTTGATGCCGCTTGGGACATGGTGAAGGAATTCAGCGGAGAAGACCGGGAAGGGCTTCGCATTGAAGCGGTGAAGCACGGCTTGAAGGGCCGGCATGAGAAGATTTCTTTATTGGAACTCGCGGCCGGATGCTTGGAAATCTCCGAAGATGGGCTCCGGAGGCGAAACTACGCGGGTTCCGACGGATTGGTGCCGGACGAGACGCATTTTCTCGACTCCCTGAAAGAAAGCCTGGAAGCGAAAGCATCCCCGGCAGAGGAGTTGCTTGAGAAATTCCGCAACGAGTGGGACGGCGGTCTCGGACGAATTTATGACGAATACTGTTACTGAACTCGGATCCGGTCCAAGCATGACGGCGACGCGCGATTCACCGATTGCGATTTTTGGATTTCTTTTGCTGACCGCGTTGTTTCTCGATGAAAGGCGGCAATTCATTCGCCTAATTGCCGGACGAACTGCGTAAAGAGAGTTTCGATTCTTTTCCGTCAATCAGGCGACGAATGTTGCTTGCGTGTCGAATCCAAACGAGAACCGACATGAATGCCGTCGCCGCAATGGCATCGGCAGAACCGAACATCCATAGCCACAACGGCCCCGTCAATGCGGCGCTCAGCGACGCGACGGAGGAAAATCGCGTAAGAAATGCCAGGCAGAGCCATGTCGCGCACGCCGCTGCGCCGGCGAACAAAGACAATCCGAGCAATGCGCCAAGGAAGGTAGCCACTCCCTTGCCGCCCTTGAACCGGAGCCAAACGGGAAACAGGTGCCCCAAAAAGGCCGAAACTCCAGCCACCTGCGCCGCGTCGCTTCCGAAATAGGACCACGCGATCAATACAGGTGCCAGACCCTTGCACGAATCGAATATCAACGTGGCGGCTGCGGCGGATTTGTTGCCTGTCCTAAGCACGTTTGTCGTGCCGATGTTCCCCGACCCGGTTTGCCTGATGTCGCCGAGTCCCAGGACTTTGGTGATCACCAACCCGAATGCGATCGAGCCGACAAGGTAGGAAATCAGTGCCGCGAGTGCCAAGTAGATCGGCGGAGTAGTGAATTCGGGAAGAAACAAGCCAACCTCCTCAGCGGTGTTTCAGGACGCATGCGTTTCCAGGCGAGGGCTATTCCAAGTGTCCTGCCATTGCAAATTCCAAGTCGTCGGCACCCTCGCGGTTTTGCTTTCATTGCGGCCTTACATGACCTTGGAGGCGAGAGGTTCGGTCAGTGCAATGCGCAGGCGGTGGACGCAAAAATTCCCTTGCGCGGCTTGGCCACAATCTACTTGTCTCGAACTCCCGCGTCGGCATATCCGAGCCTGCGCAGATCGAAGCGAGGGACATGCGCTGTGCCAAGAACTTCTCGGCTGCGCGGCAATCGAGGTATGCTTCACAAGTCAGCATTCATCCGGCAGCTCTTGGCATTCGCAGGATCGCATTCGGTTCACGACGATACGGGCGGCGGGCGATTGTCGCAAATCTCGCCAGATTCCTTGATGCGCACGAATCCGTCGAATTGCTTGCAAATTGCGGCGAGAATTTCCAAAGATGGTTGTTGCAATTCGTTTCGAACAAATCCGGTTCGAAGCCGGTTCAACCTGCGATGAGTTTCAATGACCTCGACTGACGCCAAAAGAATCCTTGAATGGTATTTGGACATGGGCGTGGACGAGACGATCGGCGATGCCCCTGTCGACAGATATCTTGTCAATCCGGAGCCTCCGAAAGCTGCCGCGCCCGGACCCGATGCACGGCAATCTGCAGCGGCCGAAGTTGATCCGGATCTTGATAGGAATTTCGAAAGCCGACCGCCGCAAGCGCTTGATGGGCTGCAGACTGAGGTTTCAGAACAGCGTGCGGTCAGGTTCGCAGAAATTGCGGCGGCGAATTCCGGCGATCTTGAGTCGCTCCGCAAAGCCACAAATGATTTCGAGCATTGCGCACTGAAGGGCGAGGCGACCAAGCTTGTATTTTCCGACGGCAATCCTGAAGCAAAGGTTATGATTGTCGGCGAAGCGCCGGGCGCGGACGAGGACCGAATCGGCAAGCCGTTCGTCGGAAGGGCAGGGAAATTGCTTGATCGAATGTTCGACGCGATTGGAATGTCGCGCACTGCGCAAGAGCCCGACCGGGCGCTTTACATTGCGAACGCAGTGCCGTGGCGACCGCGCGGAAACCGGAATCCGACTCCCGAAGAACTGCGGGTCATGTTTCCGTTCACCGCGAAGCACATCGAACTGGCCAAGCCCGAAATCCTTGTCCTCATGGGGAACGTTCCCTGCAGCGCGCTGATCGGGAAAGACAGGATCACCAGGCTGCGCGGCAACTGGCAGGACTTCCGGGGGATTCCGGTCATGCCGATGTTCCATCCTGCGTATCTGCTCAGGAATGCGCAATCAAAAATGTATTCCTGGTGGGATCTGATTGAGATCAGGAAACGGCTGAAGAGCGTCCAATGACACTTGACCTCTCGCGAGATTTCTTGCCGGTGCGGATTGCATTGCTGACCGTATCCGACACCCGCACGCCTGGGACGGACCGGTCTGGCGACATTCTTGAGACCCGGGTCAAGAAGGACGGCCATGCGCTGTCTTGCAGACGGATAGTAAAGGACGACCGCGCAAAAATTTCAGAGCAGCTGCGGGAATTGTCCGCGGACCCTGAAGTTGACGCGGTCATCTCTACGGGCGGTACCGGCCTGACTGGCCGGGACGTCACGGTGGAGGCTCATCGCGATGTATACGAAAAAGAAATCGACGCGTTTTCGGCCATGTTCACGTTGGTCTCGATGAAGTCCATCGGGACTTCGGCCGTTCAGTCGAGAGCTTGCGCGGGCGTTTCGAACGGAACCTATCTGTTCGCTTTGCCGGGATCGCCAGGCGCATGCAAGGATGCGTGGGATGAAATTCTATCCAAGCAGTTCGACTACAGGCACCGACCATGCAACTTTGTCGAAATCATGCCGCGTCTCGACGAGCACCTGAAACGAAAGTAAGCCAGCCCAAGAATTTGCGAAGAAACTGAAGTCGCTCGCGCCGGAATGGAATCGTTGGATCGATGGACTTCAGTCCAGACATTTCCATGCAGGCCAGCGCAACGAATGTCACGGCGGCAAAGAGGGCAGGCATGCGAGAGCGCTTGAACCAAAGCTTGGAGTTGGACAGGGAAAAATCTGCATTGCAGAGGCAAGGCGACACGCAAACGGCAGCAGCTGGGCTGCAAACCCGCCGTTATCTTCGCTTGTCAAATAGAGCGCTTTTCATCTGGGTGGAACCACGGCACTCATCCCGCAACTCTATAAAACCCGACGAGCATTGGAGAATTTTGTCCTTCGAGTCTCCGGCTTGCTTGCTTAGCCGACTGCTCTCCGGAAAACCCGGGGCAGCTAAACGTTTGGATCAATCGTTCCCGGGGAAAGCGTCTTTCAGACCCATCAGTTGATCGCGAATTTCATCTGCGTAACCCCAACCCATTCGACCGTCAATGCGTTGGAATTCAACCTCCAACTGCGCGACAAACTCGCTGGCCAAATTGGGATCCTCTTGTTTGATCAATAGTTTGCAGAATTGATCCACCATGCTGCACATGCTGTTGTAGAAGGGCTCATCGATGTCGCCGAATTCCAAGGTGAAATCGTTTCCGCAACGCACGTAGTACAACATCAATTCAAGCAGACCACGGGCATCCCCATTGGCTTTGCGGTATTCGCTGATGGCTTTGCGTCCCGCTGACAAACTCACATACTGCTTCCATGGCTCTTCGGGACTGACGGCTTCGCGGATGCGCCGTTTGTAAGGCTCCAAGGATTGAGCACCGTTGGCGTCCCCTAGCAAACGCGCATGCAGGAAATCTGCGTTCGGCTTGTTCAGCCCATAGAGATCCCGGATGAGGACCATCAGCTGCGCTTTGTCACAATGGGCAATCTTCGATTTGACGGTCTTCCAAGTTGGCTTGGCTGTGTTCATCGGGTATCCGGCGCAGACGAAGTTGTCGCGAAACTATTCAATGGCGAAGCTGGAGACAAGTCGGATCAAATGCGACATCTGCTTAACTTAGGTTGACGTCGAGAACCGCAACGCGTTAAGCAGTTTCCCATGTATGGTTTCCGAACGCTTTCCGGGGACGATCCTCTGCTGTATAAATCGCCTTTGGTCCGGGCTCTGGATTTTATCGACAAGAAGTTCGACGAGTGCCCCAAAGGCATTCCATTGACCAAGAGCAAGGCGTTCAAACGGGATTTGGTTGCCGAGGCTATCTTGGAAATCCAATGGCCCGGCTGGACCGAAGCTGAAATTTACCATGGCTTCATGCCGATCAAAGTCGCCGATGAGTACCATTTTGAACCCTTTTGGCGACTGCACCAGCATCTTTGGTACCTCAGACTGCTGCGCCACTACAAGGGCAAGCTGATGCTGAGCAAAGCCGGAAGGATGCTGTTTGCGGATCGATTTGCTCGGTTCAGCCGACTGGTTCAGTTCATCCTATTTGGTGATCCCAATATGGTCTGCTCCCGGTGGAAGTCCGGATTGATCGGCAACTGGGATATCTGGCTCAACGTTCTGGACATTGAAACCACCTACGGGGCCAGCGGCAAGCAACTGACGGAAACCCTTTATGGGGCTGAAGACGAGCCCAATGAGTTCGATCCCAGAACGCACAGTCTCTATCTTTGGGTGCTCGACCCCTTGATGTATTGTGGTTTGTTGGAAGAAAATCGCGACAACGGACGAAAGGTGGTTGACCGCATCTACAGAAAGACTGAGCTCTGGAGCGCATATCTGCAGCTGGATGAAAAGCCGCCAGTTCTGAAGTTAGCGCATTAAAACCCGGTTGCCTTGAAACTTGATTTAGTCAAGCTTCTCAGCATTTTCACCACATTGCTGCTGGAAATAAATCTTTCTGAACCTCATTCGCCTCCATGAATATCGCGTTCCCAAGGAAAGTGATAGGAAGATCTACACGGAATGCGACTTCATCACATTCAATGCACGTTGAACCGTTGGGTGCCTGGGGAACTCGTCCGAGAACATCATCAATTGTTTGCTGCCGCTGCAATACTCTTTCCATGTTTTCGAGGCTTTGAGGACGACGTTTTCCTAGTAGACATCGTGGCCGCTTCACAGGATGAAGAAGCCTATGCCTTGCGAATAGGATTTTCCGTTGCCGAGATGGATGCATTCACCCAATTTGCAGTTTTCATCAAAGCTCACAAGGCGCAAAAGAAATCAAAATAAACTAGCTTATTCCTCTGTTTGGAAAACGCCTCGTCACAAACGAGACGCTATTATTCCAATCGTCGAAGATGAGTTTGTCCGAGTTGGCTGGGCTTGCAAGCTCTAAAATGTCATCCGACTGAATCATGCCGCCGGACTCAAAAACAGTTTTGCTGCGTATTGTGCCGAGGATTGATTCAAGAACCGTCGCACCCGCGAAATTCTATTGCTTTCCCGTCGAAAATCGCGGTCGACCGGATTGCCGACCTGTCGACCAATACAGTGCCTTCGCCGCGGTAACGCATGACCGATGTCGCGACGAGGTTCTCGGCTTCGCGATGCACCTCCGCCTCCTCGAATTGGAATCGATCATCCAAGTATTCGAGAACGAAATGGGGGTCTCGTCGATTTATCGTCGGCAATGCGTATTCAAGCGCAACCTTGTGGACGTATTCGGAAGCAGTGAATTGCAGCGCGGACTTTCATCAGGGTCGCCTACACGAAAGGTTGCGTGCAATGGCTTATTTCTTTGAGTCCGCAGCCACAAGATGTTGCTTCTCGCCGGAGCTGGGTTTTCGGCGCGAATTGGATGGATCCGCAGGCCCGGCGTCAATGCGCAGTCGCATAAATGGGTGAACTCAGACGCCGCCGAACGCACAAAATGTAGACTCTGCGGATTCAAGTAAACAAGCCATTGTGTGCAAATTGTTCAGCTTTTCGACCAGTAAGAATCACATCGCGCCCCGGAAGTTCCGCCGACAATGTCGCATCAGTCGGGATACAAATATTGTTGCATATGGCGAATTCGGAATTAAGAAGGACGGCAATATCCCCGCCCGGACTTTCCGGTTGCAGATATGCCGTAAGAACGACTTCCTTCTTCATAGCCGAGACAACTGGAATCCCCTTCAACGAATATTTGGGGGCGGGCCAAAGAGTTTCCGCGGATTTTACTTTCTGAGCTGGTCGAAAGCGAGGCCAACGCTCTGCTTGCCATCAAATGCCGCATCGAAAACAATCGTTGTGCCGAATGCTTTGATTGGAGGGCTTTTCGTGCTGCGGTCTGACCAAAATGAAACACACCCTCGCAGACCGCAGAGCATCCTGTTTGAAATGTTGGCTGGCAGGTGATATTGTCGATATGCTTCACGCGGCTCGCGGCAGGCCGGCGTAAGGCATTCAGTCAAGCGACCTATACGGAGAAACGACTATGAATTTGAAGCTGTTGGCTTGTCTTGCTTGCAGCGCGGCATTGCTGGTTGGCGCATGCTCCGACGACAAACCGCCCGGAACGACGAGCGCGAACGCCGGAAACGAGGACGACGCCTCGGACGTGAACGGGGACGACAATTCGAGTGGCGCTGCAGGGTCGACGGCACTGGATAGGCTCCGGATGGAAGCTGATGCGGCGAGGACGCAGGCGGCCACCGCGGCCGCGGGCAGGGGAGATGTCGCCGCGGCACGGACCGAGATTGAACGCGTCAAAGCGGCGATCGCTAAGGCGGTCACGGATGCGGAAAGCGCATACGCCGACTCGGCGGGCGGAACGCCGGCGGAAAGACTCGCTGCGTACGACGCGAGAGCCGCAGCGAGACAGCTCAGCGACAGGCAGACGCCACGCCTCGACGCGGCGCTTAATTCTCTCGCTTGGTACGGGAGGACGCTCGTGCGATACAGGTTCGCCGCCGGCACTGCCACAATACCGGCCAAAACCATCGCGAATGTCGATCGGACGAACATAAAGACAACGGGTGCCCTTGGCGGTGCCAACAGCAATGTCAACCCGTTCAAGACGTTCATGTATGAAGACGGCAAAAAGGTATTTGCCAACACCGGAGATGAATTCGAGGTGCAAGGATACACCTCGCATCTTGACACGGGAAATCTACTTGACCCGACTGTTCTCTCCGGGTTGAAGTTGACAAATGAAGGGCTTGAAATTCGTACGGGCTTTGTGACGGGACAAAGAGACACCAACAACGATGGCACGCCAGACGACATCATTCGCTATTCTTATGAGTATGCGGATATGAGGCGCAATCTCAATGTTGGCCGAACCACAGGCGGCAGCACCATAACTGCTGAAAACAGCAATCTATGGGATTTGAAGATCACGTTTGATGCGCCGCGCCCGATGCCCGTACCGGTCCCGAAAAAGAATTGGTTTAGCAGTTGGCAAGGAAACGGCGACTTCTATTGGAGAAGCCTTGTTCCCTTGGATGACACCCAGAAGCCCGGAGGATCCAACTACGCAGGTGACGGCGAGCATACCCTTCCCGTAGGTTCCAGAAGTCTCGGCACTTACGAGGTTTGGCTTTCCAATCATATCGGCGTGGACGCGAATATTGAGCCAGCGGTTGCAGGCGCAAGAGGAGTCGAATGTCCGGGCAATTCGGGGCTTTCGGGTACATACAACGGCGCTTGCCCCATCGACGACGATAATTTCTATCTGAATTACGCCGCATACGGATTGTTCGTATTCACCACGGATCCCGACATCTATAATGTTCGAAATGCTTATCCCGGACGGGTGCAGAGCATGCATTTCGGGTATGAAGCTTTCGGGACCGGTAACGGGCAAAGTACCACGAACATCGACAAGGCAATAATTTCGGGAACATTCCAAGGGCAGACCATCGCTTATGCGTTCAAGGGAGATCTTGCCGCTGCAAAAGATCCTGCCAACACTAGCAAAACGTTGCCTACCAAATTGCTGAGGGGAGATGTGGTGCTGACCGTCACAATTCCGAAGACGTCCGGCACCGGATCTTTGACAGGGGAAATGAAAAATTTCGAAGAGTGGTTCGGTAACCGCATCTGGCAACCATACACCGAGCCTGGCGCCAATTTCAAAGTCACATTGAATGACGGCGAAAGCTCTGCAGGGGCCGTCGATATCGGGACGGACGGATCATTCCGGGGTGTCGCGACTGCGACGCCCGCCGCTGGTCTCAACAGCGCCGGCGAAGGGTATTTCTATGGAAACTTCTATGGTCCCCGCACAAGCGCCGGTCTTGAAGCTGCAGGAAGCTGGGAAGTAGGAGTTCACGACGGCGGCAGCCGGTCTGAAAGCAATTATCACATTCTTGGCAGCTTCGGAGCCAAACAGAGGCCGCCGGAAGCGCCCTGAAGCGAGTACAGCTTCCCATCTTGAAACCATAATGAGATTTGCCTCCGCGCCGACCGGTGCGGAGGCTTCTTTATTGGGAATCAACCCGAACTTGGCGAGATCTCGATTTCCGAAACCGCATATCCGTCCTGATTTATCAGTCATCGCCGGAATTTGCGGCAAAGGCCACTCCTTGGATTAGCGGACTCCGTAAATGGCGAATTGCGGCGCTTGGCTGAACTGGCTATTCCGCCATGCAACGTTCGTCCAGCCTGAGGTCCGTTCTGCGATTGCACGCATCCAGCTCGAGAAGAGCGTCGCGAAGCACTCCGTAGACATGTTTCTTCAGCGAATGCGAATCGGCCATGAAAGGTGAACTGCCCAAGGCATTTGACCACGAATTGCAAGTCTGACGCCGTCTCGTTGGGGAGGTGCGGTCGCGACTGACGGAGGATTTCCGGATCCGTTAATTGGCAAGGCCGATGCTCTGCCGCACCGGAACTTTCGTGCGCGGCGGCCCCCTGCGAGTCCGGTTTTCCTGTCCAATTCCGGCCTTCGGGCCAAGCGCTTTCGCGTGCCCGGCCCGTTCGATGCGGCAACATTCGTTCCGCTCGTCTGCATCGCGATGCCATTTGACTGAATCGCGCCGCTGGACGCAAAAAGCAGTCTTGTTGCGAATGAGCCGAGGAGCGGTCTATGAACCGGCGCACCCTCGAAATTCTATCGCCTCTCCGTCGAAAATCGCGGTCGACCGGACTGCCGACCTGTCGACCAATACAGCGCCTTCGCCGCGGTAGTGCATGACCGAGGTTACGACGAGATTCTCGGCTTCGCGATGCACCTCCGCCTCCTCGAATTGGAATCGATCATCCAAGTATTCGAGAATGAAATGGGGTTCTCGCAGATTTATAGGCGGCAACGTGTATTCGAGCGTGACCTTGTGCCCGTATTCGGACGCGGCGAACCGGCAGCGCGGAACTTCATCAGGGTGGCCGACGCGAAAGGTCGCGTGCAGATCGTTCAGCTCTTCGACGAGTCCCGGGTGGGGAATCACGTCGCGCGCCGGAAGCTTCGCCGACAATGTCGCATCCGTCGCGATGCAGATTTCGTTGCATACGCCGAATTCGAAATTCAGGTGCGCGGCAATATCCTCGCCTGGACTTTCCGGCCGGAGGTATACCGGGAGAACGACCTCCTTTTCATACCCGGGAAAACTGGAATCCCCTTCAACGAATATTCGGGGAGCGGGCCAAAGAGTCTCCGCTGATTCCAAATTGCGGCTTTCGCTCCAGTCGAATCTCGGGGGCAGTCCCAAGCTGCCGGGTGCGCGCCAGTAGGTCTTCCAATTGCTTTGAAGCTGAAGATGGATTCCGATCACGTGGAATTCACCCGTTTCGTCGGAGTCCCGCCAGCCGGGAATCAGTTCGACAGACTTGATCGGCTGCCGGAACTGGTCGTCCGCTGCTGCCGATGCGCTTCCGAGCATCGCAAGCATCGCAACAACTTGGCATCGAAATTTGAATCGCATGGGAGAAAGTCTACAGAGCCAAGCCGAAAAAGTGAATAATTCTCGCGTTCAATTGAAGATGAGATGAAAAACAAGTCGTGAGCACTTGCCTACGACGCAATGCGGACTTACCAATCAAGCATGAACGAAAATCCTGACAAGAAATATTTTGCGGGCAAGATTCTCATCGCAATGCCCGACATGACGGATCCACGATTTTCGAAGTGCGTCATCCTGATGATCTTCCATTCCGACGCCGGCGCGATGGGCATCGTCGTCAACAAGCCGGCCGGTCACATCGAGGTCAGTGAATTCGTCAATGAAGGAGAGCGCAAAGAGACGCAGCTCGAAACGATTCCGATCCACTTCGGCGGACCCATGGATCACGGCAGAGCTTTCATCATCCATTCGGTCGATTGCCGGAAGTATTCGTCTACGCGGCAAGTGAACGAACATTTCGGCATTACGATGACGCCGGATATTCTGGAGGAGCTTTCCAACGGGGAGGGTCCCGCTTCAAGCTTGTTTGCGTTCGGCTATGCAGGTTGGGCCCCTGGCCAGCTCGAAAGCGAATTGCAGCGGAATGCATGGCTGGTCTGCGACGGCGATCCTGATCTTGTATTCAATGTGGAACCCGGCGCGCGTTGGGATGCGGCTATCAAATCGCTTGGATTCAGTCCGGCCCATCTTTCCGCGGGCGGCGGGTCGGCCTGACTTCGGCGCGCTGATTTCCGAGTCGCATTCAAATCCGGACCCGTTGAAGCAAGCCTTGATCCTTGCATTCCCGCCGTTATTCGTCGTGCGCTGCGCGGGACAGGCGATCATTGATCGCGACCCCCAAGCCATGGGCCGGAATTGGCGCGACCGCGACCGCTCTTTTGCCGCATCTGACGGCGTCATCGTCGATTGATCTGAGCAAAGCGAACAGATTCGCGGCCGCTTCCACGAGATTGCCCGAATTGGACAGATTGTATTCTGCGCCAGCGCAACCGGGGCCGAAAGCAAGCCAAAGCTCGTTTGGATCCGGCTTTGCCGCGTTGAGCCTCAGCTTCGATCTCGGAGCGTAGTGGCTTGCCAGCTGGCCGGGGGTCACGGGCGCGGAACTTGCAGGGGCGGGCTTGGGCGTCGGCATGTTCCGGGCGATTATCATTTCTTCCGGTATTGCCCCGTGGCGCAACACCTTCGCCTGTCCGCCCTGCGTCGAAACGATTGTGGATTCTATTCCGTGCGTGCAAGGTCCGCCGTCGATCACCGCATCTATTCGGCCAGACAAGTCAGCGATCACATGGGATGCCTCCGTTGGGCTGATTTTTCCGGAGCGGTTTGCGGAGGGTGCGGCGACCGGCCCAGCGAACGTCTTGAGCAGGCGCAAGGCCACCGAATCCGACGGCACTCTAACGCCGAGCGTGGGGTAGCCGCCTGACGCAACAGGCGACAGCCCGGAATCCGACCGGATCGGGAGCACGAGGGTCAGCGGACCGGGCCAAAATTTCGACGCCAATTCGCATGCGAGCGGGTCGGCCTCGACGCATCTCATCGCATCTTCCGCATCCGCGAAGTGGATTATCAACGGATTGTGCTCGGGCCGCCATTTGGCCGCGTAGATCCGGCGAATCGCATCGGCGTTGCGCGCGTCTCCGCCGAGCCCGTAAACAGTCTCGGTTGGAAATGCCGCGGTGCCTCCCGCGTTCAGGATTTCCGCGGCGCGCGCGATGCCTTCGTCGTCGGCTTGCAGGATTTCCGTATCCAATCTGATTCACTCCATTCGAAACTGTTCAGTGCGCTTTGGACAAATCAGGATGCTGCATGAAACGCCGACTGTAAACTTGATGCCATTGCGATTTTCCAAGGTCGAATCCTGAAACGGATTGCTTTCAAGCTGCTCCGCTGCGCCCGCCAATCATGATCGAATCCAAAGTCTCGAGCAGGGTTCCTTGGATCTGTTTCAAGGCTGCAACTTCCGCTATATGCCGGTCCGTCTCACCGCAAGTTGGGAAAGACCTGTCAAATGACCTATCGCGCGCCGGTTGCGGATTACCGTTTCTTGTTTCGCGAGATGCTGGATATTGGATCGCTCGGCAAGCCGTCGATTGATTCCGGCATTGAACTCGACGACTGCGACAGGATTCTGGAAGCGGCAGGAATTCTGGCCGAAGAAAAGATTGCGCCGCTCCAGTCCCATGGCGACCTGCATCCCGCGCGGATGGAGAACGGCGTCGTGCGCACGCCGCCGCAATTCTCCGACGGATACAAAGCGCTCAGGGAAGGCGCATGGATCGGCATGTCGGCCGCCGAAGAGTTCGGCGGAATGGCGCTTCCCGGCATTTTGCAGAATGCCGTCTGCGAGATGATCAACGGCGCCTGCATGGCCCTCGGTCTGAACGTCCTGCTGACGCAAGGACAGATTGAAGCGCTCTCGAACCACGCGAGCGAATCCGTCAAGAAAATGTTTCTTCCGAATCTCGTGAGCGGAAACTGGTCGGGAACCATGAACATGACCGAATCGCACGCGGGTTCGGATATTGGCGCGTTGAAGACGAAAGCGGAGCCTGATTCTGACGGCACCTACCGGATAACCGGCCAGAAGATATACATTAGCTGGGGAGATTGCGATTTCGTCGAAAACGTCTGCCATCTTGTGCTGGCCAGGCTGCCGGGAGCCCCGGAAGGGTCCAAAGGCATTTCGTTGTTCTTGGTTCCCAAGCGGCTGCCCGATGCCGACGGCGGACTGGGGCACGCGAATTCCTTGAAGGTTGTCGGTCTTGAGCGAAAGCTGGGCATTCACGGCTCCCCGACCGCGACGATGGAGTTCGCCGGGGCAAAGGGATGGATCGTCGGCGCTCCCAATTCCGGCCTGCGCGTGATGTTTGATATGATGAACTACGCACGGCTGGCCGTTGGCTTTCAAGGCGTCGCCGTCGCCGAGGCGGCGGCTGGGCAAGCCGCCGAATACGCGTTGGGCCGCGTCCAAGGACGTCCAGCACGCAGCGAAGGCACCGGAACTGTGATCGAGCACGCGGACGTCAGGCGGACATTGCTCAAAATGAGAGCGCAAATATTCGCTGCGCGAGCGATCTGCGCATCCTGCGCATTCGCACAGGATATGGCCGTCGCGACAGGAGACGAGAGTTGGAGAAACAGATCTGCGCTCCTTACTCCAGTCGCGAAATCATTCGGATCGGACACCGGCGTCGAAGTCGCTCTGCAAGCTATGCAGGTCATGGGAGGGGCGGGCTACATAGAAGACTCCGGTTCGGCCCAATTCCTCAGAGATGTGCTTGTCACGACAATTTATGAAGGAACGAACGGAATACAGGCAATGGATCTCGTCGCAAGGAAAATGGCCGACGGCGGCGAATCGCTTGAAGCATTGATCGCGGAATTGGAAGCCTCGGCCTCCGAATGCGGGTTGGCTGGCGACAAGCCAACTGAATTGCTGACGTCCGAGATCGCCCGGTTTCGCAGGACGGCAGGCTGGATGCTGAAACAAGGCGACATGAACTCGCGGTTTGCCGGCTCACGATCATTCCTGCGCGCGCTGGCTTTGCTGCTCGGTGCAGACTTTCACCTTCGGGCTTTCGCCGCCGAGGCCGGAAACGGTCGCCGCTCGTCTCTGGCGCGCGTTTATTTCAACCGCTTCGTTCCGTGCATTTCTTCTTGTTGCAATGAAGCGGAGGCGGGCGATTCCGATCTATATGCAATCTCCGCAGAAGATTTGGGCGGCTGGGCCGATGCCTGAAAAACTTGGGGCGATAAATTTTCCGTATGCTGCGACTCCGGTCGGTTCGAAACCCGTCGAAGTGGCAGGCGGCCTCTTTTGGTTTCGTTTGCCGCTTCCGATGCAGCTGAACCATGTCAACGCCTATGCGGCGCGCGATGCCGACGGATGGACGATCATCGACACAGGCATGGATACGCCGGAAACGAGGCAAATTTGGACTGATGCCTTGCATGGTCCGCTGTCCGGCGCTCCGCTGAGGCGCGTCATCGTCACGCACCACCATCCGGACCATGTCGGATTGGCGGGCTGGTTCCAGGCTCGGCACGGTGCCGAGCTTTGGACCACAAGGACCGCATGGCTGACCGCTCGAATGCTGACTCTCGATCTGCAGGAAACTCCGACGCGGGAAACCTTGTCATTCTACAAGTCGGCTGGGATGCAAAAGCATGCGTTGGAGGAGCGGGCGTCCGCGCGCCCGTTCAATTTTGCTGATTGCGTCCATCGGATCCCGTTGGGATTCAGGAGGATTCGTGATGGCGAGGTCATCGATATCGGAGGAATGCGATGGGACGTCAGGACCGGCGGCGGACACGCTCCTGAACACGCGACATTCTGGTGCAGGGATGCGTCGGCCGTGCTTGCCGGCGATCAACTGCTTGCGGACATCTCGCCGAACGTCGGCGTCTACCCCACCGAGCCCGATGCCGACCCCCTCGAGGACTGGTTGGAGGCTTGTTCGCGATTCGAGGAATTCGCAGAAGACGATCAAATCATCCTGACAGGCCACAAGCGTCCCTATCGCGGACTTCCGGAAAGGCTTTCGCAGCTGATTTTCAATCATCATTCCGCCTTGGAGCGGCTGTCGAGCGCGCTTTCGCAGCCGATGACGGCGGTTGAGTGTTTTCCGGCTTTGTACAAAAGGAGCATAGGCTCCGGCGAATTCGGATTGGCGCTCGCCGAATCCGTCGCCCACCTGAATCATCTTTACCATCGAGGCCAAGCGGACCGCCGCAAAAGAAATGACGGAGCGTGGCTATGGACGGCAGCGGATGCGCTTAGCTGATTTCGAAGCCCGTAAAACAGCAATCGAAACCCTGAGCTTCCGGTTTGCGAACATGATTTGCTCGATATGGATTGTTTAGTTCATCAAGATATGGAATAGCTTTTTCGTCATGCCGACCTGAAAATAGAGGTTTCCGCAAATGGCCGAGTACAAGCGCGGTTCAATGGATGTATCGTCTCACGCGAAGTCTTTCGACGGCTTCGTTCGATTTTCGGTGTGGACGTGCGTTGTTGTGATTTTCGTCCTTCTGTTTTTGGCTGTGTTCAATTCGTGAGCTTTTGGGAATCGCGCCGCAGGCACCATTTGGGTGTGCGGATCATGTTCCGTTCCTAATTCCCGCTTCCAAGAAGATAGGTCTCGCCCGCCTCGGGGATACCGCGCCGCGTCTTGCCGCAATACATCGAGAAACCGGCGCCATGATGGGATAGCGGTCGCATGCTTAATTCCGCAGGGCGGGCCAGCTGCACGAGTCGCCGCCGCTCAACCGCTCCGACCGATCTTTTTCCAAGGCCTTGGCCGACAATGCCCGGACAGCAGTCACATTTTGTTTGGGGTCAGCTTTTTTCACCGCCGACATCCAATACTGAAACTCCGACCGATACATCGCCTTGTGCGCCATAAATTTTCCGCACTCGACGAAAGGCATGAAGCAGTCATGGCCGCATATCGCGGAATGAGCCAAAACTACTGATGGTTCAGCTGTGTCCGATTGATCTGTGCACGGTGCTGTTTCTCAACTTGCGGCGTCGGAGGAACCGTGTTTCCAACATGGCAAGATCAGACCCGCGCGGTCCGAATCCGTGATATGGCTATGGCGGCTGCTTCCAGCCGCTCATGTGACACCTGATCTGGTTGGTCGCCAAAACCCGAGACCGGGAGATTATACTTCGGCATCGACAAATGAGGCTTGCGCAGCAAGATTTCTCGAAAGTCCTGCGCAGAATTGGTCTGCTTGAAGATCGCGGCGCTTGAATTTCCGCTTAATTGTTGCCGGATTGGTTAGCTTGCTGCGGCATTTGCAGCGGCTGCAATTGCTGTCGCTTTTACATGCCTCGAAGGTCGGGTGGCTCGACAGCCTTGCATCCCGAGGGCCGGTTGCGCGAGGATGCCATTACTTTGGGAATTTTATTATAGCATTGACAACCGGGGAGTCTTGGAAGGACAGGGGCAGCGGTGCGACCGGCGTCCGCATCGACAGCGCGCAGGTCGTGAAAGGCATCAGCCGAGCTTCGGACTTTGTGCCCGCCTATAGCAGTTCGGGCTCGGGAACGGCGTGTTCGCGGCCAAGGAATTGGCGGTGCTGTCCAACGGGGCGCCCTGCATCCGCGCCTACAGGACCAACAGGAACCGAATGGGCTGCGACCTCTGCCGAAAGCGCGAACTGCTGGCGGGTCCGACGTCGTGAAAGCGCCTGCAAGAAGATCGGCGGCGGCCGATTCGAGCGGGCGGGATTCCGCTGGTCGAAGACCGGAGGCAACGCCCTGCTTGCCATAAGATGCTGCCTTGAAGACATGCGCCGCCCCGTCGCCGACCTTCGCCAAGGTCGGCGACGGGAACGCAATATCATGGTTGAGATACAGAAGAATCATGAGATGCACCCGACCGCAAAAAGCACTGGACATAGCGTACCCCCCCCCCGTAAAAGGGGCGCGGTCGCCCGAACGCGTTGGCACCGCTCCCGCGTAGGCTGAAGCCCGTTCCGGACTGGACGCGTCGGCGGGATGCGAAGGGGCACGGAACCAGGATTGACGGGGAAGCATTCATGGACACGAAACTGATCGCAGCTCTCGCTTGCAGCGCGGCATTTCTGGTAGGCGCATGTTCTGGCAGCAATCCTCCCGCCGGGTCGGCGGACACGGACCGCGAAAGCCCGGAAGCGGGTCCGAACGATCCAAACCCGGACGACGATAACGGGGACGACCCGGACGACGATAACGGGGGTTCCGTGCCGACGGCGGCAAGTCTCGAGGAACAAGCTGAAACGGCGAGGAGGCAGGCGCGCAACGCGGCGCCGGAAGACCGCGCCGGAGCACGGACTGCGATTGACCAAGCCAAACAAGCAATCGACGCGGCGGTCAAGGCGGCGGAAGCGAGATACGAAGCCATCAGAACCTCGGCGAGCGCAACGCCGGCAGCAAGACTCGCTGCGTACGACCGCCTCAACGGTTTGCGGGCGCTCAAACGAACGCAAGACCCGCTCCTCGACCGGGCGCGTGATTCCCTCGCTTGGTGGGGAAGGGCGCTCGCGCGCTACGAGCTTGCGAACAGCGAGGCCGTGACGCCGAGCGAAGGCACCAATATAGTGACGATCAACAGGATTCCGCGGACGATTCCAAAGCAGGACAACCCCAACATGGAGGAACGCAATCCGAAGGCTTTCTGCCAAATATCGCACGAACCGGCGACCTGCAAGGAAGACACATTCAAGACTGTCATGTACGAGGACGGCAAGAAGCTGTTCTCCGACGTCGACGTCGAATTCAAAGTGGATGGATACACCCGTGCCACTTTCTCAAGCTTAGGTGGGGAAGGGTATCTCTATACAGGAGTGAAACTGACGCGCGACGGGCTTGTCATCCGCACCGGCGGAGGGACGCCTTTTCCCGACAATAGAGCACGCGGAGATTTCACCGACGCGCGGAGGAACATCAAGTATCCAATAGAAGATACCAAGCCATACGACGGCATTCGGGCAAGGGGTGACGATCCCGGCCCTTCGGGCCAGAACGGCTGGGATCTGGAGATCACGTTCGACGCGCCGCGGACCATGCCAGTTCCGGACGCCCCGGACGGCAGGAATTGGGTCGCCAGCTGGCAAGGAAACGGTGACTTCTACTGGAAAGCCATCGTCCCCGCTGCAAAAAGCCAGTTGGAAACGGACGGAGAGTATTATGAATCCGATGCGTTCCCCCAGCCCGTCGGCTTCAAGGATCTCGGCACGTACCAGGTCTGGCTGTCCAACCACATCGGCGTGAAGCGGAATCTAGAGCCGGCGGCAGGCCGGGAGATCGTCTGCCCCGACGGATCGAGAGGAACCTCCTGCCCCGAGGACGACGAGCAGCTCTATCTGGAGTACGCCGCATACGGGCTGTTCGTCTATACCGCGGATACTCAAACATATCCCGGACAACCAAACAGAGCAGGCGAAGCCCAAATAGGCCGCGTTAATAGCCTGAATTTCGGCTACTCGGCTTTCGCGGATGAGGAAAACAAGCGGACCACGGACATCGGCCAGCCGATCACCAACGGGAATTTCCAAGGGCAGGCTCTCGCCTATGCTTACAAAGGCATCAGCAATACCGGCACTGCCAACTTTTTCCAAGAATTCAAGATGCTGCGCGGCGACGCGACCTTTACGGTGACAATTCCGAAAACAACGGGCAACGGGACCATCGAAGGGACTTTGAACAACTTCAAAGAATGGACCGCCGCCGGATGGAAGGTCTGGGGCACCGATTTCAAAGTCGAGTTGACGAGCAACATCATGAACGGCAACATCACGACTTCAGGAGATTTCTCGGGCACTGCGACAGCAACAAGCACAGACAACGTCCTAGGCACATTACAGCAGAGCATTGCGGGGTTCGGGCCCACTCCCTCAGGCACAGGCGAGTTCAAGGGGGCGTTCTACGGCCCCCGCGACGACAGCGCCGATCTTGAAGTTGCAGGAACTTGGTCGACAGGTTGGAATAATTTTAATGCCGGGAACTTTGACGTGGTCGGCAGTTTCGGTGCCAAGCAAAGACCAGTGGCGGCGCCCGATTCGTAGCCCACACGATCCTGAAGGTTCCGGATTTCCGAAACCGCGTCGCAGCTCCGACATATCCGCCCATGCTGCAAATTGCGGCATGGGCATAAGCAAGCGTTGGCGGATGATGCCATGCATACCGAGGCTACGAGTGCGGGATTTTGATTGCCGCTGAAAGAGTTTCCGGGTTCTGAAACCCGGGCGGTGCCTTTGCAGCCGGATCGGGAATCAGTGTTTCGCTGGTACGCGTTGCATACACAGATGCAATCGCGCGGCCGAATGGAGGAATGTACTTCGTCACTTCCGCGGATAAGCGGCGTGACAGCCTTGAGATGCCGATGATCGCGTTGAGCCTATTGCTTCGTCCGGAATACGGTGCTCTGCCCAAGCCAAGCAGAGGCGAGGCTTCAGTCTTTTAAAGAAAGCTCATGAGCTCCGCTTGAAAAAACGAGAGCGATTCATCCTGATCGGACGGCGTCCAGAATTCAAAGAGGGCCTTCGCGGAGCGCTCTCTTTCGGGCAAGCTTTCGTGCTCTGCGGATCGCCTCGGCCTTTTCGCGAGCCCTGCGTTCGGACGGCTTCTCGTAATGCTGCCTCAATTTCATTTCCCTGAAAACGCCTTCGCGCTGGAGTTTCTTTTTCAGCACTCTGAGAGCCTGGTCGACGTTGTTGTCCCGAACTTGCACTTGCATACTTGGCTTCCGCCTTTCCTTGAACTTGGTTAATGAATCTGTGGAAGGTCGTATACCAAAGCAATTCTGCGGTGTCCACGCGCGCAGCACGGCGTCCGCGCATTTCGTGCCAAACTGATCCAATGATTTTTTCTCGCTCAGATTGACGCTGTTTCCGACGCTGAAAGAATGCTAATCCGCATGTTGCGGAAGGTCGGCAGACCAGCGAAAGGCACTCATTTGGCAGAAAACGCGTCGAAATCGGACACGGCCTCCGTGCGCGAGACTCGCGAAATGCTGATGAAGGCTGCGCTGCCGCATGTCCCGAACACAGGTTGGACTGATCGAACATTCCGTTCTGCCGCGAACGATTCGGGCATCGAATTGGTCAGGGCGAGGGCTGCGTGTTCTCGCGGGGCGCTGGATCTCGCGTGGGAATTCCATGCCGCCGGCGACGACAGGATGGTGGAAGAAGCGGGCAAGGCCGATTTTTCAGCTCTTAAGTTTCGCGACCGGATTTCCGAAATGGTGTTTCTGCGGCTTGAATCGATGGAAGATGACAAGGAAGTGGTCAGAAGATGCATGTCGCTTTATGCGCTGCCGCAATACGCCTTAGAGGGCGCCCGCGCTCTCTGGACGACATCGGACCGGATCTGGACGCATCTCGGAGATCCCTCTTCAGACTTGAACTGGTATACAAAAAGAGCATCGCTTTCAGCAGTGATCGGTTCAGCGACACTCCATTGGCTGGGAGACGCGAGCGACGGGAATTTCGATACGCGAGGCTTCATCGACCGCAGGATTGACGAAGTGATGAAAATTGAAAAAGCGAAAGCGTCTTTGCAGAACAATCCCGCGTTTCGTCCGTTCGCAGAGGGCATCGGGCGATTCGCCCAGTCAATTCGCGCTCCTCGAAACCGGCGCGGAGCGAATTCGAGTTCGGCAAACGAGGAGACCGGTTGATGCTGCCGGCGAGCATGAAAGTCGTGGAAATTGCGAAGCCGGGCGGTCCGGAGGTGCTCCGGACTGCGACGCGGCCGCTGCCCGAACCGGGCTACAAGCAAATCCTGATTAAGAACGCCTCGGTCGGCGTCAATCGGCCGGATGCATTGCAGCGCGCAGGCAATTACGCGCCCCCTCCCGGCGCATCGGATTTGCCGGGCTTGGAATCGGCCGGCGTCGTTGTTGCGACCGGTGTCGGCGTTGCCCGATACAAAAAAGGCGATTTCGTAACCGCTCTGCTGCCGGGCGGCGGATATGCGGAATACTCGCTGACGCACGAGGACCACGCGCTGAACATCCCGGACGGATTCTCGATGGAGCAAGCCTCAGCGCTCCCCGAGACCTGCTTCACGGTTTGGAGCAATGTGTTCCGGCGCGGCCGCCTGGTGGCGGGGGAGGTCTTTCTGGTTCATGGCGGATCTTCGGGAATCGGCACGACGGCGATCCAGCTCGCCGACGCTTTCGGAGCACGAGTGTTCGCGACGGCGGGATCCGAGGAGAAGTGTCGCGCATGCGAAAAACTGGGGGCGGAGTTGGCGATCAACTACAGGGAAACCGATTTCGTGGAGGCCGTCAAAGAGGCGACGGGCGGTGCAGGCGCCGACGTCATTCTGGACATGGTCGGAGGCGACTACATTCCAAGGAACATTCGCGCGCTCGCGGACGACGGGCGCTTGGTGCAGATCGCCTTTCTGAAGGGGCCGAAAGCTGAGCTGAATTTCGCGAGGCTGATGACGAAGCGCCTGATGATCACCGGAAGCACGCTGCGCCCTCAATCGGACTTGGCCAAGTCGCGGATTGCGGACGGATTGAGAACGCATGTTTGGCCTCTGCTTTCGAGTGGTCGGATTGCGCCGGTAATGGATTCGGAATTTGATTTGGCCGACGCGGCGAAAGCTCATGCGCGCCTCGAGAGTTCAGTTCATATCGGCAAAATTGTCATGAAGCCGTGAATCGCGGCAGACGCGCGCGTTGCGGGTGTCCGAATCGACGATATTCGCCGCTCGGACAAAATTGCGAAGAACACGCTTTCTAATCTCCGCGTCGGCGATTAAGTGGATTTCGTAGCAACGGTTCCGTCTGCAGGGTGGGCGAGAGGGACGCGATTGCTCCGATATTGACCTAAAGGCAAGGCATCTGCGAAATGAGCAAACCGATCATGGCCAGAGCGACGGCAGTTTGGCTCGTCGACAATACCGTTCTGACATTCAAGCAAATCGCTGAATTCTGCGAATTGCACGAGTTGGAAGTGCAAGGCATCGCCGATGGAGAAGTGGCCGTTGGAATTCTCGGATACGATCCGGTCGTGAACAACCAGTTGGACTTGGAGGAGCTGCGGGCAGGGGAGCGCGATCCGAAGCACGTGTTGCGATTGAAGGAAAGCCCCGCCTCGGCGGGCGAAGTCAAGCGGAGCGGACCGAGATATACGCCGCTTTCGAAGCGTCATGAACGCCCGGCGGCCATAGCATGGCTGGTCAAGAACCATCCCGAACTGAGCATCAGCCAGATCTCGAAGCTTGTCGGAACGACCAAGCCGACGATCCAGTCCATCAGGGAAAGAACGCACTGGAACATCAACAATATTCAGCCGACTGATCCTGTGGCTCTGGGGCTTTGCCGACAAATCGAACTTGACGAAGCCGTGCGGCAGGCGGCGGAAAAGAAAGAAAAATCCAAGGGGGATGAGACGGAAGGCGGCGCGACGATCAAGCCGACAACGGAATCCCTGCAGCCGGCGGAGCTTCAGAAGCCCGAAGCGATCGCCAGCCTCAAAGACTTCAAACTGGGTTTTGAAAGCTGACTGCGCCCTTCAGTGGCAGGGAATGTCGACCGCGTCCACCAATGTTCTGCCGCCGTCAACCGTCAGCACCTGGCCGGTAATGAATTGCGATGCGTCGGAACATAGGAATTGAACGGCGCTGGCGACATCGGACGCGTCCGCAATTCTTCCGAGAGGCGTGCCCTGAATGATTTCCAGTCGAGCTTCATGGTTTTCGGCAAGCGAATTCTGGAGTCTGGCCGTCATGACCGATCCCAGCGCAACCGAATTGACCCGTATCGATTCGGGCGCAAGAGTCACGGCCAGTGATCGGGTCAGCTGATCCAGCGCGGCGCAGCTGACCGAATACTCGAGCAGGTTCGGATGGGTTCGCTGCGAGGCGATCGTCGATATGTTGACGATCGATCCGGCGGGGAAGCTTGAAAATTCCGTTTCTTCGGATTTTTGCTTGATGAATTGCTGGGCAACGAGAAGCGAGAGGTCGTAGTGCTGTATCAGATTCTGCTCCAGCATCGTGTTAAGGAATCCGCTCTCGCGGTTTGAAGTCAATTGAGTCGACCGTACGTCGCGGCTGGCATTTACGAGGATGTCCACTCTCTCGAATTCGGAAAGCGTCGTTGCGAGAAGATTTTGTCGGGTCAGCTTTTCCCTTAAATCGCCGGCGTAGTAGGCGGCTTTGGATTTGCGGGCGTCGAATTCAGATTTGAGCCCTTGCACATCCAAATCTGCGAAAACGACGTTCGCTCCGTCTTCGATGAAGTGCCGCGCAACCGCCAATCCGACGCCGCTTGCGGCGCCGGTGACTATCGCTGTTCGTCCTTTGAAGCTGAATTTCATCCGGGGATCCGTCGAGCCGAATTCGGCCAGGCGTCATTCCTTCTCGACTACGCACATGAGAGGATGATCGTACTTGCGCGCCATGCTGAGCACCTGCTGCGCCTTGGTTTCCGCTATCTCGTAAGTGTAGACTCCGGCGACCCCCACGCCGTCGTTGTGAACCGCGAGCATCAGCGTGACGGCGCTTTCCCTGGAGAGTCGGAAAATTTGCTCAAGCACTGCGACAACGAATTCCATCGGGGTGTAGTCGTCGTTGATCAGCAGTACCTTGTACATCGGGGCCCGCTCGGTTTTCGGTTCAGGTCGGACGAGCACATTGGCTCCGCCGGCCGGGCCTCCCTCGTCGTTTTCTCCGGCACCGCTTGCCATTGCCGTCAATTTGCCGCCTTTGGATTGGAGATCATATTCAATGCGCCGGAAATATTGCAATTGACTGAGCAATACAAACCTTCTGCATCTCGCCTATGCTGATTTTCGCCCTGCCGCCGACCTTGCCCTAGGTCGGCGGCAGGGCGGTGCATGCCTTGCCGCTTTTCGCGGCTGGCCAACACCGCCTCTCTTGATCGTCTCGCACAGTCGAATGCGGCAGATCAAACCGCCAACCAGAAGGAAGAAAGCGAAACATAAGAAAGAGAGCATCGGCCCGATATCACATCCTGCGATTCTCGGCAAGAGTTTGAAAAGAGTCTGCGGAGGGGGGAGAAGGATCGCCTCGGCATGTTCCGAGCCTCGGCGGTCGGAATGGCGCGCCGCGAGACCGCTCGGCGGAAATTAGGATTCGACTCGCGCACGCGATGCGCTATGATTTCCGTCGGTCACGCGCGGGGAGCTCTGCGCCTTTGCCGCCTCTAGATATGCGGTCATCAAATATCTAGAGTGAATAAAAGTAGAACTTGAACTACATTTGGTACAACATGCAGATCATGTAGCAAATTCACAACAGATGAAAACTAAATTCACATCCGTTTCAAAATGTAGTATCCTCGTCTTGGGCCGCCAAACGAGCCCTCCGGTTTGCTTCAAGCAGCCGAGATCGAGCAGTCAAGGTGTCAATCCCGGCGAACGGGACGGCAAGAGAGTGAGGGCAGGGTGTTGAAAATCGTAATGCGAATTTTTTTCCGGGCCGGAATGAGCGCCGGAATCGTTCTGCTGGCGGGCTTGCTGGTCGCGCTGTGGGCTAGCGGCGTGCTCGCCGCTCCGTATGCAGAGATGATCATGGATGCGCGCAGCGGCAAGGTTCTGCGCTCGAGAAATGCGGATACGCAACTGCATCCTGCGTCGTTGACCAAAATGATGACGCTCTATGTCGCGATCGAAGCCGTGGAGAACGGCGAAATCGGGCTCGATACGAAAGTGAAGATATCCAGCTTCGCAGCGTCGGAGCCGCCGTCGAAGCTCTACTTGAAGGCCGGGTCGCGAGTTCGACTCAGATATCTCATGCGCGCTGCTGCGGTTCGCTCGGCCAACGACGCGGCGACAGCCATAGCCGAGGCGATCTCGGGCAGCGAGGAGAAGTTCGCGAAGCGGATGAACAGAACGGCCAGAGCCATGGGCATGAAGAACACCAACTTCAAGAACGCTCACGGCTTGACGCAGCGCGGCCACTACTCGTCGGCCCGCGACATGTCGATACTGGGTCGGCACGTCATTTACGATTACCCGGAATACTACAATCTTTTCTCTCGCGTCAGCGCCGACGTCGGCGGCAAGACCGTCCAGAGCACGAATCGGAAATTTCTGAATGCCTACAGGGGCGCCGACGGCATCAAGACGGGCTACACGAGCGCAGCAGGATTCAATCTGGTTGCGTCCGCCAAGCGAGGAAAAGAGCGCGTTATCGCGACGGTATTCGGAGGCAGGTCCACCTCCACAAGGAACAAGCGAGTTGCAGAGTTGCTGGATCTGGGCTTTGAGCGCGCTGCGACCAATGTGGCATTCAACAAGCCGGCATTGCCGAGTTACCAGTCGAACAGAGCCTTGGCTGCGCTTCGCACTCCCAAGCTCAGGCCGCGTCATCTGGGAAATGCCATTGCTCGAGAGGAGGAAACGGCTTCCGCTATTTTCGACGCCGTGGTTACCGCGCAATTGGACGACGGCTACCTCACGACATCCGCGTACGGCGGCGATATCGAATCATATGTCCCCGACGGCATGGATGCCGGCCCGCAGGTGAAAAGAGTGCCGCTGAAGCGGCCGATCGCCTCGTACGCGAATCTCAACTTGACCGAAGAGACGCGGTACGGACTTTATCTCGGCCAGTTCGGAACAAAACCCGAGGCCGACAAGCATTTTCTCAGGGTGTCGCTGATGGATTTCAGTTCGGTCTTCGGCGCGACGAAGTCGGTGGAGAAGGTAGGGCGCCATTATGTCGTCAAGCTGCTCGGACTGACCAAGGGAAACGCGGACAAGGCGTGCGCTCGACTGTCCGCGAGGAACGTGGACTGTTCGGTCATGTACCTTCAGTAAACCGAGGCTCTCGGCGGCGTTTGACGCGCCGCGAGGTTCATTCCTTCGGCTTCTCGTCGTAGTCGTCTCTCAGGATTCGGTGCGCTGCGCCTTTGGGGTCGCTGAACTGGCGGCTGCGCGCGGCCCAGAAAAACGCCGCAAGCCATACGCCGCCGGCGAATATTGTGGCTGCGATCAGAAATAGCAAACTTTCCACTTACTTCAGCCTCATTGCATTCAGCGTAACCGAGATGGAAGACGCCGACATTGCGATGGCGGCCGCCAACGGCGTTGCAAGACCGAGGAACGCGACGGGAACCGCGATCAGATTGTAGCAGGCCGCGATTCCGAAGTTCTCAAGGATTCTATTTTTGGCTTTGCGCGATATCTTGATCGCGCGAGGAATCGATTGAAGATCAGGGTCCAGAAGCACGGCGTCGGAGACGACTCTCGCCGCATCCAATGCGGAAGCAGGCGACATTGAAGCATGAGCGAATGCCAGCGCGCCGGTGTCGTTCAGCCCGTCCCCGACCATAAGGACTTTTCGACCGCTCCCGGCAAGCTCCTTAACGATCTCGGATTTTTCGGCAGGCGATCTTTCAGACCGCCAGCACTCGATGCCGAGCCTTTCTGCCACGTCCTCAACGGCGGCATCCGTGTCGCCGGACAGCATTTGAACCTCCAGGCCCATTTCCTTGAGTTCCCGTATTGCGCGAGACGCGCTGGACCGCATTCGATTCGCAAAAGCGAACCTTGTCGGTTCCTGATCGCCGACCTTCAGGTAGGTCGCGTTCCCGTTTTCGTCGGCAACCCCGACCCACCCTGCGCTTCCCAGTCGAACGGACTTTGATCCGCACCGCCCCTCGATTCCAAATCCGGGCAGTTCCCGCACCTTTTCCAGCCGGCAGGGTTTTATTCCGCTTGCCATCGCGTGCCGCGCCAGAGCGCGAGCGTACGGATGGTTTGAAGATTCCGCCAATGCCGCAGCGATGGCAAAGGACTCAGGGTCGTGGCGGGCGGAATCGGCAAGAACCGTGTCCGCGACCGTCAAGGTTCCGGTCTTGTCGAATACGACCGTGTCGACCGAGGCGAGGCGCTCGAGCGCGGTCGGGCTCTTCAGAAGAGCCCTTTCGCGAAACAGCTTGCCGCTCGCCGCTGTCGAGACAGCGGGAACAGCCAGTCCCAAGGCGCAAGGGCAGGTGATTATCAGCAACGCGATCGCCACGTTGAGCGCGACTCGGGCATCGCCCGTGCTGATGAACCACACGGCGAAAGCTGTCGCGGCCGCCAAATGAATCGCCGGCGCATAGATCAGAGCGGCTTTGCTCGCGAGCGATGCGTATTTGCTTCTTGTCTGTTCCGCCAAAGCGACCAGATTGGCGATCTTGCGAAGCGAAGTTTCCTCTCCTGCGGCAGAAACCCGTATGTTCAGGCGTCCGGTCAGATTCATTTCGCCCGCGGCGACAGTCTCGTTCGGGCCGACCGGAACAGGGCGGCTTTCACCGGTGAGGAACGATTTGTCGAGCTCGCTGTGTCCTTCGGCAACCACGCCGTCCACGGGAATCCTCTCGCCGGGGCGGGCAAGCACGAGGTCTCCGACTCGCACGGCATCGACCGGCACTTCAGTTTCCGCTCCGCTATCCAGCCGGATTGCCCGGCTGGGCTCGAGAGCTGCGAGCTCCTCTGCCGCCGACCTCGCTACGGTCCGGGTTTTTTCATCGAAATATCGGCCGGCGAGAAGGAAGAAGGTCAAGGCGAGCGCCGCATCGAAATAGACATGCTGTCCGTTTTGCCACGTCTCGAAGAGCGACATGCTTGAGGCCAGAGCGATCGCAAGCGAGATTGGAGTGTCCATATTCATCCGCCAATTCGACAGCGCTCGGCCCGCGCTGATGAAGAACGGGCTTGCCGAATAGGCCAGCGCCGGCAGCGCGATGAGCGCGGACAGCCACTGCATCATGCTCCTTGTCGCTCCTTCCGCGCCGGACCAGACGACGACGGAGAAAAGCATGACGTTGAACAGAGCGAATCCTGCCACGCCGACCTTTGCCAGGAGAGCGAAGCCCGCATTTTCGCTTTCGTTCGAAGCGGAAGACCGCGCCTCCAGCTCGCGCGCTTTGAATCCCAGCCCGGCGATCCGATCTCGAATCGAATCGGCATCGATTGATTCGGACGCGGTCACGTAAATTCGCTTTTGCGACAAATTCACCCTTGCGAGCAGAACGCCGGGCTGCCTTCCCAAGTCTTGCTCGATCACGGAAATGCACGAAGCGCAGTGGACTCCGGGAGCCGAAAACAGAATCGTGCGGGCGGAGCCTTGCCCGTCCGCTCCGGCATCCTCCTGATCGGCCATGCGTTCTGCTTCAGTGAATTCGGAAAGGCTCGCGCCCATTTTGCCCCTCAGCGAATCCGGATCGACAGGCGCTGCTCGAATTCCTGTCCGTCGACCGAGGCGGCTTTGACGTCGACGTTCCAGCGCCCCCTCGCGAGATCGATGGGCGCGGAGTAGTGCTGTCCGCTGAATTTGAATTCCGGCTCTCGGTCCTCGCGCTGATGCGTCGGCCTGCGGACCGCTGCGCCGAATTCGCTCAGCTCGGCGGGACGCCCGTCGGCGGCGACGATTTCAACGACGAGAAAGCCGTCCTCGTACAGCGCGGACGCCTTCCACGCCAGACTGTCCTGAAGTTCGCGCCGCCGCTCGAACTTCTGGCTCGCGATGTAGCCGTTCCTGACCTCCAAGCCGGGATTGGTGGCGATCGCCGAAACGGCGAGAGAAAGATTGGCGGCGATGATGATCGCGAATCCGGCCAGAATGATGACGAGTACCTTTCGTCCTGTCAGGGGCTTGCCGAAGTCGCTCATTGCCCGCTCCCGTTGAACACGGTATCGACGAAGGCGCGCTCGCCGCTGGTCATGTCTTCCACCCAGAATCTGAATCCGGTGCTTGCCTCCGCTGCCGCTTCCGAAGCGGCAGGCGCTGTCACGTGAATCCTGTGAATCCCTGTTTGATCGGCCTGAATCAAAACCTTCGGCTCCTCTTGCATTCCGGTCGTCAGCGCGAACTCGTGCTCCGAAGCGAACGAAATGCTGAAGGTCGCGTCCTCGCCGTGCCTGTTCCGGATTCTGAAGTCGTAGGAGTTTCGAATCGAGCCGTCGGAAAGCACGACGAACGTCGGATTCCGAATCGGCGCGACGGAAAACTCCAGATCCGGGCGGAGAAACAGAGCGAACACGAGGGAAGCGCCAATGCCGCTCCAAAGTCCTGCATACAAAAGGACGCGCGGCCGAAGGACGTGTCGGAGCAGGGCGCGGTAGCTCTTTTGCGTGCCTTGGCCGAGATTGTCGGCGAGGGCCATGTAATCCACCAAACCGCGCGGCTTTCCGATTCTTTCCATCACGTCGTCGCAAGCGTCGATGCAAAGCGCGCAACTGATGCACTCAAGCTGGTGGCCGTCACGAATGTCTATCCCCATGGGGCAAACGTTGACGCATGCGCTGCAATCGATGCAGTCGCCCAGCTGGTCGGCCCCCGCCGCCTTCCTGTGTTTTCCTCTGGGTTCTCCGCGCCAATCCCGATAGGCGACCGTCAAAGATGTCTCGTCCATCATGGCGGCTTGGATTCGAGGCCAAGGGCACATGTATATGCAGACCTGCTCCCGCATGAAGCCGCCGAGCACGAAGGTGGTCGCAGTAAGGATCGCGATGGTCGTGTAGGCGACCGGATGCGCTTCAAGCGCGATCAGATCGACGGCGAGCGTCGGGGCATCCGTGAAATAGAAGACCCAGGCCCCTCCGGTCGCTATGGAAATCATCAGCCAGATCGCCCATTTGGCCATCCGAATCCTGGCTTTCCTGAACGATATCGGCGCGTTCCAAAGCTTGACCCGTTTGTTCCGGTCGCCCTCGACCAGCCTTTCCACGAGAATGAACAAATCCGTCCAGATCGTCTGGGGGCAGGCGAAGCCGCACCAGACTCGGCCCAGAACCGATGTGAACAGGAACAGGCCGATGCCCGCCATGATGAGCAGGCCGCCTATGAAATAGAATTCGTGCGGCCAGATTTCGATCCAGAAGAAAAAGAACCGGCGGTCGGCGATATCGATCAGAACGGCCTGGTCGGGAAGATTCGGACCCCGGTCCCACCTTATCCAAGGCGTCACGTAGTAGATGCTCAGAGTCGCCGCCAGCAAATACCATTTCAGCGTGCGGAACTGCCCCGTGACGCGCCTCGGGAAAATCGGCTCTCGAGGCGCGTAGAGCTTGGGAGGCAGGGCTTGCGCGGTTTTCATGAGTATCTATGTTTAACCCCGCGTCCGATCTGGCTGCCCGGTTTCATTTCGAACCGCGCCGAGTGTTCTCGCGCATTTCAGGCGGCCGAGTCGCGGGAACATTTCTTCCGCGAGCGCCCGTCGCCTTGCGGCGCTACTCTCCGCCGCCGAGCTGGTGCACATAGACGGACACTTGCCTGATCTGCGATTCGGTCAGCCGGCCGGACCAGCTCGGCATCACTCCGTTCCTGCTGTAGGCGATCGTTTCGGCAATGTCCTCCGGCGAATTTCCGTACAGCGTGATGAAATCGGTCAAGTTCGGCGCGCCGAGCTCCCTGTCGCCCGTTCCGCCTTCGCCGTGGCACGCAACGCATTCCTGCTCGAACAATTCGCCACCCGCCGCGAGGAGCGATGCGTCGTGCTGCTGGCCGGACAGCCGGAGCACGTAATTCGTGAGCTGCCAAATCTGCTCCTCGGCAAGAAGTTCGCCGTAAGCGGGCATTTCCGAATATCTCGCGTCGGCGCCCTCGGCGTTCCGAATCCCGTGGGCGACGCTGTAATGAATGTCGCTGATCGTGCCGCCCCAGAGCCAGTCGTCGTCGAGCAGATTCGGATAGCCTTGCGCTCCGGCGGCGCCGGATCCGTGGCACTGGGAGCAGAACGTCCGGAACACCGCCGCTCCGCCCCGCAGCGCGTAGCTGAGCATTTCGGCGTCGGCTTCAATGTCTGCAAGAGCCGCCGACTCCAAGCGGGCATCCAGCCCGGCATTGGCCTCGTTGAATGCGATGATGTCCGCTTCAAGCGCTTCGCGGGTTGAAAATCCAAGCAGTCCCGGCGTCGCCGATTTGAGCAGAGGCCAGGCGGGATAGGCGATCGTATAGCCCAATCCCCAGACGAGCGTCGCATAGAAGACCCAGAGCCACCATCTCGGAAGCGGGTTGTTGTATTCCTTGATCCCGTCCCATTCATGGCCGGTGCTTTCCGGATCCTTGTTCTGATCGGCTTCTTCGTTCATTCGCGGATCTCTGAATCCGGTCCGCCGGCCGGCGCGTCGTCGTCCGGCATCGAGTCATGCCGGAACGGAATGTTGGCGCTGTCCCGGTGCAATTCCCGGCTGGACCTGCGGAAGGTGTATAGAACCACGAAGACGAACGCGATCATCAGGAGCAAGAGCCCCCAGCTGTCGGCGAATTCGCGAAGGATCGAATACTGCTCCATGCGCCGCCTCCTACCGGCTCGAATCCGGAATGAAGCTGGAGAAGTCGACAAGTGTCCCCAGAATCTGCATGTAAGCGATGAGGGCATCCATTTCGGTCAGTTCCGGCTGGCCGTCGAAATTGCGGGCCTGCGCTTTGGGATAGCGTTCCAGCAGGCCCTCGTGGTCCGCATCGCCATCCGCCTGCGCGATCATGTCCGCTTTCGCGTTCTCGATCATCTCGTCGGAGTAGGGCACGCCGACGAGCCTGTGGGTGCTCAGAGACTCTGCGGAATGATCGGCGTCCAAACGGCGGTCCGACAGGAATCCGTATTTCGGCATGATTGATTCAGGAACAACGGACTGCGGATCCGTGAAATGAACCAAATGCCACTCATCGGAATAACGGCCTCCCACCCGCGCAAGATCCGGACCGGTTCGTTTCGACCCCCACTGGAACGGGTGGTCATACATGGACTCGGCTGCGAGGCTGTAATGGCCGTATCGCTCCACCTCGTCGCGGAACGGGCGGATCATCTGGCTGTGGCAGACATAGCAGCCTTCCCGGACGTAGATGTCGCGTCCGGCGAGCTCGAGAGGCGAATAGGGGCGCACCCCTTTCACCTTTTCGATTGTGTTCTCAAGGTAGAACAGCGGAATGATCTCGACGACGCCGCCCACCGTCACCACGAGAAAGCTGACAATGAGCAGCAGCGTCGCGTGCCGTTCGAGCTTTTTATGCCTGGTGAGGAACGCCATTCTTCAAGCCCCGCTCACGCAGCCGCCTCGACGGCGCGGGTCTCCGGCGCCCGCGCCGGCCCGCGTATCGTCATCCACAGATTGTAGCACATGATCAGAGAGCCGAGCAGGTAAAGCACTCCGCCCGCGCCGCGCACGAGATACATCGGAAACTTCGCCACCACGGTATCGGAGAACGAGTTCACCAGAAAACCGTTCGCATCGACTTCCCGCCACATCAGTCCCTCCATGATTCCGGTGACCCACATTGAGGCTGCGTAGAAAACGATTCCGATGGTGGCCAGCCAGAAATGCCACGAAACCATCTTCATCGAGTAAAGCGCTTTGCGGCCCCAGAGCTTGGGCACGAGGAAATACAGCGCTCCGAATGTGATCAGGCCGTTCCAGCCGAGGGCGCCGGAATGGACATGGCCGATCGTCCAGTCCGTGTAATGGCTCAGCGCGTTGACCGCGCGGATGGACATCATCGGCCCCTCGAAGGTCGCCATGCCGTAGAAGGCGAGCGAGACGACCATCATGCGGATGATCGGATCGGTCCGAATCTTGTCCCATGCGCCCGACAGCGTCATCAAGCCGTTCACCATGCCGCCCCACGACGGCATCCAGAGCATGACCGAGAACACCATTCCGAGAGTGGAAGCCCAATCCGGAAGCGCCGTGTAGTGCAGATGATGCGGCCCGGCCCAGATGTACATGAATATCAGCGACCAGAAATGCACGATTGAAAGCTTGTAGCTGTAGACCGGACGGTTCGCTTGCTTCGGAATGAAGTAGTACATCATGCCGAGGAAACCGGCCGTGAGGAAAAACCCGACGGCGTTGTGCCCGTACCACCACTGAGTCATCGCATCCTGCACCCCGGCGAAGAGCTGGACGGATTTGGATCCGAATATCGAAACCGGAATGCTGATATTGTTCACGAGGTGGAGCATCGCGACGGTTACGATGAACGAAAGAAAGAACCAGTTGGCCACGTAGATGTGCGGCTCTTTCCGCTTCACGAGCGTTCCGAGGAAAACCGCGAGATAGGCCACCCAGACCAGGGTGAGCCAAATGTCGACGTACCATTCGGGTTCCGCGTATTCTTTCGACTGGGTCGCCCCGAGAAGGTAGCCGGTCGCGGCAAGCAAGATCACGAGCTGGAAGCCCCAGAATACGAACCATGCGAGGTTTCCGCCCCAGAGCCTTGCGGCCGTCGTTCGCTGCACGATGTAGAAGGAGGTCGCGATCAAGGCGTTCCCGCCGAACGCGAAGATTACGGCTGAAGTATGCAGCGGCCGCAGCCGGCCGAAGTTCAGATGACCTTCCGCCCACTCGAAGTTCAACTCGGGAAACGCCAGCTGGAACGCAATGAAGGTGCCGACCAGGAAGCCGACGATTCCCCACAATGTTGTTGCGATCACCCCGGCGCGCACGACTCCGTCGTTGTATCCGGTCGCAGGTTCAGGCTCGGGTTCCCCGGTTCGACGCACTCTCCAGATGAAAAGGCCCGCTGCGATGAGCGCGACGGTCAATGCGTTCACTTGATAGGCGATATCGCGAGCATAATTGGCGGCAATCACGGCCAGAACCGCAATGATCGCCAAAAGCAGTATGTATGCGTAATCCCTCATCGTCGGTTCGGACCTTTTGCACGAACTTCGCCCATCCTGCACCGCACTTTGGAGCGTTCGGGAATCAATGACCCGACGTATAAAGGTGGCCGGAAGATTTTCCAAACCCAATCGCGCAATTGGGTGCGTTTCATGTTTTTCGGTGAAGGCGGTTTTGCGCTTTCACGCGGCGTTTGGAGCCTTACTGGGCTATCTCGCGGACGAGATCGGAGCTTGCTCGGATCCGTCTGAACGTCGGCTGGGCCGGGAGATCAAGAAATTCGGCAAAGAAGGCGGCTACCCCGCCTATCTCCGCGCGATCCGACCGGATGCAGCTGTTGGCTGCATGAACGGCTATGCGTCGCTCTGAAGCCGCCCCGCCACCGGTCCGAACCCGTCGCGTGCTGCGAGGCCAGTAGGAACCGAACGCGCTGCGACTCCTACCGGAAACGTAGGTTGCCGAACAGATCCGGTATCGTGGAAAGCGTCTGCAAGCACATTGTGGACAGCCGATTCAAACTGGCGGTGCGCCGCTGGTCGAAAGCGGTCGCAAACGCCCTGCTTGCCGTCAGATGCCGCGTCGAAAACACGCGTTGGCCGAACTTCTTCAATTGGAAGGCTTGCCGTTCGGAAGCCATCTGACCAAATCCTATGAAACGTCCCAAAACGCAGCGAATCGGACCCCGAACCGTCGCATAAATGCTGAACCCGCACACGCCGGAAAAAAAACGCCTTGAAGTTCTATAACCCGTTCTCAGACGCGGTCGAATCGGATACCGAACGGTCAAAATGCTGGAATCAAATAGCGTTATGCGTTCACCAATTCTGCGACGCCGGCGGGTTTCTTCGCTGTCGCGCAACTTGTCTTCAGGAAGGAGTGTGAACAATGGCAAACGTTTTTGATGTCGCAGCGTACATACTTAAGCGCAGGGGTCCGATGACCACTTGGAAACTTCAGAAGCTGGTCTATTATTGTCAAGCCTGGTCGCTGGTTTGGGACGACGATGCCCTGTATCCGGAAGAGATTGAGGCCTGGGCCAACGGGCCGGTTGTGCGTGCACTCTACAAAGTCCATAAAAGCCAATACCGTGTGGAAAGCTTGGGACGCGGAGATCAAAGCGAGCTTTCGCCTGACCAGCAGGAAACAGTAGACGCGGTGCTCGAGTATTACGGTGACAAGTCACCGCAGTGGCTGAGCGACCTAACGCACATGGAGGACCCTTGGAAGAATGCGCGCAAGAATATTCCCGTCGGCGAGCGCGGAAACACTGTGATTCCGAAGCAAGATTTAGCGGAGTATTACGGCAGCCTATAGGTGTTGTTGCTTGGCAGATGGTAAGAGAGCCCACGGCAAAGCATAGGCCGCCCGCCGGGAAAAAATCTCGCCAACGTCCAGATCACAATCCATCTTCCACTAATGATCAAACGATCGTTTGGATGCTCGGCATTCTGGACAAAGGGGGAAATTGGAGTTTCAAAGGAATCTCCGATCAAGAATGGTGGGATGCCATTTTGCCCAAACTGCAGGGATTCGAATCGATGACTTGGGCAGAGATCATGAGTGCGGCTGGCGGGAAATCCAGAGGCACAAATAGTCATCCTGTAAAGTGCAAGAATCTGTCAAGAAATGCACAGAAAAGGCTGAAAAAATTGGGCTGAACGACGTTTCCGAGTTGTTTTCGCTACGATTGTCCGGGACTGTGCGCATTTACGGAATTCGAGATGGGCGGGCGCTCAAGCTGCTCTGGTACGATCGCGACCACGGTAATCAAAACAATGCGATATGTCCGTCATCAAAACGCTAGTGAAGCGCTCCAACCAAAAAACATGAAACGCACCCTTGCAATTCGGTCAGCTCTTGGCTGATAGAAAACTTTTCAATGCATTGAACTTTCGATGGAATCTCGGATGCCTGCCTGCTGAAACTCGATTCAGGCGGCTGATCGGCCCTGCGGCGGTCCGCCATTCATGCGTGCCGCTCGCTCGGATTTTTCGCCGCGTGCGAAGTTCGCTGCAGCTGCCTGCATGTCGAACGCGGCGGTGATGAGTTCGCGCGTGTAGGGCGTCTTCGGGTTGTTGAACACTTCGGCGGACGATCCGCTTTCGACGATGTCGCCGTTCCGCATGACGATGATCTTGTGGGACAGGGCGCGAACCACGCGCAGATCGTGGCTGATGAACAAGTATGAAAGCTCATGCTTGCGCTGAATTCCAAGCAGCAAGTCAATTATTTGCGCTTGCACCGTTCGGTCCAGCGCCGATGTGGGCTCATCGAGCACGACAAGCTTGGGATGCAGAATCATTGCCCGAGCGATTGCGATCCGCTGGCGCTGGCCGCCGGAAAATTCGTGCGGATAGCGCTGCAGCATGTCGGCGTCCAGTCCGACCTCTTCCAGAATTTCGGCGACAAGCTTCCTTCGTTTGCCCTCGGAGATGCCGTGGACGCGCAAGCCTTCCGACACGATCTGCTCAATGGTCATTCGCGGAGACAGCGAGCCGTACGGGTCTTGGAACACCATCTGCATGTTGCGCCTGACCGGCCTTAGCGCGGCGCTTTTCAGGCCTTGAATGTTCTGGTCGAGGAACCTGATGTCTCCGGTCGAAGCGACGAGCCTCATCATCGCCAGCGCGAGCGTCGTCTTGCCGGAACCCGACTCGCCGACGACCCCGACGGTTTCTCCGCGCTTGATTGCGAAGTTCGACGGATTGACCGCTTTGATGTGGCCGACGGTGCGCCGAATCAATCCCCGCTGAATAGGAAACCATACCTTGACATTCTTCGCCTGCATGATGGCTTCGGAGTGCTCAGGAACGGGATCCGGTTCGCCGCTCGGTTCCGCGGCAAGCAAGCGCTGGGTGTAGCGGTGGCTCGGACGGTCGAACACATCGTCCTTCTTTCCGGTCTCGACGAATTGTCCGTCCTTCATCACATAGACCCGGTCGGCGATGCTCCGCACAATGTTCAGATCGTGGGTGATGAACAGAAGGCTCATTTCTTCCGCCGACTTCAACTCGGCAAGCAATTGGAGGATCTGAGCTTGGATGGTGACGTCCAGTGCGGTTGTCGGTTCGTCGGCGACAAGCAGGTCGGGATTGTTGGCCAGCGCGACCGCGATCATTACCCGCTGGCGCTGGCCGCCGGAGAGCTGGTGCGGATAGGATTTCAGCCTGCTTTCCGGATTGTCGATTCCTGTCTTGGCAAGCAGGTCGACGGCGCGGGCGCGGGCCGCTTCGCCCTGCAGCTTCTGGTGCAGCGCCAAGCTTTCCCCGATCTGCTTCTCCAAGATGTGGAGCGGGTTCAGGGAAGTCATGGGCTCCTGAAAGATGAAGCTGATGTCGTTGCCCCGGATTCGGCGAAGCTCGGCCGGGGCGGTGCCGATCATTTCGGTGTCCTTGTAGCGGACGGACCCTGAGATTGCGGCATTTTCGGGGAGCAGCCCGACGATCGACAATGCGGAAACCGATTTGCCTGAGCCGGACTCTCCGACGATCGCTACGGTTTCCCCCTTATCCACGTGAAAATCCACGCCTCGGACGGCGGCGGTCTCGACGCCGCCCTGACTGAACGTGACGGACAGATTTGTCGCCTTGAGAAGCGGCTCGGTCAAGCGAATGTCTTTCTCGGGTCGAATGCGTCGCGAACGCCTTCGAAGATGAAGACCAGCAGCGAGAGCATGATCGCGAATGTGAAGAACGCTGTGAATCCGAGCCACGGCGCCTGCAGGTTCTGCTTCGCTTGAAGGGTCAGTTCGCCGAGCGAGGGCGACGACTGCTGAAGGCCGAAGCCGAGATAGTCCAGCGCTGCCAGCGATCCGATCGTGCCGGTGATGAGGAAGGGCAGGAGGGTGACGGTGGCGACCATCGCATTGGGAAGGACGTGCTTGAAAAGTATGGCCAAGTTGTTCATTCCGAGTGCGCGCGCCGCCCGGACGTATTCGAAATTCCTCGCGCGAAGGCATTCAGCCCTGACGACTCCGACAAGGGCCGTCCAACCGAAAAGCGTCATCAGGAAAGCGAGAAGCCAGAAATCCATCTTCCAAATCGCCGCGACGATGATGATGATGTAAAGCGACGGCGTCGCTCCCCAGATTTCAATGACTCTCTGGAAGAACAGGTCCAGAAGGCCGCCGAAGAATCCTTGCATTGCGCCGGCCGCCAAGCCGATGACTGTCGATGCCAGCGTGACGATCAAGGTGAACAGAACCGAGAAGCGGAATCCGTAGATGATGCGCGCGAGCACGTCGCGGGCGGTGTCGTCCGTTCCCAGCAAATGCTCTGCGTCTGGAGGAGACGGGGCCGGTTTCCCGCCGAGGTCGCTTACGGTGTAGTAGGAGTATTTTATCGGCGGCCACAGCACCCAGCCGCGCTTGATCGCCGTGCCGTCGATTTCTCCGTCCCGCGAATTCTCGATGACGCCCTCGGGATCGTCCCAGCAAGATTCCATGCCGCCCGAGACGATCAGGCATTCGATTTCGATGTCGCGGTAAATCGCCTCCGTCCGGAGGTCTCCGCCGAAGGCGGTTTCGGGATAGAAATTGAAGATCGGCGTGAAGTACTCGCCCCGGTATTTGACCAGAAGCGGCTTTTCGTTGGCGATGAATTCAGCGAACAGCGAAAAGACGAAGATGATGGAGAAAACGATGAGGGACCAGTACGCCCTTCGATTCGAGCGGAAATTTTTCCATCTGCGACGGGTGAGTGCCGACGGGTTGATCATGTTTCCCTCGTTTCGAAATCGATTCGCGGGTCGATCCAGACGTAAGTCAGGTCGGATATGATCCCGACGACAAGGCCGAGCAGGCCGAAGACGTACAGGGTGCCGAAAATCACCGGATAGTCGCGCGAAACGGCCGCCTCGAATCCGAGCCGTCCCAGTCCGTCCAGCGAGAAGATCGTTTCGATGATCAGCGAACCGCCGAAAAAGACCGAGACGAACACTGCCGGGAACCCCGCGATCACGATCAGCATGGCATTGCGGAACACATGTCCGTACAGCACGCGGTTTTCAGAAAGGCCCTTCGCCCGCGCCGTCATGACGTAGTGTTTCTTTATTTCGTCCAGAAAGCTGTTCTTGGTCAGAAGCGTGAGGGTCGCGAAGGCCGAAATCGTCGAGGCCAGCACCGGAAGCGTTATGTGCCAGAAATAATCGGCGACCTTTCCCAGAAGGCTGAGTTCGGCGAAGTCGTCGGATACCAGGCCGCGCAGCGGAAAGACCTTGAGGTATGATCCTCCTGCGAAAAGCACGAGGAGCAGGATCGCGAACAGGAAGCCCGGTATGGCGTAGCCGACGATGATCGCGCCGGAGGTCCATGTATCGAAAGGCGTGCCGTCCTTTACGGCTTTCCGTATGCCCAGGGGGATCGAGATGAGATACGCTGCCACGGTGGACCAGAGGCCGAGGGTGATCGAGACCGGCATTTTTTCCAGCACGAGGTCGACCACGCTGATCGATCGGAAGTAGCTCTCGCCGAAATCGAGGCGGATGTAGCCCCAGAGCATCGACAGGAAGCGTTCAAGCGGCGGCTTGTCGAATCCGAACTGCTTTTCGAGTTCCGCGATGAAGTCCTCGGGCAGTCCTCGAGACCCGAGATACCTGTCGCTGCCGCCCTCGTTTGAAATTGTCTCCTGGCCCGTGCCCGCGATGCCCTCGAACACGTCGCCCTCGCCTTCGAGTTGAGCGATGATTTGTTCGACCGGCCCTCCCGGCACGAATTGCACCAGAACGAAATTTATCACCATGATTCCGAGCAGCGTCGGGATCACGAGCGCGAGTCGGCGCAAGATATAGGCGCCCAATCAGAACTCCCTGCGCAGCTGTTTGCCTGCCTTCAAAGCGCGCCCGCGTTCACCAGCTCGTCGTATTTTTGCTGGTTGAACCACCAGAAATCCATTTGCCCGAGGGCGTACGGCGGAAGGTTCTCCGGATGCTCGAAAATATCGTAGTAGGCGACTGTATGGAAATTCCGGTACCATTGGGGCACCCAGAACTTCAGTGATCGCATAACGCGGTCAAGCGCGCGGACCGCCGTCACGAGCTCTTCTTCGGTTTCGGCGGCCACGACATGATCGATAAGCCTGTCGACAGCGGGATTCGCCAGCCCCATGCTGTTGAACACTCCATCGATACTTTCCGAGCCGAAATATTGTTCGAGACCGTCTCCGGGCTCCAAGCTGACATTCAATATGTCCACGATCACATCGAAATCGTGATTTCTCACGCGATCAGTATATTGGGCAGGGTCCACTTGGGAAAAAGTTGCCGCCACTCCCAGCTGTTGCAGATTTTCGACATACGGATTGATGATGCGGGCGAATGTCGGGCTGTCTTCGATGAACTCGACTTCAAGCATTGTTCCTTCGGAATCCCGACGAATTCCGTCGTCTCCAATTGGCCAGCCAGCCTGGTCGAGAAGCTCCGATGCCCGGCGAAGGTTCTGCCGGTCGAGCTGGCGCTCTCCGGACGACGGCGCAAGCGCCGCCGGTTCGTTGAACACCTCCTGCGGAAGCTGATCCCTCAACGGTTCAAGAAGCTTGAGCTCTGCTTCGCTTGGAAGCCCGGTCGCGGCGCGGTCGCTGTTTTCCCAAAACGAGTGTATTCGCTCATACAGACCGTAAAAAAGCGTTTGGTTCGACCATTCGAAATTGAACATCATGCCGAGGGCTTCACGCACTCGGCTATCAGCGAACTTATCGCGTCGGAGATTGAACACGAAACCTTGGCCTGACGCTTTGTCGCCGTCAGGAAATGTCTTCTTAACGACCCAGCCGTTGTCGATTGCAGGGAATTCGTAGGCAGTCGCCCATTGTCTCGACAGATTCTCTGTGCGGAATGTATAGGCCCCGCCTTTGAAGCCCTCGAACGCCGCGACCGTGTCGCCGAAATATTCGATTCTAATCGTGTCGAAATTGTTGCGACCTTGGTTAATGGCCAGATGACTGCCCCAGTAGCCTTCGTTTCTCCTGTAGACGAGCCGACGATTAATCTCCAATTCGTCAAGCACGTACTGAGCGGATCCGACGGCTGGCTCCAGTCTGGATTCGTCGAGTTTCGCTCCTGTGGCTTCAAACCACGCTTTGGAGAAAATCGGCAGTGAGCCCACAAGCGCGGGATAATCGCGGGTCGGCTCGTCCGTGTTGAAGGTGAATTTGATCCTGTGTGGAGACTCGACTTCCACGGTGTTTACCGCTTTCTCAAGGATGCGGCGGAACGAGATCAGCCCTTCTTCAACTAAAAGTTCGTAGCTGAATTTGACGTCTTCCGCCGTCAACGGCGTGCCGTCGGAAAAACGGGCCTCGGGCCGCATGTTGAACACGACCCAAGTACGATCCTCGGGATACTCCATCGTTTCGCAAACCAGGCAATAGGCCGCGCTGATCTCGTCGGCCGTTCCCGAAAGCAGGCTTTCGAAGAAAACTGAAGACAGCGCGCCGGCCCGACCCTTTCGAGAATAAGGGTTCATGGAGTCGAAGGTTCCCGACACCCAGACAGCGATTTCGCCGCCTTTGGGCGCATCCGGATTCACATAGTCGAGATGGCTGAAATCAGAGGAATATTTAAGGTTGCCGAACGTGGATATGCCGTGGGACTTGATGACGCCTTGCGACGATGCCTGCGATGCCCACGCGATCAGCGCCGCTGCCAGGGTGCCCGCGCACGCACGGCCGATGTTTTGACGACATGTTTCCACGCCTGAACTTCTCATAACATGCCCCGCTTGGTCGAAGGTATAATCCGCGAAAATTAGCAAACTGCGCTCGAATCTACAACGATCTGTTTGGAGCTCGGTCAGAGCAGGGGGATAGTCATTGAGATCTGAACGGAAAGACCGACGGGCCCCCAAGCACGCAAGAGCGATCTGAAGCTGAGCCGCGCATTTCAATGCAGGCCTGCAGAACGAATGCTGTTGCATCAAACAGACCTGACTTGCGAAAGCGCTTGGCACGCCGCCCCGGCGTCAAGGCGGAGTCGCATCAATGGGTGAACTCAGACACGCTGGAAATTTCGCCTGATCTACGCGGAGTGACGGCCTCGGCTTCGTCCGGGCCGCAGTTCAAGGCGACTCTCGCGGACACGCGACATTCCCTCGCTGAAAAGCAAGAAGCCCAGTTTCCGCATGATCAGGAAGACGAACTGCGCGCGACTCGGTTCTGCCCGCTCGCGGGATTCAGCCCCAAGCTGCCGCCATCCGATTGAACGGCCGTAAACGTCGTCCAAGCATGAATTTGATCGGTGTCTATTGCTGGAATGACAGCAGGTAAGAGACGATGTCAGCTCGGTCTTTCGGTTTCTTCAGGCCGACAAAGGTCATTTTCGTGCCGGGAAGATATTTCCTCGGATTTTCGATGAACGCGCTGATGCTTTCCGCCGTCCACTCGCCCTCGAGATCGGACATGGGTCCTGAGTAGCGGAAGTCTTCAAGCGCGGCGATCGTACGGCCGACAATGCCGAAAAGGTGCGGACCCGCGCCGTTCTTGGGTTCATCCACGATATGGCAAGCCTTGCATTTGGCGAACACTTTGGCGCCGTTTTTCGGATCGGCTTCGGCGAGCAGCACCGCGAAATCCACTTCCTCGATCTCTTCGGCGCCATCGGAGCCGGTCGAAGCTGCCATCGCAATTTCGGCGACAGGACTGCCGTGGCTTTCGACATGGTAAAGCGTTTCCGAAGCCCAATTCGAAAGCAACAACACGAGCAATGCGCCGCACCCGGCGCCGACGACTTTCGTCGCAGTCATCGTGTCCAACATTCGATACTCCCGCAGCTCATCGCAATTTCGGTCGAAGATTTGTTCGCACGCCTTCTATCGCGTTCCAATTGGGTTTATCAAGAACTACTAGCACTGGGACAGCAGGATCCGACCGATGACGAACGGCGCGAAGGGCAAGGTCGCTTTTCAGGGCGAGCTGGGCGCCTATTCCCACGAAGCATGCCGCATTGCCCGGCCCGGCTGGGAAGCCGTGCCTTGCGCGACTTTCGAAGACGCAGTGGATCAAGTGCGCTCGGCCGATGCCGATTGCGCGATGCTGCCTGTCGAAAATTCCGTTTACGGGCGCGTTGCGGATATTCATCGGATACTTCCGGGATCAGGCTTGAGAATCGTCGACGAGGTCTTCGTGCCAATTCACATCAATGTTTTGGTGATTCCCGGCACGCCGTTGAACGATATCCGCACTGCGATGAGTCATATGGTTCTGCTCGGACAGTGCAGGAACTTCTTCAAGCGGCATGGAATCGAAGCGCTTCCGTCGGCGGATACGGCGGGGTCTGCCAAGCGCGTAGCGGAACTGGGCGACAGGAGCATTGCCGCGTTGGCATCCGAACTGGCCGGAGAAATCTACGGTTTGGAAGTCGCGAAGCAGCAGATTGAGGATTCCGAGTTCAACCGAACAAGATTTATCGTCATGTCCCTTCGGGGCGATTGGTCCAAACGCAGCCCGGAAATGATGACGTCTCTTGTTTTCCGAGTGCGCAATATACCCGCTGCTCTCTACAAGGCGCTCGGGGGATTTGCCACGAACAACGTGAACATGGTCAAGCTGGAAAGCGCAATGGTCGGAGGATCGTTTTCCGACGCCCAGTTCTTCGCGGACATCGAAGGGCATCCCGAAGACAAACCCGTGGAGCGCGCCTTGGATGAGCTGAAGTTTTTCACAGACTATGTCCGGATATTGGGCGTTTACGGAGCGTCGCCGGAACGCAAAGGCTAATTCTAGTCCAGAGTGTCCGCAAGCCAATTCCTGATCAAGAAATCCGCTATCGCTCCTCGACGGGGTCTGCCCGATCCGTCCTCGTTGGCGTATGTTTCGAGCAGGTCTTCGCGTTCTACCCATTCAGCGTTCTCAAGTTCGTCGGTGTTGACTCGAATCTCCTCTGAAATTGCATTTGCTTTGCATCCGATCATCAAGGAGGCCGGAAACGGCCAAGGCTGGGAGGCAAGATAGTTCACCCCGCCGACCGCCACGCTCGTTTCTTCATGCACTTCGCGGCGAACTGCGGCTTCGACGGTTTCGCCCGGCTCGATGAAACCGGCCAAGAGAGAGCGCATTCCGTCGGGCCACCCTGGCGAACGGCCGAGGAGCAGGCGGTTGCCGCTCAGCACAAGCATGATAACGACCGGATCCGTGCGGCAAAAATGATCCGCGTTGCAAGTCGGACATGTCCTTTGCCAACCTGCCATGACTGGAACTGTGGGGTGTCCGCATCGCGCGCAATATCGATGGGTCGCATGCCATCCTGCCAATGCTTTCGCAGATGCTACCAATTCGGCGTCGCTGGGACTCAGACCGCTCATTCGCGTTCGCAGATTTGCAAAACTCGAGCCGTTTGGCAGCAGGTCGCTCCGTTGCTCGGCATTGTCGAGAATGTCGTCAGGTGGCGAATCGCATTTGTCCGGCGGATTCCATCCCGATACATCCGACGCGAATCGCGGAGCCCCTGATTCGAACCCGAGGAATATCGGCTGCTCGATTCCATGATCGAGAAACGCATGGGTCGGCGGAACCCAATTCAGTGAACCGTCGTCAGCGAACAGCGGTTTCGATTGCCACAGCAATGTGACCCGCGCATCTGACCGGGCAAGCAGTCCGGCGATTCTTTTTTCGTTGCTTCGGATTTCAGCGGCTCGCTCGATCCCGCCTCCGGCGAACGTAACCTGTTCTGCCCGCTTCACGACTTTGCTCTGTGGAACATGTTGATTCGACCTGTCCAAGGATAGGTTGTTTACGAGGCTGATCCCCCGGCCATATGAGTATTTTCCCGTTGAAGCTTGGAATCAAGCCAATGTGCCTTGTTCGGAATACGATGTAGCGCACGAAATAATGCAAAGCGGTGAAGGAGTATCCTAAGCTTGCACGGCGCGCTGAGTTCGGCGAGTTCCGTCGTTCCTTTCTTAAGAGCGCGGCCTTTGTCTTGCGCAAGCTCGCTCTGTGTCTTCATCCTGTCATCGACTCAAGCGCCTCACATTCCGGCGCGCGCCTCGCTCCGCGACAGGCCCGAGCCGGTTGTTCAAATTTGTTGAAAGGTTGCGCATACGGGTGCATCCCATTTTCTTTGAACGGAGAAGGGCGAGGTGCCGCTGGTCGAAAGCGGGCCAACGCTCTGATCGCCTCAAAATGCTGCATCGAAAACAAATCGTCGGACCGATTCCTTGATTGGAGGGTTTGTCGCGCCGCCGTCTGACCAAAAAACGGACGCTGAAAAACAACCCGACCAAATCCTATAAAGCGTCCCAGGACGCAGCGAATCGGATCCCCGAACCGTCGCATAAATGCTGAACCTGTAAACGGGTGGACAGGGGATACGAGGGGAAGTAGAGTGATCCGAACCTGACTTGGGCCATTCGCACCGCGTGGCTGTCCGGCATGAACCGCCGCCCGCGCAATGCCGACGAAAACTTTTGCGACGGGATGCGAGCGATGACCGACCGGACACTGTTGGAACATTCCGAGCGGATGGCGAAACAGGAAGAACGCATGAGCACGCATCAGGCGAAGTACGAAAGCGCCTTGGACAGACTGCGAGCCGATTTGGCAAAGCGCGATGCGCAGCGCGACGCCGACGCAGCGAAACGCGACGCCGAAGCCGCAAAGCGCGAACTGCAGCGCGACGCCGAAGCCGCAAGGCGAGAGGCCGAAGCCGCAAGGCGAGAGGCCGAAGCCGCAACGCGAGAGGCGCAGCGCGATGTCGACATGGCGAAGCGGGACAAGGACAATTCGCGATGGCAGATCGGCATGTGGGTTACTGCCGTTCTCATTCTGGGCGCTTGGATTCGCTGGCCGTTCTGATCGGGCGCGGAACTTGCGGCGAGCTTGCGCGCGTCCGCTTGGCAAAAATGACGGTTGGGCACGCCTCTTGCTTTCGGTTGAGTCGGTTCTGCGCTCTCGCGCATCCGCTTGCGTTCGGCGTTTCGAGGGCTGCAATTGTCGCCTGACCAAGAATCATGAAACGTACCTTGTGCATCCATTGAGCTTGCAATGAATCTTCAATGCCGAAGCCTGATTCGGCTTCGAATCGCGCAAATGAAAATGCTTTGCATGCAGGCTGATTTGCAAATTGAACAACGGAATGCGCCGAAGAGTTATCGATGCGTACCTGCTCGCAGGCTGTACGTCCGGTGGTCGCGCGGCAAATTCTGAATCTGGGGTGATCGACGCATATTGCTGCTCGCAATAATCGAGGGGATGTCAGATTTCTATTGACGCTCTTAAACTGTCGCAACAGTATAGCGTTTCTCGGCGAATACTCGAAAGATGAGAGTTGATTGCCGATACGGTCGCATGTTCCGTGCTCGATGTGCACGCTTGATTGGATGGTCGCTATGGCTGGTTGCTCATGACTGAATCTCTTGAAGTTGAATTGCGAGAGGTATCGTACTCCTACGAGTCCGATGAAGGGGAAGTCGATCTGATCGAAGGCCTTTCGCTTTCGGTCGAAGTCGGCAATTTCGTATCAGTGATTGGACCTGACGGATGCGGAAAGTCCACGATAGCAAGAATAACATCGGGACTCGTGCAGCCCGGAAAGGGAACAGTCTGGCTGGGAGGTGAACAAGTTGCATCGCCGCGTCGGACCGTCGGAATCGTATTCAAGGAGTCGGCACTCCTTGAATGGTTGACCTTAATTCAAAATGTCGCGCTTCCGCTTGAGGTGATGGCGCCGGACATGCCAAGTGAAGAAAGGGAAGAGCGCGCGGGCGACTTGCTCAGGCTCGTTTCGCTGGAGGGCTACGAGAAAATGCGCCCGGCGGAAGTCTCGACCGGGATAAGGATTCGCGCAGAGCTTTGCAGAGCGTTGGTTCACTATCCGGAGTTGCTGATTTTGGACCAGGCATTCGAAGGCGTCGGGATATTCGAGCGCGAGAGCCTTTGGGAGACAATGCAATTGCTGCGCGAGATGGAGCCGTTCACTTGCTTGATGTTCACGCAAAGCTTGCGGGAAGCCGTATTCCTATCGGATGAAGTTGTCGTGCTTTCCGACAAGCCGACCAAGTCCCGGTTGGTTGCCAAAGTCGAATTCAACGAAGAGAGGAAGCGTGGTTTCATCCATGAACACGAAGTCAACAAGTTGATGGCGAAATTGAGAGAGCAGATTGAAGCGGCTATCGCCGGGATTGAACTCGACGCCGAGGAGGATTCGAAATGAACTCCGGAATGCGCTTAGGTCTCGGTGCAGGCGGCGTCGCTTGTTTCCTGGTTCTCTGGGAATTGATTGTGCTCGCGGCAGGCTGGAACAATGATGTGATGGCTTCGCCGGTTGATATTGTGGCGGAGTTGTTTGGATCGGGCCTGCTGCTTGTTCAATACGCCTTGGACACGATTTGGCGAGTTGTCGTCGGAATTGTCTTGGGCGTCATCATCGGAACGGCGCTCGGCGCAGCTATGGGCTTTTCGAGCAAGGTTCGCCTGATTCTTCATCCGCTGATTCGCGGTTTGAATTTTGTTCCTATGGCATCGGTGGCTTTGGTGTTCGCCGTTCTGTTCACAGGAAACGAGACCGTTTCAGCAATATTGGCGGCGATGCTTATGGCTGCGTTTCCCATCGCAATGGCGATCATGGTGGACGTCTCGCGAAGCAACCCGACTGTCGATGAGCTTTTTCGCCTCTGGGGCGCGACAAAGCGGCACATGTTGTGGAAGATGACGGTTCCCCGCGCTTTGCCTGGATTTTTGGACGCGCTGAAGATCGCAATGCCTCTGGCCTTTGTTGGAGTGACGCTCGTTGAAATCATTGAGCCGCATGATGCGGGACTCGGCCACTTGCTGAATTCCGGCCGGGCGGAATCCGATGTGCCCCTCACTTTCGCTGTTTTGGTCGTCCAAGGAATCTTGGTCGGTGTCCTGTATTTCGTCGCCGCGAAATTGCGCGCCGCCTTCGCGGATTGAACCCGGGTCAACGCTTGAATGGGAGAGCGGCGACGATTGCGCTTGCATTTGTTCCCAATGCGAATCAATCGATGATCCGAGCATTGGCAGGCGCGGCCGGGTTTGAATGCCTGCGAAACTCGGAACGCGAGTCGAAATCAGTTTCAATCTGCCGGCCAAAATTTTGAACGGTGTGGATGACCGGATAGCCGGGTTGTCCAGTCTTGGCGAATTCAGGGGTGCAGCCCATTGCTTTCGGTCGGGCGGCTGCGATGCGGCCAGTCCTCCAATTGAGGAAGACAGGCCGACTCAAGTTTGCGAGGCAGCATCTGATGACGAGCAGAGCGTCGGCACGCTTTCGACTTGCCGCACGCCGCCCTTCTCAATCCAAAGAAAATAGGATGCACCCTCCGAAATTCGTCCGCGTCGGCACGCAACGCGAGCGAGGACTGAAGGTGTCGAACGGATTGATCTTCCTTAGTGCGGTACTGTTCAGGGAACAAACGCCAAAGCCGGACTCTTGCAGCGGAAGGGCGGTTAAACTCGCGAGAATGGGATCAAGAGGTTGGCAAGCGGCCCGAACGGGTCTCGTTACGGCTGCTTCCTTTCGGACCTGACCGGGTTGGCGAGTCGTTCGCCCGTACCAACCTCTCGCCTTTGAACCTAGTCCGACTGGCGCGAATTGGCAAGATCGCTTTCTATAATGGGTGCGCGTCCCGTTTTTCGGGATCGGAAGGGAGAGGTGCCGCTGGTCGAAAGTGGATCCAACGCGCCGCTCGCCATCAAATGCTGCATCGAAAACAATCGTTGTGCCGAATTCCTTGATTGGAGTGCTTGCCACACCGCCGCCCGACTAAAAAGTGGGACGCGTCCCGGTGAATTTCGGAATCCAAGTTGACTTAGTTTAGTGAAAAGTTTATTCGAATCAACAATGGCGGAACGATTCGCAAATTTGTTCCGAAGATGTCTCCGTTGGCAGGGAATGCGAAAGGCGCGGTTCCGGGGAGGTTGATTTTGTTGGCACTTGCGATAAGTCGCAGGCAGATGTTCAATCGCTGTGACAAGTGGTTTCAACAAACTTCATCGGATTCCGGTTGCTGCCGCTGTCGGTTCGTAGTCGGAGGCAGGACTAATGCGAAACGATCTTCTTGCTGAAATAATCGACCGGGTAGTCGAGGCGATAAAACTCAATGCCGACGAGCTTACCTTTCTTGATCAGGCCATCGGTGACGGCGATCACGGGACCAACTTGTGTCGCGGTGCCGAATCCCTCCTGAAGAACCGAGACGCGATCGCGGATCTGGAATTCGGTCCCGCGCTCAAAAAAGCGGGAACCACGATCGTTATGACGGTCGGTGGAGCGTCGGGACCCCTCTACGGTTCAGCTTTGCTGGCAATGGCGCGGGAAGCTCTGGAAGTGCCTGAAGATTCTGCTGGGATCAGCAAACTGACCGCGACAGGGGTCAACGCGGTCAAAGCGCGAGGGCGCTCCGATGTCGGGGCGAAGACAATGCTTGATGTTCTGGTGCCGGTGCACGAGGCCGTTGATCGCGGCGCGTCGTTGCACGAAATTCGCGAAGTCGCCGAAAAGGCGGTTGAAGCGACTAGAACTATGCAGGCGAAGAAAGGCAGAGCGTCGTTCCTGGGCGTCAGGTCGATCGGCCACATCGATCCCGGTGCGAGGTCGGCAGCGCACATAGTGAATGCAATTTGCAACGTGTTGGAACATAGATGAACGACAAAGTTTCGATCGTGATCGTCTCCCATTCGGAGGAAGTCGCCCGTGGAACGGCGCGAATGGTAAACGAAATGGTAGGCGATGACGTGGAGGTCGCCCATTGCGGCGGAGACCCTGACGGCGGATTGGGCTGCGACGTGGCCGCGATAATCGACGCCATCGAAAGCGTTTGGTCGGACAGAGGCATTGCGATCCTTGTGGATCTCGGAGGATCCGAGACGAACAGTGAAATGGCGATAGAAATGCTTGATCCGGAAAAGGCTGAGAAGATCGTAATATGCAGCGCGCCTATTGTGGAAGGCGCGGTGATGGCCGCCACTGAAGCAGCAGGGGGATCGAACCTCAATGCCGTCCGCGCAACAGCCGAGGAATTCAAGTGATGGAAAAAGCGGAAACTGAATTCGAATGGGTGAGAGGCGGAGCGTTGATAACTAACAAGCTCGGCCTGCACGCGCGAACCGCGATCAAGCTGACCAAGCTTGCTATGAAATTCAAGGCGAATGTCCAGATTTGCTCGGAACAAAGGCCCGATTGGGTGAACGCGAAGTCTCCGAATGCGGTCGTCAAGCTGCGTCCGCCGAAAAATTCGCCGATTTATGTCCGAGCGGCGGGCGCGGATGCGAATGAAGCAGTCAATTCGATTGTAGATTTGGTCAATAGGAACTTCCATGAATAATGGCGGCGTGCGCGAATTCGTCGGACTGCCAGCCGCCGGCGGATCCGCTTTGGGGCCTTGTCGCAGGTTCCAATATTCCGGAATCAAGCGGTCGCGCAGGCAAGGCTCTGTTTCGGACGAGTCGAGGTTGCTGGATCGTGCTCTCGCTCGATCCGCCGAGCAGATCGCCGCATTGGTTCTGAATTCCGATGAACTGGGAGCGGAAATCCTTGAATTCCAGGAATTGCTCCTCGAGGACGACAGCATATTGGAACCGGTTCGGAAACGGATTGCCGACGGCAAGGCCGCTGACGACGCTTGGCAAGCGGTCCTGAATTCGGAGATTAAAGATTATGCGTCTTCCGAAGGCGAGTACATGGCTGCGCGAGCTACGGACCTGACTGATCTTCGCGACCGGGTCCTGAATGCGATGTCGGATGGGGCTGACAAGTCAGGCGAACCTCGAAAGGGCGACATCATCGTTGCTGAGGACATTGGCCCGTCGATTCTGATCGAATGGATCGGCGCGGACAAGATATCGGGGATTGCCCTGTCGGCGGGAAGCACGACGGCGCACACGGCCATCGTTGCTCGTTCGCATGGAATCCCTATGGCAGTCGGCGTGAGTGGCATGAACGAGTTGCAGGATCGCAGCGTTGTGCTTGTCGACGGAGATAGCGGCACATTGGCCCATGGCGACGCCAGCGAATTGTCGAAGCTGCAACGCGACAAAGTCGCTCGACGGCAAGAGGAGCAAGCCATCGAGGCCGAGTATTCGCGCCTCAAGGCACGAACTCGGTCGGGTAGGGCAGTCAAAATACTGATCAATGTCGAAGATCCCGATGCTCTGGACGAGTTGAATCCTGAAATCTGCGACGGCGTGGGATTGTTCAGGACGGAGTTTCTCTTCATGGGCGGAACACTGCCTTCTGAGGAAGTCCAATATGAAGCTTACAAGCGAATGGTGCTGTGGGCAGACGGTCGGCCGGTCACCATTCGGACGCTTGACGCGGGCGGCGACAAACCCATTGCGGGGATTACAGCTGACGGCGAATCGAATCCGTTTTTGGGCCAAAGAGGTCTTCGCCTTTCGCTGGCTAATCCAGAGCAATTCAGAATTCAACTTCGCGCTCTTTCGCGGACGGCCGCACTCGGTCCAGTCAAAGTCATGCTGCCGATGGCGACGATTCCTTCGGAGCTGTCCTCAGCCGCTGATCATCTGAACGCCGTACTGAAGGAGTTGGAGGAAGAGGACACCCAATTTGATCGCCCGGCTTTGGGCATCATGGTCGAAACGCCGGCGGCGGCGTTGACGGTCGCTGACTGGGCGGCGGAATTCTATTCGATAGGTTCCAACGATCTCGTGCAGTATGTAACGGCTTGCGCGAGGGACAATCCGAATCTGGCTGCGCTTGCGAGCCCATCAAATCCGGCTGTGCTTGAATTGATCAAGCGCACTGTCGACGCGGGCAGATCCCGCGGCGTGGAAGTCAGCATCTGCGGCGAGATGGCGTCGGATCCCAAATATGTGCATACGTTGCTGGAGCTTGGATTGGACACGCTGTCAGTTTCGGCGAACTACGCCGGACGCGTTAAACACGCGATATCAACCTTTGACGACGGCGCATGAGCGATGAACGGCACTTCCACTCAAGAGGAGGCGCTGCGAAACTACAAGGTTATGCTCAGGGAGCTGGTCGACAGGAGGCCTTCCGGCACTCGCCTTCGAATCGCCAAATCCACAGGAACGCACAAGAGCTTCATTAGCCAAATCTTGAATCCAAACTATCGGGTTCCGTTGCCGGTCCAGCATGTTCCGACGCTGATGCGGGTCTGCGTGTTTTCGCTCGAGGAAAAAAAAAGATTCTTGAACCTCTACGCTCGGGCTCATCCCGACCAAGCCGGGCGCTTGTTCGGCGAAAGGCATCGGCCTCCGGACAGAATCGTCATCGCAATACCTGAGTTCGCAAATCCGGAAATTCGGAAACAGGTCGAGGATACGATTGAGGCGGCGGCAGAGAACATAATCGCTTTGGCACAGGCGCTTGAAAGCAAAAGGAAAGAGACGGCTTCCTGATTGTTCCATTCCTTGAGAGAACTGCATCTTTGCTCTTGCGCGCTTTCGGCGCCTTCCTGATGCATGCCAATTCTTGGGTGCAAGGAGTCGGAATTCTGCTTCTCAGAAATGCACTAAACGCAGGACCTGTACGACACATACTGGCGATTGACGAAAACGAACAACCTGTGTAAAAGGAACGAGGCAGCGCGCGGGTGGATGCGGATTCGCCGCAACGACCAATTCGACCTTCAAAAGGAAACTACTCAACCGTTTGAAATCAAGAAAGAAGGTGTCTCGGCTGCGCAACGTCAGGTATTTGACTTGTGAACACAGACGCAGACATCGTCCAATTGTTTTCTAGGGATCTTACAGCCTAGAAATTAGCGAGGAAAAGTGAACGCCGAAAATTCAACGTCTGGAATGAATCCGATGCAACAAACTAGGTTTTGAATTGTCTAATTGCAATCCTTTGAAAATACCGAAGTGCGGGATACCAAAGATGCCGGGTGTCAGCATTCGAAATGTCGGCAATGTTCAAAGAGTAAGGTTGCAACGTCTAAGAAGAAAGAACGGAGTTAACATTGTTTGGCACACTATCAAATTCAATTGGTAATAGGTATCGCCATAGGGGTCAAAAGTAAGTGCGCATCATTAGTTCAGAATGCTGAGTTAGTGATTAAATGAGCTCGAATTTTTTGAAAGACATGGGATGTAGAATATGAGTAAGCAAACTTTCTTTATTATTTTTCTTGCTATCGGCAGTCTATGTGGAATTTTTGCTTTATTGCTTTTCGCGATTAGTATTCCAATAAAGGAAATACTTTCGATAGAAAATGTGGATTATATTTACGATAAGCTATCATTTCATATGTTCTTTTTAGAAGCAATTTTAGTGATCGTTGGACTGGCTGCCGCCGTTTTGGGTTTTATTGGATATCAATCCATCAAGGAGGAAGCGGTGAATCAAGCGGTGAATCAAGCGAAAGATGAAGTAAGAGTATATTTTGGGAAGTTGCCCGAGAAACCAGATATACCAATCAAGTCATCTCGCGATGGTTCAAATGAGCCAAAAATGACAGACCGAGAGGAAGGGGAATGAAATGACATCAGATAACATTTTTCTTGCAGATGTTTTGCAAGAGTTTCACAAACAGGCACCGATATCCGTTATTGCAATTGCCAACAAATTAGGGATCAAAGTCTACAGAACAAATGATTTTGACGATCAGATATCTGGTCTTATTCAAAAAGATGAACATCACGGAGGCAAAAGTGGCTACGCGATATATACTAATGCGCGTCATCCCATCACTAGGCGCCGATTCACGATTGCACATGAGATTGGGCATTTTGTGTTGCATCGGGATCTGATTGGCGATGGAATCACGGATGATGGTCTCTACAGAAGCCGTCTGCGGGGAGGATTTGAGAGTGCGGCCAATCGATTTGCGGCAAATCTATTAATGCCAAGAGAGCTGGTTTGGGAATTTATTGAGCAGGGTGTAGACACGGTAGAAGATCTAGCTAAGGAATTTAACGTATCAGAAAGTGCGATGTCTATTCGACTTGGTGTTCCGTTTGAAACTCACGCAAAGAATTAGTGAAGCGCTCCATTTTAGTGTTCAAAAAATACATGATTTAAGATCATTCTTATAGCAACCACATCAGAACCAATCTAGAACAAAGAGTTATATTGCAATCGAGTTCGTATTGATCCGGTACGGTATCGGTGTGATCAGAATTACTTTTTGACAATCTGATAGGTGGCAAATAGGCCTTGCCGCCACACGCCGCTTTATGATGCGACGAGCCGGAAGGAATGTAGTATGATGAAAGTTTAGATCATAATTCGTATTTGTGAATTTTGAATCGTAATTCTGCGTGCCGTCACCATCGGGCGGAGACCGGAGTTGCATGCGTGCAGCAGTGGACCCTAATTCACGAGCAAACTCTAGCTGAAGCGGAATATAATTGAAAAGTGAAGAAAGTAGATTATACTTGCAGTAGGCAAATAGTACGGAAGCGAGGTGAAGCACCATGCCGAATGCAATTCTAGTGCAGACCAGCAAGACACTTCGGTCAAAGCGAAAATCGATACCGTCCGCTATAGCAAAGGGAGTGACGTCGTGAGCAAACCGGTCCGAGAACGCCAAATTCGCGAGCGGGAAACGCCGGAAGAAATTGCTGCTATTCGCGCTGCTCTTATTGAAGCGGAGAGGAGTGTTAAGCTAAAGGGCTGCAGGAAGAAGTCAATTGAAGAGATCTGGGAGGAAGCCAAGGCGAAGTATAGGGCACGGCATGGGTGATTGTCGCTTGGCGCCAAAGGCTGAACGGGATCTATTCGATGTCGTCCTATGTGAACTGGAAAATTCGGATCGGCGCGGTCCAAGGAATGTCTGATCGGATAAGATCATGCTTTCAGCAAATGGCGAACAGCCCGATGCTGTACCAAGCCGTCGGCCGCATCCGCCAAAGGCATTGGCGGCGCGTCTACCGGTAGAATTCGACTTATTGCTGCATTGAAGGGCAGGAGGTTCCAATATGTGATCGACTGCCGATTCAACCCTTCGGCGCATCGGCAGGTTTCTTTGGCCTCAGGCCGTATCAGGCAAACCGGCCGCTTTGCGCAAAGCGTCATTGATCCTGCTTTGCCAACCTGCGCCATCCCTTTTGAATGCATCAATCACGTCAGGGTCCAAACGAATTGTGGTGGACACTTTGGTCACTGGCAGCTTGGGCCTGCCACGTTGAGCTGGCGCCGCATCAATCACCTCGGCCCATTCATCGGTTGCCAAGTCGGGGATCTCATCGGGATCAACCCAATCTGTGGCGATATCTTCCTTGTTCACGCTCATTGGCTTTCCTCATGCTGATGATCCGAACGGCGTCATCTCTTTGGGTCCATGCCAGCAGGACCATCCGATCCTGCAGCATGCCGAAGGTCAGAAACCTTCGTTCCCCATAATCGAACCGAAGGTCTTCAAACGTTATATGCAGGCCTTCAAACACCTGATCGGCATCTTCCATGTCCAACCCGCGATGCTGCAGGGTTGCAAGGCGTTTGGCTCGGTCATAGTCGATTTTCATTTATTGTTACTACAAATAAGTTGACTTTGGGTCAAACCCAAGTTTCGCACTCGATGCAGCATCATGGACCCGAAGAGATGATGCCGCTGACAATCATAAGCGGCTTTCACCCAGTTTTCGATGTCGGATCAACCCTTTGGCTTGTCGGCGGGCTTCCTTGAGTTTCCGGCTCGTTTGTTTGGCCGATTGCTCTCTGGAAAACCCGGGGCAGTTCAATCGAGCTCGCGCACTCGCATCGTCTGAAAAAATTTTGGCAAGCGCATTGGCGCGATGGCAAATGAGGAATTTCAAATCTGTTCAGGCAAAGCACGCAACGCTTCAGTGCGCGCCATGCTCCACGACTTGCTCAGGATGGCCAGCTGCCCACTCCGCAAGAAAACCCGCCATCGATTCCTCGCCGGCAAAGCGAGGCGCGAGTTGCGGAAGCGGAACGCCTGCGCGGAGCGCAAGCCGAGCGCAGGCGACGTGATCGCGGCTGTCTCGATTCGGGCAATTTTCGGAGCCATGCACGATAGTTGAAAGCAGATCGCCTCCAAAGCCGTTGACATGCTCAAGGTTGGGCCGAAGCGACAGCCAGTGCTCGACAGCATCCGGAAACCCTTCCCATCCGGCGAGTTGCACGGGCGTAAGGCCCATTTCATCGGGAGTATCGTTGCCGAATCCGAGCGATATCAAGCGTTTGGAGTGCTCCAGTCGATCCGGGTAGCGCTGGAGATTGTGGAGCAGATACGTCAATTCGCCGACGATTTCCTCCGAATTCAATCGAGTTGAATTGCCCGGCAGGCCTTTGGCCGCGACCGCCGCGCTGCGAAATGCTCCAGTGAGCGTTTCGGAGTGGCCCCGTTCTTCCAGCACCGTCGCGAATTCCTTGTTCCCGTAAATGGCAGCTATGTCTTGAGCCGTAAGTCCGGAATGCCGTTGCTTGGGGTCAGCTCCGGCATCCAGCAGAAGGCTGGCCATCCGTGCATCGCACATTCGTCTTGCAGCTTGATGCAGCGCGGGCAGCATGAGGCCGGGTTCGCCTGAAGGATGGCCGACGACGTCGGCGCTTGGATCGGCACCATGGCTCAGCATCAAGGCAACTGCTTCGTGATCGTTGAAATCCAATGCCCGAAGCAGCGCGTTCGTCCCTTGAATCCTTGCGCCGTTCTCCAGAAGCAGCTTCAAGCTTTTGCGATGGCCGACCTCCGTCGAATGATAGAGAGACTCATCGTCGTTCGGTTCAGCGCCGTTCTTCAAGAGCCACTCGGCCAAACTGAAGTTATCCGCATGTCCAACCGCGCCGTACAGCGCCGACAGCTTGTGATCGCCATCTGAATCTGTCGCAATTCCGTCGTTGACGTCAGCTCCGTTTTCCACGAGCATTTTCGCGATTTCGATTGCGTCTGCATTCAATTCCGGTGCCGCATGAATGTGCCGAGAGTAGGCAAGATGCAGAATCGGCGTTCGCTTGCCGATCGGACGAAGAGCCGCTCTTGGATCTTGAGCGAGTGCTTCCGAAACTGATTGCTTGTCGAACAGAGCAATTTGAACGCCCAGATCGGCGTTTGCGGTTTCCGGGTAGCTGGCCAGCAGTTCTTCCACGACCCAGTGCTGACCGAAATACAGTCCGACCTTGAGTCTTTCCGCCAACTCGCCGGGGGTCATTTCCGAAAACCAATTGTTGGCGACAAGCCTTGTCCAACTGCCGAATCCATTCTCCATGGCAATGGCATCCAGCGCATCCATTTTACCGATTTGCTCATTGCCGGGAATTTCGGCTTGAGCGCCGCGCTTGGCGATTCCTCCGTTTCCGGAGGCGTTATCCGATAGCCTCCTTGCTTGCTGTCGGAGCAAGTCCAAGTTCTTGGTCATCTGCTTTATTCCGGATACCCAGAAATTTCTGCCCGAAGCGGGGTGCGGCGCGACGCGATGTAGGGTAGCACGAATCATGCCTGCCAGAAACACGCGCGGAACAATATCAAGTGGCGGAAGCCAAGCCCTGCCGGTAATGTGAATATCGTTATGGACGAATCCTACAAGGTACTCGCGCGGAAATATCGACCGCAGACATTCGCGGAGATCATCGGACAGGATGCGATGGTCCGCGTATTGCGCAATGCGTTCAACGCGGATCGAATTGCCCATGCATTCATTCTGACCGGCGTCCGAGGAGTTGGAAAAACCACGACCGCCAGGTTGATCGCAAAAGGCCTGAACTGCATTGGAGCCGAAGGGAGCGGCGGTCCTACCACCGAACCATGCGGCCAGTGCGAGCATTGCGTGTCCATCGCGGAGGGGAGGCACGTCGATGTGCTCGAAATGGACGCCGCGTCGCGCACGGGCGTCGGAGATGTGCGAGAAATCATCGAGAGCGTGCCTTATCGAGCCGCGAATGCGAGATACAAAATTTATATCGTCGATGAAGTTCACATGCTTTCGAACAACGCGTTCAACGCATTGCTGAAGACCCTTGAAGAGCCGCCGGAACATGTGAAGTTCGTGTTTGCGACAACCGAAATCAGGATGGTGCCGGTCACGGTGCTTTCCCGGTGCCAGCGCTTTGATTTGAATAGAGTTCAGCAAGACCAAATGGTCTCGCATCTGAAGATGATTGCGGAGAAAGAGGGAGCGCAGGTCGCCGACCCGGCTTTGGCACTCGTAGTGCGGGCTGCGGAAGGATCTGTTCGGGATGCGATCAGCCTGTTGGATCAAGCGATTTCGTTGGGCGGCGGGGAAATCGACGTCGCTCGCATCCGCGAAATGCTTTCTTTGGCGGACCGCGGCCGAATTCTCGATTTGCTTGAAATGATCATGAAGGGCGAAACGGCCGGCGCGCTGGAAGAGCTCCGCAGCCAGTACGAGGAGGGCGTCGACCCGCAAGCGCTTCTGCGCGAATTGGCGGAATCAGTTCATTGGGTTTCCATGTTGAAGATCTCGCCTGAAATTGCCGACGACCCTTCGGTCAGTCCGGACGAACGAGTTCGGGGTTTGGGCATGGCCAACGCGTTGTCGATGAGCATTCTTGCCAGAGCCTGGCAAATGCTTGTCAAATCGCTTGATGAACTCGTTTATTCGCCGAGCCAGATCATGGGGGCGGAAATGGCGGTAATAAGGTTGACTCATGCAGCCGACCTTCCGACGCCGCAGCAACTCGCAAAAATGCTCGCGGATGATAAGTCGTCCAGCGAAAGCGATGCCGGGCAGCCAGCGAATCGTATTGTCGCGCCGGAACCGCAGCCCGAAGGAAGCAAAATTGAGTCGGAATCCGCAGTTCAAGTGCAGGAACCGAAACCATCGCCGTCTGCTGCCGAGTCGGCTGCAACCGATGCAGCGCAAGCGGAGAGTCCGAGCGACGACGTCCCTCAAACGGAAGGCGCCAAAGTCGAAACCTCGATCAAGCCCGATAATGTGGAAGAAAAATTAGCTGCAGCCGGAAAATGCCAAACCTATGAAGACTTGCTGGAATTCATCAAATCGAAGGACGCGGCCTTCCGCGAGGACCTAAGGTCGGCGTTTGAGGTGGTTGAATATACGTTTGGGAAGATCACCGCCAAGGCAAAGATTGATGAATCTGCCGGACAAAAGGACTCGTTTGAAAAGAGGCTTTCGTCGTTGACCTCATCGCCTTGGGAGTTTGTCATTCTTAAGCAGGAGAAAGAGGCAACGAAGCAAGATGCCAAGGACGAGCGACCGGATGTCAACGAGGTTCCTCCGCCTGTCCATCCGCTGGTAAAAAGCGTAATGGACGCGTTTCCAGGTGTTCTATCCCAAGATTCAGACAGCACCCGCACTTGACGCATTATCGCAGTGAGAAAATCGAGGGTCGCGCGTCGCAACGGGGCACGCAGCTTGCAGTCCGCCAAGATGCCAATCGGCGGAATTGGTTGCCAGTTCGGAGGCAGCGAAATTGCTGAATTGGAAACGCTGGCCGCTGATCGCAGAATCTCTCCGAGAAACCGCGAATTTCATCGTTGCCGAACCACCGATGCAGCTGCATCTCATCAAGAGTCGCGGCGAGCGTTCGATTCTTAATGATCAAGCCAGACTTGGCATTTTGGTGCCATGCAGCCAAGGATCCGGAATAACAGGCTGAAACTTTGAAAATATACGGACCTTGGCAATTTTGGACCCGCGTACGAGGGACGAACTGCGATCAGTGTAGCCCGGAAGTGTCGGTACGGGAGCAGGAATGATTCAGAATCGTGATGAAATCAACGATCTGGTTGAATTGTTCGCCCGGCTGCCCGGCCTTGGGCCCCGGTCATCCCGCCGCCTTGTTCTCCACATGCTGAAACGGCGAAAGCAGCAGATGGAACCAATCGCGAAGGCAATGCTTGAAGTTGCGGAAAGGGTGCGGAATTGCGACGTCTGCGGCAATCTCTGCTCGGCGGACGTTTGCGATCTTTGTAGTTCCGACCGGCGCAGCAATGGGGAGATTTGCGTTGTTGCGGAGGTTTCAGACCTTTGGGCAATGGAGCGCTCCGGCGGATTCAAGGGGCGGTATCACGTGCTGGGCGGTCTATTGTCGATGCTGGACAATGTAGGACCCGATGAAATCCGGGTTTCCAAACTTGTGGAAAGAGCCGAATCGGAAATGGTGAAAGAGGTCATTCTTGCGCTCAGTCCGACCGTGGATGGACAGACGACAGCATTTTATATCGCGAAACAATTGCGCCAAGTCGGCGTGGCCGTGACCTCGCTCGGAACCGGCGTTCCAATAGGTGGAGAACTTGATTACTTGGACGACGGAACAATCGCGGCGGCCTTGGCAGGACGAAAGGAAATGTAGGTGCGCACCTGCGGCTCAGTCCGAAGATCCAGAGTTGCGACATGGGCGAACTGAAATCCATGGAGAAGGAAAAGACCCGCGTGAGCAACTGGTTCCGCGAGTTGCGCGACAAGATTTGCGGCGAATTTGAGGATTTGGAGAGCGCATGCAATCTGCCGCAGGTTGACGGAATGCCTTTCGGCAAATTTGAACGGACTCCAACCAAGCGCGCATCTGAAGACGGGCAGGACGCAGGCGGCGGCGAAATGTCCATGATCAGGGGAGGGCGCGTATTCGAAAAGGTAGGCGTAAATGTTTCGACCGTTTACGGTCGACTCGGCGATGACGCGCAAAGGTTGCTTTCGTCAAGGAAATCCTTGCCGGATCTTGAGCAGGATCCCCGCTTTTGGGCTTCAGGGATTTCCTTGGTCGCTCATTTGAGGAATCCCCATGCGCCCGCGGTGCACATGAATACCAGAATGTTCTGGACGCCCGGCGGTTCGTGGTTCGGCGGCGGAACCGACTTGAACCCGTGCTTGACCTATTCGGACGACATCAACCAATTCCATGCCGTACTGAAGGAGCTATGCGATCGTTTCGGGCAGGACCGATATGCAGAATACAGGAAATGGGCGGACGAATACTTCTTCATTCGTCACCGGAATCGTGCCCGAGGGGCAGGCGGGATATTTTTTGACGATCTGAATTCGGGGGATTGGGAAGCAGATTTTGAATTCGTGCGACAAGTCGGTTCGGCATTCGTCGATGCTTACATGCCGATTGCCAGACGGCGGATAAATCAATCCTGGACAGCAGAAGAGCGCCAGACTTTGCTCGTGCATAGAGGGCTGTATGTTGAATTCAATCTGATCTACGACCGAGGAACAAAATTTGGGCTTGAAACCGGGCATGACCCGAACGCCGTTCTAATGAGCTTGCCGCCGGTCGCGGCTTGGCCTTGATTATGCCGAGCGTAGCTTGCGGACAGAATCAGCGTACGAAAGCGTGATTCGACGAGTTTCATGTGATCTGAATCGTCCGCGACAAGCGTTAGCATAGGGCAAATATCGGTCGCTGCTACATGCAGCTGCGATCATTCCTGCGCGACGCCAACTCCCGCCGCTACGAGCGCCATTGCGGCAGCCACCAGCGCGAGCCGGATTGACTGCTTCCATTACCACGGCTCATTAGCAATTTGTAGGTATGGCCGAATTATGGACACATACAGACGTGTCAGCAACCGAAGATATCGTTTCAAGTGGATTCTGTTTGATTACCGGGACGTTGCAATGAAAGATCAAGAAAACGAGCTGCAGTGGCTTTCCTATTCGTCTGCTTTGATAAACGCGTAATGCCTCCATTCTGCCTCGAAACCGCCGTCAACTCAGTCTGCATACGATTCACGAAATGAGCCATTACCATTCAGTCATTCGTTCGTCCTTCGTCGATTTCGGAATCCCGATTGCCGCCGCCCGTGAACCGGACAGCCGGTCTGCCGCGGCCGAAGCGCAACCGGATGTCGAGCAGATCGGGCCGCCACGGGTTCGGAGGCAGCCGGGCGGGAAGGCGTCCACAGCGCGATCACAGGGCGTTGGCGGCGGGGCAGGCCCGAGTTCAATGGAATGGCAGGAGACTTTGTTCGTCCGCTGCTTCCAACACTACAGCGACGACACGGTTGCCGTACTCAATGGCCACATCTAGCGGCGTTCGGCCTTCGTTGTCCTTGGCGTCTGGGTTTGCGTCCTTCAAGAGCAGCACTGCCACAACGCCGACGCGGCCGCGCCATGCCGCGAAGTGCAGAGGCGTTTCGCCGTGGTCGCCCGCGGCGTTCGGGTCCGCCGGGATTTCCCGCCATTCGAGCAGCGCAAGCACAACGCCAGTGAGTCCGGCAGCACTCGCAGTCTCGGATCCCCTCGCCGCATAGTGCAGCGGCGTTTGGCCATCGTAGTCCTTGGCGTTCGGGTCTTCGCCCCCTACGAGCAACTCCCGCACTTCATCTTCATTTCCGGCTGCCGCCGCTTCATGCAGCGGCGTAACTTCAGCGTCGGCAGCGGCTGCGCTGACCGCCATTGCGATAGCCGCCAGCGCGGGCCGGATAGCCCGCTTCCAATTCCATTCAGTCATTAGGTGTTCCTTTGTCGATTGTCGCTTCCCGTGAGCCGAACACCCGACCAGCCGCTAGCGACCGGAACCGAGTTCAAGTCACCACTCCTGCAGCAATCCGCGATGTCAATGCCGTGCACGCGCTCGCAAATTTGCGACGATTCGGGGTTCGATTCGGCTGCGTTCGAGGCTGATTTATAGGTGTTGGGCGGGTTGTTTTCCAGCGTTCCGGATTTTGGTCTTTCGGGGGCGTTCGGTTGTTTGGCGTTTGCGTCGGCGCGGAGAGCATGGAAAGCCTGTAGAAAATCCCTTAATTGCGCTATTCACAACTCGTCTTTTTCGGAATAATCTACGTATGTGCTGTTACTCTGCATTTGATAATGGGCCAAACTATTGAGTTCTTGAACTTTGACTATCACTCTCACGCGCTATCCTCCATGAACTCGAGATATGTAAGGGCGCGTGTGATTTCTGGATCATCTTCTCCAATTTTATCCGATAGATCCCTTATTTCTTTTTTTGCGGCATCTGATTTTCCGCGGCCAATGAGCTTGCTGATTTTGCTAATTTGTTCGTCTATAGCTGCATTCCTAGAGTTGGATTCCATTAACTCCTCAAGAATACGGCTGGAGTCTATTCCGAAAGAGCGCGGTGGCGTGTGCATTTTTCCATCAACTATCATCCGAATTTTGCAATTCTGAACTTCACCAATAACTTGAGGTGAATGTGTCGTTGCGACGAACTGACAGCTAGGGAAAGTCCTGCACAATTGTCCAACGATTTTGCGCTGCCATCGAGGGTGGAGATGAAGTTCTATATCGTCAATTAATACTACGCCGGTTCCTTCTCGGATGGGATCATCCAAACCAGGGTTGGCTTGACAAAGCCTCATGACCAAGTCGGATACTAGGGCTAGCATGCTTTTTTCACCGTCGGATAGTTTGCGTGAATCGAGCTTGTGACCTTGTTTTTCAAAATACAACCTTGGGCGGTAATCGACTACGACGGCTTGCATGTTTTTACATTCAGGCAAGAATCGATTGACAGCAGTTCGTAGCGCATGCAGATGCTGGTCTGCTTTCGGTAGTTTCGAGGTTTTTTGTTCCAGTGCATGCATCCACGATGCCAATTCGGCCAAGCGAAGACCTCGATCAGCCAGTGCATACGCATAGGCGCTTTTCGGTCCGCCGTTCGCTTTAGTATTTCCTTGTAGCCCATAGGTGGCCATAGAACGATTTACTCCAAAGTAGACACCAATAGTATTAACAGGATTCAATCGCGCTTCCTTCACAGCCATTGCTTCTGTTCCGAATTTAGGAATAAGCATTTCGTAGTCAGTCGTGAAAGGCGCTTGAGCTCGCACATGTCCAGTCTGGCTTGTGATGCTACATTGTTCGTGCTTACTGTTAATCCTCAATTTGTACGATTTGAAATTGATCGACAGATCAAGATCGACAGATAGAGCTGTCGCTCCAACTTGGATATCGTCATTCCAAAAGGATCTCGGTTTCGCTTGGCTGACCGTGAACTTGCGCAGCAAGAGAGACAGGCAGATGCGTAGCGATTCTAGGACAGTCGTTTTGCCTACGCCGTTAACACCCGCTAGAAGTGTGAATTCCGGGTGAAAATCGAATTCTGCGTGATCAAAGGCACGCAAGTTGGTAATGGATAGACGCTTGAGCTTCATGCGAACTTCACGATTCCGGTTAAGCTTGCCGCCGCGGGAATAGGCCAGCGAAGCGCCAACCAGCCTATGCAAGCAAAGCGTCGGGTGCAACGTATCGCCTTGATCCATGTGTGCGTTTCATGATTCACGATCAGGCGGCCGTGGCGCAGCAAGCTTTCCAAGCACGGAGGTCGGCCAACGTCTGTTTTCGAAGCGGCATTTGATGGCAAGCGGGGCGTTGGCATCGGTTTTCGACCAGCGGCATTCCGCCTGAGCAAAATGAGATGCATCCTTGGTGCATCTTGGTGGGATCGTTTGAAAAAAGCTCATTTCGCGCTGCGTGGGCATTACTGCTCCATGGGTGCATTCACACGGTCAGCAACTGTCAAAGCCGTTTCAATTGGTCCCTGTCTGATTTCTGCAGCTCAACGAACTGTCTTGGAAATGGCGTGCAGTGGTCCCTGCTCATCTACTTCGACTAGTATGCAAACCGAACACTCTACTTTGAAGCCGCCTTCATTTCAGTCTGCAGGCAATTCACGAACGAGCCTTGCAAACCAATTGATCTGCTCGTCCAATTCACCTATGTGCAATATTTATATCTTGCTGGCCATGCGGTAGACGCATTCGACTACGGTTCGGTTCTTGGTATCTGTAAGAGTTCGGTCAAAACGCATTGGTATTGCAAGAGGCAAATATGCACAGTATGGCTTGTTTACTTAAGTCCGCAGAGTCTACATTTTGTGCGTTCGGTGCCGTCTGAGTTCACCGATTGATGCAGTTGCGCCTTGACGCGGGGCAGCGGATCCTTCTAATTTGCACCGAAATCCGGGTGAAACGGTTGAATTCCGGTCAATTCCGACCGAATTTTCGAGCCGAAAGTCCTGTTCCGGCGAGAATCAACATTTTGTGGTCGCGGACTCAAAGCAATAAGCCATTGCACAGTAATTTTGATCTCCACGCGATCAATTTTGTCAATTCGGAATAGATTGCAATTTATTTATACTTCTCGTTCGACAGCTTTTCAGATAATCATGGATTTCGAATAGTATTGATTAACACTTCGACATTTTTCGGATGCGCGTCCGGAGTAATCCCGTGTCCGAGATTGAAGACATGCGGACCGCCGGAAAATGCTTCGACGATTTTCCTCGTCTCATCAACAAGCATTCGTCCTCCGCAGACCAGATGCCGCGGTGCAAGATTGCCTTGAACGCAACGCCGTTTTTGAATTTGTGTGGCCGCCCATTCCGGCTCAACTGAGTCGTCGAGGGCAATGCAACTCGCTTCTGTCAATCTTGTGAATTCCACATATCTTTTTCCCGCGCCGCGCGGAAAAGCGATCACCGGCACGTCCGGGTGCTGCGAATTCAAGGCATGGATGATGCGCTTCGCAGGTTCGACCGCAAATCGATTGAAGTCTTTGTCGGGAAGCGAGCCGGCCCAGCTGTCGAAAATCTTGATGACTTCGGCGCCGGCCCTGATCTGGGCAAGCAGATACGAGATCGTTGCCTCTTCAAGCAATGCAATCAATGCCTTGAACGCTGAGGGTTGATCTTCCATGAAGCGCAGCGCGGGCGTCTGGTTCGGGACGCCTTTGCCTGCGATCATGTAGGTCGCCACCGTCCAAGGAGCTCCGGCGAAGCCGATAAGCGCGGTTTCGCGGGGAAGCTCCTTTGTCACGATTCCGATGGCTTCGTAGACCGGCTGAAGCGTCTCGTGGATATCGGCCGGATCCCGAAATGCTCGCATGTCGCGCTCGCAGGTGATCGGAGAAAGGCGTGGTCCATGCCCGTCTTCGAAACATAGATCCGACCCCAACGCGTGCGGAATTAGTAGAATGTCGGCAAACAGAATTGCGGCGTCGAACCCGAACCTCCGGATCGGCTGCATGGTCACTTCCGCGGCCAGCTCGGGCGTGTAGCAAAGCTCCAGAAAGTCTTTCGCTCTGGACCTTACGGCCCTGTATTCAGGCAGATATCTGCCGGCTTGACGCATCAGCCAGATTGGAGGAACGGAGGTCCGCCGACCTGAGAGTGCTTGCAGCAGGAGCTTTGGCGGATTGCTTTGCATGTCGACTTGTGTGTACTCGCTGCAGTCTCGCATGAATTCGCTGCGATTGTAAGCAGCAGTAACGGCAACCGGAGGCATTGATCGACATGCAACGGAATTCTGGACATGACCGGCGCGCTGTCAGGATCGGGACGCGAGGGTCGAAGCTAGCTCTAGCGCAGGCCGAGCAAGTCCGGGATTTGCTGGTCGACACCTGCGGATTCGAAGCTGAAAGCTGCGAAGTCGTCCAGATCGCCACCAAAGGCGACAAGGACACATCCAGACCCGTCCGACACATCGGCGGAAAGGGAATTTTCTGCCGGGAAATCGAGGTCGCCTTGATGGAGGGTCGGGTCGACATAGCCGTCCATTCGCTTAAGGATTTGCCTGTCAAGCAGCCGGAAGGATTGGTGGTCGATTGCATCCTTGAGCGAGAGGATCCGAGAGACGCGCTGGTTTCGGAAAGATTTGGAGAGATTGATTCGCTTCCGGAGGGGGCGATTGTCGGAACTTCCAGTTTGCGAAGGAAAGCTCAATTGCTTCGCCTTCGACCGGATCTGGATGTGGTCAATTTCCGGGGCAATGTGAACACCAGGTTGCGCAAGCTCTCGAATGGCGATGCGGATGCAATTCTTCTGGCCTTGGCGGGATTGAAGCGCCTTGGCGAAGTCGACGCTCCGGCGACGCCCGTCCCGTTCGGGTCAATGCTGCCCGCTGCCGCGCAGGGCGCAATCTGCATTGAGCGGCGGCGCGTGGACGATTGGACTCGTTCCATTGCGTCGAAGCTGAATGATCGGGCGTCCGCGCTGCGAATCAGGGCGGAACGCGCGTTTCTGGCCGGGATTGGCGGATCGTGCGATCTGCCGGTAGCCGCGTTGGCAAAGATCGAGGGTGGCACGCTCGTTCTTTCCGGCGAGGTCTTGCGGGCTGACGGAACGGATGCCGTTAGTGATTCAATTCGAGGTCCCGCCGAAACGCCTGAGGATATTGGATGCGCCCTTGCCCGGAACATCAGGGACGTGATCGGGCATGATCTCGAGAATTGGATGTTGCCGCGACAGCAGAGTTGAACGTGTAGATATCGGTGCATCTCGCCCGCAGCTCAACGGACCGCTGTGCGCTGGCGAACGGCAAAATTGATCACAATTTATCTGAGCCATTTGCGCTCTCCGAATTCAGCAGCTAATCTGAAGTTTCCGTTGGGGAGCTCGCAAAGGGCTGAGAGGCGAATTCGCCGACCCATCGAACCTGATCCGGGCAATGCCGGCGAAGGGAACGGATTCACCACCTGATTGCGAATCCGTTAATTGCTTGGGCCGTGAGCCTAGTAGGAAGTTGCGGAGGCGCTTTGGGATTGAAGTCTGCACTGACGGTTGCCGGTTCGGACAGCGGCGGGGGCGCCGGGATTCAAGCGGATCTCAAGACTTTCTCCGCGCTCGGTGTGTATGGTGCCAGCGCCGTGGCAGCAATCACGGCGCAAAATACGGTCGGCGTGCAAGCGGCCATGCCTGTGGAGCCGAATCTGGTCGCCGCGCAGATCAGATCGGTTCTTTCCGACATCGATATCCGCGCCGTCAAGACGGGGATGCTGCACTCGACGGAGACCATCCTGGCTGTCGCGGAATCGCTTCAGGAGTTTCAAGGACATGTCATCGTGGACCCCGTGATGGTCGCGAAATCCGGAGATCCACTCCTGTCGGACGATGCGGTCGAGACATTGACTGAGACTTTGATCGCACGCGCGGCCCTGACGACTCCCAATCTTCCGGAGGCGGCGCGGATTCTTGGCGTGGAAGTAGCGCGTTGTCCTGAAGACATGATGGAGCAGGGCAAAGCGCTTCTGAAAATGACCTCCGGAGCGATGCTGATCAAGGGCGGCCACGCGCCGGGCGATGCATGCGTAGACATCCTTCTTGAACCTGGAGAAGAGCCGCTTGTGCTTTCGTCGAAGCGCATCGACACTCGAAACACTCACGGAACGGGATGCACTCTTTCGGCGGCTGTTGCAGCGAATTTGGCGCTCGGTTCAAGTCTTGCGGAATCCGTCAGGCATTCCCGAAGCTACTTGCTGCGTGCGATCGCTGCGGCGGATTCGATGAATATCGGAAAAGGTCGCGGCCCCGTGCATCATTTCCACGAGTATTGGCGCAACGATGGTTGAGGTTCAGATTGTCGGTGCGGGCGTGCTGGGCCTGTGCGCCGCAACGGAAATTCTGAAGCGAGGCGGAAAGGTCGCTCTTTTCGACCGGTTCGACGCTCCGGGCCCGCATGCGTGCTCTTGGTGGGCTGGGGGCATGCTTGCGCCCTATTGCGAAGGCGAATCTTCCGAAGAAGTCGTCGCCAGGCTCGGCGAACAGGCAGCGGATTGGTGGCAAAAGACTGTCGGCGGCGTCGTAGGCAACGGCACCCTCGTTCTGGCCCAAAACCGCGATCTGAACGAATTGTCCCGCTTCGCAGCCATGACCGAGGGTCACGAAACAATCGACGCCGACCGCATAGATGAACTGGAGCCGTCTCTCGGGAAGCGTTTCCGGAAGGGCTTGTTCTATCGGAATGAAGCTCATCTCGACCCCCGGCAATCACTCTCGACTCTCGCGACCAATCTTGCTTCCAAGGGCGTTCCGATTCGCACTTCGGAACCGCATGACGGCCGGACGACGCTGGATTGCCGCGGGTTGGCCGCACGCGATGCGATCAAGGATTTGAGGGGAGTGAAGGGCGAGATGATCGTCCTGAGATGTCCGGGAGTTCGGCTGAACCGCCCGGTAAGGATGCTGCACCCCAGGTTTCCGGTCTATGTCGTGCCGCGCGGCGATGGCGATTTCATGGTCGGAGCGACGATGATTGAATCCGACGAACGAAAGCGGGTTTCGGTTCGCTCGTTGCTGGAGCTGCTGTCCGCCGCCTACGCGCTGTGTCCCGATTTCGGAGAGGCCGAGATCATTGAATTCGGCGTCGATTCCCGCCCTGCATTTCCCGACAACGCGCCGCGCATTGCGAGACGCGGCAATACAATTTTTGCGAACGGCCTGTATCGGCACGGCTTTCTGCTTGCGCCCGCGCTTGCGCGCATGATTGCCGACCTGCTCTTTGAAGGCATCCGACCGGAGGTGATGGATGAAAATATCGTTTAACGGACGCGAAACCGATCTGGAGTCGCGGAATCTGGCGGCGGCTTTGGCTGAACTCGGAGTTGACTGCGGAAGCGTCGCGACTTCCGTGAACGAGGAATTCGTGCCGAAAGCTCAACGAACCGCCGTCGAACTCCGGGACGGAGACCGGCTTGAGGTCGTCGCTCCCATGCAAGGCGGCTGACATGAAGCCTCTTTACGGTACGGTATTGAGCAATCCGTTGCTGCTCGGAACCGCCCAATACCCGTCGCCGGCCGTGATGGCGAAGGCGTTTGAAGAGTCGGGCGCCGAAGTTGCGACGGTCTCGTTGCGGCGCGAATCCGGGGCGGGGAGCGGAGGCAGCGATTTCTGGAATTTGATCAAAGGATTGGGAGTGCGCATTCTTCCGAACACCGCGGGATGCAACACTGCACGGGAAGCCGTCACGACGGCCCGGATGGCCCGCGAATTGTTCGGCACCGATTGGATAAAGCTGGAAGTCATTAACGACAACGACACGCTCCAGCCGGACGTTTTCGGCCTTGTCGAAGCCGCTGAAACCCTATGCGGCGAGGGGTTCGAGGTGTTTCCCTACACTACGGAGGACCTTTCGGTCGCGGAAAGGCTGGTTGCGGCGGGCTGCAAAGTCTTGATGCCTTGGGGTGCTCCAATCGGCACGGGACTCGGTTTGAACAACGAATACGGACTTAGGGCGCTCCGCGCGCGCTTTCCCGACATGCCTCTTATCGTGGATGCCGGTCTTGGAGTCCCGTCGCACGCGGCCAAGGTCATGGAACTCGGTTGCGACGGCATTTTGGTCAATACCGCAGTTGCGCGCGCCGGCGATCCCGCCGGGATGGCCTGCGCTTTCGTCCAAGCCGCAACTGCCGGCAGGAAGGCGCATGAGTCGACTCCTATGGAGCCGCGAGACATGGCTGCGCCGTCCACGCCGATCTTGGGAAAGGCATTCCTCGGATGAAGCTTGATCGCTTTTACCCGATATTCGACTCTGCGGATTGGCTGCGAAGACTTCTTCCGTCCGGCATAAAGACGATTCAGCTGAGGATAAAGGATCGAAGCAATGAGGAAATCCGCAAAGAAGTAGAGACGGCCAAGGCCGTTTGCCTCAAGCACGATGCATTGCTGATACTGAACGACTACTGGGAAATCGCAATCGATTCGGGATGTTCGTTCATTCATTTGGGACAGGAGGATCTGGATGATGCGGATGTTCCAGCGGTCCGTCGCCGCGGAATTCGCTTGGGAGTCAGCACCCACAGCCGTGATGAACTTGACCGCGCTTTGGATTTCGACCCGGATTACGTCGCGCTGGGCCCGATCTACCCGACAATACTGAAGAAGATGAAGTGGGATGCTCAGGGCGTCGCCAAGCTTGCCGAGTGGAAGCAATTGGTCGGCAACCGGCCCTTGGTGGCGATCGGGGGAATGACCGTCGAGAATTGCTCCGGCGCGTTCGAGGCCGGCGCGGACATCGTATCGGCAGTAACGGACATAACTTTGAACAATTCGCCGGAAGCGCGGGTTGCGCAATGGGTCGGCGCAACCCGATGAATCGCTATGTTCGGCAGGTCATGCTCCCCGAGGTGGGCACTGCTGGTCAATTGCGGTTGGCCGAATCGCGGATGCTGGTCGTCGGTGCTGGCGGTCTTGGTTCCGCCGTTCTGCCCTATCTCGCCGGAGCGGGGGTCGGGAACTTGATATTGGTCGATCCCGATTTCGTCGAATTGTCGAATCTGCACCGGCAGCCGCTTTTCAAGGAAGCGGATGTCGGCAGGCTCAAGGTTGAAGCGGCAGCCGACTCTCTGCGCACCTACAACGGAAGCGTAAGGGTGGAGATCGTTCCGAATCAGCTTGATCCATTGAGTGCGAAGCAACTGCTGGGTCAGGCCGACGTGGTGCTTGATTGCGCCGACAGCTTTGCGGTCACTTATATGCTTTCCGACGCATGCTTTGAGCAGGGATTGCCGCTCATTTCCGCATCTGCCGTCGGATTTGCGGGATACGCGGGCGGGTTCTGCGGCGGAGCTCCGTCGGTGCGGGCGGTCTTTCCTTCACTCCCGGATCAAGGAATCAATTGCGCCGACGCTGGAGTGCTTGGTCCCGTCGTCGGCATGATCGGCTGCTTGCAGGCGCATATGGCGCTTGCCGTGTCGCTGGATCTGGAGCCGTCGCCTCTCGGCAAACTTATGCGGTTCGATGGTCGTGAACTGCGATTCAGCGAACTCCGCTTCGGGTCGGCCCCTGAGCCGACTGAGAAGCAATTTCAATTCATCTCCCCGGAAACTGTCGAGCGCAACGATACTGTCGTCGATTTGAGAGGGAGGGATGAAGCGCCGGAACTCATGGTTCCCGGCGCAATTCGGAGCACGCTCGACAAAGTCGAGCAACTGGAAACTTCGCTCGAACCATCAAAGCGGCTCGTACTTTGCTGCCGAACCGGGTTCAGGGCTTGGAAAGCGGCGGAGCGATTACGTCCGAATTGGAGCGGTGAAATCGCCTTGGTCGCAATGGGACAGGAAACAAACGAAAGGAACACGGCATGAAGCGTTTGGCATTGGCTTGCATTTTTGGATTCTGGACGGCGAGCGTTTCGGCGTCCGACAATTTGACTCTTGTCCTTGACTGGTTCGTAAACCCGGATCACGGACCGATAATCATCGCGGAAGAAAACGGTTATTTCTTGGAACATGGGCTGGAGGTGGAGATAATCCCCCCAGCTGATCCCGCGGACCCTCCGAAGCTTGCGGCAGCGGGAAAGGCCGATTTGGCAATATCCTATCAGCCCCAACTGCATCTGCAGACGCATGAGGGTCTCCCGCTGGTTCGCGTCGGCACTCTGATTGCCACGCCGTTGAACTGCCTGCTCGTGCGCGATGACGGGACAGTCGATTCGATTCCCGATTTGCGGGGCCGAAAAGTCGGTTTTTCAGTGGCGGGCGTCGAAGAGGCGTTGTTGGAAGCCATTCTGGCGCGCCATGAAATGTCATTGGACGACGTTGAGCTTGTCAACGTGAACTGGTCGCTTTCTCCTTCCCTGATGTCGAACCAAGTCGATGCGGTGATTGGCGCTTACAGGAATTTCGAACTGAACCAGATGGAACTCAGCGGCGTTCCAGGCCGTTGCTATTACTTGGAAGAGGAAGGCTTGCCGCCTTACGACGAGTTGATTTACGTCGCGAACCCCGAGACGATGGACGCTGAGATTATTGAGCGGTTTCTTTCGGCGGTCGAGAAGGCCACCCAGTACATAGTCAACCATCCGGACGAAAGCTGGCAAATCTTCTCGTCGACAGCGCCGGAACTGGAAGACGATCTCAACAGGATGGCTTGGACAGACACGATTTCCAGATTTGCGCTTCGCCCCGCGTCTTTGGACGCAGGCAGGTATGATCGGTTCGAGCGTTTTCTGTTCGAGGCCGGACTTATTCCTTCCGTCAACGACAGCGATCTGATTGCGATAGATGTGACGGATCGATGACGTCGCCAGCTGGATACGGATCCGCTTTTGCACGATGGAAATCGTTCGCAGCCTCCGATTGGGAGGATTTCGTAGGGCACCGATTTGTCGAAGCGCTGCGCGATGGGAGCTTGCCCGAGGAAAATTTCCTGAAATACCTGCGTCAGGATTACATCTTTCTGGTGCATTTCTCCCGCGCATGGGCATTGGCGATCGTCAAATCGGAAACCTTGGACGAAATGAGGTCCGCCGCATCAACGGTCAATGCTTTGGTCAACCACGAAATGCACCTGCATATCGAAACCTGCGCCGCCGTCGGCATCAGCGCGGAGCAGTTGCATGCGACCGAGGAGGAAGTCGAGAATCTCGCCTATACTCGATATGTGCTGGATGCCGGTCATTCAGGCGACTTTCTTGATCTGATGGCGGCCCTAGCTCCGTGCATATTCGGATACGGTGAAATCGGCTTGCGTCTCGAATCTGAAAGAAGCTCGGATCGCTATTGCGATTGGATAAAGACCTACGCAGGCCGCGAATATCAAGACGGCTGCAAAGAGGTCGGCGCTCTTGTGGACGGCGCGCTCACCCGGAGGCTGGGCGCGGATTGCGTCGAAACGCCTCGCTGGGCTCAGCTATGCAACCGATTCCGTATCGCCACGCGCTTGGAGATAGGGTTTTGGGGCATGGCGCTCCGCTGGCCTTGAGACAGAATCTGGGCATCGAAATCCACGGCGGCACGAAACCCGTCGCAGGAATAGAGCCGCTTCCACAGATTGCCATGTCCGTCGCGGCGGGGCGCTGGACATGCCTATTGGGGCCTTCCGGAGTAGGCAAGACCACTTTGCTGAGACTCGTCGCCGGCTTGAAGACGCATGTCGAGTTCAGGGGTACAATTTCGGCCTCGGACAGCCGTCCGATCGCCGGCAGAATCGCATATATGGCGCAAAGCGATCTGCTTTTGCCGTGGTCCAGCGTTGCGGAAAACGTAGTGGTCGGAACCCGATTGAGGGGCGGCAAGCCTGACTGGGCCAGAGCGAATAAGCTGATTGCTCACGTCGGTTTGTCCGGCCATGCAGAGAAGCGTCCGAGCCAGCTCTCGGGCGGACAACGGCAGCGCGTTGCGCTTGCGCGGACCCTGATGGAAGACCGCCCCGTCATTCTGCTCGATGAGCCGTTTTCCGCGCTTGACGCCAAAACGCGGACCGAAATGCAAAATCTCGCCGTTGAACTGCTTTCGGAGCGGACTGTTCTGCAAATTACGCACGATCCAGCGGAAGCCGCCCGCATAGGCGAGACGATTTACTTGTTTAAGCGAAGCGGGATGGTTTCTATCGGCCGACCGGACGGGAACATACCGCGCGCCGTCGACGATCCAAGAATGCTTGAGTTTCAAGGCAGACTCTACAAGCAGTTGCTGGAGAACGGCTGATGCCTGTGCGGAATGCCGCGGTTGCGACCGTTCTGCTGATCGCAATATGGCAGGGCGTCGTCACGATTTCGGGGCTTCCGGAGTTCATACTGCCGCCGCCGCTCAGCGTGCTGGACGAGCTTTGGGCGAGCAGGCTGCTCATCGTCGAGCATGCCTGGGTGACGCTCATTGAAGTCCTGATCGGAATTCTCGCAGGCACTGTCCTCGGGATTTGCACGGCGGTGCACTTGGCGTACTCAGCCACGGCGCGAGCGTACATCCGGCCGATCTTGGTGTTTTCGCAGGCGGTTCCGGTTTTTGCGCTTGCTCCCATCCTTACGCTCTGGCTCGGCTACGGGCTGCTTTCCAAAATCGCCATGGCCGTTCTGATCATTTACTTTCCGGTCACCTCGGCGTTCTTCGACGGGCTGATGAATACGCCGAAGGGCTACCTCGACCTTGCCGAGACCATGGGCGCAAACAGGATCAGGGTGCTGTTGAGGATTCGAATGCCTTCCGCTTTGCCGGCGCTTGCTTCGGGCTTGCGCTTGGCGGCCGTTTACGCCCCGATCGGCGCAGTGATCGGGGAGTGGGTCGGAGCGTCGCGAGGCTTGGGATACTTGATGCTCCTCGCGAATGGGCGGGCAAAGATTGATCTCATGTTCGCGGCGTTGATTGTCCTTGGCTTGCTGGCAGTCGCACTGTACCTTTTTGTCGATTGGCTTGGAAAACGGCTCAACTTTGAGCAATGACATGCGCCGGTCCAAAAGACGGACTGAATTTAGAGTGATATCCACCTATGGAAAAGCGAATGGCAGTGAAATCGCCATGAAAATGCCGACAATCGATGCTAGCGGGAAAACGCTCCTGCCTGCAGAAGCCAGCGGTAAGGCGTTCGCTCAAGTCCGCCATACACAGTCCGGCGGGAATGCCGCCGCTAAAGCGCTTCTGATATTGGTTTGCGGTCTGCGTCCGGTTTCGTCGCTCAGCCCGCAACGGTGTGCTTGACCGGCTGTTCGCCGCGCTTCGGGCGCGGCATGTGATCGACGATGATGTGGAATGCATTGGCCTTGCCAGCAACGGCGTCAAATTACGCCCAGTCGGTGTCGGGACACAGAAATCGGGCCGCAAAGCATCGGCAAATCTTGCGGCGGATGGAGAACGAAGATCCACGTGATCTTGAAGAGCAGCCGACGCGCATTGATCTTAAGCTTGTCCGGGGGCGCAACGTTGCGCGCCTCTGAATGCCACCGGAAAACTCCATCAGGATCGAGGGTGTCGGCGGCGAAACCGGCGATTCTAAGTGCTGCCGGCACGATTCCTGCTACTCTCGAAATCTTCACCTTACAGGGCGATGACACGGTGCTTGATTTCAAGGTTGGCCACTTTTCATCATTCGTAGGTAACCTCCTCGCCTTCGCGAACGCTTTTGTCACGAAGATACTTCAAAGCTTGCGCGTCGTCGTACACGGCATTCGGAACATCGATGCCCGGCGCACTCGCATCCAAGATGTCGTCCGCCAGCGCGATCTCCCGGCGGAGGTGCTGATTGAGGCAGTTGACAGAACACTCACGATCCGGGTTTAGGGATGCGATGCCAAACCAGTGCAGTTCAATGATGGCTTCCGCTGGTCTCAAGGTGCGGCACCCCAGAGATGAGCCGTGACGAATTTCGTGGATTCTTCCGCACTGAGGCAGTGATTCGAGCGGAATGAGCCAGAAAATCTGCCCGACACCGCGGGAAACGTGTATTTGAACCGAGTCGGAGATGCCCTAAAATGCCGAAGATCGAAGTCGCAAAGATCGAACTGATCTGGCCCGACAAATTTAATGAAGACGGAACGCGCAAGGAAGTGCCACGAGCCAATCTTCCGTTCCAGATTACCAAGACCGTAAACGAAAGCCGTGCGACGCGCGAGGCGAAGAAGGGTAATCTGTGGAGGTCGTTGTTCGACGTATACAAGGGTAACGATGGCGACACCTTCGAGGAAGGTTGGATGAACAAGCTTATTTGGGGCGACAACTTGCTGATTATGGGATCTCTGCTAGAGAAATTCGCCGGAAAGATTGATTTGATCCATATTGATCCGCCGTTTGCTGCAGGAGCAGATTTTTCGTTTACTTCCCAAGTTGGTAGCGGTGGAGAGACAATCGGAAAAGGGCAGTCGATTATCGCAGAAATGGCGTATCGTGATACGTGGACGTGGATTTCCGTTTCACTGCCGGGGAGTTCCAGCCCGAATTTGGGCGAGCGCAAGAGTTCGTCGAACGCATCAGGCAGTTTCTGGTAACCGACCGGGCACACCATCCAAAACCCGGCAATGTTTGAAAAAGCTGTCGTCCTTAACGGAAAGGCGATTTAACCATGGCACAAGCCCTCATCGACTACGACAAGGATCTGCCGAGAATTCCCGACCGCCGACCGTGGGAGCCACCCGTTTCTCACTTGGTCAAGGATGACGGCGCGCCGACCGGTTGGCGCGAAGACGTTTCCGGTCGGCGGCCGAGTAAGCTACTGTTGGTGCCGGAGATTCGCAGTGCGGTGAGTGCTTGGCGTAACGGCGGCTATCAGGGTGTATCCGCAGTTACCCGCCGGTTGTTCGAATACTGGTTCGAGGAAGATCACGAAGTCCGCGGCTTCGACGTACCGTTCCGTTACTACTTCTGCCAACGTGAAGTGATTGAAACGTTGGTTTGGCTGGTGGAAATCGCCCGTCAGCGCGATGCCAAAGCACTTATCAAGAATTATGCAACGAATAATCAGAGGGATATCGGCTCGGAAAACATCAGGTTCCAGACCTTGATGGATGGCAAGCGCCAGCTTTGCCGCTATATCCCGGAGCTTGGAGACGCGTGCGTGCAGGACCTGCCGCCCGAGAACCTGCGCCGCTTCGCCTTCAAGATGGCAACCGGCTCGGGCAAGACTTGGGCGATGGCGATGGCGGTCGTCTGGTCCCGCCTTCATAAGCAGCATGTCTCCAGATCGGATCTGTCGATGAATTTTCTCATCGTGGCGCCCAATGTCATCGTCCATCAACGGTTGGAGAAAGACTTCGCGAATAATAGGATATTTCATCGGCTTCCGCTGGTTCCGCCGGAGTGGCGATCTGGATTCTCGCAGAAAGTAATCCTCCGAGGGGATGTTACCGAGCCGGGTTCGTCGGGGAATCTCTTTCTTACCAACGTTCATCAACTCTGCGAGTCGCGCGAAGTGGAGAAGTCTCCGGAAAACGCCGTTGAAACGCCTCTAGGCAGGAAACAATCGCCAGATTTTGCGTCGCCCGGTCAGCACTCTATTTTGGAACGAGTGAAGTTACTAAAGGATTTAGTTGTACTGAACGACGAAGCGCACCACGTCCACGACGACGATCTTGCTTGGAACAAGTCGCTTCTCGCGATCCACGAAGCACTGCCGCACGGTCTCAGTGCCTGGCTCGACTTCTCCGCCACACCGAAGGACCAGAACGGCATGTATTTTCCATGGACCGTCGTGGACTACCCGTTGGCACAGGCTGTGGAGGATCGAATCGTAAAGGCTCCTATCATTGTCACTAGGGATACCGACCGGAATCAGCCTGCGGAAGCACCGGATCGAATAACCAGGGACAACGTGGCCGAGAAGTACGGCTACTGGCTGCAGGCCGCCGTTCGGCGCTGGAAAGAGCATTGGAAGGTATACGAGAAGCTGGGCACTAAGCCTGTGCTCTTCATCATGGCGGAGAAGAACGTCTACGCCGATGCTTTGGGCGAGTATTTGTGGAAGACTGAGGAGTTCGGCTTTCAGCGGTCCGAGGTGCTCGTCATTCGCACCGACACTACGGGTGAGATCAGGAAAGGTGATCTCGAGAAAGCTCGGCAAGCGGCTCGGGACATCGACGGGGCGGAAAGCAGGATCAAGGTTATTGTCAGCGTGATGATGCTCCGCGAGGGATGGGATGTGCGGAATGTTACGGTGGTGCTAGGGCTGCGGCCGTTCGCCGCACGGGCCGAGATCCTCCCGGAACAGGTGATCGGTCGCGGTTTGCGCCTGATGACGCAAGTAAGCCCAGACCGAACGCAGACCTTGGAGGTGCTAGGCACACGCAACTTGCTCAAAGTTTTGCGCGAGCAACTTGAGGCGGAAGGCATCGGTGTAGCAAGCACGAATACTAATCCGCCGCCGCCGATCATCATTGAACCGGTGACTGAGCGGCTGGAGTACGACATCGCCATCCCCATTACCAAGCCAAGCCTTAGGCACGATCACCAAAAGCTGTCGAATTTGGACGTGCGGCTCTTTGAACCATTATTCGAGCTCGATGAGCGTTTCCGGATCAAGCTGAAGCTGGAATTCGCCAAGACCGGAATCGAAGTGCATCAAGACGGTATAGCCGATAGCCCGCCGCTTATTGAGGAACTCCTAGCCTCGATTACCAATTTAGTGGCCGTGAAGGCGGGGCTGCCCGCCCGCTTTGCGGAGTTGTACCCAATGATACGCCATTACATCAGGAATCACTGTTTCGGTCGGAAGATCGAGTTGAACGATAATACCCTCCGCTCTCATCTGGCACGGCCGGAAATCAAGGAAGGAATCGCAAAGTACTTGGCTCGCAAGATCGCGGAACTCACTGTTGAACGCCACAAGATCGAATTCGACAAGCAGGATTTCTTTCTGTCCGAGACGAAGCCGTTCGGCTGGAGGCGAAACCTTCCACCGCTTGAAGCAGAGAAAACGGTGTTCAACTACGTGGCCACCTATAATGATTTCGAGCGCGAGTTCGCGGAATTCCTAGACAATGCCAACGACATTCTGCGTTTCGCTGCGTTAGGCACAACGGAACAGGGGGCTTCGGGCGCATCGTTCCGTGTCGATTACCTGAAGCCAAGCGGTGCCATCGGGCTCTATTGCCCGGACTGGGTAGCCGTTCATCGCGAACTGGATGGTCATATCGTCAACTGGGTAATCGAGACCAAAGGCCGCGTCTGGGAAGGTACCGATGAGAAGGATGCCGCCATACGGGAGTGGTGCCGTCGCGCCAGCGCAGCCACGGGCGACAAGTGGAAGTATTTTCGGGTCAATCAGGCCGAATTCCGCCTTGGCTATGCCACCTTTCGAAAGCTCCTAGTCGCTTTAGTTGGCAAGTCCATGACCAAAAAACGTGATGCGAGCGGGGTTTCCTTGTCGCACGAGGAATTTCTCCTAACCCGCGATGAAGGTAGAGCCTGATGGCAATCGTCATCGATGCGTCCGTCGCCATCGCCTGGCGCTTACGAGACCGCGAGGGAACACCTTACTCCGACGCGGTCATCGAACGGATTGAAGGCGAAGAGGCCGTCGTGCCGGATCTTTTCTGGCACGAGGTCCGCAACGTCTTGGTGGGTGCGGAGCGGAGGAATCGCATTGAAGAGAACACTTCCGAGACTCACATTGAGTCCATGCGTTTGCTACCAATTTCAACAGACGGCAATCAGGATGATGGCCAAACTACCATGCTTGCACGCCGCCACAACCTGAGCGCCTACGATGCTGCGTATCTGGAGACTGCGAAACGCCGCGGCGCTAGTCTCGCCACCCTCGACAGTCAACTTAGAACAGCAGCAACTGAAGAAGGCGTGTTCATGGATTATCACGACTGATCCCGCAACATGCGAATTTGGGTCCATCGCAACAAAGGTACATGGCGCGACATGAGATCGGCTTATCAATGCGCTTGACGGAATTGCGGACGCTGCGCCGGAGTCGGCAAGCATCAATTGGATTCTAATGAATCGAATATGCCGCTAGCCTGTCTGGCATAGGCTTGATGTATCAAGCTTTATTTGCGCTCGGCAACGCCTGAAATCGGCACTGCTTCACGCAGCTGACTTCATGGGGAGGAGTCGAGGGCATCGCGGAGTTTTTCGTCCGACAAATCAAACCTGTCGAGCATGTTGATTCGCGCCTATGCCGAGCCGTTGGGTGCAAAGGACGACGGAAGACCGCCTGCGCTGTCACCGATCAGCAACAGACTGCGCGCGAAAACGACCGAAGCCGACCTCATGTCGCGCCATGTACCTTTGTTGTGATGGACCCCTTGCGGAGCGTCGGCATCGACGGCTCGCCGCCTCTCTCGATCTTGACCAGGGTCGTCGGCGAGATGCCGATTCCAGCCGCCGTCCGCAGATGCATGTTCCCGCGCCGATCCCGCAGTCTCGACGGCAACCCCTCCATTGTCCCTTGAGTCCCCTGCGCAGTGTCAACGTACTTCCATTCTGTGCTTCATGGCGGCGTCTATAGAATCAGGGTCGTAAGTTACACACCGGCTCGTTCCGTCCTTGCTCTCAAGCCGATGCAAACGAAAATGTTCCTGATCCAATACACTATGAGCTGCCTCAATGTTCTCTAGACTATGTGTAGTTAAAATTAGTTGCACATTAAAGGCTAAAGTTGCTTCTTCTATAATTTTCCAAACATTTGGTAGAACTTCATGATGAAAACTATTTTCAATTTCATCTATCACAACAATTCCACCAAGGGCTGACGAAACAGCCAAAATTAGCTGCGCAATTCTTAGAATTCCACCACCCATAACTGATAAAGGAACTAATTCATCCAATCCAATATCTCCATAAATCATTGCAACGCCGGTAGCTGAACTTTCCTCGACGCTTTGCAATCGGGGTTCAATTTCTCTTAGAGCGGACAAGAGAAAGTTTCCGAGTTTTTTTTGCTTTAATATTCCTAGACGTTGAGCGTCTTGCTCGGGGCTTCCAGTACCGAAAGTCGCGAAGATTACAGGAAACGGTGGGTTAGGAATTGGTTGCGATAACTCGATACCTTGAGAACTGGGTTGGAGTTTACTCTCTATTTGCAAGGCTGAGTTACGAAAGTATCGTAATTTTAAGGCAGACACCGTTGGAGTATTTGTAACGGGAATTTTACTTTGTATCAGTGTTTCAAGGTTGCTTGGAGTTGAATCTTTTCCGTTCTGCTTAATTCTAATCTCTTCAAACAATGATTTCTCCAATGAAATTTCTAGTTTTAGCTCTCCGAATTCTTCGTGTTTTCCGATAATTTCAATAGGTTGAAGAATGTCTAAATTTGAAAATAATTCTTTCCATGGGCTTACTGATTTTGCCCAGACGCCGAAACTAGGGGTTACGCCACGCATTAGATCAGGAAGCATGATCAATTGTGCATTACCTGCCCCAGAAAGAAGAAAAATTGCTTCAAGCAAACTTGTTTTACCGCAACCGTTTTGTCCAGAAATTAAATTAATTCTGTGAAGATCCAATTGACTCAATTGATTAAGGATTCTGAAGTTTCGGATCTGGATACTTTTCAACACTGTAACGCTCCATCGGCTGTTAATTCACGGTGGGTCTTAGCAGGCAGTAGTAAAATTTCATTTTGAAATCTAAATGCTTCTTTCTGTTTGCCCAGAAGTCTAGTTTCATAGAGGCGGTGGCGATTCCAGCTGTTGCCAATTGTGCGACTTTCATGTCGATATCCGATTTATGAATTTGAGGATGCCTGAACATACCTGACGGTCTACCCTAGCTGAACCATTGTGCACAACATCGCCTAAAGCTAGTGGAATTAATGGTTGGCTTCAATGGTTCACTTTAAATTTGGGGGGGGGGGCGACCTCATTCTTTGTGGGGATAACAGTGCGGGGCGAGGCGCGTTGCTTACATGAGGTCAATCCGCGAACGTGCAATCCTCATTGCAATGATGCCGAAAGGACGTGTGTGGCGGAAACATGTACGCGCGTCTACCTACAATTTGACCCACCCCACAGCGCGGACGTCGACCGAGTCGAACGACGCCTCGCCAAGCAGGCGTCGTGAAAAGGTAGATTGCGAACTAACGACAAATTCTTGAAATTGACCGGTGCCGTCCTCGACGGGGCACGCGCAACCCCGCGAACTCAAGATATCTCCCGATGCGACCCAAGTGGAATCCACTCTGTTCAAATAATATTCTTCAAATTGCTGGTTCGTTTCGCATTCATTGCCAAGAATCTGATGCCGACAATTTCTGCTAAAGAGTCCGGCCGGAACGTGCCTCAAAGCCGTGTCATGGCTTGGCAAAGCCTGGGCATTCAAAATTCTGAAGAGGCATCGGTCCGCGACGAGTCCAGCGGGATGACCTTTCCCGGATTCATTATGTTGTTGGGGTCCAGCGAAAACTTGATGGCTCTCATGACCGACAATGCCACAGGATCTTTCCTCCGCGCCATGGTTCCCAGCTTCGATTTGCCAATGCCATGCTCTGCCGAAAACGAGCCGCCCAGTCCGACGGCCTCGCTTTCAACTGCTTCCATGACCTTTTCGCGCAACCTGTCGTCGTAGGGCGCCGCGCAGCGGTCGAGCCAAATATTGTAGTGCAGGTTGCCGTCGCCCAGATGACCGACGGTAATGCTTTCGGCTCCGGGCGCGACGTTCGCGAGGATGGAGTCCATCTTTTCGACGAACGGCTTGATCTGGTTCAACGGAAGCGCAATGTCGTTGTGCACAAGCGGGTGCCGCATGTTCGAAACCTCGAACGCCACGTCTCGCAATGCCCAGATCTCTCGGCGTTGCCGTTCGTTTGATGCGATGTACGCATCTTCAATGCTTCCGGAGTCTATCGACTCGGAAAGCAGATCCAGCAGCCGCTTTTCGACAGGCACGACGCCCTCGTGATCGGGAACGGCGTCCCTTTCCGAAGCCGCCGCGACCTCGACAAGGATGCAGACAGGATATGGTTTTTTAAACGGAATTCTGCGGTCGGGATACCTGATTCGAAGATTTTCAAAATAGCCCTCCGGCATGTATTCGAATGCTTCAACAGACCTGCCTGTTTCGGCTTGCAATTGATTCAGCAGCGACAAAGCCGCGTCGAGATCGTTCATCCCCACGAGCGCGGTGGCGTATGCCTTCGTCTTCGGAAACATCTTCAATATCGCCGCCGTGATGACGCCGAGCGTTCCTTCCGAACCGATATAGAGGTCTTTGAGCGAGTAGCCGCTGTTGTCCTTGTGCAAATTCGTCATCAGGTCCAGAATTTCGCCTTGGGGCGTGACGGCTTCAATGCCGAGGCAGAGAGCTCGCGCGTTGCCGTGCCTCAGCACGTTCGACCCTCCTGCATTCGTGGACAAATTGCCGCCGACCATGCAGCTGCCCCTCGCGCCGAGATTGAGCGGGAATTCGAAACCGTGCGTCCCTATCACCTCCTGAAGGTGCTCAAGAATTACGCCCGCTTCCGCGACCACGGTCTCGGTTTCGGAGCAAACCAGCCTGATTCGATTCATTCGCTCAAGTGACAACATCAATGCCGTTCCGTCGGCACTCGGCACGGTGCCTCCGGAAACGCCGGTATTTCCTCCGAAAGGAACGACGGGCGTGAGGGTAGCATTCGCCAATTTCAGGATTTCAGCGACTTCCTGGCTGGATGCGGGCGCGACGACCGCCATGCATCGCCCTTCGTACTCGCCGGTCGCATCGCGTACGTATTTGGCACATGACGAGTCATCGACAAGGACATGCTTCGCTCCGATCAAATTCGACAGCTTTTCGATAGTCGATGTGTTCACTGGCATTTCACAATCATTGTTGAAGCGCCTTTGCCCAATCTTCTGCTCGCGCGACGCATTGCGCTATTGACATTCGAGCAAGCAAGCTTGCGTCAAACAATCGCCGGACTCCGTTCCGGCAGCGCAGGCAAGGCACTCGCGATCAGCCGCGCGGCAGGAGGCGGCAAGACTGACTCAGGATGCAGTTCGCTGGGCGCCTTCTCCGATCGCAGCCTCCAGCTTCCGCTTGAGGGCATCTTTTCTCGATTGCGAATGAAGTTTGAGTCCGAAAGAATCCTTCACATAGAAAACATCGACTGCCTGTATGCCGTATGTCGCGACCACGGCTCCGGCGACCTGCACGCTCGCCGAGTTCATGGTGCGCGCGAGATCGTACAAGAGCCCCGGGCGATCGCGCGTGTCCACTTCGATGATAGTGTAAATTTCCGATCCTTCGTTGTCGAAAGTGATTTCTGTGGGAATCTTGATACTTTTTGCGCGCCGCATCTCGGGCGCCCTGCTTCTCAGCCTGTCTCGGTCCGCGACTTTCTTCTCGATGTCCATCTCCCCCTTCATCTCAAGTTCGATCATCTTCTTGAGCCGAGCCATCTTCGTTTCGCTGAAGGGTTTGCTGTTGGCATCTTGAAGCCAGAATGTCGCCGTCGAATATCCATCCGAAGTATTGAACAGTTTCGCGTCCACGATGTTTGCGCCAGCCAGCGCAAACGTTCCGGCATATGCCGCGAAAGAGCCGATTCGGTCGCTCTTCGCAAAGCATACGCGCGTCGCGTCTCGATCCTTGTCCAGCTTGACGTCCGTGCGGAGATCGTCCGTCGCGATGCCTTCAAGCAGATTCGCGAATGCGACATGGGTTTCAGTAGACAATCCCTGCCAATACTGATCCGGATGCCGCTGGATTGCCTCTTCCCGCTTCTCTTTGCTCCATTTGGGCATGGCGGCACGGAATTGCTGCTTGGCTTCCTCCGCGCCGACTGCGAAATCGCTGGCGGACGCCAGCCCTTCAGAAAGCGCTTTGTGTGTCGCATGGTAAAGATTTCGGATCAACTGGGCTTTCCAGTTGTTCCAGACATTGGGTCCGACGCCGCGGATATCGCAGACGGTCAATACGGTCAGGAGCTTGAGTCTGGAGCGGTTTCCGACGGCTGACGCGAAGTCGCGGACGGTCCGAGGATCTGAAAGGTCCCGCTTCTGCGCCGTGTCGGACATGAGAAGATGATTGGCCACCAACCACTCGACAAGCTCGGCCTCGTTGTCGTCCAAACCCAATCGCGGCGCAATCGACTTGGCGATTTTTGCCCCGAGCTTCGAATGGTCTTCGTTTTTGCCTTTGCCGATGTCGTGAAGCAGTAGCGCTACGTACAGCACTCTCCGATTGACTCCTTGCTCAAGTATCGAAGACGCGACCGGCAAATCCTCCTTAAGTTCGCCGCGCTCGATCTGTGCGAGGGTGGACATGCATTGAATGGTGTGCTCGTCGACCGTGAATTGATGATACGATCCGAACTGCATCATCGCCACGATGTCCCGGAATTCGGGGATGAACATCCCCAGGACGCCGAGTTCGTTCATTCGGCGGAGCGCCCTTTCCGGATTTCCGTACTTTACTAGAAGGTCGACAAAAAGCTGGTTGGCCTCCGGATTCTGCCGGAAGGAATTGTCGATAAGGTGCAGATTTGACGCCACAAGGCGCATGGCATCCGGATGCAGAAGCAGGCCGGACGACAGCGCTTCCTGGAACAGGCGCAGGATGTTGAGCGGATCCTTCAGATACGTGTCCGGATCTTCGATATCCAGCCGTCCGTGATTGTTTTTGTAGCCTTCGCCGACGCGGGTGCCGAACTTGAAACCTGCGCTTCTGAGCAGTCCTACGACGACGGGCTCGCGCTTTACGTGTTGCTCTTCAAGCTTGGTCAGGAAAATCCGCGTCAGTTCGCCGACGTCGGTCGCGTGGCCGAAGTAGTCCTGCATGAACAGCTCGACCGCGCCGCGCGCAGGCGTGTCTTCGTAGCCGAGCCGCTTGGCGACATCCATCTGCACGTCGAAATGAAGCTGGTCCTGCGGTCGGCCCGCCAAATCGTGCAAATGGCAACGCACCGCCCAAAGGAAAGACTCGGCGCTGATGAATTTTTCAAGCTCCTCTATCGAAAAGACATCCAGCTCAATGAGTTCGCTGGGATGGCTGACGCGGTGCAGATATTTCATGATCCAGAACAGCGTCTGCACGTCCCGCAGCCCGCCTTTGCCCTCTTTGATGTTGGGCTCAAGCAAGTACATGTTGCCGTTCTGACGCAAATTCCGCTCGTCGCGTTCGGACAGCTTCGCTTCGACGAATTCGGGGCCCGTGTTCTTGAACAGGTCCGACCAGAGCTTCTGGTGGAGTTCGTCCGCCAAGCCTTGCTCGCCGTAAATGAAACGATGCTCGAGCATCGCAGTTCTGATCGTCATGTCATCCCGGCCGAGCAGAATGCAGTCCTTCACGGACCGGCAGGAATGCCCCACCTTCATTTTCAAATCCCAAAGGATGTACAGTGCCGTTTCGATTACGCTTTCCATCCAAGGCGATATTTTTCCGGAGTTCAGGAACAGCAGGTCGACGTCGGATTGAGGCGCCATCTCTCCGCGACCGTACCCGCCGACTGCCGCGACGCTGATCGGTTCCGGCGGGCCGGTTTCAGGCACGAGTGGACCTGTCGCCAGATCAAGAACCGTCTTCATGATGCCGTCGGTCAAATACGCGTACGATCTCACGGCTTTCAGCGATGCGAAGGGATTGACTTTGCATTCCGCCAGAGTCTTTTCGGAGATGGCTTTCATCCCCGTTTCCCGCCGCTGATTCAGCTCCTCGACAGCGGCTTTTCGTATGTCAGCGGCGCTGCCGTCCTTGGCAATGGCTTCGGATATGGCCGCAGCGTCGTAAATTTCATTCGCAGGCAAAATCAAGTTTTCAAGGGGCTTGGCGACCGATACGGAAGCCTGGCTTTCAACTGCGCCTTTTGCTTCCGCTCCGGAACGCTCGCCGGATAATCCGCGAGTAGACATTTTCGATCCGATTCCTGTAGTTCCGCGGGTGTTTTGTTTCTTGTCACAGTTTCGTGCGTGGCGGAGAGATTTGCAAGCAAGTGTTTGGTTTCGTCATTTTTGCGGTTGTTCGGGGATCCGGTTCGGCCGCTGCGCCTTCCGAGTCCATGTCGACAAAGTTCTTGCCTCGACGCTCGCACGCCGCGATTTCGGCGCCATGGACAATGGCGCTCGCCGCAAGATCCCTGCCGAGCGCCGTCCGTCCGCCGCGAATGAAGGAGACGGCATGGCTTCGACGCGGCTCTCAGCTCCGCGTCTCTTCACGGAGGCTTTCGGCGAGCTTCTCGAGCGCTTGCGCGATGTCTTCGCCGAAACTCACGGCGGCAGAAACGGATTCAGCAAAGGTCGAACTGGCGGAAGCATACGTCAAGTTGCCCGGATCAATATCCTGCAGCACTCGGCGCAGACGACTCGCCGACTCCTGCATGGAAGCCCAGTAGCTGCCGGACACTTCCTTCGCAGCTTGTCGCAGGTCTTCAGAATCGGGAAGCTCTTCAACTTCCAAGACAGCGAACGACATTGCGGCGACAAGACGATTTGCCGCGCGGGCAATCACCTCGGCATTGATCGTCGATCCCGTGTAGCCGGATTGGTGGTCCTCATGCCCATGCCCGTTCATCATGCGGAGCAAATCCCGGACTTTCATGCCGCGGTCCGACCGCCACCACGCGGCATTCGGTCCGGCGCTCCGCTCCAAAACGCGGTCGAGCGCCTTCACGATCTCATTGACCTGATGCCCTCTTGGAATGTCGACGCCCGTGCCGGAGGCAAGTTTTCCGAACGCGATCTTCGCAAAACGCTCCGCAGCATCCGAAGAGGCAGCCACGAATTCTCCCAATTCAGTCCGAGCGCTGCGTGTTCGAGCAATATCGATGGCTTTTGCAAGAATATCAGCTGCAATGGTAATACGTAACATGGCGCCGCTTCGCCAATCCAGATATTCATCAGGTTTCAAAATCGGCTCGCTTTCCAGTTTTGGCCATCTGCAGCGTCCGGCAATCAATTGGCCTTCCCGCGCAATCGGCGCGGCGATGTTGCCGAGGGAACAGGCGCCCGCGCAGAACCGTTCCTGCGACAATGCCAGCACCTGAACGACTATGCCCGCGCGCGCCCTGAGTTCCTCCAGATCTTGATGGACCGCAGACGGCAAGGATTCTTCCGAGTCGGTAATGAATGCCAGGTCCCAGTCGCTGTTGTCGCGATGGTCGCCGCGTGCCCGCGAGCCGAACAGGATCGCCGCCTTCGCGTTCGGCCACTTGATCAATGCGTCCTTGCAAAGGTCCAAGACCGCCTTGCACGCCGGTTCGGGAGCGGGGGCCATGGCAGTCGCTTCGAGAGCCTGACGCGCTCGAAATCGTCCGCTGGAGGAATCCGCAACCGATCGGTCTTGTTCGAGAGCCGAGGTTGGCCCGAATGCGGCTTGGACCTCGGCTGCGCCCATCGGTCTTGTCCTTGGTTGCCCCGCGCAAAACTTAACCTACTCAGCGTCCATAGTCAAAAGAGTGTACGGGTTCAGCACTTATCTTGCCTGATTCGATCACGCTCAACGTCGATTGCCAGATGCCGGAAACGCAGTGAGGCCAGCCTTATTCCGCTAAGGGCAAAATGGTGATTCGCGACCCGGATGGAGCGATCGAAATGGGCGCTGCCGTTTATTCCTTGGAACGCAGAACTCTTGACGGGCTCGCGTTGAGCGGTCCGAGAGCGAAGAGCAGTCCGGCGACAAGCGATGCCACGGCGCCGCCGAAGACGATTGAAATCGCCGAAACCGGCTCGAAACTGAAGCTGGATTCCATGACGAACACCATGACCGCCCAACCTGCCGCCGCTCCCGCGCCGATTGCAACCAAGCCCGCAGCAACTCCAAGAAGAGCCGAACGCACGGCGAGACCAGCAAGAATCCTGAACCGGGTCGCACCGAGGACCTTCAGCACGGAAGACTCGAACACGCGTGCGCGCTCTCCGGCTGCGGCTGCGCCGATAAGGACGATGAATCCGGTGAGGAGCGTGGTCGACGAACTGTAGGTGATTGCCGCGGCCAAGCTGGACAAGACGCCTGCCACTCTTTCAATTCCTTCTTTCACGCTGATCGCCGTCACGTTCGGGAAGGCCGACGTGACATCCTTGAAGACGTCCTGTTCGCCTTCGTCTTCCGCATAGACGGTGGCGATGTGGGTATGAGGCGCGCCTGCCAGCGCATTCGGGCTCAAGGACAGAATGAATCCGATCCCTGCCGTAGAAAAGTCGACGACCCGGAAGCTTGCCACTTCGGCTTCAATATCGCGGCCCAGAATGTTGATCGTGATCTTGTCGCCGATCTTCAGGCCGAGCTCGCGGGCTTCTTCATCCGAAAAGCTTACCAATGGCGGTCCGGCGTAATCTTCGGGCCACCATTCGCCTTCAGTCAATATCGTTCCTTCCGGCGGAAGATCGGAATAGGTGACGCCCCGGTCTCCTTGGAGAACCCAATGCTCCCCGGCGATGTCCCTGGCAGGCAGCCCGTTGATCCGCGTGATGATTCCGCGCAGCATCGGCGCCGTGTCGACTTCGGAGACGAATGAGTTTCCGACCGTAAGGTCCTTGAACTGGGAAAGCTGTTCGTTCTGAATGTCGATGAAGAAATAGGACGGCGCGCTTTCCGGCAGATCTTCTGCTATGGCATTGTTCAAATTCGCGGCGATTTGACCCACGGCGGCAAGCACGGTCAGCCCCAGACCCAAGGAAAGCACGACTGATGCCGTCTCGGAGGAGGGGCCTCCGATGGAGCCGAAGGCAAGTCTCACAATGGTTTTCCCGCGCAACACGGAAGCGCGGGCGAGTCTTTTCGAGATCCAGCGCATTGCGATAGACGAGACGGCGAGCAACGCAAGAGTTCCGATGATGCCTCCCGCAGTCCAAAGCGCCAGACGCGGTATGCCGGACAGCATTGCCGCTGCGCCTACGAGCGCGGCGGTCAGGGCGGCGACAACAATCAGAATCGGCATGGACGGGATCCCGCGCCTGCTCTCGGCGGCGTCTCTGAATAGCGTTGCCGCCTTTATGTTGTCCGTGCGCGAAATCGACCAGAGCGCAAAAGCGGAGCCGTTCAGCGCTCCGTAAAGCGCCGCTTCCGCAAGCGGCGCGGGATGGATGCCGAGCGTCGCCGGGATCGGCAGCAGGTCTTCAACGAGGGGCGCGATCGCGACCGGCAGGACTCCTCCAACGAGCAAGCCCAATCCAATTCCGATCGCGACCATGACGCCGACCTGCATCAGGTACGAAGCAAGAATGGTGCCTCGGTCCGCTCCGAGCGACTTGAGGGTCGCAATCACGGCGGTTTTCGATTCGATATAGGTTTTCACGGCGGCGGACACGCCGACTCCGCCCACCGCGAGACCGGCCAACCCGACCAAAACAAGAAATGCCCCGACCCGCTCGACGAATTCCCTGACGCCGGGAGCCGCATTCCTGCTGTCCAGCCACCTCAGGCCGCTGTCTGCGAAGAGCCGTTCAGTTTCGGCCTGCACGCTGTCCAAGTCGGTCCCCGCCGGGAGCAGCAATCTGTATTTCGAAGAAAAAAGCGAGCCGGGAGTGATCAGCCCAGTTCCATCCAGATCGGTGAGAAGCACGATGGTTCGCGGTCCGATGCCTATGCCCCCGATCGCGCTGTCGGGCTCGCTGACCAAAGTCGCCGCCAGTCTGAAGTCTTTGGTGCCCAGCTTGAAGGCGTCGCCGATCGAAATCCCCAATCTATCCGCAAGGGTCGGATGCATGACGGCCCCCGGAACGCCGCCGCCAGCCGAGAAGGCCTCCTCAAGTTCGATATCCGGCTCCAGCTGCACGCTGCCGTACAATGGATAGAGAGAGTCGACGCCCTTCACTTGCGTAAGCGCGCGGTCGGTGCTTTGCGCCCCGTCCACGACGGCCATTGAACGGAACTCGACGACCTCGGAGATTGATCGCGAGTTCTCTTGCATCCATGACACTTCAGCTTCGTCGGCGAAGCGGTAGGTGAACTCGATTTCCGCATCGCCGCCCAGCAAGGCGGCGCCCTCCTGCGTCATTCCTTGTTCAATGCTGGTTCTGACCGATCCGACCGCAGCCACCGACGCGACGCCGATCGCAAGGCAGGCGAGCATGATTCTGAACCTTCTGAATCCGCCCCTGAGCTCTCGTCCAGCGATGTTCGCAGCCGCCGACAGCTCCATGGTCAGGCATTCCTCGTGATGTCGAATCCGATCGCCCCGTCGCGCAGCCCGATGACCCGGTCGCACTTTTCGGCGAGTTCGGCGGCGTGGGTGACAAGTATAAGAGTGCTTCCATGCCTGTCCCGCAACCCGAACAGCAGTTCGATAATCGCCGCGCCGTTCGCCGCATCGAGATTGCCGGTCGGCTCGTCCGCCAGAAGTATGCCCGGCCGCGTCGCCGAAGCGCGTGCCAGGGCGACGCGCTGCTGTTCACCGCCCGACATCTGCGACGGATAGTGCTGCATTCGGTCGCCGAGCCCAACGGCGACGAGTTCGGCCTCCGCGCGCTTGAATGCGTCGCGATGTCCGGACAGTTCCAGAGGTGTCGCGACGTTCTCAAGCGCCGTCATCGTGGGAATCAGATGGAACGACTGGAAGACGATTCCGATATGGTCTCTGCGAAAACGCGCGAGCCCGTCTTCGTTCATATTGGAAAGATCCTTTCCGAACGCGGTGACAACACCGCCCGAGACCTGCTCAAGGCCCCCGGCAAGCATCAGCAACGACGATTTGCCCGAGCCGGACGGCCCTGTGAGACCGAGCGTTTTTCCCTTTGCGACCTCAAAGGAAATTCCCCTCAGTATTTCGACAGGGCCCGCGTTTCCCGCTAGAGTCAGAAACACGTTGTCGAATGAAAGGGCGGTTTCCGACATGATGGCTCTCTTGCACATTGCGGCTTCTGCAAAATATGGACTCGGCTGTGCGCTTCGCAAGGTCGCGCCTGCGATTTGTTTTTTTCTGGCGTTCACGACTTCAGGCGCTGCCCAGGCAATCACCGTGGTCGCGCTGGGCGACAGCCTCGTGCACGGGTACGGGCTGCAGCCCGAAGAGGGCTTCGTGCCGCAACTCGAAAATTGGCTGCGGGCGAATGGCGAGGACGTGACGGTCGAGAATGCGGGCGTTTCCGGCGATACGACGGCAGGCGGTCTTGCGAGGATTGAGTGGACGCTGGCTTCCGAGCCGGACGCGCTAATCGTCGTTTTGGGAGGCAACGATTTGCTCAGGGGCATTCTCCCCGAACACAGCAGAGAAAGTCTGAACGGCATTCTGGCTGCCGCGTCGAATCGAGGCTTGCCTGTATTGCTTGCCGGGCACGAAGCGCCATCAAATTACGGCCCGGAATACAAGGATGAATTTGAAGCGATTTACCCTGAACTTGCGGAAATGTACGGCGCGATTCTTTATCCCAAGTTCTTCGCTGCGCTCGACGCTGAAGGCGACAGGCAAGAGGTAAGGCGAAGATACATGCAGGACGATGGCATCCACCCGAACTCCGAAGGCGTTGCACTGATCGTTGCGTCGGTCGGTCCGTTTGTTGTGGACTTGATTCGAGAGGCGCGAGCGAGCCAGTGAATCCGCCGTAAGGCTTCCATTATAGATCGTCGACAACCCGAGCAATGACCCGCGGGAGAGCGTATCGCCAACACGAATATGTGATGCGGCCAGCCTTGGATGCGTCCATTGTTTTGTTCATCGCACGCATGCTTTTTCGAAAAGTGGTTTGAGCTGCGAGTCCTGTTGCCGGACATTTGACCGCAATGTCTGCGCCTCGGTTCGAGTGTCAGGACCCGGAAAGCGAAAATCTCTTCGGCCGCTCGTGCAATGGGATTCGCCAAGCATCGGAATTTGCCGTTGCTTTTCAGCCCGAAAGCGCGATCCAAGCGGAAAGGGCAAATGCAATGCCGATTGCCGTGCCGAGGACGCTTCGGCGAATCCGGTTTGCTTGGCCATCAAGACGCTCAAAGAGGTGGTCGCGTCGCCTGCGGCTGGATTGCCACAAGAAGTTATTCGGGACGAACTTTCGCAGGCGAGGCCGGGACTGAAGGCAACAAAAGCCGGCGCGATGCAGATCCAAGTTCGCAGAATGCCCGTCATGCGAACCCGGGAATTTGAACAACTCTGACGAACCAGAGGAGCGGTCGAGGGCGAAGTCTGGAACTGATGCTGAAAACGCTGGTGATTCGAGAAAATGACCGGCAGACGGAACGCGCTTGCTGGCGCAACTTTACGTGTTAGGTTGCTTCAGGAAGCCGGTCAGCGATCAGGTGGTGCCCTTGCATTGGCGCGCGTCCGATATGAATCGATTCGCAATGCATTCGACACGAATGCCGTAAACTGTTTGGAGGTGCGAAATGGTCAAAAGATACTTCTTTGCGGCGGCGATCATCTTCGCCAGCGCAGTCTCAGCGGGGCACGGTCAAACTCCCGACAACGCGATCAAGGCCCGCCAGGAAATAATGTCATTCGTCGGCGCGCAGATGCGGCCTTTGGCCGGCATGGCAAGGGGGCGGGTCGAGTTCGACGCGGATCGCGTCAGGTTGATCGGAAGCGCTCTCGTCCCGATGGCCGCCGCATTGCCGAATTTGTTCCCGGCAGGAAGCCAAACAGGCTCGAACACCGAGGCGGCGCCTGCCATATTCGATGACATGGACGGTTTCATGGTTCAGAGCGCATTGCTTTTGGACGCGGCAAGGTCCCTTGCGGGGGCTGCGAATGCCGATCAGTTTGCGGCAGCGTTCGGCGAGCTTTCCGGAACCTGCAGATCCTGCCATTCGAAATACCGCGTGGACTGAAAGATTGAAGGAGCGACTTGTTAAGAAGGCTTAAATCTTCGCGATACTTTCAAGTTGCCGTATTGGTGATCGCGGTCGGCGCGGCAGGCATGCTTTTCTGGCTCGCGAATCCGCCTCGAATGACTGAAGCTCAGCTCGCCATGCGTCTGCCCGCGGGATTTGTTGGCGACCCGCAAATCGGGGAAACGTTATTTCACATCGGAGGCTGCGCAGACTGCCACCGATCAAGTTCAAATGACGGCGCAATGATCGGCGGCGGTCCGCTGATCACATTCGCAGGAACCTTTTTCCCGCCGAACATCACGCCTGACCTTCAAACCGGAATCGGCGAATGGACGGACGTCGATTTTGTGAATGCCATGGTGTCCGGCGTCAGTCCGGACGGCCGTCATTACTTTCCGTCGTTTCCTTATACTTCGTACGCGCGCGCCGAGTTGACGGATCTGCTCCATCTGAAGGCTTACCTGGATGGCTTGGAGCCGGTGTCTTCGAGGCCGCAGGATCACGAATTGTCGTTTCCGTTCTCCTTCAGACTCGGAATAGGCTTGTGGAAGCTTGCGTTTCACGACGATTCTGAATTTGAACTCGACGCAAGCAAAAGCACCTCGTGGAATCGAGGAGCATACATAGTCAACGGACTCGGTCATTGCGGATCGTGCCACACGCCCCGGAATCCGTTTTTCGCCGAGCGCGCCGACCGAGCTTTCGCAGGCGGCGAAGCATTGAAACGCGGAGAAAAAGCGGCGCCTCGACTCGCCGGTCTTGACGCGCAGAAAATTTTGAACGGCTTGGACGAATGGGCCGGTTCAGTCAGCGAGACAAGCTCAATGTTTCTGGTTACTCAAGCATTTTCGGCACATGTGCCGTTCGAGGACCACGAGGCGGTTGCGGAGTACCTGTCCAGTTTGGAGAATTGAAGATCCTTTGTGGCCGCCGATGGGCGCCGAAAATTCTCCGCTCAAGGCATTTTCGATTTTCCTGCCGGTTCAGATTCGACTGCCCTCCGGCGTCGCGCTCCGCATGGATGCGCCATTCGCGAAGCGTGAAGCGCGAGCATCCTTAGCTTCTCGGCGATCAAGGCGCCGGCCGCGCTGCCGCTGGAGCAGCAGGGACGATTTTCCCGGAAAACCCGGGGCAGTTCATAGTTTTCTCAATCAAGCTTGGCAAAGTCGTCACGAATGCCTTTCCTGAATTGAATCAATTACTTCTGCCTCAGTACGAACCGCTCATTTTTGCATTTCTATGCGGGTGATGCGTTCTCAGCTGTCCGTTTGCGAGGCGGCTCCTCATCAGTGTCGCCGAAGCCCTCAAGGGAGACAGGCGCGTGATCAGGAAACTCCACCGTCAAGCTCAGCTTGCCGCCCATTGCTTCGACATGGCTACGCAAGATCGAAAGCATTAGGTCATTTTGTTTCTCTATTTGAACAATTGCAGCTTGGCGGATATCCAAAATCTCAACCAACTGCGTTTGAGCAAGCTTCTTGGCTTTGCGCAGTTCCTGAAGCGTCAAATATTCGGCGCGCAATCGGTCAGCTTCAGCAAGGATGCGGTCCCGCCGGGCTCCAGGAAGTGCGTCTAGTTTTTCTTTCAGTGACTTTCCTATCACCTCACCCTTTCTTGTGCTGCAACGCGCCGGTCGAAACGCTAGCCTGCTTTGGATATCAGCTTTTGGCAAAAGCGCTTCCGATCGACGCCGACCTTGTCGCCTGCTTTCGGAAGAATGGCCTTCCTCTCCGGATCGAACGCGAAAGCGCTGCGCCAAACTCCTTCATCCGCACTGCATCTCAGCTCCTTCATGTTCGTATGCTTTGACCCATTAAGCGTATCTGCGGGACGCCTCAAGTCTGGCCAATACCTGCCAAGAGTTCGGTTTTCGCGAGGATTGAATCTTGCACCGGATCGGGAAGATTATCGAACTCCGCCTCAAAATCGTCGTGAAAAGAAACTTCCCATTTCATACCGACCTTTAGTTTCAAAACTAAATTGTCTGCAACCAATTTTATCAAGCTGCCATTGGATGGGTTGCCTTCAGAAAATCAGGCCATAACCCCGGCCAAGCTCGGGAATCTCCATAGATTGGGTGCGTTTCATGATCCTTCTGTATCTCGACTGTGATATTGCGTTCCCGTCGCCGGCCTTGGCCAAGGCCGGCGACGGGGCGGCGCATGGCGCATGATTCTTGTGGGATGACCACGCTACCAAGACGGCCAGCGCCGCCTCTCTTCATCGTCTCGAACAGTTGATTGCGGCCGCCGAGGACCGCGCACCAGAAGGAAGAGAGCATGAACACTGTAGCACACCCGGAGATCATTGGGTTGGACGTCTCGCGCGATTGGATTGACCTGCATTGCTTGAGCGACCACCGCCAGCTCCGCCTGCCGAACACGGACGACGGCCATTCGGAACTGGCGAAGATCGCCGGCGACAGGGAGGCCCTGGTCTGCTTCGAGGCCACGGGCGGCCACGAATGGCGTCTTCGGGCGAGCATGGCGGCGGCGGGGATCGAAGCGCGGCAGCTCGCTCCGGCGCAAGCCGAGGCGTTCGGGAGAAGCCAAGGCACTTTGGCCAAGACGGATCGGATCGACGCCGAATTGATCGCCCGCTTCATGGCGTTCCGCCCGGAGGCCGGCCGCCGAGCGGAAAGCTGCGCGATCCCGGGGCGCCGGCGACCAAGCGCAGGCAGCTCGTCGAGATTCGCAAAAGCTCGCGGCAGCAGGCCAAAGCGGACATGAGGAACGGCACGGCCGACCAGGTCGAGGACTTGTCCAACGAGCTTCTCGAGCTGCTGGAGCGCCGGATCGCCGAGGCGGAAGAGAGGATCGGGAGCCTTCTTGCGAACGAAGCCGTCCTGGCCGAGACCGCCGCCATCCTGCGGTCGGTTCCCGGGATCGGCCCGGTGGCCTGCGCGATGCCGGTCGCGGAGATGCCCGAGCTCGGCCAGATCTCCGGGGAGCAGGCCGCCGCTCTCGCGGGGCTGGCGCCGGTCGCGAGGGACAGCGGCCAGATGCGCGGGAAGCGGATGATCGGCGGCGGCCGCCGGGCGCTCCGATGCGTCTTGTACCAAGCCGCGCTTGTCGCTTCGATTCACAACGCGGACTTGAAGCTGTTCGCCGATCGGCTGCGGAAGGAGGGGAAGCCGCACAAGGTGGTTGTCACCGCCGTCGCCCGCAAGCTCGTGGTGATCGCCAACGCCTTGTGCAAATCACGCCGGCCCTGGGCGCCGCAATCCGGATGACGGATCGCGGCCCGAGTGCCGAGGCCGGATGGGGCTGTGGAAATGTGGGCAATCCAGGCCCGGACCGAGGCACGGCCGAAAGCGCCGGAAAGGATTGTCCACATTTCCACGGCCCAACCCAAAAAAGAAATTATTTATTAAAAGCCCCGCAGGGCTGTTGCGGAATGGAAAGCGCCGAACCGGGACCGGCCGCCGACAGCGGGGAGTGTGGGAAGCGTGGTCAATCCGGGCCCCGAACGCGAAACCCGAACGCAGCGCGAATAAGGATTGTCCACCGCTTTCCATGCTCTCCGCACTGCCGAGAACCAAAGACGCACGTTCACGAATAAACCGCCGACAAGCGGAAGGGTGGTAAGGATGGGGACAATCCGGGCCCCGAATGCGAAACCGAGAAATGGTGCGAATAAGGATTGTCCACAGGCTTTCCACGCTCTCCGCGCCGCCGCGAACGAAAAACGGGCGAACGACCCGAAAAGACAAAAATCCGGAACGATGTCCGGGTCCATCACCGGAAGCGGACGAATCGGACCCGGCGCAGCCTTGAAGAGGCAAAACCCGCATGAACCCCCGACGACCCGATCGCGCCGCGATTCCACCCGAATTTTGACCTCCGCGAGATACAGTTGCTTGGTCAGGCAACAATTGCAGCCCTTGAAGCACCGAGCCCAAACTATGCGCGAGAGCGTCGAACCGACTCAACCAAAGAGCATGAAGCGCGCCCGTGCGTGATACGAATTTTTGCCCCGAAGTGGTCCGGGATCGGGCCGATTCGCGGTCTCTTCAATTCCAAGATTCCGATTCCTCGCTGAGACCAGGTGCTGGCTTCACGAATCAAATGCAAATGCCGAATCATTCGGGAGAAAGGTCGGTGTCGTCCCTGCAAGACTTAATCGCCGGTCATGCGCAATTCCGATCGAGGGGCAGGCTGCGATTTCGCCGAAACGCAATCCTCTCTTATCACCAGCGTTCCGAGCGAACCTGTTCATGACTCAGCGCGAACCGCGCTTTCATGCCACTTCCGAAGCAGCAGGTGGCTCAGCAATGCCAGCGATCCGAAGACGAATACGCCGGTTCCGGCAATAAGTATCAACGCCGCGAACATTCTCGGAATGTTCAGCCGGTAGCTTGCCTCCAAGATCGTATACGCGAGTCCTGTGCCGATTCCTCCGGTGCCTGCGACATATTCGGCCACGATCGCGCCAATCAGCGCGAGACCGCCTGCAATCCTGAGTCCGCCAAGGAAATACGGAAGCGCCGACGGCAGCATGAGCAGCAGCAGCCGTTGACGCGTGCTCGCTCCGTAGATTCGAAACAGATCACTGAGATTGCGGTCAACCGAATTCAAGCCGAGAGTCGTGTTTGAAAGGATTGGGAAGAATGCGACGATCCAAGCGCAAATCAGCAAGCCCGCAAACCTGTTGTCGACGTAGATGAATATCAGCGGCGCGATGGAAATGATCGGGGTTACCTGAAGAACGACAGCGTATGGAAACAGGGACAATTTTACGAACCGAGAAAGCGCGAACAGCACGGCAAGCCCGACTCCGCCCGCGACCGCGACGGCGAGAGCCATCACCGTGATGCTCAAAGTCACCCCCAATGCGCGAGAAAGGACCGGCCAATCTGCCAGCAGCGTATCAAGGACCAGGCCTGGCCTTGGCACGATATAGTGCGGAATTTCGTTCCAAACTACGAAACGGTCCCAAAGCCAAAGCGACGCCAGAAACAGCAGAGCGGGAATTGCCCATTTGCCAACTGGTTCAATCCAGTTGCGGTCCATTGGCCGTTCGTCGTTCAACGCACGCGACTCCGTGAGGTGGTCTGCGGGCTCATGGATCGGCCCTCCAGAGGAATCATCATTCGATTTAGGTCTTGCAGTGCTCGACGAGGTCATGGTTTGGGCTTCATGGAATCCTGCAGCGCAGCAGACGCCGCACTGCAATATTGCAGATATTCTGCGGAGGTCCGGAATTTCTCGCTCCGAGGGTAGGGCGCATCAATCTCCAGCGTGCGAATGACTTGTCCCGGCCTGCTGGACATAATGGCGATCCGTCGCGACAGAAACACGCTTTCGAACACGGAATGAGTGACGAAAATTATCGTGCAGCCGGTTTTTTCCTTGAGCTCCAGAAGATCGTTGTTCAGCTTGAAGCGGGTTATTTCATCAAGCGATGCAAATGGCTCGTCCATCAAGATCACGCTCGGCCGGGTTGCCAGAGCCCTGGCGATCGAGACGCGCATCTTCATTCCCCCGGAGAGCTGTCGCGGAAACATCTTCTCGCAGCCATCCAACTTGACCATCCTGAGCGCGTCGTCGATTTCCGGTCTTGCCGACCGCAAGCTCAATCCGTTCAGTCTAAGGGGCAGCCACACGTTCTTCTCGACGGTTGCCCAAGGCATCAATGTCGGTTCCTGGAATACGACTCCGACCGATCCGGCTCCATGTTCGACGTTCCACTCAATCCGGCCGGAAGTCGGTTCAGCCAAGCCCGCAATCAAACGAAGCGCGGTAGATTTTCCGCATCCGGATGGTCCGAGCAAACTGACAAAATCTCTGTCCTCCACGCCAAGCGAGAAGCTCCGCAAAGCTTCCACCTCGCCCGGAAACGTCTTCACGACGTCGATGAGTTCGACAAGAGTCTCTTGCTTGCCGTTTTCGATCATCGGCTCCTCGGGCCGACCCATCAATGCCGCGCGATCAGCGAACCTGAATGAGGAGTCGGCAACTCATTTGCGCGAAGGCTTTGCGCTCCGCTATTCTGGCTTCAACTCCATGCCGACGCCTCTGCCAGTGAACTCGCTCGTAAATGTGGAACGCCAATCCAGTTCCGCAGGCACAACTCCAGCCGCAATCATCTTTCCGTAGAAATCTTCAATGATGGTTTCGTCAATCACGCCGATTCCCTTTTGCAGCGCCAATCCGGAATCCGCTATTCCTCTTTCAACCATCATTTCCACAGCGTAATCGATCCTGTCGTCCGTCATTTCGGGATTGTGCTTCTTGATCAGGTCGTCCGCCGCAGTTCGGTTTCCATACAAGTATGCGTACCAGCCCTTGATCGACCCGTCCACGAAGCATTGCACGACCTCAGGCTTGGACGCGACAGTATCGGCCATGGTTTCGATCGTCGTCGAGTAGGTTGAGTATCCTTCGTCGGCCAGCAGAAACACATCCGGCCTGAAACCGCCTTCGCGTTCAATCGAATACGGCTCGGATGTGAGGTATCCTTGCATGGCCTTGTTCTCGTCCGCGAGGAACGGCGTCGGGTTGAACATGTAAGGGACCCTCTGCTCATCGGAAAACCCGTATTCGGCGATCATCCACTTGTAGTATGACTGGTATCCGAATTCGGCGATCATCAAGGTCAGATTCCTTAGATCCTCAAATTTTTCCGCCTTGCCGGGGTGGGCAAGAATGACTTGCGGATGCTTCTGAAAAATTGCTGCGACAAGCACTACCGGTATGCCGTTCAGGACAGAGTCGAATGCTCTGAGCAAGTCTCCTCCGAGGTAAAAATCGATTTTCCCGGCAGCCAGCAAAGCTCGGTTGTTGACCTGCGGCCCGCCGGGAAGGATTTCTACATTCAGGCCGCATTCCTCGTAGGTGCCGTCCGCGAGGGCTTGGTAGAATCCGCCGTGCTCCGCCTGCGCCACCCAGTTGGTGCCGAAGGTTACTTCTTCCAGCGCGTTCGCGCCGTTGGACACGAGGAGTGCCGCGGCTAAGGCGGCCAAGGATCTTGAATGCATTCCGACGCTCCTTGGAATTCAGTTTGCGGCCCCGCATGCGCAAGGCGCGAGCCAACTAATATGTCGTACGCGATTTCGCAATTCATGTGATTCACGAGTCTGCAATCGCGAAATAATCTCAGTCACCGAGCGGAGGGCCGGCAGACGCCAAGCGCGTTGTTGCGAACGGCGAGCCAATCACGCGAGTCGGCCAAGCCGACGTTCTTCGGATATGCCGGAGCGCTTGTTCTCTTTTTCTTCCGGCCCGCGTTGATTGTCGGCATCAATCAGTTGCCGGAGATGGATCGAGAGAGGCGGCGCCGACATGCCGATAGCATGGTCACGCCGCAAGCGTCTTGCGCCGCGCACCGCTCCGCCGCCGGTCTTGGTCAAGACCGGCGGCGGAGAACACATTGCCGTGAATGCAGATCTTGGAACCGTTCGCTTCCTTCGCTGGCCTCAAGCTGGCGTGATTGAAAGTTTTGTCGACGGGACGGGTTCACATGCTGCCGCTCGGTTTCGGAAGCCGTAAGCTTCGTTAGGCAGTTCAGATTACGCCCGCGTGTGCGAAGATGATCGCGCGCGGTTCATCGGCAGTTAACCGAAATTGCAAGGGCAAAGATCATCAATTGTGAAATCAAGGCAATTTATCTCTTGACTTTTACGGACTATATATTATTCGTTATGGCAATATATCCACTTAAGGAATAATATATTGATCTTAAATTTTGACTTGCGAACGTCTTGGGATGTGCAATGCCTGATTTGTTCAGCCTCGCGCAATCGGCGCTTGGCTCTTAACATGACCCAAAAGGAGGTCGCCGAGAAATCGGGGGTGCCGCTCTCGACCCTGAAGCGATTCGAGCAGCATGGGGAGATTTCGTTGGCAGGGTTGCTAGCCGTCGCGAGCGCGACCGGTGCGCTTGATGAGTTTCAGAACCTTTTTCCCATGCCGCCAATGCGAACACTCGATCAGCTGCAATCAGTCAACAAGCCGAGGAAGCGCGCGCGCGGAGCGCGGATATGATGGCGCGGCGGCTGAACATTGAATTGGATTTTGGCGATTGCAAGCGAACGGTTGGTCAAATTGAGTGGATTCCGAACCAACGCGTGGCCGCTGTCGAATGGGACATAGGATTTTCTGCTGCTCCGCTGCCGATCTCTCCTTATACAATAAGCTCATTGGACGGACTACATCTTGGAAAACCGTACCCGTTTGAAGGCCTCCCGGGCGTATTTGCGGATTCGCTGCCAGACGGGTGGGGCAGATTGCTAATTGACCGAGAACTAGCCCGTCAGGGCAGAGCGTTGCATGAGCTGACGCCGGTGGATCGTTTGGCCATAGTCGGGCGCCAGGGGATAGGCGCGCTGGCATACTGGCCAGAAGAAGAACCTGCCGAACAGGATGATATTGACCTCGATTGGTTCACTGAGACTGCGGCGCAAATAGAAGGCGAACTGCCTGTTCAGGATTTGCGCCGTTTGCGCGCCGGCAGCGGTGGGTCAGCGGGCGCGCGCCCGAAGTTTTTTACCTTGCTGAATACAGAAACCGGAATCCTGCGCGATTATCGGCGCAAGGCGCAGGAGGGGTTTGAACATTATCTGGTCAAGTTTCGCTCAACTTCTGATCCCGTCAGCGCTGCGCGCGAGGAACAATCCTATGCCGAAATGGCCCGTTTGGCCGGAATTGACATGCCGGAAACGATTCTTCTGGAAACAAAATTCGGTGAAGATCTGTTCGCCGCGCGTCGGTTTGATCGTCAAGATGTCACGCGTTTGCACAAGCACACGGTCGCAGGCATCCTGAACGCCGATTTCGCCGTACCCGCGATAGACTATGAAGCGCTTTTGAGAGTTACCCGGTTCATGACGGATAACCGCTCCGACGTCGTGGAGATGTTCCGGCGCATGGTCTTCAACGTGCTTGCCCATAACCGGGACGATCACATGAAGAACCATGCCTTCTTGATGGACCGGAACGGTTCATGGCGCTTGTCGCCCGCCTACGACCTTAGCTTTTCAAACGGTCCGGGCGGAGAACATCATTTGAGCGTCAACGGAAACGGACGAAACCCCAGCCGCGCGGATTTGGTAGCCGTGGGGCAGAGGAACGAAATCGAGCCGCGTTGCGCGAATGAAATTATCGAGCACGTGGCTCAAGCCGTTTGTCAATGGAAAGCAATTGCAGAAGCATCCGGCGTCCCGACGAGCCGGAATGCAGAGATCGCTGAGCGCATTGGCATGGTCAGCGGTCTGCAAATTTAGGTGCGCTGCAAGCAACTGCGTGCAGGTCTCAATCGGCGCCGAAAAAGGAACTCTGTCAATTGGCATCCAAAATCGTCTTCTCCAAGCTTGTTGTCAATGGAACGCTTTGCGATCCCTCCTTTCGGGGTCAATAGCGATCGGTTGACTATTCGCCTGAGATCGCCGTCTCAAAGAAGTGAGCGTTGATTTCAACAATCCTTGCGTCACGCAACACAAAAATATCGTGAAATACCGATCCATGCGATGCTTCCGACGAAGCGACCGCCAACTCGCGTTTCCGCTGTCTTGCGGATATACGGCTGCCGCAACGCGATTGGTCCAATGCCCTTGCACAGGCCAGGCCAACCACCATTTGATGTTCGATTTCGAAGCAGCCAAACGGCTTCGATGGGGAACTGCCGTCTGTTCAAGCGTTGCTTCCGACAGCATGCGTGTCGTCCGCGCAGCCATTGATCAACCGAAATGAAATAAAGACTGATAAGTGATGCATAATGATGAAATATTGGCATAGTGACCAATAAGTGAAGCATTGACTTGTCATATAAATTCAACCATATTTTGCTTCAAATATGAAGCGCAAAGAATGAAAACTGGGCATAAAGTTCAAAAATGACGCACAATCTCGATTTTTCAGTTGCTTCCAGCGAAGCAGTCATCGAAGCGCTCTGCCGGCGGCTCGAGGAAATTCGCTTGAGCCGGAATGCCAGCCAAGCAGGGCTGGCGGAAGAGGCCGGCGTTTCCCGCAGCACGATGACAAGGATTGCCGATGGAAAGCCCGTTTCGCTGGACTCATTCGTTCGGGTTATGCTGGCCCTTCGGCTTGCCGACCACTTGGCGGCATTGTTGCCCGATCCCGGCGTTCGTCCGGTCGACAGAGCGCGTCTCGGCGGGAGAGAGCGCAGACGAGCGCGGCCAAAACCTGATCCCGAAAGCGCAGGGAGTCGACCGAATTGGGCTTGGGGGGATGAAACGGAGACCTCATGACGGATACGGCGCGGGTCATCCTGTGGGGCAGCGATATCGGCGCCGTGACTTGGCTTCGAAACAGGGAACTCGGTGTTTTCCAGTACGCTCCGGGATTCACTGCTTCGCGGATTGAAGTCGCGCCGTTGACGATGCCGCTCAGAAACGAGTCTTACGAATTCCCGTCTCTCTCGAAGGAGACATTCAGAGGCTTGCCCGGGATGCTTGCGGACAGCCTTCCGGACAAATTCGGCAACATGCTGATCCGCGCGTGGCTCGCCCGCCAGGGAAGAGAGGTCGGAAGTTTCACGCCGGTTGAACGGCTCTGCTATACCGGCACGCGGGGAATGGGCGCGCTCGAATTCAAGCCGATGCTCAAAGAAGCACCGAGATCCGCACGGAAGGTCGAGATTGAAGCTCTCGTCGCGCTTGCAAATCGCGCGCTTGATGACCGCATCGCATTGCAAGGCAAATTCAAAGGTGAAGACGACCAGCGGGCTGTCGAGGATATCCTCCGCGTCGGAACTTCGGCAGGCGGCGCGCGAGCAAAAGCGGTCGTTGCCTGGAACGGCGGGAGCGGCGAGTTTCGCTCGGGACAGGCCCCGGCTTCAAAGAGCTTCAGTCAATGGCTCATCAAATTCGACGGGGTGCATGGAAACAAGGACAAAGAGATCGCTGACCCGCAAGGCTTCGGTCGGATCGAATATGCCTATCATCTGATGGCTCGCGCTGCCGGGATCGAGATGAAGGAATGCCGGCTTCATGAAGAAGCGGGCCGAGCGCATTTCATGACCAGGCGTTTCGATCGAGCCGCGGTTGGTCGAAAACTGCACATGCAGTCCTTCGGAGCCATGATGCATTGCGACTTCAACGCGGCGGGAGCATATGCGTATGAGCAAGTGCTTCTTGCTATCAAGCGGCTGGGACTCCCCATGCGCGATATGGATCAGCAAGTCCGTCGCGCCATTTTCAATGTGATCGCCCGCAATCAGGACGATCACGTCAAGAATATCGCCTTTCTGATGGACAGGACGGGAGCCTGGCGCCTCTCACCCGCATTTGACATCACTTATTCCTACAACCCGACGGGCGATTGGACGAGTCGGCATCAAATGAGCCTCGCAGGCAAGCGGGATCGATTCGACCCCGATGACTTGATCTCGTTCGCCGCCGTCGGCGGGATCAAAAAAGGCAAAGCCAAATCCATCGTGGAAGATGTATCCGGTGCTGTGGCCGGCTGGCGCGGATTTGCGAAGGCGGCCGGAGTGTCGGACAAGGATGCCTGCCGGATCGAGAAAGCCCATCGCCGGGAACTGTTCGCTTGAAGTCAAGCGGTTGAGGCATCGTCTGAAAAGCCATCCGAAAAATTTCGCTCTCTGCTAATTTTCGGACCACACGGCGAGCTCATTGCCGCTTGGCTCCAGGAAGTGGAACCTCCGGCCGCCGGGGAACTCGAATATATCCTTCGAAATTGTTCCTCCGCCATCCCGCACGGCTTCAAGTGTGCGTTCAAGATCGGAACTGTACAGCACCACGAGCGCGCCGCCTTCGTCAGAAAGGCTGCGCTTTCCGCCCAAGTAGAACCCTCCGTCCAAGCCCGATTCGGAGAACGCGGTGTAGTTCGGGCCGTAATCCGTGAATTTCCAGCCGAATACGTCGCTGAAAAACGATTTGCTGGCAATCAGATCTGAAGCCGCAAACTCTACATAGTCAATTCGGTTCGTTTTCTTCGTCATTTCAGTGTTTTTTCAATATTTTATCGGCACAATCCGATCAACTCGCTCCAATGTCAAATAAGCGCATCCGGGGCAAGGGACGTCTAATCGAAACCGCTCTCATATCGAAAGATCCATGCGTTTGTGCGTAGGCTCGCATTGTAAATTGCCACAACTTTTGAAATCTTGGATCATTCAGTGTTTGATGCTGAATAAACGGAACGTCGGATGGCGGTCGGAAGGTCGGCGCCGCCGATTTGGTGCCGCGGTTGCCTGCAACGCATTGTGAACAGGCAGTCAGTGCTTCGGACTCTTATCGAGCAGCGGCGGCAGTTCGGCGCGCAGGACGATGATTATCGAACGGATGCAGGTCGGCCGCTGCCGAGTTCCGCAGATTAAGTTGGGACAGGAGGCCTTTTCCACCATGCAAACTCAATCCGCCAAAGCGTCGGCTGTCGCCGAGAATGCCAAGGGCAAGCGACGCAAGAGCTTGAATAAGCAAGTCTATGAGTCGGAGCTGTTCAACCTTCAGAAGGAACTGGTGAAACTGCAGCAGTGGGTCAAGGTTCGCTCCATGAAGGTCGTCGTAATTTTTGAGGGAAGAGACGCAGCGGGCAAGGGAGGCGTGATCAAGCGAATCACGCAATTCCTCAATCCGCGGGTTTGCCGGGTGGTTGCGCTGCCTCAGCCCACTGAACGCGAAACGACGCAATGGTACTTCCAGAGATACTGCGCGCATCTTCCTTCAGCGGGCGAAATCGCCTTGTTTGACCGCAGTTGGTACAACCGCGCAGGAGTCGAACATGTAATGAAATTCTGCTCCAACGATGAATACGTCGAGTTTTTGCGTTCATGCCCAGTCTTCGAGCGGATGCTCGTCCGCTCGGACATCAAGCTGATCAAGTATTGGTTTTCAGTTTCGGACGAAGAGCAGGAGCGGAGATTTCAGAGCAGAATTTTGGAACCGCACAAACGCTGGAAACTCTCGCCGATGGATTTGGAGTCAAGGCGGCTTTGGGTGGAGTATTCGAAGGCCAAGGACCGCATGTTCGCCCATACCGATATCAAGCAAGCGCCTTGGTACGTCGTGGACGCGGACGACAAGCGGCGGGCGAGATTGAACTGCATTCGCCATCTGCTCGAGCAATTGCCGTACGAAGACCTCACCCCCGATGCCATCGAACTGCCGCAGCGAACCGACTCGGAAGGATATATCAGGCCGCCGTTTTCGGATCAGACTTTCGTAGGGGATCATTACTGATGGCGGCTCTCGAAAACCTTTGAGCGACACCCAGCAGGCGGCTCCGATATTCCAAATTCAGGAAAGGGCGATTCAGCGCTGTGTCCGACGGAGGCATTCGGCGTTCTATCGACCAAGCACTTCCGGATTGACCACGAGCTGCTTTCTCAGCTTGCCGTCCAGCCCGTCCAGCGCATTGCGAACGGTAAGTTCAGCCATGGCGCTCAAGGACTCCGCGGTGAGGGCGGCGGAATGGGGGCTAAGCACGATCCGAGGCTCGCCGGTCAAAGGAGAATTCTTCGGCAGCGGCTCTGTCTCGAAAGTATCCAGTCCGGCTGCGAACACGTGCCCTGCGCCGATTGATTTCAAAAGGGCTTCTTCATCGATCAATCCTCCGCGGCTTGCGTTAACCACGATTGCTCCCTTGGGCAGCCTGCGCAATTCGCGCTCTCCGATCAGCATTCGGGTTTCGGGCGTCAATGGGAGATGCAGGCTCAAGATGTCAGCTTGCGCAAGACCGTCGTCCAAATTCCGGACGACCTTTGTTTGCGCATCGATATTTCCGCTGAAGAACGGATCGTAGACCAAAGTGCGGATCCCTAAGGCCTGCGCTCTAGGTATGAGTTCGCTTCCGATTCGTCCGCATCCGACGACAAGCAGCGTTTTGCCTTTGAGTTCGACTCCAACGAGTTCGGACCGCGAACTGAACTCTCCGGAGCGAACCGCGGAATCACCCATGATGCCTTTTTTCGCCGCCGCGAGCATCAAATACAACGCATGCTCCGCAACGGAAACCGAGTTGGCGTTGCCGACGATCGCGACCGCGATGCCTCTGCGCGTGCAATAGTCGATCGGCACATTGTCGAAGCCGACGCCATGCCTCGATATGACTTTCAATTTAGGGGCGGCTTCCAAAACATGCACGGGCAGGTCGGCGACTCGGACCGTCAACGCGTCGGCATCGCGTATCGCTTCCAGAAGCGAAGAGGGTGCGGTGTCCGTCGACAATTTCCAAGAAATGTCCGGTCTTGCATCAAGGAGCGCAATCGCGGACGGGGCGATGCGTTCGATTACAAGCACGTTTTTCATTGAGGGCATCTGGCAAACCGGCATTGGGATCGGTAATTCCGACCGAAATTGAAGCAACGCGCCGAAAAGTTCAACAGCTTGTTCCGGTTGCACTTAACTCTGGAATGACGCGAATCAGCGAGATTGCGGATTTTGCGCGCCGAGCGATCGCCACTTTGGAACTGAGCACGAAGGGACATTCGTGTTGACGCCACTTGCAAGCGGATGGCCGTTCACGAAACAGGCTTGAATAGATTTCGCGGGCAGGGCCCGCAAATAGGGGTTTTCAGATGATGATGCGAAAACTGAGATGGGGCATGGTAGGCGGCGGCGGCGGCAGCCAGATCGGGTTTGCCCATAGGGCCGGCGCGGAACTGGACCGGCGATTCGAATTCTGCTCCGGCGCGATGGACGTCGAGCCGGGCAGGGCTCGCGAATTTGCCCTTGAACTGGGACTGTCTCCGGACCGGGCGTACGGGTCTTGGCAGCAAATGCTCGAGAAGGAGGCGGCGCGAAATGATCGAATCGACTTGGTGACCGTCGCAACGCCGAATTCAACGCACTACGAGATCGCCAAGGCATTCATCCAGGAAGGCTTCAGCGTCCTATGCGAGAAGCCGCTGACCAACGAACTCAATCAAGCGCGAGAGCTGGCGCAGCTGGCGCGCACAAAGCGCGTCAGGGCGGCGGTGAATTTCGGATACACCGGGTATCCGATGGTCAGGCAAATGCGGGCAATGATTCGGGACGGCGCCCTTGGTGCGATTCGGGTCGTGAAGACGGAGTTCGCAGGCGGATTTCTGGCCGACGCTGCGGATCAGGACAATCCGCGCGTCCGATGGCGTTTCGACCCAAAGCTGGCGGGAGTGTCGTGCGCGGTCGCGGATCTGGGCAGCCACGCAATGCACCTTGCGACCTTCGTGACCGCGCAGAGCTTGATTTCGGTATCGGCGGATTTCGCCAGCGGAATCAAAGGCAGGCAGCTTGAAGACGATGCTTCGGTCGCGTTTCGGATGTCGAAGGGAGCCGTCGGCCGCATGTGGGTCAGCGGGCTTGCGGTTGGGCGAACGCACGGGCTCGGCATCAGCGTTTACGGCGAAACGGGAGGGCTGGCGTGGTGTCAGGAATGCCCGGAGCAGCTCCGGTGGACGCCGCTGAACGGACCAACGCAAATTCTGGAGAGAGGGTCGGATTGCCTGTCCGACGCGGCCGCGCGGGCAAACCGGCTGACGGTCGGTCATCCTGAAGGTATGGTATTTGCGTTCGCGAATTTGTACCGGGACTTGTCCGAGTCGATTGCGGCCGACTTGGCGGGAACCGACCCGGATCCGCTTTGCGCCGAAATTCCCAATTTCGACGATGGGCTTCACATGGTCGAAATGGTCCATGCGTCAGCGATATCCGCTGCCGACGAAGGCCGTTGGATCAAGCTGGCGGAAATCTGAGTCGTGCCGAAGGCGCATCCGCTGCGGCGCGCGGATCATGATCGCCGGAAGAAGCAGAGTGTGGGGGTCCCTGTCCTGCTTCAGATGTAATCCATGACAAGCCCGCGCGTATGGTCCGGGAGATTTTCACCTTTCAGCTCGATTGAGCTCGAAAACGCAAAATCGACCATTTTTTCCGGGAAGAATTTCAGGAATTCGGTAATCCAATTTCCTTCGCGGCGAAGGTAGCAAAGGGTGCGGAAGTGCATCGGCACGACGTAACGCGGTTTGATCGCATCGGCGATACGCTTCACCTCCGCCATCTCGACCACCGGGTAGCCGCCTGCCAGCGCGAACAGGATGTCTATGCCATCAAAAAAATCGATTTGCTCTTCGGTGAACGGGTTTCCGATATCGCCCATATGCCCGAAGTCGATGCCGTCGACTTTGAATCGATACATGCCGTTGTCTTCCGGGTCGTGATCATGATGGTCGAGATGCTCTTTCGCCAGAACGGCCTTTATTTCTATTCCGTGGCTCACTTGGCTCGTTCTTTTTCTAGCGAGGTCGAGCGCGTTCACGACTTCCGCGCTGCCCGACTTCGGAACAAGGTGGGCATTGTCGTGGAAGTCGTCGTTGTCGCTGGAGATGACGATTATGTCCGCCTTGTCGGGAAAAGGCTTGAACCCTGACGTCACAGGATCGTAGGGGTCCGTGACGATGCGCAGGCCGGATTCGGACTCAAGGCCGAAACTTGCCCAGCCGTACCAAGTGATTTTCATGCGAGCATCTCCGTTTTCTTCCGGCGGCATTCGAGTGGCGCGACGCCGGCTTGTCGTAAATTAGGCTCAAGACAAGGTTGCAGCAAGTTGCGAACCGTCTCGCGTTCGCCGGAAAAATAGTGATCGGCAACTTTGCCGTCGTGCACTCACTTTCGGTCCGGCGCGGCGAACACTCCGATCCGCGGTCAGCGAACATTCGCAGTCGCCAAAGTTTTCGAACCCACGCGGTTTGCGAACGCGTTCAACGAATTGGAAATCGCGGATCAAACCGGAATCATGTGCAAATTGGTCAGTTCAGAACGGACCGGCGTCCGCAACACTGTTTGAACTTCTTGCCCGACCCGCAGCTACAAGGGGCGTTGCGACCGATTTTACCGTCCGAACGGATGAATGCCTTGGAAGTTTTCGGGTAGCGGTTTTGCTGTTTGGAGATGTAGCGGTACATTTCCATGACACAGTATCCGGCAGTGATATACAATTCTGCACGTCTTTGATCTGTGACAGGTTCTTTGAAGGGTCGCAACTTTGGGTTTTCGTGGTTTTCGTTTGCCAGTGCCAAGATCGACCACATCAAATTCTTTTTTTCCTCATCTCCAAGTAATTCGCTCCAGATGCCACGGCTTAGCTCTGTTCCTTCAAAGAAGCCGTTCGCCCAGTCCTTTGCATGGAACTTGCCGTCTTCATCGAACATCACGAGCGGAAGATAAAATCCCTTGTCACAGATTTGGTGGTAAACACTGTTCCAATAATCGTCCAACAATCTGAAAAATTCCTTTGCCTCCTTTTCATTTGCGAAATGCGTTATATCATCCTGAGGTCCGATGTTCAGCAGGATGGGGATGAACTCGTCGGGTCCGATAGAATCTTGGCAACAGATCAGCGCCGCAAAGAAACCGTCGAGCGCCTCCGCATTTTTTATTTTTCCGCCCGGCACTCTGCCAAGGAATTCTCCGATCTTTATATGTTTCTTGTTTTTAGCTTGCGCTTTCCGATCCATATTTCAGTCTTTCTTTGAGCGTGAGTTCGGAAGGTTCGTCATTTCTGTCGACGTCCTGTTTTGCACTGCTGAGGCGGCAGAATTCGGAGTGAATGAAACCGCGACATCCGCCCGCGCCTTTGGAATGAAGCTGGCCTGGGCCTGCGGGCATTGAGGTCGCCAAATCAGGCGACGACGGCTTCATTCGCGGTGCCGCCATGGTCTCAGTACGGCTGACTGATATCCCAACAGCAGGCGTCGGCAAAGGTCATAATCGGACGACTGGCGAATCTCAACGGCATTTGAATGAACTGCCCCGGGCTTTCCGGAAAGCAATCGGTTGAACAGACGAGTCGGGAACCCGAAGGAAGGGATCCATGCCGGAGAGAAAGCACAGCCCGAGGCAGCCAGCCGAACTCCGCCTAAGCGGAGTTCGGGTGTTCGATGTGCTGCCCCTGGGACAGGTGCTTCGTCAACAAAATGGACCGCATTTTGTCGGAAGCATATTGGAAAAGTCCAGATTCGGAAGGGTCGCGATCGCATTTGTCCAAAGGTCAGTTGCCGATTTCAGTTCTGTCGGTCGCCGCGGTCTTGGCCTCAGTTTCTATCGCCTCAATGAGAGACTCTCGGTTTTGCGTCGCGCTGAGCACGACGCGTCTTGAGGCCGCTCTGTCTTCCTCACCGTTTCGCATGACGGGGCGGACCGACGAATATCCGACGGCAATCATGTGGCTCCGCGCCCATTCATGAATTTCAGAGTTTTTCACGATATCCAGACACTCCCTAAGCACCGCCTGCGAGCGTCGTTGGCTCAGATCAAGGTTCATGAGGTAAGCTTGCTGCGGAGTTGAGCTTGAGCTCCATTCCGACGATGCATGCCCTTCGATCTTCACCTCGGATATATCGACGCTCGAGTTCTTCAGAACACTGAGCCAAGGTTCGCAGGCATCTTTCAGGAATTGGCCGAGCACAGGAGTGATTTCCGCCTGTCCCTTTTCGAAAAGCACGCTGTCCGGGAGAATGACCGCGCCGGAATCGTCAATCTTGCCCCCGACATTTGAAACCAAGTCTCCGAGTTCACTGCGCAGAGTTGCGACCAGGGCCTGTTCCTGCCCTTGAGCTTGTTCAATTTTGTCGGCGATGTCTGCCAGAGATTGACCGGCTTGATCCAGCGCCAGCAGTTTTTCGGCAGTTTCCAAGAGTTCTTCAAGCGTTTTCCCGCTCTGCTCAAGAGACTGCATGATTTTCGCAGTCGCCAGCAGATCCTCGACACTCATGCCGGAGGCTTCGATCTCTTGCGCCACCCCGCTTGAAGCGATGATATCCGCGACCTCTTGTCCGGTTTCGACCAGCTCCTCGAGTTGCGCCATTTCTTTCAATACCGCCTGAGCATCTTGGCTTTCGACCATATCCGCGAGATCCCGCTGCATGTCTGGAGGAAGTTGCGAGGCGGCATCCAGCAGCCGAAGAGCGTCGTCCTGATCGATGAAACGCCATTTTTTCTGCAGTTCCCCTGTTGAAGCGGGCAACGACACCGCCTCGGCCATTGCGCTAAGCTCATTTGGCCCAATCCCTTTCTGCTGAAGGCTCTGCATGGCTCCGGCCACCACCGGAATATCCTTGATATCCATTCCGGAATCTTCCAGCACTCGCGGTATTTCGCACGCAGCGACGCACTCGGCGATCGTCCGATTGGATTCGGCCAGCAATACCAAAGAATCGTCATTGGCCGCATTGATGATCAATTGCCTTTGTTCATAGGGCAGGTCATTGATTGCCTGCAATTCGGGAGTGTTGTCCTTCGCCTTTTCCCACTGCCAGAACGCGAACAAAAGCAAAAGTGCGAAGGCAACCAGAATGAAAGCCTCTGCGAGAGTGAGCCCCATGACCGCGCCGCGTCTGTAGCTTCGATCTGCTTGGTTTTCATCCGGCACTCTTCAGGTCCTCCTCGTTATGGCGTCCATGGCACTTGCGCGTAAGGGTCGGGCTTATCCTCGTCATCGCTTGAAGGAGGTTCGGCACCGTTGGACGATGAATCTTCGGTCGTCGGTTCGCCGATACCTTGAACCTCCATTTTGTCCTCGCCGGAGTGCGGATTGTTTTCAGAATAATCGAGCTCGGCTGCATCGCCGTCATTCAGGCAGCCGTTGTCTTCGGCAGGCTCCGCCCTCTGTTTTTGCCTGCGTTCATCAGACTCCTCATTGATCTTGGTTTGGCGGGTCAAGTGGGCCGAAAGGAAATCGGCGTTTTCCTTGAGCAGTTTCCGATTGTCTTTCAAGAATTGCTCCGATGCATTTCGGCGCCGTTCATCCTTCTCGGATGCGAATTCAGCGGATTCCGTAGCATGCGCTTCAATTTCCGACAGCATTCTCAATGCGTTTTTCCTGAATTCGCTGACAGTTTCCATTTGGGCGGCCAAAATCTCTTCGGATTGCGCAAGCTCTGACGCAAATGCCTTCCGGCGGTCCCGAATTTCCTCGACCGTTTCAAACTCCTGATCTTGCAATCGTTTCCTTAACTCCTGCAGATCGTTGATTACTTCCTTTAGCTGCTCCTGCTGAACCTTCTGGCTTTCGCCGACAGCTGACATGATTTGTTTTGCCGCCTCCTGCGCTGCGTCGGAAAACGCTTCTTTCATATGAACGGAAAGTGCATCGGCGCTCGCTTGGAGCGCTTTCTGATGATCTTCCAAAAATTTTTCGGTCGAGCTTCGGATCCGTTCATCTCTCTCGGAAGCAAACTGGACGGATTCCACGGCGTATGACTTCATCTGCGAGAGCATTCCGGCCATGCCTTTCTTGAAATCGCCGAAGGCTCGATTGACTTCGGCCCGCACCTCGCGGTCCTTTGCCACGAAGTCGGGGCGCAGTTGCATCAAAAAGACACGGAGAAACACTCCGACGATGGTCGAGGAAAGAGCCAAGCCGAAGCCTGAAATCACTTCGGGAATATCGACCCGCGCGCCGCCGTTTACCGATGGATCCGCAACTTGAAACAGGGTGTAGGCAAGGGCCGCCAACGTGAAGAGGAAACCGAGATAGTAACAATTGTCTCCGATCGTTTCCGGCTCGATTTTCACGCGCCCGCCTGCCCATGCAATGAATGCGTAGAGACCGAGAATGATTGCCGCATACGCGGCAGGGATGAACGGGTGCACGCCCAATGCCTTCAGCAACACGCTCCCGCCTGCACCGAGCAGAAAAGCAAGAACAAAGGCTGCGCGGTCCAGATTGTCGAAAGGTGTCACATCATGGGTACGCTTTGGTCTCATGATCAAAGGTCTCCAAGCGAACTGACCCTTGGCGCCCGGCTGCCCTGCAGGTCAAAATAGCGGGCCCAGAAATCATCGACGAGTGCGGGGGACGGCGTGTTTCCGCCGGATCTCGGAATTCGCAATATTTCGACATTGACGTTCGACAGGCTGCGGGCGAGTCGCCCTTCGCCGTTCCGGGAGACGAAATAGTCCCATCCCTGGCCGCGGTAGAAGCTCAGTTCATCGCTATTTTGAAGCATGTCGGAGACAACGACGACTTTTTTCTGGCCGGGCACGGTGGTAAAATCCGGTGTTTCGGCGATGAGAGATTGCAGTGCCTCCATGATGGGAGATTTGTTTTCGGCGGCGCTGGTCAAGGTTTCGTCGATCAATTGCTTGATCGGCGTCAGGAACTCCCGATTGTATCGGTCCGCGATCTGCGTCGGGTTTTCGTATATTGGATTGGCGTCGGCGCCTGTTTCAGGCTTGCACTTGGCATACTTCGCTCCCCAATTATTCGGGAATTCGCTGACCACTCCCAGAGCGATCATCGTATCCGTATTCGAAGCGGCAATTTCATTTTCAATGATCGTCCGAAGGCGATCCTGCTGGGTTCTGCTGAGTGGGTCGGTGAGGTCGAGAAGGATCGACGTCACGTTGACCGGGCCGCTCGAACGGCAAAGCGTTCTTTCATCGATGCCGCTTCCCGAAAGCATTATCTGCGCGACGCCTAACGCACCTCCAATCACAAGGACGCAAGCGCCGATCACCAAGTACCAGACTGAATTGCTCGAGCCGCGCCGGGATCTGCCGCCGCGCCGATGTGGCCGTCGGCGCACTGGAGAAGTTTTCCGTCTGGCCATCAATCCGCTGCTCTACGTTCCGAATCGCGTGTCATTGAGAACGACCCGGCCGTCGCGGGCAATGGCGGTTCAAACTTCTTCGCTCGTTCAACATAGTTCCCTTCAAGCTCATCGATTTCGTAGTGCTCCTGAACGGCCTTGTGGAAAACGGCGAAGATTTCCTTTACCGAATTCTCGACCAGAAGCGAGACGTCTCTGGCCTGCTTTTCTGCTTCGGTTCGTTGCTCATCTTCCGCGACCGGAGAAGTGAACGCTTCAAAGAGGAACTCTTGCTGAAAGTAGGCCGGAGGATCATCCGAGCGGGCCGCCTTGTTCGAGTCTCTATAGATGGACAGCAAATAGTTCGCGGCGATATTGCACTGCTCAAGGAAAGGGTAGAGGTTGGATTGAAGAGCTTTTTGTCCGTACAAGGCATCCACCGAATCCCTGACTTGCCGCTCGACCTCGTCGCGCGCCTCCTGCAGCGCGACAACGGCGTCGTCCCTGTGTTCAGCCAATTTCGCGATGGAATCTTCCAGATGGTCGATATAGTCGTTGCGCGCATCGATTAAGTCCTGCGCAACCTTCGAATATCCCGGGCATGGATCAGAAGAATGATAACCCTTCAGGAGCGCGATGACTGAAATGAAAAATCCCAGCAGGAAGAGCAGATAAGATTCTATCGTGTTCAACCCCACGGGGTTTTCAATCAGCGTTTTCATGGCCAACTCGCCAGCTTCCCGCCACTCCGACTCTGTTTCGACGGCATCCCGGAAATGCGCGACAGCAGCATTGTATCCAAGCGCGAATGCCAACCATGCCGACGCGAATAGGAGGCCGAACACCTTTTTGAGCAGGTTTAGCAAGCCTTTCACGTTGATGTAGCGCACCCCCATGCCCATGATCGTGCTCATAGACACGTTTATGAAAGAGACGAGAAAAGCGGCAATCAGCCCTCCAAGAATTCCCAAAGGATTGTTCTGGGCGAAGAGATACGCGTTTCCGGCGGATTCCAGCAGAATCATCACGAGCGACAATCCGATGATGTTCGCCAGGCTCGTGGCCTGTTTGGCCGGCCTGTTATAGAGACGGTTGAGTTCACGAAAGCGCGAACGCCAGCGGTACGTCTCTTGCACGCGTTCGCGCGGCGTAACCATCAAAGCCCGCCATCGGGTCACCTCTTCAGCGAACCGAGCGATCGAGTCATTGGCCTCGGTTTCGACTAGCATTCTGGCTGAAACGGAGCTGTTGAGCCGCTCGGAATAGACGCGGCGGTTGGTTTCGAAGTTTTCCAGCCCTTTGCGGCGTAGCTCTTCGACCCTGGAAATGGCCTTCAGTTCGATATGGTCAGGATTGGACGACGCCGTTTCAGGCAATCCATCGCCGCCTCGGGCGGTACCTTCGGCTGCAAGGTCAAGCTCTCTGGCAAGTCGATCCCAGTCGATGTTGGGGAATACAACCGACGAGTTAATGAACTCGTCCGAGCGAAACAATTCTTGCAGCTTGGAAATCATTTTTGCTCCGTGGATCCAATAATTCAGGTGGTCTTGACCAGAATATCATCTCGCAGATGCCTTGAAGGCTTACAACCGCGTACCGGGGAAAGGAAGTGGAAGCGCCGCCGCGACGATCAGCGCGGCATTGAGAACTACGCCGCGACAGCCGACAAATAAAGCTCCGAAAATTTGTTGATTCCATGGCAATGCGATCGTCTTGACGATCTTGACCAAAGGCGGCGCGCTGCTTGATCTGGACAAGGCGTAATCGATCAACAGCGGAGTCGGCTCGTTATCGAAGTTGCGATTCATTGGGACTTTCATACACATCCCAAACGGTAGAGGTTCTCGCCGACGTCTGATTCGAGATCGCATTCCATCAGCGACGAAGAGAGCAGGCAAACGTGGCCCAGGTTCCAAACATTGTTCGAACGCACGGCATGATTCACGCAATAAAAATTTCAGTCAGAAAATAACCATGTAAAACTGGCAACAAGTTATACCTGCCGCAAACAAATAAGAATGAACAATGACGCTATAACGTTCAATAGAACCATTGAGGTAAACTATTATCCGGATGAATTGCTACTCGGTTTCAAAATAGGAATTACTTTATCCGTTTCTGCAGTTCCAGTAAAATATTTTAAACCAAAGACAATATTATGAGTAGCGTAAAAAATCCAATAATGGTATAAATCACAATGGATGCTAGCTGTTTAAGGCATCCGTTGCTTTCCGCATGCGATTCATCCTTGAGAGTGACTGAATCCGGATTTGCTCCGTCAGAAAGTTGGAATCCGCACGAACGACAATACGATGCACCTGCTTCGTTGTCTTTTTTACAACGCGGACAGCGATGATTGTCTGTTGCGCCATTATGCGGAATATCCGGTAATTTCTCAACATTATCTTTGAATGCTGAAGTCGGATTTTGGGTGCGACCAGTTCTGGCGGCGTTGCTGGACTGCAAACTGCCGTCGGCTTCCGTTTTTACCGCTGGACTGGGTCTTTCCACTGAATGGCCCGGAAACATATCGATCGAACCGTTTTTCCTTAGATTGCACCATATGCATTCTTTGGATTTGTCAGGGTAGTAATGCGTCGGTACCTTGGTGCATCTGTTCAACGCGTTCTCAAAGCTGCTTAAAACAGAAATCCAATCCTCTGCACTAGGGCGCATTTCAGGCTTCAGACCGAACGCATTTTCGAATTTGTGGGAAATTGCGTCTGGAAAACAATCCAGTGTCAGCGCTCCGTTCGGAGGCATCGTTTTCGTGGCGTACTGTTTCGACGCTGAATATGCGAACCGATTCCGGGCAATGGCTTCGCTCAAGGAAACAATCGGCCCAGCATAGCGCCCAGCATACGGATGGCGACCCATGAACAAAAGATGGAAGATTACAACCGCAAGCCCGAAATTGGTGTGCATGCATGTCTTCAATACATCCTCAAAACAGTTCGAAAGCAGTTCTGGAGGTGTGTATTCTGGCACGCCTGCGGCGTTTGGGTAGATTTTTCCGTTTATCGTATATTGAAAGCGGTCAGCATTTATCAACGCAACCGTCGCATCCTTTGCGACTAGCAATCCAGAATGATTCAAGTTGCCGATTACGCATGAAACTTTTTGTGAGGCGTTGCCCCCAAGGCTTTGAACAGCGCCAACAGCGCGTGCGACATTCTGCGCGACGCGAACTACAAACCGGTAATCGATATCGGGATAGTGATGCAGTCTTGATTTAGGATTGTAAAGCTGCTGAATCTCCCGACGGTCGGACATCAAAGGCATGGAAAATCCCAGAAATTCCCCGGAATTGGATGTGGCGACTTGCAATGGAAAGGCGACCAAAGAAGGTTTTTGTCCGAGATTTGCCGCGACTGCGGCGCGAATTTTTTCTTCTCTGGCTTGCCTCTCGCCGTATTTGTAGATTTTCACCGCCCGGCTGGGGTCGCCTTTGAGCCTGTATACGTCTCCGTCGTTTCCACCCCCAAGCCATTCTTTGAGCGACGCACGCTCGATTCCCAAGACGATTTCCCGCAATTCAGCCTCCGGAAACTGGGACCAACGGTTTTTCAATCATCGGCGCATTCGCAATCAGAATGAGTTTTCGGACGTGCAGTTCGCATCCATCGCCCAAGTCCTCGACAAGGTGGCCATGGTTCAGCGCGTCATCGTACCGATGCGCCGCGCAAGTGCAACCTGAACCAAGCCGACCGGTCCGGAAAGATTTCATTCAATGCTTGAGCAGTTCTTTCTGGAGCTCGTCTCTCCCTTGTTGGCTGACGATACCGAGTGGGGATCATGTTTCGAAAGTTTTTCAAGAATCTTTCAATGAAGATTGGTCATGACAAGTTCTTTAGATTCGCCATCAACCGTCCCTTGAACAGGAAAGGACGGCACGATGACCGGTATGCATTGTCATTCGAAGCGGGCGGAGTTCAAGGCAAAGCTTGATGTCAGCGGCGACGCGGTTCGCGATCTTGTCTGGAGAATCCTTCGGGAGAGTCTTGAGGAACAGATGACGGAGGCGTTGGGCACAGAAGAGCGAGCGGACCTTTGGTCGTGCGGGCTGTGCTTCGGCTACGGCAATTGGTTTTGGCGACGCGGGTCGGTCGGATTGAGCTTCGCGTTCCTAGTATTGGAATGGCGTGTCCGGCACCGAACTGTTCGAGCGCTGCGAGCGTTCGGAGAGGCGCATTGTGGCTGTGACCTTTCGGCGTCGGCGTCAGGTTGGATTAATGCGAAGCTGGATGCGGGACTCAAGCAGTTCCAGGATGATCACACTCGACGTCGATTGCTTCGGTATGTTCCGGAAACGGGAATTGCCGCGCCGGGAAGGCGCGGCAGCCGGAAATCTTCAGGCCAGCGCCCAGAGGTCAGCCGCCGAGCCCCACCTCGACGCCGTAGGTGCCGTCTTCGCGGACGAGCGCCGCGCCGAAGCTGCCCACGATCGACAGGTGCAGGCCTGAGGGATCAGCGTTGCCGTCCTGGAGATACCAGATTCCGGCCGTCTCCAGGCCGGCGGACGGCCCGTAGAAGGTCCCCCGGTAGCCTCCCTCCGCGAAAACCGTCGACGAGTAGGAGGCGGGGTCGATGACGCCGGCGAACGACCCTGAGGCGTCGATGCCGGTCGCCTGGAGCGTCAGAGCGCCGGAGACCCTCGCGTAGTCTTCCCAGATCCCCTTGCTGTCGCTGAAGGATTCCAGATTGGCGATCTTTCCGTTGATCCTGTTGTCGGCCGCGGTTCCGGAGATTGTCGCGGTCAGCGTGACGTCGCCTCGCAGCCTCAGATAGTTGTTGGCGCCCTTCAATTGCGGATACCAATCGCCATTGGCCATTTCGGTAATCGCGAATTGCGAGGCCAAGGTCCGGCCTCTGAACGTCCCTCCGGTGATCTTGTCGGCTTCGGAGACGTCCGTGGTCCTCATTCCCGTCTCGTCCTTGAACGCGTCGTAGCCCGCATGGAAGGGAAAGGTCCGCCGCCCGGGGATTATGTTTTCTGAGCTGGCCAAACTCACAAAGCTGTCGGAGAATTCCATGTGCCCGTAGGCCGCATAGGACAGGTAGTGGTTCACGTCGTCGCGCACGGAGGCCGCCAGGTCGTCCGGGTTTTCGAGATTCCTGTCCAGGCCGGCATGGTTGGACAGCCTCATGGTGTAAACGCCCAGCGCCCGTTCGCCGTTACTGAGAGTATGAACGGAAATTCATGAATCCCATTTTATTACTTATTATCAGCATGTTGTGGCTCTTGCGATCCGGCGCATCATGAAGCGGCACGCGGCCAGCTGCGCCCACGCCAAGGAGCTCTCCAAGCTCCGCTCGTAGTCCTTCGCCAGACGCCGGCAGCGCGACATCCAGGCGAAGGTCCGCTCCACGACCCAGCGGCGGTAGAGAACCGTGAACCCTTTGATATCTTTGGGTTTTTTGACAATCTCAAGATCGGATCCGATGCCGAGATCCTTGAGCGCGGACGCCAGCTTCTCTCCCCGGTATCCGCCGTCCGCCCAGATTTTCTTGATGTGCGGCGCCTTCTCCAGCACTCCGAGGATCACGTCCGGAGCTCCGTCCCGGTCCTGCACCGAAGCCGCGTGAACGGCGAGCCCGAGCGGGAGCCCCAAAACGTCGACGACGAGGTGGCGCTTGCGCCCCTTGACCTTCTTGCCCGCGTCGTAGCCCGAAGGCCCGCCGCTCTCCGTCGTCTTCACCGATTGGGTGTCGATCGCCGCAGCCGTCGGGGTCTCCGAGCGTCCCGCCAGCTTGCGCCCGAAGGCGCGAAGCCTGTCCGTCATCCGATCGATGACCCCGTTGCGGCTCCACGCGTAGAAATAGTACTGCACCGTCGTAACTGGCGGAAAACATGGAGGAATCGCCCGCCACTGGCCTCCGGTGGCGAGCACAAACTGGATCGCATTGAACACCTCCCGAAGGTCGGTCTTGCGGGGGCGTCCTCTCTTGGACGGAGGCGGAAGGCACGGTTCGACCAAATTCCATTCCTCATCCGTCAAATCGCTTTCAAACCGATCCCGAGGGCGTGTATACTCGGTCTTGGTGGTCTCGTTCCAAGGCATGTCCGGCATCCTTTTGTCGGGTTCAACGTTGACAAAAGATACCACATCTTGGCGAGACCACTCAACATCTAGGCGAAGCTGCTGAATTTTCGTTCAAGCTCTGAGTCGGCTACGGAGGACTGGCACAGTCAGATGCTCCGACCACGGCATGAGCTGGGCGGTCCAGTAATGCTCGGCGTTGCCCTCGGGCGAGGCCGCCGGAAGGCCGAACGTCAGCTTCAGATCGTATCCGCCGTTCGCTCCGGTGTGGCCGACAAAAAAGCCACTCGGAAATAAATTGGGAAGTCTGAAATCAAGGCCGGGCGCGGCTTTTCCACCCATGTCCACGACGAGCCCGCTCGAAGTGATCCTCAGCCCAGCGACGAGTATCGGCGCGTCGTTTCGTGCGTTGCCGGGCGGGTCCAGAGCGAAGGGTTCAGGGAGGAGTCCAAAAAGCAGAAACCGTCTGTTGCTCCCGCTTTGTGCAAGACCCGTAGCAGCGACCGGGATTCCCCGCATGCGCAGCAGGTCGCCGCTGCTGGCAAGGCCTGGGGACATCACGATCTTCCCGTCCTCATATGTAGCCGCCGGGAAGTCTGCAGCCTTCAGCAGGGTCGCGGCGTCGGTGCCGTCGGGGTTCCTGCGCCGACTGCGTACTACATCAATCGTAGGCAATGGCCGGAGACTCTCCCTTCCTATGACCAGGGCGGACGATCCCGCCCATCCCGCGCTGCTTGCGGCGGCGCGCAGTTTCGGGAGGTCCTCGGCCTCGGCGGCGCCCGCCTTGGCGGCCAGCCTGGCCGCCCGGGCGATCCTTCCGGAGTCGTCCGAAGGCGCCTCCAGAGCGCGCGCCGCCGCGAGGGCGTCCGTCAAAGCCTTCCGCGCGGCGGCGATGCCTGTCGACGTCGTTGCAGCGGCAGTCACCATGCTCCGGGCGGCGGCCAGATCCGCCGCCGCTTTCGCATGCGCGGCGTCGAACCGTTCCGCCGGGGTTCTGACGTCCTCGGGCGGAACCGTTGTCTCGGTTTCGGTATCCGGGGTTTCCGGGTGGGCTATCTCGGTCTCGGGATCTGCGGGGGCCGGCGGATTGCCGCCGGAGCAGGCGCCGAGCGCCAGCGCCGCGGCGCAAGCCAGAGCTGCGGTCAGTTTCGTGTTCATGGGCGTTTTCCCCGTCAATGCTGGTTCAGTGTCTCCTTTGCCTCTTGCCGTCGCATGCACCGCCGGAGCGTCCCGTCATGAACGGGCTCCGGCGTTCGCGCCCACTGCGGCGGCCCTTTGGGCAGCCGTGAGCATCGTAGAGGGGGGGGGGTGATTGATGTTCAGTGCATTTTGCGGTCGGAAACCGAATTCGCTGCCGCCGGATTCAAGCCGCATCCGCCCGGGTCCGCTCGTTCTTCGCGGCGTCCGAAGCCTCCGTCGTCTCTTCCCCGGAGGTCTCCCGGAGCGCGCTTCGACTGCGGACTCGCGGATCGTCGGGTTCGGCGGAGCTTCCGGCCACCCGACAGCCATGGGGCGGAACGCAGCGTCAAGTGTGTCTTATTGATAGACCGCGGACCGCGTCTTTGACGCGCTCAAGCCCGGCATTGGATCCGCTTGCTCAATGGATATGCATCCCGGCCCTGGCACGGCGGTCGGCCTTGAAACCAAATGATTTGCCATGAACGCTTCCTCTCGAAAGCTTTTGCTGGACTGGACTTCTGCAACACGATCCGAGTGGGCGATCAGTACGCAATTTTCCGCGGCATAGTTTCCGGGCGGCGATTGCCGAAGACAAGGCTTTTGAAACGTCACGTCGGTTCGGCTGTTTGCGCCGAAGTTGAATTCATCGGGTCACGATTTCCGGACCCATCAATGAGTAGGGCAGAAATGTCGACAGCCATGGAACGTATGTGACGATGATCAAGAAAACGACCAATACCAGTAGGAAGGGAAGCGCGGCTTTCACCACGCTCATGACGGTCATCCCGGCCACTCCCGACGTCACAAACAAATTCAGTCCGACCGGGGGCGTGATCATTCCAATTTCCATGTTCACGACCATGATGATGCCCAGATGGATCGGATCAATCCCCAATTCGATTGCGACCGGGAACACCAAAGGCGCGATGATGACCAGCAGGCCGGACGGTTCCATGAACTGACCGCCGACCAACAGGATGAGATTGACAATAATCAGAAACATGACCGGTCCGAATCCGGTGGTCAGCAATACGGAAGCAATCTGCTGCGGGATTTGTTCATCCGTCAGCACGTGTTTCAGGATCAGTGCATTCGCAATCACGAACAGCAGGGTGGAAGTCAGTTTCCCGGCATCAAAGAGCGTTTGCCGCGTGTCGGGATGGATGAACGCGGTTGCCAGAGCTCCAGGCTTCTCCGAAAGAGAAATTTTTGCTGCGGCAGATGGTGTTGCAGGAGAGGGCGCAGACATTCCGGCTTTGGAATCCGCAAGCGGCCCCATGTCCCGATAGACAAAATTAGCCACAAAGAATGCATAAACTGCGGCGACTGCGGCCGCTTCGGTCGGGGTGAATACGCCACCGTATATTCCGCCAAGGATGATGACGATCAGAAAAAGGCCCCAAGCGGCATCGCGGCCCGAATCCACGATCTCTTTCCAACCCTTCCACTCGCCCTTCGGGAGATTTCGCAACTTTGCGATCAAGTAAATCGTGACCATGAGCATCGTTCCGGCCAAAAGGCCGGGAATCACGCCCGCGAGAAATAGCCGTCCTACCGAAACATCGACAGCCGCGGCGTAAACCACCATGACGATTGAAGGGGGTATCAATATGCCGAGCGTGCCCGCATTGCAGATTACGCCGGCAGCGAATTCTTTTGAGTATCCCACCTGCCGCATTCCGGCGATGACGATCGTGCCCACAGCGACCACAGTAGCGGGCGACGATCCTGACAGCGCCGCGAACAACATGCATGCGACAACCCCGGCAATCGCCAAACCGCCGGGCAAGTGCCCGACGCACGCGATCGAAAATCGGATGATCCTCTGAGCGACGCCTCCGGTTGTCATGAAGCACGAAGCCAATATGAAAAACGGAATCGCGAGCAAGGTGAAATGCCCTTCAAAGGCGCTGAACAGCGTCTGCGCGACCGAGGCCAGAGAGCTTTCGGAAAACCAAAGAAGAAACACGATGGAAGAGAACCCGAGAGAGATCGCGATCGGCACTCCGATCAGGAGCAATGCGATAACGATCAAGAAAAGAAACAATGCTTCCATCAGTCCGCCCGGTCTTGCTTCATCCGAGCGTGCAGTATCTCTTCCTCCGCATCATGGCTGGCGACGAGCCGGTCGGATTTCCCCGTCCAAATCAACCAAGCCGCCTGAGCGAAACGGCATAACAGGATCGCCATCGAAATCGGCAGAATCGCGTACGGAATGAAACGCGGGATCTTTTCGTAGGCCTCTCCTTCATTGAATATGACATCGAGGAATCGCAGGATTTCCGGGCGCGGAACATCGTTGACTTCGTACCATCCCTTCGGTCGAAATTCGTCCTCGAATCCCAATGGAAACCAGCGTCCGTCAGTGCCGGGCAAATTGGCGAAATTGGCCCAGTAATCCCAAGCCCCCTTGAGCATCAGGAATGCGAAGGACAAGCAAATCGCAGCGGCGATCAAGCCGATCACTTTCCGCATTGCGGGCGACAGCGAATTGATCAGCAGGTCGACGCCGAGATGCGCGGTCTTTTTGACCGCATAACATGCGCCCAAGAGCACAAGCCACGCGAACAAAAACACGGTCAGTTCCTGAGCCCACAGTATGTTGGAATTGAAGATGTAGCGAGCGACGACGTTGGCGAAGGTGACGATTGCCATCAAGCCGATGATCGACGCAATCAGCGTCTCTTCCAACCGGTCAGTGAGCGATCTGTTGGGATTCAAACTGGTCTCCGCATTGCGCCGATTCGCATGCATGCGCAAAGTGCGGCGGCCTGCCGGCCGCCGCCGATAATTTAAAGACTGGCGTTTATTGCTTGCGCCGCTTCGATAGCGTCGCGCCCGACGTCGCTTTCAAACTGGTCCCAGACCGGCTTCATCGTTTCGACCCAGATCTGGCGTTGCTCATCCGTCAAGGTCCGGATAACGCCGCCGGCGTCGATGACCGATTGCTTGGCCGCTTGGTTTACGGCATAGGCTTCGCCGTTCCTGGCTTCCGTCACTTCTCGAAGAATGGTCGCCAATTGATTGCGCATATCGTTCGGCAGGCTTTCCCACCAATCAATGGACGTCACGACCAGATAATCGATGATGCCGTGGTTGGATTCCGTGATGCCGTCCTGAACCTCGAAAAACTTACGCCCGTAAATGTTGGACCAAGTGTTCTCCTGACCGTCGACGACGCCTTGCTGCAGCGCCCCGTAGACCTCGGCAAAAGCGATCTTCTGAGGATTCGCGCCGAGCGCTTCCATCTGCGCGACAAGGACGTCCGAAGCCTGGACCCGGAATTTCAGCCCCGCCGCGTCCGAGGGAACGAGCAACGGCCGGTTGGCCGAAATCTGCTTCATGCCGTTGTGCCAGAATTCAAGCCCCAATATTCCGCGCCGAACCATGCTCTCTTTCATCGCGGTGCCGGTCTCCGAAGTCTGGAACGCATCGACCGCCTCAATGTTCTTGAACATGAACGGCAGATCGAAAATACGGAAACGCTTCGTGAATTTCTCGAATTTCGAAAGGCTCGGCGCACCGAATTGAACATCGCCGTTCAACAGCGCTTCAAGCACTTTGTCGTCGTTGTAAAGCGTTGAATTCGGATAGACCTCCATGCATGCCGTTCCGTCCATCTCAGTGTTGACGCGCTCTGCGAACAAAGACGCCGCGATTCCCTTGGGATGGTTGACCGCATTCGTTACATGGCTGAATTTCAAGACTATTTCACCTTCGTCGCAGGCAGCATGCGAGACGTTTGCGCTGAACAGTGCCATCGCGGCAATCGCAGCGGTGAAAATTGGTTTCATATTTGCCTCCTAAGATTCGGTTCAGGCGCGCGCCTCCTGCACCGTCGGACTTATTGGCCGGGGTGATCGGGAGCGAGTCGCCTTGGTTGTTTCGCAGGGCGTTTTGTTCAACACCTGCGCTACTTTTTCAAGTTCATTCTGTTGCCGGCGGCCCGAGCTCTCCTTTTTCTGAGCGTTTGTTATTCGACCACATCATGCAGCCCATCTAGATTTATTGGCGTGCCTATTTCTTGGTTTCTCATTCGGTCTGCCCGGCGGTTTCGTCCTCGTCGATCATGGCTGCGAGTAGGCCCTGAATCGCCGCCTCAGCCATCGCGATCTCGTGCTCCAGAAGCTCAAGATCTTCGTTGAACTGGTCCTCTGCCGAGCGGGCCGTTTCGTTCTTCAGGTTTGCTTTGTTCCGCTGCAGCGCCATTTTGCGTATGTCGACGAGCTGCTTGCGTTCCGTCATCATCGTTTTGAGAATGAACAGCATTCCGCTCGGCAGGCTGAAACCTGCCTGAGGGTGGACCGCAATGAAGTCGGCGACCAATTCGGCATCGGTCAGATCCTTCTCGGCCAAAGTTCCCCGGCTGCTCCCGAACGCCTTGACCTGGGCCGGAGAAACCTGGCGCACTTGGACGTCCGCGGCCGCCAAGTTCGCCCAAAGCCTCCATTCGCGGCCGTTGGCGGTTTCGAAGCAAACCAAAGCCTTCCTGTCGTTGGCGATCTTCTCCAGTTCCGAATGGCCATCGTCCGTGTTCGGCAGGCAAATCTGGCGTTGATCTCCCGAGCAATGGATGCCAAACCAATAGCGTGAAAACTTTATGCCAATTATCTCCGGATTAGATTTAGATGAAGTACTCATACTCTTGACCTTCTTGTCCGCGATCCTTGCTGGCCGCAATCAACTGTTCGAGACGATGAACGAAGGCGGAGCCGGCATGCTAATTTGCGCGATGATGCCAAAAGTTGCGCGCGCTTTACACCGCACTGTCGTCGTCAAGGTCGGCGACGGGAATACGGTATCACAGTCGAAATGCAGATGTTGCGGAATATGCAGGCGATTCGACGCGTGATTCGCAGAGCCTCGGTCAGCGAAGAATCCATTGGATGCTTGGGGCAGTAGGCGGCACGGCGGCAAATTGCATCGGAGTCCTGGGTCGCGACCACTTTTGAAGGCTGCCCGATGCTTTCTCACATGCCTTCACAAAAATGGAATTTGCCTGGGCATTCTGAAATGCCCGACACGGTGCTTGAAACACTGCCCCGACGGATGCGCAACCTACTCGAGATGATCAGGCTTTGCGTCTGTGGGCATTGGATGCGCCAACGCCGTGCCAAGGTGACTATTCAGAACCCGTATTGAATTGCGGATGATTGCAGTTTTAAAGCTTACTGCGTTGTTGACCCGGAAAGCCATATAAAATATATAGCGTACAGCAATTTTCCAAAAGTTTGTGATGCCATCATGTCCAAGCATATGTCGGCACCCTTTTTCAGCAAGCATCCCGTCTTTCGCCGCGACGAATACGCTGCCGCGGTCGGTCGCCGCCCCGGCGACAAGACTGTAACAGCGATGCTCGCCCAGCACCTCCGCGCAGGCAATATCAAGCGCATCGGTCGGGGCGTCTTCGCTTCCGTTCCCAAGCACGCCGATGCACGGACGTGGGTTATTGACCGTTTCTTAGCCGCATCACGTTTTCGTCGGAACGGCATTTTCGCCTATCATTCTGCGCTTGAGCTGCATGGCTATGCCTATACCGTGTGGCATCAGGTGCAGGTCCTAGCGGAAGGCAAACCCAGAGTTATTGAGACCGCTGGCGTGACTTGTCGATTCGTCCCTTTCCCGAAAGGGTTTGAACGGCCCGGGCCCGGCGGGGCATGGAGCGACGGAATTATAACTGTCGATCGTTTGGGACAACACGTTGCAATGACGAAGATCGAACTGACGATCGCTCATTTGTTCGATCGATACGATTTGGCTGGAGGCGCGGAGGAACTCTTCAACTCTTTGGAATTGGTTGAGCGAGTCGATGCCGCCGCATTGGTTAGGCACGCAAGTTCCTGCGGCAATGCGGCGGCTATTGGCGCTCTTGGCTTCTGGATGGAGCGCGAGCGAGCGCGATTGTGCATACCTGAACAAGCACTTGAAAATCTGAGAAGTTCGGCACCGTCCGAACCACGCTACGCGCTAGGCGCCAAACCCCGCAAAGGCAAACTGGCGAAGGGCTGGAACGTCATTCTCCCTATCGACGTGGTCGAACCGAGCTTCGAGGGAATTTGAATGTCGCCGCCATCCTTGCAAACTTTGTGAAGTCTAGCAAACGAAACTGGGTTTCAACCCGACGCGCTGGAAAAAACGCTGAGACATATTGTTCTGCTCCAGGAATTCAGCCGAGATACGGTTTTATCTGATCGTCTAGCTCTCAAGGGAGGAACGGCACTCAACCACTTTTACCTCTCTACCGAGCGACTTTCCGTCGATATCGACCTCAATTTCGTCGGCGTCCTTAGCCGATCATCCATGGTATCCGAACGTCCAAAAGTCGAGGCCGCGCTCCAACGTCTTCTTGTATCGCAAGGCTACAATGTACGACGCTTGCCTAACAGCCATGCAGGCGGCAAGTGGGTTTTGGGGTACTCTTCTGTTCTCGGGTTCGGTGGCACCCTTTCACTTGATTTAAACTACATGTTCCGCCAACCGTTGTTTGGCACTGCACGCATGTCGTCGCATCCACTCGGCAACTTACAGGCGTATAGGGTTCTTGTCCTCAATATTCACGAAATAATCGCCGGAAAGATCGTTGCGCTCATCGCTCGGAATGCCGCTCGCGACTTGTTCGACGCACGCCGCATCCTCTCGGTTAATGGCCTTGATTGGGGCTGGATCAAGGCCGCGGTATTGGCAATTGGCGCGTGCAGCCGCTTCGACTGGCGGACGGCATCTGTTCGCTCAATCACTGTCGAACCGCGTGAGCTTCGGCAAAATCTTGCTACCTGCCTTCCAAGTAACCACCCCGCCAGACTCGATGAAGTTCAGACGTGGGTTGACAAAACCTTATCTCTCTGCCGAGAGAGTTACAATTTCCTTTTTGATCTTTCGCGAGATGAACAAGAGTTTCTAGACTGTGTTCTTGATCGCGGAGAGATTTATGCAAATCTGCTTGACGTCGATTCCGAAGTTCAAGCGCGTATCGGAACCTTGCCCATTCTGGCATGGAAATCTCACAATGTTCGCAAGCATCGACGGACTAGGTGAACTCAGGCGGGTGCATTTGTATTCGACTCGGATTAAATCACCAAATCGGACTCGGTCGAGAGGGAAACGGATATGAAATCTCCAGTTGTAGTTCTGCATAACGACACGACCGACAATCTGTTGGAAATGCTGGTGGAGGATCACAAGGATCTGAATTTCCATGCGTGCAACTCGTACGATGAGCTGGGGCCGACAATAACGCGTACGGACGCTGAAGTCGTCTATTCAATACGGTTTGGCGGCGGGAGATTGTTCCCGCGACAGGCGCTGCTGGAATCGAAAACACTGAAGTGGGTGGCTGTCGGAGGCTCGGGAACCGATCACCTTGTGCCTTGGGACGCTTCGAAAATCACGATTACGAACTCCGCAGGAGCGGGCGCGGAGATGATGGCGGAGTACGCAATTGGCGGGATGTTCCATTTTTGCCTGAAAATGCCGCAATTGCTTGCGGCCAAAGGGCGCCGGGAATGGACGAACCAGCGATTGGAGCCGATCGCCGGAAAGACCGTGCTGATCATCGGATTGGGCAAGGTTGGCCAAGCCATTGCATCCAAAGCGAAATTGCTGGGGCTGGAGACTCTGGGCGTTCGCGCCGGACCCAAGCCTACGGCATTCGTTGATGAGGTCCGCGCTCCCGGCGAGCTTCCCGCTCTTTGGCCGCGTGCCGATTTCATAGTCTGTTCAGTGCCGTTGCTGAAAAGCACGGAAGGCATCGTGAACAGCAGCGCGTTCGAACGAATGAAGAGCTCGGCGGTGCTGGTCGATATGTCCAGAGGAGGGGTCGTCGACGAGACGTCCCTAATTGATGCATTGGAGCGTCGAAAGATCAGAGGCGCCGTTCTTGATGTCTTCAAGAAAGAACCGTTGGAGTCCGATCACCCTTTCTGGGGCTTGGACAACGTAGTCGTTTCGCCTCACTGCTCCTCCGTGCACGACGACTGGTGGAATGAATCCATACGGCTCTTTTCAGAAAACTTGACTCGGTATCGCAAGGGCGAACCGCTGGCCAATGTTGTCGATCCCGATAAGGGATATTAGATCGCCCGGATTTCTGAAGTTTCCGCACCTTCAGAGCAAATCGAAAAGTCGGCCGGGCAACCCGCTTCGTTTTTTCAATTCCAGCTTGGCCATTGCGCAATATGCCATCGCTTGGTTTGAGCTGATGACAGGCTTGCCAAGCTTTTCTTCTATTTTCGGAATGACGTCTACCGTGCGCAAATCCGTGCAAGAAAGCACTATTGCCTGCGCATCGTCGCTATTGGAGCGAATCGCCAAATCGAACACCTCTTCAGTCGTCAATTCGCCCTGCTCCCAATTGTCGAGCTCGCGATCGATTTCAGCTCGACTGACCGTTTCAATTCCGTTTTCTCGCAAGTATGATTCAGCATGTTTGTTTATGTCGCTGGTGTAGGGCGACGCAAATCCGATTTTGCTTGCCGACACGGCTCTTGTGGCGGCGGCGAGGCATCCCGCAGCTGTCAACGCGACGGATCCCGATTGCATAGCGATCTTGTTCGCGAGCTCCGCGTCGAAGGCCGGTCCATGCGTCAATGTCGCGGATGTGCATCCGAACAATATTGCGTTCGGCTTCACCCCGGCGATCATTCTGACATCATGATCCATGGCGGACATGCCCAAACCTGCCATCTGACCGGACGCAGGTATGGCGTCCGCGTCGTATCCGCCGAGCCGCTGGAAATGCATTGTCGTGTCGGCAGGGCACATCAGAATCATTTCGGTCTCGAGGTTTGTATTTGTGAACGGCACCAACACTCCGATCCTGAACGATCCTCGCTTCGGGTATGTCATTCCATTTTTCTCCCGGGAGATTTCATGACGCGGTGCGTAATCGGCTGAGGAAAACTCTTGTTCGCAGGAGCTCTTTCGGGCTGCATCCTGCCAGCCCGCCCAATCGCAAAACAGCAGAAATATTGTTCGGACTCAATATTTTCCTGATCCTGCGCCGAATATTGACCGGGGATTCGCTCCATCGACGCGGACGCTCTCCAGCCGCATACTTCCGAAAATGTTCTGAATTCCGCCGCTTCATCTTCGCCTGCGAGGCCGCAGACCTCCTACGGCGGAACAAGAGCATCGGCGAATCCACCGTCGGCTCGATCAGCCGCGGGAATCCCGCCGTTCGGCGCATGCGCTCGGAGCCGGGTGAATCGAGCAGATGGATCCGGATTGGGCTGAACGAACAGCAAGCATTCCGCGGTCGCTGCCGATGCATTTGAATCAAGCGGAAATGCGCTGTCGTCTCGGACGAAGGATTTCGGTCTGCATGCTGAAAGGCTCGCCGATTCATAGGGATCCGCGGCTTCGACAATAGGAGCGGATCATTCCTTGCAGCGGTAGGCTCTTGCGCCGTCCTTGCTCACAAGCCCTCGTTTCAGATCGAGTCCGATCGCGTCGGGAGATCGGTCACGCGGATCGCCGTATCCGCCGCCGCCGGGAGTCTCGAATATCAATCGCTCTTCATGCTCCAAGCGAACCTCTCCCTTGCCGGGCAAGTCGCGCGGCCGGCCCTTCAACCGAGCTCGTCCAGTCATCCCGGCCATTCCGCCTGTGCGGCCCAATGCAGGATTCTTGATCCGCTCCAATGAAAGGAAAACAACAATTGGCATTCCGTCCGCCGACGAGACTTCAATCGTCTGGCCGAGGCCGCCTCGGAACTTCCCCGGTCCGCCCGAATCCGGGCGCAGCTCTCTGCGCCAAACTGTAACTGGAGCAACGGATTCAGTGATTTCCACCTGGGAGCCGAAAACTCCGGAAGGGTAGGCGGTCGCTGAAAGCCCGTCAGCGTGAGGGCGTGCGCCCGTTCCGCCGTTGTGCACAGGCTCGATCGCGAATTTTCGACCGCCGGTCTGAGCGACCTCCGGAGCATGCCGCATCGGAAGGTCGTACATGCACGATGCGCCTTCCGCAGGAACTTTCTCCGGCACCGCTTGGTGAAGACAGCCCAGAACAAGATCCGGCGTCAGCTGGCCGATCGTATGGCGCATAGCCACCGGCGCCGGTCTTTGCGCATTCAATATGCACCCTTTGGGCCCGTCGACTATGAACGGCGCAAGGGAGCCCGCGTTGTTGGGGATGTCCGGGCCGACGACGCATCGCAATGCGAATACGGTGTAGGCTGCCGAATAATTCAGCGGGACATTTATGCCCTTTTTGGAACAGCCCGAGGTGCCGGCGAAATCCACCCGCATCTCATCATCCGAAACGGACAAGGACGCATGCAGTTCCAATTCCCTTTCGTATCCGTCGATCTTCAATCGATTCCTGTAGACGCCGTTCGGAACTTCGAAAATCGCATCCAATGTGCCTTTTCGCGAAGTTTCAATAATGTAGGAGCTCACTTCGTGCAGAGTTTCCGCTCCGAAATCCTCCATCATGGCGACCAAGCTGCGCGCGCCGGCTTCGCAGCAAGCGATCAGGGCGAACAGGTCGCCTTCATTGGCGATGGGCTCTCGCGAATTCGCGCGAATGATTTCAAGAAGCAGCTGGTTCGGCACTCCTTCCGCCACGACCTTGCATGGAGGGATCAGCAAGCCCTCGTCGAAGACGTCGCCTCCTTCCGGCCCCATTCCGAGCCCGCCGAGGTCGACCAAGTGCGAAGTGCATGACGTATATCCAACGATCCGTCCATTCTTGAACACGGGCATCACGAGCAAAAAGTCATTCAAATGGCCTGACGCGAGCCACGGGTCATTTGTCATGTAGATGTCGCCGGGGCGCATTTCGCGGGCGGGAAAGCGCGCCCGCAGCTCGTTCACGGCTGCCGCCATCGTATTTATGTGCCCCGGGGTGCCTGTGACGGCTTGGGCAAGCATCCGGCCTTCGCAGTCGAAGATCCCTGCCGAAATATCGCCGCATTCCCGTACGATCGGACTGAAGGCGGCGCGAAGCAGAATCTGGCCTTGCTCTTCCACGATGGAGAGAAGCCTGTTCCACATCACCTGCAGTTGCGCCCGCGACTTTGAATCCCGCACAGGTTCAATCCTCTCCGCGAATCAAGACGAGGTTGCCCAAGGCATCCACATGTGCGGCGAAATCTTCCGAAACGAGCGTCGTGGTCTGCGGCTCGGTTATCAGGGCCGGTCCATCGATGCTGTCGCCAGGCTGCAAATCCGCTCGTTCGATCAATGCCGAATCCTTCCATTCCGCATTGATGTCGCAGAATATTTTCTTGGTCCGGGTCGGGGCAAGTTTTGCGGAACGCGGCTCCGTCAGAGTCGGGGCGCCGTTTTTGCGAGGAGACGAAACGATGACCGCCCAATTCAATATTTCGATCTTCATGCCCGGAACGGGTCGCGAGAATTGCGTCCGGTATTCGGATTCAAATGCCTCGGCAAGCGAGGCCTTGTCGTCAATGACGAGCGGCCTGTTCGGGATCGGGATTTCAATTTCGTGACCCTGCCCGCTGTAACGCATGAAAGCGCTTCGCAATGTTTCGATTGGCGACTGCCTCGCTCCCTGCCTTACCAAGTCTCGGGCTTCCCCGATCATTTCTTCGAACAGCGAATTGATCTTGCCGATTTCGAGTTCGTCCAGCAAGGAATGCCGGGAACGAACAATTTCGAACTTCACCGGCGCATGCAGGAACCCGACGGCTGATCCGACGCTCGGATTCGGCGGAACGACGATGCGGCGAATTCCGGCGTTGCGAGCAACGCGACCGGCGTGGAGCGGCCCATTTCCCCCGAAGGCAATCATAGTGCGCCTGCCAAGATCTTTGCCGGATTCCGCAGCATGCATCCGTCCCGCCGATGACATGCTTTCATCCACAATTTTGCAAATTCCGTCCGCGGCGCTTTCGGTATCCGTTTCAAGCTTGCTTGCAATTGACCGGTCAATCGCTCCTTTGGATTTACAAGCGTCGATTGCGATCATTCCATCGCCGAAAGTGTCGGGCTCGATGTATCCGAGAACGATGTCGCTATCGGTAACGGTCGGTTCGGTTCCGCCTCGGCGAAAAGCAGCCGGCCCGGGCTCCGAGCCTGCGCTTCTGGGTCCGACCCGGAGACGGCCGAGCCGGTCGACCTCCGCGATTGATCCGCCTCCGGCGCCGATTTCAATCATCTCGATGGCGGGTATGCGGACAGGCATTCCCGAACCCTTTATGAACCGTTCGGCGCGGGCGATTTCGAATTGTCGCGATGTCTGCGGCTGAGCATTGTCGATCAGGCACAATTTGGCGGTCGTGCCGCCGATGTCGAACGAAAGGACTTCGTCGAGGCCAATGTCGGCGGCAACCTTGGCGGCCAGGATCGCTCCGCCCGCAGGTCCCGATTCAACCAGCCGGATGGGAAACCGCGAAGCGGCTGCGATGGAGCACATGCCGCCGCCTGCCGTCATCATCAGTATGGGGCAGCGGAGGCCTTCCGATGCGAATCTGTCGCCGATCCGCTTCAGATACGTCTGCATTAGAGGCAAAATGAAGGCGTTCGCGACCGTTGTTGAAATTCGATCGTACTCGCGCGCTTCAGGGCTGACTTCGGATGAAATCGTGACCGCAAGGTCGGGTCTGCGCTTGTTCAGGACATCTCTGACGCGGCGTTCGTGCGCCGGGTTCGCATACGAATGCAGAAAGCAGACTGCCACGGCTTCGGCAGCGCACTCGTCAAGATTTCCAAGCAGCGGGTCGATGCCGGAGTCGTCCAGTTCGATCAAGACTTCGCCGCCGGCGGACATTCGTTCCAGAATCGTGAACGAACGTTCTCGAGGCACCAGTATTTGAGGTTTCTCAAGAGAAATGTCGTATTGCGAATACCGGCGCTCGTAGCCGATCTCCAGAATGTCCCTGAATCCCTCCGTTGTGACCGAAGCCACTCTCGCGCCCCGCTTTTCGATCAATGCGTTCGCGGCAAGGGTGGTGCCATGAATGAAGCCGGTGACTTCGCCGAGCGAATATCCTGTGCGGGCCATCATTCTGGCCACGCCTTCAATCGCTCCGTCAACGGGATCGGAGTGGGTCGTCAATGTCTTTTCGGAGGCCAGAACATCGCCATTGCCGTTGGTCAGCACGGCATCGGTGAACGTGCCTCCGATATCGACAGCAATTCTCATTCGATCAGGTCTTCCTATGAAGATACAGGGCAGGGGCCGCGCTGCCGGCATCGCGACCATGCTTCAAATCATGCGATCCGGTTTCTTGAGCGGCGAGGCGTTCCCGGCGCTGCGGACTTGCGCGGAAAGCGAACTATTCAAATTGAATTCCTGTCAAGCCAAATTTCGGGCGCAAGGCGAAAAATTCAAAAAGCGGCGATGGACGCGCCCGAGCAACTGCTGCACTGTTAAATTCGCGCATCCGGAATTCCGAGACCAGGCTCTTGCGCCCGCGCCGATGACGGCGGCTGTTCCAGCCGCTTGCGATGCCGTATCGCATGAACACGGATCCATCCGGCGCAGATTGAGGCGACATCCGCATGCTGACGTCCAATCGCGTCAGTCCGCGGATTTCACTGCGCTCAGGAACTGCTGCGTTCGCTTTCGCTGAGGACTGTCGAACAGATCAGCCGGAGCGCCTTGCTCCTCGATCTTGCCGTCGTAGAAAAAGCATACCCGGTCCGAGATCTCGCGAGCAAAACCCATCTGATGGGTTACCATCATGATGGTCAGGTTGTGCGCCGACACCAGACCCTTGATGACTTCCGTCACTTCGCCGGTCACCTCGGGGTCCAGCGCCGAAGTGACCTCGTCCAGCAACAGAACCTTGGGCCGCATCGCAAGGGCGCGGGCGATTGCCACGCGCTGTTGCTGACCGCCCGACAGGCGCGAAGGGTGCTCATTCTTCTTGTCGATGAGCCCTACCAATTCCAGCAGTTCTTCAGAACGTTCCCGCGCATCCTGTTTTGACATGCCTAGAACTTGCACCGGCCCTTCCATGCAATTCTGAAGCGCGGTCATATGAGGAAACAGGTTGAAGTGCTGGAAGCACATGCCAACGGGCTTGCGCGCCATGCGCAGGTACTTGTTCGAAGCCGGAACCAGCTTGCCGTTCATGTCTTGATGCGTCAGCGGCTCTCCGTCCAAATAGATCACGCCTCCCTGAATGCGTTCCAGCATCAGCATGCGCAGCACCGTTGTCTTGCCGGACCCCGACGGGCCTATGATCGAAACCATCTCGCCCTCGGCGACGTCGAGATACAGGTTGCCGAGAACCGTGAGCGAACCATAGCGCTTCGTCACATTATGGAACCGCACCATCGGCTTGTCGTCAGCCGGCAGGCTCAGAGGATAACTCGAGAGGTCTTCCATCAGATCATCCCGAATTTGCGGCGAATCCAGATCTCGAAGGCGCGAATCAGGCCTGCGGACGGCAGCGAGACCAGCAGAAAGACAACGCCCACGATTGTATAAGGTTCAAGGTAGCGATAGTTCTGTCCGCCGATCGCGTTCGCGGCATGCATAAGTTCGGCCACGCCAATGACCGACAGCATCGGAGTATCCTTGAATATTCCGACCAGGTAGTTTCCCATTCCCGCTGCCGAAGGCGGCAGCGCCTGCGGAATAATGATGCGGAAATAGGTGTCGCGGGCTGACATCGAAAGTGACCGGCACGCCTCCCATTGTCCGACGGGAATGCTTTCGATGCCGCCCCGATAGACTTCCGAGAGGTAGGTTGAATAATGCAGCCCTATGGCAATCATTCCCGCCACCCAGGGGCTGAGGTTGATTCCGAATTGCGGGCCGACGTAGTAGACGAAGAATATCTGCAGCACGAGCGGGGTCGAGCGGATGAATTCGACGAACTCGCGCACTGCCAGCGTCGCCGGCAAGAAGGGCGTTCGCTGCGCCAGCGCCAGAATCAGGCCGACCACGACGGCGATTGCATATCCCAAGCCCGCGGCGATCAGCGTGTTGCCGGTCGCTTCCAGCATTCGGGGCATGATTTCCCAAGCGAAATCCCAGCTCCATTCCATTGATCAAGCTTTCCCCATCTTTCGCATCATGATCCGTTCCAGCGAACGCATGAACGGAGTCACCAGAAAGCGCGCAAGGACGTAGTAAATGATCAGAGCCGTTCCGAATGCCTGCGCCGAGAGGAAGGTCGATCCGTTTATCTGGCGAGCCTCGAACATTACATCCGGCACGGCAATCAGCGCGACCAAAGCGGTGTACTTCAGAAGTTCGATAATCAGATTGCCCCAAGGCGGCAGCATATTCAGAAACGCTTGCGGCAGGATGATGCGCCACATGCGGCGCGCCGAAGACATGGAAAGCGAGTAGGCCGCCTCCCACTGGCCTGCGGGCACCGATTGAATCCCGCCGCGCACCAGTTCGGCTCCATAAGCGCCGAGGTTCAACCCGACGGCTATGAATCCAGTGACGTATTTGTCCAACGTCAATCCGAACAGAGGCAATACATAGAACAGCCAGAACAGCTGAACCAGCAGCGACGTGCCGCGAAAGAACTCGATATAGGCGGTGGCGGACCAGCGCAGGATCGGGTTTGGCGACACCTTTCCCAGACCCATGATCAGAGAGATCAAGACCGCCAGCGCAGTCGCCATCAGAAACTGAACCGCCGTGACTTGGATTCCGTCCAAATACCGGTCGCCAAACTCGAATAAGAATTCAGGGTATGGCATCTATGCCCCGGGAGACGCAAATGGGCCGACCCGCAAATGGGATCGGCCCGAAACGCGTAAAGTCAGCGATTTTCGCAGACCCACGCGGTCGTTTCGCCCTTGGGCAGGATTTTTTCGTCGATGCCGTATGCGGCCAGTCCGGCGAGCATGGCGTCCGAGCCAAGATAGCTTGCCTGGGCCGCGTTGAACTTGGCGGCGAAATCGGCGTCTTCATTGCGGAACCCGATGCCGACCCAGTTCTGAGTCCTCTCCGGCAGCGCGTCCGGGTCGGTCACCTCGATATCCGGGTTTTCTTCAGCCAGGGCCAGCGCGGTGAAGTAAGTCACGGCGCCTGCATCCGCCCGGCCTGCTTTGACCGCGGCGAGAATTTCGGTCGGCCCGGGCACCTGCATGATTTCGCGTTCAGGGATGCCCTCCTCGATCGCTATGCCGATCATGTAATAGCCGGCGCCGGTTACCAGCTTGGCATCGTTTTCCAAGATGTCCTTGTAGCTCTGGATGCCGGCAGGGTTGCCCTTTTGCACGATGAACGCGTCGCCCACCTTGGCCATCGGTTCCGAAAAAGTCACGTTTCCGCAGCGGCTGCCGAGGATGTACATTCCGCCGGTTATGAGGTCGAAGCGCCTGGCATGCAGGCCCGGGATCAGCCCTCCCCAGTCTGTGACGACCGGTTCAATGTTCTCGTGACCCATCTCCTTGAGCACGCCCAGCACGTGAGCGTTCACGAAACCCAGCGGTTCATTTCCTTCTCCGGGATAGGCCCAAGGCACCTCGTTGGCGAAGCCGAGACGAATGGTTTCGCCGGCCTCGACGCGGTCCTGAAGCGATCCCGCAAGCGCGGCGGATGCGCCGGCGGCGAGAGTTGCGGCAGCGACCGTGATTGCATTGAACAGTTTCATAAATTTTCCTTCCTTGATCGGTTTTATTCAAGACAAGCATGCTATGTATCGAAAGCCGTATATTACTCAATATCTTGAGAAAAAGCAACGGCATTTCTTGTTCGCCGAATGCGGGGCGACGTTGCCCCGGCACGCGAATCTGCCGCGATGGCTTTCTTGGTCGGCGTCGCAAATCTTTTCCGGTTGACGGAAAATCCGGTTTCACCTGATCGACAAATTTCATGGAACGACCCTGTTACGCCAGAGGCTGCGCGGCAATCGCAAAGTTTGGCGCGACCGCTCACTCGAATCATAGATCCGCGACCAGCGATCTTTTCCTTTCCAGCGAGTCGGGCGAATATCTGCCTGCAGCTTTTCAAGCCGGGCCCTGTCCTTGATGTCGGATGCGGATCTGGAACCTCATCGCATGGATTTTGACGGATGCCGCGCGGGCAGAACGGCCTCCGGCACTGGTTCGGCGGGTGGAGCTTTCGATCGCGAGGCGCCTCTGGGTAGTGTGTTTTCAGGATCATAGAAGCACAAATCGCTGACGGTGGCTCCGACTTGAACGCCCATCAAAAAGACCTCGACTTCAGAACCGACTTGTGCGTGGGCAGGGTGGACATAAGCCATGGCGAGGTTCCTTCCCGTGCGATAACCCCAGGCCGCGGATGAAACGGAGCCTATCGGCGCGCCATCCGCAAACACTCCTTCACCCGGGTGTGCAGGACCTGCGTTGCTGTGGATGTCCAGCATGACCCTCTCTTTGCGGTTTCCGGCATCCATCTGCGCGACAAGCCCCGACTTTCCTGGAAAATCCTTGTTCAGTTCCACAAAACGCAGAAGTCCAGCCTCGGCCGGGTTGAATTCGGTGATGAAGTCGCTCTTCCAGTGACCATATCCTTTTTCAAGGCGCATTGAATCGATGGCATGCATGCCAAAGTGCGACAGGCCGAAACCTTGCCCCGCTTCGGTCAGGGCTTCATAAGCCGTGTGGAGCTGGGTGTTGGGGACATGAAGCTCAAATGCCTGCTCGCCGGAATAGCTGATCGCGATAGCCAGCGCCTCAACATAGTCGATGAAGACGCGCTGCGCGGTCAGCCACGGGAAATCGGATTGATCCCATTTTGTGCGCGGAGATGCCGCAGCAAGCAGATCACGGGTTTTGGGACCCGCAATGACGATCATCGTGTGCGTATTGGTGCGACTTTCAATGCGGATGTCCGATCCTTCGGGCAATCGATGGGTCAGCCAGTCCATATCGTGATATTCGGCCGTCGCTGCAGAGCCGTAGAAAACCTCGCCATTGGACAGCGGCACGACGGTGGCCTCGCCCGAGATGTTGCCCTTGGGAGTAAGGAAGTAGCACAGGCTCGCCTTGCCGGTTTGCTTTGAAACCGGCGAACAAGTCAGGCTGCTGAGCCAGTCCAGCGCGCCGGTTCCGGAGATGCGGCAATGGTTGAAGCCCGAAAGCTCCGCCAAGCCGACATCGGTCCTGAGCGCGTCGATTTCAGCACCCACAACGTCGTGCCAATTCTGGAAAGCATAGCCGTGGGTCGGCTGAAAATCGGCGTCCGGCTTGTAGAACTCCGTGCGCTCCCAGCCATTGACTACCCCAAATTCTGCGCCCTTGGCTTTGAGTATCGGATAAAGCGGCGATGTCTTTGCAGGGCGGCCTGCCGGGCGGTGCTCGTGCGGCAGGTGCCAGCGGAACTCGTTCTGGTAGTCTTCGATGGACTTCAGCGCGGCGTATTCGGCGTTGGCAAAGCTGGTGATGCGGCGGGGATCAAGCTGCCAGCAATCCCATTCGGTTTCGCCATGCACCATCATTTGGGCCAACATCCTGCCGTAACCGCCGCCTTCGCCGATTCCGACGCGCAGCCCATTCATTGACCAGCAGTTGCGAAAGCCCGGTTGTTTGCCGACCAGCGGCCCGGCATCTGAAGCGTAAGAAATAGGTCCGTTCACCACCGATTTGATGCCGACATCCTGCAAGCACGGCAGACGTTCCAATATTGGCTCCATTTTGGGCAGAAGCCGGTCCAGATCGTCCGGGCAAAGCGCGTTGACGAATTCCGGGTCGATCCCGTCCATGCCGAAGGTCTTGCAGTCATGTTCATAGATGCCGACCAAAAGCCCCTTCTTTTCCTGACGCATGTAGAATGTGTCACGCGGGCAGCGAACCATGGGCAAACGATCAGGGCACGACGTCAGATCTGGAATATCCTCGGTGACGAAATACATGTGCTCCATGGCGATGACCGGATATTCGATTCCAATTAGGGCGCCAACTTCGTTCACTCGGTAGCCTGCGGCGACAACGATATGCTCAGCCTTGATCGTGCCCTTGTCGGTCGTCACCAGCCACTCGTCATTGGGCAGTTGTTTCAAACCGGTCACGGGCGTGTTGCGATGAATGGCTGCGCCAGCCTTGCGTGAGCGGCGTGCCAACGCTTGACACAACTGTGCAGGGTCAATGTCGCCGTCCTTCTCATCCCACAGCGCCGCCAGAACGCCGTCGGTATTCAAAAGGGGGTTGCGCCGTCCCGCCTCGTCGGCATCCAGCAAATCAAACTCTATCCCCAGCCCCTTAGCCACCGAAATTATGTGATGGACTTCCTCCACATGAATCGGATCAGTCAGAAGGCGCATCCCGCCGGTGGCATAGTGGTAATTGATCGGATAGGCCGGATCATCGGCCAGCTCCTTGTAAAGCTTGATTGTATAGTCGCGCAGCAACAGCAACAGTTGATTGAAAGCAACGCTCGGGCATTGCGCCGCCGAATGCCAGGTGGTACCCGAGGTCAGCTCGTTGCGTTCAAGCAGAACCGCGTCGGTCCAGCCTTCTTGGCAAAGATGATACAAGGCCGACAATCCGCCTACGCCGCCGCCCACAACAACTACCCGTGCATGGCTTTGCATATGGCGTTCTCCTAAACAATGATCTTGGCCGCAGTTTCGAAGAAATCCAATCTTTTGAAAAACAGAAAACATCAAATGCCAAATTCAAATCATTTGATGAAAGAGAGGCATATGGAAATCAGTCTGAAGGCATTGTGATACGTCATGGCGGCCGCGACCATCGGCAACATTTCCGAGGAGGCAACCAAATGCATGCGGTGCCTTCTGCGGTGCGAACTGCTGTAAATCAGGCAGAAGAGGCATTCGGTCCGCAATTGGTCACTCGGCATTTCGTGAAAGGCATTGCTTCCGCCGCCACTTGGCGAACCCTCATGGCACGCATCCAGCCCTGTTGGATGAATGCAAGGCTCTTATGAGTCGAGCTGCCGAGGTGCAGGCGAATTGCATGCCGATAATTGACTCAGGAAACCGTTTCCAGAAAGACGGGACTGTGAAGAAATCCGCAAATCCTGCAAGAGATTTATCGGATTGCGCCTGAAGTGCCGTTCTTGCCCGACAAAATCGCGTTTCTCGCCGGACAGGTTAAGATTCACACCGGACAACGCGCCTGCGGCGTGCGGTCTGAATCCAAGTCTTGCGGATTTTCAAGTCATTTAAAACGAGTCTCTTTTTTCGAGCTGCCCGTAGAGAACCCCAACTTCATCCGGGCAAGACGCGAGTCTCGAAATCACTCAGATAACAAAAAAACCGCGCGGACCTACGCCACGCTCGAAGAATCTTCCGGTTGCGTCGCTTCGCTGCCATTGAAAAATGACTCGGCGGGACGGGCGTCCAATTCTGAGGCGCATGCAGAATCGGATCGTCCATTCTTCAAATGTTAGATTCGCGAAAGCCGCCATGTTGGAACAAGCGCGGACCGATGGCAATACTCGCGCGCATCTGTGCCGCAAAACATCCCGTCGCGTTCAACCAGCACAGTGCGCCATCCTTGCGCCGCGGCGCCAAGGATATCGGTGTGCAAGGTGTCGCCGCACATTGCTATCCGGTTCGGCGGAATGCCTTCGAGCGATTCTTCCACCATCCGGAAAACCTCTGGAAACGGCTTGCCGAAGAACTTGATATCTGTCAGACCTTTGTCTGCCAGCAGGTGACCAAAATGGCCCGGCTCCAGCGAGAAGCCATAATCGCGGGGTGCCGCGATATCGGCATTTGCGATTACGACCGGCCGGGGGTTTGCCATCAGGCTTGCTGTCAGAACGGCCTGACGCTCTGACCCCCAGGCTTCAGTCGACAGGAACAGAATACCGTCGACCCGGTCATAGTCAGCGAGGTCGTCACTCAAACGCACCGTGGCGGCCGGGATATCCGAGAAGTCGTCGGATGGTGCCGCGATACAGCCCCATAGCAAGTCTCTGAGACTTTCGAGCGCCGCATCGCGGCTGGTCACAATTTCGCCCGACCCGACCTTCATGCCGAGCTTGCGGAACTTTTCCGTGGCACGTTCATGATTGTAGCTCGCGGCATTCGACAGGATTCGAATCGCAAGCCCGGCTTCGCGAAGCTGGTCCAGCCTTTGCGCAGCTTCGGGGATCGAAGTCTCGCCGACATTTAGAACACCGAAGGCGTCGAAGACGAAGGCATCCACTTCGCCTGCCACGTCGACCAGAGAACCTACGTTCTCGGAACTTGCGGTGAAGCGCGCCGTAGGAAGCCGGTGTCGCACCGACTGATACCGTTCGAAAATGCTGGAGACGTCATCCATGCGTCCGACTGGTCCTTTCCAAAGCGCCACGCATTCTGGACGTGGATAACAACAAGCGTAGCAACGGCGAACGGAAATGAAAAGCAAAACAATAAAACAACATGCAAGTATCCCCGAAACCACGAAATTCATCATTTTCACAGCCCAAATGATTCAATCGCTACACTGCGCGCGAATTTTTTTGTTGTTTTGTCGCTTTTCTGCGGATATAGTCGCATCAAAACGACAGGGACTCGATGGCATCGAAAAAGATTCGGCGGCGTGACTTGATCCTTCAGGTCGTTCAAGAAAGAGGAGGCGTCAGCGTCGGCTCTCTGGCGGAGATGCTGGGCGTTTCCACCCAGACCATTCGTCGCGATCTCGACCTGCTTTGCAACGGCGAAGCACTGCGGCGCGCGCACGGGCGCATCGAATTGGCGGAAGACCGCCTGAACACCCCCTTCGACCAACGCGCGGGCACCAATCTTGCCGGAAAGCGCGCCATTGCCGAGGTGGCGGCGGCGCAAATCCCCAACGGAGCGACGCTGTTCATCTCGGTCGGCTCGACGGTTCTAAGCGTGGCGCGCGCGCTGCGATTTCGCAAGGAGATGACGGTCATCACAAACAACCTCAGCGCCGCGATGGCTCTGAGCGAGGAATTGTCGAACCGGATCATCCTGCCCGGAGGCGAGCTTCGCCTTCCCGACCGCGATTTCGTGGGAGAAGAGGTTGTCGATTTCTTCGGTCGGTTTCGCGCGGAATTCGCCGTCTTCGGCTCTGCGGGCGTGGGCGAGGACGGGCGGCTGCTGGAGTTTCACCAATCCGAAGTCCGCGCCTCGGAACGCATGCGAGCGAACGCCCATAAGTCGATCCTCGTGATCGACAACAGCAAATTCGGTCGCCTCGCACCTGCCGCCGGCGCCATGATCACCGATGTCGACCGGGTGATCTGTGACCGCCTTCCCGACGCCGCTTTCGATCAGGTCGTGAATGCGCTCGGCGACAGCCTTGTCTTTGCCGAGGGTGCCGAATGACCGCGATCGACACATTCGTGCACGTCGACAACGTCGCCAAGCGTTGGAATGGCCATCTTGGAGTCGAAGGCGTTTCGCTGTCGATCCGGCGCGGTGCCTTCGTCGCGCTGCTGGGACCGTCGGGCTGCGGGAAATCCACGACGCTAAGGCTGCTGTCCGGATTGGAACTACCTGACGAGGGCCGGATCACAATCGACGAGCGCGACGTGACGACAGCGGCGCCTTCCGAGCGCAATCTGTCAATGGTGTTCCAGTCCTACGCTTTGTTCCCGCACCTGAGCGTGGCCGAGAACGTGGTGTTCGGGTTGAAAGTGCGCAAAGTCGGCGCCGCGGACCGGCGCAAGAAACTGGCCCGCGCGCTTGAGATTACAGGGCTCACGGGCTTCGAAAATCGAAAGCCCGGCGAATTGTCGGGCGGCCAGCGGCAGCGCGTCGCCCTTGCCCGCGCCATCGTCGCAAATCAGCCGCTGTGCTTGATGGATGAACCGCTTTCGAATCTTGACGCCAAGCTGCGCGCATCTGTGCGCAAGGACATCAAGAAACTTCAGATCGATCTGGGGATCACCGTGATCTACGTCACCCACGACCAGACCGAGGCCATGAGCATGGCTGACATGGTCGTCTTGATGAAAGACGGCCACATTCAGCAGACCGGCACGCCGGAAGAGCTTTACTACAAACCTGCAAATACCTTCGTTGCCGAATTTGTCGGCGCGCCGCCGATGGCGCTGATCGAGGGGGCGGCCTTGCCCGGCTTTGCCGACGCGGCCCGGATTGGTCTTCGCGCCGAAAATGTCCAGTTGGCCGATGCCGGAGCGGGCCGACTGACCTGCAAGGTCTCGGAATGCGAGTTTCTGGGGTCGGAAACCTTCATCGGGCTGACACATCCTGCAGCCACAGGACTGACCGTCAGCCTGCCGGGTCTCAGGCACATTCCGACGGGCGAGGACATGGAAATATCCTTTGCCGACGCCGACCTGCATTTCTTCGACTCTGCGGGCCGAAGGCTCGCGCCGCAAGCAGGGAAACCTGCGAATCAAGACTAACCTCAATCGCACATCTAGGGAGAAAAAAGATGAACGCATTTAGGAAACTCGAATTGGCCGCCGTATCGGCGGCCGCGCTTGCCGTATCGGCGGCGGCGGAAACGGAACTGACGATGTACTACCCGATTGCGGTCGGCGGCGCGCTAACCGAAGTGGTGGATGGCATCGTCGCGGATTTTGAGGCCGCCAACCCCGACATCAAGGTCGACGCGATCTATTCGGGCAACTATGACGACACACGAGTCCGCGCGCTTTCGGCGCTGGCCTCGGGAGAACCGGCGCAGCTCGCGGTCATGTTTTCGATCGACGCCTACGACCTGATCGAGCAGGATCTTGTGGTGGCCTTCGAGGATATTGAAGGCGTCAATCCGGACTGGCTTGATAGCTTTTACCCGGCGCTCATGGCCAACAGCCGGATCGAGGGCAAGACCTGGGGCATTCCGTTCCAGCGCTCGACGATCGTTGCGTATTACAACAAGGAAAAGTTCCGCGAGGCCGGGCTTGATCCTGAAAGCCCGCCCGCGACTTGGGACGAGCTGATCAGCATGGGCAAGGCGCTGACCAAAGACGGCACCTACGGCCTGATGATCCCGTCAACCGGCTATCCCTACTGGATGTTCCAGGCGCTGGCGATCCAAAACGGCAAGGAAGTGATGTCAAATGACGGGCTAACAACCTATTTCGACGACGACGCGGTGGTCGATACGCTGGCGTTCTGGCTATCGCTAAGCCAGGAACACGGGATAATGCCCACGGGGACCGTCGAATGGGGCACGCTGCGCCAAGCCTTCCTTGAAGGGCAGACGGCCATGATGTGGCATTCCACTGGCAACCTGACGGCGGTCAAGAACAACGCGAGCTTCGATTTCGGGGTCGCGGAACTTCCCGCCAATGTGCGCCCAGGGTCGCCAACAGGTGGCGGCAATTTCTACGTGTTCAAGGACACATCGCCCGAGGAAAAAGCCGCAGCACTCAAACTGATCGAGTTCATGACCGCGCCCGAACAGGCCGCGACCTGGTCGATCAAGACAGGCTATATGGGCGTGTCGCCAGCCGCCTACGAAACCGAAGCGCTGATGGCCTACACAGAGGAGTTTCCGCCTGCACTTGTGGCACGCAACCAGCTTGAAAACGCTGTGGCCGAGTTTTCGACCTTCGAGACCGCCCGTGTGCGCGAAGGTCTGAACAACGCGATTCAAGCGGCGTTGACCGGCTCCAAATCGCCCGCCGACGCCTTGGCCGAGGCCCAGGCGGCGGCTGCCCGTCTGTTGCGCGACTACCAGTAAAAAACCTTGGGCGTCCGGACAGTTCCGGGCGCCTGTTCCATCGCGGGCCCGCAGAATGGCTGTACGTTTGAATATCGAGCGTCGCCGACAGGCGATCTATGGCTGGATACTTCTGTCTCCCGCGATGATCCTTCTGACAACCTTCGCCTTTTACCCGTCGCTCGCAACACTCTGGACCAGTCTTTTCAGCCGCCGCACACGGCGACGACCCAGCGAATACGTGGGAGGTGAAAACTATGCGGACCTTTTTGCTGACCCGACATTTTGGAAAGCGGTGACCAATAACCTGATCTATGCAGGCGCCACCATCCCGATCTCGATCGCAATTGCCCTGGCCATGGCGCTTTGGGCAAACTCCAAGATCCCGGCGCGCGGTTTTGTGCGCACCGCCTATTTCACGCCGACCGTTCTGCCGATGATCGCGGCTGCAAACCTCTGGTTGTTCTTCTACACGCCGGGACTTGGCGTTCTGGACCAGATCGGCAGCCTGTTCGGACTGCCAAGCGTCAACTGGCTTGGCCAGCCCGGAACAGCGCTTTGGGCCGTCATCATCGTTACGATTTGGAAAGAGTCCGGGTTTTTCATGATTTTCTACCTCGCAGCCTTGCAAACGATCCCTGAAGACCTGAAGGAAGCCGCCGATATCGAAGGCGCCAGCCGTTGGACCTATACCCGCCGCATCGTGCTTCCGCTTTTGATGCCGACCACGCTCTTCATACTGGTCAACGCATTGATCAATTCAGTGAAGCTGATTGACCACCTGTTTATCCTGACCAAAGGCGGGCCGAACGACGCCTCGAAACTGATCCTCTATTACATCTGGGAAATGGCATTTGCCTTTTTCGACGCACCGCATGCAGCGGCGATGACAATACTCGTGCTCGTCGCGCTGGGGGTAGTCGCAGGCATCAAATTCACCATTCTCGACAAGCGGATCCATTACCGATGAGCGGCCTATCCCGGCATATCGAAGCCTTTGGCGCGCTTTTGCTTGCAGTTATCTGGGTCTCGCCGCTGGTCTTTGCCTTTTGGGCGGCCTTTCACTCCACCTCGGATGCAGTCAACTTCAACATCACCTCACCTTGGATACTCGAAAACTTTCGCACCGCCTGGGACGGAGCGCCTTGGTTCAGATATTTCGTGAACACCTTTCTCCTAGTGACGGTGATCCTGATCGGACAGTTCATTGTCACCACGCTCGCCGGGTTCGCTTTCGCACAGGTGCGGTTTCCGGGCCGAGATTTCGTGTTCATCCTGGTTCTGATGCAGCTTTTCATCCTGCCCGAAGTGTTGATCGTGGAGAACTACGCGATGGTCTCGCGGTTGGGCCTGTTCGATACAATCCTTGGCGTGGGGATGCCTTACATGGCTTCGGCTTTCGGCATCTTCCTGATGCGTCAGGCATTCAAGGGCGTGCCAATCGAGTTGCACGAAGCGGCACGGGTCGAAGGCTGCGGCTGGTTCGGCATTCTCTGGCGTGTCTACGTGCCGCTCGCGCGTCCCACATACCTGGCCTATGCGTTGGTTTCGGTCTCGACACACTGGAACAACTTCCTCTGGCCGCTCATCGTGACCAACTCGCCGGATACGCGGCCGCTAACCGTGGGCCTGTCGATCTTCGGCGCGCCGGAAAACGGTGTGGACATCAGCGTAATCTCTGCAGCCACGATGATGTCTGTGGCGCCGCTTCTCATCGCGTTCCTGATCTTCCAGCGCCAGTTTGTACAAGCCTTCCTGCGTGCCGGGATCAAGTGAGAAATGGCACGCTTTCTGCAGTTGACAGACACGCATGTTGTAAAAGAAAGCGCGCGCGCTTCGGGCGTGCTTGATACTCGCGTCATTCTCAGGACGGCGATAGACCGGCTGATCGCGATGCGCGCTGCCCTCGACCCGCTTGACGCCGTGCTGGTCACCGGTGACATCAGCGACGATGGCAGCCCGGACAGCTATGCACTGGCGAGGGCGGAACTGGACCGGCTTGGACTGCCGCTGTTTGTTGTGCCCGGCAACCACGACGCCCGCGAACCGATGCGCGCGGCTTTTGCAGATATTGCCAAGATGCCGATGGCGGGCCTCATAGATTGGGCGACGACGGTGGGTGATACCCTTCTCATTGGCCTCGACACGCTGGTTGAGGGTCAGGGTGGCGGTCTCCTTCGCGACGAAAGCATGGATCTGCTTGTCGACGCCCTGGCCGATGCGGGAACTGGCCCTGTCGTCGTTGGGTTGCATCACCCACCCACCAATACGGGCATCCGGTTCATAGATGCCATCGGGTTGAAAAATGCCTCCGCGCTGCATGCCGTACTGGCGGATGTGCCAAACTCCGTCACACTGCTGGCTGGGCATGTTCACGGCGTGCATCACGGGCAGATCAAGCATCATCGCGTGGCAACGGCGCCGGCGATTTGCAGCGCCTTTGCGCTAGATCGGCGGACGGATGCGCCGGTGGGGTTCTTTACTGGCCCCGTCGGTTGCGCCGTCATCGACACGGGTCGCAATGGGCTTTGGAGTGCCGTACCACTTGACCCTGCCGATGGCCCCTTTTCATTCTAGGCGACGTGGCTATGGAACAATCCCCGGTTCTTATCACATTGAATCTTGCGGCCGCCGCCGCCCTTTTGATCTGGGCGGTTCGCCTTGTGCGCACTGGTTTCAAACGCGCCCTCGGCGGTCACCTCAGAATTTGGCTTCGACGCTCGACAAGCAATCGGATCTCTGCCGCGGCGACTGGTGCGGCCGCCGCCGTTCTTCTTCAAAGTTCCACAGCCGTAGCGTTGCTCCTGGCCGGGCTTATGGCTGTCGGCACAATCGGAGGTACGGCGGGTCTTGCGATTATCCTCGGCGCGGATCTCGGCTCGGCCATCGTTGTTCAGATCCTGACGACGCGCATATCGGTGCTGACCCCAATTCTACTTCTGGTCGGGGTGCTGTTCTTCCTGCGCAGTTCGCGACGCAGCTTGCGCCAGATCGGGCGGATATTGATCGGGCTGGCGCTGATCTTTCTGTCGCTCGACCTGATCGGCGAGGCAAGCGCTCCCCTATCAGGCAGCGATGCGGCCAAGTCGGTCATGGTTTATCTCTCGGGCGACCTGATCACGGCATTCGTTCTTGCAGCCATTTTCGCCTGGCTTGTTCATTCCAGCGTGGCCGCGGTTCTTCTCTTCTCAACGCTTGCGGCTCAGGAATTGCTTCCATTGCAGGCGGCTTTCGCAATGGTTCTCGGGGCCAATTTGGGCGGTGCCTTCATTGCGTTTGCACTGACACTTCATGCCGAGGTCACAGCTCGGCGGGTCGTTCTGGCCAATCTGATTTTGCGCGGCGGCGGAGCCTGCATCGCGCTTCCTCTGCTGTTTCATATAGACATCGGCGTCGTGATTCCGGGGGTGTCGGCGCAGCAACAGGTGCTCAACCTTCACCTCGCGTTCAACTTTGTGCTGCTGCTCGGCGGAATGTTGATCCTGACGCCGTCGATGCAACTTGCCAAACTGGTCATCGCCGGCAACGGCGGCACCGGAGCCAAAGGCAACGGCCGTTCTGCGCTTGATCACGCAGTCCGGAACCAGCCGTCTCGCGCCTTTGCCTGCGCCCAGCGCGAGTTGGTCGAAATGGGGAACCGTATCGAGATCATGCTGCGCGACGCCATGGAGCTTTTTGGCAGCTACGACGACGCCATCGTCCAAAGACTACGCAAGGAGCAAAGCGACATATCCCGCATGTCGCTCGACTTGCGCGTCTATCTTTCCGGCATTAGAAGCAACGACCCCAAGGAAGATACCGGAACTCGCGCTTTCGATCTGGCGGACGTGGCGGTGAACCTCGACTCCGGTGCGGACGTCATCGCACGAAAGATGACCGGTTTGGCGCGAAGAATGCACATCGAAAAGACCAGCTTTTCGGACGAAGGCTGGCGCGAATTGACGAATTTTTACGATCAGGTCCTCAGGAATGTCCAGCAGGGCATTGCCGTTCTGATGTCGGAAGACATCGGTGCCGCGCGCGAACTTGTCGAGCAGAAGGAAATGATCCGGGACATTGAACAGTCGCTGGAACGCAAGCACCTCACCCGGCTGCGTCAGGGACAGCCCGAATCGATCGAAACCAGCGCAATCCACATAGACCTTCTGAGATCCCTGAAGATGCTTAACACCGCGTTCGCCATGATCGCCTATCCGCTTCTGAAAGAGCACGGAGAGCTTCTCGAAAGCCGTCTTGCAAGCGATTTGTGAATCGGCATGCAAAAGTGCCCCATTGGCACACGATTAGCGTTCAAATCTGATCCTCTTTCGATGTGTGTTCAACTGCTCTTTAGGTGATTCGGAAGAGCGAGGCGGGGGATGCTTGGAGTGGACGAGGTCGGGAAGATACGGCAGGGCCTTTCGATCAAGGGGATCAGCCGGGATTTGGGTGTGCCGCGCACGACGGTCCGGAAGGTTTTGCGGTCCGGTGCGACGGAGTTCATCTGCGAGCGCCGAACGCAGCCGCGACCGAAGATCGGTGCCTTCGGCAGTCGGAGCTTGAAGGGTTTTCTTGCGGACACTACCTTATGGGCAATGCACACCTACCCGAAAGACCACTAATGGAAAGGTCCAAGGAAACCTTATCTCAAAACAAGCACGGCACAGTGAGACCGCCGCACGACGCGCGAGGCTGTTGAGCCGAGAAAGTAGTCTTCGACGCCGGGTTTATGCGAGTTGATGACAATCAAGTCGGCGCTCGTCTCGGATGCGAGATCCGGGATTGCGACGCCCGGCTTGCCTGACAGCACGGCGATTTCTAGATCTTCCTGTTCCTTGGACAGGGCGCGCAGACGCTGCTTGATGTCTTCAAGCAGATGCTCGGCCGGTTTGACGGCGGCGTATTCGGCGACATAGTCCGGGATGTCTTCAACGACTGCAACAAGCGTCATTTTGCCACCATCTGCAAGGAGCCGTCGCGCCGTTGCGATGATGGAGGTAAAATCAACATCGTGGTCCAGGGCGACGGGGATCAGAATCGAATTGAACATGGGCGTTCCTTGAAGGCGTGAACGGGGCACTGAATGATGTCCGCGTCCGGATGGGGTTCAGGTCGAGACGTGGCTGACGTCTTTGTCAGGCGAGTAGATATCCAAAATGTTCCAGTGGCCCGTCGTCGGCGTCGGGTTGTTGATCATCGGAACGTCAAGGACGGAGGGCTTGCCGCTGGCGATGGCCGCCTGCAAGGCTGGGAGCAGATCATCTGCAGAGCTGATCCGAACGCCCTCCGCCCCATAGGCCCGCGCGATCTCGGCATAGCCCGGACCGTTTGCAGGTGCATCGGGTGAGCCGGGGAAGGTCGTGCCGTAGGTCAGACCGTAGTGCGCCTTTTGCAGCCCTGCGATTGTGCCGAAGGCGTTGTTGTTCATGACCAGCCAGATGATGCCAAGGTCCAGCTCGACGGCGGTGGCCAACACCGAAGGATTCTGACCGAAGCCGCCGTCGCCGACAAGGCTGATGACTACGCGGTCCGGGGCCGCCAGTTTGGCACCGATGGCACCGGGAGGGCCGAAGCCCATCGTCGCAAATCCACCGGGCGTCAGGATCGAGCCTGGGGTCAGGATATCGAACTGCTGGCCGACACCGTTCTTGTTCCAGCCCACGTCCGTCGTGATGATCGCGTCCTCAGGCAATGCTGTGCGGGCGTCTGCGAGGATGCGCTCGGGCATCATCGGGAAGGCGTTGGAGGTCTGCATCTCGGTGTTTGATGCCTTGAAAGCCTCGCGGAACGCGGCGATCTCGGCCTTCATCTCAGGCCGCGCGAAGCCGTCCGGATACATCTCTTTTGCCAAGCGGGTCAGGACGCGAAGAGCGGCTTTCGCATCTGCGACCACGCCGATCTCGGTCGGGTAGTTGCGGCCGATTTCCTGAGGTTCAATGTCGATATGAATGACCTTCGCGTCATTGCCCTCGACCCCGATGTCGAAAGTGTAGCCGGGATACCAGCTGGAGCAATCAGCTTCCTTGAACCGGGTGCCGACGGCAAAAATGATGTCGGCATTCAAGCACGTCTGGTTGACAAGCGATGTGCCCCAGAACCCGGTCATGCCCATCACCAGCGGGTGGTCGTCGCGCAGCGCACCCTTGCCCATGAGACTATGCGCAATCGGCAAGCCCATGTGGTCAACAAACTCGCGAAGCTCCTCGCTGGCTTGCGCCAGAAGGATGCCACCGCCGACATAGGCGACCGGGTTCTGCGACGTGGCAAGCGCCTCGACAATGTCGCGCGCAGTTTCGTCTTCAATGGAGGGCTTTTTGAGCGCTCGGGTGTTCTTCGCCACGCGGTCAAAGGTGTCGGACGGGATCACTTCGCTGAAAACATCCATCGGCACGTTGACGAGCACCGGGCCGGGTTGACCGCTTTCGGCCAGATGAAACGCCTTTTCGAGAATGCCCGCCATCAGATCGGCGCGGTCCACACGCCAGGCGCGCTTGACGAAGGGGCGGTAGATTTCCCACTGCGCCGCGTCGGCATGCAGGTTCACCTCCTGATGCGGGTGCTTGCCGTAATAATGCGTCGGGATGTCGCCTGCGATGACCACCATCGGAATGCAGTCGAGCGCGGCATTCGCGACGCCGGTGGCGCAATTCGTCAACCCGGGAGATAGGTGCGACAGCACCACCGACGCGCGCCCTTTCACGCGGGCGTAAGCATCAGCGGCATGGCTTGCGATCTGCTCGTGACGCACAGTGATGAAGTCGATCGGGCTCTCTGCGAGGGCGGCGAGCACCGCGATGTTGGTGTGACCGCAAAGGCCGAACACATGGGAAATCTCGCGACGCTCAAGAAAATCGACGATATGTTCCGCGACGGTTTTTCCGTCCGGCTTGCTGCCGTCCATCACGCGACCTCCCGTCCGTAGAACTCGCCGAACAGCTCTTCTTCCGAGGGACGATCCTCGGGGATGGGCCGCGCTACCCATGTGTAGTTCATCATGTGTTTCATTGTGACATTCTCGTTGGTGATGTTGCCGCCCCAGATGCCGCAGCCCAGGCTTGAGGTCATCGGCATGCCATTGGTCCAGGCGCCCGCATTGGCCTTGGATTGCGGTTGGCGGACCATCATGCGGCTGACGGGTGCGAGCTTGGCGAGACGGTCGATGCGATCGTCGTTGTGGCTGTAGATGCCGCAGGAATGACCCTTGCCGCCGGTGTTGTAGATTTGGCGGACTGTCTCAAGCGCGTCGTCGAAGGTCTCGAAGTGGTAGAGCGCCATGAGCGTTGTCAGCTTCTCCTTGCTGAACTTGTGCTCAGGCCCGATCTGGCCCTGGTTCTCGACCATCAGGAATTCGCGATCTTCGGGGATGATGAATCCAGCCACTTCCGCTGTTTGCTGCGGTTTGCAGGCGATGGTCGGGAAGGTGCGGTTGCCCTCCTCGTCCCACATGGCCATTTCGAGCATCGCCTTTTCTTCGTCGTCGCAGAGGTAGCCGCCTTCGGCCTGCAGCGCCGCGACCATCTTGTCGTAGATCGAGCGCTGGATGATGATGTTGCCATCCGCCGAGCAGCCTGATCCGAAGTCGGAGGTCTTGGAGATGCGTGTGTTCTGCGCGGCGATCTCAATTTCCGCCGTCTCGTCGATCACGATCGAGGAGTTGCCTGCACCCACGCCATAGGCCGGCTTGCCGGAGCTATAGGCCGCCTGCACCATCGGCTTGCCGCCTGTAGCCAGAGTGAGGTCAGCCTCTGCCATCAGGTGTTGGGTGAGCGGAATGGACGGTTTGCGAATCGCCTGGAACAGATCTTCGGGTGCGTCGGCGGCGCGGCAAGCGGCACGCATGACTTCAACCATCCCGAATGTGGTTTGCGCCGTGCGCGGATGTGGAGAGAAGATCACCGCGTTGCGCGCATTGGCCGAGGACACGCCAGTGACCGGCGGCGTCAAGGCCGGGTTGGTCATCGGAATGAGCGAGGCTACTACGCCGGCAGGCTTGGCGTATTTCACCAGCCCCTTGGCCTCGTCCACCTCGACAATCCCGGTCGAAGGCGTGCGCAGGACATCGCGCAGCACCATGTGGATCTTGAAGCGCTTGCCCGGACGGCCAGCGCGATCACCGATGCCGGACTCATCCACTCCCTGCTCGGCCAGTCGGGTGAAGGTTCTCTCGTTGCCGGCGTACCAGGCGATAGCCTGGCTCAAACGGTCCAGACGCTCCTGACTCCAATCTTCGATTTCGGCCATGGCAGCGCGGGCCCGGCTCAACATTTCAGCGGCCGACACGCGTTCGTCTTCGGATAATTCTCGCGCCATCCGGCATCCCCTACATTGATTGTTCAAGCCGCGTGCTTTTGGGCTTCGCGACGTTTGGATCGCGCCGCGCCGAAGGTTGCCTTGGCATGGATCAGGCAGCGGCGGGCATGTTCCTCGAACCCCAGTTCGGCCACTCGGGCCTGGTTGGGGAGTTCGATCGAATAGTTCATGGGTGGGCAGCGCTCGATGATACCGGCGAAATCGATCCAGCCCTCGCCGGGATAAAGCCGCGCGTCGCGGGCCAGCTGGATCATGCCTTCTCGGGTGTCGGCGATGCCGGGAAGGCAATCGGAAATGTGCAGGAAATGCAGCCATTCCGGCGGGACGTGCAGCAGCTCGCCGATATCGACCCGGCTAAGGTGCAGATAGAGCGTGTCGACAAGGATGCCGCCGTTGGGGCGATCTGCCGCGCGCAAGATATCGAGTGCTTCGTCCAGCGTGCGAAGGCGCGAGAAGGACGGGAATTCCAAGTCGACGGTGATGCCGAAGGGCGCGGCGAGGTCGCAGGTTTGGGCAAAGGTGTCGAGGATGAAATTGCGGTCGTCACGGCGCGTCGTCCAAGCCGACATGATCATATGGTGCGCGCCAAGCTCCCCGCCCAATTCCAGCGCTGCCTCGAAATCGCGCGGGTCGCAATCCTCGGTGATTCGGGCCAATTCGATATCGAGCACTTTGAGCCCGGTTGTTTCGAGTGCGGTCTTCGCCGCCTGCACCTGTGCGGCGTCCAGCGGCGACTGGCTGAACTCTCCGGGGACGTTCATAGTCACAAAGCGTGGGCTCACAGCATCATAGCCTGCGCGAGCGGCGATATAGATCAGCTCTGCGGGTGTGCAGTTGATCAGCGTCAGATGCGCGAGCGAATAGAGCCGGTCATCGTTCCGGTGCGGCGATTTTGGCATTTGATGCACCTCCCGCCTCGGTTTCAGCGTGTTATGACAGATGATTTACAAAATATCTGATATTTCATAAATCATCATTTTCCTCGCTTGTCAAGCTGAAACCCAGTTCCCCCCGGCCTCGTGCGACCGGACTGCAGCGTCGATGAACCGTACGCCATTTGCTCCATCACGCACGCGCGGCATGTCGAGCCAGCCCTCCGGTACGGAACGCCCGTCGCGCCGGGCTGCAACGGCCATGGCAAACTCAGTGTAAAGATTGCCCCAAGCTTCGATGATGCCCTCGGGGAAGCCCCGCGCGGTGCGGATCATCCGCTCTACCCTCGGACCGACGCCATGGCCATGCCCGCGAGAGATGATGCGGTCCGGCTCGCCGAAGCGGTTGAATTTCAGCTCTTCAGAGTTTTCCAAGCCCCATTCCAGCCCACCTTCCGAACCAAAGATCCGCAGCCGCAGCCCGCCTCGGTTGCCGGGGGCAAGCCGCGTGCACATCAGCGTGCCGGGCACCTCGCCGTCGTAGCGCGTCACCATGAATGCCGTGTCCTCCAAGGGCTTGGGCGCACCACAGACGTGGAATTCGGCCTTCAGATCGGTCAGATCCAGATGGCTGACAAACTGAGCCAGATGGGCGGCGTGTGTGCCGATATCGCCCACGCAACTGGTTTTGCCCGATTTCGCCGGATCGAGCCGCCATTTGACGTGCGGCGCGTCGGCGAGGTCTTCCTGCGTCATCCAATCCTGCAGAAATTCCACATGGATTTGATTGATCCTGCCGATGCCATCCCCCGCCACGATCTCGCGCGCCTGCCGGATCATCGGAAAGCACGACATGGTGTAGGAAACGCCGAAAGCGCAGGACGACGCCTCCGCGAGACTGACCAGTTCCTCGGCCTCAGCCACCTCGTTCGCGAGAGGCTTGTCGCACAACACGTCAATTCCAGCCTCCAGAAAGGCTTTGGCAGCCGGGAAATGCAGATGGTTGGGCGTGGTGATCATCACCGCGTCCACCCCGTCTGGGCGGATGGCTTCTTGCGACGCCATCTTGTCGAAGGAGGTGTAGCAGCGTTCTTCGGGCAGAAACCATTCGCCAGCGGCCGCTTCGGCCCGGTCGGGGTCGGAGGAGAACGCACCTGCCGCGACTTCCCATCGGTCGGTCAGCCGCGCGGCTGTGGCTTGAATGGTGGAGATGCGGCCGCCTCCGACCACCCCAAGACGCAGACGGCGTGACAGGCGTGGAAATGGGCCGTTGAAATCTATCTGTTCTGGAAGCAACATGGATCAAAGCTCCGGCGGAGTTGCCCCGTCCGGCAGCATCTCCACAGCCATGAAGATCGACGGGGTAACGGTCTCGTACTGGTGCCAGGGATAATTGCCCTCGGCGTCATACATCGGGCGATGGGTTGTGCCGGGGACCATAGGTTCTTCGAGATAGAGCGTGTCCACATCCCTCTCTCGGCACTGCTGCATCTTGCCGAAACCGACGATCTGCGTGTGTACCTCCCGAAAGCCCGGCACGGTGCAAAATGCGTGGTCGCGGTGCAGTCCGACATTCAGTGGCACAGAGGCCGAGTGGTAGAACGTGAAGCCGACCCGCCCGACCCAGACCTTGGGCGACATGTAATGTTCGACGTCGCGCAGGCGGTCTTCGCCGCGCACCTGATACGCGCTGGACCATGCGTTTCGCACCTCGGCCAGCAGTGAGCCTTCGTCGCTGTGGTCCGCGAAGCGTTCGATCAGGATGGCGTGCTCCACATCGTGGATATCCGTGTCTTTCAGGATCACCGATTGCAGGGAGTCCAGTTTCTGTTCCCGAACCCTTATCGGCGTGTCGGCAAGATTCAAGGCGATGGTCTTGCCCCCAATCCGATGCGATGCCTCGCTGTGCAGAAGGCGCAAGGTGAAGAACGGCTCGCCGATATCGAGGGTTTGAATGCTCATGCTGTGGTCTCCGGAAACTGTTCGGGCAGAATTTCGGGAGTGGCGGGGCGGCTTTCGATATCAACAAATCGGCCCTGCGCAGGACTGTCGAGGATACCAGTCATCACCTCGAGCACGTGATAGGCCAGTTCGCCGCCACACCGAGGCGCGCGCCCATGGGCGATGGCGTCGGCCATCTCGATCAGGCCCATGCCGCGGCTGTCTTCGTTGATCCCGTGCGTGTTCTCGGCCACCTGCCAATTGTCGCGGCCCATAGGTCGAGGCAGGTGGGTCCAGCGGGAGGAGTCGCGTGTGCGCACCCAAACCTCGCCTTCGAACCGATTGGCCCCAAAGACGGGATCCGGATCGGGAATGCAGATCGTACCTTCGGTGCCATAGATCTCCAACCGGGGCATCTCGCTGTCCCAGATGTCGAAGCTCATGGTGATGGATCCGATCGCTCCGCTTTCAAACTCGAGCATGCCTTGCACATGAGTGTCGACTTCGACCTCCATCCACGCACCATTCCGCGGGCCGTTCTCGATCATTCGGCGGTCGAAGGCACGGTTCGAGATGCCTGCCACCCGAACTATTGGGCCAAGAAAGAAGACCATGGCGGACAGGTAATAGGGTCCGAGGTCCAACATCGGGCCGCCACCGATCCGGTAATAGAAATCTGGGTTCGGATTGTGGCGCTCGGTGCCATGGGTGCCGACAAAGGCCGCGCAGCCGGTGGGATGGCCAATCGCCCTTTGGTCGAGCAGCTTGCGCACGGTCTGCCATCGCCCGCCGAGCCAGGTGTCCGGCGCGCTGCCGACGGTCAAGCCTTCGGCGGCGGCAAGGTCCAACACTTGGCGACCATCAACCAAATCACTGACCAACGGCTTTTCGGAATAGACATGCTTGCCCGCCTTAAGCGCGGCAAGGCTGATCAGCGCGTGAGCTTCCGGGATCGTAAGGTTCAGGATCGCGTCGATATCTGGGTCGGCGATGATCGCTTCCGGCATGGCGACGCGCGGCACGCCGTGGACCTCCGCCTTCGCGCGGCTTTCGTCCAGATTGAGACTGCCGCAGGCGACAATATCAACCTGTGGGTATTTCTTCAGTGTTTTGAGATAGATGTCGCTGATGCGACCCGTGCCGATCAGTCCGACCCGGAAGGATTCCGCTAGTTCACTCATCGTCCCCCGACGGTTCGTATTCGGGCAGATATTTCGGTGGCATCGGCCCCTTGTTGCGCCCACCTTGTTGCATTTGTTCCCAGCCGTGGGTGAGCACGCCAACCGACCGGCTGAGGCAGAAGAGCCCGCGCGACAGCGGCGGCGGAAAACCCAACTCGCAGAAGATCACCGCCGTTGCGCCGTCAATGTTCATGGCAATCTCCGCGCCCCGATTACGCTCGATTTCGGCCTGCACGGCCTCGCCAATATCCGCGAACCGGCCTGAAACAGCGTCGTCGTCGGCAGCCTCGCGCACCAATGCCATCAGGCGCGGCGCGCGCGGGTCGACGGGCTTGTGGAAACGGTGCCCGAAGCCCGGAATAATATTGCCATGTGTTTCGCGCCAATCCGCGATGCCGTCCCGCGCTGCCGTCTCAAGACCGTCGCCCGCGTCCAGACGCGCGGCAATGCCAAGATAGAGCTCGGCGCATTGTTCGCCCGCCCCGCCATGCACGTCGCCCAGCATATTGACGCCCGTGGCCATGACATTGTTCAGCCCAACTCCGCAGGTCGCCGCCATTCGCGCAGCGGCGATCGAGGGCGCTTGCGGGCCGTGATCGACACCGGCAACAAGTGCGCATTCCAGAAGCGCCGCCTGTTCGGACGTTGGCAAATCGCCGCGCGTCATCAGCCAGATCATCTGGCCGAAGCCCACGTTGCCGATCAGGTCTTCGATTGGGTGACCTCGAAAAGCAATGCGTCCCGGCGCCATGTCGATGATCGATGTACGCCACCAGTGGCGGACGGCGTTAGCGTCTTCGCTTATCTCATTTGCCTTTCTTTTGTGTCCCGCATCTGGGCGGCAAGCCGAACGGGCGCATTGCGGGCGCCATAACCCTGATAGCCGCCCTTGCGCTGGACGATCTCGAAGAAGAAGCCGCGAAAAATCGGAGCGCTGTAGATCTGGAAATACTCGGTGTCGCCGTCGCGGTCGTAGAGGATATGCCCGGCCCGGAGCGTGTCGGTCGTCTCGGTGTCCAAGCCGAAGGTGACCGCGAGATCGTCATAGTAATTTTCGGGCATCTTCAGGCGCTGGAAATGCGCGGCGTCCAGATAGACGGCTGTCTCGAAGATATCATCTGTCAAAAAGGCGATGTGCTGCACACCAGCACCGAATTGGTCGGCAAGAAACGCGCCGGCGAATGTCCTGCGCTCGCCCGCGCCGTTGAGGTTCAAGCGCACCTCGCCTTCGGGGCTCGCGAGCGCTTGGGAGAGAACCACGCCAGACGGATCCGCCACATCAACGACCGGCGCTTTCTCCATTTCGAATGTCGACGTATAGTAGGTCAGCCAGCTTTGCATCTCTTGATAGCGCATCGTCTGGGCGATATGGTCGATCCTGCGCAGGCCGGCGGGTGGTGCGGCCTCGGTCTTTGGCACGGGTTGGAATTCGATGTCCCAGACCCGGTGCAAGTCGGATTTCTCGTCGATGAAATGCACGACGCTGCCGCCAACGCCTTTGATCGCGGGAATGTCCAGCTCGCCGGCGCCGACGGGTTGAGAAAAGGCTGGCGCACCCAGTTGAGTTGCCCGCGCCACGGTCTGCCCGGCATCGCTGACACGCAGCCCCATGTCGCACACAGATGGTCCATGCTCTTCCAGCGCATTGGCAGCAAAGCCGGTGGCTTCGGAGTTGAGCACCAGATTGATCGCACCCTGCCGCCAAAGCTCGACGGATTTCGAAACGTGCTGGCGTTCCTTGCGAAAGCAAAGGCCTGCCAACATGTCGGTCAGAGCTGCGCGCGAGGTATCGTCGACCGCGAATTCGACGAACTCGATCCCTTTCGGCGTGACGCGGGGTGGCAGCTTCGGCAGTGGCGCCGTTAGTGCGGGTTCGGTGAGCGCCACCTCATCCAGCAGGGAGACCAAGGCGCGAAAACCGTCGCGCGTATAGGTCTCGCGACTGCACTGCGCGGCGTCACTGACACGGGCAAGTGACCAAGGGCCTGCGTAGCCGGATCGCGCGACGACGCGCACAAAGCCCGACAGGTTCAGCGCGCCTTGCCCCGGCAACAGCCCGAATTGGCCTTTGAGTCGCGAGATATCGAGATCCATCGCCGGGGCATCCGACAGCTGAACATGAAACAGCTTTTCACCGGGAATGTCCCGCAGCCGGGCTGGACGGGATCCATCGGCCAACGAGAAGAATGAATTCAGCGCGAGGCCCAGATGGGGGCTGTCGACAGCTCCGACGATCTCCAGCGCGGCCATCTCGGACCGGATGTGACGGGCCCACGGCAGGGCGATCAGGGCGGCCCGCAGATCTGCCTTGCCGACGCTTTCCGCAAGTTCTGCGAAGTCGGCGCGAAGCGTGTCGTGGTCGCCCGAAGCATCCGGATGGGTCGAAGTGCCGACCAGCAGAGTGCGCGCGCCAAGCGCATGCATTAGCTTCAGTTTTGAATCGAGTCGCTCGCGGGCCTGCGTGCGGGCCTCTCCGGCCAGTCCTTCGAAACCTTGCAACGGCTGAAAGACATCGACGGACAAGCCCAGTTCTGCCGCGCGATTGCCGACCCTCACGGGCGTTTCGGCGGAGCCAGTCAGATCCGGTTCATTGAGCTCAACGCCGGTGAAGCCGGTCCCGGCGATCACTTCGAGTTTTTCGAAGAGTTCGCCGGGAACCGAGGTCGTCGCGACCGAAAGGCGCATCAGCCCTGATATCCGAACATCCGCGGCAGCCAGAGCACGAGGTCGGGTACCAACAGCAACACCAGAAGCGCCACGACCAACACTGCAAGGAACGCCCAGATTTCCGATATGATCTCTCGCAGCGGGATATCCGTCACCGCGTTGATAACGAACAGCAGGATGCCATAGGGCGGCGTGATCAAACCGATCATCGAGTTGACCACGACCAGCACGCCGAAATGCACGAGGTCGATGCCGAGCGCCTCGCAGGTCGGAATGAAGAGTGGTACGATCACCAGAATGATGGTCGTTGCATCCAGTACGCAGCCAAGCGCCAGAATCAGGACGTTCACCATGATCAGGAACATGATCGGGCTGATATCAGCGCCTTCCAGCATGGTTGAGATCGCCTGCGGGATCTGTTCCTGAATGACGATGAAGTTCAGGATGAACGCGCCGCCAATCACGATGCCGACAGACGCCGAAGAGCGGGCGCTGTCCACGAACACGCGGTATAGACCACCCAGCGAAATTGCCCGGTAGAACGTCGCGGCCAGCATCAATGCATAGAATGCGGCGACGGCGGCGGCCTCGGTCGGCGTCGTGACTCCCCCATAGATGCCATAGAGCAGGATCACTGGCATCAAGAGCGCCGGGAAGGCGTTGGCGGTCTTGCGCGGCAACTCACTCAACGGGACCGGATCCTCGAGCGCAAAACCGCGCTTGCCCGCCAAATAGGTGTTCATTCCCATCAGAACGGCGCCCATGATCAGGCCGGGCAGGATGCCCGCGAGAAAGAGCGACCCGATGGAGGCCTTTGAGACCAGTGCGTACAGCACCATTGGGATGGAGGGCGGGATGATCGGCCCGATCGTGGCCGAAGCCGCCGTGATCGCCGCAGCATAGCCCCGGCTGTAGCGGTTCTCCTTCGTCATCATTTCGATGATGATCTTGCCAATGCCCGCCGCGTCCGCCACGGCCGAGCCGGACATGCCCGAGAAGATCAACGACGCCACGACGTTCACATGTCCCAGCCCGCCCTTGAAGCGGCCGACGGCAGCGACGCAGAAGTTCAAAAGCCTATCAGTGATCGAGCCAGCATTCATGATGTTCGCGGCCACGATGAACAGCGGCACGGCCAGCAGGATGGTGCTCTTGTAGAAGCCTTGCAGGATCTTTTCGCCTGCAAGCGCGACGTCCAGCCCGGACACGCCGAGATAGACGACAGAGGCGAGAAGGATCGAATACCCGATCGGAGTGCCAATGCCTGCAAGAAAGAAAAGCGTCGCCAGCAGAGAAAGAAGTTCAAAGCTCATTTTTTGTCCCCTTGTGCAGAGGTTTCATCCGCCTCGTGTATGGCGTCGACCACGATTTCGAGTTCGGTTTTCGGGGGGCCGTGCTTGAAGATGTCGAAGAAGAGCCACGCATAACGAGCCGCAGCGGCAACGATGAAAACCGCATAGATCGAGAAGATCGTGCGCATCGGGATCTTCTTTCCGGTGAACGGATTTTCGACCGTGGTGGTTTTGCGGATCTTCATCCAGTCGATGTAATCCCACGTCGGCAACAGCGTGTAGAGCATGCCGACGACCAGCGCCGCGGCCGAGATCAGGGCAAAGACGCGGCGGGCGTGTTTGCCGACCGAAAGGTAGATGATGTCAAACTTGACGTGGTCGGACTCGCGCAACACGAAGGCGCAGGCAAAGAAGATGACCCAGACCCAAAGGATGCCGATCAATTCCAGCGTCCATCCTGCGGGCGTGAAGAAGTAGCGCAGGACAATTTGCAATAGAAAGATTGCGAAGATTGCCGCCAGAATCCCGCCGGCAATCGCTTCAGTAAGTCGGGAGAACCCTTTGATTAGTGATTTCATTGCTGTTCTCCCTCCCTAATGATGTTTGACGATCAGCTGCCGAGTGCGTTGATCTTGTCCAAGACGCCCTCGGGCCAGGTTTCGGCAAACTCGCTGTCGAGGTACATCGATTGCACCTGATTGCGGAACGCGGCCAGATCGGGCTCGTAGACGGCAAGGCCTTGTTCTTCAAGGAAGGAAACAAGGTCGGCTTCCTTCTGAAGCTGGGCCTGACGACCGGATTCAGCGGCGGCGTCAGCTGCTGCCTGAACTTTGGCTTGCTGTTCTTCCGACATGCCATTGAAGACTTCGGCGTTGATGGCGATGTAGTTGAGATCAACCAGATGCGACGTCAGAACGATCTGGTTTGTCACCTCGTAGAATTTAGCGTCGACCACGGTCGGCAGCGGGTTGTCCTGTCCATCAACCGCACCGGTCGACAGGGCCGTGTAGACTTCGGAGAACGCCATCGGCGTCGGCGCGGCACCAAGAGCCTTGCCAAGGAACTGCCATGCATCCGTGCCCGGCATCCGAAGGTTAACGCCCTCCAGGTCGGCAGGGGTGCTGACCGTCAACTCGTCTTTGGATTGACGAAGATTCACTTGACGGCGGCCAAGATACATCACCGAAAGCAGCTTGACGCCCAGATCTTTTTCGACGGTCGCTTTGAACGGGTTCATCAGCGGGTCATTGAAGACCGCAACTTGGTGGGCCGCGTCCTGATGTACGTATCCGGCTGTGAAGATCGAAAATTCGGGGAAGAACTGCGCCAGCTCCTGGGCCGAGGTGATCGACATTTCCAAGTTTCCGCGGCTAATTGCGTCCAGCTCGGTGCCTTGAGCGAAGATCGTGCCGTTGTAGCTCGGCTGGTAATCGACGAAGTCAGCAACCATCGGCGCGAAGACTTCGGCCATGGCAATAGACCGCTGATCGGTCTCGGAACCGGACGTCGCCAACCGAAGCTGGATCTTGTCTGCGGCAAAGCCCGGAGTGGCCGTACCTGCAGTCAGGCTCAGCGCTGTCAGCGAAGCAAGGGCCCCTCGGCGGGCAATTTTTTTGATCATGGTTTTTCTCCTCTGGATCAGACCGTCGCAATGAGGTCGATTCAGTAATTACGGATTTTTTTATACTTTGCAAGATATTTTATAAATCATCTGATATTTTTACTTCGGCCGCCCACGCCACGCGGTCTGGCCCCGTGCGGCAAGGGAAACCGAAACGCCGGTCTTGGCCGATGTCGAAATGGCTTCGACGACTTCCAGCGACCGCATCCCTTGCACACCCGGGACCAGCGGAACCTGATCGCCTCGGATCACATCCGCGAAATGCTGCATCTGTGTGGCCAGAGGGTCTTCAAAGGAACATGTCAGGGTCTTCGCGGAAATCGGAGTCCGCCAATCCCGGCCTTGCTCGTGCCGCCAAATCCGCAAATCGGGCAGCGACATCCCGCCTTCCGAGCCGCCGATCAGATAGCAGCTTTCGTTGGTCGCGGGATAAGCGGGGTTTTCGCGGGCGGTCAGTTCCCAACTCCATGGACCTACAACGCTGTCAGAGACCGAGATGGTCGCCACGCTTCCCTGCTCGAATGTCAGAATTGCCGTCGCAAGGTCCTCGTTCTCGAACCCGCGCGCCGAAGGGACGGCTATGGCCTGAACGGATGAAACCTCGCCGCAAAAGTGGCGCAACAGGTCGACATCATGCACCAGATTGACCGAAATCGGCCCTGCACCCTTGCGCGCTCGCCAAGGGGCGGCATCAAAGTAGTGATCCGGCTTGTAAAACCAGCACGTGGCCTGCACAGCCCGCACCGCCCCGATCGCCCCGCCTTGCAGGGCCGTCTTGGCCGCTTTGACCATCCCGTTATGGCGTCGGTGATGCCCGACCAGCAGCGGAACACCGGCTTTCTCTGCGGCAAATGTCAGAACCTCAGCTTCGGCGGAGGTGACAGCAATGGGCTTCTCAATCAGGATCGGACATCCGTTGGAGATGCAGGTCAGGCCTTGCTCAAGATGGAGGGGCGTCGGTGTAGCCAGCACCACACCTTCGGGTTTGGCGGTCTGCAACATGTCCTTGAGCGTATCAAAGACCGGATATTCCAGCTGAGCGGCGGCCGTCCGGCTGTTTTTGTCCGGATCGACAATGGCAGCCAAAACAAGACCGGGAGAACGCCGAAGGACCTCAGCGTGCCGTCGTCCGATCAGCCCAAAGCCAACCACTGCAATTCGTGTTTCAGTCAGCACGGATGGCATCCCTCGAATCCCGTTTCCAAGGTACACTATCCGTTATCGCCAGATGTTATCAATATGATCTGATGTTTTTAATTTAGACATTTGAAAACTTGACTTGGAGCGGACGACCATTGCGTATACTTTAAGGCGAAAGCAGGAGCATCGGGCGCATGTGATGGCAAAATCCCTCAACGAAATCGGTTCCTCTACGTACCAACGCATCAAGCGCGACATCATTTTTGGCGAGCTCGAACCCGGTTTGAAACTCAAGCTGGAGGGGCTGCGCCAACGCTATTCCGCCAGCATGTCGACGCTGCGCGAGACACTTAACCGGCTGGCCAGCGAGGGGTTTGTCGATGCGCTGGACCAACGCGGGTTCTTCGTCACTCAGGTATCGCGGGAAGACTTGGTCGAAATCGCAAACCTGCGTGTACTGCTGGAGTGCCATGCCTTACGACTTTCGGTCGAAAAAGGGGATACGGATTGGGAAGGCAACCTCGTCGCCGCCCATCACAAACTGCATCTGATGGAACAGAAGATGCTGGGAGGGGATGACAGTCACAAGGAAGACTGGAAACGCTATGACTGGGAGTTCCACAAGGCGCTGATTCTGGCCTGCGGTTCACAAAACCTGCTGTCATTGCATGCAATGCTGTATGACAAGTACCTGCGTTACCAAATGCTTGTCCTCACCTACCGCGGGGAAGAGGCAGTCGATGAGCATCGCGGGATGTTCAAAGCGGCTTTGGCGCGCGATGTCGACCTAGCCGCGGCGGTTCTGAAGAAACACATCAAGAAGGGTCTGGAGCACACGCTTGCCGCGTTCTGACGCTGCGCGACGATGGTTGACGTGACCCGGGTTCCGCCGTCAATACCGGATGCTCGAACCGGGCGCATTGTTGGTCAAGACCAACTGCTGCACGATTTGGGGCACGGACGTACACCTCGACAATGGATCGCTCGCCCGCAAGGTCGGCTTGCCTGTGATTGCCGGGCACGAAATAACAGGACACGCTGCCGTCAAGGGCTCAGGGACGGATACCGACGGCGTTGGCCAACCGCTCGACATTGGGCGCGGAATTGTCTGAACGCGGATCGACCACAGCCGCTCAGCCGGCACTCTGTGAGAATGCTCGCGCCTACATGCATGAAACTATGGACCAATCACCATACCTTCTGGGCGGAATGTCGGAATAGGTGCATGTCCCGCCTGGATCCGACCGTGCAGTGGTTCCCGAGGAGGTCGACCGCACTCTGCCGAGCATGGCAACCGACGTCAGCGGTCCATCAAGTGCCCCGTGAAGTGCTGGGACGGTCGCTTGTCATCCAAGGCACTGGCCCTTCGGGTTTGCTGGCCATTGCCGTTGCCCTTGTCGCGGGCGCTGGCTGGATTGTCGCGGTCGGCGCACCCGATGCTCGGCTTGACCTCGCAAAATCACTCAGAGCCGACGTCGTTCTGTCCATTGAGCGATCAAGTCCAGCAGGCATAAAAGCGACCTTTATGGACCTTGCGCAAGGTCGCGGGGCTGATGTGGCGATGGAATTCACAGGCAATCCGCAAGCCTTCTAGAGGGAACTGAACTGGCGCGCCGGGGCGGTAGCTACCTTATAGACGGTTAACTTGGCAGGGCGATGTGACTTTCTGCACTTCCACGCTGGTCCACCGAAATTCGCGCCAGATCGAATCACTTGATGGAGGCGCAAACGACTATTGGTCTGCCTTGCGGTTTCTTTCGACATACAAATTTAACTTTACCCTTCGCGCGTCATCTTTCAAACATTTACGAACCGGCCGATGTGAACGCCGCGATTGGCGCGATGCCCATCCATTCAGAGACAAAACCGGTTGTCATCTTCCAAGCGCTTTGTTCGAGATACAATTGCTAGGCTCGCGGCATGTTCCAAAAAATTGCAAACAAGCACTCTTGCCCCTGCAAAAGTGTCAAGAACAGGCACGAGAACTCAAAGTTGCGTATCATGCCCGATAGATGTTGGGTTTCTCGCCGAACGACACAGCACCGACATTCTGGCTGGGGTGGTAGGATTCGAACCTACGGTACACGGTACCAAAAACCGTTGCCTTACCACTTGGCTACACCCCAGCAACGGAGCCTCTCACGTAATGAATGCTTGGAATGCTTGCAACTCCAAATTCAAACCGGGTTCCGATCAGGCGCCGATGGTTTGATCGTACGGTCCGACTTCCGGCTCTTGCCTGATCAGCTCGTCGAAGTCCCTGAATATATGATTCAGCTCTGCTGCGCTCGCCGTGCTTTCGCAGCAAACGACAAGATTGGGCGTGTTCGAAGACGCCCTGACAAGGCACCAGGAGCCGTTGTCGAGCGCCACCCGAATTCCGTTGACTCGGTTTAACCCAATGATCGGACGACCGCCGATTCTGCCGTCGCGCGACTTCAAAGATTCCAATCGGCGATCAAGCCTTTCGACGACATCGTATTTGGAATCGTCGGAGCAATGAGCCGACATGGTCGGCGATTGCCATGTGCGCGGAAGCGAGCGCTTGAGATCGGACAGCGAAGCTCCTCCCGTCTTGTCCAGCATCTTGCATACTTCCAACGCCGCGCGCAGGCCGCAATCGTAGCCATGCCCGAATTCACCGGACAAGAAGAAGTGTCCGGATTTCTCGAAACCGGCCGTTGCTTGCGTTTCGGCAATTCGGAGTTTCATGTGACTGTGGCCGGTCTTCCAGTATTCCGTAGCCGCGCCGCGCTCCGCCAGCACAGGATCCGATGCGAACAGGCAGGTCGACTTGACGTCGGCCACGAACTTCGACCTCTCGACTTTTTTTGCGAACTCCCGGGCCAGAAGCACCCCGATTTTATCCGAGTAAATTTCTTCGCCCTCGTCGTCGACAACGCCGAGCCTGTCGCCGTCGCCATCGAATCCGAAGCCGACGTCTGCGCCGGATTCCAATACTTTTTCGGATATGTCCTTCAGCATCGCGACGGATTCCGGATTCGGATTGTAATTCGGAAACGTGAAGTCCGGTTCCGCGTGGAGCCGCACGACCCGAGCGCCGATGCGCTCCAATACCATTGGAGCAAACGCGGATGCCGTCCCGTTGCCCGTGGCGCAGACGACCACGAGTTCGTCGGACAATTCGAAGTCGCCGCAAATGTCGTCGATGTAGGCTTCCGTCAAGCCGTGCATTTGTTCATATCCGCCGCCGGTCGCGGGCCGGCACCGCCGTTCCATCACGATCTCTCTTAGTCGGTGCATTTGCGCTTGGTTGTGGGTGTGCGGGTGCTTGAACCCGACTTTGACGCCCGTCCATCCGTTCGGATTGTGCGACGCCGTGACCATCGCGACCGCATCGACCCCGTAGAGAACGCGCGCGAAATATGCCATGGGCGAAAGCCCGACTCCGATGTCCTTCACCCGCGCGCCTGATCTGATCAGTCCGACAATCAGCGCATTCTTGACCGGCAGAGAGTACTCCCTGAAATCGCACCCGACCAGAATATCCGGTTCAATGCCTTCCTCGCGCATTTGGGTTCCGATTCCGGCGCCGACCTCCATGATGCCGGGCATGTTGATGTCGTCCGGGTAGCGCCATCTCGCATCGTATTCCCGGAATCCATTCGAAGCGATGATGGGTTCGGTAACGGACTCCCAGCATGTTCCGAGCCGTCCGGAAGTCCTGCTTGCCGCGCTCATATTGTTACGGGATCGGATTTCGCCACTTTGTCGATCTTCGCCAAAGTGCGCAAAATCGCCGGGAATTCATCCAATCGGATCATGTTGGGACCGTCGCTCGGAGCCGCGTCCGGATTGTCATGGACTTCAATGAATGCGGCGGCCACTCCGACGGCCGCCGCCGCCCGAGCTATGACGGGCGCGAATTCGCGCTGTCCGCCAGAAGATCCGGCCCTGCCGCCGGGCTGCTGGACGGAATGGGTTGCATCGATCACTACGGGGTAGCCGGTGGATGCCATGATGGGCAGGCTCCGCATGTCGGTCACAAGCGCGTTGTAGCCGAAGCAAACGCCTCTTTCGCAGAGCAGAATCCGATGGTTTCCGGTGGATGCGATCTTTTCAGACGCGTAGGCCATGTCGGCGGGCGCCATGAATTGACCCTTCTTGAGGTTTATCGCGGCGCCGGTCTCGCCGGCCGCGACGAGGAGGTCGGTCTGTCTGCAAAGAAACGCCGGTATCTGCAATATGTCGACGACTTCGGCCGCATCCGCGCACTGGCGGGGGTCGTGGACGTCCGTAAGGACGGGGCAGCCGAGACTTTTCTTGATATCCGCAAGCACCTGCAAACCGTCCGCAAGACCCGGCCCGCGCTTCCCGCCGATGGATGTCCTGTTCGCCTTGTCGAAGGAGGATTTGAATATGAAGCCAACGCCTTCGGCGGACGACATCTCCTGCAGTTTTCCCGCGATCATCAACGAATGATCAAGATTTTCAATCTGGCAGGGACCTGCGATCAGCGTGATCGGCAAGTCGTTGGCGATGACTAGATCGCCGACCGATACCCGCCTCATTGAATTCGGTTTTTTCTGGGTCTTCACTGGACTTCGAATATCGATTTTAGCGATGCCAGGCCGTCATGGTTTTCAGGATCCTCATGCGAGCCGAACCGCCAACCGGTTGAGGGGGGGGGCAATGAATCGGCGGTTTGCAGCCAGCGGAAGCGAATTGCAAGGGCAATCGGCAAATCGCTTCCAGATGAATTGACGAACATTCATCGTCGAGTTTGGCCTCAATCGATTTTGTCGATTTTGAAAGCTTTGCTGACGATGATCGCAATGGCTGCAGCCCCCAAACTCAAAAGCGCACCCATTTTCGCGGCGTCTTGCACCGGACCCGGACCGAAGGCGACGGATGCGATGAATAGCGAGACCGTGAAACCTATGGCTGCGATGAACCCGACGATCAGTATGTCCGTTACCCTCATGCCGTCGGGCACGCCGAGCCGGAGCGGAACAGCGCCGAACCAACCGAACAAGTAAATTCCGACAGGCTTTCCGACAACCAAGCCAAGCAGAACGAGCAGGGTGGGCGTTCCAATCGCCGAGAATTCGACTCCTGAATTGGCAAGGCCGAAAAAGAAAAGGATAATTTCGACCGGATACTTCAGCATGTGTTCGATCCGGTTCAGAATGTCCTTGGGGTAGTGCGGCTCCATGGCTGCGAAGTGCCCGTGGTCCCTGTCCGCATGGGGTATTGCGGGGATGACCGGAATCAGGCCGAGCGCCGGATGCAGGCCGGACTCCTGAAATCCATACCATGACAGCGCCGCCGCAACCGCGTAGGGCCAGAACGAGAGCTTTTGCGCCACGAAGGTCGAAGCCGGCTTTTCGCTTCGTCCGCGATCAAGTTTCAGCGGAAGGTAATTGAACAGTATGAATGCCGCCGCCGAGGCGCCGACAGACAATAGCAGCCACTCCGGCACCAATTCGCCGCTTGGGTAAAAAATCGCCAAAATCAGCAAGCCCGCGGCGTCGTCGGCGATAGCCAAAAGCAGAAGGAAGCGGACTGCCGGGTGACCGGCTCCGAAAATTATTCGGCCGACAAGATAGGAAAAGGCGATGTCTGTCGCGGTAGGAATTGCCCACCCGTTCGCCACGGCGTTGTAGGTGTCCGATCCAAGCAGCAGTGCGATTCCGAGATAGACTGCGATCGGACCGACCATTCCGCCTGCAGTTGCAATCAAGGGTGTAAGCGCTTTGCGGCCTCGAAGCGATCCGTCCTTTAGAATGATCGCTTCCCAGACCTCTTTTGCCGCGACGGCGAAGAAGAACGCCATGAGCACGTCGTTGACGAAATAATACACGGTAAGGACGCGGTGGGATTTGCCGTCGGCCTCGGTATGAAATTCGCCGATCAATCCGTCGGAAAAAATCGAGAATTCGATAAACGCGTGGTAGCTGTGCGGCGACAGGTTCGCCCAAACCAAGGCGATCGCCGCGCCGGCGATCAAGAGTATGGAATAATCGAAAATGAAGTTTCTAAAGTGAAATCTGCGGTTGCCGTCTTCGTGCGTGTTGTTCATTGAAGTTGCCATCCATTAGTACGAAATATTGCGGTCAAAGATTATTGCCGGAAGGGAGTCAGGCTACGACGCCCCAAGCCAATCCCGCGAGAATCGCCCCGGCAAACGCGAAACCTAAATAGCAGGCGAACAACGCTTTGCGAACCAGCGCGTAAACGGCGATGGCGGCGGGTATGCAGGTAACGCCGCCGGCAAGAAGAAACGTCATTGCAGTGGCCTGCGACATGCCTTGCTCCATCAATCCGCCCACGAGCGGGACGGCCGCATAGCCGTTCAAATAGGCGGGTATTCCGATCACGGCGCCCGTCAGCACGGAAGCAATGCCGGTTCCGCCCAGCGTGCTGGCAATCCATTCAGGCGGAATCCAAGCTAGCATCAGAGCCTCGAGCATGAAGGCAAGCAAAAGCCATTTTGCTAGGAACTTGGAGTTTTCAATCAAGGTCGAGCCGAACGTCGATCGCCTGTCCGAGTCGTTCCAAAACGACCAGTTGGCAGATTTGTCCTCTGTGGACCCGCAGCACGATGAAGAAAGCAGTTCCGGTCGAATCTGGTCTTTGAGCAGCCCCAAGCTCTCAATGAACATGGTCCCGAATCCGCCGAGCAGTCCCAAGCCGACTGCGCATGCAGTCTTGGCGACCGCGAATTCGAAGCCCAATGCGCCGGTCGTGATGATGAACATCGGCGGGTCCATCAAGGGCGAAGAAAGCCAGAACGCCATCACTGCCGAAATCGGCGCGCCTGCGGCAAGCAGTGCGGCGATGAATGGAATAACTTCGCAAGAGCAGAACGGCGACAATCCGCCCGCTAAGGAAGCAAGCAAAATCATTTCGATTTTGCGATGACTGAATGCCTTTGAAATAAGGCTGCTCACCCCGGTTGCGGACAGATAAGCCGTCATCAAGACCGCGAATGCAATGAAAGGGAGCGTATTCAGGAAAGCGCTTCCGGTGAACTGCAAAGTTGATTTCAACTGATCCGGAGCAATTATGGCCAGAGTCAACGGGACTAGAACGACAGCGGCCCATGCACGGTCGATTTGTTGCCATTTGAATGTCCGGCGGGCGACAACAGCTTGTTGTTCCATGATTGTCCACTACATTGCCCGCATTCAGTTGTCCAATAAATATCGCCTTTGGTTCCGGCGCGCGGGTTGCACGAAAGTCGGAAATCCCAATAAGATTGCAAACTGATTGTTTGTGGCAATTAAGTGGCTGGGCGGGAATCCGCTTTGCCTCAAGCAATTCCGGAGCGCGCGCGATGAATGAAGACCTATGCCAGCTTGCATCTGAAATCAGGCGCTGCAGGATTTGCGAAAAGGATTTTGGCGCCACCGCCACCGCGCATTCGCCTCGCCCGGTATTCTGGTGCCGACCCTCGGCGAGGATTCTTGTCGCAGGCCAGGCGCCGGGAGTCAAAGTCCACCGAAGCGGCATTCCCTTCAATGACAGATCCGGCGTTCGGCTGAGGAATTGGATGGGCGTTTCAGCCGCCGAGTTCTACGACAGGTCGCGACTCGCGATACTGCCGATGGCATTCTGTTTTCCGGGTTATGACGACAAAGGCGCGGATCTGCCTCCGCCGGCGGTCTGCGCCAGAACTTGGCATGCGAGAGTCGTCGGCCATCTTGAGAATCTCGATCTGTCGATATTGGTCGGCGGATATGCGCAGCGATGGCATCTCGGCCTTGAAGCTTCCCCGAGAGTCACGGACACCGTAGCATCGTGGAGATCTTTCGCTCCGCACAAGTTTCCCGTTCCGCATCCGAGCTGGAGGAACAACGGCTGGCTTCGGCGCAACCCTTGGTTCGAACGGGAATTGCTTCCGGAACTGCGATTCAGAGTCCGTGAATTGCTGGAGCGCGGATAGCGGTCTCGATGTCGCGCCACTCAGTATCCGCTGCGCCTGCCTACCAAATTCATCAGCGGAAGTCCTTGAATGTCCCGCGCGATGCAGAACTTTCATGTGCGGGCGTCGGCTGTCGCATGTGGCGACCAAGCCGGACGTGCCAATGGAGCGACGGTAATTGCGACCGGAACAGGTGCAGTGTTCACAGCACGCTTGTGACATCCGTTCGCGCGAAGTCCGTTCCGACATAGAGCAGAGGACAGTCCCGCGTTTTGGCGACTTCATACGCGAAGCAGTCGCCGAAGTTCAGTCGGGCAGGGTGGACGCCCTTGCCCCATTGCGCGTAGGCATCCGCAGCCTGCCTCGCTGTGGTTGGCGAAACGGTTACGATTTCAAGATCGATGCAGTCGAGAAGCGCGCTCATTTCTGCACCAAGGCCCCGCCGTCCCGCAACGACCAGTGCCTCTGTCACGGTCACAGCGGAAATAAAGATCCGATCATTTGTCGCGAAAGCTTCCACGCAGATTGCAGCCTCGGGTTCTTCAAGCAAGATCGCCATCAACGCAGAGGTATCAACCGCGATCATTTGGGCAAACCTCTGCTGTCGTACAAAAAATCTTGGCTGCGGGCTGCACTGGGACCCGTCGTCCGTTTGCTGGCTGCCGCCGCTTGGACTCGAGTGATAGCCAGGCGCATCGCATCGGCATCGGGTCGCCGACGCATAGGCTCCAACTTGGCTGCAGCTTGGCCATGACGGGTCAGCACTACCTCCTCGCCGGCTTCCGCGCGGCGGACGAGCTCCGTCAGCCGTCCTTTCGCTTCGCTAACGGAGATTTGCATGGGCTTTCTCCTTCTCCTAGAATCGATATGCTCCGATATGGACCATCGTATAGTTCAATTCAAGTTGGACAGTCGAAGTAAACCACTTGTCCATCCGACTTCTTATTTCTTTGGGAACTGCACGAGCCTGATGGCGGCAATGAATGATCGCGATTGACGTCCGTGTTCAACACTCGCCCTTCAAAAAGGGTTGGTTTTGGATGCCTGATATCTGAGTTCACCCACTTTTGCGACTCGGCCTTGACGCCGACGCAGCGGGTCGAGGATGGATATGAAATCATGGCGGTTCGCACCAGACGCAAGGTGCCCGACCTATCCCGAGCGCGGCCAGATTGACACCGGTCTTGGTGGCAGTGTTATAAAGCAGCAGGTGGCGCGACCGGGACAGGGACGTTCAGGTGGCTACCGTACATTGGTCCTGCTGCAATTGGGAAAGCGGGCAGTATTTGCTTGCGCTTTGCAAAAAGTGATCGGCGTAGCATTCGAGGGGATGAGCTGACGGCACTGCGCGAATTGGCGACCGAACTGCTTCGATACAACGAAGAGGAACTCGCACAGGCCTTGGAGGCTGGCGCACTGATCGAGGTAATGGACGAATGACCAAGACTTATCGCAGCGACATTCTGGCGGCAGTCCATGAGACGGCCGAAGATCTGCACGATGCTGGCGTCATGGAAAAGCGCACCTTGCGACGCTTCGACGAGATGTGCCTTACCCCAGTCGAGCCCATGAACGCCGCTGCGATTCGTGCCCTGCGCGCGCGTGAGCGGGTCAGCCAGGCGGTGTTCGCGCGACACCTCAACGTGACGACGGGGCTCATGAGCCAGTGGGAACGCGGCGAGAAGCGCCCGGCAGGCCCCTCTCTGAAACTGCTGAGTTTGGTTCAGAATAAAGGCCTTGAGGCGATTGCGTGACGAATTATGCAATACGGAGGCCGAGTTGAAATAAGGCTTGAAAGGAAACGAGATGAGCACTTTTGGCAGTGATATGATCCAATCCCTGAATGAAACTATTGCCCATGCAAATGGGAAGCGGCTTGGACTGTGAGCGATACCTGAACTGCACGTCCTATTGGTTTTCAGGGTAGGGGGATCGTCCCATTTCTTCCATCATCCTTTCTCTGAAGACTTCAGCAGTGGTCTTCCATCAAGGCATTTGCGAGGGGTGTGGTTGAGGCGATCACAGATCATTTTCATATCGTGAATTGTGATTGCCGTGATGTCGCGCCAGCGCGCCACCGAGGAGGAGAAGGCGACGGTCAATGAAGGGTGGACGGCGAGCGAGATCTAGCCGAACGCGCCGGCCAAGGCGTCGCAGAAGGACACGGACGCCCGCTGGACGGTCAAGCGCAAGAAGGCGAAGGCCGGGCCGGACGGCAGGAAGCCGCTCGACATCGCCGTTCCGGTCTTCGGATGCAGGACCCACATCGGCATCTACAAGAAGCATGGGATCATACACCGCCGGACCGTAATGGACGCCGCCGCGGATCACGGCAAGCGGCTTCGCGTGGGTCTGATCGACCGGCTCCTCCACCAGGCAGTTGTCGTCGGAATCGAAGGCGCAAGTTGCAGACTCAGAAAACACGCGGACCTCATCCCTATCAATGCCGAAGTAAAATTCCCCAGCAACTGTATCTCGCGGCCGTCGAAATTCAGGTCCACGCGGGTTTCGGTCGATGCCAAGAAAGCATGGAGAGTCTGCGGACAATCGCTGTCGGCGTTCATGTTGCTCAGCTTAGTATCCGCGGCGCCTGTCTACCAAGTTCATCAACGGAAGTCCTCGAATGTCGCGTTCGATGTTTTCCGCGATGACCTGCGAAGCGGTCTCAGGCCGCGTCTCGGAAGCAATGTGCGGGGAAACGGTCACTCTTGGATGAAGATGGAAGGGATGCTGCGGAGGCAGCGGCTCCTGCCGGAATACGTCGAGCGTCGCATTGCGCAGCTTCCCGGAATCAAGTGCCCTCAAGAGGGCTTCATCGTCGACGAGACCGCCTCTGCCGGCGTTCAGAAGCACGGCGCCATCTTTCATTATCGAGAAACAATCTTCGCCGACGATGTTCTCAGTCTCCGAGGTCAGCGGCATCAGCAGGACTGCGAAGTCTGCCCGAGAGAGGGCGCTGCGAAGCCCGTCTTTTCCAGCCATGCATTTCATTCCGTCAATCTTTTTTTGTGAACGGCTCCAACCGATGACGTTGAAGTTCATATTCATCAAGGATTTGGAGCAGGCTGTTCCCAAAACTCCAAGACCCAGCATCGCGACGGTTCGAGTTCGCGCGAGCGGCGGACTGACATGCTTCAGCCATTCGCCGTCTTCGTTCAGCACCAGCTCATCAAGATTGATATGATGACGGAGCACGTGCGCTGTAACCCATTCGACCATTCCTTCGATCATGCCGGGGTCGACCATCCGGACGAGCGGCACGGTCAAGGTTTCGTTGTGGACGATGTTCTCGACGCCGGCCCATGTGCTGAGCACGGCTCTCAGATTCGTGAAAGGCCGGAAGTCGGAAACAGGTCCGTCCGGGGAGTGAACCATGTAGTCGAAAGATTCCGGGGCGTCCGCATCGGTAGTCAGCTGGGCGTCGAGCTCGGTCTCCGCGAATGCCGCGGTCAGCGCCGGAATCCAGTCGGCCCAATGCCGGGTGTCGGCGGAGTAATGGATTTTGACTGCCATTCCAGCGCTATCTTTCTCCATGAATGAGAGCGGACTGAATCAGTCCGAAGGAGAACATCAATATCAGCATTGCGGATCCTCCGTAAGAAATGAGCGGAAGAGGGACGCCGACAACCGGAATGAGTCCCGTAACCATCGCAAGGTTCGCCGCGAAGTACAGAAACAATGTGCTTGCGAGCCCCAGAATGAGAAGCGCGCAAAATCGGTCTTTCAATTTCTTTGCTTCGAAAAAGCATGCGCCGACGATGGCGCCGTAAATCCCCAAAAGTATCAGCCCTCCGATCAGTCCGAACTCCTCTGCCAAGGTCGTGAATACGAAATCCGTGTGCCGCTCCGGAAGAAATCGCAATCGATTTTGCGTGCCGTTCAGGAACCCGCGCCCTTCCAGCCAGCCTGACCCAAGAGCGATTTTTGACTGCGTGATATGATAGGATGCCCCAAGCGGATCTATATTGGGGTTCAAGAACGTTTCGATTCGGCGAAATTGATAGTCCGACAAAAGCGGCCAGCTGGACTGCTTGCTAAGGAAGATCACGAATATGGCTCCTGCGGCCGTCGCACCCACGGCAGCAAAATAATACAAGCTTACGCCGCCCAGAAACATGAGAATGCCGCCACCGGCAATTATGAGGACGGCCGTCCCGAGATCGGGCTGGCGCATAACCAGGAATGCAGGAACAAGAATCAAGGCGATCGGGATGATCATCCAATGTGGCTTGGACACGGCTGAAAGATCAAGGCGATCATAGTATGATGCAAGAATGAGGATCATGCTGACCTTCATGAGCTCGGACGGCTGAAACTGCACGAAGCCAAGGTTGATCCAGCGCGTCGCTCCCATTCCGGTTGCGCCTCTGAACTCGACGAGCACGAGGAGCGCGAGGGTGCACAGGTAGATCGGAAAAGCCAACCCGCGCCAGAACCAGATCGGAATGAGCGCGACCATGACCATCAGGGCAAAGCTGGTGCCGAAGCGCACCATCTGCCTTGAGGCCCAAGGTTCATAGGATCCGTTTGCAACCGAGTACAACAGCGCGAAGCCGATGCAGGCCGTGAAGAATACGGCGATGACAATTATCCAGTTGAGTTGAAAAATCTTCGGGGTCCCGGCGAGAACGCCTGCAGACCATCTGGCAATCTGATTCACGCGCGAATCCTTTCCGGCCCGGAGGGATCGGTCGATCGGAGCTGAAGCTCTTTTTGCTCCTTTGCGATCTTGGAATGGAATTCCTTGGGGTAAGCTTCAAGAGGGGGAACCGTTCCGTAATGCGCGCGCATCAGAAGGTCTCGACCGATTGGGGCGGCAGCTTCGGACCCGCTGCCGCCATGCTCGACGATTACGGAGACTGCGAACTTGGGATTGTCATGCGGGCCGTAGCCGCAAAACAGTGCGTGATCTCTTTGCTCCCACGGAAGGTCTTCGTTCTTGATCAGGCCGATGCGCCGCTCCTCCGGCGTAATCGCCCTGACTTGGCTTGTTCCCGTCTTTCCGGCAATCAGAAATGACTCGTCCGCCGCCCTGGCTTCGTACGCCGTTCCCTTTTTGCCGTTGATCGCGCCGAACATGCCCTCCCTGATTATATCCAGATGCTCGTCCGGCAAGGCCAGCGGCTTGAATTCGCTCGGCTCGACCCGCACGCCTTCCTTCGACATCAACAGACGCGGTTCATACTCCCGGCTGGTAGCCAGCCTCGCGACCAAGATCGCGATTTGCATCGTCGATGCGAGAACAAACCCTTGGCCGATCGCCGCGTTGAGCGTGTCGCCGACCACCCAAGAAGCGCCGCGGACCAGTCGTTTCCACTCCTTGGTGGGCGTAAGCCCCTGCTTGATGTTCGGAACGGGAAGGTTCGGCCGGACGCCCAGCCCAAGTCGACGGGCCATCTCGGTAATCTTTTCAATTCCCACCAGCTGCCCCAGCTTGTAATAGTAGACATCGCAGGACTCGGCCAAGCTCTTTTGCATGTTGACATTTCCATGACCTCCCTCTCTCCAGCAATGAAAGGTTCTGCCGGACGCCTCGAACTCGCCGTTGCAGAAAAATGTTTGATCTTTGTCGATCAGCCCTTGATTCAATGCCGCCAATGCCGTCACCATCTTGAATGTTGATCCCGGCGGATAAGCGCCCTGCAGCGTTCTGTTCAGAAACGGCGAAAATTTGTTCTCGTTCAGTTCATTGAATGCGGACTGCGTGATCCCGGTGACAAACGGATTCGGGTCGAAGGTCGGCGTCGATGCGCTCGCCAGAATCGTTCCGTCCCTCAGATCCAGCAATACGGCTGAAGCCGGATTGCTGCCGAGTCTGGCGAACATGTAGTTCTGCAGACGCGAATCGATTGAAATCTGCAGGTTGGTCCCTCGCTGCGGATTCGTTCTCTCGAGTTCGCGGATGACTCGGCCATCCACGTTGACTTCGATCTTCCGGGTGCCCGATTGCCCTCTAAGCTCTCGATCAAGCCGTTTCTCAACCCCAATTTTTCCGATCTCGAATTGCGGAAGATCAAGCAGCGGATCTTCGTTTTTGGCGTCTTCTCGATCCTTCGCCGAGACCCGGCCGACATACCCGACAAGGTGGGCGAATTCATGGCCGAACGGATAGAACCTCGTCGTTCCGACGTCAGCGCTTATTCCGGGCAGCGCAGGCGAGTTCGCGGATACCGCGGCGACTTGCTGCCATGTCACGTTTTCCGCGACAGTCACCGGAAGGAATTCGGGACGCTCTCCGATTTCCGCGATCTTTTCCATGATATGCCGGTCGCTCATGGGAATGATGGCGGACAGCTTGCCGAAAGCCTTGGCCAGGTCGCCGGCTTCTTCCGCCACGATATTTATGCTGTAGTTGGGGCTGTTGAGCGCAATCGGGGTCCCGTTCCTGTCGTAAATTATTCCTCGCCGCGGCGGGAGCAGCCTGACGTCGATTCGGTTGTCTTCGGCGAGGTCCCGGTAGACATGCGATTCCAAAATCTGCAGTTGAAAGAGTCGGCCGGCCAGCACCAGCATCACGCCTCCCTGAACGCATCCGAGCAGCACGCTCCTTCTGCTCAGAAGCCTTCGGCCGTCCGGCTTGGAAATCGGGTGCGACGTCCTCAATTTCCGCTCTCCAGCAAGCTTGCCTCGGTGGAGGTTGATTTTCGCAGGCGGAAAATCCAATTCGTCACGAGTACGACGGCGGGGTAGACAAGCATGGTCGTCAGTATGTGCAGAGCCGTTTGATTGATAATGGATGCAGGTACGAAAAGTAATACGAGAACGCCACCATAAATCATGGCTGCTCCCGCGATTGTGCCGGAGACCAGCATCCATTCGAACCAGAACGGCAGATGTCGAACGCGGTCGACTTGCCGCCGCAAAAAAATCAGCGCAGCGAACACCAGCGCAGACCATAGTCCGATAGGTTGATGGTAAAGGATTTCGGTCGTCAATGCATACAGTATCACCAAAGAGACGGGCGCATAGTCGGGACGACGCAAAATCCAAGCCGCAGCCAAGCAAAAGGCCAGATCGGGCTTGGGGACATGCGCCGGCAGCACGGGTTTCGGCACAAGGCCGACGAACAGCAAGGCTGCCAGCGCAAGGCCGAAAAGCAATCGGTAAACCCAAGCCTCCAATGTCGTGTTCATGAGGCTGCGATCAGTTCGATACTGTTTTTTCCAGTCCAATCGATTCCGTGACGATGAGGCCGTCGCTCTCGACGATCGTTTCAGGCGATTCAACTTGAAGAATGGCGACAAACTGCAGCTTACGGTAGTTGGCCGCGAGGTTCACCCTGAGCCTGCGGTCAGCGCCTCCCTGCGCGACGTATCCCACAAGCAAATTGCTTGGAAAGACGCCGCCGTCGCCGGACGTCATCACTCTGTCGCCAAGCCCGATGTCTTCGCCGCCCTGGATCATCTGAATCAAAGGCGTGGAAGAATTGTTTCCGATTACCAACGCACGGCTGCCGGAAGGCTCGATCACCACGGGAATTCGACTGTTCGGATCCGTCAAGAGAATGACCCGGGAAACGGAATCGCCCACGCTGGTCACACGGCCCACAAGCCCGAGCCCGTCTGTTGCGGGCCAGCCGTCCGAAATTCCGTTTTCGGCTCCGGCATCGATCAGCACGGTTTGCGCGAAATGGTTGCTGGTATCCGCCAGGACCTCCGCGGTGAAGCTCAAGTTGCGGGTTCGCGATCCGACCTTGGCGACGTTGCGAAGACTGGCATTCTCTTTCTCAAGCGCTCGGGCGTACTCCCGCCAGGCATTCAGAGACTTGACCTCGTCTTCCAACTGCTTGATGCGCTCGTCGGAAGAAACGATATTCTGAATTCCCACTGCGAATTCGTAAGTGATTTCTCCGGGCTTGGTTCCGAACTCGATCGCCGAAGGCAGCAAATCGATTATCTTTGCCCGCATGGATTCAGCCCGTTCGCCCTGAATCCGCCAAAACAGAAAGATTGAGACAAGCAAGAACAGGACCAGAAAAGCGAATATCCTCCTGAACGATCTTCGAAAGATCTGGTTGGAGCCTTGTTCCCGATAAGCCACCGTACGCCGCTTGAATTAGCTGTGATAGTCGATTGCGTGCCGCAGATGCTTGGAAATATCCAGCGATTTTCCGGTCCCGATCGCGACGCACTTGAGCGGCTCTTCCGCGATTGTCACCGTAAGTCCTGTTTGCTCCCGCAGCACGACGTCGAGGTCTCCCAGAAGGGCGCCGCCCCCTGTCAAGATGACGCCGCTGTCTGCGATGTCGGCAGCAAGGTCGGGGGGCGTTTGTTCCAGCGCAAGCATGACGGCATCACGAATTTCGTTGAGGGGTCCGATCAGCGCGTCGGCGACTTGGGCCTGCGACATGGAAAACTCTCTCGGAATGCCTTTCGTGAGATCAAGGCCTCGGATGGTCAACGTATCCCCGTATTGCTCTTCCGGGCTTTTCGCAGTTCCAAGAACTTTCTTGACGCGCTCTGCCGTGCTTTCGCCGATTGCCAAATTATGCTTCCTGCGGAGGTACGCGATGAGCGCTTCATCCATCTTATCCCCGCCGACGCGAATCGAGTTCGCGTACACGATATCGCCGAGCGAAAGCACGGCGACTTCCGTCGTGCCTCCGCCGATGTCGACCACCATGGAACCGCGCGGGTCGGATATCTTGATTCCAGCTCCGACGGCCGCCGCGATGGGTTCGGCGATGAGCCCGGCATTGCGGGCCCCGGCCGAAAGCACCGATTGGCGAATCGCCCGTTTTTCGACCGCCGTCGCGCCGTGGGGCACGCAGATGATGACTTTTGGCTTGAGGAACGTCGTCCGCCGGTAGATCTTTCGGATGAAATATTTGATCATTTCCTCGGCGACGTCGAAATCCGCGATCACGCCGTCGCGCATCGGACGAATCACCCGGATCGAATCAGGCGTTCGGCCGATCATCGACTTCGCGGCCTCGCCGACCGCCAGCACCTGTTTCCCGCCGTTGTGGTATTGGTAGGCTACGACGGAAGGTTCATTGAGGACGATTCCTCGTCCCTTGACGTAAGCGAGCGTATTCGCCGTCCCGAGGTCGATCGCCATCTGATAGGACATCATTCCTGAAAACAGGCCGAACATTTTTTGTGGCGATGCTCCTATTTTCCGTCGATGCCAATCGACCTGAATTTTGCACTGTTCGCGTTATATAAGCGAGCACCGCGCGACTCGCAAAGCAATCGGTTGCGAAGCAGCAAGATTTTTTGCTTCGCATTGCCTGACAGGGCATTTCCGCACGGATGCTTAAACTGCCAAAGCCTTGGACAGACCCTGCTCCGAAGATCTTGCGCGTCGCCTGACGAGGTTGTTCAGCGCGCTCACATATGCTTTTGCCGACGCAAGAACGGTGTCCGTATCCGAAGATTGACCCGCCGCGATGTTTCCGCCTTCTTCAATCTTGATGTTCACGGTCGCCTGGGCATCCGTGCCTTGGGTGACCGCTTGCACTTGATAGAGCTGAAGGCGCGCGCCGTGCGGGAACGCCGATTTGACCGCATTGAATGCGGCGTCGACCGGACCGTCTCCCTCCGCCTTGACCTCGCAATCCTGACCGTTGATTGAAATTATCATTTCCGCGGTTTTCGGCGATTCGGAGCCGCACACGACCTTGAGGTATTTCACCTGCAGAGTGTCGCCGGGCGATTCGTTGGCGTTTGCCCTCATGATCGCAACGAGGTCGTCGTCGAAAATCTCTTTTTTCCGGTCAGCGAGATCCTTGAATTTCGCGAAGACGTCGTTGAGCCGATTGCCGCCGACTTCGTAGCCGAGATGCGCGAGCTTTTGCCGAAGAGCGGCCCGGCCCGAGTGTTTCCCCAGAACAAGATTCGACTCGGTGAGGCCGACGTCTTCCGGCCGCATGATTTCGTAGGTTCCGGAATGTTTGATCATTCCGTCCTGATGGATTCCCGATTCATGGGCGAAGGCGTTCTTGCCTACGATGGCTTTGTTGTACTGCACCGGGAATCCCGTTGCATCCGAGACTGCTCTGCTTGCGTTCATTATCTTGGTCGTGTCGACTTCGGACCGGAACGGCATGATGTCGTTTCGGACGCGGAGGGCCATGACGATCTCTTCGAGAGCGGCGTTTCCCGCGCGTTCGCCGAGACCGTTTATCGTGCATTCGACCTGCCGCGCTCCGGCGCATACGGCGGCAAGCGAATTGGCCACGGCCATGCCGAGGTCGTCGTGGCAATGAGTCGAGATCACGACGTCTTCGATTCCCGGAACGCGCTCTTGAAGCATTCGGATGATTTCGGCGCTCTCGTTGGGAGCGGTATAGCCGACGGTGTCGGGGATATTGATTGTTCGCGCCCCGGCCCGAATGGCCGCCTCCACAGCGCGGCACAAGAAATCGTGCTCGGTCCTCGTGCCGTCTTCCGGCGACCACTGGACGTCATCCGTGTATTTCCTGGCGCGCGAGACGGATGACACGATGGCGTCGATCACCGAATCGGGATCCATTTTCAGCTTGTACTTCATATGGATCGGCGAGGTGGAAATAAACGTGTGGATTCTTGGCCTTCGAGCGCTCTTCAGCGCTTCGGCAGCTCTGTCGATGTCGGCGAGTGAAGAGCGGGCGAGCCCGCAAACGGTGGCGCCGTCGACCACCTCGGCCACTTTCCGGACCGCATGGAAGTCGCCATCGGACGCGATCGGAAATCCCGCTTCAATGATGTCCACGCCCATGTCGTCCAAAAGGAGCGCGATTTCAGTTTTTTCCGAATGCGTCATCGTTGCGCCTGGAGACTGCTCGCCATCGCGCAATGTCGTATCGAAAATCAAAACTTTGTCTTGAGGTGTATTGCTTGCTTGCTGCATCGGATCACCGGTTCGGCCTTGTTGAGTGGTGTTTGGCGGCGCGATATCTCACCTCTGAGCGGACGCGCCTGAACCGGCACGCTCAGAGGCGTCTTAGCAGTAGGTCGGTTCCGAACCTGCAATGAAAGCGTAAATCGCCCTCAAGGCGGCATGCTGCAAAAGTCATGATTCGAACGTAAGCAATTCCACGGAATCTTGCAACCCGATTCAGTTCGGAGAAAAAGCGTTCCGTTGCAAAGGCGACGCTATTGCGGTTCCGCATTGAGGCTCAAGGATTTTCATCGTAGCCGCCTTCTCCGGTCGGAACATTGTCCCTGAAAAGCCCCTCATACACGCCGCCATTCGGATAATTCGCCTTGCCGAACCCGTGCATTTTATCATCCGACCATTGTCCCTCGTATCGGAAACCGTCGGACCGTTCAAAAACGCCTGTGCCGGATCTAATGCCATTCGCAAAAGACCCCGCGTAACGGGAACCATCGGCGAGCAATTCTTCACCTTGACCGTGCTTTATGCCCGCTATCCAATCTCCTGCGTAGCTATGCCCGTCCGGATATGTGATTGTGCCGAATCCGTCGAACCGTGACGATTTGAATTTGCCTTCATAGACCGTTCCATCTCTGTAGGTTGCGTAACCATCGCCGTTCAACAACCCTTCCGACCAAGTTCCTTCGAATATCGTTTCGTCAACTGTAACGTATTTTCCGCTGCCGCCAATGCTTCCGTTGACCCACCCGCCTTCATACACCGACCCGTCCGCGAATTTCATCGTGCCGTTGCCTTGGCGAACTCCGTTCACGAATTCGCCCTCGAATGCGCTGCCGTCCGGAAATGCCATTTTCCCGGCGCCTTCCAGCAGCCCGTCGACGAACGTCCCGGACAAGCTTGTGCCGCCGTCATAGGTAAGGACGCCGCTGCCGCCAATGCTTCCGTTGATCCACCCGCCTTCATACACCGACCCGTCCGCGAATTTCATCGTGCCGTTGCCTTGGCGAACTCCGTTCACGAATTCACCCTCGAATGCGCTGCCGTCCGGAAATGCCATTTTCCCGGCGCCTTCCAGCAGCCCGTTGACGAACATCCCGGACAAGCTTGTGCCGCTTTCATAGGTGAGGATTCCGGTGCCGCTCATTTTGCCGCCGGACCATTCACCGTCGTACATCGAGTTGTTTGCGAACGTCATCGTTCCGCGGCCCTCTCGAATGCCTTCAACGAATTCACCCACATATACGCCGCTGTCAGGATACCGTTGAGTTCCTTGGCCGTTGGGACGGCCGTTTTCCCAATTGCCCGCATACTCGTGTCCGCCAGGCCGGGTGAGAGTGCCAAATCCACTCCTTACGCCGTTCGAAAACGACCCCTCGAATATTGTGCCATCGGCAAAGGTTTCCTTACCCTCACCATCGATGGCGCCCTTTGACCAAGTCCCGCTGTATGTGCTGCCGTCCTGGTAAGTTATCGTTCCTAAACCGTCCCTTAAGCCCTCGGCGAAGTCTCCGACGTAAACGGCGCCACTGGGAAGGGTTTCAGTTCCGGAACCATGTCGCTCACCGTACGCCCAATCGCCGATATACTCATAGCCGTTCGAGAGCGTGTAGGTGCCGGTTCCGTGTCGCTTTCCATCAAGGTAATCGCCGTCATAGTTTCCTCGATGCATGGTCGCGTCCGCATTGTCCGATTGGGCCCATGCAGGCGTCGTCAACAGTGCAATGGCGCAAACTGCGCGAATGGTTGCGGTCATGAGCAGACGCTCCTTCTCCAAAAATAGGCAACCGCCAAAACGCAACGATTATAAACATATTTCTCGCGCTCGTCCACTACAATATGCGCTGGGAAGCGCGCCGGATGGCACAAATTGTGATTTCGGCTGAATTGGCATGCTTCGGCCTGACGATCTCTCGGGCCGACAAAATCAGGATTGAGGTCAAAGACGCGTTCGCAGACCTTGCAATACGGCAGTCCGCGCAAAACGCCTTGACATTGTGTAATCCAAAATTTGCGTGGACGGATTCCAATATTGACGGATCTTGGCTCGGCACTGCGGAGCATAGCGGATTGTTGTTGCCCAACACGATTGGTGCCTTCGAAAACCCGATGCTTTTTGTCTGAGGGAACGATTCGCAGCGATTGGAAGAGTCGAAGGTCGGGATGTTGAAAAAGCTTGGCTTTTGGGATCTTGAGAGGCACCTCGACCGATATTGCCCCGAAGGGCGACCGGTCGGCGCATACGGCCGCGACGGTGGATTTTGCGCTTTTCCGACCGAATTTTTGAGAATGCCGCTGAACGCGGTTCTGAAGTTCAAGATGCTGGCGCCGCAGAGCCTCTGTGGGCCGCCGCTCGACGCGACGAAGGCGATGGCGTGCGATCGGATAACCTGGCTGCGCTTCCACGGTTTTATCTGAACGACACGGTCCCGGATGCGAACACTCTGCGGGATTTCCGCGAGGCACTGATCGAGGCGGGTGCGTTCGAAGGTCAACTGCAGGAAAGCGGCGGCCGGACTGGACTGCCTAGTGTCCGCTTGGGGTCCGCATGTCGTCGGCGAAGCCGAAACAGGTCCGAATTTTGCATGGAGGATCCCGAAATCCGGGCCGTATCCGGCCGCGTCTGATCCTGATCGACCCGTGAGTCTGCTCCGACCGCGTTGGCAACCCGTCCAAGTCAAGATACAGCAGGTGTCCACGTAAAAAAATTTTGAAACATTGGCGCGAAAGTTGGACTGTGCAGGCGTCGACCCGAACCTTCGGGAAACCGAGGTAGCCTGACGGCAATTGGCTATTGTCCATTACTCATCGTAGGTAATGAGTTCAGTGGGCGTGGCGACCAGATACAACTGATGCCGTCCAATTATTCGCATCGTTATCAAAAAACACTAGACTTATTCTGCAGCATCGAATACGATGCCGGTTGGAAGCAGTGGTGCTTGCATAAAGTGCAGTCGAGCAAATCAAAAAAACCAAGTTCGAAAACTGTTTATATGAGCAAGCACAATCAAGCTATATTAATTGTCAACGGAAGCGAAGTGCTCTGCTTGAGAACAGTGTTTCTGGATAATGATTTCGCCAGTCGAGCAGGAGTCGATTTCTCATGGACAGAGAAGGAAATTAAGACATGAAAATAAAGATATCGTGCGGTGGTTTTGAACTGGAATATAGCGGGGATGAGCAATTTGCAAAAGAATCGCTCTGTTCCTTGGTCTCTGAAATGAAGAGCATTATTCTAACCGAGGAAAAAACGCTAGAATTAGAAAATACCACCCAAAATATGCCAAACGGGGGTATGAAATTGCCGAATTTTCTGAAAGAAATGAAAAAGAATTCGGAACGCAATTCAAAGGATTATCGAAAGTTTTTGGTGACCGCTGCTTGGTTGCATATTGGCGGAAAAAATAAACTTCAAACTGCGGATGTAGCTTCTGCGCTTCTTGCAAATAGAATTGGCAAACTCAGTAATCCTTCGGATAGCTTAGCAACAAATATAAAATACGGCCATTGCGAAAGAGTTGAAAATGGTGGGTTTATTGTTACCCAAGAGGGTTTTCAGGATCTGGAATTGCAGATGCCCGAGTGATTTTTCTGGCGTGATTTGAATTTAGGTTTCTATGCATTTGGGTGCTATGGATTTTGTGAACATTATTCAAATTGATTTTTTAAATGAAGTCAATTCTGATTTTCAATGCAGCCCAACTTACGGTGAACTCCATCAATTGCTAATTGATTGAATCGTTGTGGTTCGTTTGACTTCGCTGAGAACACTCGCGTTCAGTGCGGCGCATAAGTTCATGTGATTTTGGGCGAATCGCGCTCGCTTTACGACAGGGCGACCCGTGCCGGAGGGAACTCCCGTGTTTGGCTCCCGACTGACTCCAAGCTTGTCCAAACTGGCCCTGCCTCGCCTTCCGTTGCTTTGAAGCAAGTCGGGATATTCCCGCCGTTGGCAAATTTCTCCACGTCCCAATGACTTTCCTCCGCGTTCGGAAAACGGGTCGGGAGGCTGTTGCTCAAGCGATGAATGCCATGCCGATCGTGCAAATTGCCTATGCCAATGATCTTCGGATGTGATAGAGGGGTCTTTCTCTCCTCATCGTGTTCCGCGGTACTTGCCGGCCGCAATCAACTTTTCGGGACGATGAAGAGAGATAGGCAGTGGCAGTATGCTGGGTTGCGCGGACCGGCCACGATACGGATGCGCCGTGCGCCGCCCCGTAGTCGCCCTTTGCAAGGGTCTGCGGCAGGAGCGCAATATCATGGTTGAGATACAGACGATGGACCGATCATTCAGGATAGTTCTCGCGCAGGCAAATCCCGTAGTAGGCGGGCTTCAAGCCAACGTTGCGAAGGCTTGCGAATTCCATGAGCAGGGCAAGGAGAAGGGGGCACTGCTTGTAGCGTTTCCGGAGTTGTTTCTCGCGGGTTATCCAATTCAGGATTTGGTGTGGAAACGAGCGTTCGTTGCAGATTGTGCCGAATGCATCGATAGCATTGCGCGACGTTGCGCCGACGGTCCAGCTGTAGGAATCGGAGCTCCCTATCTCGAAGGCAGCAATATCTACAACGCATACTTCATTCTTCATGAAGGGCGGATCGCAGGCATCGCCAAGAAGCACCATTTGCCGAACTACTCGGTTTTCGACGAAGCGCGTCAGTTTTCGCGCGGACCGCTTGGACAGCCGGTGACAATCGGCGGCACTCGCGTGGGAATCGTGATCTGTGAAGACGCATGGCACAGCGACGTCTGCGAAAGTCTCAAGAATGCCGGTGCCGACCTTCTGCTCGTGCCCAACGGGTCCCCATATCGAAGAAACAAAGTCTTCCAGAGGCATTCGGTAATGCTTGACCGGGTTCGCGAGACCGGACTGCCCTTGACCTATCTCAACATGGTCGGGGGGCAGGACGACCAAGTCTTTGACGGCGGATCTTTTGCAGTTGCTCCAAGAGGCAGAATTTCCATGCAAATGCCGTTGTTCAAGGAAGAATCGGAAGTCGTCGAGTTTCGCGAGAATTCAAACGGATTTTCGATTTTGGACGGAAAAATGTCCGACCTGCCGGGCGAGCGCGAACAAGACTACCGGGCAATGGTCGAGGCGCTGCGCGACTACGTGCGAAAGTCAGGGTTTGCCAAAGTTCTGCTGGGCCTATCGGGCGGCGTGGACAGCGCTCTTGTCGCGGCGATTGCTTGCGACGCGATAGGTTCGGGCAATGTCAGATGCATCCTTCTGCCATCGGAATACACGGCGAAGTCTTCGCTGGATGATGCTGAGTCCGTCGCGTCCAATTTGGGATGCGAAACGGTCCGTATACCGATTTCCGGACTTGTGTCGGAGGTCAAGCGATCGCTTCAGCCGGTTTTCAACGGCCTTCCGAGCGATACGACTGAAGAAAACGTCCAGCCGAGACTTCGCGGGCTTCTCTTGATGGCAATGTCGAACAAGTTCGGTGAACTATTGCTCACGACGGGAAATAAATCGGAGGCAGCTGTCGGCTATGCAACGATCTATGGCGATATGGCCGGCGGGTACAACCCGATCAAAGATTTGTACAAGACCTTGGTCTTCGAAACCTGCAGGTGGCGGAATCGCTGCCATCGTGCATGGATGAAAGGTCCAAAAGGGGTCGTGATTCCCCAGAGAGTAATCGATAAACCGCCCACTGCGGAATTGCGGAGCAATCAAAAAGATACCGATAGTCTCCCGCCTTATGACATTCTTGACCAAATTCTCGAATCGCTGATCGACAACGACCTTTCGGTAGCGCAGACCGTCGAGGCCGGTTTCGATAGGGACGTGGTGAAGCTTGTGGAGAACCTGATTTACACCTCTGAATACAAAAGGTTCCAATCTGCCCCGGGAACACGATTGACGAAGCGGGCGCTCTGGTTGGACCGGCGCTATCCGATTGTGAATCAGTGGAGAGACCCGAACTGAACATTTGATTCGTCCTGCAGTGAGGGAGTCATCGCGCGCTACTCCCACCACCGGTCGATTTCGGCGATATCTTCGTCGGACCATCCGAAATGATGAGCGAGTTCATGAACGACAATGTGGGTGACAAGTTCGCCCAACGCGACATCGCCCCTTGTGGCCCACTCGTCGATGATCGGCCGCCTGAACAGCCAGACCATATCCGCGCTCAAGGGTTGTTCCGCATAGGAGCGTTCGGTGATGGGGCAGCCTTCATAGAGGCCAGTCAGCTCGAAGGGATCGGAGATCTCAACAGCCTCCAGTTGTTCATCGGTCGCGAATTCGGCGACTTGGAACGCGATTGAACGGGCGTGCCCGCGAAACGGCTCGGGAAGCGACTCAATGGCTGATGCCGCCATTTCTTCGAATTCGCCCAGCCCGGGAGCGACGAAGGCGCGCCTGTGGTCCTTCAATTCCGATCCTTCTGCAGGCGACTCAAGTGGACAACCGCAGCATCGTATGAAAGAGGGACGCGCGCAAGGAGTAACCCGATGACTATTGCTCGTTTCGCGCCATCTCCGACAGGACACTTGCACATTGGCAACCTTAGAACGGCGCTGCTGAATTATATGGTGTGCAGAAAGTCGGGCGGGCGTTTCATCCTGAGGTTGGATGACACCGATCCCCAGCGTTCCAAGCCGGAATATGCCGAGTCGATCATGGATGACCTCCAATGGCTCGGCTTGAATTGGGACCATTTGGAAAAGCAATCGCTGCGCAAGCAGAATTACCTCGACGCAGCCGAAAAACTCCGCGACTCAGGAGTGCTTTACGAGTGTTTCGAAACTCCTGAAGAGCTTGAATTCAAGCGAAAGCTTCAACTCAAAGCAGGCAAACCTCCGGTTTACGACCGATCATCTTTGGCGTTGACGGCGGCGGAACGGGACTCGCTTCGGAAGGAAAGAGCCGGCTATTGGCGGTTCAAACTAGACCAAGAGCGGATCGAGTGGGTCGATGTGGTGCAAGGTCAGGTTTCGATTGACGCGGCTAGCCTATCGGATCCGGTTCTAATTCGCGCGGACGGCCAAGTGCTGTACACATTGGCATCAGTCGTCGACGATGTCGAAATGAACGTCTCGGATGTCGTCCGAGGTTCAGACCACATTACGAACACGGCGGCCCAAATCCAGATCATGAAACGTTTCGGTGCAAAGCCGCCTCAGTTTGCGCACCATTCCCTTTTGACCGGGCCCGAGGGCGAGCCGTTAGCCAAGCGACTGGGCACGCTTTCTATTCGGGATATGAGGCAGAGCGGAATAGAGCCGATGGCCTTGTTGTCGCTGCTTGCGTATTTGGGAACTTCCGCGCCGGTTCAAGCCCGAAACGGCTTGGATGAATTGATCGAGGATTTCGAAATCGGTCGATTCAGCACCGCGCCGACCAAGTTCGATGCGCGAGACCTAATTCCTCTGAATTCTAAGATTTTGGCTTCGAGGCCATTCGCGGCGATCGAAGACAGAATACGTTCATTGGGCGTCCCGGACGACATTGCCGAACGATTCTGGACGACAACGAGGACGAACATCTCGAAACTGGACGAGCTTGCGGATTGGTGGGCGATATTTTCAGGGGCCGTCGAACCCGAAATTGACGAGGAAGACCGCGATTTTGTCCAGCTTGCCAAAAGCCTCTTGCCAAATCCGCCGTTCGACGAAAAAACTTGGAGCACTTGGACGGCCGCGGTTTCGGAGAAAACCGGACGCAAGGGCAAAGCGCTTTATTTTCCGCTTCGCAAGGCATTGACAGGACGGTCCAGCGGGCCGGAAATGGCCTCCGTCATGCCGTTGCTGCAAGATGTTCTGCGTACGGGTGTCCAATAATCAGGCAGAAGCGAAGATGACACTTGAATTTCTGCACGGTGGTGTCGTCGACTGATTGCGCTAGTCATCGATCCTAAGGAACGAATTTGGAAATCGCCGTGAACTGCCCCATGCCAATAAGCCGCTGAATTGACGTTGCAAGGGAAGCAGATTGCTCGAACGGGCGATCCACTTGAGGACAAAGGAGAAAGGTTGTGCCTAACCGAATTGAGTCTCTCCACGTCGAGGGTTTTCGAACTCTCGCCGATTTCAAAATCGACGACTTGCCCTGCGCCACAATGCTGATCGGTGCCAACGGTTCTGGAAAATCCAATCTCCTTCGCTTCGTCGAGATGCTGGCCACAACAATCAACGATTATCGCTTGAATAACTTCGTTCAGCGCCACGGCGGCGCCGGCGATCAGCTTTTCGGCGGCAACAAGACCAGCAAGCGAATTAGGGCCCAAATTGGCGTCCGGACCGAGTGGGGACAAAGCGATTATCGATTCGCGCTCGCGTATTCGCAGCCGGATCGCTTCATATTTGATTATGAAGCATATCGCTTCACCCAAGATGGATGTGATGCAAAAAGGCCTTGGCAAGAGATTGGAAACGGCCATACCGAGGCGAAGATCATTGAAGCCGCTCAGTCGGCAGGATCTGGTGGAGGTAATATCAGGACGGCCAAAGCTCTTGCCCGATTGTTTCGGCGGTGTGAGGTATATCAGTTCCACGACACCTCGTTCTACTCACCGTTCAAAACGACATGCGATCCGACGGAAAACGCGTACCTTCGGTCGGATGGCAGTAATTTAGCCGCTGTCCTGCTCCGTCTTGAACGGGAAAACCCGCGCCGGTTCAAGTCAATTTGCAGCTTTATTCAACGCATTGTTCCGAATTTTGACCGGTTCCAGATCGAGGAAGACAACACTCCGTTTTTGCTTCAGTGGCGGGTGAAGGGCATGGACAAGACGATCGGTGCACACCTGACATCGGATGGTTCGCTGCGCTTCTTCGCGTTGGCGACTCTATTGAACCTTCCGCCCGAAATGCTCCCCGACTTGCTGCTCTTGGACGAACCGGAGCTAGGATTACACCCGGCCGCCGTCGTCTTGGTCGGGCGCATGATCAAAGTCGCCGCGAGAGAGCGGCAGGTCATCGTGGCGACCCAGTGTCCTCAGTTAGTTGATGTATTTGGCCTCGATGAAATTTTCGTTTTGGAGTTGGAAAACGGGCGAACGGGATTTCATCGATACGACAAAGGCAAATATTTTGAGTGGCTGAAAGAGCATTGGTTGGACGAGCATTCGACAGGCGAGCTTTGGGAAAAAAATTTGATTGGGGGCCGCCCGTGACCCGGCTTGCAATTTTCGTAGAGGGTACGACGGAAGAAGACTTCGTAAACAAGCTTCTCGTGGATCATCTGTCCTCGTTGGGGGTCTATGCGACCGCAATGTTCATTTCGGGCCGCGGCGGCAATGTCAGCGTTGAAAGACTCGCACCGGAGATGGCCAAATTTAGCTGGAATTTTGACGCGGTAACTTCGCTGGTCGATTTCTATGGCTTTCGAAATAGGGGAGAACGGTCGGTAGAAGAACTGGAGGAACACCTTAGTCAGGAAATAAATAGGAAGAATCTTGGCATGGGAAAAGTGTTTCCTTATGTTCAAAATACGAGTTTGAGGGTCTGTTGTTTTCCGACACGTCCGCGTTTCAGGTGATTGCAGACGTGGACAAGAGGGATATAACGGCACTCGCAAAAATCCGCAAAAATTTTACTTCTCCCGAAGACATCAACGATGGATACGAAACCGCGCCGAGCAAGTGCATTATGCGTAGAATTCGGAGATACGATAAAGTTGTCGATGGCTTGTCTGTTGCTCAAGAAACAGGCTTGGCGAAGATCCGCGGGGAATGTCCACGTTTTGGGGCGTGGCTGACACGCTTGGAACAACTGTCGCTTGCGGTCCGAACCGGTCCGACGGCGTTCCAAGGCGGGGAGTGACAATGCCGATTCCTGGTTGGTGCTGAAGACTAATGTGCGCACGGGATTTATCGATTCCCTGAAGTGACGGGTCGCATCGTTCTACAAAGGATTTAGTTTGGGGAACGCTTCCGCCGTCGTTCATGCGTAGGCTTGCGTTTGGGTCGTTCATCTTGCGGCACCCTGAAACACTGCAGTTGAGTCCTTTATCAGTTGCGAGAGATACAGCATGGATCAGAATTAGCAGAAACCTGTACGAAAGACCTAGCCAAAAGGTTGAATCGATGGTCACAGATATGGTCCTGCCTTGCGCAATTGACGCCCGACAAGAATAACCGGAATTCCCCTGCGACACAGGCAGCGAAGGCTTCCCGCTCAGCCGGTCAAGCGCCGAGTGACGATTCCAAGCGCATATTCCGGCTCATGGCCGTGCGCGAATTCCGGCAGCGCTTTCATTCATATCATTTCGATCATTAGGCTCGGATCGGTTTCAACGTTTTTGATGATCCAGTTGTAATGACATACTAAATCTTCGACGGACTCTCGCCTTCCCTCCGCGCGAAACCGTCCCAGTTCGTACAAATTGAGTGCGATAAACTGCTCAATCTCGAAAATGTCGATTCTATCGCCCAAACCCTTGTCGGCAGCCAAGCCCTCCGCCGTCGCCACTCGTTCCGGCACCGTGATCAAAACAGGCTTGAAGCCCCCGTCCAAATTCGTCCTGCAACGTTCAAGCACCGATTCTCCAGGGGCTGTAGTTACGTGGACTGCAACGTCACCGAGCAAGAAATCGCCTGGCCGCCGGCCTGTGCGTCGGCCGTTGAAAAACTGTTGTGCTCGACTGTTCCGGATTTGAACACGCAATTGAACTTCGCGCCTACCAGGTGTTGCATCACTGCGCCCGCATAATTTGTTCCAGTCGATTTATCCTGCCGACCTTTTGCCTGATCCAAAAGATTGCGCACAAGGCGTCGCAAGCCGTGAGCCGAGTCCAACCGAACTCTGAACGGCTTGCCGGAAAAAAAGTCCTGCACGCGGTCAATCCAGTATTTCTCAATTATTGCGATATCTGTCGTACCCTGCTGCTGCGGAGTATTTGCTCTCTGGTCGTGAAATTCATTCAGAAATCCAACATAGGCGCGCATGTTTTTGATGCTGCCGCGACTTGTACGGCCTCCTTCTTGGGCAAGCACCTTGTCGATGTCGTGACGTTTCAGGATGGACTGAACAGAAGATTTACTCAGGCCGAGCACCTGTCCACCACTCGACGTCATCAGATCATTGGGGTCTAGGGGCAATCCCCGTCGCCGTGCGTGTTCTGTAACGACGAGCGCAACGCAAAGCGGTCCCGGTCCCTTGCCTTTGAAATTGTGTTCAGCCGCGAATTCGTCTAGCTTTTCTTCGAGATTATTTGGCATGGGCTTAAGCGGCCGCGGCTTTCAATGGAGTTTCGAGCAGAGGTTCAAGTATGTGCTTTGCAATATGTCCAACCACAGGCACCGCCACTCCGTCTCCCGCCAAATGATAAGCTGCGTTGTAGTTATCAGGCAGCTGGTAGTCGTCCGGCATCCCCATCAATCTCGCCGCTTCCCTCGGCGACAATAAACGCGATCTGATATTGTTGCCCTCTACGACGAGGATTGTTTGCCGACTCGAACCTCCCATCGGGGTGCGCAGGCATCCGGCGACGCCATCGAAACGGACCTCTGCCCGCTGCGTACTTCCGCCGTCCTCGTTCTTGCGGGTGCGCTTATAAATCGTGCCTATCATAAGGCGTTTTGCCTCGCGCGCCTTCTTTACCTTCTCGAGATTGACGCGACTCATCATGCCGAGCAGCCGGGCAGTCTCGGCGGATGTATTCCACTCGACGCATGTCGGCCCAACCTCGATCAGATTTGCCAACTCCGTGTTGCGGGCTGCAGGGACCGGCAAGTGCCACCAAAGCCAGCAAGCCCTTTCAGCTGCAGGCAACCGATCATGCGCACGCAACAGCGCGCGCGTATGCCACGCCGCACCCGGTTCAGCCAGCAAGAGATTGGGTGGGACCGGGCGGCCCGCCCGAATCGCAATTACGAACAATCGCGGGCGGGACTGCGGCAGAAAACGCACAGCGTCGATCACCAAAGCCCCAAATTGATATCCCGCACTGACGAGCGCTTCGGAAAGCGCCGTGAAATCGGCACCTCCGTGCGAGGTCAGCGTGCCGCATACGTTTTCCAAAATCACAGCAGCGGGTGCTCTGCCTTCTTTCGCAAGAGCAACCAGCAGCCGCCAGAACGGCCAGAAGGTTCCGGACTGTCTGCCGCCGAGACCAGCGCCATTGCCCGCCAAGGAAAGATCCTGGCAAGGGAAGGACGCCCACGCCAGATCGGCAATGCCCGGTAGATCCGCTGTTGTGAGTTCCGCGACATCTCCGGCCAGCAATGGTTCTTCACCCCAATTTGCGACGTAAATTGCTACTTTTTTGGGGTCGATGTCGTTGGCAAAAAGGCATGACCACTCCGGCCCAAGTCCGGCCCGCACCATGCCGCCTCCCGCGAAAAATTCGTAAAAGGTCTTCATTCTTAAGACACTTTCCTACATTGTCGATTTAACGCAAGCAATTGGGTGCGTCCCATATTTTTTGGACGGACGCGATGCCGCCGGTCGAAAGCCGAAGCCAGCACCCTGCTCTCCGTCGAACGCTGCTTCGCAAACAACCGCAAGCCCGAAATCATCAATTGGAGGGATTGCCGCATCGTAGCTGCCTGACCTAAAGTTATGGGGTGCCCCATCGCACCGAAAGAATTTGACAAAATGCAAGAATTCATACAAGGAGAAAGCACTCGGGGCCGTAGCTCAGTCGGGAGAGCGCGTCGTTCGCAATGACGAGGTCAGGGGTTCGATTCCCCTCGGCTCCACCACATATCATGAATTTAAACTGCGAAGCCATTTCGGTCGCTTGCTGGAATTTCGGCACGTTTCTCGGGCAAAAAAGGTGCTCCGCAAGCACACGCTCGGCGATGAGATTCAGGGACCGGTCATGGACTCGTCCGAAATTCGGCTAATGGATCGGGCCATAGCCGCTGCAGAGTTCAACGAAGCGCCTGCGGTCACGCAAATCTGCGGTAGGACCAGCCACTCAAGCGCCCAGGCGGACCCCGATCTTTCCTGTTCGTGCATGACGCCGTGAAACATGCCGGACACAAGAACGGAATTGTAACGGGAAAGGGTTATCAAAGCTTCGGCGCGAATCGGGTTGCTCTTGTGCGGCATCGCCGATGACGTGCCTGCTCCTTCAAACCGCACTTCTCCCATTTGCGACATTAGAGCGACGTCCTGACCGACTTTGCCGAGCGATCCCGTAAGCGACGAGCACCATGCGGCGTATTCCGCAAGTCGGCTCCGGTCGGCATGCCATGCGAAACCGATTTCATTCAATCCCAGTTCCTCGGCGACTTGCTCGGCGACGATCTTGGAGTTTTTGCCCAAGTTCCTTCGGTCTCCGACAGGGCCTCCGAATTGCAGAACTTCGACCGACTTTCGTACGCTCGGAAACTGGTCTGCCGTCCGATCGAGAGCCCGAAGCCATCCGTTGATTCTGTCTCCAGCCTTTATAGGCAAAGCGTCCTGCATTCTGGTTCGACCCATCAACGCATTTTGGCCGAATTTGTGCTCAAGGGATCCAAAAGTTCCAGTTAAAGCGCGAAGTCGACCGGCAAGCATCGAATTGACATCGCGCAATGCCATCGCCAATGCCGAGTCCACCAAGTCCTGACTTGTAGCGCAGATATGGAGATCTTTATCGTGCGGCGAACCGACCGCCGCGCGAAGCTGCCGCACCAGTTCGGGAACCGGAACGCCGTCGCGGGTGGTGGCTGCATTGATCCGCTGAACATCCACATGAAAATTATCCAGAATTTCCATAGTTTTGGACACGCAATCCTGAGAAACGATTCCGACGCAGCCAAGGGCGCGAGTCAGGGCCGCTTCAAATTTGATCATTCGTTCCAACATCGCGTCGGACGCAAACAACCGTTCCAAATCAGGGTCGCCTAACAAGCTCGCAAGTGGCGAGCCGCTTATCGGGTAGACGAACATCTCAATCTAATTCCTGCGCAATCTCGAAGTTTGGCCGGCTTTCGCTCGTATCCTTGTGTTGGCGCGCGAGCGTTGCTTTCGGCGTGACACGGCCGAACCTTTGTTTCGCTCCGCATTGTCGGCGAACAAGCCAAGCGCCGAAATCCAGCGGCCCAAGCTAAACGGCTGCTCTTTACCGTACAAGCAGCAAATTCGTTTTTGCTTGAAGAAACAGGCATGAGATTGGCTTCAATTCCATCCCGGCGGTCGCTGCGGACCAAGTGTCCGATCAATAATCCGACAATTACCTTCATAATCTGCCAATTTGCGTACAAGTTCGGTGGAAGCATCGCAAATCGAGTGCTCACGCGTCGTTGCCGGAGTGGGCGGCAGCCGTGCGCGCCCGCAGGTCCCGAAGCGTCTCAAGCTCATCTTTGGAAGGCTCCGCGGTGATCGAGGCGTCAGATGCGAAACTGACTGACCATCCGACCGTTTCTTGTATCTGCTCTCGCGTGACGCCGGGGTGGAGCGAAACAACCTTCAGTTCTTTGGTTGACTCGTCAGGTTTCCAAACAGCCAAATCAGTGACAAGCAGGGAAGGGCCTTCGGTTTCGATCCCAAGTTCGCTCCTGTCCTCATGGCCCGACCCGAAGCCGAAAGACGTAAAGAAATCTATCTTGTCGACGAATCCTCGGCGGGATTGTTTCATCACGATGAAGACCTTTTTGCATGAGGTGGCAATTTCGGGCGCTCCGCCGCCACCGGGTAAGCGCACCTTAGGATTCTCGTATTGGCCGATCACAGTAGTGTTGATGTTGCCGAACCTGTCGAGCTGCGCGGCGCCGAGAAAACCGACCGTAATTCGGCCGCCTTGCAGCCAATAGCGAAACATCTCCGTCACAGGCACGGTCGTCAGCGAGGTATCGCAGAGTTCGCCGTCGCCGATCGATAGCGGCAGAACATTCGGGGCCGTGCCGATCGTTCCGGATTCGTAAATCAAAGTAATGTCAGGCGCCGTAGTCAGCCTGGCAAGATTGCATGCGGCGGATGGGGCGCCAATGCCTACAAAGCATACGTCGTCATTTCGCAACGAGCGCGCAGCGGCGACGATCATCATCTCATCCGGCGTGTATTTTTGGGTCGTCATGCTGTGCTCCGCAAATGCGCTACACGATTTTCAAAGTCCTCCGGCTTTGATGCCATGACGTTTTCTTGGATCCAGTCCTGAAATCGTTGCCGGTCGGCAGCCACCTTGTCCCACTCCAAATATGCGGCATTGTCTCTGACGTAGTATCCTCTGGCGTAAGATGGATGAGCTCCGCCGGGAACGACAGCTATAGCGGCGATCGTCCAGGACGGTAGGACGCAGGCGTTCGGATGGGCGGAAAGATCGTCGACAATCTCCTCTACCGTAACGACGGCGCGGTCAGCCGCCAGCACGGCTTCCTTTTGAACGCCCAGTATGCCGTCGACAAGGACGTTTCCCTTTCTATCCGCCTTCTGCGCATGAATGAATGTGACATCAGGCGCAATAGCAGGGACAGCGGATATTGTTTCACCGGTAAACGGGCATTCTATGCTCCGAATGTTCGGATTGACGGCCTGCAATCCCGATCCGCGATACCCTCGGAATGCCGCGAAAGGCATTCCGGAAGCGCCTGCTGCATATGCATTCGCAATTGCCGCGTGGGAGTGTTCTTCAAGCTCCAGCGGCTTGGGCCATTGTCGCTCCATCGCGTCCCGAAATCGCCTAAGCAGCCCAACACCCGGGTTTCCCGCGTACGAAAAGATTAGCTTGCGGACCAAGCCTACGCCGATCAACTGGTCGTAGATTATGTCGGGCGTCATTCTGACAAGAGTCAGATCGTCAATGCCTGCCCGTATGACCGCGTGTGCGGCAGCGTGTGGAATAAGGTGAGTGAATCCTTCGAACGCAGCAGTGTCGCCGGGGCGAATGTGTTCGACGACAGCTTTGTCGAGTGTTGTGAACTTTGTCATGCAACTGCCTTAAATATCAAAGAAAATCGTCTCAAAGCTGCCTTGGAGATGAATATTGAACTTGCAGGATCCATTCTCGACTTCTGCGATCAGCGTGGCAATTCTCGATTTGTGTTCTATCCTGCTCAACACGGGATCCGACTTGTTCGCCTCCGGCTCGTCGCTGAAATACATCCTCGTATGCAACCCCAGATTTATTCCGCGCGCTGCAATCCAGAAGTGAATGTGCGGCGCCTGCATGCGTCCGTCCAAATACGGCACCTGGCCCGGCCTTATCGTCTCGAACTTGAATTCGCCAGTGTCCGTGTCGACTGCTTGTCTTCCCCAGCAAGTGAAATGAGTATCCGCTTCGCCGCGGGTTTCATTAGGGCTGTTGAACAATCCGGCGTGATCCGCCTGCCAAATCTCCACAAGAGCATCCCGCAACGGCGTTCCTGTCCCGTCGAATATCCGGCCGAGCACCGTCAGCCTTTCTCCTTTGGTATGCTCATCCGTCATCGTGCCGCCCAGATCACGCCCGCCGTACATTCCCGTCAACCCGCAAGAATTCGGAGCGCAGCCGATATGCACGTACGGACCTGCGGTTTGGGATGCGGATTCGTCGAGGTAATTCAATCTCTGAACCATCGTTGCACCAAAGATCAGAAGTTTTCGAAGAAAGTGCGGCGCTTGCCGCGCAGGATGATGTCGAACTTGTACGCTCGGGAGTCCATCGGAATTGTCGAAGGCCAATCGAACGCTGCCACAAGCTGGCTGATCGCCTCCTTGTCCGGGATTGTGTTCACTATCGGGCACAAAGGGATAAGCGGGTCGCCCTCGAAATACATCTGGGTGATCATGCGCTGCGCGAAACCATGGCCGAATACGGAAAAGTGGATGTGCGAAGGTCTCCAGTCATTTATTCCGTTCGGCCAAGGGTAGGGACCCGGCTTGATCGTTCTGAATTCATAACCGCCGTCCTCGTCCGAAATGGTCCGTCCGCAGCCCCCGAAGTTCGGATCCAGCGGCGCCAAATACGTATCGACTGCATGCCTGTATCGTCCTCCTGCGTTGGCCTGCCAAACTTCGACAAGTACGCCGGAAACGCCTTTTCCGTTCTCGTCCATAACCCGGCCATGAACGATGATCCGTTCGCCGATAGCACTTTGGCTGGAGCTCGCAAAGTTCGTGATAAGGTCGTTGTCCTTCGGGCCAAGAATCTCCCGACTGAATGAAGGTCCGGTCAATTCGCCCGGCGAGTTCCCGATCGAAACCAAAGCCCTTCCAGGCGAACGGGCGACGCTGCTTTTGTACCTCGGAGCAAAGGCGGGAGGCTGCCTCTCCAATTTTCGTTGAAAGAACGTCATCGTCTTCTAGCCATTGTCGGAATCATTCATCATTTCGGGAGCTTGCGCCTGCAATTCGCCGAACACCTTCTTTGCGATTCGAAATGCTCGATTGGCCGCAGGGACCCCGGCATAAATGGCCACGTGCAGCAGCGTCTCCACGACTTCTTCTTTGCTTGCCCCGGTCCTCGACGTGGCCCGAAGATGCATTTCCACTTCCTCGTCATGTCCGAGAGCTGCCAACAATGCGATCGTAACCAGAGATCGATCTCGATGCGTAAGGTTTGGACGCGACCAAACTTGCCCCCAAGCGGCCTCGGTAATCAGCTGCTGAAATGCGGCGTCAAACTCGTTTGTAGCCTCGATTGCTCGATCAACATGCGAGTTTCCAAGAACTTTGCGTCTTGTGCGCAGTCCCAAGGGATCCAAATTGCCTTGATCAAAATTTGCCAACTTGTCCTCGTTGCGTGAATGCGAACGACTGAGTCGCCCCAATTCATTCCGCAATCACTTTTTTTTCAATAGTTGCGCGGAACTTTCAAGGGCAGATCAATATTGATGAAACCTCCCTGCAACTTCGCCGGGAAGGCTGTGGACGGTGCAGAACTCGTGCTCCCCGGTCGAGATTCCAGGCGTTTCCCCGGTTGTGCAGCCTGCAGTTAAACAGAATTGGAATTGGCGTATTCAGCACATCCACGCAGCGGAGCGTCGTCATCCATAATGACGGAGACTGAAAATTCCTCCATGAATTCGCTGAATCTACCTTTGTTCAGAAACGCCTCTCTGAATCCGAAGGCATTCAGAACTCGCGCCGTGGCCTTGGCGACGCTGCCTGCAAGGTAGATTCCTCCGAAAGGCAAATGCACAAGAGCAAGATTGCTTACTGCCGATCCCAAGATTTCAACGAATAGTCTGCCGGTGTCGTCGAAGGCGGGGTCGCGCACGAAGCTCGCAGTAATCACGTCGTTTTTGGTACCATTGAGGTTGTCCGACCGCTGGCCATTCAACCACGAATGCAATGCTTCGATTCCCCGACCTGACAAAACGCATTCGATACTTGTGAACCCTGAGTCCTCCTGCAATGCTTTGAGCAGTTCGAATTGCCGGTTCGTTGCGACGGGGAGGCTCGAATGTCCTGACTCTGACGGAGCGACAAGCGGCCCGTTCGCGGTATTCAGGACCATTGCCGAGTTGAATCCGGTTCCGATGTTGACGACCAGCTTCGTTGTCGACACGGATTCGGATTTTTTGGAAATTACGTCGTAGGTTTTGGACGAACATATCCGCTCAAGCGAATGCCCCAGCGCTTGCATATCGTTGATGACGAAGACGCTGGTGACGCTTGTGAACTCGCTGATCTCGTTCGCGCTGATGTGCCAATCGCAGTTGGTCAGCGAAGCGAATCCGTCCCTGACGGGACCGGCAACGGCTATGCAAATTGCCGCTACTTCGGCAAAGGGAGCGGAATCCAAATACCTTTCGAGCGCATCGTTGAAGCTCCTGAATTCTTGATTTCGGTATTTCTGGATCGAGTTGATCTCCAGACCGCCATCAGTAGCCAGCGCGAGACGCGTGTTGGTGCCTCCAATGTCCGCGACCAGCGTCGATCGCCCGCGCGGCCGATCAGGCATTCGACTTAACGATTCCGAAGACCATGCCTCCGAAAACTCTCCGCAACAGGGAAAGCAAAATTTCATTCATTTCGTTACCACACCATTGGATCTTCAATGTTCAAGGCTGCCGGCTTCCGCCACGATTTTTGAAATGTAATACCGGATACCCCTGTTCCAAGCCGTTCCGAGGTTTCGGATTTCGCGCCCGTAGACTCGCCTGTCAATGGTCCGGTTTCCCGCAAGGGTGCGTCCCATTTTCTGGTCATGCGGCTGCGGCGCGGCAATCCCTCCAATCAAGGAATTGCCAGCGCATGTTTTCGAGGCAGCGCCAGGCGGCGAGCAGGGCGTTGGCGCCAGCTTTCAACCAACTGCGCCCCGGCTCTTTGAACCAATTACCGACCATACGCCTGCAGACGCTTTCCGCGAGGCCGGATCCGACCGGCAAGCCGCGCTTCCGGCAGAGGTCGCAGCGCATTCGGTTCGCGTTGACCTCGCAGTAGCGGATGCAGACCGCGACGGGTTCGGACCGGTGCGGTACTGAATGCTCAAGTCGATTTCGGCTCTTCGTCGTTGATCTCGACCGTGAAGGCGCCGGACCTGATTTCGCTTTCGCGCTGAGCGATGAGATCGAGCGCATCCTGCGGAACCTTTCCGGCGAAAGTTCCAAGCGACGCCAGAGAGCACCCGCCGTATTTCAGGAAGGAGTACTGGCCGTAGTTGTCCGCCGCGAAGGTTCCGTTCTTTACGTTCTTGATCGCAGCATCGAGCGTCGGCTCGAAATGCCACAACGCGGACGCCACCACGGTGTCGGGGTAGCCGCTCTGCGTATCGATCACGTTTCCTATCGCCAGAACGCCGCGCTCCTGGGCGGCGTCGGAAACGCCGAAGCGCTCCGCGTACATCACGTCGGCGCCGAGATCGATGTGGGCAAAAGCGGTCTCCTTGGCTCTCGGCGGGTCGAACCAAGTGCCGATGAACGCAACCTCGAACGAAATGCGCTCTTTCATCTCGGCGGCGCCGGCCATGAATGCGTGCATCAGCCGGTTCACCGATGGGATCGGATGGCCGCCGACCATGCCGATGACTTTGCTCTCCGTCATCGCGCCGGCGATGATGCCCGTGAGATAGGATGCGTCCTGGATGTAACTGTCGAAGACGGCCAGATTCGGATGCTGCTGGTCAGGAAGGAAGCTTGACCCCATGAGATACGCCTTGTCCGGGTAATCAAGCGTAACCTGCCGCAATTCCTGCTCTGCTTGGAACATTTCGCCGATGATGAGATCGAACTCGCCTTCGCAGTATTCGCGCATCACGCGCTCATAGTCCGTGCCGGCCACGCTTTCGGAAAATTCGTAGGCGATGTCGCCGCGCTCCACTGCGGTCAACGCGGCCTTGTGGAGCCTGCTGACCCATTGCTGCTCGGTGGGGACCGTGTAAATCGCCGCCACGTTGAGCCGGTCCTGCGCGAAGGCAAGCTTGCCGGACGCGCCGACCGCCGCTGCGGCCGCGCCCGCTTGCAAGAAGCTGCGCCGCTTGAGCGGGAAGCCCTCGGCAACTCCGAATGTGCCAGTTTTCATTTTGGGTGCTCTCCTTGTAACTTTTCGGATTTCGAAAATCTCGATTCCATGGGCGCGTCTACGCCAGATGGACATCTCCGGCAACCATCTGATTTCGTGCCGGACCGCTTGCGGTCGAGGTCAAAGCGGATTCAAAGTTTGATCAGGACCGGATGCGGTCGACTTGGCCCGGATTTCAGCATCCCCGATGCAAGATTCGGGCCGAATGCGGACACCAAGCCGTCCGGCCGTTCGGCTCGATTGTCTGAGTTCACCCGTTGATGCAACTCCGCCCTGATGCCGGGGCGGCGGACTCCTCAAGCTGCGCCCAGTTGAAGATCAACAATCGAAGGAACCCAGGATGCAAGCAACCGGATTTCCCGGGGCGTTTGCAAGCGCCGCGAAGATCGCCTCCCGCGGCCGAATAGGGCTATGGGAATGTAGGCAATCCCGACACGGACCGCGGTGCAGCCGAAAGCGCTGAAAGGGATTGTCCACTGGCTTTCCATGCTGGCCGCGCGACAGAGAATGCAAAACAACCGAACACCACCGAAAACCCGGACGCTGGAAAACAATCCGCCCAAATCCTATAACCAGCCTCGGACACAGACGAATCGGATGCCGAACCGTCGTATAAATGCTGAACCCAAACAGAAACTTGGCGTCCCGTATCTGCACGGGTGAGGCCGGCGGCAACTGATTGGAACGGAGATAAAATGGCCTGTCATGACAAATGCCTGCTGAATGACTGGTTTCCTGTCGCGACGATCGAGCAGCTTCGGGAGGGCCAGTCGCAGAAAACCGTACTTCTGGAGCAGGAGATCGCGATGCGTCCCGCGACGGATGGCGCATGGGCCGCCGCGCTTGTGGGTTCGGACGCCGAATTGCCGGTTCGGGAGCGCTACGGCGTCCTCTGGACCTGCCTGGGAACGCCCGCTGGCGACGTTGTCGACATCCCCGAAGCACGCGATACTGAACGGTTCCTGGTATCCGGAGGGGCCATCGGCGTGCGGACGTCCGGCCTGCGGGTGGTGGAGAATTTCATCGACATGGGGCATTTTCCATTCGTTCACGAAGGCTGGCTGGGCGAGCAGCCCCATACCGAGGTTCTGCCATACAAAGTGGAGATTACCGACGAGGACGAAGTGCTGGCGACAGATGCGCAGTTCTTCCAGCCGATTGCGTCGCCTTCAGCGAAGGGCGGCATCGACGTGCAGTACGTGTATCAGATCTACAGGCCGTACGTCGTCGGCCTGCACAAAACCAACCCGACGATCGAGACGCGCATGGACTTCATCGCCCTGTTCATCCAGCCGGTCAACGAGGAGGAGTGCATCGTGCATAATCTGCTGTGCTTCTTCAAGAACGACATGGACGAGGAAGCCCTGCGCTGGTTCATGCAGGTCATTTTCGGTCAGGACAAGCCCATACTCGAGAATCAGGTGCCCAAGCGCCTGCCGCTCTCGCCGCGCGCCGAAACGCCCATCCGCGCCGACCGGATGTCCATCGTCTACCGGCGATGGCTTCAGGATCGTGACGTCACTTACGGCGCAATTCCCGCGACCTGAAGGGGCGGCGTCATGGAACCCGACTTGCACAGGAGTTGGCATCCGATCGCGTCGAGTTCCGACGCGCCCAAGCGTCATATATTCCACGCCCAGCTTCTGGGGCGGGAGTTCGCCGTCTGGCGCGCGGACGACGGATTCGTGAACGTATGGGAGAACCGCTGCCTGCACCGTGGCGTGCGGCTCACTTTGGGCATGAACGACGGAAGCGAGCTGGTCTGCCGCTACCACGCGTGGCGGTACGCCAGCCGGACCGCCGGCTGCACCTACATCCCGGCCCATCCCGCCGATGCGCCCGCCCGCCGGATCTGCAACATCACCTATCCGGCGCGGGAGGCCTGGGGCATGATCTGGGCCGGAGAGCGCGCCACGGGCGACGCGCCCGAGCTGGAGGGATTCGACAGGCACACCGTGCTGCGCCCGCTGCCGGTGAACGCCTCGTCCGATCTGGTGCTGAACGAGCTGGCGTCGCTGGATTTCGGTGCTCGGGAGACGGGCCGGACGTCCGCGGCCGGGACGATCGGGTTCGTCGATCCCTCGGGCGCGTCCGTTCTCTTTTTCGTGCAGCCGCAGGACAGCGGCAAATCGGTAATCCGGGGGATTCTCGACCGCGAGCTCGAGGGCGACGAGAAATTCCGGACGCTGGCCGAATACAACTGGGTTCTGAACGCGGCGCGCGATTCCGTCGAGGCGAAGGCGTCGGCCATGCCCGCGCCCGAACCCATGGCCGTGGAGATCCGGGCCTCGGAGGAGATCCCGCCGGACTTTTCGGATGCCGGCGGAACCGGCCGCGCGGCGGAGCTGCGCCTGCGCGTGTCCGGAAAGTCCCGGACCGCCGAAGACGTCGTGAATCTGAAGCTGGAAAGCATCAAAGGGGCCTTGCCGGCGTTCCAGCCCGGCGCCCATATCGACCTGCATCTCCAGAACGGGCTGGTGCGGCAGTATTCCCTGACCAACGGCCCGGGGGAGACGTCGCATTATTCCATCGGCGTCAAGCGCGAGCCCGGCAGTCGCGGCGGCTCGGCCGCGATTCACGACAGCGTCGCCGTTGGCGACGTGATCGCCGCCTCCGCGCCGCGGAACGGCTTTCCGCTGCGGCGGGACGCGCTGAAGACGGTGCTCGTCGCGGGCGGCATCGGGATCACTCCGCTGCTTTCGATGGCGCAGGCCCTGCACAAGATGAACCTCGACTTCGAGCTCCATTACTTTGTCCGCTCGGACGGCCGGATTGCGTTCGGGGACACCCTCGCGGCGCTCGGCGCCCCGGTCGTCCTGCACAAGGGCCTGTCCCCCGATCAAACCGGGGAGGCGCTGAAGAGGATCGCGAAAAACCCGGGGTTCGCGAAGCACATGTACATCTGCGGGCCGGGGCCCATGCTTTCAATCGCGCGGGCAACCGCGCAGGCAGCGGGCTGGGCGGACGACGCCGTACATTTCGAATACTTCAAAAACGAAACCGAAATCGACACGAGCGCCGAATTCACCATCGAGCTGGCCCGCTCAGCCATGACCCTCGAGGTGCCGGCCGGAAGGTCGATTCTCGACGTGCTGCGCGGCAACGGCGTCAGGATGCCCAGCTCCTGCGAGCAGGGCGCCTGCGGAACCTGCAAGGCCGGCCTGATCGAAGGCGAGGCGCTGCATCAGGACGTTTGCCTGAACGAGAGCGAGAAAGCCCGGGGCGACACGATTATCACTTGCGTGTCCCGTGCGAAATCGGACCGACTCATTCTGGACCTGTGAGGGCGGGAGATGATCACACTCTACGACTACGAACTCTCGGGCAACTGCTACAAGCCGCGCCTCCTGATGGGATTCCTGAAGCTCGATTACGATGCCCGGAAGGTCGATTTCTATCCCGGCGGACAGCACAAGACCGAAGAGTTCCTCAGGGTCAACCCTTTGGGCCAGCTGCCGGTCATCGACGACGGAGGGCTGGTGCTCCGGGACGCGCAGGCCATCCTGGTCTACCTCGCCTCCAAATACGACGCGTCGGGGCGGTGGCATCCGCTCGGGTCGCCCAAGCGCCTCGGACAGGTCTCGCAGTGGCTGGCCTTCGCGGATATGATAACAGGATCGGCCGGCGCGGCGCGCCTGCACGACACCCTGCTTTTCCGCCACATCGACGCCGAAGCCTGCCGGGCCGAGGCGCACCGGCTGTTCCGCGTGCTCGACGAGCATCTGTTCTTCGCGGAGCAGAAAGGGCGGGACTGGCTCTGCCCCGGCGATCATCCCACGATCGCGGACATCGCGTGCTTTCCTTACGTAGTGCTGAGCGAGGACGGCGGCGTCTCCCGCATCGATTATCCGGCGATTCGGAGATGGCTGGACCGCTTCAAGCGAATTCCCGGATTCACGGTCATGTCGGGCGTGTTCCCGGCGGATGTATAGACCCGTGCCCGATGCGCAGCCCGACGCAACCCTCCCGGATGCCGTCAAGAGGTGAATCATGAATATCCCGTCCTGGAGCGAAGCCGCCTCCCGCCTGATCGACGTCGCCATGGGCCGCGCCCCGGCCGATGCCGTCATTCGCGGCGGCAGGTGGGTCAATGTCTATTCCGGCGAAATCATCGCGGATACGGATATTGCCGTCGCCATGGGGCGGATCGCCTTTGTCGGGCCGGACGCGAGCCATGCCGTCGGCGACGCGACGAAGCTCATCGCCGCCGAGGGCCGCTACATGGTGCCCGGCCTTTGCGATGCGCACATGCATGTGGAAAGCGGCATGGTCACGGTGACGGAGTTCGCCCGCGCGGTCATTCCGCACGGAACCACCTCGATGTTCATCGACCCGCATGAGATTGCCAATGTGCTCGGATTGCCGGGCGTGCGGGCGATGCATGACGATGCCGCCGGCCTGCCGATCAATGTGCAGGTGCAGGTGCCGTCCTGCGTGCCCTCGGCGCCCGGCCTTGAAACCCCAGGGGCCGAGTTCAGCGTCGAGGACGTGGCCGAGGCGCTGGCGTGGCCGCAGACCTGCGGACTGGGCGAAATGATGAATTTCCCCGGCGTCGCCATGAACGATCCCAAGATGATCGGCGAGATCGGCGCGGCGCAGCGGGCGGGCAAGACGGTGGGCGGCCACTATGCTTCGCCCGATCTGGGGCTGATGTTCCACGGCTACGCGGCGGGCGGCCCCGCCGACGATCATGAAGGCACGCGCAAGGAGGATCCGGTCGCCCGCGTCCGGCAGGGAATGCGCGCCATGCTGCGGCTGGGCTCGGCCTGGCACGACGTGGCCGAGCAGATCAAGGCGGTGACCGAAGACGGTCTCGATCCGCGCAATTTCATCCTCTGCACCGACGACAGCCATTCCGGCACGCTGGTGCATGACGGGCATATGAACCGCGTGGTGCGCCACGCCATCGCGCAGGGCGTGAAGCCGGTGACGGCCATTCAGATGGCCACGCTCAATGCCGCGCAGCACTTCGGGATGGAGCGGGATGTCGGCTCGATCGCGCCGGGACGCCGGGCGGACATCATCCTCACCTCGGACCTCCCGACGTTGCCGGTCGAGCTGGTCATGGCGCAGGGAGAGGTTCTTGCGGAAAACGGCGCGCTTATCGCCGACATGCCCGAAGCCAGCTACCCGGAGTTCGCCAGGAACACCGTGAACCTCGGCAGGACGCTCGCTGCCTGCGATTTCGATATCTGCGCGCCGGACGGGGCCGCCGAGGTGCGCGCCCGCGTGATCGGCGTGATCGAAAACCAGGCCCCCACCCGCGCATTGGAGGCCGCTCTTCCGGTCAAGGACGGGTTGGCGCAAATGGATCGCGACAACGACATCTGCCAGATCGCTCTTGTCGAGCGGCATCGCGGCACCGGCGGCGTGGTCAACGGATTCGTCTCCGGCTTCGGCTACGACAAGCCGTGCGCCGTGGCCTCGACCGTCGCCCATGACAGCCATCACATGATCGTCGTCGGAACCTCCAAACAGGACATGGCCGCCGCAGCCAACCATCTGGGCAAGACGGGCGGCGGCATCGCCGTCTTCTCGGAAGGCCGGGAACTGGCGACCGTCGAGCTGGCCATCGCCGGGTTGATGTCGGACGAGCGGGCCGAAGTGGTGGCCGAAAAGGCAGCTGCGATGGTCGCCGCAATGGAAAGCTGCGGCTGCAAGCTCAACAACGCCTACATGCAGCACTCGCTATTGGCCCTGGTCGTCATTCCTGAAATCCGCATCTCGGACCTCGGCATCGTGGATGTGACGAAGTTCGAGAAGGTCGATCTGTTTGTCTAAGCCTGTCCATGCGGAAGTTCCGTGGTTTTTTCAACGGCTGCTTGAACGTCCGATATACGTCTAAAACAGCGCGCTTGCTCCCGTTTCGGCTCCGCCGACTCTGTTCCTGAATACGGAAAAAAGCTCCCGTCCGAATCCGTATTGCGGGTCCTGCGGAGCCTCGGCAAGGGGCCGGTCTTCGAATCCGTCTTCCAGAACTTCCAGAATGCCGTTTTCCGAATCGACACGGATCATGTCGCCTTCTGCGAGTTTGCCGATTGGACCGTCTCGCGCAGCCTCCGGCGCAACATGAATGGCGGCGGGCACTTTGCCGGACGCGCCGGACATTCGTCCGTCGGTAACCAGCGCCACTCGCCAGCCGCGATCAAGCAAAACGGACAGGGTAGGGGTCAGGCTGTGCAACTCAGGCATTCCGTTGGATGTCGGGCCTTGGAATCGAACGACGACCACGCAATCCCTGTTCAAATCGCCATTCTTGAAGGCTTGTTTCACCGATTCCTGATCACGGAAGATTCGCGCCGGCGCTTCGACGATGCGATTTTCCGGCTTCACTGCGGACACCTTGATGACAGCGCGGCCAAGGTTGCCCTTCAAATGCCTCAATCCGCCGGTTGCGTCGAAGGGATCATGAACAGGCTTCAGGATTTTCTCGTTCGCCGATTGCTTCGGACCGAGCTCCCATTCGAGCTTTCCGTCCCGAAGTTTGGGTTCAGCCGCATACCGTTCAAGGCCGCGCCCGGCTATCGTCTGCACGTCGGCATGCAACAATCCTGCATCGATCAATTCGCGAAAAAGAAATGCGAGGCCGCCCGCTGCGTGGAAATGATTCACGTCGGCGAGCCCGTTCGGGTAGACCTTCGCCAAGAGAGGCACTGCGTCCGAGATATCGGAAAAATCTTGTATATCGAGTTGAATTCCGGCAGCGCCGGCCATTGCGACCAGATGCAGTACGAGGTTCGTGGAACCGCCCGTCGCCATCAGCCCCACTATTCCGTTCACGAAGGCTTTTTCGTTCAAGATGCGCCCGACCGGGCAATAGTTGTCGCCAAGCGCTGAAATTGCGGCAGCGCGGCGCGTTCCCTCGGCGGTCAGAGCTTCTCGAAGCGGAGTTCCGGGATTGATGAACGATGCGCCCGGCAGATGCAGCCCCATGAATTCCATCAGCATTTGGTTCGTGTTCGCAGTTCCGTAAAAAGTGCAGGTTCCCGGAGCATGGTAAGATGCCATCTCCGCTTTCATGAGGCGGTCCCTGTCGATTTTTCCTGCTGCGAAATCTTGGCGCACTTTGGCCTTGCGATCATTCGGAAGCCCCGATGGCATGGGACCTGACGGCAGGAAAACCGCAGGCACATGCCCGAAGGCAGCGGCGGCGATTATCAAGCCCGGGACGATCTTGTCGCAAACGCCGAGAAATACCGCCGCATCGAAGGTGTTGTGCGAGAGGGCGACGGAAGCCGCCATCGCTATCACGTCCCTGGAAAACAGGGAAAGCTCCATTCCCGGCTGGCCTTGGGTCACTCCGTCGCACATCGCCGGAACGCCGCCCGCGACCTGAGCCGTCGCGCCGACGCTGCGCGCGGCTTCTTTGATTATGTCCGGAAACTCCGCGTATGGCTGATGCGAAGAAAGCATGTCGTTGTAGGCCGTGACGATCGCGATATTCGGCGAACGGCCCTCGGAGATGGCAGCTTTATCGGCGCCGGAAGCGGCGTAGGCATGGGCCAGATTGCCGCAACCCAAGTGACTCCGAGCAGGTTTGACGCTCCCGAGCTCTTCGATTCTGGAAATGTAGGCGGATCTTGTCCGATGGCTGCGCCTGCAAATGCGATCAGTTACTTGGGCGATCACCGAATCTACAGGCATGTTTCGTGCTCCAATTTCAACGGGCTAGAGTTTAAGCAGGGGGAATTCCGCCATCGCATCCGACTATGCAACACTCTTCGACAGCCTTCGATCCAGGCGTTCCTATTTTGCGCAATTGAACGGCAAATCGGCTTTACAGCTTGTGCGCCAACCTCAATGCTCCATCGATCCTTATCGTTTCGCCATTGATGTAAGCGCATTCGACAAGGAACTTCGCCAGCTTCGCGAACTCGGACGGCTCACCCAGCCGGCGCGGGAAAACGACATCGGAAGCGATCTTGCGCCGCAGTCTCGGCCTCAATTTTTTGAGCATCCTCGTATCGAATATCCCGGGCGAGATGGTATTCACTCTGATTCCCGTCGATCCCAGATCGCGCGCCAGCGGGAGAGTCATTCCCACGACTCCGGATTTCGCTGCCGCGTATGCCGACTGGCCGCGCTGCCCTTCCGATGCAGCGATAGAGGAGACGTTGACAATTACGCCGCGCTCGCCATCTGCGTTTGGAGGATTTTGCGCCATGATCGCAGCGGCAACGCGTATTACGTTGAATGTTCCGCTAAGGTTCACATCGACTGTTTTTCGGAAGATTTCGTAATCATGCGGTCCGTCATGTCCGAATATCCGCGCGCCAACCGCAATTCCTGCGCAATTTACGCAGACGGAGATGCCGCCGTTGTTTTCGGCGATGCTCGACAGGCCTTCTACGACCTCTTCCTCGTTCGTTATGTCGATGTGCTCAAACGATGTGCCGAGTTTCTCGGCGAGCGCCCGTCCGGTTTCCTCGTCTTTATCTATTAATGTGACTCTCGCTCCTGCCCCCAGGAACTCCTCTGCTGTCGCCTTGCCCAAACCGGAATTTCCGCCCGTTATGATCGCCGATACGCCAGAGAGTTCCATATTTTGTTTCAACTCATTTAATGAATATCTGCGATTTCGATATCCCGCGTCCAGCCGCGGTTGCTCATCGCATTCGGAGATGAAGGATACATTGTCAATCGATTGCTGTCAATCAATCATTGGGCCGATTTCCTTGATTGAAAGGCTTTGCGCGCCGCGTCAATCCCGCCGAAGATCATAAGGCGCCCCTCTGCGCGCTTCCGGGAAGGTGCCGAGGCCGTGCAATCGGCAATGGCTCTGCTGCAGGCTTGATGCCCCTTTGCCAACGACTGGAACTTGGCCGACGGGGCGGTTGAACGGTGCAATCGGGTCGGCTTCCACGGCGGCCAAAGCTTGTTGAAATCGTATCTCAAATCTTTCGGTTCTTACTTTCCTTTCGAGTCGGGCACGATGGCGTTTCCTTCAATCGCTTCAATCAATTCGTCTACGACGCATTGCTCGACCTTGACCGTTTCCGCACCGCTCGGAAACTCGTTGTTCGACGCCGCGGTCCTAAATGCCTTGAGGGCTTTGACGCGCTCCTCTTCGATCTGTCTCCGCAGCGTTCCAATATCGCCGAATGCCCGCGCGTGGCGCGGCGGATTTTCGGAATCGCCGCAGATATCCTCCATGAACAAGTAATCGACGTCCGCGCCGTTTCCGGAGCCGAGCGAAACGGTGATCAGCGACGTTCGCTTGGATATCTCCGCCATGACGGCGCCGGGTATCACTTCCGCCTCGACCATGACGCCGCCTGCTTCTTCAAGCCTCTTGAATTGCTTGAACAATTCGAATGCTTCGTTCGCTGTGCGTCCGACGGCGCGCAAGCCATCGGTCCACGTCGACTTCCTCGGAACCAGCCCAAGGTGGCCCATGACGGGAATGTCTTCGCGAGCAAGGGCATGAACGATGTTGAAGCTGCGCGCGGTCATCACTGCGTCCGCGCCGCACGACAATGCCCGGAATGCTTCTCTCAAAATGTTGGCTTCAGTCGGGAAGTCCGGAATTCCCATCGCTGCAGTAAGGAAAAGATTCGACGAGCCGCGGCGCACTTCGTCTGCATTCGCCGAGTTGCAAATGATCATGTCGAAGCCGGCCGCCTCGGCGGCCGACGCTTCTTCCGCGCTGTTCGCTGTGACCTGCGTCCATTTCCGCCGTGATTTATTGGCTCGCATCTCGGAAACGGTCACGGACCGCAACGCGGGTTTCGCAGTCCAAGTGTAAACGCGTTTCATCAAGATTCTCCAATGGCTGGGAACGGTTCAGTGAATGCTGCCGAAGACCTCCTTGAATTTGCCGACGCACATCCTGAATCCTGCCTCGAAGCTCCCGTCGCCCGGATGGAACACGCTTTCGTAGGATACGATGCCTTCGTACTTGTCATCCCGCAGCGCATTTGAAATCGGCGTGAACAGATCCGCGAGCTGCCCCTTGCCAAACTCCCGCACCTTCAAGATTGATCTCACCGTGTCGACCGTCACGTCCTTGATGTGGATATGACCAAGGTAATCGCCGCGGATTTCCTCGTATGCATCGGGATACGCAAGTTCGTGGCACCAGCAGCAGTTGGCCGGGTCCCAAAGAATCTTCAGAACATCCTTCGCCTTCAGCTCGTCGATCAGACGGCGGGCCATATATCCTGAGTTCACCATGGTGCCGTTGCCGGTCTCCACGGCCAGCATGATTTTCTCGGATCTGGCGAATTCGATCGCAGGTTCGATGAGCTCGAGCATTCGGTCCCACGCGCCGTTCGCCACGTTCCAAATCTCTGCTCCGTTCTCGCCCCAGATGATCGTCTCCTTTTTCGGATTCATTATCCGCACCAAAGGGGAGTTCAGCGCATGCGCCATCTCGACCACGCGTTTCAGATCGTCCATATGTTTGGAATGAAGCGTGTCGTACGGCTTGTTGTTGACTGTGGTGCCGGCAAAGATGTGCCGTGACAAGCAGGACACTTTTTTCTCGTGCTTCTGTAGCAAGTTCTTGATTTCACAGATTTCCTGATTGCTGTGGTCGCCGACCTCCTTGCCCCAGACGAATTGGAGTTCCGCGAACTCCAGATTGAATTCGTCCATGACGGTGAGCGCATGGTCCAGATCTCTGCTGATGCCGTCGCAAATGACTCCGAGTTTCATTGGTTTTCGCCTTTCTGCCTCAATTTCGCACCGACGATTTCTTCAGTGAGCCTGGTTACGACCCAATTGTCGCCGTTCGGAAACTTCGTTTTGCCTGCTTGGAACAACTGCATGGCCGACGCAGCGGTGAACATCGGCACTCCCAAGTCCCGAGCAAGATCCATTGCGATGGTCATGTCTTTGTACATCGTGTTGATGTGACTTCCCGTGCCTTCGAATTCACCAGCGATGATGTTCTTCACGGCGGTGCTTGAAACCGCGCATCCGGCTCCGGAATTCGAAAAAACCTTGTAGAGCGAATCGGCGTCCACGCCCGCCTTGGCAGCAAGCACGGTTGCTTCGAACGAAGCCGTAAAAATTGCGCCGATCAACGATTGAAGGCACGCTTTTACGGTTTGACCCATGCCCGCCTCGGTTCCCACATGATGCAGCGTGCCGCTGACCGCTTCCAGTATTTCGCGGTTGTCTTCCAGGACATCGGCGGCTGCAGCCGCCATCAGCGTCAAGCTTCCGTCCCGCGCTCCCGAGTATCCGCCGCTGACCGGAGTATCGATCAGACGGATGCCGGTCGATTCAAGTTTCGATGCGATCTCGCGGACTTCATTCGGCTTGATGGTGGCAGTCATCAAGATCGTGGAGCCGGGCGGCATCGTGGAGGCGAGGCCGTCCTCGCCGAACACGACTGCATTCGCCTGATTGCCGTTCAGCACCATAACGAACACGGCTTTGGCTCCGCTGCCGACCTCGGCAGCCGACCCTGCGCCTATGCCGCCCATTTTTACGAACTCTTCCATCCGCGGTCCGCTTAAATCGAAGCCCGCGGTTTCGAAGCGGCGTTCAATGAGGTTCTTGGCCAAACCGGAACCCATATCGCCCAGCCCAACGACTCCTACGCGATGTGTCATGATTGTCCTACCATCTCTCTGCATGTTTCGCTTCTGCAGGCATTGTTAGTTTTCATTCGATTACCGCACCAAGAAAAGGGAAATTTCCGGAAAGGCGACAAGCAGCGCCAGCACAGCCATCTGAAGGCAGATGAAGGGTCCGAACGAGCGGTAAATCGTCACCAGATCGATCTCCGGCGGAGTCACGCTTTTGAGGTAGAAGGCAGCGGATCCGAATGGAGGCGTCAGGAAGGCCACCTGCATGTTCACGCTGAAGAGGATTCCAAACCAAATCGGATCGTATCCGAGCTTGATGACGATCGGCATGAAAACCGGCATGGTGAGCAGTACGATTCCGATCCAATCCATGAACATGCCCAAGACCAGAAAAATTGCCATCATGATAAGAATGACCGCGATCGGAGCGATATCAAGACCGAATATCAAGTTTGCGACGTAGGCGTTGCCGCCGGACAAGCTGTACGCCCCGGCAAGCACAGTCGCGCCGAACGTCACCCACAAAATGGTCCCGACCGAACGAAAGGTCTGTTCCAGGCTCTCCAGCAGCATGGACAGACCCAACTCCTTGCGGATGGTGATCAGGATGAATGTCGCGACCACGCCCATCGCGGCCGCTTCGGTTATTCCGGTCACGCCGCCGTAGATGGAGCCAAGTACCAGATCGACGACGATCAGCGGAGGCAGCAGGCCTTTGGCGATAGGGTGAAAGTCGTTGTTCCGCAACCTGAAGACAAAATAAAGGCCTGCGGCGGCGCTTGTGAAAATGAATGCCGCGACCTGCTGCGTATCTTCGAAACCGATGGAGCGTACGAGCGCAACAGCTGCGAGACCGAATGCGACCGGAACAAGGTTGTAGACGAGTTCAGGGGCCCAGCCGGCGCGAAGTTTCGGAGTTTCCCGCGACAAATCGACATGCGCTTCTTCAGGCATCGGCGCAAGCGCCGGATTCAGCCTGGTTCGGACGACGATATATCCGATGTAAGTCGCGGCAAGCATCAGGCCGGGCACGAAAGCCGCCGTGAAGAGCGCGGTGATCGAGGTCTCGGTTATCAATCCGAAAATGATCAGGACGACCGAAGGCGGTATCATCGTGCCCAGGGAGCCGCCTGCGCAAATCGTTCCGATCGCCAGATGCTTGTTGTATCCGAGCCGAAGCATCTGGGGCAGCGCGACCAACCCGAGCAGCACGATTTCTCCGCCGATGATCCCGGACATGGCGGCCATGATGACTGCCATTATCGTCGTTACGATCGCGACGCCGCCCCTTAGTCTTCCCAGAGCCAGATTCAGCGCATCGTACATGTCTTTCGCGATCCCGCTGCGTTCCAGCAGCGAGGCCATGACGATGAAAAGAGGGACCGCTATGATGGAGTAGGTGATTGCAAGGTCGTAGACGCGCTGCATGACCAGCCCGAGGCCATTCACGCCGAAATTCAGATAGATGACGATTGCTCCGAGCAGACCGGTCGCGAAACCGAGCGGCACTCCGACAATCAGAAGCACGAAAATTCCGATCAGCAGGAAGAGCGAGAGCGTGCCGATGTCCATCTACACAGTTCCGTTCCGCGCATTCTTGCGGTTCCTGCGCATTATCGTGTCGACGTAAAGATTGTTGATCGCCTGGACCGCGACAAGGAAAGTGGCGATTAGCACCAGAGGTTTGACCGTTGCCGGGATGGGAGGATTCCAGAACGTGCCGAAGCGTTCCCATGAAACAAGGGTTTCCCAAGCGATGCCGAAGCTGGCGCCGATCATCAGGGCCGCGTAGGCGACAACGACCAGCGCGGACACGATGTCGCAGAAGTATTTCACCGGTTCCGGGAACAGGTCGTAAGCTGCGGTGATGCGGATGTGGGAGCGCCGCTGCATGGCGTAGACGCCGGCGACGAGAAATATCACGCTTCCGATCCACAGCGTCAACTCGTTCACCCATAGGGTAGGGCTGAAGAAAACATACCGCATCGTGACTTCGTAAAATGTCACGATCACCGCGACTGCCGTCAGGAACATGGCGGCGCGGGAAATGAAGGCGTTCACTCGATCGACGAATGTGACGGTTTCATGCGGCGGATGAGCCGTGAGCCAGCGCATTACGCCTTCAGCAACGCTTCCGGAGTCGATCAGTTTCTTTGTGTGTTCGTCCATTTGGGCGGACCGTCGATTCCAGCGATGCGCTTTGTTCGGTCTGCCGGACGATCCGCCCGGCAGGCCGCTTGTTCATTGTGTCGGATTATGGATCGCCGAACAAGCCGAGTTCGGCCATGAAGGCTTCGTGGCTATTGACGATTGCTTCAGCGGCAGGGGACCGCGATTTCCAATCCTGCCACCGCTCACGCGCGAAAGCTCTGAACGCCTGCCGATCTTCGGTGGACCAGTCGTGGAGTGTGATGCCTTGCTCCGTAAGCATCTTCGCCGCTCTCTTGTCCTTGATTTCGGTAAGCATCGCAAGGTCGAGAGCCGTTCGGTAAAGCGCGGCCTCGATCATCCGCTGGATGCTGGCCGGAAGTTCAGCCCACTTGTCCTTGTTGCAGGCAAGGGTTTCGGTCGGCATTGAATGGAAGCCCGGATAAGTTGCGTCGGTCGCGACATCGAACAGGCCCAGCGACACGTTGGTATTGAGCGTCGATGCGTCGGCCCCATCGACGATGCCCGTTCTGAGAGCGGTCGGAACCTCGCCGAAATCCATCACGACGGGCTTGGCGCCGAAAGACGCGAAGATTTCGGTTTCAAGACCCGGAGGCGAGCGGAATTTCCAATCCTTCAGGTCATCGAAACTCGCCAGAGAACTCGTGGACGAGAGAGACTCATGTCCTTGGAGCCACAAGCCCACCAAGTGGACGTTCAGCGGGTCGTAAAGGTGGGACTGGACCATTTCGCGCCCTCCGCCATGGTGAAACCACGCAAGGAACTGGTACGGCGTGTCATAGCCGCCCATGATGTCCCCGGCGAACTGGAAGCCCGCGTCCTTGCCGACGTTCCCGGAGGCGCCGGTCATGTCGCAATCAAGAATTCCTTGAGAAACGGCACCGAGCGTTTCGTTCTGCGCTACGACCTCTGAATTGTAGTGAATTTGGATCTCCAGTGCTCCGTCCGACATCGTTTGCACGTCGTCGATGAATTGAGCGATCAATTCGCCAGGGGTCGAAGCTGCAGAGAAATGGGTTTGGATTCTGAGCTTGTGATCTTGCGCGAACGCCGGCAACGCGAATGTCGCGGCGACGGTCGCGCCCGCCATCAGTGTAATCAGTCTGTTTTTCATTGACTTCCTCTCCTTCTGAACACCAAGTTTTCGCAATTTTGATTGCGACAAGGCTTCACGCCTTGATTGTATTCGCCTAGCATTGTGCAACAAAAAATTCAAATAGGATGAATGTTGATGCATCAAGATAAAAAAAATGTTCTCAATCATGGAATTATGAGAAGAAACAGCTCGCGGCGCAAGGCTCGCCGGCGCGCCAGGATCGCGGACATCGCAGCAAAGGCGGAGGTAGGGACCGCAACGGTCGACCGGGTTTTGAATGAACGCGGCGGCGTGTCCGAAGGAGCCAAGCAGAAAGTAAGGGAGGCGATGGCTGCGCTTGAAGGTCAGGGGCGGCCCGCTTCAGCTCGCGATGTCGGCGGGCGCACGAAAATCCGACTGGTGCTGCCTGCCAACGCCGGTCAGTCCACGGAACTGCTCGCGCGGGAATTCCTGCGGATCGGAACGGCTTCGAATTTGGAGGTCGGCAGCGTATTTGTTGAAAAGATGAATCCCGCCGCGTTGGCTGAAAAACTGTCGTTTCGCTCCGGACGCGAACGCGAAAGCATCGCGTTTCAGGCATTGGATCATCCATTGGTGCGGGACGCGGCTGAGCGCGTCCTCAAGCAGGAGGTGCCGATGGTTTGCATGATGTCGGGAATCGACGGGTTGAAGCCGCAGCAGTACGTCGGGACCGACAACCGTGCTGCGGGACGAACAGCCGGATTTCTAATGGGGCGGATGTCCCGCGGGGTCGGCAAAATCGCGGTCGTGTGGGGAGGTGCGCTGTATCGCAGCCACGAGGACCGGGAAATCGGTTTCCGCGCCGCGATCAGGGAAGGGTTTCCGTCGTTCGAAATCATCGATCTGAATGCCGGCCGCGACAACGACGGAGGAAACTATGCCCAAATCGCGTCGCTCCTTCGCAAAGAGAATGATCTCGTCGGAATCTACAGCGTCGGCGGAGGGAACGAGGGCATCGTATCCGCCTTGGTCAAATTCGGTGTTGACGACAAAGTCGTTCTCATCGGGCACAATCTGACTCCTCTGACGCGCAAATATCTGATCGACGGCGTCATGGACGCGGTCATCCATCAGGACATGAGGACGGCCGCCCGAATGGCGGTCGCTTCGCTGGTTGCGCAGCACCGAGGAAACACTATCAACTTGCGCCGTTTGCCGATTGAAATCGTAACGAAGGAGAATGCGGACGGTCGAATTTGACGCCGAAGAGCTTGTTGCTCCGCCCGGCTAATCCGAATGGGATCTCTCAAGCGCATGGAGGATCGGCAGCCGCAACGCGGGCGGGCGGAAACGCGGTCGTCGGCGAGAACCGAAAGCAAGTGCGGACGTCCGCAGGCGGAGGCGGTCTCCAGCAAGTTGGACGGCGTCTCGGAGGGGAGCGCGATTGCAGGACGAGATGCCGGCCGCTCGGTCAGATGTTTTCGGACACGTATATGTTGAAAGGAATGATTGCAGATCGTGTTTCCGCGCGCTCCTTTGCGTTCGGCGAGGCAAGCAGGCTGACCGCTGCGTTCGCTATTGCTTCGACGGGCGAATCCAGAACTAGATCAACGATGCCGTCGATCAGACCGTTCCTCGTTTCGCTGATCAGTTCATGGCAGACCAGCGCGATCTTGTTTCCAACCCCTTCCTCTCTGAAAGCCTTGACTGCGCCCCCTGCGCCGCCGCCAATCACGTACAGGCCTCCGAGGTCCGGTCGGCTGGACAATAATTCCAATACGCTTTCGTAGGCCCCCTGATCATCGTCAAGATAGGTCAGCGACTGAATGAGCTCGAAACCGGCCGATCGTTCGCGGAAATAACTTCGCAGCCCGCCCTCGCGGTCTTCGTGACCGGAATACCGATGGCTTCCTATTATCGTACCTATCGCGCTGCCCCTCCGCGCGCATCTTTCCATCGCCCATGCAGCGGTTCGTCCCGCTTTTCGGCCGTCAACACCGATGAAGCCCGCGATTTCAGGAGACGATATGCCGCTCAGCAACGCCCATGTCGGTATGCCTTCGGTTTTGAGCCGCCGGACTTCGTCGACGACGTGCGGATGATCCAAAGCGACGATCGCCATGGATTCGACCTCCTTTGACAAACGTCTCATCGCTTCCACGATTTTTGAAGGCGACAGCTCGTCAACAAATTCGATTTTGCACGACGCATTGAATTCGGTCAGCGAATTCGTCGCGGCCTCGAGCGATGCGCCCAGCTTGCGGTAAAAGCTTTTTCCATGCTTTTGAAGAATAAAGCCGATTTTGAGCGGACGCGCTTTGGATAAGGCGCGCATTCTGATCAAGGACGTCGCGTAGAATCCAAGATCTCTGGCCGCCGCTTCGACGGCCTCGGTCGTTTCCGGCTTGACCGGCCTTCGCCGATTGATCACGCGATCGACGGTCGCGGCGCTTACGCCCGCCCGTTTCGCCACGTCCGCGATCGTGATGCGGTTTGCCAAATTTTGAGCCAGTCGGATAGATTCCATCCGAATGTAACCATTTCGGGATAGGAATGCAATAAATTTTCCGCGGCGCTTGCATCGAACCTCGCTTCGGCAATAGGCTCCGGCGCCGGTTGATGCGCGAGCGAGGAACTGATGCCAGAAGAAGCCCCATTCAGGAACTACCGTCTGTCAGGAAACGATGCCGCGAAGGAGTTCAGGCACGAAGACTGGTACATGTGTCCGATTCCGCGCAGGCGCATGAAGGAGCTGATGAAGCGGAGCGACAGAAAGGCGATCAAGAACTTCGGTCTTTGGCTGGTCCTGCTGGCTGCTTCCGGAATTGCGGCATGGCTCAGCTGGGGCACGTGGGCTGCGCTTCCGGCGTTCATCGCATACGGCGTCCTGTACGGATCCGCTGCGGAATCGAGATTCCACGAATGCATTCATGGCACCCCTTTCAAAACCCGTTGGCTCAATGAAACATTTCTGGTCGCGCTCGGCTTCATGTCGCTGAAGAACCCGTATCTTTGGCGTTGGAGCCATACGCGGCATCACACGGATACCGTCGTGGTCGGCCGCGATCCAGAAATCGCCTATCCGCGGCCGCCCGATGTCTGGGGAATGGCGTTGAACGTGCTTCATTTGAGGGCTGGCCTCAACGGATTGGAATGGTCCTTGCGGCAATGCTTCGGCCGGTTCACCGACGACGAAATGGAATATGTGCCCGAAGAGGAAAGGCCGAAGGTGGTTGTCCACGCAAGAATCCACGTAGGAATTCTTCTCGCCGCTGCGGTTTGGTCCGTCTGGTCCTGGAGCCCGCTGCCGCTCCTGTTCATCGGTTTGCCGACATTCTACGGTTCATGGCTCCACAGCATGCTTTCGGCCATGCAGCACGCGGGTCTTGAGGAAGACATTCCGGACCACAGGCTGAATTCCCGCACGGTTTACCTGAATCCGATCCTGCGCTTCATCTACGCCAACATGAACTATCACGTCGAGCACCACATGTTTCCGATGGTTCCGTTTTACAGGCTTCCTGAACTGCATGACGAGATGAAGCACGACTGCCCGCCCGCGTACGAAGGGGTTGTCGACGCATACCGGGAAATGATCCCTGCGCTGAGAAGGCAGCTGAAGGATCCCACCTATTTCGTGCCGCGAATACTTCCAGCGGGCGCGGGGGCCTGACGCAGCCGCTTGCGGAGCACTTCAGGCTAGAGCAGCCTCAGGGCGATTTCTCTCGCCGTCGCGTGGACGGATAGCACGTCCACCCTTGTCGTCGAAAAGGTTCCGGCGCACACCCTGATCGCTTGCATGCCGTCGATAACCGCAGGCGTGAGATAGATTCGCCCGTCGTCGTTGATTCGGTTCAGGAGTTCCGCCGTCAGCCCGTCCGCGTCGCCCGAGGGCGGAGCAAGCCGGAACGTGAACAATGCGAGCGGATTGCTGGTCACGACTTCGAACAGGTCGTCGGCGACGAATTTCGCTTCAAGCTCCTTGATCCAGGCGACATGGTCCCTGATCATCTTGCGCAGTCCCGAGAGGCCGTGCGCGCGGAGCACGAACCACAGCTTGAGCGCGCGGAACCTTCGCCCGAGGCCGATAGTGAGTTCATTGTAGTTCACGATGTTTTCGTGGCCCGGAGAGCGCAAATATTCCGGGCGGAGGCCCAGCGTCCTGGCCTGATCGCTCAGATTCGTCACGAATTGAACGGAGCAGTCGATCTGTGCGCCCAGCCATTTATGAGGATTGAAAACAACCGAATCCGCCTTTTCGACGCCTTTCCAAATGTGACGGAACTCTTCGCAAATCATGGCCGATCCGGCCCATGCCGCGTCGACGTGGGCATAAAGGCCGCGGGACTTCGCAAGGTCGGTCAATTCGTCGACATTGTCGCACGCGCCCGTGGCGGTTCCCCCGACGCTGATCACGATGCCAATCGGAAGCCTGCCGGCTTCGATGTCAGCCTTGATCCTGATGTCCAGCGCATCGGGATCAATGGAGCGATCGCGGCGCAGCTCGGGCTTCACCAGGCCGGACTGGCCGATGCCGGAAATCCTCGCTGCCTTGTCGATGGACGAGTGGTTTTCCGACGAGGCGTACACGCGCATTTCCGGCTGATCTTTCAGGCCGAACTGGTTTCCTTTCCATTCAAGCGCCTTTTCTCTCATTGTCAGGACGGCGCAAATGTTCGCGGTTGTCGCCGTGTCGTGGATAACGCCTTTGAATGTTGCAGGAAGACCCGAGGCATCGCGCAGCCACTCTGTCATTCTGGCTTCAAGCTCCGTCGCGGCGGGCGAGGTTTGCCAAAGCATGCTGTTCACGGCCATCGAATTCACGAGCTGCTCGGCAAGCATCGAGGCGGGGGAAGCGTTCGCCGGAAAATAGGCGAAGAAGCGAGGGTGCTGCCAATGCGTCATTGCATTCGGCACCAACCGCTTGAAATCGTCGAAGATTTCCTCCATCGATTCCGGGCTTTCCGGCGCGGAACTGGGTATGCGGCTCTCGAATTCGCCCGGCTCCACATTCGCTTTGACCGGCATTTCGGAGAGGCCTGCATGATATTCAGCGGCCCATTCGCCGGCCAGTTTCGACCATTTGGCTAGATCCGAGTATTTCATTGCCGTTCTCCGATTTTGGCACTTTTCAGAATGAGGCCTCCTTCGACGCCGCGTGCGGTGCGGGAACTCATGCCGCAAGTTTCAGCTTTTTGCTGCTGAGTTGAGCGTCTTGAAGCCGTTCTTAGCATTCAGCAATCCGAGTTTGCCGGTTTCCCATCGCCGAATCTTTCATCGCTTTCTTCGGGAAGCAATCATTTGACGGCATCAGCGGCGTATTCGATCACGCTCGTGAGTGCGGGCAATAGGACGGAGCAATCTTGGCACAACGCAAGTCGAACATGGCCAGCGGCTTCGCTTCCGAAGCTTTCGCCGGGCATGACGGCGATTTTGTGCGCCTTCAGCAATCCGCGAGCGAACTCTATCCCGCTCAAACCGGATTTTCGTATGTCGAGCAGCAAGTACATGCCCGCCGACGGCGGCAAGGCGCGGACCAGATCCTGTTCCCGCAGGGCTTCCAAGCACGCTTCTTTGCGGCCGTTGAACCTGTGCCAAATCGAATGTTCGATCTCGCGGCCATTCTGCAAAGCATGCAGAGCGGCATCCTGAATGAATTCGGAAACGCCGAAACTTATGACCGACATCATTTCCGTCGCGGCAGCAACCGCTTCGCGCGGGCCGGAAAGCCATCCCAACCTGAAGCCCGTCATGGCGAAGCTCTTCGACATTGAACCGATTACGATCGTCCGCTCGCGCATTTCCGGGAGAGAGCTCACGGACACATGGCATCCGTTCCACACCATCGAGTCATAAACCTCGTCGGAGATCACCCAAAGATCATGCCGGATCGCAATATCTGCGATTTGCTCAAGCGTCTGCCGCGAATAAGCAATGCCCGCAGGATTGTTGGGCGAGTTCAACAAGATGCTGCGCGCGCCTTCCGCAACTTGATCCAAAACTTCCATATCGGGCAAGAAGCCTTGGTCGCGTCTCGCTGGCACGCAGGCCGGCTTGCCTCCAGTCCCGCGAATTGTCCCGGGGTAGGTCGGGTAGTAGGGATCGATGCAGATCGCCTTGTCGCCTGGATTCAAAACCGCCAAGTGGGCCGCGAACAATGCGGCTTGTCCTCCATTGGTTGCGACGACTTGCTCCGGCGGGACCGCCACGCCGGTGCGCGCGCGGATTCGAGTCGACAACGATTCACGCAGCCGCAACGTCCCTGCAACGTCCGTATACCCAGTTCGACCTTCACTGGCGCTGGAATGCATTGCCCGGATGATTGCAGGATCAGTCGGCTTGTCATGGTCTCCGATCGTCAGGTCGACGACAGGCCGGCCGCGGGATTTCATCCGCCGCGCCTTGTAATGCGTCTCCCATGCATCATTTGCCTTGGCGACTTCGGATTTCGTCCTTCCGGAAAGCAGCAACTGGAACTCCTTCGCGACATTTTGCAACGGCAGATATGTCGATCTTTGGCGATTGTCGATTTTTTCTTGAATATGGCTTGGCAATTGGTCATAAGCACCCGCATGTCACGGACGGTCTGCATAGTCGGCAACTGCATTATCGGCTGAAAATTCAGCCGGGCCGCGCGTCTTTCTCACAAATGAATCAAAGAATTCGGGCTCGGCTGCGAAACGGGGAAACGAGGTTCATGCATGGAATTGGCGTTTTGGAACACGAAAACGCGCCGCAAAGAGCAATTCCGCCCGCTTGATCGCAATCGGGTCAAAATGTACGCGTGCGGGCCGACCGTCTACGACCGCGCCCATATCGGCAACGCTCGACCCGCAGTCGTGTTCGATCTGCTGTATCGGCTGCTGCGGCACATGTACGGCAAGCAGTGCGTAGTCTACGTCAGGAACATCACGGACGTCGACGACAAGATCAATGCCAAGGCGCTGGATTGCCGGGCCGAGGGCGACAAGAGACCGCTCATCGAAATTGTTCGCGCGATCACCGACCAGACAATCGGCTGGTATCACGCGGACCTTGGGCACTTGAGCGTTCTTCCCCCGGATTTCGAGCCTCGCGCTACCGAATTCGTGCCGAACATGATTCGCATGATTCAGTCGCTGATAAACAAAGGACATGCATATCCCTCGTCCGGCCATGTTCTATTCGATGTCGGAAGCTATCCCGACTATGGACGGCTCGCACGGAGATCCCTCGACGAGATGCGAGCGGGGGCACGGGTCGAGATAGCCCCGTACAAGCGGAACAGTCTTGACTTCGTGCTTTGGAAGCCATCTCCGCCGAACATTCCCGGATGGGAGAGCCCCTGGGGCCGAGGGCGGCCAGGCTGGCATATCGAGTGTTCCGCAATGAGCTCGGAATTGCTTGGCGAATCCTTCGACATTCACGGCGGCGGCATTGATCTTGCATTTCCGCATCACGAAAACGAGCTGGCGCAGAGCATGTGCGCCCACCCGAACGCGACGTTCGCGAGCTATTGGATGCACAACGGCTTCGTGCAGGTCGAAGGCCAAAAAATGGCGAAGAGCCTCGGCAACTTCTTGACGGTCAGGGATCTAGTTGATCGCGGCATTTCGGGACCGGCAATTCGGTTCGTTCTGCTTTCCGCGTACTACCGGAAACCGCTTGACTGGACTGAAACCAAGTTGAGGGAGGCGGAGATCGTTTTGGAGAAGTGGAGCAAGCTAGTCCAGGAATTGAGTGCTCCCGAGGTCGAAGGCGACGGGCCTGCTGAACTGGACGAAGACTTCCTTACAGCACTTTGCGACGACCTCGACACGCCGAAGGCATTCGCTCGAATGCATGAACTGCACGCTAGCGGCGATGCGGAGGGCCTTCTACGTACGATCAGGTTCCTGGGGCTTGCCCGCAAGCATCGCCGCGTTGATCCAAAAGACTTGGAAGCAGTATCCAATGTGTGTCTTGCGCGAGACTTGGCACGCGAAAACAGGAACTACGCAATTGCGGACTATATGCGTCAGCTTTTGGTGGACGCGGGAGTTTCAGTGATGGACGGCAATGAAAAGGGCTTCACGCCGACATCCGCGTTTGATCGGGCAAAACTTGATCGGATCGCAGAGAAAGTGATCGACCGTTTCGGCTACATGCCAGGCGATGAACAAAACGGAAGGACGAACGATCATCGAACTTCCGACAAAGAGGGTGAATAAAATGCCGAAGGAAAGGCTGTATCTCTTCGATACAACGCTACGGGATGGGCAGCAGACGCAAGGAGTTCAGTTTTCCATCGCGGAAAAGATCAAGATCGCCCGGATGCTCAGCGCACTGGGCGTGGATTACATTGAAGGCGGCTGGCCCGGAGCCAATCCTACAGACAGCGATTTTTTCGAGCGCATTCCAAATGGCACTGAAGACAAACTGACCGCTTTCGGAATGACGAAGCGGGCAGGGAGATCTGCGGAAAACGACGATGTTCTGGCAGCGGTTCTGAATGCGAATACTAAGATTGTCTGTCTGGTCGGCAAGGCGCACGACTACCATGTCAAGAAAGCGCTGAGGATCAAACTCAAATCCAACTTGGACAACATCTCGAAATCTATCGAATATGTTGTAAGCCGCGGACGCGAAGCGATTTTCGACGCAGAACACTTCTTTGACGGTTTCAAGTCGGATCCGGACTACTCGATGCTGTGCGCCCGCGCGGCATTCGATGCAGGGGCAAAGTGGATCGTACTTTGCGACACGAACGGAGGAACGCTTCCAAAAGAGATTGAAACGATTACGAGGAAGGTCATCGAAAGCGGAATCCCCGGTTCAAGGCTTGGAATACATACCCACAACGATACCGGAAATGCCGTGGCAGGCGCGCTCGCCGCGATTGATGCCGGAGCGAGGCAAATTCAGGGAACCTTGAACGGATTGGGCGAGCGGTGCGGCAACGCGGACCTGGTCTCGATCATTCCGACACTCATCTTCAAAGAGCCTTACTGCAGCTCTTTCGATACAGCGATCACCGATGGCGGATTGAAGTCCTTGACGCTCTTGTCCCGTTCGCTCGATGATATCTTGAACAGGGTGCCGAACAAGTCGGCGCCGTACGTGGGGGCTTCCGCGTTCGTCCACAAAGCCGGCCTTCATGCGTCCGGCGTCGCCCGAGATCCTGCGACCTATGAGCATGTCAACCCGATGTCAGTGGGCAATCGCAGGGGCATTCCGATGTCCAACCAGGCCGGTCGCTCAAGTTTGGCGGCAAGGCTGGCCGATGCCGGAATTGCAGTTGATCCGGACGATTCGAGGCTTAATGAAATCATTCAAGAAGTGAAACGCCGTGAGGATAAGGGCTACAGTTACGATACGGCGCAAGCCTCCTTCGAGAACCTTGCTCGAAGAATTCTGAATTCGATGCCGGAATTCTTCACGGTGGAGCGATATCGGCTGATTGTTCAAAGGACCGGCGGCGAAAACAACGGCAGAACGACTCAATCCGAAGCCGTCGCAGTCGTCAAAATCGGAAACGAGCGGAAACTTTCCGTGTCGGAAGGCATGGACAAGCTGGGAAAGGACAACGGTCCCGTGCATGCCTTGGCAAGGGCCGTAGGCAAGGATCTCGGCGTCTACCAGAAATATATCGACGAAATGCGTCTTGTGGACTTCAAAGTAAGAATAACAGGAAGCGGAACCGCCGCGGTAACCCGCGTGATCATTGATTGCGAAGACAATGCCGGCCGCAGGTGGTCGACCGTGGGGGTGTCGCCCAATATCATCGATTCTTCATTCGAGGCATTGATAGAAGCAATCGTCTGGAAGCTCGTCAAGGATGACGCGCCGTCTTGTGGCACCTGATTTTCTTGAGGATCTGGTTCGGCGCGGCGATCCGGATCGCCATCTCTCGGCTTTGTCGGCGGAACCGGTCGGCAGGCGCAGACTATTCGTTCTCTACGGATTCAATCTGGAAGTCGCCCGGTCTGCTTGGACGTCGCCCGATCCCGCCGTATGCGCCGTCCGCCTCAATTGGTGGGCGGACGCGATTGGATCCTCCCTGTCCGGGGATGTCCGGGAGAGCAGCGACTTGCTCTCCTGCGTGGCGGAATTAATCCGTTCCGCGGATTTGCCGCCGGATTCCTTCAATCGAATGATCGAGGCGAGATACAGAGACCTGAACAGGGAAACGTTCAGTTCTCTGGATGAATTTGAAGAATACATCGACGCTACATCCGGAGAACTGATGGCGTTGGCTGCCCGGACGCTTGGCGCTCCGGAGCGCGCGATGGAAACAGTCAAGATGTTCGCTTGGAGTTCCGGGGCAATTTCGTTTCTGCGCGCGGTTCCGTCATTGAACAAGAGAGGGTGGAACGCATTCGGCGCAAACACGGATCTGGTTCGTGATATCGTGCGTTTGGCCTCCGTCCGGATCCGGGCTGCGAGACGAAATCGAAGGCAAGTGCCTCGAGGCGCGACGCCGGCGTTGCTGGCGGGCTGGCGCGCGGGCGCAGCATTGGAAAGGGCGTCGTCGGACTTGCGACGAATTGACTCGGGTCAACTTGAAGAATCGGAGTTCATGAGAAGGGCGACGCTTCTGGCGCGCAGTTTGACAGGGAATTGGTAGTTTTCAGACCGTCCACTGTGCATGCGACGACAATGGATGCGTTCCATCATTTGGTCAGGCGCCGACGCGGCAAGCCCTCTGTTCGAGGAAGTCGGGCCAGCGCATGTTTTCAAGGCAGCATCCGGCGGCGAGCAGGGCGTTGGCCCCCGACTTTTTGAACTGGCTTCTCTGCCAACGATGCGCTTGCAGGGGTTGTCCACGACGCCGGATCCGACCGGAAATCCGCGCTTCCGGCAAAGGTCGTAGCGCATTCGGTTCTTTTTGGCCTCGCGCAGTAGCGGACACGGACCGAGACGGTTTCGGACCGGCGGCGGTGCGGCTTCAGTGAGCGGCGATGACCAGGGGGACCCGCCCGGCGTCCAACTGCTCCCTGATCCGTTCCATCCATGCCTTCCGTTCGCCATTTTACAGAGTCACGGCTTGCACTGCGGCGGACGCATATTCGAGTGCATGGAACTGGTTGAGGGTGAAGGTACCGTTGCTTCCGGACAAGATTTCCCTCAGGTCGACGGCAACCATCGATGCGCCGCATCAAACAGGCCGGACACGCGAATGCGCCTGAACCAATGCCCGAAATTGAACAAGGAGAAACCCGTGTCGCAGGGGGCCCACACACGAAATTGCAGCATCATCGGCACGTGATCGGCAGATGCGGAAAGGCGAACTGAGTGTGGGGCCGCGGCAGATCTGCCGCGGCTGCAAACCTCTTGACCGTTTCCCGTCCGGTCGCGCTCTAGTTGATCGGTGGGACGGCCGCCGGTCTTTGTTTGGCGGCGAAGCTGCCGAACACGCCCTTCCTGCCTTGACCTCCAAGGTTTGTAAAGCCGGCCCCTTGAGCTACGGCATGGGGCACAAAGCTCTGACCGACGGTGTAGCTTCCTGCAATTTCAAGATCGTTGCTGTCGGTGCGAGGGCCATAGAAGCTCCCCTTCAAAAGGCCTTGACCGTTGGAGCTCCATTCATTTGAAGGCGTAGCTGCCACTCTGCCGCTGAACGTTCCGTCTGCACTGATAGCCGTGCTGTTCACTGTGACCGCGAGCCTGTCGGCATAGGCAGTCCAGTATCCGCCTTCTTCGTCCCACCTTTGAAAGTTTCTCATTGTTCCTTGCAAAGTTCCTGTGCCCGTTCCCTTCGGAATGTTCACGGTCAAGACCACGTCGCCTCGCAGCAATTTCGTATTGATGGTGGTTGTCCGACCCCCCTGAACTTCATAAGCGAGAGTGCTCCCATAGAATTTCCCGCTAGTGATCGCCGTGCCGATGTCCGTGGTCCTTTGGCCGTCGGCGTCGGCGAAAGCCGAGTAACCGAAATGCAGCGTATTGACCCGGCTGGCATGGCCGTTATAGCCAGCTCGGAAGGTTTCGGTGTCAGCGGTCAATACGAACAGCCCGTATGCGGCGTAGTCCAGATAATACTGTTCGTCGTCCTCGGGGCAGGCGGTTCTTCTCGAGCCGTCACGGCAAGTGCCCTCCTGGCCAGGAGGCGGCTCGAGCTTCGTATCCACGCCGATGTGATTGGACAGCCAGATCTCGTACGTGCCGAGGTCCTTGTACCCGTCAGGCTGGAGGAATGCACCCTCCTGATAGTATTTCCCGTCAGCAGCCAGCTGCATGTCCTCGTCGGCGGGGGCGATGGCTCTCCAGTAGAAGTCGCCGTTTCCTTGCCAGCTGGAAACCCAATTCTCGCCGTCTGGCGCGTTCGGAACGGGCATGTTCTGCGGCGCGTCGAACGTGATCTCCAGATCCCAGCCGTTGTGACCGGTGCCGCCTTGATTGGCGTAGTTTGCAAGGTTTCTCCGCATATCCGCGTAATCCACAATAAATATTTGGGAAGGCCAGCCATCAATATCAATCGTTCCGCCAGTACGAATGACAAGTCCGGCGTTCGTCAGTTTCAATCCGGTGTGAACGAATGCTTCAAGGCGCCAGTCTGTTTCCGGCCAGCCGACCCATCCATCCACTTTGAACTCATCGCCGCCTTCGCCGTCGTCGGCTGTGGAGAACACTTTCTTGCCGTCCTCGTACATGACGGTCTTGAATGTCGTTCTGGTGAAGGCGTCATCCTCTTTATTCTCATTATCCACATTTGGTATTTGGGTGCTGTCGGTCGCGGACGTGTCTCTTGTCCGCGGAATTCTTCTGATCGTTGCGATGTTGGTGCTTTCGCGCGGCGCCACGGCCGCGCCGCTCGCAAGCACGTAGCGCGCAAGTTTCTTTCCGTACCAAGCGAGAGAATCACGCGCATCATCAAGGGCTTCCGCCTGCGCGGTTCGGAGCTGTATCGCTGCGGTTCTCACCCTTGCCGCCGCGCCGATTTGCGCCGCGCTTCCGTCGGCGGCCGCAACGACTGCATCTTCCGCCGCTTTCACCGCATCGTCAAGCGCTGTGCTGGCCAAGGGGTGCATCCCATTTTTTGGTTATGCGGCTGCGGCGCGGCAAGCCCTCCAATCGAGGAAGTCGGGCCAGCGCATGTTTTCGAAGCAACATTTGACGGCGAGCACGGCGTTGGCGCCCGCTTTCGACCAGTGGCGCCCGGCTCCTTTGAGCCGGCTTCCGACGATGCGTTTGCAAGCGCTTTCCACGACGCCGGATCCGACCGGCAGGCCGCGCTTCCGGTAGAGGTCGTAGCGCATTCGGTCCCTGTTGGCCTCGTAGTAGCGGATGCAGGCCGCGACGGCTTCGGACCGGTCGCGATGCGGCTTCAGGGCGGCGATGGCCCGGTCGACCCGCCCGGCGTCCAGCTGCTTCCTGATCCAGTCCATCCACGCCTTCCGCTCGCCCTCGTCCGGCGTCACCGCCTGCACGGCGGCGGCCGCGTATTCGAGGGCGTGGTACAGGTCGAGGATGAAGGTCGTTTTCCGTCCGGGCAGGATCTCTTCGCAGACGGTCCGGATCCACGGCGCTCCGTCGGACAGCACCACCACCTCCTCGGCCGCGAACACGCCGTTCCGGTGCAAGAACTGCTCCAGGCGGGCGGCGAACTCCGAGACCCGCCCGGCCCCGTTCGCCGACCTCGCGCTGTCGATGCGGACGCTGACAGCTCCGCTCTTCCGGCCTTTCCGCGGCTCCCCGGTCTTCGGGTCCAGGCTGTCGGCCTCGCGGCAGACGACGACCTTCGCCTCTCGGGTCTTCGCCGAGCCGTCCGCCTGCTTGCCGGCCACGCCCTCGACCTCGCGGGCGGCCATCGGAACTCCAGTGCCGTCGATCCCCAGCAGAACCCGCTTCGCCGGAGGCGACGCCTCGGCGTCCGCCCGCTCGAACGCCTGCATCTCTTCGCCGATCCTCAAGACATGGCGCTGGAGAGTCGACGCCGGAACCTCCACGCCGGCGAAGTTCTTCAGCTGGCGGCGCGCCTGCCCGTAACTGTCGGAACTGGCGGCGTCCGCATAGAGGCTTTCCGCGCCGGGCGTGACGTTCTTGCCTTCCAGATCCAGCGCCGGGTCCAAAGGGAAACAGCTGTCGCCGCACCCGCGGCAGCGGAAACGGCGCCGTTCGACCCGGACCGGTCCGAAGCGCGTCCCGAACGTCTTCCCGACCCGGCCGTGACGGTCCATCCGCCGGCCGCAACGCGGGCAGGACGGGGGCGGAAGAGCGGCGTCGAACGCCTCGAGCAGCGCAGCGTAGCACTTCGCCCCGCCGCCCAGCAGATCGTCGCGGATCGACGTCTCGATGGCGTCCAGATCCGGAACGCCGCCGCCCCGCAGTTCCGCCCTCATCCGAGGAAGCGAACGGCCGAACGCCGCCGCGATCTCCGCATGCAGCGCCTCCATCTCCGAGGACGGCCCGCCGGACGCCGCCTCGAACTCGCGGCAACGCACCCGGCCGTCCTCGCGCCAGTACTGCGACGCAACGCCGTCGCGCTCGACACTCAATGGACCCAGCGCCGCCGCCTGCTCGTCCGTCAAACCCTGCAAAAACGCCGCCAATTCCGGATGGCGGAACTCCGCGTCCCGTATCTTCTCTGCCATGATGACCTCTGCTGCTCGCGCCCCGGAGGCGCGGCGCCCGCCGTGCGCGGGTCTTCGGAAACCGCCCCGGGACCGATCCATGCTGAACCGCGCAGGCCTCGATTGCAACCCCCGGAACGCAAAACCCGAGCGACACACGAAAGCGCGGAGTTACCCGGTTCCACAAAAAATGGGATGCACCCGCTGGCCAAGCCGATCAAACTTTGCGCATTGGCGCGCGCCGCCTCGGTATCCGCCGCCGCTGCCAGACGCGCCGCTTCAACCGCTCGCGTCGCGGCCCTCTGGGCATCCGAGTATCGGGTCTCCGCGGTCTGCAGCGGGGTCGGCTCACCGTCGCCGTTCGAACCGCCGGTGCCGTCGGGATCCGGTACCCCGCCGGTTTGATCCCCTCCCTCTCCGGTCGTTCTCGAGGCAGTGCTGCCGGAGCAGGCGCCGAGAACCAAGGCCGCCCCGCACGCGAGAGCCGTGATCAGTTTCGTGTCCATGAACATCGCTCCATCGTCAGTATTGGTCCAACGATTCCGCCGCGTACCCGCACCGGGCGAGCAGAACCGTGCTCTTTCCAGCCCGGGACCTCGCCAGCGTGTCTGAAACGAAGTTCACATTTAAATGACATGAGCTGCGTCGACGCCCGCAGGCAGACGCATAGACCTATAAAGGGGGGGGGGTAGTCGATGTCCAGCGTTTGTTTGCGTCCGGAAACCGAATTCGCTGCCGCCGGATTCAAGCTGCGCCCGTCCGGGTTCGCTCGCCCTTCGCAGCGCCCGAATCCTCTGCCATCTCTTTCTCAGGAATCTCCAGAAGTGCGCTCTTGGCACGATCGCGAACCGTGCCGCTGGCGCGCTCAAACTCAGCCTTGAACGCGCCCGCTTCGAATGATGATGCGTTCCGGCCATGGTGTCGTCCTTTCCTGTAAAAGGATGGCTGACCGCGAAACCAACGGATTTGCCATGGCCGCTTCCTCGAGAAAGCATTTTGCAGAACTTCTGTATCTCAACCATGATATTGCGTTCCCGCCACTGATCTTGACGAAGGCCGCCACCGGGGCAGCCAGACCATGTTCCGACCTTCTTTCTGGCGCCGAAGGAGGCAAGTCTCGTCCGCCCTGCACGATCCCGCGCAGCGCGTCGGCGTCCTGCTGCCAGAAGCCGGTGCCGCCATCTGAAAGCGGTCGAAAACGCATGGAATGAAACGACAATGCACATAATTCGCGAAATGAGCCTTTGCGTAATCACTACGGCAGTGCAACGCTTGGAGCTATTCTCCGCGGCATGAGGCATCGCGTTGATGACGGCGGGTTCAAAATCCGTAAATTCCCGCAATTAACCGGCATGCAAGGATGAATTTTGGCGGTCGTTCTTTTGTGAAGAAACGCGCTATTGAATGATTGACATATACGGCAATATACCGTACATGTTTGCAAAGGAGATTGACCATGTTCGACATTGAAACCGTAACGTCTACCCCGGGAAAGATGGACGTGCGCAAGGAATTGCGCATGCATCGCGAGGACGAAGCGCTTATCAAGTTCGCTGCTTCGGCGACGGGCTTGCGAGAGAGCGACTTTGTTCGTCGGTCTGCCATTATGCATGCACGGGAGATACAGCGGCGCATGTCGCTTTCGGTCTTGCCTAGCGAAGCTTTCGATAACTTCAAGGCCGCAGTCGAGGCGCCAGGCAAGTCCGTACCCGGTTTAAAACGCGCATTCGAGGCGTCCAAAGGCCTACTGAAGAATGCCGGATAGTGCGTCGGCTGCTCCCGCCCTCGTGATTGCAAAATTCGACAAGGCGCTGCATGACCGCAGCGCTTTTTCTTGTGGTCATGCTCCGATTGACAATTTCCTGAAAATTTCGCTCTCAAGTCAGATAAAGTCCAACCTTATCTCAGCTTGGGTCGCAACTTTAGAAGCCGATTCAGCTGTACTGGGCTTCTATACACTTGGTGCATTTGCCGTTCGACAAGACATCGGCCCAAAAATATGGCGGCGGTTGCGGATTTCTGATGTTCCGGCGATTTTCATCCGTGCCTTGGCCGTGCGCAACGACATGCAAGGAACAGGATATGGCACGGCACTCATGATCGATGCCATGAAACGTTGTCTTGGGATATCGGAACAAATGGGGGCGGCTGCGATCATTCTCGACGTACTGGAGGACGAAGCCTTTGAGCGTCGATGGCAATTCTATGCGGAACTTGGATTCCGCTCCTTGAACGATCATGAAAACCCGAAGCGTGTCTATATTCAGATGGCTGACGTGAGTTCGACTTTCGGCTGATCCTTGTGTTCGATCATCAATGAAGCGTCGTCATTGGCAGGGTTGAAACAAAGAAAAATTTTCTCGGGTTGTGCCGAATCCAGCCAAGTCCGATTGAAGTGTGTCGATATTCGAGCGGCGACAATCGGCGAAGTTCGGCGCGACTTTCAGGTGCTTCTCGATGGCCGCCAAATCAGCCAGCCGAGAGAGCATCCCGCCAGCAGCAGGAACGGCACCATCGCCCAATTCACCGATGCCCATCCTTCAGGCGGACTGCCTCCGGAACAGTTCATCAACGTGCCGGAGGCAAGCGAGGCAATCGTCACGCATCCGAACACAATCATGTCGTTCAAGCCCTGAACCTTCCCGCGCTCTGCCGGGACGTGCGCTTTCATCAGCATTTCGGTCGCGCCGATGAAGCCGAAATTCCAGCCAATTCCCAAAAGAATCAGCGCTCCGAAGAAATTGTACAGATCGACGCCCGCCAGCCCCACAATCCCGGCGAGCGCGAGCAGTGCCAGTCCCGAGGCGACGATTCGCTCGGCGCCGAAGCGCGCGATCAGGTGGCCCGTGAAGAACGAAGGAGCAAACATCGCCAGCACATGCGAAGAAACGATGTCGGCTGCGGAATTCTGGCTGAACCCGCATCCCACTACGGCTAGCGGCGTAGCTGTCATCATCAGGTTCATCAATGCGTACGAAACCATCGCGCAAATGATTGAAACGGAAACGCGCGCGTCTTTCAGCAAGTCGAAATATGACCTGACATCCGTCTTGGACACTTCGGCCGCTTTCGGCCTGGGTATGTCCAAAAAGATGAACAGGAAAGCGCCGATCAGATTGACCGCGATCACGGCGATATAGGTTCCAAGAAACGGAACGGCGAAACTTTCCGCGGTGACCTTGACCAGTTGGGGCCCGAGAATTGCCGCCGCGAGTCCGCCCGCCATGACATACGATATCGCCTTCGGTCGAAATCCAGGCGACGCAGTGTCCGCCGCCGCGAAGCGGTAGAAGCCTTGGGCCGACATGTAGATGCCGGTGAAGTAAGCACCGACCAGAAAGAGCGGAAATGATGCGGTCAGCAAGGCGTACGAACCGATAACTCCCCCCAAGCCGCCTCCCAGAGCCCCGACGACGAAGCCCGCTTTCCGTCCGAACCGGTGCATCAGCCGACTTATCCATTGCGCCGTTGTCATTGAGCCGAACACGATCAGTGAAATAGGCAGCGTCGCCCAGCAGGGGTTGGATGCAAGCGATTGCCCAGCCAAACCTGCAATCGTGAAGATCATGGGCATCTGCGCCCCGATCGTCGCCTGAGCGATTACCAGAACGACGACATTGCGCTTTTCTTTCGGCACGGATACAGGCGGCATAGTCGGCTTCGTATGCCTGAACATGAGCAGCTTCAAGAAAAATCATTCTTTTGCATGAATCGGCGAAAACACAAACTTGGTGCCGGGGAGTCGGCGGACTCGAGTCGCAAAAAGGAAGCAATGGAATTGGAAAGTCGAGATGCATGAAAATGACCGGCGGATTATTACATGCGTTGACGACATATCCGAGGGGATTGAGTTCATCTCTTCCGTCGAGCCGCGCTTCGCCCAAGCGGCAGAAATTTGCGGGAATCCGCCGCTGAGGAGGAGGCATGAAGGATACACCGCGCTACTGGACATGATCGTGAGCCAGCAACTCTCGGTGGCTTCCGCAGATGCGATTTGGGGCAGAATGAAAGCCGCCGACCTCGTTTCGCGGGACCGCGTTCTCGCGGCGCCTGACCGAGATTTTCAGGTTTGCGGCCTGTCGCGCCCGAAAATCAAGTACGCAAGGGCGCTTGCGTCAAGCGAAATCGATTTCGATTGCTTGATGGAACAGACCGATGAGGACGTCGTTTCGCTTCTGACTTCGATAAAGGGCATCGGCCGATGGACAGCTGAAATCTACATGATGTTTTCGCTGGGCAGGGCCGATGTGATCGCTGCGGGAGATCTCGCGCTCCAGGAGTCGGCCAAGTTGCTGTTCGCACTTGATGCGCGCCCGACAGAAAACGAATTAAGGCGGATGGCGGAACCGTGGGCGCCTTGGCGCGCAGTGGCGGCGCGCCTCCTCTGGGCATACTATCGATTTGCGAAAAAGAAGGAGGGTGTCCGTTGAAATCAAATCTAGAGTTTCTTGAAAGAGAAGCAAAGTCGGGTCCTGCCGACAGTCTCGTCATTCTCCTTCATGGTTATGGAGCAAACGCCGCCGATTTGATGGGTTTGAGCGATGTGCTTTCGAATGAATGCCCTACCACGAAGTTTGTTGCTCCGGATGCTCCTGAGCCCAACTTTGTGAATCCCAACGGGTATCAATGGTTCCCCGTGCCGCAGTTCGATGGAAGCACGGAGCCGGATATGGTGCTATCCTTCAAATGTTCTTATGCCAGCCTTTACGACTTTGTGGACGATCAGATCTCCGCATCGGGAGTTGAAGCGACGCGGACGATATTGTTCGGGTTTTCGCAAGGTGCGATGATGTCGTTGCATGTAGGGCCGCGCCGCGTTGATCCCCTTGGCGGCATCGTTGCAGCATCCGGTCGCTTGCTTGACCCGGATCGTTTGAAATCCGAAGGCAAGTCGCGACCGCCGGTGCTCCTGCTTCACGGGGATATGGACCTGGTTGTTCCGCCGTCGGCCATGCCGGAAGCGGAAAAGGTTCTTAAGGAAAATGGTTTCAGAGTTCGATCGTACCTGTCGCGCGGAGTCGCCCACGGAATTCCGCCCGACAGCCTCGGAGTGGCTGCGGAGTTCATACGGGACGTATTGTCGAGTTAGCCTTTGAAGCGGATGCCTTGGAATTCGTTCGCATCGTGCGGCGCTGACGCTGCAGTTCTTCGCCATGCCGGCTGTTGCTTGCCCGGACACAGCAAAGGATTGTAAGGCAAAGCTCGTTGGAGCATTCGAAAACGGAGATACCGAATATGGGACCGAATGAGATTTTGGAGTTTTGGTTCGACGAATTGAAACCCGAGGATTGGTTCAGAGGCGGCGAAGAGGTTGATGCTCGTATTCGGAGTAGATTTCTTCAGGTGTGGGAAGATGCAGCAGCCGGGAAATTCGCGAGCTGGGCGGACACGGCGGACGGCTCACTGGCCTTGGTCATTACGCTGGACCAGTTTCCTAGGAACATGTTTCGAGGCTCTGGAAAATCGTTTGCCAGCGACGCGATGGCATTGAAGACGGCCGGCGCCGCGATCGATGCCGGCCAGGATATGGAACTGGACGAGGTTCGAAGACGATTCCTCTACATGCCTTACATGCACTCCGAGAAAATACCGGAATTGACCCGTTGCCTCGAATTGATGGAAACCAAGTTCGCAGAGGTAAACCCCGAGGTCGTGCTGCACTCGAAGGCGCATATCGAGGTGGTCCGGCTGTTCGGGCGGTTTCCATACCGAAACGAAGCGCTGGGCCGAAAATCGACTCCGGAGGAAGAGGAATGGCTGGCCGCGGGAGGATACCAGGCGTTTGTCGACTCGCTGCGAAAGTGAATTCACTCGGAATTCGCGGCAGCGGGTCGCAAGATTTTCGGACGGCGGATGCGCAAAGGGAAAAACTGGTGCCATTCCGGCGAGACGCTAGCTTGAATACAGAATGCGAATAGCCGCACTTCAGGACAGAGGATAGAAACTTGAAGCGCAAGACCTACGACATGATCGTAATTGGGGCAGGGCCCGGAGGATACGTATCCGCGATAAGGGGCGCGCAGCTCGGCATGAACGTGGCCGTCGTCGAACGGGAGCATCTCGGCGGCATTTGCTTGAATTGGGGATGCATCCCGACGAAAGCGATGCTGCGTTCGGCGGAAGTGTTCCACTTGATGAACCGCGCCGACGAATTCGGGCTTTCGGCAAGCTCCGTCAGTTTCGAGCTCGACAAGGTGATCGAGCGCTCAAGAAAGATCGCCGGGAAGCTCAGCGGAGGCGTCAAGCATCTTCTGAAAAAGAACAAGGCGACCGTGATCATGGGCGAGGCCAGATTCGCCGGCAATCGAACGCTTTCCGTTTCTGGGCCGGAGGGTCCGATGGAACTCACCGCGCCGAACATCGTTGTCGCCACCGGCGCGCGCGCAAGGGAATTGCCGGGAATTGAGGCCGATGGCGATTTGGTCTGGTCATACAAGCATGCCTTGATTCCGAAGCGGATGCCCAAGAGCCTGTTGGTCATCGGGTCCGGAGCGATAGGCATGGAATTCGCAAGTTTTTTCAATGCGCTGGGCGCGGATACGACGGTTGTCGAAGTTTTGGACAGGATTCTGCCGAACGAAGATGAGGAGATTTCCGGCTTAGCGAAGAAAAGCTTCTCCAAACTCGGAATCAAGTTCCATGAAGGCTCGATGGTCAAGAAGTTGACCAAGTCGGGCAAACAGGCTGAAGCGGTCATCGAGTCAAATGCGGAGAAAGAGCTTGTCCTGAATGTCGATACAGTGATTTCGGCGGCAGGAATCGTAGGGAACATCGAAAATCTGGGATTGGAAAAAATCGGGGTCAAGACCGACAGGTCGCACATCGTTGTCGACGAGTTGTGCCGTACGGGCGTCGATGGGATTTACGCCATCGGAGACGTCGCTGGCCCCCCTTGGCTGGCGCATAAAGCAAGCCACGAAGGCATAGCGGTCGCCGAACTGATCGCAGGAGGGCAACCCCATCCTGTAAAGCCCGAAAGCGTCGCGGGCTGCACATACTGCCACCCGCAGATAGCATCGGTCGGATTGACGGAGGCTGAGGCAAAAAAGAAGGGAAAGCCTGTCCGCGTTGGAAGGTTTCCGCTTCATGCCAGCGGAAAAGCAATTGCTCTCGGTGAACCTGAAGGGTTGGTCAAGACTATTTTCGACGAAAGCTCGGGAGAATTGCTCGGTGCCCATATGATTGGCGCGGAGGTGACAGAGCTGATTCATGGATTCGTTGTCGGCCGACAACTGGAAACTACAGAATCAGAATTGATGCAGACGGTGTTCCCACATCCGACGATTTCCGAGGCGATGCACGAAAGCACGTTGGAAGCGTTCGGCCAAGCCGTGCATATTTGACGCCCGGACTTGTCGATTTGCTGGAAGCACTATTCGTTGGCGCAAGAATTCAGTCGAAATGCGTGCGGATGACCATTGGCTCTTGGTTACGTTTCAAGTATTTTGGTCAGTTGGCTGCAACGCGACAAGCCCTCCATTCGAGGAAACCGGGCCGACGCATGTTTTCGAGGCAGCATTTTGACGGGGAGAAGGGAGTTGGCACCTGCTTTCGGCACGCTCCATGCTGAACTGTGCGGATCACTATTTCAATCCTCGGAATGCCGGAATCGGACAAAGCGCAAAGGCGCAAGACAGACTTCACCAAAAACCTGAAACGCACCGCTAGATCTTGTAGTTCGTTAACACATAGCAGCAATTATTTCACTGCCACGTAGCGTATTCCCGCAGCGAACGGGACTGCAATGAAATTGGCGTGAGTTCGGAATTCGATTCGAAGCGAAAGGCTCGATTTGTCCATGAGCAAGATACTGCCTATCAACTTGGAAGACCTCCTTTACTGCCGGGGCGTAGAGTCTGAGCGGGTCGAATTCAAAGCATCGTGGGATCCGAAAACAACAGGAATCCAAGTACTCAAGACGATCTGCGCATTTGCGAATGACCTCCATAATCTGAACGGCGGCTACGTCGTGATCGGAGTTGAGGAGAGTGGAGGGCAGGCGGTTCTGCCTCCTTCCGGACTTTCATCCGATGAGATCGAGTCTGCGCAGAAGTGGGTCAGCGAACACTGCACTCAACTCAACCCGCCTTGTCACCCGATTCTGTCACCAGAAATCGTCGAGGATCGACATATTTTAGTGGTGTGGGCACCTGCGAGCGAGACGCGGTCCGCTCATTGTGCGCCAGAAAACGACGGCGGGCCTTGGCGATATTGGGTCCGCCTTGGCCCGGAGACCGTCGACGCTGAAAAGCGCGGCCAACTTCCCGCACTCATGGAGAAGTCCACCCGCGTTCCTTGGGATGATCGTAGGGCGCATGATGCTCAAGTTGAAGATCTACGCGAGAGCAAAATACGCAAATTCCTGCGCGACATTCGCAGTGAACTCATCGAAGAGCCAGATAAAAATTATCTAAGTCGGAGTATGCAGTTAACTGCAAAGGTCAACAATCACGAGGTACCGCGTAACGTGGGCCTTCTCTTTTTTTCAAATGATCCCACCGAGTGGTTTCGAGGTGCGAAGATAGAAGTTGTGCAGTTTACGTCAGATCGAGCCGGAAATGTATTGCAAGAGAAAATCTTCGGGGGAACGCTCGCGAACCAGCTTCGTGATTGCTTGGATTATCTTGAGAATCTTTCAACATTTCATTTGCACAAGCAGCGGCATCGGAGTGAAGTTCGGAGTTGGGTCAATTATCCGTTGCCTGCGTTGCGCGAGACCCTTGTCAACGCGGTTTATCATCGGAGCTATGACGTCGACCAACCTGAACCCACTAAGGTTCTTCTCTACCCTGACCGCATCGAAGTCGTCAGTTATCCGGGGCCGGTCGCGGGAATTGAACAAAAGCACCTGCTTCCCAATGCGGAAATTCCAACCGTACCTGCTCGCAATCGCCGCATCGGAGAGTTCCTGAAAAAGCTTAGGCTTGCGGAGGGATGGCATACTGGATTGCCCAAGGTATTCCGGTCGATGCAAACTAATGGCTCACCGCTGCCCCAGTTTGATTTCGACGAAATGCGAACATACTTCCGAGCTACGTTGCCGGCCCACCCTGAGTACGTTGCATTGTCGGCGGTGAGTGATGCGGCATATTTGCGTGCCGCGGGAGAGCCCGAAGACGCTTTACGCCGTATCGAGTCCGCGTGGACGTCAAACCATGCGTCGGAAGTTCTCGCATCAGAGATGATACGGGCTTATTCAAAAAGTGCCGAATTCGACCGTGCAGAAGAAGTGCTAAAAACTTTTGAGGCGAAAGGGGCAGCAAGCGCAGTCGCCAACGTTACAAATACGTTGATCGAAGCATTCGCGGAAGCAGGCGATGAAAAAAGAGCGCGGCAGTTGCTCAAGAAGATGCAGCCCCCATCGCTGGGGCGGGATGCCACTTTAACGGCCATACTCGCAAGGCGTGTAAAGGAGTATAGTACGGCGCACAGGTATTTTGTGCTTGCAGGAGATGCAGTATATGACGACTCTCGTCTGCTGCTCGAATTCGCGCAGACTAAAATCAAGCTGGCGAACAAGGCACGCCAAGATCAGCAGGACGATTTGAATCGGCGGTTTCTCGTCGAGGCTCAAGAGCTCTTGGAGCGCGTTATCCAGCTGGATGCTTCACCTGCCCGACATGCATGGGCTTGGCGAGAGCTGGCGCTTACACGCTGCTGGCTCAGGGCTCCGGTCGGAGAGGTTGAAGACGCCTATCGGAGGGCGATCGAACTGCTGCCGGATGAACAAAGATTTCGCAAAGAATTGGACAAAGTGCTTAAACGCTGAAGGATCTGCGGGATTGGCAGCGGAAACTATGATTCAATATATTCGTGCTACGTTAAAGGACAATTCTATGCAATTACCGGAGTACAAAATTAGAAAATACATATAATCAATCAATCAGTCGATAGAAACTTCTGAATCAAAACAGGTGAATGCCACAAACTAAATTCAGGAATTGCAAATTAAATTCGGCGGTGCGATTTCCATGGGTTTATCCATCATTTTAGAATTACTTCGATTGCGAACTGGAAATAATTGCTAAAAGGTCCGACGCCTTGAGGGATGCTCCTCCGATCAATCCTCCGTCAACATTTTCAAGGCTGAGGATCTTGCCGGAATTGCCGGGATTCATCGAACCGCCGTAAAGAAGCCTGATGCAATGGCCGTCAACGTCTCCGAAACGAGCGATGCAACGGTTCCTGATGAATTCATGCACTTCTGCGATCTGGGCCAGGGCAGGGGTCTTGCCGGTTCCGATCGCCCAGACCGGCTCATAGGCGACAACCAAATTGTCGCTGTTTGCGCCATCAGGAATGCTTTGATCCATTTGGAGTTCAACGACGGCCAAGGTTTCCTCTTTGTTTCTTTGCTCTTCAGTTTCGCCGACGCAAACAATCGTGATCAGATCGGCTCTCCAAGCTGCTCTCACTTTTGCCATTACGGACGAATCGGACTCCCCATAAAGCTGGCGCCGTTCCGAATGCCCTAAAATGACGTGGGTTGCGCCAGCGTCGCTCAGCATTTTTGCCGAAATTTCTCCTGTGTATGCCCCGGACGGCTTTTCATGGCAGTTTTGGCCGCCAACTTCGATATTCGTTTCCTCCAAAGCATCGGCCATTCGCGAAATCAAAGTGGCAGGTGGGCAAATCAACACCTTCAATCCTGGTCTGATTCCAACCGCCGCGAGTTCGGCGATCTCATTCAAGGACTCTCCGGTACCGTTCATTTTCCAGTTTCCGGCAAACAATAGGTTGGCCAATTCATTCTCCAGCTTGATTGGGACTTCGTGCTTGGGCAAGCGCCTACTGCGCGAGAGGCTTGAATTATGCGTGCGCATTTCTCCGCAACGCGATCATATTGAAAGTGTCAATCTTCCTTGAAGCGCACGGATTCGCCGCATCCGCAAGAATCGACTACGTTCGGATTCTTGAACTGGAATCCAGATTCAATCAGCGATGTCTGGTAGTCGATCTCGGTTCCGAAAAGAAACATCTGAGCCATCGGCTCGATTATGATCCTTGCGCCGTCCTGTTCGACGACCTCGTCATTTTCGTTGACGGAATCGACGAAGTCCATGACGTACTCCATCCCCGCGCAGCCGCCCTTCTTTACGCCAATCCGCAGCCCTTCCTTGCCCGCGGCAGCCATGAGCTTCGACACGTGCTTGACGGCGGCGTCAGTCAGCGTGACTGCTTTCTTTCCCGGTATTCCGAACATCGACCAAATTGATCCTTCTGTGAATGCGCAAAGCGCTGCCAATGTGCCGACGATAATCGCAAAGGAAGAAGAGCAATCATCATCGCTCTAAAACTACCGCTGCGATTTTTACATGAAGCCCAGCTCCAAGCGTGCTTCGTCCGACATCATCTCCATTCCCCAAGGCGGATTCCACGTGATCTCGACGTTGACGCACTTGACCCCCTCAAGCGGCTCGATCGCGTCAGCAATCCACCCCGGCATTTCGCCGGCGACAGGGCATCCGGGCGCAGTGAGGGACATGATGACTTCAACTTCACCTTCTTGATCGATCTCAATTGTGTAAACCAGACCTAGATCATAAACATTTACTGGTATTTCCGGATCATAGACTGACCGACATGCATCGACGACACTGCCATACAGCGGATGGTCCACGGAGGAGGGCTTGATGAGAATTGCCCCTTCCAAAGGAAATTTGTCTTCTACTTCCATTTCGATGCACGGCGTCTGCAAATTCCTGACCAAACATATAGGCTATTGCAACCAATTGTCCATAACCGCGTTCCGCCATAGTTGCAGAGCTCGAGACGCGGCGAGACAGCGCAACCGCCCGACTTCCTTGGGCATTTGCAGGTTGAAGACCGGTTGAGAGCGATTTGAACAAGCCCGCGCCGAATGGCAGCGGGTTGCAGCGCATGATCGGATGATTACGTGTATCAATCACGAGGTTGCTTCCAACCCGAATGGGCAAGACGGCATGGCATTTCAATTTGAAATCATGAAATCAGAGGGCGACGCGAGGACCGGCGTCCTTCGCACGCCGAGAGGGGATATCGAAACGCCTGCATTCATGCCGGTTGGAACGGCGGCGACCGTCAAGGCGATGCTGCCTGAACATGTGGCATTGACTGGCGCCCGAATTATACTTGGCAACACTTATCACCTGATGTTGCGTCCGGGTGCGGAGCGGATTGCGAAACTCGGCGGCCTCCACCGTTTCATGAATTGGAAACGCCCGATCTTGACTGATTCCGGAGGGTTTCAAGTCATGAGTCTCAGCATGCTCCGGAAACTCGACGAAGACGGCGTCCGCTTCAAGTCCCACATTGATGGTTCGGAGCATGTTTTGTCGCCGGAGCGCTCCATTGAAGTGCAGCAACTGCTTGGTTCGGATATCGCGATGTGTTTCGACGAATGCACTCCGTTTCCGGTCAGCAGAGTCGAGGCGGAAAAGTCGATGCTGATGTCGATGCGTTGGGCGAAACGATCCAAGGCCGCATTCGGAGAACCCGATTCAAGAGCGCTTTTCGGAATACAGCAGGGGTCGGTATTTGAAGATCTAAGGTACGAGAGCACCGGAGACCTAGTTGAAGTCGGTTTTGACGGCTACGCGATCGGAGGTCTCGCCGTAGGAGAAGGAACCGAGAGGATGATCGAGGTACTGAGCTATGCGCCTGGAATGCTTCCGGTCGACAAGCCAAGGTATCTGATGGGCGTAGGGAAGCCGGATGACATTGTGAATGCGGTCGCCCGCGGCGTAGACATGTTCGACTGCGTTCTGCCCACCAGATCCGGTCGAACAGGGCAGGCATTCTTCAGGTCAGGGAAATTGAACCTGAGAAATGCGGCTCACAAGGATGATCCGCATCCCATCGACGAGTCCTGCGGCTGCCCCGCTTGTAAGAACTTCTCGAGGGCGTATTTGCATCATGTGATCAAAGCGAAAGAAATTATCGCTTCGATGCTCGTAACTTGGCACAACCTGTACTACTATCAGCAATTGATGTCCGAAATTCGAGGGGCGCTGCTGACCGGAAAATTCGACGCGTATGCTCGCGATTTCCATCGAAATTGGAGACGCGCATCGGAACAATCCGAATAAATTCTTTTGTGTTTTCCGTTAGTTGACTTCCAACAAGGTCGCCGCAACTTGACAATTTAGCAATCAGCACACATTTTTGCTGCGGTGCGGGCGTCGGGTAGGATGGCGGCACGGCAATGATTTTATGTGTTCTACAGGAGCAGCCATGTCTCGCAAAGAAAAAACGTACCCGATCTTGCCGCTTCGAGACATCGTCGTCTTCCCGAGCATGATCGTTCCTTTGTTCGTAGGTCGGCCGAAGTCCGTCAAGGCATTGGAGATCGTCGCTGATTCCGAGAAGGAACTGTTTTTGGCGGCGCAAATGGATCCGAAGCATGACGATCCGACACCGGAAAATATCTACAAGGTCGGCGTCGTGGCGCATGTCCTGCAGCTCCTGAAACTGCCTGACGGTACCGTGAAAGTGCTCGTTGAAGGCAAGCAGCGAATGAAGATCGACGAATTCGTCGACTGCGAGACTCATTTGGAAGTCGTTGCGACCGAATTCGAAGCCGAAATTGTTGACGACGGCGAAACTCGTCGCATCGCGAAAGCGGCGAAGGAGGCATTCGCGAAATACAGCCAAAGCAGAGAAGCGGTTTCAGAAGAAACACTTTCTGAAGTCAACGACATCGCCGACCCTGCACTGCTTGCCGATGTGATTGCCGGGCATATGGGCATCGAGGTTAACAAAAAACAGGAGCTTCTCGAATCAAGCAAGGTTTACGAGCGACTTGAAAAAATCCTTTCTCTTATCGAAACCGAACTTTCCGTATTTCAAGTTGAAAAGAAGATCCGCCGCCGCGTAAAAACGCAAATGGAGCGCACTCAGAAAGAATACTACCTCAACGAGCAAATGAAAGCCATTCAGAAGGAGTTGGGCGACAACAGTGAAAAATCGGAACTGTCTGATCTTGAAAAAAAGATCGCCGAAACGAAATTCACCGAAGAAGCGAAGGAGCGGGCGCTCGGAGAGTTGCGCAAGCTTCGTCAAATGGGGTCGATGTCGTCGGAAGCGACAGTCGTCAGGAACTATCTGGACTGGCTGCTTGAAATCCCTTGGGGAGTGAAAAACCCGGTAAAGAGCGATATCAGGAAAGCGGAGAAGATCCTCGACCGCGACCACTACGCCTTGGAAAAAGTCAAAGAGCGCATTCTCGAGTATATCGCCGTCCAGCAAAGGGTCAACAAGATCACCGGCCCAATCTTGTGCCTTGTGGGCCCTCCCGGCGTCGGGAAGACTTCCCTGGGGCAGTCGGTGGCGAAAGCGACAGGGCGCGAGTTCGTTCGGGTGTCTTTGGGCGGGGTTCGCGACGAAGCCGAAATCCGCGGCCATCGCAGAACCTACATCGGTTCGATGCCCGGCCGGATCATCCAGTCGCTTCGCAAGGTGAAGTCGATCAATCCGCTCATCTTGCTTGATGAAATCGACAAACTTGGCAACTCATTCAGGGGCGATCCCGCGAGCGCCATGCTGGAGGTTTTGGACCCGGAGCAGAATTCGAAATTCGTGGACCATTATCTGGATCTGGATTACGACTTGTCGTCGGTGATGTTCATAACGACGGCGAATTATCTCGACGACATTCCCTATCCGCTGCGCGATCGAATGGAAATTATAACGCTTTCCGGCTACACGGAAGATGAAAAAATAGAGATCGCGAAGCGTCATATCGTGCCGAAGCAAAAGGCCGCCCACGGAATAGAATCCTCGGAATTGCGGATAGACAAGAACGCCATTGAAGAGATCATAAGGACCTATACGCGCGAGGCGGGCGTCCGCAATATGGAAAGGGAGATTGCGAAGCTTTGCCGCAAAGCCGTGACGAAGCTGGTCAAGGACGAAAACAAAAGAATTTCCGTATCGAAAAAGAACCTGCGATCGCTCTTGGGATTGGCGCCTTATCATTATGGTTTGGCGGAGAAGGAAGACCAAGTCGGAGTTGTCACCGGACTCGCATGGACCACCACCGGGGGGGATCTGCTGTCTATCGAGGCCGTTGTCTTGCCTGGCAAGGGGCGCATGAAGACGACCGGAACGCTCGGAAACGTAATGAAGGAGTCCATCGACGCGGCGTCTTCATACGTGCGGTCGATCGCTCCAAAGATCGGGTTCAAGCCCAACAAATTTGAAAAGATCGACATACATGTCCACGTTCCCGACGGCGCGACCCCGAAAGACGGTCCATCCGCCGGTATCGCGATGGTGACGTCGATCGTCTCGGTGCTTACCGGCATTCCGGTGAGGCGGGATATCGCCATGACAGGGGAAGTCACGCTGAGGGGCACTGTGCTCCCGATCGGCGGGCTGAAGGCTAAGCTGCTCGCTGCAATCCGCGGCGGAATCACGACGGTCCTGATACCGGAGAAGAACGTGAAAGATCTGTCCGAGATCCCGGACGAGGTCAAAAACCAGCTTGAAATCAAACCGGTGTCCAGCGTGAACGACGTGCTGGGGATTGCGTTGACGATGCCGCTCGTTCCGATTGAGTGGGAATTCGAGCACCTGCAGCGGCCGGACCTGCCCGGTTCTGCGGTTCAAGAGCACGTGGACAGGCCAAGCAGCGTGCAGCACTAAAGCGGTTCTTGCGCCTGAATCGTTGCGTATCCTGAGTTCGCGAGGTCGTTTGCGCATTCGTCCGGCGTGAATTTTTCCGGAGATCGTCGAGTGCTCGAGGTTGGCTCTTCAGCAGTAAGGACCGCCTTCTGTATTTCGACCGCGGCATTCTGCTCCCGCGGCCGATCTTGGTGAGGGCCTGCGGCGGGAGCGACTCATTCCCGCCGCATGAGCGGAATTTCCGATAGCAGCCACGCCGCAAGCGGCGGAGTCGACAAGAGCAGCGACCGGCGCGGAACATCCGCCATTGGGGCACAGAGTTCGGCACCGGCTCGGACGTCTGCGAGTCCGCTTGCTAAATTGCCGAGCATCGGCTTTCCGACGGTCATATCCTCGGGAGTGCGGCAGACCAATTCACAAGGCCTTCAATGCTTTGAATCTTTGGGCTGAATCTCCAAGAGTTGCTTGCAGACGATTACAGAATTGGTATGATTCCGTGTTCTGGTCTTTCCATTTGCGACTATTGGGCGGCTCCTTTGAGGATTTTGGCATGCTGAATATCATCGAATCGCGGCGTCCGGCGGGATCCGTCCCCATCGAAAAGATCGAGATGGACACGAAGTCCCGCGACGATATCCCGGCGCTTCTGATCGGTCTTCAGGAGATCTACGTGAATGAGGCGACGCGGACCGAGCTGTGCCGTCTTCTTGACGAGCATATCCTTCAGAGTGCCCGCCGCGACATCGACCGTCAGGAAATGGATGTCTGGGCGATCTTGGTCATGGGCGTTCTGAAGCAGGGGCTGCTCTGGGACGACCACCGGCTGGAAGATTTCGTCAACCACCACCAGACGATCCGGGAGATGCTCGGCCACGACATTCTGGACGAGAGCGAATACGAGCTTCAGACCATCCGCAAAAACGTGGAGCGCGTGACTCCGGAGCTGCTGCGCGAGGTGGGGCGGCTGGTTGCCGAGACGGAACACAAGGTCACAAGAAAATTTGCTTGGCGCAACGTTCGCCGGGCGCGGTGATCCGGTCTGAATTTGCCAAATCGGGGCCGGAAAATTTAACTCTGCAGGGCATAGTTGACTGTGGAGCAGATCACTATGGATATTTTACTTGGCTGAGTCGACGTGGTTGGTGCGATTGGCACCGTGCTCGTTGTTTTGGCTTATTTCGGAACGCAAATGCGATTTATCAATACCTACGATCGGCGTATCCGGTCCGTAACCCGCTCGGAGCGTTGCCGATTGGCTTTCTCGCTAATCCGCAATTTCAGCCTTGCCTCCGCGCCACTGGAGATTGTCTGGACTGCAATCAGCCGGCCGGGCATTTTCAAAGGCATCCGCGGCGCCGCTGAAAAGGACACCGATGCCGCTATTGCGCGCTCCGGCAGCAAGTCCTGACTTGAGTCGAATCAGACAAGACCATGATTGATCACACGGCCCTTAGCTTTTCAAGAAGTGCTTTTGCATGCGGACATGCGGCTTCGACGCGGACAGGGTCGACATGGGCAAGCAACTCAAATGAGATTTTACCCTTGGAATATTTTTTTTTGCACAAGGCGGTCGCGGTATTGAGCACTTTGAAGACTTGGCATTTTTTTACGTTTTCCAGTCTAGGCCAATTTTTAATCTTATTCGCTTTAAACTTAGTACCGAAATATTCCTGCAACGCCGCGCGATCTGCCAAAACCAAGTTTCCATGATTTGGACCATCAGGAAATCTTGGTCATCGCCCACGCCTTCGGGTCGGTGCCATTTGTCACGGTTCAGTATGTGATGCCAAGTCGAATGTCCCGGCGTTACGGGCCTTCACTGTCCACGAGCAAGAACGGAACTGTGCCGGGAACGGCATCCAAAACTGCAGTGGAAAAGCGATCAAATGTCTGCAGGCGTCCGCCGCCCCGAACGATCATGGTCTTGCCGCCCAAGCCTGCTTTTGCGAGGAATGTTTTCCAACTTTCTCGAAAACTAATGCGAAGATATTTTTCCTCTCCGCCACCCTCAATGTACAGTTTTGCGGTTACCATCGATTTCCGCCCAGTTCGCCCGAAGTCCAGAGCTCGCCGAGCCGGTAATCCTTAAGCCACTTTTTCAGATCGCCCCTGCCGAGCCGTCGCATGTTCGTTTGGCCATCGTGCTTCTCGCAAACGACGACGCTTTCCGGCAGGCCAGTAAATGAGTCGACGAGTACATCCGAGTGGGTTGTCACGACGATCTGAGTACGCTTGGATGCCTCTAGCATTAAATCGCTTAATGTGGGCAATAGATCCGGATGCAAACCCAATTCCGGTTCCTCGATGCAGATCAGGGGAGGAGGTTCAGGGTGCAGCAGAATCGCTAGCAGGCAAAGATAACGTAGCGTTCCATCCGAGAGGCGGGTCGCCGGAATTGAGCGGTTGCCTGTTTCTTCCAGAAACAATGCCACTGTGCCGCTCGTCACAGGGCAATGAATGTCCACGATCCCTTCGAACAACTCCGTCATTGCGCTCAGGAACGTTTTCTTGTGCGCGCTGTGCAGTTGTGAAAGCACAAGCGGCAGGTTCCCGCCGCCTTCGGTCAGAAAATCGCTGCGATCATGCGCACTGCATGGCTGGCGCAATTTCGCATCGGGCCCGAGCGACCAGTTCCGGTAAAAACGGATGCCGCTATATTTTTCTTTGAGATGCCACAATGCTTGACGATCTGGAGAAGCAATATTGGCCAGCATGGAATCGTACGGTTCAAAATCACTCCCAACCTCAAGTTTACCTTGACGAGTCTTGGCCAACAGCACAGGCGGACATTCACCCGAATGCGCATTCTGTGATTCAGAAAGTGCTCGTGCGGCGGCTGCCGCCATCTTCGTAGCAATTTGCGCGTCAAGGGGAGGGTGATAGTAAGACATCCCTATTCGTTCGTCGGGATGTTTCTCCGACGGCTCAATCCGTTCGAACACCAGCGGACGGCGTTGCTGTTCGACCAAAGTCAGCGAATGCCGCAGCGTCCCGCACGGCGGGTAGTCAACCTTGGCCTCCAATGCGATGGAATGTGATGCCCCTTGTCCCTTCCACATCCACTCCCGAACGCCGCCTGCGCGCAAGATTGGGTCCGAAATAGCACGCGGAGCGGCCTGAAAGAGTGAAATCGCTTCCACAAAGTTTGATTTTCCGGAACCGTTCGGGCCGATCAGCACGGTCAGCGGTTCCATCGGCAAGTCGGTCCCATTCGGCCCGAAAGACAGGAGACCAGAGAACTTCAGCTTGTGAAACAGCATGCTCAAGGCTCGCTCAAAGTATCCCGGCGCATAGATTCATCCCAGAAGACGCCTCTTCCATTTGCCGGGTCAGAACAGCGTTGCAGCATATCCTCCAATCGATCATCTCATGAACAGCAGTCTTGATCAAACCCAAACAAACAGTTGCCGATTGCGCGTGAAAAGTGTATCAATCCCAAGCCTTATCGGGTGATTAGCTCAGTGGTAGAGCGCTTCGTTCACATCGAAGATGCCGGGAGTTCGAATCTCTCATCACCCACCATTTTCGGCTGGAACCGATCAAAATGATCGATTTGATGGGAAGGTTTGCAGTCTCAGCTCCGCGTCCAATTTGTTGACAATCAAATTCGTCTCGCGGTAACACGCTTCTCGCGGGTGATTAGCTCAGTGGTAGAGCGCTTCGTTTACACCGAAGATGCCGGGAGTTCGACTCTCTCATCACCCACCATTTTCTTCTCGAGGAAAGCGGCGCTGGCCGAATCCGCTTGACCGCCCGATGTTCGTGCTTTACTTGGAAGCTCCTGTTCCGAAGTTCGGATTTGCAAGATAGCGGCTGTAGCTCAGTTGGTTAGAGTGCCGGCCTGTCACGCCGGAGGTCGCGGGTTCGAGCCCCGTCAGCCGCGCCATGCTTCAGCCTTTTTTGAAGACCTTTGCGAAAGCCAAGGCTATGCGGCTTTGGGTGTCGCGTCACCGAACTTCCACCGCGGAATTTCTTGTTCCAGCTGGGAGTGCTTTTCGTCTGAAATTGCTCAAATCGGGCTGGAACGTATTTGCTAATTGTGCACTCGCGGGCGAATGAACCGGCTGGATTGGAGCTGAAATAGCCCTTCCGGCAACCCTGCAAGAAGCGTATTGACGTTCTGCATAGCGTATTGACGTTCTGCATGCTGCATGTCGTCGATTGGCGATCAGGTGAACTTTTTTTGGGCCCAAATGGTCAAAGCCTATCGATCTTCCCGTTCAGATCGGCTTTCCGGCTTCAGCTGGATTGCCTTCTACCTGATGGTGATTGCCTCGTGGATCGCCTTGTTCACAATCAGCCTGCCTCCTCTGCAGTGGTCAGACTTCCTCGCATACGGACTGGATCTTTGGACGGAAATTTGCCGGATCGATCCTGGTTCGGCAGGCGTGCCTGCCGTGTTCGCAATGTGGTCGATCATGGTAGGCGCCATGATGATGCCGACATTCGTTCCGGCATTGAAGACGTACGAAAATCTGCTTTCGGCGGGGGCAGGATCGCAAATCGGATTTTTTCTTCTCTTGGCGGGATACGGGATCGTCTGGCTGCTTTTTTCGGTCGCCGCGACCGCCGTTCAGTTCATGATGCATTCGCGGCTTTCGACTTTCTCCGGCGGCATTATTTCGGAACAGCACGCCACGGCCGCGCTATTGTTGTTGGCAGGACTGTATCAGTTCACGCCGCTGAAAAAGAACTGCTTGACGCATTGCCAGCATCCGCTGACGCGGTTCATGTCGGTCTGGCGCGATGACGGACGCAGCGAATTCAGGGTCGGAGTTCGGCTGGGAGCGGACTGCCTGGGTTGCTGCTGGGTATTGATGTTCGTTGCGGTCGCGGGCGGCACGATGAATTTGGCGTGGATGGGCCTGGCGACTTTGGTGATGATATCCGAAAAATTTCCTATGCTTGGCAAAATGGTGCGCGCGCCTTTAGGAATTGCCTTGATTGTCGCTGCGATTGGAGTCATCGCTATGTCGCAGCAATGAGACCGGGGGAACCGTTTTGGCGAGCAAAAGTGCGACTGACAGGCTTCGGCCTCAAAACAAGATTGACAGCAGACATCCGTCAGCGGAACGGTCCGACAAGGGCACCGTGCCGTGGTGGCTCAACGGCGAACTGATCCTGAATTGCAATTGCACGGTGTTCTGTCCGTGCGTGGTCAGCTTGGGCCAGCATGCGCCCACCGAGGGCTACTGCCAAGCTTGGGCGGGAATCCGCATCGATAAGGGCGAATACGGAACTGAAGATTTGTCGGGGCTCAACATCGGGCTTCTGATGGAAATCCCCGGCCTGATGGCTCGCGGCAATTGGAAGGTTGCCGCCTTCATCGACGAACGTGCTTCGCACAAAAGCTTTCACGGCATAATGCAGATTCTCTCCGGCAAGGCGAAAGGCACGACAGGCTTGTTCAATGTCCTTGTCAGCGAGTTCCTCGGCGCCGAGCGGGCAGAAGTGATTTACGAAAACGAGGGGAAAACCCGCCGCCTGAAGGTCGGCAAGAAAATCGACGGCGAGGTTGTGCCCGTCGGCGGCTCCGACCCGGATTCGGATATCGTCATAACCAACACGAAATACTGGATGGGTCCCGACGTGACCGTCGCGACCGCCAATAAGGGCCGGGTGAGGGCGCATGGCCGCGTTTGGGATTTTGACGGCCGCTCCGCCGAAATCTGCGCGATAAAGTGGGCTGGTCCGGGCCGCGGACCGCGCAAGCCCGGCTGACCGCCGGATTTTCCAAGGACATGCTTGAATCCTGCCGCTCCGCCGGACCTTGTCTCCGGCTCCTTCGCATCGGTCCGGTCGGTCGGCAGATCAACCGATTTTTCGAAGTCGAAAAGCAAGCGCATTCATGAGAGCACTGCCAATAATGCCTTCGCCGAGACTGAGGCGCACTCCGTTCTGGGACGGCGTGCTGAAATCAGGCGTCAAGTCATGCTCCGTATACAACCGGATGTTGCTTCCGACAGCGTTCGTATCCTTGGAAAACGATTATTTGCATCTGAAAAGGCATGTCCAGCTTTGGGATGTGTCGTGCGAACGGCAGGTTGAACTGAGGGGCGCGGACGCGGCGGTCTTGGCCCAGATGATGACGCCGAGGTTCATTGGCCGCATGCAGGTCGGCAAGTGCAAATATGTCCCTGCGGTGGACTCCAAAGGCGGAATGCTCAACGACCCGGTGCTGCTGAAGCTCGCGGAGGACAGGTATTGGTTTTCCATTGCCGATGGCGATTTATTGAATATGGCCAAAGGTTTGGCCATCGGCGCCGGCATGGATGTCGATGTTTTCGAGCCTGACGTGTCGCCGCTGGCGGTGCAGGGGCCGAAGTCCGACGAATTGATGCGCAGAGTATTCGGAGCGGAAGTAACGGAGCTTCCATTTTTCGGATTTGACTGGTTTCCGTTCGGGGGCGTGGACCACGTCGTGTCGCGGAGCGGATATTCCGGACAAGGCGGCTTTGAAATCTATCTTGACGGCACGCATCTGGGGATGGATCTTTGGGACGAGTTGATGTCAACGGGCGAGGATCTAGACGTGCGCGCCGGGTGCCCGAATTTCGCCGAGCGAATAGAGGCCGGTCTGTTGTCCTACGGGAACGACATGACGAGCGACCACACGCCCTTCGAATGCGGGCTGGGGAAATACTGCGACTTGGACAAGGCGACGGTCTGCATCGGACGCGATGCGCTGATGAAGGCAAGTCAGGCGAGATTGGAGCGGCAGATTCGCTACCTGTCGATTGACGGACCTCCGGTGCCGCCGGTCGAAGATCGTTGGAAGGTCCTCAGCGGCGGACGGCATGCCGGCATGGTCGGATCCGCCAGCTGGTCGCCTGACTTCGAAACGAATGTGGCGATCGGAATGATTGAAGCTGATTTCTTCGCGGACGGAACGCAAGTCCAAGTCGACGTGTTCGGCGGACTTCGCAATGCGACTGTTCGAGAGCGGACCTTCACTTGACATAAGAACAACAGGAGCATGCGATGACATTCAATGCGCTAGTGGTGGAAAAAGGCGACGACGGCCAAACCTCGGCAGCCGTGCAGCAGGTCGATGGCGCAAATCTTCCGAGCGGAGATGTGACGGTCGCAGTGGAATACTCGACGCTGAACTACAAGGATGGCTTGTGCATCGGTCCGGGCGGCGGTCTCGTAAGAAATTACCCGCACGTGCCCGGCATAGATTTTGCAGGAAATGTCTCTCATTCGGACTCCCCTGAATTCAAGGAGGGCGACGGCGTAATCCTGACGGGGTGGCGCGTGGGAGAGGCTCGCTGGGGCGGCTATTCGCAGTATGCGCGGGTGAAGTCGGAATGGCTTGTGCGGCGACCTGAAGGTCTGGGCTCCAAACAGGCGATGGCGGTCGGTACGGCGGGATTTACCGCCATGCTTGCAGTGATTGCACTGGAGAAGCATGGCCTTCGCCCGGACGGAGGGCCGGTACTGGTTACCGGCGCCACCGGGGGAGTCGGCTCGGTAGCAACGGCGATTCTGGCGAATCTAGGTTATGAAGTCGCGGCAGCAACGGGTCGCGAGGAGCATTCTGCATACTTGAAGGGCCTAGGAGCAAGCATGATCGTTCCGCGAGGAGAAATCGCGGACACTGTCAAAAGGCCGCTCGAATCCGAAACTTGGGCCGGCTGCGTCGATGCCGTCGGAGGGTCCATGCTCGCCCGGCTGCTCGGGCAGATGAAATACGGCGCATCGGTTGCCGCCGTCGGCTTGGCAGGCGGCGCAGCGCTTCCGGCCACCGTGATTCCGTTCCTGCTGCGCGGCGTGAATTTGCTTGGCATCGACAGCGTGATGCAGCCGCTTTCGAATCGGATCCAGGCATGGGAGCGAATCTCCAAAGATCTTCCGATGTCCGCGTTGGACTCGATGATTGAAGTGGTCGGCTTGAACGACTTGCCTAAGCTCGGAAAGGGCATAATCAAGGGGCAAGTGAAGGGGCGGGTCGTCGTGGACGTGAACGCATAGAGACTTCCGTGTCTTGGCAGTGCCAGCGCGCTTACGTCGCCGGCCCGGACGACGACGTCTGGTGACGGGACGGCTCGCGCTGCATGACCGCATCTTGTACGCTTTGAGCCATTGAAGCCTGAACACGCTCTGCTCTTTCGCGGTTTGCCATGTCGCTCGAGCGATTGCATTCGCCAATTTCAATGATCTTGAAGCGCTGAGGGCGGAAGTTTCCGATTGCGTTGCAAAAGACGCGCGCAAATCTGCCCAAAATGGGTTGGCGGAAGAAATTTGATCTTCTTTCCGCCGAGCAAAATTATGTTGCCGGCACTTGAAGCCGGTGGAAATCGGCGCGATAGGGGCATCGGAAACTGTCGTTAGGCCAGCATTGCGGCTAGCGCGGCGAGCAACAGGCATGTTGCTTGAAGACGCTTCGAGCGATGACTATCAGTCGGCGCAGGTTGCACGGCAGCGGAAACAGATCCACGTATTCAGGAGCGAATGATGGCGCTTGTTGAGAAATCCGGCATTCGTATCGATCAAGAACTTTGCGAGTTCATTGAAACCGAAGCAATTCGAGGGTCGGGTTTGGATTCTGACAGGTTTTGGTCAGGGTTCTCTGAAATCATCGCCGAATTCCAGCCTAGGCGAAAGAAACTGCTTGAGACCAGACAGCGGGTTCAGAGGCAGCTCGACCTTTGGCACAAGGAGAGGCGAGGGCGCCTTTACGATTTGAACGAATACCGTTCCTACCTGGAGGAGATCGGATATCTGCTTCCTGCAGGAAGCGATTTCACCATTGGGACGGAAAACATCGACGACGAAATCGCGAAAATCGCGGCCCCCCAGCTTGTCGTTCCGATTACCAATGCCAGATTCGCATTGAATGCGGCCAACGCGAGATGGAACTCGCTGTACGACGCTCTTTACGGAACCGATGCGCTGGGTTCGAGCCCCGGAACGACAGGCTATGACCGCGAGCGAGGCCGCGAGGTCATCTCATGGACCAAAGAGTTCTTGGACGACATCTTTCCGTTGGAGCACGGCTCGCATGCGTCGGCGACGAAATATTCCGTGGCCGAAGGAGCGCTTCGCGCCGAAGTCGACGGCAATGCGACCGGATTGTCCCGCCGCGAGCAGTTCGTCGGGCATCGAGGCGAAGGAAGCTCTCCGACTTCGGTTCTGCTGAAAAACAACAATCTGCATGTCGAGATCGTCATCGACGAATCGAAGCCGTCCGCTGCGGACGATCCTGCCGGAGTCGCAGACGTGATCTTGGAATCGGCGGTCACGACCATTGTTGATTGCGAAGACTCCGTCGCCGTCGTCGATGCGTCCGACAAGGTTCTGGCATACAAGAACTGGCTTGGCCTGATCGACGGAACACTGGTTGCTTCCATCAAGAAGGGCGGGGCCGAATTTTCCCGCTCGCTGGAAGCAGACCGCGAATATGTCGGTTCGGATGGCAAATCCTTCGCCTTGAAAGGGCGATCCTTGCTTCTCGTTCGGAATGTCGGACTGCTTATGGATTTTCCGGGTCTTCAGGATTCAGAGGGCAGCTACGTCGGAGAGTGCATATTGGACGCGATGTGCACTTCTCTGATCGCCTCGCGCGATGTGAAGGCGGGGCGTCGGAATTCGAGCAAGGGCTCGATTTATGTGGTTGTTCCCAAACTGCATGGCCCAAAGGAAGTCGAATTCGCGGACGACCTTTTCGGCGCCGTGGAACGCGTGCTGGACCTGCCGCGCTATACGGTCAAGCTCGGCGTGATGGACGAGGAGAGACGGACGACCGTCAATCTCAAGGAGTGCATCAGGGCGGCCAAGAACCGCATCGCATTCATCAACACGGGCTTCCTGGACCGCACGGGCGACGAAATCCACACCTCGATGGAGGCGGGCGCGTTCCTGCGCAAGGCGGATATCAAGAACGAGGACTGGATTTCTGCCTACGAAGACTGGAATGTCGATACCGGACTATCGTGCGGCTTGGATGGCAAAGCCCAAATCGGGAAGGGGATGTGGGCGATGCCGGATCTCATGGGAGACATGCTTGAGCAAAAGACCGCCCATCCGAAAGCAGGCGCCAATACCGCTTGGGTTCCGAGCCCGACGGCCGCGACGCTGCATGCGGTGCATTATCACCGGGTCAATGTGGCGGAACGCCAAGCCGCGATCAAGAATGCCGGTCCAAGGGCGAAGCTGGACGCCATTCTGACTGTCCCGCTCGCCGACCGCACGAACTGGTCGAAAGAAGATCTGTTGGACGAGATCGAGAACAATCTCCAAGGAATACTCGGATATGTCGTTCGGTGGATCGATCAGGGCGTGGGCTGTTCGAAGGTGCCGGACCGTCGAGACGTCGCGCTTATGGAGGACCGCGCAACATGCAGGATCTCATCGCAGCATCTGTCGAATTGGCTTCACCACGGAATCGTGGATGCGGAAACTGTCGAAGACGCGATGAAGCGCATGGCCAGAGTAGTCGATCAACAGAACGAATCCGACCCGAATTATTCGCCGATGGCGCCCGATTTCGACGGCGAAGCGTTCCGAGCCGCGCGGGATTTGGTCTTCGAGGGAAGGGTGCAGCCGTCGGGATATACGGAACCGATCCTCCATAGGCGCAGGCTTGAACGGAAGGGCCGAGAGGCGGAAGCAATTTAGTGATTGCCGTGTACCGATTCGCTTCGAAACTTGAAGTCAAATTGCGCCGGAGCAGGGATTGCGCCGCGCGACAGAGCTGAATTAGGCAGGTAGCCAATATGGAAGTGCACAAGGATCTTGCCGATGCGATAGGCCGAACGCCAATGCTGCGACTCGCGCGCGCATCGGATGAAACGGGTTGCGAAATTTTGGCCAAGGCCGAATTTCTCAATCCTGGGCAGTCCGTAAAAGACCGCGCAGCGTTGTCGATCATACGGGATGCGGAGCGTTCCGGAAAGCTTCGCCCCGGCGGAACCATTGTCGAAGGAACGGCCGGAAATACCGGAATCGGGCTCGCCCTCGTGGGGTTGTCGCTCGGATACAAGTGCGTGATAGTTATTCCCGAAACTCAGAGCCAGGAGAAGAAGGACGCCATCAGGCTCGCAGGAGCGGAGTTGGTCCAAGTGCCGGCGGTTCCGTATCGGAATCCCGACAATTACGTGCGGTATTCAGAAAGGCTTGCGGCTGCCCTTGACGACTCGGAGGCGAACGGGGCTGTTTGGGCAAACCAGTTCGACAACTTGGCAAACAAGCAGGCACATATCGACAACACCGCCCCGGAAATCTGGGAGCAAACGAATGGGAGCGTCGACGGATTCATCTGCGCGGTCGGAACAGGCGGCACACTTTCCGGAGTCGCCGACGGTCTGCGTGCGCGCAAGCCGGATTTGAAGATCGGGATCTCCGACCCGATGGGTTCCGCATTGCACAGCTACTTCACGACCGGAGAACTCAAGTCCGAAGGGGATTCGATTACGGAAGGGATTGGACAAGGACGGATTACCGCCAATCTCGAAGGCTTGAAAGTGGACTATTCCTACCGAATTCCAGATCGCGAAGCAGTATCTGCGGCGTTCGCCCTGCTTCAGGAGGAAGGCTTGTGCGTGGGCGGATCGTCCGGAATCAACATCGCGGGCGCCGTGCGCATGGCGAAGGACATGGGGCCGGGCCACATGATTGCAACCGTGCTCTGCGACTACGGAAACAGATACCAGTCGAAGCTGTTCAATCCTGAATTCCTCGAGTCCAAAGATCTGCCGGTTCCGGATTGGCTTGTGCGAAAGCCTCGTGATCTTCCGAATGTCTTTATTGGCGACTGATGCGCGGATTGCTTGAATTCGCATGCAGGGCCGCGGCCGTATGGCTTTTGCTTTTCGCGGCTGTGCCGGCTTCGGCGCAATCGTCCGGGCAGAACTACTCTCTTGATCTCGACACCGGTGAATGGGACAGCCTTGCTTCACGGGCGGAGGAAGCGATTGCGGCCTCGGCGGCTTCAGATGCCGCGTTTACCGTGCTGCGCGAACAGATATCCGATTGGCGAACCAAGACCTTGTCCGAACAGGCGGAGCTTGGAGCTCAAATCGACCAGTTGGGCAGCCAGCTCTCGGCGCTTGGCGCAGCTGAAGGCGACGAGCAGGACGCAACCGGAACGGCCGCGATCAGGCGAGGCGAACTGGAAAATCAGCTGGCGGCCGCGAATGCGCCGTTCAGAGTCGCCGAAGAGATTGTTCGACGCGCGGATGGCTTGCTGGCCGAAATCGACAACATTCTGAAAGCTCGAGAACAGGAACAGCTGTTCCGGCTGAGCCCCACGCCGCTCAATCCCGCGAATTGGAGCGGCGCAGCAAGCTACCTGATGTCTTTTCTTGACGGGATCAGGCAGGAGATTTCCGACGCATGGTCGAGCGACGCCCAGCGTCGCCGCGCCGAGCAGAGCATTCCAGCCATTTTGCTCTTCGTCGCCGTCGGGGCATTCCTGCTGACCCGCGGCCGGTCGCTACTGCGCCGCTTGGCTGTCAGAGCGGATAGGAGCTCGGATGCTTCGGGCGACGGGACTTTGCCTCTCCTGACGGGATTGCTTGCCGACTTCGCAATGCCCACGGCGGGCATTTGGGCAATCGTCAATGCCGCCGACTCAACAAGCCTCGCCTACATGAATTCAGGGCGAGTTCTGGACGCCATCCCGGCCGCCGCTGCGGTCGTCTTCGGGGCGAGATGGCTCGCCGACTACACTTTTTCCAATTCCGGCACCGGAATCCTTGTTTCGCGACTCGGCGAAACATGGACGACGGCCGCCCGGCGGGCATCGATAGCGATCGGCTGGCTGATTGCGGCGCGAATTATCTTCTATGCGTTGACGAACACGCAGGTCGGAAATCCGGAACTGGACGTGATATTGGTCTTTCCGATATTGCTGGCAATGTCGTTTTTCACATTTCGACTTTCCAGACTTCTTTCTTCGCATGCATCCGCGCCGCCTGCCGAAGGCGCGGAGTCCAACTGGGATCGATTCGTCAATCTGCTGGCTTGGGCCGTGCTGGCCGTCTCATTGGCGTCTCCTTTGCTTGGGGCCGTCGGATACGAAGGCATCGCGAATCTGCTTCTCTATCCAACGGTGATGACCCTCGCTTTGTTCGCCGCATATTTCGCGGCGAATGACATCATATTCGGGCTTTACTCGCTGGCGCTCAAAGCCGCCGGGTTTACGTCCGCGGCGAGAACGGCGGGCTTCGTCCGATTTACATTCGGCATTCTGCTCTTCGCCGTTTCGCTTCCGATACTGGCATACATCTGGGGCGCTTCAGAAAGCGAGATTGCCGAATATTGGTCGATGGCCCGCGATGGAATCTTGATCGGCGGGCAACGATTCACGGCCGCTGATTTCTTGACCTTGGTTCTTGTGTTTCTGGTCGGCGTCGTTGCGACCAACATGATCCAGACGATACTAAGAAGTTCGGTGCTGCCGAACACTTATCTGGATGTCGGCGCTCAGAAAGCCATCACCACAGGCACGGGCTACGTCGGCATCATACTGGTCTCGGTATTGGCGGTTTCCGTCGCCGGCATTGATTTGACCAATGTCGCAATCGTCGCCGGAGCCCTTTCGGTCGGAATCGGCTTCGGGCTTCAGGCGATTGTTTCGAACTTCGTGTCCGGCATCATTCTCCTGATCGAGAGACCGATCAATGAAGGCGACTGGATTGAAGCGGGCGGGGTTTCGGGGACGGTCCAGAGAATATCCGTGCGTTCGACGCAGATCATGACGTTCGACCGCGCGACGGTCGTGGTCCCGAATACCGACTTGATGTCGGGGCAGGTGACCAACTGGACGCTGGGCAACCGCTATTGCAGAATCAGAGTTCCGGTGGGTGTGGCATACGGCACGGAGACAAGAACGGTCGAGCGCTTGCTTCTGGAAATCGCGCATTCGCACGACGCCGTGTTGGACGAGCCTGCGCCCGCGGTGATTTTCATGGGATTCGGCGACAGCGCGCTCAACTTCGAGTTGCGCTTGTATCTCAAGGACGTGAATTTCTTCCTGTCTGCGAAATCGGAAATCAATTTCGCTATTTCGGAGCGTTTCAATGAAGAGGGGATCGCCATTCCGTTCCCGCAACGGGATGTCTGGATCAGGAACGCCGACGCCGAAGATGGGCAAGCCAAGATGCGAGACGAGGAATGACGGATCAGCTCTACCAAAAGAACCCGTACGAAAAGGCGGCTGACGGCGTTGTGCGCGCTTACGGGCCGAACGGCGGCGTCGTGCTGGACGGCACGATTTTCTATCCAACCGGCGGAGGGCAGCCCGGAGATACCGGAGTGCTGGAATGGGGTAATTGCTCTTCAATCGTGACTGATTCGAGAAAGGCGGAAGTTGGCATCGAATTGATCTGCGCCGCAGACGGCAGAAAACCGTCCGTCGGCGAAAAAATTCGGCAGGTGCTTGATTGGAACCGCAGGCACAGACACATGCGCATGCATACTGCACTGCATCTCTTGTCGGTAGTCATCCCCCTTCCTGTAACCGGGGGATCAATCGGAGAAGAGCGAAGCAGGCTCGACTTCGATATGCCGGACGCGATCGCCGACAAAAATCAAATCGAGGATGCACTGAACCGACTGGTTTCCGACGATCTTGAAGTGACGGACGAATGGATCACGGATGCCGAATTGGAATCCAACCCGGGTTTGGTGAAAACGATGTCTGTGCAGCCGCCAAAGGGGGCAGGGAAGGTACGATTGGTACGTATCGGAACCTCGGATCAAACCATCGATCTACAACCGTGCGGAGGAACCCATGTGGCGCGGACTTCCGAAATTGGAAGAGTGCATCTGGGCAAGGTTGAAAAGAAGGGTCGGCGGAATCGACGGGTAAACATCGTTCTCGGTTGATGCTTTCGCTTCGCAACGGTTGGCTTTCGCTGTTCGTGCACCCATGGGAGCGCAACGCGGTTTGCAGCGGTGCGGATATAGGCATTGCAGTCAAAGACCGGGAACGCGATTCCAACCAGCTACGCGCCATCCGGCGGAGCATTGCAGCGTCAAGCGCATTGCGAGAATCCAAAGCCCGTTTGCTTCCGGCGCCGTGCCGCATTAGTCGAGGCGGGAAGGTGCATCCAGCTTAACCGCTCGCTCAAATCGAATATTTCTCAAGCGTCGCCAATGGTTGAGTTAAGGTTGCATAGAAAGGCATTGAACAGGGAAAAGGCAAATGAGCTTAAAGGCAATCCAGTCGATCCGCCCCAATATCGGGCATTGGAATCAACGAGTTGATCTGGCAGCCGCCTTCAGGTGGACGGCGCGGTTGAACATGCATGAAGGGGTCGCAAATCATTTCAGCCTTTCCGTGAACGAAGACAGAACTCAGTTTCTGATGAACGCCAACCAAGTGCATTTCGCAAGGATTCGCGCATCGGAACTATTGCTGCTTGATGCGCGGGACCCAAAAACATTGTCTTATGCAGGAGCGCCGGATCCAACGGCTTGGGGGCTACATGCGTCTGTCCACCGCAGATGCCCGCATGCGAGGTGCGCGATGCATGTTCATTCAATCCACGCGACCGTGCTTGCCTCGTTGGCAGACTCGACTCTTCCTCCAATCGACCAGAACACTGCGATATTCTACAATCGCCATGCGGTGGACGACCAGTTCGGCGGACTGGCTTTCGAGGAAGAGGGCAAGCGATGCGCGAAATTGCTGTCCGACCCGAAGGTCAAGGTTCTTGTCATGGGGAATCACGGCGTGCTCGTCATCGGCGACAACGTTGCGGATACTTTCAATCGCTTATACTACTTTGAACGCGCCGCCGAAACGTACATTCGAGCCCTGCAAACCGGTCGACCGCTGCGCGTTCTTTCCCCAAGCATCGCAGAAAAGACTGCTGACGAGATTGACGCCTATCCTGGCCAAGCGGAACGGCATTTTTCAGAGCTCAAGGCAATACTTGATGAAGAAGGTTCCGATTACGCAGGCTGATCATGGCAATCGACCACAATCCTTTAGCAGGAATGCTGACTCGACCGATTGAAGCCGAGACGGCACGACAATCGCCGGGTCCGGTTGAACCGACGACTCCAAGCTCACGGGGCAGGGCAAGTAGATTGAATCTTTGCTCTGCCGGATACATATAGATTGAAGTCAAATCAGCTTGGAGGACACCATGTCTTTGCGCATCAATGACACTGCGCCTGACTTTTCGGCGGAAACGACCGAAGGCAGAATCAACTTTCACCAGTGGGTCGGCGACGGCTACGCGGTTCTCTTCTCGCATCCCAAAGATTTCACGCCGGTCTGCACGACAGAGCTGGGCGTAATGGCCGGACTCAGTGAAGAGTTCGCGAAACGGAATGCCAAGATTATCGGGATTTCCGTCGATCCGGTCGAGGACCATCACAGGTGGAAATCGGATATTGAGACCGTTTCGGGCAATACTGTCGGCTATCCGATGATCGGCGACCCCAACCTCGAGGTCGCGAAGCTCTACGACATGCTTCCCGCTGCGACCGGCGGAAGTTCCGCTGGCAGGACACCGGCGGACAATGCGACAGTACGTTCCGTTTTCATCGTCGGCCCGGACAAAAAAGTGAAACTTACGCTCACTTATCCGATGACCACCGGGCGGAATTTCGATGAAATCCTTCGTGCGCTGGATTCAATCCAACTGACTGCGAATCATCAGGTGGCGACGCCGGCAAACTGGCAGCAAGGCGAGGACGTGATAATCACTCCTGCCGTTTCCAACGAAGCAGCGAAGGAGCGTTTCGGCGACTACGAGACGGTTTTGCCGTATTTGAGGAAAACAAAGCAACCGAATTGAGCGTGTCGACGCAATTCCTCAGTTCGTTGCCATTGTCGCGATAGGCCTTTCTGGACCTTGGACCTTCATGCGGCAGCCTTCGCATCGCAAGGCAGTCGCATGAAGGGCGTCCTGTAATTTGTGCGCTACCGTTTGGTACAAGAGCGGCATGCGATTTCAAGACCGTCTTTCTTCGCTGCCGCATTTTTTGCCTCGCAAACAGCCACGAAACCGATTCCATATCCGCCTTGGTTCGTACAGGTCTCAACCTACCGTCAGCGCAGTTCACGCCGCGCAGATGACAGTTCCGTCGTCGGCCTTCGTCAAGGTCTGCGATGGGAACACAATATCGTAGTCGACATATAGAAGTACCGAGACAGATTTTTGAGTGACGTTCTTCCGTGATCTCTTTCGTGACCGTGCACCACTCAATTTTTATCTCATTCTTGACAAACACTTAGCACAGATCAAAGCAAACTTAGTGTAACAATACCCAAATTCAGCACTTTTCCTCACTTTCAAGCGGGGGCCTCAGCAAGCTCATGCATCCATTCGAGCCACTCCCGGAATCGCGGGCATTCCTCGGAAATTCTCTCAATTCCGATTTCTTTCGCAACCGCGATTCCGTCATCAATTTTTTTGTACCCGCGCACCGCATTTTCAAGCCTTTTGCTAGGAGCACTGTCCTGACTGTTGTTTATATCTTCCGGAGTATAGAACTTGTTTCGGATTTTAAGCAGCTTCATAATATCCGGTTTGGCCCCTCTCCTTCTGATAACGCTGAACGCTTCCGGATTCGAGAATAGCAAGCCCTCAAATTCATGCATCTGAATATAGGGTCGCACATGGGGGTTATTGGTGCGCTCTCTCATGACTTCTTCCAATATAACGTTTTCCAATTGCTCCGCAGTTCGACCCTCTGGATCTCTAAACCCGTAAAAATCGACAAGAGAGGTTACCGCGTCATATTCAAATTCATCAAGCGCATCTCTAAGGTCTGAAATTAAAATGTCCACGTGTACATCTCCGCCCCTTGCTTTGCGCGCTCCGCTGCCTACCAAATACGGCACCGCCTTAATTCCGACTGCGAGCAGATGCGGTCCCAAAACACTCTTGACGAACCTTTCCTCCGTGCGACCCTCAACGATTACCGCCAGTTGAGTCAAGGTCGGCCTCCAAGAACATTTTTTTGCCAAAGTTCTCCCAAAGAATAGCGGCTCAGCCAATTCCGGTAACGACTTTGGTCGTCCGTTCCATCAAATCTCCGGACTTGCGTCTGCCCGTCCTGCAATTCCAAAACTAAAATCTCACTCAAATCAAACTCATCGACAAGCAATAGGGATTGCGTTGCAACAATGACTTGTCGGTTCAAGGCCGCCGAGCGAATCAGTTCGCCGATTGCCGAAATCGCAGCTGGATGCAATCCAAGTTCGGGCTCAGGGTGCATCCCATTTTTTGTGGAACCGGGTAGCTCCGCGCTTTCGTGTGTCGCTCGGGTTTTGCGTTCCGGGGGTTGCAATCGAGGCCTGCGCGGTTCAGCATGGATCGGTCCCGGGGCGGTTTCCGAAGACCCGCGCACGGCGGGCGCCGCGCCTCCGGGGCGCGAGCAGCAGAGGTCATCATGGCAGAGAAGATACGGGACGCGGAGTTCCGCCATCCGGAATTGGCGGCGTTTTTGCAGGGTTTGACGGACGAGCAGGCGGCGGCGCTGGGTCCATTGAGTGTCGAGCGCGACGGCGTTGCGTCGCAGTACTGGCGCGAGGACGGCCGGGTGCGTTGCCGCGAGTTCGAGGCGGCGTCCGGCGGGCCGTCCTCGGAGATGGAGGCGCTGCATGCGGAGATCGCGGCGGCGTTCGGCCGTTCGCTTCCTCGGATGAGGGCGGAACTGCGGGGCGGCGGCGTTCCGGATCTGGACGCCATCGAGACGTCGATCCGCGACGATCTGCTGGGCGGCGGGGCGAAGTGCTACGCTGCGCTGCTCGAGGCGTTCGACGCCGCTCTTCCGCCTCCGTCCTGCCCGCGTTGCGGCCGGCGGATGGACCGTCACGGCCGGGTCGGGAAGACGTTCGGGACGCGCTTCGGACCGGTCCGGGTCGAACGGCGCCGTTTCCGCTGCCGCGGGTGCGGCGACAGCTGTTTCCCTTTGGACCCGGCGCTGGATCTGGAAGGCAAGAACGTCACGCCCGGCGCGGAAAGCCTCTATGCGGACGCCGCCAGTTCCGACAGTTATGAGCAGGCGCGCCGCCAGCTGAAGAACTTCGCCGGCGTGGAGGTTCCGGCGTCGACTCTCCAGCGCCATGTCTTGAGGATCGGCGAAGAGATGCAGGCGTTCGAGCGGGCGGACGCCGAGGCGTCGCCTCCGGCGAAGCGGGTTCTGCTGGGGATCGACGGCACCGGAGTTCCGATGGCCGCCCGCGAGGTCGAGGGCGTGGCCGGCAAGCAGGCGGACGGCTCGGCGAAGACCCGAGAGGCGAAGGTCGTCGTCTGCCGCGAGGCCGACAGCCTGGACCCGAAGACCGGGGAGCCGCGGACGGACCGGAAGAGCGGAGCTGTCAGCGTCCGCATCGACAGCGCGAGGTCGGCGGACGGGGCCGGGCGGGTCTCGGAGTTCGCCGCCCGCCTGGAGCAGTTCTTGCACCGGAACGGCGTGTTCGCGGCCGAGGAGGTGGTGGTGCTGTCCGACGGAGCGCCGTGGATCCGGACCGTCTGCGAAGAGATCCTGCCCGGACGGAAAACGACCTTCATCCTCGACCTGTACCACGCCCTCGAATATGCGTCCGCCGCCGTGCAGGCGGTGACGCCGGACGAGGGCGAGCGGAAGGCGTGGATGGACTGGATCAGGAAGCAGCTGGACGCCGGGCGGGTCGACCGGGCCATCGCCGCCCTGAAGCCGCATCGCGACCGGTCCGAAGCCGTCGCGGCCTGCATCCGCTACTACGAGGCCAACAGGGACCGAATGCGCTACGACCTCTACCGGAAGCGCGGCCTGCCGGTCGGATCCGGCGTCGTGGAAAGCGCTTGCAAACGCATCGTCGGAAGCCGGCTCAAAGGAGCCGGGCGCCACTGGTCGAAAGCGGGCGCCAACGCCGTGCTCGCCGTCAAATGCTGCTTCGAAAACATGCGCTGGCCCGACTTCCTCGATTGGAGGGCTTGCCGCGCCGCAGCCGCATAACCAAAAAATGGGATGCACCCTCGGGCTCATCAAGCAACAGGGTGTTCGGCAGCATGCTGGGTGGAAGATTCAGCAAGGTTGCCAGCGCGAAAAAGCGCAAAGTTCCGTCTGACGTTAGATGTGCGCCGATAGTCTTGTCGCTCCCCTTCGGTTTCCACCGAAGTGATGCTTTTCCATTGCGCTCCTCAATCTGAAATCTGTCAAAGTTCGGCAGAACACTGCGAATGCATTCACGAATCGAAAAGAACCGTTCAGTTTCGTCGTGCTCCATTCGAACAAGCACTGGAGCAAGGTTGCCTCCTTCAGGCATTAGATAGAAACTATCCTCAATATCCCAAGGCTTCTTCAGGCTGGAGTGATATGAGGTGTCATGAAACTGATGAACAGCGCAACTTTTAAAGAAACCTTTAAACTCCATGGAGCAATCTTGGCAATTATTTCCAGTGTTTACAACGCCAGAATAGGAACTGCGCGATGGTTCAACCGTTTTTCCTCCAGAGTCGTTCGGCGGATTATTCGATTTGGAAGTCGTGACCATCGTTCGGTATCTTTTCTCATTAACTTTTAGACGATCCTTATGCGCAAATTCCAAAACAAATCGACATTCGGATCGCAAATCACCATTCCGAAGTGTAATTCTTGACTCGATTTTTGAACTATTTTTACTGCCCCCAAAGAGCTGATCATTCGCACCGCCATGTCGTTGCACGAATTCTTCAAGATCTCTATAAACAACCATACTTTTGATCAGTTCAAAAAAGTGAAACAAATTGGATTTCCCTGATCCGTTTGGACCGATCAATACCGTTGATCCCTTGGGCAAATCCACGATCTTCACATCGGAAAGGGAACGAAACCCTTTGATGCGAATTGATTCGATTCGAGGTGAATTCAATTTTATCCTCCGTCCGGCGTGAGCATCCGACGAGATCTCCATTATACGCCATCATTCGAAAGAATCAAAAGAGACGGCGTCTTTTCTGCCGGGTTCCTGAATGCCGCAGCATGAAGGCAACCTGAATAGGTTCCAGCAGACAACTTCCGGACGCAAGTAGCGCGCGGTGAACCCGAATTGACACATCGTTGCAATGCGCATGACGTGTCCACTCCAAGGGTGTTGGGTTGGACCAAGCTCGAAACGGAAACAGTGTCTGACTTTGAATTCTCCGGAGGATTCTGGAGGCGAGAAAGAAGCGAGCCTCATGCCCAACGAACGGGAGCAATGGCAAAGATAGGTCGTATCCCGGGGATATCAAAACCAAGTTTGGGAATGTCGTCCAGTTGGTTGAAGACATCGGGCTTGAGCGCGTGCATGAACCACATATGAAGCGCTTGGAAGGCACGCCTTGGGGCATGCGCAGGAAGGGTAGGGATCGCATAGCCCGTGCGGTCTACGTGACAGTAGTTGAGAAGCGAGTCGTCATAGTTCGGGTTTTCACGAAGAAAAGCTGAAAGACCCCGCCCGAGAGATCAAAATCGCACTTGAGAGAGCAGAGGAGGTAGTATGATGACGAAAAAGACTAAGAAAACCATCCCCGTAAAGGTGGTTTTTGACAAGTGGAGCAAAAGCCCCGAGTATATGCTTGAGTATGACGCCCTTAAGAAAGAGTTCGCGCTTGCCAGGCAGTTCATAAAGGCACGCGGAGCAGCGGGATTGACCCAGCAGGAGCTTGCAGACCGTATGGAGATCTCCCGTGCCTATATTCCTGACTTCGACAGTTTGACTCGATTTCAGCGCCGTTCCGGCTTTCCGGGGCGTTGCGCGCAAGGGGATTCCGGCTCTGCCGCGCTCCAGCGGAAAATGTAGTGCTTCAAGGATAATAATATTTCGTAGTCCGGGAAACCGTGCTAGCGGTTCGGAAAGCAGCGAATCAGGAATCGCCTCATGTTCCTCCGCGTCAAAACCAGGCCGGGAAGCTCCAGGAAGTCCGTCCAGCTCGTCGAATCCGTGCGCGAGGGCCGGAAAGTGAGCCAGCGCATCGTCCGCCACGTCGGCGTCGCCAAGACCGACGCCGAGCTGGAGGAGCTCATGGAGCTCGGAGAGACCATCAAGGTCGGCATCCGGTGCGAGCGGCAGCCCTCCCTGCTTCCGCAGGAGAAGCTCGTCGACCTGGCGATCGAGACCCGGCGGGAGAAGGCGAAGAAGGGTCCGCCGGTCGTCATCGAGGAGACCCGCGAGGAGCATCGGGTCGTGACCGGCTTCCACGAGGCCTACGGAGCCGTTTACCGCCAGCTTGGCTTCGACGAGCTGCTGCCGACCAAGAGGAACCGCACGGCGCGCGAGACGCTCCGGCACATCGCGACGGCGCGCATCGCCAATCCCGAAAGCAAGCGCGGCACCGCCCGGCGGCTGGAGAGCGATCTCGGAGTTTCGATCCCGGTGCAGAGGATCTACCGGATGATGGACCGGCTGGACGGGAAAGCGATCGAAAGCATGAAGGATCTCGCGGCCGGCGCGACGCGGAGGCTTCTGCCGGAGCCGGCGAGCGTGGTCTTCTTCGACTGCACGACGCTGCACTTCGAGTCGGTCGATGCGGACGGGCTGCGCGAGTTCGGCTTCTCCAAGAACGGCCGGCACGCCCGGACGCAGGTCCTGCTTGCGCTCATGGCGGCGTCCGACGGGCTGCCGATCGGCTACGAGGTGTTCCCGGGATCGGAATATGAAGGAAAGAGCCTGATCCCGTCGCTGGAGAACATGCGGAAGCGCGAAGGGATCGAGACCGCGATCCACGTCGCCGACCGGGGGATGTTCGGCGAGGCGAACCTCAAGGACATGGAGGAGCGGAATCTCCAGTATATTGTCGGCGCCCGGCTGAAATCGCTGCCGAAGGACTTGAAGGAGCGGATTCTCGACCTCGACGCCTACAAGACGACCGGCGGCTCCGAGGACTCGCTTTCGGCTGAGTTCGAGCACAAGGGACGCCGCATCGTCGTCGGATGGAGCCGGAAGCGGGCGAAAAAGGACGCCGCCGACCGGAAGAAGGCGATCGACAAGCTGACCAGAAAACTCGGCCGAAGCGCCAATCCCGCGCAGGCGCTCTCCGGACGCGGCTTCGGCCGGTTCGTCAAGCTCTCGGGAAAAGCCCGGCTGGAAGTCGACGAGGACAAGATCAAGGAGGCCGCCCGATGGGACGGGCTGAAAGGCGTCGTGACCAACGCGCCCGACATGGGCCATTCCGAGCTGTTCGCCCGCTACCGCGAGCTCTGGAGGGTCGAGGAGAGCTTCCGGATCACCAAGCACGACCTCAAGGTGCGGCCGGTGTTCCACTGGAAGCCCGACCGGGTGAAGGCGCACATCGCCATCGCCTACATGGCGTTCGCCTGCGTGCGCCATCTGGCGTATAGGATCGCGCTGCGGCAGGGGGAGAGGATGTCGCCGGAAAGGATCCGGACCGCCCTCGCCGCCCGGCAATGCTCGATCGTGCGCGACACGCGTTCGAAACGGCGCTACGCGCTCCCGTCGAAAACGACGCCGGACATGGACCGCATCTGCCGGACCTTGGGACTGCCGATGTCCCGCACGCCCTATTGGATCGAATGAGGCCGACGGGAGCAGCTTGAAACCAGCGGAATGTAGTGCCTAAAATTTAGGCACTAACACGTAAAAACAAATGTTTAGCAGAAAAAAATGTCGAAGTCAGGCCCCGAGTATATGCTTGAGTATGACGCCCTTAAGAAAGAGTTCGCGCTTGCCAGGCAGTTCATAAAGGCACGCGGAGCAGCGGGATTGACCCAGCAGGAGCTTGCAGACCGTATGGAGATCTCCCGTGCCTATATTGTGCGGCTGGAAGGCGGCAAGACGATGCCATCGACGCGCACCCTCAACCGATTCGCAGAAGCCACGGAGCATCGCGTCGTCATAAATCTTTAGCCGATTGCGGCATCGTAAGTTCCGGTGTGCCTCGCGGAAGTGAGGGCGTTTCAAATTTTCTGGTGAAGTCTGTTTCGCGCTTCGTCCGATTTCGACGAACCGAGGGTGTCAGAGTTCACCGATCTTTGCGGGTTCTGACGGTGATTGCCTGCCTCCGGTTGCGCCGGCCTCAATGCAGCGTTGGTGCGAATAGGTGAAAACTTCCAAGCCTTATGGCCTTAGGCGGCATAGTCCGACGAGGCGAAAGCTTCAGGAGCGGGATCAAATGCGCATAAGAATCAAATTGCGCCTATCTCCCGACGCACCTGCTCGTCATCCATTTCCTTGCCGAGATAAGCCTCCACGACGGCCGGGTTGTCCTTTATCTCCTCCGGCGTTCCGGTCGCGATCCTTTCCCCGTGGTCCAGCACGGACACCATATCGCACGTATCCATCACGACTTTCAGGATGTGTTCGACGACGACCACGGTCAATCCGTATCTTTCCTTGAGCTGCATCATGATGGTCATTAGATTTTCGACATTCGGCGGCGCCAGTCCGGCCGCAGGCTCGTCCAGCATCAGAAGCTTGGGTTTCATCGCGATCGCGCGGCCCAGCGCGAGCAGGCGCCGCTGGCCGACTGAAAGCTCCGAAGCCGGAATGCCGGCGAAATCCGACAGGCCGATGAACTCCAGGATTTCCATCATTTCGTCCCGGATTTGCCGCTCCTCTTCAGCAACCCGGCTGACGCTGAATATTCCCGCGAACGTGCTGTAGCCGACATGGCAATGATGCCCGACCATCAGGTTCTCCAGCACGGTCATTTCCGTGAACATTCGAAGCAGCTGGAAGGTTCTCGCAATGCCCGCCGCGGCGACTTCGTGCGGCTCGATGTTGGTTATGTTCCGTCCGTCGAAATGAACTTCGCCCGCTTCGGCGCGGTACACGCAAGAAACGAGATTGAAAAAAGTGGATTTCCCGGAGCCGTTCGGACCGATCAGGCCGTGTATGGCCTTGTCTTCCACATCCAAATCGACATCGTTGATCGCCTTGAGGCCGCCGAAACTCTTGGAAAGTCCTCGAACCTGCAGCAAAGCGGCCATTACTCGGTCTCTTCCACTTCTGCCCGCTTTCGCTCGGCCGTCGCTTCGCGAGCCGCGACAAATCGGCGCGATGCGAAATAACGGTCGATGATGCCGCCGATTCCTTTGGGCATGAACAGCACTGTGCCCACGATGACCAGCCCGAAAGCGAGGAGCTGGTAAAAATAGAAGTCGCGCGTCAGATCCGCGATGATCGTGACGATCACCGCGCCGATCACGCCGCCCCAAATGTTGCCGATGCCTCCGAGCACGACCATGAGAAGCACTGTGACCATCTCGATGACGGTGAAATTGTTCGGATGGACGTATCCGGGCAGCATGTGGGCATACAGGGAGCCGGCGACGCCTGCGTAGATCGCGCTGATGACGAATGCAATCAGCTTGTATCGTTTGACGTTGATTCCGGTCGCGGCGGCAGTAAGGGGATCCTCTCGAACCGCCATGAATGCGCGGCCTGTCGCCGACCGCAGCAGCGCGTAGGAAGCATATACGGCCAAAAGCATCACAGGCATTACCAAGAGGTAATAATCTTCGTAATTCCGCAGCGTGTAGCCGAAAATGGACGGCGGGCGGATGCCGCCGATCCCGGAAGCAGATCCGAGGTAGTTGGTCACGCGAATGAAAACTTCGACGGCTTGCGCGAAAGCAAGCGTCGCCAACGCGAGATACGCCCCTTCAAGCCGGAAAGACGGAACGCCGACCAATATGCCTGCGGATGCCGCCGCTAGAACGGCTGCGGGCAGGCAGACCCAGAACGGCATTCCGAAATTCACTGACAGGACAGCCGAGGTGTATGCTCCGATGGCGTACACGGCGACGTGCCCGACGGTAACCTGTCCGCAGAACCCTTTGACGATATTGAGGCCCGTCGCAAGGATGATCATGATGCAAATGAAGTTCAGCAAATAAATTTGGTAATTGTTTGCCGTCAGCTGCGGCAGCGGCAACAGGATGGCGAACGCCAAAACCCAAGGCAGCAGGCGGTGCGACGACTTCATGCGGTCAAAAACTTGCGCTGCCGCGCCAGTCAGTTTGCGCATCCGGATTTGCTTGTCGTTTATGGAATGGTTGGAATGCAAGGCGCTCCGGTCCCCGGCGACGGGAACCGGAGCGCCGAATCGTCAGAGACCGAAGTCGATGGGCATGGTTACCCTGTCGAGAATTCCGACCTCAAAGTCTTCGCCGCCTTTGGTGTACTGTATCAGCACGGGCGTGCGGTTGCCGTCACGGCACTGCGGCGTGGGATCGGCGCAGAAGCTGATCGGACCGGACGAGAGCCCCTCGTAGCCTTGGACGTTCGCGATGGCATCGCGGATCGCCGTCCGGTCGGCAGCGAGGTCGTCATCCGCAAGCGACAACTCCGCGCTGCCAAGCGCAATTTCAACGATTCTGACCAAATCGTAGGCTTGGCTGAAGTCGTGGTCGACGCTTGGGATATTGTACTTTTCCTTGACCAAAGAGTTGAACAGCTTGGCGATCGGCCGGGTATCGCTGTCGGAATAGGCCGCGGAAAAGAACACGCCCTTTACTGCGTCCCCGGCGAGTTTCGGAACCGGCGCGTTTGAAGCGGCAGAGCTTGCGGCCCGCGTCACGGAGGCCGGGATGCCGACTTCATAAGACTGCACGAGGAATCGCGCGATCGGTTCCGCCAGCCCGCCGAAATAGATCGCGTCCGGCTCGAGCTCCCTGATTTTGAGCAGGTGCGAGCGGAAGTCGATTTCCTTTTCCTGGGTCTGCGCTTCGTAGATCGGCTCCACCCCGTAAATGTCGCGCATCTGGCCGATGATGCCTTGGGTTTCAGACTGCGCCGCCGCGTCGGATGCGTATACGTAGGCGATGCGGGTGCCGACATTGTCTGCAAGGTACTTGGCGACGACGCCCTTGTAGTAGCGGGCGGATATCGGAACCCTGAAAACCCAGGCGGAATCCTTTCTGGTAATCTGGTCATTCGTCGAGTGAGGAATGATCTGGGGAACTTCGGCTTGAGCCGTAACGTCCACGATCGGAAGCGTCACCGACGAGCAGGTCGATCCGATGATGAGGTGCACGTTCTCTTGGTACGCGAACTTGTTCGCATTCGCGACGCCCTTGTCCGATTTGCATTCGTCGTTGAGGAGCGAAAGGCTGATCGTATGGCCGTTGATGCCGCCGGCGGCGTTTATCGCATCGAATTCGTCCTGCATCATCTGGCCGTATTTCTGGCCGTTCTCCGAGATCATTCGCATCGTCGCGCCGATCCGGATTTCTCCTGCTTGCACGCCTGCTGCTGCGAGCGCAGCGGCGAGCGCGATTAGTCCAACTGTCGTTTTTCTCATTGATGTCTCCTTTCTTGAGTGGGACGTTTACAAAGGATTCAGGCCTTGACCTTCGCGAGCGTTCCGAGCAGTCCGGTGGGCCGAACCATCAGCACGAAGATCAAGAGAAGAAACGCATAGATATCTTTGTGGCTGCCGGAAATATAGGCGGCGCCCATGGTTTCGAACACGCCGACCAGCAAGCCTCCGAGGACGGCGCCGGGCAGGGAGCCGAAGCCTCCGACCACCGCGGCGGCGAACGCCTTGATCAGAATCAAGTAGCCCATTTCGACTTGGACATAGTTGATCGGTCCGATCAGCACGCCTCCGGCGGCTGCGAGACCGCAAGCGACGCAGAAAATCAGCGAAATCATCAAGGGAACATTTATTCCCATCAGGTAGGCGATGTCCTTGTTCGCGGCGACCGCCCGGATTCCGCGTCCGAGTTTCGTGTATTTCAGCCCGGCGTGCAGAAGCGCCATGAGCCCGACGGACACCACCAGAATCCACAGGTAGGATTTCGGCAGTGCGACTTGCCCGATCATCATCGGCAAACCGAAATTCACGCTGATCGCATGGCCCTCGGCGCCCCAGATCAGATAGGCGACATTCTGAAGGATGATCGCCATTCCGAATCCGCAGATGATCATTCCCATTCCTGCGACGGTGTATCCGCCGCCTTGCTTGGTCAGGCGACGGTAGAAAACTCTTTCGATGAAGATCCCCATGATGCCCGTCAGGATCATGGCCAGAAACAGCGTTATCGGGTAGGAAAGCCCAAGGTCGTTGAATAGCACCAGCCCGAAAAATGCGCCGAACATGAACACCTCGCCGTGCGCGAAATGCACGATGTCGAGGCCGGAATAGATAAGCGAAATGCCGAGCGCCACGAGGCCGTAGACCAGTCCGATCGATAATCCGACCACGAGGAAGTCAAGCAGCATTCAGTTCTTCTCCCGTGCTCGCGACAGTTCCGCCGAGGTACGCGTTCCTGACCTTGTCGTTGTCGATCATTTCGCTGGCGCTGCCCTCGACGTGAATCCGTCCGTCGTGAACCACATAGCCGTATTCTGCCAGCAGGAGCGCCATACGCACATTCTGTTCCACAATCAGGATGGTCATGTCGGTTTCGCTGCGGATTTTGTTGATCTGCTTGAAGATGTCAAGCACGACCATCGGCGCCAAGGCAGCCGATGGTTCGTCCAGCATGATCATTTTCGGAGCTGCCATCAAACCTCTGCCGATGACCAGCATCTGGACTTGTCCGCCGGACAGCAATCCGGCCACCTGCCTTCGGTGGCCCTTAAGCGCGGGGAAGAACGTGTACACCATGTCCAGATCGGATTTGACGGCGGTCGCGCTGGAACGAGAGTATGCGCCGAGCAACAGATTCTCTTCCACGGTCATTCCGGGATAGCTGTCCTTGCCTTGCGTGACCTGCACAAGGCCGGCCCGCACGATCTCGTGCGGCCGCTTGTTGTGAATAGGAACGCCGTCGAAAACGATTTCGCCTTTCCAGACAGGAAGCAGACCCGAGATGGCCTTGAGAAGCGTGGATTTCCCCGTGCCGTTCCCCCCGAGAAGGGCAACAATTTTGTGATCGGGCACCTCCATATCGACGCCACGGAGGATCCTGAGCTTGCCGTAGCCTGTTTCAACTCCATTCAGCAAAAGCACGCGATTCTCCGAGCAGTCCAGTGCGGCACGATTGAGATTACGACATTGACGTCAAATTGACCAACCCGAAATCGAGTTGCCGAATCATGCATGTCCATGCCGCCTAAGGAATGTACCCGACAAGATTCCCAAGCGACGTTCTTTCGCCGCCCGGGAAATGGCGAATGTCCGCTCATTAAATTCGATGTTCAAGGCCGCGACGGCAGGCATGCGAAAGTTGCGCTTGCATCGTCAGTCCAGTCCAAAGATGCCGGGCTCCTTCGCCAACATGCGTTTTGCAATAATATTTCTGTGAATTTCGGAGGTTCCGTCAAAAATCCGGAATATCCTCGCGTCTCTGTACAGCCGCTCAATCAGCGCCCTTTTCGAGTATCCGGAGCCGCCGAAGATCTGGACCGCACGGTCGGCAACCCGACCGAGGACCTCCGATCCGTGCAGCTTGGCCATGGAGATTTGCGTTCTTGCGTGAGATCCACGGTCGATGCGGCGCGCTGCATCCCAGACGAGGGCTCGCGCGGATGCAATCTCGACCGCGCTGTCGGCCAGCATCGCTTTTATCATCTGATATTCGCCGATCGCGCGTCCGAATTGACGGCGTTCGCGCGCATGATCGACAGCGAGGTTCAACAATCGCGTCGCCTTTCCAACTGATCGCGCGGCAACCTGGGCAAGGCGCACTCTGCCGAGCGTTTCCAGCGCCAGTTTCAGACCTTCGCCTTCGCTTCCAAGCAGGTTTTCTGCGCCGACTTCGACATCCTCGAAATACAAGGAAGCATGTGTCGTGCCCCGAAGCCCCATCATTTCCTCATTGGGGCCGAGACTGAAGCCTTCCGTTCCCTTTTCAACGACGAATGTCGATATGCCGCGCGAGCCGGATGCGGGATCGGTAACCGCAGTCACAATGAATGCATCGGCATGAAGCGCATCCGATACGAATTGCTTATGTCCGTTGATCACCCAGCCGCCGTTGGTTTTTTCGGCGCGGGTGGCGATGCCTGCAGCATCCGACCCAGCTCCGGGTTCAGTAAAAGCGATGGAAAAGGTTTTCGCTCCGCTGGCAGCAGGAGCAAGCCATCTCTGCCTTTGAGATGCAGTGCCTGCAAGCAAGATGTCGTATACGTTCCCAAATGCCCGGCGCACCAGTATGTCGGATGCATGCCCGAACTGCTCCTCCGCCAGTATCCAATCGAACGATGAAAGCCCGCCGCCGCCATAATCGACCGGAACATTCAGGGCGTAGAGACCAAGTTCGTTTGATTTTTCAAAGACGTGTTCTGCATCTGCGCGGCTCAATGCGTCGTCGGTCTCAACGCGCTCCTCCAATGGATGCAGCACATTGGAAATGAACCTTGAAACCGTTGAAACTAAAAGGTTTTGCTCGTCCGTAAGTTCACTGTGCAATTCGCCGCCGCTCCAATAATCGCTCCGTTCAAGCGTCCATTGCGGAACAAATGGCAGGGACGCGCGGATCATTCAATGCGAAATCGAACCCGATTGATCGCCCGTTCCGAGTCTGACTCGTCCGCCAAGAATTGAAGGGCGAATGCTTTGTTGCTGCGCAGAGCGCCGCTCCAAGAAGAAGGCGGGTAGCCACGCATAATGCTTCTCTCGTCGGGAATGCTTCGGTTCGACTAGCACGACGCCGATCATGCTTGCAAACGGCGGCGCAATGACGTTGAAGCAACAGGACAGGCCATAATGCTCAATTTCAACGACATGTCGCTAACGGCGACGAATATTTCGTCTTGGAAGAATAAGCTTTGCTATATGGATAAATCGTTCCGGCGAATGCGCTGCCGATCCGAGAACGCAAATTGCGGCAGACATTCGACTCGGAGCGCAGGATCGGATTAGCATTGAAGGTTACGCTTCGGATTAACATCGATGGATTTCACTAACTGGCTGATTTTGTTTTTTTTGGGGGCGATTTGGGGATTGACCTTCTCGCTCGCGAAGATTGCCGCCGAGGCAGGCGGCGAACCGTTCGGAATAGCGTTCTGGCAGGCTTTCGTTTCCGGCGCATGCCTTTATTTGTTCAACTTGGCGCGCCGAAAACGGCTTAATTTCAGGGCGCGCCATATCAAGCTGATCTTGATCATCGCCTTGCTTGGAACAATTATTCCGGGAGTTCTGTTCTACTGGGCGGCAAGCAAGGTCGATGCCGGTGTGCTTGCCATCACGGTTTCAATCGTGCCGCTAGCCACCTATCTTTTTGCCGTTCCACTCAAATTGGAACGTGCGGTTGCCAGGCGCATCGCGGGCGTGGTCGCAGGCGCGATCGCAATCGGATTGCTCGTTCTGCCAAAGAACGGGCTTCCGGATCCTGCCGCCGTTCCATGGGTTCTCATTGCTTGCGTGAGCTCATTTGCTTACGCCGCGGAAAATATCGTGCTTGACATGAATCGACCCGTCGAACTGGGAGCCGCCTCTCTCGTGTGCGTGACAAGCTTTACGGCTTCCGTCATTCTGCTTCCGGTCGTCTTGGCCACGGGCCAATTCATCGTGCCCGATCTCATGCCGGGCGAACTGGAGCTTTCAATTCTGGTTTTGGGGATTATTTCGGCTGTGGGCTATGCGATGTTCGTTTACCTGATCAGACGGTCCGGACCGGTTTTCGCCAGCCAAGCGGGATATCTTGTGACGATGGGCGGCGTCATTTGGGGGATAATCATCTTCAATGAAAGTCACACTGCCTGGGTATGGTCGGCATTGGCCACGATGATGATCGGCATTTTCATGGTGAATCCGAGGAGCTTCGAAAGCAGTCGTTGATTTGTAGCGTCGCCTTGACTTCAACTCATGGTTGCAGACTTTGAGCGACATAAGAGCTGCCTCGATTTGTCCAAGATAAAATGGAAAACAATTTAAAAGATTTCAGGCTTTATGTTTTTAACGCTTGGATGAGATAGAGAAATTACCATGTCTCGTTTTTCCGTAACAGGGAATACGGCAAAACTATACGACGGTGAAAAGGGCAAGCATGGTTATTTGATCAGCAATCAAAGCTAAGCGGCAGCTTGATCGTCTTTTCCATGGTTTCCAACCGCCTGACCAGCACGTCTTCGTCCAATTGCATCGTAAATCGCGCGGTAGAGCCGATAAACTGCGATCTTGGCTGTAAACAACGCAGGCAACACAACGAGCGGTAGTTCGTTTTCTGCGGATGGTTGTGGGATTTGGCGGTGACCCTCGATATAGCCATCAAGGGCGGCGATTAGGCAGTCCTTCGCTTCTGTCAGCGCCTCTTGCTTAGTTGTGCCTTCCGTCAAAGCTTCCGGGACGTCGGGAAACGAAACCAGTATGTTATTCCCCTCTTTTGTCTCCAGCATGACGGGATACGCAAGTAGCATTGAACTGATGGTCATGATTTGCTCCTTTTTCGTGAAAAGTCTTCTTGGGATATACCGAGTTGTCGAATCATGGCGGCGAGAAGGCTAGGACCAATTTCCTTGCGACGATCTTTAACCGTAGTGAAACGATCCCCATAATGAAAGCGGCCATGGCTTCCCTTGCCTTTTCAGGGTTTAAAGCGCACCGCAATGTTTCGTTCCTTGCCAAGCCTCTTGATTCGCTTGACGAATTCGTTACCGCTCATGAAATCCCCTAGGAGCGTGTCCGAGAAATAGCCGCCGCTGAATTTGACGGAAGTTTTCAATACAGCATCTAGAAAAATATGGGTATTGTATCTATATGTTGCGCTACAAAACATCAATGAATCCGCGTATATTGGCGACGTTACGAATACTCGGACACGCTCCTAGAGACTCATCCGAGTGCGGGGTCAAGTGAAGTCTCTCGTGAAGATGCTGGTTGGATTCGAGTGCGCACCATGGTCTTTGGTCTGGCAATTGCGAGGCGACAAGCACTCTGATCGAAGAAGTCGGTCCAACGATTGAATTCATGGTAGCATCTGGCGGTACCCCAACCGTCTGAATTGGCTCACGACGATTTGCTTTCAGGCGCTGTCCAAGGTCCAAGGTGCCGGATCCGACCGGCAATCAGCGTTTAGTGTTGAGGTAGCAGCGCATTCTTACCTTGTTGACCTCCAAATAGCCGACGCAAGCCGCGACAACTCCAACTTGGTGGCAGCTTGGCTTCAGATCGGCGATAACGCGAAAGGCAGCCTGTCGTTCAGTTGCTGCATGATCCACTCCATTCGAGTCGGCTTGCGAGCTCCGATTCTCGGCTGACGCCGGCCTGAGTCCGCGCGTTAGCGACGTGGTCGCCCATAGCTGGAATTCTCGCACATGGGAGCAGCGCCTGGATGAGATCGTGGGAATAAAGCCATCGCTTGGTCCGATTCCTCTGAAAGTCAACGATTGCACGACAGTTGGGCTGTGGATTGCAGGGGCAAACTCAAACGTAACAATCATGTCTACAGATTCGGAAGGTACTTTTCCTAGTTGCACTGCAAATTTTTGGTCAAGACGATTGGCTGCGTTTGTAGGAAAATAAAGCGCAGAAGTGACACGGGCATGATTCAATCAATTTTTCATATTGTGCATCTAGCCGGTTCAGAGCAAAGCAGGAAAGCACGAAATTGCGGAAGCAAAGAGATGCCCCGTCAATCCCGTGCCCGTCCGCCCACGTCGGGAAGTCGATGCCGTCTCCGATGCCGCCGGATTTGCCGTCGAGCAGCTAAAAGCTGTCAACGCTAAGGACAAGGACGGCCGGAACTCGCCGTGGAATTCGTCGATGGGATCAAATTTCGTAAACCGCCAAGTCTTCGGCAATTTCAACCAGTCCCGAAAACGCTGTCTCGGCAGCGGCTCGCGCTTCTTTCAACGAGTCGTTTTTGTCTGCTCTTCGGCGAAAGTGGGAAAGTATAAGCGATCCGACTCCGGCTTGACGCGCAAGCCCGCCAATTTCAGAAGGCGTCGGCGTCATCGCCGCAAGGGCAGGGTGCACAGGCTCGTCATCGAACCGATAGCACCAATGAAGCAGAACATCCGCGCCTTGCGCCAATTCCTTCAGGGTTTCGCATTGTGTCGCATCTCCGGAGTATACGAATTTCTTCCCTTCCGCCTCCAGCGAATATGCGACGCAAGCGAAGACAGGTTGCGCATGCGGCACTTCGCAAGACCGCAATGTCCAATCGGACTCCGAACACTGGAACCCTGGCTCGATTTCCTGAACGCTCGGAGATGGCCAGGGACGCGGCAAAGTTCCGCCGCGAGCGACCCAAACTTGCTGTGAAGGCTTGAGCTCAGTTCTGGCCCGAATGTCGTGCGACAACACGCCGTTCGGGCCGAACAAGCCATCGGTGACAAATTGGACGGGTTTCGGACCAATCACCTTTATCTGCGCACCGCCTTCGTCCCATGCGGCATGGATCAAACGGGCGTAATCCAACATGTGGTCGGAATGCAGGTGGGAAAAAAATACGTGGGTAATATCGGAGGGGATCAGCCCGGTCCGAAGCAGATTGTCGAACACCCCGCCTCCGCAATCGAACAGTATTTTTGCTTTGCCGGTTTCGATCAGATATCCCGATGACGCGCGTCTTGAATACGCTTCGGGCGATCCGGAACCGAGTATAGTGAGTTTCAATTAAGGGCTTCCGGAGTCGGCGTGGCGGCAGACGTGCCGGTCTTGAACGCAGCTTCACGGCCTCCAAAACGCCTCACCAATTCTGCTTGATCTTCAAACGCCTGGGCGTCGGTCTCTTCCGGGTCGCAGATGCCAAGCAGCGCTTCATGCATGTTTTTTACGACCTTCGATGCCCTCGGGTCGAATGCCAGATTGTTTGCTTCTTCAGGATCAGTTTCCAAATCGAACAATTCGGGGTCGAAGCCGACATAATGATGGTATTTCCATCGGCCTTTGCGCAACATGTACGCTCCCGAAACCGACCCCGCCGCATGGTATTCGCTGAATGCCGGGCGGTCCGGATCAACCGGTTCGTCGGCGATGGAATAAAGCGATTTCGAACCGGCGGCAGCTTCGATGCCAGTCCCGAAGTGGTCGGCGATAGTGCAGGATAGATCAAGCAGGGTGACCGGCGTTTCGCAGACGCCGTTCGGCACGCCGGGGCCGGAAATGATCAGCGGGACGGCCGTGCTTTCCTGGTAAAGGTTCGATTTGCCCCAAAGGCCGCGCGCACCGACATTGTCTCCGTGGTCGGAGGTGTAGACGATGGTGGTGTCGTCCTTGAAGCCTGCTGATTCAAGCGTGTCAAGTATTCGACCGACGTTGGAGTCTAGCCAAGTGCACAGGCCGTAATAAGAGGCCATTGCGCGCAGCCGTTCCTCCTCCGACTCGAACCTGGCTTCGGAGTTCATGAAGGCGTTCTGCTTCTCGACCCACGGATGGCGGGCATGGCCGTCGCGAGGGTGCAATTTGACAGCGGGCAATCGTTCGGTCGGGTACATCTCGTAGAACTCTAGAGGAACGACGAGAGGGAAGTGGGGCGCGACCAGACCAACGAACAGACACCACGGGCCGTCGCTGCTTCTGCGCGCGCTCAGCCAGTCTTGAGTCCTTTTCACGACCGCTTCGTCGTACTTCGTGTAATTGCTGTGGCCGGGGCCGATATATTCGCCAAGCATCCGCCGGTCGCGTATCAGACGCTCGTCTTCCCTTCGAATTGACGCCCAAACCATTCCTACGCCGTTCGCCACCATCATCGGGATATGTTCGACGTCGAAGCCTGCAGGATCTTCGGCAGCCCGGTAATGCAGCTTGCCGATGCTTTCGACAGCGATCCCTTCGGCCTGCAGGGCGTGTCCCCATCCCGGAATCGCGCCGGTATACGGCATGGCGTTGTCCCACAAGCGGGTCTGATGAACATATCTGCCGACCGCGAAACTTGCGCGCGCAGGAACGCAAATCGGCGAAGGCGTGTATGCGGACGCAAACCGCAAGCCGCCGGATGCCAACCGGTCAAGGTTCGGCGTCTTGACGAAATCATGCCCTGCGCAACCCAGAGCGCGCGCCTGATGCTCGTCCGACATGATCACCAACAGGTTTCGGATCATTCACCGAAGTCCCGCTTTTTCGATGCCCGTTCAAGTTTATCAAGGGCTGAATGGAATGCGGCGAGCTCTTCGCTCGTAAATTCACTCGTCAGGTGGCGCTGCCGATTGGTCATGATTGCGACTATGCGGCGGTGCAGAGCTTTGCCCTCGGGACTGAGCTTGAGCTCGATTTTCCGCCGTGAACCTTTGCGTTGTTTCGCCAGCAAGAGGCCCTTGTCCGCCAAGGATCGTACGGTGCGGCTTATCTGCCCTTTGTCGATGAATGTCGTCTTGGCGATTTCGGAGGCGGTCGTCTCGTCCACCGCGTTGATCAGGCTGATGATCCTCCATTCCGTGAGCGACAGGCTGGAATTCTTTCTCAAGACATGGGCGGCTTGAGCATTCAATAGATTGGCTGTTTTCGCTATTCTATACGTGATGACCGCTCTGAACTCAGAGGCGAACCGGTCAGTGTCTGGAACTTGGCTTTGCATGGCGCATAAATCTCAAGGAATGGTTGACATGTCAACCAAGCTGTGAATTTGTTCGCAGAACATAAACGGGTCGGAGGGAAAAATGACAACACTTTTTAGGACTTTGGCGATCGGCGCTTTGCTCTCAATGTCAATTGCGTCCGCGCCGCTCGCCGACGGCCACGGAGGCTGGCAGCCGAACGGCCCCATCAAATTGATCATCGCATTCCGTGCAGGCGGCGGCGCAGATACCTCGGGACGACTGATCGCGGAAGGCATTCAGGACGCCACCGGATGGGAAATCATTCCCGAACAAATTACCGGCAAAGGCGGCGTCAATGCGCTCGTCGCGCTCAAGGACATGCCGAACGACGGATCGGCCATCGCGCTGGTCGTGACTGAATCGCTGGGTTACAACGCCGCATCCGCGCTGGGTGCCGGAGTCGAGCCGTCCCGGTACACAGGGCTCACCACGACCGCTGGATTCCAGATGGGCATTGTAGCGAAAACGGAAATGGGCTGGAACGATATCGGGGACGCAATCAATGCAGTGAAGGCCGGCGACGAACTCAGATTCGGCGTGATGAGTCCCAAGCTCGCGGATTTGGCGTTCTTGCTCGGCGATGCCAATGGCGTTGAGTTCAACATCATTGAGGTTGCCGGAGGCAAGGCTGTCATGGACGGGGTCGTCGCCGGCGACATGGACTTGGGCTTCATGGCCGGGATACAGGCCCGCGGAGTCGCGTCGGGTGAACTCGTCAACCTTGCATCGGCGCTGTCCGTTCCGCTCAAGCAATCGCCCGAAGCCCCGACGATGGCGGACTATGGCCTCGAGTATACCGCCGATGGCTACTTCGTTATCGTCGCGCCGGCAGGGCTCCCGGACGATGCCAGGATGGCTCTGACCGAGGCGATCGTCGACGCGTCCAATTCAGGCAAGGCTGCGGAAATGATTTCAACGGCTTTCGGCGGAACGGTCAATATCATGGGCGAAAAACTGGATGCGCTCCTGCAAAATGATTTCGATGCGGCAGGCGCATTGATTGAAGCAGCTCAGTAATCAAGACGCCAGCGGAGGAGGCCGAAACGCAAGCGACTCGCCGACCGGCGATCGCTTGCTTGGCCTCTTTCTTGTCTTCTTCGGTCTCGCGACGATTTTCATTTGGATTCCGCTGGACGTCGATAGCGGCGTCGTCGAGAACGTCCGCCGCCGGCTGGTGATAGGAGACAGCCTCGGCCCGATTGTTGCAGGGGTCGTGCTGGTTGTCGGCGGACTCCTGACTGTTTTGAAGCCGAAAAGCGATTCCGGCTCCTTGCGGCTATCCAATCTCGCGTGGGTAGCATACCTTTTGATCGTGATTTCGATCTCGTTGATTCTCATCAGATATTCTGGTCCGGCGATAGCTGGGCTGCTAACCGAAGGCGGATATCGCCCGCTTCGCGACACCATTCCTTGGAAGTACATCGGCCATTTGCTCGGGGGCGCGCTCCTGGTGTCCGCGCTGATAGGATTGACGGTTCAGCGCAGCCATTGGACCCACTGGGTCGTGGGGGCGTTCGCCGCTTTCACTATCGCTCTGATATTCGATATTCCGTTTGAAGATTTGCTGCTTCCGCCGAACGGCGACGTCTGATGGGCCTCTTGGACCACGTCGTCTTGGGCGTCCAAGCCGTATTCATCGGCTCGGAGGCATTCAGCGTTTTCGGCATGCCGGTTTCGACAACTCTGCTGATGATCGTTGGCGGCTTCTTTTGCGGCATCGTCGTTGGTGCGACGCCGGGCCTCGCCGGGCCGATGGCAATGGCGGTCTCGCTTCCGATCTTGATCTCCGTATTCGGGTTTTCTTCGGATGCGCTGCTTCCGGTCATTGGCTTTCTCATCGGAATCATGAAGGGCGCAACGGTCGGCGGTGCTGTGCCTGCAATATTGTTCAATACTCCAGGGACGCCGGACGCATATCTGACGACGCTGGACGGCTACCCGATGGCCCAGAAAGGCCAAGCGACCAAAGCACTAAAAATTGCGCATTTTTCATCAGCATCCGGCGATACGTTTTCGGACGTCGTTCTTGTCGTCTGCGCTCCGTTTCTCGCGATCCTCGTGGAAAGCTATCTCGACCTGCCTGAAAAGGCTGCGTTGTTGATTTTGTCGTTGGCATTCATTGCGTCCGTCATCGGAAATTCCGTAGGCAAGGGGCTGATTTCCATGGGGCTGGGACTGTTGGCAGCAATGATCGCCACCGGCTCGGATTTCTATCCGCGCCTCACGTTCGGAATCCAAGGATTTGCGGAAGGCATTCCTGTGGCGGCGGCGGTCCTTGGAGTGATGATCCTTGGAGAGATATTCAAGTCGCTTGAAGATTGGCGAGTAACGATTAGGCGCTCAGAACCCGCTGCGCATGTCGTCCAGGCAACTCATCAACCGTTTGCATTGTCCGAAATCGTATCACTTCTACCGGTAATCGGTCGGTCATCCGTCATCGGCACTGCGGTCGGCGCGCTTCCGGGAATCGGAAGCACGCTCGCGGCGACATTGGGCTACACGCTTGGCAAGCGAGCGCATGCCAAAAAAGCTCAGCCCGAAGCCGCGAAGTTCGGAGACGGAATTCCGGAGGGCGTCGCAGCGACCGAAGCTGCGAATTCCTCGGTTTCAGGGGCGAACCTCATTCCTGTTCTTTCATTGGGCATTCCCGGCAATGCCGCGGCGGTCTTCCTCATTCTGGCGATGGACAGCATCGGCGGATTCAACCCGGGGCCGTCGGTATTCAGAGTGCCTGCCGACGGAATCAATTTTGAGCTTGTGATTGCGTTCGGCATTTTCACATCGATGTTCGTCGCCAACGCCGCCAACTGGACGGTCGGGGGCTTGTTCATGCGCAACATGGGCATCATGGCCAAGGTTCCGAAACCAATACTTCTCCCGATAGTGCTCCTCGTGACACTGACCGCCATCTACGTGCAAGAAACAAACTTGTTCGCGGTCTACATGACTATTGCCTTCGGCTTCCTGGGGTATTTCATGCGGCGAGTCGACATGTCTCCGCTGCCGTTCGTGATCGCGTTCATTCTGGGAGGCAGGCTTGAGGAGACCTCAAGGCAAGCATTCGCAGCCACCGGCGCCGATCCGTTTTTCCTGTTCAACAGTCCGTTGGCACTGCTTTTCGTGCTGCTTTCGCTGGCTGTCGTCATCCTCAACCTCAGGAAGTCTTCGAAATGAACCGACCGAACATCTTGCTGATATCGGGCGACCAGCACAGGGCGGACTGCCTTGGAATTGAGGGCAGACGGGTCAAGACGCCTCATCTCGACCAGCTCGCCGCCGATGGAACGCGATTTGCCAATTGCATCACGCCGACGGTGGTGTGCCAGCCTGCTCGTGCGTCGATCCTGACCGGGCAGCTTTGCCGCACGCATGGCGTCCATGACAACGGCATCGACCTGCGCCCGGAAATCGGAGAGAAAGGTTTCGCCGGCGCATTATCGAAAGCAGGATACGAATCCGCATTTTTCGGCAAGGCGCACTTTTCGACCTATCACACCTTCGAGCCCACCGGCACGCCGGAGTGCGTGACCTCGTCGGCGGACTATCCGGACGACTGGAGCGGTCCTTACATGGGATTCCAGCACGTCGAGATGATGCTGGTCGGACACAACTGGTTCCTCCCGGAAAAGCCGCCGCGAGGACAGCATTATGAACGATGGTTCCATGCGGACGGCCGAGGCGGTCAGAAAAACGAACTGTACCGCGAAAACGCAGGAGACACGAAGCAAGCTGCGCAAACTTGGCATTCGAAGCTGCCCGTCGCCTGGCACAATTCGACTTGGACGGCAGACCGGGCGATAGAATGGCTCAAGCATGGAAGAAGCGGGAAGCCGTTTTGCGCATGGGTCAGCTTTCCTGATCCCCACCATCCATTCGACGCGCCTGAACCTTGGTCGCGGCTGCACAATCCCGAGGACGTCGATCTGCCCGAGCATCGCGCGCAAGATTTCAGCGGACGGCCGTGGTGGCATGAAGCCGTATTGACGAATGAGCCGACAGGACCAAAGAAGAATACAGAATTGCGTAAATCCTACAGCAGAATCAAGCCCCAATCGGATGGGCAGCTTCGCGAGATCATCGCCAATACCTACGGCCAGATCGCTCTGATGGATCACAACGTCGGCCGGATTCTCATTGCTCTTGAGGAGTCGGGCGAGGCCGACAATACGGTTGTCGTGTATATCTCGGATCATGGCGATTGGCTTGGGGACCACGGTCTGATCCTGAAAGGCCCGATGCATTACGACGGCCTTTTGCGGGTGCCCATGATATTCCGCGGGCCGGGCATCCGTCGGGGCGCCATGATCGACGAACCCGTTTCGACCTTGGATCTGGGTCCGACATTCTATGATTGCTGCGGCGCGGAGCCGCTGCAGCGGCAGCACGGCGAATCCTTGAAGTCCTTGATAGAGCAGGGGACTGGAAGCAGGGAGTTTGCTCTCAACGAGTGGGAACTGCTGCCGACAAGAACAGGCGTGGCGCTGAGCTTGCGAACTGTTCGCACCAAGACATGCAAGATGACGGTTGATATTCTTTCCGGAGCGGGGGAACTCTACGACGTGGCGAAGGATCCCCACGAAACAACAAACCTGTTTGACGATCCTGCAGCGTCGGAAACCAAAAGGCTTCTGACATCGTTTCTTGAAACGCGTCCGGACGACATTGCCCCGAATGGAATTCAGATCGGCATGGCCTGACGAAAGCCGGATGGAGTGTAGATTGCTCCGGTGTCTTTCGAGAGTATTGCTTCAATATTGCGGCTTTCGCCGCCGCACAATCCACACGAAAGATGGCAGGGCATAAACATTCAACAGAGCGAATGCTGTCAGCTTGTTGATCGGCAAACTGGAAATGGCGGAGAGACAGGGATTCGAACCCTGGAGGCGGTTTCCCGCCTACACGCGTTCCAGGCGTGCGCCTTCGACCGCTCGGCCACCTCTCCGTGATTGGACCTTATAGCCTGCGCAAGAGCGATTTCAATGCCGTAATGTCAATCCGAGGCGTGCAGGCGAAGCCCAAGAGATGACCTGCAACCATTGTTCGCGCGCAGTGGCAATCAAGATTCTCTTTCAATAAGCTGCTATTTCCTGACCGTCCCGGAAATGCCCATTGCAGGATCGGGTCCATCACAACAAAGGTGGGTCCATCGCAACAAAGGTACATGGCGCGACACGAGGTCGGCCTTGCAATCCGCCGGGCGGCTTTGAGGCTCCAATCTTGCAATCCGCTCCGGCGCTGTTTTTTCCTTGCTGCCAAGGAATCGAGATCGCTGCGTACGTGGGTCCGTCGAAACACGGGCGCACTTATGCGTACGACGGTTCATAAGTCGTCGGGCGGAACAATTCGCCAAGGGAACCCATCGGGGGTTCCCTTGGTCACAACGATCAAAGCCGACCTCATGTCGCGCCATGTACCTTTGTTGCGATGGACTCAGGATCCAAATTCGGCAACAGATCTTCCACGGTTGTCGTAATTTTCAGCTAGTCGTCGGATTCAAATCCGCTGCCACGGCGGACGTCAACGCGACCGCCGCAAGTTCCAGAATTTTTTTGATCGATATACCTCTTTGATTCTTGATGGTTTCAACTTGAGCAATCCTTGCTGATTCATCATTCGTTCACAATCGTGTAAGGCTTTTCATTCGCGAGCGACGGAATTTGACTCCGAGCCGACTGCACCCGCTCCAAATCCAATTTGGTGGTAGCGTGGCCGGTGGCGAAACCGCCCAAATCGACTGCTATCTCGCCCCACGGGCTTACGATCAAGGAATGGCCGTAGGTGGTGCGGCCGTCGTCATGCTTCCCGACCTGCGCCGCCGCGACGAACCAGCATCCGTTCTCAATGGCTCGGCTTCGCAACAAAGCTTCCCAGTGCGCCCGCCCTGTCGGTACGGTGAATGCGGACGGAGCGAACACGACTGTCACGCCGAGTTTCGCATATTCCCTGTAGAGTTGGGGAAACCGCAAATCGTAGCAGATCGTCATCCCCCAAAGTCCCCAAGGCGTATCCACCACGACTGCCTTGTCTCCCGAAGCATAGCGTTCGGATTCAATCGATGCAGGCTTGCCATCCAAGAAGACGTCGAAAAGATGTATCTTGTCGTATCGAGCGCGAACTTGTCCGGCGTCGTCAATCAATAGAGATCTGTTGTGCAGCTTTCCGTTTGTTTGCACGGGCGTCGAGCCAATGTGTATCCAAATCTTGTGGAATTGCGCCGCTTCTTTGCAAGCTGAGATATAGGGATCGCGTTCCTCATCGGTTGTTATGGAAAGCGCGCTTTGAATATCCATGTTCATCAGCCCTGACGCTTCGGGCAATGCGAGGAGGTCGCACTTCGCTCCGGCGCATGACGCAGCCAATGCTCGAAGTGATGAGATGTTGCCTTCGTGCCCGTTGGAGGAATTCATCTGCGCCATCGTGATCCGCAATAAATTTTGCATTCCGTGTCCAATCTCTTGTTCGGATATGGCAATTCGTGATCATTCTTCACCTGAGCTGCAGAGTATTGACATCAAGTTGGCTGTCAACTTACGAGATGGAACAGGTTTTCCAAGTGATCTGCCGGTTTGACCCGATTTGCCGAGTTGAATTTTTGGCCTTCAGGTAAATCCTCTTGATCAAATGGGTTGGTTCCGCCAATTTGAAGTGCCTGCAAAATCTGTCGTCCAAGAATGTCGGCGAGCACCGACAGTATCTCGTCAGCGTCCTCTGATGCGCGGATCAAGCGCATCCCTGAAACCGTCACCCATGTAATTGACGGAAAGAACCGTCAGCGATATCGCCAAGCCCGGCCACAATACGCGTTCAGGGTACTGCTGAAGATAATCGGTCGAGTCGTACAGAAGTCGGCCCCATGTCGGGAAATCGGACGGAAAGCCGAGGCCGAGGAAGGACAATGCGGACTCCGTGATGATCGCATTGGCGATCCCCAGGGTGGCGGAAACCATAATCGGCGAAAGAACATTGGGCAATATGTGGCGGGTGATGATCCGATGCCAAGGAGTGCCGACCGACCTTGCCGCCAGAACGAATTCGCGCTCCTTGAGCGTCAGGACGTCTCCCCGCACGATGCGAGCGGTCTGCATCCAGCTGGTTATTCCGATCACGAACACGACCAGAATGAAGATCCCCGCTTCGGGGCCGAACTGAGCTCTGAGCTTGTCGCGGAACAAGAGTATGATCACAAGCAGCAGCGGTAGCAGAGGCAGAGCAAGGAAAAGGTCGGTAAATCTCATGAAAAGACCGTCCAACCATTTGATATATCCCGATATGACGCCGATCAGCGTCCCCAGGATCAATGCAAGCAGCATTGCTGTGACCCCGACGGCCAGCGATGCCCGTCCGCCCGCCATAACTCGCGCGAGAGTGTCGCGACCGAGTTGATCGGTTCCGAGCGGATGGAGGAAGTTCGGACCTTGATTTCGCGCGCGGATGTCGATGAATTGCGGATCGATCGCCCAGATCATCGGACCGAACAAGACTGCGGCGACGACGAAAACAAAAAATGCCGTGCCGAAGAGCGCGCCCTTGTGAACTTTGAATTGATCCCAGACGTCGCGCCAGTACGAACGCGGGCTTTCATCGTTCTCGCGGGCGGGCGAATTCGACTGCTCAGTCATAGCGGATCCGCGGGTCGAGGATGCCGTAAAGGATATCGGCAATGAGATTGAACAGGACGATCAGCACGGCGAACAAGAATGTGAGCGTCTGGACCGTCGGCAGGTCGTTGGCCTGAATCGCGGCGATCAGCATGTGGCCCAGACCGTTCACCTTGAAGACCTGCTCCGTGATGATCGCGCCCCCGAAGACCGTTGGAATGCCGAGAGCCACGACGGTGACGACCGGAATCATGGAATTTCTGAGCACATGGATGAGGACCACGACCTTTTCGGTCAGACCCTTCGCGCGTGCGGTCCTGACGTAATCCTGATTCAAATTGTCGAGCATGGATGCCCGCATGAATCTGCTGATCTGCGAGGCGTTGTACAGGGCGAGAACCGATACCGGCATGATCATCTGCTTGATCTGGACGACGAAGCTGTCCCAATCCGTAACCGAATGGGTTGTGTCGTATATCGAGGGAAACCAGCCCAGCTGGACGGAGAAGACCACGATCAGCAGCACGCCCGTGAAAAAGGTCGGAACCGAAAACCCCACCATCGAAACGAAGGTGCCAATCTGGTCGAACCAGCTGTACTGCCGATACGCGGAGATTATCCCGATCGGCAAAGCTATGGCGACGCCGAACAGGTAGGAGAGTCCCACGACCCACAATGTCTGCGGCAGACGCTGCATCACGATGTCGACGACGGGCGAGCGGGTTTGCCAGGAAATGACGCGCTGGCGGTCCCCGGATAGGCCCTCCCACCCGGTGAGTTCGGCCAGGATATGGAGCGGCTCATTTACGAAGAACTGCTTGAGCCATAGCAAATACCTGATGTGGATCGGCTCGCCCAGTCCCAGGGATTGGCGGATTTTTTCCTTTACCTCGGGCGGAATTGTCAACGGCAGCTGCGCTGTCGGATCGCCGGGGGCAAGATCAAGCAGCAGGAAAAGGATCAGGCTGATGAAGAGAAGCGTTGGTATCGCGATGATCAGTCGGCGAATGGTGTAATGGAACATCTTCAGATACCCGAGTCAATCGCTATCGCCTGCGTCCGGTACCGTTCGGGCATCTTGCCGACGAGGTGACCGGCGTAGTGCATGAATCGGATCCAATGCACACTCCCCGGAGGCTGTTTGCCTCCGGGGAGCGCAATCAATCCGTCAATTGCTGCGATGCCAGTCCGCCGCATTCCACAGTTCGGAATCCCAAACATTCAGGACAACGCCGCCGAGCGTTTTTGAATGCGCGGATACGCGACCTCGGTCGACAAGGGGAATGATCACGTACTCTTGCATCAGCATGTCGTTCATCGCCTTCGCAAGCCGCGCGCGCTCGGACAGCTCTCCGGTCCGGGCCATTTCGGCAATCAGATCGTCGTATTCGCTGTTGCAGTAGCGCGGCATGTTGGTGCCTTGCCATTGGCTTTCCGGGCTGGGCTCGCGGCCGCACTCCCAGCTTCCCATGTAAGCTTCCGGATCGGTGCCGTCGAAATTGTTCGCGTACATTTCGATGTCCGCGAAAAATTTCTGGTAAGTGTCGGGGCTGCCGGGATCGCCTCCGAAGAATACGGACGCATCCAGATTGCGCAGCTCAGTCTCGACGCCGATTTCCGACCACCATTGCTTTATCAACGCCTGGAAGTCCTGGCGGACTGCGTTCGTCGATGTCTGGTACAGGATTGAGATACTGACTCCGTCTTTTTCCCTGACGCCGTCGCCGCCCACGGCCCAACCGGCCTCGTCGAGCAATTGATTGGCTTGATCGATATCCTGGACGAGGCAAGCGTCGTTCGCAGTCGACTTGTAGATCGCCGGGGCAGGAAGAACATTGCATGTCGGCCGCCCGGCGGCTCCATATCCGATTTCGACCAGCAATTCCCTGTCGATCGCCAGCGAAAGCGCCTTGCGCACATTGAAGTCGGAAAGAAACGGATGCGGATGCTTCCGCGTCGACCGTTCATCGCCGAGCGTGGGGCTGGGATCCGTAAGGTTCACCATCAGGCGCTCGACCAAGGTGCCGAATGCGGAAATTACGACGCCCTGTCCTGCGGCCTCCATGTTCTGAATGACTTCGGGAGACAGCTGCGTGTTCCATGCGTAGTCGAATTCGCCGGTTTCAAGAACCGCGCGGGCCGCCGCGGTCGCTTCGCCGCCGCCCTTGAAGGTCAATGTGGCGAAGGCAGGCTTGTCCGGCTCCCTATAGTTCGGATTGGCTTCCATCGAAATCACGTCGTTCGGCCTGAACTCTGTGACCCTGAACGGTCCGGTGCCGATCGGATTGAAGTTTTCATTCGTGCATTCCGGGGCGCGGGCGCCGACGCAATCAGCGAATTGCGCCTTTTGGATGATCGGGGTTTGCCCCCCGACGAAAGCGCCGTACGGGAACGGTTTCGGCACGCTGAACTGGATGACGATCGTTTTTCCGTCCGTCGCCTCTATGGAGGATATATCGTTGAACTTGTTCAATTGCGCGCAACCGCTATCCGGATGCATGCAGTAATCGGCAGTGAATACGACGTCCTCCGCAGTGACGGGAGTGCCGTCAGACCATAGCAACCCATCTTTCAGAACCCACGTGATGCTTTTCAAGTCGGCTGAAACGCCACCGTTTTCGACGGTCGGAACGCTTTCGGCGAGCCAAGCCATCATGTTGCCGTCCTGATCGTAGCGGGCAAGCGGCTCGATAACCAAGGAGGACGATTCGATGTCCTTGGTGCCCCCGGAAAGGTAGGGGTTCAAGATGGATGGAGCTTGCCAATAGATTATGCCCACATGCCCGTCCGAGCCGCGTTCGGCCTGGGCTGCAGCAGCCAGCATTGCTGCTGCGGCAGTCGATAGGGCCAACAATCTTCCAAACATTTTGATGTCTCCTTTTTGATTCAGTGGAAGGTCTTCTCTTGCGAAGAGGCCATGCCCTCGCGAGTTGTTGCATGGAGATGACAAGCCGCAAGCCTGCCTTGCCCCATATCCGTGAGTTCCGGCACGACGGTCTTGCAGATATCCATAACTTTCGGACATCGCGTGCAAAAGTTGCAGCCCTTAGGCGGATTTGACGGCGACGGCACGTCGCCTTGCAAGATGATTTGCTTGCGTCTTCGCTCAATCTTCGGATCGGCTTCCGGAACAGCCGACAGCAGCGCTTCGGTGTAGGGGTGCAGCGGCGTTCCATAAAGCATGTCGCGGGGCGCGATTTCGACGATTCGGCCAAGGTACATGACCGCGACGCGATCAGCGATATGTCGAACCATTCCGAGATCATGGCTTATGAACAAGTAGGTCAGGTTCAGTTTCTCCTGGAGATCTTCAAGAAGATTCACGACCTGCGCCTGGATGGAAACATCGAGCGCCGCGATAGGCTCGTCGCAAACGATCAGCTTCGGCTCCAGCGCAAGCGCGCGAGCTATTCCGATCCTTTGGCGCTGGCCGCCCGAAAATTCGTGCGGATACCTGTCCGCATACCGTCGGCTCAATCCGACTGAGTCCATGATCTCGAATACCCGCTTGAATTTCTCGTCCTTCGACAGGGACAGATGCTCATCGATCGGCTCGGAGATTATCGCTGATACCGTCATGCGCGGATTCAGGCTGGCCTGCGGATCCTGGAAGATCATTTGCATTTTCGGACGCGCGCGCCGGATCTCGGAACTGCGCGCGCTTGCCAGGTCGTTGCCGTCGATCTTGATCGTTCCGCCCGTTATGTCGCAAAGTCGCAAGATCGCTCTGCCTGCGGTCGTCTTGCCGCATCCGGATTCTCCGACGAGGCCGAGAGTCTCGCCAGCGAATATGTCCAAAGACACATCGTCTACCGCTTTGATATCGCCTGTTTTCTTGCGGAAAACCCCGGAATGGATAGGAAAATAAACCTTCAAGTTGCGCAATTCGACCAGCGCTTTGCTCGAAAGGGACTCAGGCATTTATCGCGGCTTCCGTTTCCGATGCGCGGAAACACACGGCGTAGTGACCGCCGGAAAAGGTTTCCTTGCCCGGCACTTTCTTTGTACAGCGGGAACGCGCAAGCCGGCAGCGCGGGTGGAAGCTGCAGCAATCCGGCTTGTTCGTAAGCAGTGGAGTCTGCCCGCCGATGGTCCGCAGCTTTTCCATGCGTTTTCCTCTGACAGCCGGCACCGTTTCCAGCAGCGCGCGCGTGTAGGGATGCTTGGGATTCTCGAACAATTCGTCGACCGTCGCGCACTCCACGATCTGGCCTGCATACATGACGATGACTCGGTGAGCAATTCCGGCGACTACGCCGAGATCATGGGTGATCCAAATAATGGCCATTCCAAGGCGCTCGCGCAATTCTCCGACCAAAGCCAATATCTGGGCTTGAATGGTCACATCCAGCGCTGTGGTGGGTTCGTCGGCTATGAGCAGCTTGGGATCGCAGGCCAACGCGATCGCGATCATGACTCTTTGCCGCATGCCGCCCGAGAACTGGTGGGGATAGTCCTTCAGCCTCCGTTCCGCATCAGGTATCCCGACAAGCTTCAAAAGTTCCAGCGACCGCTCACGCGCTTCCTGCCTTGAAATCCCGAGATGCCGACGCAACGTCTCGCGAAGCTGGAATCCGACCGTGAAGACGGGATTCAGCGAAGTCATGGGATCCTGGAAGATGAAACCAATATCGCCGCCGCGAATCTGGCGCAATTCGTCCTCGCTGACTTTCAGGAGATCTTGGCCATCGAACATGACGGTGCCGGACCGCACCTCGGCGGGAGGCGACGGCAAGAGTCCGAGCATCGACATCATCGTCACGGACTTTCCGCAGCCCGATTCACCGACGACGCCGAGGATTTCTCCCGGCTCCAAGCTGAAACTCACCGAATTGACCGCATGAATCTCCCCGGATCGAATCCGGAAGACGACCTCAAGGTCGGTCGCTTCAAGAAGCTTGCTGTTTGACGTCGTCATTGAAATTCGCAGTCGTACGTTCGCGGCGAATAGTCATGTGGCTGCAGATCCATGAATTTCTAAAGATCAATAAAATGAACGCAAAAAATAAAGTCCGATGCAAGCTTGCATTCGATCACGTTTTTCAAATCCCATTGAACATTTGCGAAATACGAGTGCGGCGGCTTCGCATGGTGAGCGAAGCCGCCGCAGCATCAAGCGGTGAATTGATGGCCGATCATGCCGAGTAGTACATCTGGTACTCGACCGGATGAGGAGTGTGCTCGAACGAGAAGACTTCTTCCCACTTCAGCTCGCAATACCCGTCGATTTGGTCCTTCGTAAACACGTCGCCGACAAGCAGGAAGTCCTTGTCGCCCTCAAGCGATTCCAGCGCCTCCCGCAACGACCCGCAAACTGTCGGAATGCCTTCAAGCTCTTCCGGCGGCAGATCGTAAAGGTTCTTGTCCATCGCTTCGCCCGGATCAATCTTGTTCCTTATCCCGTCCAAGCCGGCCATCAGCAGCGCCGCGAAGCACAAGTAAGGATTGGCGCAGGGATCCGGGAATCTTGCTTCGACGCGCTTGGCTTTCGGGTTCTCCGTCCACGGGATTCTCACGCAGCCGGACCGGTTCCTGGCGGAATATGCCCTGAGAACGGGGGCTTCAAACCCGGGGATAAGGCGTTTGTAAGAATTGGTCGTTGGATTGGTGAACGCGTTGAGCGTCTTGGCATGCTTGAGCACGCCCGCAATGAACCAAAGAGCGTGGTCGCTCAGGTCGGCATATTTGTTTCCTGCGAAAAGCGGTCGGTCGTCCTTCCAGATGGAAATATTCACATGCATGCCGCTTCCGTTGTCGTCCGCGATCGGCTTCGGCATGAAGGTGGCGGATTTGCCGTACGCATCCGCCACGTTCTGAACGACGTACTTGTATTTCTGCAGCTGGTCGCCTTGGTCCGTGAGCGTCGAGTGGATCAGGCCGAGCTCGTGCTGGCAGGAAGCGACCTCGTGATGGTGCTTGTCCACGTTCATGCCGAGTTCTTGCATCGTGGAAAGCATTTCCGAGCGCATGTCCTGTCCGGCGTCGACCGGGTTCACGGGGAAGTATCCGCCCTTCACTCCGGGACGGTGTCCTGTATTCCCGCCCATGAATTCAGTGTCGGTATTCCACGGCGCGTCTCTGGCATCCACGCTGAAAGAAACCTTGTTCATCGTGTTCGCGAACCGGACATCGCTGAAAACGAAGAATTCGGCTTCCGGCCCGAAAAATGCCTTGTCGCCGATTCCCGACGATTTCAGATAGGCTTCCGCCTTTTCGGCCGTCCCGCGCGGGTCGCGCTCATACGCTTCGCCCGTGTCCGGCTCGACGACGGAGCAGTGCAGGCAGGCCGTCTTCTCCGAGTAGAACGGGTCGAAATAGAGCGATTTGTGGTCGGGCATCAATTTCATGTCCGAAGCCTCGATCGACTTCCAGCCGGCGATCGACGAGCCGTCGAACATCATTCCTTCTTCCAGCATGTCCTCGTCGAACGCGGCGGTGATCAATGTCACGTGCTGCAGCTTTCCGCGAGGATCCGTGAAACGCAAATCGACGTATTTACAGTCCTCCTCCTTGATTGCCGCCAATACTTCGTCTGCTTCCATTCCGATTTTCTCCTATTTTTCAAATCGCAGGTGGTTGTCCCGGAATATGCATTTCCGGCTAGAGCGCATCGTCTCCGGCTTCGCCGGTTCTGATCCGTATCGCTTGTTCAACCGAAGTCACGAAAATCTTTCCGTCCCCGATCTTTCCGGTTCGAGCTGTTTTCAAAATTGCATCGATGGCATCGTCAAGTTGCTCGTCGCTGAGAATGACTTCCAATTTCACCTTTGGAAGGAAGTCGACCACATATTCCGCACCCCTGTACAGTTCGGTATGCCCCTTTTGGCGCCCGAAGCCCTTGACTTCAACGACTGACAGTCCTTGGATTCCGATTTCCTGAAGCGCTTCCTTGACTTCGTCAAGTTTGAAGGGCTTGATGATTGCTTCGATTTTTTTCATGAACGCGTCTCCCTATGGCGGTAACCTGACTGAAGACATGGTTTGCCGCATTTCTACCGCAAGTTCAATGCTGTTGCCGCCTATGACGAATGTTCGAGCAATCATCAAGACTGATTTGCCCGAAATTTGCGCAAATTGCCGCTGGATTGTGCAATTCTTTTGTCTTTTTCGCTTCTGACCAGCCAATGGCTCCCGGAAACGCGCCCGACGGCCGGCATCTCGTTCTTTGGCCAACTTCCCGAGCGCGTCGCGCGGATCGACCAATTCGAACCGGGACATCGGATGCTTGTTGAGCGAAGTCGGCCGCCGAGAGATCCGGTTCATAGTTTTATTGGTGCGCCGTGGGGCGTCTCAAGATAGGCTTGGCGCCATTCGTCTTGAGCAGAATCAATTTCGCGACGATTCGCAACGCCGCGTTCCGCCAGCGCTCGTTCCAGAGTTCGAAGCGCTGCTGTGAAACATTCCTCCCTTGCAGCTATGCCATTCTCGGGACTTGCGCTCGAAGCGGCCTGCTCGACAGCATCCGACAATTCCGCCCGGTCGAGGTGGCCGGTCTCGCACAACAAAACCGCGATTGCGAACAGATCCGCCTGCCACGGCGAGATGAAATAAAGCTCCGAGTGTTCGAACGCGTCGTTTCGGGCCGCCGATTCGATCATGCCGGCGTCAGGTAGCTTTCCCAAAGGTCGACCATGACGTCGTCTGCCGCAGCTGAAGCGCGCGAACCCCAAAGCTCCTCCGCAGAAAATTGAACGGAATAGAGCGGTTCCGGATTCTCTCCAAGACGATGCGCGTTGGCATCCGGAAAAACATGCGCTCCATGCGATTTTTCAATTCTTCCGATGCGACCCTGGGCGTAAGCGGGAAGTCGCGTATGGCCTCCCTTCGCGAGGCGGTTTTCGGCCGGATCTTTCGTTCTGACCAAATCGCCGACGCCGAAACGGGGACGGCGGACGCGCTTTCGAAGCGTAGACGCCCCTGAACTTAGCAATTTTTCGACGCTCGCGGGTCGAAGACATCTTGAATCGAACTCTTTGCTTTGTTCGATTTGATCGGGTTCTCCAAGCTCTTCTGAAGTAAGCAAACCGCGTTCGACCAGAAGATTGGCAAGGGCCGCCAGCCAGCGTTCGTAATAGCTCATTTCCAGATAATCCGCGGGCGAAAGACGCTCCCGGGCATGACGCGACGAATCCAAGTTCCATGCGCCCAACGTGCCTGCGGCAAGCGTGACAGCAAGCGCGCGGGCGTGCCAAGGCTCTCTGAATGCCAAATAATCTGATTCCGGAAGGGGGATACGAGCACGCAATCCGCCTCCTCCCATGTCGTGGACGCGCATTATCGCCTCGTGCGCGGGTCGTTCGGCAGCCCGGTTCCGATCATCGAGTCGCGGGTTATCCATTCGACGAGCTCTGATTCGTCATGATTTTTGGCTTCCGGCGGCATGCGCGGCACGACGAGATACCGTATTTCCGCGGTGCTGTCCCAGACCCTGACATTTTGCGTGGAAAGCAATTCGACGCCGAATTCGGCCAGAACGGCCCGCGGCTCCGAAACGGCCCGGCTTCGATATTCGTCGGATTTGTACCAGCTTGGAGGAATTCCGAGCAAAGGCCACGGATAGCAGCTGCAAAGAGTGCAGACCACCATATTATGCGTGCTCTCAGTGTTTTCTACCGCAACCAAGTGCTCGCCTTGCCTGCCGCCGAATCCCATCGACGCCGCCGCTTCGGACGCATTGCGCAACAAATGTTGTTTGAATTCCGGGTCGCACCATGCCCGAGCAACGACGCGGGCGCCATTTTTCGGGCCGACGCGATGCTCGTAGTATTCGATGATTCGATCAAGCGCGGCAGGATCTATCAATCCCTTGCGGCGGAGGACCGTTTCGATGGCTTTCACGCGCAAGGCGGGGTCGGGCGGCAGAACGCTGTGCGCCGGAAAATCGGCGCTGCCGTTCGGCATTTCAATCAAGCTCCGATATTGTCTGCTGGTTCAATAGCATGGGTCAATCAATCAGATTTCCGATACAATCTTTCCACCTCGTCGTGGCTGGGCATTGAAGGCGCCGTGCCCGGGCGGGTCACGGAAATGCTCGCCGCTGCGCAAGCGAACTTGGTTGACTCAAACGCGGAAAAGCCCTGATTGAGCGCATGCGCGAATGCGCCGCAAAAGCAGTCGCCGGCACCCGTGGTTTCGATCACGTCCCCGGCGCTGAAGGCGGGCACGTGAACCGCATCCAATCCGTCGTCCAGCAAAGCTCCGTTGTCGCCCAAAGTGATGATTACGGATTTCGCTCCGCGCTTCTTGAGTTCCGCCGCCGCGTCTTTTGCAGTTTCTGGATCGCATACTTCCATGCCGGTAAGGAACTCGGCTTCGCTTTCGTTCGGCACGAGATAATCGCACATCTCGAGTATGGAACTGTCCAAGTCGGCCGCCGGGGCAGGGTTCAGGATCGTTGTCACGCCCGCATTGCGCGCGATCTCGAGGCCTCTCCTGGCCGCTTCCACCTGCGTTTCCAGCTGAGTCATGAAGATGGTCGCGTTTTCAATGTTGGTCCGGTTGCGCTCCAAATCCTCCGGACCGATATCTCTTGCAGCGCCCGGCACCACGATGATCGCGTTGTCGCCGCTCTTGTCGTCGATGAAAATGTATGCCGCGCCGGTAAAGCTGTTCGGATCCGATTCGACAAGCGGGTTCACGCCTTCCGAAACCCACATCTCGCGAGCCATTTTTGCGAACGCATCATCGCCGACTCTTGAAATGAATGAAACCGGCGAACCAAGCCGCGCAACCGCCACGGCCTGGTTTGATCCCTTGCCGCCGGGACCGAGAGCGAAACCCTTGCCAAGGATGGTTTCGCCCATCCTGGGCTGCCGGTCAGCGCGATAAGCCGTATCCGCAACGAATATTCCCAAGATGGCGACGTGCCCGCGGTGTTCACTCATGCCGGTTGCTCCTTGCTCGCGTATGGCGACGGCTTCTTGGAAAAGTTTGCCGCAAATCCGAAGCGGTGGCAATCTGCAGGATCGGAATTGCTGTAGCTGGTCGGCGGCAGCCCACCGAGAACGCGCTCAGCCGAATCTCATTCGCAGGCATTCAAAGAGGCCTGCAACCACAAAGAGGCCGATGAGCAAGACACGCACAACGCTTGAAGATTTTTGAAGAAGCAATCCTATCGCATTGAAATAATAATATATTCTCATTTCACTCAGTCGGGAGGTATAACTCCCTTGCGAAACGCGAAGCAGCCGTAAAACCGGCGCTCGCCCGTTTGTATGACGCAATAGGCCGATTTGGCTCTTTCGTAGAAGGCGTACCTCTCGATCGAAATCATGGGCGTCGGCTTTCCTTCTGCACTATCGATTTCGTCTTGCACTTCAATTTGCACATCGGGAATTCGTTCGGGATCGTCCACGATCTCCATTCTGGCTGCCGCATCGTCAACGAACGTATCAAGCGGATAAAGCGAAAGCACTGCGCGTGCCGCCCGGGCGGCGGTGACATTGTCAAGCCTTAGCAACCGCCCGAATCTTGTCTGCCGAGCTATTGAATCCGAAGGGAAATTGGTATCTGCGATTATCAGATCGTCTCCATGGCCCATCGCGCGCAGCGCGAATAGAACGTCGGCATTCAGAATGGGGTCGATACCTTTCAGCATTGCTCCTCCGCTGGTTCAGTTTCGTCGATCCGTTCGCCGGATGATTTATCGAACAGATGCACGTTATCAGGATTGATTCCGAGGGATACTTTGTCGCCGGGCTTGAAATTGAATCGCTCGCGAACCTGAGACACGACAGATCGCCCCGCGATTCTGCTGTAGATCAGGGTTTCCGAGCCGGTTGGCTCGACATGCGAGATTTCGGCGACGATGGACTTTTCGCCCGGCATGACATGCTCCGGACGCACGCCGTACATGATTTCCATGTCCGGCTTCAGGCTTTTCAATTGCGGCAACGGAAGCACGATCCCGTCGGCGAAGAAGGCCAGTCCCATGGCTTGTCGCGTCACCTTTCCTTCGAACATGTTCATGGCGGGCGACCCGATGAATGTCGCGACAAACAGGTTCCGCGGATTGTCGTACAGCTCCAGAGGCTTGCCGATCTGCTCGATATTTCCGTGTTGCATGATGACGATTCTGTCGGCCATCGTCATTGCCTCGATCTGGTCGTGCGTCACATAGATCGTGGTTGTTTTGAGCCGGTCGTGCAGCTCCCTTATCTCCGCCCTCATTTGAACGCGGAGCTTCGCGTCGAGATTGGAAAGCGGCTCGTCGAAGAGGAACACGGTCGGATTTCTGACGATCGCGCGCCCCATGGCGACTCTTTGGCGCTGGCCGCCCGAAAGGTGGCGCGGGCGCCGGTCCAAATACTCCGTGAGACCGAGGATTTCGGCGGCGGCGGCAACCCTGGCCTTGATTTCGCTTTTCGGCGTCCCTCGGATCTTCAAGGCGAACGACATGTTGGCCTCGACAGTCTTGTGCGGATAAAGGGCGTAGGACTGGAAGACCATGGCGATGTCGCGTTCAGAAGGAGCCAGGTCGTTAACATAGCCTCCGCCGATCATGACTTCGCCGGAAGTGACGCCTTCCAGGCCCGCGATCATTCGAAGCAACGTGGACTTTCCGCATCCGGAAGGTCCGACAAGAACGACGAATTCGCCGTCCTTGATCGTCAGATTCACCCCGTGAATAACTTCGACCAAGCCATAGGATTTCTTCAAGTCGTTCAAGACGACGTCTGCCATGGAGCGCTCCCGCGGCCCGAAACGGAACCTGCCGCCAATTTCCGACATGCGGACGTCATTTGCAATAGCGGGCCGCCGCGCCGAATCGCGCTGTCCGATCATGCGCAGGCTTCTCGTGAAATTGGCAGGCGCCACCGCCGACCAATCGGCACAGATTGTTGACATTGCAAGTTTCTGAATTGAAGATAGCGTGCATCATCGAAGCATCGATTCCGCGGGCTGCGACAAGCGCGCGGCACCGACAAGATGCCTTAACAGGGACGGGTGCTCGTTATCGGTTCGAGTTTCGCGGTCCGGAAATTGGAGGAAAACAAACAAATGAAAACATCTTTGTACGACGAAAACATCTTTGTACGACTATGCCGTCCGAACGGGGAAGGTCAGCAGGCGGTCCGTGCTGAAAGGCGCGGCCGGCGCTGGTGTTCTCGGCGCAATGGGCGGCACCGGGATGCTGGCAGGAAGCGCTTTCGCTCAGGAAAGCGGTCTCCGTGCCGAAATTCTCAAGATTCCCGGCGTTGGCATGGGGTCGCCGACCGATGCCGATTGGCAGCAGGTTGGGGCGCTTTGCCTCGGTCCGACAAGGGATCGCGTGCAAGAAGGCGAGTTCAACGGAGTAGAACTTACTTTCATGGGTCTGAACAATCAGAACTTGCACAATTTGCTGTTCCGCGGGTTTCTGAAGCCTTGGGAGCAATACACCGGTGCGCAAATCAACTGGATCGACCTCGCGCAGGCCGATTACAACGCCCGTCTGCAGCAATCGATTGCAACCGGCACCGTCGATTTCGATATCATCGAAATGGGAGCGCCGTTCGAGGGCGACGTTTGCGGGAAGGGACTTGCGTCCGAAATGCCGGATTGGGTGCCTGAGCAAATCGATATGGACGATTATGTCGGTTACCTGAAGGCTCCGGTCGGAACTTGGGACGGCAAGCTTTACCGCATCTCGATTGACGGCGACTGCCACAACTTCAACTTCCGCACCGATTACTTCGAGGACGATGATCTTGCGCAAGCTTGGGCCGATGAAGGCCACGAGGGACCTTGGGAAGTTCCGACCACTTGGCAGAAGGTGCAGGAAGTCACGAAGTTCCTGAAGGGCAAGCGTTTCCAAGGTTTGGACGCGCACGGCTACCTTGATCCGCTGAAAGGTTGGGGAGGCTTCGCGTTCTATTTCCTTGGCAGCAGAGCGACGGCTTATGCCAAGCACCCTGACGACCCGGCTTGGCTTTTCGATCCGGACACAATGGCTCCTCGCGTGAACAATCCGGCCTGGGTGCGAGCGATTCAGGATGTCCTGGATGTGATCGACGCGCAGCCGCCGGATCAGATCAATGCGGATCCGGGCACGACCGGTTTCCAGCAATTCCTGGCTGGCACCGGTTCGATGCTGTCGTGGTGGGGCGACATCGGGTCCAACGCTCGCACCAGCGACAGCTCGGTCGTCGGCGACGTCATTGGATTTTCGATCCTCCCCGGTTCGGACGACGTTTACAACAGCGCGACCAATCAATGGGATACGCTGGCAAGCGGTCCGAATTTCGCTCCGAACATGGCTTACATCGGTTGGGGCGTTTACGTCATGGCTCGGGTCGACAGCGACTCGATGAAGCGCAAAGCCGCGTGGTCAGCCGCCGCCCATATCGGAGGCAAGGACCTGTCTCTGTGGTGCGCGGCGTATCCGTCCGGTTTCCAGCCTTATCGGAACAGCCATTTCACCACATCCGAATGGGTCGAGGCGGGTTACGATCAGTCGTTCATCGACGATTATCTTTCGTCCGAAGCGGATTCGTACAATCATCCGAACGCGGCGATTGAGCCCCGGATTCCAGGCATCTTCCAATATTACAGCGTTGCGGAAGATGAACTGGCCAAGATTTACGCGGGCCAGTTCGACGCGCAAACCGGAGCCGACAACATAGCCGCGGCGTGGGAGAGAATCACGGATCAGATCGGGCGCGAGGACCAGATCAGGCTCTATAGAGCATCTCTCGGCTTAAGCTGACCAAACATGCGGCGGCGGATATCGTCCGCCGCCGAATCTTCTGAATCCAACGCAAGACACGTCCGGTTCCGGCATATGGCCGCAAAAGCGTCAGAAGCAACAGACGACGTCCTGCATGTGGTGCAACCGAACAAGGCGACGCCCGGGCGCTTCGCGCTGGGGCGAGCTCTTGTTTGGGGAACGTTTCTGCTGATGGTGGCTGCCGCCGCCATTCAAGGGCTGAATGAACAGGGCGTTGTCGGTTTCGGGTTCGAATCCTGGAGACCCGTTCTTTACGCATACGTCCTTTGGGCTGCCGCAATCGGCTATTCAAGAGTGCTGGTCTACGGCGAAAACGGCAAGCGCTCGCTATTTGTTCTTCCCGCCGTCATGTTCATAGTCGCCATCGTCTTTTTTCCGCTTCTGTTCGGATTGTACGTTTCATTCACGGACTGGAATCTGAGCGCGTTCGAGGGCCGCAAATTCAACGGGCTGGACAATTTCCGGCAGATGATGGGCGATCCGTACTATTGGAACGCCTTGACCAACATGATCTACTACGTCCTTGCGATTTCTGTCGAATACGTCATCGCTTTCGGCATAGCGTTGCTCCTGAACTCGGAAATCCGCGCAAGGAAGTTCTTCAGGGTGGCTTTCCTGCTCCCGCTGATGCTCAGCCCGGTCGCCGTCAGCTGGATGATCGGCAAATCGATGCTCGAATACCGCTTCGGGCCGGCCGCAAGATTCGCAAGGTGGCTCGGCTGGGATTCGCCGGCGTTCTTCTCTTCGCCCGAAGTAGCCCGCTTGATGATCATGATCATGGATTCATGGACCTACATACCGTTCATGATGCTCATGCTGCTTGCGGGGCTGCAGTCGCTTCCCCGCGAGATCACGGAAGCGGCGCGGGTTGACGGCGCGGGACCATGGAAAACATTTTGGGAAATCATTTTTCCTATCATGCTCCCTGTTTCCATCACGGCCATTCTCATCCGAATCATTTTCAAGCTGAAACTTGCCGACATCATCATCACGGTAACGTCCGGCGGCCCGGGAGGCGCGACGGATTCAATCACGAGTTTCATATTTCGGGAATACCGCGACCGATCGAATGTGGGGTACGGAACTCTTCTGGCATTCGTATACTTGATCATTATCATCATTTTCTTGACCATCCTGATACGCGCGGTGAACCGTTGGCTGGACAGGCCGGCATGAGAACGGACGGCGGAGCGGCAGCGAATCGAGCGCATGATCGGTCTCGCGGCGAGCGGGGGATGCGGCAGGCGCGGCGCCTCGTTGCGAAAGCAGCGATTTACCTCGTGCTGATTTTCTGGGCGACCGTTTGCTTGTTTCCGATTTACTGGACTTTCACGACCTCATTCAAATCCGCCGTCGATGTCACGCAAGGCCACCTCATTCCGTGGCTGGATTTTGCGCCCAACTGGAAGGGCTGGCGTTCTCTGGGCTTGTCTCCCGACACCATATTCGAGATTTCGACCGCCCGGGCCGAGTTCATGAAAAGGTTTGCGAACTCCGCCGTCTGCGCGATCAGCGCGTCCGGCCTCGCGCTGATTCTCGGATCGATGGCGGCCTACGGGCTAAGCCGCTTCAATTACCGTTTCGGCTTCATGCGCAACCCGGACATCTCCTTCTTTTTCCTTTCGCAACTCATCCTTCCGCCCGTTGTGCTCGCGCTGCCGATACTCGTTCTCTACAAGGAGCTTGTTCTTCTGGACACCAGGGTCGGCATCATATTCCTTTATACCCTGATGGTGCTGCCGATCGTGATCTGGATCATGCGCGATCAATTCAATTCGGTGCCGATCGAGCTCGAAGAGGCCGCTCTGGTCGACGGGCTTTCCATTTGGGGGTCGTTCTTCCAGATCGTTCTCCCGATCGTGGTGCCGGGTCTTGTCGCTTCATTCATACTTTCGTTGATCTTGTGCTGGAACGAATATTTCTTCGCCGCGCTCCTGACGAGCACCCATGCCAATACGCTGCCTGTGATGGTTGCGTCCCAGACAGGGTCCCAAGGCATCAACTGGTGGACGATGGCCGCATTGTCCGGCGCATCGATCCTGCCTTTGCTGGTCGTCGGGATTTTCTTGGAGCGCTACATCGTGAAAGGCATGGCGGCGGGGGCCGTAAAGTGATCACCCCGCATTGATCTGACGCATCAGCCCGCGCGTTTGCCCGTAAAGGCCTCTGAATACCGAATACCCGTTCTCAAGGACTTGGTCGCCTTCCGCGCGAATCAAACGGCATGGCGGGTTCCAGTTCGTCAGTTCGGACCGTTCGACGGCCCCGACAGCCAGCGCTGCGAGGAACGCATCTCCAAAGCTCGCGCCGACCGTAATCGAGCGGATGGATTGTTGCAGACCGGATATGTCCGATACGGACTGCAGCCAGATTTCATTTTTGGTGCCGCCGCCGACGGCGTAGGCATTTTTCAGCTTTGCTCCGGCTTCATGGAACGTCTCGATCACATGCCGTGCGCCGTAGGCCATTCCTTCAAGCAAAGCGCGATACAGATCGGCGCGAGTATGCGTCAGATCAAGCCCGAATATGCATCCCTTTGCGTGTGGATCATGGATTGGCGTGCGCTCTCCCGAAAAATACGGCAGAACGATCAGGCCCTTCGATCCTTTCGGCGATTCCGATGCCTCCTTTGCAAGAAGCCGAAACGCGTCTTCAGGGGGCAGGTCGCGGGAAAGCGTATCTCTGAACCAGTGCGTCAAGATTCCGCTGGTCGCCAAGCCGCCTAGAAAGGCATGCAAATCCGGGAACAGCCATGGAGCGTACCAGAGCTTCGCGTTGGGCGACCATTCCTTGGCGACCGTTACGAAAAACATCGTAGATCCGTACATCACCATCAGATCGCCAGGATCCAGCACCCCGACACTCACAGCTTCCGACGCGGCATCGATCGTGCCCACCGTGACAGGCGTCCCTTGGGCCAATCCGGTTTCCGACGCGGCTTTCGCTGTTACGGTGCCTGCGATTTCGGACGACCACATCAACTCGGGGAGGCGTTCGATTTCGACAATCCCGGGTGCAATAGAATTGTCCCAGCGGCGCGTGTGCGAATTGTACAGCGGCGTGAAGTTGGCGGCCGTGTAGTGATCCATCACCCAGCGGCCGGTAAGCTTGCGAACGAGATAAGGCGTGGACGACGCGAATCGATCCGCCTTCGCGAATGCCTCCGGCCTGTTTCTGCGCAGCCAAAGCAGCTTGGGCCCGACGGCTTGGGAAGTAAGCGCGTTGCCATTAAACGCAAGTATGCGATCAGCTCCTATCTCTCTTTCAAGATCGTCGATCTCACGGTGGGCGCGCGTGTCGACCCCGTAGAGGATGGCGTTCGCAAGCGGCTTGTCGTCCTTGTCGACGGGAACCACGCAAGGGCCGATCGCGCTGATGGCAGCCGCGGCGATCTCGCGGGCGGGCACATTGGATTCGGCAAGAACGCCTTGCGCGACGTGAACGCACCCTTGCCACCAATCGCTTTCGGCGCAATGCTCGGCCCATCCGGGCTGGGGAACCGACATCTTGTGCTTCCGGACCGCGGTCGCCACGATTTGCCCTTCAATGTCGCAAAGAACGCCTTTCGCTTCGAATGTTCCGATATCAATTCCAAGAAAATAGTTTTTGCTCATTCCGCTATCTTCCAAGAATGAGTTCGATCGCCCTTTCGGACAGCGCTGCCGCCGAAATCAGGTAGGCAGTCGCCGCCAGATCCCTCAGATCGCAGAGTTCAGCCGGAGCGTGCGAATATCGCGTCGGAAACCCGATATCCAAGCATGCGATGCCTTCGCCTTCGAACTGCAGGTAGGAAGTCTCCGTCAGAGCGCCCATATGCACATTGCGCTGCACGTCAATATTGGACTTCCGAGCTTCATGTTCAAACAGGCGAACCAATCCCGGATGCGGAATCAGCCCGTTGAGCGTTCCGCGGCCGTGGAATGAATGCATTCCCAAGCAGGGTCCGCGCCCCAACCGGACATCGCCCAGATGGGCCGTCTCCGGCGTGTCGGCAGCGATTGCAAGATCGACCTGCACAGCCGCCAGCGGTTCGAGTCGACGTGCGGCGGGCAGAACGCCGCGCAAGTTGAATTCTTCCTGCACCGAAAACAGGATATGGACAGTCGGAATCAACGGACGGCCCGTCAAGGTCTCGGCGACCTCCAAAAGAATCGCGCAGCCAGCTCGGTCGTCGAGGGCTGTTCCGCCGATTCGAAATTCGCCGAACCTGTCCGCCCAAGGGCGATAGACGACGGGAGATCCAATCTTGATGCCGGCGTCTTCCGTGTCCGCACGATTTTCGAAACCGGCATCAATCGAAAGCTCAGAGCAGGGAACCACCCGATATTTTTCTTCGGGCGACGTTGAGTGATGGGATTTGGTTCCGATTATTCCGGGTATGTCCGTACCATCGTCGACTGTTATGACGACTCGCTGCGACTGCAGCGCTTTTTCGGGAACGCCGCCGACGCGCTCTATCGACAATCGACCGTCCGATTCGATTTTTCGAACGACGAGTCCCAGTTGGTCCATATGGGCGAACAGCAATATGCTCGGCGAATGATCCTTGCCTTGAATCGTCGTCCAAAGATTTCCAAGCAAATCTTTCGAACAATGCAATCCGAGCCGGGTCAAATGCATCTCTATCGCCGCGGCGACGCGGCCTTCGCGACCGGACAATCCGGGAATCCGGCAAAGCTCCCGAGTTTTCTCCCAAATCGAATTCAACCGATCCGAGTGCATTCCATGTCCTCTGTCCGCGCTTTCAGCGCTGGACGGCGCGAACCCGTTCCATGAATCTTCGCGCACGTTCAGGGTCGACGGGGTTCCAAGTGTTGCCTTCGTATTTCAGCGACGATCCGACAATGACGCCATCCGCGATATTCAGCACGCGTTCGACGGTCTCGATCTTTATCCCCGTGTTCGCAAAAACCGGCGTATCGGGGAGCGCTTTCTTCACTTCCTCTATATCGGAAATCGCAGGCGACTCCCCCGTCAGCATTCCGGAAATCAGAATCGCGTCCGGAAGGGACGAAAACGCAACGCTGCGAGCCCGTTCGAGAAGCTGCCGCCGGTCCAAAGAGTAGGCAAATTCGGCGCTGACATTGTAGAATACTTTCAAATCCTCGCGGTCGAGCCGCTTCCGGTACCTAAGCGCATCGGCGGCGTTCGGCGACCAAACCCCCATGTCCGACGCATAGGCGCCTGTAAATATTTCTCTTACGAAGCTTGCCCCTGTAGACGCCGCGACCGCTATGCTCGCCATGGGATCCCAGAGCGCGTTGACGCCGAATGGAACGCTCAATTTTTCCGACAAGCGTCCGATCACGTAGGCCATGACGGCGACCGTCGCGGGGTCGACCCGCAGTTCATAGGGTCGATCATTCTCATTTCCGAACATGACAGCGTCAACCCCTGCCGCCTGCAGGGCTTCCAAATCTCTATTCGCATTGGCAACGATCTGATCGACGCCTCCATCGGCATCGTACAATGGCGTTCCCGGACTCGCATCAAGGTGGACCATGGCGATCACGGGTTTGCTTGTGCCGAACAATTCGGAAAGAGCTTTCAGCATGCGACTTGAAGTCTCCTGCGCGGCAAGGCTTCGCGTTCGCAGAATCGGGCATCCCATCTCCGCGAAGGTTCTCCAAACGATACAAGGGGTTGATGCAGCTTGCAAGCTGAACTCGACGATGCTGATGTTGCCCGATAGATTGCTGTCATGACTTGCTGGCGCAGCGTGGCGCGCCTTTCGAAACTGATGACGCTGCGGAGTTGTCATGGATACTGTCACTTGGAAACGAAACAGGTCTGCGAGCGTGGAATTCACGAGGCTGGGCTTCGGCACCGCTCCATTGGGAAACCTTTATCAAGCGATCACGGACGACGAGGCGGCGGAAGTGGTCGCAGCGGCATGGGACAGCGGCGTCAGGTATTTTGACACTGCGCCGCTTTACGGCTTGACGCTGGCGGAGCGTCGCTTGGGCGCGTTTCTCAAATCGAAACCCCGGGACGAATACACGCTTTCCACGAAAGCAGGGCGATTGATGCGGCCATGCCCGCCAAGCGAGAGAAGCGGCATCGGGCGCTGGTTCGAAGTGCCGGACATGAAGGAGGTATTCGACTATTCCTACGATGGCGTCCTGCGTTCGTTCGATGAAAGCTTGGAACGGCTCAAGGTCGGGCGCGTAGACATTCTTTTTGCTCACGATTTGTGCGCGTCCACGCACGGCGGCAAAGCCGCTTCCGATGCGCGAATCCAGGAGTTCATGTCGGGCGGATACAAGGCAATGATCGAGCTGCGCGAACAAGGCGTCGTGAAAGCGATCGGCGGCGGAATCAATGAGTGGGAAGTCTGCCAAGCGATGGCCGAAAAAGGAGATTTCGACATCTTTCTTCTTGCCGGGAGATACACGCTGCTTGAGCAGCACGCCTTGGATTCCTTTCTTCCTCTTTGCGAATCGCGAGGCATCGGAGTCGTGATCGGCGGGCCGTACAATTCCGGCATTCTGGCGACGGGGCCGGGGAAGGGCGCATACTACAATTACGATCCTGCGCCGCCGGAAATCTTGAGACGAACAAAAAAGATTCAGGACAGATGCATCGCGCACTCCGTCGATTTGAAAGTGGCAGCGCTCCAGTTCCCCTTGCTGCATCCCTCAGTGGTCTCAGTCATTCCGGGCGGGAAGTCGGCGGCGGAGGTTGTCGCCAACAGCCTCAACATGAACGAGACGGTTCCGTCCGCGTTGTGGCAAGAATTGAAGGCGGAGGGGCTGCTTAGCGAGGATGCTCCGACGTTCGACCCTTGAACGCGCATCGGAAGACTGGCTTGCATCGATTCGGAGCTATGCATTGCCCGGGCAACTCAGGCAGTTTTCCGCTCTGGCCGCGCCGCTTCAACTGCGTTCAAGTGAGGATTCTGAATCGGCCACGTACCGAGCAGCTGCGGCGCTTGCATATACTGCCGCCGATTCGATATCTGAATCGAGCGCCAGTCTCGCGTTGAGCGCACCGACAAAAACGTCGCCTGCGCCATGCGCATTGCCGTTCGTCACCTCGTCTGCAGCGACTTCAAAAGAGCCTCGCATTCTGCACGCTCCACCCAGTCCGAGCCGTCCAGCGGTAACGACTGCTTTTGGATACATCGAAAGAAGTTCTTCCGCTGCGCGGCGGGCATCGCGCCTCGAATCCACAGCCGTTCCGATCAACTGCTCCGCTTCGAGGGCATTGACCACCAAAAGATCTACACAAGACGAGAACTCGTCATCCAACTCCCTGCATGGTGCTGCGTTCAAGCAAACCTTTATTTCGTTCGATTTCGCAATCGCCGCCGCCAGCGCGTTGAAATCATGTTGCAATTCATTCTGCAGCATCAGAATGCGGACATTCGCCCAAAGCGTGGGATCGCGAACGGCGTCCGTGGGGATTTGTCGGTTCACCCCCGAAACAATGACCGCGCCGTATTCGCCGGCATCGTCGGAGATGGCAACGCTCATGCCGGTCGGACCGTCGATCATATGCAAATGCTTGCAATCCACTCCCGCCGTCGCCAATTCCGAGCGAAGCCTGGTGCCGAACGCGTCGGGCCCGATCGCTCCCAGCATCCTTACCGCGACGCCGTTTCGAGCCGCCGCGACAGCTTGGTTGCCGCCTTTTCCTCCGAATTTCGGATACCAGTCCGATCCGGCCAGCGTTTCGCTTAGCTTGGGCAATCTGGGGGCTTTGACCAGAATGTCGTAATGCAGGCTCCCGGCGCACACGATTATCGGGACTGCATCTTCCAAGGTTCAGCGACCGAAACTCGTAGATCCGAGGTCGCACGACTGAGTCATCGCGTTCACCATTCCGCTATTTGAGCGAAAAAAGTGCGCCGCCCGCATTTTCCGGATGATTTCATTCTTTGGCGGATTTCGTTCGGGCTGCCGCAAGTGCATGCCTGAATTCTTCCTGGGCGGAGATCGCGTCTTGTTGTGCACGAGCGGTTTCAAGCCTCTTGGAATCCAATAGACGCCTTGCCGCATCAATCAGCTCTCGAGTGGTGCGTATGTTCATTTCGCACTCCAAAACCGGGTCCAGTCCTGACGCATCAGGGAAAGTGTCGAAATAAATTACGCCATCGTAGGAGCACATGAAAAGTTCAAGAAGGAATTCTACGGTCGCCTGAAGGTGAACTGTAGCCACCATCAACCCGTCGTCGCGTTTGGAGTAGCCGTCATTCAGGTGAACGCCGGCGATATTCGATTTCTCATGCGCCATTCTAACTGCGGCTGCGGGGTTCTCGTTGGCATAAAGCACGTGCGCGAAGTCCAGCGTCACTCCGAGATTCGGACATCCCGCATCGGTGATCGCGTGGAGGGTCGTCGCCAAATTCGGAAGCACGGAAAACGCCCTCGGCTCGTTCGGCTTGTATTCCACGCTCACGGTGCATTCGGGGTCGTGCAACGCGACCTCTCGCAGAGCTTCGACTTCGTCCTCCCAGAGTCGCCTGTAGTCAGCTTGGAAACTGTAGTCGAAGCCATCTTGTCCCAGCCAGATGGTTATCAAGGATGTCCCTGCCGTCCGCGCTGCGTCGATGCCTCGTTTGGTCAGGTCAATGGCATGCCGCCTGATTTTCGGTTCTGGATTGGTGAAGGCCCCGAGCTTGAATTCCTTGACCGAACCGTATCGCATCGCAAGGCCGTTGATGTTCAGCCCGAGATCCTCAACTCTGTTGAACAATTCGCGGTTGTTGCCATCGAAATGGTCGGGATAGTTCAGATCGACATCGGTCAGCCCGACTGTTTTCGCTGCCCGTTCGAGCATCGAAAACACAGGATTTTCGGTTCCGGCACCTGCCTTCGCGCTTCGGTCCGCTGCAAAGGCGTTAATTCTTGCAGCGAATCGATCATTCATCACCTCGAATGGCTCCTATCTCTGCTCGAAATTGAATTCGATCATGAACACTTGGTTGCTCTGCAGTCTTCTGCGTGCCGAGCCGATGCCGGTTTCAGGCATCCGGCCAATCCTCGCTCTTTGCCACGAGCGTTCCCGCCGGTTCAAGCAGATAGATCATTCAATAGGCGGTCAAGCATTGGACCCCGTTGGTTGAGGGCGATGAGGAAGAAAGCATGTTCGGTCGGGCCACCGATCATTTCGGCGCTTCTTGATAAATCGTTTCTGAATCGTTTTCGCGATTTTTGGAACCGAAGACAAGACTTTGACCTCGCATGCATTTTCAGCAAAGCTCAAATCCGCTTTTGAAGGGGAGGAGTCTTCTGAATAAGGCTCAGTGCCAGGCCAATCGAAACGAATAAACATTCGCTACGTGGAGTTTTTTGCAGCTGCGGTGCCGACAGCCAAATGAGAGGCGTATATCAAGTTTCTCAAGGTTTCCGAGGTTCTTCTCAAGGGGAACAGAGCGCTTGGCGTTGCGGATCGCTAAGGGTGAACGTGCCTGAAGGCAAAACTGCCTCCTTTGGAAAGCAGTTAACTGCCAAGTGGATTAAGCAGTTGATAGTCAGTGGATTTGAGCCGCTATCGGGGGTCTGAACAACACCGCGGTCTTGCGCTTCCGGATACGGATTCTCTGCTCGCCGAGCGCGCCGAAGTCTCAGGTTCACTCTTGCAGTGCCGTCACTGATTGATCTGCAACGAACCCGTCGTCGCCGTAGCAGTTGATCAAGACCGTGATATCCGCCGCAATTCTGTTCAGTTCTACCAAGTCAATCTCATCCGATAGCAAGTTTTCGGGAACAAAAATTCCTGTTTCAGTCAGACTGGCCGCCAAAGCGCTTCCGCGGGCTGCAAAATTGATCCCTTCAGGCAGGACTCGACCATCGGAGGGAGGCGGCAGCAACACCCCCACCACATCACCTTCCAAATTCAAAACCGGGCCGCCTATGTCGCCCTGCCTGGCCTTTGCATTGATCACCGCCAGGTCTGTTTCACCTTCAAGACCGTAAGGTGAGTGGATCTCGCCGAAAGTTAGCGAAGGGGATCCGAGGAGACCCGAATAAGAATGGCCTGAAACAGCGATGCGGGAGCCGCGTCGAATCTCGTCGCCCGAAAGCGTGGCAAAAGCGATAGGGCTCAATTCCGCCTCGGGCGATAAAACTGCGATCCCGAGATCATTGTCAATCTTGCGCACTGCCATGCGATAGTTCGGCTCAACTTCGACCTGGACGCATGATCTGACCAGATCAGCGGCAGTGACGACCGAACCGACTGGATCGATGAAAAAACCTGATGCCGTTGCTATCGGCTCAAGTGCTGCCCCGCCGACGAAATTTTCAAATTCACCGGGGGCGCTGACGGGAGTGTCCAGCCCGTCCAGCGTTCGTTCATTGATTTCTTTCAGGCTTGCGCGCATCACCTGCGAAATCCGGTTCATGACTTCGTGCTCGCTCGCCGGCCAAGCGAACACGAACCCCTTGATTCGTCCGTTTTGCAGTTTGGCATGGGCGAATGAATTCGTTTCGTGCCCGAAGCCGTACAAATTGAATTCATCCTGAACGAGGCTGCGAGGCCCTTCTTCTGCGACGAAATCCATCGACTGGACAATCTCAAACAGCGCTTGAAGCGTCCGCGTGTTTCCTTCCATGCTGACAAGCATGATCCGCGTGCTCTTGCCGCTGGCAGGCTTGAATATTGCGAAGGGCGGAGAGTATCCCGAAAATTCAACCAAATTCGCCGGGTACTTCAGCGCGATACCCGCCTGCTCGTCCTCCAAGTCGGACAGATCGGTGAGTCTCAGCTCAGCTTCGTAATCGGCGACGAGATTGGCATACTGCTCAGTTGTCAGCCATCCCGTGGCCTGAAAGCCGTTTCTGCGCTGGTAATCTTCAATTGCCGTCGCAGTTCGAGGTCCGTAAAGCCCGTCTATGATCGAGTCGTAATCACCCATCCACTGAAGCGCCGTTTGGATTTTCATCATATCGTTGATTTCAGCTTCTGGTTCCTCTCTCTCGGCCGTGACGACGTCGTCGAAAGGAAGCGCCGAAATCGAACCATCTTCCGGATCGGGCGCGATGTATGCGAAGTCGGTTTCAAGATTGCCGCTCAATCTTGCATTCGCATTTGCTCCAATAGGCCAGAATTGGCTGACGAAATCGTGGCCGAGCGTCACGAAGCTGTTCTGCGGTATCGAGGCGGAGCCAATCAAAGACCGGTTTCGGTTCAGTGCTTGCGATCTGCCAAACGGGCCAAGCGCGATAACATATGACCCGTCGGGAATTCGGAATGCATGGGTTTCGGGAAACCGTGCGGTCAATGCTCGCGCCTGCGAAAGTGCCGTCCGCACATCCTCGTGGGCTTCAATCTGGATCCAGAACTGCTGGGTCTGAGCAACAGCTGACGGACCAGCGGCTACGCCCGCGAGAGATACAAGGATTGTGACAAGTAGTTTTTTCATCGATAGACGCGATTTATTGGAACTACCATATAAGTTAAAGATTAGATCGTCTCGGTTTAAGGCGAACGTCATCATTTTTTGATCTTTGCCGCCCGCCGCGCTGCAGCATCAATGGGCAATAGGATGCAATCCGTCGCATGTTGCCAAAAAACCGGCAATGTCCAAAGGTCACATTGACCCGAATGAGAGTGTTGCATAGGAACGCCAAGCATATCACATACCTTGGGCTGATGTCGCCGCGATGGACAAAAATTCCAAACCTCGTTGTTTTCAGGACGTAGTCGGCAGACTCCAGGACTACTGGGGACAGAAGGGTTGCGCGTTGCTGCAGCCATACGACAAGGAAGTGGGCGCGGGAACCTTTCATCCTGCGACAACGCTCCGCTCGCTCGGCTCGAAGCCGTGGGCGGTCGCCTATGTCCAGCCGTCTCGGCGGCCGACCGACGGTCGTTACGGAGAAAACCCCAACCGGATGCAGCATTATTATCAGTTTCAGGTTCTGATCAAGCCATCGCCGCCGAACGTCCAGGAACTGTATCTCGGCTCCCTCAGGTCTATCGGGATAGATTTCGACCTTCACGATTTGAGATTTGTCGAGGATGACTGGGAAAGCCCGACTTTGGGCGCTTGGGGCTTGGGCTGGGAAGTGTGGTGCGACGGCATGGAAGTGTCGCAGTTCACTTATTTTCAGCAGGTCGGAGGCCATGATTGCCGGCCTGTTCCCGCTGAAATCACTTACGGCTTGGAACGGTTGGCAATGTACGTTCTTGGTGTGAACCACGTCATGGAGATGCCTTTCAACGATCCCGGAGCTGAGATCGCCTTGAGCTACGGCGACGTATTCAGGCAGGCGGAAGCGGAATTTTCCAGATGGAACTTCGATGTCTGCGATACAGAAGCCGCGCTGAGGCATTTCAAGGATGCCGAACTGGAGTGCGCGCGAATCCTTGACACGCCATTCGAGGACGAACGGACAGGCAAGCGGATCGTGATGGCGTATCCTGCCTACGATCAATGCATCAGGGCTTCTCATTGCTTCAATTTGCTTGATGCGAGAGGGGTGATATCGGTCGCCGAGCGGCAATCCATGATCGGGAGGGTTCGCGCCTTGGCGAAAAAATGCGCCGACGCGTATCTCTCCACATCCGAGGGCGGATGGAGTGAGGAGGCGGTTGCCTGATTGCCCGGTGCAAGCAATTGCATTGCAACAATCTGCCTCGCCGGCATCGCGATGAAATCCATGTTGAGCAAGCGGATTGAACCGCCGGCGGGATATACTCCAAAAGCCGAAACAGAAAACGAGTAGTTCGCGGAGCGTTGCAGATGCTTGAAAATAGGGTGAGCAATTTTTTTCGCAAGCCGCGGATCTTTGCGGAATCTGAAATCAGGCGCGCAGGCAATTTCGTTGAAAAAGGTCACGCCATTTTCATCATGCCGGACATGCAGCGCTGGAATCAAAAGGACGGATGCACCGAAATCTCGGCCGGGCGGTCCAATAGTGCCGAATTGCGCTGCGGTTCAGCAAACCTCGGTTAGAAACCCGGCTGGCGAAGAAATCGGACGCGAAAGCTAGAGAAAGATCGAATGCCCGACTTGTTGCTTGAACTTTATTCGGAGGAGATTCCAGCCCGGATGCAGCGCGATGCTGCGGAGGGACTGAAATCGCTCTTGTGCGAGAAACTGTCAGCATCAGGCATCATGCACGGCGCAGCGTCGGCATATGCGACCCCCCGCCGGGTGTGCATCGCAATCGAGGGATTGCCGGAATTCAGCCCGGCGCAAAAAACAGCGCGAAAAGGGCCGCGAGAAGACGCGCCGCAGGCGGCACTTTCAGGGTTTTTGCGTTCAACCGGAGCAACTGCAGAGGATCTGGAACTGCGCGAGGAGAAGAAAGGACGATATTATTTTGCTGTATTGGAAGTTCCGGGAAAGCCGCTAACAGAGATCGCGACCGAAGCCGTCGACAATGTCATTCGAGAATTCGTTTGGCCGAAGTCGATGGTTTGGGGCGTCGGGCAATTGCGGTGGGTGCGGCCGCTTCACTCAATCCTGTGCATACTGCACGATGAAACCGGCTGCCGGAAGGTCAATTTCGAAATCGGCGGCATTCGAGCCGGCGATACGACGCGAGGTCATGCTTTCATGTCGCCATCTGAGTTCCAAGTAACCTCTTTCGAAGATTACAAGGCAAAGCTGGAGCAAGCTTTCGTCATTCTTGATTCCGAAGATCGAAAGAAACGAATTCGCGACGGGGCGGAGCGGCTTGCGGATGAGCATGGGCTGAATCTTGTCGGCGATCCCGAATTATTGGACGAAAATGCCGGATTGACGGAATGGCCCGTGCCCATGATCGGCGCAATCAAAGATAGGTTTTTAGATCTTCCGAACGAGCTGCTTGCCGGTGCCATGAAGCAGCACCAGAAGTACCTTTCAGCCGTCGATCCCGAATCCGGAAAGGTTTCCCACTTCGTCATGGTAGCCAACAAGGAAACCAAAGATAATGGCGAAGCGATGCTCGCAGGCAATCTTCGCGTTCTCAACTCTCGTCTGGAAGATGCTGAATTTTATTGGAAAAATGATCTGAGAATGGCCGAGGCGGACGGGCAGGAAGGCGGCGAAGAGCTGCTCCGGCGCCTGGAACCCATGACGAAAAAGCTTCGGCACATGAATTTCCATCACAAGCTCGGAAACATGGAGCAGCGGGTTTCACGCATCTCTGCGATTTCGGAGGTCTTGACAGAAGCGGTATCTGTCAGCACCGCCGACGCCCGCTTGGCGGCAAAGCTGTCGAAGATTGACCTTGTAACGGAGACCGTAAAGGAGTTTCCGGAACTCCAGGGCAAGGTAGGGCGCAGGCTGGCTTTGCTCAATGGCGTCAAGACCGAAATCGCGGATGCGTGCGACCAACATTACTCCCCGGCCGGTCCTTCCGATCCTACGCCAGGCGAACCTTTGGCGGTCGCAGTCGGGCTGGCGGATCGAATTGACTATCTTGCAGGATTCTTCGGTATCGGCGAAACCCCGAGCGGCTCAAAGGATCCGCACGGCCTCAGGCGCGCGGCGATCGGTGTTGTCAGGCTCATCCTCGACAACAATATTCGAATCCGGTTGCTGGGTGCCCTGGAATTCGCATTGGGGCAGTACGCGCGCGAAAGTAATCTGGAATTCGCATCCGACGGCGCATCCAAGTCCAAAACCTTGAAAATGCTGCTTGGCTTCTTGCACGAACGTCTGGCAGTCCACTTGCGTACAGCAGGCATTCGGCATGATTGGATAAATGCATGCGTTTCGGCGTCGGATGCAGATGATTTGATTCTTCTGCGGAAACGCGCGAGCTCACTCGGCAGCATCGTTCGAACTGACGACGGGATGAACCTCGTAAAAGCATTCAAGAGGGTCAACAACATACTTGCGTCCGAAGAGCGAAAGGGGGCAATCAATCTTCAGTTCCGGCCAGAGCGCCAGCTCTTTCAAGAATCAGAAGAACGAATGCTGTTGGATGACCTCGAATCTACACGCACGCATGTGAAGCGCTTAATCGGAGAGGAAGACTTTTCCCTCGCCGCTAAGGCGGTAGCCGAGCTAAGGCCGTCGATTGACAATTTTTTTGACCATGTGCTCGTCAATTCGCCATCGCCGGAATTGCGGCGCAACAGACTCGGACTCCTCAACGAGATTCGTTCAACATGCCTGCAGATCGCAGATCTGACCCAAGTTGAGATATGAACTGTGCCTGTTCATTCCGCCGACCGATCAGTCAGTTCGACGCCGACGCTTCGGAACCGAACTGGCCGAAGCCGAAATCGTTCAAATGTATTTTGAGGTGAGAGGATCCGGTTGATGAAAACAAAATCCGGCGCCGTGCTGCTCACAAAAGATACTCCGATTGATTCGCGGTTGTACGGGGCCCGCGCCGAGCGACTCGCCCGGCTAATCGGTCTCGGGCTGCCTGTTCCGAAGACGGTCGCGATATCGATGCCCGTCGTCCGCGACATCGCAGCTGGACGCGGTCCGGACGCGAGGGCATTGTTCGAGCCGTTCGGGAGAAAGGCCTTGGTATCTGTGCGATCCAGTCCGGGCGACGCGAAATGGGGCCGCACGAACACGATCTTCAATGTCGGAATGTCCGACCGTACGGCGGAGCATGTTGCGGAAATTCGAGGGAAGGCCGCAGCGACGAAGTTGTATTCGGATTTCGTCCGCCATTTCGCAGTTGAAGTCGCGCGACTCGATCCGGAAAGCTTCGAAGGAATCAGTGGCGACCCGTCCGCACCGCAGTTTTTGGCGACGGCATTGAAAAGATTCGAGCGCGAAGGCAACTCGCCGTTCCCGCAGTCCGCCTCGATCCAACTTGCAAGCGTCCTTCGCTCGATGGCCCGGGCTTGGGAAGGAACCACCGCGCGGTTGCTTCGGCGCGCGCATGACGCGCCTGACGATGCCGGGCTGGGTCTCGTAATCCAGGAAATGGTGCTTGGTAAGGCCGGTGCAGAATGCGGCTCGGGATCGTTGGTCAATTCCCATCCGGAAACCGGGAGCAAAGGACTTTACGGAACGTTCCATTCGGAAGTGCACGGAAAATGCGAAATCGCCGACTCCGAAATTTCCGACGCCCTGCCATGCAAGAGCGTTTTTCAGAATGCGCAGGATTGCCTCGACAAACTCCGCAAGGCCGAGCGGGATGCTTGCGAAATCGAATTCGCTGTCGCCGACGGCGAACTGCTTGTTCTCGATTACAAGCCGGCTGAAAGGACGGTCGGCGCGGCGATCGCGATCTCGGTCGGATTGGCGAAGGACGGCATCATCGAGAAACAAGATGCGCTGACAAGAATGGAGCCGGACAGCCTCGGGAGGATTCTGCACAAGCAGGTTGCGAAATCGCCGAGCCGCAAGATCCTTGCCAGAGGCATAGGAGCCAGCCCCGGCGGGGCATCGGGCGCGATCGTGTTTTCTTCCGCCGCAGCGGCGGATTGCGCCGCGCGCAACGAATCATGCATTCTGGTAAGGGTCGAGACCGGGCCGGAAGATATTCGGGGCATGTATACGGCCAAGGGCGTTTTGACCGGACGCGGAGGCGTCACGAGCCATGCAGCCGTGATTGCGCGCGGCCTCGGCGTCCCATGCGTCGCTGGAGCCAGCGATCTGCAATTCGATCAGAAGGAGCAATTGCTTACAGCATCGGACGGTCAGGCGTTCCGCGAAGGGGACTTGATCACGGTGGACGGCACGCGCGGCGAGGTTCTCAAGGGCGCAGCCGAGCTTGTCGAGCCGACGATGAACGAGGAAATCGATGAATTCCTGGATTGGGCGGACGAGCATCGTGACTTGGTGGTCAGAGCCAACGCCGACACGTCGAACGAGGCCCGCGTAGCCAAAAGGTTCAAAGCCGAAGGGATCGGGTTGTGCCGGACCGAGCACATGTTTTTCGGCGAAGCCCGGCTGACGGTCATGAGGGAAATGATCTTCGCCGACAGCGCGGAAGAGCGGCGCTCGGCCTTGGACCAGTTGCTCGGCATGCAGCGCAGCGAATTCGAATCGATGTTCGAAATCATGGAGGGCTGCCCTGTGTGCGTTCGGCTGTTCGATCCGCCGCTCCATGAATTCCTTCCTCATGACAGGGACGAAATGCAGGAGCTTGCGGAGGCATTGGATTTGCCGATCAGCAGAGTCATCGCCCGGGCCGAGGAGCTCAGGGAATTCAATCCGATGCTGGGGCTCAGGGGCGTCCGGTTGGGCGTGACCGTTCCCGAGATCTACGAAATGCAGGCGCGCGCAATTTTCGAGGCGGCGGTCAATGCGAACAAGAAGGGCGGCTCGATCATTCCCGAAATCATGGTGCCTCTGGTTTCGGCCCATCGCGAGATGGAACTGGTGCGCAAGCGAGTGGATCTGGTCGCCCAGTCCGTAAAGACCGAATTGGCAGCGAACTTTGAGTACAGCATCGGGGTCATGGTCGAGACTCCAAGAGCAGCATTGCGCGCCGGAGATCTGGCCAGCGAATCGTCGTTCCTGAGTTTCGGAACCAACGACCTGACCCAAATGACCTATGGCATCAGCCGCGATGACTCGCAGCGCTTCATGGATGCATATTTGGAGCAGGGAGTGTTTCCTCTGGATCCGTTCAGTTCGCTCGATCTGGAAGGCGTGGGCGAACTTCTCTTGACCGCGGCGCAGCGGGGCAGAGCGTCGAAGCCTGAATTGGTGCTCGCAATTTGCGGAGAGCACGGCGGCGATCCGTCCACGATCGAGTTCTGCCGCGATGCGAAATTCACCTATGTATCTTGTTCGCCGTATCGCGTCCCGATTGCAAGGCTTGCGGCAGCGCAGGCAGCGATTCGCTCACGGTCCGGATAGCGACAATTTTGCTGGATTCGATTCGTTCCGACCATCACCGATTTGTTTCATCTCGAAATCACTAATGATTCGTTGCCTTGACAGCCAATATGCGCCTGCGAACGAGCGCGCTGCGCGCGATCGCGCGGGATGTCGCCCGGCGCTGTGAACCAATCCGCAAGCCGATATCGCCGACGGCCTTGCCAGTTCCGGACCGCCGACAACAGTCAAACCTGCCTCAAGCGTTTTCCGCTCGACTTCCCCGCGTCGCGAAGAAATATGTCGGAAGCGACCTTCAGTGATGCCAGTTCGTGCGCTTCGGCGGGAACGCAAGCCTCCGAGCGGGCGCAAATTCGGCATCATGCAAGTCACATATTCGCGAAACGAGCGGAATTATTCGATCAAACGAGCGGCGGAATCGGCGCAAACGCCTCAAAGCCAACGCGAATAAAGGCATTGCAGGCGGGTATGAATCAAATCTCAGTGCGAGAGCCAAGCTTGCTGCGGCCAATCGTTGCCGAGTTGTTGCCGGACGTGAATTCGTGATCGTTGACAATTGCAGCAGTTCGCTTCAAAAGTCCGAATTCCGCAGTCCTTGGTTTGTCGGACTGTGAAATTGAGTTGATGAGCACCCCAAGTCGGACTGCATTAGTTGGGCGGCTGGAGCTTGGTTCATTTTGGGGGTTGGGCATGACTGCAAGCAAGCGCTGCGAGCATCGCGGAAGGATGCTCGCGTCAAGGGCTTTAATTGGCATGTCCGCATTTTGCCTGTCGGCATCTGCGGCAATCTCGAGCGATTCGGTCTCTACGGAAACAACGGTCGTTATGCTGCGGCCGGACGCAATGGCCGATCTGGCCGCGAGCGAAGAGCCCCGTGTCGAAGGCAATGGTTTCGCCGTGATCACTCGACCGATGCAACTGGGAAATCCCGGATCGCTGACGGTGGCGAAGCGGGGCGTGTCTGATTTCGAGATGGACGAGCTTTCGCTGGGAGAACCGGGCATGGTCAATGCCGGGGAGCGCCTCCGGGCTCCGCGATTGCGGCCGAGCGACCCGGAAATCGTCGCAGCTGTGTCGAAAGAGAGAACGGAATCTTTGTTCATTTCGAACATTGCAGCGCACCGCCCGTCGACCGCCGCAAATCATGAGGCGGCAGACGCGCCTCGCATGACGAGGGATATGCTGCTGGCGGATACCCTGGAAGCGTTCGCGGAAGGAGACCATTCCGGCGATCTGGATATTGATTTGGAGGCCGCTTTCGAAAATTTGCGTGAATTTCCGGACGAGTTTGAAAGCTTGACGGCCAAGCTCAATGATTCGCCTGAGGTCGCTCCGGTTCTGCGACCGCTATATTTCGGCGAATTGCACTGCCTCGCCGAAGCGATTTATTTCGAGGCGAGAGGCGAAAAAGCTACGGGGCAGCAGGCCGTGGCGGAAGTCATCATCAATCGGGTCAAGTCGGACAAGTTTCCCGACAAGATTTGCGAGGTGGTCACGCAGGGCGGCAACTATAAGAATAAGTGCCAATTCAGCTTCAACTGCGACGGACTGCCCGAGTCGATTTCGGAAAAAGACGCTTACGCGGAAGTCAGGATGCTCGCGTTTCGCGCGATGCAGGGCGAAATCAAGCCTGTAGCCGGGGGTGCGACATATTTCCATGCCACTTGGGCCAATCCGCGATGGGCGGGCGTATTCGAAAAGACCGCCGAGATAGGGAGCCACGTTTTCTATCAAGAGCGGGTCAATTGACACGAGACGTCAGATAGGCGAATTTCCGGTGCTGCGGGCAATATGCGGGCAGCGCGACACGCATGAATTCAAATGCATTCGAGGCTTCTGGGACATTCATAAAAGATCCATCCATGCGGCGATCTCTATTCGGAACTGACGGAATTCGAGGGCGGGCCAACACCCATCCGATGACAGCGGCTTCCGCGCTCGAGATCGGAATGGCTGCAGGGCGCTGTTTTCGAAGGGACGAATCAAACAGGCACCGCGTGGTCATTGGAAAGGACACCCGTCGTTCAGGCTACATGATCGAAAACGCCCTTACGGCAGGGCTGACCGCAACCGGGATGAACGTGCTTCTGCTCGGGCCGGTGCCTACGCCGGGCGTGGCGTTGTTGACCCGTTCGATGAGGGCCGATCTCGGCGTCATGATCTCGGCGTCCCACAATCCTCATCACGACAATGGAATCAAGTTTTTCGGCCCGGACGGGCGCAAGCTGAAAGACGACGTGGAAACTGCGATAGAAGCCAATCTGGGCAAGGAGTGCGAACTTCCAAGCCCAACGGAAATCGGAAGAGCGCGCAGGATCGACGACGGGCTTGGGCGCTATATTGAATTCGTCAAGACCACCTTCCCGAAGCGTCTTCGATTGAACGGTTTGAGGATTGTCATCGACTGCGCGAACGGAGCCGCGTACCGAGCCGCCCCTGACGTTCTTTGGGAGCTCGGCGCTGAAGTCGTGCCTCTCGGGATTGCCCCGGACGGCTTCAACATCAACCGCGAATGCGGATCGACGGATACCCGTCAGGCTGCAAGGAAAATTCAAGAATCCGAAGCGGACGTCGGCATTTGCTTGGATGGCGACGCCGACAGAGTCGTCGTCATTGACGAAAAGGGCTCAATCATAGCCGGCGACCAATTGCTCGCGTTGTTTGCGCTGGAGTGGGCCAATGCCGGGCGACTGGCAAAAAGAACACTGGTCGTTACGGAGCTTTCCAATATTGGCCTCGATAGGTTTCTCAACGGCGCAGGAATAAACGTGGCCCGGACGAAGGTCGGAGACCGCCACGTCTCGGAAAAAATGTTGAAGAAAGGCTTCAATCTCGGCGGCGAGCAATCCGGGCATGTCGTAATGTCGGACTACGCAACCACCGGAGACGGGTTGGTGGCCGCTCTGCAGTTCCTCGCAATGCTGAAAGAATCAGGAAAGAAAGCCAGCGAACTAGCCAGCGTTTTCGATCCTGTTCCCCAGTTGCAGAAAAACGTTGCCGTTTCCTCCGTGAACAGCGGGATCTTGTCTGACGAGCAAGTGAAAAGCGCAATCTCGGAGGCACAGGAAAAGCTGGACGGAATCGGTCGACTGATCGTCCGGAACTCCGGCACTGAGCCGATCGTGCGGATCATGGCGGAGTGCGAGGACTTCGACCTGATGAAATATTCCGTAGACATGGTCGCCGAAAAAATCCGGTTGTCGGCTTGATCCGTTCAAACTGAAATGGTCGGCGCGCAAGCGCTCATTCAGCGGAAATCGTCGCATGCGCAACAAAGTGGAACGGATCGATGTGATCGTCGCGGGATGCGGATTGGGCGGCCTTCTGGCGGCCGCAGCGTTCGCGTCGGATGGATGCAGCGTTTTCTGCTATGACCGCCGGCCAAGAGACAAGAAGGTCGACCGCAGCGGCAAGGACGGTCGGACGACGGCGCTGTTCGGACAGTGCCGGCAAATCTTGGACGAAGCAGGGATTTGGCCGGAAGTGGAGTCCGAAGCAACGCCGCTTGAAACCATGCGGATCGTATCGTCGCCGCGGCCGGGATCAGGCGCCGCTCTGAAAAAGGATTTCGTTGCATCCGATTCTTCCATCCCTTGCTTCGGATGGAGCCTGCCGAATGACGTCCTCGCGGAAGCTCTTCTGAATGCGCTGGAGAGTCTGCCGCATGTTCGGACGCGTTTTCGCTCCGGGATGGCCGATATGGTTACGCGAACCGGCGAAGCCTCCATCGTGCTGGAGGACGGATCGAGAATTGCGGGCAAGCTGCTGATCGCTGCGGACGGCAAAGACTCGCAAGTTCGCCATTCGGTCGGAATCAAAGCACGGCGATTCGATTTCTTGCAAAAAGCGTTGAGCTTCAACGTGACACAGGAGGTTCCCCATGATTTCGTTTCAACCGAAATCCATGCGACCGGCGGTCCTTTCACCTTGGTGCCGCGCCGCGACATCGGCGGCGAGCCGGCGTCGGCAATCGTTTGGATGGAGGAAACAGCGAAGGTCAAAAACCTCTTGAATCTTCCCGCGAAAGACTTTGAATTCGCGGCGGAGGAGAGGTCTCTTGGACTGTACGGCCGGTTGCGGCTGGCGTCTGAAAGGCGCGCTTGGAACATGCGCGTTCAGCTCGCGAGCCGGATTTTCGCCGAACGCACCGCCTTGATCGCCGAGGCGGCGCATGTCGTGCCGCCGATAGGGGCGCAGGGACTGAACATGACTGCCGGCGATATCCAAGCCCTCAAAGCGGCGACAAAGTCGGGCAGCTGCGAGATCGGAAGCGTCGAACATCTCGAAAGGTATCAAAGGCTGCGCTACAATGATCTTTTGCTTCGCGTGTCAGGCGTGGCGGGTCTGAATATCGCTTCGATCGGATCCAATCCGGCCTTCCGCCGATTGCGGACGCTCGGCCTGGCGGCCGCGCACGGGATCGAACCGTTGCGGTCGCGGCTCGTGTCCGCCGGATTGGGCCCGGTCTACCGGTAGGAAGCCGAAACGCATTGCAATTCTTTGGCGATTTATCGCCACAAATCGGCGGATTGCATGAATTCGCCGATTGAAATCTGAACGACACGGCGTAAATACCGCCGCTACACCAACATTCGCATGGCCGAATTCGGCCATTGAAGATCGGAGGATTGAATGCGCGTATATTACGACCGAGATTGCGACATAAATCTCATCAAGGAAAAGAACATCGCGATCTTGGGATACGGATCGCAAGGCCATGCCCATGCGCTGAACCTGCGCGACTCGGGCGCCCGCAGCATCGTCGTGGCCCTGCGCCCCGGCTCGGCGTCCGCCAAGAAAGCGGAAGCCGAAGGACTGAAGGTCATGGGCATCGCCGAGGCCGCCGCATGGTGCGACCTCATCATGTTTTCCATGCCCGATGAACTTCAAGCGGAGACGTACAGGGACTACGTGCACGACAACATCAGGGAAGGAGCGGCCATCGCTTTCGCCCACGGCTTGAACATTCATTTCAACCTGATCAGTCCGAAGCAGGGCGTGGACGTCGTCATGATGGCTCCCAAAGGGCCCGGCCACACGGTGCGGAGCGAGTTCGTAAAAGGCGGCGGCGTTCCCTGTCTTGTCGCCGTCCACAACGACGCGTCCGGCCGCGCCTTGGAAACCGCCCTGTCGTACTGCTCCGCGATCGGCGGCGGCAGGTCGGGAATCATCGAAACGGATTTCAAAGAGGAATGCGAGACAGATCTGTTCGGCGAGCAATCGGTGCTTTGCGGCGGCCTTGTCGAACTGATCAGATGCGGATTCGAGACTTTGGTCGAAGCCGGCTACGCGCCTGAAATGGCGTATTTCGAGTGCCTTCACGAAGTCAAGCTGATTGTCGATCTCATTTACGAGGGCGGTATCGCGAATATGAACTATTCGATTTCAAACACCGCCGAATACGGGGAGTACGTCGCTGGGCCGAAGGTCATTCCCTACGATGAAACGAAGAAAAGAATGCGAGAGATATTGAAGGACATTCAAGCGGGCAAGTTCGTGGCGGACTGGATGCAGGAATGCGCGGTCGGGCAACCCTCTTTCAAGGCTACGCGGCGAATGAACGATTCGCACGAGATTGAGGAGGTCGGGCGCAAGCTCAGAGGCATGATGCCTTGGATAGCGGCCGGCAAGCTTGTGGACCACAAGAAGAACTAGCCGGCGCGCGAACGAAATGACGCGGACGGCCGTCCCGAAGCCGTGCGCTGCCGCCTGGCGGATGCCGAGAACACTCTCCAGTACGGAGCTTTTGACCGGAACCGCAGGTCTGCCCACAATTCGGCTCCGGAAACAACGGCTGCGCTGAATTGGCGCAGCCGGGAATCCCGATGACTGAAATCTGCTCCTTCGAATTTGAAGCTCCGGCCCGCGATTTTCGAATCGCTCGATCGAAGCCGCCAATCCAATGCCCGCCTCCATAACTCAAAGGGGTGTGGTCCATATTTTTTGGTGAAGTCTGCTTTGCGCTTTCGCGCGCGGTCCGGTTTCGGCGTTTCGGAGGGTTGCCAACGCGGCGTTCGCGGTGCAGCATGGATCGGTTCCGGACCGGTTTCCGAAGACCCGCGCACGGCGGGCGCCGCGCTTCCGGAGCGCGAGCAGAAGAGGGCGACATGACGATCGAGGCACAGGACACGGAGTTCCGCCATCCGGCGGCGGTGGCGTTTTTGCGGAGTTTGACGGACGAGCAGGCGGCGAAGCAGCCTCCCTTGGTTCTCGAGCATGACGGCGTTGTCGCGCACTATTGGCGCGAGGGCGGCCGGGTTCGCTGTCGCGAGGTCGAGGCGTCCGTCGGCTCGTCCTCCGGGACGGGCACGCTGCATGCGTTCATGCGGGCGGTCGAGGCGGAGTTCGGCCGTTCGCTTCCTCGGCTGGAGGCGGAGCTGCGGGGCGGCGGGGTTCCGGATCTGGACGCGATCGAGACGTCGATCCGCGACAGCCTTCCGGGCTGCGGAACGGCGCTCTACGCGGCGCTTCTGGAGGCGCGCGGCGCCGAGCTTCCGTCTCCTCCCTGCCCGGATTGCGGTCGGCGGATGGAGCGGCACAGCCGGTCCGGGAAGACCTTCCAAGCGCGCATGGGTCCGGTCCGGATCGAGCGGAGCTACTGCTATTGCCGCGAGTGCGGCCTCGGCTTCCACCAGCTGGACCGCACGCTGGGTCTGGAGGGCAAGACGGTGACGCCCGGGGCGGAGAGCCTCTACGCGGACGTCGCCAGTTCCGACAGCTACGGGCAGGCGCGCCGCAAGCTCTGGAATCTCGCCGGCGTGGATGTTCCGAAGACGACGCTCCTGCGCCATGTGGCGGGGCTCGGCGAGGAGATGCAGGCGTTCGAGCAGGAGGACGCCGAGGCGGCGCCTCCGGCGGAGCGGGTTCTGCTGGGGATCGACGGCACCGGAGTCCCGATGGCCGCGCGGGAGGTCGAAGGGGTGGCCGGCAAGCAGGCGGACGGCACGGCGAAGACCCGCGAGGCGAAGGCCGTCGTCTGCCGCGAGGCCGACAGTCTGGATCCGAAGACCGGGGAGCCGCGGAAAGGCCGGAAGAGCGAGGCCGTCAGCGTCCGCATCGACAGCGCGCAGGCGGTGAACGGGGTCAGCCGGCCTTCGGAGTTCGCCGCCCGCCTGGAGCAGTTCTTGCACCGGAACGGCGTGCTCGCGGCCGAGGAGGTGGTTGTGCTGTCCGACGGGGCGCCGTGGATCCGGACCGTCTGCGAGGAGATCCTGCCCGGACGGAAAACGACCTTCATCCTCGACCTGTACCACGCCCTCGAATATGCGTCGGACGCCGTGCAGGCGGTGACGCCGGACAAGGGCAAACAGGCGGCGTGGATGGACTGGATCAGGAAGCAGCTGGACGCCGGGCGGGCCGAACGGGTCGTCGCCGCTCTGAAGCGGCACCGCCGGTTCGAAGCGGTCGCGGCCTGCATCCGCTACTACGAGGCCAATATGGACCGGATGCGCTACGACCTCTGCCGGAGGCGCGGCCTGCCGGTCGGATCCGGCATCGTGGAAAGCGCCTGCAAGCGCATCGTCGGAAGCCGGCTCAAAGGAGCCGGGCGCCACTGGTCGAAAGCGGGCGCCAACGCCGTGCTCGCCATCAGATGCTGCCTCGAAAACAGGCGCTGGCCCGACTTCCTCGATTGGAGGGCTTGCCGCCTCGCAGCCGCCTAACCAAAGAAAATGGACCACACCCAACTCAAAGCTGCGGTTGGCAGCCAGATCGATTGTATGCCATGAAGGCCGCCGGGAGAATCGCGGAATTTCTTGCGCATTCCAGCTTCGCGAAGGCAAAAATCGTTGCGCGCGATGAAATCATGGCCTACGCTTCCGCCGTGTCCGGGCTTGAGGTTGTTGGGGAGGCAACTTGAGTAATGCGTGACCGGATTGACAGCGCTCTGCGAGATGCCAAGGCCGCAGGCGACGAGACCCGATTGTCAATGCTGCGACTCGTCAAGTCGACGATTGCGGACAAGGATAGTTTGGCAGCAGCGTCAGCGAACCGGGATCAGGTGCCTGACGATGCAATCGTTTCCATTTTGAATGGCATGATCGAACGCCGCATGCAGTCGGCGGTTGCGTATGACGAGCAAGGGCAATTCGAGTTGGCGGACGGGGAGCGGACTGAAATTGAGCTCCTCAGGGAATTGCTGCCCAAGCAGCTGGACGAGGAGGAGATTCTTCACGCCGTCAAGAAGGCGATCCATGCCACGAAAGCGAAGAGCGTAAGGGACAAAGGCAGGGTCATGTCCCATCTGAAATCGAATTACGCAGGGCAGATGGATTTCAGAGCCGCCGGCAAACTCGTGGGCGACCGGCTTTCATCCGACGCAGGTCGGTCCTCGAAGGGTTGAAAAGCCACGCAACCGGGCATATCCAGCACCGCCTTTGCCGGCGGCGCAGGATCATGGAATCAGACGGTGAATCCGATGGTCAGTGGTAGTGGCCGCCTCGATTCCAGACTTCCGCGGTAGGAAGCGTTTCGAAAGTATGCGGCGGCGGCGGATTGGGAAGCGTCCATTCCAAAGTGTCGGCATGTTCGCCCCAGTACGCCGGCTCCTCGACCCGCTTCCCCGCCAGAAGCGTGTAGAAGACGATTCCGATGAAGAACACGAACGAGGCGAATGACAGGAACGCGCCGTAGGAAGAGACTTCGTTCCAAAACGCGAACGCTTCCGGATAATCGATATAGCGGCGGGGCATGCCTTGGCGGCCAAGGAAATGCTGCGGAAAGAACGTCAGGTTCGAACCGATGAACATCGTCCAGAAGTGCAGTTTGCCGGCCCATTCAGGATACTGCCGACCGGACATCTTTCCGATCCAGTAGTAGATCGCCGCGAAGATGCAGAACACGGCGCCGAGCGACATCACGTAATGGAAGTGCGCCACGACGTAGTACGTGTCGTGATACGCGCGATCAATTCCGGCTTGGCTGAGCACTATTCCTGTCACGCCGCCGACCGTGAACAGGAAGAGGAACCCGAATGCCCATAGCATCGGCGTTTTGAACTCGACCGACCCTCCCCACATTGTGGCGATCCAGGAGAATATCTTGATGCCTGTCGGCACTGCGATCACCATCGTGGCGAGCATGAAGTAGGACTGCTGGGTGATGCTCATTCCGACGGTATACATATGGTGAGCCCAGACGACGAAGCCGAGCGCGCCGATGCCCACCATCGCGTAAACCATCGGCAAGTAACCGAATATCGGCTTCTTGGAAAACGTGGAGATCACGTGCGAAATAATTCCGAATCCGGGAACAATGATGATGTAAACTTCCGGGTGCCCGAAGAACCAGAGCAAGTGCTGATACAGAATTGGGTCCCCGCCTCCGGCCGGGTCGAAAAAGGTCGTGCCGAAATTCCTGTCTGTCAGAAGCATCGTGATCGCCCCGGCAAGCACCGGAAGCGACAGAAGAATCAACCACCCTGTCACGAAGATCGACCAAGCGAACAGGGGCACTTTGTGAAGCGTCATGCCCGGCGCGCGCATGTTCAGGAACGTCGTTATCATATTGATGGCACCAAGGATCGAAGAGGCGCCGGATACATGCACGGCGAAAATGGCCAAATCCATCGAGAAGCCCGCTTCGCGCGTCGACAACGGGGCGTACAGCACCCAGCCGACGCCTGATCCTGCCTGGCCATTGCCGCCCGGAGACAAAACGGATGCTATGGCTAGCGACGAGCCGGCGACATACATCCAGTAGCTGAGATTGTTCAGCCGAGGGAACGCCATGTCCGGAGCGCCGATCATCAATGGCATGAAGTAGTTGCCAAATCCGCCGAAAAGCGCAGGGATGACGACGAAGAACATCATCAGAATCCCGTGGCCTGTAATCAATACGTTCCACAGGTGGCCGTTGGGGGTGCAGTCCTCCACCGCGGCCGCGGCCAAGCTCGCCCCTTCGAGGCACATGTACTGCACCCCGGGCTCCATCAGCTCCATCCGCATGTAAACGGTGAACGCAACCGAAACGAAACCGACGACAGCCGCCGTCACGATGTAGAGGATGCCGATATCCTTATGGTTCGTTGACATGAACCAACGCGTGAAAAACCCGATATTCTCGTGATGCTCTTCCGAGTGCGCAGTTATGTCAGCCATGACATCCCTCTTTAGATTTTGTTTGGAAAACGGCCTATGCCGATTTTGTCTCCGTCTGCCCTCGGCGTTGATACAGCAGGGCCGCCGATAACTCAACTGTCGGCGGATGCTTCACGCTTCGTTCAAGTCTTGCGGCACGCACGCCATTCGGGAGGAGCGCCTTCGTCGCCGCAATGAAACGCGGCGTCGAAATTGCGAATGAGCGCTCTGTCGACATCCTGCATGGTCGCCTCGACTCCGAGGTCGGCCAAGCTTGAAACGCCGAAGTCGCGGATGCCGCAGGGCACGATGTCGGAATAGTGATCAAGATCGGGCGCCACATTTATCGAAATTCCGTGGAAGCTGATCCATCTTCGGAGCCGGAGTCCGATCGCGGCGATTTTCCGTTCGCTTTCCGGTCCGTCCCGGTCCATCGATGTTCGACGCTCGACCCAAACGCCGATTCCATTGGAACTGGAGCGGCCCTGAACTCCGAAGTCGCGCAAGGCGATAATGGCCCAGTTTTGGATCATCCTGACGAATTTCTTCACATCGCGGTCGCGCCGACGCAAATCCAGCATGATATAGGCCACGCGCTGGCCGGGGCCGTGATAGGTGTACTGTCCGCCGCGAGAGGTCTCGAGCACGGGAAAACGAGGATTCGAATTCAGGTCCGTCGATTTTGCGCTCTTCCCGGCAGTGTAGAGGGGAGGGTGCTCCAAAAGCCATACGGCCTCGCTGGAAGTTCCGGCGGCAATGCGGTCGACGCGCGCCTCCATTTCCTGCACGGCGTCGGCGTACTCCACAAGATCTGAATTCGTTATCCAGTCCACCATTTTTGCCCGAATGTTTCGAATTTTCCGATCTGCAGCCCCGACGGGACGCATCGCATAATTTTCGGTCGCGCGGGATGCCGCCCATCGAAAGCCGACGCCCTGCTCGCCTCGAATGCCGCTTGGAAACCAGCCGCAGGCGCGAAATCATCGATTGGAGAAGATTGCCGCGCCGCAATCGATTGACCAAAAAATCGGGATGCGCCCGGTTCCCCGAAGGTCTTGGAGCCGTGCATTACGAAGGATATGGAATGCGGAAATCTTGTCGGCGCGTTCAGCCAATGAGCGCAGGCATGGGCGCGCTGCACGCCGCAACGCGTCAGATCGCCAAACGGATGAAGATTCCCAACGCCGCGATTGTGACGAGAACGCCGGCGATCCATATGCCGATCTGCCATCGCAAGCGGATGATTTCGCGGTGCGCCGCGTCGGCATCCCGCTTCGCCATATCGGCATCCCGCTTCGCCATGTCGGTCCGGAGCTCTTCGAACGCACCTTGGTTTTTGGCCAAGTTATTGGCCATGTCGGTCCGGAGCCTTTCGAAGGCGGCGTCGTTTTTCGACATGGTGGCGTGGAATCTGTCCAAAGCGCCTTCATACTTCGCTTGGTGCGTGTTCATCTGTTCCCTCAGCGTCGCCAGTTCCTTGGAAACCTCATGGATCGTCGGCTCGCTCATCGCCCAATTCCCGTCGCAACAAGTTCATCAGGCGCGCATCGGGCCGGACGCCGCATCGCCGAACCATTCGGCGCGAATGGCCGCTTCATATTTCCGCACTCTATATCGCTTCGCGCTGGCCGTCCATCCGTTTTTTTTCGCAAAGGCTCGGCGCGGAAGACGACAGCTTGCGCGGCGTTCTCGAGCTTGGACGTGTCGTCGCGCGGCCCATCCGTTCGGTCCAAGCGCGCAAGGAATTTTTCCTGGTCGGGCAATCGGGGCGTCCCATTACTTCTGGTCAGGCGGCGGCTGCGCTGCAATCCATCCAATCGATGATTTTGGGCCTCGGGTTGTTTTCGAAGCAGCACTTGAGGGCGAGCAAGGCATTGGCGCAAAATTTCGACCAACGACTCGCCGCCATTTGAATCGGCTGCCGCATATCTGCTTGCGAACGCTTTCCTCGACGCCGACTCCGAACGACAATCCGCGTTTCCAGCAGATGCTGCAATGCATCCGCGGCTGGCCCGAAGTCAGAGTTCGAACAGCGCCTCAGCGGGCAAACTCAAGGGATCCATGAAGTCCCACTTCAAAATTTCGCCCGGATGAATTGGTTCAAGCTTAGTCATGCCGATGTCTCCATCAGTGACATCAGCGGCAATCGGAGATTTCGACGTCATAAGCATCTCCATCCTCAAAGCGAAAGCAAATGCTCCATTGGCCGTTGATACGGATGCTATGCGAACCGCTCCGACCGCCCTTCAAAGATTCAAACTGATTTCCCGGCGGCGCATTCAAGGAATCGAGACAACCAGCTGCATTGAGCTACAACTATCTGCGCTTGGCGGGCCGTTCGAAATCAACGAATCGCCGAACACGACTTCCTCGAAAAAAACCGCTCGGTTTCCTTGAATCGAAAGCATCAAATCATCTCCTGCAACATCGTGTGCATCAATGCATGATGCAAGTTACTGACGGGCCGGCGAAAAACGCTTCACTTTTCCGTGCCAAACCAATATACGATGACTAAACCTGAGTCGCGGCCGTGGCGGAATTGGTAGACGCGCAGCGTTGAGGTCGCTGTGGGGTAAGACCCGTGGAAGTTCGAGTCTTCTCGGCCGCACCAATCGATTGGCGGCTCAGGTTTTTCCGGCTTGGCAATTTGTTGCCTCCCCCGAAAACGCATTGGCTTGAAGCAAGTGAGCGCAATCTCGAATTGCGTCGGGCCCGAAGTGTGGCAGACGTCGTGTTCAACTGCTGAATGCTGCGCTATCCGACGATTGCTATCCAAGCCGAGCCGGTTGCAATGGAGAAGGCAGTTCCAAGCAAAACGCTGCTGGCGACGACCCGTTTTGCGCGCCCGTACAGATTTGAAAAAATGTAGGCGTTCACGCCCGGCGCCATCGCAGCCGTGATGACGGCGCCTTGAATGAGACTGGCGTTCAATTCAAAAACGATGTGAGACAAGATCCAGGTGACGGCGGGGTGAACGATCAGGCCGAGCACGCCGATCCACGCGATGACCCTGAATTCGCCTTCCGGCCTGTATCTGACGAGTACGCCCCCGAGCGCGAACAATGCGGCGGGCAGAGCTGATCTGGCAAGCATGTCCAATGCGTCCGCGACAAGGGAGGGCAGTGCGATGTCCAGCAGGTTGAATGCCATCCCCAAGAAAATTCCCAGCATGATGGGGTTCTTGAAGATGGTTGTCGCAGTGGTCCGCGATGTCCGAAGCAAATTCGCGCTCCGGCTGCGCACGATTTCCATCGTGCTTATCCCGAGCAGGTAGCAGAACGGCGCATGGAATGCGACGATGACGACGCAGCTCTCCAGTGCCGCTTCGTCGAAGGCTCTGCCAATGATCGCGAGGCCAAGCAGCACGCTATTGCTGAAGAGGCAGGCAAACCCGATCACCACGGAGTCTTCCCAAGGCCGGCCGAAAAGAAACCGCGCGCCGAGTATCCCCACGAAGAAGACGACCAGGCAGCTCCCGTAGAACGAGACCAGCATGAGGATGTTGAAGCCGGATCCCAAATCCATCTGCGATACGGCTCTGAAGAGCAGGCAGGGGATGGCGATGCCTTGCGCGAAACTCATCAGGCCGTCCGTCTGTTCGGCGGACAGCAATTTGCGCCAAACGACCGCATAGCCCAATCCGATAATCAGAAATACCGGAACCGTTACTTCAAGGATAATCTGCAATTTACTGATTTATCAAAATAATCATGCCGTCGTAGGCTGGCTCTACGTTTTGCGGAGTCTCCGCGGCAATGGCCTCGTAGTCCATGTCGACGTGCATGTTTGTAAGAACCGCGCGTTTCGGCGCTGCGCGCGCAATCCATTCAAGCGTCTGCTCGAGGTGGGAATGAGTCGGGTGCGGCCGCCGCTGCAGCGCGTCCACGATCCAACATTCCAAACCGTCGAGATGACTCCAAGCCGCGTCCGGCATGCCCGACACGTCCGGCACGTAGGCAAGATTTCCGACCCTGAATCCTTTGCAGGGGATGCCGCCGTGCTCAACGTCGAACGGCTCGAGCGTGATCGCCCCGGCATCGCCTTCGATCCTGACCGGGCCTTCAATCGGATTCAGCTCGAGGATCGGCGGGTAGCCGCCGCCTTCAGGCGTTCTGAACGCATAGTCGAACCGGCGCGACAATTCCGCGCTCGTGGGATCGTCCGCCCAGATCGGGACTCTTGATTTTCTGTTGATATATATCAATCGAAGATCATCAAGTCCGTTGACGTGATCCGCATGGGCATGCGTGTACACGACGCCGTCCAATGTCCGCACGCCGGCCCGAAGCAATTGCGCTCGCAAATCCGGCGATGAATCGACAAGGACTTCCGTTTTGCGTTCGTCGTCTACGAGCTGCACGAGCAGCGAACAGCGAAGGCGCTCGTTTTTCGGATTGGTCGGGTCGCACACGCCCCAATTGCCGCCGATTCTCGGGACGCCGCCCGAAGATCCGCAGCCGAGAATCGTGTACCGCATGCAGGACATGCTAGCGACCGGCGTCCAACGCGGCTTTGCTGAACAGCCGGTTGAAGTTCAGCGTTGTCCGCCGCCGGAATTCATTCGCGTCGAGGCCGAATAATTCCGCGCCGACCTCTGCCGTATGCGCGGTGTAGGCAGGCTCGTTCCGCTTTCCTCGATTCGGGACCGGCGCCAAGTACGGCGCATCGGTTTCCACAAGGATCCTGTCCAAAGGGATCGAGCTGAAAATGTCCCTCAGCTCATGGGATTTAGGAAATGTCGCAATGCCGGACATCGAAAGATAGAAGCCATGCTCGGCGGCTAGCGCCGCAAGGCCACGCCCGGACGAGAAACAGTGCAATACGCATCCGAAAGGCTCCTGTCTGAATTCCTCCGACAAAATTCGCCCGGTATCCCCGTCGGCTGATCTCGAGTGCACGACCAAAGGAAGGCCGGATCTTCTCGACGCTTCGATATGGATTGCAAAACTTTCCTTCTGCTCTTCCGCTATTTCCCGCGTGTAGTGGTAGTCCAGCCCCGTTTCTCCGATCGCGGCCATCTTCGGATGCTTCGAGAGTTCGGTCAGCTCCGCCACTGTCGCCATCGGCTCCTTCGCTACGTAGTGCGGATGCACGCCAGCGGAAAAATACACTTGCGGAAATCGCTCCGCGATTTCCAAAGTCGCGTCAAGATTGGATTGCTTCGTGCTGACGGTTAGGATTCGTTCTATGCCTGCGCGCGCGGCATTCTCGACCACCGCGTCGAGATCATCTGCGAATTTCGGATCCGCCAAGTGGCAATGGCTGTCAACAAGCGCCGGAAGTTCTGACATTCGGCACCTATGACCTTACTTCTTCAGCGACCCGTTCAATGCCGTTCAACATGCCCATGACGACGGCGAAAGGATCAAGCGTTACTGATTTGGCGTCTGCAGCACTTTTGGTCAGCTCGCAGTACAAATCAGCCCAGCGGCGCCCCGCCGAATGATTCGAAGCCAGTCTTTTCAACATGTCAATTTCGCCTTCGGCAGCGGGGGCGGGGGCACTTCGAGTAGCCCCGAACTTGGCGAGGCGCCCGACCAGGAATGAAAGCAAGCGGGTCGTGGCGTCGTATCGCGCCTCGGACTTAGCACCTTCGCAATCAATGGCAATCTCTGCGGCTCGCGATTTTTTGATATGTGGCGCATCGCGCAGCAAATCCACGATCGATCCATAGAGTTTCGGCCCGTCGTCGTTCTGAAGGCGCAACGCCTCGCCGACCGAACCCGACGCAAGTTCCCGCAGGTACGGAACTTGATCGAATTGCTCGATTCCAGATGAACGGAGCGCTTGCTCCAGATGATCGCCGGAAAGCGGCGAGCAGGAGAGATTTCTGCAGCGGCTGCGCACCGTCGGGAGAAGGCGCGACGGCACATTGCTGATAAGAAAGAAATACGCGTTTTCAGGAGGTTCTTCCAATATCTTCAGCAGAGCATTGGCAGCGTTGACATTCAAGTCATCCGCTGAATCGATGATCGCCAGTCTGGGATCTCCGTCCGTCGAGCTCATGCTCATGAAGGCATTGATCGATCTGACGTCGGTTACGGAGATGTCCTTTTTGAAGCGTTTGGATTTAGAATCGTACTGTCGGCGAAGAAGTTTGACAGAAGGATCCACGAGCAGTGAAATGCTGCGGACGACCGGGTCGGAATTCGGCACTTCCAGAGTGGTTGCGGTCGAATGATCATCCGGAGCGTGTCTTCGGGCCCTTGCCGCGAACAATAGAAACCTTGCGATTCGCCATGCGAGGGTTGCTTTGCCGACGCCTCGCGGCCCCGTGAGCAGCCACGCATGATGAAGTCTGCCTGAACCGAATGAAGAGAGAAAGTTTTGCTCGGCCTCGAGTTGCCCGAACAAATTCAAGGTGTTGCGCGGGTGGGGCGCCGCGCCAACTCTGTCCGATTCCGGCTGTTCATCGCTCATTGTTGATTTTTTCGAGTGCAATGGTCAGCATTTCGTCGGCGATTTCGTGCTGCGCCCTCGACGAATCAATCATCCTGATTCGCTCGGGCTCGGCAGCGGCCAGCTCATCGAACATCCGGAGCAGATCAACGGCTTGATCACCATAGCTCTCGAAGCGCCAATCGCTTCCATGGCGTTTCGCGATCCTCACTTTTGCCAGATCGAACGGAAGATTGAGAACGAAGGTAATATCCGGCCAAACTCGGATCAGGCCGTTATGAAGCTCGTCGATGATCGACCTCAATCGAGGATTTCCAAATCCTTGGTAGACTCGCGTTGAATCCACATACCGGTCGCAAATCACGACTTTGCCTTCCGCCAGCGCAGGCAGGATTCGCTTGTCCAAATGATCCCGTCTCGCGGCCATGAACAAAAGGATCTCTGATTCGCGCGACCAATCGAAAGTGTCGCCGTCAGAAAGCAATTCCCGGATTGCCTCGGCGCCGGAAGAACCGCCCGGTTCCCGAGTAAGCACGGTTTCATGACCTTCAGCCGACAATCCTTCGGCAAGCAAGCGCGACTGCGTCGATTTGCCGGAACCATCGATGCCCTCGAGCGTTACGAAAGTTCCGCACCTGTTCATAAAATTTCCGAAATCGGAGCGACAACGTACCTTTCAAGGAGAATGAGCGCGGCATTGCGGAGAGCATCGATGAACGTTGCTTCAGGGACATCTTGCTTTGCAATGAGATCGATGCGGGCAGGCTGGGGCAGGCCGGGGATATGAACGACGAGCGTGCCCAGCACGTCGCCGGTTCGGATCGGCGCATGAGGCACATTGTCCAATTCCGCAACGGCGGCGGGCGCATCTTCAGCAGCAGTAGGAATCGGCAACGTGACGTCCTCTCGGACCGTCAGAGGAATCGTCAGCGCCTTGCCGCCTGCCACCGGCGATTGGATCACTTCCTCTCCTTCTTTGAAGGCGGTGAGATCCTCGAACTGAAATGAATACCAAGTGACCAGCCTTTCCGCCTCTTCGCGCCGCTCCTCCAAGGTGGACATGCCGGCCAGAACGAAGACGACTCGGCGCTTTCCCCGCTTGGCGGACCCGACCAAGCCGTATCCCGAGTCACTGGTGTAGCCCGTCTTCAGGCCATCCGCCCCGATGCCAAGCTTCAGCAATGGATTCCTATTGTAGCGATTCGACGGGACGCGCTCGTCAAAACCGAATTCCTGCTCCGAAAAATAGTGATAGTAATGAGGAAATCTCTCGAGCAGACCCCTCGTGAGCACTCCGAGATCGCGCGCGGTCATGTAGTGGTCGGCGTCGGGCCAGCCATTCGAGTTCTTGAAATTTGAATCTTCAAGTCCGATTTCGCGGCCCCGCTGCGTCATGAGCTGCGCGAAACCATCCGCCGAGCCATCTGGCGACAAGGCTTCGGCGACGACGACGCATGCATCGTTGCCCGACAAGACGACGATCCCGCGAATCAAGTCCTCAACCCGTACCCGGTCATTCCTGTTCAGAAACATGGACGATCCTTTGAACGACATCGCATGACTGCTTACGGGAAGTTTGTCGTCCAAGGTGAGGCGCCCTTCATCCAATGCTTCAAACAGCATATAGAGCGTCATCAGCTTCGACATCGACGCGGGTTGGATTCGCACGTCGGCGTTCTTTTCCATCAAATCGATCCCAGTTCCATGATCGATCACGATGGCGCTGCGCGCAGTCGTCTGAAAAGCTGCTGCCGACATCGCAACAGAAATTGCGACCGTCATTCCGCAGACAAAAGCGACAAGCAATGATTTCATAGCGAACCAGCCATTTTCTGTTGAATCGCAAAATTTCGCGCCGAATGAAAGCGCTTTCGCGTGCACAACTCCGCGACGCGCCGGAGTCAAGACCTCCGGCAGTTTACGAAAGATTGGAATCGCGCTACAAGCTGAATCCCATCGGAGGAGTGACAGAGCGGTCGAATGTACCGGTCTTGAAAACCGGCGTGGGGGAAACTCCACCGTGGGTTCGAATCCCACCTCCTCCGCCACGCATCTTTTGCGCCTGCTTCAATTCGGACGCGTTCGGCGGCGTAGAGCACTGTTTTTCCTTGGTTTTCGGCATTCTTGTTGATCTCCGCATTTCTTCGTTGCACTCATTCCGGTCATCGGACGGCATGAAATATTTCGTATTCATGATGCTCCATTGCGGCAAAGCGATCAAGATTCGCCCATCGCCACTCTGCTCCGGCGGGTGCATCCCATTTTTTGTTCAGGCGGCTGCTGTGCGGCCAGCACCTCAGTCATGAAAGTCGTACCGACAGGCGTTTTCAAAGCAGTCGGCGGCGAGCAGGGCGTTGGCGCCCGCTCTAGACCGGCGGCGCCCCGCCTGCTTGAATCGATTCCCGATGATGCGCTTGCAGGAGCTTTCCAAAATGCCGAACCCGACCGGCAACCCTCGTTTCCGATGGAGGTCGCAGCGCCCGCGCCTGACGGTCGCGCTTGGCAATTGCCGAGCGACGTCATTGCTCGGCCGGAGATCGCCGCTCTATGTCATGCCACAGTTTCTCCGCCTCTTCAGCCAGCCACCGATCGTAGGCTAATCTCGCTTCGCGTCCGATGTTCGGATCACCGCCTGCGGCCAGCAGCATTTGCTCGACTCTGGCTTCTCCGTTGATTCCCGCCGCGTGCAGCGGCGTCCAGCCGTCATTGTCCTTGTCATTCGGGTTCGCGCCGGCCTCGAGAAGCAGTTTCACAACGCCAGCGTATCCCTTCCTTGCGGCCAAGTGCAGCGGCGTGATGCCCGAGGTGTCCTCGGCGTTCGGGCTTGCGTCCGCCTTAAGCAGCGCAGTCGCAATGCCGGCGTCTCCGTAACTTGCCGCCCAAAACAGCGGAGTTCGGTCTGACTCGTCCTCGGCGTTCGGGTCGGCACCTGCTTCCAGCAGCACAATCGCAACGCCGGCGTGCCCGCCCCTTGACGCCGTATGCAGCGGAGTTCGCTCCGAGTTGCCCGACAATAGCCACCGTGGCCTATCCACTGGCACGGCGTTCGGGTCGGCACCCGCTTCCAGCAGCGCAATCGCAACGTCGGCGTGCCCGTCCCTTGCCGCCACATGCAGCGGCGTGTAGCCAAAAAAGTCCACGGCGTTCGGATCAGTGCCGACTTCAAGCAGCGCAAGCACTTCAACTTCATCCCCTGCAGAAGCCGCCTCGTGCAGCGGCGGATCTTCAATGTTTGTAAATGTGGTGGCCGATGCTTCCAATGCGCCGACCGATATTGCAACAGCGGCGAGCGCAAGTCGGACCATACGCTTAAATTCATTCATGTACGCTTCCCCTCGATCAGCTCAAGCCTGCTCGTCGCCACCCGCAAACAGAACGGATTACCGGCCGCCCGTCAATGAAATTGCGTCCCTGCCGCCGAGCCAGTCGCCTGGGTGATTTCCTTTTTGGTTATGCCGCTTTTTCCCTGCGTTTCCGGCATCGCCCGCCACCGGCCTCGGTTCCGGAGCTGAGGCCGAACGTCCGCCGCAGTTCCCCTTCATTGCCATAAATGAGTGCCGCGAGGTCTGCATATTTGGTCTGACCTGTCAAGAGTCGGAGCGCGGCAGGCAGCTGCCGCCGCGGAGCCTGGAACCCGCGCGTCTTGTACCCGGATCAATCCCGATCAAGCTGATCTTCACCAAAAAGGAACTCCGCTTTCAAATGCGGATTGTCCATCCTGGCATCACACTTCCAGATAAAGCCGGAAGGGGCGTCCGCTCCATCGCTTTGATCGCCTTCAAACGCTGCATGCAAAACAGTCTTTGGGCTGTGTTTCATGATTGGATGATCTTTCGCGCTCCCATCCGCCCGGCAAAACAGGAAGCACCTTTCTCCGGCCGTCGCGGCGACGAACGAATCCAACTTTCCGCAGACCGGCGGAGCATGCGACGAAGCACCGTCGGGTCATTGTCGAAGGGCGGAGGATCTGGAACTGGAGACCCATTCATGCAGACTTCGGTTCGGGCAGCACTCAATCTTATTGCCGACAAAGCCTTCGACCCCAACATTGAAATCCGCCGAGCGCGCCTTCCTCAAGATCGAAAGCGCGGGCCGAACGAAAGCAATCCGTCAATGCGGCGGCAAGCTCAATTCACCTGCGCAGCGTCGCAATCAGCTCCGCGACTTTTATGCCGAATTTGCGCATTTCGGAGCGGTTCAGGATCACGCCGTTCTCGGTCAGATACATCCAATCGATGGCCGTCAGAGTATGGCCGCCCGCATGTTCGGGCAGGGTGATCCGATACTTAAGCATTGCGGTCGAGCCCGACACTACGCCCTGCGCTTCGCTGACGATGTCATCCGCAGTGGCCGTGAACGCGTTGCCTGGTCCAACGGCAAGGTGCCATTTGCGCTGCTGGGTACGGCCGTTGGAATAGGTGAAATTCTCCGTCAGCGTCCCGGTGTCGCCCTGCCATTCCCCGTGCATCTCGGCGACAAAACTGCTGGTGACCCGGCCGGTCGGGCCGTAGATCAGCCCCTCGGAGATGATTCGACCCGACAGATGCTCCTGCAGGATGAATTCGGGACCGGTTTCGGAGTAATCCTGCGGGGACTGGGATCTGAAGCCCAGAAACATGTTCCGAGCGACAATCAGCGCGAGGACGGCAAGCAGGGCGATGGCGAATAGTTTCATGGCGTTTCCTCTTTCGGCAAGGTCAAGGTGAACCCGAGCGCAAACAGCTTAAGGATGCAGGGCGCGACGGCGTAGGCTCCGACCAAGGCCGTCCGGGCATCCGGCGTCAGGGGGGATCCCGGAATGAATCCGGCGGTTTCAAGAAAGGGCAGAGCGGTGGCCGCTGAGAGGGCAACGGCCAGTTTTCCCGCGAAGGTCCAGATTCCGAAGGCGGACGACGCATTCAGTCCCGCGCGAATCAGCACCTTGGAGAACATCAGGGGCAGGATGAGTATATCCGCGCCTGTGGCGAAGCCGGATCCGGCGCAGATCAGCAGAAAGCCCGTTGGATTCCGGGGTCCGATAAATGCCGCGCCGGCGAAGGAAACGACCGCCAGTCCCATGGCGGCGACCAGCGTCAGCCGGTTTCCCAGATATGCGCTGACAAACGACCAGACAGGAATGCCGAGACCCGCCGACAGGAAAAAAAGCAGCAGGAAGAAACCGGCCCGGCCCGTCAGCTCGAGATGATCTTCGGCAAAGAAAAGAAACAAGGTCGAGGTCAACGCGACAGGCAGGCTGTTGAGCAGTGCGAGGGCAAGCAGACGCATCGCGCCGGATTCCGACAAGCGAGCTCCGGACAGCCGTTCGGCTGGAGAGGGAAGGCACCTCCAAATCGGACGGCTGGCCAACGCTGCCGTCAGGGCGACGACTGCAAGCAGAACGCCGAAGGCGAGCCAAGCCTGGTTGTCCGTCCAGATCAGCATTAGAGCGGAGGGCGCGGCGGCGGCGATGATCACTCCGCTCAGCTGGCCTGCCTCGCGCCAGCCGGCAAGTTTCAGCAGCTCTTGCGAATCAGCGCTTCGCGCCAGAATTTCACTGCGGCCGTAGATCAGGATGGTGCCGAGGCTGTAGCTGGTGAATAGCAATGCCAGCAGGGCTGCCATTTGCCAGAACATGCCGGGCTGCAGCGAAAACAGCAGGGGAAAGCCGACAGCCAGCCCGGCGGCGGCGGCGAGCGCGAGCGCGGGCTGAGCCGCGGGCCATCGGTCTGCGATCCAGCCCAAGAGAGGATCCTGAATGAAATCAAACACCCGGATCAGAAGCAAAAGCACTCCGAGCGCCGCCAGTCCGATGTCCAATTGCACCGATGCGTACCGGGGCAGATGAATGTAAAGCGGGATGCCGGCGGTGGCCAGCATCAGCGCATAAAGGCTGACTCGCGGGTAGCGCATCACTTGCCCCGCGGAGAACCGGCGGCGCCGGCGGAAGGGACGCCGCTCCGAAGGAGGCCGCAAGCCAATCTGATCGGATTCTCACGCAATGACAAAGGCGCCTTCAATCAATCCGGTTTTGTTGAGAGTTGGCCGGCGACTTCGTTCGATGCCGGATTCCTGCTTTAGGCCAGGGCATAGGCGCTCCTCGGCGCGAAGCAGAGAGCGTTATGGTCGGAAAAGCCGAAGGATCCGACCAAAGCGCGACAATCGAAAGGCGCTCCCACAGACGTGGACCGAACCGGCGAGCATCCGGCGCGGACGGAAATGAACGCGGGCACGCTATGCCCCATGAGCCATCTCCACTTGGGAGACGCTGGTATGGCCGACCGCGAAAGAAGCCGCGCAGATTTCCAGATAATAGTGCCAGTTGCGGAAAAAGCTTTCGTTGAAGCCCAATTCATGGATTTTCGCTTTGCGCGACTTGAGGCGCGCGGACCAAAGGCGGCAGGTTCTCGCGTAATCCCGGCCGAACTTGAAATTTTCATTCACCCGCAGGCCTGCTGCGCGGGCCTGCTGTTCAATGACGCTGTCGCTCAGCAGCATCCCGCCGGGAAAGACATACTGCCGGATGTAGTCGGAAGATTTGCGATAGGTATCGAAGAAGCTGTCGCGCACGGTAATGGCCTGCACAAGAATGCGCCCGCCATCCGCCAAGTTGCTTTTAAGCGCGGCGAAGTACTGCGGCCAGTAGCGCACTCCCACGGCCTCGATCATCTCGATGGAAACGATGTTGTCGAACGTTCCCGACACATCGCGGTAGTCGCGCAGCTGAATATCGGCGCGCCCGTCGAGGCGGCTGTCGGCCCAAGCCCGCTGGCTCGGCGAAATGGTCACGCCGGTGACGCTGCGTCCCTCGCCGGCCGCATACTCGGCGAAGGCGCCCCAGCCGCAACCGATTTCAAGAATGGATTCGCCCTCGGTAAGCCGCGACAAGGCACGGGCATTCTTGTTCCGCTGAGCGCGAGACAAATCATCGTCGTCGAGTTCAAACAGCGCTGAGGAGTAGTTCATGCCTTCATCCAGCCAGAGCTGGTAGAACTCATTTCCTATGTCGTAGTGGCTGCGAATATTGCGCCTTGCTCCTCTGAGCGAATTGGCTCGCAAAAGTGTGTCGACGATGCGGAATTTCAGCCTCGCAAACAGTCCGGCACGGTCGTAGGCCGCAAGGCGGTCACGGTTCTTGAGGGCCATAGCCATCAGGTCTTCGATCGATGATGTATCCCACAGCCCTTGGACATAGGCTTCGCCGAAGCCCACCTGTCCGCGGGCGGCGATCGCGGAAACGGCCGACCAGTCCCGGATCGTCAGATCGGCTTCGGGACCGGAGGCTCCGAAGTGGCGGCACTCGCCTTCCGGGGTGCGCAGGATCAGCCGCCCATCATGCAGACGCTCGCAAGTCGACAGAAATTCCGTCTTCAGAGCTTTGTTCGTAAGTCGCAAGTTCTGTTCCTTTCTTTTGAACGGATGCATTCATGGCCCGCACGACGCGCATTGCGCTGGCGATGCCGTCCTCGTGGAAACCGTGACGGTTCCAAGCTCCGGCAAACCAGGTGCGGTTTTGTCCTTGAATGGCGCGGATGGCTTTCTGCGCTGCGAGAGCCTTGCGGTCATAGACCGGATGCGCAAATTCAACGGCATCGTAAACCCGGTCTTCCCGGATCGGATAGGCCGGGTTCAGGGTAACAAACAGCGGATCGCTCTTGTCGATTCTTTGCAGGCTGTTCATCCAGTAGGTCACGCCGATCGCGCCTTCCTGAGATTTGTAGGCCCAGCTCGACCAGCAGGCGCGCCGTTCGGGCATTTGGCTCGGGTCGGCGTGCAAAATGGCGGCATTGGGCTGATAGCGGATTGCGGACAGAGCATCTCTCTCCGCGCGATTTGCGTCGTTGCCCAGAATGTGGAGAGCCTGATCCGTGTGGCAGGCCAAGACGATCTCATCGAACCGCTGCTTTCGCCCATCCGTGACCACCGTGACGCCAAGATCCTGGCGACAGGCGTTCCGGACAGCGGCTCCCGCGCGGATCTGGCAGCCCTGCGCCAGCAACGCGGTTTCAAGCCGCCGGACATACTCGATGCTTCCGCCCTTGACCGTCCACCACTGCCGCTTTTCGCTGCCGGCAAGAAGCGCGTGGTTCTGAAAGAACCGAATGATCGATTTCGCCGGAAAGGCATCGATCTCCTCCATGGGCGTCGACCAGATTGCGCCGCACATCGGCAGCAAATACCAGTCCCGGAATTCGCGGCTGAGACCCATGCTTTCAATCAGTTCGGCAATGGTTGTGTCGTCGCTCTTCGCGGTGGTCGCGGCCTGCTTGCCGAAGCGCAGCACGTCCAAGATCATCCGGTGGAACCGCGGGCGCAGCAGGTTGCGTTTCTGAGCGAGAAGGGGTCGCAGGCCGCCAAGCCCGTATTCGACAGCGCCGTTGTTGATGCTGGCGCAGAAGCTCATGTCGCTTTTCTCGACCGGCACATCAAGATCGTGAAACAGCCGGGTCAGATGGGGGTATGTCGCGTAGTTGAAAACAATGAAACCGGTGTCGACCGGCTGATTCCCGTTTTTGCCCGCCAGCACGGTTCGGGCGTGGCCCCCGAGGCGGCTGCAGGCTTCGTACAGTGTCACATTGTGACGTCCAGACAGGTAAAATGCTGCCGAAAGGCCCGAAATTCCGCCGCCGACAACTGCGATTTTCTTCCGGGGGCCGGAACTCTGACTTGGCATTCCAATTGCCTTGCCGTTTCGCTAGTGCAGCGATTACGCGGCCGGAACGCGGGCGGATCACTTTATCCGAAGAAATCTGATCCGGCGGCGGAGAGGAGGCGTATTGCCGATATGAAGGCGGAGCATATTCAGGCCGTAACGACGCACGCACGCCGGGGCGCGCTGAAAAACGCATTCCGCTACAACGTGGATTTCATCCTGACGCCGCCGGAGATGAAAGGGCCGCTGCTGTTGTCGCGCAACCGGTTCAACCTCTGGTCGTTGAAGGACCGCCACCACGGCGGCGTCCGCCGGCAGGGTCTTGGGCCGGAGTGGTTTCGCGCGCTGCTCAGGGACAAGGGCTTTCCTGTCGAAGATGCGAAGCTGCTGCTTCTGGCGCAGCCGGGCTTTCTGTGGTTCCAGTACAACCCCGTCAGTTTCTGGATCGCTCTGATCGACGGCAGGCCGCGCGCCTTCGTTGCGGAAGTGGACAATACCTTCGGGCATCGGCACTGCTATTTCTGCGCGCGCAAGGATTTCCGCGAGATTGCATTCAGCGAGCCCGTCCATGCGGAGAAAATCATGCATGTATCGCCCTTCCAGCAGGTGGCAGGCGAATACACGTTCAACTTCGGCCTGACCGACGACCGCGTCAACATCCTGATTTCATTTCGAAACGGCGCGGAAGGCGTAATCGCGACTCTTGCCGGAATGCGCCGGCCGGCCAGCAACCTGTCCTTGCTGAAAGCGGCCGTCCTTCGTCCGGCCAGCGGGCTGCGCACGAAGATTCTGATTCACTGGCAGGCGCTCAAACTTTGGAGGAAGCGGGCACCGTTTGTTCGGAACCCGCCCCCACCGGAGCGGCTGGTTTCGAACTGTTCGGAGCTCGGCAAAGCCGACACATGAAGGATTTGCGCGGAAAAACCTGCTGGCTGATCGGCGCCAGCGAAGGGCTTGGCAGGGCGATGGCCAAACAACTCCATGGCCAAGGCGTGCATCTGATATTGTCTGCGCGCAACGGCGAAAGGCTGACAACACTCTGCGACGCATTGCCCGGAGCGACTGCGCTGGTGATGGACGCAGTTGAGCCGGAGGCCGTCGAAAACGCGGCGGCGCAGGCCTGCCACGCCGATATCGTGATCTACAATGCCGGAGCCTATGATCCGATCGCGACGCAAGCATGGGATACGGACGCCATTTTGCGGATGTCGGCGGTGAATTACGCGGGCGCCGTGAATGTGGTCGGAGCGGTCATTCCTCGATTTTTAAGCCGTGATGCCGGAGAAATCGTTCTGGTCGGCTCGCTCGCGGCCTATCGCGGGCTCCCGGCCGCGCTCGGCTACGGTTCGAGCAAGGCGGCGCTGCGCAGCATGGCGGAAACCATGCGCTACGATTTGCGGAAGACGAATATTGCCGTCAAGCTGGTGAATCCCGGGTTCATCCGCACCCGGCTGACGGCGAAGAACGCGTTCAAGATGCCCATGCTGATGACGCCGGAAGAAGCGGCGAGCCACGTGATCAAGGCCATTCGCAAGCGCCAATTCCGCACGGATTTTCCTGCGCCGTTCTCATGGTTCATCCGCGCGCTCGCGATTTTGCCCGATTTCATCGTCTGGCGCGGCAAATGATCATATCCGGAAAAGCGGCTGCAGCAGCCGGGGAATGAAGGCATTGAACCGCAGGGCCGCATCGGTCGCGGCCAAGCAGATGCACGGGACTTCAGTCCCCGCAACCGGCGTGTGCTCCAGATCTTCATCGCCGACCTCCAGATCTCCGACGCCGTAATGCCCGGTCTCGTCGGAGAAACTTCCTTGAAGCACCAGCGTCAGTTCCAGCCCGTTATGGCCATGATCCGGAACGTGCTGGCCCGGCGGAATCCAGAGCAGGCGCGCCGAGCCTTCCTTGCCGGCAAACAGAATGCTTTGCCGGACGCCCATCCCCAATTTCTTCCAAGCCGGATTCAGCCCCTTCATGGTCGCGTTGAGAGGACCGGGAAAGATTTCGCGCCGCCCATACTCCGGTTCGGTATGAAAGGGCTGGTCCAGCAGCGCCATGACGTCGGATTTCAAGGTGCCGGAGAGATTTTCCGCCGAGCTGTCGTCCAGCAGAATGCCGCCGGCCAGCTGGTGGGCCTCAAGCCCGGCGCGGCAAAGCTGACACATGGAAATATGGCTTGCCACCGCCAGCGCAAATGCATCCGGAAGGCTGCAAGAGGCGTACGCCGCAAGCAGATGATCCGGTATATGATGCGTGATAGCTGACATGATTATCTCAGACCTTTCAGTTCATGGCGCAGCCGCTCAAGGCCAAGACGGATGCGGGACTTGACGGTGCCGAGCGGCAGCCCGGTCGAGGCGCTGATCTCCCGATGGGTCAACTCGCCGAGGTAGGCGCGTTCGATCACCTGCCGTTGTTCGCGATTCAGTTTCTTCAGCGCTTCTCTCAATTGCTCCGCCTCCTGTTGGAGCGACAGAATTTGCGTGGTGTCAGGCTCGGTCCGCATTTCGCTTTCGTACTCTTCCGGCAGCGGTCGGCTCGATTTGCGCAACAGGTCGATGTGGCGGTTGCGGGCGATCTTATAGATCCAGGCCGAAGCTTGGGCACGATGAGGATCGAATTGCGCGCTTTTGTGCCACAGCGTCAGCATCACATCCTGGACAATTTCTTCCGCGAATGCGGCAGAGCAGCCGCTGCGCATGAAAAACCCCTTCAGTCGCGGGGCGAAATGATCGAACAGCGCAGCAAAAGCATCCTTGTCGCGTCTATCGCGCACGGCCAGCAAATGCTTGGTCTGCTCGGATATTTTTGTGTTGTCCAACGACAAGATTGCAACGCCGCGTTCAGCCGTCGCGCGGCACCAGCGTTTCTGCGGCGCAATTTTCAACCATCGCTCCATCATAAACAGTTTTCGCAGCGACGTGTAAGCCGGATCACTTTTGAATAAAAAATGATCTTCATGTCGAACGGTTTCGTAACTTGAACAATGGCCTATCAAAGACGTGATCAGCAATGCGTAATATCGTTGTAAGCGGCAGTTCCGGAGCGATCGGAGCGGCCTTCGCCGCAGAACTGGCTCGAAAATATCCGAATGCCTGCATCAGCAGTCTGTCGCGAACCGGTTTGCGTTCATCCGATGTGCGCGTCCGGACTGTGCGCGTGGACTATCTGGATGAGGCATCCTTGCGGAACGCGGCTGAGCGCGCAAGACAGTATGGTCCGGTTGATCTGATCGTCGCCGCGGGCGGAATTCTGCATCAAGCCGGCATGATGCCTGAAAAGTCCCTGCGCGATCTGAGCGCGGACAAGCTTCTGACGCTGTATTCCGCCAATACGGTCGGTCCGGCCTTGATAGCAAAGCACTTTCTGCCATTGATGCCGCGCTGCCGCAGGGCCGTTTTCGCAGCGCTTTCGGCCCGCGTCGGCAGCATTTCCGACAACCGCCTTGGCGGCTGGTATTCCTATCGGGCGTCGAAGGCCGCGCTCAACATGATCATCCGCAGCGCTTCGATCGAGATGGGCCGCCGCAATCCTCATGCCGTCGTTGTCGGGCTTCATCCGGGCACCGTGGACAGCCCTCTTTCAAAGCCGTTTCAGAGCAATGTTGCTCCGGACAAGCTGTTTTCACCGCAATACGCCGTCATTCGGATGCTTGAGGTTCTTGAAAATCTCGGCGCATCCGACAGCGGGCATTGCTATGCTTGGGACGGAAGCCGCATTGAACCCTGACATCAGAAAAGCGCGCTGATGACATCTTTCGCGATAATGTGGTTCCGGCGGGATTTGCGCCTTTCGGACAATCCGGCGCTTCTGGAAGCGGCGCTGCACAAGCGTGTGCTGCCAATCTGGATTGATGATGATGCGGAGGCCGCCGACCTTGCTCCCGGCGCAGCGGCCGGGGTCTGGCGGCATCATGCGCTGGCGGCTCTGAATGCCTCGATGAAAGGAAAGCTGAATTTCCGCCGCGGACCGGCGAAGACGGTATTCGATGAACTTACGGCCCGTTTTGATGTTGAGGCCGTCTATTGGAACCGCTGTTATGAACCTTGGCGAATCGCGCGCGACAAGGAAATCAAAGCCTTCCTCAAGAATCGAGGGGTCAAAGCGCAGAGTTTCAACGGATCGCTTCTGTTCGAGCCGTGGACCGTGCGCAAACAGGACGGCGCGCACTACAAGGTCTTCACGCCGTTCTATCGCAAGGGATGCTTGGCAGCGGCGCCTCCGCGCATGCCTCTGCCCGCACCCGAGGGCATGAACTGGCTGAAGGACCAGAAAGCTCTGGACCTAAGAATGCCGGGCCGTTTGCCTGAGCGGCCTTGGTGCGCTGGAATCATGGAGCACTGGCGGGCGGGAGAGGCTGGAGCCCGGGAGAGGCTGGCTCGGTTTTGCGAGACCGGGCTGGGCGATTACAAAGATAGGCGCGACTATCCGGCGCGGATGAATGTGTCGCGCCTTTCGCCTTACCTGCAATCCGGGGAATTGTCCCCGAACCAAGCATGGCATGCGATCCGGAACGCGGCGAGCGACAAGAACGCGGATCATTTCTGCAGAGAGCTGGGCTGGCGCGAGTTCTCCTACAGCTTGTTGTTCCATCATCCCGACCTCCACCGCCGCAATCTGCAAACCAAATTCGATGCATTCCCCTGGCGTGAACCTGATGAAAATCTGGTGGCCTGGCAGAAAGGGATGACCGGAATCCCAATGGTGGATGCCGGCATGCGCGAACTTTGGCAGACCGGATACATGCACAACCGAGTGCGAATGATCGTCGGTTCGTTCTTGGTGAAGAACTTGATGATACATTGGCGTCACGGGGAAAAATGGTTTCGAGACACCCTTGTGGACGCGGATTTGGCAAGCAACAGCGCAAATTGGCAATGGATTGCCGGTTGCGGCGCGGATGCAGCGCCGTATTTCAGAATTTTCAACCCCGTTGCGCAAGGGCAAAAGTTCGATCCCGGCGGATGCTATGTAAGGCAGTTTGTGCCTGAAATTGCCGCGTTGCCCGACAAATTTCTATTCTCCCCGTGGGAGGCACCCAATCATATTCTGGAAGAAGCCGACATCGCGCTTGGCAAGATCTATCCAATGCCTGTCGTAGATTTGAAGAAATCGCGCAATGCCGCTTTAGCTGCCTTTCAATCGCTGAAAAAGTAGGCTGGGCGGTCGGCTGCAACCGCAAAGTGCGCAACCTGATGGCGAATTTGCATAAATTTATTTCTAGTACTGAAAGGATTGATTATCAATCCAAAAGCAAAATGGCGGGATTGTTCAAATCAATAAACGAATTCCATCCGTTATCCAATAATAAAATCAAAAGCGGCGCCGCGAACAAAGTAGGATGCTGTGATGTCTTTGAAACTGCCTCATCCGACAATCTGCAAGCCAAAAACATACAACTGGAATACGGTCCTAGTTGTCGGGCTCGACATCTTCGGGCGTTTGAATGCAGCGTCGACGAACGCAATTTGTCGTCTGAGCTTGAACAGTTTCCGTTCAACCGGCAGGCGTTTTTAGGCGCTCCCCATAAAATAGAAGTGTGAGTTTGGCTTTACTTGCTTTGAGCTTCGACATTACATAGCAATTCCTGCAAATCTGCCAGTTCGGAGACAGGAAGCGAAAATGAGAGTCGGATTCATCGGTCTGGGAAATGTTGGAGGCAAGCTCGCCGGGAGCGCGTTGCGGAATGGCTTTGAGCTAATGGCGCACGATCTCGATGCGGCGAAGGTGGATGAACTTGCTGCTCAGGGAGCCATGGCAGCCAAGAGCGTCGGCGACTTGGCGGCGCGGTGCGATGTCGCCGTAACCTGTCTTCCCAATCCTGAAGCAAGCGCCGCGGTCGTGGAAGGCGAGGGCGGACTGCTGTCGGCCGCCAGGCCCGGAACGATCTGGTGCGAGATGAGCACCACCGACGAACGCGAGGTTCGACGGCTGGGCGCGAAAGCGGCTGAATTGGGCGTCCGACCGGTGGATTGCCCGGTTTCGGGCGGCTGCCATCGGGCGGCAACCGGGAACATTTCAATATTTGCGGGTTGCGAGCGTTCCGTATTCAAGGACGTCCTGCCGCTGCTGTCTGCGATGGGGCGCCGCATTCTGCATACTGGCGGCCTTGGCTCCGCTTCGATTCTCAAAGTCGTGACCAACTATTTGGCGACGGCGAATTTGGTGAGTTTGTGCGAGGCTCTGACGGCCGCAAAGAAAGCCGGAATGGATTTGGGAACGACTTACGAAGCGATTCGCATATCGTCGGGCAATTCATTCGTTCACGAAACTGAAAGCCAAGTCATACTGAACGGCAGCCGGAACATAAATTTCACGATGGATCTGGTTTTGAAGGACTTGAATTTGTTCTGCGATGTCGCGGAGCGAGGAAGAGTTCCCCTTGAACTTGCGCCGGTACTCAAATTCGCGTTCGAAGACGCGGCGGCTCGATACGGAGCGCGCGAATGGTCTCCGAACGTCGTTCGGAGACTGGAGGACAAATGCGGCGAAAAAATTCTTGCTCCCGGCTTTCCATCCGAGATCGTCGATACAGAGTCCGAAAGTCCGGGATACGAGGTTCGCCCAAGCAGTTTGCGGAATTCGGCTCGCACCGAATGTCGTTGAGTCATTTTTGAGGCGCGTGATATATTGAGCTGAGGACAGACTCCTGGGAAGGTCGCGCTCAATGGGAGCGGTCGGTAAGCGAGCACAACTTCGGACGTGCGAGGAATTACCGGTCTGAGGACAATGCATTGGTGAACGCAATCAAACAAATTCTTCCGTTCGCGGCAGCCTGCGTTCTGACGGCATCGGCGGCAAACGGTCAAGAATACACGTTCAAACTGCACCATTTGCTGAGTGATCAATCTCCGGCGCACGCGCGGATGCTGCAGCCGTGGGCTAGGCAAGTCGAAGAGAACTCGGGCGGCAAGGTCGCAATTGAAATCCATCCGTCGATGTCGCTCGGCGGCCGGCCGGCCGAGCTGGTCAGCCAAGCCAGGGAAGGCGTCGTGGATTTGGTTTGGGCGGTGAACGGATATACGCCGGGACTTTTTCCGCGCACCGAAGTCATGGAGCTGCCTTTCGTCTATGTTAACGATCCCGTCGCCGCGAATCTTTCGCTCTACGACATGTTCGAAAGTGAGTTGGAGCAGGAATACGCGGGTCTGGAGGTCATGTTTCTGCATGTGCACGCAGGACACGGCATTCATATGCGCAATCGAGCCGTCCGTTCGCCTCGTGAAATGAAGGGCGCGAAGATGCGGATTCCGACGCGGACCGGAGCATGGAGCATCGAGGCTCTGGGCGCCAGCCCCGTTTCCATGCCCGTCACCGATCTTCATCAGGCGCTGCAGAAGGGGGCAGTCGACGGCGCGTTCATTCCTTGGGAAATCATTCCTTCGCTCAAGATACACGAACAGACCCAATACCAGATCGAAGGCTTCAACGGGGCGCGTTTCGGAACGACAACATTTCAGGTTTCCATGAACGAGGCCAGATGGAACAGCCTTCCCGCGGACGTCCAATTCGCCTTCAAGGAGGCCTCCGGGCGTGATTGGTGGGGTGAAGTCGGTGAAATCTGGAAAGCTTCGGACGATGTTGGCATCGGCATGGCTGTGGAAGCAGGGAACGAGCACATCGTCCTCAGTGAGGCTGAAACCTCCGAGTTTCAGGCCGCACTGGAGCCGGTGGTTTCGCGCTGGATCAGCGAAGTCGATGAACTGGGCATCGATGGATCTCGGCTGGTAGGAACAGCAAGAGAGCTTATTTCCAGGAATGCCAAGTAAGCAATGGGCCGAGCAAGGATTTTGGAACGTGTCCGGCTCAAGTTGGCGCGCACCCGGAGGTCCCGATGCGGTCGTACGAAAATGCTGCTGTTTCAACTTGATGCTGGCACTCTCCAGAGCGTTTCTTCGCTGAATCCCTTGCAGCTTGATCACGCCGAGAGCAGGCCGAGGCGTTCGGGAGAAGCTGGGGCGCGGCGACCAGGACGGACCGGATTGATGTCGAATTGACCGCCCGCTTCTTGGCGTTCCGCCCCAAGGCCCGGACGTCGTAACGTTGCGCGGAAAGCTGCACGACCTCGGATCGCGTTTCAGAAGTCCCGCAGAAGCTTTCGCGAGGAAGCGGCCATTGCAAATCTTTTAGTTTCGCGGCCGACCGCGACTCGACGGCCGGGATGCATATTCATTGAGCAAGCGGATCCAATGCCGGGCTTGAGCGCGTCGAAGACTCGGTCCGCGGTCTATCAATAAGACACACTTGACGCTGCGTTCCGCCCCATGGCTGTCGGGTGGCCGGAAGCTCCGCCAAACCGGACGGTCCGCGAGGGCCGCAGTCGAAGCGCCGGATTCCAGAACGCGCTCCGGGAGATCCCCGGGGAAGAGACGACGGAGGCTTCGAACGCTGCGAAGAGCGGGCGGGCCGGGAGGATGCGGCTTGAATCCCGCGGCGGCGAATTCGGTGTCCGACCGCGAAAAACTACTGGACATCAATCACCCCCCCCCCTACGATGCTCGCGGCTGCCCAAAGGGCCGCCGCAGTGGGCGCGAACGCCGGAGCTCGTTCAGGACGGGACGGCGGGGCATGCGGCGGCGAGAGGCAAAGAGACACTGAACCGACACCGACGGGGAAACGCCCATGTACATGAAACTGACCGCAGCTCTGGCTTGCGCAGCGGCGCTGGCGCTCGGCGCCTGCTCCGGCGGCAATCCGCCGGCTCCCGCCTCTCCCGAGACCGAGATAGCCGACCCGGAAACCCCGGATACCGAAACCGTTGAAACCGAGACCCCCGAGACCGAGACAACGGTTCCGCCCGAGGACGGCAGGACCGAGGCGGAGAGGTTTTTCGACGAGTAGTGTACCGATAGTTCTGCAATTTCGATCAGGAATGTCAAGACTTGGTTTCGGGTTCGATGCCCCTCGGGCGAAGCCGGAGGCATGAATTCGTATTTCCGCATTTCGGATCCGGCCGCGGAGGGCGGACGCGGCCCCGCGCCGAGGCCACGCCGGCCCGCCGCCGCGGAGACCCCATTTATCGGAGCGGCGGCGGGCCGGCATATTGGCCGATCGGCGCGGCGCGGAAAGTGTGGAAAGGATGTGGTCAATCCCGGCCCGGAGCAGGACGCGCGCCGACAGCGCCCAAAGGGATTGTCCACAGGCTTTCCATGCTGGCCGCGCCCCGGGCGAATTGACTCGGGCGAAAACCCCGAATGCGATCGTCATGCCGCCAGCTTCCGCAGATCGGCCCGACGCTGCTCCTGAAGAAGATCCATGTCCAGATAGCGGACGCCGTCCTCCATCCAGCTCTCGTGCGTCTCCGCGCACAAGGCCCGGACAAGCCGCAGACAGCTGCGGGCGTCCGGGAAAATCCGGACGACCTTCGTCCGCCGCTTGATCTCCTCGTTCAAGCGCTCGAGCATGTTCGTCGAACGCATCCGAATATGATGCTGCCGGGGAAGCCGCAGGAACGCGAACGTCTCCTCGATCGTCGCCTCGACCCAATCGCAAAGCTTCGGCTGCGACGCCTGCCACTTCTCCAGCCACGCGGCCAGATCCCGCCGAGCCTCCTCGACGCTCGGACGATCATAGATCCAGCGAAGCTCCTTGAGGCAGCCGTCGCCCGAACGCGAGTTCAAATGGGCCCGGGCGTTCCGCAGGAAATGGACGTAGCACCGCTGGCGGACCGCTTCCGGAACAACCTCCCGGATCGCCTTCGTCAAGCCGGAATGGTCGTCCGAAACAATCTGGACGACGCCGCACAGGCCGCGATCCCTCAAAGACTCCAGGAACCGACGCCAGCTCGCATGGCTCTCGCCCTCCGCCAGCTCGACGCCGAGAACCTGTCGGCGGCCCGACGCGTCGACCCCGACCGCGATCAGAACCGCGCGGTCGCGGACAACGCCGTCCTCGCGAACCTTCTCGTAGCGGGCGTCCAGAATCAAATAGGGAAACGAACCCTCCAGACGCCGCTCCGCGAACTTCCCGAGCTCCGCATCCAGCTTCGCATTGAGCCGGCTGATCGTCGACGCCGAAAAACCGTGGCCGCAAAGCGCCTCCGTCACCTTCGCGACCTTCCGGGTCGAAACCCCGTGAACATACATCTGCATCAATGCCAAGACGAACGCCTTCTCCGAACGCTCGTAGCGCTCGAACAGCTCGGTGCTGAACGCGCCGTTCCGATCCTGCGGAACGCGAAGCTCAACCTGGCCGACACGCGTCGTCAAATGACGCTTGTAATAACCGGAACGATAACCCAGACGGTCGGACGTCCGCTCGCCCTTCGCGGCGCCCAAGGCCTCGGTCATCTCTTCCTCAAGAATCTCCTGAAGCATGCCACGCAAAAGCTCGCGAACCGCGTCGCCCCCACACTCAAGCTCCGACTTGAACTCGGCCAACTTCGATCTACTATGCATCCCGGTCATGGTGTCGTCCTTTCCTGCAAGGGATGGTTGATAGCGAAACCAAGGACTTGCCATGACCGAACTTCTTTGAAAGCATTTTGCAGAACTTTTGAAACATGATCGTTCGACGACGAGCTGGAAGAAGCGGAGGCGGATCTGGCCGCAGCCCGGAGCAGGGTAGTGGCCGCCGTAGCCGCGGCGGCCAGGACGGGAGGCGACCGGACGAGGGCGCTGGCGAACATCGCCGCCGCGCGGAAGGCTTTGACGGACGCCCTCGCGGCGGCCCGCGCGCTGCAGGCGCCTCCGGACGACTCCGAAAGGACCGCCCAGGCGGCTAGGCTGGCCGTCAAGGCGGACGCCGCCGAAGCCGAGGACCTCCCGAGGCTGCGCGCGGCCGAAAGCAGCGCGGGCGCGGGATGGTCGGCGTCCGCACTGGTCATAGGAAGGGAGAGTCTCCGGCCCGTGCCTGAGCTCCAGAGAGTGGTCCGCAATCCGCGAAGGGAGAACGGCGCCGACGCCGAGACCCTGCTGACGGCGGCGAAAATCCCGGCGGTTGCGTACGAGGACGGGAAGGTCGTGATGTCCCCAGGCCTGGCCAGCAGCGGCGACCTGCTGCAAATGCGGGGAATCCCGGTCGCTGTTATGATTAATGAACCTTCGCATCGTAGAAGGTTCCTGCTTATGGGAGCCGGTTACGATTCGCGCTCCCATGTAGACCGCAACGGCGGCGGAAACGACGGCGAGGACCCGAGACTCGTCGCTGGGCTCAGAATCACTCCGAGCGGGCTTGTCTTGGACATGGGCGGAAAAGGCGCTTTCGGCTTTGATTTCAGACATCCCGACGCCTTTTTTGCTTTCGCTCGATTTGTTTTGCCCAGCGGGTCGAACGGCGGATACGATCTGAAGCTGGAGTTCGGTCTTCCGAAGGCTTCGCCCGAGGGCAACGCCGAGCATTACTGGACGGCCCAGCTCATGCCGTCGCGGGAGATTGTGGCGGGTTCCAGCAACCAGCTCAGCAACGGTCAGGCGATGGGTACCTACACCATGCGGCTGTCCAATCATATCGGCCTCGACAGAAATCTCGAAAATCCGGACGATCCGGCGGGCTACGTGCGCGACGACGTGAACCACTACCTGTCCTACGCCGCCTACGGGCATATGGAATTCGTCGACAGCTTACCGACCGGAAGCACGATATTCCCCGGGCGGCGGACCTTTCCCTTCCATGCGGGCTACGACGCGTTCAAGAACGAGGCGGGCATGAGGACCACGGATGTCGCCGGCGCCGACAAGATCACCGGAGGGACGTTCAGGGGCCGGACAATGGCCTCGCAATTTGCGATTGAAGCCATAGGGACCCATGGCGACTTTCCGTCACTGACGGGCGCCAACTATTTGAGGATGAGGGGCGATGTCCGGCTGACCGCGACAATTTCCGGGACCGCGGACGACAACAAGATCAGCGGAAGGATCACGAACCTCGAATCCTTCAGCAGCGGCAAGGGCATCTGGGAAGACTATGCAAGGATCTCCGGCGCTCTGACGCTCCAAGCGACCGACATCAGCGCGGATGGAGAGTTCAAAGGCGTCATAGACCCCGCCTCTTACCCGGCGGCTTTCGCGGAGGGAGGCTACAGGGGGAACTTCTACGGACCGCCCGCCGGCTTGGAGACGGCCGGAATCTGGTATCTCCAAGACGGCAACACTGCCGCCACCGGCCTACACCTTTCGATCGTCGGCAGCTTCGGCGCGGCGCTCGTCCGCGAAGACGGCAGCTACGGCGTCGAGGTGGGGCTCGGCGGCTGACCCCGGGGCACGGCCCCAAAAACTTGCCGGCTGCCGCGCCCTCCGGGCCCGGCAGTTCCCATTTCCGGAACAGGCATTCCAAGGAAGGCTTTCCGTCGCCGGACGCATGCCGATTCACAATGCCCGAACTGCTTCGTGAACGCCGGAAGCGCGTCAACCTGAGCCGGGCGCGTTCTATCTGCAACGCGAGGTTCATTCGAGCATTTGGATTGCCCGTAGAGGGCTGAGCCTGTTCCGGCGGCATGCCGTTGCTTGCCATCCCGCTTTTTGGTCGAAAGCTCCGCCGAACCCGACAGTCTGCCAGTCCGTGGTCGAAGCAGCAGCCGTTCCTCGAAATCCTGAAGTTCCAGGCCGCTTGGACGATCTTCCCGCCGCGGATACAGCACTGCCGAACCATGAGGACATACCGAATGATCAGCGAGTTAAAAGTAGAAATTTGATAGTGTCCTCGGTCTCGTCCGAAGCGCGCTTCAAGAAATTCTCGAGGAAGAGACAGCGGAGGCTTCTTGAGCCGCGAAGAGCAAGCTGACCAAGTCGGTCTTGGCTTGATCCGCTCTCAGCGAATCCGGTCTCCGGCCGCAAAACAAGCACTGGACATCGGCCACCCCAGTAAATGGGCGCGGACCGCCCGAAGGCGACAGGGCAATGAACCGGCATTGACGGGGGAATCACTCGTGGACACCAAACTCACCGCAGCTCTCGCTTGCGCCGCTGCGTTGGCGTTCGGCGCCTGCTCCGGCGGCAATCCGCCGGCGTCCGTGGCTCCCGAAAACGAGATGACCGACCCGGAAACCGCAGAGACCGAAACCGCTGAAACCGAGACCCCCGATCCCGGAACCGGCGTTCCCGAACCCGCCGAGCCGGTCGAGGACGGAAGGACCGAGGCGGAACTGTTCGACGACGAGCTGGCGGAAGCGGAGGCGGATCTGGCCGCCGCCCGGAGCAGGGTAGCGGCCGCCGTAGCCGCGGCGGGCATCGCCGCCGGACGACGCCGGAAGAATCGCCCGGGCGGCTAGGTTGGCCGTCAAGGCGGACGCCGCCGAGGCCGAGGACCTGCCGAGGCTGCGCGCCGCGGAAAGCAGCGCGGGATGGGCGGGATCGTCCGCCCTGGTCATAGGAAGGGAGAGTCTCCGGCCCGTGCCCGAGCTCTCGAGAGTGGTCCGCAATCCGCGAAGGGAGAACGGCGCCGACGCCGCGGATCTGCTGACGAAGGAGGATATCCCGGCGTTAATGCATGAGGATGGGAAGGTCGTGATGTCCCCAGGCCTGAGCAGCAGCGGCGACCGGCTGCGCATGCGGGGAATCCCTGTTGTTTATACGGATCGTCCGCAAAGCTCGGTTGTCTTGGGGGACCTAAGAAGGTTTCTGTATATGGGACCCGATTTCGATAGACCGCACTCCTTTGTGGACCCCGCCGACGGCGGAAACGACGGCGAAGATCCGAGACTCGTCGCTGGCCTCAGAATCACTCCAAGCGGGCTTGCCGTGGACATGGGTGGAAAAGGCGCGCCCGGCCTCGATTTCAGACTTCCTGGCCTCTTTGAGTCACACTATCAATGGGTCCAGCCTAATGGATCGAACGGCGGATACGATCTGAAGCTGGAGTTCGGACCTCCGAGGGCCTCGCCCGAGGGCAACGCCGAGCATTACTGGACCGCCGCGCTCATGCCGAATTCGGAGCTGACGGCGGCCATCGGCAGCAGCCGGCTCGGGGACGGCCAGGAGCTGGGCACCTACACCATGCGGCTGTCCAACCATGTCGGCCTGGACAGGAATCTCGAAGACCCGGACGACCCGGCGGCCTACGCGCGCGACGACGTGAACCGCTACCTGTCCTATGCGGCCTACGGGCACATGGAATTCTCCGACAGCTTCATGAGGCCGGTGAGTTCAGAAACGATAATACCTGGACGGCGGACTTTCCCCTTCCATGTGGGCTATGACGCGTTCAAGAACGAGGCGGGCATGAGGACCACGGACATTGCCGACGCCGACAAGATCATCGGCGGGACGTTCAGGGGCCGGACCTTGGCCTCGCAATTCGGGATTGTCCTCATAGCCGCTTGGAACTATCCGCAACTGGCGGGAGCCAACTATTTGAGGCTGCGGGGCGACATAAGGCTGACCGCGACAATTTCCGGAATCGCGGCCGACAACAGGATCAGCGGAAAGATTGAAAACCTGGAATCCTTCAACAACGGCAAAGGTGAGTGGGAAGACTACATCAGGATCAGCGACGCTCTGACGCTTCAGGCAACCGGCATCGACGCATCGGGATCGTACGCCGGCGTCATCGACACCGCTTCGTTGTCGGCTTTCGCGGAGGGAGGCTACAAGGGGAACTTCTACGGTCCGCCCGCAGGCTTGGAGGCGGCCGGAATCTGGTATCTTCAGGACGGGAACACTGCCGCCACCGGCCTGCACCTGTCGATCGTCGGCAGCTTCGGCGCGGCGCTCGTCCGCGAAGACGGCACTTACGGCGTCGAGGTGGGACCCGTCGGCGACTGACCCTGGGCACTGGCCTGAAGATTTCCGGCCGCCGCATATTCACGGCGCGGTAGGCTAAGTTTCCGGAACAGGTACTTCAATGCAGGCGTTCCGTCGCCGGACGAATGCCAATTCACAATGCCCGAACTGCTTCGTGAACGCCGGATATGCGTCAACCTGAATCGGTCGCGTCTATTGGAAAGCCAAACTCATTCGAACAGTCGGATTGCCGCAGAGGGCTGAGCTTGTTTCTGCGGCATGCCGTTGCTTGCCATCCCGCTTTTTTTTGCCGCTGCTCGCAGGGATCAACGACGGTCTCGATCAGGAAATCGGCGGCACTGCATTGGCAATGAGCGCGAGAGCTTGAAAATATGGTTCGGAATTCTTGCATTGATCGTCGTGGAACTAGGCTTGGCAACACGCCGTTCGGGCTGAATGGGTCGTCATTTCAGCCGTTGCCAAAGTCACCGCGATGGTTGAAAAATTCAAGTGCATCGCTCCGCTCCTGGGAACGGAATCCTGCGTGTCGGGCTTGTTCTTGCGGTGCCAAGCTTGACCCTGTGGTCGCCGGATGTTTACTCCGGCCAGTTTCGTCATTGTTCCGGTTTTTGGGTTGGTTTGAATAAAATTGCTGAATCAAATTCAGTCGGCATGACTGCGGGCGGCGCGATATTCCAACGCTTGAAAACGCTTGGCGTGGATTATGTGTTCGCCAATTCCGGAACGGACTTTCCGCCGATAATCGAAGGCTTGGCCGAAGCGATGGCCTCGGGCGCGGATGTCCCGACCGCGGTTGCCGTAGGACACGAGCATGCAGCCATGGGCATGGCGCACGGATATTTCCTGATTTCAGGCTTTCCCCAAGCAGTGATGCTTCATACGAATGTCGGTCTGGCGAACGGTGCGGTCGGTGCAATCAACGCGGCGTGCGAGCACATTCCGCTGATGCTTCTGTCCGGCCGAACGCCGACGACTGAAAGCGGGCGATTTGGAGCGAGAACCGTTCCGATTGGCTGGGGCCAGGAAATGCGGGACCAGACCGCATTGGTCAGGGAAGCCTGCAAATGGGACTGCGAACTCCGGGCTCCCGAACAGATATTCGAATTGCTTGATCGCGGGCATGCGATCGCGAGTTCCACTCCGAAAGGCCCGGTTTATATCTCCTTGCCGCGCGAAGTATTGTGCGAAGCCGTTGACGCAGAGCGCGCAACGGCAAACCCTCAATTCAGCCCCGCTTTGTCCGCGCCTGCGCCAAGAGATATTGAAGCGGCTGCCGACTTGTTGGCGAATTCAAAGCGACCCCTGATAATTGCCCAGCGCGGGGCAGGGGACGACCTAAGCTTCGATGCATTCTCGGAAATGGTCCGCGCATGGGGCATCCCTGTTTGCACGTGGTGGGCTACGTCGCTGGCGATATCCACGGAGCACGAATGCCATGTCGGCGCAGACCCCGGGCCATGGCTGCAGGACGCGGACGTCGTGCTTGTTTTGAATTCGCTCGCGCCATGGTGGCCGGATCGGCATCCGCTGAATCCGCGCGCTGCGATCATCAACATGGGGCCCGATCCGATATTCAGCAAGCATCCCGTGCGCAATTTCCGATCTGACCTCAGTATCGCCGGCGAGCTGGCAATCTCAATTCCTCAACTTGCGGAAGCAATGGACGCTCTTCTTCCTGCAAACAGCTTGGCTGGCGAGCGACGCATCAAAAATGAAGCCAAATCGAGAGCGTTGCGCGATGATCTGCGAAAGTCCGCCCTTTTGCCTCGTTCCACTATAACGAAAGCATTCGTTTCGGCCGTATTGAGCGATGTATTGGAAAATATCGACTCTTCGGTCTTTTCAGAGCTTGGCGCGATGCTCGGGACATTGAAGCGCACGAAACGGAATTCGTGGTTCCAAGAGCCTCATTCCGGCGGACTTGGATGGTCGTTTCCATGCGCGATCGGCGCAAGCCTGGCTGATCCTCAGCGCTTGTGCGTCGCGGTGATGGGCGACGGCTCGTATATTTTTTCAAATCCCGTCGCATGCCACCAGATATGTGAATCGCTCAGCGTGCCTGTTCTTGCAATCGTATTGAACAACGAAGGATGGGGAGCCGTCAGGCAATCGGTAACCCAGCTTTACCCGGACGGACTGGCTGCGAAGCTCAACAGGATGCCTTTGACGTCGCTATCTCCTTCGCCGAATTTCACGATGGTGGCAGCCGCCAATCGCGCGTTTGCGAAGAGGGTCGAAGATCCCTCAGCCCTCCGCGAGGTTTTGGAAAAAGCTGTGGAAATCGCAACGGTTGAGAAAAGGCAGGCATTTGTGGAAGTCGGAATTGGATATGAATGACCAATTTTCGCAATGGAATCAGTAGGGCAGGCCGGTATAGTTTTCGGCCAAGACGCGCTGCCCATTCTCCGAGCCAGCCAAGTAGTCGAATTCGGACTCGCTGACTTTCGCATCGAATGGAGACGCTTCGGGAAAGACATGCAGGAGGTTCGACATCCACCAGCTGAACCGCATGGTGCGCCAAACCCGCGACAAGGCATTGGGAGAATACTCTCTTAGTCCGTCTTCGTCACGGTGAGTGAAATAACGCACCAGCGCCTCGCAGAGGTAATGCACGTCGGAGACGGCGAGGTTCAAACCTTTGGCGCCGGTTGGCGGAACTATATGCGCGGCATCCCCGCACAGAAACAGCGATCCGTACGACATCGGTTCCGAAACGAAGCTTCTCAACGCCGCAATGGATTTTTCGACTCCGCGCCCAGCAACAAGCGACTCGGCATATTCGGACGGGAGTCGGCGTCTCAATTCGTCCCAAAAGTCATTGTCGGACCAGTTTTCCACGCGGTCGTCGATCGGAACTTGAATATAGTATCTCGAGAGGTTGCGGTTTCTCATTGATGCCAATGAGAATCCGCGCGCGCTTTTCGAGTAGATCAGCTCATCCGACACGGGCGGGGATTCGGAAAGCAGCCCGAGCCAACCGAACGGATATGTCTTCAAGTATTCCGTTCGCACCGAATTGGGTATGGTCTGCCGACTCACGCCGTGGAATCCGTCGCATCCGGCGACGAACCTGCAATGCAGCAATTTGCTTTCATTCTGATGAAGAAAAGCAATTCTTGGCGATTCCGTGTTGGCTCCTTGGATTTCAACGTCATGCACCTCGTGGAAAATCCGTGTTTCAGAGGCATTGAGCGCGTCGTAAAGATCATGGGTGATTTCTGTTTGTCCGTAAACCATGACGGAACGTCGGGCGAGTCCGGCGAAGTCCAAGCGCACCGTTCGATTGCCCAAAGCCAGCAAGCAACCGTCATGGACCAGACCGACTTGATCCATTCGGTCGCCGACGCCTGCTTCCCTAAGTTGCTCGACGGTGCCCCACTCCAGTACGCCCGCGCGTATTCGCGAGCAAACATGCTCTCTGGATTGGCGCTCAAGCAGAACAACATCAATCCCGGCGAGAGCGAGCTTGCGGGCCAGCAGCAATCCGGACGGACCGCCTCCGACGATGCCTACCTGCGACTGCATGGACTTGTCTGGTTCCGACTTTGATTCATGTGCCCACCTTTTTGCGGAAAAAAGATGGTAATGTCACCTTGCCAAATTCGGAGGGGTGCATCCCGTACATTTGGTCAGACATGATGCCCGCTGATCGAAGTCAGAAGCCAACGCCCTGCTCGCCGCGAATGCGGCTTGTAAAGCAATCGCAGGCCCGAAATCATCGATTGGAGGAAATGCCGGGCAATCACTTCATCAAAAAACATGGGATTGCGCCCCGCTTCCAGAAGCCTCAGTCGTGTATTCCCGTGATCTTGCTGCAGTCCGTTGCCGCATCCCGGCAGGCAACGTGATTCGGCGCAACCGGCTCGCATGGATTTCGCGTTGACGAATGCATCCGTCCGCGCGTGCCGGATTTCAAAAATGCGCGCGCGCTTGTCAAGGCAAAGTTGTCGCGGGTTCCATGTTGTGCGAAATTCTGTCCCGGCGGGCGCATGCGCGACGCAAGCGCAGTACCTCGGCGGGCATGCGACCAGAATTTCGTCTTGAAGTCCTGCTCTCTTGCGTCTATTGTCCCATCATGGCCAATGCACCTTCGATGGAACTGCTTACATCAAGCGGCGTGGATCCCAAGACCGCGAAGGCGCTTGGCGAATTCGTCGAGAAGGCTGTTGACAGCTCAGTCGAGAAGGCAATGAAATCCTTTGTGGCTGCAGCCGAATCTCGCCCGCGGGAATCCACGCAAAGTTCTGGTTCAAAGGCAGTCATTGTCTTGACAGGCATCATGGCCGCCGCCGCCGTGGTGACCGTGCAATTGGGAGCGATCTATTGGCTTAGTGACACCATTCGCAGCGAGATCTCAGACGTTCGCGGCGAGATCTCAGATGTTCGCGGCGAGATCAGTGAACTCCGCAGCGACGTGCGCGAAGATCTCAGAAGTTTCGAGACTAAAGTCGAGGCTAAATTTGACGAGCTCTGGGCAGAAATTGGTGATATCCGTGCCGAAATTGGCGAGATCCGTGCCGAAATTGGCGAGATCCGCGAACGATTGACCCGCATTGAAGTGGTGGTCGAAGATCGGCTGCCCGCAGCTCCATGACGGCCGAATTGGCCGAACAAATGACCACGCGTGCCGCACAGGGAAGGTAGACGGCAGATCGGTTCTGCTCGAAAGGATTGTGCTGAAGAGCTGACTTGGGCGTCGCTTGCCCAACAAATGCCGGAATGAGCTTCCATCCGCAAACAGAACCCTCTCGGACAATTGTTTGTCTAGGCTCGACAGGTTTTGGCCTGTACCAAGGATCGGCGGGTGCATCCCGTACATTTGGTCAGACATGATGCCCGCTGGTCGAAGTCCGAAGCCAACGCCCCGCGCTCTGCGAATGCGGCTTGGAAAACAACCGCAGGCACGAAATCATCGATTGGAGGAAGTGCAGCGCCGCGATCACTTCACCAAAAAACATGGGATGCACCCAATTCGGAGACGCATCGCCATCTTTCACCTGTTGGCAAGTTCGCAATCGAAACACGAAAGCAGTGCGCCTTGCTTCATCGTCGTGAACTCTTGATCGCGTTGCATTGGTTGGATTTAATGGATTGAACAACGGTTTTGATCGCCAAACGAATTTCAGGCAGCATGAAACTTGAACTGCGCTGGGCGGCCTGTTGTTTTTTGAGGGACCAAGTCATGAACGCTCTTGGCAATAGGTGCGAATGTGGGGCAGCTCAATGCTAACCGCTGAAGCGTTGGTACGGAATCACCCGTTTATCTACCATATGTCTGCGCCGGGTAGCTGGCCTTCGATCAGAAAGCACGGGTTGCTGTCAACGACTGCGTTGCTCGATCTTTTTCAATACAAGGGAGAACCAAGATACAAGATTGAATCTTGCCGCCGTCCTGACTGGGTTGCACTGAATCATCCCGTTCACGACAATGTCTCGATACGAGATCAGTGGCCTTTGTCCGATGACGGATTGCGAAAAGCGCTGCCAAGAGACATGAGTCCGGCATGCTGGTACAAGATCCTTAACGGCATGGTCTTTTTCTTCCCCTGCAAGGAAAGACTCAAAAGGATGCTTATGATTTACAAAAAATACCGAAATACCGTATTGGTAGTGAATACAGAAAGTTTGTTGAAAACCAATGGACAGAAAATTTATTTATCACCGATAAACAGCGGATTTACAAAGAATAAAAATATTGCTTATCGAGATGAAAATACCTTCGCTCGCCTTGGCGCGGAACCATCCTCGCTGAAAATGAGAAGACGAACCAGCCTTGTGGAGGTTGCTGTAAAATACGCCGTTTATGATCTTGTCGACCATGTTGAACGTGTTGTAGAGATAGGAGATGGCAGGGGATCGGAAACTATCTGGCTCAAAGAACCAAGGAACTGATGCGCAGCCGTCAAATTTGAAACCTTCGTATTCTGAAGCAATCTTTCCTCAGTTTTTGTATTGAAAAATTTGGGGATGCGTGTTTCCTTTGATTGATCGAGCTGTCCTGAGGTTGTGGAGAGCTACGGTCGGCAGTCGGTTGGCCGGATCGACGGGCTGACCGTAGTTCTGGCAGCCCACACGTTAACGGAAAGGGGCCGACGGATGAGCCAGTCGAGCTGACCCGCATCATTTCGGCTCGTTCCGCAACGCATAAAGAAAGAAAACGATATGAAGACGGTTAAAAATGCACGCGATACGCTCCCGCCTTTGACGGAAGCACAGAAGGAGAACCTCAAACGCTTGGCCGCGAAGCCCGACGATGAGGTCGACACGAGCGATATTCCCGAGCTGACCGACGCACAGATCGCAGAGATGAAACGGCACAGGCATTACTGTCCGGTCAAGTAGCAGATCAAGACCCGTCTGGACTCCGATGTGCTGGCTTGGCTAAATGCCGGAGGCAAGGGCTGCCAATCCCGCATGAACGCCATCCCGTGACAGGCAATGCTGAACGCGAAACAATGAGAGGCCATGGCCAACCGGTCCGCCGCTGGCACCCATTTCGGACATGAAAATGTGATCAAGTTCCGCGGGCGGCCGTTCCGCAATGCCGACCACATGGATGCCGTTCCAATCGAGAACCTGCGGAAGATTGTTGGGCCTGATGATGGCCTCTGGATCGTGGCCGATTCATTTTGCCGTGCGGCATGAATGTTATCTTGAATACAATGAAATGTGCTTCACATCAATCTTTTTTGGAATTCCAATCGGGTGCTGAGCATCCTTAAATTTTCTATTTGTTTTGGCTTCGCCGCTCGCATTTTTCTTGCTGAAAAGGCGCATTGAAAACCAGTTCCATTTGATTTCTTGATATCGCGTCCGCAGTTTGGCAAAGTTCATTCTTGTCGGCGGAACTGGTTGGGAAGACTCGCATGCATACGTCCGGGCAGGTGAGGGCGGATGAACGGAATCGTGAAGAAAGGATACAAGGATGAGCGACAATGCCGCGCCATTCAGGGCGGATCATGTTGGAAGCTTGCTGCGCCCGTCTGCAGTGGCGGAGCTGCGAAAAAGACATCGAGACAATGACGGCATTTGCAACGAAGAGCTCAAGCGTGCGGAAGATGACGCGATAAAGGCTGCCATCAGGACTCAGGAAAGTATCGGGCTTAGATGCGTCACGGATGGCGAATGCCGCAGATCCTTTTGGCACTATGACTTCATGGGAATGCTGGACGGCTTGGATCTTGTGGAAAAGGATGAAGGCGTCCGATTCGCCGGCGTAAATTTGCGCCCGATTTTTCCGGTCATCTCCGGAAAGCTCGGCTTTCCAGGCGACCACCCGATGTTGGAGCATTTTCAATTCGTGGCCGACAACACGTCCGTGCTGCCCAAGATTTCAATTCCCGGGCCCAGCTGTTGCCATTTCCGAGTGGCGCTGGAAGACATCCTTCCGCAAGAATACCAAGACTTGAATATTTTGTTCGCCGATATTGCCGCCGTCTATCGCGATGCATTGAATGCGTTCTATGAAGTCGGATGCCGTTACTTGCAGATGGACGATATTTTCTTTGCGTACCTTTGCGATCCGGTGCACCGGAATGCCAAGCGGGATCTGGGCCAAGATCCTGATTGGCTGATTGATCGATACGCATGGATGATGAATGAGGCAATCAAGGACCGGCCGGATGATCTGACGATCGCGATGCATATGTGCCGAGGCAACTTTCAGTCCGCTCACGCGGCGGCCGGCGGCTACGACCCCGCCGCCGCCGCCATTTTCAACAAAACCGGCGTCGACGTCTTCTTCATGGAGTACGACACGGAGCGAGCTGGCGGGCTGGAGCCGCTCAGTCTCCTGCCGCGCGGAAAACAACGCGTGCTGCCGGGGTTCATCACGACGAAATCGGGAGAACTGGAATCGGTCGATGACCTGAAAAGGAAATTCGACGAAGCTTCGAAACATGCGGACATCGAGCAACTGGGCATCGCGCCGCAATGCGGGTTTGCTTCAACGGAAGAAGGCAACAAGCTTACCGAATACGAGCAATGGAAAAAATTGGAGCTTGTCGTCAAGACAGCCGAAGAAATCTGGGGCGGGGTATGACGATCCTTGAAGCGTCGCGGACTGAGAAAGTCACTCCGCTGGTTCAATTCGTGGCAAAGGTTTCGATGGCTTCATTTCCACTTGATGGAGCAACCCATCGAAGGAATTTGGTGTTCGGGGCCGTTGCCAGTTTTCGATATCCCGACCATCGCCTCGTAAAGTTCGCGGCGGGTATCTTCGGAACGCCCGGCTTGCCGAGCACTGTCCAGCCGGCCCCGATATTGAAGTTCATTCCTTGAATTGAACCCGAAGAAATCCGGCGTGCAGCTTGCGCCGTAAGCCCTCGCCACCGATTGGTCCTCGTCGTGCAGGTAAGGGAAATTGAACCTGTTTCTCTTCGCGAATTTCACCATGTTCGGAAAGGAATCATCCGGATAATTCGTTGCATCGTTAGAACAGATCGCAGCCGCGCCGATTCCGAATTTCTCCAGCGCGGAGACCTCGGCAATCAGCCTGTCGATCACCGCGTGGACGTAAGGGCAATGGTTGCAGATGAACGTGACGAGAGTGCCGTTCTCGCCCGCGATGTCGCTCAGCGACAATTGTCTGCCGTCGGTCGACGGCAGTTTGAATTCGGGCGCTTTCCATCCGAAATCGCAAACCGGAGAATGTTCAGCCATCTGTCTGTCCTACTTCAAAATTTTCTGCATCGAGCAATATATGAGCGCGAACTCCCGCATTGTCCAGATTCTGCAACGGAAGCCGGATTACTGGCTCGTGTCGCCAGCGCCTTCGACAGCTGCGGTGCGAAGGTCAAGGATGTTCTGTCGATAGACTTCCGCTTCATCGGCAGAGCCGCCCTCGAAAACTGACGTGCCTGCGACCAGCACGTCGGCCCCAGCTTGCGTCGCAAGCACTGCCGTCTCTTTCGATATCCCGCCGTCAACCTCCAAATGCACGGGCAGGTCGCCAATCATTCGCGCGATCTCCTCGATTTTCGCAATCTGACTCCTGATGAAATCCTGACCGCCGAATCCCGGATTAACCGTCATGACGCATACAAGATCGACGACATCCAAAAGGTTCGATATCGCCGAGGCCGGAGTGCCGGGGTTCAGCGCAATTCCTGGGCGGCATCCCATTGATCTTATGTTTTGCAAGGTCCGGTGGATGTGAGGTCCTGATTCAACATGCACGGTAATAATGTCTGCGCCGGCTTCGACAAACGAGCCGACCAAAGGATCCACCGGCGATATCATCAGGTGGACATCCAAGAGCGATTGGACATGAGGTCGAATCGCGGCGCAAGTGCGAGCGCCAAAAGTCAGGTTGGGCACGAAATGCCCGTCCATCGCATCAAAATGGATCCAGTCGCACCCGGCATCTTGAAGTGCGGCGCACTCGCGCGCGAGATCCGCAGCATCGGCGCTAAGGATCGACGGCGCAATTTGAACATCTCTTGGAGCCATAAATTTGTATCGCGCCTATTTCGTTGAAAAAAGGACTGCTCGGTTCCGCAGTCGAATATTGCGCCGCCGCTCGGAGTGGCTTCGGGCATGAGTCCGGCTATGCTGCACCGAAGGAATGCTCCGTTTCTTGTCGTGGTTGCCTGCTTGGAATTGCGGTCAAGCGCGGTTCAAGCGGCTGGCAATGAGGTCGTCCACGACTTCGGGCTCGGCCAGCGTCGAGGTGTCGCCCAGCGCGCCAAAGTCGTTTTCAGCGATTTTGCGCAGTATCCGGCGCATGATTTTGCCGGAACGGGTCTTTGGGAGATTCGGGGACCATTGCAAATAGTCCGGTCTGGCGATCGGGCCGATTTCCGATCTGACCATCGCAACCAGTTCCGCTTTCAATTCGTCGGATGGCTCGACCCCGACGTTCAGAGTGACATACGCGTATATGCCTTGGCCTTTGACATCATGCGGATAACCGACCACGGCAGATTCAGCCACGTCCTTGTGCTGCACCAGCGCGCTTTCGATCTCGGCTGTTCCCAAACGGTGTCCCGAAACGTTCAACACATCGTCAACTCGCCCCGTGATCCAGTAATATCCGTCGGCATCGCGAATGCATCCGTCCCCCGTGAAGTAGAGTCCGGGATACTGGCTGAAATACGTCTCCACAAATCTTTGGTGATTCCCGTAGATCGTGCGCATCTGGCCGGGCCAGCTATCCTTGATGCATAGCACTCCCGATGCCTCCGTACTCCCGATCTCACTGCCCGTCGCCGGGTCGACAACGACAGGTTCAACGCCGAAAAACGGCTTTGCGGCCGAACCCGGCTTCATGGGCATGGCGCCGGGCAAAGACGTGATGAGATGTCCGCCGGTTTCAGTCTGCCACCAAGTGTCCACGATCGGACAACGGGACTTGCCGACTATATTGAAATACCAACGCCAAGCTTCCGGATTGATTGGCTCTCCGACCGTTCCGAGCACTCGAAGCGAACCTAGATCGCATTTCTTGACCCACTGGTCGCCTTTGCCCATGAGCGCCCTGATCGCCGTCGGAGCTGTATAGAATTGATTGACCTGATGTTTGTCGCAGATTTGCCAGAAGCGCGAGAAGTCGGGGAAAGTCGGCACGCCCTCGAACATCAGCGTCGTCGCTCCGTTGGCCAGCGGGCCGTACACGATGTAGCTGTGGCCCGTTACCCATCCCACGTCAGCCGTGCACCAGTAGACGTCGCCCTCCCGATAATCGAATACGGTCTGGTGGGTGTATGCCGCGAAGACGAGATAGCCTCCGGATGTGTGCACCACCCCTTTAGGCTGCCCCGTCGAACCTGAAGTATAAAGAATGAACAGCGGCTCCTCCGCGCCAATCTCCATGACGGGACATTCGGGAGACGCGTCGGCTAGCAAGGCCGTGCAATCATGATCGCGATCATCATTCCAAGAGACGGCATTGCCGGTGCGTTTCACGACGAGGAGCTGCACATCGTCGCTGCAATGCTCCAAAGCTCGGTCGGCGTTGGCCTTCAGCGGGGTTGTCTTGCCGCCGCGGGGGGCTTCGTCGGCCGTGATCACCAGTTTCGCGCCCGCGTTGCTGATCCGATTCGCAAGCGCATCGGCGCTGAATCCGGCGAAAACGACGGAGTGCATGGCGCCAATCCTCGCGCATGCCAGCATTGCGACCGCAGCTTCAGGGATCATTGGCAAGTAGATTACGACCCGGTCGCCTCTGGATACGCCAAGTCGCTTCAAGACGTTGGCCATTCGGCAGGTTTGCTCGTGAAGTTCGCGGTAACTGACGTGCTTCGAATCCATCCGTGGATCGTCCGGTTCCCAGATGATCGCGGTCTTGTCGCCTCTGGTCACAAGATGCCTGTCCAGGCAATTCGCGGATACATTCAGCGTTCCGTCTTCGAACCACTTGATCGATATGTCCGGGCTGTTGAAATTGACGTTCTTCACCTTCGCAAAGGGCTTGATCCAATCGATGTTCCGCGCGACCTCGCTCCAGAAGCCTTCCTGATCTTCCATGGATTGCTTGTAGAGAGATTGAAATTGCTCGGCATTAATTCTTGCCTTCGACACGAAATCAGCATGCGGATTCAAGATGCCAGTCATAGTTCTTCCTCCTATGTCGCAAGTTTCAGCCAATTCGAGGGTTGCCGGATATCGCCGAATTTATCGGCTTTGCCTATCAAGAATCGGCTGGAATTTGAATACTCGGAATTGAGTTTCCAGCTCGCCTGTTTAGCCGATTGCTTTCCGGAATACCCGTGGCAGCTCCAACCTCGCCAATGCCTGCCTCTTGATGCAATTCAGGTCGAACAGCGCAATTGCGAACGGACCGGCGACGAGAGCCTTCTGCTGAAGAGAATTGACTGCCGGGATGCGCTTCCTGCGCAGAATCCGAAAACAACCACTCGATTTGATTGCGCATGCGTTGTGCGGGCGGGCGATATGCCTGAGCTCGCAACCGCGTTAAAGACCGACCGCTAGACGAGTTGCGAGCGCAGGATCTGCTATCCGGAAGATCGGGAGAGCTGCTCCATCAGATTGAGATGAATGGTCGGCGAGACAGTCCTGCAGCTCCGCGCGGCAGGGTCTCAATGCGGTCAGCTGGCATTGCTCATTCATTTTTTTGCAAACCAGCCGCCCGATATGAAATCAAGTTCGAATTCGAATACGCCTGCGGTCTCTTCCGCATTGGGCCCGTAAAAATTCCCGTTCAGATATATGTTTCCGACCCGCTTTCGGAGCGTCTGGTGTTTTCGGCTCTGCCGGTATCGCTGTTGGCAAGCAGCCATTCCGCGTGTCTGGGCGCCAAGCTGCAATCTCCAGCATCTGGGCTTGATTCGCACACCGTCCCGGAGCAATTGGTTCTTACTCGGCTCCCTGAAACAATTGCATCAGTCATCTCGAGACTTGCGGCATTGTCTATCAAGCTTCGAACGGAAGCACCTCGCTCACCTCCTCCCGCTTTGCCACTTCCTCCACTGCAGGACGCCAACGCCAGCAACATGCAAACCATGATGGCCCGTCTGCAAAAACTCATCAAAGAACTTCTTTGCATGTTGAAGATTCCGACTGATGCCGGGTGCCGGGTCGGCGCTGCTACGATCATGAAATGGCGTCAACAGATGCCGTAAAGTCTCACGGGATAGTGAACTTCGCCAAGGGAGGGAAGGCGGAGAGTCAAGCACTTTCGCGGAAAGCTAAATCACGCCCTCAACTGGATCAAGACGCCGGTCTGAACTCTATCGCGTCGCGCAGCACGAGGGAGGCAAGTTCCGAACGATGGACGCCATGTCCGGAACTGTTGATGGCTGCCTGCCAAAGAAGATGCCATCTGGCTGGTTCAAGCCGCCGGAAGCTCGCTTTCAGGCTGCGAATCCTCTTCCTCGGCATGCCCGTCTTCCTCGTCCTCCTGAAGGACCGCTCCCATCGAATCGAACATCTCGGCATGCTCGCGGCGGTCCTCTTCCGCCATTTCTTCCGCCAGAGACGCTATGGTTTTGCCCTCGGACTGCAGCGCGGCTTCGTCGCGCGAACGCGCGACGTTGATTTTCAGCTCGACTTCGACTTCGGGATGCAAGGAAAGCTGCACGGCATGAATCCCCAGAAACTTTATCGGACGGGCCAATTCAATCTGCTGCCGGTTGAGTGTGACGCCTTCTTCAGCTGCGGCATCGGATATGTCGCGCTTCGATACCGAACCGTACAGCGATCCCGTATCCGAAGCCGATCTGATGACGATGAATTCGCGGCCTTCCAGCTTTTCAGCGACGCCTTCCGCATCTTTGCGCCGCTCCAAGTTGCGAGCTTCCAGCTCCAGCTTTCTGGATTCAAAGATTTTTTGGTTTTCTTCGCTGAAACGAAGCGCTTTGCTTTGAGGAAGAAGATAATTCCTCGCATAGCCCGGCTTGACACGCACGACATCGCCCATCAGGCCGAGACTTGCCACCTTCTCCAAGAGAATAAGCTGCATCGGTGCCTCCTATTTTACCGAATAGGGCAGCAGGGCCAGAAACCGGGCCCTTTTAATCGCCAGCGCCAGTTCGCGCTGCTTCCTCGCGGAAACGGCGGAGATGCGGCTCGGCACGATTTTGCCTCGCTCGGAGACGTAGCGTTGCAGAAGCTTGACGTCCTTGTAGTCGATTTTCGGGGCATTCCTTCCCGAGAACGGACAAACCTTGCGACGCCGGAAAAATGTTTTCTTTACCATTTCAAAGCACTCCTGGTCGGATGATCGTCGGGCGCAGCCGAAACATTCAGCGTTTTTGAAGCATGGCGGAGGGAGTTTCGCTGTGCTCCTTGACCTTCAATGTGAGCACGCGCATGACGTCGTCGTGCAAGCCCATTCTGCGCTCCATTTCGTGGACCGCGGCAGGCGGCGCCTTCGTCTTCATAAAGATATAGTGGCCCTTGCGGTTCTTTTTGATCTTGTAGGCAAGCTTTCTGAAGCCCCAATACTCGGATCCGACGACTTCGCCGCCGTTTTCGGTCAGGATTTCCTCGAATTGCTTGGTCAGAGCGTCGGCTTGCGAGTTCGATATGTCTTGACGCGCAATGAAAACATGCTCGTATAGTGGCATCGTACATTCCTGTTCCGGTTGCTTCAAAGTGCGGCGAGTTTCTTCCGTTACCGCACACGAGAGGCAACGCGACTAAATTTGTTGCACGGAAGAAGCGCACGTATATACCCTGCGGCAGCGAAATCAAGAGCCGGATGGCGCTGAAAAAAAGTTGAAACTGATTCACGGAGAACTTTGGCCGGGCGCACAATCGCAAATCCTTCGGCGTCAAGCCGATCTGGGCGACTCGAGCGGGCGATTCCGTGATTCAAACTGGAGCCGCACGTCTTTCTGCGACGGCCTCCAGAACAATGCTTCAAGGGCGGCATGAATATCCGCGTTGAATTCAATATGGACGGTGCCGTCCGCAATCGATACTTGCAGGCCGGTGAACCAAGGAGGTTTGATTGAAGAGAGCATTCGTGTTTCCCGGGCAAGGCGCGCAAGCGGTCGGGATGGGCAAGGCGCTTGCCGAAAAGTACCGGCAGTCGCGCGAGGTGTTCGACGAAGTGGACAATGCCTTGGGCCGGGATTTGTCGAAGATCATTTGGACCGGAACCATTGAAGAGTTGACGCTGACGACGAATGCGCAGCCGGCGCTGCTGGCCACCTCGATCGCGGTTCTTAAAGCTATCGACGCCGAGCATGGCAGTCGATTCCGGCCTGCTTTCGTAGCAGGACATAGTTTGGGAGAGTATTCGGCTCTCTGCGCCGCCGGTTCCATCGCATTGGCGGATGCGGCCCGCCTGCTGGAGATTCGCGGAAAAGCGATGCAGGACGCGGTCCCCGTCGGAGAGGGCGCCATGGCGGCTTTGCTTGGTTTGGGGTACGATGCCGTCATCGAGGTGGCGAGGGAGGCGTCTCAAGGCGAAGTTTGCGAGGCAGCAAACGACAACGACCCCAGGCAGGTGGTTGTTTCGGGCCATCGGAGCGCTGTGGAGCGCGCTGTTGAGATCGCCAAAGAACGAGGCGCGAGAAGGGCGGTCATGCTGCCGGTATCCGCTCCGTTCCACTGCGGCCTCATGAAACCGGCGACCGAAACGATGCGAGCCGCGCTGGAAGATGCCGAAATCGCCGAGCCGAATTGCCCGCTCGTGTCGAATGTCGCCGCCAAGCCGGTGACTTCGCCTTCGGAGATCAAGGATCTGCTCGTCCGGCAAATCGAAGGGACGGTGCGGTGGCGTGAATCGATGACGCGGATGGCGGCCGACGGAGTTGGCGAAATCTGGGAAATCGGCGTCGGCAACGCATTGACCGGAATGATAAGGAGGATCGACCGGTCCGTTGCGGCCCGCTCGATCAGCAGTCTGGACGATTTGACAGCCTTGTCGGCGGAATCTTGAAATGGATGAAAACATGTTTGACCTGACAAACAAGCGGGCGCTGGTCACGGGCGCGACCGGCGGCATCGGCTCCGCGATAGTTCGACGCTTCATCAAGGCGGGAGCGACAGTCGCCGCGACAGGAACGAAGTCGGAAAAACTTCAGGCGCTTGCGGATGAATTCGGAGATAGCGTGCATGCGCTCCGATACGACCTTTCCACAGCTGATTCGATTCGGGAGCTTTCAAGCGCGGCCGCAGACGCCCTCGGCTCGGTCGATATCCTGGTCAACAACGCCGGCATAACGAGGGACAGCCTTTTCCTCAGGCTTTCCGAAAGCGACTGGAACGACGTGATCGCGATCAACCTGAACGCCGCGATGCTGCTGTCGAAGAATGTCTTGAGAGGAATGATGAAGTCGCGATGGGGGCGAATCATCAACGTGACGTCGGTGATCGGATCAACCGGCAATCCCGGTCAAGCCAATTACGCCGCGTCGAAGGCCGCATTGGCGGGATTCGGAAAATCGCTTGCGGCGGAGGTCGCCAGCAGGGGAATCACCGTCAACGCGCTTGCGCCAGGGTTCATCGCCACCGAAATGACCGACGGGCTTTCGGACAAGCAACGCGAGCGGATACTCGAAAATGTTCCGATCGGACGGATGGGAACGGCGGACGAAATCGCCGCCGGCGCTTTGTTCCTCGCTTCGAATGAAGCCGGATACGTGACCGGGCAGACGCTGCATGTGAACGGCGGCTTGGCGATGATCTGATCTGGCCGCGGCGGCAACAAGCGCACTTGCAGCGTTGACGTCGTGTGATATATCGCTCGCGCCCGGCCGTTGAACCGGTTGTGGCGGATTGGTAGCAATAAGGCATTCAACAGCAACTCAAGAATTGAACCCGATGACCTTGCGCCGAACCTGAACAGGTCGGCAAGGTTGGCTGGTCAGTTCGCAGGAGCTGGGCCCAATACGCGGTGAATTTCCGCAAAGAGCTGAGGGAGTATCCATGAGCGATATCGCTGAAAGGGTAAAAAAAATTGTTGTCGAGCATTTGGGTGTGGATGAAGCTGACGTCGACACCAGCGCGTCATTCATCGGCGACCTCGGAGCGGACAGCTTGGATACCGTCGAGTTGGTGATGGCGTTCGAAGAAGAATTCGGCATTGAAATTCGAGACGAAGACGCAGAAACTATCAATACTTTCGGCGACGCCGTAAATTTCATTATTGAAGCGACTGACGCGTCGTGACAGCTGGACGATGTTGGAGCAGCATGCGGAATTGAATTCCAAGGTTTCGTAAATCAGCCAGCCCAAGCAACGGCGCTCTCGGCTGTCCGGGGCGCCGCTCCAGCGACTGCAAGCGGACAGCGGAAGTGTCGCGAATTCGCACTGCGTTGGAAAACCGGGGAGGCCGCAATGATCGTTTATCCAATCCTGCAACTTTTGAACGGACGCTGCGTCACGTTGAGGCGCGGGCGAACCAGCGAACCCATGGTCTGGCATGTGGATCCGATTGAAACGGCGAGAGGCTTCGCGGCTGCCGGAGCGTCTTGGATGCACGTCACCGATATCGACGCAGTCAAAGGCGACGGCGAGAATCGCGAACTCATCCTTGAATTGATTCGGCACTCGGGAATCCCGGTCCAAATCGGGGGCGGCATCCGCTCCGTCGATCAAATTTCGGAATGGATCGATCGCGGCGCCGGACGAGTGGTCTTGGGAACCTTGGCCGCGCTGGATTTCTACTCTTTGCAGCGGGCCGCGCGACTTTATCCCGACCAGATTTCCGTGGCCGTCGATGTCTGGAAGGGCGATACGATGACGCATGGCTGGCTTCGACACAATGCGATCAAGCCGCTGGATTTCGTGAGGTCGCTCGAGTCCGTGCCGCTGGCGTCCGTCATCATCACCGACATCGACGCCAACGTCGGGAACGCTGAAAACACATTCGAGACATTGCAGCTCCTTGCCGCCGTCTCGACCAGCCCGGTCATCGCCAGCGGCGTGGTGCGAACAAAACACGATATCGAGCGGTTGAAGCAGCTCAAATACGTTTCCGGCGTGATTGTCGGAGACGCGTTGTTCAACAAGACGATCACGATTGAGGAAGCTTTGGAAGCGGCTCAGCCGCGCATCGAAGATCTGGTTTAAGGTTTTCCGCAAGACTTGAGGCAGGACGCGTCTTGCCTAAATTGAAGCAGCGGTTGCAACAGACCGCGCGCAAGAAGGATTGGGGCCATGCGGCGAGTTGTAGTGACGGGACTAGGTTTGGTGACGCCCCTTGCATGCGGAGTGGAGGAGACCTGGTCGAGACTGATATCCGGGAAATCGGCTGCGAAAACGATCAAGAAATTCGATGCCGAGCACCTTGCCACCGATTACGCCTGCGAGGTCCCGCTCGGCGCAGATCCGGGAGAATTCAATCCCGACGATTGGATGCCGCCCAGAGAACGCCGCAAAGTCGACGATTTCATTCTCTATGGAATGGCGGCTGCCGAGCAGGCGGTCTGCGACGCCGGTTGGAAGCCGACCGATGAATCGGAGCTTCTGAGAACGGGCGTGATGATCGGTTCCGGGATCGGCGGCTTGAGTTCCATTGCCGAAACCGCGTTGTTGCTCAAAGAACGCGGGCCGCGACGCGTATCCCCGTTCTTCATTCCGGGCGCGTTGATCAACCTTGCATCGGGCCAAATCTCGATAAAGTATGGCTTCAAAGGTCCCAACCATTCTGTCGTAACGGCTTGCGCGACAGGCGCCCATGCAATCGGCGATTCGGCGCGGCTGATCCAGATCGGAGACGCCGATGTGATGATAGCGGGAGGCGCGGAGAGCCCCATATCCGAAATTGGCGTCGCAGGATTCAACGCATGCAAAGCATTGTCCACCAAATGGAAGGCTCGGCCGGAGCGCGCCAGCCGACCTTTTGACTCCGACCGGGACGGATTCGTGATGGGCGAGGGGGCCGGCGTCGTTGTTCTGGAGGAATTCGAGCATGCGGCACGGCGCGGGGCGAAGATTTACGCCGAACTGACAGGCTACGGATTGTCCGGCGACGCCGCGCATATCACTGCGCCCGCGCCCGACGGCAACGGCGGGTTTCGTTCAATGTCCGCGGCATTGTCGAGGGCCGAACAGCCGCCAAGCGCACTCTCGTACGTCAATGCCCATGGCACATCGACGATCGCCGACATGATTGAACTTGCTGCGATCAAGCGATTGCTTGGAGCTTCGTTGGGAACGACGACAATTTCATCGACCAAGTCGTCGATCGGACATTTGCTCGGCGCTGCGGGCGCGGTCGAAGCGGTGTTCTGCATCCTGTCGATTCGCGATCAAATCGTGCCGCCGACGCTCAATCTGGACAACCCCGAAGCGGACGGGGAGTTCGATCTCGCTCCCAATTCCGCGAAGAAGCGAGAGGTTTCTGTCGCGATGTCGAATTCATTCGGCTTCGGCGGAGCCAACGCGACACTGGTATTCGAAAAGATTCGATGAAGCTGCTCGGGGATCTGGCTTCGAACGCAATCACGCTGGCCATCGTAGCTGTGCTCGGAGTCTGCGGGGTTGTCGTCGCGGGAGCCCATCAGTTCACGCGGTCCGGTCCGCACGACAGCGCGTTTTTTTTCGATATTCCGAAAGGTCAAACAATCTCGGGGGTCGCAGCCGAATTGGCGGACCTCGGCGCGATAACCAGCGGGATCGTATTCAGGTACGGAGCGAAATTTACAGGCCAGGACACCGAGATCAAGCACGGCACATTCCAGATAGATTCGCATGCGTCGATGTCCGAAATTCTTGAGACAATCACTTCGTCTTCCGCTTCGCGGCGGAGATACGTCGCGACGTACCACGCCAAGGCTTCGGGCGGAGAGCTGACGTTGATCGAACGTCTCGCAGGGTCGGACGAGACAATTGAAATTGCGAAATTCCCAGGCACCGAAGATGCGGGCGGACCTTATCTTGAAGTTCTGAACTCGGGCATACCGATCGAATTCAGAGTCGTGATCACCGAGGGCTTGACCGTTTGGCAGATCGTCGAAGCGATCAACGACGCTGAGTTCCTTGAAGGCGAGGCTGCTTCGATGCCGGACGAAGGATCTTTGGCGCCTGATACTTACGAAGTCGTGCGCGGAGCTACGGTGGATGAGCTGATTTCCAGAATGATCGAGTCGCAGAGTGATATAGTCGAGGAGGAATGGGCCCGAAGACCGGATGACTCGCTTATTGAAACTCCTCAGGAAGCGCTCATCCTCGCTTCGATCATTGAGAAGGAGACTGGCGTGTCAAGCGAGCGGGGACTGGTCGCATCGGTATTCGTCAATCGCTTGCAATCAGGAATGCGGTTGCAGTCGGATCCTACGGTGGTCTACGGGATAACCGAAGGCCGCGGCGTTCTTGGACGCGGCTTGCGGCAAAGCGAGCTAAAGCGCAAAACGCCGTTCAACACCTATGAGATCGACGGGCTGCCTCCGACGCCGATCGCAAATCCGGGCCGGGCGGCGATCCAAGCTGCGCTTAATCCTGCCGAAAGCGATTTTCTGTTTTTTGTTGCCGACGGAACGGGAAGTCACGCATTCGCCAAAACCTACAACGAGCATCGGGCGAACGTGCGGAAGTGGCGTCAAATTGAGAGAGAGAGGCAGTCGGAATCAGGCGGCTGACACCCACTGCGTCAAAATTGGGGCTGCATGCATCGGGCTGCGAACTTGTCGGATAAAGATTGAACCTGCATCGAACCGCTTGGGTCAATTTGCTGATCAGTCTCGATCCGAATCAGGGGAGAAAAGTTGCTATGCCTCTTGCTACATCCTCAGGATGACCCCATGTATCGCGTAGCTTTGAAATCAACTGAACCTTGGCGAACTTGCTGTGGTGCCCATCGAAATCGCATTGCTTAGCCAATGACGGAATCAGGAAGGATTGGTAGGTGATGAACGGCGCAATCGTCGAGATGAAGTCGCAAGAGATAGAGTCCGCCGGGACAGACCCGGTTTGGACAAGAATTCGAACCGAAGCGAAGGCTTCAATTGAAAAGGAGCCGCTCCTGGGCGGACTGATTCATACCAGCTTGCTGCACCATGCTTCATTGGAAAGCGCGCTTGCCTACAGGTTGTCGGTCAAACTTGCTTCTCGAGAGATGTCGGAACAGATCTTGCGTGAAATAGCGGATGAGGCGCATGCGGAGGACGCGTCGCTTGGAATTGCGGCGAGGGCGGACATCATTGCCGTTTTCGATAGGGACCCGGCATGTCACGCATTCATTCAGCCATTGCTGTTCTTCAAGGGATTCCAAGCGATCCAGTGCTACAGGGTCGGAAACTGGCTTTGGCGGCACGGGCGGAAGGATCTCGCCTATTTCGTGCAAATGCGCGTGTCGGAGGTTTTCGGCGTGGACGTGCATCCCGGCGCCGTTCTAGGCAAGGGAATCCTGATGGATCATGCCCATTCGATCGTGATCGGCGAAACGGCCGTCATTTCGGACAACGTATCGATGCTCCATTCCGTGACGCTCGGCGGCACGGGAAAGGACGACGGAGACCGGCACCCAAAGATCGGCGACGGCGTCATGCTCGGAGCAGGGGCGAAGGTCCTGGGAAACATATCCGTGGGCAGGTGCTCAAGGGTGGCAGCCGGTTCGGTCGTCTTGACCGAAGTGCCTTGCTGCAAGACGGTTGCGGGCGTTCCGGCAAGAATTGTCGGAGAAGCGGGCTGCGATCAGCCCTCGGCAACCATGAATCAGTTGTTGGGCGAATGAGGTATCGGGTCGGGAATGCCGACCCGTGCTTTTCCGACGCCGGACGGCTGCGCGAGCGCTCCCGACCGCAAAGCTGCATCAGCATCCGCAACGGATTTTCCAAGTTTTCCACAATTGAAGCCGGCAAGCGGGCTCCAAGGGCGCCGTCGACCGCGCGATGATCCGCGGACAGCGTTGCCGACATCGCCGCGGCAATTTCAAAGTCGGCCCGGGTTCGACAAATTTTTGCGCGTTTCGGCCTACTTTTCAGCACTGCGTTTCGCTGTCTTTTGGTGTTCTCAGCGGAGGCGATTGATCCAATAGCGCGTTCACAAAGATGCGAGCCCGCAAATTTGCCTGCATTGCCGCAATCTGATATCAAATTGATGGCAAATAGTCGGAGACGAATCACGATGGCGACGATCAACGTAAGGCAGCTGAACGACGGCGTGGTGCAGAAGCTCAAACAGCGCGCGGCAGGAAACGACCGCTCGTTGGAGGGCGAGGCGCGCCACATACTAACGCGCGCTGTCGAAGACGACATGGCAGCAAAGCGTGAGTCCTTCCGGGCTCTGGCCGCGAAACTGCGGAGGAAGACCGAAGGGCGCGCGCAGACGCCTTCGGAAGTCCTGATCCGCGAGGATCGCGACAACGGACATCGCGTTGGCTGATGCGCATTGTAGTCGATGCAAGCGTGGCCATGAAATGGCTGGTGGCGGAGGAGGGTTCGGACGCGGCGGATCGCTTGCTGACGGACGGCGACGACCTCTATGCGCCGCGTCTGATGGCGTGCGAGGTTGCGAATGCCCTATGGCGCAAGGCCCGGCTGGGCGAGATCGAACGCGATCAAGCCGCTGTTCTGATGACCGCCGTATCGGCATTGCCCGTTCGTTGGTGCAAAGATGAAGCGGTGTGCGCGGATGCGGTTCGTCTCGCGCTGACGCTCGAAAGGCCGGTCTACGATTTTATGTATTTGGCGCTGGCGCAACGACACGGTGCCCGGATGGTGACGGCGGACGAGCGCTTTGCGAATGCGCTGGCGTCGACAGAGCATCGCGGAACGGTGGCGACGCTCGCCGGTCATGCACAGATTAGTCCATTGGGCAGGTAAGGCCGCTCATTCGCGGAGTCATGATGCTGTCTCTCTCGAAGCGCGCATTCGACAGTGGTAGACAGATCGCGAATGCTTCCGTCCGAGGACGTTACAGCAGCATCCGCAACGGATTTTCCAGATTTTCCAAAATTGACGCCAGCAGGCGAGCTCCGAGGGCGCCGTCGATCACGCGATGATCCACGGACAGCGTCGCTGACATTACCGTCGCAATTTCTATGCCGTCGTCGCCCGCCACAGGCCGCTTGGCGCCGGCTCCGACCGCAAGAATGGATCCGTGCGGAGGGTTGATCACAGCGTCGAAGCTGTCGATGCCGTACATCCCCAGGTTCGAAATCGCGAAACTGCCGCCTTGATATTCGTTCGGCTTCAACGAACGGCTGCGGGCGCGTTCGGCGAGATCCTTCATCTCCGACGAGAGCTGGGACAGCGACTTCGTATCGGCATCGAATAGGACAGGCGTGAACAAACCGCCATCCACCGCCACTGCAACCGCGACGTCCGAAGATTTGAACTTCAAGACTCTGTCCGCCGCCCAGATCGAGTTCGCTTCGGGGACCGATTGAAGCGCCATGGCGGCGGCTTTGATGATGAAGTCGTTGACGGAAATCTTCATATCGCGAACGGCCAAAGCGGCGTTCAACTCAGATCGAACAGCCAACAATTTGTCGATTCGAATATCGCGCCGCAAGTAGAAATGGGGGATGGTCTGCTTCGACTCGGTAAGGCGCGCGGCGATGGTGCGACGCATGCCGTCAAGCTGTATCACCTCGTGCTCGCGGGCTTCATATTGTCCGATCAACGCTTCAAAACCGGGAGACGGCGCGGCGGAAACAGCAGGCGCGGACGCCTCAAAATTCTCGACGTCGGCCTTCACAATGCGCCCGTGCGGGCCCGATCCGGAGATCGATGAAAGCTCCAAACCTTTTGACTGCGCGATCCGCTTCGCCACAGGAGAAGCGAATATCCGCGCCGGCGCATCTTCCCTCGGTTGCGCCGCTTGCTTGTCCGGCGCCGGTTCAGAATCTTTCTCCGCGACGGCTTCGGTTTCTTTTTTCGGCCCGGCGCCGACAGCCTGCGCCTCGTCAGGGAGAGAAACCTTGCCTACTTCCGAAGCATCCTCCACCAGGATCGCAATCGGCTGGTTTACCGCGACTCCTTGCGAACCTTCAGGAACCAGAATTTTCCCGACAATCCCGTCGTCGGCAGATTCGAACTCCATGACTGCCTTGTCCGTCTCGATCTCCGCAAGCAGGTCGCCGGAGCTTACGGCGTCTCCTTCGCTCACGAGCCATTTCGCCAACGTCCCTTCCTCCATGGTTGGCGAGAGAGCTGGCATGAGAAGCATTGTCGGCATGGGTGTCTCCTCTACCGGTATGCGACCGACCGAGCGGCCTCGACGATCTGGTCCGGCGTAACGAGAGCTTGCTTTTCGAGATTCGCCGCGTACGGCATCGGCACATCCGCGCCCGCGCAGTTCAGAACCGGAGCGTCCAGCCAGTCGAATGCTTCGCGCATAAGCACGGCGCTGATCTGGGCGCCGATGGAACAGACCGGCCAGCCCTCTTCAACGGTCACGCACCTGTTGGTTTTCTTTACAGAATTCACAACCGTGCCGGTGTCCATAGGTCTTAGCGTTCTAAGGTCGACGACTTCCGGGCTGATTCCTTCGTCCGCCAAAGCATCGGCTGCCGCCAAGGCGTGCTCCATTCCAATTCCGAACGAGACGATCGTCACGTCGGTTCCTTCTCTTGCAATCGCGGCCTCGCCGATAGGAACGACATGATCTTCGTCGGTCGGCACCTCGAAACTGCGGCCGTAGAGAATCTCATTCTCCAGGAACACAACGGGATTCGGGTCTCGAATGGCGGACTTCAAGAGCCCTTTCGCGTCCGCCGCCGCATATGGCTGGACGACTTTCAAGCCGGGGCAGTGGGCATACCATGCGGCATAGTCCTGGCTGTGTTGCGCGGCAACCCGCGCGGCAGCGCCGTTCGGGCCGCGGAATACAATCGGGCACGCTATTTGCCCCCCGGACATGTAGAGCGTCTTGGACGCGGAATTTACAATTTGATCAATTGCTTGCATCGAGAAGTTGAAAGTCATGAACTCGACGACCGGCCGCAATCCGGCCAATGCCGCGCCGACCCCGAGGCCTGTGAAACCGTGCTCGGTAATCGGCGTATCAATGACCCGCCGGGAACCGAACTCGTCAAGGAGCCCTTGCGAGACCTTGTACGCCCCTTGATATTCGGCGACTTCCTCGCCCATCAGGAATACGGACTCGTCACGCCGCATTTCCTCGGCGATCGCGTCGCGGATCGCCTCGCGGACGGTCTTTGTCGTGCTTGAGATATTTCCCACTACTTCATGCCCCGGCTGGAATGCGAGTTCCTGGTTCTGGATTCTGCCGCGGCATCGCTATGATTCGTCCGCGCGGCTTGCTTTGGATATTCATATACGACCAAGGAAGTTCGGCAACGCCTCGCTTCATTGGGCAAACGCGCCAAAGCGGCAGCCACACTATTTGAAGTCGGCCGGCGCGTGGACATCGGTCCAAAGTTCCGACAAATCCGGCTCGGGGCTGTTCCGCGCAAATTCCGCAGCGTCGTTGACGATGGATTTGGTTTCAGCGTCGACCGCTTTCAGCTGGGCTTCCGACATCCGCACTTTTTCGACAAGCAAATTCCTGAGATTGGAAATAGGGTCCCGTTCCTCGCGTACGCTCTGCACCTCTTCTCGGGTCCGGTACTTGGCGGGATCGGACATTGAATGGCCCCGATATCTGTAGGTATGCATTTCAAGAATGTAAGGACCGGCTCCGCTTCTGCAGTGATCAACCGCTTTTTGGCCGGCCGCCTTGACCAGCAGCACGTCCATCCCGTCGACGCTCTCGCCCGGAATGTCGAACGCTTTGCCGCGCGTATGCAATTCAGGGGTTGAAGACGAACGTTCCACGGAGGTGCCCATCGCGTACTGGTTGTTTTCGATCACGAAGATCACAGGCAGCTTCCATAGGCTCGCCATATTGAACGTCTCGTAAACCTGTCCCTGGTTCGCCGCTCCGTCGCCGAAATAGGTGAACGTTACGTTTCGGTTTCCTTGGTACCTGTCGGCGAACGCGAGGCCCGCTCCCAGCGGCACTTGGGCGCCGACAATGCCGTGCCCGCCGTAGAACTGCTTTTCCTTGCTGAACATATGCATGGACCCGCCTTTTCCGCGCGAATATCCGCCGCTTCGGCCCGTCAATTCCGCCATCACGCCTTTCGGATCCATTCCGCAGGCCAGCATGTGGCCGTGATCCCTGTAAGCCGTTATCCTTTTGTCGTCTTTTCCGGCTGCGGCCTCCAATCCTACAACGACGGCTTCCTGACCGATGTACAAGTGGCAGAAGCCTCCGATCAGGCCCATTCCGTACAACTGGCCGGCCTTTTCCTCGAAGCGGCGGATGAGCAGCATCTGCTTGTATAGATCAAGCAGCTCCTTCTTTGACGCATCTTGCTTTTGAGGTGGGCTTTTGCGCGCCATCGAATTTTCCGCCAGCAAACCGAATTTCGCATTCAAGAATTCGCGCCGTTATATAATCCGAAGCCGAAACTTTCCAGCGAATTGAACACCGAAGGCAATGACGGTTGACGGCTCTCCTCAAGAGGCCCGCCGTCGCCTCAACAAGATTCAGCGAATCACTTGTCGCGCGGATCAAAAAAAGCGGTCGAACGCGCAAATTTCTCTTGCGTCAAGGAAGTTGCCGGGGTCGGAGGCGAAGAAGTCGGCGAGGGCCGGGAACAAAGACCGGCCATGCTGCGCCGGCACGGGAAATCCGAGGACGCCTGCTCGCAAGAGCGGTCGAATCATCACGATTGCGACGCGCACGGAAACCGCTGACCGCAAGGAATTTCTACGATCAGCGCTCAGTTGATGATTCTGTCATTCGGATGGACATACCCGAGTCTTTCGCGCGCCAACTCATCCAAGAGCTCCAAGTCAAGGAAGTCATCCGAAAGTCTCTTGGTCTTGTTTTCCATGACGGCAATCTGGGAATCAATCTCGTCCAGCTCGGTCCGAAGCTCGGAAATCTGCTCTTCGATCTGGATTCGCGCGAAAAGGCCTTGATTGCCCTGAAGCGCAGTGAACGCGAGGTAAATGTGGGCCAGAACGAATAGAGAGAAAATGCCTAGATCTCGATAGAATGGGCGCTGTGCTAGCTTTGCCATTTACTGCTCTGACTTATCTTTCGCGCCGTATTGTTCGGCGTCGACGGCATTTCTTGCGTACTCGCCGCGTTTTGCCAATGAAATTCAGGCTGCAGCCGGAATTGCGCCGCAAAATTGCGCCAATGTGGCACAATTGCCAGCCATCAAGGTGTTGCGGAACCGAGAATTCGTTGCGGATCTCGTTATTTCATTGCCCGTTTCTGTAGATGTCGACGAGCTTCCTCAGCATCTCCAAAGCATCCGCCCGGGGCCGCTGGAAGGTATTTCTGCCGATGATTGAGCCGTGGCCGCCGCCATCCCTGATTGCTTGCGCATCGTCGAAAACTTGATCGGACGTCTTCGCGGAGCCTCCCGAAAAAACCACAATTCGGCGTCCATTGAACGCCGCCCTCATGCAGTGCGCGACCCGTCGCGAGCGGTCATGCAAATCGGATTGGCCGCTCAATCTTTCCTTGGTCTCGGGCATGTGGAGATCAGACTCGGGCAACTTTATCTTGATGATGTGCGCGCCCAAGAGCGCGGCAATGTGGGCAGCGTACGCGCTTACATCCAATGCAGTCTGAGCTTTTCCGGCAAGGTCTTCTCCGCGCGGGTACGACCAAATGACCGTTGCCAGACCGTGCGCCGACGCCTCGGCGCGAATCTCGGCGATCTCTTCGAACATTTCCATTGACTGCGATGAGCCCGGATAGACCGTGAAGCCGATCGCGGAACAGCCCAGGCGCAGCGCATCATCGACGGACGCGGTTATTGCCTGATCGTTCGCCATGCCGCCGGGCAGCAGCGAATTCGAAGAGTTGACCTTCAGTATCGTCGGGATTTGGCCTGCGAAGCGGTCGGCGCCGCATTCGATCATTCCAAGGGGAGCCGCGTAGGCGCTGAGCCCTGCCTCAATTGCCAACTCGAAGTGATAGTGCGGGTCGTAGGCGGGTTCATTCACCAGAAAGCTCCGGTCCGGCCCGTGCTCAAACCCTTGGTCAACAGGCAGGATGATCAGTTTGCCGGTTCCGGACAAGGCGCCATGCATCAAGATGCGAACCAGATTGGCCCTTACGCCCGGCGAATCCCCCGCGTAGTTGGCAAGAATTCCCTTTGCCGCGTCAGTGATCTTCATTGATTCAAAACCTTTCCAGCATCGGAAGCGAACCGGCTTCCGGAGATTTTACACGATATTACCCGATGGTACAGCCAATTCGACATTGAGCGTTCGGCTGCCGCAGGAGCATGCTCCGCGACATATTTGCGATTCGCCAGCCTTGGGCAAACCGGCGGAGTATGGCCAAGTCGGCCTCAATGGCGAAGCGCCTCAATTCCCGGAAGCGCCTTTCCTTCAAGCCATTCAAGAAAAGCGCCGCCGGCAGTGGACAAATGGGTGAATTGGTTCGCGGCGCCGGCAGTGTTCAACGCTGCAACCGTGTCGCCGCCCCCGGCGACTGAAATCAGCGATCCGCTTTCAGTCAATTCGGCCGCTGCCCTTGCAAGCAGATTTGTTCCATTGTCGAAAGGCTTCGTCTCGAAAGCGCCCAGCGGTCCATTCCAGATCAATGTGCGGCATGTCCGGAACAGCGCGGCGATCCGCGCGGCCGATACCGGCCCGCAGTCCAAAATCATTTCGTGGCTCCGGCAGTCCTGCGGGCCGGTCTCGCGCCAATTCGCATCGGGCTCCAGGCCGTCTGCGACGACGACTTGATCGGGCAGCACGATCTCGCAGCCATGCTTGCCGGCTTCCGCCATGATTTCCGCCGCGGTCGCGATCATGGCGGGCTCGGCAAGCGATCTGCCCACGCAGAATCCTTGCGACAGATAGAAGGTATTCGACATCCCGCCGCCAATCACGAGGTGGTCCACCTTGCGAATCAGGTTTGAAAGGACTTCCAGCTTGGTTGAAATTTTCGCGCCCCCCACAAGGGCTGCGACGGGCGGGGACGGGCGCTCCAATGCGTTCGCAAGAGCGTCGAGCTCCTCTGCCATCAGCCGCCCCGCGCAATTCGGAAGCACCGAGGCCAATCCGGCAGTCGATGCATGCGCCCGATGCGAGACGGAAAACGCGTCATTGCAGTAAACATCCCCGAGCTTGGCAAGCTGGCGGACAAAATGTTCTTCGTTTTCAGTTTCTTCTGGGCAGAATCTGACATTTTCCATCAGCAAGATTTCGCCTGCCGACTGGCTCCTGCTGAAAGATTCCGCCCGCGGCCCAACCGTTGATTCACAGAATTTCACCCGCCGTTCAAGATGCTCCTCCACCGATGAAACAACCTGTTTCAACGAAAATTTCGGATTGGCGGCGCCGTTCGGACGTCCCAGATGGGAGAGCAAGATTGGAATGCCGCCCTTGTCCAGAATCTCGTTGATCGTGCGCGCCGATCGAACGATCCGCGTCGCGTCGGCTACGCGTCCATCCTTCATCGGCACGTTGTAATCGACGCGCACAAGCACGCGTTTGCCTGCAACGTCGATGTCGTCCAGCGAATTCCAAGCCATGCTTCGCTCGCGGCTGCTCCTCGGCGAATTCAAATTCGTTTGCGAACCGTTTGTCGACGGCATCAAAGCTGGCTTACCGCAACGGCCACATCCGCCATTCTGTTGGAGAAGCCCCACTCATTGTCGTACCAGGAAAGGACGCGGCAAAAGGTGCCGTCCATCACTTTGGTTTGATCCAGATGGAAAATCGACGAACGCGAATCATGATTGAAATCGGCCGAAACATTGGGTCGGTCGGTATATCCCAAAATGCCCTTCAACTTGCCCTTGGAAGCGCTGATGACCGCCTCGTTGATTTCTTCGACGGTCGTTTCCCGGCTGGCTTCAAAGTTCAGGTCGACAACCGACACGTTCGGCGTGGGAACTCGAATGGCCACGCCGTCCAGCCGACCTGCGAGCTCCGGCAGCACCAAGCCGACGGCTCGCGCAGCGCCCGTCGATGTTGGAATCATCGACACCGAGGCGGCTCTCGCACGGTAGAGATCTTTGTGAATGGCATCGAGCGTCGGCTGGTCGCCGGTGTAGCTGTGGATGGTCGTCATGAATCCGCGGCGAATCCCGACGGCCTCGTTCAACACCATCGCCACGGGAGAAAGGCAGTTCGTCGTGCACGAGGCATTCGAAATCACCTGGTCGCTGCTTTCCATCGTCTCATGATTCACGCCATAGACAACTGTCTTGTCCGAGCCGGAAGCGGGTGCGGACACCAAAACCCGCTTTGAACCGTTGTCCAAGTGTCTTGCCGCCTTCTCGCGCGACGCGAATAGCCCAGTGCACTCCAAAGCGACATCGACATCGCCCCAAGGAAGTTCTTCCGGATTGCGCATTCCGGTCACCCGGATGGGTCCGCGCCCCGCGTCGATAGTTGCTTCGCCGAATCCCACTTTTCCCGGAAACCTGCCGTGCACGGAATCAAACTGAAGCAGGTGGGCCAATTGTTCCACAGGGGCCAGGTCGTTGACGGCGACAACCTGAATATCCGACCTTCCGGACTCGATTATTGCGCGCAGAACAAGCCTTCCGATCCGGCCGAAGCCGTTGATCGCAACCTTTGCAGTCATTTTTTTCTCCAAATTGGTTTCAACGAAATTTCGAAGAGTTGGGACAATTCCGGCCTAAAGGATGCCTTGGAGCACTTGCCGCTTGTGCACCGAACACCTGCATGAAGCCGATTTCATCCGATATGACGGGATTTCTCGGTTCTTTTCCAACCGTGACGGGCGCAATTTACAGCATTGATTCGGCTTTTTCGGCCACAGCATTCGCTGTTATGCCGAAGTGTTCAAACAGGTCGTTGCCAGGGGCCGACGCTCCAAATCCGTCCATTCCGATGAAGGCCGCTTTGCGTTCTGACCCGCGCTCTCCGCAGAGCCATCTGTCCCAGCCAAGGCGAGATGCCGCCTCAATGCCAATTCTGATTGGGCCTTTGGGCAGAACTCGCTTTCTGTAGCTTTCATCCTTTGCTTCAAAAAGCTCCCAGCACGGCATGGAAACGACTCTCGTGCCGATGCCTTTTGCTTCCAGCAAATCCCTCGCTGCAATCGCGATCGCGGTCTCGGATCCGGTAGCCAACAGATTTACCTGCGTCCGCGCTGCAGATCTCCGCAAAATATAGGCGCCGTTCGAGGACTTGTTGTCCTTGCTGTTCTGAACTCGCAAAGTCGGCAAGCTTTGCCTCGTAAGCGCAATGACGGACGGGGTCTTCCGCGATGCCAGCGCGCATTGCCAAGCTTCGGCGGTCTCAACAGCGTCGCAGGGTCTGAAGACACGCATGTTCGGCGTCGCGCGAAGCATCGCCAGATGCTCGACCGGCTGATGCGTAGGTCCGTCTTCGCCCAGTCCGATCGAATCATGCGTCATTATGTAAATTGCCGGCAGACCCATCAATGCGGACAAGCGCATCGCCCCGCGAGCATAGTCGCTGAAGCATAGAAATGTCCCCCCGTAAGGGCGAATGCCTCCGTGAAGGGCCATGCCGTTCATGGCGCCTGCCATGGCGTGTTCGCGGATTCCATAATGGATGTATCGTCCGCTGCGAAACTGCGGGCTGAATTCTCCCAAGTCGGCAGTCTTGGTGTTGTTCGAACCTGTCAGGTCCGCGGAACCGCCGATCATTTCAGGCAGGATCGGGTTTATTGCTTTGAGCACTTCTTCCGAGCATTTGCGGGTGGCAAGCTTGGGCTGCTCCTTTGATGCGTTGCGCTTCAGTTTGTTGAACGCGGCCTTCAGCCTGTAAGGACGATCATCCCGGAGCATCCTGTCGAACTGCTCTCTGCGTCTGGATGACACCGAGTCGCGGCGATGCTCCCATTCTTCGCGAAGCATTGCGCCGCGAGAGCCCGCCTTTGCCCAAGCCTCTGATACCTCCGCCGGAATTTCGAAAGCTGGATGCGGCCAATCGTAGATGTCACGAACTGCCGCGATCTCATCGTCGCCGAGCGGAGAACCGTGCGCCGAAGCGGTGCCTTCTTTCTTGGGGGAGCCGAATCCAATTCTAGTCTTGCAGGCGATTAACGCGGGATAGGGGCTGGCTTTCGCATCCTGCAAGGCGTCGTCAATCTGCTCCGGATCGTGCCCGTCGCACAAAAGGCACGTCCAGCCGGACGCGTTGAATCGAGCGATCTGCTCGGTGGCGTCGCTCTTCGAAATGTCGCCGTCGATCGATATGCCGTTGTCGTCCCACAGCACGACGAGCTTTGAAAGCTTCTGCATTCCTGCAAGGCTGATCGCCTCTTGGCTGATTCCTTCCATAAGGCAGCCGTCGCCGACGATTGCATAGGTCATGTGGTCGACCAGCTTATTCCCGAAGCGGGCGCGGAGCGATTCTTCCGCGATGGCTAGGCCGACGGCATTCGCCAAACCTTGGCCAAGCGGGCCGGTGGTCGTCTCGATCCCGGCTTCGGGCATGATTTCGGGATGCCCGGCCGCGACGGAATGCAGCTTGCGAAAGCGCTTGATTTGGTCCATGCCGCAGTTTTTGTATCCAGACAGGCAAAGGGCTGCGTACAATAGCATCGAGCCGTGGCCAGCCGACAGGACGAACCGATCCCTGTCGGGCCAGGTCGGGCACGACGCATCGTATTTCAGGTGGTTATGAAAAAGCACAGTCATGACGTCGGCCATGCCCATCGGCATTCCGGGGTGGCCTGAATTCGCGCTCTGCACCGCGTCCATGGCCAGAGCCCTGAGCGCGCACGCGTTTCGCCAGTGAACCGGATGACGCTTGCGCAGTGCAGTGATTTCCATCGGCACCTCTGTGATTCGCCGGCCCGCGAGCCGCACCTCGAATTCTGCGGCAGCGCATATCGGAACAATTCGCGAAATCAAGTCCACAATACAGTTGAGAACAATGTATCTCGCGAATACATTGCGTTGGACGGGTTATGTTGCGAAAAGAATATATCCGAACAATTGCGGGATAACCATCAGTGACGGAAGAAGGTGCTGCAGAGCAGGCCCGGCGCATCGCGTCAGCGCTTGAGCGAATCGAGGTCTGCTACGGAAAACTCCAGTCTGAAAGTTCAATTTCATTCAGCTATGGCAAAATTGATGATCCGGAAATCCAAGAGCCTGATTCGGCAGACGTCGAACTGAACGACGCGACCGCAGGTCGCGAACCGGAGGCGGAGACCGGGACCGCTGAGCTTGAAGCGGCGAACACACGAATCGGAGAATTGGAGGGCTTGCTGGAAAACGCTCTTTCGGACAATGCTCAGTTGAAAGCCAAACTTGAAGATCTGAAGCAGGCTCGCGAGACAGCGGAATCCAGCGATTCGAACGCGGTCGCGGAATTGCGGTCCAAATTGGATTCAATAATCGAGCAGCGTGCCGAAGGAGTTTCGGAACTGGACGGAATCCTGTCCGACTTGGAGTCGCTGCTGGCAACGGATGAAGAAAATGCCTGAAATTCCGGTATCGGTAAGGGGGCGCCAGTACGACATCGCCTGCACCGACGACGAGCACGAAGCGACGGTCACTGCACGCGACATGCTGAACCATGAGATGCAAAGATGGGTGGACCAGGAAGATATCGGAATTCCCCATCTGCTGATCATGTGCGCACTGAGTTTCGCGGATCAAATTCGCAATCTTGAGCGCCAAGCCGAAGAAGCCAAAGGCCAATTGGATGCTCCGCGCAGCTCGGTCGAATCGAAGCAGGATGCAGCGATCCGCGAGTCTGAAGACAAGGAAATTCCGGACGAGGATTATGCGAACTTGACGGAATTGGCTGATTTTGCCGAGGAAATCGCAACCGGACTGGAAGAATCTTTCGGGATCAAATCCGAGGGCGAATCAGCCTGATCGATGGATACAGACAACTGAGATTATACGCGCACGCCTGACTTCGACATTCTATTTCGACAAACACTTGTTTTATGTGTTTTCGCCTAAATTTAGGCACTACATCGCGCTGTGTTCCAAGTTTCTTTCGGCGACCTCATTCGATCCAGCTGGGCGTTCGGAACAGCAACAGGCCCCAGTCCAAAAACTGACGGGTCTTCGCCGATGAACCTTCCACTACACGCCGACCTTCTGCTTCCAGATGAATGCCGCCAAGGGCCTTTCCGGAAATTGACTTGCCGCCGATTCCGGCGCGGCATCTGCGAGTCCATCGAGGATCTCAAAAGGTCGATTCGGGAGTTCATAGAGTTGCACAACGAAAAGGAGGCAAAGCCTCTCAACTGAACGGCTAACTCGGAGCGCTTCGGCCCCTCCCTCCAAATAGGGCATCAAAAGATTAAGACCAGCCGCTAGAACACAGCCGGATGTAGTGACCAAAATTTAGGTGTAAACATCTGAAACAAGTGGTGATCGAAATAAAGTGTTGAAGTCAGGATCCGCGGATTCGCGCAAGTTCACGATCACGATCATCTTTCCATTCCAATATGTAATTCATCAGGCTCGGAATTCCGGGCTCACAGCAACAACGTTCCTTTCCAATCGGGCTCCAAATAAATCCATTATCTCGAAGCTTACTTTCAAAGTCCACAGCAAGTTCAGTTACTTCGTTATCCGTCAATTCTTTCCCGTCGACGCAGCTTTCAATGGTAACTTCCAACGCGCCACCAGTAATCGATCTTTCATTGAGCAAAACAAAACGCGACGCAACTGCATACGCTACGTGCAGGATGCCGTCCTCTCTAAGTTCTCGATAACGGAGGTTATAGTAGTTATCCCGCTCAGCAGCAAACTCCGTCAAGGCTTGGTCGAGTATTGCGCAGTTGATTTCTTTTTCTTCTTTTTTTCTTCCAATGCCAAGCTCTGCTTCGGCCACCCGATGCAGCTTGGAACCCACAATCTGAAGAAAGTAAGGATAGCGTTGCGCCTCACTGACCGCCCGGTCAAGCACTTTATCCTTAATGTTGTAACCCATCTGATTCAAGGGAGTTCGGAGAGCTTCTTTTGCATCCGCATCGTCGAGGAGCCCAATGCCAAATTTCTTTATTCGATTCCAAAATGAGATTTCAATGTCGGTGAAGCGCCGCGAGATATTTGGGGTGCCGGCAAGGATCAGCAGCAATGGACAACCAGCACTTGCAAGTATTTGTACTTCATGGAAAAAATTTCGAACTTCATCCGGATACACATTCAGTGTGTGTGCCTCGTCGATCAATATTGCAAAGCCGCTTTCAGAACACCTCCTCTCCAATACATCCCCAAGCATTTCTTTCTTTGCTTCTCGGCGCGGAACTTCAACATCAAAGATAGGCGTCTTTGCCATAATCCGTTCTACTTTAAATCCTTCTGGACTCTCTTCTGGACTCTTCAATGATTCGACGAGATCACCATGCGTCCGGAAACAATGAGATTTCAGTGTTACACATTTGACTTTGCCTTTGTAGCTATCAACTTCTTCTTTTACCCACTGCATGAGAACGGTCTTTCCGTTCCCACGAGGGCCGATCAAGACGATGTTTTGCCCTGGGCTTTTGCCGTCTTTCAGACGATCAAGTATCAACTTGATTTCTTCTTTTTCTTTTTTGCGGCCTGCCAAGAACGGCGGAGTTTCTCCTGGGCCGGGCTTGAAATTTAAATCAGAGGGCTTGTTCATGATTAATGCACCTTCGCTTCAATCCTGACTAATATACTTCGGAATGTTTCGACCAGCTAATCGAGCAAATGCGAGACAGGTGCGTTTCATGTTTTTTGGTCAGGGTGCTTCCACGCTTTCGCGTATCTTCCGGGTTTGGCGTTTCAAGCAGTGCAAAGGTTGTCTAGCTAAGAAACATGAAACGAACACATGTAAGACCGACGCCAATTGCTACCCTGCCAAGTGGAATAGTCAATTGAACACCTCAAGCAATTGCGCGATTCCACAGTCCGGATGCAGAGTCCGCATCGCATTGCCATATTTGCCCCCAGATGACCCTATTCCGCGAATCATTCAAGCCTTTATGATGCATCAGGTTTTGGGATGCGTCAAGTTGATGCTTGTGTTCGGGTGCATCCTAATTCATTTGGTCAAACGGGATGCCGCCGGTCGAAAGCCGAAGCGAACGCCTTGCACGCCGTCAAACGCTGCGGCGAAAACAACCGTAGGCCTGAAATCATCAATTGAAGGGATTGTGGCGCTGCAACCGCCTGATCAAAAATATTTGGGATGCACCCTTTGGGTTCGGCATTTTGCGACGGTTCGGCGGAGTCCGATTCGTCTGTGTCCGGGGTTGGGGTTATAGGTTTTGGCCGGTGTTTCACTGAAAGCCCGATCCGGCGAAAGTGCACACCGCCATCGCAGCATGGCGTTCGCCTGCTTGCGCGACATGCGTCCGAAACGATGCTACGCACCCCCTTCGAAAACGCCGCCCGACATGAACCGCATCTGCTGGATATTGCAATTCCTACTGTCCCGAATGCCCCACTGGATCGATTGAGGCTACCGCGAGCAACGGAAAACCAGCGAAATGCAGTGCCTCAAAAATGGGAGAAAACACGTAAAAACGAGTGATTAAAAGAAAAAACGGATTCAGGAAACTATGCGCGCACGTGTGCGATGAGCAGAGTCGCGCCTCCAACGGGCGCGATGCAGAATCTGCGGCTGTAGCCGCCGATTGACGCTTGGCCGATTGATTTACAGTCGCAGTGCGCGCGTTCAGGCGTTGTGATCTCTGATCTTGGCAGCCGCTTCTTTGTCGAAGTCGACTTTCAACCGTTCGAACAAATCATCCAGCTCGCCGGAAAGGGTCATTTCGGTCACGATGTCGCAACCGCCTACAAATTCGCCCTTCACATAAAGCTGCGGAATCGTAGGCCAATCGGAATATTTTTTTATGCCTTCGCGGATTTCAGGATCCAGAAGGACATTCACGTCTTCATATTCGATGCCCAAGTAATTCAGCACGCCCGCCACGCGCGAAGAGAAGCCGCACTGCGGCTGCTGCTTGTTTCCCTTCATGAATAAAACGACGTCGTTGCCTGAAATCGTTTCTTCGATGCGGACCTTCGAGTCGTCGTCCATTCGTTACTCCGATGCCTTGGTTGTGAGTGCCAGCGCATGCAGTTCACCGGAAGGTCCGTCCATCTTTCCTTCCAAGGCCGCGTACACCATGCGCTGCTGCTGAACGCGGTTCATGCCGCTGAAGCTTTCATCGACAACGACGGCGGCATAGTGATTGCCATCTCCCGCCAAATCTGTGACCGTTATACGCGCCTTCGGGAATTTTGCCCTGATCAGCCTTTCGATTTCCGATGCTTGCATGGGCATGGCTGCTACCTCCGGTTGCCGCGTCGAGTGTAGAACTCAGGTCTGCTTTGCGCAAGTCCGGCGCGATTTATTTCGCGCGCAGCAGCCAATCGGTGCGTTCTGCGCGACGGCTCAACGGCGAGCCTGGGCCTCCTTCAGAACAAAGTCCCTGAACGCCTGAACGCGCCCCGATTCGCGGAGCTCGACAGGGTAGGCCAGGTAAACGGGGATTTCATTCGTTTCGATTTCCGGCAGAACCCGCACGAGCTTGGGAAAGTGGTCGATCAGATAGTCGGGCAGAAATCCTATGCCAAGATCGTTCAGCACGCCTTGGAGAACTCCATAGTAGTTGTTGACCGTCAGATGCGAGGTCGTGCTTTTGCTCAGGATGTCGCGAATCAACTTGATCCCCTCGCGCGTCTGTTCGTCTCGCGACCCTTGGCTGATCAAACGATGCGAATACAGGTCTTCATACGCTACGGGCGCCTCGTACTTCCGGAGATAGCTTTCGGTCGCATAAAGCACCATCCGGACTGACATCAATTTACGGCGGATCAGGTCGGCCTGCGAAGGTTCTTTCATTCGGATGGCGACGTCCGCTTCGCGCATCGGAAGATCAAGAATCCGCTCTTCAAGCATCAGGTCGATGTTCAAGTTCGGGTGCTCTTCGTAAAGATTCGAAAGCCGAGGCGCGAGCCACAACGTTCCGAATCCGATGCTGGTCGTCACCTTCAGTTCACCGAACGCCTCGTCGAATGAGTCCCTGATTCGTGCGGCCGCGATTTCGAGTCGATGCTCCATTGCCTTGGCGGCGTCGAACAAAAGCTCGCCTTGTTCGGTCAGAATGAGGCCGCGCGCATGCCGATGAAACAAAGTTGTCGCCAGACTTTCCTCCAATGCTCGGATTTGCCGACTCACGGCCGATTGGCTCAAATGCAGGATGTCGCCCGCCTGCGTAAGGCTTCCTGCTGAAGCCACAGCATGGAATACGCGAAGCTTGTCCCAATCCATCCGTGAACTTCTGATCCCACTGAAGTTTGAACCCACATTCATTCTGAGCTCCTCGAAACCATTGAGTCCCGCAGCGAAAGTTTTCATTCTTGAAGTATTTCAACGAATCTCAAGGCTCGTCAAAACGAGGACCACTGCAAGTGTTGTGCCGACGCGTATACCGCAAACTTAAATTGACATGTCAATCAATTTCGCGCGGGACAATTTCGGTCGGCCGGAGATGATCGGCAGGCCGCGTTTTTGAATTCTTCAGATGATCTATTCGCTCACAAGCCGGGTGACAACCGCAATTCACAATATCATGACCGCAGCATCAGGAAAATATGCGAATTATCTTTGGCACTGGCCTATTTCGTGCATCGCATTCGGGCTGAATCAGCGACAAGGCCGGAACTCCGCGCCGGGCTTGCGTCATGACCGGGCGGGCGAACAGATGCCACTGCCGCCGGTTTCGAGGATGTTTCGTTGCGAAGCCGTTGAATTGAACAGGAGGGTCCTGAAACAATTGCGTACGCAATTCACGAAGCAATCCTCAGCATGCATGCCAACCAAACTCGCGTATCTTCGCCATTTTTTGCCCAACATGGCATGATGCGACTTCAATGCAGGACGATACTGCAATTGTCGATTCGGGTGCGAGCGAATCCATCCGGCACTCAAGCACCACGGCGTTTTCTTGATCGCAATTGCACGTCATTGCATCGGATCCGCTCATTGCAGCTTCAAACAATGACGGAAGGGGCCGGCTCCTTCGCGACTTGTCGGCAGCCGCCGCAGCGCAATGCGTGCAAGATTGATATTGCGAAATCTCCTCGCTTCGCGTGCGAGCTTGCAATTATCAAGGTCCAACAATCAATCAAGCTAGATCAGTTATAATATTTTTAAGCATAGTCAAATTGTTCTCCGATTGGAGATTATCCAGTCTTGCATGGCTCCGCAGTGCGCTGCCGCGGAAAAGGTGATCGTTTGCGATAAGCTCACGAATTTTTCGGCAGCCATTGATTCAAGATGCGAGACAATTGCTTTAATCCAAAGCAGAATACTTAACACGCTTCTTTTCATTGATTTTTCCTTTACAAGCTTGCTGCCCAGCCAATAATCTCACTGCAGAAATGAATATCCGAAAGAAAATTTGCGCATGACAAAGTCCATAATGAATAGTCATTTCCTATTCAGTCCTTTCGCGTCCGAGCCAAATGCCTGCCGATGGAACGCTGCATTCGCAGCGTCCGGCACCAGGACGGGCGTCATGCCACTGCAACCTCAATGAAGGCGCATGCGGTTCGCCGATTTCGTGAATATCTATTCAATATCCACGCACACCCAGCTATAGTACGGCGCGAAGAGGCAGATTGCGATGCTGGACTCGGCAATAAGAGAAACCCGACTTTCGGACAGATTCGATCTGTCTTGCACGCCCGTTCTATTGAACGGAACGCAAGCGATCGTCCGACTCCTTCTGACACAAAAAGCTCGGGACGCGGCGGCCGGACTCAACACGGCCGGATACGTGTCGGGTTATCGGGGCTCCCCGCTGGGCACAGTCGATTTGCAGATGGTTCGAGCCAAAGATCATCTCGATCGATCGGACGTAGTGTTTCAGCCCGGATTGAATGAAGATCTGGCGGCTACGGCGATCTGGGGCTCTCAGCAAGCGGAGCTTCGCAGCGAGGGCAAATTTGATGGCGTGTTTGCCCTCTGGTACGGCAAAGGCCCGGGCGTCGCGCGGTCCGGCGATGCCATCATGCACGGAAATTTTGCGGGCAGTTCAAAACATGGCGGAGTGCTCATGCTCATGGGGGACGATCACGTCGGAGAAAGTTCCACCACGCTTCACCAATCCGACTTGGCGCTCATTGACGCGTACCTTCCGATACTGTCTCCGGCCGGCATTCAGGAAGTGGTTGACTTCGGGGTGCTCGGATACGCGCTGTCGCGGTATTCAGGAAACTGGGTCGGATTGAAATGCCTGAAGGAAACCATAGAGTCGTCCGCCGTCGTCGATGGCAGAATTGACCGAGTGAAAATATCGCTTCCGGAATTCGATCTTCCTCCGGGCGGATTGAACATCCGTCTCGGCGACACGCCTAAAGAAATGGAAGCTCGCGTCATGGATTTCCGGCGCGAAGCCGCGAAGGCATTCTGCACGGCGAACCGGATGAACAGGCCCGAATGGGGAACGCCTGCATCAAAGATCGGTTTCGTGGCGTCTGGAAAAAGCTGGCTTGATCTGACGCACGCGATGTCCCTTCTTGATTTGGACAAGGCTGAAGCTGAACGGCTGGGGATTTCGACCTACAAGGTTGGCATGGTTTGGCCGCTGGACACGGAGCCGATGCTGCAGTGGTCCAACTCCCTCGACATGATCGTCTTCGTCGAGGAGAAACGCAAGCTCATTGAAATCCAGACCAAGGACGCATTGTTCGATGCCGGTCGGCGTCAGCGCATACTTGGCGGAAAAGATCTGGACGGCAACGAGTTGTTCCCGATTCGATATGCGCTCGACCCTGTAATGATCGCTGAGAAGATCGGAAACATACTTGTTTCGAGCGGCCGCGATACGGACAGGCTGAAGAATGCGCTCCGGAAACTGGAGGCCGCATCGACTCTCGGCAATTCAGAAGACCACGCAGTCCGGACTCCTTATTTTTGCTCAGGGTGTCCGCACAATACCTCGACCCGAATACCGGAGGGCGCGCGCGGCTACGCAGGCATCGGGTGCCATTACCTGGTCCAATGGATGGACCGCAGCACGACCGGCTTCACGCAAATGGGCGGGGAGGGCGCCAACTGGATCGGCGAAGCGCCGTTCTCGGAGCGCGAGCACATATTTCAGAACTTGGGGGACGGGACTTACAACCACTCGGGAGTGAATTCCGTCAGAGCGGCGGTCGCCGCGGGCACGAACATCACTTTCAAGATATTGTTCAATGACGCCGTAGCAATGACCGGCGGGCAGGCGATCGAAGGAGAATTGGGCGCGCCGCGCGTTGCCTGCGAGTTGGCGTCTTTCGGAATTAAAAACCTCGCGATCGTATTCGACGAAAAGGAGGACATCGATTTCAAGGCTTTTCCTCCGGAGGCGAAGTTTTACCCGAGGTCCGAGCTCGACCACGTTCAAAAGAGGTTCCAGGAACTCAAAGGCGTGTCCGCGATCGTATACGTGCAGACTTGCGCCGCGGAGAAGCGCAGGAGAAGGAAGCACGGTCGGTTCCCGGACACGGGGAGGCGCGTATTCATCAATCAGGACATCTGCGAAGGATGCGGCGATTGCGGCGTGCAATCCAATTGCGTCTCGATTGTGCCTGTAGAAACCGAATTCGGTCGAAAGCGATCGATCGACCAATCCAGCTGCAATCAGGATTTCAGTTGCCTGAACGGGTTTTGCCCCTCATTCATAACGTTGCGCGGAGCTGACCTCAAAAACTCCGACGGCGTTCAGTTCGAGGCGCCCGACCTGCCGGATCCGGATTTCCCGAAAATCGAAGGAACATACAACATAGTCGTCGCCGGGATCGGCGGAACAGGCGTCCTCACCGTGGATTCCATTCTTGCGATGGCGGCGCACTTGGACAAGCAAGGCGTCGGCGTCATTCAAATGCTGGGATTCGCGCAAAAGGGCGGGGCGGTGACCAGCCATTGCAGGATTGCAAGATCTCCGGAAGACATCAGCGCGATCAGAGTCGCGAATGCGGAGGCCAATCTCGTAATCGGATGCGATTTGGTTGTCGCTGCGGGATCGGAAATTCGAACTCTCATGTCGAGAGGACGGACGAAAGCCGCGATCAATCGACATGAGGCAATTACCGGGGAGTTCACGAGGAACAGGAACTTCCGGATTCCGGGCGACGAGATGAAGAACCAGATCGAGGCGAAATTGGGCGCCGAAAATGCATTTTTCTTTGACTCAACCCGCATTGCCAAATCCGCGTTCGGCGATTCAATTTATTCCAACGTGATGCTGTTCGGGCTTGCTTGGCAAAAAGGATGGGTGCCCGTTACGAAGGAGGCCATCCTTCGCGCAATTGAACTCAACGGTGTCGCGATAGAACGGAACACCGATGCGTTCACGCTCGGCCGTTGGGCCGCGCTTGACCTCGACGCAGTTTGCGCCGCAGTGAAAGCAGGGGCGACAGATTCGGTTGCAGCCGCGGTGGACGGCCTGGTTGAACGGAGAAAATCTCATTTGAGGCGACATTCGAATGAAAAAGCGGCAGACAGATTCATGTCCTTTGTCGAAAGATTCCATGACAACGAGATGAAAGAGGCGGTCGCTGAAAGCTATCACAAGCTGCTGGCGGTGAAGGACGAGTACGAAGTCGCGCGATTGCATCTTTCGAGCGCGTCCAAGGCCAAAGACGAGTTCGAAGGCAACTTCAAGATGACCTTCCATCTATCGCCCCCGCTTTTTGCAAGAACCGGAAGAGACGGCCGACCGAAAAAGTATGAATTCGGACAATGGATGATCCATGTGTTTCGCATGATTGCTTCAATGAAATGGCTGCGGGGAACTTGGCTCGATCCGTTCGGAAGGGGATCGGAACGGCTGCTTCAGAAGGAATTCACGAGGCAATTTGAAACCGACATGGAAGAGGTGCTTGCCTCCGGCGATCCGGGAAAACGTGAAATCGCATTGGAACTCGCCAAGCTCCCGACGACAGTTCGCGGCTACGGGCCGGTCTGGGAGGAAAGCTACAAACTGGCGATGACCAGACGCGACGAACTGCTCACACAGTTCCGAACCGATCAAACGGAAGGGCTGAAATTCGCAGCGGAATGAGTCGACGATTTGCCGGTTCAGCCAATGTGCTTTCCATGTTTTTTGGTCAAAGTGATTTCGAACTCTCGCGCGTCGCCCGAATTCGCCGTTTCAACGGATAGACAGAGGACGTGAAGAGAAGTAAAGTAATCAAAACCTGACTCGGTCCATTTGCACCGCATGGCTGTTCGGCATGAACTGCGGATCGCGTAATGCCAACGAAAACTTTTGCGATGGGGTGCAAGCGATGACCGACCAGACACTGTTGGAACATTCAGAACGGATGGCGAAACAGGAAGAACGCATGAACACGCACCAAGCGAAGTATGAAAGCGCTTTGGACAGACTGCGAGCCGATATGGCAAAACGCGATGCGCAGCGCGACGCCGACGCAGCAAAACGCGATGCAGAAGCGGCAAAACGCGATGCAGAAGCGGCAAAGCGTGATGTGCAGCGCGATGCAGAAATGGCGAAACGCGATTCAGAAGCGGAAAGGCGCGAAGCTCAGCGCGACGCTGATGCGGCGAAGCGAGACAAGGACAATACGCGATGGCAAGTCGGCATGTGGGTCGCTATCGTTCTCATTTTTGGTGCTTTGATTCGCTGGCCATTCTGATCAGGTGCCAAAAATTGCGGCGAGCTTGCGCGCGCCGGATACAAGCCAGTGTTTACTTTGACGTCGCGCCCGATTTCTCGATGACGAAACTAAGCAGGTCTCCCTGGTGGTTCTCGCGAAGAATTCGGTGACCTTGCTCTGCGCAAAAATGCGGCACATCCACAATCGCCGCAGGGTCGTCGCATGTCATCATGATGGCTTCTCCGACAGCCATCGGGCGGATGCGTTTACGGAGCTTGAGCACCGGCAGCGGGCAGAGCAATCCCGTCGCGTCTAGTTCTTCCATCGGGCGCATTAGCGGCATTTAACACGTTCTTGTCTCGGCGGAGAGAGCGCCGCCGATAAAAATCCTGTATGTCGATGCGCGCCTTCAAGTGCATCGGCGGGGGAAGAACCGGCGACTCGTTCCGTTGAGCGTTCGCTGCTTGCAGATTTCGGAGTTGCAGTTTCAAACGCCGGTTCCAACGACTCGAGAGCAAAAATCGCCTGTATGCAAGGGTTGGAGCTTTCGACTTGGTGCAACTGGCTTTCGTCCAATGCACACTCATCGCCGACATGGTAAAGAATCGGAACATTCGAATTCATCATCAATCCGGCAAATCCGCCTACGGAATTGTTATTGAAGAAAGCAGTCTCCGGCTGCCATATCATGATAGGCAAGGTTGATCGTCGAATGGAGCCTTCATGTTCGGCATAGATTTGTTTGACGCCAGCTTGGCGCCGGCGTTGTTCGTCGCGCTGTTGGCAGGAACGCTCAGCTTCGTTTCGCCTTGCGTACTGCCTGTGGTTCCGCCTTATCTGGCCTATATCAGCGGGATTTCATTCCCGGAAATGATGGACGGGCGGGCTCGCGGCAGCGTTGTCCAGTCGGCTTTCATGTTCGTCATCGGCCTCTCGACAGTCTTTATACTGCTCGGTTTGGCCGCGTCGGCGCTCGGATCGTTGTTTCTTCAACATCAAGTCTTGCTGGGGCGCGTCGCGGGCGGGGTCATTGTTGTGTTCGGACTCCACTTCTTGGGGATCATTCGAATCCCGATCCTCGACAACGAGGCACGCTTCAATGTTTCAGGCGGCGGCGGGATGGTCGGCGCTTATGTTCTTGGGCTCGCATTCGCCTTCGGCTGGGCTCCTTGCATCGGTCCGCAGCTCGGAGCAATCCTCTCCTTGGCCTCGCAAGAGGAATCAGCGGCTCGCGGAGCGTTCCTGCTTGCCTGCTATGCGGCGGGACTGGGAATTCCGTTCATTCTTGCGGCCGTGTTCATCGATAAGTCGGTCAAGATCATGAATCGCCTAAAACCGCATATGAAACTGATCGAACGATCCATCGGCGGCCTCTTGCTCGCGGTTGGCCTGCTTCTGGTGTTCGGGCAATTTTCCGCAATTTCCTACTGGCTTCTGGAAACGTTTCCGGCGCTGGCAGTGATCGGATGAACGCCAGGTCACTCATCTCCATTGGCGTTTCTGTAGTGATTCAAGACGAACACCCTGATCGACGATGCCAATCCGCTCGAAAGATCCCGCTCCGAATCGATGCGGTAGGCGAGCGCGTTGGCGGACATGCCTTTATCAGCCGCGATCGATTTGAATGCGTCCCAGAATTCGTCTTCCAAAGAGACGCTGGTTCGGTGTCCGCGCAGGGTGAGTGAACGCTTCGGCATCATTTTGTCAGCTCGCGCAATTCAGCCGACGACTCTTTCGCTCGGCGCAAGTTTTTCAGTCAAGCTTTGGTGCGCGCGCCCGTCGGGTCGTACATCGGCCTCGCGGAAACCGCGGCGGAGATCCTTGCGCCGGCAACCTCGATTTCGAAGCTGGAATCCAGAACCTGCGCGCTCGTTTCCCCTTCGCATGGAACATATCCAAGGCCGACCGCGCCTTTCAAAGCGTGGCCGTAGCTTCCCGATGTCAGATGGCTGACGATTTCGCCGTCGCGAAGTATGGGTTCATTATGGTAGAGCAGGGGCAGCGGGTCGTTCAGCTTGAATTGCAGCATGCGGCGCCGGAGCCCTTCATCCCGCTTCCTCAGCACCGCGTCGCGGCCTACGAAGGATTCCTTGTGAATCCCGACTGCAAACCCGAGCCCGGCCTCCAGCACATGGTCTTCGCATGTGATGTCGTGGCCGAAATGCCTGAACGCCTTTTCCGAACGGCAGCTGTCCATCATATGCATGCCGCACAGCTTCAAGCCCAAATCCGCTCCGGCCTCCCAGATCGATTCGAACGCGTAGGCGGCCATGTCCGACGAGATGTAAATCTCCCAGCCAAGTTCGCCGACATAGGAAATCCGGTGGGCGCGGGCGGTCGCAGCCGCGATGTCGATCCGTTGCGCCGTTCCGAATGGGTTGGCGGAATTGCTCAAGTCCGAAGACGTCACGCGCTGCAGGAGCTTCCTTGAATTCGGGCCCATGACGGCGAGCACGCCCTCCGAGCTTGTCATGTCGGCGATGACCACGTTGTAGCCGTCCGAGTGCCTTGCGAGCCAAGTCTGGTCCGCGAGCCGCGTGGCGGCGGGCGTCATGACCAAATAAGCCGTTTCGCTCAGTCTGGTGACCGTGACATCGGCTTCGATTCCGCCGCGTTCGTTGAGGAATTGGGAGTAGGTGATTTTGCCTTGCGGAACCGAGACATCCGCCGCGCATACGAAGTTGAGGAACCGTTCGGCGTCGCGTCCTTCGACCAGGAGCTTGCCGAACGAGGACATGTCGTAAATTCCGACGTTGTTCCTGACCGCCAGGTGCTCCGCTTCCCAGTTCCGGAACCAATGCTGCCGCGCCCAGCCGTGGCTGTATTCGGCTGCCTCGCCGGATTCGGCATACCAGTTCGGACGCTCCCATCCCGCGACTTCGCCCATGACGGCGCCCCGCTCAAGCAGGTGCCTGTGGAAGGGCGACCTGCGAATCCCGCGCGCCGTGGCCTTCTGCCGAAAAGGAAAATGATCGGCGTAAAGAAGTCCGAGCGTCTCGCGCGAACGCTCGGCGAGAAACGCCTTGCTCCCTTGGAACGGCTCCATCCGCGAGATATCGACGTCTCCGAGGTCAAAGGGCTTTTCCCCGTCGTCCATCCATTGGGCGAGCGCCATGCCCGCGCCGCCCGCGGACTGGATGCCGACCGAATTGAAGCCTGCCGCGACGAAGTAGTTGTCCAGTTCCGGCGCAAGGCCCAGCAGGTAGGCATTGTCCGGCGTAAAGCTTTCCGGCCCGTTGAAGAATGTTTGGATGCCGGCGGTTTCGAGAATCGGCATTCTTGCGATCGCGCGTTCGAGAATCGGTTCGAAATGGTCGAAGTCTTCAGGAAGCTGATCGAATTCGAAATCTTCAGGTATGTCTTCAAGCGCCCAAGGCTTCGATTCGAGCTCGAACGCCCCGAGAAGCAGTTTTCCTGCGTCTTCCTTGTAGTACGCGCACTCGTCAGGAACCCTCAGAACCGGGAGCGAGCCCAACCCGTTGATCGGCTCCGTCACGATGTAGAAGTGTTCGCATGCTTGGAGCGGAACATTCACTCCCGCGAGCCTGCCGACCGCTCGGCCCCACATGCCCGCGCAATTGACCACGTTTTCGCACTGGATTGTCCCTTCGCCTTCGGGCGATCTCCATCCGACCGAGACCGCGCGGCGGCCCTTGGTCTCGATGGATTCGACCTTCACGTTCTCGAGCAGCAGGGCTCCGTTTTGCTTCGCCCCGCGAGCCAGCGCCATCGCAATGTTCGAGGGATCGCCCTGGCCGTCCTTGTCGAGATACACGGCTGAAATGACATCCGAGGTATTAAGGTGCGGGTAGCGCTGCTTCACATCAGCAGACGAAATCTCTTCAATTTCAACGCCGAACGCTCTGGCCATCGAAGCCGAGCGGAGAATCTCCTCTCGGCGCTCGTCGGACAAGGCGACCGTGATTGAGCCGCAGCGCACGAAACCCGTCGCGACGCCAGTCTCTTCTTCAAGCGTTCCGTACAGCTCCTGAGAGTATTTGGCCAACTTCGTCATGTTGGCGGTCGCTCGGAGCTGCGCAATCAATCCCGCGGCGTGCCAGGTTGTTCCGGACGTCAGTTTTTTTCGCTCCAGCAGAACGACATCGGTCCAGCCCAGCTTGGCAAGATGGTATGCGACAGAGCACCCGACTACGCCTCCGCCGATTATTACCGCTCTGGCGGATTCAGGCACGCGATCTCCCGTCATCTGATTCGGTTCCATCGGTTCGGTTTCAATGCTTCAAGCTCGATCGGCGCGTCGCCGCTCCTCGGAAGGTTTCGTCCCGTTCTGAGCCCTGCGCCGGCCATGCAGGTCAGGCTTTCAGACGCTCGTTTTGCGGATCCCATAACGCCGCGTTCCTTTGGATGGCCGCCTTGAATTTTTCGCCAAAAATCTCGATTTCGACTTCAACCCCTTCATTGGCGAGATCCTGCCGCACGAGGCCGAGCGCGATCGATTGATCAACCCGATATCCCCATCCTCCGGAAGTGACTTCTCCGACGATTTCCCCGTCGCGCCAAATTGTCGACATGTAAGGGGCGTCGCAGTCGCCGGCTTCGACGACCATCGTCACGAACCTCTTGCGGCTTCCTTGCTGCTTTTCCGAAAGCAACGCAGCTCGGCCTTTGAAGCGTTGAGGCTTGTCGAACTTTATGAAGCGGTCAAGCGAACTCTCAAGCAGGGTGTAGTCGGTGGACAGATCGCCCTTCCAAGCGCGGTAGCCTTTCTCCAGCCGCAGCGAATCGAGCGCCCACATCCCGAAAGGCTTTGCCCCGGCGGCCAGAACAGCATCGTAGATCTCAGCGGCCTGATCATTGGAAGCGTGCACCTCCCAGCCGAGCTCGCCGGCGAAACTTACCCGAGCCAATGCGGCAGGGCGGCCTGCGACGGTCGCCGGCTGGTGGCTGAGCCACGGCATATGGAAATCGGCTTCGGCAATTCCCGCAAACAGATTGCGGGAGCGAGGGCCGGTGACAATGAGGGTGGTATATTGGTTCGTGCAATCGTCCAGCCTTAGCGCTCCATTCTTGGGAAGAGACCGCTGGAGCAGCTCGAAATCATGCCATTGGGCGGTTCCCGCAGTGATCAAAGTGAACGAGTCTTCAGAATGTCGAAGCACCGACATTTCGGTTGCGACTCGGCCTCGGTCATCCGCAAAGTAGGCGAGATTCATTCGCCCGACAGCGGGCAGCCTTCCCGCAATTTGCTTCAGAAGCCAATCGCCGGCTCCGTTTCCGGATAGATTGAAGCGGGAAAATCCCGGCAGGTCCAAGACGCCGACGTCGTCCCTCACTGCCTCGCATTCCTGCCTGATCCGCTGTTCCCAAGGACCTGACCGGGTCCATCTCTGCGTCGCGCTTTCCGACTTGTCGTCGCCGGATTCAGCAAACCAGTTCGCGCGCTCCCATCCGTTGTAGGCGCCCATCTGTCCGCCGAGCCGCACGATCTTTTCGTGAACGGGGGAAAGCTTTCTGTTCCGCCCGGCGGGCCAGGCATGATGGGGAAAATGCATTGCGTATTCGTGCCCGTAGACTTCGACGGCCTTCGCTACGCAGTATTCGTGGTCGGTGTAGTCGGTGTAGCGCCGCGGGTCGCAGGACCACATGTCCCACTCCGTCCGGCCTTCCGTCACCCACTCCGCCAGCACCTTCCCGGCGCCGCCGGCTTGCGCAATCCCGAAGGTAAAGACGCAAGCTTCAAATGCATTGGGCACCCCCGGCATCGGGCCCAGCAGCGGGTTGCCGTCCGGGGCATACGGAATGGGTCCGTTGATTACCTTGGCGATTCCGGCCTTCCCCAAGACCGGCACCCTTGCCATCGCGTCTTCCAAATGCCAGTCCAACCGGTCGAGATCGTCTTCGAAAAGCTGAAACGAGAAGTCCTCGGGCAAAGGATCCGCCACGTCGACCCAATGGGCTCGGCAATTCCGTTCGTACGGGCCCAGATTCAATCCGAACTTTTCCTGGCGGAGGTAGTAGGATGAATCCACGTCCCGCAGAAGCGGCAATTTGCGTCCTGTCTCCCGCGACCATTCCGAGAGTTCGGCGATTTCGTTGGTCAGAATATATTGATGGCTCATGGTCGCCATCGGCACAGTGCGGCCGCCGAATGGCTTGAACATCTCGCCGACGCGCTGAGCATAGTATCCCGCAGCGTTCACAACATATTCGCATCTCAATTTGCCTTTGGGCGTCTCGATTATCCATTCGTCGCCTTCGCGGGAGATGCCGACAACCGGAGCGAAACGCACGACCGTCGCTCCGAGATCCCGCGCGCCTTTCGCCAGAGCTTGTGTCAATTGCGCCGGATCGATGTCGCCATCGTAAGGATCGTGCAGAGCGCCTCTGAGATCATGCGTTTCGATGAACGGATATTTGTTCTTGATTTCGTCGCAATCGATGATCTGGATGTCCATACCTTGATAGCGGCCCATTCCGCACGCGCGCTTGAATTCCTGCATGCGCTCGTTCGTATGCGCCAACCGGATCGAGCCCGTCACATGGTAATTGATCGGATAGTCGACCGCCTCGGCCAAGCCGCGATAGAGTTCGGTCGAATAGCGTTGCATGTTCATGATCGACCAGCTGGACGAGAAGGTGGGAACGTTGCCCGCCGCGTGCCAAGTGGAGCCAGCCGTGAGTTCATTCTTCTCCAAAAGCACGCAATCGGTCCATCCCGCCTTCGCCAGATGATAAAGTGCGGAAGCGCCGACCGCTCCGCCTCCGATGATTGCCACTCTTGCTGTAGATTTGAATTCGGCCATTTGTTCGCCCTTCGGTTTCAGGACAGCAGGACAGCGCCCGTCGCAACGACCCTATTGTCGCAGAACTGCGGCGTCGCGCCGTTTCGACCGCCAGTCGGCCTTGCGCCGGTCAAAATCCGCCAAGTTCGCGAACTTGGCGGACAAATGTTTCGACAGTCGCTCAATTCGACCGCCAAAAGATGTCGAGAACAGGCAACGGGCGGGCGCGTCCCACTTTTGAAATGCTCATCGCGTTCGACATTCGCACTTTGCCCGCCCGTTGTTCAAGAAAATTATGCGTCCGAATCAATGCCGACTTGACATCGTCCGTCGCGGCCGCACTTTTCATGCGCTTCGGCAAGCCGGTCAGTCGTGCGGTCCCAGCATAAGCTCGGGCCGGACGATTCGGTCGAATTCAGACTCGGAAACGAATCCCAGCCTGACGGCTTCGTCCCGCAGCGTCGTTCCGCGCTCATGGGCGGATTTCGCGACTTCCGCCGCTTTGTCGTAGCCGATTTCCGGGGCGAGGGCGGTCACGAGCATCAGCGATTGGCCGAGCAGCTTCTCGATGCGTTCCTTGTCTGCGGAAATCCCGAGAAGGCAGTTCTCGGTGAATGAATTCACGGCGTCGCCAAGCAGCTTGATTGATTGCAGGACATTATAGACGATGACCGGCTTGTATACGTTCAGTTCGAAATGTCCCTGGCTGCCGGCAATTCCTACGGCGGCGTCGTTTCCCATCACTTGGACGCAAACCTGCGTCAGCGCTTCGGATTGAGTCGGGTTCACCTTGCCCGGCATTATGGATGACCCCGGCTCGTTTTCCGGCAGCAACAGCTCGCCCAAGCCGCATCGCGGACCGGACGCCAAAAATCGAATGTCGTTCGCAATTTTGAACAGCGAGACAGCGGCGGTCTTCAGCGCGCCGGACATTTCCACCATCGAATCGTGCGCCGCCAAAGGCTCGAATTTGTTCTCCGCGGATGTGAAGGGAGCGCCCGTGATTTCGGCTATCTTGTTTGCCACCGCGTCGGCCCAGCCGCGTTTGGTATTCAATCCGGTACCGACCGCCGTGCCTCCTTGCGCCAGAGGGTAGAGGCATTCGAGCGCTGCTTCCACCCTTGAGACTGCCAACCCGGCCTGCTTTGCGTAACCGGAAAACTCTTGCGAGAGAGTGATCGGAGTCGCGTCCTGAGTATGCGTTCGCCCGATTTTGATTACGCCTTCGAACTCATTGATTTTATTGGAAAGCCCTGCATGGAATGAACGCAAGGCCGGAAGCAGCAATTCTCTAGTCAGCATTGCGGCTGCGATGTGCATCGCTGTCGGGTAGGTATCATTCGACGACTGTCCGAAGTTGACGTGATCGTTCGGATGCACCGGATGCTTCGAGCCGATTTTTCCTCCCAAGAGCTCAATCGCTCGATTCGCGACAACCTCGTTCAGGTTCATGTTGGACTGAGTGCCTGACCCCGTTTGCCAAACGACGAGCGGAAAGTTGTCCGTCAGACTCCCGCCGATAACATCGTCGGCAGCGGTCGCGATGGCGTTGCCTACGGTTGAATCGATCAGGCCGAATTCGACATTGACGATTGCGCACGCCTTTTTGATGATCGCGATCGCCCTGACGATTTCCGCCGGTTGCCGCTCCCAACCGATTCGAAAGTTCTGCAGGGATCTTTGCGTTTGCGCGCCCCAGTACTTGTCTGCGGGCACATCGATGGGTCCGAAGCTGTCGGTCTCGGTGCGCGTGCGGGTCATTGGTTGGATTTCCCTTTCGAGTCCCTCCGGAAACTGTCGAGACTCACGACCTTGTTCGAACTGTCGTTGGAAATCACCTCGGTCGGCGGCGATGGACTGGCCGCTTCGTCGCCTTCTTGGGCCTCCATCTGGGTTTCCGCGAAGTGAAGACCGAAATTCACGCTCGGATCCAAGAATGAATTGATGGAGTCGAACGCCACGTACAGGTCCTGCGGCGAATCTCCGAAATTCAGCGTCACGTGGAAGCCGTCAGAATCGACATTCAAGTTTTCGAACCAGTGCTGGATGATTATCGTCATTTTGTCCGGGTACTTCTCGCGGAGCCAAGCCGGGATATTCACGCTCGGATGGGTCGTGTCGAAATTTATGACAAAATGGTTGTTTCCGGGCAGCCCATGCTGCGCTGCGTGGTCCAAAGCGGCCGAGATGACGCCTTGGATGGCCTGCTTCATGATCGCAGGGTAGTTGATTTCGCCCATTTGGACCGCCCCGGTGAGTTGGCATCTTTGCATGATTCAGCAAACTAGAGCGGGTAATTCAATAGGGAAGAAAAATTTGGATGCATGTGGCAGGCTTCTGTTGCCAGGTGCCTGCCGACCCCGCCGTGCGGTTGCTAGACCGCCGGGCTTAGGCCCAGCCTGTCAGGCGGCTCACGCCGCGAGAGCTACTGGAGCACGATTGTCATTGGCAATTGTGCATTTTGGACCGATTACGGCGGTGCCCCACCGAGCGAAAGCATGCTGAGAAGCAGGGAATCTCGCGATTCCGAACCTAACGGCATATACACCTTTACACGTCCGTCTATCCTATTTCGGCCCCTCAATGTTCACCCCAATGATGCGAACTGAAGACATTGAATTGGTGGAGCCGCCGGGTACCGCCCCCGGGTCCGATCCGCTTATTGCGTGCGCCTTTATCGCCATAGTCCTAACTGAACGATTCAAATATGTGGTCTTTCTGCTAAGCAGTCAAGCATTGCGGTGAGACAATCCGCTTAAATTGATGATGTTGCACATATGAAACAAGGCGCGCGCAAGAACGACCGGGCTCGCCGCATCAATTTTTTCAACAGGAGCAAGAAGCAGCAATCGTTGTTGGATTGAAGCGGTTCGATCCGCGGAGAAAATCCTATGGAACGGGATTCGTCTTCAATGTTACCAGTGGCCGGTGTTCGGCATGCTCGCCCAAGGCTCCGCCGAAGCAAGCGATTCGCCCTTCTGAAGCAGTTCGATCGAAATGTTGTCGGGCGACCTGACGAACGCCATGTGACCGTCGCGAGGCGGGCGATTGATCTGGATTCCTTCTTCCATCAATTGTGCGCATGTGGCGTAGATGTCGTCGACTTCATACGCCAAATGCCCGAAGTGCCGACTGTCCGATGGCAAGCCATCATCTCCGTCCCAATTATAGGTCAGTTCGACCGGACATTCCGGCTGATCCGGCGGAGCAAGGAAGACGAGCGTGAAACGGCCTTTTTCGCTGTTCACACGCCGAGTCTCTTCAAGTCCCAGCATATTGTAGAATGCGATCGACTGTTCGAGATCGAGAACTCTGACCATCGTGTGCAGGTATTTGATTCCCATCTGCTTATCCTTTCAGGATCGGGTGAAGCCCAGCGCGCCGGCATCGCGACTGGGCCTGTTCGAAAGTTGCGGCACGATCACCTGATCTCGCCATCGTGCCCTATATACGTCAGCGGGATAGCATTGTAACCAATAGGCAATCGGCGAAGCAATATAACCTCGAACGCATCCATGTTGTTGATTAATCCAAGGACGGCAATGCGTCACGGCAGACCGGAAGGAAGTTGATCGAGTGCCGCTCACTAATGAACAAACGCAAGAAGTCCGCGAACAGAAGAGCAGATCGTTCACTACCCGGCGAGCGGTCAGCGAGGGTCTGGAAGAGCGGCTGTACGAGGCGCATCCCGTTTTGGACCACGGCTTCGTCCGCGTCATCGACTATATGGGAAACGACGAGGCAATTGTTCAGGCCGCCAGGGTTTCGTACGGCGCAGGAACCAAGAAATTGCGAAACGACCAAGGCTTGATCCGCTATCTGATGCGAAACGACCATACGACGCCGTTCGAAATGTGCGAGATCAAGCTACATGTGAAGCTGCCGATATTCGTCGCAAGGCAATGGATCAGGCACAGAACTGCGAACGTCAACGAGTACTCCGCCAGATATTCCGTTCTGGATCGGGAATTTTACATCCCTGATGGCGAAGCCCTTGCGTCGCAGTCGAATTCCAACAGGCAGGGAAGGGAGCAGTCGCTGCCTTCCGCCGAAGCGGAGCAAGCCATTTCAATTTTCCGGAACGACAGCGCACGGGCGTACGATCACTATCAGGAATTGCTTTCGGACGAGGGAAAACAGGGGCTTGCGCGGGAGCTCGCGAGGATCAATCTTCCCCAGAACATTTATACCCAATGGTATTGGAAAATTGATCTCAACAACCTCTTTCGCTTCGTCGCGCTCCGGTCGGACACTCACGCCCAATACGAAATCAGGGCATATGCGCTGGAAATCGCGCGTCTGGTGAAGCTGTGGGTGCCGATTGCGTGGAGCGCCTTCGAAGATTGCAAGCTAGGCGGCAAAACGTGGACGTCGTCGCAAATGGAATTCGTCAGAAGGAAATTGAGAGGCGAACCGGTCGAATTCGAAAACTCCAATCTCTCAAAGCGGGATTGGGAAGAAATCGCCGAACTATGGCGCAACGAATGAATTCGACGCACGCGCCTCCGCAGACGGACCGGCATCGCTGATGGATTTCAGGGCATGCGGAATCACAATCGCCGCATGAACGATGCCGGCGGCCGGTTAGGTCTAACGCTTGTCCATGAAGGCAGAATAAAGAAAACAAGCAAACGAAGCGGCTTCGGTGGCCGAACGAATCATCGCGATGCCATGCGCATGATTTGATGATCGACAGAAATCGGCCCTGGCCCTTTGACCACGAGAACAATCAGCAAAAAGATCCAGAATGCGCGCTGATCGGCGATCAATGCGCCGGAAGCCCGGTCGAACCATGCGCCTATGTCCTGCGCCCCCAAGCCATGCCCGTAAATGTCGACGATGCTCTGCACCAGAATGAAGCCGATCATTCCCAACGCGGAAATCCGCGTAAGGCATCCGATCAGTATCAGGAAGGGGAGAACGAATTCTGAATTCGTCCCGACAATGGCAACCAGATCATGGAAAATCGACAACTGAGACGGGTCGTATCCGGCGTTTTCCATCGCTTTCGGAAATATCTGCACATACGCACCCAGCGAAAGGGAAAGAAAACCTAATATTCCGTCTCCCAGCTTCGTGAGCGCCGATCCCCAGAAATACACCAGCAGAACGCCCGCAAAAACCAATCTTGCGAGAGCGGGCAGCAGCCAGCGCGACAGTGTTTCGTCGAATCGCGCAAAAAAATCTCCGACCGAGGAGACCATTTTCAATGCGGCATTCAGGTTCATCTTCATCCTCAAGCAGGTCGTTCATTGCTGTCGGACTGTACACGTCCAGGAACGATTTTGACAATCGCTCCGGCGCCGAGCAACTGCGCCAAAATGCCGTCTAGGGCGAATTCATCCGACGCCCGCAGAGCGATGTCGCACGCTGCGCTCAACGTCTTCCCGCGGCCCAAAGCCGACACGAACTCGTAGCCGCCGTTCGAAAGCCGTTCCGGAACGGGGTCGTATTGCCGCCGGGCGATCATCACATCTTCCGGTTCGTGGCTTTCAATCGGACCGCCGGAAGTATTCAGCCTCCAAATCTGGAATACAGGGTATTTCGAACGGAGACAGCGCAGCGACGGCGCAAGCTTGATTGTCGCTGATTCGAGCGCCTCGGGAGGAACGGATGCCGCTTCGACGCGATCGATCGGACGCGAATCCTCGGCGTGGTATGATTCGCGGATCGCGATTTCAAGACGCGCGACGTCAGGCAGGTAGGGAAGGCCGGCAGCAGGTTCGAATCCTTCGAGGAATTCGGGAAGTGCTTCTCCGAAGAACATGAGCATCGGAGATTTCGGCGGATGGCGCAAAATGTACGAAGCTGCCATCGCTCGGAAAAACTTCTCGCCGACAAGACGGCACACGACGGGGAAGCCTACGGAAAGCGCGTCTGCGAGGCTGGCGGCGATGTTGTTGCGGTAGACTGCGAACCGCTTGTCGTGCTTGCTGGCTTTGCTGGTCAGCCCATCCGGCACCGGAGCCGCCGGATCAAGCAGCGCACGAACAAGTTCAGGCTGCTTGACGGCCATCGAGAACCGAAGGCTCGAATTTCCGCAGCAGCACGGACGCTCTTTCGGCCTCTTCCTTCAGGACGGGCCAGTCCGGAACATCGTTGTCCCATTCAATCAGCGTCGGAAGCGGGCCGGTTTTGGACAGAACGTAGCCGAAGAGTTCCCAAACCGGATCCGCCACTTCGCGGCCGTGGCTGTCGATGAGCAGAAGGTCGCCGTCGTCGTCCGCGTCCTCGTCGTGGCCGCCCAGATGGATCTCCTCCACCAGATCCAACGGAAATGCGTCGATGTAGGAGCGCGGCTCCCAGCCTTGGTTTTTGGCGGAGACGAAAACGTTGTTCACATCCAGAAGCAATTTGCAGCCGGTCTTGCCTGCGATTCTTCGGATGAATTCCGCTTCCTCCATCTCGTTTTCTTCGAACTCCAGATAAGTGGACGGGTTTTCCAGCAACATCGCGCGCCCGAGCGTTTCCTGCACCTGTTCAATATGGTCGCACACGCGCTCAAGCGTCTCAGAATCGTACGGGAGCGGCAGCAGATCGTTCAGGTAATGGCCTTCGTGGGTAGACCACGCCAGATGCTCCGAAAATGCCGACGGTTCAAGCCAACGAATCAGTTGTCCGAGCCGATTCAAGTGCTCTTCGTCGAGCGACGATTCAGCTCCGATCGACAAACCCACGCCATGGCAAGATATCGGGAACTCGTCGCGAAGCGTTTCCAACTGGGCCTTGGGTCTTCCGCCTGCGCCCAAATAATTTTCCGCGTGGATTTCCAGCCATCCGACTGCGCCGGGATCATCACGCAACTGGTTGAAATGCTTCGATTTGTATCCGACGCCCGGGAGCTTGGGCAGACTAAAATCCGAGTTGGTCACAATTTGAATCCAATGAGTCCATATCGTATTGCTGGGAATGCCGGCGCGCAAATTGCGCGCCGACGCGGATGCTTCAGGTTGAGGGGAGATCGCGCTCCAAAGCTTCCAGTGAACCCATGCGTCCGCCGGGAAGCTCCATGCTCGTGCATGTTCCTTCCGGAACTAGCGTCCAAGCGTTCCCTTGGTAATCAACCGTCGATGTGCCTGCGCATGTTGTGCCCGGTCCGGCTGCGCAGTCGTTTTCGCCAGCGAGCGAAACGCCGTAGCATTTTTCATTTTCCGCCGCGCTGACCGGGACAGCAGTCGCCGCCAATGCTGCTGACAAAGCGCCTGCGATCGAAATCGCTTTAGTTTTCGGTGACATGTAAACCTCTCTTTCGTGTTCGTTCAGTTGAATGAATACCACAAGAGGTAAGCGGAAACGGACCTCTATTCAACCGAACGACAGGCGATTGAACGAAACGTTAACTTGGAGAAGCCGGTCCTGTCGGGAGCGCCCGACCTGTTCCTGCTTCCGATCAAGGAACGCGTTCCAAACCCGTCAATGGCTCGGAACAATGCCGTTTCCGAAAATTGTCCTAAAAATTTGGAATTGAACAATCAAATTCAGACGTATATTTTTTATTTCGAAGAATTAGAGAACAAAATTTTGGTGGCTACGATGGCGAAAGAGTCTGTTGACAGGTTGGATCGACGCATTCTCTCAGAACTGCAACGGAATGCCGGGCAGCCGCTGGATACGCTGGCCCGAAAGGTCGGATCGTCGAAGACGCCCGTCTGGCACAGGATTCGAAAGCTTCGAGAAGCCGGCATCATCGGCAATTCCTTCGTGAAGGTTGACCCGGAAAAATTGGGGTTGGAAGCATGCTTCTTCATTTTGGTGCGGACATCGGAGCACGATTCGGAATGGCAGAGATCCTTCCTGAAAGCGCTGCAAGAGCACCCGGAAGTTCTTGAAGCGCATCGATTGGCCGGAGACATAGATTACATACTCAAGGTACGGGTTGCCAATTCTCGGGCTTACGACGCATTCTATCAATCATTGATCGCCAAGGTGAAAATATTCAACATTACCGCGTTGCTTTCCATGGAGGAGATCAAAGCGACGAATGAACTTATGATCGATACGGACTGACCTTGACCGCCATGCATCTATTCCCCGCGGCGGCGGCTCGCCGGAGACAGGCCGGAGGCGGAGATTGATTCCATGACCGTTACAAATCGACTGCAAGGCTTGGAAGACGATGGAAACTGATTCCCGCATTCGGATGAGGCGACTTACCTTGAGGTCCGGGAGACGCGGGCTGCGCGAACTGGACTTGGTGCTTGGGCAATTCGCCGAGCGTCAACTCCGCCGGCTTCCACTTGAATCTTTGACGCTTTACGAGCAGCTGCTAGACGAGGAAGACACATGCATTCTTGATTGGATGACCGGCGCGCAGCCTCGTCCGGCAAAGTATGAGGATTTGATATTGCGAATTGTTGACGCATACCAAGCGATGTCCGAAGGCGGAGTGCGGGCTGCGCGATGACATTCCTCTGAATCCTGCTCAGGTCAATTTTCTTCGCTTCAAAGTGCTTGCGGCTGATTCATGCCGGATTGCAAAAGGCGGCGCTGTGCTTCAACAGCGCTTGATATTCATGCAAAATCTTGCTACCGGTGCGCTCGGCAGTGGAAAAACTGAATTCTCGAACAGTAAGTCAAGCCGAGAGCCAGTTGCGCAAAGACCTTGATCAAATGAGATTGACCGCCGGCAATGCTGGAACGGAGTCTGACGGCCTAAGAGGCTATCACGACTACGAGCATAGTCTGGGCGATGAGTTGCGCGGCAGGCGTGCCTCAATGGGAAAGGGGCTGCTTGACGTTCAAAAAGAACTCGGGATCAAGCCTTGGATAATCGTTGCGATCGAAAAAGCCGACCCGAAGTCGTTCGATTCGCCTTGGATGGTCGGGCCATTGGTGAAGTCATATGCTCGATATTTGGGGATGAACGCGGAAGAAGCTTACGCGAGATTTAAAGCTGAAGGAAATTCAGAGACCAAAGCCGCGGGCGGCATGGGCAAACTTCCGAAGCTGAAGGTGCCAAGTCAAGCGAGGAGAAAGTCCTTGGCGGCGGCGAATCTAGCCATTCTTTCCGACCAGGGATTTTCCAGATTCAGCAACTCGTCCAGAAATTTCAAGTTGTCGGCTAGTGTCATTCTCTCATCTGTCGTCGTGGCGGCATTGTGCGCAGGCATCATCTACTTGGGCTGGACGGTCTACAGGGGCTTCCAGACGATCGACATCGAGCCCTACAGCAGCCAGTTTGCCGACGCAGGAAATTCAGCTGTGCCCCAGACGACGGTTTGGCAGCCCAGAATTAGGCAGGATCCGCCAAAGGAATTCATCGGCGGAATTGGCATCGCCGAGTTGGATCCCGACAATCAGGGCATCTTCGCCGTTTCCGGCAGCGATGGCGCAACCGGGACAGAACTCGCGAATAATTCCGAATTGTCGACAGGCGGGCCAAATTTGGGTGCCGACAGGCAAGTCGATTTGGAACAGCCGCTCGCTGGAGAGCCCGACAGAGTTGCAATTGTAGGGAGCAGCCCCGTCTGGGTGCGCGTATACAATCAGTTCGACGGAGACATTGTCAAACAAGGCACTCTCAAGGCGGGGGAGGAGTTCGTCGTGCCTACGGAAGGAGGCCCATTTTTCTTGAGGACAGGCCTTTCGACCAACACATATTTTCGCGTAGGATCCTCAGTATACGGGCCTGTTCCAGAAGATGGAAATTCCGTCGTCGATAAAATTGTTTTGACGGCCGACGCCATATCGGCCGGATACCCGCTTGTCGAAAAGATTGAGGCATCGGACGACGTGCGGCAGTACGTCTTTGCCGAGGAATAAAAGAGCGAAACAGTCCCAAAGCTATGCCCGGCGGCTTGAGTTGGGTGTAAAGTCCGCTTCAGGCAGAGGCCGCGTCGAGTTTCATGTTCAAAATTTATCCGATACCACAAGGGTCAAGCGACATCCCGCCTCGGCAGAATTCCTCGGAAGAAATCGAACGCCGAGAATAATTCAGAGCCAGGATGCGAGAGAAATCTCATGGAAATTGGCCAACGGAAAGCGATCTGCAGATGTCGACCTACAGTGTAAGACCTTGGCGCGAGATCAAGAGACGCAAGTCCAGAACGATTCGCGTCGGACAAGTCGCGGTAGGGGGAGATTCGCCGATCTCCGTGCAAACAATGACGAACACCTTGACGACCGACGTCAGCTCGACCGTCGCCCAGATCCAGCGCTGCGCCGAGGCGGGCGCAGACATTGTCAGAGTTTCAGTGCCCGATCCCGAGTCTTCGAATGCGCTGCGAGAGATCGTCGCCGAGAGCCCCGTTCCGATCGTGGCCGATATACATTTCCATTATCGGCGAGCCATTGAATCAGCGGAAGCGGGCGTCGCTTGTTTGCGCATCAATCCGGGCAACATCGGATCGGACGAGCGGATCAGCGAAGTGGTTCGCGCGGCTTCCGACAACGGATGCTCAATCAGGATTGGCGTCAATGCGGGCAGTCTGGAAAAGCATTTGCTCGACAAATACGGCGGACCCTGCCCGGAGGCGGTGCTTGAGTCGGCGCTGAGGCATATTCGAATCTTGGAGGACCGCGATTTCCGTCAGTTCAAGGTCAGCTGCAAGGCCTCCGATGTTTTCCTTGCCGCCGCGGCCTATAGAGGTCTCGCAGAAATGACTGATGCCCCGATACACCTCGGAATCACCGAAGCCGGCGGACTGACGACAGGAACCGTGAAATCGGCGATCGGGCTGGGAAGCCTTTTGTGGCAAGGCATCGGCGACACGATCAGGGTCAGTCTTTCGGCTGATCCCGTCGAGGAGGTGAAGGTCGGTTTTGAAATATTGAAATCGCTCGGGTTGAGACGAAAAGGCGTCAACATCATTGCCTGCCCGACCTGCGCCCGACAAGGCTTCGACGTGATCGGGGTTGTGAGCGAGCTTGAAGATCGCTTGGCGCACATCAAAACGTCGATATCGCTTTCGATAATCGGTTGCGTCGTCAATGGCCCGGGTGAAGCATTGATGACTGATTTCGGATTCACCGGCGGGGGAAAAGGCGCCGGCATGGTTTATGTTGCAGGGAAGGCTTCGCGAAAACTCTCCAACGAGGAACTTGTCGGGGAGATCGTCGGGCTTGTGGAACGACGGGCGGAGGAGCTTGAAAACGCGGAACGACTGCCCGCTTGATTCCGGCGGCTGGAAATCCTCGCTGCTCACGCATGGATTCAAGAAGATACGAATTCGCCGCCGGAATGGCCATGCAAAGACATTACGCAAGGTTCCCCGGTCTCTCTCCAGAAAGGGTTGTTGAGAGCCATTTCGCATCGCGCGCGAAACGAGCGGCCATCGACGAAAAGGCAAACCGTAACGCCCAGTTCGACTCGTTCGCCGGAGCTGTCTGTGCAATAGCAATCGACCGTCTTCTGCGGCGGCTGCGCCGCCGCGGCGATCGGCAGCAGGCAAACGGAAACCAGCAAAATTCGAAGTAGTGATCGCATGACTTCAATTCTGGCAAACGACAAAAATTTTGGCAAGGGCAGTTCGAATGCCCAATCGCCGGATGCGCGATTCGGGAGATGCAAATGAATCCGGAAGCGCTCGACAAGATAAAGCAGAGATTCAGTGCGCTCGGCGACGAACTCACCCGACATGAGGGCGGAGACGGAATCGTCGATCTCGCGAAGGAATACAGCAAACTCAAACCGATCGTCGATCGGATTGAACGCTGCGAACGGCTCGCCGAGGAAATCGAAGAGACAGAATCACTGCTGGAAGACGCTGAATTGAAGTCTCTTGCGGAGCAGGAATTGCTGGTACTCCGGCGGCGCTTCGAAGAAGAAAGGGCCGCGCTTGATCTTGAGCTTCTGCCCAAGGACGACGAAGACCGGCGTTCCTTGATCATTGAGATCCGAGCGGGCACCGGCGGCGAGGAAGCGGCTCTCTTCGCAGGAGATCTTTTCGGGTTGTACGAAAAATATGCGGCCCTTCGCGGTTGGAAATTCGAAATTCTCAATTCGAGCCCGACCGGTTTGGGGGGCTTCCGCGAAGTGACGGCAGCCGTCAATGGAAGATCTGCGTATTCGAGACTGAAGTTTGAATCTGGAGTCCACAGGGTGCAGCGGGTGCCGAAAACGGAATCCAGCGGACGCATTCACACGTCTGCCGCAACGGTAGCGGTGCTTCCGGAACCTGACTCGGTCGACATCGAACTGTCGCCGAACGACCTCCGTATCGACACCATGAGGGCGTCGGGGGCAGGGGGGCAGCATGTGAACAAAACCGATTCGGCCGTGCGAATCACGCATCTGCCAACCGGAATCGTGGCGACTTCCTCGCAAAAATCGCAGCACGCGAACCGAACCATCGCAATGCAGGTCTTGCGAGCGAGGCTTTACGATCTTGAGCGCAGCCGCACGGATTCAGAGAGAGCTGCAAACCGCCGCTCCCAAGTAGGCACCGGCGACAGGTCGGAAAGGATCCGCACCTATAATTATCCCCAAGGAAGGGTGACGGACCATCGGATTGGTTTGACCTTGTACAAGCTCGACTTGGTGTTCGAGGGGCAGCTGGATGAGCTGGTGGACGCTCTGACGACTCACGAAAACGCCGAGAAGCTGGCCAGCATCTCGGAATGACGGCGACAGCAGCCGAATTGATTGCCGATGCGGTCGAGCGGTTGAAATCCGCAGACGTGGAAGATGCCGTCGGCGATGCTTGGCGGCTTCTTTCCTATTCAACCGAGGGCGAATGCACTTGCGGGGTGCCGAGGGATTGCTGCGTCGCAGGCGATGAGGCAAGAAGGAAATTCGAACGCGCGATTCTGGATAGGATGAAGCGCCGCCCCGTGTCCCACATTATCGGAAGGCGTGAATTCTACAAAAGCAGTTTTCTCATTGAATCCAATACTCTGGACCCAAGACCTGAAACCGAGATCCTTGTTGAGGAAGCCGCAGCCCTGGAGCCGAAAAGAATACTGGACCTCGGGACGGGAAGCGGCTGCGTGTTGCTGTCGATTTTGCTCGAATGTCCCGGCTCGACAGGAATCGGAATGGATTGCAACGAAAGCGCCATCGGTCTGGCTCGCGCCAATGCGGGCCGCCTCGGGGTCGAAGACCGCGCCGATTTCGCCGTTTCCGACTGGTTCACCAAGGTGACCGGACAGTTCGATCTGATCGTTTCCAATCCTCCATACGTTTCCGAAACCGAATACGAACGCCTTTCGGCGGAAATTCGAAACTGGGAGCCGAAGAACGCGTTGACGCTCGGCGGAGACGGCACCCGCGCATACCGATGCATCGCGAAAAACGCGCGCCGCCATATGCTGGATGGCGGAAGGCTGCTGGTTGAGATTTCCCCCCAGCTTTTGACGCGGGCAATACGGATATTTGAAGTATGCGGCTTGCATGCCGAACGGGTCGCCAAAGATCTGGACGGACAAGATCGTGTTGTCATTTTGCGACAGTCACCACAAAATCTATAATTTTTTTGAAGAATTGCTGGTTGCTAATCCTGCGGGGGGAGTTGTAGCGTTGCTCGCGGCGTTGTTTCGGAACGACACAGTCTTTCTGACGGCTTCAGCCGCGCCAAGGACCGCGCGTTGGCATGACGCGCAACTGATCGGGCGAAAATTTACTTGTCGAAGTTCGGCCGAGTCCATCGCCGACGGAACGTCGGCCAAGTCAAACTTTTTGCCGCAACAAACAAGCATCGACACATAATGAGATCACCAAACAAGCCGCGCACGCGGAACAAGCCGGGCAGGCGATCCCCAGGGAACGTCATCAATCGGGTCTTCGAAAGCACTGGACCCGAGGGCAAAGTAAGAGGCAACCCTCAGCAGATCATAGAAAAATACTTGGCACTGTCCCGGGACGCGCTGTTGGGAGGCGACCGAGTCGCATCGGAAAACTTCGCGCAGCATTCCGAACACTACGCAAGGCTGCTGAACGAAGCGCAGCGAGAGATCGAAGCACGACGTGAGCAGCAAGAGAATCAAAACCCTCAGCGGCGCTTCGATCATGAACGGCAAGCGCATCCGCATCCTGGAAACGGCGAAGCGACCGCCGGCGGCCCTATGAGGGTCGGCAATCCACTGGACGGCGACTTGGTCGACACGCCGGAGAGCGAGCCTCTGAACATCATCGGAACCCAAGCCCCGGACGTTATCGCTCAAAGAAAAAAACGACCTGACATTGAAGCGAATGCGAGCGGGTGAGGCTGAATTCAATCGGTGCCGGACAGTTCCGCGGCCGCGCGCGCGAGAGCGCAGTACCCTCTGATCGGCACTGAATCGGCACGAAGTTTCGGGTCAAGTCCCGCAGTTTCAATGACTCTTTCCGGCGCGGCAAAAAGCGGCCGGAGACTTGATCGGATCATTTTTCGGCGCTGAGAGAACGCTTGCGCAACAATTCGGAAAAGCATCTTCTCATCCGCAGGCGCCAGCGGATGCTGACGCCGGGTGAACAATACCAAAGTTGCGTCGACTGCAGGCTCAGGCACGAACGCACTGGCTGGAATCTCCAGCGCAACTCGAACTTCGGCTCGCCATTGAGCCAGCACTGAGAGGCGTCCGTAGGATTTCGTGCAGGGAGCGGCCACAAGGCGCTTCGCCACTTCCTTTTGGAACGTCAAAGCCATTCTATCCCAAAAGGGCGGCCATACCGGCGGCGCGATCCAACGTGCCAGCATCGCCGTGCCTTGGTTGAAGGGAAGATTCGAAATGACCATCGCTGGAGGCGCGATCTTTCCGGCAGGGTCAAATGACAACGCGTCGGAGATTTCCACCTCCAGCTTGCCTTGCGCAGCCTCGGCCAGTTCCGTCAGAGGATGAAAGAATCGGCGATCCTTCTCAACTGCGAGAACCTTGCGCGGGCTTGCAGCGATAAGACAGCGCGTCAGACCGCCGGGGCCCGGGCCGACTTCCAGAACGTCCATCCCTTCGACCGGCCCTGCGGCGCGGACGATCTTGGCCGCCAGATTCAGATCCAAAATGAAATTCTGGCCGAAAGACTTCCGCGCGCTAAGCTTGTACTTCGCGATGACCGAACGAAGCGGCGCGAGATCATCCATCCCGCTCAATTCACGCGGCCCCGCGCCTTTGCCATTCGACCTGCCGTCAGGAGGGCGTTGATCAAGCTCTGCGGATTTGCAATGCCGCGGCCTGCAATGTTCAACGCGGTCCCGTGCGCCGGCGAAACGCGAATGATCGGAAGTCCGAGCGTTATGTTGACCGAACCGTGGAAATCCAGCGTTTTCACGGGAATCAGCGCCTGATCATGATACATGCAAACAGCGACGTCGTAGTTCGACCGGGCGTCTTCGCAAAACATGGTATCGGCGGGCAAAGGACCGGAAACCCGAACTCCTTCGGCCCGCAGCTTTTCCAAAACCGGCTCAATTATTGTCTTCTCTTCGTCGCCGAATGCTCCGCTCTCGCCGGCATGCGGATTCAGACCGGCGACCGCCACCCTCGGCTTCGATATCCCGAAGTCCCTTCGCATACTTTCGGCGCTGGCGGTGATGCAAAATTCGAGACATTCCTGATCCAGGGCCGAGGGCACGGCGGAAAGGGGCAGGTGGGTCGTGACCGGAACAACCTTGAGGTCGGCGCATGCAAGCATCATCACAGGCTGTCGCGCACCGCAGATGTCCGCCAGGAATTCAGTATGCCCCGGATATTTGAAGCCGGCGCCGTCAATTAAAATTCGCTTGTTGATGGGGTTCGTGCAAATCGCGCCGACTTCTCCGCGAATCGCCATTTGCGCAGCCAATCTGATCGTATCGATGGTCGCTTGAGCATTGTCCAATGAGGCTTGCCCGGGATTGGCAGGCGAGGGGAATTCGCAAGGCATGACCGGCAACCCGATCCTAACGGCTGCGACAGCGTCTGCCGGATCGCTGATTTCGACTATTTTCGGAGATTCATCCGACCGCTTGAAGCAGCGCACATCGGCGATGACAAAAAACGGCTGGACGTCCTTCACGCGCGACCATGCCGCCTGCGCCAACTCAGGCCCGACTCCTGCCGGCTCCCCGGAAGTCAGAGCAACGACAGGAGGCATCAGCGCTGGATATGCGCGGCGGCGGTCAATTCGCTAATGTAGTTCCGAGCGTAATCTTCGATTTTGCTGCTCTGAAGTCCGAAGATCACCGATTCACGCTGTTCTTCATTCCTTACGATTTTCCTGTCGCACAACATCACGATTTCCGCGACGCCTCGTCCAGAGTTCGATGCGGCGGCAAACGCGGCTTCGCCGCCATCAAGCGACGAGAGTATCGATCCATAACCCTCTGAATCCGACCCCGCAGGCACCGCATGGCGCTTGAAGCTGTCATTCTCCCAATTCCCCGATTCCGCTTCAAGCTCCATGCAAGTCGATATGCGCGATATGATTTCGCCCGCAATGTCCTCCGCGGATGCGCCGGCGGATTCCGAAATCGCAAGCGTTGCGAATTCCGTCTCGAACGCTTGCGGTCCAACTTCCGTCTCCCGCGTGGCGCGCTTGAAAAATACGTAGATGACTCCTTGAATTTCAACCGGCTCCACTACAGAGCCGTTCGATGCATTCCCGATGGCTCTTTGAACGTGGTTCGGAAGGTTGGCGAATGGAAGCCAGTCAAGGTCGCCGCCGTCTTGTCTCGTCGGAGAGGCCGAAACCTGCATGGCTATGGCTTCAAATTCCTCCTTGGTTTCAACCTGGGTCTTGATTCGGTCGGCGTACGCCATGGCATTTTCTCGCTGTTCCGGAGCAAACGGAATGACGATTTCCGAAAGCAACACTTCCAAGGATTTGCGCTTGACCTGCTGCTCCAGAATTCGGTCCACGTTTTCGAAAGCCAAATCGGCGACAAGCGGATCAAAGCGCGCGCTCACGAGAGTGCGCCACAACAAGCCGGCGCGAACGAATTCTTCATAGGTATTTCGCGTGACGCCGTATCTGGCTATTTCGGCCAGAAATTGCTGCGAAGTCAGATTGGTCCGCAGAGCGAATTCCTCCATTCCGCTCTCAAGTTCTCCGTCGGCAAGCGCAATCCCGTTCCTTTCGGCGGCCTGCACATACAGCCTTTCTTCAATCAGCACTTCTTCCGCTTGACCTCGAAGTTCGCCCTCCAAGCCGAAGGATCGAAGCAGCCGGATTCGCTGGTCGATCTCATAGTTGCTTATCCCTTCGCCGTTAACCTTGATGGCCGTTTCGAATTGATTCGTTTGCGCATTGGAAGACGCCGCAGCGAAGGCGACAACCGAGAGAAAGAGAATGAGTCGGCCAATTGGCATCGATTTGCTCCTGCACTATCCGCAAGACTCGGAGGAACCCGCCGCCCCTTCGCCGAATCCTGCAAGTTCTACACTCAACCCAACGCCTGTCTTTGTCCGGTCCAATCCCGCCGAAGGCAGCTGATGCGACAGGAAGAGTCTGACATCGAGACACTGATGGGCATAATTGAAATTGAAGTCCAGCCGCCTGTCGGAATACTTGTTCACGTCGTATTTGACGCCGACCGAACCTGACCAATTGCCGGCGATCGGGTATTCCGTTTCCACAAGCCAGTGATTCGTCGCTTCCCCGACATTTTCCGCAAATCCCGATCTCTCCCAGCTTCTTCGGACCGAAACCCCGTAATCGTTCAAAGCCAATCCAAGGATTGCATCGATCCTTACGGGACTCAAGTCATTGTCCGCAAGGATTTTCTGCCGAAAACTGAGCTTTTCGGAGACTTCAAAGTCAAAAGCCGCTGCCCAATGCGACTGCTTGCTGTCGAGCCCGGAGCCCGCCCGGAACTGGGCGGCCGGCTCTCTTTGATAAACCCTTCCGACGAAGACGTCTGAATTCAGCTTCCCGGGGCTCCGCGACGCGTAGCGCAGCCCGTAATTCACGCGAAGTCCTTGCTCGACGGCATCAATCCCCGGAAAGCGGCTGGAGACATGAAAGCTCGTGTCGTCAAATTCAACAAGAGCGCTGTCCAGATTTGAATTGCGAACCTGCTTTCGGGGAGACCAGGCGACCGCAATGACCGGTTCCAATACCTCCTGCTTTCGGTCGCTCTTGCGAATCCACGGCCAACGAAGTTCCCCGTAAAGACTCGGATTTGCATAGGCAATGTCGGCATCGGACGGCGCCGCGAATGAATAAGCTTTGGCGAGCACTTCTCCTGAAACTGAAGCGCGAACGCCGCTTGAAAATGCCCAATCGCGGCTCGTCTTCAATCTTGCGAACGTTCTCACGACTTCATTGTCGTCGCTGCCCTTGACTTGGAAATTCCGGTAGCTCGCGACGCCCGCTTCCAGCGCCGTCCGCCAGCCGTACGCGACCGTCCCGATATCCTTTTTCCAGCGAAGATCTTGTACCAAAAGCGGCGAACCGCTTGATGGCGGCAATTCATCCAGAAATTCGAATTCCGTAGCGGTCGCTTCGAAAAAACTGCGAGGCTGGCGCCGTCCGACTCGGATTTCGTTCTCGATTTTGGACTTGGACGAAATGTCGTAATCCTCGAGGTAATCCGGATCCGACACCCTTTCGCCCGTCGCTTTGATTTTGAATTCATTGTCGAAACTGAATTCGCTGGTCGAGTTGATATGCCAGCGCCTGAACGGCAAATCGGGATCGTTGAATGCTACCGAGGCGTCAAGCTCCGTTTGGCCGGTCCTGAATCGCCGACGATACTCGACCGCAAGGGCTTGATAGCTTCGAGCTGTCAATTCAGGCGTGAAAGTCACGTCCGCGTAGTCGCCAAGCGTGAGGTAATACGGGACCGCAAGGCCGACGCCGATTTCGTTCGAGAATTCCATCGTCGGAAAAAGGAATCCTGATGCGCGCTCGACCGAAGGGGCTGGAATGCGCATCCATGGAAAATAGAAAACCGGCGTATTTCCGATGTAGAATCGCGAATTCCTGAGATAGATTCGATCATTCTCGGCGTCGTGCACGATGGATCTTGCACGAAAGTGCCAGAGCGGCCGACTTCCTTCGCGACAAATTCTGCATGCAGTCGCCATCGCGCCGTCGAGGCGAAGGTATCTGCCGTCGTTCCGCACGAGTTGCTCGGCATCTATCTGAATTCGACCCTCAAGCAGAAGCTCGACCCCTTCCAATAGCGCATCGCGGAAATCCGCGGAAATCTCGCCGTATTCGGCGATGATCGAACTGCCTTGCTCGTCGCTGAATTCCAAAGGGCCCTGAGCCTTGAGCAATTCCCCGTCGTAGCTGATTTCGTTGGCTTTGAATTGCTCGTTCTGCCACGTCGCCACGACGTTCCCGCGCGCGACAAATTTCTTCTCGGCAGCGGAATACACGATCTCGTCGGCAACGACCGTGGCGACCTCGTCAGCAGCGCCGGAAATGGCCGCAAACATAGCCCAGGTCAGGCAGGCGCATGCATTTGCGATACGCAACTATTGCTCCTCCAAGTGCAAAAACAATGCCAAGCCAAGACAAAATGACGCAATGGACGGTATCCAAGCCGCCGCCAAAGCCGGAAGCTGGCCATTCTGACCCAGGATCCTTGCGAAGTCGTGCAGGAAAAATACGCTGATCGTCGAAATCAGCGCCAGCCCCGACATTATGCCCAAGCGCATCAGTCTTGCGGGTCGGAGCGTGAAGCTGGCGCCGAAAAAAACCATGGCCGCAAGCAATATCGGTTTGCTAAGCTCCATATGGAGGCGCACCCGATGGCTGAGCGAGGTGAAACCCGCGCTATCCAAGAGTTCAATCTGGGTGCGGAGCTTCCAAATCGGAGATTCGGACGCTCGATTGAGATTGTCTCGCAGGAACTCGCCAGTGAAGCTGGTGGCGATCACCAGGTTTTCCCGGCGCTCAGATTCAAGTTCCGGGTTCTCGCCTCTCGGGCCGATATTCCAACTCTTAACCCCGTAAAGAACAAAAACTCCGTCCTGGAGGACCGCCCGGTCCGCATGATGCCGAGTCAGCGGCTCGCCGCCGCTGACAATGAAGACGTCTATGTCCAAGAAACTTCTGCCGTCGGAAAAGCTTGAAATTCTGAACATCTTCGTCAAAGAACCACGCGTTTCCCGAAGCCATACGTGTTCGCCTTCCTCAGCCATGAGCTGAGGCTGGCCACTTTCAAAAACGCTGACGAAATTCCTGTGGCTTTTCGAAAGCGACGCCAAGAAAGGCTGAATCGCTACAACGGCGACTATGCCGAGCAGAGCTGAAAGCGCGGCGGGAACGGCAAGTCCGGATGCTCCTGACACGCCGACTGCTTGGGCCGCCGCGAACTCGCTGGACAGCGCAAGTCGAACCGACATGAGCAAGGCCGCAAGCGCTACAATCATCGGGAGGACATCGTAGAGCTCGGCGGGAACACTCAAAAGCGACAAGCCCATAGCCTCCAAAACGCTGATCCCGGCCGTGCGGAACTGGCTCATATGTTTTTGTATTTCCAGTATGAAATACAAAAGGAACACTCCTGCCAGAGCGGTTGCCAAGGAAAGGGCGAAACGATTCGCGATGTATTTCGCCAAGATCATCTGGACCTGCTGCTCAGCCAAGCGAGCGCGCCCGGCGTTTCAGGCACGCGACTCGATACGACGACGATCGGCACCAGAAAGACGGCCGACAGAAAAGTCGGCATGTACATAAGCGGCCAGAATCGAAGGTCTTCCCGAGTCAAATCCTCGGTGAAGTTCGCGAGCACGAAAATCAAGAACATCAGCGAGCACGAAAAAATGATTCCCCAGAACCGCCCTATCTTCAGCGCTCCCGAAAACAGAATCGACGCAACTCCGATCAATGGAAAAAGGAATGCATACAATGGTTCGCTGAATCTTTCATGCAACTCGACAACCGTGTCATGCCGCGCGGCTTCCGACAATTGATCCATCTCCCCAAGCAAGAACATCGCCTCGCGAGTTACGACTGAAGCGAGTCCCGACGAAAGAAAGGTCCGCCGTTCCGGGGACACGCTGAGATCCAGCTTGAGTTCGGCGAACGTCAGCTTGGCCAGCCGCAAGCTCTCCGTGTCGAGTTCCTGCGTTTGTCCCGACGTCATGCTCAGGAACGATTTCGACTCGCCTTTGCTCAGAATCGCGCTGTCCGCAAAATAAGCGACTTCCTTGTCAGGATTCCGCGCGTCATAAATGAAGACGTCGTTCTGAATGCCGTCGAGTGAAATCTCATTGATGAACAGAACGAGATCGGTCGTCGGAGAAAAGAAGTATCCCGCTGCGATCCGCCTAGCTGCCAGATCGCTGCTCAGTTCATTGTTGAGCTGATCAAGACGCGCTTTGCTGGATGGAACTATTTCATGCGCAAGCAATGCGGAAATTGCGGCGACCGCCGCGCCGAACGCGGCGGTCGGCACAAGAAGGCGAGTCGGATTCAGGCCGGCGCCCTGCAGCACAATCAGCTCGTTGTCCGCAAGCAATCGCTCTGCAACGTACAATGCGGATGCGAATGCGGTGATTGCAAGCACGGCCTGAAACGATGCGGGCGACAGCAGAGCGATGTACTCCATCAACATCGAAAGCCGCTGACCGCCCTCCAAAAGGCTGTCCAGAGCCCTTGCGACCCGGCTTGTCCAGTACAGGCCGAAAAACACCACCGCAAAAAATACGAACAGCGCCGCCATCCTGGCAATCACATGCCGATCGTATCGTTTCACGGGTGAAGCGCCCAGTTGCTCTTGCGGTGAAAATTTGGCAAGAACGCCTTTGGCATGCTCGGGCCCATTCTTGACGAGCCCATTCTGGAGGCCCGCTTGAGGCAGTATGCCAAAATCATGAAATTGGCGAGTGCGAATCTATGACAAGGCTACCGAAAGTAGAGTTCCTGAACGAAGACCCTTCGTTTGTGCATTCATTCGAAGGAACAATTGCCGCCGTGGTTGATGAATTCGGCCAATCGGACGACGACTTGGCAACCGAAGGGCCGTTGGCGGAGTCCATTGATCGATTCGCCGCGACCGACGCGTTCAAGAAATTGGACGAAGGAGAAGCCGCGACGCTGAGTTGTCCCAGCGGCGTCAAAGCCGAGCATTTGATCGTCTCGAAAGTGGACCCGGGAGCGTTGCCGCAAGATTTGCGCAGAGCCGGCGCAGAAGTGGGCAAGGCCTGCAACACCCGAGAGCTTCTGGTTCTGGCCAGCGAAATGGACAATCCCGCCGAATTCGCTCAAGGAATCGTATTGGGCGGCTATCGGTTCAACAAGTACAAGACATCGTCAGACTCGGACAAGGGCGGCGGTACTCTTGAAAACATTTTCATATGCATGCGCGACGAGGATCCCGTGAAATTGACGAGGGAATACGCCGTCCTGTCGTGCGCCGCGTCGGGCGATTACGAAACAAGAGACCTGGTGAACGAGCCCGCGAACGTGCTGACGACCGCCGAGTTCGCGTCGCGCCTGAACGCGTTGAGCGAATTTGGCGTCGAAGTGGACATCCTCGAGGAAGACATCCTGCACGAAATCGGGATGAAAGCGTTGCTGGCGGTTGGGCAGGGGTCCAGCAGCCCCTCGAAGGTCGGCGTTCTCCGTTGGAAAGGAAGCGACGACCAGCCCGTCGCGCTCATCGGCAAGGGAGTCGTTTTCGACACCGGCGGAGTATCGCTGAAGCCGGCCTCGGGAATGGAGCAGATGACCATGGATATGGCCGGAGCGGGCGTTGTCGCCGGCGTCATGAAGGCTTTGGCGTTGCGTCAGTCCAAAGCGCACGTGATCGGATTGGTCGGGCTTGTCGAAAACATGCCGAGCGGAAATGCCCAGCGACCGGGCGACATCGTGCATTCACTCAAGGGCGACACGATCGAGGTTGTCAACACCGACGCCGAAGGAAGGCTCGTCCTCGCGGATCTGCTCTGGTACGCGCAAACGGAATACAAGCCGCAGGCGATCATCAACCTAGCAACCCTTACCGGCGCCGTCATCGTGGGCTTGGGTCACGAATACGCAGGTCTATTCGCGAACAACCGCAAAAACATCGTTGATGCCTTCATGGAGGCTGCGGAAATCGAAGGCGAGCGCGCATGGCGACTCCCGATGGGCAAGGCTTACGACAAGCTGCTAAAGTCGAAAATCGCCGACATGAAGAACATCGGAGACAGATCGGCCGGAGCGATCACCGGCGCCCAGTTTCTGCGGCGGTTCGTCGACGACAAATGCCCGTGGATTCATCTGGACATTGCCGGAGTCGCTTGGCGCTCCGCAGCCGCCGACTATTCGACGACCGGAGCGACCGGCTGGGGCGTCCGAACATTGGACAGAATGCTGAAGGAGACGTTCGAGAGCAAATGACGCAACTGCATTTCTACCGGGTCGGCAATTCTCCATTCGTTCCCGTTCTCGCGGCGCTGCTTCGCAGATACTTCGACAGCGGACTGCGAACGGTCGTCCGCGGAGTGTCGCTGCAGAGAATGGAGAAGATCGATAAGGAATTGTGGTCCAACCCGGGAGACGGCTTCTTGCCGCACGGCATGGCAAATTGCGCCTACGAAGCTGAACATCCGATCCTTTTGACGACCGAAAAACGCGTTGCCGGATCCGCGGACGGCCTCGTCGCCATAGACGGCGCACAAGTCGGGCTTGAGGAAGCGAATGACTTCAAGCGGATCTCGTTCGTGTTCGAGAGACAGGTTTCCGACGATCTCAACTCAGCCCGCAAACATTGGAAATTGTTTTCCGAGTCCGGGCACCCGATGCAATATTGGGACTATGAAGACGGCCGATGGACAAAGGCGGCAGAGGCGAACGCACCGGCAAACTGAGCCGCGCAAGACGGTCACATCCGAAACGTCATCCGCCCGTCCGATATCTCAATTTTTTCAAACCTGCTCAAGAACGACTGCCCCAGCAAAGACGTGTCGAGCTCGCCTTCATTGACGGACGCTCGGACATTGCGGTACGTCCATGGACCGATTTCGATGCGCTCCAGCTTGACCGGCGCGGTACGGACTTCGCCGTTCGCGGTTCTCGCGCGCCCGTAGAATTCAAGGTCCGCGAAGTCGATGCCCGCGGCTTCGGCGTCGGCTCTCGTGAGCACGAGATCCGTCGCTCCCGTATCGACGAGAAACCGAATGGATTCGCCGTTGACGCTCATCGTGACGTAGTAGTGCCGGTCCTGCGCGCGCGTGAGCGTAATGAATTCCTCTGAAACCTCAACTTTCGGGATCGCGACAGCATCCCTGACGTCGTTCCAAAGACCGTATGCGACGATCGCGCCGACGAAAATGAACGCCCAGCTTGCCGCTTGCTGAACCGCCACTCTGATTCGGCGGCGAGTCAGAAAAAAGTAAGATCCGACCAAAGCTCCCAGCAAAAGCAAAAGGTAAACCGCCCGAAGAAGTATGTCAGAATCGATCATGCTTGAATTCCATTCCGGCAATCCGTCCTCATTTTCCGAATCGCTATCAGCCTCGATTCGGCGCGGAGCCCGCTTCATGCCGAATCCGCAACGATTCCGGCTCGGCAAGCGGCCACAAGGAATATAGGTCTTGTTCGGGTGAATCCTACCAGCCGTCCGGGAATTCTCCAGCGCATCGTGCACCCATATCCAGGCCGCCTCTGAGATGCAGCCGATCAGTACCGCCGAGCGCAATTCGGTGCCGAAAAATTGCGGCTTGCCAAGATATGATCAAAGATGATCGCGCGGATGTCGCCACCCTGTGAAAAAGGCCTGTCGGGCAAGGGAAAACGGCCGATTAGGGGGTCTACCGCCTTCAATACGAGCGGTGTTCAAAGTTGAACTTCAACGCGACGGAGACGCGGTCCGGGAGATTCTTGAGGAAGAGACGGCGAGGGCTTCGGGCGCTGCGAAGAGCGAGCGGGTCCGGGCGGATGCGGCTTGAATCCGGCGGCGAATCCGGTTTCCCACCGCAAAACAAGTGACGAGCCACTGTCCGGCGCGGGACGCCCACGAGATTCTGGCCGGGATCGGCGGCGCGTCCCCTTCTGTGAGCACGTTGCAGCGGGTGACGCGATCGATGAATGCGGATTTGGAGGCGCTGCCGTCCGGGCGGCGGACACGCATCCGGTCCGCGGAGGACATTCCGGCCGACGCCCGCAGCTCGTCGGTGTCCCTCGACGGGGTGATGGTGCCGCTGACGAAGGGCGAAGACGGTCGGAGCGGGGGCTCCTGGCGCGAGGCGTCCTGCGGCGCGGTGTCGTTCCAGGACGCGCAGGGCCAGCGGCGGAAGACCGTCTATTTCGGATGCATGCCGGAAGCGGGCAAGGCAACGCTGAAGGCGGAGATCGAGCGCGAGGTGGCGCGGATCAGGGAGCTGGCCTTCTTCCGCAAGAACCGGCGTCGGATGCGCTACGCCGCCCTCGCGTACCAAGCCATGGGCATCGGATCGGGGATCGTCGAAGCCGCGAACAAGGTGCTTGTCGCCCAGCGCATGAACTGGCGGATTGCCTCCGGGCAAGCCGTCCTGCCGTTCCGCGTGCTGCAGAAATCGGGCTTGTTCGACCTGACATGGTCCGACCTGATGGCCGCGAGAGACGCCGCCGCGAGCGACAACCATCCCCTGCCGGACCGCGCCCTTGCCGCGTGACGGGGAGTCGCTGTGAAACCGGAACAGATAAAACACAAACGGGACATAAGAGACTTACACCCTTGAGAACAGTTGCTGGCAATTTCGCAGAACTGGATTGGCTCTTGCCTCCAGTTCGGGGTCAAAAAGTGTCAAGGCTCACCCATACAGGCCAATGGTCGGATCCCTTGGCCTCTTGATCGACCCAGGCTCCGGACACGCGGTCGGCGAGCGATGATGAGACAAAGCAATGGTCGATACGCAGGTTTGCGTTTGGATGCGTTGCGCCGCTTGCCTCTTCGTGCCCGGCCAGTACCCAGGCATCCAAGAGCCCGCGGCGGTTTGTCAATCGCCCGTAGCCCGGGGCAAAGCCTCCGATCAAGCGATCATATTCTGGCCCGCCCGGGCCAAAGTTCATATCGCCCATGACGACCACGTCATCTGGCATGGGGGGTTCCTCTTCTTCCACCCAACCTGAAGTGGGGTCGGGATGCCCACCGCACCAAGCCCCGCCTTCCAGCGGAGCAGTCCCGATGACATTCAACACATGGTCGACCTGCGGCATTCGCGTTGCGGCACAAAGACGGCTGAGGTGCACAGAATAAAACCGAATGGGCCCAAGCGGCGTTTCGATGACCGCCTCAAGCAGCCCTTGTTGGATTGAGTGGTGCTGGCGATCACCCCATTTGGGCAAAGGGAAGTTGCGCGATGACACAATCGGCCAGCGGCTAAGGATCATTGTTCCAAACTGCTTGCGGCGGTGGACAACGCGCCCGCCCGCGCGAACGCTGGCCTCCATATCCAGATTTGCCCCATAGACCCAGTAGTGGTCGGGCAATTGTTCGGACAGAACGGCCGGGCTGTCCACCAAACCGCTGCGCGCCCAGAACCGGTCGACTTCTTGAAGCGCAATGACATCTGCATCCGCGACGTCGCCAGCGATGCGCGGCAGGTCTTAAACCCCATCGGCGCCCAGACCATATTGGATGTTATAGCTGACGCATTTCATAGCGGTTCTCCCAAGACCTCAAGTGCCGTCTTGAGGTGATCATGATTGATGAAATCCAGCCCGAAGTCGCGATATCGGCGAAAAATGTCCGGGTCAGCCGCTTCGGTATATCCCATGACGTCCAACCCGCAGGCGCGGGCGGCGGAAATGACGCCTTCGGTGCATTCCGAGGCCTCGATCTCGACCAGGTCGGCCCCAAAGAGGCTGCGCGCGACCGATACGTTGCGGGCCATCGACAACGTGATCATCTGACGCAGATCCGGCGCGGCGGCGCGCATCGCTGTACGCATCTCGGGTTTAAAGGAAAAGGTGAATGACGCATCCAACATCTCTGTTTCTCGCAGGATGGCCGCACATCGCGTCGCGTCACACCATTTGATTTCGACATATGCGCCGGCTGCACGTTGACGCAAATGATCCAGATAAGCATCGAGGCGCGGGACCCGCTGTCCTTCAAACTCTGGCGCGAACCAACGGCCAGCATCCAACGCATCAATCTCATTCGCCGTGCGATATTGGATTGGGCCTGCCCCATCGGTCGTGCGGTCAAGCGTTTGGTCGTGCATGACGTAAAGCACACCATCCGCGCTTTCCCGAACGTCGAGCTCAATCATGTGCGCGCCGCGATCAAGGGCAGCATCAGCCGCAGCAAACGTGTTCTCGGGCGCGATCAGGCTGGCACCGCGGTGGCAGACAAGGCGGGGGCTCATCGGGTGATCTTTGCGGTGAGCAATTCGTGATCCGACAGGTAATCCCCCAAATCACTGACCGCTGGATGAACGGCAGGATCTGAGGCGTACACGCCTCGAACAAACAGCCAATCGAGTTTTTTAAGCGGATACCGTACAGCGCGGCCTGGTGCGGCACGGGTAGTGACGCCCGAGGTGTTGCAGGGCTGCCAGTCAAACCCAGCTGAAGCAAACGCGGCAAAGGCGGGCTCGACCGACATGGGGTCGCTGAGGATCTCGGATCCGGTCATCTGCGCATCGGCAAAGGCTGCTGTGTTCAGGTCGCCGCCGATCACACAGGGGCCTTGGCCATAGTCCGACGCAATCAGATCAAGCATACGCCGCGTTTGTTCGGCCCGCCCCTCTGCATCGCTTTCGCTTTCATAGTGAACAGACACAAAGGTGATGCCGCCGATTTGCGCAGCCATCGCCATCCGTCCCCCGATGCGGAGCTGGCCGTCGTCCTTGGGCGCTTGCGTGAACCATAGCCCCCCGTCGTCAAGCGGGAGCAAGGCCGCGTTTTCGATGGGATAACGTGAGAGAATGGCGTTGCCGTGCAAGCCATGGTCATTCGGCACATCGGTAAACAGGCTGGTTTCGTAGGCGTCGCCGATGCCCAGTTCGACAAACTCAACGCCGAATGCATACCCAAGACCCAACGCCGCAGCCAAGTCGCGCGTTGTGTGGCGCTGGCCGGACCGCGCCATACCAAAGTCCATTTCGGTGGCCAGGACGATGTCGGTCGCGCAGTCGCGCAGGGCTTTGGCACTTTCGGTCACGCGCTTGCAGCGTTCGATGTTCCAGGCGGCGATTGTAAAAGTCATTGGGACGGCCGCAGGGCTGGGTTGCTGGACTTCGATGCTGCTCAGGCACTCCCACGCGCCAAGCAAAGCGTCATGGTCGCCTTGGCAGTGCCCGCCTCTGGCAGCAGCGGCTCGGATATCCCGGCTCGGTGTCACCATGTGCCGCACGGCGCCGCGAACTGGGTCACGCATGCACTTTGCTTTCCTTTCTCCAACGGGCCGTCGCCCCATCAATCCGTTTTCCGGCCGCGTCAAACAGGATCGTGGCTTCTTCGGCAAAGCGCAGATGCAGCCGCGCGCCCGTGGTCCAATTGGGCTGTGCGGTCGGAACCAAGAAGCGCAAGGGACCAAGGGGCGTACCGGCTGTGGTCAGCACCTCGCGCCCCATGGGTTCCACATGGGTAACCTCGGCTGGGATGCCGCGCTCGGCCACTTCGATCGTTTCGGGCCGCAGGCCCATCAACGCGGCACCCGCATGCGCCTCAAGCTCCGCGTGCGGCAAAGGTAAAAGGTTTATCGGCGGCGACCCGATAAACCCGGCCACAAACTGCGTATCCGGCTTGAGGTACAGCTCTTGGGCACGCCCGACCTGTTCTATCCGCCCCGCATTCATGCAGATGACCCGGTCAGCCATGGTGGTCGCCTCAAGCTGGTCGTGGGTCACCAAGAGAGTTGTAACGCCCAGCTCTCGCGTGATCCGGCGGATTTCAGCGCGCATCGTCAAGCGTAGCGTCGCATCAAGATTTGACAAAGGCTCGTCCAGCAAAAGCAGATTAGGCCGCTTAATGAGGGCCCGTGCCAACGCGACGCGCTGTTGCTGGCCGCCTGAAAGCTGAGACGGCCGCCGATCAAGCAGCTCTGATATCTGCACCATTTCGGCCATCTCTCGCGCGCGCGCCTCCGCATCTGTAAGCTTTTGAAACCGCGTCGGAAAAAGGATGTTCTGAAGAACGCTCATGTTGGGATAAAGCGCATAGGATTGGAAAACGATCCCCACATTGCGGTGCCGCGCCTCAACATCGTTGACACGGATGCCGTCGAACAGAATATCCCCGGCTGACGGAAGATAGACACCCGCAAGCATAAAGAGTGTCGTTGATTTCCCGCATCCCGATGGCCCCAGGATGGCGATGAATTCACCGTCTTCAATCGTCACGGACACATCATCGACCGCAACAACGTCGTCCCATGTTTTGCGCAGGGCTTTGAGCATCACCTCGGCCATTACCCTTTGATCCCTCCCAGAGTCATTTGTGTCAGATACCGCTGGCACAAGAGATAAAGCGCGAGCGAAGGAATGATGTAGAACACCGAAACGGCCGCCACGAGCCCGTAGTCCACGCCCATCACGTCGTCAGCCACGTAATAGAGATAAGTCGACATCACCCAGTAGGATGACCCGGTTCGAAGTGCTGTGACGAAAACGTACTCTTCCCATCCCTGGATAAAGCCCAGCACCCCAATCGCGAACAGGCCCGGGCGGACCTGCGGCAGCACGACATACCAGAAAGCCTCGCGACGCGACGCGCCATCCGTCATGGCAGACATCTCGATGTCCCACGGCACGGCGTCAAAAAAACCCTTCATGATGAAGATGAAAAAGGGAAGCTGCAATGCAGTGAGCACCAGTATGGGCCCGGTCAGCGTGTTCAGAAGCCCAACCCAATAGATCACCAGAAAGATCGGGATGGCGAGCATCCAGGGATGAAACACTTCGATGAGCAACAGGCCCTGCAAGAAAGACGACCGCCCAAGGAAGGTGAAGCGGCTGATATAGTAGCCCGCCAATGTGGCGACAGAGACCTTCAAGACGGTCGATGACGCCGCCACCCATAGCGAGTTGCCAAAGGCATTCCAAACCCAAGGGAATTGGCCGCCGGCCGTAGCGGCCCCGCGGATGTCTTCGATCAGGTTCGGTGTGATGAGGAATCGGTAATTGTTGAGATGCAATTCATTGCCAACGCTGACCCACAATCCAACCCCTCCCAGGGCCAAGCAGCCAAGGGCCGACCAAACCCGGCGGCGCGGCAATGCTAGATGCAGGGCCACATACGCAAGCGTGGCCGGCAGAAGGACCGCGCAAGCCCGCCAAAGCACAGCACTTTCGACCCCGCCGGTGCGCGCCGACAGCGAGACAACAAGCATCCAAAAGAAAGGCAGCAGGATTGGCACTGTCACAATCGTAAGAAACCCTATGAGAAGCGTGTTCTTGATCTGTCGGGCCCGCCGAGACCTCGCAGCCAAAAGGCCCCAATCGGGTTTTGCCTGCGTCTCCATCACTGCACCTCAATCCGAGGGCGCGCCAAGAGACGCTCCATATTGGTGAGCCGCCAAAGGATCAGTGCAACGGCCATGCCGATCACGATCAAGATCAAGGTGATGGCCGCACCGTACGCATACTGGCCCGATCCGATCTGAGGGGCGAGCGTTTTGGTATAGGCCAGCATTGACATGGTCATGGTTTGCCTGGCAGGTCCCATGATGAGAAAAATGTATTCAAAGCTCACCAGCAGCGCGAGTGTTTGAAACACTGTGATATAGCTGAGCGGCCATCGCAAAGCTGGTAGAACGATGTGCCAAGTGATTGCCAAGCTTCCCGCACCATCGGCGCGCGCGGCATAATAGAGATGCTGCGGTATGGATCGGATAGCCGATGTCAGGATCAGCATGCCAAGGCTCGCACCGATGAACCCATTGGCCAAGACAATCAGCGTCAATGACGCGTCCAGTTTCATATTGATCGGCTCCAGGCCAACGATGCTGATGATCTGGTTCAAAAGTCCGCGTTCGGTTGGATCGACGGTCCAAGTCCATAACAGACCATAAACAACCGACGGAGACATGCGTGGCAAAAGCCAGACCGCCCGGTACAGGCCGCCAAGCCAATCGGGCAGCGCTGTGGTGGTCAAAGCCAGAATAAGCGCGAAGGTGACGTTGAATGTCGCGAGCGTCAAAAGGACATAGATGAACGAAAGCGACAGCGCCCGATAAAACGAGCCCCGCAGTTCATAGCCCCACCAGCTTTCGTCCGATGGCTTCGCCAGCTTCCGGAACTGTTCGTCGGAAAACTCGGTCACCTTGAGCGTCTGGCTCATGTCCGTGAATGCCACGACCAAATCCACAAAGATTGGCACCAAAAGCAGGCACACCATAAAGACGCAGGCAGGCCCCAAGAAAATCAGGGCATTGGCTGCTTGGCGGGTCGCAGAAGAAGACACGACGTATCGCAGATGCGGGCGGGGCAGGCCCGCCCGCATGCCAAGATGTCAGTCGAGGATGATGACGTCGTCGCCCAACTCAATTTCGAGCTCTTCAATCACCATCTCAGCGGCGTCTTGCGGGCTCATTTCGCCAGTCTCGACCGCTTGAACACCGGTATAGGTGATCGCATTGTACTGGCCGATTTTGGCGTGGTTCGGCATGAACTCGGCGCGCGACAAGAGCGGGGTCCCTGCGACCAATGCCCAACCATTTTCCTGGAATTCAGGCATGGAGACTTGACCAAACGTGATGGGGGTGTGGTTCGTGCCAACGGCATGTGCCGTGTTTGGAACGGGCAGCGACGCCATCGCAACCAGCGTCGCGGCGAGATCTTTGTTTTCGGTATCACCGACGACGTAGACGATCGGATGGCTGAGGTTCTTTGGTTCGCCGCCCTTTTCACCCGCAGGCGCGTGGATCCAGGTCAGCTTATCGAAATACTCTTCAGGACCAGTCAGCCCAAAGGCTTCCAACTGGGCGCCCACATTCCAGATGCCGTGAAATTTGGACAGCGCATCGCCACCACGGAAAGCTGCATGCGTGCTGTCCCAGCTATAAGACGTCATGTCCGCAGGCAGCGAGCCATTGTCCACGCAGTATTTCAGCCAGCCGTAATAATCTTCCAGGCCCGATTTGGTGACCTGCAGCTTGGCTTCGTCTTCGTTGTAGACGTCGATGCCAAAGGAGGCCATCGCCATCTGGAAGTCCGGACCAACGTTCGGGCGGTGCACCCAGCCGACTTTGGCCGCGCCAGCATCCACCATCTCGGCAGCGAGGTCGCAGAAGTCGAACATGGTGAATTCGCCCGCGTCCACTGCGGCCGGCAGGCCCGCAATAAAGTCTTCCGACTTTCCGCCTGCGCGCAGGATGTCGTTGTTCAGAAAGAACATCCGGATTTCGGAATCCTGTGGGATGCCGTAGCGCTCGCCCTTGTACATGACCGAGCTCCAAAGCTCGGGGATAATATCGGCATAGAACCACGGGCTGGCTTCGATGTGCTCTTCGAGGTTCGCGGCAAAACCTGCCTCGACGAAAGAGCCGATCCATTCATGCGCCGCGACGGCGATATCAGGGGTGTCCCCCACAGAATGGGCCTTCAGCAGGTCCAGAGCGTCCGCGTCAAAGCCTTTGGCGTTGGTTTCGATGAGGTTGACCTCAACACGGGTCTCAGACCCGGCGGCTTCGAACATGCGGTTCAATTGGTCGGCAGCAGCAACAATGTTGCCTGCCCGCAGCGGGCCGGAGCGATCGGCGCGCGACCACAGATCGATTGTGACTGTTTCTGAAATAGCTGGCGCAGCGGCGCACAGCCAAACAAGGCTTGCCGAAGCAAGGGCACGAAGTGTCATGGTGCTCTCCATAAAAACGGTTGGTAGTGTACTGATAGTTCTGCAATTTCGATCAGGAATGTCAAGATTTGGTTTCGGGTTCGATGCCCCTCGGGCGAAGCCGGAGGCATGAATTCTCTTTTCCGCATTTCGGATTTGGCCGCGGAGGGCGGCGGGGAGCAGCCTGATGGCCGAATTCATCGCCCGCATCGGCGCCGCCGAAAAAACGAGGGCGCTCCAGAAAGGAGACCCGAACCGACGACCGGACTGGCTCGTCACCAAAAAGCCAAAAAGTGGGGAGTTCTGCTTCGGCACTTTTTGGGGAATTTTACTTTGGCATTGACAAAAAGGAGGCGAAGCCGTTCAAATGGACGGCCAGCCCAGAGCGGCTGATCGCCGTCCGCCAAAGAGGGTTTCAAATGATTCGAACAAGTCACTAATTCACCGGCGCAATCGGAACGCCTTGGCAACCGGCGTATCGGGATCACCGCAAAAGCGATTGGAAATCGGCGACTACAGACTGCCGGATCATCCGCCAACATGCGCCGCCTCGGCAAAGCGGCCGCAACGAAGAAAGGAACCGGGCTTGCTCGAACGAACTCTTTCAATAATCAAGCCGGATGCGACCCGGAGAAATTTGACCGGCAAGATCAACGCCATGCTGGAAGACTCGGGGCTCCGAATCGTCGGGCAGAAAAGGATCAGGCTGACCCCCGCCCAGGCCGGAGATTTCTATGAAATCCATAAGGATCGGCCGTTCTATTCGGAACTGTGCGATTACATGGCGTCCGGCCCGGTGGTTGTTCAAGTTCTTGAAGGCGAAGACGCCATCAAGAAGAACCGGGACGTCATGGGAGCAACAAATCCCGCTGACGCCGAAGAGGGCACGATTCGGAAAACTTTCGCGGTGTCGCTGTCGGAGAACTCCGTCCACGGTTCCGACGGTCCTGAAACCGCAGCGACAGAAATTGCCTTTTTCTTTGCGAGAACGGAAATCGTCGGGTGAAGTTTTGCGGCCGCGATCCCATCGCGACGGATTGAATCATTTTATTCAGCAGGTTCGTGATTCCATCCGACAGGTCTGCATTCGCCGTGATTGACGAAAGCAACTATGTTGGGTAACCCAAGCGCAAAGGTCAGGCCTGTAGCTCAATTGGTTAGAGCAGAGCGCTCATAACGCTTTGGTTGGGGGTTCGAGTCCCTCCGGGCCTACCAGCCGCTCGGCGAGCGCTCTTCTTCGAATTCATATGCCGCCGTGAATCGCTCCGCACGAGCGCGTTGTCCCGATTCCAATCACACGGGCAACGAGAACTCGACGCGCAATCCACCCAAGTCTTCGCTGGATCCGAGATCTAGCGATCCCCCGTGGATGCCGGCCAGATCACGCGCAATGGCCAAGCCCAAACCGACTCCCGAGTAACCGTCGAGATTGCGAGCTTGGTCCAATCGCGTGAAAGGGCGCATCGCCGCCTCGCGCTGATCCTCTGGAATGCCCGGACCATCGTCTTCCACGATCAATCTCAGCGTCCCGTCGGACAGTTCCGCGTTCAATCGCGCGTTTTCGGCATGCCTTGCCGCGTTGCCCAGCAGATTTTCCAGCGACCGCCGCACGGCTGATCGCGGGATATGGACAGCTGTTCCGCCGACAAGGCCGCCGCCGATGCCCAGCACCAGATTCTGGCCGGACTTCTCGGCTTTCGCAACAATTTCGGCAAGGAATGGAGCAAGTTCGGTCAAAACGAACTCCTCCGATTTTGCCCCCGCTGTGAATTCCAGTATCTCATTGATCATGGAACTCATGTCGTTGACGTCGGAAATCAATCCTTCGATTTCTGGCGTCTGCTCAAGCATCGCCAAGCCGAGCCGGAGCCGGGTCAGCGGCGTCTTTAGATCGTGACTGATATTCGACAGCATCGCCGTGCGCTGTTCGATATGGCGCGAAAGCCGGTCGCGCATGTCGATGAAGGCATTTGCCGCGCTTCGGACTTCGGTCGCGCCGGATACCGCGAATTCGAGTATCTGGCCCTTTCCAAATGCCTCGGATGCCATTGCAAGCCGCCGGATCGGGCGCAATTGGTTGCGCAAAAAAACGAATGCGATCAAAGTCATCAAGAATCCGAACATGACCATCAGGACAAGAAGCTGATGCGGATTCAGCGGCGAAACTGCGCGTCTGTTGAGGGTGATCACTGCTTCGCCAAGAGTAGTCGCGGCGTGAATGCCGACGTACGCGGCGTCGTCGCTGACCAGATCTATCGCAGTAATGTTTCCGATATGCTTTCGCAGCTCGTCCATCACGATTCGTCCTGTCAGGTCCACGAATCGACGCTGGTCGGCAGTTTCCAGACTCGGTTTTGGATTCATCTCCACTTGCAATTTGAGGGGAATCGATATCGGCCTTACATTCTCCAGTGCGGTTTCGATGTCCTTGGATGCGTTGATTTCCGAAAGCACGAGCCTGATCTGTGGCTCGACATTCGAGACCATTTGCCTGGTCACTCTGTCGAAATGCCGCTGGATGAAGACCAGGGACACTCCGAGCTGGAGCGTGATGACGGGAAATATGAGGATCAGAGCCGCTCGTCCGAATATGCCTCGAGGCAGGAAGGATTTGCTGTTGCGATGTTTCATTCTTCTTGGTTTCGACAATGATGGTTCATTCTTGAGGAGGTCACAGTGGATTCGCCGTTCATAAGCGAGTTCCGCCCGGAGCACGGCCAAGCTCAATGCGTGGCTGAAGGAATTCGCAGAATTGTTGCTCCAAACCCGTCTCCGCTGACCTTCAGAGGCACGAATACATATATCGTCGGCACGCGCGAGCCTGTTGTAATCGACCCCGGCCCGAACTTGGACTCGCATCTTGAAGCCATACTTTCGGCTATTCCGCGCCACCTTCAAGTCCGAAAGATTTTATTGACGCATACGCATTTGGACCATTCCGAAATGGCGCCCCGACTCGCGGAAGAGACCGGAGCCAAAATATGCGCTTTCGGAGACTATAGAGCTGGCCGGCGCGAGGATCACTTGATCGGCACGAATTTTGCCGATGGAACGTTCAAAGAGGGGATCGATAAGTCGTTCAAGCCCGATGTTTGCATCAAGGATGGCGAGGACATCCGGGTCGATGACTGGAAGATCAGCGCGGTCTGGACGCCCGGCCATCTTGGGAATCACCTTTGCTTCGATATCAGAGAAGCGAATATTCTGTTTTCCGGAGACCACGTCATGACTTGGGCCACGACGGTCGTTTCGCCTCCGTCCGGCAACATGACGGACTATCTCGCCTCGTTGGAGAAACTGATTTCGCGCGGCCAACGCATACTGCTTCCCGGCCACGGAGCCGAGCAGGCCGATGGATTGAGCGTAATGAATCATTTGATGGCGCACCGGCGGATGAGAGAGCGACAAATTCTGGAAGCGCTCGGGGAAAGGCAGTTGTCCGCCGCGCAAATCGCCGATCAGACTTACGCTGACCTCTCGCCGTCGCTGCGGCTTGCGGCGGGCATGAACGTGTTGGCCCATTTGCTGGATTTGCGCATGCGAGGGATTGTTGAAGCCGAAGGAGGTTTATCCGCCGATTCGGCTTTTAGAAGATTGGATTAGAATCATTGGCGGAATTGGCTTTCACTCGCCGGATCAACGCTGTGCGCGTTTCCGGATTCACGGTCAGACGGGTGTGGCGCGGCAAGCCGCCCATTCGGGGAAGTCGGGCCGACGATTGTTTTCGAGGCGGGATTTGATGGCGGGCAGGGCGGCGGAATCCTGCCTGACCAAAAACCGAGACGCTGGAAAACAACCCGCCCAAACTCTATGATCCAGCCTCGGATGCGGATGGACCGGACAACGAACCGTCGCATAATTGCTGAACCCAAACAGTCGCTAGACGCAACCGGTTGCAAATGATAAGCGGAATGCCAGTTCCGGCGTAGCTCAGTGGTAGAGCAGTTGACTGTTAATCAATTGGCCGCAGGTTCGAATCCTGCCGCCGGAGCCATCCCCGCCATTTGTTGAACGCGCGTCCCGCCCACTAGATCGAAGCTGATGGATCTGCTTGCTTCGTTCAAGCGAAGCGAGCGGATCACATCTCCACGATGACCCGCACTCGGCGATTCGCGGCCGCTCGGCAGGGGGCATCCTCGAAATCCGCTGCCGCCGCCGTGAGCCTCTATGGCGACCTCAACACTGAGGTTTTCATCAGAAGCTGATTCGGGACACTAGCAAGCACTGAATGCGGCGACGGAGCCCCCGTTGCTCTGATGGAACTCGAGGCGAGTCGGCTGACTTCCGGACTTCGCTGTTTGAGGGAGACAGTGAACGCGCCGAAGGATTGCATAAACGGATGCATATCGCTTACAGCATCGATTCCGGGAGATTGCCAAGAAGTCGGCGGAGAAATTCACGGCTACGGTCAAGGCCGGCCAAACCGATGATCGGAAGAGCCGCATGCGAAAGCGATCAAGACTTCGCGAATCGCAAATATCGCCGGATGGACTCTTTCCTAAAGCGGTGGAGCTGAGACCCGAACTTGCGAGAGGCGTCGGCGGACGCATTCAAGCAAATGGCCAATTTCAGCGCCTATATGTCGATCCAGATCGTTACGGGGCCATCATTGACCAGCGTCAGCTCCATTTCAGCCCCGAATACTCCAGTCTGCACCTGAGGACCCGAGGCACGGACGCATTCAACCAGTTTTTCGAACAAATTTTTTGCTTCGTCAGGAGGGGCGGCCATCGAAAATCCCGGCCGGTTCCCTCTCGAAACGTCGGCTGCGAGAGTGAATTGGCTTACGAGCAAGCATGAGCCACCGATGTCGAGGACAGACTTGTTCATTCGCCCGGATTCGTCGCGGAATATTCTCAGATTCACGAGTTTCTTCGCGATCTGCGGCATGCGCCGGTCATCGTCGTCTCTCATCGCGCAGACCAACACGACGAGCCCGGAGTCGATGGAGCCAACTGTAGCCCCGCCGACCTCGACTTTCGCAAGCTTCACTCTCTGGACGACCAAACGCACTCGTTTTACTCCCTCGGAACTGATGCACGCTTCAAATTGCCGCCCGGATTGGATAGTTGCCGCACTGAAACTACGGACCAAGTTATGAAAATCATTCGTTGCACTGCTGATCTTGACGCATTCTGCGCCGCCGCCCGCAAGCACCCGTTTGTAACTCTCGATACGGAATTCGCAAGAGATCGAACCTATTTTTCGCGCCTGTTGTTGATGCAGATCGCATACCCGGGCGGCACCGATGAATGCGCGGCCTTGGTTGACGTGCTTTCGGACGAGCTGTCGCTGAATCCCATCGCCGACCTATTCGCGGACGAATCCGTAACAAAGGTTTTTCATTCGGCGCGGCAGGATCTCGAGATCTTCTACCAAAAGCTGGGCTTGTTCCCGAAACCGTTGTTCGACACCCAGATCGCGGCGATGGCGTGCGGATATGGCGACCAAGTCGCGTATGATGCGCTCGCCAAAGACATCGCCGGCGCCAGAATCGACAAAGCCACGCGTGTAACGGACTGGTCCAAACGCCCGCTCTCCAAGGCGCAAATGGAATACGCGCTCTCGGACGTAACCCACCTTCGAACAATATATGCGAAGTTGAGGAAGCGTCTCGAAACATCGGGAAGGGCTAATTGGATCGAAAGCTTGTTCGACGACCTGCTGCAGCCTGAGCTCTATGAGAACAACCCGGAGAATGCTTGGCGGCGCATCCGAACGCGAAGCCACTCGCCCGAGTTTCTGGCCATCGTTCGCGAGATCGCCGGATTCCGCGAAGAGGCGGCGCAAAGGCACGATGTGCCCAGAAATTGGATAATGCGAGACGAAGCGATTGTGGAACTCGCGGCCACGAAACCCTCAAGAGAGGACCAGCTGAAGGGCCTTCGCAATTTTCCCGCGAAGTTCAGATGGAAGGGGGGAGCATCCGCTCTGCTACGGGCGATAGATAAAGGCAAAAACTGCCCGAAAGACAAGCTGCCGGAAATTCCTGTATCCAAAAAATCTTTGATAAACAGCGAAGTATTGGCTTTGTTGAAAGTGCTGCTCTCGGCGAAATCGAAAGAATTCGGCGTTTCTCAGACTTTGATCGCGAGCAATGCTGAACTGGAAGAATTCGCTGCAGGCAGCGAACACTCCAAATTGCTGGATGGATGGCGCTGGTCCGTCTTCGGCGAAGACGCCTCAAAGCTTCAAGACGGGTCGACAGCCTTGGCGATCAACAATGGCCGCGTCGTAAGCTTTCAGATCAGAGGCCAAGCGACCGGACATTCGAAGCCGATACTACCCTGATGCCGGACACGCCTCGAAGCTTCCTATTGCTGATGGACCGACCGACGACGACTTCGCGACTTTCGGGAGACCCTGCGTCCATTGGTTCCGCTGGTTTGGCCGCAACGAATTCGTAGCTGAGCACGCCATTCACCGGAAGCTCGTCATTGAGCGAAACCAATTGAGCATTCCAGTAACCTTGCGAATCCGGCAAACCCGTCGCGACCAGAATGACTCCATTGGGATTGATGTCAGCGCGCACCGCGGAAACATACGCCACGAGTTCTCGTTCCTCGGCGGCGACTTGCTGCTCAAGCACTTGCATTCGGTTCCGCTCCTCATCGGAGCCGGCGGCAAATGGATTGGTCCTTGAGTTGCTGCATGCGGCGACCAAGCACACAAGCAGCAAGGATAAAATAAATTTGCGCATCGCAGTCCACCCAGTTTGAATCGTCCAAGGAAGCCGGAGAGTTTTTTGTTCAACACTTAAGCTGCTTTTTCAAGTCCATTCTATTGTCGGCTGAACTCGTCCACCTTTTCGGTAAGCGCTCGGCAACGAGGGTTCCGCTTAGTCTCTCCTTGCCGCGTCAGCGAGCCCGTCCAAATGTTTCCCAATCGATCTCGGCGGATTTCCGCGGGCCGAGGTGCTTAAGGCAGCCTCCTTGACAGCTTGGCGTGGCGGCACTTTCGGCCATGGCACTGTCGAACGTTGCCCGGCGGATCCGACCGACATGGCGGTTCCGGCTTCATGGAGCCCGCGGGAGGACGATTGACAACAACTCCGGATCGCGCGTATGTCGTTTCCCGGCGTAAGCGGCTTTTGCTTTGCTGTGGCCCGGGAGTGCGGACCAATTGCCAAGCCGGGTGGTTTTCCATCTGAAAAGGCAACTTGAACTTGATTGTCGCGAATATCATCAGGCAGCTTGGGAGCCGCTACAATGGCAGCGTGCGCTTTTGAGGAAATTGCGGACGATTTCGAATATCTGGACTCTTGGGAGGAGAGATATCGTCATGTCATTGATTTGGGCAAGGGCATGCGTCCTTTGGAAGACGGCCTGAAGATCCCTTCGACCAAGGTGGATGGATGCGCCAGCCAAGTATGGATCGTTCCTGAAATCGCGGATGCTTTTCCTGAACCGAAGTTCCGGTTTCGAGGCGACAGCGATGCGATGATCGTGCGGGGTTTGATCGCGATATTGTCATCCCTTTACAATGATGTGCCGCTTTCGCAGGTGCGCGAGGTAGACGCGAGAAAGCAGCTTTCGCGGCTGGAGCTTCACGAGCACCTGACTCCGCAACGTTCGAATGGGCTCAATGCAATGGTCGCAGCCATTCAGAGGCTTGCCGAGATTGCGCATTCGGCCCGGAGCCGAACGTGAAAATGATTGGCATTCCAGAGTGCAGGCAGGTGCTCTTTGCATTTGCAGACCGATGAATTGAAACCGCTGGCGCAGATCCCGGGAATGACCAGAAAACTGAAATCAATCATTGAGAAGCGCGGCTGGCTTCTGGCCGACGGGGCGACGGGCACCAATTTGTTCGAGCGCGGATTGCCGTCAGGCGAACCGCCTGAATTCTGGAACGTCGAAAAGCCGGAAGTCATCGCGGACCTCTATCGGAGCTCGCTCGAGGCGGGATCCGATTTGTTCCTTACCAACAGCTTCGGAGGAAATCGTGCCAGGCTGAAGCTGCACTTCGCAGCCGATAGGGCATTCGAATTGTCCAAGGCCGCAGCCGAGATCGGCAGAGAAGTGAGCGAGCGCTTTGGAGGGCATGCAATCGTCGCCGGTTCAATAGGTCCGACTGGAGAGTTGATAAAGCCGCTCGGAGAACTTGAACATTCCCTCGCTGTCGAGATTTTTCATGAACAGGCGGAAGCCCTCAAGAGCGGGGGCGCGGATCTGCTCTGGATTGAGACCATGTCGGCAGTTGAAGAGTTCCGGGCGGCTGCCCGCGCGTGCGAGCTGGCGGCGGTCCCTTGGTGCGGCACGATGAGTTTCGACACTGCCGGAAAAACCATGATGGGTGTGACGGCCGCCGATTTCGAATCTGCGGCAAAGCAAATTCCGAATCCGCCTTTGGCACTCGGCGCGAACTGCGGCGCAGGAGCATCCGATCTGGTCAGAACGCTCTTGGGATTTTCGACCGAGGCCTCCAGGCCGCCGCTTATTTCCAAAGGAAATGCCGGAATTCCGAAATACGTCGATGGAGTGATTCATTACGACGGGACGCCGAGTTTGATGGCCGAGTATGCAGAGCTGGCGTTTCGGGCCGGCGCGCAAATCATCGGCGGCTGCTGCGGAACCACCGCGAAGCATCTGATGGCGATGCGCAGTCGGCTGGAAGCGCAGGCGCAGGGCGGGCGGCCGACTCTCGAGGAGATCGAGAAAACGCTTGGAGCCTTTACTTACAAGGACAATGCCGAGCAGCGCACGTCGCGGCGACGAACGAAGCGACCCAAGCGGAACTGAGCCGAGGAACTTGGAACCGCTGTCGAAATCAGATAGTGCAACGTCGAATTTTGATCGGCAGACGCAAATCAGGCATGAAAAGAGCCATCAGGACTTGCCCGCGCGAATAAGGATAAGCCATGTCCGAGGATAATGAAGACGGCGACGAAATCATTTTGTCCGAGTTGCCGGATGACGAACTCGTCCTGCAGATGCACGATGATCTCTACGACGGCTTGAAAGAAGAAATCGAAGAAGGGGTCGCAATCCTGCTTGACCGGGGTTGGCTTCCCTACAAGGTCCTTACTGAGGCTCTGGTCGAGGGAATGCGAATTGTCGGAATCGATTTTCGCGACGGAATTCTGTTCGTTCCCGAAGTGCTTCTCGCCGCGAATGCGATGAAGGCAGGAATGGCGATACTGAAGCCGCTTCTTGCGGAAACCGGCGCGCCGAGAATGGGAAAGATCGTGATCGGAACTGTGAAGGGCGATATACACGACATTGGCAAGAACCTTGTTTCGATGATGCTTGAAGGCGCCGGGTTCGAAGTCGTTGATCTCGGCATCAACAATCCGGTCGAAAACTATCTTGAAGCGCTTGAGACCGAAGAGCCGGACATTCTGGGGATGTCGGCGCTGCTGACGACCACAATGCCTTACATGAAGGTCGTGATCGATCGGCTGAAAGAGCTTGGGCTCCGCGAGAATTTCATCGTGCTGGTTGGAGGGGCGCCTCTCAACGAAGAGTTCGGCAAAGCCATCGGAGCCGACGCCTACTGTCGAGATGCCGCGGTGGCCGTTGAAACCGCCAAGGAGTTCATGGCCAGAAAGCACAACGTTCTCGCTGCCGGATAGCCCCTGGGGATCGTTCGGATCCCGTGCAATCGGGCAGGAGCCAATCCACCGGACAATCGAATCTTTGGATCCGCCAGTGAATGCACTTGCCAAAACTCAAGATCCCCGACCGGAGGATCGCGCGCCTACGCCTCAAGTGGAAGAGCGCAAGGGCAGGCGGCAGAAAAGTTTGCTGCTGGCCTGCGGAGCGCTTGCTCGCGAAATCCTTGAAATCATGCGAATCAACCAGCTGGATCACTTGGAGCTGCAATGCCTGCCGGCTGATTTGCATTTGTACCCGGAAAAAATTCCCGGCGCGGTCGAGACGGCATTCCACAAGTATCGTGATGATTACAGTTCAATATTCGTCGTCTACGCTGACTGCGGGACCGGAGGCCTGCTTGAGGCAAAGTGCAAGGAGCTCGGCGTCGAAATGGTGCAGGGTCCGCACTGCTATGCGTTCTATGACGGCCTGACGAATTTCGATGCCAATTCCGAGTCCGAAACCACGGCATTCTATCTGACTGATTTCCTCGTGCGGCAGTTCGACGCTTTCGTCTGGAAACCCTTGGGACTCGACAGGCATCCGGAGCTGCGCGATATGTATTTCGCCGGATACGAGCGTTTGATCTATCTTGCCCAGCTTGATGACAAAGACTTGGACGAGCAAGCGAAAGAATGCGCCCGCCGACTTGGTCTCAAGTATGAAAGGCGTTTGACCGGGTACGGAGATCTCTCGGATGCGATAACGGAGTTTTCAGCCAGCGCCGTCCGCTAGCGGCTTGTACGATTCATTTGAAACCCTCTTTGGCGGGCGGCGGGGAGCCGCTCCGGGTTTGCCGTCCATTTGAACGGCTTCGCCTTCTGCTCGTTGTACAACTTGATGTAGTCCAGAATCGACGTCTTGAGATCCTCGATGGACTCGTGGACGCCGCGCCGGAACCGGCTTGGCCAAAGTCAAGCCGGGGCTGGCAGATTGAATGCGGATTCAGACATTCGAGATTCTGGTCGGAAAGCGCAGTCCACCAGGTCCCACAGCGGCGCATATGTCTTTCAATCGCCACTTTCCGAGTCGTCGGCGCTCCCGGACAGCTTGCGCAGCCGGTCGAAGTTCGCCTTGCGCAGATCTGCCGCACCGTAGCCGATGTCGTAGGCCGGTGAACGGATCAGTTGCGCGGATCCTACCGCAATCGTCACGATATCCTCCATCCTGGACACGTACTCAGGCCAAACGGTTTCAAATTCCGAAAGCAGATCAGGGCTGCAGTCCGCCCTTCGCTTGATCGTGGCAACGCCGCGAATCCGAACCGCGACGCGTTCCAGCACGTCGAGAAAGCACACCTCAATTTCCGGACGGCGCCAAAGATTCCGGATTGTGCCCGGGGATCTGATGTTTCCGAACGCAAGCGACTCGGGCGATAACACCACGAAAGTGCCCTTTGGCGAGACGGACGGCGTTCCGTCTTCGTTGACGGTCGCGACCATCCCGGCAGGATGGGCTCGAACCAGAGTCTGCATCCGCTCCGTCAGCATTTGCAGTATCCGACCTTGGCGAGGCGTGCCCGGCTCCCAACCAGATTGCGGGTGAACGGCGCCGAGTGGCAGCTGTCGGAAACATGGCCGTCGATCGATGGCGGCGAAACACGGGCTTGATCGACAGGCCGGGCGTCGGGAATCAGCTGCTCAAGTTGGGCGGCCGGCTTTCGCTTCATCATCTCGTGGCCTTCCCGATTCCAGAAACAAAATCCGGTATCATGTACTACGAAACGAGGGCCTTTCAACATCCCCAATTGCATTTCTTTTATTTTGACGAATCGGGATCCCGCGGTCCGCCGACCGGTAGGGCAGAGAAGCCGAAGGGTCATCTTGATCCCGGCGCCGAACCGCTGCTGCATCTTTTCCATGAAAGACCGAAACAGCAGAATCATCGACGCAAAACTGGCAGAAGCGGAATTCAGAGCTGAGCGTGTCTTATTGACAGGCCGTCGGTTCCGGCGCGGCGTTCATGATTCCATTGAGGATCTCAAGACGTCGATTTTGGATTTCATCGAGCTACACAACGACAAGTAGGCTTGCCGTCCAAATGGACGGCAAGTCCGGAGCACTCCCCGCCACCCGCCAAAAAGGGTTTCAAATGAATTGTGCAAGCCGTCAACTGCAAGATTTTGCGCCACTGAAGTTCTTGATTCAATCTCAAAGTCCTATCTCGCCGGTGCTATGCAGATTGATTCGACGGCGGTTCCCAAGCGAGACGACGAACTTGCCTTTTGACAATGGCAGTCGAAAAGCGCTTTTCCCGGTTGTCGATCATCCGGACGCGGTCGTGAGACGGCTCCTGCCAATGGCGAAGCGAGGCGTCTTCACAGCCCCGAGCGTAACCGGACTCTGATCTCGAACGCGCAAAAACCTATCGTCTGATTCAGTTGACGAGTTTCGGCTTGGCCGGCCTCACCTCGGATTTCGGAAGGACGCCGAGCCGCCGCGCGACTTCCGTATAGGAATCGACCAGGTGTCCGAATTCATCCTCGAACACCTCGTTTCCAAGCATTTTGCCCGACTTGAGATCCCACAATCTGCAAACATCCGGGCTGAGCTCATCCGTTATGACCAATCTCTGGTAGTCGTCATCCCAAATTCTGCCGACCTCCAGCGTGAAGTCCACCAGCCTGATGCCGACGCCCAGCATCAATCCCGTCAGAAAATCGTTTGCCCTGAACGCAATAGGGATTATGTCCTCGATATCAGCATGGGTTGCCCAACCGAACGTTACAGCATGATCTTCGGTCACGAGCGGATATCCCAATTCCGCATTCTTGAGCCGGAACTCGAATATCGGGCGAGGCAATACCTCTCCTTCCTTCAAGCCCAGCCTACTTGCAAAGCCTCCCGCAGCGTAGTTTCGAACCGTGATCTTCAAGGGCAGCACTTCAGCCGAATGCACGAGCTGCTCCCTCATGTTCACACGCCGAACCAAATGAGTCGGAACCCCGATATTGCCTAGTCCGGTCATCAGATGTTCGGACAAACGATTGTTCAATACTCCTTTGCCTTCAAGAATTGCTTCCTTCCGCTCGTTCAAAGCAACTGCGTCATCTCTAAAATGCAGAACCAAAGTTCCAGCTGATGTTCCCTTGTACACAGATTTTGTTCTGCCCCGGTACATCAATTTTCGCTGTGTCATTGCAACTCCAATCGTTAGGCAGCAGCGATCCATCGCCGCTGCCGGATCATTACCTTACGCTTCGAAATTGAACAATGAAAACGTTCGCGGCGCACATGGGGCAGGCGCTTCCACGACGTTCTTCCTAGGGCCTGTCTATGCTAAATCATGCGTCATTTCGAAGACGGCGGCGAGGTTCAGGAAGCCCGGAAAAGTCGCGTCGAGCTTGTCGAACCGCGTGAAGAGGCGCCGGTAGCCCTTGAATCTCCGGAACAGCCGTTCGATCTCATTCCGCATCTTGTAGGTTTTCCGGTCGTAGTTCCATTTGGCTTTCCGGTTCGCCTTCGGCGGCACGACCGGCGTCATCCCCAGGTTGCGGACGAGCTGGCGGGTCTTGTCGCCTTCGCAGGCACGTTTCATCGCCGGAGGCGCGACCGCGACCGGACCGGCCCAGCTCTCCGGCAAGGCGCGGCAGGCGGTGGCGGCGTCGAAGGCGAAGGCGAAGCATTGGCGCAGATCCTCGGCGTGGTCGAACCTTCGCTCCTCGACGCGCAGCCCGGACTTCGGGATCCGGAAGAACTCCTCGATCGTCCAGCGCTTGCGGTAGCGGCGGACGACCGCCCGCGCGTTCTCGGCGGCGGCTGGCAAACGCGAAGGTTCCCATGCGGTAGCCCCATCCTAAAGCATCGGGTCCAGTAGACGTACGACCGGGGTACAGAAAATATGGCCGACGTTCAAAGAGTTGCTAAAATAAACCAAAGGAACTTCTGGTTAAACGTGCAGTTGAAGCAGATTTTGTGCTTGTGACCAACAATACGACAGGCTTCAAAAATTGTTTGCCGCGAGGGCATCCATGCTGGGCTTGTCTATCCGAACGACAAACATCACGTGATGAGGTCGAAATTATCACTTTGCAGCGGCAATGATGTTCAGCGCTGTTTTTGATCGTTCGCTTTGCGTCGCACCGAAACTACAGTCGTTGTCGCAATGATGGCAAATAGCAGGATACAGCAGTAGTTGACAGATAATACAAATAAACTATATTTTGTCAACCCAGAACGCAAATATGACTAGAGTCAATCATGATCGGCCAACGCCTGAAATTAGCTCGTCGCGCTGTCGGCTTGTCACTAAGGGATCTGGAGTGTCGGATCGATAAGCTTGTAACGGCGCAAGCGATCAACAAATACGAACTTGACAAGGCAATGCCGAGTTCTGATGTCCTGATTGCGCTCGCAGACGCGCTCGGCGTGTCGGTGGATTATCTGTTTGGAGATCCGAACTTGGCTCTGGAAGCCGTTGAGTTCCGCGGAAACAAGCTCAAGAGCAAGCGTGAATTGGCCCGGATCGAAGCCAAGGTGCTGCATCTTCTGGAAAGATATCTCACGGTCGAGGAAATTCTCAATATGCCGAGCGTCGTTTGGGACTGCCCGCAGGAAGCTCCATGGCCGGTGCCGTGCGATCCCGCTCAGGCCGAACCCGCCGCGCAGGGACTTCGCGCCCACTGGGGGTTAAGCAGTGATCCAATCGCTGACTTGGTCGAACTGTCGGAAGAACGCGGGATTAAGGTGGTTTCCATCGGTGTTGAGCAGGTCGATGGTTTAACGGCCAGAATCAGCCATGAAGACGGTCGCGTATCATCAGTCATTGTTGTGAACCGCGGACACGGGGGTGAACGGCAGCGCTTTACGATAGCGCATGAACTCGGCCATATGGTTCTGGATGTTGCCCAAAATGTCGACAGCGAGAAGGCGGCGCAGCGTTTTGCCGGGGCTTTCCTCATGCCGGCGGAGACGCTTCAAGCGAAGATTGGCGTCCGCCGCAAGGCTGTGGGTTGGGACGAGCTTTTTGACTTGAAACGGATTTTCGGCGTGAGCGTGCAAGCCCTTGTCTATCGCTGCAGGGAAATCGGTATTTTCAGCAATGCGTTGTTCCGGCAGTTCTTTGAAGAGTTCACGCGTCGCGGCTGGTGCCGCCCGCCATTTCAAGAACCCAATGCCATGGAGCGCGAAGAACCCCGGCGTTTTCGACGCTTGTGTTTTCGCGCTCTATCGGAAGGTGCGATTTCGGAAGCCAAGGCGGCTGAACTGCTCGGAATCTCGGTCCGCGAACTGAACCTTATGATGGATGCACCTGCAGTGTTGGAATCGGGCGTTGAAGGGGTCTGCACTTAATGAATGTGCTACTCCCGGACACCTCGGTTCTGGTTGATCTTGAGCGAGGGGAAATTCTAGAAACCATTTTCCGCCTACCGTTAGATTTCGCTGTACCTTCGTTGCTGTATCAAATGGAACTCAAGGACTGCGGAGGAGATGCCCTGATAAATCTCGGCCTTCGACAGGAGGTGTTGGACAACAAGGAGGTTGCGCTCGCTCAGAGTTATTGGCTCGAACGACGCTCGCTTTCTGTGCCGGACAGCTGGGCCCTTGCGAAATCCAGATCTTGGGTGCTGCTTTCGGGTGACAAAAAATTGGTTGAGCTGGCCAAGGAGGAAGAAGTTGCAGTCCACGGCGTGCTTTGGCTGTTCGACCGAATGCATGAGGAAGGAGTTGCCAATGGAAACAAGCTCGGTACCAGCCTCCGAGTGATCGCTGCACATCCGCGATGCCGGTTGCCGAAGGCGGAGATTGAAAAGCGATTACAAATTTATTGCGATGTCTAACGGAAACGTCGCCGCCGTCCTTGCGACGCTGCGCGGCCGCTGAACGCGAAGGTCTCCATGCGGTAGCACCCTCCCAAAGCAGCGTGTCCAGTAGACGCACGGCCGAAATCCAAAAAATATTCCGGACGTTCAAAGAGTTGTTCAAAATAATCCCAAGGAACTTCCGACTAAACGTCGGCCAACTACACCCGCCGGGCCTCGGGCGAAACTTAGGGCCGCGCTGCGCACCCGGCGGGCTGGTTGTTTATTTGGGAGCCGTTCAACGGCAGAGGTGCTATGTGAGATTTGAAAAGAGCGCTCTCCCGATAGATGAGCAGATCAACCGGCTAAAGGATCGCGGAATGATTTTCGCCGATGAGCAATGCGCGCGGTGAACCCTCGAATTCATCTCATATTTTCGTCTCAAGGCCTATTTGGCTGCCATTCGAAGATTCCACCGAACTGAGCGATGGCCGGGCGTTTCTCAAAGGAACGCGCTTTGAAGACGTGGTGGGTCTTTATTTCTTTGATCGCGAATTGCGTCTTTGGTGCTGGGCACCATCGAGATTTTCGAAGTTGCAGAGCACATCATATGGCTACAATGCATGATCCTCACGGTTGCTTTCTGGCTGAGCATTATTCGGATCCTCGACGGCATTCGAAGCTGGTTAGTGAATTGTCAAATGGATTCACGCGTTCCTTTGCATCGCTCGCAGATCATTATCGCAAGAAATACACCGCGCCTGAACTTCCGCCGGCTTGGATGGCGGTCGAGACAATGACATTCGGCACGCTCTCTAAATTCTATAGTGGCTTGAAGTCTCGCAAGGACAGGCAGGCGATCGCCAAGTCATTTGGCGTAAGCGAAATAGTATTGAAGTCGTTTACCCACCACGCCAATTTCGTGCGCAACATCTGTGCTCACCACAGCCGACTTTTGGCGTGAAACATCTCTACGCTCGGGCACACTTCATCCGTTCCTCAGCTGTGCCGGGGATGAACGGCGTCTGCGGGCTTGCGCTCTCCGGTGCCGGGATGGCGTTTGCGGGCGGCCCCCGTTGTGGCCCGCTGGCGATCCTGTGGCGGAGGGCGCGGCTTGCGTCAGGCCGGTTGTGTCGCCGCCTGTCCGGCGGCCGGATGCTCGTTGCCGTGGTCCTTCATCTGTTGTGTGCCGATAAGTCCGCAGGTTCGGTCGGGCATGCCGAATGCCGGAGTCGATGGTGGAAGCGGGGACGCTGCGGAATGCCGCCACGCAGCCGGCGAGCGGGTGCGGGTCGATTTGGCGTGCGTCCACGGCCTGGAGGCCGGGTACAAACGGGGGCTCGATGCCGCCGCGTCCGGGACAGTTTTTTGAGCGGGAACCGAGTCACCGAAAATAAGACGTCCACTTTGCCTGCTTCCGCCGGGCATCATCCATGATCCGGAAGGAAATTGCCACCCGGAGCGCAACGACGCCCCGGAGCCCGTTTCATGGTCGGGGGCGGGCGGCCAATGGCCGATCATGTGGGTTTTTTGACAATGGATGTCAATTGACGGCAAGGAATCTAGACAAAGAAGCGCTACCAGTCTCCTAGCGCCTGCAATGCAGCCGACAACCTCGGGGGGGGGGGTAATATTGGGGATCTTGTTGCTCAGCTCAGCACAGGTGCAATCATTGTCGATCTTTCATCAGCGCTTAGGCAGCTGTCGGTCCAAGAAATGAATGTCTTCAGCAATTCGGGAGGAGCACGCGATCTGTTCGCTAGCAAGAACTCTGCGTTCTAAATGCAAGCAACCCGCCGGGTGCGCAGTTCGAAACCAGGTTCCGTCCGAGGCGTGGCGGGCGTTGTTGACCAAGATATAGATGATGATTCTTTCCGATGCAAAATAAATTTTTGGCTTCTTGAAGAAAAAATTCGTTCAAAAATTGAAGATGATTCGTGTACTGTTCGCCGAGACCCAAGAGAAATGGAAGGAGGACGGTTGTCATCCGGACATGGAGTTTCTGCGACAGCTGGCGGCGCGGTCTCTGGAATTCGAGGATCCGGGGGCATGCGGAACGGGCGGAAAGTGTGAACAACTCACTTCGGGCGTTCGTCCGAGAATCAATAGCGCGGGAGGTCGGCAGGGACGAACCGAGGCGTCCGGGCTCGCGCCGCGCAAAAGACAAACAAGCCCTTCACCTGTCTGGCGCGCATCCCCGTTGCCTTGCCAAAATGAAAAAATGCCCTAATAGAAGCACCTGAAAATTCTCTACGGAACACTTGGATGACTACCTTCGACGAACGTAAATCTGCATTCGAATCAAAATTCGCGCTCGACGAGCAACTCCGGTTCACTGTTGAATCGCGCGCGAACAAGCTGTTGGCAGCGTGGGCCGCGGGCCTGCTGGGAAAAACGGGAGACGCCGAGTCGCAATTCATAAACGAAGTCATGATGGCGGATTTTGAAGAGCCGGGAAGGGAGGACGTGTTTCGCAAAGTTGCGTCCGAACTCGAGGGCGTTGCGGATGCCGACGCCATCCGGTCGAAGATGGACGAAACATTGGACGAAGCCAAATCGCAGGTCATGGGAGAGACCTGATCGGCGAAGCTTAGAACTTGAACAGGCAGCGAGCCCGCATCTGAACTGAGACCCGGCGAGCCAACACTCATTCGAATACGCGGGAAAAGATCGCGTCTATGCGGCTAAGGTGGTAGTCATATCCCAAGCACGCTTCAAGTTCTTGCTCCGACATCACCCCCCGGACCTGCGTTTCAGATTTCAAGGCTTCGACAAATGATCCGCCGGAGGCGATCGCCTTGGATGCGCATCTTTGCGCGATGCGGTACGCCGTCTGCCTATCCAACCCCTTTTTGACAAGCTCCAGCACGACCCTTTGCGACTGGACCGCGTCCCCTGCCATTCTCAGATTGCGGTCCATCGCCGCGCTGTCCACCACGATTCCTTCGACAATCTTTGCCAAGCGGTGCAATGCGAAATCCAAGGTGGCCGTCGCGCATGGACCTGTCCACCGTTCCACGGAGGAGTGCGACATATCGCGCTCGTGCCACAACGTCACGTTCTCCAATGCGGGCGCCGCACAGGAACGCACAATCCGCGACAAGCCAGTCAGGTTCTCCGAAAGAATGGGATTGGCCTTGTGGGGCATGGCGCTGGATCCGATTTGCCCGCCGGCGAATTTTTCTCTGACTTCTCCGACCTCGGTTCGCTGCAAGTGCCTGAACTCAGTCGTCAGCCGTTCAATCGAGCTTGCCACCACCGCGAGTGTCGAAAAATACATCGCGTGCCGGTCGCGAGGAACAACTTGAGTGGAAATCATTTCCGGCTGCAGTCCGAGCTTTTCGCAGACATGCGCTTCGACTCCAGGGTCGACATTCGCGAATGTCCCGACCGCTCCGGATATCGCGCCGATGCTGATTTCGTCTCGCGCGGTTCGAAGGCGGGCCGCATTTCTGCATGCCTCCGCGTATGCCTGAGCCATCTTCGCGCCGAATGTCGTCGGCTCGGCATGCATGCCGTGGCTGCGGCCGATGCAAACAGTATGCTTGTGTTCAAGCGCTTGGGCCTTGAGCGCATTCTTCAGCCGCTCAATTCCGTTGATCAGGACGTCGGTCGCCATTTTCAGCTGCAGATTGAAGCATGTGTCCAAGACGTCGCTTGACGTCATGCCGAAATGCAGAAATCGGGCGTTTTCGGGTCCGACGATTTCGGAAACATAAGCAAGAAACGCTGCGAATTCGTGCTGCGTCTCGTTTTCCAGTTCCCTTATTCTGCCGGCATCGAAAGCTGTTGGCTTCGCTTCCCAGACGGCATTCGCGCACTCGCGCGGAACCGCGCCCAAGTCGGCCATCGCGTCTCCGGCGTGGGCTTCAATATCAAACCAGATTTCATGTTTCTTCTCGTCCGACCAAATCTCTGCCAACTTTGGCCTCGTATATCTTGGAAGCATGGAATTCTCGTTCGATTGAGTTGCAGGATTCGAGGCCGAGCCATCAAACCGCGCACCGGCGCAGTTGGCAAAAGCGGGCTTTCCCGAGACGCATCGCTGAGCTTAAGGCATTCATGCGCCGAATTTGAGCGATTAGCGGTGCGCAACCTGAATCAAGCCAACTGTTTGTTGTCCAAGTACGCTGCCAAGACAGGCTCGGCAAGCACGAGGCTGCTTCGACATGACTTCGAACTTCGAATGGATGCAGCCGCCTGGCCGCATCGTTGAGTTGTCGGCTGTCTGGACGGCCCGTTTTGAGTCAAGTGTCTGGACGATAAGGATCCACGTATTGCAAAGCAAGGTCCCAAGGGAAGTATATCCAAGTGTTTTGGCTAACCTCCTTGATGAAGGTATCAACCATCGGGCGCCCGTTGGGCTTGGCGTACAAAGTGGCGTAATGAGCGTTCGGAAATTTTTCCCGCACGAGCTCGAGCGTCTTCCCCGAGTCGACCAGGTCGTCGATCATCAGGACAGCCTCGCCACTGCCGATGACCTCGGGATCCGGCCATTTCAGAATTTTCGGCGCGGACTGCGACTGGTAGTCGTAAGATTTGACGGAAATGGAATCAACAATTCGGATATTCAGCTCTCTCGATACGATCATTGCAGGAACAAGGCCGCCGCGCGTTATCGCGATCATCGCACGCCAGTTCCCGTGACGTTCGGAGCCAATTTTCTGTAATTGAAGCGCAAGCTTTCTTGCATCGTAATGAAGCTGCTCCCAACTTACTTGGAATCCTTTTTCGTGCGGAAGAAAGTCTGCGGCCATCATTTTCTTCCTGTTACAGCGTCGATATCGGGAGCGTCCGGGCGTTTCATGCCAACGACGTGGTAGCCGGAGTCGACATGCAAAATCTCGCCCGTGACAGCCGAACCCAGATCCGAAAGCAAAAAGAGCGCGGCCTTGCCGACCTCCTCCTGCGTCACATTCCGCTGCAGCGGCGAATTCAGTTCGTTCCACTTCATTATGTACCTGAAATCGCCAATTCCGGACGCCGCGAGCGTTTTGATGGTTCCTGCTGAAATCGCGTTGACGCGGATGTTGTTTCCGCCCAAATCCGCCGCCAAATATTTCACTGAAGCCTCGAGCGCGGCTTTTGCAACTCCCATCACATTGTAATGCGGCATCACCTTTTCAGCGCCGTAGTAGGTGAGGGTGAGCAAGGCGCCACCGTTCGGCATCAAGGCTTCGGCATGCTTCGCCAAGGCCGTGAATGAATATACCGAGATTTCCATGGATTTCAGAAAGTTCGGCAAGCTTGTGTCGACGTACCTGCCTCTCAGCTCGTCCTTGTCCGAAAATCCGACGGCATGAACGACGAAATCTATCGTGCCCCAGGCCGCGGAGAGATGCCTGAACAAGCCCTCGACGGAATCAGGTCGATTTACGTCGCATTCGATCACCTCGGTTGCGCCGATAGACTCGGCCAAAGGAACAACCCTCTTCAGCAATTGCTGACTTTGGTACGACATGGCGATCTCCGCGCCATGAGCCGCGCACATTTTAGTGATGCCCCATGCGATGGACTTGTCGTTGGCCACGCCCATGACAAGTCCGCGCTTGCCGTCCATAAGCGACATGGGTTCCGGTCTCCAAGCTGGTAGTGCTCGCAAGCGACCTTTAGGATAATGCCCAATTGGATTCAATACCGGCTGCGGCGGGATGACCGGGAAATACGCCGGACCGGTTGCGAGCATTGAAGCGAACGAGCGAAGGAGGGACTTTTGACAAAGCGGAACGAATTGTTCGACGGCAGTAACCCTTTCGAAATCGCAAGGCGCTGGCATGCCGAAGCGACGGAAACCGAATTGAACGATCCCGACGCGGTCGCTCTGGCAACCGCGGATGCGAACGGACTTCCAAACGTGCGCATGGTCTTGCTCCGGGGAATCGAGGCGGACTCATTCCTGTTCTACACCAACTACGGGAGCGTCAAAGCGCGTGAAATCGAATCCAGCGGCAAGGCCGCGTTCGTTGCCCACTGGAAGTCGATCCGCCGCCAAATCCGAGTCAGGGGTCTGGTATCGAGAGAAGACGGTCCCGTAGCTGATGCGTATTTCAAGTCGCGTCCGCTCCAAAGCAGATACGGGGCATGGGCATCCAAGCAATCCGAATCGCTGAGTTCGAGGCCGGAATTGGAGCGCAAGGTGGCAGAAATCGCTGCCGAGCACGGGCGGAACCCAGCAAGGCCGCCATTCTGGGGCGGATATCGCATTCGGCCGCTCGAAATCGAATTCTGGGCCGATGGGGCCTTTAGATTGCATGATCGGTCCCGCTGGGAACGCCCCGTCTTGGATTCAGATTGGACAGTCAAAAGGCTGTATCCATGACCAAGAAATTTCTTGCGGCTCTTGCCGCGACAGGAAAAATTAACTTGCGACTTTAGACAAACTCCTGATAGTTGGGTGCTCGGAAGCGGGCTAATTCTTGCAGACGCTTCCGTTTGAAGCGGAGTGCAGGTGAAGTGGAAACAGAACAGCGATTTTCAGGACGGGTAAAGTGGTTTAACGCATCGAAGGGTTTTGGGTTTGTCGTTGTGGACGACCCCAACCAGCCCGACATTTTGCTTCACATCAACGTCTTGCGGAGCTTCGGACAGAGTTCGATTGCTGACGGTACCAAGATCGAATTGATGGCCCAGGAATCACGGCGCGGATTCCAAGCGACGTCAATTATTTCGATTGATGCCGATGACTCGGCTCCGTTCGAATCAACCGATTTTGCTCCTCCACCGCGTCACTTGCCAGACAGTTCCGAGCCTCTTCTTCCAGCCCGCGTCAAATGGTTCGACAAGCTCCGGGGCTTCGGTTTCGCCAACGTTTTCGGCAAGGAGCAAGATATTTTTCTTCACATGGAGGTGCTTCGCCAAAGCGGGCTGTCGGATCTCCAGCCGGGCGAGGCAATCAGCATCAGGGTTACCGATGGGCCAAGGGGCATGATGGCGGCGGAAATTCGTTCATGGGAAGCGGCTGTCGGTTGAACCCTTAGCGGCAAATGATTGTTTTTCCGCGATTTCTGCGGATACTCTGCTTAGTTCCACTCGGCGTTGGCGCGGCGAATGCGGGATGCGACGAAGGCATGGCTGAATTGCGCGGGGCGTGGGGCACTGCGAAATTCAATATCGAAGTCGCCGACACGCCGAAGATGCGCGCCGAAGGTCTCATGTTCAGAGAAAGCCTGCCCGCGAGCGGCGGCATGCTTTTCGTGTATGAGAAACCTGAACACGCGACGTTCTGGATGAAAAACACCTTGATTCCGCTCGACATTATTTTTTTCGATTTCAAGGGACAGGTGACGTCGATTCATCGGGATGCGATTCCTCACGATACGAGTCTGATCGACGGGGGCAGGGAGATCGCTGCGGTTCTTGAGATCAATGCCGGAATGGCGTCGCGGCTTGGAATCGATGTCGGAAGCCAGATTCGGCATCTGTCATTCGACCCGAAATCGGCCGTTTGGCCTTGCGAGACAGATCAATAGGCAATATTTTCATTGCTTCGGGGCGTGGCGCAGCTTGGTAGCGCGACGGTTTTGGGAACCGTAGGTCGTTGGTTCGAATCCAATCGCCCCGACCATCCGCAGCGTGAACGCACTTTGATCATCCGGACTTCAATGCTGCGCGCGCCTTCGCTGCCGGAAGTCTGGCTCGCGGTGCCTGGCGCAAACTGTCAGTGTTCGGCCTTGTGGTCGAAGACCGCATCGTGGTCACCGCGCCCGAGTTTTGTATCTGCGAAGATCTGGAAAAAGGCTGTTTCACGCGGCGGCGGCGCGAACGGCATGGCCATGCCCGCACTGGTGTCGTCCATCGGCGACGGGATTTCAGACCTGAAGACGGCGCAGCGTCTCGGCTGCGATTTCCTGGGTATCGGCACCGGGCCGAAGGCGTACCAACTAGCGGCCTTAAGGCGTCCATTACGATTGAGTTACGCGGGCTGCTAAACAAGACAGCGAACGACTGCGGGTTGCATCTCATAATTCTTGGTCAGGCGGCGGCGGCGCTGCAAGCCCTCCAAAACACACAACCTTGGCGACACGGTTCGAGGATTCCAATAGTGACCAACCAAGAATCATGAGATATACCCACGACTGCGTGCGTCCGAGCAGCGGAAAGCAACTGATTTTTCTAGGAGTGTCCTCGGATTTCCGCTCCTGCGTCGCGGCGTCGACCCGAAATCAAGGCGAGTCGCCGCGATAGGGCACAAGCTGGCGAGTAGAGCCACAACATATTGCGAATCAGTCGGATCTCATGTGGATATTTGCCGCATGATTCGCATATTTGGACTCGTCCCCGACCTCCGAATGCTTCTTGAAGTCTTTATTTATCAATGGATTAATTTTTTTGCTTTTCAAGCTTTAGTGTTTTTGTAATTTGTAGATCGCTACATGGTGACAAGCGGGCCGCGAAGTCCGTGCGCATTTCATGCTGGCGGGCAGTCGTTCAAAGACATGGTGATTTTGACGTGAAACGCATGATGGATCTGTTGCTGCTTTTGATTTCTCCTTTGCGAGAGCAATTGCAATCCACAGTGCGTTGTAGCTTCGACAATCTTGCGCATCGCCGCGGTTGGCTGAACGCCGGAGGTGCTCGCAGAGTCAATGGAGTCTTGCTGAGCAGCGGCGCATTCCTCGAGAATCGCAGCGATTCCTTCGATGCGAGCCAAGCTTGGAGCCATTCGGCATCCGACCGAGGCACGCGATGGATGATGACTTGGCCCACCCATCGAAAGCCATCTCGAATGACCGCTGCAACTTGTCCGACAGATCGGGAGCGATTGCCGCGGATTTGTACGGAACCGAATGAAGACAGACAATCGAATCCCAAAAGTAGACGAACATGAAGATACCTAGAATTTTCACGACAACCAGCGGTGCCCCCTACGGTGGAATTCCATTCGAGAAGCGCAAGTCTGAAATCAGGAACACCGACGGCTCCTCCGTTTTCAAAATGGAAATTGTGGAGGCCCCTGAATCGTGGAGCCAAGTCGCCGTCGATGTGCTTGCTCAGAAATACTTTCGCAAGGCAGGCGTAGCTGGCAAGCTGAAGAAAGTGGTGGAACCCGGTGTCCCCGCGTTCATTCGCAGGTCGATTCCCGATACGGATGCGTTGAACAAACTGCCGGAGGAAAAACAGTTCGGGCCCGAATGGTCGGCGAAGCAGGTGTTTGAACGCCTGGCCGGTGCATGGACCTATTGGGGCTGGAAAGAAGGGATATTTTCGACGGAAGAAGATGCGCGCGCCTTTTTCGATGAGTCGCGCTACATGCTCGCGACGCAAATGTCCGCCCCGAACTCGCCGCAGTGGTTCAACACGGGTTTGCATTGGGCATATGGGATCGAAGGGCCCGAGCAAGGCCATTTCTATGTCGACCCGCAAACGAACCGTCTGACGGGATCCAAGAACGCGTACGAACGACCGCAGCCGCACGCTTGCTTCATCCAATCGATCCAGGACGATTTGGTGAATGCCGGCGGCATTATGGACTTGTGGGTCCGCGAGGCTCGGCTGTTCAAGTTCGGCTCCGGGACAGGCTCCAATTTTTCGAACTTGCGGGCGGAAAACGAGCTTTTGGCAAGCGGCGGAAAGTCCAGCGGGCTGATGAGCTTCTTGCGAATTGGCGACCGGGCGGCCGGAGCGATCAAGTCTGGCGGAACAACCCGCAGGGCTGCCAAGATGGTCGTGTGCGACCTCGATCATCCGGACATCGAAGAATTCATCAATTGGAAAGTCAAGGAGGAGCAGAAGGTCGCGGCGCTGGTGACCGGCTCCAAGGTCACGGTCGCAGCGCTGAAGTCAATTTTCGCAGCTGTCAAAAGTTGGGATGGCCGAGTGGAGGATGCTTGTTCGCCGACAAAGAACCCGCAGCTGAGAGATGCGATCAAAAGCGCTGGGAACGCGCAGGTTCCGGATTCCTACATCTCCAAAGTTCTTCAGTATGCCAGCCAAGGTTATTCGGGGATTGAATTCGAAGAATTCAACACTGATTGGGAGTCGAATGCATACGCTTCCGTCTCGGGACAGAACTCGAACAATTCCGTAAGGGTCAAAGACAAGTTCATGAAAGCTGTCGAAACCGGGAGCGAGTGGGCGCTGTTGAACCGAACGGATCGCAGCGTGGCCAAGACAGTCGATGCGCGGGAGCTTTGGGATACGATCGGCCACGCCGCGTGGGCTTGCGCGGATCCGGGGATCCAATTCCACGATACGATAAACGACTGGCACACCTGCCCGAAGGACGGCCCGATCAAGGCTTCGAACCCTTGCTCGGAATACATGTTCCTTGACGACACGGCCTGCAACCTTGCGTCCCTCAATCTGCTCCGGTTTTTCGAGAATGGCCGATTCAAGTCGGATGACTTCGTTCACGCCACCCGTTTGCTGACCATCACATTGGAAATTTCAGTGGCGATGGCACAATTCCCTTCGCGTGAAATCGCACGGAACTCCTTTGATTTTCGAACGTTGGGGCTGGGATACGCCAATCTTGGCGGTCTGCTGATGACGCAGGGCTTGGGGTACGATTCCGAAGAAGGACGATCTGTTTGCGCGGCTTTGACCGCTTTGATGAGCGGAATCGCCTACCAAGCTTCGGCCGAGATGGCCAAAGAACTCGGTCCGTTCAAAGCTTACCGGAAAAATTCATCTGAAATGCTCAAGGTGATGCGGAACCACCGAAATGCGGCAAGGGGCAATGCCGACGGGTACGAGGGATTGAATATTGTCCCCGTGCCGCTGAATGCCGGCGCATGTCCTTATTCCGAACTCCCGGAGCTTGCTGCGGAGGCTTGGGATAAAGCGGTCGAACTTGGCGAACTGCATGGCTACAGGAACGCGCAGACCACGCTGATTGCCCCGACAGGAACGATTGGCCTTGTCATGGACTGCGACACCACCGGCATCGAGCCTGATTTTGCGATCGTGAAATTCAAGAAGCTGGCGGGCGGGGGCTATTTCAAAATCATCAATCGCTCGGTTCCGCACGCTCTTGCCGAGCTCGGCTACGAAAGCGGCGAAATCGAAGAAATCGTGAAATATGCGATCGGGACATCCTCCTTGGAGGAGTCACGATTCATCAATCGCAAATCGCTTTCGGAAATCGGTTTCGGAGATGCGGAGCTCGACAAGCTGCAGGATGCCCTGAAGTTCGCATTCGATATCCGCAGCGCGTTCAATCCCGAAGTGCTCGGCAGGGAGTTTTGCAAGACCGAGCTCGGGGTTGACGATCAAGCCATTTCGAAGCCGGATTTCGATCTATTGAACTGGCTGGGATTTACTTCGGATCAGGTAAGCGCGGCAAACGAGGACATCTGCGGCACGATGACGCTGGAGGGAGCGCCTCATCTTCGCGAAGCGGACCTTCAGGTATTTGATTGCGCGAATACGTGCGGAACCAAAGGAACGCGCTGCCTCAGCATCGAGAGCCATATCCAAATGATGGCCGCCGCTCAGAGTTTCCTGTGCGGAGCGATATCGAAAACCGTCAACATGCCCGGAAGCTCGACAATCAAGGAATGCACGGACGCTTATGAATCGGCTTGGCGGCAGGGCATAAAGGCTATTGCTCTCTATCGGGACGGCTCCAAGCTGAGCCAGCCGCTGGCGTCCTCCCTTCGAGTGGATGACCATCTCGAGGATAATTCCGGACGGCCGGAACGGGACGACGACAGAGTTTACAAGCTTGCCCGAACTTACGCGAATGAGCTGTTCAAGCAGGAAAGGCAGAACAAACTGCCAGACCGGCGGAACGGATATACGCAGAAAGGCATTATCGGAGGGCACAAAGTCTATCTTCGGACGGGCGAGTACCCGGATGGGCAGTTGGGCGAAATCTTCATCGACATGCACAAGGAAGGCGCAAGCTTCCGGGCGATGATGAACAATTTCGCGATAGCGATTTCGCTCGGATTGCAATACGGCGTGCCTTTGGACGTGTTCGTGGAAGCATTCACTTTCACGAGGTTCGAGCCGTCAGGCATGGTGTACGGCAACAAAAGCATCAAAAATGCCACGTCGATTCTCGACTACATTTTTCGTGAACTAGCGATCACCTACCTCGACCGAACCGATTTATCGAACGTGGCGCCCGCCCACTCCGGGCAAGAGAACTCCTCCGGCGAAAGCTTGCCGCCCGTCAAAGGCGCCAACGGTTCAACGCCCGGCTCGGATTCTGCAATCGAAACCCCTGCAGCCGAGGCGGCGCTGGCAAGCGGTCAGCACTCCGAATCAAGTTCTGCCGGTCTCCGCGCCGTTGTGCCTCAGACTTCAGCAATTGCCAGCTTTGCGGGCAACGGACTTGCTGCCAGCGAAGCTAACGGAATGAAGCGCAGCCAGAATTACTTGGCTGAAGCGTCTCGCTCAAACGGCGCCAGCATAGCCAGAATGCAGGGCTACGAGGGAGATCCGTGCGGTGAGTGCGGCAATTTCACCCTTCTTCGCAGCGGATCTTGCACGCATTGCGCAACTTGCGGCACGACCAGCGGCTGCAGCTGAAGGACGGGTGTCCGACCGGAATGGATGCAATTCGGACGAGCCGATTCAAGGTTGATGAACGTCTTGGAACACGGCGGGGGTTTTACGGAGTTCAATGTCTGAATGGCCAGCGCCGACTGGGCCAGAATTAAGGGGCTGGAGCACGAAAACAAGGAATTGCGCATCGCCGACGAGATCCTGAAAAAGGCATCGGCGCAATTCGCTTGGGCGGAGAGACCGCCCGCGTCGCAGACCGTCGCCCCGATCTCAAAGCACCGCTGCATCTGCGGAGACGAGGCAATCCAATGAGTTTTGTCGATCAGTCAGGACGGGAAGCTCAGGACAATCAAGCGCATTTCTCAGGTGCCGCGCGATATCCCGACGACTCCAGTCCTCGCAATTTCCACCAGTTCAAGCGGTTTTAAAAGTTCGGCGAATGCGTCAACCTTCTCCGGGACGCCCGTAATCTCAAAAACGAAGCTTTCAAGCGTGGAATCAACCACCTTCGCTCTGAAGATATCGGCAAGCCTGAGCGCTTCTACTCTCTTTCTGCCTTCGCCGCGCACTTTCAGCAACGCCAGTTCCCGTTCGACGGACGGTCCCTCATTCGTCAAATCGATTACCTTGTGCACTGGAACCATGCGCTCAAGCTGAGCGATAATTTGTTCGATTACCGCGGGTTTCCCGTTGGTTACAATTGTAATTCTGGAAAGATTCTCCTTGTGGTCGACCTCGGCGACCGTCAGACTTTCTATGTTGTAGCCTCGCCCGGAAAACAGCCCGATGACACGTGCCAGAACCCCGGCCTCGTTGTCGACGAGGACGGACAAGGTATGCGTTTCCGACTCGTCGCCCAGCGGATTCCGCAAATCGTAGGCGGACTTCCGCGACGCTCCTTTTTTGATCTTCAACTTGCTCATTGCCTTATCGCCTAAACCAAAACGCTGCCACTTTCGCCAATCGCTTGCTCCGGAGCGTTCTCTCCGAGAATCATCTTGTTGTGCGGCTCGCCGGAAGGAATCATGGGGAAGCAGTTTTCGTGCTTTTCGACTTGGCAATCGAAAATCACAGGGCCGTCGTATTCCAGCATCTCCCGTATCGCGTCATCCAAATCGGAGGGATCGGAGATCGAAATTCCCTTGCATCCGAAAGCTTCCGCCAGCTTCACGAAATCCGGCAGCGCGTCCGACCAAGAATGGCTGTAACGCTCTCCATGCAAGAGCTCTTGCCACTGACGGACCATTCCGAGGCGTTCATTGTTCAATATGAATTGCTTGACGGGCAGGCGGTACTGAACCGCCGTTCCCATTTCCTGCATGTTCATCAGCCAGCTTGCCTCGCCGGCCACGTTGATCACCAGAGAATCCGGCCTTGCAACCTGAACTCCGATGGAGGCGGGCAAACCGTAGCCCATCGTCCCGAGGCCCCCGGAAGTCATCCACCGGAACGGTTCCTCGAACCCCATGAACTGCGCCGCCCACATCTGATGCTGGCCAACTTCCGTAGTGACATACCGATCCGTGCCCTTGGTGAGTTCTTCCAACCGCTGGATCGCATATTGCGGCTTGATCGAAGAGAGCGAGTTCTGGTACTTGAGGCAGTCGACGGACTTCCACGCTTCGATCTGCTTCCACCATTTCGCAAGGCCGCCCGTGTTCGTCTTGCTGCCGCGCTTCCGCCAGACCGCGAGAAGTTCCCTGAGCGCATTTCCCACGTCGCCCACGATCGGAATTTCGACTTGTATGGCCTTGTTGATGGATGAGCGGTCGATATCGATATGGGCCTTTCGCGACCCGGGGCTGAAGTCGCTGACGCGACCGGTGATTCTATCGTCGAAACGAGCGCCTACATTGATCATGAGATCGCAATCGTGCATCGCCATATTGGATTCATACATGCCATGCATGCCGAGCATTCCAAGCCAATTCTTGCCGGACGCCGGGTATGCGCCAAGGCCCATGAGAGTAGAGGTTATGGGAAAATCAGTCTCGTCGACCAGCTCTCGAAGCAGGGTGCACGCCGTCTTTCCCGAATTGATCACGCCGCCGCCGGTGTAGAAGATGGGCCGGGATGCTGTTTCCATCCACTCGGCGAGAAGCGCGATGGAGTCAGGGTCGCCGTGCGTCCTAGGATTGTAGTTGCTTGCGGGCGCTTCTTCGGTGTCAAAATATTGCCCGTTCGCGAATTGGACATCTTTTGGAATGTCGACAAGCACAGGCCCCGGCCGGCCGACGGTCGCGACATGGAATGCCTGATGGATTACAGTCGAAAGCTTGTCAGTCTCCTTGACCAGCCAATTGTGCTTCGTGCAAGGCCTGGTGATGCCGACCGTATCCGCTTCTTGGAATGCATCGTTCCCGATCATGAACGTCGGAACCTGGCCGGATATCAGCACCAGCGGAACGGAATCCATGAGCGCATCCGTCAAGCCTGTAACTGCGTTGGTCGCGCCCGGACCGGAAGTCACGAATACAACTCCCGGCTTGCCGGTCGTCCGAGCGTAGCCTTCCGCCGCATGCACTGCGCCTTGCTCGTGGCGGACAAGGAAATGCCTGATCTTATTCTGCAGAATGATTTCGTCGTATATGGGAAGCACTGCTCCACCGGGATAACCGAACACGGTATCCACGCCTTGGTCCGCGAGGGCTTGGATAACCATGCGGGCACCTGACATCTGGCGAGTCATCGGTTCTTACTCCCAAGCAATCTGGAACATCAACGAACGCCCGCAGCGCCGAAGCTCCCCAATGCGCCCGAAAACAAGGAGCGCAAGGCCAAGCCTCCGACGCAACGAGTGCATTCGAATTTTCGTCCGAGCGAAAATAGGTTTGGCAGCGACAGGCGTCAACTTAATTGTCATTGCATCGGATCGGATCGCGCAGGATGGGAATCAGGCGCTTAGAACGTAATTCTCGCTTGACCTTCAAGCGAGACTCGATAACTCTTCAACTTCATTTGCAAACAGTGCCCTGATGGCACGCTCAAGGGGAGTACGAATATGGATCGTCGCGAATTTATCACGACCGCTGCGGTAGGCGGTTCGGCGGCTGCGCTCGCCGCACCGGCAATTGCCCAAGGAAACCGAACCCTGACAATGGTCACAACTTGGGGCAGGGGACTGGCTGGAGTTCACGACTCCGCTCAGCGCTGCGCAGATGTAATCACCGAACTGTCGGACGGCCAATTGACAATCGATCTCAAGGCTGCCGGTGAACTTGTCGGAGCCTTCGAGGTGTTCGACGCCGTTACCTCCGGGCAAGCCGACATGTATCATGGGGCGGACTATTATTTCACCGGACAGCATCCCGGATACGCCTTTTTCACTGCAGTGCCGTTCGGAATGACCGCGCCGGAAATGACGACGTGGTATTACCACAACGGCGGGATGGAGCTGCACGATCTGCTGGGAGAAATCTTCGGGTTGAAATCATTCATCGCCGGCAACACCGGAACCCAGGCCGGCGGCTGGTTCCACAATCGAATCAACGGTCCCGAGGATTTCAACGGCCTCAAATTCAGAATGCCCAGCCTCGGCGGCAAGGCATTGGGCGAACTCGGCGCGTCCGTGCAGAACATCCCCGGCAGCGAAGTGTACCAAGCGCTGTCATCCGGCGCGATCGACGGCACCGAGTGGATCGGTCCGTGGGCGGACGAGGCCGCCGGCTTCTATGAAATCACGAAAACCTACTACACTTCCGGATTCCATGAGCCAAATGCCGCCCTCTCCCTGGCCACGAACCGGGATGTATACGAGTCGCTGACGCCGGCGCAGCAGGGCATCATTCGGACCGCGGCAGCCTATTGCCACGAATGGACGCTGACCTTGTTCCTCGCCAACAATTCGGCGGCTCTTCAAAGGCTTTCAGCTGCCGGCGTCGAGATCAACGAGTTTCCTGATTCGGTTTGGGATGCATTCGCAGAAGCATCCGCAAAGGTTGTCGAAGAAAATCTGGACGACGAGATTTTCAAGCAGATTTACGACTCGCACAACGAATCGATGCGCACGACGGCTGGCTGGTTGTCGACCTCGACCGGGGCATATTCCAGGCAGCGCAACCGCGTGCTCGGCATTTAGGACAATTCGTTCGCCCCAAAAAACTAGCTTCCTCCGGGCATTTCCGGGGGAAGCGTCGGTTGTTCGGAACCACTGCAAAAGCGCGTCGGCGCCAGGAATAAACCGATGATCGGCGCAATCTCAGGATTCTTCGTCAATCTCGGTTTTGCCGTCTACAATTTTTTTTATGCCTTGATCCATCCAAGCCTATGGCTCGATTGGTCGGACAAGCAGGCGTTGATGCGGTTCATCTACTACGGCGGTTCAATTGAACTGCTTTACGTAGTGCTTGCCGCATTCCTGATTCTCACCGGCATCGGAATTTGGCGCAAGAATATCATGTGGGGTACCGTGCGCCTGTTTGAAGGGATAGGAAACACCGTGGGGCGCCTGGTCGCATGGGCCGGCCTTGCGATGGTGTTTCAGCAGGTGATGATCGTATTCCTTCAGCGCATATTCAGAGTCGCGGAAATCTCGGTCGGTCCGTTCGGATACACATTCACGAAAGATCTGAGCTGGTTCGGCGAAGAGCTCAAGCTCTACAATGCGATGGTCGTATGTCTTTGCTGCGCTTACACATTTGTCCAGGGCGGCCATGTTCGCGTGGATTTGTTCTACGCCTCGGCCAAGTTCCGGACCAAAAAGATCGTCGACATGGCGGGTTCGCTTCTGTTCATGATGCCCGCCTTGCTGCTTGTCTGGCTGTATGCATGGTTTTTCATGTGGCGGCACCTGATCGTGCCGAAGCCGTCGGCGTCCGACACGTTGGATCGGTTGCTGCTCAAAGCGCGGGCGGTGCGGTGGAACGTTGAGACCATCGGCTTCTCGCCCAGCGGATTCAACGGATATTTTCTGTTCAAGGTCCTGCTTGTCCTGTTCGCGGCGATGATGCTGCTGCAGGCTGCCGCCTTCTTCTATCGTTCTCTTCTCGAATGCCGGGAAGGCGAGAAGGCCGCAGGCAAGCATCTCGACAAAGACTCGTTCAACGACGAAACGGCGCCTGTCGCTTCAAAAAATTAAGGCAAATACACAATGCTTGGCCTCGACGGCGTCGAAATCGGACTGATCATAGTTTTCGTTTGCCTGTTCGGGGGCATCATGACCGGTTTCCCGGTCGCTTTCGCGATCGGCGGCGCGGCGATGATTTCGTTCGGCATAATTGCGCTGCTCGACAGCGCGGGGCTGATGATCCACGAGGCGGTCGACACGTCCAGCGCCGCTTACCGCGCGCTTGTGGAAAGCGGAGTTGCGCGGATCGACATATCCCTTTTCCGCTACCCGGATCTGCCCGTCGTCGAAACGCCCGTGTTCCCGGACGGATGGCAGGAGGCGGTCGACAAGCGCGTTTCGTTCATCGTCAACCGCATCAACGAGCGGGTGCTTGCCGGACAATCCATTGAAACTCTTCTCGCGGTGCTGATGTTCGTTCTGATGGGAATCACTCTGGAACGGTCCCGAATAGCGAACGATCTGTTGACCACGATGGCGCGAGTCTTCGGTCCGCTGCCCGGCGGACTCGCCGTGTCGGTGGTCGTGGTCGGCGCTTTCCTTGCGGCATCGACCGGAATCGTGGGCGCGACGGTTGTCACGATGGGACTGCTGTCGCTGCCAACCATGCTCCGGAACAACTATTCGCCCGAACTGGCCACGGGCGTCATCGCCGCGTCCGGAACATTGGGGCAAATCATACCGCCGTCCATCGTCATCGTCTTGCTCGGCACGTTGGCGGCGGACATTTACGCGACCGCGCAGGAAACCCGCGCGGTCGCGGCCGGCTGCTCCGATGCGCTGACCTATCTCGGCCAAGCGGCAGTCGTATCCGTCGGCACGCTTTTCCAAGCGGCAATCCTGCCGGGCGTGCTTCTTGCGCTCCTGTATGCGCTGCTGGCGCTCGGGTATGCGCTGGTCTACCCGCACAGAGCCCCGCCAGTCAGCGCCGCGACGCGACGCAGCGAAGCTGTTTCGCTGCGGCACGCGCTGACCTGGTTTCTTGGCGTTCCCGCAGGACTGATCCTCGCGGTCGTTCTGGCCGGATTTTCAGGCGTCGTCGGCGATCAGGACCTGGCGGTCGACCGGTACTCGGGCGGGCTGGAGCTGGCGGAGCTCCGCACGAAAGTTCCGGACCGATGCAAGGAGTCGATGATTGAGCTCCACGGCCAGGAAAAATGGGACAGGGCCGTTGAAGCGCAGTCGGCGATCGACTCGCAAGAGGGCGCTCAAAGGCACGAATTGACAGACGAGGAGCTTGAGGCCGCCCGCGCGGCCAAGCTCGCGGCCGCGGCCCCGATAGGCGACGGCGTCGCAACGATTTTCCTCATATTGGCGTTGATCATTGTCGCGGCCCGGGGCACGGCGGCGACCGTCGACTTGAAACCGTTCCTGATCGGAGCAGGGGGCATCGCTCTTGTCTTGGCCGCTGACGCGGTTTTGATCTCGCCGCTGACCTCGTCCGGCGCGGCCGTCTTGATTCTCGCCGTGCCGACCGCATTGGCGCTCTACGGCTGCAAGCATGCGGTGGCTCGCTTGATGGAGATCGAACTGATCCGAGTGGTCTTCCCGCCGCTGGTGCTCATCGTCGCGGTTCTCGGCTCAATACTCGGCGGAATCACCAACCCCACACCGGCCGCCGCGCTTGGCGCCGCAGGCGCGATCATGCTGTCCGGCTATCGAGTCCTCAAGGAGCAGAACAAAAGCGGCAAGCTTATCGTCGTAGCCAGCTTCAGCATCGTCATCATGATCTTGACGGGCCTGAACTTCGATCTGCGCGTCAGTCTTGAAAGCGTCGCACTTGAAGACTGGATCGCGTTCTTCGTCGCTCAGGCCGCGTATTCGGTCGCGATGCTCGGCCTGATCTACTCGGCATGGGTGCTTTTGAGGCACAAGGTGCTGCCGTCCGTAGTCAAGGAAACAGCGAAGGTGACGTCGATGGTGTTCACCATCCTCATCGGATCCCAGCTGTTGAACCTCGTGGTCATCTCCTTCGGAGGCGAGCACTACATCCAGGATTTTCTCAGAAGCTTCGACCGGGAGTGGGCCGTGTTCCTGGTTGTCATGATAATCCTGTTTCTTCTGGGGTTTGTGCTCGACTTTCTTGAAATCATCTACATCGTTGTTCCGATCGTCGGGCCCGTGATCTACGGAGGCACATTGGATCCAGCTTGGGTCACGATCATGATTGCCGTGAATCTGCAAACTTCCTTTCTGACGCCGCCGTTCGGATTTGCGCTCTTTTATCTGCGGGGAGTCGCGCCGAAAGAAGTGACGACCGCTCACATTTACAAGGGCGTGGCACCATTCGTCGTCGTTCAGATTGCGGGGCTCGCTTTATTCTGGCTTGTTCCCGATATCGTAACCCTGGTTCCGACCCTAATGGCGCGTTGAAGGCTGTTCCGAGCCGCAACCGCGGATCCTGCAAGCAAGATGAACAAGAGCTGAATCGGGATTCACAGTTCGTCGGCCGCTACGCGATTTTGTGACCCGCCCGAACGGTTGCGAGAGATGCTTTCGTAATCGTCAATATTGCGCCAAGCATTGTCGAAAAAGACTTCGAGCGAACCGAACTTCCGCTTGTAATCCATTTTTTTGCTTCCCGGCACCCAATATCCCAAATACACATGCTTCAATCCATCTTCCTTCGCAATGTCGATATGGTCGAGCACCATGTAGGTTCCGAGCGAGTTCTTCGCGCGGTCCGGGTCGTAAAATGAATAGAGCATCGACAGCCCGTCCTGCAGCATGTCTGTAAGGGCCGCCGCGACGAGAGTTCGTTCAGCGCCCTCTTGCGAATGCTCGAAATATTTGACGATCCGAGTTTGCGTCGGAGATTCGTCGGCCATCCGGTTGAAATCCTCGACGCTCATGTCATCCATTCCGCCATTGCCGTGTCTGACGGCTACGTATTTCTTGAAAAGCTCGAATATCTCGCTGTTTGTTTTTGGCGAGCAAATGACTCGCTCAAGATTGCAGTTGCGTCGGATGGTCTTTCGTTGACTTTTCGACGGCGAAAAGGCGTCCACGCAGACCCTGGCGGAAAGGCATGCGGAACAATTGGGGCATATCGGCCGGTAAAGCACCAAACGCGAACGGCGAAACCCCATGGTTGACAAGTAATCGTACAGTTCCGGCTCAGTTCCCTTTGAAGCCCAAGTGAAAAGCAAGCGCTCGCTTTGGCCGGGAAGATACGCGCACGGTCTTGGCGCCGTAAGTTGAAATCTGGCAAAGTCGGATGAAAGCTGGAGCATCTGCCACACTCGGGTTTGTCTGCAGGACAGAAGGTACTTCGGCGGAACCGCCCAATCAACATCTTAGCTGTTTCGACATCGAAATTTATTGCAGCAATGTAACGAAACAGGGACCTCAAGAGGTCTATTGAGCGCAACGAATGTTGCACCGGCCTACCGGAGTAGGGCGGCGCCCGATTCCCAAGGCAACATCGCGTCGCTAAACCCCCGATTCATGAACTTACGCACGGATTAATACTGACGGCAGAATAAATTTGTTGACCCAATTATTGAATTGTATGCATTACCGTTTCATGCTATGCGTTGAATTCGGAAAAGTGTGTGGGATCAAGACGATGGATCAGTCAGAATTTCAGGATTGGCTGTCGGCCTCGGATCGGCTGACCACGACGCAGCGGGCGGAGGCGGCCCGGGCACTTTCGATCAACGCGGACGAAGAGAGATCAATCGCGGCGGTGGAGCGCGGCGTCAGCGAGTCGCGGGTCTGCCCGCGCTGCGGCGAGGGCGGCGCGGTGCGCAAGGGCATGGCGCGCGGCCTGTGGCGCTATCTTTGCAAATCCTGCGGACGAACCTTCAACGCGGTGACCGGAACGCCGCTTCAGGGGCTGCACAAGAAGGAGCGCTGGCTGTCATTCGGGAAATCGCTGGCTGAGGGCGAGACGGTGGAGAAATCCGCGCAGCGCTGCGACATCGCGAACACGACCGCCTTCCGATGGCGGCACCGGTTCTTGGATACCTCGCGGCAGGATCCCGAGACGCTGCGCGGGATCGTCGAGGCGGACAAGACCAATCTTCTTCGAAGCCGGAAAGGCGAGCGGAACATGGTCCGGTCGCCTGAGTCTACCATGTCACGATAAAAAGAGCTGAACAACGCATTTCAGGCGGTGTAATCTGATTCGGTCTTGGCACAGTCTCAGATCAGACGCGGCTGGGATACGCGGCGATGGACCAACCGATCAGCTTCAAGGCCGGCCCGAGGCACGCTCTCCGGGAGGAAAGCAAAGCTGTAATGATGTATAGCTAACTTGGACTTCACGGCGCAAAAAACGCAATTTTCCTTGTCAGCAACGCAATTCGTGGAATCATGCCTGCCAGCTTCCGGGAACGTTTTCGCCAGATTGATGTCCAGAAGATCGAATGCCCGGTGCCGTGGGGAAGGGAGCGGCCGATCAGATTGGGCCCGCCGCCTCACCAAAGAAAGGCTCCCCCTGCGAGCCCGGCCGGGTGCGCGTGAGGTTGGCGATAGCCTCCTTGTGGACACATTTTGCTCCGCGTCAGTCACGACAGAGACGATCCGCCGACGGACGGCCTCAGTTCGGGATTCAGCGGATGCCGCAATCATGGGAATCAATTATAATAATTCGTACCTATACTTAATGAAGTGAATTAAATTTCTTGTCAAAAATGCATGTGAGCTTCTCGACAGTGCAATGTCTAAAACCACCGGAATAATCTCTATAAAATAATGATTTGCGTACCATTTTAGCGAATTTATGCCCGTGAAGTTCAGACTAATCATAACTCGGTGGAGCTAGGCGGCGCGGCGGAAAAGCGAAGACGGGCGGGCTTTCCAAGGATCTCGTGCCGGTCCTGTTCGATGCGGACCGGTCGGGCGCGACCCTCGGGGCGGCGCTGGACTCGACGCCGGCGGCGGAGGTCGTGGTGGTCATCGACGCAGCGCGTTGCTACCCGCCCTGAGCGCGGTCGCTCGGATTGTCCCACATCGCTCTGAACCAATCCGCAGAACCGCGAATTCGGGGTCCATGCCACATCCAGACCGTCGGCAACCGGCAAAGCCGCTTCAAGGGATTCCTGTTCCACTTCCAAGGCGTCGCGACGAAATACCTCGGAAACTGCCTTCAGTGATGCCAGCTCGCCTGCCTCGACGAAACGCAAGCCCGTCTACCTGCCTCGGAGCCGCCTTCAATCCGACATGCATACGAATCGAGAAATGAGCCAATTTGTTTCCAAAATAGCAAAGGCGGCCTTGAATTCCCTTCAAGACCGCCCGCGAACAGCTACGAAAGTTACGACTCGAATCGACGCTGCTTACCCGCAGATCAGCTATTGTCGCTCGCTTTGTGCCGTTCGTTCATGAAATGATCGAATTCGGCCTGATCCTTGGCGTCCCGCAGACGCTGCAAATGTTCAAAAAATGCTTCCTGCTCCTCTTCCAGACGCCGCAGTGTTTCCGCTCTGTAGTTGTCGAATGCCGAATTACCGGTGCTTTTCGCGACGTACCTGTAGCGGAGAGGCGGCTTGCCGTTGCTCAGCCTGCCGCTTCCGAGAAGAAAGAACAGGATTGCAAGTCCGAGCGGCCAGAACACGATGAATGCGACGACCATAAGCGCAATCCATGCAAGTCTGCCTTGGGAGTCAAACCAGTTCAGAATGTTGGAGAAAAAGGACTGCCCACTTGTCATTTTATTTTCCCTGATGTTATGTTGTCGGCCCGATTTGCGGGATACTTACTCAAGTCCCCGCGCCGCGATGATTGCGTCGTGCCGAACTTTTTGGGCCATTCGTCGTCCAGCGCCGCAGCGGATATCGGTGTATTTTCGCAACCACGAAAATTAGATGGTTCGAATTTTTTGAATTGCAAGGCCGTACGGAAAGATTCATCATGATTGAGGAGAAAGCGCTCATCCGCCTTCCAGACCGGCCGAACAGGAAAGGCGTGCGATTCGCGCAAGCAAGAATCGTAAAACTCTTCAGCCGATAACCATGCTATGCAATTCTAGTGGATTGTTCCCACCACTGGAGTCCGCAAGAACAACGCGGAGCAGGCGCGGTACGAACGAGAGGCGGAACGATGCGGACAGGAGTGGACTTCAAGGTTCGGAGGAGCCGCGCCAGCGGCTGGAGGCGCTCGCGAACGACCGCAACAGCAAGGTGAAGCACGCGATGCGGGCGCGGATTGTCCTGCTTTCGGACGACCGCTTGGGAACAATGGCGATCATGGCGGCGATCGGCGCGTGGAAAGCAACGGATCCGGCACCGGCAGGAGCGGTTCATGCAGGAATGCGTGGAGGGTCTTCTCCGCGACAATACGCGCATGTCGGGGATTCCGACGGTGTCCGAGAAGATCGAGAACGAGGTGCCCGCCGGACGGGAGACCCGCGCCATCGTGGACAACGACTCCGCCCACAAACACGGAACCGTCCGGAACTGGCGGGCGGCGCATCGGCGCTGGACGTTCCACTTCACGCCGACCTCCTGCTCTTGGATGAATGCTGTCGAGGGCTTCTTCGGAAACCTGGCCCGACGCCGGATCCGGCGCGACGTCTACGAGTCCATCTAGGATTTCAAAAGGTCGATTCGGGAATTCATCGCGCTGCGCGACGAAAAGGATGCGAAGCCGTTCAAATGGCGCCGGTCCGCAGCGGCTGTTCGCCGCACGTCAAAGAGGGCATCAAATGACTGGAATAAGCCACTAGCTTGAGTGATCGATGGACCCGATTCGATCCAATTCAAAGGGAACCGACTGGTAAATCTCATTGATCCAGTTGCCGTAGAGCAGGTGTCCGTGACTCCTCCATCTGTTGTTAGGAGTCTTCAACGGGTCATCGTCAGGGAAGTAATTCCGTGGAAATTCAATCTGCACATTCTTTTCAATATCTCGTGCAAACTCTTCCGCCAGCGTGCCGCTGTCGTACTCGAAATGATTGAAGATGTACAGAGCATTCCGAGATAGATCCTCGATAAGGCATGGTCCCACCTCTGTTGAGCCAAGCAAAGTGCGAAGCGTTCCGGTCTCGTCAATCTCCTCTTGGCGCATCTCGGTCCATCGGCTGACCGGAATCACGCATTCATCTGAGAACCCACGCAAATAGGGGGACGCCGAGTACAGGTTTCGGTGATGGAAGCATCCGAATGCCTTTTCGCTTAAAATGTGTTTCTTGATGCCGTGCCAGTAATTGATCATCGCCATGCCGCCCCAGCAGACGCCGAAAGTCGAGTGGACATTCGTTGCTGTCCAATCGAACACTTCGCAAATCTCATCCCAGTAGGTCACATCCGTGAATTCGAGATGCTCAATCGGAGCGCCCGTGACGATGAGGCCGTCGAACTTTCTGTGCTTAACGTCTTGAAACGGCTTGTAAAATGCCTCCATGTGCTCCGCCGATGTTGTTTTCGATCGGTGCTCCGACATGCGGATCAACGTCAAGACAATCTGAAGCGGAGTCGCTCCGATCAACCGCGCGAATTGCGTTTCCGTAGCTATTTTTTTCGGCATAAGGTTCAGCAGCCCGATTTCCAAAGGCCTTATGTCTTGGCGGGCGGCACGGTTTTCCGACATGACCATGACGCCTTCCCGACGAAGCACATCGAATGCAGGCAGGGATTCTGGAATATTTATGGGCACGCTTGAATCGAACCTTGGTCTGAAGCGCCCGTCCGCCAGACGCCATTATTCAGGCTTTGTCCGACCAACTTGCAGAATTCTTCCGGCGTGCTTATCGAGGCGGCATTTTCGACAGAGATTTCAACACCCCAATTCCGGGCGATCGACCTGTATTTGGGCTGCCGCATCTTCAGCGCCCGGACGTAGACCCATCCTGCGAATTTGTCCGGATCGACATCATTTTCCTGGACTTTGTTCAACCTGCAATACTCCGCCCAGTTCTCCTGGAGGAACCGGGGGTTGTAATACATCGGCTTGGGATTCGCCGAGAAGCGCTTCAGCAGCATCTCCTCGATCTTTTTGCCGCCGTTGATCCAAACCAGCAGAAGCCGCTCACTGAGGAGCTTGAGGATTTCATCGTTCGGATCGTCGGGATTCACGACTTCGCATATGGACCCGCCGGAGTCGCATACGAAATGCTTGTAGTTGTAAATGTCGCTGGAGCGATGAATGAAGTGCGGCGTGTCCTTCAGCGCGGCGACCTCGGCGTCGAAATGCAATTGCTGGCGCCTTTCATACTCGCCCATCGGTATTCCGCCCCGATCCGGATTCCCCGGCTTTCCCAAATATGCGGACAGCGGTTCGAGGTTGCTGAATGAAATGTTGGACGCGATGTAGATCGAGTCGGACTTCAGCAGGCGGGCCAGAAACGGGTTCCGCATCGCCTCGCGCTTGAAGTTATCGACGATCTTTTCGCCCATGTAGCGCGTGCCGATCCTGTAATCGACCGAATAATGGAACCATTCTCCGGATTTTCTCAGAATGTCGGAGATATAGGTCTTTCCCACGCCCGACATGCCCAAGAGCAGAACGCGCTTGCTTTCAGCCGAATGCCAATCTTTCGCGCAACTGTAGATCATTCTCGCACCGGATACGGAAATTCGACCGGAATAGAGCATAAGCGTTCGAAATAGCAATCCGATTGATGGAGCCGAAGAAAGGCGGCAGACCTTTCACGGAACGAAGTCTTCGACTTGACCGTCATTCACTTTGCTCGACGCAACAGATTCGCTTCGTTCCTGATGTTCAAATAGTTCGCGCACACGATGATTGCGGCCCCCAGGAATATGAACAGATCCAGAGTTTCATCGTACAGCAGCATGCCGACGACGGCGATGATCGGAAGCCGTGCGAAATCAAGCGGCATGACAATTACGGCTGGGGCGCATCGCAGAGCACTGGCCAAGCAGTAATGCGCCGACAAGCCTGTAAGCGCGACCAGCAATACCGGAATAGCAGTTCGCGCCGTCGGGAAGGCAATGTCGCCGTCGAGACCGGCGATCACGAAGCTAAGGATGGATTGGATGACGACCATCCAGAAAAGAATGCATATGACGCTGGCAAATCCTACAAGCTTGCGGGTGGCGATGGCCGACACTGCGAAACCTACCGCGCACAGGATCGCGGCAATAACTCCGGGAGATACTTGGGAAAATCCTGGCCGAGCAACAATAAGGATGCCGATGAAACCCGCCGTGATTGCGATCCGCCTCATCCAAGTCAGGCGCTCGCCAAGAAAAAACGGCGCCAGAACCGCTGTCCAAAGCGGCGTTGAGAATTCAAATGCGAAGACTTGCGCGAGCGGGATCGTAAAAATTGCAAATATCCAAAGGATCTGTCCTAAAAAATGAGATGCATTTCTTATGACGTGCAAGCCAAAGCGGTCGACTCGAATCTGCGCGAGCGTCTTGCTGTACAAGCAAATTGCAACGATGATCGCTATTCCGATAATCGAACGGTACAAAAGCAGTTCGGACGGATCCAGTTCGACGCTTGCCCCTCTGCTGGCAACAGCCATCACAGTGAACGAAACGACGACTCCTGACATCCACATCGCCGCTGCAACGGGATTCGAAGTCGTATCGCTCATGAGGATCTGGATTTCCGCATCCGGGCAGAGGGCATCGAGATCAAATCCGATTCAATTCTGTCAAGGTCGACGGGCGAACGAGACAATACGGCTGCACCAGACAGCAAGCACAATGGCATTGGATGCAACTCAAATGATTGCATGCATCTTGAGGAACTGGCGAGGTACCAGACAAGGTCGGGAAGAGAAGCACCGGAACGCCTGCAACGATGCCAATCGGACCTGCCGCATCTTCCGGATTGCCGCATCCGCGAAACTCATTCCCATTCAATTGTTCCAGGTGGCTTCGAAGTTATATCGTAAGCTACCCGATTTATTCCATTGACCTCGTTCACTATCCTGTTCGCAGTCTCCGCAAGAAACTCATGCCCGAACCGATAATAATCCGCCGTCATGCCATCGACGCTGTTGACGGCTCTCAAGACGCATGCGTGGTCGTACGTTCGACCGTCGCCCATGACGCCGACCGTCCGCACCGGAAGAAGAACCGCGAAAGCTTGCCAGATTTCGTTGTAAAGGCCGTGGCGTCTGATTTGCTCCAAAAGGATTTCATCGGCGGTCCTAAGTATCCTGAGTTTTCTTTCGGTGATTTTGCCGAGGCAGCGAACAGCGAGTCCGGGCCCGGGGAAGGGGTGGCGTGACAGAAATTCTTCCGGCACGCCAAGTTCCCTGCCGAGCGCGCGAACCTCGTCCTTGAACAAAGTTCGAAGCGGCTCGACCAGCTTGAATTCAAGGTCGTCGGGGAGGCCTCCGACATTGTGATGGGTCTTGATTTTGGCGGAAGGCCCTCCGGCAGGGCTAACCGATTCGATGACATCCGGATAGAGCGTCCCCTGAACAAGAAATTCGGGCATGTCCAGTTCGCGCGCAGCTTCCATGAACTCCTCGATGAAAGTTGCGCCGATGATTCGCCGCTTTTGTTCCGGATCGGTAATTCCCTTCAGGCGGCGAAGAAATCTGTTTGAAGCATCCACGAATCGGAGGGGCGCATGGAAGTGCTCTCGAAACAAGGCGGCGACGCTCTCGGCTTCTCCTTTCCGCAGCAGTCCGTTGTCGACGAATACGCAGGTCACCTGGCCGGGGACCGCCGACTGGACGAGGGCGGCGGCCACAGTCGAATCCACGCCGCCGGACACGGCGCAAATAACTCGCCCTTTTCCAACCTCTCGCCGAATTGAGTCGACGGCTTCGTCTTTGTAGCTGCCCATGGTCCAATCGCCTTCGAAACCCGCGATGGCGGCAAAGTTCCTCAGGAAAACCGCGCCTTTGATCGTATGGTGCGCTTCCGGGTGAAACTGAACGCCGTAGAAATCGCGGTCAAAGTCCGCAATCACCGCCATCGGAGCGTTGTCGGTGGCCGCCATCACGCCGAAACCAGGCGGAGTTTCGGCGACGCTGTCGCCATGCGACATCCATACAGTTTCGGCGCCGTCTTGAAACATGTCCAGGAATACCGGCTCGTCGCCTGCGATCTCCTTGCGCACGAGAACTGATCTGCCGAATTCCCGCTTGCTGCCTCGCTCGACGGTTCCGCCCAGCTGCGCCGCCATCAGCTGTTGACCGTAGCAAATTCCCAAAATCGGAACGCCGAGCCGGTAAAGATCGGGGGAAACTTCAGGACGGCCGGGGTCGCAAGCGCTCGCCGGTCCGCCCGACAGAATCACCGCGTCCGGCCTGAATTTTTCAGTCAAGAAACTCATCGTAACGCTATGATAAGGATGAATTTCACAGTAAACGCCGACCTCGCGCAGACGCCGAGCGACAAGTTGCGTCAACTGGCTTCCGAAATCCACGATCAGCAACCTCTTGTGCGCGTTCCGGTTCATGTCGATGTTGCCAGGCTTTTCCATGCTCGCACCCTGCTCCAAATTCCATGACGTTGCCGAGTTTTCCAAGATCTTCCCCAAATCACGGATGATGGAGAAATTCCATGCTTCGCGCCGGGCCACACGCAGATCGAGCTGGATTGACTGAATCGATGTCGCTCGCGACGTCGGAAGCGGCGTATTGGATGGCAACGCTCCTTGATCTTTGTTGTAGAATTCAGTGTCTGGACAAATCGATTCGGAGGCGCAACGATGGGCCGCAGTTCGGCACACGCGAGAGGTAGACGAGGCGGCGGGGCGGCGAAACGCGCCGAGAGAACGCAAGTCCGGATTGAAACCGCCAAATTCATCGAGAGGAACATACCGAACTTCGAACTGCTTTCCGCCGAAGCCATGGAGCTTATCGAATGGAATGCGGATCTCATACTCGAGGAGATCGGCGTCAACTTCTTGGACAATCCGAATGCTCTGCGGCTGTGGAGGGACGCAGGCGCCGAAGTCAAAGGTGAAAGAGTCAGAATTCCGAGGGGACTGGCGCGAAAGCTCAGCTCCACCGCGCCAGCCTCGTTCAAGCAGCACGCCCGGAATCCCGAGAAATCGGTAGAGATCGGAGGACGGAACCTCGTGCTTGCGCCGGTGTACGGCCCGCCGTTCGTCAGGGATCTGGAAGGCAACCGCAGATACGCGACCATCGAAGACTTTCGTACCTTCGTGAAGCTCGGCTACATGTCGAACTGGCTTCACCATTCGGGCGGAACCGTTTGCGAGCCGACCGACATTCCTGTGAACAAGCGGCATCTCGACATGCTCCATGCGCATGTTTCGCTGTCCGACAAGCCGTTCATGGGATCCGTCACCGAGCGTTCCAGAGCGCTTGATTCGGTCGCGGTTGCGAAGGTCCTGTTCGGAAACCGGTTCGTCGATGAAAATACGGTCTTGATTTCGCTCATCAACATCAATTCGCCGCTCACTTTCGATGCGATGATGATGGGCGCGCTGGAGGAATACTCGGCCGCGAACCAAGCCTGCATCGTGTCTCCGTTCATCGTCGGCGGCGCGATGGCTCCGGTTACTGTCGCCGGCACGCTCACTCAGGTATTGGCGGAAGTTCTTGCCGGCATCGCATACACGCAATTGATCAGGCTCGGCGCTCCTGTAGTATTCGGCGCGTTCGTGACTTCGATCGACATGAATTCGGGCGCCCCGACATTCGGAACCCCCGAGGCAAGCCAGATCGTATTCGGGGCAGGGCAGCTGGCAAGACGGATGAACCTTCCGTTCCGGTCCGGCGGCGGACTGTGCGGCTCCAAACTGCCCGACGCGCAAGCCGCTTACGAATCAGCGAACACTCTCGGCTCCTCGCTTCTCGCGGGCGTCAACTTCATGCTTCACGCTTGCGGATGGCTCGAAGGCGGCCTTGTCTCGTCATTCGAGAAATTTGCGATGGATGCGGACCAGCTGGGGGCGCTCCACAAGCTTGCGAGGGGCGTGGATATCGGGGTCAACGGGCAAGGATTGAGCGCCATCAGGGAGGTGGGGCCGGGAGGCCACTACCTTGGCTGCGAGCACACGCAGTCCAACTTCAAGTCCGCATTCTGGCGCAGCGGATTGTTCGACAATCGTCCGTTTGAGACTTGGGTTGAAGACGGCGGGCCGGACACCCAATCGCTCGCAAGGGATCTCGTGAAAAAGCGACTTGCGGATTACGAGGCGCCGCCGTTGGATCAGGCCAAAAACGAAGAGCTGCTTGATTTCATAGCCCAGAAGAAGAAATCCATGCCGGATTCGTTCGTCTAAGCGGAGTTGCGCAGTCGTCTTCGGACAGCACGCCCATGTTCGTGATTGAAGGCGGCACCAATCCGCATTGCGCCTGTCGGTTTCTGAATTGATTTTCTCGACATCAGCGGCCCGGGCGCGACGAAGCGCGCCCGGGCGGTACGGAAGGGCAATTCGGATGCGTCCGACTATGAAGTCAGATCATATGCCCGCTCGCCATGCGCGGACATGTCCAATCCAGTGTATTCGTCTTCCTTGGTAATGCGGAATTCAAGGACAAGCCCGACCAGTTTGACAAGTATCGCGGTCACGACGACCGTGAAAACGCCAACGATCAGAATTGACCCGGCCTGCGCAACCCACGAAGCTTCGGGAACGAACAAGGCAATCATCATTGTTCCGAACATTCCTCCAAGTCCATGCACGGCGAACACGTCCAGCGTGTCGTCGATCTTGATTATGTTTTTCACAAAGCCGACGGCTTCCTGGCAAATGACTCCGGCGACCGCGCCGATGATCAATGCTTCGACCGGTCCGACAAAACCGGAAGCCGGGGTTATCGACGCCAATCCGGCGATCGTGCCCGTCACCATGCCGACGAGCGAGGTCTTTCCGAATTTGATGCGCTCCCAAATGACCCACGTAAGGGAAGCTGCCGCCGCCGAAATGTGGGTCACGGTGATCGCCATCGCGGCGCCGCCGTCCGCTGCAAGCTGCGACCCGCCATTGAAGCCGAACCATCCGACCCAGAGCAGCGCGGCGCCGATCATCACGAAACCGGGGCTGTGCGGAGGTTTCGCCTTGTCGAACCTTGGACCCAAAAAGAATGCGATCACGAGCGCCGCCAGACCCGCGGTTTCGTGCACGACTATTCCGCCTGCGAAGTCAAACACGCCCACCTCGCCGAAAATGCCGCCGCCTCCAAGTATTCCGCCTCCCCAGATCCAGTGGGCGACGGGTGCATAGCACAGCAGCATCCAAAGCCCGGAAAATGCTAGCACGAATGCGTAGCCGATCCGCTCGACATACGCGCCGACGATCAATGCCGGCGTGATGACCGCGAAGGTCATCTGGAATGCGGCGAACAGGATTTCAGGAATCGAACCGGATAGCGAGTCGGTCCCGATACCGATAAAGAACGCTTTTCCAAGTCCGCCCCAGAACCCGGAGCCCGAGTCTCCGAATGCTATCGAATAACCTGCGACAAGCCAAAGTATGCTCATCAGGCAAGCAATGCCGTAGCACTGCATGAATGCGCTCAAGATGTTCCGGGCCCTGACCAAGCCCCCGTAAAAAAGTGCCAAACCGGGCAAGGTCATCATCAAGACCAATGCCGTCGCGACAATAATCCAAGCTGTATCGCCTCCGCTCATTTCTCCACTCCGTAAACATAATGTGAAATTTTCTATTTTCTAGAATATCAGACCGCAAGTGACAATGCATCAATTGTTCTTTCCCCAATGGAATCAAGATCAATTCGATTGACCCACAAGGAGAAGATGGAATTCTCGGTTGTCGTTCAGCCACGCATGGCTTTGGCGGCCGCGAGCAAAAGCGAAATTGCATGCTCCGCGGACGCGTTTCGGATCGAATCCCGACCAATGCTTCCGAAATCCACGCAAGCGCAATGTACCAATGCGCCTTTTCGGACGACCGCGAAGCAAACCCTGCCTTCCGGTTTGGATTCCGAGCCCCCGGGTCCCGCGATCCCGGTCACCGACACCGACATGTCCGCGTCGGAATGCTTGCATGCGCCCAATGCCATCTCCGCCGCGACTTCCTTCGATACAGCACCGAAACGCGCAAGCGAGTCTTCCGAAACCGAAAGCAGTTCGCGTTTTGACTTGTTGGAATAGGTTACGAATCCGCGATCGAATACATCCGAACTGCCGGGAATCCTCGTCAGTTCGGCGGCGACCAGTCCCCCGGTGCAGCTCTCGGCAGCAGCAATCAGCAATTTGCGGCGGCGACAGGTTTCAAGCAAATCCCCTGCGTTCATGAAGGGACCGCCATCAAAATTGCCATGAATCCGATGGACAGAACTATCGCGGAAAGCGCGCCGGCAATCAGATCGTCAAGCATGATGCCAATGCCGCCTTCGAGTCGGTCCGCCCATCCGACAGGTCCCGGCTTGACGATATCGAAGTATCTGAACAGCCCGAAAGATGCGATGGCGCCGGCGATCACCAAATGAGAACCGGCGGCAGTGTTCCAATATACGAAGGACACCGGCAGCAGCGCGACCCATTGGCCCGCGAACTCGTCCATCACGAATTCAGGGGGATCTTTCTCGCCGGATTCAAGTTTGACCGAACAGGCCGACCACAGGCCGACAGCAGAGGCCGCAATGGCCGCTACGACGAACAGAGAGAAATCGACAAAGGAATTCACGACGAATGCCGCGGCGACGGCGGCGACGGAACCAGCGGTGCCGGGCGCCCAAGGTACGAGGCCGATTCCGAATAGATTGGATATGCCGAGACGCATCAACGCGCAACTGTCGCGACAGCAAGCGCTGCGATGCCTTCATTGCGGCCGAGAAAACCGAGTCTCTCGGTCGTCGTTGCTTTGACGCTTACAAAGTCCTCTTCGATATTGAGAATTTGCGCGATGTTCCTTTTCATTTTCTCGGCATAAGGCGCGATTCTCGGGCGCTCGCATATGATTGTGCAATCGACGCCGGAAACAAAATATCCCTTTTTTGCAACCAGATCAGCCGCATGCTTGAGAAAAACGCGGGAATCCGCATCTTTCCACTTCTCGTCGGTCGGAGGGAACCAGCTTCCGATGTCGCCTTCCGCGACCGCGCCGTACACAGCGTCTGTTACGGCATGCATGGCGGCGTCCGCGTCGGAATGGCCGGACAAGCTGAAATCGCACGGTATTTCAACTCCCAAAAGAATTACCTTGTCGCCATCCTTGCGCGCATGCACGTCGAATCCTTGGCCGACCCTCACGCCGGAGGAGGCAGTCGCAAGAGTTCGTTCTGCTTTCACGAAATCCTCCGCAACTGTGATCTTGAAGTTGTCGCCGCAACCCGGGACCGCGGCAACCCTCATCCCTGCAGCAACCGCGACAGCTGCATCGTCCGCCGCGATTCCTGAAAACCCTTTGTATGCCTCGAGCAAGCCCTCGAATTCGAATGCTTGCGGAGTCTGCGCCCTGAAAATTCTCTCTCGCGAAACAGGGTATTCAGCCACGCCGTCGGATGCGGACCAAAGCGCATCGGCAACGGGTATGACCGGAACGGCGCCTTCGTATTTGTCGAGGGACTTGATCAGCCGCTCCACGACCGGCTTGGAGAGAAAGGGCCTGACCGCGTCATGAATAAGAACGTGAGTGAAACCCATTTTCTTGATCGAGATCAACCCGCTCTCGACGGACTCGGATCTCGTTCGACCTCCAGCGGCGACTTTGATCGGAGCGTCGATCGTTCGCGCAACTGTCGAGTCGAAATAGTGGCGGTCCTCGGCGGAAATTACGGCGACGCACTGCGAAATCGCAGGATGGGAAAGAAGCGGGTCCATCGCGCGAGCCATGACAGGACGGCCGCGAACATTTCGAAATTGCTTTGGCATGCCAGATCCGGCACGCACGCCGCGGCCCCCGGCAACCACCACCGCTGCGATGTTCATTCTGGAATCGCCGCAAATTTGAAGTATCTAGGGAGCGTATACTCTCGGAGGCGCACATGGTGCAAATCAGTGTTTACCCGGTGCACCGCGCAGTTTCCATTCGTGATCGTCCGCACAGCGATTCGAGGGTGCCGGCCCGCGCAGGAATTCGTTCCGCTTTGACAGCGGCCACAGTTCAGATTGATCTAACGGCGATCGATGCAATAGTTTGCAGTGTCGCAAGCCGGCAGGAGAGTATCCATGCTTTGAAGATTGCAGGGAGATTCATTCGCTTGGACCAGGGAACCTGAAGAGATGAAGTCAATCGACCCTCCGCGAGAAACCGTTTGGACGTCGTTGCCGATCGCGGCGATAACCGTGAGCGGGGAAGATCGCATCATTTCCGCGAACCCGGCAGCCGAATCCCTCTTGAATTACTCCGCAAGCGCGCTTGCGGGAGAACTGCTGGCGGAAAAACTAGACGTCGATCCATGCCTTGCGTCGAGCTTGTCCCGCGCGCGTCAAGGATTGGCGCCTGTAACTCTGCTGGACGTCGTCCTTCGGCTTGACCACAGGACGCCTATGGTGGCAAGCGTGCAGATTGCGCCTTTGTCGCCCTCGGAAAACCAGCTGCTGGTTTGCCTTCAGTCTCGCGAGATTGAGGGCAGACTCGGGCAGGGCATGCAGCTTCGATCAGTGGCCAAGTCCGCTGCAGGCATGGCGGAGCTGCTTTCGCACGAAATCAAGAACCCGTTGGCAGGCATATCGAGCGCGGCGCAGCTGCTAGCTATGAGCCTTGCACGGCCGGACAGGGAACTCACGGATATCATTGCCGAGGAAATCCAAAGAATTCTCGTTGTGATCCAGCAATTCGAGCAATTCGGCAGCTTGGGCACGATGGACCTGCAACCGCTGAATGTGCACGACACTCTCGAGAGGGTCAGCAGGTCCGCGTCACTCAGACTTGGAGACGGAAAGATCATTGAAAAGGATTTCGACCCGTCCTTGCCGCTGATTTGCGCGGACGACGACAAATTGATGCGCGTCTTTTCAAACTTGCTGCAGAACGCGGCTGAAGCCGTTTCGGAGCGAGGCAGCACAATACGCATCCGAACCTACTACAACGCCAATTTGAGGACCACGCAGCCGAGCGGAGAAGGCAAGCCGCTCCCCGTTCAAGTGGAGATCATCGACGACGGACCCGGTCTGCCGCCGGGCTTGGCGGCCGATATCTTTGAGCCCTTCGTTACCGGCAAGGCCAACGGAAAAGGCCTCGGATTGGCGCTTGTTTCCGCGATACTTTCAGAATCCGGAGGATGGATAACGGCTGAATCGGTTCCGGGACACACTGTTTTTCGTGTTTCGCTGCCTGTCGCGCCTTTGGCGGATGGGGGGTTCTGATGGACGGAACTATATTGGTGGCGGACGACGACAAGGCGATCCGAAGAGTGCTTTCGCAAGCGCTGTCGCGGTCCGGATGCAAAGTTCATGCCACTTCTCTGCTCACGACGCTCTCGCGCTGGGTCAAGGAAGGCAGGGGCGATCTGGTGATTTCCGACGTCGTCATGCCGGACGGGAACGGAATCGAAATGCTCAAGGAACTGCATGACATTCGGCCTCGGCTCCCTGTGATCGTGATTTCGGCGAGAAACACGGTCATGACCGCGATACAGGCCGAGGGATCCGAGGCATTCGCATATTTTCCGAAACCGTTCAATTTGACGGATCTGCTCAGGCGAGTGGGCGAAGGACTCAAACTGAAGGAGCAGGCGCCTGCGATTTCCATAGAATCGCTTGAATCCGACAGCCTGCCTTTGGTCGGGCGGAGCAATGCGATGCAGTCGTTGTATCAGCTGCTTGCCAAAGTCATGAATTCCGACGATCCGGTCCAGATTTTCGGTGAAACCGGCACTGGCAAGTCTTTGATTGCAAAGCTAATGCATGATTGCAGCGACAGGCGGGAATTGCCGTTCGCAAAAGTGGACAGCGATATACTCGCCGATGCCGCGAGTACTGCCGACTTCTTCAGCAATGCTTGCGGCGGAACGATTCTTATTGAGGAGCTGCGGGATCTCGACGCGGTTGCACAAGAGCGTCTCCTTCGCGCATTCGATGCGCTGCCTGAAGGAGACGCCAAAATTGTCAGCACCACGCAGGTCGACAGAAACGAACTGGTTGAAAAGGGCTTCTTGAGGAACGATCTTTTCTTTCGATTGAGCGGCGTGTCGCTGGCCGTGCCGCCGCTGAGAGACCGGTTGGACGACTTGCCGCTGCTCGCCCGCCATTTTCTCGACCGGAAAGGCCTCGGCGGCGCGCCAAGGGCGATTTCGGAATCCGCGCTGGAAACAATGAAGGCATACGCTTGGCCAGGAAACGTCCGCCAACTCGAGAATGTGCTGCGCGGGTTGCTCGTCACCGGCGCGAATGACGAAATCACGGATTCGGAAGTCAGGGACGCGTTCTCGACGCAGCCGACCGTGCCCGTGTTCGACAGCTCGGCATCCCAGCCCATCTTCGGCGACCTTATTGAATCGAAGCTTCAGGCGCATTTCAACTCGTTGGGCGGAGCGATGCCGGCGCCGGGTCTTAGATCGCGGATTCTAAGCGAAGTCGACGGTCCCTTGATCCGGACCGCTCTGGAAGCATCGGACGGGAATCGCGCCAAATGCGCGGAAATCCTGGGCGTCAACCGCAACACTCTCAGGAAGAAAATGCAGGAGCATGCGATACTCAGGAATTGGCGAAAAAATTTCCGCAAGGATTCGGATTGAACCGGCACATGGCGGCTTTCGCATTGATGGTCGTTTGGACCAATCTGGCTCAGGGATCCGCGGCAGCGCCTTTCAGATCAAACGCGAGTCCCGACTCACGGAGTTACAGCAAGATTAAATGACCAGACAATGGCTTAGGAAAATCAGGATTGCGACGGTCGCGATATTCGTCATCGCGGGGATAACGATGTCCTTCACGACCTACGCCGTTCTGGATGATTTCGAAGGCGGAGAGATCACTCCGCGCCTGATCCTGACGATTCTCGGGGACTTCCTGCTTATACTCGCTTTCTCGGCGTTCCTGTTTCAAGAATTCGCCCGGCGCTCCGCAAAAGCGCAAGCCGAAGGAATCGCTTCGCCGCTCCAAGTCCGACTCAGCGGCGTTTTCGCGCTGGGCGCGCTTCTGCCCACCGTCATCGTCGCGAGCACCGGGACTCTGACCTTCGGGATCGGCCTTGGCGACTGGCTGGCGAATGAAGTTCGAGTCGAATTGAATGAAGCGACGGAAGCGGTGGACTCATATTACTCCGGCGAACTGGACAGAATGAAACGGGATCTCGCCGCATTGGCCCGAAGCATGAATGCCGAATATCTGAGCAATCCGGAAATCGATTCAGGGAACTTGCGCAAGATTCTTCAGGAAAAACAGAATGAGCTGAAAGGGGAATTCGAGCACGTCTTCGTAATCAAGAGCAACTGCTCGATCGCGGCCCGAGGCTTGAACAGCTACAAGTTCAACTACGAGCAGCCGCCTGTCGGCGTTATGGAGATCCTTGCGCCGGCAACCGAGTTCGAAGGAACCGAATGCCGGAATCGGAAGCCGACAAGCGAAATCGTCTTCGCCGCCGAGGAAGACGCATCCGTCGTCATTTATCGAAGCGACAACAATCTGGTCTTCATGGGCGCGGCAAAGATCATGAACGCGCATGATCGATTCATCGCGGCGTCGAAGCCCGGCAATACGGCGATGCTGAAACTTTACGACTCCATCGCCGCTAGAGAAGGCACGGCTGGCGACACGGTGCGAAAGCTCGGAAACAGGATATTCAGATATTCGGTTGGAGCTCTTGCGGGTTCGCTTCTTTTGATTTTCGCGATGGTTCGCTTCGGAATCTGGTATTCAGCTCGGATTTCCAAGCCCGTGACGGAGTTGACGGCCGCTGCGGAAAACGTCGGCCAGGGGCAGCTTGACCAGAAGCTGGCGATTCCCGGAAACGACGAGATTGCAAGGCTTGGAACCATCTTCAACAAGATGATCAAGCAATTGAGCACTCAAAGGACGCGGCTGAATGAGCAGAATGATCAGGCGCAGCAAAGGGAACGAACATTTCGAAGCGTTTTGTCCAGCGTGACTCCCGGCGTCATCGGTCTGGACGAGGACATGACCATCATGTTCATGAATCGGTCGGCGTCCCTGATTCTGGCCATCAAGGAGGATCGTTTCAACGCCGACAGCGATCAATACGAAAAGGTGAAATTGGGCGATGTCTTCCCGGAAATCGGAGATTTGATCGGGAAATTCGAAAATGCGGACTCGGATGTCGTTCAGGAGAGAATTGTCATTGAACGTTACGGGAGCACGCAGCAGCTCTTGGTTCGCTGCGCGACCAGAAGAAATATTTCCGGAACGGTGGAAGGCTTCGTCGTCGCGGTCGACGATGTGACTGACCAGGTCAGCGCCGAGCGCAAGGCGGCTTGGAGCGAGGTCGCGCAGCGCATCGCGCATGAAGTGAAGAATCCGCTGACGCCGATTTCCGTATCGACCTACCATATCAGGGATTCCATTGCTCCGATTCTCGATGAGTCCGATCGGAATTACCTTGAGGCGAAAGTCGGCGTGATCAACAGCAATGTTGATCGACTCGCCCGGCTGACCGATGAATTCAGGCGATTCGCGAGCATGTCGGAGCCGATATTTCGCACGGAAGACATATCCGAATTGATCGAGCAAGCCATCATTTCGGAAAAAGCGTACTCTCCGAGCACGAATTTTCAGGTGATTTTCGAAGAAAAACCGATATTTGTAGACATTGACAAGCACTATGTATTGCAAGTTGTGGAAAATTTGTTGAAGAATGCACGTGAGGCAATAGCCGAAAAAAGAGAGGCGTTAGGGCAGAACGCATTCACAGGGCAAGTCAGGGTCGAAGTCTCGTGTAGCAGCAACGGCGTGGTTGTCGACGTTATGGACAACGGAGTCGGCTTCCCCGAGAAGAGAGACAAGCTCCTTCAACCGTTCTTTTCGACAAAGAGCGAAGGCGGACGGGAATGGCAACGCGAAAGGGGACTCGGCCTTTCAAATGTGCTTCAAGTGATCGACGGGCATAGAGGCCAGCTGGAGCTCCTCGATGCTCCTGTTTTTGAAGGATACGATCATCAAGGCGCATTGGTCCGAATCGTTCTACCCAAGAAACGGATCGGAGCAGACAATGTTGAAAACTGACGACACAGGCAATTCGATTGGGCTGGGCGATGATATCCTTATTGTCGACGACAACAAGGATATCTTGGTGCTGCTTTCGGAACTGCTGGAAAAACGCGGATACAGCACGCGAACCGCGTCGAACGGCGAAGAGTGCTTCAAGGCCGTCAACGAGTATCTTCCAAGCCTCATCCTGCTCGACCTTTGGCTGGAAGACGCGGATCTGGACGGCCTTCGCATCATGAAGGAGCTGAAGGAGAACAATCCCGATATACCGATCATCATCATCACCGCTCACGGAAGCATTGAAATCGTGTCTCGCGCGATGCGGATGGGCGCGTACGACTTCGTGGAAAAGCCAATTCGACCCGACTTTCTCATCACCGTGATCGGCCGAACGATGGAGACCGTCAGGTTGCGGCGGGAAAACGCCGCGCTTCGCCTCCGCGGCGGCATAGCAGGCGAAATCATCGGATCATCCCAAGTCGCCAACAAAATCAGGAATTCGCTGGATCGCGTGGCGCGAAGCAACGCGCGCGTGCTGATCAAAGGGCCGCCGGGCTGCGGCAAAGAATACGCCGCTCGATACATTCATGCCAAGTCGCCGCGGGCGCAGGAACCGTTCGTGGACGTGATTCCGGGCGCAATGGAACAGGATGAACTCGAGCGAGCCTTGTTCGGATACCGCAAAAACGGGTCCATCCGGACTCCGGGAATGTTCGAACAGGCCCACCGAGGAACGATATTTTTCGACCAGGTCGAAGATCTGCCGATGGAGCTGCAGCCCAAGTTGTTGAAAACGCTGGTATGCCGGCAATTCAACAGGGTAGGCGACGAAAATATGGTCCGAGTGGATTTTCGCGTGATCTCCTCCACCTCGAAAGACATGGAGAAGGAAATCGCGGAAGGCCGGTTCCTCAAGGACTTGTACGATCGATTGAATGTGTATACCGTTGAGATCCCGAGCCTCAACTCCCGCCGGTCCGACATTCCGGAGCTCGCTCAATACTTCATGGACCAGTTCCATCGAGGGCAGGGCTTGCCGGCCCGGACGCTGACGAAAGAGGCGATGGATTTTCTGGAGGGCGCGGAGTGGCCGAAAAACGTTCGGCAGTTGAAAAATCTCGTCGAGCGCGTCCTGCTCATGAACGAAAGCAACGGCCCCGTCAAAGCGTCCGAATTCGAGGCCTCCTCTCAGCAGGTGTTCGATTTCGACTTCAAGTCCATTTCCGGCCATTTGGTCACGATGACCCTTCGCGACGCCAGGGAGCAATTCGAAAGAGAATACCTTGTTACGCAAATCAATCGTTTCGACGGCAACATTTCGCGCGCGGCGCATTTCATCGGAATGGAACGATCCGCCTTGCACCGCAAGCTCAGATCGCTTCAGGTCATTACGACGGCGAAAGCTGGAAATCGGAGAGCCGTCTACGAGAATGGCGACGAGAAATTCAACCAGCCGTCCGAATGCGCATGAGCTGATCGAAGCTCTTATCCGGAGGAATTCCGATCCGTGAAGGTAATTGTGTGCGGAGCCGGTCAAGTCGGCGGGCAAATTTGCAGATACCTGCAGAATTTCGAATTCGACCTTACGACGATCGACCATGATGGCGGCATAATTCGACGCCTCGCGGACACGCTCGATATAACCGGCATCACAGGATCGGCAGCGGATCCGAGTGTGCTTGAAACTGCAGGCGTCGAAGACGCGGCGCTTGTGGTCGCCGCCACCTCTTCCGACGAGATTAACATTTCGTGCTGCCTGGTCGCTCGATGTCTGGGCTCGAAAGCAAGAACCATCGCGCGCTTAAGGAACCAAGCGTATCATGAAGTGGTGACGCGCGAGTCGGGCGGACCGGTCGACATCGCAATCAATCCGGAAGCCGAAGTGGCAAGCGTGATTCAGGACTTGCTTGAAGCGCCTTCAATCTTCGACCGAAGGAACGTCTTCAGCAGAAATGCAATGCTGATAGGCATCAAGCTGAGAACTGACTGCCCCGTATTGAACACGCCGCTCCGGCAGCTCTCGGAACTTTACCCCACGCTCAGGACTGTCGTGGTCGGACTGCGCCGGAATGGAGCCTTTTCCATTCCGACGCCTTTGGACCAACTCTTCGCGAACGACGAAGTCTATCTTTTTCTGGCCAGCGGAGACTTGGACCGCACTTTGAAGATTTTCAACAAAGAATGCCAGCCCTGCGCGCGCATTTTGATTGTGGGGGTCGGAAGCGTCGGATTGTACGTGGCGGAGCAGCTGGAAAAGAGTTCGCATCGAACCAACGTCAAAGTCATTGAATTCGAAAGAAGCCGTGCCGAATGGGTCGCGGGAAAGCTTCGGAAGACAGTTGTTCTGCATGGGGACGGGCTGGACATCGACCTGCTGGACGAAGCAGGCATCCGAGGGGCCGACGCCATCATTTCAGTAACCGATGACGAGAAGACCAATCTTCTTGTGTCGGCTCGAGCCAAAAAGGCGAATTCCGGCATTTTCGCACTTAGCTTGGTTGATCAGCCTTCGCTCATGGCGCTCATGGAACCGCTGAGCATCGATTCCGTCGTCAATCCGAGAGCATTGACCGTCACATCGATCCTGCCCCATGTGCGAGGCCTAAAATACATCCAAGGACTGCGGGCTGGCTTTATCTATTCTGTCGGAGACGGGGAGGCGGAAATTGTTGAAGCCAAGATCATCGGGCCGTCGCCGGTGACCGGAAAGCGAATCAGAAACGCAGGGCTGCCGGAAGGATCCTTGGTCGGCGCGTTGGAAAAGAGCGGCGAGCCGGTTAAGGTTACACCCGATACAAAAATCGAAATCGGAGACAGGATTGCAATCTTCGCGCACACCGGCGCCGTCAGGCATCTAATGGAACTGCTAAGTTCCGATGCGCGTTAGGTTTGACCATGAACCCCTTGTAATTACGGTTTTTTTCTCCGGAATTGCAATGCTCGTCCATGCTGCCGCGGGACTGGTCGCAGATGAATCCGATATTGCCCGTGCTTTTCTGTCAAGCGGTTTGAGCTTGGTGGTGTTGGCAATTTTTGCCGGGATCGCTCTTGCGAACAAGAGACCGTCATCAACTGTCCAATCGAAATTGCTTCGGTTGCTGGCGACAATGGTATTCTTGCCGGTGCCTCTCTCCGCGCCTCTGATCATGTGCATGCCCTCTGTTCCTATGCTCGATATCTATTTTGAGATGGTCTCATGCCTGACCACGACCGGCGCGACAATACTCCCGGAAGGGGAACGTCTTTCCGACGTGATCCATCTTTGGCGCGGAACTGTCGCATGGATCGGCGGTTTCATCGTGCTTTCGACCGCAATTGCGCTCATCATGCCTGCAAAAACGGCCGGGCTTGCGGAATCAGCAAGAGCATCTTCGGACCGCAACGCCGCGTATTCGACGGGCCGGGGTCGAACGGCGAGAACGTCCCGCCTGTTTCTTGCATACTCGGGAGCTACGCTGCTGCTCTTGATCGGCTTGATCGCGCTGGGAGAAAACCCCTTGGATTCATTGATTCATTCCATGTCGACCATATCCACGAGCGGCGTTTCGGCAGACGGACAATTGGCGATGCCGGGAAGCACCGCCGGTGCCGAAGTTCTCATCACTCTATTCTTGATCCTAGCAGTTACCGGAGTGTTTTTTGCGACAGCTAGACCTTCTTCGCTTGCAAGGATGACAGTGAAGAGCTCCGAATTCCTGCTCGCGCTGGTGATCGTCGGATTGGCATGCCTTTTTGTGCTGATTCACCAAGCCTTAATTTTGTTGGACAACGTTTACGGCTTTCAGGTCGCGGCAACGCTTTTCGAGGCACTGCTTGGAACCGTTTTCACCGTATTTTCGTTTATGACGACGACCGGATTCCAAAGTGCTTTCTGGATTGAGCCAACGGGAGGCCCACGCGAAAACTACGTGGGCATAGGCTTGACCGTTCTGGCATTGATCGGAGGAGGCGTGATTTCGACCGCAGGCGGAACCAAGCTAATTCGGATTCTGGCGCTCACCGAACTCGGCGTGGCGGAAGTCAGGAAGATGGTGCATCCTTCGTCAGCTGGACCGGCAAGTGGATTCAGCGGCCTGCGGAAAGAGGAATTGATTGCGTGCGGCGCATTGTTCATGTTGTTCGTCTTGTCAACGGTATTCGTTATGGTCTCGCTGGCAATTGCAGGCAAGGAGTTTGAGCCCTCTTTGGTCATTGCTGTTTCGATGGTTTCGTCAACCGGTCCGCTTGCAGAAACCGTTCTAGGCAATGAATTTTCATTCGGCGAATTCGGCAGCGGAATAAAATTGGCATTGGCGGGCGCAATGACAATCGGGAGGCTGGAACTGGTCGCATTGATCGCAATTCTGTCGTCTGCACTCCGTCGAACATGATTGATTCTACCGAATTGCCCTCAAGAGACCGACTTTTCCGTATTCATCCGTTTCGTGCCGACTCCGCCAAAGCGCTGATTTCAATGATTCCTGATAGCCGTTCATGAGGCTCTCGGACGCTTTCAAGTCTGCCGCGCCAAGGCCCGTGAACCTCAAAGCGGCTCTCGGGAGATCCATGCTCAGGATGCGGCAAGGAACAGATGCGCCTCTTCGATGGCGACGAAATCCGCCATGTGATGCAAATTTGCCCGATTAGCACGTTCGAAAGCAGAGCGAGCATCATCATCTTGAGAAAGTCGCGAAGCGTCGCATCGTTTCGCCGAAGATCCTCAACCAACGGAAAATTCTACACATTTTTTCAGCGTCCTCATTTTCCTTCGACCGGATGCGGCTGTCTGCGCAGCGTTCGGAGAACACTTGGAACCAACGAAAGCTGATGCGCAATCGCACCGACCGAAGCCATCGCTTTGCTAGACAAGCCCCAAAAAAACTATATGTTCGCGCTCCGGATTGCGAAGAAATCAGGAAGCTGGGAAGGTCTCCACATGGCGTCAGACAAACAGAACCTTCAGGACGTTTTTCTTAATGCCGTGAGGAAGTCCAAAGGCAATGTGACCATTTTCCTGGTCAACGGCGTTAAGTTGTCAGGCGTCGTGACATGGTTCGATAATTATTGCGTTCTGCTCCGCAAGGACGGCCTTTCGCAGCTGATTTACAAGCATGCGATCTCGACGATTTTGCCTTCGCAGCCCGTAACGCTGTTTACGGAAAATCAAGACGACGGATAACGGGCGTCGCTCGATTTCAATCGGGCGACCGTTGCGGGCGCATCTGTCGCAATTCTGCCCCGTCAGGGAGTTTCTGGTTCATCGGTGTCTGATGACGCCGCGTTTCCGATTATTCGGATTGAAGAGGGACGAGATGTGTGATTCCGACAGGTTCAGAGCGCGCTTGATCGGGATCGAGGGACATCGCGAGATATTCGCCTTTCCTCCATAAGGTCGAGAGATCGTCATAATGCGGGGACAGAAAATGCCCGCTTTGCCCCGTCGAGATTATGAACAAGGAAGAGTCCCCGTTGGACAAATCGTATACTCCTCGGTATCCGGGCCCGTGTCTGCTCGCGTGCGGGTTGTTTTCGCCTCCCGATGCCACGCTCCGATTGAGAGTGTTGTCGCCTCCCGACACCGGTTGGTGGATGTTGACGAACCATGAAAAGAATTTGCTGGTTCCAAGCACCGGGTGCCTATGCTCCGCTTGATGGGCATCTCCCCAGCGCCACTCGCCAATGGTCGGCCCGTATTTGGAGCTGAGCTTTGAAAGCGCGTTGTTCAGCGAATCTTCTGCGACCTCGCTGCAGCTTTCCGTCGCCTGCGACTGCCGATAGTCGCACCACGCGGACGCTCCGTCCAAATCTCGATAGACCCGCTCTATGAAAACCGGGTCCGGACTCTCCATGTCTTCGAATATTTCTTCCAAATCGTCCTTGAGCAGGGATGAATAGAGCTCACTCATCCATTCGGCGTAAATCAGCGGTTCGGGAGAAAGCTCGTCCATCTTTCCGTCCCACTTGCTGAGACGGGAGATCGCTTCAAATCTAAGTTTCTCCGCATCGTTTCCCGGAACACGGTCGGCGGTATGCCAGAGGTCTCGAGCGACCAGCGCGACCAGCGTCCTCGCAGCAACGGACTTGATGTCCAACTGAGTTTCCCTAAAGCTGTCGATAGTGTGCGCTTTTCTGTCCTTGAACAACTCTTTCAGGCGCTGAATGCGCTGCGTGTCTCCCCAACGGTAGGATATATGCCCAGGGAACTGGCGGTCGACCGATTTGTTGTTCGTGTTTCCCAGAAAGCCTGTTTCGGGATTGCGAATTACAGGATTGGACTCGTATGGAAATTCGCCGATCCAGCGATTGATTCTTTTCCACCCCGCAGACGGCGACCTGCCCAGCGTCTCATGAAAGGGGTGGCGCATCGGCACTGCCCCGATAAGTTGCATCGCGATTTCATACTCATCCGCGACGAACATATTCATCGGGGGTGACCTGTAGCCGTCTGCGGCCTCCAATGCTTCGCCGACCGACGCCGCTTGCATCAGGCGATAAGCGGCGTTCATGGACAGGTTTTCCGGATGGAGCATCGACCAGGCAAGAGCGGCGACATGTCCTTCCGGCACAACTTCCGACAAGGCATAGCTTTCCTCCGGAAGAACCGGGCCGTTTTCCGTCCATCTGACTTCGACAGAAATAGGATCCTTGCCCTTGATCCTGATTGACTCGGTAAAGATCTGGAACCTCTTTTTGCCGCCGGGAGCCACGTAGAAATCCCTGTCTTCAGGATCAATTTTTTCGAAATAAAGGTCTTGATTGTCCACGAATGCGTACGTCAAACCCCAAGCAAGATTTTGCGACCGACCGACCGGAAATACCGGGGACCCCGGGATCGTGCCTCCGATCACGTCGCCGCTGGACAAACTGAGCCTTGCAAGCATCCAGATCGAAGGTGCGGAAAACGGAAGATGCGGGTCATTTGCAAGCATTGACTTTTTGTTGATTGCTTTGCTTGGCGCAACGGCCCAAGCATTGGATGCTCCACCCGGTCCGCTGCTCCCCGGCGAAACTGGCGTTGTCGGAGGCAGATCTTCGCGTGTTCCAGTCGGAGCGGGAGTCCAGTCGGAATGGAACTGGTACGCGAACGACTTGTCCAGATTGCGAGACGCGTCCGGAAGAATTTCCGCAAGGTCATCGGGAGAAAGTTTGTTTGCTATTCGTTCTCTCAGAACTTCATCTTCCAAATGTTCCGACAGCAGCCACGCTTGCAGATTCAATATGGAAATGCTGTCGGCGGCCTGCCATCGCTCGATGCCGTTTCGAAACAGAAGGAACTCCGGCGCTCCTCGGCCGAGAGCATCCCTGCTGACGATCTTGATCCAAGCATTGACGCCTTCCGCATACGCTTCCAGCGCGTTCCTCGTCTCATGATCCTGCGCTGACACCGATCGCGCGGCAAACCTGTAAAGCCTGAGCGATCGCATCAGCTTGTCGTGGTCAAGTGTCTGCTCTCCAAAGACTTCCGACAGGCGGCCTTGGGCGGTTCGCCGCAATATTTCCATTTGCCACAGCCGGTCCTGCGCGTGAACGAAACCCAAGCCGAAAAACGCATCTCCGTCATTCTCCGCGAAGATGTGAGGAACATTGTTCCGATCCCGAACGATTTCGACGGGCTGCACAATTTTGGCGACTTCGTGGGTCGCATCGTATTCGGGCAGCGACCGCATGATCAAATGCAACGCCAGCGCAACGGCCGCAATGGCGAATATCAGCAAGCCGACAACCGTGCCTGCCACCCATCGGAACATTGTCAGCATTTGCCACCTTCCAGACGTTGAAATTCCTGCATTCGATACAATAGGTGTCGGTCGAGAAGAATAGCAGTCGGAGCAAGCGCATGTCTCGAGTGACGTTCCTGGGTCTCGGCGTGATGGGATTTCCTATGGCCGGCCATTTGGCGGCGGCCGGCCATTCCGTTGCGGTTTACAATCGAACGTCGTCCAAAGCCGACGACTGGCTGGCCAGACACGCGGGGGAAAAAGCGGATACTCCGGCGAAAGCCGCAGAAGGTGCGGAATTCGTGATGGCCTGCGTCGGGAACGATGAGGACCTGCGCGAGGTTTGCACGGGACCGAACGGGGCTTTCGAGGGAATGTCCTCAGGATCATTATTCGTTGATCATACGACAGTTTCCGCTTCCGTCACGCGCGATCTCGCCGCTCAAGCCGCGACCCGCGGCATAGGGTATGTCGATGCGCCGGTTTCCGGAGGGCAAGCGGGAGCGGAAAATGGAGCTCTTTCGGTAATGTGCGGCGGCTGCGAAGCGGACTATCTTCGGGCGGAGCCGGTGATTGACGCTTATGCCAAGGCATGCAAGCGAATCGGCGGCTGCGGGGCAGGGCAACTGGCGAAAATGGTCAATCAGATATGCATAGCCGGATTGCTGCAAGGATTGGCTGAAGCACTTCATTTTGCGGAAAAGAATGATCTTGACGGCGAGGCGGTGATCGATGTGATCCAGCACGGCGCGGCCGGATCTTGGCAAATGTCGAATCGCTACGAAACCATGTTGAAGGGCGAGTTCGATTTCGGATTCGCGGTCGATTGGATGCGCAAGGACCTCGGAATCTGCCTGAGAACCGCCGACGAGTCCGGCGCCAGCCTTCCGGCGACGGCATTGGTCGACCAATTCTACAAGGAGGTCCAGAAAATTGGCGGCGCTCGCTGGGATACATCCAGCCTTATTCAGCGCCTCAGGTGCCTGGATCGGACTTGTGCAAGTCGCTGAAGTCAGGGATCTATTTCGCTATAGGCAGTACCCTCCAGCGAAAGGCCGATATGGATCCCGGACTGTCCGAACACGACGCCGACAACCTCCACTAGATTGTCAATGGCGCCGATTGACTGATGGTCGCCTTCTGCGACCACGACTGCTTCCGAATCCGCGCCAAGCTTCCATCCCCCCTTGTTGCGGAAATTGTCCAGAACGCCTTCGTTCATGAAGAACAGCGCATGCGAGTACTGTTTGACGCCAAACTGCAGGCCGAAATTCACTTGGACCGCAGAATAGAATCCGGCAGTTTCGCCGTTGATCCGTAGCGCGCCTTCTCCGTATGATCCGCCCAACGCGAAGCCGCCCTTGGTGATTACGGGAATCATCAGCATCCCAACGGACCGTTCCATCAAGTCCTCGGTTTCCGGAACGTTGGCAAGCATGTATCCGATAGCTGAATCGACCTGCCTGTCGATCGTTGCGAATCGATTTTCATTATTCTGCGCATGCAACGCCGTGGCTGCAAGCACCATGCAAACCGAGCCCATGATGGCTCGACGCGCGCACCTCAGCATCTGGAAATCTCCTGTCTGATTATGTCTGCTCGTTGCCCGCATTATGTCGAAATCCGACGAAATTGCTACTGCCAAGCACGGCACAATTTAGTCAAAACGACACTCTGACAAGAGTAGCTCCGTTGCGAATTGGTTTCGCAACATCGGCCAACTCTTTGCCAAATCAGTGAATCAACTGGCCAAGCTCGCGAACGCGTCGGCGACGGAGCCGCCTTTGCGGAATGAACACAAGAGCATTCCGCTTTCGATTCGCTGCGCCCTTGCTTGCTTTGAGCTAGCTTGGCAATGCCTGAATCAGCTTTGCCGCCGCAGGTGCGAAATACGTGAGAATTCCATCGCATCCGGCCCTCTTGAAGGCGAGCAAGCTTTCCAAAATCGCTTGATCCTTGTCTATCCAGCCGCGCTCTGCAGCCGCCGAGATCATCGCGTATTCGCCTGAAACTTGATAGGCGTAGGTAGGCACGGCGAACCGATCCTTCACCCTCCTGCAAATGTCCAGATAAGGCAATCCGGGCTTTACCATCACCATGTCGGCGCCTTCGTCCAAGTCGCGCCGGACCATTCGGAGCGCTTCGTCCGAGTTGCCCGGGTCCATCTGGTATGTCTTCTTGTCGCCGATCAATGCGCCGGACGAGCCGACTGCGTCCCGGAACGGGCCGTAAAAGCATGAAGCATATTTCGCAGAATAGGAAAGTATTGCCAAGTCTTTGAAATTATTTGCTTCCAAGGCGTTTCTTATCGCAGCTATCCGGCCGTCCATCATGTCAGAAGGCCCAAGAATGTCGGCCCCGGCGCGCGCATGCTCCAGCGCTTGCAGCACTAGGCAGTCGAGAGTTTCGTCGTTGAGAATTTCGCCGCTTCGCACGATTCCATCGTGTCCCAGCGAATTGTAGGGATCCAAGGCCACGTCCAGCATCACAGGAATGCTCGGCACTGCATCCTTCACTAGGCGCACGGTTCTGTTCGCGAGGTTTTCCGGGTTCCATGCTTCCTCGCAACTTTCAGATTTTACTGAAGATTCCGTGTACGGAAAGATCGCTATCGCAGCTATATTGAGATCGAAAGCCATTTTCGCGCGCTGGACAGCGATGTCGGGCGACACGCGCTCGACACCCGGCAAGGAAATCACAGGCTCCTTGATGCCGCGGCCATCGCGCACGAAAATCGGCCATATGAGATCTGATGGCGAAAGGTCGACTTCGCGAACAAGCCTTCGAATTCCGGGCGAGCGTCTAAGCCGTCGCGCGCGATGTGCCGGGTAGCGCGCCATTGCAGGTTTCATCCGACAAAGTTCTCTCAATAGCGGGATCAAATCGGCGACGAGCAGTTTTCAAGCCATTGAACAAGATCGCCGTCAGTGCCGGCTCAAATGCCCCGGCATTATACATAGCCAAGCGAAGCCGTCCAGATCGTAAACGGCGCGATGCGGCAATCCACCCGGAAAACACGGGCATCGCGGACTACGCCGACAGCAGTTCGCCAAGTGAACCGGTTGAGTCGAGACGACTGGTTTCGGGCGGCTGTGTTTCAGCTATTGCGCAAGCGCTGCGCATCCTCACGCACGGCGCTGCTGAAGATTGCAGAACCGATGGGTTGGCTGAGACCAAGTCACAGTCTTGCGCCTTCAGCATGGTCGAGACGAGGAATCCTATCTCATAGCATGCTCGGAATCGGGCGTTTGAAATACTCGCGCGGACATTTCCAAGCGAAACTGATTGCCGATGACCGGCAATGTCGTGACGGGAAAGCGGCCCGCGCCAACTTCTCGACAAAAGACGAATTGCCAATTAAATGCCTCCCAAACTACACGAGCGGTTTGCACTTCGAATCCTGACTGAATTCGCTGCATCAAGCTGACAAATCGAATAAAATTTCCGCACGCCGGATCTCTTGAGGACGGGCGATGCGTCGCATTGGACGAGCCTGGAATTGAACGAAAATCACACCAAAATCTGTGGAGCTCCGGAAGGCTACGACGCCAAGCTGCTCTTGCAAGAGCTTGATCGGGCAAGCGGTACTGTTCTATTCATCGCCAGAGAAATAAAGCGTGCCGAAGCGATGCGGCGCGCGCTGGATTTCTATAGGCCGGAAACATCTGTGCAGGTGATTCCTGCATGGGATTGTCCGCCGTACAGCCGCATTTCGCCAAATACGGACATTGTCGCCAGGAGGCTCGGCGGACTTTCGGCCATCCTCCGGCTCGGAAAGAGTGAACCGTTTGTGTGCCTGACGACGCTGAACGCAGCAATGCAGTTGCTGCCTTCAAAGGATTGGTTGAACAAAACCATGTTCAGGATATCGGAAGGGCAGCGGGTCGGCGAAGAAAATCTAAAGAATTACTTCTTGCATATGGGTTTCGTCCGAGCGCCGATGGCCGTGTCGCGCGGCGAATTCGCGATAAGGGGCGGCATAATCGATGTGTTTCCTCCCGGAATGGCACAACCCGTCCGAATGGACTTTTTCGGAGATGTAGTCGACGGCCTTCGGAGATACGACCCGGTATCCCAACGCACTACAGGAAAGCTGAAAAATGCCGAATTTTCAGCGGTTTCAGAAGTAGTTCTCAACCCCGATGCGATAAGCAGATTCAGAAGCATGTATCGCACGGAATTCGGAAACCCCGGCTCCGGCGATCACTTGTACGAATCAGTGACGGAAGGCCGGGGATTCGCCGGAATGGAGCACTGGCTTCCGTTCTTTCACGCAAGGCTCGAAACGCTGTTCGGTTACTTGCCGGATGCGGCGATTTTCGTGGACTACGACGTAAGGGAGCAATGGGAAAAGCGTTGGGAGACGGTGGCGGGACTGTACGAATCCCGCGTGGAATTCGGTCGGGTCAAACCGAAAGGAGGGGATTTCGGCCGAGCTGCCCGACCCGAGCTTTTCTATTTGTCGCCGAATCAAGGTTCCGAGATCCTGAAGGATAGAACGGTAAAGTGGCTGTATCCCCAAAAACTTCCCACAGGCCTCGGAGTGCTTGATGCCGGCGGTCGGCCAGGAAAATTGTTTTCGGTCGAAAGGCAGCAGGAAAGCCTTTCATTGCTGGAAGCTCTCGCAACTTACGTTCAGACGAAAAGAAAATCGACTCAAGTCGTCATCGCGTGCTGGACCGAAGGGTCGCGTGAGAGGCTAAAGCAAATGCTGGTCGATCACGGGGTCGAACGCGTCAGCTTCATCGAGAACGCCGGGGGCATTACTGGAAAGCCAGACAATGTCAGTCTGGCGGTTTGGCAATTGAATCAAGGCTTTGTTGCGCCTGGCTACTGCATTGTGTCGGAGCAGGACATATTCGGCGAGCGTATCGGAAGCACTGCTGCGACGAGAAAGAAAGCATCCGATTTCCTGCAAGAGGTCGGCAGCCTCGCGCAGGGCGAATTGGTGGTCCATTCCGACCATGGCGTCGGGCGTTACCTCGGCCTTCAGACCATCACCGTATCCGGGGCGCCTCATGACTGCCTCGCGCTTGAATACGCGGGGGGAGACAAACTGTACGTACCCGTTGAAAACATTGAGATTTTGTCGCGCTATGGTTCCGGAGACATTGCATTGGATCGTTTGGGCGCAGCGGCGTGGCAGGAGCGCAAGTCCAGACTAAAAAAGAATATTCTCGAAATTGCCGACCAACTCATGAGAGTCGCCGCTCAGCGCGAGGTCAGGTCGGGACCCAAGATGGTCCGGGACGAACAAGCGTGGGAGAACTTCCTTGCTCGCTTTCTTTACAATGATACGGACGACCAAAACACGGCAGCGGCCGATGTGATGGAAGATTTGAGTTCCGGCACGCCGATGGATCGGCTGATCTGCGGCGACGTTGGGTTCGGGAAAACCGAAATCGCAATGCGCGCCGCGTTTCTCGCCGCAATGTCCGGTTTTCAGATCGCATTGGTCGCGCCGACGACTCTTTTGGTGAACCAGCATTTTGAAACCTTCGAATCCAGGTTCCACGGCTTTCCGATTGTTATCCGACAGCTCTCCCGCATCGTTGGAGCGAAGGAAGCCGCGAATGCAAAATCAGGAATATCCGATGGCACTGTCGACATCGCGATCGGAACACATGCGCTGCTGTCAAAAAGCATAAATTTCAAGAAATTGGGTCTGCTGATCATAGACGAGGAGCACAATTTCGGGGTTGCCCAGAAGGAGCGGCTCAAGCAACTCCGAACAGATGTGCACGTGCTGACGCTCTCCGCAACACCGATCCCGCGGTCGATGCAATTGGCCCTCTCAAGCGTCAGGGATCTGTCAATAATCGCGACGCCGCCCGCCGACAGGCTTTCTGTTCGGACCTACGTGACCGAATTCGATCCCGTAACGATCCGTGAAGCGCTTTTGCGGGAACATTACCGGCGAGGACAAAGCTTTTTCGTGGTTCCCCGGATTGGAGACATGGCCGAGATCGAAGAATTCCTTTCCGACCTCGTGCCGGAAATCAAGTATGTATCGGCCCATGGGCAACTGCCGTCGAAAGAGCTTGAATCGAGGACAACCGCATTTTTCAACGGCGAATTCGATGTTCTGCTCTCGACGACAATCATCGCTTCCGGATTGGACGTGCCGACCGCGAACACGATAGTCATTCATCGATCCGACAGATTCGGACTGGCTCAACTTCATCAGATTCGGGGACGAGTAGGGCGATCGGGGCTGCGCGCCTACGCGTTCATCACCTACAAACGCAACGCAAAGCTTACAGAAGGGGCAAAGCGGCGTTTGCGGATTTTCGAAAGCTTGGACTCTTTGGGAGCAGGATTCTCGTTGGCGGCGCACGATCTGGATATCAGGGGAGCCGGCAATCTCCTCGGCAAAGACCAGTCGGGGCACATCCGCGAGGTCGGCGTCGAACTCTACCAAAGCATGCTGAAGGAAGCGATTGCCAAGCTGAATTCGGGACAGATCGACGCGCAGGGCGCAAGCAATGAAGATTGGACGCCCGAGTTGAATCTCGGATTGGCGGTAGGGTTGCCTGAATCCTACGTATCGGACCCTGACGTCAGGCTGGGCCTTTACCGTCGAATGGGATCAATTGCTTCAATAAGGGAACTTGAGGGAATAGGCGCGGAGCTCGTCGACAGGTTCGGCCCCATGCCGCCCGAAACATCGACTTTGATCAAGCTTCTTCATGTCAAAGCGTTTTGCCGGAAGGCGGGAATCTCGCGAATCGACGCTGGACCGAAGGGAGCGACGGTCTCATTTCAAGAAAACAGCTACCCGGATCCGCGGCGGCTGGTTCACTATATCGAATCGCAGGCGGGCAGAGCAAAACTTAAAGGCAATCGTCTTGTTCTCCGAAGAAACTGGCTCAACGCCGACTCAAAACTGAACGGCATCACCACAATTTCGAGAGACTTGGCCAAAATCTCGGCGCCGAAATAATTGAAGCGGCGGGCCTCCAAGTCAGAGCGCGGTCCATCCGCCGTCGACCGAAACGCAAGTTCCGGTAATCTGGCTGGCGCTTTCTGAACATAGAAACAGGGCGACCCCCGCAATCTGCTCGACCGTGACGAATTCCCTCGACGGCTGGCGCGCGAGCATGATTTCCCGAACAACCGTGTCGCGATCCATGCTGTGCGCAGCCATTTGGCTTGGGATCTGAGCTTCGACGAGCGGGGTTCGAACATACCCCGGACAGATGGCATTGCACGTGATGGGTTCCTCCGCCGTTTCAAGGGCCACCGTTTTCGTGAGTCCGATCAGGCCGTGCTTCGCTGAAATGTATGCCGACTTGTAGGGCGAGGCGGTCAAACCGTGGGCGGAGGAAATGTTGATTATTCTACCCCATCGGTTTTCTCGCATTCCCGTCAGCGCCGCGGCGGTCGTATTGAATGCGGACGACAGATTTATTGAGATGATTCGCTCCCAAGCCTCGATAGGAAATCGCTCGACAGGATCCACGTGCTGGATGCCGGCATTGTTGACCAGAATGTCTACAGGAGCGGATCGCTCGATCAATTGTCTGCACTGTGCCGGATCTTCCATATCGGCGCAGACGAATTGCGCATTTCGTCCGAATCGCCTGCCGATACTTTCAGCAAGGGCGAAATTGGCAGGCAAGTCCTCAAATGAATTCAAAACCACGTCTGCACCGTTCCTGGCGAATTCTTCCGCGACCGCCAAGCCAATTCCAGAAGTGGAGCCGGTCACGACGGCCTTCTTTCCTTCAAGCTGCACTTGGCAAATTCCTCTTGAACATTTCCAATCAACGATTCCCTGCGTGTATTGCATGAACCCGTGAAGCGCTTCCGCGAATTTTACTGTCGGGACCGATTCTCATTGATGCGGCAGCCTCGATATCCAAACAAAAAAGGAACGTTCTTCGAACTTCCAGCAATTTGACCGATGGCTAGCTTTCACTAGCAACCGATAGAAGAGCCGATCTAGCGAACATTCGCCGCGCCTAGCAAGCATCGAATTGCTGCGCATGCAAAGAAGCGTCGATTGGCGGGAGGCGGCGAGCCCGGAATTGCTGCAGCGCGGCATTTCCGGGCTCGCCGCGCTTCAAATTGTGTAGGATTCAATTTAAATTATTGATATTATGTAATATTCTTATCTGTGTTCGATACATCGCCCGGAGTGTTTGACCTCGGCAAGAAAATCGGTAGAAATAAAAAAAGCCCGCTCGGAAGCGGGCTTTGAGTATTGAGGCAGGTTTCATACAGGCAAGAAACCTATCGAGCAGTAGCCACTCTATTAGTCTCGTTTATCTTAGTTTCCAAGACCTAATTGTTCGAGTAATCAGTCTGCGTCTCAATGTCAGCAAAGGTGTTGCCGATATGTCACGAGCATTGTCAGGAGCGTGCGCCGCTTTTCTTGGCGCATCGTCGATCATTTTTTCGCCGCTCGCGGCGACCGGAGAGCCGATGCATGGAATCGCGATGTACGGAAATCCGGTTCTCTCCGACGGATTCGAATCGCTCGCTTATGCGAATCCGGATGCGCCGAAAGGCGGTCGCATTGCTTACGGAGTCGGCGGAACGTTTGATTCCTTGAATCCTTACATTCTCAAGGGAAGGTCGCCCGCTGCGATCAGGACCCACGTCTATGAAACGCTCATGGGCCGGAACTGGGATGAACCGTTTTCACTCTACGGGCTGCTGGCTGAAACCATCGAAACGGACGAGGGGCGCAACTGGGTCGAATTCACGCTTCGAGAAGAGGCGCGATTTTCCGACGGCTCTCCAGTCACCGTCGATGACGTGATGTGGTCGTTCGAAACTTTGGGCACCGAGGGCAACCCGCGTTATTGGACCGCTTGGAAAAAAATCGACTCGATGGCGCAGACAGGACCGAGGTCGTTGAAGTTCACCTTCAACACCGTCGACCGGGAATTGCCCCTGATACTGGGGCTAAGGCCTATATTGCAGAAGGCGCAGTGGGACGGCAGGGATTTTGCCGAAAGCTCGCTCGACATTCCGATCGGATCCGGCCCCTACGTTTTGGACAACTTTGAGACCGGAAGATCCGTAACTTTCAAACGCAACCCGGAATACTGGGGACGCAATCTGGGCTTCAACAAGGGCCGAAACAACTTCGACGAGATTTCATACGAGTATTTCGGCGACAGCGTCGCCGTGTTCGAAGCATTCAAGGCCGGAGAATTCGATACTTACACTGAGTGGGACGCGCTGAAATGGACGACGAATTACGATTTCCCGGCGGTGAGGAGCGGCGAAATCGTCAAGTCCGAGGTCCCTCATCGGCGCCCGTCGGGAATAGGCGGCTTCGTGTTCAACACGCGCAAGAGCGTATTCAGCGATTGGCGAGTTCGCGATGCCTTGATTCATGCATTCAATTTCGAGTTCATCAACAACACGCTCAACGGCGGCACCGAGGCAAGAATTACATCCTACTTTTCGAATTCAGTGCTGGGAATGAATCATGCTCCTGCAGACGGCAAGGTCAGATCGCTATTGGTTCAGTTTCAGGACCATTTGATTCCGGGCGCACTTGAAGGATATTCGCTTCCTGAATCCGACGGGACCGAGCGTAACCGAGCCAACATCCGAAAGGCCATCGCAATACTGGAGGAAGCAGGCTGGACCGCTGATTCGGAAGGCGTTCTCCGGAATGAAGCCGGAGAGCCATTCGAGTTCGAGATACTTCTTGTCCAAGGGTCGGACATAATTCGCTCGGTTGCGAACATTTTCACTGAATCGCTCAAGCGCCTCGGCATCGAAACGCGCGTGGTCTCGATCGACAGCGCCCAGTATCGAGAGCGGGTGATCAGCTACGACTACGACATGATCTGGTATCGTTGGGGACTTTCGCTCAGCCCTGGCAACGAGCAGAAACTCTATTGGGGAAGCGACGGCGTCACGGCCGAAGGAACGCGCAATTACATGGGCGTGAACAGCCCGGCGGTCGACGGCCTGATTGTCGCCATACTTGAAGGCCGGACACAGGACGATTTCCGCTCAGCCGTCAAGGCGCTGGATAGGGCGCTCACATCAGGCCGGTATGTCATTCCGGTCTGGTATTCGGACTATTCAAGAATTGCGCACAAGAAAGAACTGAAGTTCCCTGAATACCTGCCGATCTACGGCCACTGGATCGGATGGCAGCCGGATGTCTGGTGGCATGAAGAATAGCGGCAAAAGCTATGCGCGGCTCCTCGCCGGCGATCATAGGCAACGGCCGCCAAATGCCAAGGCGGGTCTTGGCCGCCAACGCCCGCGCGAGCTGGCAATGAAAATCGGCGCCAAAATGGCGCATAGCTGAAGGAAAACTCCAAATTGCCCGCTGACGCATTTGAGTGTCAGTCAGATTCGGAACCGGAATCCTTCGACGCCCTGCGTCTGGTGATTGCCCGCCTTCGTTTGTCGTCTTCCTTGGACGGGTAGACCAGACCCGCCGAAATCACGAATTTCGCCGCGTCTTCAACCGACATTTTGAGGAAAATAACGTCCGACTCCGGAACAACCAGCAAGAAGCCGGAGGTGGGATTCGGGGTCGTCGGCAGAAAAACGCTGATAAGTCTGCCTTCGACAGGCGGCTTCTCTTGGATTTCGTCCTTGGCCACGGAAGAATAGAAGGCGACTGCCCAGATGCCCTTCCTCGGATATTCAATCAGGCACGCCTTGTCGAACGAAGTCTCGGTATTGTTCAGGACAGTTTCGGCGATCTGCTTCAGGGCATTGTAAACCGTCCGCACCACAGGCAGCCGATATACGATGTACTCGCCCCATCCCAGAAAGAAGCGGCCGAACAGACCTTTCGCGAAATATCCAATGATTACCGTGAAAATCAGAAAGATGACGACCCCGACGCCTCGAACGTCCACGCCGAAGACCTCGATGTGAGTGAGCCAATCCCACTCGTACTTGTCCGGAATCCAGAAGAGCACCCAGGAATCGATGATGCCGATTCCTTCCCAAACAATGAAAATTGTCAGCCCCACGGGGGCCACGACTGCAAGGCCGGTCAGGAAATTCGCGCGCAGACTCGCCCAAAGACCGGCCCTTTTCTTAGGTGCTGTGAAGCGGTCTTCGTTCTCGTCTTCATCCATAACAAATTGCTCTTGAGCAAAGCAAAGCTGCCAATCCAGCCCGAACAACCGACATTAGATCAAATGCGAATAGCAAACTAGCGGGTTTTTGGCGTTCGACCAGCGTCAGCGATCTTCTTCGCAATCTTCGCGCCCAATTTGGCATTGCTTTTCACCAATTCCACATTCGATGCGATCGAGCGGCCATCAGAAATCTCCAGAATCGAGTTCAGCAGAAACGGAGTGACGGCCTTGCCTGAAACGGCACGAGATGACGCTTCATCAAGCGCGCGTTTGATCCAGCTTTCTGAAACATCTTTTGGAATGTCGAAACGGGCAGGAACAGGATTCGCGACCAGGAAACCTCCCGGAATGCCGAGTTCCTTTCTCACAAGGAACGAATTCGCAATTTCTTCCGGACGATCCATCCTCAACGGCGCTTTGCAACCCGAAGACGAGGACCAGAAAGCAGGCAGTTCGTCCTGGCCGTATGCCGCGAGCGGAACGCCCAAGGTCTCAAGCACTTCAAGGGTCTTTCCGACGTCCAAGATGGCTTTCGGCCCGGATGAAACGACGATAACCGCTGTTTGGGCCAGCTCATGCAGGTCTTGCGATATGTCGAATGTGTCCTCCGCCCCGAAATGAACGCCTCCGATTCCGCCCGTAGCGAACACCTCGATCCCGGCAGCTTTCGCGCACAACATCGTCGCGGAAACGGTAGTCGCGCCAGTGTCGCCTCGGGCAATCGCGACCGCCAAATCCGCACGGCTTACCTTCCGGATGCCTTCGGCTCGGCCGAAATGTTCGATTTCCGCCTCCGACAGCCCGACTTTTATGCGTCCGTTGACAATCCCCACGGTTGCCGGGATTCCACCCGCCTCCCGAACCGCCGCCTCGACCTCCAGCGCTGTGGACACATTCTCAGGGTAGGGCATGCCGTGCGAAACAATCGAGGTCTCCAGAGCAACAACCGGAAGGGGGCCCGACTCTCCGCCCTTCAATTCTTGTTTTATTTCAATCATTTCTGCTTCACTCTTCAGCATTTGAAACGTACGCTCCAGCACGGCCGCAGGCATATGCCAGTGCTTCCGGTTGATTTTTGCCCTTGAGTCTCGCCGCAATGTGCGCTGCCGCAAACCGGTCTCCAGCCCCCGAGTATCTCAACGGGCGAGTTCGATCAGGGCTGTGTTCGCAACATGTTTCACGCGTGGCATCGGCCGCTGTCGAACTGCCGTTCGTGACGATTGCCCTTTCGAACCCAAGCTTTACCAAGCCTCTTGCTCCTTCTGCCGCGCTGGAGACCTCCTCAGACAACAGCACGCGCGCTTCCTCCAAGTTCGCATAAAGCGCGGTGCCTGGTCTGTTTCGCAAAATAGAAGCTCGATCAATTTTGCCAATTGAGGCCGAAACCAAGCTCAATTCTACGCCATGAAAAGCATTCCCATTCGTGAATTCCATCAATGCACTCTGCATCAGGTTGCAGTCAAGCACGACGTGGCTTGACGCATTCGCGACGCCGTCAGACGAAGACGGCTCTCCGGCTCTTGAATGTCTGACCAACTTCACGCCGACCGCCTCGATCAATCTGCAATCTGCAACCGTTGCAATCATTCCATCAGGATCCTCGACGACCAGACAGCTGTCCGAAATCGAGCGGGCAGGGCGGACGATGCCGGAAGTGAGTATGCCGCACGCTTCCGCCGCGCGTATGAGTTCATCGCCTTCCGCTTCGCTGCCGACTGCGCTGATTAGCTCCGGAGTGAAACCGAATTTGCGCAGCGCTCGGGCAACATTGAAGGCGACGCCGCCGACAGAGCGGGAAACGATTCCAGGCCGGTCTTCAGAGTGAGAAAGCGGGTCATTCGCCCGCCCGAAGTAATCCCAAAGAAGCGCGCCGATGCATAGCAGTCTGTGACGTTCGCGATTGCGGGTCAGAATTCACTCGACTTTCATCTTTGATACGCTTGCTTTCGTCCAGCGATTGATCTAGGCGGTGCCTCAAAATTCACACGCGGGAAATGGGCTGGGTGAAACGAATTCACTTTGGTCCGCCGGTTGGGTTTCTACCTGAATTCCCGCAGACGCGCAAAACCGGAAAGGAAAAACAATGGCGCAACATCCTACGTTTACTTTACGCCAATTATTGGAGGCGGGCGTACATTTCGGGCACCAAACCCATCGTTGGAACCCGTTGATGGAGCAGTATATCCATACCAAGAAAAACGGGGTCCACATAATCGATCTGACGCAGACCGTGCCGTTGCTTGATGTCGCGCTCGCGAGAATCTCCAAGATCGTGTCCAGCGGCGGAAGAGTGCTGTTCGTCGGAACCAAGCGCCAGGCGCAGCTCCCGATCAAGGATGCCGCGACGCGCAGTTCGCAATATTACATCAACCATCGTTGGCTGGGCGGCACGCTCACGAACTGGAAAACGGTGTCGAACTCCATCAATCGCCTCAAATCCATTGAAGAGAAGCTGGAGCAAGGGATCGAGGGACTTACCAAAAAAGAGCGGCTGGGCATGGAGCGGGAGCACGCCAAGTTGCTGGCATCGCTTGGCGGCATACGGGATATGGACGGTTTGCCCGAGATTTTGTTTGTCATTGACGTCAAAAAGGAATCACTGGCGATCGCAGAGGCGAACAAACTTTCAATTCCGGTCGTCGCAGTCGTAGATACCAATTGCTCGCCCAAAGGCGTTGATTACATCATTCCGGGAAATGATGATGCCTCCCGGTCCGTAGCCTTATACTGCGACCTGGTGGCTCAAGCTGCAATCGTTGGCATTGAGCAGCAAATGGGCAAGATCGGCGTAGGCATCGGTGAGATTGCTGAAGAGTTGGGCGTCGCGGAAACGATGGACGAGGCTCAGGTTGAGGGCGGAGAGATCGATGCAGGTGCTTCGGCAGATGCGGAAGGTGAAACCGATTCGGAAGCGGCGGCGCCTGAACAAGAAAGCAGTCCAGACGATCCAGAAAAACTCGAGACGGCGGTTGACCAAGCGGATGCAGAGAAATCCGAAAAAGAGGCCAGCCCGGATGCGGATGGCGGCAAACCAGATTCGAATGGCGATCAATCAGACTCGGACGCGGCAGCGCCTGAACAGGAAAGCAGTTCAGACGATTCAAAGCAGCTCGAGACGGCGGCTGATCAGGCGGACGCAGCCAATTCGGGTGCGGATGGCGGCAAACCAGATTCGAATGGCGATCAATCAGACTCGGACGCGGCAGCGCCTGAACAAGAAAGCAGTTCAGATGATTCAGAGCAGCTCGAGACGGCGGCTGAAGAGGCGGACGCAGCCAAATCCGAAAAAGAAGACAGCTCGGGTGCGGATGGCGGCAAACCGAACTCGGATGGCAATCAACCAAATTCGGACGCGGCAGCGCACGGACGAGAAGACAGCTCAGACGATCCAGAACAACTCGAGATCGCGGCCGACGACGTGGATGCAGCGAAATCTGACAAAGAAGCCGATTCAGACTCGGATAGCGATAAATCGCGGGCTTCAGGCGCCGCTTGATCGCAATTCCAATTGAAGGAATGGATGCCGCCTCACGGTAGATGTTGCTTGTCCGAATTGAGTAGGCTGCTCGTTCAAAGGCAACAATCAAACTGATGAAATTACGAAATTAAATGTGCGTGGATGCTCATCGAGATCTAGGAACATGAGAGGAATGAAGCAATGACGATAACAGCCGCGATGGTCAAAGATCTGCGTGCAAAGACAGGCGCGGGAATCATGGACGTGAAAAAGGCTTTGGCAGAAAACGATGGCGACATCGAAGCGTCCGTGGATTGGCTTCGGGCCAAAGGCATTGCGAAGGCCGCGAAAAAGGCCGGTCGCGCCACAGCGGAAGGCCTCGTTGGCGTTCAGGTCGACGGCGGTACAGGCGTGGCAGTCGAGGTCAACTCCGAAACGGATTTCGTAGCGAAGAATGACAGATTCCGATCAATGGTAAATCGGATAGCGAAGTCAGCCATCCATGCCGACGATCTTGCGTCCCTGCGCGCCGCGGATGTGGGCGGAAGCTCGATGGACGATTTCGTTACGGAGCATATTTCGAAGCTCGGCGAAAATCTTACTGTCAGCAGAATGGCGAAGGTAACCGGAGATGCCGTGGTCAGCTATGTGCACAATGCGGCTGAAACGGGCATGGGCAAGATCGGCGTGCTTGTCGCGTTCAGCGGCGACAATTCTGAGCTTGCAAGGCAGATCGCCATGCATGTGGCCGCAACGAGACCGATCGCGCTGGATGAGAACAATGTCGCATCCGACACGATAGCGCGCGAGCGCCAAATTCTCTCGGAGAAAGCTCGTGAATCCGGAAAGCCTCAAAACATCATCGAAAAAATCGTTGCCGGCGGCTTGAAAAAGTTCTTCGCAGAGGAAACGCTGGTCAACCAGAAATTCGTAGTCGACCCGAACACCACGGTCGGCGCCGCCGCGTCGGCCGGCGGAATATCAATCCAAGGATTCGTGCGGCTCGAAGTCGGAGAGACAGCCGAGCTGTGATTCCATGCGTTCGGATGGCGGAACCGAACAACAGCCGGGCGGGCAGGGTGCCCGCCCGAATTTGCAAAGCAAGCTCGGATTTCCGAAACGCGTTTCGTGGACGTTGCCCTGACTTCACGCCTATGCAGAACTCCGCAGGATTGAAACCAGTCCGTCCATAGCGAGCAAGTAGCCGTTTGCGCCAAATCCGAATACGACGCCAGCGGCCGCCTTGGAAATGAATGACTTGGCTCGAAAATCTTCGCGTTTATGGATGTTCGACAAATGAACCTCGACTACCGGAAGATCAATCGCCAGCACTGCGTCCATCAAGGCGACCGACGTGTGCGTCAGGGCGGCCGCGTTCAATATGATCCCATTGTGCCGATCAGACGCACCTTGCATTGCGTCGATCAGATGCCCTTCGTGATTTGACTGCCGGAATTCAATTTCAACGCCGAGAACTTCCGCGCGTTTCAAGCAGAGCGCACGGATTTCGTCCAGCGAAGCTACGCCGTAAATCCTAGGCTCGCGACCGCCGAGAAGGTTCAGGTTCGGGCCGTTCAAAATCAACAACGAATGCATAGCCACAACTCCGCCAAGATGGATCCGTCCGGAAACCTGTTCCGACGGAATGCATTCGATTGCAAGACAAACGTGAACAATTTTTCATGCATCGGGATCGGAGTCTTGCAGTGATCTGTCGCATATCAGTTCTATGTATTTATTTTATTAGCTTTTTTAAGCTTCGACGCTTTGAAGCGTTTCGGTGATCCGGACCTACATTCATTTAACATAATACATATTATCGGATAAATGGCCGTCGTGGAACGCATGCGGTCGATTTGACCTACCATGGTCGCCTGCATTGCTGCCCTGCGCATCTGAAACCGTCCACAGACTCGGATTCAGGTTTGCTCCTCGTTCTGTAATCGCCGTCCGACTCGAACCTGTCGCGCAATTGCTGTCCGGTCCAAGATTTCGATCCTAATCCGCAGACCGAACGTTCCGTAAGCATGGCCCGAGTTTCCGGTTTTCACCGATATGCAACGCTGTCTGTAGCCGTCGAACTCGACGCTAGGACCGCTGATGAGTCGGCAACTCTCGCGGCTCATTTTGGAACGGCAAAAGTCTGCCAGCGCCTCCATAAACTTAGCAGCCGATCACAGGCTGAGATGCGCTGTCGGCACTGCTCCGGTCTGGCCGGACGCTCTCCGGCGTCGCGCTCCGCCGGGATGCACAATTGGCGAAGCGTGAAACGGGAGCATCCGAGCTTCTCCGCGATCGAGACGCAGGCCGCGCTGTCGCTGGAGCAATCGGGACGGTATTCCTTGAACAGCCGAACTCCGCGTGCGCGGAGTTCGGCCGGTTGCCTCGGGGCGTACTTTCTCTCCGGCATGGATTCCCTCCTTCAAGTTCCCGGCTCGTTTGTTTAGCCGATTGCTCTCCGGAAAGCCCGGGGCAGTTCAGAAAGAGCCTCGTCAACCTTGCCGAAGTCCTTGGCCAGCTACGTCGGCTGCCTTTGCGAAAGTTGCAGTTCGCCGGTAATCCACGGCTCAAAACCCCTAGCCTTCCGCCAAACACGTTGAGCACAAACTGCCGTTCCAAAATCAAGAGCAAAGCACTAACTTGGCAAGCACGGCTCTCATTGGTACCAAGTCTATCTAAAGTAATTTCTTCCAGTCTACCTTACCGCCAATTGATAATTTTTCTTTTTCCATGAATTCTGTAATTTCGTTTACGCTCTTTTGTCTTGCGGCCCTAAGCCCGTTCCCTGCATGCTCTTCGACAACTTCCAAGATTTTTTCCATTGTTCCTTCCCAACCGCTGATATGTTCCCAAAATGATTTCCCGACGTACCGCCTATAACCTTCTTTATTCAAGTCTGCTGCACTTGGCCCTTAACTTATCCCCTCAAAACAATATACAATATGCTGACTACCTTTATTCTGCTTCACTCGTTTCATTACCGTAAGGAATTTTCTTGCCAATGCTTGCCTCTGAAGACTGTTTCCCCAGTTAGGCCCAGACTTGACTTGACCAAGATACAGGACGTTTCTGCCCTGCTCGGTCTGCTCAAATTCAATATCCATCCCTTCAGCGGTCGCCTTCCGCCCGTTCTTTGCCGCCGCACACACTGCGACTGCGGCTTCCTCAATCACGTTGCCGAGTACCGTTTCTGCACTGGAGGATAGCCAGTCGTTAACCATGTTGGCCGCAAGTTCTTCAACGCTGTTTGGTGCCCTTATGCACGAGAGGAAAGGACTCTTCTTTCTGAGCAAGTCGATCGGCCTGAGTTTGTTGATTTTCGCTTCCATTCGGATGACGAAGTCTTTCGTTGCTGCATTCACTCCCTCCTCCGCTTCTTCCCACCAATCCGGAATATTCTCAAAAGCAGTCATGAGCGAGCATTCCCCAGCCTTTGCATTATTAGATCGCAGTGCGATGCAACCGATTCTATCCCGATACTCCTGCGTCCAAGTGCCTGCGCCGCAACCAGAGAGGTTCCGCTCCCGGCGAATGGGTCAAGTACGGTATCATCTGGATCAGTAAAAAGCTTGACGAAGAATTCGGGAAGCGCAAGAGGGAAAGCAGCCGAGTGCCCTTGATTCGAGCACTCGGTTGCAATATGCAGAACATTTGTCGGGTAAGCTCGTTCCCGACCAATCCAGTTCTCGACGCGCTTTCCAAAGCCGTTTCCGACGCGTGACTCATCCCGTGTGCGGTCCCGCTCTGACAAGTTATGTAACCGGGACCGCTTCCATTCGCCTGTCGGCACCATCACGGCCTCTTGCCGCATTTTGAAGTGCTTGTTGCGAGTAAAATGCAATATCCGTTCAAAGCTGTCCCTGAACCGGTTCGGCCATTTTCCGGGATAGCAGTTCTTCTTGTGCCAACAATATTCTTCGACCCAGCGCCAACCTGCCTCGCGCATCGCAAGAATCAATTCAATCACATAAGTATGTCGTTCGCCGTTAAATGTACGCTCTTTGATGTTGAGTATGAACGATCCATCGTCAGAAAGAATTTTTGCAAACTCATTTGCCTTTGGCATGAACCATTCGACGTAGTTGTTCGGGTGAATCCCGCCATAAGTGCTAGCGCGCTGGTTGCTGTAAGGTGGTGACGTCACTATTAGGCTCACGGTCTCACCTTCATGCGCAAGCTTTGCCACTTCCGCTTCGCAATCGCCGTGAATTACTAATGCTTCAGTTCTTGGCGCGCGAACGCGCTGACCCGGTATCCAACCGTCTGTTGTACTGCCGGTCGGCGGACTGATAAGTTCTTCGGCGATTGGTTGCAGCATTTTTTTCTCTCTTTTTGCGCATCCATTGGAACAATAGGAGCAGCAGCTTGGGATGTTCGATGCATTTAGACTACGCCCATGCGACTCGTTATATGCGCTCGGTAACGACTCGGCTCTAGCTCACTATAACTAGGGCCTGTCTACGCTAGAATTTTTGCTTGAGTTTTGCTTGGATCCATGCTTAAGTGACTGTCAACAATGACATAAAAATCGAGCGGCATTCAATCATGAAACAGATCACGGCAAAACAGTACGCCAAAATCCGTCCCTTCCTGCCAGTTCAGCGCGGGAACGTGCGGATTCCGAACATCGTATTCATCAATGCGGTCCTGTACGTCCTGGAGAACGGCTGCAAGTGGCGCGCCCTGCCGGAGCGCTTCGGAAAATGGTACTCGGTCTACGCCCGGTTCCGCCGCTGGTCGCGCAGCGGCGTGCTCGATCGGCTGTTCGCCGCGCTTCAGGAGCTGCATGCGCCCGGCGGGGACGCGGACTGCTTCGGCCTCGACAGCACCAGCGTCAAGGTGCATCCCGACGGCACCGGAGCGCGGAAGACGAACGGGCCGCAAAGCATCGGCAAGTCGCGCGGAGGATGGAACACGAAGATCCACATGGTCTCCGCAAGTGACCGTCGGGCCGTGATTTTTCGCCTGTCCGGCGGCCAGGCCAACGACGCGCCCGAAGGCCGCGCCCTGCTGAAGAGCTGGGCCGATCCGGTCGCGGGCGCGCCTCCGGCGATGGACCGCGCCTACGAGGGCGACGAGACCCGCCAGCTCGTCCGCGACATTGGAATGACGCCGGTCGTGCCGCCGAAGGCGAACCGGAAAGTCAAGTGGGAATATGACCGGAAAACCTACAAGCTTCGCAACGAGATCGAACGGCTGTTCCGGAGATTCAAGGGCTATCGGCGCCTCTTCACGCGGTTCGACAAACTCGACGCGACCTATCGGGGCTTCCTGAATCTCGCCGCCGTCTTCGAAATGACGCATGATTTAGCATAGACAGGCCCTAGAGCATTTCTCGCGGCAATCCACTGTCTGAGTTCACCCGTTGACGCGACTCCGCCTTGATGCCGAGGCGGCGGCTCCACTAGGCTGCATCCGTCCAGTCGGGAATCCGCAGCTGGAAAAACCCAGAATGCAAGTATTCGAAATTCACGGGGCGTTTGCAAGCGCCGCGAAGGATCGCCCCACCCTGCGAAAAATATGCATCCCAACCGCGCTGAATGGCTCTTCCCGGCTTCGACGACTCTATCGAACCCCTGCCCCTACATTCTGCGAATTGGTCGATGCTAAAACCGCATGGACAAAATACGAGCCGCGGATTCCAGCCACCCGCGGCTCGCTTGCATTATGAACGAAACTGAAACCTATGCGTCAGCCAACGGGTTTCGTCGAAGTTTCAAGTGAGACCAGATCGTGAACCCGATGACCAAGCAGGTGAAGAACCAGAATATCCAGCAGATCACCGATGAAAAGAAGATGCTCAGGCTTCCTTTGGAGATCAGCAGCGATTGCCGGAAATTATCCTCAAGTATCGGGCCCAGAATGAACGCGATTAGGAATGGCGCTGCAGGGATCTTCAATTTGAGCATGAAGAACCCGACTAGTCCCATGATCATCATCACGAGAACATCGAATGTCGAGTTGTTGACCGCGTAAGCGCCGAAGACGCACAGCACGAAAACGATCGGAAACAGAATTCTGTGCGGCACGTCAGCGATCCTGCTGATCAGCTTGATCGACGCCTTCCCCACCACGAAGAGATATATCGAGCTCAGCATGATTCCGATGAACAATGCATAGATCAGCACGATGTTTTCCTGGAACATCAGCGGTCCGGGCCGCAGCCCATGGATCATGAAGGCCCCAAGAATGATCGCCGTGATGATGTCTCCGGGTATGCCGAGCGCAAGCAGCGGTATCAGCGTTGCGCCGGCGACGCCGTTGTTGCCGGCTTCAGCCGCAGCGACTCCCTCGATTTCCCCTTTGCCGAAATTGTCCTTATTCGGCGAATTGCGCCGAGCTTCCGCATAAGAGAGGAAAGCGGATGGCGCTCCTCCAATTCCAGGAATTGCGCCGAGGACGACACCAATGACGCTTCCCCTGATAATCGATTTGAAACAACGCTTTACGTCTTGAAGCTTGGCTCCGATTCCCGCCAGCGGGCTTTGCTCCAGAGACTCCATTCTTCGCATGTAGAAGTTGATGATCTCCGGAAGTGCGAACAATCCGATCAAGACCGGAATGAAGGTGAGGCCGCTCATCAGATCCCAATTGCCGAACACGAACCGGTTTGTTCCGAAGATCAAATCCAAACCGACGGTGGCGAGGATCAGCCCCAGGCACGCGGATCCGAAACCCTTGAGCAGTTGGTCGCCGGACACGCCTGCAATGATCGTCAGGGCAAACAGGATCAGGGTGAACATTTCGGGAGAGCCGAAACGCAATGCGAAACTTGCAAGCACTCCCGCGAATAGAATCAGCGACAGGTTGGAGATGAAGTCCGCGATGACAGATGCGATCAAGGCCATATCCAACGCGCGGCGAGCCTCGCCTCGCCTGGCCATCGGGTACCCGTCAAGCGCAGTGCACGAAGCGGCAGGAGTTCCAGGCGCATTGATCAAAATCGCAGTGATCGATCCCCCATAGATACCGCCTTTATATACGCCCAGCAGGAGCAGTATCCCGGTTACCGGCTGCATCGTGAATGTGAAAGGCAAGGTCAATGCGACGGCCATCGGCGTCGTCATGCCGGGAATTGCGCCGACAATCGTGCCGATTACGACGCCCAGCCCAAGGATCAGAATGTTCTCAATCGTGGCGAAAAGCGCGAAGGCGCTTCCTATGGTTTCAAGAAGCATGGTTCATATCCTTATCAATACGGGCTCGAGAACTCCTCCCGGTATCGGGATGTTCGCCAGCTTCGTGAAAAAGAAATACAGCAGGAGCGGAAGACAGATCGCTGCAGCCGCGAGGATAACGGGACTCCGCTCGCCAGCAAGAAGCATCAGTGCTAGAAGCGCAGCTGCTCCGACCAAAACGAACCCGACCGTACTCACGAACAGAGCCGTCGCAAACATGATCGCGATCGCGCAAACTGCCTTGTAGACAAGAACCGATTCTGGAATTTCGAACAAGTCGTCGGCAACCGGCCTGTAGATTGAACGCACGGCAATCGCCAACCCAAGCACCATCATCGCGATGCCGACAAAGCGCGGATAATACGAAGGCGCCAATGCCGCGAATTCCACATTGCCCGGCTCATCAACCCCGGTAGGTATCAACACGAACACGAGCAAGATCCCGATCAACAGTACGGATACCCCGGCAAGCAGGTCTCTTTTCATCACATAATCCATATTGCCCCCTTTCGTTCTGCGCGAGCAGATAAATATGGACGATCCGCTCAGTCTACGCGACTTTGAGGCTCCTCATATCCATTGCGCCGGTGAAAACAAACCCTTCAAGCGCGACCTGCACTGCTGCTTCAGCCGACGTCGTGTCGCTCATTTCAAGCAGTTTGGCCGGACCCTCCAGCCCAAAGTCATTCAGCGCCTCAGCAACGCCCGCAAAAAAGTCGCGCTGACGCCCAACTTCACCGGACAATATGAACTTGTCCGGCTTCATTAGAGTATGAACCGCATCGATGCCGATGCCAAGCCGCCGACCAGCGCGTTTGAAAGCGTCCTTGTATTCCTGGTTGCCGGAATTCGCGGCGGAAACCGCATCGTTCAGGCGTCGCGCCTGCACCGCAGGCGGGCAATCCACGCAGCCAAGCTCGCGGAGCACGGAAAATCCGCCGGATACCGCTTCAAGGCATCCCTTTTTCCCGCAGTAGCACCTTGTTTCGTTGCCATGCACCGAAAAGTGCGAAAGGGCCCCGAACCCTCTGTCTCCGGACGCCAAGAATTGTCCGTCCAAGCGCGCGCTGGCGCCAATGCCGAGCGCGACATTCACCAAATAAACATCCAGTTCAAGCTGAACGGATTTCAGTTCCGCCCGAAGAATCGCGCTTGAACGATGTTCGACCTTCACAGGCAGGTCCAGTCGATTCTCTAGAATTCGCTTGATCGGCACGTTCCGCCAGCCCAGCGGATTGGAAGTGACGAGATCTTCTGAAGACGAGTTGTCGGCGCTGGCCGACAAGGCGGCGGACACGCCGGCACCCAGCAGACGGCTGCGCGAAAAATCGCAGTCGTAAATCAGCGATTTCGCCCGAAGCGCCAAATCGCCCAGAAACCGCTCAGGGTCCTCGATTGACAGATCGCCGCAGTCGAGCGTTTCCAGCGGTTCTCCCCGCGCATTCGCCAAGGTTATGCTCCGCCGGTTCGCGGTGATTGATATCCCGAGCACGTACGCGCCGTCCGGATTGATGGATAGAAATGTTTCCCTCCTGCCGACGCGTCCTTGGGATGGAACCGGCTCGCTCTCCAGAAGGATGCTGGCGTCCAGCATCCTTCTGGAGATCCGGGAAATCGCTGCGGCTGTCAATCCGGTTTCCTGCGCAATCTGGCTTCGGGTCATCGAGTCTCCCCGCGCCAGCAAGCCAATGATCCGCTCCCTGTTGATGCGACTCAGCATCGACGATGCCGGAACGCCGGAGATCGGATAAATTTTGATTACAGTTGACATGTAATTTTCATATGTTTGCCTGTCGGCAGCATATTAAATGAAATTTGATCAATTGCAATTTAGAATTAATTATTGAAGAATTGGGCATCCTTCTGTATCCCGTCCATCGTGATTGTCACGATTCAATGATCGCACGGAGGAAAACATGCGAACAAAAATTATCGGAGGAGCAGCCGCGATAGCGCTGTGCGCTCTGACGGCGGGAGCGGGTTGGTCACAGGATTACCCTGACCGACCGATCAATTTGATCGTCCCCTACGGCGCCGGAGGCGCCGCGGATGTGTCCGCCCGGCTTGTGGCGGCTCGAGCCCCTGATTTTCTGGGACAGCCAGTGCTGGCGGTCAATAGAACCGGAGCTGCGGGCGTTGTCGGATCGAATTTCGTCTCAAGGTCGAGGCCGGACGGCTACACCATGCTTTCGGCCCGCGTCGGCAGCCAGATGGGCGTGCCCGCGATGAACAAGACCATTCCGTACGAGTGGGACGACTTCACTTTCATCGGCTTGACGGAGACCAATCCGTTCGTCCTTGTCGTTCAGGGCGATAGCGAAATCGATGATTTCGAAGAATTCAAGTCGAAAGTGTTGGCCGGAGAGGAAATGACCTACGGCTCGGCAGGCGTGGGCACCCTGCTCCACATCGCGACTGCCGTGATGGCGGACGCCATGGGCGTTACGCTCGAAAATCTTACCCACGTGCCTTTCAAAGGCGGCGGAAACGCGCGGGCAGCAATCGTGGGCGGTCAAGTCGATTTCATGTGGCAGAACCTTTCCGGCGTCATCAGCGCAATAGACGCCGGACAATTGAGGGCTTTGGCCGTGACTACGCCGGAACGCTTCCCTGCCATTCCCGACATCCCGACTGTTGGCGAACTCGGTTATGCCACGATGGAACAAATTGTAGGATGGTCCGCCATATACGGCCCGCCGAACCTGCCTGACGACGTGGTTGCGCGGTGGGTTGAAACGTTGCAGTTCTTGGGACAAGATGAAGAATGGCTTCGTCTCACGAGAGAACTCGGCAATGTGGTGGACATCAGGTCGCCGGAGGACACGATGGCCTTTGTGAAGGCGCAGTATGACGTTTTCGACCAGACATTGCTCAAGCTCGGACTTCGGGTCGAGTAGCAGCCAATTAGTCAACCCCGTCGGCGTGTAGCGCGCCGACGGGAAAAATGCTTCGCAGGTCATATCGGAGAGCAAAATGACCGCCGACCAGCCGAATTTCCTGTTCATCCAAGCCGACCAGATGGCCGGTCCGGCGCTGCCCTTCGGCGGAAACAGGACGGTGAATGCGCCTCACATGTCCAGACTTGCCGAAGAAGGCGTTGTCTTTACGAACTGCTACTGCAATTTTCCCATGTGCGGCCCGTCCCGCGCGTCCATGCACGCCGGTCGATTGCCGTACAGCATCGGGATGTACGACAACGCAAGCGAGTTCCGCTCCGCCGTGCCGACATTCGCCCATTATCTTAGAAACGAGAGCTACCGCGTTGAAATGAGCGGAAAAATGCACTTCGTCGGCGCCGATCAGCTGCACGGGTACGACCGTCGCCATACGACCGAGATTTATCCAGCGAATTTTGCTTGGACAGTGGACTGGTCAAAAGGTCGCGAATACCGCCCCACCAATCTGACGATGGCGCCGGTGCTTGAGAGCGGCCCTGCAACTCGAACTCTGCAGATGGACTACGACGACGAGGTTGCGTTTTGCGGGGTGCAGGCGATTTACGACCTGGCCAGGAAGCGCGACGGCCGCCCTTGGTTTTTGACCGTCTCATTCACCGAACCCCACTCCCCCTACGTGATCGACAGCGAGTATTGGGACAGGTACAGGCACGACGACATCGAGTATCCTGCCGTCGATGAAATCTCATTGAACGAGATGGACCATCTGAGCCGCAACCTGCATTATTGCCAAGGACGGCACCAGTTCACGGTCACGCCTGAGGACCGCCGGGTCGCAAGGCACGGTTATTACGGCATGATTTCCTATGTCGACGACAAGGTTGCACTGCTTCGAGAAACAATCGAAAGATGCGGTCTTGGAAGCAACACGATCATCGTCCTCACCGCGGATCATGGCGACATGATGGGCGAACGGGGAATGTGGTACAAGCAGCATTTCTTTGAATGGGCAGCGAAAGTGCCGTTGGTGTTCCATGCGCCCGGCCGCTTTGCCCCTTCGAGAGTCGACCGGAATGTTTCGTTGGTTGATCTGATGCCTACCTTCATGGAACTCGCATCCGGAAAATCGTTCGACGGCTACGCTGATGGCCAAGTGGACGGCAATTCGCTCGTGCCCGCCCTCGACGGCGACCAGGAGATGATCGGAGATGTGGCGATATCCGAGTTTTCTGCGGACGGATCCACAGGCGTCAGCAGGATGGTGAAAAAAGGTCCTTGGAAATACATGTATTTGGAGGGCGTCGAGGAGTTGCTCTACAATCTCGAATCCGATCCGCTCGAACTGGACAACAAGATCGGAGATCCGGATTCAGCGGATACAGCCGCGGAACTTCGCGAAATCGCGATAGATTGCTGGGATCCCGAGCAGCTCCATGAAACAATCAGGCTGGACCAAAAGCGCCGCCTTCTCATTCACCGGGCGACAGGGGGCGAACCGACTTGGGTGAATGTGATCCGGCACGACGACAACGAGCGGTACATCCGCAATGCGGGTGCCGCGGATACGAAAGCATTGGCGCGGTTTCCATACGTGGAACCCGTCAAGCAGGACAAGGTTTGAACGTGTTCGACTATATCATTATTGGAGCCGGGTCCGCGGGCTGCGTGCTCGCCAACCGGCTGTCTGCCAAGCCAGACATCCGCGTCCTGCTTCTTGAAGCAGGAGGCCGCGACATCAATCCGTGGATACATGTCCCTGTCGGCTACTTCAAGACGATGCACGACCCGAGAACCGACTGGTGCTACAAGTCCGAGCCCGACCCCGGCATCAACGGCCGGTCGCTCGACTGGCCGCGCGGCAAGACGCTTGGAGGATCAAGCTCGATAAACGGCCTTCTGTACGTGCGCGGCCAGAAGGAGGATTACAACAACTGGGCGCAGATGGGAAATCGGGGATGGTCGTACGACGATGTCCTGCCCTTGTTCAAACGCTCCGAAAAGCACGAGTTCGGAGAGACCGAATACCACGGCGGCGAAGGCGAACTCAGCGTCTCCTTGATGAGAACGAAAAGCAAAATCTCGGAAGCTTACATCGACGCAGCCGTGGAAATGGGCGTGCCGCGCACCAATGACTCGAACGGCGAGACTCAGGAAGGCGTGGGATATTTCCACCAGACCGCCCGAAACGGCTTCCGCTGCTCAAGCGCCAAGGCGTTCCTTCGTCCTGCGAAGCGCCGCAGCAATCTGGAAATTTTCACGAAATCGCACGTCCAAGGCATTGAATTCAAAGACGAAGATCCGCGCCATGTGTCGGGAGTCCGTTTCACGCGAAACAAATCCGAGCAAGTCGCGCCGCTCAAGGAGGGCGGCGAGATCATCCTCGCAGCCGGAGCCATCGGATCTCCGCAATTGCTTGAGCTTTCAGGAATCGGCAACGGCGAGATATTGCAGGCGGCCGGCGTTCCCGTAAGGCACGAATTGCCGAATGTCGGCGAGAACCTGCAGGATCACCTGCAGTTGCGCTTGGTCTATGAAGTCAATGTTCAGACCTTGAACAGCGCGATCAACAACTTCATTCCTCGCATGGGCATCGGCATCAACTACGTCTTGTTCCGCAGAGGACCGATGAGTCTCGGCGCAAGCCAGGTCTGCGTCTTCGCAAAGTCGATCAAGGAGCTCGACGTTCCCGACATCCAGTTCCATTTCCAGCCTCTGAGCGCAGACAAGCCGGGAATAGAAATGCATCCGTTCCCGGGCATAACGTCATCCGTCTGCCAGCTCAGGCCGTCCAGCAGAGGCCATATTCATATCGCCAGCCCAAACGCTGCCGATTATCCGAAGATCGTTCCAAACTATCTTTCCACGCATGAGGACCAGCTTTGCGCGATACGAGGGGTAAAATTCGCCCGGGCAATGATGGCGACATCCGCGCTGAAACCTTACGTCGTCCGCGAGCACGTCCCCGAGGGCAATCCGAGCACTGATGAAGAATTGCTTGATGCCGCGCGGAACATCAGCCAAACGATCTACCATCCGACCAGCACCTGCAGCATGGGACGCGATACTGCTTCGGTCGTCGACGACAGGCTGCGCGTTCACGGGATATCGGGCTTGCGGGTTGCGGACGCTTCCGTCATGCCGACGATCGTCAGCGGAAACACCAATGCGCCGACGATCATGATCGGCGAGAAAGCAAGCGACATGATTCTCAAAGACCGGGCCGCGTGAGTCCGGATCGCCGGCCTTGCCGCGCGAAGCAATTCATCAATTTTGGATCCACAGGAAGCACAACAATGAAAATGACGACCGAAGAGGCCTTCGTAAAGGTCCTCCAGATGCATGGAATCGAACATGCCTTCGGCATAATCGGCTCGGCGATGATGCCGATCTCAGACCTCTTCCCGGCTGCGGGCATAAAATTCTGGGACTGCGCGCATGAAGTCAACGCGGGCATGAGCGCCGACGGCTACACGCGCGCCACCGGGAAGATGTCGATGGCGATCGCGCAGAACGGCCCGGGCATCACCAACATGGTGACGCCCATAATCACGGCATACTGGAATCACACTCCCCTGCTGCTGGTGACGCCCCAGGCGGCCAACAAGACGATCGGCCAAGGCGGGTTTCAGGAAATCAAGCAGATGGCGATGTTCGAGGACTGCGTCTGCTACCAAGAAGAGGTTCGCGACCCGTCCAGAATGGCGGAAGTCCTGAACCGCGTGATTCTCAAAGCGTTCCGCGGCTCGGCTCCAGCGCAGATCAATGTGCCAAGGGACTTCTGGAACCAGGTGATCGATGTCGACCTTCCGCAGATCGTCCGGATCGCGCATCCGAGCGGCAGCGAAGATTCCATCTCGGAAGCGGCCGCCCTGCTTTCGAAGGCCAAGTTCCCTGTCGTGCTGAACGGCGCCGGCGTCGTGCTGTCCGGCGCGATCCCGGCGGCGGCCGCTCTGGCGGAGCAGCTCTCGGCGCCGGTCTGCTGCAACTACCAGCACAACGACGCGTTTCCCGGATCGCACTCGCTGTTCTGCGGCCCTCTCGGCTATAACGGATCCAAAGCGGCGATGAAGATGATTTCCAAGGCGGATGTCGTGCTGGCGCTCGGAACGCGCCTCAATCCGTTCTCGTCGCTGCCTGCGTACCAAACCGAGTACTGGCCGAACGACGCCAAGCTGATCCAAGTGGATATCAATGCCGACAGGATCGGATTGACCAAACGGGTGGCGGTCGGAATCTGCGGCGATGCCAAGGTCGTCGCCGAACGCATCCTTGCGAAGCTGGCGCCGGGCGCGGGAGACGAAGGCCGTTCGGAGCGCGAAGCGGCCGTCGCTTACGCGAAATCCGCTTGGGCCCAGGAACTCACTTCGATGGACCATGAGGAAGACGACCAGGGAACGACTTGGAACGAGCGGGCGCGGGCGCGCGAGCCAAATCGGATGAGCCCTCGCCAAGCTTGGCGGGCAATACAGGCGGCTCTGCCGACCGAGGCGATCATCAGTTCGGATATCGGCAACAATTGCGCGATCGGCAACGCCTACCCGACATTCGAAAAAGGACGCAAATACCTTGCGCCGGGCCTGTTCGGTCCTTGCGGATACGGATTGCCGTCCATCCTGGGGGCGAAGATCGGCTGCCCCGACACGCCGTGCGTCGGCTTTGCCGGCGACGGCGCCTTCGGCATTTCCATGAACGAGATGACTGCGTGCGGACGGAACGATTGGGAACCCATCACGATGATCGTCTTCCGCAATTACCAGTGGGGGGCCGAAAAACGGAACACCACCCTTTGGTTCGACGACAACTTCGTCGGCACCGAATTGAACAAGGGTGTATCCTACGCCGGGGTCGCCGACGCTTGCGGTCTCAAAGGGGTCAAAGTCGAAACGATGGCGGATTTGACCGAGGCTTTGAAAACCGCGATCAAGGAGCAGATGGAAGATCGGATTACGACATTCATCGAAGTGGTTTTGAACCAAGAGCTTGGCGAGCCGTTTCGCAGAGATGCCATGAAGCCCCCCAATGTCGTGGCGGGCATTCGGAAGGAAGATTTGGTCCCCCAGACGGTCAATTCGTGACGAGCGCGGCACGCACGGAAATTGCGATCAAGGGACGCGGCTGTTGAGCAATTCAGCGACAGCCGACAGTGCGCTGGAAAATATCCGGGCCGCGTCGCGCGCCGCGCGGCCTCGGATCGTTCTGGCTGAAGGCGAAGATCCGCGCGTCGTCGAAGGCGCGACGAAAGCGGTCCGGGATCGGCTGGCCGAGATTGTGCTTGTGGGGTCTCCATCCAAAACAGGCGCTTTGCTGGATGAAGCAGGCGCTCGCGATGCAATCGAAATTCGTGACCCCGCTTCGTCCGCGCAGTTGGACGTCTACGCGCAGACCTATTTCGAGATGCGCAAGCACAAGGGCATCGACCGCGCCGCCGCGAGACAGGCCGTCGCTGAGCCGCTGGGCTTCGCGGCAATGTCGGTAAGGCAAGGACATGCCGAGGGCACCATCGCCGGCGCGGTCGCCACGACGAGGGACACAGTGCGGACGGCGATTCAGGTGATCGGCAAATCGCCCGAAAGCAAGGTCGTTTCAAGCTACTTCCTGATGCTTCTCGGAGAGCCGTTCTCGAGACCTGCAATATTCGCGGACTGCGGCCTCATCATTATGCCCACGGCTGAAGAACTCGCCAGCATTGCGATCGCTTCGGCCCGCTCACTCACTGAAATGACAGGCATTGAACCGAAGGTCGCAATGCTTTCATTTTCGACGTCGGGGAGCGCGGAGCACGAATCCATCACCCGGATCCGCAACGCGGTCTCAATCGTGCGCGAACGGAATCCGGATCTGATCGTGGACGGGGAAATCCAGTTCGACGCAGCGGTCGCGCCCGACGTGGCCGCGCGGAAGGCGCCGGGGTCCCCTCTTGAAGGCCAAGCGAATGTCTTTGTTTTTCCGAACCTTAGCGCCGGAAACATCGGCTACAAAATTGCGCAGCGGGTCGGCGGAGCGACGGCTTTGGGCCCGATCCTGCAGGGTCTCGCCCGCCCGGCGAACGATCTTTCAAGAGGCTGCAGTTCAGACGATGTGTACAAGATGATTGCGATCACGGGGGCACAAGCCGCTGCCGCCCGGAAACAGGATCAGGTTTGAATGTCGGTCGAACCTGAACTCGAACTGAACGCTCCTGTCGGAGATTCCGTTGCGAAAACCACCTGCTACATGTGCGCCTGCAGATGCGGAATCGATGTCCATATCCGGGACGGCAAGGTACGGTATATTGAAGGCAACCGGGACCATCCCGTGAACAAAGGCGTGATTTGCGGCAAAGGCAGCGCCGGAATCATGCAGCACTGCTCGCCTGCAAGGCTCCGCGCTCCGATGAAACGGACGGGGCCGCGCGGCTCAGGCGAATTCGAGGAAATCTCTTGGGATGAAGCCTTGGGAATCGCCACCTCTTGGCTCGACGATGTGCGGCGAACGAATCCGCGCAAACTCGCTTTCTTCACCGGACGCGATCAAAGCCAAGCGCTGACAGGATACTGGGCGATGCAGTTCGGCACGCCCAATTTCGCCGCGCACGGAGGATTCTGCTCGGTAAACATGGCTGCGGGCGGGCTTTACACTTTCGGCGGCGCCTTCTGGGAATTCGGAGACCCGGATTGGAGCCGGACCAAGTATTTCATGCTGTTCGGCGTCGCGGAGGACCATGCTTCAAATCCCATAAAGATCGGCATCGGCAAATTGAAAAACCGGGGCGTAAAGGTTGTCTCGGTGAACCCTGTGAGAACCGGCTACAATGCTGTCGCCGACGAATGGGTCGGGCTGAAGCCCGGAACCGACGGGCTGTTCGTCGGCGCCCTCATCCATGAGCTTCTCAGAATCCGCAAAATCGATTTGGATTACCTTCTCCGCTACACGAACGCTCCGTGGCTGGTGATCGACGCTCCGGGCACCCAGCATCACGGATTGTTCGCGAGGGGGGCGGAAGGAGAACCGCTCGTATATTCAAGCGATGACGGCGCATTTGCCAGCGCGATGAACACGGACGTCAGCCCTGCCATGTCCGGCATTCCTGATTTGCCGAACGGCCAGCGAGTGCGGACGGTATTCGAGCTCATTGCGGATCGTTTCCTCGGCGGCGACTATTCGCCGGATGCCGTTGCTGCGGAAACCGGGCTTGAGCCGCAACAAATTCGGCGAATAGCGCACGAGCTCGCCCATGTGGCGTTCGAAGAGACGATCACGCTCGATCAGCCGTGGACGGACTGGGCGGGCAGAAAGCACGACAAAATGATCGGGCGGCCGGTATCAATGCATGCGATGCGAGGCATATCCGCGCATTCGAACGGTTTTCAGACCTGCAGAATGATCCACTTGCTCCAAATTCTGCTTGGTTCGATCGATTGCCCGGGCGGGTTCAGATACAAACCGCCCTACCCCAAATCCGCGCCCCCTGGATTGCTGCCGCACGGCAAGACGGACGAAATCATCGCGGGCGAGCCGCTCGGCGGCCCGCATTTGGGATTCCCGCATCGCCCGGCGCATTTGCTGCTTGACGGAGATGATCCGGTGCGCATCGACAAGGGCTTCAGCTGGGACGCGCCGATGTCGGCCCATGGGTTGATGCATATGGTCATCAACAACGCGGCCAAAAAGGATCCCTACGCCATAGACGTGATATTCATGTACATGGCCAACATGGCATGGAACTCTTCCATGAACGTTCCCGGCACTCTTGACGCGCTGACGGCGACCGAATCGAACGGCGAATACAAGATACCTAAGATCATCTACTCCGACGCATATTACTCCGAGATGGTTCCGTTCGCCGACCTCGTGCTGCCGGACACGACCTATTTGGAAAGGTGGGACTGCATATCTTTGCTGGACCGTCCGATCTCGGAAGCCGACATGGCGGCGGATTCAATCAGGCACCCCGTGGTTCAGCCTGATCGGGACGTCCGAGGCTTCCAAGAAGTGCTGATCGACCTCGGCGCGCGGCTGAAATTGACGGGCTTCGTGAACGAAGACGGCACCCCTAAATTTCCCGGCGGATATCCGGACTATATGGTCAACCATGAAAGGATGCCCGGCGTGGGACCCTTGACCGGCTGGCGAGGGAATGACGGCACTCAAGTCGGAAAGGGAAGTCCCAACCCCCGTCAGCTGGACCGCTATATTGAAAACGGCGCATTTTTCGTCCGGCATATTGAGCCGGAGCAGGCCTACTTCAAGCACGCGAACGCAGCGTATTTGAAATGGGCGGTCGAGATGGGCTTCAATGCCGAGCCCAAGCCGACAATCTTCCAGCTGTATTGCGAACCGCTGCAGAATTTCCGATTGGCCGCGGAAGGCCATGGCGAAATCGTTCCGCCGGAAAGGGCGCGCGAACGAATCAAGCGCTACTTCGATCCCATCCCGATGTGGTACCCGCCTTTCGAAGGTGCCATGGTGGAGGAAAAGCGATATCCGTTCCACGCGATCACTCAGCGCCCCATGCATATGTACCATTCGTGGGGAAGCCAGAATGCCTGGCTGCGGCAGATCACGGCTGCGAACCGTCTCTACATGCATTTTTCCGCCGGCAAGAAAATCGGTGTCGCGGACGACGACTGGGTTTGGCTGGAATCGCATCAAGGGCGCGTAAAGTGCCAAGTCCGACTCATGGATGGCGTCAATCCAGACACCGTGTGGACCTGGAACGCTATCGGCAAGCGCCGCGGCGCTTGGAACCTTGCGGACGGTTCGCCCGAATCCACTCAAGGATTTCTCCTCAACCATTTGATTTCAGAGCTTCTTCCGAAAGGCGGCGGCGGATACCGATACTCCAACTCCGACCCGATCACCGGCCAGGCGGCTTGGTTCGACCTGCGCGTCTCCATTGCCAAGGCGGACAGCGGCGGAGTGTCGGAGCCGATCTTCGAGCCATTGGGCTCGTCGACTAGACCGCCCTCGCCCAAGAAACTCGCCTACGGAGCGGAATTCAGGAGGACGCAGGCATGACCAGCCTTCCCGCGACGACAAGCAAGAAGCTCGGCTTGGTGATCGATCTGGACATATGCGTGGGCTGCCATGCCTGCGTGACCAGCTGCAAGGAATGGAACACCGGCGGCTACAGCGCTCCGCTTTCGGATCACGATCCTTACGGCCCGGATCCGTCAGGCGCGTGGCTGAACCGGGTACACTCCTTCGAGATCGGCAATGGAAAAGACGCGAAGACGGTGCACTTCCCCAGATCCTGCTTGCATTGCGAGGAACCCGATTGCGTGACGGTCTGCCCCACCGGCGCATCCTACAAGCGGGAGGAAGACGGCATCGTGCTTGTGAACCCGGACACCTGCATCGGCTGCAAGCTGTGCTCATGGGCATGCCCGTACGGCGCGCGCGAGTACGACTACGACCACGGAGTGATGAAAAAATGCACTTTGTGCGTCGACAGAATTTACAACAAAACATTTGCCGAAGAAGACCGGATTCCCGCATGCGTCCGCGCCTGCCCCACCGGAGCGCGAGCGTTCGGAGATCTCGGAGATCCTGAAAGCGATGTCTCGAAGTCGGTCGAAGCCCGCGACGGCTTCAACCTCCTTGAGGAATTCGGGTACAAGCCAGTCAACAAATATTTGCCGCCGAGGGTCAGCACTGTCGAACCGTTCGACGGGATCGCCGACACGCAGGATTCCGACAATTCCGCTGCGGACCGCTTGTTCAACTGGATTGACAAAGTTCTTACGCGGCAGGATTGAAACCGTGCATCCAGCCTATTCGGTTATTGCATTCACGACGACCTCCGGGGCAGGATACGGACTGTTGTTCTGGGTGTCGGTGGCGCACCTCTTCGGCACTCTGCCGGATGGCAGGTGGTTCGGCTTCGTAGCACTCGCTCTTGCGCTCGCACTGGCGACCTTCGGCTTGCTTGCATCGCTCGCCCATCTTGGGCATCCCGAACGTGCATTCAGATCCTTCTCGCAATGGCGGAGCTCATGGCTATCGCGCGAAGGGGTCGTGGCACTCGCCACATATGTGCCTTCCGGGCTGCTCGCATTGATTTGGCTTTTCGGCGCATCGTCGAGCATAGAATATTTGCTCGCGTTTCTTGCCGCCGTCTTTGCCGTAGCAACTGTCTATTGCACCGGCATGATTTATGCCTCGTTGCGGACGATCCGACAGTGGAACCTGAGAATTGTGCCGATAAATTACTTGGCAATGTCCTGCTCTACCGGTTTAATTTTGCTGTGCTTTATCATTAGCAATATCGAACCGGTTCCGGACTGGGCGGCTTGGTGCGCGGTGGCAAGCCTCGCGGCGGGAGCGGCTTTGAAAGCTTGGTACTGGTCGTTGATCGATAGAGATGCCGGCGAATACACGGCGGAAATGGCAGTCGGACTTGGTCAACTCGGAAAGGTCCGGCAACTGGAACAACCGCATACCATGCCTAATTTCGTGATGCGGGAAATGGGCTATTCAGTCGGCAGAAAGCATTCGCGGAAGCTCCGTCGCAGCGCCTTGGTTTCACTTTTCGCGGCGCCTGCCGCTTTGACCTTTGCAAGCATGATGGTTGGTTACGACGCGATATTCTTCGGGCTGGCAGTGATATGCGCCTCCCTCGGAGTGCTCATCGAGAGATGGTTGTTTTTTGCTGAAGCGGAACACGTCTCGCAGTTGTATTACGGTCTTTCGCGAGCCTGATCCGCTCAAAGACTGCGGTCTGGAAGGAGCAGATTGTCGAAATGGAATCTCTCGGCCTCACCTTGGAAATGGTATTGGTGCTCGTGCTTCTGTTGTTAACGGTCGCTCTTTTCGTTTCGGAAATCGTGCGAGTGGATGTCGCCGCCATTCTGGTCATGGTGACGCTGGGGTTCCTGTCCGCCCTGCCCGGCCTTGAAGGACTCGCCGATGTCCGAAGGCTGTTCGACGGATTTGCCAGCAACGCGGTCATATCAATCATCGCTGTGATGATTATCGGCGCCGGGCTGGATCGAACCGGCGTCATGTCCACGGTCGCCGCTTGGATCACCAAGGTCGGCGGCACGGCTGAATCCAGAATCATGCTCATGATCTCAGGCACGGTCGGCGTAATTTCGAGCTTCATGCAGAATGTGGGAGCGGCAGCACTGTTTCTTCCCGTAGTAAGCCGCGTTTCGATCCGAACGGAAATACCGATGTCGCGGCTGCTCATGCCTATGGGTTTTTGCGCGATTCTTGGCGGAACGATGACGATGGTCGGGTCGTCGCCCTTGATTCTGCTGAACGATTTGATCTTCGGAATCAATGAAACCCTTCCCGAAGATCAGCACATGGAATCATTCGGGCTGTTCTCAGTCCTGCCGATAGGACTTGCGCTTGTCGCTACCGGGCTGGTTTATTTCGTCGTGTTCGGGCGCATTGTGCTTCCCGGCCACGACCGGGGTCGAGGAACGCGGAAAGCCCGTTCGCTTTTGGAATATTTCAACCAAGTTTACGGGATAGACGGGCATATCCACGAAATCAACATCCCGGTCGGATCCGAACTCGTCGACATGACGATCGACGAGGTGCAGGATACATACAATCTTCAGATCATCGCAACGCACCACAAAGGCAAGAAGTATCCGGCGCCGCCGCGCAACACCGTCATCGAAGCGCCTTCCGTCATCGCCGTCATCGCCGAGCCCGAGGCTATCAATTCATTCGAAGAGAAATTCAACTTGGTTGAAACCGCGGGCCTGAACGAATTCAGCGAAACCTTGGGGCCCTCCAAGGCAGGCATAGCCGAGGTTGTCATCCCGCCCGGGTCCGGCGTGATCGGCAAGACGGGACGGGAACTTTGGCTCCGAAAGACTTACGGCCTATCTCCGATAGCAATGTATCGCAGCGGGCAATCCTATACGCGGGAATGCGGGCATTTCGGCCAGATTCCCTTTCAAGCCGGCGACACGCTGGTTTGCCACACGCCTTGGGACGCGTTGATGCGACTGGAATCCAACAGGGACTTCGTAATCGTCACCTCATCGTATCCGCGCGAACAGCTGCGTCCGAAAAAAGTCGGATGGGCGATGCTGTTTTTCATGATCGCGCTTGGACTCGTCTTGTTTACCGACATGCGGCTTTCGCTTTGTTTGCTCGTCGGAGCGTTGGGTATGATCGTTTCCAAGGTCTTGACCATCGACGAAGCATACGATGCGGTTGGCTGGAACACCGTTTTCTTGCTCGCAAGCCTAATTCCGCTGGGCAGCGCCGTACAGACGACCGGCACGGCGGAATGGATCGCGACCCAGTTTCTGCTCATATTCGACGGAATGCCGATTTGGGTGATTCAGGCGAGCGTTGCGCTGCTCACGACATTTTTCACGCTCGTGATGTCAAATGTCGGAGCGACGGTTCTCCTCGTGCCTCTCGCCGTGAACATCGCCTTGGGAGTCGGCGCAGATCCCGCTCTGTTCGCGCTGACCGTAGCGATCTCCACATCCAATTCGTTTCTGATTCCCACCCATCAAGTGAATGCGCTGATTCTGGGGCCGGGCGGATATCGCGTCACAGACTACATGCGGGCGGGCGGCATCATGACGATACTGTTCCTGATTGTATCCCTTTTTGCATTGAACTATTTGATTTGATCAATTTTCGCGCAGACGCATCGTGGCGCAGCAACGAATTTCGGCAAGCCGGCACCGTGTCCCGTCTACCTTGAACACTTGATTCGGCCGGTCAGGACGGCAGGCGGGGTGAAAGCAAGAATGAACATCCGTCCGCATCGGCTTTCATTCAAGCCAGCATTCTTCTGCAACCGGCCAAGGCGCGGAATGAGATGCGGAAGCGCATCGTTGCGAACGCACTCAGTCCAATAGCAACGGTCGAATATGGACACGCAGCAGCGCGCCCGGTCAATCCTGAATCGTTCGAGGGCAGCTGGAATCAGCGGATAGGGCGCGTCTCATATTTTTGGTAAGGCGGCGGCGCAACAAGCTCTCCACACGAAGAGGTGTCGGGCCAACGCATGTTTTCGAGGGAGCATCCGACGCCGGGCGGAGCGTTGGCACCTGCCGTTCGCGGGTCTTCGGCGGCCGCCCCGTTACCAATCCATGCTGAACTGTGCACGCCGTGACCGCAACCCTCGGAACGCAGAAATCGGACACCGCGCCAATGTGCAAAACACACTTCACCAAAAAGAGTGAGACACATCCCCATCCTCGTACCCGATGTCATCATTCTCTTTCATGCCGGGAAATTGTTCCGTTGCACGCGAGATGCTGACATTCGAGAGGCCCGAAATCCGCCAGACCACAATTGCGGCAAAGTTTGCTTCCGTTTCGTGGAAAGTGGGTCCATCGCAACAAAGGTACGTGGCGCGACATGAGGTCGGCTTCGATCGTTTTCGCGCGCGCAGTTTGTCGCTGACCGGTGACAGCGCAGGCGGTTTTCCGTCGGCTTTTGCACTCAGTGGCCCGGTCTGCGCGTGCCCGATGAAGCCAAGAGAGGTCTCGGTTCGTCCAACAAAGGTATGTGCAGCCGCAGCCTGACTGGGGGTGTGTCCCATTTTTCGGGGATAAGGAGGGAGAGGCGCCGCTGGTCGAAAGCAGGGCCAACAAGATTGGGATGCCCCCCTGACCGGCATTGACTTGATGTGTCCGGCTCTTTCGCGCTCGGCATCCCTTGGGACCGGCGCTGCTTCACGAAGCGACTTCAGTGGAGGACTCGAGGGCATCGCGGAGTTTTTCGTCTGACAAGTCAAACTTGTCGAGCATGTTGACTCGCGCGCAGGCCGAGCCGTTGAGTGCAAAGGCCGACGGAAAACCGCCTGCGCTGTCGCCGGTCAGCGACAGACTGTGCGCTCGAAAACGATCGAAGCCGGCCTCATGTCGCGCCATGTACCTTTGTTGCGATGGACCCAACTACCACCAACGGATCTTCTGGCAACGGATTTGTTGGCAACAATCCCGTTGGCAATTGTTTCGTTGCTATATTGGCACTCTGTCTCCCAGCGCGTTTTGGCCATCGCAGCGCAGTTCTTGTTGTTCTAAATGTGCACGAATGAGCGTTGAGAGACTCAAAATATCCTGATAAAATCACCATCGGCGCTGAAGTCCTCCGGCTTCCTGACCGGAAAATGCAGCAACGAGAATGAATTTTTAGCGGCCGCTTCCCGGCCGTATTCCCGGCTCGGACAGAGAATCTTGTGCGCTGTCTCTGGCAAGTACGGCCATATCGGTCAGATCTGGCGGATCGGAAGCCGACTCGGTCTCCGCCGCCGCGAGAGCGTCCGACATGGTCGACGTGTGAATATCCCCTGTTACGGCGCAGGTGATCACGGTCTCGCTGCTGCGCGCCATCGGTCAGTCTTCTTGTTTCTCCGGATTCCCGACAATCCGGTGCAAGACGCGAAACGGCTGGAGGTGGCAGCTTTCCCGAATGAAGCCCCCAATGCCCTTCGGAGCCTTGAGCATCACGGCGATCACGACAGCTCCGGAACGACCAGACAAACCGTGCCCAAGTCGGCAAGCATCTCGCCCAATGCGAAAAAGACCAGCGTTCCGACTATCGGATGTTCGATGGTGCCGATCCCGCCGATCACCACAATGATTATCACGAATGCGGTCCAGTCTTTCACGGAGAAGGCGACGTCCGGCGAGATTCGAAGGTTATGCAGGAATATCGGAGCACCGACCACCGAAGCCAATGCCCTGCCCGCCGTCAAACGCCGCTTCGAAGTCAGCCCTTAGCCCGAAATCATCAATTGGAGGGATTGCCGCGTCGTAGCTGCTTAACCAAAAGTCATGAGATGCACCCCAGTGGGCAGCCGAAGCTTGATTCTATCAACCGAGAGAATACCCAGCGCCCCTGACGGTTCTCAAAGGATCTTCTCCGCCGTATCGGCAAAGCGCTTTCCTGAGCCTGCCGATATGGACGTCGACCGTTCGGTTCTCGACGTAGATATTCTTGCCCCAAACTCGATCCAAAAGCTGTTCGCGGGACCACACCCGGCCCGGACGCTCAAGGAACGTCGACAAAAGGCGGAACTCCGTCGGCCCCAGCTTGACCGGCTTGCCGCCCCGGAAGACCCTGTGCTGTTCCGCGTTGAGCTCAATGTCCTCGAAACGCAGGATTTCGCCGACGGTCGAAGGCTTGAATCTCCTCAAATGCGCCTTGAGCCGAGCCAGCAGCTCCGACATCGAATACGGCTTAACGACATAATCGTCGGCGCCGACTTCAAGGCCGCGAACCCGGTCGAATTCCTCGGCTCGCGCGGAAACGATGATCATCGGCATCGCGCTCAGACGCTCGTCTGCTCTTATGCGCTTGCAAATGTCTATCCCCGACACGCCGGGAAGCATCCAATCCAGCAGAACCAGATCGGGTTCGTTGTTTTCAAGAATCTCCAATGCTTCATTGCCGGTCGACGCTTTCAGCACCCGATGGCCGGCAGACTCGATCCTGTATGCGAGTAACTCAAGCTGCGACTGATCATCCTCGACAATTAGAATTTCTGCCTTTTTCATCGTCAATTCTTTTTCTCGGATAGCGAGCCTGTCGGCGGAGCGGCCGCAACATCGCCAAGAAACTCGGCGTCATTGCTCTTGGGACGATCCTGATCCGGGGGAATGCCCGTTACGACGTATATAACTTGCTCTGCAATGCCGGTGGCATGGTCCCCGATCCGTTCCAGATTCTTGGCCATGAACAAAAGATGCATTGTCGCAGTGATGTTGCGGGGGTCCTCGAGCATGTGGGTCAGGAATTCCCTGAACAAAGAATTGTACATGCGGTCGATGTCTTCATCGAGCAAAATGACGTCGGCGGCCATGTCGGCATCGCGCAACACAAACGAGTCGAGCGCTGTCTTGGTCAACCCGCGCACCGATTTCGCCAAACCCTTGATGGAGGCAGACTGACTGCCGAGCGGCTGCGACTTGATCAGCACAATGGTTCGTTTCGCGATGTTCTTCGCGTAATCCCCTACCCGCTCCAAGCTGATGGCGATCCGAATGACGGCAACGACCATCCTAAGGTCTTGCGCGCGAGGCTGCCGAAGCGCAAGTATGCTGACGGTTGCCCGGTGCACCTCCTCCTCCAGATCGTCAATCATCCTGTCTTTGGCGACAACGCTCTCCGCGATTTCGCCGTCCATGTTCTGCAAGGCGAGCATGGCTTGACCTATTGCTTCCTCGACCATTCCGCCCATCGTAACGATCAGCTTGAAGATTTCTGTCAGATCTTCGTCGAATGCGGAGTGTATGTGTTTGGATTCCATTGCTGCCAAGACGCCCCCTACCCGATTCTGCCCGAAATATAGCTTTCTGTTCGCTCATCCGTAGGATTGGTGAATACAGTGCTTGTGTCGTTGCACTCGACGAGGTGACCAAGATGGAAAAAGGCCGTCCTTTGGCTGACCCGCGCGGCTTGCTGCATGGAGTGCGTCACGATGACGACCGTGAACTCCGCCCTGAGATTGTCGATCAGTTCCTCGATTTGCGATGTCGCAATGGGGTCCAAAGCCGAGCATGGCTCGTCCATCAGCAGGACTTCGGGCTGGGTTGCGATCGCGCGCGCAATGCAGAGTCTCTGCTGCTGTCCTCCCGATATGCCTGTGCCCGGTGACTTCAGCCTGTCCTTCACTTCGTCCCAAAGTGCAGCATGCCGGAGCGATGTCTCCACGATCACGTCGAGATCGCTTCTTGACGAGGCAATCCCGTGAATGCGAGGCCCGTACGCCACGTTGTCGTATATGGATTTTGGAAATGGATTGGGTTTCTGGAAAACCATTCCGACTCGTGCCCGGAGTTGCACAGGATCGACGGAACGCGCGTATATGTTGTCGCCCTCCAACTCGATCAAACCTTCAACCCGGCAATGATCGATCGTATCGTTCATCCTGTTGAGACAACGCAAGAACGTCGATTTGCCGCATCCTGATGGTCCGATCAGGGCAGTGACCGACTTGTCCGGTATCTCCACAGAAACGTCCATAAGCGCCTTGCTTTCAGAGTAATAGACGCTGACATCCTGCGCCTTCACTTTCACTTTTTGGATGGGTTCCCCGCCATCGCGCATTGAATCAACCTCTGTAAATTCATGCACTGGCTTCTGATCATCATTCAACTCTGAAGAGTTATCCGATACCACCGCAACCTCCTTCATACCCGCCGCCTGTGAACGTTTTGCGTCAAGCACATCAATGTAATGTGTAACTCATTGCGATTTCGGCGTTCATTCTCAAATTTGCGGACCACGGCCAAGCTTATCCTCTTTCCATCGGGAGCAGCACGGTAAATTTGCACCCGGCCCCCAGCTCACTTGAAACGGCGAGCCGCCCTCGATGGCGCTGGACGATGTGTTTTACGATCGCCAATCCCAAGCCTGTTCCGCCCACCTCCCGGGAACGATGCTGGTCCACGCGATAGAAGCGCTCCGTCAGCCTAGGCAAATGGTCCGGGCCGATCCCTGGCCCGTTGTCCGATACGCTAATCGCAACTGCGTCCCCGTTGAAATTCGCGGGCTGCCGAATGATCTCGACATCCACCAAAACCTCGCCTCCGCTCTCGTCGTACTTCAAAGCATTCTCGAGCAGATTGCGCATCACCTGGCAAAGCTGATCCAATTCGCCGCGCACGACAGCATTGCAATTCCGCTTATGCGTTCGAATTCGCTTTGCGTACCCATTGTCTGAAGAATACATTGAACTCAAAGTGTTGTTCAGAACTTCCGAGATATGAACCAGCTCGCTGGGACGAATGCGCTCGTTCGATTCCACTTTCGACAATGACAAAAGATCCTTGATCAGGCTGTTCATCCGCAGCGCTTCGCGCTCCATGAGGTCAATAAATCCGGCGCGCCTGCTCTCGTCATTGCACGACTGCCCTTTGAGCGTTTCGATTACACCCAGCATCGTGGTCAACGGCGACCGAAGTTCATGGCTGACATTGGCGACGAAGTCGCGGCGCAGCTGTTTGGTCGCGTCGAGACCGCTCATGTCGGTCAGCGAAATGACAAAGCCCTCCAATCGCGGGTCGGACAAATCAACAAAGTTGACGGACATCTTAAATTTGGTCTCGATCTCGCCGTCCGAATGCTTGATGATCGTTTCCGAGATGCCCCGCTCGCTATGCGCATCGTTGATACATTGCAAAGCCTCGGGCTGCCGGATGAATGCATAGAATGACTGGCCGGCCAGATGCGCGCCGAATAATTCTTCGGCGGCATGGTTTGCGCAGCGGATCCCGTAGTCCAAACCGACGAATACGACCGGGTCCGACAATGCCGCTATAATTTGTTCGACCCACTTCAACATGAGAGTTCGCAGGACGCCTAGTTTCTCTGTGCCGACCGTAAATATATTGCATTCCGCAGCAAGCAAAGAACAAGACGGATTGCGCAAATCTGAAACGCTCCGGTTTTTCCGAATGGCAAAAGCCTAACCGAGCGAGCCGGTGTTCGGACAGATCAAGCAGACTCGCCTGTTCCTGCGGTTCCTGCTGCGCGGCGGGAATGAGTGCTGGCCTTCATCGCCTACAACTTGAACAAGCCGGCTTCCGAATGACCGGACGGGCAGTCCGCGAGCACTGGAACTTCCCCGTACCCGCCCGCGCGGACATGGAACGCGAAAATCGAGGCTGAAAGCGGGAGATCGGCCAAAATCGTTCGAGCGAATTCACTCAATCCGATTCGGTCGCAATGGACGGCCTGCGATAACACATGCCCCGGTGCGGCTGTCAGGCTCAGCGTAGAGCATACTCAGACGCGCGCCTATGCACCTGCCGCCATGTGGGCATCGGCCAGATCTTCGTCCGACCAGACTGAATACTCGTTTTCCCGAAGGGATTGCTGGAGCAAAGCGCGGACTTCGCCGCGCTCATGGTTCAGAGCCGCTTCCATATGGCGCCGCACCAAATCACGGATAAATTCGCTTGGTGTCTCGTAGAGGGAGCCTCTGCCGGTGATTTCGCCAACATACAGTGCCAACGGATCGGGTAGTGTCGTATTCAGCCGCTTCACCATCTTGCTTTTACTTGTGTTTGCCATGGAAATGCTCCTTCGTTTCCTCAATATCTTGTGCATGCGCGCGTCAGATGTCGATTGAGCGCAGCAATGCCATGGCATCCCTGCGCAATATTGAAGCCAAGCTCTCGGTCCGACCGTCATATCCTCAGTATCTCAATGCGACCAAGCATTTCAGGCCGGCCGCATTCTTGGACCGACGGCGTTCGACCGGAAAACGGATTCCGAAAACTAGAAATGTCCTTGCCGTTCGGGGCGTCAGGGAATTGTGCAGCGAAAATTTTCAGCTGGCGCACCCGAGAGGATTCGAACCTCTGGCCTCTGCCTTCGGAGGGCAGCGCTCTATCCGGCTGAGCTACGGGTGCGCAGATCCATGTCTTTATACGATTTGTTCGAAGATCGCAAATTCAATCATGCAAACAGTTCGCGGCAGAATTCAAGTCCTTCCACCAATTTGTCCACCTCGTCCTTTGTGTTGTAGAGACCGAATGACGCGCGGCAGGTCGCGGTCGTTCCCAAATGTTCCATCAAAGGCTGCGCGCAATGATGACCTGCTCTGACTGCGATGCCCATTTTGTCAAGCACAGTCGAAAGGTCATGAGCGTGCGCCGCGCCGTCAATCGTAAAAGAAAATATTGCGCCCTTCCCCTCAGCGCATCCTTGAAGGCGAAGCCAGTTCTTGTTGGAAAGCTGCTTTGCAGCATAATCCCGCAACTCACATTCGTGCCGATGAATGTTTTCCGTTCCCAACTCCGAGATGTAGTCAATTGCGACTCCAAGCCCGATCATCTGCACGATCGGCGGAGTTCCGGCTTCGAACCTGCGGGGCGGATCCGCATAGTCGACCGCCGATCTGGTTACCGATTTGATCATGTCGCCGCCGCCTCTGAACGGACGCATCTCTTCAATTCGCTCACGTTTCGCGAACAAGGCGCCTGATGCCGAGGGACCATAAAGCTTGTGCCCGGTAATCGCATAAAAATCGATGCCAAGCTCTTGGACATCCACTTTCCCGTGAACTGCCGCCTGAGCGCCGTCCGCAAGCACGGGAATGTCCAGCTTTCGCGCCTCTCTCGCGATTGTCGCGACGTCGACCTTGGTGCCCAAGACATTGGACATGTGCGAGATCGCGATAAGCTTGGTCCGAGGCCCGACAAGCTCAAGAACACGGTGCGGATCAAGGGCGCCTTGCCCGTCCGGTTCAGCCCAGCGCAGCACGACGCCCAGACGCTCACGAAGAAAATGCCATGGCACGATGTTTGCGTGATGCTCCATAACGGAAAGAACGATCTCATCGCCGGCGCTTACGCGCGGCATCGCCCAGCTGTACGCGACCAGATTCATCCCTTCCGTCGCGCCTGTGGTGTAGATGATTTCTTCTTCACTGCGGGCGTTGAGAAACGATTTGATTTTGCTGCGAACCTCCTCGTACTTGTCGGTCGCCAAATTGGACAAATAATGAAGACCTCGATGCACGTTTGCGTACTCTTCCTCGTAGGCCCGCGATACGGCCTCGATGACGCGACTCGGCTTTTGCGCCGATGCCGCATTGTCCAGGTAAACAAGCGGACGACCGTTCACCTCCCGGCTAAGAATCGGAAAATCATCCCGTATCTTGGTCACATCGTACATCGGGGATCTCAGACGGTTCCGAAGGCCGCGTAAAGAGTCAAAACGCCCATAATGATCGCCGCCATCGACATCATCGTGCCGATAAGCACTTTGAACGCGGATTTGAATCCATGCAGGACGGCGACGAAATTCGCGAACAGCCAAAAGAACAATACGATCGAAACGATCGTCAACAGCCCGTCCAGAACTGGAATGACCATGGAGGCAAAAATCTGTACGAATTGATAAAGCAGCATGATGAATTGGAGCCAAACCATCAAGACAAGCGTTTCCTTCAGGTTCCCATTTCCACCGACCATCTGGCCAATCAGATAAGTTGCCAGAACGATGACGCACAAAACGGCGCCTTGAATCGCCGTGAAAATCAGCGGGTTCCTAAACAGATTCAGCTGTTCGGCTTCTTCGCTTACAGCCGTAAGCTGAAAGAAAAGGCTCGACAGAATGGACCCCAAGATCACTACGACCGCAGCCAGCTCAATGGCGGCTTGCAAAGGCACACGATGCTTGAGGACCTTCACGGCTCCGTATTTCGGATCCCGCAAAGACAAGCTTGCAAGCTGAATCAGTTGGCCGAGCATGGGGTGGATTCTATTCCTGCGATCATTTCGCTCTATAGATAGTTTCCCGCGTTCTTTGCGGCAAGTGGTCGTGATTCCAGAAATCTGAAGGTGACGGCGCATGTCCGTCTCTCAGTGCATTGCCCGCGTCATCCGCCGCTCGCAGCCTCAACATCGCGATGAACCGATCGAGAGCCCGAACAGCCGGGAAAAAGAAATGTCTTCGATCAACAAGATCCCGCATGCGAGGCGCATCGCGGCGTGCCTGCCCGATCAGTCATCTTGAACATTCTGGATTTGCCTCGGAATACCGCAACTTCAGGCAGGCAGCCAAGCGTGAAACTGCTGCATAACAGCTTCAGCGAGCTGTGAATCTTCAATCTCTTCGACCGCCTCGGCCAGAAACGCCGCGGCAAGCATTCCCTTCGCATCGCTTTCGGGTATTCCGCGCGACCTGAGATAGAACAATGCATTTTCATCCAGCCCGCCGCTGGTAGAGCCGTGCGAGCATGCGACGTCGTCGGCGTATATCTCCAGTTCGGGCTTCGCAAGAAACTGAGCGTCATCGTCGAGCAGCAAAGCTTGGCTCAATTGGTATCCGTCCGTCTTTTGAGCAGCTGGCTCAACCAGTATCTTGCCTTGAAAGACGCCGACAGCTCCGTTGCGAAGAACTTTCTTGAATACCTGCCGGCTTTCACAGTTGGGAGCCAGATGCTTGACGAAGAGCGTGTCGTCCTGATGGAAATTCGCATTTCCGATCGCCGCCCCAGAAACATGCGCCGCGCCTCCCTCGCCTGCCAGATCGATTACGCACTCATTCCGCAACCAATCCGTGTCGGCAGTTGCCGTGAACGACTTCATGCTTGAACCGGCTCCCAATCTGGCAAACATATGGTTGATTGATCGAAACTGATGCATTCCGTTTTGAATGCGTACATGGTTGAATCGGGCGCCGTCCCCGATTTCCACCTCGACGACTGTGTTCGTTCCGGTTCCCGAGAATCCTGTTTCAAGCAATGTCACCTCGGAATCAGGATCCAGCTTAAGAACATGCCTGACGTAAGCGGACCTGACGGCGCTTTCCCCCACATTGTACGCGATCTCGATTGGCTGGGTCTGTCGGCCGCGAACTCTTATCGCAAGTCCGGAATTGACACGTAGGCGGTTTTCGAGCGCGAATGGACGCTGAACCGGAGCCTGTCCCCTGGCTTCAAGAGCGCCGAAAAGATCCGAGCACCAATGCGATTCGTCGACAAAGATGTCTTTCAATTCATCGACCCGAATGTGCGCATCTGCCAAGGAATCGGATTGCTGCCTATCCAAACCGCCGCCTGACAAAACAATCCTTTTGCGATCTATCCTGTCGAACGCGGTTGATTGACCATCAATCCCACAGGCCGGAGGCGCCGAGCTCGATGAACCGGTCAACCCTTCCGGATCTGTAAATTTCCAATATTCATCGCGCCGCTGGGCCGGGGCGGTCGACTTGACCAGCTCCCGAGCTCGATGCAAGGCGTTGCTGTGCCATGCTGCCCTGCCGCTCAAGCCCGACGGCGCAGGCCGACTGTCAGAATTTTCGTGAATCGGTCGTACTCCCATTGCGATCGGATCTCAGGCAAATACCGCGCATCATCCCATCTCTGCCAGCAGATCGGCGTAACCGTTTTCTTCGACCTCAAGAGCGAGGTCAGGCCCTCCGGACCGCACTATTCGACCATCCATCAAAATATGGACCACGTCCGGCTGAATGTAGTTCAGCAGGCGCTGATAATGGGTGATCACGAGAAACGATCTTTGTTCAGAACGAAGTGAATTGACGCCTCGGGCGACTTGCTTGAGGGCATCAACATCCAACCCCGAGTCTGTTTCGTCCAAGACGCAAAGCCGCGGCTCCAACACCGCCATGTGGAGGATCTCGTTCCTTTTTTTCTCGCCGCCGGAGAAACCGAAGTTCACTGGACGCTTCAACAGATCGCCTTCAATCCCGAGGTCCTTCGCTTTCGCGCGGACAAGCCGAAGAAATTCCGCGGCGGACACCGAATCCTCTCCGCGCGCTTTCCGCTGCGCATTCAGGGCCGTTCGAAGGAAGGTCATGTTTCCGACGCCTGCAATTTCGACCGGATACTGGAAAGCCAGAAACAAGCCCTCTGCGGCGCGCTCTTCCGGTTCGATCTCCAGAAGGTCGCTTCCGTCAAGCTCGACGGTCCCGTCTGTGATTTCGTATCCGTCCCGGCCGGCCAGAATATAGGACAGCGTCGATTTGCCGGAACCGTTGGGACCCATCACGGCGTGAACAGCGCCCGCCTCGACGTCCATGTCGACACCCTTGAGAATTTCTTTTTGCTCATTCTCAAGTCCGGCGTGCAAGTTCTTGATAGACAACATTAATTTACCGCGCCTCCGTTCATCCGAATTGGCCGTCCGCTCACAACCCGAAAGCTTGGGCAACCTGCTGATTCAATATCCCGCTCCCGTTACCCTTTTGCCGCGCAAGCTTCAACTCAGACACTCATCAGCGAAGAATTGAGAAGCAACGCGGCGCGAGCGAGTCGCCGTTGTTGCCAGCGAAAACCTTCGAAAGCCAATTCGCCGGGCGCGTTCCATATTTTCGGGCAGGCGGGATGCCGCCGGTCGAAAGCCGAAGGCGGTGCCTTGTTCGCCGCTTCGAAAACAACCGCAGGCCCGAAATCGTCAATTGGAGGGACAGCCGCGCCGCAGCTGTCTGACCGAAAAATTTGGGATGCGCCCAACCCGGTCCAGCCGATCACATGCGGCCGGATTCCGTCGCTTTGCCCCAAAGGCGGAATCGCGACGATGCCTGAATTCGTACGCCGGCAGCGCGAAGTCAAATCCGTTTTCTTCCGGACGGAGGATCGGGGCGTGCTGGTCCGCGAATTCGCTTCAGCTCGCCGCCCGATCGATGACGTAGTTCATCAGGCTGGGAATTCCGGGCTCGCAGCGGTCTTCATTCCCGAACTGACTCCAAATGAAGCCGACGTTCCTAAGATTGGCCTCAGCCCACAAAGCCGGCTCAATCCCGCCGCCTGCCTTCGCCCTGTCTTCCAGCTTCTTGTCAATGCTCCGGGCGATGGCCGATTTGATCGCGGCGGCGGAAATCGATATCGTCTTCTGCGCAACGAAGAGTCGCGCGACGGCTTCGGCCGAAGACAATATGCCGATGGTCCGAAGTTCATGATGGCGGTCGGCGAAATATGCGTTGCTCGCAATGCGGAATGCGTTCGATGCGTGCTCCAGGATCGCGCCGCCGATTCCGTCGCCGCCGACGAGCTTGTCCGGTTCGGCCTTGGCGGACCGATGCAGTTCTCTGCCGACAAGCTGAATGAAATAGGGATAGCGCTGCGCAGCATCGGCCGCCTGATCCAGCGTGTCCGACTCGATGCGGTAGCCCATCCGCTCCAAGGGCGTTCGGAGCGCCTCCCGCGAAGCCTCCATGTCGAGGAGCCCGATGCCGATCTTTTCCAAGCGGTTCCAGAACGTCGCCTCGATCCCGTTCAGGCGCGACGAAGTGTCCGGAGTGCCGGCGAGGATCAGCAGCAATGGCCGCCCTTCGCCGACAAGCGCCTGCGCATCGTTGAAGAAATCTTGAGCGACTTCCGGATTTCGATCCAAAGTATGCGCCTCGTCGACCAGCAACGCCAAACCGCTGTTTGAACATCTTTTCTTCAGAACGGGTCCGAGCAATTTTTTCGGGGACGCTTGCTGAGACAGGCTGAGTCCCGATCCGAGAATATTTATGCTTCCCGAATATCCTTCGCTCAAGAGGGTCGCGAGCATCCCGTGATCAGCGAGCGCCTCCACGAGGTCGGAATGTGACCTGAAACAACCGGGCCTCAGACTTACGCATCTGATTTTGCCTCCGTAGTAATCGGCATGCGTCTCCACCCATCGGAGCAGCGCCGTCTTGCCATTGCCGCGCGGGCCGATCAGAGCGATGTTCGCCGCCGGATTGCATCCCTCCCCCAAGTAATCAAGCGCCTCGATGATCACGGCCTTCTCGCGTTCACGGCCGGCCAATACCGGCGGAGTCATTCCTGCGCCGGGCGTAAACTTTAGAGTTGGGCCTGCGGTCATGCTTGGTTCCTGCATCGGCGCAGTCTTGGGGCTGGCGATTCAAATATGGCGGATCGCTCGACCAACCGTAAGCGAAACCGGCGCCAATTCCAACGCCGTCGGCGGGAAGCGGTCAGTTCGCCGGCTGATTTGAGTCCTTCCTGCACTGAACAATCAATCATTTCGACAATGGAATTAAAGTTTTCCAAGGAGAATCCCTTTTTTTGGGATGCACCCAAATTCGCTGTGCAATTTGAGTTGGAAGCCTGAGTCCCGCCAGACAGTTTCGGCGCAAGTATGAACGAATTTCCAGAAACTGTCCGCCGCGCCATGCGCAACCGCCAATCCTCGGCGGCTTCTAAAACGCGCGCGGCGCACCGCCATAGCCTTCGGCGCCCCTACTGAGCTTCGACCGTTACCGCTGTCCCGGAAGCGGACACCATGAGCATGTTGTTGATGACTTCATAGTCGAGGTCAACGCCCACGACCGCATTCCCGCCGAGTCTGGCAGCCTCGCTTTCCAGTTCTCCAAGCGCTATCCGCCTTGCTTTGCCAAGCTCTTCCTCATACGCGCCGGATCTTCCGCCCAGGACGTCCGTAATCCCCGCAAACAGATCCCGTATCACGTTCGCTCCAAGAATTGCTTCCCCCACGACAACGCCGTGATACTTCCTGATGGTCATGCCTGAGAGGCTGGGAGTTGTGGTTACGATCATGATTTTGCCTCTTTTCAGAATACCGAGTTTGTTTCACCAACTACAAATAGTGTCTGACCATGCCAATTTGTAGGCCATAACGGAACGCCGATGCGGAAACCGCATGAATTGCTTGCAGCATGTCGGTTCAAACTGACCCGAGTCTTCCGGAGAACCAGCCAATGCAACGCAACGAGGGTGCATCTCATGTTTTTTGGATTGAGTCTGTTCCACACTCTCTCGCGTCGCCCGGCCCAAGTGTTTCGAGGGTTGCAATAGTGATTGACCAAGAATCATGAGACGCACCCGCCGCGTGTTGCCGCCAGCGTCGCAGACCTTATCGTTCTGCGACTGACTTTGGCACTGCGATGCGCAATCGGGAAAGAACGGCTTCGGCGGCCTCAGGTGTCTTCGCCTTCGTAATATCCCAAACTGTTCTCCGCACGCCCGATATAGCGAAGATGCGCTCTCATGAAATCAGGGCCCGGCTTGATCGCGAGCGCCGCGAACTTCCCGCTGTCCGGGTACTCGACAACCTCCGGGTCGCGCATCGTCGAGATGCCCAGATACTTCAGCTCCTCTTTGCCGGTGTTGATCAGCTGGTGCGCCGTGTCAGGCCCGCCGCGAGGCGCAGCACAGACATCGCCAGCCTTGACTGAATGCTCGGCGTCGCCGTATCGATAGGTGCCGCTTCCGCTCAAGATCACGAACATCTCGTCGTTCCCCAAATGATTGTGGAACGGGAAAGCGCGCCGCCCGGGTTGCACCGTCACAAACATGCATCCCAGACCCTCGAGACCCAGCTTTTGCCCGACCGGCGCAATTCTGGAGCCAAACTTGCTCGAATCGACCGGAGTATTTTCAAACCCCTCCTCATCAAACACATTCACCACGCGCATGGACATTTCGACGACCTCCTGATTGGCAATGATTCCTGTCTGCATTTCAAAAAACTCGGGATATGCTATGGAAACTTATCGAACATGCGCAAACTTCGTATCAGTGCAGATTCTGTTTCTCCGACATCTCGGATGCTGACCGAATATTCATCGAATTGAGCATCCTTGCGGGCCGCAATCCGCAGTTGCCTACCCGCATCGGGACCTGTTCCCGCCCCTCAACGCTATTGAACGGCCCGCCGCATTCGAAGTCATGAAATAACGCAACACTCACTTCAGTTCGGTGATCTCAAGGCGGCAAATAACCAATGGCGTGGCACAGCCAGCTGCATGCGCAAAGCGCCTGTGCTTCGCATGCGGGCGAGATTCACAGGGATTGGCCGCACTGAAAAAGCCGGGATGCCGGAACAACTCGGCTTTGGTGACAGTGAGGGGCGCCTGAACGAAGGTCGGCCAGGAAGGGGGTCAACCCACCGAACCTTCAAGCGAAATCGCAACCAGCTGCTGCGCTTCCATCGCGAATTCCATCGGAAGCGACTGCAGAACCTCTTGGCAAAATCCGTTCACCACCAAGGCCACCGCAGCCTCTTCGTCCAGACCGCGCTGCCTGCAGTAGAACAGCTGGTCATCGTCTACCTTCGAGGTCGTCGCTTCGTGCTCAACGCGAGACGAGTTGTTTTTCACCTCGATATACGGGACCGTGTGGGCTCCGCAGCGATTGCCGATGAGCAAGCTGTCGCACTGAGTGTAATTCCGGCTTCCCTTCGCCTTAGGATGCACGGACACCAATCCGCGGTACGTATTCTGCGCCCTGCCCGCCGAGATCCCTTTGGACACTATTCGTGACCGAGAGTTGCGGCCCAAATGGAGCATCTTCGTGCCGGTGTCCGCCTGCTGATGATTGTTGGTAATCGCAATGGAATAAAATTCGCCTCGCGTTTCGTTCCCGCGCAGTATGCACGACGGATACTTCCACGTAACTGCGGATCCGGTCTCGACCTGCGTCCACATGACTTTGGATCTGTCGCCGCGGCAGTCAGCCCGCTTGGTGACAAAATTGTAGATGCCGCCCTTCCCGCTCTCATCGCCCGGAAACCAGTTCTGTACGGTAGAGTATTTGATTTCCGCGTCTTCAAGAGCGACCAATTCGACGACGGCCGCGTGCAACTGGGTCGTATCGCGCTGCGGGGCTGTGCACCCTTCAAGATAGCTGACGTAGGAACCTTTGTCCGCGACAATGAGAGTGCGCTCGAATTGCCCCGTATTTTGCGAGTTGATCCGGAAGTACGTCGAAAGCTCCATCGGGCAGCGCACGCCGGGCGGCACGTAAACGAAAGATCCATCCGAAAAAACGGCGGAGTTGAGAGTCGCGAAAAAGTTGTCGGTAATTGGGACAACCGAACCTAGATACTTGCGTACAAGCTCAGGGTGTTCGCTGACAGCTTCCGAAATCGGGCAAAAGATAACGCCCGCTTTCTTGAGTTCGTTCTGAAAGGTCGTGCCCACGGACACGGAGTCAAACACCGCGTCCACGGCCACTCCTCTGGGCGGAGGACCATCGGCATCGGCGCCTTCCACGCCTGCCAAGAGCATTTGCTCCCGCAATGGAATTCCAAGCTTATCGTATGTTTCCAGAAGCTTGGGATCGACTTCCTCAAGCGATTTGGGGCGTTTCTCCATGCCTTTCGGCTTGGCGTAATAGTACTGATTCTGGTAGTCGATCTTGGGATAATCCACCATCGCCCAAGTCGGTTCGCGCATGTTCTTCCACCGCGCGAAGGCGCGGCAGCGCCAATCCGTCAGCCAATCAGGTTCGTCGTTCTTGGAAGAAATCAATCTGACGATTTTTTCGTTCAGACCTTTGGGAGCGAACTCCATTTCAATTTCGGTTTCCCAACCGTGCTTGTACTTCTCCCCGACTGAACGAACCGCTTCGATCGTTTCCCGGTCCACGCCTTCTCTTACGTCAAGTTCGTCCATATCCCTCATGCTCCAATGACCGCTCCGCGATCAGAAAAGTCCGCTTCCGGAACAACATTGATCGACGGCGATGTTCGTGACTTGAAGCGCTTGCAACATTCGATCCATGTCGAAGCGAAACGCATCAATTGATCCTTTGTCGTTGACGGACCTATGGAGACCCTGATCGACGACGACGCCTCGAATTGCGAAGCGCCCATGGCCGGCAATACGCTGCTGGCCTTCACCTTGCCCGAAGAGCATGCGGATCCTGCGGAGATGGAAAATCCGGCCAAATCCATCTGGATAACTTGGGATTCGCCTTTCCAGCCCGGCATGCAGAAGCAACTCGTATTTGGAAGGCGATCAGCTTCGAATCCGAACACCTTCAGTCCCTCTGCCGCGTCCAAAAGCGCATGCTCCAACGCATCCCGCAATGCGCGCACTCTTTCCCATGCCCCATCGGCAACTTCACGCGCAGCGGCCGCGGCGGCGGCTCCGAATCCCGCGATGCCGACAATGTTTTCTGTTCCAGATCTTCTGCCGAACTCCTGCCCGCCGCCTTTGATCAACTCGGCCGGTCTTTCGTTCGACTTCAAGATCAACGCGCCGACACCTTTCGGTCCGCCTATCTTGTGCGCTGACAGAAATACCATTCCGGTCCTGCCGATCTGCGCGGCGGTCTGAATTTTGCCGAAAGCCTGCGTTGCATCCGAAACAGCAAGGCCATCCGGAATCATTTGAATCACGCCGGTTTCGCTGTTCGCGACCTGCAGAGCGCTTGCGCCGGGTTCAGCGACGGCAACAATCCCCGTTTGGCTGACAGGCAGTTCAGGTCTTGTCCAAGCAAGAACCGCATCATGCTCAATCGGGGCGGAAACAAGATTCCGGTCCGCGAGCGCCAACGCAGAAGCTTCTGATGATCCGGAGGTAAAAATCACCGTTTCCGGATCGACGCAACATGCTCGGGCGACTTGCGCGCGGGCCTGCTCCAACACCGCCTTCGCTTTTCTGCCTTCCATATGAACGGAAGACGGATTGCCCGCCAAGTCCATCGCCGAAGTCATGGCAGCCTTGGCTTCAGGACGCAATGGAGCCGTCGCGTTCCAGTCCAAATAGGCGCGTGAATGAGTCACTCGTCCACTACGCGGAGCAGATTGGGTACAGCCGGACAGGGCGTGAGCTGGTTGTATATGATGTCCGACAGGCTAATGCCGTGCAAAAAGACGTAAACTTGCGCAGACAAACCTTCCCAAAGCCTGTTGGTTAGCGATTGGGCTTGCGTTCCTGACACGCCGCCGGCCGCACTCGCGTGCGGCGACGTAACTTCGATGTCTTCGTCCACCGCCGCCAGCACCTCGGAGACTCTGATTTTGTCGGCGCTTCTTGCGAGCCTGTATCCGCCGCCGGGCCCTTTCGCGGAAACCACGAGACCGGCCTTGCGCAGCTTGATGAATAGTCGTTCCAAGTAAGCCAAAGAAATATTTTGCCTTTCGGCGATCTGAGGCAGAGAGACCGAGCTTGGCGAGTCCAGCAACGCAAGATCCGCCAGTGCGGTTATCGCGTATCTTCCTTTGGTGCTAAGCCTCACTGAACTACCGTCGCATTTGTTGACACGAGATCGACCTTGAACTAATGGTCTCGAGTCCGGCAACCGGCCCGGCCCCATTACTTTAGAATGATTCTAAACAACGTGCCGCATTTAGTCAACGCGAGCAGCACAGACGCTTAAAAGAGGCAGCCAGCAACTCAAACATGCCAGAAATTATCTTTGCCGGCCCGGATGGGCGTTTGGAGGGGCGATACCACCCGCAACCCGCCGCAGATTCACCCGTCGCTGTCGTTCTGCATCCGCACCCGAGTTACGGCGGAACGATGAACAACAAGGTCGTGTACAATCTGCACTATTGTTTCTTCAACATGGGATTCGCGGTGCTGCGCTTCAACTTCCGCGGCGTCGGCAGAAGCGAGGGCGAATACGACGAGGGAGTCGGCGAGCTGTCGGATGCCGCGGCAGCGCTTGACTTCCTGCAAGGGCACCACCCGAACACCAAGCACTGCTGGGTGGTTGGGTTTTCGTTCGGGGCGTGGATCGGAATGCAACTCCTGATGCGGCGACCTGAAGTGACCGGGTTCATTTCCGTGGCTCCGCCGGCGAACTTGTATGATTTCTCGTTTCTTGCGCCCTGCCCGTCTTCGGGCATGATCATCAACGGAACCGCCGACCGCATCGTTCCGCCCAGAGATATCGGCGAACTCGTCGCCAAGCTCAAGGAGCAGCGCAGGATTACCATCACGCACGAAACCGTGCAGGGCTCCGGCCACTTTTTTGAAAGCGATCACATGGACAAGTTGACCAGCGCCGTCACAAAATACGTAAGGCGGCGGCTGAAGGATTGAACTCAAGATAGTCCAGACCCTTTTTCGGACAATCAGCGACCGAATGTCGGGCGGCTGGTTCACAACGCTTATGCAGATATGCCGATGGGCTGAATGTTCGCAGCGCCGCGACCCGGTCGATCCGATGAATTCGGGTTTCCGGACTCCAGCCGACGCCGTGAACTGCCGATTTGGCCCAAGGCTCTCGGCGTTCAGTTCGGCTGGCGGCGGCCCGTCCGACATCGGCGCCGGGCCGAAATTGTAGCTCGAACGACACCGCAATCGCTTGTTTAGGAATATTCAGAATTCTTGCAATAAGTCGACGCCACCGACATGCCCAGCACCCAAAAAAGCAAAAACGCCAATCCTTGCGCGGCTTGCAAAATCCAGGATAGCGCTTCGATTCCGATTGCAGCGCTCGCGATTCCATTGAACAAGGCAAGCGGCGAAACCGCTAAAAAAGCCCAAAACAAAACGACCCTGGAATTTCTCCAGCTGCATCCGCGATTTGCCAGTCTCGCCAGCAAATTCGCGACGCAAGCCAAGAGGTAGAACAGGAACGGTCCGAAGACGACCAAGCCGAGGAAATTCCCGGAGGATGCGGCAATGAACGAAATTTCTGAATCGCCAAACAGGTGTGTGTTCGCCAGTCCGGGCAGCCGAGCGATGAAGTGCGCAAAGCATCCCGCAAGAAGATAGGCGTACGCCCTGCCTTCCGATGCGGTCGACTCAAGTCTTGACTGAAAGACAGTGCGCGGCTTCAGATAAGATTGAACTATGTCATTTACAACAGGCATAAAGGTGCAACCTCGAAAGCCTAGCGGCACCCATCTTTATAGGGTTCGCCGACGGCACCAACGTTCAAATTCAGCTTCGGCAATTAACATGGACCAACTCTTCACAGTTATACTTTTATACTTGCCACTTGGAGACTCATGAGATGCAGAATGATCCAAAGCAATGTCTTCAAAGTCGCTTTTGTCCATCGAGGCGGCCTGCCTCACGCCGTCAAGCCAAGGCATCAAAAAAGGAGTTTTCGGCTTGGACAGGCGCGGCTTCGGGACGCATGGGTCCATCGCAACAAAGGTACATGGCGCGACATGAGGTCGGAACCGTGTTAGGCGCCTGCCCATGGATTGACGAGAACGAGCCCGATACTCCTGAAATCCCGAACATTCCGCGTTGCCAACGCCATGCCGCGCGTACGCGCGACCGCCGCCATCTGGCCGTCGAATTGAGATATCGGGTGCCCGGCCGCGCGACGGTCGGATGCAATCTCCGCATAAGCCCGTGCTGCGGCACTGTCGAACGGAAGAATCCTGTTCGCGAAGCCTGCGCGCAGCATCCGTTCCAAGCTCGCGACAAGGCCATCTCTGCGTCTGCCCGATGGCATCACTGCAAGGCCAAAGCGCAGTTCCGCCTCGCAGACCGACGTCAGAAACAAGCTCGACGCCGCACGGTCCGCTATCCACGATTTCAGTGCAGGTTCAGGCGCCGGACGCATCAACTCGGACACCACATTGGTATCGAGAATGAACACGGAAAAGCCTCAGCCAAAAATGGGAGGCTCGCGCATCGGCTCGCGCGACGGCAGCTCCAACTCCACTCCGCCGAAAGGCGCGAAGCAATCGTGAATGAAACTGGCCAAGTTCTCAGGCTCGGGCTCCAGTTCGACCGCTTGGCGCAAAATCATCCGCACCTCTTCTTCCATAGAACGACCGTTCTCCGCCGCTCGTGTCCGCAGTCGGGACTTCACCTCGCTATCCAGATTTCGAACCGTAATGCTTGCCATGACGGAGCCTCCATCAGTCGTCGACCGTCAGCAGATTAACGAGTGATCGCAACGCAATCAATGCCAGGTCTTTTATCCCATCCAACTTGGAATGCGATCCTCGCAGTTTCGATCATTGAACATCAATCTGGACGTTCCGCGTCGCACTGGGCGGAGCGCCAGAATTGATTGAACACGGTCAAAGTCAGCATGCCCGCGGAACGGGCTGCACGATTGCTGCCGTTCCACGTCTATGGGAACGATCAGATCCGGCTTGCCGAGCACAAGCTGGATTCTCAATCAACTGCCGGGCATGAGTGTGTGGAATTAAGTTCAAGTTTGCTGCCAATGCGAGCAAGTCCCGCCGGAGCGGCGTGAAGGGTGCCTTCATTTTTTCGGCGCGGGCGTGCGCTGGACTGCCGAGTACACGCGAAGGTCTGGACGCAGGATGCTACCCGGGAGATCAAGGCGCTTTGCTCCCGCATACGCTTCTGCAGAGTTTATTCAGCGATCCCAGGTCAAGACGCGTCGAAAGCGCGTCGCGTTTCAATAGATCCAAAGTCAAGCAGCCATGGTATTTCTCAGAGATCAAATTTGGCGCGTGCGCAAACAAATCGACCGTCTTTCCGTCCGCCATGTCGTACAGCGCTTTTTCAAGCGGGATGCCCGATTCGCCCGACTTCACCTGAAGAAACCCGTCATGCTGCTCGATTGCGAAACCCAAGCTGCTTAAAGCCAAAGCCAATGTCGTCGTCTTCACTGTTCCGCAACGGGTGGCCAATATATGCGAGCCGACGCCGGTTCCGATCATCTGAACCTTGGCAAAACCCGATTGCTTGTAGTTCCGGCGGGCTTCCTGCAGCATTTCCGCGGAAACCGCGTCCAAATACACAGGGCGGCAATCGCCCTCGAGAACGGCGAACATGCGTTCTATGACCCGGTCGTGAATAATGCCGGGGTCTCCGCCGAAGACAGGCGCCGCCCCGGCCTTCGCCGAAGTCACGATTATCGTTCGGGCAAGATCGTCGATTTCCTGCACGGACCATCTGCGCCCTGAAAAAATAATGTGCATTCCTGGAGCCAGCATGCTGGAGACCGGCAGCGTCCCGAGCTCCTTCCCATCCGACACCAGCCGGAATTCCTCTTCGGTCTGGAAGACAGCAAAGAAACTGTAGTGTTCGACCAGCCTTTCCCCTTTCGGTCCCAATAGAAGCAATCCGTCGTCGGATTGTTCGATCAATCCTGTTTTGGTACGTCCCATGGCTCGCAGGACTTCCATAAACAGCGGGACATCCACGCTCCGGAATGGTCCTTTCCGACAAAGCAAGTGATATAATTGATCGGCTCGCACGCCGCCCAAACCGGCGATGACCGACATGACTTGGTGCACGAGAGTCGAAAGATGCAGCGCCGCAGGTCGAGGCGGTTCGCACCAGCGCTCTATCAATAGTTCAATCATCGCGATAGCGCGGATCAAACCGAGCCTCAGTCGATCCACGAAGCTGCTTTCAGATTCGATCCGGGCTTCGACTGCATATTGGCGCAGGATTGCCGCCTGCCCCTCGCGTCGACCTGAACGGCCCAGCCGTTGGCGAAGCGAGGCGACGCTGAAAGGCGCGCCGATCTGGGCGACGCACCTGACTTCGCCAATGTCAATTCCAAGCTCCAGTGTCGAAGTGCACACTGCGGTCGTCGGCAGGTTTGGTTTCTTTATGCGCTCTTCGACGAAATTGCGGTGCTCGCGGGACAGGCTGGCATGATGGGCAAAGAACTCTTGAGGCAGATGCTTCTCTTCGCACCGTTCCCTCAAGCGATCAGCGTAAACCTCCACTCGGTTTCGCGCTCCGGCGAAGACCAGATTGTCGCTGCCTCTCAGTTTCGCGAACAAATGCTCGGCAACGCCCTCCGCCGCGGACGGCGCGTCGCCATCCTCGATTCCTTCGACATAGCCGCGCAACTGCAGACGCAGTTCGTTTTCGCCTCTCCCTTCAATCAGCCGCACCGCATCCGGATCCTCCTGCCGGAGGTATGCGCACGCCATTCTCATGTCGCCAAGCGTTGCCGATAGACCTATACGCCGAATTGGGCGCTTCAAGGCAAATTCCAACCTTGTTAGCAGCGATTGCACATGAATGCCGCGTTCGCTGTCCAAGACGCTGTGCAACTCGTCGACCACGACCGCCCGGGTGGCGCAGAAAAGACGCCGCACTTCAAGCCATCGGCGTATGAACATCGCCTCAAGAGACTCGGGCGTAATCAGCAAAATGCCCCTCGGTGCCTTCGTTGCCTTCCGCTTGAGCGATTGCGAAATGTCTCCATGCCAAGGAACGACCGGCAGTTCCGCCGCGCCGCACATGTCCCCGAGCCGCATGGCCTGATCGGTGATCAATGCCTTGAGCGGCCCGACATACAGGATATCAAAGCCGGTAGCTTCGGCAGGCTCGTTCAACACCTGCGACACCAGAGGCAGGAATGCGGCTTCGGTCTTGCCGGTTGCGGTCGAAGCCGAGATGATCAGATCGTCTTCGCCGTCCATGATCGCATGAACCGCGTCAACCTGAATCTGACGGAGCTCGCTCCAGCCCTGCGACCGAATCCACTTTTGAGTCGGTCGCGCAAGCTTGTCGAACGCAGACCTCATTCGACGGACTTCTACAGGCGGAATTTGACCAAGTCGTCGTCCAGCGGCGCCGTGCCGTCTGCTTCGCCCACGTCGCTCAAGTCCTCTCCTCGGTCTTCGGCAACTTCAATCTTTTCAATCAGGTCGGACCATTCCACTTCCGGATTCTGCTCCAGAACGGCGAGCAAATTGACGAACGCGGTAACCGTATTTCGAGGCGTTCGGAAATAGGCCTCTCCTATGCGCTTGGAGCAATGAACCATGAATGCCTCCAAGGCGCTATCGGGCAAAGAATGATTTTCGCCCTGCATGATGCGGCGCACATTCGACAGCAGAACGAACAACTCATTCTGCGTCAAGTTGGCCAGTCTTATCACCGGTCCGGACAAATCCACCAACCCTCCGCGGGCGAATGTGTTTTCGGCCAAGCGAGATTGCAAGGCTTCATAGCTGTAGAGGCCTCTGCGGGAATCCATCAGGAACTCAGGCGTCCCGCCCATGAGGAATCCGATGCTTTCGGCGCTCCCCTGCAAGACGTCGTTCAGTATTCGGAGGATTTGCTCGTAGTTTGATTTGCGAGCGTGGGAGGACGTCAGCTTGTAGATGTTCACCATTTCGTCCAAGCCAACCAGCATGCCTTTGTATCCGGCTTCGCGGACAAAGGCGGACATGAGCTTCAGCTGATCGTATATGTTCGCGTCGTCGATGATCGTGCGAACGCCCAAGGCTTTCCGCCCATCCGTGCGCGTCGCGAATTCGCCCCGCAGCCAGCGCAGCGCAGCCGACTTCAAATCTTCATCGCCTGCCTCGTGACCGTCCCAATAACGGCGCACGACTTCCGCGAATTCGAACCCGCCCGTCAATTCCTCAAAGTGATCCAGTTTTTCCTTGATCACTTTTCCGGTCGGCAAATTCCGATCTTCGGCCTCGCGATGCGCCGTGGATGCGAATCGCTCAACCACGCTCGCCAAGGCTCCGCCGTCCGGCCTGGTCCGCGTGGACAGGTTCCGCGCCATTTCGGCGTACAGGCCGCGAGCCTGCCCGCCTGTCGCATGGATGCGGCGATCAGGCGCCAAGTCGGCGAACATCACGACCAAGCCCTTCTCAAGAGCAACCAGCCGCATCAGATTCATGAAAAAGGTTTTGCCGGAACCGTATTCGCCGATGATGAACCGAATGGTTGAACCGCGATCGGCGATGCGGTCTATGTCCTTGATCAATTCCTGTATCTCGCGGACCCGGCCGACCTGAAGATGCCGCAGGCCCAGTTTCGGCACGACGCCTGCCCGGAGAGCCTGAACAATCGCATCCCGCTCGCGCGGCTTCAATCTGGACACCGCTGTCTCCCCCTCAAACGCCTTCTTCTCATGTCAGGATTAGCTTCATATCCCCGGCGCCGTCCTGCCGCCCACTCGCTGAAGTCCCAGGTCGAGCCTGATGCCAAGTTAAACGACCAAGTGCAAAGAGTCCCTGAATTCTGTCCTTGCGGGCGAGGCCATTAACGAAAATCGTTGCCGACTTGAAGGCGCTGCGAAGCTGCACTCAAAACGATGCTCATTGAACCCAATCAATTTTATCGTGCTTGCGCGGATCCAACCTCGGCATTGCCGCCCTTGCCCTTTCATTCCTTCCTCAGCGCGTCGGCTATGTCAGGATTTATTTCAAAGCCGTCATGCTCGTCCAACAACGCATCACCAAAATTTTCGAACGCCCATTCGTTGATGTCCTCCAGCACTCCGGACGACAAGAGAGAGAACCGGGCGCAAAGATCCCGGAATGCGTCTTCCGTCCAATGCTCTTTCTTGATGATTTCCGTAGCGAATGCCGCATGGACGGGACCGAGGCCCGGAAACAGCGTCTCTTGCCCGACTTCTTCCTCTTCGCTGTCTTCGGTCTCGGCGTCGCCAAAGACGCCGCCCAGCACCGAAGACGCACGAGCCGTCTCCGAGTGGATGTGAGTGATTTGCCTTGCATCGAGTTCAATTCCCTCGGTCGAATTTTCCGATTGAATCGCCTCGCCCGATGCCCCAGGTTTGGCGGACCGCGCTTTCACGAGACCGTCGCGAAACTCGCCTGCGTGCAAATCCGAATATGCGAGGGCGGGATTCAGCCCCAACACATCGTAAATTTTTTCGATAGCGGCGACTTCTTTTACTCGGACGACGCCGTCGGCATGCGCGGCAGAAATCAAAGTGGCTCGAATGGCTGCGACGTCGACCGACCATGCATCCTTCAACTTTCGGCGCAGAAATGCCAAGTCCGGAGCGACCGCCAGCATCCATTCAAGATCCGCAGCCAGTCGGCGTCGTTCGTGATCGCCCAGATTCTTCATATCGCGCACTGTTTCGAGCAGTGTTTCGCGCTCGTGTTCGCTGATCTCTCCATCGGCATGGGCGACAAATGCCCCAGTTGCAATATTCAGCAGCGCGTCTCGGTATGTTTCCGAAACATCTTCCAAGTAGCCTACAGCTTCTCCCAAATCGAAAATCAACGCGAGTTCTCCCAGTTTCGGAGACCGCAATGCGAACCTCGGGTCGGGAGTCAGGCCGAAGCCGAGCCAAGCCAGCGAATCTGCTGTTTCGGTCAACAGCCGCTTGGTAAGCTTTTCCGGGGACTTTCCTCCAACTCGAGCGACCACCTCGTCGACAGGAGCCAAACCACCCTTTTCTACGATATCGCCGACCCATAATTTGAGCTGCTTCAAGTCTTCCGACGCAAACATCGGCCAAATCTCCGGCGGCAAATAGGAAAGCGCTTCCAAACTGCCGCGGCCCTTTTGATTGCCGAGGAGATAATCAAGGAATAGACGCAGTTCATCCATAACCCCGTCGGCGACCTCCTGTGCAATTCCTTGCGGTTTGCGTACTCCCGAAATGTCCGGAAATGGCTTTCCGTCAAATTCCGGCATAATATCCACATCAAATTCGCCCGATCCAGCCATGTAATGGATCTTGAGCGCTTTGCCGGGTTTTTTGATCTGCAAGCCTTCGGGAAACCTCTCGTCAAACCGCAGCTTGAATAGCGCGCAAAACTCGTCGCGGATCAGATCCGGGGGCAATACCCGTTTCCAGGACGGCTGGCTGTACAACCAGCTCAGCATCCAATCCGCAGACAGCAAGTCCCCGCGCGCGACCCGCACTCCGAGGGCCAGCTTCATCTTCAAGGGCAGCACTAATAATTCGGTCTTGAATGTCGGCTCACATATTGCAATATCTCCCATCGAGATTCGTGCGCCATTAATGAATACCGATAATTCAAAAAGAGAGCTACTTCCGTCACGATAGAGCGAATCTAGACGTTTTACCTCCTCAAGAATTTCACGTTTTTCATCCATTGGCGGATTGTCCAGAAAAAAGCGGCACTCTAACCCATAAAAATAAAGAAGCATATAATAGGCATTGTATGAACAATCCGAGCGACCAGATGCCAGCCATTCCAAATAAGTCGTCCGACTACGCGGAGACATGTCGAAATACCTCTTTCGAAAATGCATGTCAATTCCATTTATGTCGTCGTCTGCTGTCGCAACAGGGAGCGACGGATCTATCAATGCTTTGCACTCTTTCTTGAAGCAATCGTCAGGTACTGTTGGGGGAACTCCGACGTAAACCATTCCACCGATTGCGCGGCCGGCAACTGTAGCTGATTTTCTTGAAGGCACCCAGAAATGATTGATTGATTCAACTCGTGCTTCAGATATTCTGAACGATATATTTTCGTCGTCTCCAAAATTCATCGTTATTCTACCTTCGCATGATACTCGTTTTTTCTCACACTAAAAAATCAAATTCAAAAAGGAACGACAGAAATTTTGGATTCTTTTTCAGTTTTCAATAAATAAATATATCATTAACGTCAGCACCTTAAAATAATACATATATAAGAATGATTATTTAGGAAAATTAACAAATTTTATCATTATGTAAATCCTATTCAGTATACGGTATTTTTATAACACAGACTAGACTTTTTCAACGCAACGCCGTTTTGGAGACGGGGCAAAAATCCGGGACGAGCCTGTCCATCATCCCAACTGTCCCAAATCGCGAAGCGATCTATCGGCCGCCCTCGGTCCCTCGTCGAAATCTCTTGTTTCGGATTTCTCTCATGCAAATTGCGCAACCGTATATCCATTCGGCCGATCCGTCCTTCGCCTGCTGCCCGAACGAGTCTTCGAGTCGCACCGCCCACGGGATAGAATTATATCGCCACCGGCAGGGCGGCAACCGAATTTCCCGACGTCCAAGCAGGACTGGCTCCGCGCTTCGAATATTGGCTCAAAACAGCGGCTTCGAAACCACATTGAACTGCCCCGGGTTTTCCGGGGAGCGTTCGGATTCGAACGCCCAGTCGATAGCGCCTCCCGCCGAGCCCGATGGCGAACCGGCACTGCCAATCAAGCCTCCGGCAAATGCGGCCCGATGATTCATCTTGACGAATTCCCCGATGAGCGGATCATCCAGCCCGATTGCGAAGCAATTTCTGTGACGAAGCGGTGCTTGCGCCAAGCAAATATGAACTCATCCGGTTTCAACCCGCGCATCGTCATTCCTCCCTTCGAATTCCCTCTGCAGCGCATCTGCGATTTCGGCATTGACCTCGTAGCCGTCATTTTCGTCCAGCAGCGCATCGCCGTAGGATTCAAAGGCCCACTCATTGATGTCCTCAATCGCGCCGGACGGCAGGAATGAATGCTTGTCGCAGAGTTCTTTGAACGAACCCTCCGCCCAATGTTTCTCGGCGATGACCTCCTTGACGAATGCGGCATGCCTGGCGTCGAGACCGGGAACGACAACCTCTTGCGCGCATTCATTCCGCGGGCTGTCTTTCGCTTCGCTGAATATCTCGCCCAGAACGGAGGATACGCGCTCGGTATCCGAGTGAATGGTGGCGATTCGCTCTGAATCGAGCCGTATTTCGCCGGTCGGCGTTTCGACGGGAATCGACTCGCCCGCTGCCGCAGCTTCTGCGGAGCGCACGACGGCAATCCCGTCGTGCATGTCGCCCGCGTGCAAATCCGAATACACAAGGGAGACACTCAGCCCCAATGCTTTGTAAATTCTCTCGATGGCTTTGACCTCTTGAGGCTGGACTACGCCGTCGGCGTGCGCGGCGGCAACCACGGCGTTTCGAGCGGCCGGTATCAAGCCGGGCCCGAATTCTTTCAGTTTTCGGCGCAGCGATGCCAAGTTCGGAGCGACCGAAAGCATCCACTCAAGATCGGCGATCAGCCTTCGCCGTTCCTCTTTGTTGATGAATTCAATGTTGATCACTTTCTCTCGCAGTGCTTCGCGCTCGCTCTCGGTGACTTTTCCATCGGCATGGGCCACGAACGCTCCCAATGCGGAAGTCAGGAGAGATGCGCGATAGATGTCTGAGGCATCGTCCAGATTGGCAACAGCCTTTCCCGTATCGAAGATCACTACAGGCTCTCCGACTTTCGGCGACTGGAAAGCATACTTGGGATCCGGGGCAAATCCGAAGCCTGTCTGCGCCAATATTGCCGATGCCGACGTCAATTGCTGCCTTGCGATCTTGCCCGGGCGATATCCTTCAATTTTTGCGATCAGCTGTTCGACAAGAACCCGACCGTTCTTCGACGCGACTCTGCGAGCCCATTTTCTAAACGGGTCCAGTTTTTCGCAAGGAATAATTTGCCAAAGCTCCTTAGGTAAATATGCCCTTGCACCGAGAATGTCGCTATCATTAGGATTGTTTCCGACATAGCGGCTGAGCTTGCCTAGATCCTTCGAGACTTCGGCGGCGATTTCTTCGGCATAAATTAGAAATTTGCTTTGCGCCGAGATGTCGGGAACAAACTTTCCGTTCAATTTGACATCAAGATTAATACGAAACTCACCCGATGCGGCATAGTAATGATAATGCAAAACATGTTTTGTTCTGTTTGGCTTGTAACCCTTCGGAAACCGTTGGTCGAACCGCAACTTGAAAAGCTCGCGAAACTCATCGGGACATCGTATAGCAGCAATCTTGAGTCGGCAACTCGGATGGCAATAGAACCAGCTGAGGAACCATTCTGCTGGCAAACGCTTCCGACGCACAATGTGCGCCCCTATGGCAGCCCTCAGCGGAAAGGGCAGCTCCCAATAATGATATTCGTATACAGGTTCGAATTGAGAAAATTCCTCAAGCATCAATCTTGCGAACAAGATGAAGTCTTTCAATTCTCGCCCGACGTGCGATTCCTCGCGGCAGAGTTTCGCAAGACGGAGCGCTTCGTCAAGAATTTCACGCTTTTCCGCCTCTGGCGAGTCATCCACTGCAAATCGACGTTCCAGCCCGTAAAGATACATCATCACGAAATTGGGATTGAATGATTCTTCTGAACGGCCGGTAGACAACCAATCCAAGTACGATGCTCGACGCCCGGACGGAATAGAATGGTACTTTTGCCAAATGTAACCCCATTGGTCGACTCGACCGACTCCGCCATCCGAGACCGGGAGCGATGGATCAATGTATGCGCCGCTCTTGCCGGTGGTACGACCTTTGTTCCGAACGATGTGTTTTCCAATGTAAACCATGCCACCGATTTCACGTCCGGCCACGGTTACAGATTCGGAAGAAGGCACCCAACCAGTCCGGATGGGCGAATCTCTATTGATCTCCTTGTAAAGAGATTCGTTGGCGGGATCCGCGTTACCAGCAGGTTCCGGAACCTTGACTCCTGAATTCTCGAATAGCGGCAGCGGATCAGAGCTCATGTGAATTTCCTGCTGGCAGCTGCTCCCACTCATTAGCTGCAACAGCATTCGGCGCAGCATCGGATCCGCGTATTTCGCCAAGCCAACGCTTTTTCATCCTTCGCAGGACGCTTTTGACCTTCGCCGAGGTCGCGAACGCTTCATCCGACGCAGCTACCGGGATCATGGAAACATTCGTGTAAAATTGGAGCATCTGCCATTGAATACGATTTCGGCGTTGAAGCAACCTTGTCCGAAAGACGCCTCCTGTCGAGCCATCCTGAGACCAGCGCGATCATGCCGGATGCGGACAGCATTCGCGCATCTTCCGGCCAGTTCCGCGCAGCCCCGACGACAACGGAAATGCTCAACATGAAAATGCACAAAAGTGCAATCGTTGAATCCGTTGCTTGCGTCGGCCTGCTTTCTTGCTGCACTTTGCATCATTTCTCGGTTGAGCGACCTGTCAATGACCGCAGGCAGACCAGATGCGAACAGCTTGCGCAGAACATGCGGTAATCTCCGCAGCGAAAGAAGGCCGCGAGCAGACTGAGCACGAAAAAATTTATGTGGGAAACTGATTCTGAAAGGAACGCTCTTTCCGCGCACGTTGAAATGTTCGACGCGCATCGATCCTCCCGCGTGCATATGCAAAAAAAAAGCAAGTTTCGGGAAGATATGCCGACCTTGGACCTCGCGGCGCCATGAAAGTCCGGCGAATCGGCCAATATCGTCACGTCGCTCCCCGCTCATGCAAATCACCCCAACCCGGAATGGCGCGACACGACCGATGGCTCGTCGATATCTGATCGCACGGCCAGGCACTGCGTTGGCCTTCGGCTGCGTGCTCTCGCCTCGAATTCAATTGGTGCCGCAGTGTTTCACGGAGTTGCGTCGGCCGGCGGCGGAACTCGTTTGCGGTTCTTGTCATCACCGGCGAATTTGAGTCTGCCTTTTTCCATAGGTTCAGATGCGGAGTTCCGGCACTTCTCTTGGCCTTTGACGGATCATCGCAATCGTCGGCAATCAAAAACGGGGGCGAGCCGTACTCCGAACACAAAGTCCTGCAAAGAACTTGAGCCTCCAAACAGCCCGTCGGAATGATTGCGATCAGGAAAAATTCGCTTGGCTGTTCAACGCAAAGCGTGAAAAATCCTGTTTCTTTGCTCGGTTTAGGGCATTTGCGCTAAATTCCTAAAACCTAATAGGGACAAGACTCCTGATTGAATCGCGGCTGGCAGGGTGGTAGCGTCGTCGAAACGCCGTTCTCGACCGAAGCACGCGTTTGAGTTCGCCGACCAGATCAAGGAGCATGCGCATGCCGGATTCCCCCGTTGCTTTGGTTGTAGCCGGAGGCACCGGGATCGGTGCAGATTCAGCGCGAAAACTTGCAGAGATCGGCTACACCGTCGCGGTCATGTCGGCGTCCGGAAAAGGAGAGCAACTCGGCGTTGAATTGGGCGGAATCGGCTATACCGGCTCAATTTTGAACGACTCCGACCTCGCGCACTTCGTGGGATTGGCGGCAGACCGGTTGGATCGAATCGACGGGCTGGTCATCTGCTCAGGGCACGGCCCCAAGGGCGATATCCTCGAGATTTCCGACGAGAATTGGCACTTGGCCCTCGACTATTATCTTCTTCATGTAATCAGGACTTGCAGACACGCAGTTCCGATCATGCTGAAGGGCGGCGGCGGATCAATCGTCAACATTTCGACATTCGCAACATTCGAGCCTGATGCGGATTTCCCGACTTCGTCCGTCTTCAGAGCCGGTTTGGCGAGCTATGCCAAACTGTTCAGCACCAAATATGCTCCGCATAACGTCCGGATGAACAACGTCCTGCCGGGATTCATCGACAGCCTGCCTGAAAAGCCTCATCGCGTGCAACAGATTCCGATGCGGCGGTATGCCAAAGTCCGCGAACTTTCGGAGATGGTGGCTTTCCTTGTTTCAAACGCGTCCAGCTACATCACTGGCCAAAATATTAGAGTGGACGGCGGGTTGACGGCATCAGTCTAACAGGTCTCGGTTTTGGGCTGAGCACTATGACACAATGCGAATTGATATGAGTAAGTCACCTCACGGCACGCTTGAGCGAAAGCGACATTCGGCATGGACCGGCAGCTAATTGGCAGAAGGATTCGACAAGCAGATCAGTGCTCGGTCGCTGGATTCTCATCGCCAGCTCGGAAGGGAAAGCCTTCCCAGCCGAACTTTCGGCAAGACAAGCAATCAGTCGGCTTCAGCGAGGCGGTTTCCGAGATCAGGGAATTCAACATTCGCTAGCAATCTGTATAACGCAACTGATTTCGAACAAGCAGGAGAGCAGTAATGGACAAGATCAAAGTGGAAAACCCAGTCGTCGAAATGGATGGCGACGAAATGACTCGGATCATTTGGCATGAACTGAAGAAGAAGCTTATCCTGCCCTACTTGGATATCGATCTGATGTATTTCGATCTGGGCATTGAAGAGCGGGACAGGACCGACGATCAAGTCACCGTCGATGCCGCCAACAAAATCAAGGAAGTGGGCGTCGGCGTGAAGTGCGCGACGATCACTCCAGACGAAGCGCGAGTGGAAGAGTTCAACTTGAAAAAGATGTGGCGCTCTCCGAACGGCACCATCCGCAACATCCTCGGCGGGGTCATATTCCGAGAACCGATCATTTGCCGCAACGTTCCTCGGTTTGTTCCAGGCTGGACCCGCCCCATCGCGATCGGACGCCACGCATTCGGGGATCAATACAGCGCTACGGATTTCCTGTTTCCCGGAGCGGGCAGGATAACACTGAAATTCGCCGGCACCGACGGAACCGAGATTGAACGTGAAGTCTTCAATGCGTCGTCATCGGGAATCGTCATGGGAATGTATAATCTGGACAGCTCGATAAGGGACTTCGCCAAGGCGTCATTCAATTACGGCCTTTCTCTCGGCTGGCCGGTCTATCTTTCGACGAAAAATACCATCCTCAAAGCATACGACGGACGTTTCAAGGATTTGTTCCAAGAGGTCTACGAGGCCGAATTCGAAGATAGGTTCAAGCAAGCAGGAATAACTTATGAGCACCGATTGATTGACGATATGGTCGCAGCATCTTTGAAATGGAGCGGCGGATTCGTTTGGGCGTGCAAGAATTACGACGGCGACGTCCAGTCCGACACCGTTGCGCAAGGATTCGGGTCGCTCGGTCTCATGACGTCAAAGCTGATGACGCCGGACGGCAGGATTATCGAGGCGGAAGCTGCGCATGGCACGGTGACTCGACACTACAGGCAGCATCAAAAAGGGCTTGAGACTTCGACGAATTCCATCGCGTCAATTTTTGCTTGGACCGGAGGCCTTACGCATCGGGCGAGGATCGACGGAAACGCCAAGTTGGCGGAATTTTCGCAAGCGCTCGAAAAAACCGTCGTTGACACTGTCGAATCCGGTGACATGACGAAGGATTTGGCTTCGCTGGTCGGTCCGGACCAAAGCTGGCTATCTACGATTGAATTCTTGGACAAAGTCCAATTGAACTTTGAACAAGCCATGAGCTGAACTGATTGCCGAGCACCCACCGGTTCAATTTTGAATAATTCATGCGCGTGGGCTTGGTTTGAAGCAAATGCAATCGTCCGTGTTCAAGAATGGCTTGGCGCGCTGAACATGCTTGCGCTATCGCCAAGTTCCTTCAAGGGCCGTTCGCGACCTGTTGGATCCGCGCCACGCGCTCCGGGCCTCCGCGAGGGTTGGCGGGCACCTTGAAATCCCGGTTCGACTGACACCGCCGGCGATCCATCGAGCGCTCTGTGAGCATTTTGGGACCGGTCAGCGGGGTCGGCGGCAGCTTCTTCGCGCTGTGCGCCGCGTGCCTCAGGTCCGTTCCCGGCGACTGACGGACATCGCCGCGACCGAATGCCCAACAGGAAGACAGGCGTCGCGCGGACTCCTGAATCGACGCCTTGCGCCGGATTTTGCATTTCGGAGCCGTATCCCGCGCAAAAAAGCCGGATGCCGAACAATTCGGCAAAATTTACAGGTCGAACGCCCGTCTTCTGGCGATATCAACACATCGTGGACGCGGCCTCAAAGCAACAAGCACTAAAACTCGAATGTGCTCACTCCACCCCTTCAACAATTACCATATCGCGATCAGAGGAACGGCTGGAATATTGGAGCGCGTTTTTGTATGTCTCCGACCCGTAGCACTTTATCGCTAAATCCATGTCCGGGAACTCAACCACGACGTTTCTCGGTCTGCTGTTGCCTTCCATGGACTGGTACTTGCCGCCCCTCACAAGGAACTTTCCTCCATGCTCTTGGATGGCAACGGTTGCCAATTTGGCGTATTCCTTGTAAGTATCCTCGTCCGAAACATCTACACGCACGATCCAGTAAGCGCTCATTATAGTCTCCTCAGCAGGTTTTCGACAGCTTCGGCAGCTTTTTCGGCGCCTCGCGCTTGAGAGCCTCCCCCTTGCGCGAAATCGGGCCTGCCGCCCCCGCCCTTGCCGCCGAGATATGGCGTTGCAGTTCGCACGATGTCAATAGCGGATACGCGGCCCGACAAGTCGTCCGTCACGCCGGCTGCAACCGCCGCCTTGCCGCCAACCTCCGAAACAATAAGCACGACTCCTGAATCGTTTCGGCTTTTGTAGTCATCCACCAAGTCGGGCAGATCCCTGCCCGAAACCTCGCTCAGCTGTCGTACGCTGAACAAAATTCCGTTTTCAAGCATCGTGTTTTTTTCCGAGCGGGATGCTGTGCTTCCAGCAGCAAGCTCCTTCCTCAATCGTTCAATTTCCGCGGTCAATGTCTTTCGCTCGTCCAGCAGAGATTTGACTTTTTTTACAACGCCGTTTCGCCCGGTTTTGAGCATCAGGGCAACCTTCGCCGCAATATGGTCCTGCTCCGCCAAATAGTTTCGCGCAGCGTCTCCCGTAACCGCATCAATTCTGCGAACGCCGGCAGCCGATGCGCTTTCTCCGGTCGTTACGAACAGCCCGATCTCGCCGGTCCTGCCCACATGGGTTCCACCGCACAATTCCATTGAATAGGAGTTTCCTTTGCGTCCCTTGCCGCTTCCCTCCATCGTTCCCATGGATACGACCCGAACCTCGTCCCCGTATTTTTCGCCAAAAAGAGCCACCGCGCCAATGTCTCGGGCTTCGTCCGGGCTCATGATCCGCGTTTCAACTTCTGAGTTCTGCTGGACCATCGCGTTGACCTCGTCTTCGACAGCTCTGAGTTCTTCAAGGCTCATGGCTTTGTTGTGCGAGAAGTCAAACCGCAGTTTTCCGTCAGAGTTCAATGATCCTCGCTGCGCGACGTGCGCGCCTAGCTTGCGCCTGAGTGCTTCGTGCAGAAGATGCGTTCCCGAATGGCTTCCGCGAATTCGCCGCCTCCTCGCACCATCCACAGCCAGTTCAGCCGAAACATTGCATTCCATATGGCCGCGCTCAATTTCTACCGCATGAACGTAAAGTCCTGCTCTCTTGTACGTGCCAGTCACTTTGGCAGCACCTTCAGTCGTTATTATGCGGCCCGTATCGCCGATTTGTCCCCCTGCTTCCGCGTAGAACGGCGTCTGATTGACAACAAATTCAGCATTCGTGCCGGAATCGGCCCGTTCAGTTCGCTGCCCGTCTTGAACAATTGCAAGAATTTGACCTTCCGCATCTTCAGTTTCGTAGCCTAGGAATTCTGTAGGTCCGAATTCTTCCGCCAATTCGAACCAGATCCGTGCCTCGGCCGTTTCACCGGAACCGACCCATGAAGCCCGTGCCCGCGCTCTCTGCTCATCCATGGCACGATCGAACCCTGCCTCGTCGACAGTTCTGCCGCGCTCTCTCAATGCATCCTGCGTCAGATCAAGCGGAAAGCCATAGGTGTCATACAATCTGAACGCAATCTCGCCTGGCAATGTCGAACTGGACGGCAATTTTTCCAATTCGTCGTCCAACAGCCTTAGACCTCTCGAAAGCGCTGCCTGAAATCGCTTCTCTTCGTTGTAGCAGGTGTCTTCAATCAATGTTTGAGCTTGGGACAGCTCTGGGAACGCATTGCCCATTTCCGCAACCAGAACGCGGACCAAGCGATGCATCAGCGGCTCGTTTACGCCCAGCAAATTGGCATGGCGCATTGCGCGCCGCATGATCCGCCGCAGTACGTATCCTCTTCCGTCCTTCGACGGCAACACACCTTCGGCGATAAGGAATGACATGGATCGAAGATGATCTGCAATTACGCGATGATGGACTTGCTTCGGACCGTCCGGTTCAGTTGAGGACGCGTTTGCGGATGCCTCGATAAGCTTCCTGAATAAGTCGGTGTCGTAGTTGTCGTGCTTGCCCTGCAAAAGCGCGCCGATGCGCTCCAGACCCATGCCGGTGTCGATCGACGGCTTGGGCAGCGGAACTCGAGAGCCATCTTCGAACTGTTCGAACTGCATAAGAACGAGGTTCCAGATCTCGACAAACCTGCCGCCATCCTCGTCTGCGCTGCCCGGTGGACCGCCAGGAACCTCTTCGCCGTAATCGTAGTAAAGTTCCGTGCAAGGGCCGCACGGACCGGTCGGCCCCATCGACCAAAAATTGTCCGATGTCGCGATCCGAATAATTCGGTCCTCGGAAAGCCCCGCGTAGCGCCGCCAGATGGAAGCCGACTCGTCATCGTCGTGATAGACAGTGACCAGCATGCGGTCCGCAGGAACCCCGTATTCCTTGGTCATCAAATCCCAGCAGTATGTGATCGCCGACTCCTTGAAATAGTCTCCGAAGGAAAAGTTCCCCAGCATCTCGAAAAACGTGTGGTGCCTCGATGTATACCCGACGTTGTCGAGATCGTTGTGCTTTCCTCCGGCCCGTACGCACTTCTGGCTCGTGGTCGCGCGCTTGTAGTCCCTGACCTCTACGCCGGTGAAAAGATTCTTGAACTGCACCATGCCTGAATTGGTGAACATCAAAGTCGGATCATTCCTGGGAACCAAAGGTGAACTGGATACGACGGTGTGACCTCGCTCCTCGAAATAGGACAAAAATTTCGTTCTGATGTCATTCAGGCTAGCCATCGTCGCCTTCCCTACGGTATTTCGCTCAACCGCCGCTCAACTACTATCGAATTGGTTAGCTGTCCACTTGGAGCAGGGCGTTGTCCCTGCCTCAAAGCCCCTTCCAGCCAACGGAAGATCATGAAGGATTTCTGTTGTGCGAACACCGTTCCGGTCTCAATTGCACGAGCAAGGAACGCCAATTTGGCAGCATAAAATATTCAGCGCATTCGAATTCTGGTCATGGCATTATAAATCTTTTCTAAAAATCCCTTCCTTCGCGTAATGTATCATCCATTTATTTTGTATTATAATCGCAGTAATATACTGAAAATAAGTAAAATATTCAACTCTTTTATTTTACTAAATCTACTCTATAATTATAATAATCATAAATTTCTAAAAAGATGCATAATTTTAAAAATATTAAAATAGATCAACTACAACTTTTTTTTGCTTCATTTGTTTAAAATTTTTTAATCAACTTATCAATGATGATAATTTTTTGCAAATCTATTTTTGCAAAACGAGCATTTTCTTCCAATTTGGCGCGCGGCGACCAAGGCGATTCTCTCCACACCGCATGAATCCCGGCTTGACGCTGAGAGCAGTCCGGCTTGCATTTTCGGCGGCTTGCGTCCTGCTGCACACTGCCTGCGCGCGCCAAGAAAGCGGACTGACCATGCTTGACCGACGTCTTTCGCTCGGCATCAATCCGCAAAGTTCTTTTCAGACGACGCCGGAACGGCTTTTCCCGTACAAATTCTGTTGCTTTAGATTGACTCAATACAGCCGCTGTTGATTCGCTTCATCTTCGGAATCGTCGATTTCCTTTGCGTTGGCTCCATCAATCTGGTCTGCCAGCACTTCGCCGTACGTCGGATAACTTGATCGTTCGATTTGCGTGGTCGGGTCCCAGAATCTGGAACGAATCAATGAACGACCGCAGTGAAGGAAAACTTCCTCCGCTGCAATCTTCAATCCGGATACCGGCGTTCTTCTCTTGATCTTTACCGGATCCAGAACTGACGCATCTATCACGAACTCGGCAATTCCGTTGACGCGCAATGTTTCGTTCATACCGGGAACAAAGAACAGCAGGCCGATGCCTGGCTTCTCAACAAGATTTTGAAACGAATCCACCTGATCGTTTCCTGGCAGATCCGGCAACATCAGCGTGCGCTCGTCAATAAGCTTGACGAAACCGGGCGGCCCGCCCCGAGGCGATGCATCTGCTCGTCCTTCGGAATTGGCGGTAGCGATCACGCACAGCGGCGACAGAGCAACGAAGTTCGCCGAATGCTCGTCAAAATAATTCAAGACCTTCTGAGCCGCGCGCGGTCCAGGCTCCTTGTAGACCGTGCGAAGTTCCGAGTAATTCGCAATCGCCATTTTGTTCCTCCTTCTTCCGCTCCAAATTTTCGAGGCAACCTAAACTGGCTGCGTATTGCTTTGCACTCATTCTCACCCGAGCTTAGGCCCGCCAGCATTGATTCGATGTTCGATTATCAACAAAGTGTATTTGATGCGCCAGCCTATTTTGTCAATCCTGGTTGACCCACTGCCCGCACTACCCCTCTTCGGCAAGTCCTGACCGGATTGCGACCTGCGAAAAAGATCGACCGCTGCCGAATGCCCTTGAGCGGCGTCCCAAAGTTCAAACGGAGGCCGCAGCACGCCAAGAGTTGTGCGCATCAATGAAACATTTGCGCAGGAGAACCGTGGCGACACTTGTGCTGCTTCACCTCCACCATGCTGCGACGCAGATTGTCCCGTCCCGGTGAAAAATCAGCTGATGGGCGAACGACAAGAATCCGCGATTGGCAAGCATTTCAGGATCTTGGAATTCGACCCTGCTTCGGAATGCCGCATGCTCGTCAAGCCTTCAGCCGAGCTGCCCTCAGCCGTTCGAAATCTTCGTCGGCGTGGTAGCTTGAACGGGTCAGCGGCGAAGCAGAAACCAATAGGAAACCCTTTCCGTACGCAGCTTGTTCGTAAGTCGCAAACTCTGCGGGTTCAACGAATCTGTGGACCGGATGATGTTTCAATGTCGGCTGCAGGTACTGACCTATGGTCAAGAAATCCACGGAAGCCGAGCGCAAGTCGTCCATAACCTGCATTATTTCCTGCCTGTTCTCGCCCAAACCGACCATGATCCCCGACTTGGTGAACGACCTCGGGTCGATTTCCTTTGCGCGCTGCAGGAGCCGGAGCGAATGGAAGTAGCGAGCGCCCGGACGCACTGCAGGATACAGGCTGGGAACGGTCTCGAGATTGTGGTTGAACACGTCCGGGTGTGCGGCGAGAACCGCTTCCAAGGCATCCGGACCGCACTTCAAAAAGTCGGGCGTAAGCACCTCGATAGTCGTGTCGGGCGACTTCCGGCGGACAGCCAGAATTGTTCGGGCGAAGTGTTCCGCTCCGCCGTCCTCGAGATCATCGCGATCAACGCTGGTGACCACGACATGCTTAAGGCCGAGCTTGGAAACGGCGTTCGCCACCCTAAGCGGCTCAAACTGATCCAATGCGTCAGGTTTGCCCGTCGCCACGTTGCAGAACGTGCAGCCCCGGGTGCATACCGAACCGAGAATCATGAACGTTGCATGGCCTCGGCTCCAGCATTCACCGATATTCGGGCAAGAGGCTTCTTGGCAAACTGTAACCAGCCGGTTCCGCTCAACAATGTCTCTGGTTGTCTTGAATCCTCGGGAAACCGGGGCTTTGACCCTGATCCATGGAGGCTTCTTGCTGACTGGGTTGTCGGGGCGATGCGCTTTTTCCGGATGGCGCGCCGCCGCGAACTTATTTCGATTGTCCATGCCGTCTCCCAACGGCATCCGAATATCCATTCGGCTCCAATTTTTCAACGCGCATCATGAACAAGCAGCGATTCTGACCGCCGCACTCCCAATCTGCGAAATTGCATTTCCCGTTTGACCGGACCATCTGGACGAAGCTTGCAGGACGCCGAGCTCTCATGGCTGGTTCAGCCGACTTGCCCGAACTCAATTCGACCGAAAGGCTTCTTTGGCTTCCTCGACTTTGCAAGCCGAACTCGAGGTTGTTCGAATCATTGAATTACAAATACTTGCGTTCATTCTTCCGGAACTTTCGCTGCGCGTCCCGTTCATATTGCGCGCACAACGGGAATAGGCAGCAGGCAGCATGAAATCGTCGTGCAAGCACGACCGAGTGTGAAACAATCTGCGATGCAACTCCGCTATTCGCTATTCGGGCAACATTTGGCGATGCTGAAGCCGTGCGCGCGACTTTGCTTGAATGTGAGCCGACGAAGTCGTGTGATCCTACGAATCTGCCAATCCGCCTTCCCTGCAGATAAATTCTACGATCTTGTCGACTCCGATTCTGTCCTTGAGATTGGTGAATACAAAAGGACGGCCATTGCGCATTCGTTCGGTGTCGCTCCGCATCACCTCCAAATCCGCTCCAACCTTCTGCGCAAGATCAATCTTGTTGATGACCAAGAGATCGGAACGGGATATGCCCGGCCCGCCCTTTCGCGGAATCTTTTCGCCTGCTGCCACATCAATGACGTAAATCGTCAAATCAGCCAATTCGGGGCTGAAGGTCGCCGCCAGATTGTCGCCGCCCGATTCGACCAAGCACAGGTCGGCAGCCGGAAATTTTTTGACCATGTCAGCGATCGCAGCGAGGTTGATCGAAGCATCTTCCCGAATTGCGGTGTGCGGGCACCCGCCAGTTTCAACTCCAAGGATTCTATCCGCCGGCAGCGCCTCGGCGCGAGTGAGAATCAACTGGTCTTCGCGCGTGTAAATGTCGTTCGTAATCACGAACAAATCGAAATTTGCACGCATTTCGCGGCAAAGATTTTCTGCGAGCGCGGTCTTGCCGGATCCGACCGGTCCGCCGATTCCGACCCGCAAAGGACCGTGAGGCGAATTGGTCATGATCTGAACACCCTTGAATACTGCGATTCATGCCTCATAGAATGGATCTCCAATGCTGGGGTCGCTGTCGTTGGTTCCGAATAAGTCCGGTTCGCCGCATACATCACGGCATCTTCGATGTCAGCAATGATTTTCTGCGCATCCGACTGCCCGATCGGTATCGCTCGTTGCCCTGCAGATACAATCGAGTTCATGAACTCCTGAAGATAGAATGCCAACGCGGCTTCAGCGGGAATCTCATGTACGCCGCAGCAGAATCCAGCGGACACCGCCAAAGGCGGACGTCCTGCGCGCATTTCATTGAACTGATCCAGAAGCGGATGCGGCCACCCGGTCCGAACCGTCTGCAGGAACGCATCTCCCTGCATCTCGGATTCTGCGGCGATTTCAGACGTCGGCGACCACGCCCTTGCCTCTTCCGCCAAGGACACAGCCTGTTCAGGGGTGCAGTTCCTCGCTTGCAAAAAGAAATAGGAGTCCGCTCGACCCGATCCTTGCAACAGGACCGTTTCGACCCAATTCCGCAAATCGGCAGCATTGCGCACTGCGGATTCTTCAATCGCTGACTCCAGACCGTGGCTGTAGGCGTATGCGCCGGTCGGAAAACTTGGAGAGAACCAGCATTGCAGCTTAAGCAATTTCTGCAACTCGATTGTAGTCACGCGAATTCGGTCCTATCCACCATCAAGACAATGTGCGTACGCGCCGCCGAAGGGGAAAGCGTGGTCGCTTTCAGGATCATCGCAGCGCTTTCAGCGACGAAATGCTTCACAACCGGAATGGCCTCGTCAGGAAGGCCATCGAAATCGAGCTGAACAATGAATTCGGCCAAATGGTCCGCGATAGTCCTGCTCATCTCTTTCGTCCGGCATCCGTGACGAGCGCCGCCATCCGGAAAAAGCCATGCACCATTTTAGAATAAGGCGTGGCCAGGAAGAACGCCAAAACTGCGCCAAGATGGACGGGCAACAGCCACTCCACGGCGCTTGTTCCGGAGGCCGCGTAGAGTACAAGGCCAGAAGCGCTGACTCCGAACAGCAGCAGGACAAAAGCCATCTCGCCGCCCCACACCCGCGCCGCGCCCAGCAACGGATCCGCCTTGACCTTGAGCCATGCCAGTCCGCCCGTTCCAAGGCATAAAATGACTCCGCCCGGCACGCCCAGCAGCTTTGGCAGGGAATACCAGGCATACGGAGCTTCAAGCCCGAATCCGTAGTGAAGCACCGTGCCGGAGCTGGTCGATCCGAAGCACATCATGAATCCCCAGAACGTCATCTGGTGCAATGCGCGGCGCGCCATCGAAAAGCGATCGCCGTCCTCGAAGTTGCAGCCGTCGCCATGGCCGCCCTTTAGATCGCGCAGGGCAGCGGCATCCTTGCAGGCTTGCCAGATATCGGTCATCGTCAATGGTCCACCGCCCACGAAACGCCTGTAGCGGACCAACGAAATGCCGACGGCCAGCAGAGGCAGCAGAAACGCGGGCGTAAAAATCGCAATCATCAGCCCGTGGGACATAAAGGCATAGAATCCTTCGCCATCCTCTGGACGCAGCGCGCTGACTGCCCAAAACAGGAACGCGAACGAAACTGCCAAGGCTGCAGAAATAGCGACGCCCGCCCGATCATGCAGCAACGCAAATCCGCGCGGCCATGCGAAATCCTTCCAGCTTTCCTGACGCACCTCGGCCAAGGCTGCCGGCAGGTTGAGCGCGAATTCATGCGGCTCGGTATACTGGCATGCGTAGTAGCAGCCGCGGCAGTTGTGGCACAGGTTCGCCAACTGAGTGATATCGCCGTCGGCGAAGGCACGCTGGGAAAACATCGAGGGAAACACCGAACAATAGCCCTCGCAGTAGCGACAGGCGTTGCAAATCTCCGCTTGCCGGCGCGCCTCCTGGACTGCATCACTTGACATGGAATGCAGCTCTCTTTCCAGCGATGCGGCCGAAGACGGTGCCGATCGTCATGCCGAAACCTGCCAGATATCCCTGGCCCAATATCGAACCTGCCATGATTTCGCCCGAGGCCCAGAGGTTCTCGACCGCACCCTGCTTTGCCTGGACCTGAGCGCACTCGTCGACCTTCAAACCAAGATAAGTGAAGGTGACGCCGGGACGCAATTCATATCCGTAGAACGGAGGCTCGGAAATCGGGCGGGCCCAGTTGGTCTTTGGCGGCGTCAGCTCTTCGGTGGCAAGTCCGTCCAGCTCGGTCGGGCGGAACGTTCCCGGGCGGCATGCCGCATTGAATGCCTCGATGGTAAGCTCGACCTTTTTCACCGGCAAATTCATTTTCTCGGCAAGACCCGCGATCGTACCGGCCTTGACCGGCGGGAAAACCGACGGCATGAACAACTCGAGTGATTTCGCATCGATGATTGCATATCCAACCTGATCCGGCTGGCCGGCCACAAGGCGTCCCCAGATCGCGTATCGCTTCGGCCAGACATCCTCCCCTTCGTCATAGAAACGATCGCCGTGCTTATTGACCACCACTGAAAACGGCACGCAATCAAGCCGGGTCACGATGCCGCCGTCGAACTTTGGCGCGCGCCCGTCGATGGCAACTGCGTGGCACTGGGTCGGATCGCCAACGCTTTCGATTTCCTGATCCAGCAAATCCTTGAGCACGACGCCGCGATTGTAAGGCGTGCCCCTGATCAAGAAATTCCGCGCGGCCTTGCCCCAAGCCCGGGCCAGCCAGTCGACGTCGGCTTGATAGCCGCCCGAGGCGACAACGACCGAGCGAGGAAGGAAACCGACGTGCTCTCCGTCGATGCGGGCCGCGACCTCTTTGATCCGTGAACCGTCGCGGCCCAGATGCACAACCTCCGCGTCATAGCAGACTTCAACGCCCAATGCCTCGGCGCTGCGGTAGTAGGCATTGACGAGCGCCTTGCCGCCACCCAGAAAAAACGCGTTGGTGCGGCTGAGCGAAAGCGTCCCCGAAAGCGAGGGCTGAAAGCGGATGCCGCGGGACGCCATCCAGCCGTAAGCTTCTTCCGAATCCCGAATGCACAGTCGGGCAAGCCTTTCGTCAGTTTCCCCGTTCGTCACCTTTAGAAGATCGTCGAAATACTCATCCTCGCCATACCGGCCGGTCAGGACGCCCATCGGCCCGGAATGCATGCAGCGAAAATTCCGCGTATGCCGGCTGTTTCCGCCGCGATACGGCTTCGGCGCGCTTTCCAAAAGCGAAACCGACGCCCCTGCTTCCGCCGCGGTAATCGCCGCGCAGAGCGCGGCATTTCCTCCGCCGACAACCAAGACATCCGGGCTGGTGTTTCCGGGTTTCAAACTCACCCTTGCGCGGCCTCGCCCAACCGCGCCGTTCCGCTCCACGGCGGACAGTGCGCATCGGCGATATTCCGAATTGCGAATTCTTCGCCAACGCGAGAATCAACAATGCATTGACCGTCAGCCGCTATCTTCGCAGTGAAGATCAAATGGGGCCCGTGACGGGCGGTCATGAGGTCCTCATCCGACAGACGCACAATTTTGCGCCAAGCGAAAATCTCGGGAGCCTTCATGGGCTTGCCGTGTTGCGAAGATTCGAAACCGACTTTGCCATCCCGTTGCTCGTCAATCTCAAGTGCGATGATTTTGATTTCGCCACTTGTCCAATCGAGGAACAGGAAGTCAACCGCAAACGCGGCATTGTGACCGACGCGGCGAATTGCTTTCGCCGGTGCGTTTGGCAAAGCGGCGTCCGATCACCCGTGCCGACAGACTCCGCGGGTTGCGACCGTCCTCGAGGGGCTCGCCGACCGGGATGCAGGCGCGTTCGCCAGAGGGCATCCGAGCAAATCGGCTTCGGTCTCTGAAGCTCTTGGCCAAAAAGGGAATCCGCCCGAGATTGATGTAGAAGGCACTTAAAGCAACAGTATTTGTCTCATCTTGAGCGTATTGAATCCGCGCCCGGATCAGAACCATGCTGCAATCGGTTTTGCATTTAGTGCAGTCAACGGCACTGCTGTCTGATCAGCAGTGTTTGCCGTCGCCGCTTTCAATGCGATCCATCCGGACAACAGCGATCTTCAAGACACGGACGCGGCCGCCGCGCTTGCCGGTCCGGCCTCCCGGGTTATTTCCTTCGCGGCGCTCGGACCGCCCCTCCGCTGTTTCAACATTATTGATTTTGAACTGCATGAGAGCGGAAAGGAAATATAAAAACTGATCCCGTGCGAATGGAATGCGCTTCAGTGGGAATGATAAGCGCCGCGTTCCGCGTGAAACGCTTCCACCAGTGCCTCGACTTCGCAACCCAGACTTCTAGCCATATCGGCAAGCACATGGTCTGGCCGGATAACTATGACATCTTCCCTCAGCTCAGCGGGCGTATGACGATTTCCGAGATGCCATGCGATCTTGATCAATCCGCCCGGCCTGGAAGATTTGATAGCGAGCACCTGCTCGGGCTTGGCGCGGACCGCTATCCAGCTTCCGCATTCGCATCGGAGCCCGTCATTGTCCGCCATCGCGACTGATCTAGGCAGATCAACCAATATGGGGCGCCCCCCAAGCGACTCGATTCGTTTGCGACGCCGGGACCTGTCTTCCCAATCGAGCTCGACCGATTCCGATACATCGTCAGCCGGCCAGTCTCCGGCAGCGAAATGCTCAATCGCCCTAAGCAACCCTTCAGAACAGGAAATAGCGTTGCGCCAAGCTCAGCACCTCGGCGGGATCACAGGTCAGAATGTTCCCGTCGGCGCGAACTTCATACGTTTCCGGGTCCACCATTATTTCAGGAGTCGCGCCGTTGAGCAGCATCGAAGCTTTCGAAATCGTCCTCGTGCCGGATACCGCAACCAATTCTTTCCGCGTCTCCAGATTGGCATCCAAACCCGCCGAGCTGACGAAAGTCACTGAATTCCCGGCCGGCGCTCCGCCGTAGGCGCCGAACATGTGCCGGTAACGCTCTGGTTGCGGCGTCGGGATCGATGCATTCGGATCGCCCATCACGGCCATCGCGATCGTTCCGCCCTTCAAGATCAAGTCCGGTTTGACGCCGAAAAATGCAGGGCTCCAGACGACCAAATCCGCAAGCTTGCCGGTTTCGACCGATCCGATCATGTCGGACATGCCATGCGCAATGGCCGGATTTATCGTGTATTTCGAAACATACCGACGGGCCCTCATATTGTCGTTCTCGCCGGTTTCTTCGCCAAGCCTGCCAAATTGGCGCTTCATTTTGTCAGCGGTCTGCCAAGTCCTGATGACGACCTCTCCGACTCGACCCATGGCCTGGCTGTCGGATGCGATGATCGAAAATGCCCCCATGTCGTGAAGCAGGTCTTCAGCGGCAATCGTCTCCTTCCTGATGCGACTCTCCGCGAACGCGACGTCCTCTGGAATCCGGCTGTCCAGATGATGGCAAACCATGAGCATGTCCAAATGCTCGTCAACGGTGTTGACCGTGTATGGGCGCGTCGGGTTCGTCGAAGACGGCAGCACGTTTTCCAATCCGCAAACCTTGATTATGTCCGGCGCATGCCCGCCGCCCGCTCCCTCGGTATGGAACGCGTGTATGACGCGATTCTTGAAAGCTTCAATCGTGTTTTCCACGAATCCGGACTCATTCAGCGTGTCGGTATGAATCATCACCTGCACGTCCAATTCATCCGCTACTCCGAGACAGCAATCGATGGCCGCAGGCGTGGTGCCCCAGTCTTCATGGAGCTTAAGGGCGCACGCCCCGGCATTGATCTGCTCTTTGAGCGGCCCGGAAAAACTGCAGTTGCCTTTCCCGGCGAACCCCAGATTCATCGGCCATTCATCGGCCGCCTCTATCATTCTCCCGATATGCCATGGACCGGGGGTGCAAGTCGTCGCATTCGTGCCTGTCGCAGGCCCTGTCCCCCCGCCAAGCATCGTCGTGACGCCGGAGGAAAGAGCTTCGTCGATTTGCTGCGGACAGATGAAGTGTATGTGGCAGTCGAAGCCGCCGGCGGTCACAATCTTTCCTTCACCGGCGATGATTTCGGTCGAAGCGCCGATAGGAATCGATACTCCGTCTTGAATGTCCGGGTTGCCTGCCTTGCCGATGGCATGGATCCGCCCGTCGCGGATCCCGATGTCGCATTTAACAATGCCCCAGTGGTCGAGAACGACCGCATTCGTGATGACCGTGTCGGCTGCGCCTTCGCTTCTGGTCAACTGCGACTGGCCCATGCCGTCGCGAATGACCTTTCCGCCTCCGAATTTGACTTCGTCCCCGTAGGTCGTGAAATCCCGCTCGACCTCGATAAACAACTCGGTGTCGGCAAGCCGGATTTGGTCACCTGTTGTCGGGCCATACATGTTCGCGTACGCGGCGCGAGTTATCGAGATCGGCATGGCTAGCTCGCCTGCTCCAAATTGCCCATTACGGAACCGGAAAAACCGAACACCCGCCTGCTTCCGGCAAATGGAACCAGCCCGACGGTTCGGGTGCTTCCCGGTTCGAACCGAACTGCTGTCCCTGCCGGAATGTCCAGCCGGCACCCGCCTGCCCTGTTCCGGTCAAAATCCAGCGCGGAATTGGTTTCCGCGAAATGGTAATGGCTCCCAACCTGAATCGGCCTGTCGCCGCGATTGGCGACCTCCAATTCGATCCGGTCGCGGCCTTGATTCAATTCAATTTCGCCTTCGGCGGCCAGGATTTCGCCCGGAATCATATTGAGACTCTCTTTCAACGAATCGGCCGGTGCACGGTCACGAGCTTCACGCCGTCAGGAAAAGTGGCCTCGACCTGCACGTCGTGAATCATTTCCGAGATTCCCGGCATGACCTGATCGCGAGTCAGCACCTGCGCTCCAAGTTCCATCAGTTCCGCGACAGACCGGCCGTCGCGAGCTCCCTCGACGACAAAATCCGCGATCAGGGCGACAGCCTCGGGGTGGTTCAATTTTACTCCGCGCTCGAGGCGGCGGCGCGCGACAATCGCGGCCATGGCTACAAACAGCTTGTCTTGTTCGCGTGGGGTCAATCGCATTGTCTTGCCTTGGCTTCAGCAATACCAGACACGCGGCGCTTGAGCGGTTCGTCCAAGCAGACGCGATCGAAGTTCGCCAATCATGCGGGCGAACCCGGCTTTGAATCGACCCGCCTCGCTTGCCAAGAACCGAGCCAAGAGGATTCCGCGGAAACTGGTCGCTCCCGAGATTCCGCCGACCTGCGACGCAAGTCCACGCAGCGCATCCAAATGCTTCGGCGCATCCGCACCTGCGTAAACTAGAGTTGCGATCACCGAATGTCCCGCCATGCTTGCAGCCATACCCATTGCGCAACTTTTGTCAATCTCAAAAGCGTCCCGCCAAACCGGCGACCCTTCGGAATTGATCGACCAGCGGTCCAGCAGATGGCCGGACCTGAATTGCTCGTTGTGAGCGGTCCGCCCCAGCACCACGATTTCGGCCAGAAGCGCCTCCGCTCCCGGGCAAATTTCGACTTCAAGCGATCTGTCGAGCCGGGCGCCGTCGAACACGATCGTTTCCTGCGGCAGCCATTCGAAACGCGCATGCTCGCCGACGCGGATTTTCGTCCTTACACGCGCCGGCGTATCAAGCGCGCAATAGATTTTTTCGGCCGCTTGGCTGGTGACCGACACGTTCGTGGCTTCACCCGAATTGATCTTAAACTCCAGTTGATCGGCACCTGCGATGCCGCCTGAGACATTCGCGACAACAGCGTCTTTCACATCCTTCGAGGAACGCGGAAAGAACCATTTCAAGGGCGCGCTGGCAAAACATTCGGAAAGCTCAGTTTTGCCGTCAAGGCATTTGAATCCGATACGAGCCGTCCCGCAATTTCGCTGAAGCTGGAGATCGGAAATCGGAGTTGGTCGCTCGCTCGAATCAGGAAAACATTGCTCGTTGTCATTCCACATTCAGGGTATCCACTTCGGAAATTTGAGCGGTTCTTGAGCAGTTTAGCAGTCGTACGCTCGAGCATTCGTCATTGGCGTTTGCGAAAACATGAGCGAATGTGGGAGAGACCGTCAGTAGTCCGTTGTTCGCCGGAACGCAAGGAATTGCTCGCTGGATTCTTGCGGATTCGCCATGCGTGCATAGCCGAAGCCGGCTGCGCCGCGAGCCTCGCAGGATGGGCCAATCGCAATTCGGTCGACTTTTGATCGATGTATTTGCGTTCAGGTTTCAATCCCGATCGCATTGCGACGAATTTTAACGAATTCCATTTTCGGCGGCGCGGAAAGATGGCGGAGCTGAGAAAATCATTGGGTCCTGCCGCGCGCATCGACATTCACGTAACCCAGCAGCGTCTTGCCGCGGCATAGCAGCACCTTGTCGAATAAATTGCTGACCGGGCAAACATGGTTGGGAATTAGCCGGACCAGATCGCCCACCTTCGGCGGATCATCAAGTTCAGATACATCAAGCAGGCCATGCTCTTCGCTGAGCGCGTAAACAACTGCTCCGGTCCGTCGCACGCACCCGAATCCCTCAAGCCCGCGCAGGTCGCTTGTCAACGCTTTCGAGCCGGCATCCACAACCGCGCGGCCCCGCGTTGGACGGCTTACAACTGTCGCCAAAACGTCAAGAGCGCAGTCGTCTTCGCCAACCCCTTCCGCAATCAGCGAGCGATCATTGTAGATGTAGGTTCCGGCTCGGTATTCAGTTACGATTTCCAATCCGGCTCTTGTCCACATGTCCGGCGTGCCGCCCGTGGAAATGCAGGTCGTTCGCAATCCGGCCTGCTGAACCAAATCTTTCGCCCTTGTCAGAAAACGAATCGATCGAAGCCGGTCGAAGTGAGCCGGAAAGGTCATTAGTCCGGCGTACGCAGTGCCAGGCTGCGCATCCACGAGCTTTGCCAATGCAGCGGCCTCCTCGGGGGACTGAACGCCGTTTCGCTTTCCGCCGGTATCGCACTCGATCAATACATCGATAGGGCCGCCGGTCCGGCAGCCGGCCCAGTTCAATCCATGCGCGACTTTCGGGTTGTCCGCCACAACCATGATCTTGACGCGCTTGGCCAACTCCAAAAGACGAGCAAGCTTTGGTTTGCCAACGATGTTGAAGGTGACAAGCATGTCCTTCAATCCCGCGTCGGCCATCACCTCGGCCTCTCCGAGCGTCTGTACGGTGATGCCCTTCGCGCCCAATGCGATTTGGTAGCGCGCTAGCGGACCAAGCTTGTGCGTCTTGATGTGGGGCCTGTTCGCCAGACCGAGTTCGTCGCACCGCTTTTGCCAGCGCACGGCGTTGCGCTCGACGACATCCAAATCAACAATCGGCGTCGGAGTATCAATATCCTCCCAGCTCGTTGGCCGCGTCTCAATCCTGAAATACTTTTCGCAACCGTGAAACATCGCCCTCCCTCCAAGATTCGTCGTCGCCGCAACTCATTGCCATCTCGCCCGAGCAAGAAACTGAATGCAACACGGCAACGGAATTGCCCAATTTCAAGCAACCTTGCGGACGGACAGCGCCTCCTGTTTTCAAATTGCAAATTCGCACTACAGTGAGGTGATATACGGAGTGTTATCCTTCTGAATCTGCGCCCAAGCTTTCGGGAGCTTCGCGCAACCCTTATTGCCGCCTTAGGGCTGATCCATGCGTCCTAACACCGTCTTCCATTTTTTCCGATCAAGAACATGTTCCCTGCATGCCCGCACAACTTTGAATTGCCGCGCATGCGATGGGCAAGAACTCGCCTGAAGAGACAGCTTGCTCCGCCTACTTTGAGCGATCGAGACCATCGCGGAAGTCGTTCCAGCCTCCGTCGACCGAAGACACCGCCGCTGTCCAGAAATTCAGGGCCAATCCGGAGACCGGGTCCTTGTCCGGTATTGGCAACATCATGATGCGCTTTGCAGCGGCGCGGAAATCTTCAATGCTCAAATGCTCTTCCTGTATATTGTCCCAGTCGCGACCATCGGGATAGCCGCCAACCATGAGGTTGTCTTCTGAGTTCCGGACCATTTGGTGGCTGACGCCTGCGGGCATGACAATGACGTCGCCCGCCTCGACGCGTATCATTTCTCCTGCTTTGCCGAACATGACAATTTCCATCCATCCGGCGGCGCATCCCAAGCATTCATGCGTTGTGGAATGAAAATGGCCGTACGTGTAAATGCCGGGATACTTCCAGTTGTTCAGCCAACCATTCTCGCGAAACAGCGCAATGATCGCGTCATCGCCGCCGCCCTTTACCGCATTCCGGTGAACCAATAGCGGAAAGCGACTGTTTGGTATTCTTCCCGCCGGCCCTCTCTGATAGGTTTCTGTTTTCATCTTGCCTCTCCCGAACTAGACCGCAATCTGCGTTTTCAAGTCTTGCGGCCTTGATTCAATCGAATCGAATGCTGTCTGAATGTCTTCGAGCGGGTACTCGGCTCGGGTGAAAAATCGGGTGTCGATTCGTCCGTATGCGAGCAGAGTAAGTGCGTCGTGCATATCTTCGCCCATGCCGCCAACAGATCCCTTCAGCGAGTTTTCCTGAAGGATCGTATCAAGGATGTTGATTGACAGCGTTTCGCCGGGCGAAGCAAGTCCGAATGCCCCAATATGTCCGCCCGCGCGTACCAGTTCGATGGAGCTTTGGTACAGTTGCGGCAGCCCGACGCTCTCGATGACAAAATCCGCGCCGCGGCCATCGGTTGCAGAAAGGACGGTTTCTTTCAGATTCGCCGGCTCGCCGACGGCGAAGTCTGCACCGACCTCAAGTGCCATGTTCGCGCGTTCCGGACTCAGATCCGCCGCAATAATTGGAGCGGCACCGATAACCCGCAGCAATTGGACGTGCAGATTTCCGATCGGTCCGACACCCAGCACCACTGCCGAACGCGCAAATGAAATCCGCGCTTTGCGAACTGCGCGGACGACGCAGGCCAAAGGCTCTGTCAGTGCGAGCACGCCTGCCGACATTCCCTCGGGCGCAGGTATGACCAACCGAGCAGGAACGGCGATGTATTCCGCAAACGCTCCGTCCATGGTGATGCCGATCTGCTGCGCATCCGGACAATTCAGAACTTCATTGCGTCGGCACCAGTAGCAGCGCGTACATCCGATGTTCATGTCCACGACGACCGGCTGTCCTTCGGCAAGGCCAACCGCCTCCCTGCCCATTCCCGCGACATGGCCGGTGAATTCATGGCCGGGCACCATCGGCAATTTGTCGCGCGCATAGTTTCCTTTGAAGATATGCAGATCCGTTCCGCAAATGCCTGTACGAGCGACGCGGACAAGAACTTCGTGGGAATCTGGTTCCGGGAGCGGAATTTCGCGCAGTTCGAACCTTCCGGGCTCTGCCAGCACCGCTGCGCGCATCGTCCGGTTCATTTGACAACGCCCCGCATTTTCGAGCGATCAATTGTCAGTGCAATGGCTGCAATGAGCACGATGCCAAACACCATTTGCTGCTGGATGGCATCAATTTCCAGATACACCATTGCAGCGCGAATCACGAGCACGATAAGGGTGCCGATAGGGCCTTCGCTTTTAAAAAATTCTGTTTTTCATTTCCGCCGTCTGCTGGCACTCTTCGGTCAAAACAACAACGAAGAGCAGTGTCCGGAGGCAGAAGATGGAAAGAGTCCGCGCTATTTTTCAAGGGGTTGACGATCCCCGCAAGAGCAACGCCACGAAGCATGACTTGATCGAGATGCTGGTGATCGCCCTGCTGGCGACGCTGGCCGGCAAGTCGTCATGCAGTTCGTTCGCCCGGTACGCGAAGGTCAAATACGAGTTTTTGAAAGGATTCCTGGAGCTCAAGGGCGGTCCGCCGAGCCACGACGCGTTCTCCGACCTGTCCGACGCTCTCGATCCGGAGCAGATGGCGGCCGCTCTGATGGAGTTCGCGAAGATGCTGCTGGCGGCGCTTCCGGGCGATCCGGCGGATCAGGTGGCGATCGACGGCAAGGTGCTGAAGGGCGCGATCCTGGACGCCTCGAGCAAGTCCGCGCTGCATCTGGTGCAGGCGTTCGAGCCCGGGGCGGGACTCGTTCTCGGCCAGGTCAAGGTCGACGGGAAGTCGAACGAGATCACGGCACTCCCGGCCCTTCTGGAGATTCTGGATCTGAACGGGCGCACGGTGACGGCCGACGCGATGCACACGCAGCGCGAGGCGTCGGCGCTGATCGTGGAGAAGGGCGGCGACTACGTCCTTCCGGTGAAAGGCAACCAGAAGACGCTGCGCGAGGACGTGCGGGACTGGTTCGACGATCCCGAGGCGCAGGAGGAAATGCTTGAATATCAGCATGTTGACTGCGGGCACGGGCGCATCGAGACGCGCGTCGCGACGGTCTCGCACGATGTCGGCTGGCTGCAGGACCGGCACGACTGGCCCGGCCTCAAGGCCGTCGGCAAGATCGAGGCCGTCCGTGAACTGAAGGGCAAACAGGAGCGGGCGGTCCGCTATTTCATCATGAGCGCGGAGATTTCGCCGGAGCGTCTGCTGGAGCTCGTCCGCAGCCACTGGAAGATCGAGAACTGCGTCCACTGGGTTCTGGACGTCGTCATGGACGAGGACCGAATGCGGAACCGGACCCTGAGCGGGCCGGAGTGCCTTGCCGCCATCCGGCGCATCGGCCTGAACATCGTGCGCCTCATGGACGACGACTACCCGCTGAAGGGGCGGATGGAGATCGCCGCCATGAGCGACGAATATTTGCTCGGAATGCTGGCCAACGCGATCGGCAAATTTTAAAAGCGAAGGCCCTAGGGTGCCGATCAAGGTGTTCACCACGCCGCCGACGCCGCCGGTAAGCGGCGTTCCGCCGACGAGGACGGCAACAATCGCCAGCAGCAGAAATCCGTTGGCAAGGTTCGCGTCGCCACCTGACAGTTTAACTGAGAACATCAGTCCGGCAATGGCGGCGAAAGTACCGGAAATTCCGAAGGCAAGAATCTTTATTCTATCGACATTCAGTCCCGACGCGACCGCCGCGAGTTCGCCTGAACCGACCGCCTTCAAAGCGCGTCCGAACGTTGTCCGGGTTTGCAAAAACCATGCGATGAAGAGAAGAACGCCGCCGATCATCAATTCATGCGGAATGCCGAATGAATTGCCGAACATCCATCCGAAGCTTTCGTTCCGCAACGTCGCGTCCATCGACAGAGCGCGTTCGCCGGAAAGATACTTGGCGCCGGAAAGCGCGACAAAGCCCATCGCCAACGTTGAGACGAAGGACGGGACGTAAAGCCGGGTTGTCACGAACCCTGAGATCGTGCCGAACAGGAAGCCTGCAGACGCGCAAATTAGTGCGACGCCGATTCCGAACTTGGCCAGATATACGGTCGCAATCACGGTGACCAGATTTCCCAGCTGCTGTACCGAAAGGTCTATGCCTCCGATATAGATGGCGAATGTCATGCCCAGGGCCATTACGAACAGCGGAACGATATCAGCGACGAGGGCAATCAGCCCAGCTGGATTCAGGAAGGCCGGGTTTGCCATTCCGACAGCCAAAGCCAAGATGATCAGTGTAATCCAAGGCAAATACGGTTTGACTGATTCAAATCGCATGGGTCAGCTCAAATCATGTGGTGGACGAGATCGTAAAGCGTCGGTTTGCTGCCCGGTTTTCCGTCGAAGCGTTTCTGGAATTTCCCGTCCTTCAAGACGAGTATCGTGTGGGAGAGACCGACTGCCTCTTCCAATGTATCCGCAATGAGGATGACGCCGGCGCCCAGATCACTCATTTCGCGCACCATCTCGTAAACATCTTCCTTCGCACCGATGTCGAGGCCGCGGGTGGGATGGTCCAGCAGGATTATGTCCGAACCGCCGGAACGCCATTTCGCCAACACGACTTTCTGCTGATTGCCTCCTGAGAGCCCGCCGCAGTCCTTGTATACATCTGGCGTTTTGATCGACAGACGCTCAATCCAGTCGCGGGCGAGACGAATTTCCGCTCCGGTCCGAAGCACGCCTCCGCTGGAATAATTCCGCATCTGACTCAGCGTCATGTTCTCAAAGACGTTCATGCCGGCGACGAGGCCTTCCACCTTACGCTCGCGCGGCACATAACCAACGCCGAGGTCGACGAAAACACGGGCCTTGTACCTCGTGACCTCCTGCCCTTTGATCGCAACGTTCCCTGAAGCGGGCGCCTCAAGCCCGAAGATAGTGCGCAGGACCGCCTCGCGACCCGACCCTTCCGTGCCGACAAGGCAGAGAACTTCGCCTCTGTGCAAATCAAACGAGATATCGTGATAGCGCTCACCGTGGCTTACACTCTTGAAAGAAACCAGAACCTCTTCGCCGTACGGTTTTTGCTTCAGTTCGCGGTAGTATTCCTTGTCCACGTCGCGGCCGACCATCTTGTGCTGAATCGCGTCGATATCGGCCTCGTCTCGGCTCATGACATCGACGACTTCGCCGTCCTTCATGACGTAAATCCGATCGCTGAGCTCGACAACCTCATCCAAGCGGTGGCTTACGAAAATGAACGAAGCGCGCTTTGTCAATTCGCGAACAAGTCCGAAGAGGAGTTCCAGCTCTTCCTTCGCGAGAACGCTGGTCGGCTCGTCAAGCAATATGACCAAATCGCCGTCAATCCGCTCTTCCAACGTCAGGACCTTCGCCAATTCCACGAGCTGACGCTGCGCGAAGGACAGGCGAGAGGTCGTCGTCGCCGGGTCTATGTCCAGCTTGACCTTTGCGAGTTGCTTTTTCGCAGCATCGGCCATGGCCTTCCAATTGATGACTCCAAGGCTCACGAATTGCGACTCGTAGCCCAGGAATATGTTCTCCATCACGGTTAGATTTGTGATGAGCGACTGCTCTTGAAACACCATGCCGATGCCGTGATCCATCGCTTGACGCGGATTTTGAAAGCGAACGGTCTTGCCGTCGATCGCAACTGTGCCGCCGTCCGGTTGATATGCCCCGTAGATGACTTTCATCAATGTCGACTTGCCAGCGCCGTTTTCACCCACCAGGCCTACGATTTCACCACGATTCACCTTCAAATCGACGGCCTTCAGCGCCTGAACGCCCGGGAATATCTTGTCTACTTTGCGGAGCTCATACATCGCTTCGTCCTTCTACTTCACGAAGCTGATGGATTTTCGGTCGGTGGACAGAACCACCGCGGCAATCACCAAAATGCCGAGAACGGCATCCTGGGCAAAGCTGGGAAGCCCGATCACAACCATGCCGTTGTTGATCACGTTCACGATCAGCACGCCGACCAGCGTATTCCAGACGCCGCCAATGCCGCCCCAAAGCGCAGTGCCTCCAACGACCACGGCCGTAATGGAAACAAACATGAAATTGTTCCCTGTCGCTGTCTCGGCGATTCCAATTCGGCCAACGGCCAGCAGTGCGCCGACCGCAAAGAACGCGCCCGCCAGAGTGAAGCCCATCAAACGCACTCGCTCGACGTTCAAGCCGCTTGCATGCGCAAGCTCCTCGCCGCCTCCGACCGCGTAGAAGTTCCTGCCGAGCGTCGTGCGCGATTGAATGAACCAGGCGATGAGAAGAAACGCCCCTGCCACGTAGATCATCACGGGAAAATTGAACCAGCGCTCGGTCAACAAAGAACGAAAAATCTGATCCTCAACGCGAATGCGGTCTCCACCGGTCATTACGAGCGCCATTCCCGTGCCGACGAAACCCATGGCCAAGGACGCCATGAATGAAGGTATCTTTAGCCGGACATGAACAAGCCCGTTCACGAAACCGAGCGCTGCGCCCGCTGCGATTGCGGCGGGCAGCGCAATCCAAGCCCAGCTCAGGACCGTTCCACCCATGGCGATGAACGCGAACGCGAAGACGACCGAGCATACCGATATTGTGCCCTCCATGCTCAGATCGATTGACCCCATGATGATGATGAAGGTCACGCCGATGGCCACCATCAGCGTCGGGGCCGAAGAAATGCCGATGCGGGCGGCGTTTCGGATTGAAAGGAAACGCGAGTCGATCAGATAGATGTGCTCTTTCCCTTCACGGAAATCTTCCAGCCATTCGAAGAATGGGAACAGCAGCAGCAGAAAGGCAAGAACAAGCAAAGGCGCCCATTTTATCATCCTGTCTCGGGAAATCGCCCCTGCGAATGGAAGAGGATTTAGTGTTGCGCCGGCCACTGCGGCCCCACTTTTTCAAAGCCGGCTCGCAAGCAGCGCGCATGTCGCCGCACCAAGTCCGCATGATCGCATGTCTGCCGCGGGAAACTCCGCCGCAATGTGCTCATGTTGATGCTCAATGCAATTTCGGCGGCCGGTACAGGTCCGGCCGCCGGGAGAGTTCACTTGTAGATGATCGGGCCAGTCGACGGACCCCAAAAGTCGGTCCAATCGTAGGTCGGCACGTTTTCCAAGTAGTTGGTCTTGAATTCCAATGCGTCGTCCGGCGTGACGAAGATTGTCGGACCATTGAATTCACGATGTTCGTTGGGCTCTTCCGAAGGTTTGAAGTAACCTGTGGCGGCGTGATAGGCGAGCGAGGCGGTGATGCCGCCGCCCCAATGGGGGTTGGTGAACACGGTCGCCAGAATTTCGCCTTTGGCCACCAGGTCCACTGCTTGCGGGTTGCCGTCGTAGGCAACGACCGGCATTCCTTCGATGCCTTCTGCGCGCAAAGCTTCCAGCACGCCGTATGCGATCGTGTCGTTGGCGCAGTGCACTCCGGTAATTTCGTCGCCGTAGCGGGTCAGGAACGACGACATGATCTGGTTCGCCTTCTGCGTGTCCCAATCCGCGGGCTGCTCGTCAAGCAGCTCGACATTCGGGTAGTCCTTCAAGGCGTTCTTTAGGCCGTTGAGCCGCTCGATCGCGGGGTTGTTCGAAGCGATGCCGCCGAGGTGGACGACGCCGCCTTCGCCTCCCATCGCATCAAGAAGAATCCGCGCGGTTTGTTCGGCAGACCCTTCATCCGACCAAGACATGTGGCTCACGTAGTTGTCGCCGAAATCCCATGGATGCAGGTCGTCGGTTTTGTTCCAAAGCGTCGAGACATATGCGCCCGCCTCGACGCAAGCCTCGACCACCGGCCTCGCGTTCGGCGCGTCGTTGGTGTCGATCGCCAATGCAAGCTCCCCGTTCGTCTTGGACAGGAGCGCCTTCACGTCGGCAAGGGATTTCTCTGAAGACCCTTCGTTGATGAGGTGCGTCAATTCCTCCTTGCCCATGCCCAAGCTTTCGACGAAGGCTTCGCCGCCTGAGACGATTTCGTTCCAATACGGATTGGTGCGGTTCCGATAGGACCAAGCGATCGTCGGATCCTGAATCGCCGCCCGGGCCATCCCCGGACCCAAAAGACCGGCGGCGGCGGCACTGCCGACGCCGAACGCCGAAGCCAGCAGCAGGTCGCGACGGTTGACTGTCTCCTGCTCTACAAACTTTCTGATGAATGACATGTCATTCTCCCCTTTTCGATCTGTTTCGGGACCAAGCGCCTTGCCGATTCAGTCCCGCGCTCCACTTCGGCCATCCGCACGACGGCACGGAGAGCCACTAATTAAGTAACTAGTTACTTAATTAGTGGCGCGCAAGTCAAGCGCAAAGTCAAAATGAACATTCCATTGAGCCGTTCCAATTTTTCCCGGGGAGTACAATGCTCAAAGCGCGAGCGTTCTTGTCTCCTGAATACGCGCGGCGATTCAGTTTCGACTGGCGGGGACAGCCGTCATGGACGGCTACATGCTTCAAATCTGGAACGTGCTATTGCATCCTCGCCGCATTATATGGAACGCAGCGCGCCACCGTCACCGACCCGTGCCGCAGCGGACAGCGGAGCATTGCCGAATGGTCAAACCCTCTTAACGCGTCTGGATTGTCACATATTTTCCGAGGTCCGATGAAAGATCAATTCACGTGGCACCCTGGCTCCAGGCTCTTGGGGAACGGGTATTGCCTGACAAGGCGAGAGGTTGAAGCCTCTTCCGAGCATGCTCGGAAGGCGCTCAAAGCCCCCCTCGTCCGCTTCATTCCTGCAGATCTTCCGCAGCGGGAAATTTATCTGACGATCTTCAAGTCGATTCGCGAAAACACGGAATTTTGCGTGGTGGACGGCATCAGCACAGCGGCCGGATTGTCGGCCAAGGCACCCGATGCCGCCGATTTTTCGGAACCAACTGGCCCTGCGCGCAATGCGATCAAGACCTTTCAGTGCACTTCATCGGGCAGCTCGGGCCAGCCCAAACGGATCAGAAGAACGCACAAGTCCTGGATTCGATGCTTCGATGCAAACGCACGTTTATGGAATCTCGGCCGAAGCGAGAGGTACGTAATTCTTGGAGCGCTCTCCCACTCGTTATCGCTGTACGGCGCAATGGAGGCATTGCATTTGGGGGCCGTCCTGATCGATGCGTCGGGACAGCGACCGGATAAGCAGCTGGCTAAAATCGAAACCTGCAAGCCGTCCGTCATTTATGCAACGCCTTCACAAATAAAGCTGTTGTTCGAGGCATGCGGAAGAAAGCCCCTTGCACCCGTTCACTCCCTGAAGAGGGCGTTCATCGGAGGCTCAAATCTCGATCAGCCGACTGCCGATGCATGCCGATGCATGTTTCCGGAAGCTGAAACTCATCAGTTTTACGGTGCGTCCGAAACGAGCTTCATCGCCATGAGCAGTCGGGAAACTCCGAAGGAATCGACCGGCAAAGCGTTTCCAAACGTTGAAATTGAAGTTCGATCAAGCGAAGGCGGCAAGCTGGGTGTCGATGAAATCGGCGAGATTTGGGTGAGAAGCCCGTATTTGTTCGAAGGGTACGCATCGCACGAGCAAGGAAGCGCCGCTTGGGACGCAGGATGGGTATCTGTCGGCGAGATCGGCTCGCTTGATTCAACCGGAAACCTTTACATCAATGGCCGAATGGATCGCGCAGTTCAAATCGCGGACAAGACGGTGCACCCGGAGCGGATTGAAGGATATCTTGCCGGTCTTAAAGGGGTGGAGAACTCGGCAATCGTGCCGATCAAGGACAGAATGCGCGGAATTTCGCTGGTTGCCTTCGTCAAGATGCATTCGAAAGACGCCTTCGACGCCACGGCAATTCTGCGGGCATGCAGGAGCGAATTCGGAAGCGGCATTTCGCCGCGCAAGATTGTAGCCGTGGATGAATGGCCTCTTCTTCACTCCGGCAAAACGGACTATTCCGCCCTCCGAGCAAAGTCGGAAGAATGAATTGATGGGCAATTCAGCGTGGATCGTCGGGGCGAAACGAACCCCTGTTGCTCCTCGACACGGCGCGTTGCGCACTTGCCGGCTTGACGAGCTTGGCATCGCGCCTGCCTCGGCCTGCCTGCAGGACGCAGGGGTAGAGGCATCCGAAATCGATACGGTCATCGCGGGCAACTCGCTCGGCGCGGGAGGCAATCCTGCGCGGCATGTCGCACTGGCCCTCGGCGCGGAGTCGGCAGGAAGTCTGAGCATCGACAGCCAGTGTTGCGGCGGTCTGGATGCGTTGATCATTGCCAAGAACATGATCGTCGCCGGACAATGCGATGTCATTCTTGCAGGCGGCGTTGAAAGCTACTCGATGCGGCCTTTGCGCCAAAGGCTTGGTACAGACGGCGGTGGTCCCGAATACTACGACCAAGCGCCATTCACCCCTTGGCCTGATCGCGATCCTGATATGGCGGAGGCTGCGGACGCGCTTTCAATAAAGCTAAAGATTTCAAGAGCCGAGCAAGACTTCTGGACGGTGGAAAGCCATGCCAAAGCGATGGCCGCGCGAAATCGGCTCGCATCCGAAATCGCACCTGCTCGGGGATCCTCGCTCCTGCATGACAGCTATTCAAGAAACATTTCATTGCAAGCGTGCTCCCGCGCACCTTCAATCTGCGGCACCGTTTCGAAGGCAAACGCTTCGGTTGCGGCGGATGCGGCCGCCTTCTGCCTTGTCGTCTCAGAGCGAATCGTCAATCGACTGGGATGCAGCGCTCCTATTCAAGTCGTCTCCGGATGCATGGCAGGTGGCGACCCGACTTTGCCGGGACTCGCCCCAGTGGAAGCAGTTCGGAAGTTGCTTTCCCGCACGGGCATCAAACTCCGAGACCTTACGGTTTCAGAAGTCAATGAGGCATACGCCGTACAGGCCATCGCCTGCGTCCGGAACATCGGGCTGGATCCCTCCACGGTCAATTTGGGAGGCGGGTCGCTTGCTCGAGGACATCCGATCGGAGCATCCGGCGCAATAATTGCGGTGCGACTGGTGAATGAACTGATTGAAAGGGGCGGACGCGGACTCGCTGCCATCGCGGCGGCAGGAGGCCTCGGTTCTGCGATTGCGCTCAAAACTTGAAAAAGCGAATTCTCTGAGTGCCGCCCAGCTTGTCGGCGCGTTCCTCCAGACAGGAATGCAGACGATGATGCATTCCAAGATTGTTTCCGCGTACGCTCAAGCTCGGAACAATCCGGCGAAGTCCATGATTTACTCCGCCATTCAACCCACAATCCAAGGCGTCTTGAAACTGTGCTCCTGCAGGTTCAATCCGTCTCCAATTCGATCCACGACAGCGAAATGGCCGGATCCGGCCAGCGGAGTCAGCACTCCGTGCCAAGTGCCGCGGAGCAAATTCACGGCCTGCAGCGGTTTCGTGATGAAGGCCGACGGACGTCCGGGCTCACCATTCTCGTCGCGGGCCACGACTACAAGGAACGGATTGTCGCACATCGGGATGAATGCTTGACTGCCTTCGGGATGACGCTCCATCAGCCGCAAAGTCAACGGCAGCTCGCAAAGTTCTGACCTGAACAGGCTGATCCCTGCCCGACCGCCGCCGAAATCCAGCCGAGCCCGATCATGAAACCGTCCGCACAAACCCTGATTGATGATCTTGTCCGGATCGCCCGCAGCCTCGATCAAATCTCCGAACGGCTCGAACTCCGAGGCCGATATCGGATTCGGTGAAATATGCCTGGTCACTTCGAGATTTTCTCCAACAGCCGCAGTTCCGCTATTCGTTCCACCTGCCGGCAGGCTTCTTGGAATTCCTCCGTGCGGTCGTTGCCGATCCGCTGACGGAAAGCAGCCAAAATGGAGGGCTTCGAATGATCCTTGACCGCGATAATGAATGGAAAGCCGAATTTAGCAGTGTATTCCGCGTTGAGCTTTGAAAACTCCGACCGCTCGCCATCGGTCAATGCATCAAGGCCGGCGGATATTTGCTCGGCAGTAGATTCGGCGGTCAACTTCCTCGCCCGGGCAAGCTTTCCAGCGAGGTCCGGATGAGCCTTCAGAACCGCAAGCCTCTGCTCTTCCCCAGCCCTTCGGAATACTCGAACAAGTGCGGAATGAATTCCGCGGGCCGTGTCGTGGGTCGGGCCAAGCTCCAGCGCATGCGCACCCTCCGCCACCCAAGGCGAGTTCTCGAATATCGAGCCGAATTCCGAAACGAATCGTTCTCGATCAAATTCGCTCGGCCCGACTAATGGAAACGGAGGATTAAATTTTCGCCAGTGCTCTGCGATCTCCAGTCTTGTCGCGAACCAAACCTTGCCTCGCTCCGCCATGTGGTCGAGCGCGCGCTGAAGCGCCGCCGCTCTGCCGGGTCGACCGGCAAGCCGGCAATGCAGTCCGATGGAGAGCATCTTCGGCGAGCCTTGTTCTCCCTCTGAATGGAGCATGTCGAAACTGTCGCGCAGGTAGGTTTCAAATTGTGCGCCCGAATTGAATCCTTGCGCGGTTGCAAACCGCATGTCGTTGGCGTCCAGCGTATACGGGACAACCAATTGATTTTTTTCCCCAAATCGAAGCCAATACGGCAGATCGTCGGCATAGCTGTCGGCGACGTATTCGAACCCGCCTTCTTCGGCCGCGATACGAACTGTGTTTTCCGAGCACCTGCCGGTGTACCAGCCTTTGGGGCGCGAACCGACAACTTCAGCGTGCAAGCTGATTGCTTCACGCATGTGGGACCACTCCTGATCTTCGGAGAAGTCCTTGTACTCTATCCATTTCAGTCCATGGCTTGCGATTTCCCAGCCCGCTTCTTTCATCGCAGCGACTTGTTCGGGACCGCGGGCAAGCGCTGTCGCGACGCCGAACACCGTCACCGGGAGGTTCTTCAGCATGCGATGGAGTCGCCAGAAGCCCGCTCTCGCACCGTATTCGTAAATTGACTCCATGTTCCAATGCCTTTGCCCGGACCACTGGGCGGCGCCTACGATCTCGGACAGGAATGCTTCGGAAGCCGGATCGCCGTGAAGCAGACAGTTTTCTCCCCCTTCCTCGTAGTTCAAGACAATTTGGACGGCTACATTCGCGCCTCCGGGCCAGTTCGCTGCTGGGACCTCGGAAGCATAGCCCGTCATGTCGCGCGGATATCGATTCATTGAGCTTTCTGCCAATTTCATGTTGTTTCAAACAATGCTCAGAGGCTCTTCATCCTGCAATTGGCCCGCCCAAACCCGATCCAACACAACGATGGGGTGCTTGAGCTGATCGGAGCGCTGAACGGCTTCGAGTTTTCCACACAGCGAAAGGTAAATCAAACGAGTAATTGCAGCATTGAAGGCTCGTGACGCACAGAACCCGGTTTTATTCAAAGTGATTGCGGAAGGCTTGGCGCTCCTGCATATACGAGCGACTCGCAGAATTTTGGAGTGGCGAATGGCTGGTTACCTGACGACCCATGTTCTCGATACGGCGCGCGGCCGTCCCGCAGACGGACTTCGGATTGATCTGTTTCGTATTGAGGGAACCAAGCGAACCCTCGTTGTGAGCCTTGTCACCAACAGCGACGGACGTACGGATGAACCTATTCTTCCAGCGGATTCATTCAAACTCGGAGCATACGAACTCGTTTTCAATGTCGGCGACTATCTTGAGCTTGAAGGAACAAACGGCAAACACGAACGATTCTTCGATACCATCCCGGTTCGTTTCAAGATTTCGGAGGACTCTCACTACCACGTTCCGCTGCTGCTCTCGCCATTCGGCTATTCAACCTACCGTGGCAGTTGATTCGTTGTTTTCACGACAATTTGGCTGACAAATTGTGCTCAAATTTTCCGATTGAAACATCATGTTGAGAATTCGTTCGGAACAAAATAGATTGTCCCTCGGTTTACGGCCCGTCTGTTCGGCCGATTGTTCTCTGGAAAACCCGGGTCGGTTCACGGTGTCTGATGGCGTGCGGGCTAAGACTTGCATAAATTGTGACCTGCAGCCTCAAGACGAAATGTTTCGCAAATTGGAAGTTGATCCCGGCCGTTTCATGGCAGTATTTGCAAACTCAAGAAATCTGGACGGGGGTTATTCGGATTCTATTTGCAACCTGCGCATTCTGCTGGGCTTTTTTGCAAAGGCATATTCCTTCACACAGGAATTAATAGGTTGGAGGGGTATTTACCCAAATAACCTTTGTGGTTTCACCACAGTGGTTGGCGTATCCATGAGGTATGTCTGATTGAAAAAAGAATGTATCACCCGCGTAAAGGACTTCGACATGGCTGCCTACTTTTAACTTCAGGCAACCTTCCAACACATAGCCGAATTCCTCACCATCGTGGGAGATCATTCCATCGCTTTGGCCGCCCGACTCAATGACGTGGAGATAGGATTGCAAGACGCCCTTATGGGCCATCGGCAACAGACTCTCCAGAGAGATGCCGTCGCCTCGCCGGAGGCTGTGGGGCGGCAGCACGGGCCGTGCGTCCCGCCTGACAACAAATCCCGTGGTCTCGGTCGGTTGGTCGAAGAGCTCCGCAATATTGACTTCATAGGCATTTGCCAATCGGTGCAGCATGTTCACCGTGGGGCTCATCTGGCCGCGTTCAATTTTAGATATGGCGCTTTGCGAGCAATTTGCCAGCTTCGCAACGTCGCTTAAGCGCAGGCCGCTGGATTCCCGCAGCTGTTTCATCTTCCGGGAAAGGCCCAGATTGAAGTCATCCGAAGTTCCGCTCTCAATTAGTTGAGCAGCTGTGTTGGAATCAGATTCGATTGACATCCGTTCGCCCGCTTTATCGAAGGGTCTCACCATTCACTTTCCAATGCTCCCTAACATCGATGCCGGCTTGCCTCAATATCACCGACACCGCGCAGCGTTCCCTTAAACGCCGCATTAGAATCTCAATCGCCTGCACGCCGTCAGCACAATCAAAGGAAATCCAGAGATCAATCCGCTCAAGCGGCAAATCAATCGGTTCAATCCCCAAGATGCCGCGAACATTCAAAGCGCTTTCCAACCGAAGCTCCAGGTTGACAACATCAACACTATTCTCTGCGGCGACTTTGTTCAAAACAACGTTCGTGCACCCCGCCAACGATGCGACCAGCGTATCAAGCGGTGTGGGGCCGATGTCAGTGCCCTTGCGCGCAACCGGCTCATCCATTGTTAGAACATGCTGTTCGATTTTGACGTCGGTGCGCGTCGTGTTTGGGACGCTGGCCGTCATTTTGATGGGAACGAGAGGAGTGCGGATTGACATGAACAACGCTTCCTTGGTGGTTCAGAGTTTGCATTCGAGGAAACCACTGCGGTTTTCCTATAAGAAATCACTACAATTTTCCTATAAGAAATGTCAACATGCCCTGCCTTGGGCAATTCCGCACGAGCCTGTTGGACAATGCCTTATTCTTGTGTCTGGCAGAGAACCTATCGATTCAGGGCGGGCCATCGTGGTTCAGGGGTCCGGTCGTAGGCTTCCGCGACGGCGTGGCTTCGGCGCTGGGCCGCGTCCGCCTGCCGCGGCCGGATCCGAAATGCGGAAAAGAGAATTCATGCCTCCGGCCTCGGACCGAGGGGCATGGAACGCAAAACCCTGACTTGATACGTCCGAACGAAATTGCAGGAATATCGGCGCACTGCGATGTGCTCGTCCGGAAGAGCGAACAGCCCCGTCCCGCGGCGCCTCGTCCTTGCAGATCCGTCTGGAGGCCGACCGGACGCGCCGGAGTGTCGTCCCGCGACTTCGCGTCCAGCTTGATGTCCTCGGTGGGGACCGGTCCCGGAGGGAGCCGCAATTCAATGACCGTCCGCATGCAAAATCCTCCGAAGATTTGCCCGAAACCCGCCTGCGGGGCGGAATTCATCAAGAATCTTGCCAATCCGGAGATTCTCCGCAAGCAAAATTTGGAATTTAAGTCTAATAATTCAATGAATTGAAGGATTCTCTGGCGAACACAGCTTTTGAGGTTGCAGGAAATCCATTTTTTTGACATCTGTGTGAAAATCTACTATAGGAAATCTACTATAGGAAATTTTTGAGAGGATTACATCGTGCTGCCAGCCGAACGCCTGGTCTATCAAGCGCACGCAGCGCAAAAGCTGCAACCATTCCCGGAAGGCGTGCGTCTCGTCGTTTGGCCAATCGTCAATGTCGAGTATTGGGATATCGCGCGCGCCATGGCACGCAGTGTTCTGCCCCCTCCTATGGGACAGCCTCGCTTGCCGGATATCCCCAATTGGGGGTGGCACGAGTACGGAATGCGTCGAGGGTTTTGGCGACTTAAAGACGCGTTGGACGCGCGCGCAATCATACCTACGCTGGCTATCAATGGTTATGTCTGCGAGGCCTATCCAGACGTGGCAGGCGCTGCACGCGAAGCAGGCTGGGAATTTATGGGCCACAGCTACAAGCAAGCCCCTATGCACGATTTGGACGATCAGGCCGCCGAAATTAAAAAGACAGGCGATGCGATCCGCGCCTTTACTGGCAAAGCACCCGTGGGCTGGCTTGGGCCCGGATTGACCGAAACCGAAGACACGCTGGACCACCTTTCAGATGCCGGGTTTGAATACGTCGGCGACTGGGTGGTCGATGATGTGCCGGTGGAACTCAGGACGGCCTCCGGGAAGCCGATGGCAGGGCTCCCCTACACGCTGGAACTGAACGACATTTCGATCATGATGATCCAAAATCATCCAGCTGACGAGTTTGAAAAGAGATGCAGGGATCAATTTGAGCGTCTCTACGACGAAGCAGAAACTGAGCCTCGCATCTTGTCAGTTGCGGTTCATCCTTACATCTCCGGCGTACCGCACCGCATCAAATACTATGAACGGGCCTTTGACCTATTTTCCAGCAAGCCTGGCGTCGCTTTCTGGACCGGCGAGCAAATTTTGAATTGGTACCGATGCCGATAAGTCCTTCAAAACGAACCAAAAGGGAAATGAGAACGATGAATCACCCAAAACGAACCAAAAAGGAGACGAGAGCGATGAATCACCGGAAGAACACCCGCAGCCGCCTTGCATTTGGAGCAACAACAATTGCTTTTGGGCTGTCAATCTCCGCATGTGCGGCATTCGCTGAAACATTCACCCTGCGCATTGGTTCCGGTCATCCGACCGGTCCGGTCGCCTATGCCTATCAGATGGAGAATTTCCTGGCTCCTGAAATCACGAAACGTGTCGCTGAACGCACGGACCACGAGGTGCGCTTCATTTCCGCATATGCAGGGACTGTCGCAAAAGTCCACGAAACGCTGGAAGCTGTTCAAAATGGCATTCTGGACATTGGCGGTTACTGTGTTTGTTTCGAAACAACGAAGGCGAAGGCGCTTGGCGTGTCTTACTTCGTGCCGTTTTCAACCCCTGACGTGCGTGTCGACGTAAGGGTTGTCCGCCAGCTGTTGGGTGAATATCCCGGCATGTATGCGGACCTTGAAGAGAAGTACGGCCAAAAGCTATTGGCCATCGGTGGTTTCGACAATTACGGCCTCGGAACCGATTTCCCTTGGGAAAAGATCGGCGAACTGGAGGGTCACAAAATCCTCGCGGCCGGACCGAACTTGCCATGGTTGGAAAGCAGTGGCGCGATTCCTGCCACCGGCGCGTTACCGACCTTCTACAATCAGTTGAAAACCGGTGTGGCGGATGGTGTGCTGATCTTCCCGGGCAGCTATTTCGGCTTCAAGTTTCATGAACTTGCGCCGCATTTCAAGATTACCGATTTCGGTGGCACGATGCAAATTGCACTCACTATGAACATGGCTAAACGCGCCTCGCTTCCGCCAGAAGTTGTTGAAATCATCGACGAGGTTGCCGCCGAGTGGGAAGTCGTCACCGCTGAATTCGCGGCATCGAAAGAACAAATCGGATATGACCTGCTTACTGAAGCGGGGACCGAAGTCACCAGAATATCAAAAGAAGCTCAGGTCGCGTGGGCAAGGAGCCTCGAACCTTTTGTCAACGCGAGCGCTGAGGAACTCACCGAACTTGGCTTGCCAGGTTCGGATATCCTGAATCGCTATATGGAGCTCATGGAAGCAGAAGGATTTGAGTTCCCGTACCGCTATAGGATCAACTAAGTCGGAAAGACATGGTTTGGCAGGCGTCAAGGCGTGCCAAACCACACCCAACACTCAGGAATAGCATGAGCAGAAGATTTGAACTGATTGCGCGCTTCAGCAACAATCTCGCTGCCATTTGGCTGATCCTGATCGCCGTGATTATTGTGGGCGACGTTGTGGGTCGAGGCCTCTTTGATCAACCCTTGCGGGGTACTGACGAAATCATAGCGAACTCGGTTGTCTCCATCCTCTTTCTGCAAATGCCGTTGACGATCTTCGACAAAACGATGATTCGTGCGACTCTGATCTATGATCAACTCGCCACAATAGGCCGGAAGTTCGTTGACACGCTTGTTTGCCTCGCAGGCGTTGCACTCTTTGCCGGCATCGCATTTGGCGGTTGGGAGAACATGATCCTTGGCTGGCAGATTGGCGAGGCCGAGGGATCGGGTGCACTGGAAGTTCCGGTCTATCCAGCACGCACCATCATTGTGATTTTGTCGATGTTCTGCGCGATGATCTACGCCCTTCAGCTGACTGTGGTCTGGCGAACTGCCGGCACGCAATACAATCAGATGGAGCCGTAGCAATGGATGCCAACTTGCTTATGTTGGCCATGTTGGCTGTGATGCTGTTTTGTGTTGTCTTTGGCATCCATATCGCGCTCGCACTCGGCATTACCTCGCTTATCGGGACGTACCTGCTCTTTGGAGATCTGGGAATTGCGGTCAGTCAGTTAGGGTCTGCGTCCTTCGAAGTTTTGCGGGACTATGTGTTTGCGACTATTCCGATGTTCATTTTAATGGGAGAGTTCATTTCTCGGTCCGGCGCAGCGAGTGACCTGTTCAAAATCATCAACCAAGGGCTCGCGAAAGTGCCGGGGCGGCTTTCCGTCGCAACGGTTTGCGGCAATGCTGTTTTCGCTGCTGTCACCGGTTCATCCATCGCCTCCGCCACGACATTCAGCCGAATTTCGTACCCACAGATGCGCACCCACGGTTATGACCGCAAGTTTGCGCTTGGTTCAATTGCCGGCAGCTCTTGTCTTGGAATGTTGATCCCTCCGAGCGTGCTTTTGATCGTCTGGGGCCTTTTGATGGAGATGTCGATTGGACAGCTATTCGTCGCGGGTATTCTGCCTGGCCTTTTGTTGGCCGTGCTCTACATCATCTACATTATGGTAGCGGTCAGCTTAAACCCGCGCCTCACTTCGGGATCCGAGGACGCGGCCCCGAATACCCCGATTACGTCAGGGGAATTCTTTAGCGGCACCAGCATCCTCGCGATCATTTTTCTTGTCCTCGGCGGAATTTGGGGTGGCTTGTTCACCGCAACCGAGGCTTCCGGCGTAGGCGCGATTCTGGCTATGTCGCTTGCGCTATTGAAAGGGATCTCTTGGCGGGAATTCCGAGAGGCGACAATCACAGCCGCCAAGGCCACCGCGCCGATAATGTTCATACTTCTTACCGGCGCCATCTATGCACGCTTTCTAGCGCTTGGCGGGGTCGTTTCGGTGATTCAGGATCTACTGTCCAGTGTAGGTGGAGGCACCTTCGGCTTGCTTATATTGATGGCTTTGATTTGGCTCGCTCTTGGTGCGGTGCTGGATTCTATTTCTATCATTCTTCTTACAGTCCCGATATTCGCGCCGATCGCAGCGACGGCAGGCGTCGATCCGTTGGCATTCGCAATCTTCGGCATCCTTCTGATCGAAGCTGGCTTGCTGACACCTCCCTTTGGTTTGCTTGTCTATACCGTGAAAGGATCGATAGACGATGATGAGGCGACGCTGTTGCACATATTCGGCGGTTCAGTTCCCTATTGGGTCCTGATCATTGTCGTTGCCGGAATCCTGCTGATCTTCCCAGGTCTTGCGACCGTTTTGATTTGATCACGCGAGACTCCAATTAAGCCAAAGGCAAGAGGTTTTTCACACGATGGAACAATCGCAATGACGCAGACTCTGGAAACCGGTCAGACGATCACCGCGCATCGGCAGCACGGTGGGAACTTTCACCTTGTCGGGACTAACGATTCCGCGAGGGGTCCGCTTGGAGATGATCACTGATGCCCAATGTTGCCATACTGTCGCTGGGCGGGACGATCGCAATGGGAGAAAAGTCCGGAGCCGGCGGCGGGGTCGCGCCCTCGCTAACAGCCGAGGATTTGGTTTCAGCAGTCCCCGATCTTCATAATGCAGCCGAGATTGAAGTTCATCAGATCTGCAACATACCCAGCGCGGCATTGTCGCTGACTGAACTCGTTATGGTCCGAGACAAGATCCTGGAGCTTCAGGCCCGGGGATTTGACGGCGTGGTCATCACGCAAGGTACCGATACGATTGAAGAAACCAGTTGGACCCTCGATCTAATCTGCGCATCGCAAATGGGAATCGTGGTCACTGGAGCCATGCGCAACCCCACGCAACCGGGTGCAGACGGTCCCGCCAATTTGTTGGCTGCAGTTCAGGTCGCCGCTTCGGAGGCAGTTCGGGAAGCAGGCGTTGTCGTCGCATTCAACGACCAAATCCACGCTGCCCGTTTTGTTCAGAAAACACATACCAGCAATGTCGGTGCCTTCTCTTCGCCGAGCAGTGGCCCCATCGGATGGATGGCAGAAGGGGTGCCAATTGTCCCGGTTCGACTTGCACGCACACTGGCCTTGGACCTTCCTGAAGACCCCAGAATGCCGAGCGTGGCGATCATCAAACCGGGATTGGAAGACGATGGCGCGCTGCTTTATGCTGCCATGTCCAGCGGCATAACCGGACTTGTTCTGGAGGCGGCTGGAGGCGGCCATGTGTCCGGAACCGTTGCGGATGCAGCCGAGCACGTGGCGAGGAAGATTCCGGTTGTTCTCAGTTCGCGAACACGCGCAGGAAATGTTCTGACCGCCACCTATGGTTTTGTCGGCTCTGAACTGGATCTATTGTCTCGCGGCCTTATCCCGTCCGGCAATTTGGATGCACTCAAGGCCCGAATTGTCGTCGGGCTGTCGCTGATCTGCGGCGAAGGCTCGCCAGCGATCGCCGACAGGTTCGCCAGAATGGCCACTGGTTAAATTGCCGCAAACATTCGGAGTACATCTGATGCTTTTGACGGTGCGAGCAGCTGTCAACCCACCTCCGTCATACAGCCGCCAGTAGTATCCCGTCACTGTCTTTGGCTTCCACTCGAAGCTTGCAGCGAGTGGCTAGCTTGGCAAGTTTCGCTAGAGTTTTGTTCGAGGCGAGGTTCAATGGCCTATTGAGTAAATTTTGACGTGTCGCAACAAAAAAGGCGACGGTTTCTGAGTCAGCAATATCTCCGGCTGCAATTCTCAGGAACTTCCCACGGTCTGTGGGTTGCTCTCTCCTATTTCGCGGCACGATGCATGAACGACCGGTTTCCTTGCCATGCAGCAGCGCGCAATTTTGCACCCCTGCGAAAACTTCCGTGTTGCGCGCTCGCAGCAAGAAAATCAAGCTTACAGAATGGGCTCCGAGCAGCCACGCGGCGTCACAGAAATACCCATCTTGGGAGTTGCAGTCGACAGTCGGTTGCCAGCCTGTTCAGCGCGCGACACATTCCTGCGGAAAGATATGAGCAATTGGCAAGTACACGGCCGAGGGACGACATTTTCAAGAGAAGTGCGGCCGCTGCACTTTCCAGCGAGCTACGAAGTCGCTTGCAAGCAAAGAACAAAGTAAATATTCTAAATTCATTCTCTTTCTGTCCATTTCTGAAATCCTTCAAAGGCATCGGAAACTATTTGCTCAATCTCCTTGATCTCAACATCGGTAAGCTTGTCGTAGGGATGCTTTTTCCGACGCTTGCGTGAAAGCGTACCATTGTTCTGATGAATGAGCATTATCAAGTCTCCGGCCATTCGATCAGGCATTTCGACAAAATGCATGATATCGCTTATTGCCCTGTCATGGCTGGTAAGAAAGTCGATTTCCCGCGGAAGATTATGCTCGACAGCGCGTATTACACACTCGTAAAGAAATTCTGCTTCCCTCGTACAGTCGAAGTACCTGTATAAATCCGAAGTGTCATTCGAGACACGGACATTTCCATTCGGCAGCGCATGCCATTGGATGAGATCCATGAGCGGTGCCGAATGACCCTGAAGGACATTGCGGTAATCCCTAATCCTTTCCAGCATTACCGTAGAAACGGGAAACACTAGTCCAGGCGGAGTAAACCCGCGCTCAGCCAGAACATGGTGAATCAGGCAGCGGTGCATTCGCCCATTCCCATCGGCCAGCGGATGAATGTAGACAAAGCCGAATGTGATGGCTACGGCCTGCAAAACGGGGTCGACGTCTGCTGCCGAAGTGGTGCGAAGGCGGGCATTGCACTCAAACAAGGCCGACATGAGACTTGGAACATCCTCGGGGCGCGCGCCTACGAATTCGGGTAGAGGATCGTTGTTGTGATCGCGATCCCCAAGAAAAACTGCGTCTTCGCGAAAGCCTACAGGAGTAAACCGATCATCTGGACCAATGAGTATACGGTGGAGCCGATATATTTCCGTCTGATTAAGCGGGCGTTCCCCGGCTTGAAGAACGGCACGGCCCCATCTCTCCAAACGATTCGCCGGGGCACGCTCATTTTCGATTTCAAAACTAGCGCGACTATCTGCAAGCAGAAGAAAACTGGCAGCTCGTGCTATAAGTTGCTTACCCACTCTGCCGATGGTTTCTTGAGCTTTTTCCGAAAGTTTAAGATCAACGAAGCTCTGCAACTTTTCCGTGCGCCGAATGATTGGGCAAAAATCGCCGGTGCCCAGAAGATTGTCGCGAACGCGGTGTCGAGTTGAGAGTCTTTCCTTTCCAGTGAAATAGAATCTTTTATCCAATGCCGGGACAGCTGTAAGCCTGGGTGCGTCGTCGATATCCAGCAATCGTCCGGTCAGCGTTTCAAAGTAAAACCATATTCTTCTTGCAATTGAACTTACCGGTGCAGCGATCACGATATCTGCTATGGCGCGCTCAGGAACCGCCTCAAGTATGCGCTTTAGGGCCAGCATGTCCATATTTTCATGCCGAAGTGCAAAGACTATATGTCCTTCAAAGGTCTCGTCAGGTGCGTATCGCTTGTCAAAAACACTCCAGATGCCGTTCATTCTCCTATTGCCGTGAATATGGTTGTCCGAAACACACGATGGCATGACTATTGGAGCTGAAATACCAAAATGGTGGACAAGCGCCGACCAACCAGCAAGCCTCGATGCCGCCGGTACTGGCTCATCTTGAAGAAACTCTGGCCGTTGAGCTTTGATCAACAAGTCGAAATCCATTTACAGTTGTCGAAATCCACCGCAAATTCTCCGATATCGTAGAAAATTGCTGTATTCAAACCGCGAACGTCGAATTCATCACACAATTATCGAAAAACGGTGCATTCGTGCAACGAACGTCGAATTCGAGCCACAACTGTCGAAAATCACTGCATTCGTGCCATGAACGTCGAATTTGAACTACGGCTGTCGAAAAATAGTGCATTCATACTGAAAACGTCGAATTCGGCTTACAAACGTCGAAAATCGATACATTCAAGTCGACAGCGTCCATTTTGCCCCACAATTGTCGAAAATCACTGCATTCATGCCATGAACGTCGAATTCTCCTCACAGACGTCGAAATCCATCGCATTCAAACTGCAAATGTCGAATTATGTACGCAATTGTCGAAAACCGATGCATCCGAGCTACAAACGTCGAACTCCACTCACAACTGTCGAAACCCCGTGCAATCAAACCGCGAATGTCGAATTCTCCTCACAGACGTCGAAATCAGCCAGATCCATTCCGTGAATGTCGAAATTCGATATAAATTTTTGTCGAGAATCGCTATGCTCAGCCGAGCAATCGCGGAACGCGATCTATCCGTTCAATCACAACGCCGCGTATCGATGTTGCGTCCAGCGGATTTTGTCCGCTGTAGCTCTCCGAGCACGTAATGGCCCATTGCCTCGGTTGTCGACCAAATCTTGGTTCAGCGGAAAACAATGGAAGCAGAAATCTATCCTTTGCCGTTCGATTCAATAGCCTTGCCGCCTCGAGATTCTTGAGCGCTGAGGCCGTGCTCCAACCTGATCTTGTTCTCGACTTCCTGAGCGATCGACGCATTTTCAATCAGGAAAGCCGCAGCGTTGTTTCTGCCTTGGCCGATGCGCTGGTCTCCATAAGAGAACCAGGATCCAGATTTCTCGACAATCCCCGCATTGACTCCGAGGTCGAGCAGTTCGCCAGCCTTTGAAATCCCGGTGCCGTAAAGAATGTCGAATTCAACCTGCTTGAAGGGCGGTGCGAGTTTGTTCTTTACGATCTTTACTCGGGTTGAGTTGCCGACGACCTGATCGCGGTCCTTCAACGTCCCGGTTCGGCGGATGTCCAACCTGACTGAAGCGTAAAACTTGAGCGCGTTGCCGCCTGTAGTGGTTTCCGGTGATCCGAACATGACGCCAATCTTCATCCGTATCTGGTTGATGAAGATAACCATGCAGTTCGACCTGTTGATCGACCCTGTCAATTTCCTCATTGCCTGGCTCATCAAGCGGGCTTGCGTCCCGACTTGTGAATCACCCATTTCGCCTTCCAACTCCGATCTGGGCGTGAGTGCGGCGACTGAATCGACCACGACCATCGAAACTGCGCCGGAGCGAACGAGCGTATCGGTAATTTCCAGAGCTTGCTCGCCGGTGTCGGGCTGAGAAATCAAAAGCTCATCCAGATCGACTCCGAGTTTCTTTGCGTAGGACGGATCAAGGGCGTGCTCCGCATCGACGAACGCGCAAATTCCGCCCTTCTTTTGCTCTTCAGCGACAACATGGAGAGTCAATGTCGTCTTGCCCGAGGCTTCCGGACCGTAGACCTCAATTATTCGCCCCTTGGGAAGGCCGCCTATGCCGAGGGCAATGTCGAGGCCGAGCGACCCGGTAGGCGTAGTCTCTACCTCAATTACCGCCCCGGCCTGTCCCAGCCGCATGATTGAGCCCTTGCCGAAGTTTCTTTCGATTTGCCCCAGTGCTGTCTCGAGGGCTCGTTTCTTGTCCATGTCTTGTCTTTCGTAACTCATGATGCCGCTAGGCAGTTGCTGCCTACTGATTGAATTCTTCCTGAATGTCTAGCAGACTTGGCACGTGCAATAAAGCATTTTTAGAACAAATATAGAATTTTATTGTATTTTAATATGAACTTTCTGGGCCGTTCGAGCATCGTGAACGCCCAACGGCCAATGTGGCGATGCGTGAAACGGATGCTGGCAAATGGCTGCTTGACCGTCGCAATGTTCAATCGGTGAATTTGGAATGTCGGCACAATGCATAGCCCCGCGATGACAAGGGTCACCGAACCAGTCGAACCCTATCTGGCGGCCTCGTGAGCAGTCCACATGAATGCTCTTCCTGCCTGCCGACGGGACAAAGGAACGTAATTCAATCAGTCGGAACGCGGCGTAGTTTTCGGTTGCCCGGATGCCCAACCAAATGGGTAAATGGCTGCGGCCGCAATTTACTGAGCCGAAACGAAGCTGTAACCGCTCCCAGCGCGCTCGATATGTCCGATTGCCGGCCTCAGAAAATGGCTTCCGGAGCATAGCTTCCCGCTTGAAGCCAACTCTTCCAGCATACCCTTGCGAGTTTCGGCCGCCTTTTCCTTGTTGACGTCAAAATTGCATTGGATGTCCGGTTCATGCAATTGCATGTCCTGCGCCACCACGAGATCGCCAATGAGCACCAGCGATTCACCTTCCGACTCGAATTCAACGCCTTGGTGTCCCGGCGTATGGCCAATCAAGCTAACAAATTTTATTCCCTCGGAGATCCCGCCGCCTGCCTCGACCGTCCTTACTCTGCCTTCGTAAGCGGATAGCAGCTTCTTTGAAAGCGCAAGCCAAGCCGCGACATTCTCGTCCAGATCGTTGTCGCCTTCCAACCCGCGCCAGTAAGCCAACTCCTGCTTGGACATGACAATTTCCGCTTTGGGGAATGCTGCTGCGCCGTCGGATCCGAAAGCGCCGCCGGTGTGGTCGGCATGCAGGTGCGTGAATATAATTGTATTGATGTCGTCCGTCGAAACGCCGGCTTCCGTCAAACCTTCGATCAGGTTCCCTGCGACCGGACCAAATTCAACCCCGGCGCCGCAGTCCACCAAGACTTTTCTGCCTTCGTGATCAACCAAATATGCATTGAAATTTGTCTCAATACCGCTCTTTCCGGCGGCGGCAAGCAGCCTCCCGATCCTGTCGGAATCGGCGTTGGGAAACAATTCGCTTTCGAGTTCCGTAGCTCCGTCCGTTATCGCAACAACTTCCGAGGCTCCAAATTTCTTCCGTGCAATCCGTGACATTCCAACCGTCCTCGCAATTTTCTGAACAATGGATTTCTCTGCTCTGTTTTCACTCAGCACTGGTTGTGTCAAGTCGGCTTTGATCGCACACAAGCAAAGCGGGAGGCCGGTGAAGGTCAGCGCATTTGAGAGGGGCTTTCAGTCCGCGCCGAGAAACCCGGCGAAACGCTGACCGCATGGACTTGGATAGATCCCGCCCTTCGCCTCCTTACGTCGATACCCTTTGCTCTTCACTCTATAGAACAGCTTTCAGAGGATAATTCGACAGGAGACCAGGGTCCGCGTACACCATTTCCATCGGCAGTCCGAAATCGTCCAGGGGCGGACTTTCAGGGACAGTTCGCAATGTCGAAGGATCGGCGAGAGCCGTGACGGCGGAAACTATCGCATCAGCAATATCATCACGCTCAACCCCCGGCAGCCTTTCTCTTTGAATTTCGGAGAAGAAAATCTCGACCCCGGGCAGCCAGGCCTTCAATACTCGCATACGCTCTTCAAAGCCGGAGTTCTCTTTCTTGCTCGTCGCCATGGACACTCGGCGATTCAAAGCCCAGAAGCAGAGTTCAGGATGAACTTCGCGAACGACGTGCCTTGCTTTGTCGTTTTGGCGCAGCAGCAGATCGACCTCAAATATCTTGCGAGCAATGCCCCAAGTTTGGACGCTCAACATTTTTCCACATGCCGCTTTGCTTCTTTCTTTCGCATCCTCATAGCTTGTTGCATCTAAAACCGCGCGAACTGGAGCCGAAAACACTGAGCTTGCGCGGCCTTGCAACATGGACCGGGCTTCACGATCACAAGCTCGCCCTGACCGATCAGCCAGCAGACCGATCGGAATGTCGACAAATATTCGATCCGAACTGCCGACACCCGGCAGCAAGTTGTCAAGCCTTCCGACAACTCCCCAATCTGGCTTTCTGCTTGGACTTAACGCCACGTAGAACCAGCCGGACCTGCAGCCGTCGACGCCAATTGCCTTGAATCCGCCATCCCCCATCGGCGAATACCCTCCCAAATTTCATCTCCCTATCGATCTGCATTCGAGATTTCGATCCCTTCGATTAACCCGTTGCCCGCTACGGCATGCGGTGCTGCTTCAGCGTTGCCGCCAAGATCATGGCGATATTCACATTTGGTCGCTATTCAAAGACTCCCGATCAGGCCGCCGACCGCCCAGCATGCGACCGCGGCTCAGTTCTGCGCGGCGCGTTTCCGGAATCCCCGCGCAACAACGTATTGTTCTGAACTGTCGCTTCGACTCGCCTCAGGCTTGAAATTGCTGACTTTTTCAAAATCTATTTTGAGTTGCTGCTGCAGCTCGCCCTGCCCGCCGCCCATCAGAAGTTTCGAAACAAAAGTCCCGCCGGGTTTCAACACCTCGACGGCGAAATGCATTGCTGCTTCGCAAAGCGCGACGATGCGGAGATGGTCTGTTTTCGGATGCCCGGTCGCGGGCGAGGCCATGTCCGAAACCACCGCGTCGACCGGTCCGCCGAGAGAATCCTGAAATTCTTCAACTGCGGCCCCTGACATGAAATCCATTTTCCGGAATTCCACGCCTAGCAGCGGTTCAAAATCCGAACGGTCGATTCCATATACCCGACCCTGCGGCTTCGAGGAGTTTTGGTTTAGAGCATTGACCCGCTCCACGGCGACTTGCGACCATCCTCCCGGCGCACAACCCAGATCCACAACGGTGGCCCCTGCCCGCATAATCTGAAACTTGTCGTCGATTTCCGTTAGCTTGTACGCAGCCCGGCCTCTCATGCCTTCCTGCTTTGCGCGACGGACATACGGATCATTCAGCTGTCGCTCAAGCCATCTTGTAGAACTCAATTTGCGCCCGCGCGCCGTACGCACTTTAACGCGAAGCTCGCGCTGTCCGCGGCCGGACTTCCCTTCACCGCGCAGCACGGATTGCTCCAAGCATTCGTGATTGGCAAAGAGTAGGTCCGTGCATCGCCTTATCTTTCAGAAGGTTTCAAAAACGCAAATCGCGGGATCGCAATATCCAGCAAGAATTGTCGCAATTTCGACCGCCCAAGTCGCAATCGGCCATATTTGCGGGCAACCCAACTGATAGACGCAGATTTTGAACGAATCCGGAAGGCCGCCGATGCCCGATGTAACAATCGTCTACTGGCGGGACATACCTGCACAAGTCATTGTCGGCAAGGGACGGCGCGCTGCGAAGCACCAGCTCTCCGAACGATTCGAGCAAGCGATCGATCGTTGCGCGATGAAAGTCGGCGCGCGCGGAACTGACGCGTACTTGGCGGAATGGCGAAAAGGCGACCCCGTATCGGTCAGTGGCGAGGCTGAGGAAATCGCCAAATGCGAATCCGAACGCTTGGAAACCGATTACGACAAAGAGAAAATCCGATTGCTTTTGGCAAACGACGGATGGGAGCCGAAGTGACCGCGCTATTCGGACTGGGAGCAAGATTCGATGAGCGTTGAAGTTCTTTCCGCGTCTGCGGATCCACCGATTTCAGATGCCGTTGACGGGTATTCAATTGAAGTGATGCCTCGAACTGCAGCCAAGATCGAAAGCTTCGGCAGTCTCCTGCCACATGGCACGCGGGTGTATATTGCTTGCATAGACGGCACATCTTGGGACGACATGGTGTCAACCGCCCGCAGAATTCGCTCCGAGGGCTTTCCGGTCATGCCTCATTTTCCGGCCCGAATGCTGCGGAACGCCTCGGAACTGCAAAGATTGCTTCAGCGTTACCGAGAGGAAGCGGACGTCCGGCAAGCGCTGCTTTTGGCGGGTGGATTGTCTCGTCCTAAAGGCGAATTCGACAATTCGATGCAGTTGCTGGAAACGGGATTGTTCGAAAACGCCGGATTTACGGACCTGCACGTGGCCGGGCATCCCGAAGGCAATAAGGACATCGATCCTGACGGCACGTCCGTCAACGCCGACGATGCACTTCTATTCAAACAGAACTACTCAACTCGCACTGACGCAAGAATGGCGATCGTCACACAATTCGCATTCGAGACCGAACCTGTCGTTGCCTGGGCTCGGCGCATTCGAGAACTAGGCGTGACGCTTCCGATCCGTTTCGGCATTGCCGGCCCCGCCCGTCTGCAGACACTTCTGAGATTTGCGTTGGATTGCGGCGTCGGCAATTCAATTCGAGTGCTCCAGAGACGCGCCCGCGACATGAAGAAGCTTCTTCAGCCAATTGAGCCGAACGATCTTGTTCACGGCCTTTCGGCCGTCAAGCTCGCGCAACCGGAACTCGGAATGGATTCAGTCCACATGTACCCTCTCGGGGGTATACGAGCCAGCGTCGAATGGGCAAAACGCCATGCAAGCGATCAGGACTCGCTGCAAGAATCCAAGAGTGGCAAGTCATGACACGCACAGTCGTCGAGTCAAAAAGCAAAACGGTGGTCATTAGTTCCGATGAGCCGTTTTGCGTGATCGGGGAGCGCATCAACCCCACTGGACGGAAAATGCTTGCTGTCGAGCTTGAAGCTGAGATATTCACGACGGTGGAGAACGATGCAAGAGAGCAGGTAGCGTGCGGCGCGTCGATGTTGGATGTGAATGCGGGCGTCGTCTACAATTCCAATCCGGACCCGAACCAGACGGAGCCGCCCTTGATGAAGCGGCTGATCACGCTTGTCCAATCAATCGTGAATGTCCCTCTCTGCATCGATAGTTCGGTACCCGGTGCATTGCGCGCCGGCTTGGAAGTTTGCGAAGGCCGACCGCTCTTGAATTCTGTCACCGGCGAGGAAGAACGCTTGGAGACTGTCCTTCCCCTGGTGAAGAAACACAATGTCCCTGTCGTTGCGATCGCCAACGACGACACGGGGATTTCGGAGGATCCCGATGTCCGTTTCGACGTTGCGCGGAAGATCGTCGAGCGCGCTGCGGATTACGGCATCCCAGCCGCGGACGTCGTGGTTGACCCCCTCGTCATGCCGGTCGGAGCCATGGCGACGGCAGGCAAACAAGTTTTCGCGCTGGTAAGGCGGCTGAGGGATGAGTTGGACGTCAATACGACCTGCGGCGCGTCGAACATATCGTTCGGGCTTCCCAACCGCCACGGAATCAACGCGACCTTCCTTCCGATGGCGATATGCGCAGGCTTGACGTCCGCAATCATGAACCCGGTCCGGCCTAGGGAAATGGAAGCAATCCGTGCAGCAAACCTGCTCTCCAACAATGACCGGAACGGAGCGACATGGATCAAGAACTACAAGCCCAAGACAGAGGTGCTGCGGCCGGAAAATGAACTTCGGCCGAGGCGGCGCAGGCGACGAGCATGATCGGATTGATGTCCGCCAACAAGATTCGTTGCGCAGCTTGGCCGCGCACCGCATCGCTGGAATACCAAGAGCGACCCTTGTATCCGGTTGTTCCGCTCGGGGATGCGCTCGCATGACTGCCGTATTTCTCCGCGAAGGAATTCAACGGCGATTGCCGCCGCCCTTTGCCGCGCGGTTTGACCTTGCTTGAATTTCCTCCGGCCAGCCAGCGCGGCGGAGCCTCCAGACCGTACAAGCTTGCTGGAAGTTGCTGCCCGAATTTATCCGTCACGCATATTGCGACAACGCCCACGGTTAAAATCGTTCTCGCCCGCTTCGCGCTATTTTGCTAACCAATCCAGCGCATTCAAACCGGCACCCAAGGATCGGCGATGGCAGACACTGACCCACTCGTGGTTTTCACCCCATCGGGAAAGCGAGGGCGCGTCCCCAGCGGAACGCCGGTTCTGCAAGCGGCCCGCTCGCTCGGGGTGGATCTGGACAGCGTTTGCGGCGGCAGAGGGATATGCTCCCGCTGCCAAGTGTCGCCGTCTTTCGGATCGTTTCCCAAGCACAATATTGTCGCCGTTGAGTCCGCACTCTCCGCGTGGAACGCCGTCGAGGCGCGCTATGATCGAGTTCGCGGCCTCAAGAAGGGGCGCAGATTGGGGTGCCAAGCCCAAATATTGGGCGACATGGTTATCGATGTCCCGGCGGAATCCCAAGTCCACAGGCAAGTTGTCCGAAAAGCGGCTGATTCGCGTCCCGTCGCGATGAATCCGGCCACGAGGCTGTTGTACGCAGAAGTGGACGAGCCGGACATGCACGAGCCGTCAGGCGACTTCGAGCGCGTCAAGGCGGCGCTCGCAGCTCAGTGGGACATCAAGGAAATCACGGCTGATTTGACGGTCTTGAGAAAACTCCAGCCGACTCTCCGGAAGGGAGATTGGAAAGCGACTTTCGCCGTGCATTTTCCCTCGAACGGAACGCCTTGCATCGTCGAGAGCTGGCCAGGATTCTACGAAGGCGGCATCTACGGATTCGCAATAGACTTGGGATCAACGACAATCGCGGCGCACCTCTGCGACTTGCGGGACGGCCGAGTGCTCGCCTCTTCGGGAATCATGAACCCGCAAATCAGATTCGGCGAAGACCTGATGAGTCGCGTTTCCTATGCTATGCTTAACGCAGGCGGCGCGAACGAGATGACCGTCGCCGTGAGGTCGGCCCTCAATACGCTTGCCGCCGAAACTGCCTCCGAGGCGGACGTGGACGGCGCGCGGATTCTTGAAATCGTATTCGTATGCAACCCGGTGATGCACCACCTTCTACTGGGAGTAGATCCCGTGGAACTCGGTCAAGCGCCATTCGCGCTGGCGACCTCCGCACCGGTGCGCGCAACTGCGCGCGAATTTGACCTCTCCGAAGTCGGAGCGGCAGCTCAAGTCTATTGTCTGCCGAATATTGCCGGACATGTCGGCGCGGACTGCGCGGCGGTCATCCTATCGGAGCAGCCTCACCGCTCGGAAGACAAGGTGCTGATGGTCGATGTGGGAACGAACGCGGAAATCGTGTTCGGAACGCGAGAGCGGGTGCTTGCCTGTTCATCGCCTACCGGCCCGGCGTTCGAGGGCGCTCAAATTTCGTCAGGACAGCGCGCTGCGCCCGGCGCAATCGAGCGAGTCGAAATTGATCCGGAGACCAAGGAGCCGAGATTCAAAATCATCGGCTCTGAGCTTTCGTCGGATGACCCCGGCTTCTTCGAAAGCGTCGCCGATGCCGGCGTCACCGGAATTTGCGGATCCGGGATCATCGAAGCCATAGCTGAAATGCGGCGGTGCGGGATCATCGACAAGTCCGGCCTTATCGGTTCAGCTGCGCAGGTCGGCACGGAACGCTTGATTGTCGACGGCAGAACCAATTCCTACCTGCTGCATGACGGCACTGAACAAGGCGGATCGAAAATTTTGGTGACGCAGGCAGACGTCCGGGCCATCCAGCTCGCCAAATCCGCCCTTTACGCCGGGGCGAAGCTGCTGATGGATGAATTCGGGGCAAGTTCCGTAGATAGAATTGTTCTCGCAGGTGCATTCGGGGCGCATATCTCGCCCAAGCATGCCATGATCCTTGGCATGATTCCCGACTGCCCGCTGGAAAATGTCGTTTCAGCGGGCAATGCGGCGGGAACCGGGGCCAGAATCGCTTTGTGCAGCATCGACGCTCGAAAGGAAATTGAGCGCGTAGCCCACAGGATCGAAAAGATCGAAACGGCGGTGGAACCGAAATTCCAAGAGCACTTCGTGAACGCGAATTCGTTTCCGCATGCCGTCGATGCCTTTCCCAACCTCGGATCCGTCGTCGATCTCCCGGAGGTGAATTTCAACGTCGCGGCTCGTCGAAGGCAAACGCGTAGGCGCGCTCATTGATTAAAAATAATTTTTTATTTCATTTAGTTATAACATGATTCTTAAGAGAACCATGCCTTTGCGCCCGTAGCAGCGAATTCATCCCTCCGTTTGAATCAAGAACCAAACAAGTGACTGGATTTGCAGCATTTGTGACGCCGTTGCAGTGGATCGGAAGCTGCGCGCTCGATCCGGAAATCGAGGGCCTCGAGCAAAAAGTTCAAATTCTTGACTTCTTTGAACCGGCGACGGATACTGCATTTCATTCGGATGCGGGTGTAGTTCAGTGGCAGAACGTCAGCTTCCCAAGCTGAATGTCGTCGGTTCGATCCCGATCACCCGCTCCATACTCCCAAACCAACACAAGAAATTTGGCAGGCCTGGCTTCCTTGAGCGATCCGGCAGTTCTCGGCATCGTTCGATTTTGCTGCAGAATATTGAACCTCACGAAGACGTCGATGGCGCAATTCAATCCCTGCCCTGATCCCCAATGCCCAGAATAAATGTCAAACGACGAGCACGGTCGACCCGGTGGTCTTTCGACCTTCAAGGTCGCGATGAGCCTGAACGGCTTCCGCGAGCGGGTAACGGTTGTCGACGCGAATCTTCACCTTCCCGGATGAAACAATGTCGAACAATGCGTTCGCACTCGCCACCATTTCGGCCCGAGTCGCGTTGTAGACCATAATCGACGGGCGGGTCAGGTAAAGCGACCCCTTCGCTGCGAGCAGACCGAGATCAACCGCCGGTACAGGGCCTGACGACTGGCCGAAGGCCACCAGCAGGCCGCGGGGCGAGAGGCAATCCAATGAACCGAGGAAGGTCGATTGCCCCACGGAATCGTACACGACCGGAACGCCCTTCCCGTCTGTGATTTCCTGCACCCTTTCAACGAAATTCTCCCGCGTGTAGATGATCGGGTAATCGCACCCGTTCGCGCGAGCAAGCTCGGCTTTCTCTTCCGTGCCTACGGTGCCGATAACCGTTGCCCCGATGGCTTTTGCCCATTGGCAAGCAATAAGGCCCACTCCGCCGGCCGCGGCGTGGAAAAGAACGGTATCGCCGGGCTTGACGGAATAAGTGCGGCAAAGGAGATACTCCGCCGTCATGCCTTTGAGCATCATTGCTGAAGCGGCTTCATCATCCGCGTCGTCCGGCAGCTTCACCACATTGGCTCCCGTCATCAGCCGGACCTCGGCGTAGGCGCCCAGCGGCGGAGAGGCATATGCGATGCGGTCGCCGACTGCCAAATCCTCGACGCCGTGACCGACCGCCTCGATCACCCCGGCACCCTCCAAGCCAGGCGTGAAGGGCTTGTCGGCAACCGGATAAAGCCCGGAGCGATGGTATATGTCGATGTAGTTCAGACCGACATAGCGCTGGCGGATCCTGATTTGGTCCGGGCCAGGATCGCCGACGTCCACCTCTTCCCATCGCATAACTTCGGGTCCGCCTGTTTCGTAAGCGCGAATCGCGTGGCATCTCATGGTTTTGGTCGCTCCTTTCCCGTTCAAGACAATTTCGGGGTTCCGCACAGGTATTCAAACGCAAGCGTAAAGTGAACTGCCCAAGTATTCCGGAGGGCACAAAGCCAAAAAAGAGCCGGAAACCCAAAGGCTGTACCAGCGCCGAAAAGAAAGGCACACCCCGATTCATCCGGTCGCGAATACCGAACTCAGGCGCGATTCAACCTGTTCATCTCGCGCCTATTCATAGTCCTTGTTCTTGATTTCGTAAATCACTGATACGCTTGAGCAACGAACGCGTCGAGGAGTCGGCGTCCGGAGCAGCTTCCGCTGAACCAATGTAGGGACACAGCGATTTCGCAAGTTCCTTGCCCAATTCGACGCCCCATTGATCAAAGCTGTTCAATCCCAAAATCGCACCCTCGACAAAGACGCGATGTTCATACAGCGCGACAAGCCGGCCAAGGGCCCGCGGCGTAAGTTTTGAGTAGACCAGCGTCGTTGACGGACGATTGCCAGCGAATTCACGATGACGCGCGACCGTTTCAAGCTCATTTCCCTTGTAGCCGTCTTTTGCAGCAGCCTGCCTGGCCCCTTGGCGGTCGCGCCCGAGCATGAGCGCGCGGGATTGAGCGAGGCAGTTGGCTAGCAACATGTCTTGATGCTCCAGCAAGTCCGGCTCGTGCCCGGAGGCGGCGACGAGGAATTCGCATGGCACGACCCGAGTGCCCTGATGCAGAAGTTGGTGAAAGGCATGTTGTCCGTTCGTGCCCGGCTCGCCCCACACGATCGGGCCGGAATGTCGCGGCAAACGTCCGCCGTCCAAAGCAGCCGATTTGCCGTTCGATTCCATTTCCAGTTGCTGCAGATATGCCGGCAGCCGCAACAGGCGCTGGTCGTAGGGAAGAACGGCCCGGGTGGAGTATCCGCATATCTGATTGTGCCAAATTCCAACGAGCGCGAGAAGGACGGGCAAGTTCCCGTCGAACGGTGCTGACCGGAAATGCCCGTCCATCTCCCGCCCGCCTTCAAGGAAATCCGAGAAGGCGTCAGTACCTATGGCAAGCATGAGGCTCAGCCCGACAGGCCCCCAGACGGAGTACCTGCCGCCCACCCAGTCGCCGAATCCGAAAACCGCCTCCTCCGGAACGCCGAATTCGCGAGTCCTTGCCAAGGCGCTCGAAACCGCGGCGAAGTGCTTCGACCCGCCTTCCCCACCAAGCGCTCTATGCAGCCATCGCTTCGCGAGGCGGGCGTTCAGCATCGTCTCCGCGGTTGTGAAAGTCTTTGACGCGACGATCACCAATGTTCTGGCGGGCTCCAGCCTGGAAAGCACGTCCGAAGCGTTGGCCCCGTCCACGTTCGAAATGAAATGGACTCTCAGCTTGCCGGCGTACGGCGACAAGGCACTGCATGCCATTTCCGGTCCCAGATGCGATCCGCCGATTCCGATATTCACTACGTCGGTGAAGCGCTCGCCGGTGCTTGACCGGCGCTTGCCTTGGCGGATCTCGGCGCTGAAGCAAGCCATCGCCTCCAAGGTCTTTCGAATTCCAGGCCTGATGTCCTTCCCTTCTACAATCAGGGGCGGCCCGTCAGGATTTCGAAGGGCGGTATGCAGGACCGCCCTGCCCTCCGTCGAATTGATCGGATCCCCATCGAACATCGCGTCCCGCTTGCCGCTTACATCTGCTTCGCGGGCGAGCGCCATGAGGGCATTGCGAATCTCGTCGTCCATTCCTGTTTTGGAATAGTCGAACAGCATGTCGTCGAATTCGGCGGAGAACTTTTCAGCTCGATCTGGATTTTCGTCGAACAATGACGCAATGGACCGGCAACGTGCCGCTTTTCCAAGCGATTCCAGTCGGTCCCAGACGCTCATCTTTCACTCGCAATAATGGACACGCGCCCGCTCCAGCAGTGCGGCAATCGGAGCGTCAAGAGGGTCCATGCCGGCTGAAGCGCGCTCCAAAGCTTCATATTTCGCTCTGCCGAGAATGGCGATGTCAACAAACTTCGACGATGCCAGCGCGCGAAGCGACAGCGTCATCCGCCTTTCGCCCGTTGACGGGGCGATGACCGGCAGCATCGGCGGCGCGTGGTCGGACATTGCCGTCTGCAGTTCTGCTGCCTTCGGAAACAATGAGGCCGTATGCAGGTCCTCCCCCATGCCGAGAAGGCAAGCGGCTGCAGGAAGAAGCGGTTCCAACGCCTTGCAGACCAGTTCGGAGTTGTCGCCGTCACGCCCCTCCTCGAATAACGGAAACGCTTGGGCGAGGGTCGCGTTCTCCTGCAGCAAATTCAATCTGATCATCCCGAGATTTGAACGCGATGACCGTTCGGGAACACAGCGCTCGTCGGAAGGAATGACGGTGACTTCGTTCCAATCAATATCGGCAAGGCTCAGTGCCCGATAAACCGGGAGCGGAGTCGATCCGCCGGCGACGATAAGCGTCGCTCTGCCGGCGCTTTTCAATGCGTCGGCAAGTTGGCTGGCGAGTTCGGCGGCGACGCGCTCCGCCCAAATCTCGCGAGATTCGTATTCAACGAGTTTCACTGGCTGATTTCTCGCCAGCCGAAACTGCCTTCAGGAAACAGTTTCATCGCGCTTTTCGGACCATCGGTGCCAGGATCGTAGATCAATGGCCGAGACCCATCGTTGGTCCAGCTTTCGATAATCGGATCCGCCCATGCCCAAGCCGCTTCGACTTCATCATTTCTCATGAACAGAGTCTGATTTCCCCTGACAACATCCATGATCAGCCGCTCATAGGCGTTGGTCAGCGCTTTGAACTCGGTCGAGGGCGCGTCGGCGAAGGACATGTCCAGCGGCACGTTCGTCAAGCGCATTCCGCCAGGCCCCGGCTCCTTGATCGTGACATGCAGCGTGATGCCTTCATTCGGCTGAAGCCGGATGGACAACACGTTGCCGGCAGCACATTGGTCCGAACCAAAAATGGAGTGCGGCGGCATTTTGAACACGATGGCGATTTCGGACAGCCTTCTCTTCAGCCTCTTGCCGGTCCGCAGATAGAACGGCGTTCCGGCCCAACGCCAATTCGCGATTCCGCATTTCAGAGCGATATAGCTTTCGGTCTTGCTGTCGTCGATGTTCGAGTCACCCAAATAGCTCTTCGTATCCGGACCGCCGCCGTATTGCCCGCGCACGACCCATTCGGGCCCGACGGTCTCCAAGGCGCGAATTACCTTCAGCTTTTCATCCCTCACCGAATCCGCATCAAACGTCGAGGGCGGCTCCATGGCAGTCAGGCAAAGAAGCTGCATGAGGTGGTTCTGCACCATGTCGCGCATAGCGCCGGAGTCGTTGTAATACTCGCCCCTGCCTTCCACCCCCACCACTTCCGCGACGGTGATCTGGACGTGGTCGATGTAGCTCGAATTCCAAAGCGGCTCGAAAAGCAGGTTGCCGAACCTCAGCACCATCAGGTTCTGCACCGTCTCCTTTCCAAGGTAGTGATCGATTCTGTAAATCTGCGATTCATCAAACGCGGATCCCAAGACCGCATTCAGCTTCTTTGCCGATTCAATATCCTCGCCGAAAGGCTTTTCGACGACAATTCTCGACCCGCTGCGGGCAAGGCCGGACTTCTTGAGGTTGCGCACTATATCCTCGAAGACCTTGGGGCCGACCGAAAGGTAATATGCCGTCACGGTGTCGTCGCGAACTGCGGCAGCTAGCTCGTCCCAACCTCGCGTGCTCCGTCCGTCCACCGATACGTAGCGCAGACAGTCGACGAACTTTTTCAAACTCTCGCCGTCCAAGGAATCCTCGGGCAGATCGGCGACTACCGCCTTCTTTGCGAACGCCTTGAACTCGTCGTTCGTCATCGCTGATCTGGAAGCGCCGACGATACGGGAACTTTGCGGCATCTGACCGACCTTGAACCTCCGGTACAGGCCAGGAATGATTTCCCGCTTGGCGAGGTCGCCGGTCGCGCCGAAAAGCACAAGATCGAAAGGCTTGACCGGAATGATTTTATACATCGCTGCTCCTCTTCATGGTAGCCTGCCTCGATGGCAATTGGCATCTGAGGTCGGCTTTGCTCTGCCGACCGAGTCCGCCGGCACGCGACAATTGCCATGCCTGAATGTCCGGAAGCTCTCTACTAGCAATGGAATTCGCGCATGTATATCTTATGAAAGTGAAACTTCCGTTGCGTCTCACACCGCCGTGGCGTGGGTTCCGCCTCTGCGGAGCGCGGAATGGCGCTCCCGCGGGCATTCATAAGAATCAGGTGAACGCGGCTGCTTGCGATATATACATTGCTCCGTACATTCGGTATTTGTCATGCAATGCGGTTTCGGAAATTAGGCATCGCGGGGGATCGATCACTTCAATTCTCCCGCTGCGGAACAAAGATCCGAGCCAATTTTCGAAGCTTATACTCGAGCAGCATATGTTGAATTACTTGAGCGCGGGACACGCGGAGGTCCTGCCCCGCAAATTTGAAGACCCCTTCGTTACCGCTGAAGGATCGGAAAGAGCTTCAGTCGAACTCAATCAGCCGAAAACGCTTTGGTTCAACACCGGCACCCTCTGCAACATCACCTGCGAAAACTGCTTTATGGAGAGTTCGCCGAGGAATGATCGACTGGTCTACCTCTCCGCGGACGAAGTCGAAGACTACCTGTTCCAATTGAAGGAGCGCCGATGGCCGGTTACAGAACTCGGCTTTACCGGCGGCGAACCGTTTCTCAATCCGGAATTCGTGGAAATACTGAGCCGCAGCGTTGCCCGCGGCTTTGACGTATTGGTCCTGACGAATGCAATGAGGCCGATGATGAGGCCCCGCGTTCAAAAGGGCTTGCTTGATCTGCAACGCGAGCATTCCGGCAAGATCACGTTCCGCGTATCGCTGGATCACTACAGCGAAGAGTTGCACGACGCGGTTCGCGGACGAGGCGCATTCAAGAAATCGCTGATGGGAATGGATTGGCTGAGCGAGAACGGTTTCACGATGGCCGCCGCCGGAAGGACGATCTGGAGCGAGACCGAAAACGAAGCCCGTTCCGGATACGCGAACCTGTTCGCGTCGCGGAATTACAAGATCGAAGCTAACGACCCGAGGTCCATGGTGCTCTTTCCGGAAATCACGCCGACAACAGATACGCCAGAAATTTCAACCGGCTGTTGGAAGATACTGGGGAAGCGTCCGCAAGACATGATGTGCTCGACATCAAGGATGGTCGTAAAGCGCAAGGGCGCGGCCAAGCCAGTCGTCGTCGCGTGCACTCTGATACCCTACGACTCCGAGTTCGAATTCGGTTCCACCTTGGAGGAATCGGAACAGCCGGTGTATTTGAATCACCCGAGCTGCTCTCAGTTTTGCGTCCTCGGGGGCGCCTCTTGCAGCCCCCGCAATCACCCCTGACGGATTCGGCATTCGGTTGCCGAAATTCATAGCTTGATGCTGTTTTCGTGGCCTTTAGAATACGATTGAAAATTCAAGAATCGCAATATATTTTTTATTGTCAGCACTTTACAGCCCTTCCGGCACGCGGCCAGTCGCGCCTGCACCGCCGCACTCTCCAAGCTTCGTCCGTAATTCTTAGCGAGACGCCGACAGCGCGACATCCAAGCGAAGATCCGCTCCATGGCTCTTGTCAGGTTGGAAGTCGGCAAACGATGCCACATCCGGGCGAGGCCACTCAATTTTCGGCCAAATTCTCAGAGGAACAAGCCGTTTCCCCGAGTCTGCTTCAAGCGCGGAAATTTCCTGATCGACCGCATTCGCATCGCGTTCCGCAGGCCGGGCGCAGACATCAACCCCAAACCGGCAATAGCGGGGGCGCTCGGCAGGATGCCTTGGCCGGGAGCGCAGTTTCAGCAAGCGATACTGATTCAAGGTCAGGAGAAATCGGTTCCCGCAATATCCGATCTTTTGATCAAATCATCCACGAAACGTTTGGATTCGCGCGCCCATGCCATCTTTTCCATCGCTTCCGCAATGCGGTCACGAACTGCCTCGAAGGGCAAGGCGCGGCCGGGGTCGTGGGCGTCTAGTCTGATGACGTGCCATCCGTGCCTTGTGGCAACTGGGCGCGCTGTGATCTCGCGCTCCTCAAGTTTGCGCAACGCTGCTTCGAACTCCGGGAGCGTATCGCCGGGGCGAAGCTGCCCGAGCGTTCCGCCCGCCGACCTGGAAGGGCAATCGCTCAATTCCGAGGCGATCGCGGGGAAGTCGTCGGGATTCGCGTTTGCTCGGGCGCAGATCGCATCTGCGCGCGATTTCGCCGAGGCGCGGCCCTCCTCGTCGGTGTGATCGCAGGCAACCAAAACGTGCGAAACTTTCCACAGCGGCGGCGAGCGATAACGCTCTGGGTTTGATTGCCATGCCGCTTCCACGGCCTTGCGCTCGGGACGAGGCGGCCGGACCGCGTCTTCCAAGAGGATCCTGATCAGCGACTCTTCATCGGTCTCGCACTTGCCTGGACCGACATTGCGGGGATCGGCAACCAATCCGCGACGCTTGGCTTCCTGCAGAAGCAATGTCCTGATCGCGAGCGCATTGGCAGCCTTCCGCCATGCGAGTCCCGGTTTGCCGGACGGGGCCGGATGGTTCTGCGCTTCCCGAGCGATGACGCTTGGGGCGATCGCTTCGCCATTGACGACCACTTCGGCAAAGAGCGGCTTTTCCATTCCGATGTCTCGGGCGATTCAGACGACAACTCGGTATTCGCCTACGGCGACGGCTTGATGCGGCGCGTGCGCACGACTTGATATCCGGGCCGGAAGAAGTATCGGAACGGGAACGAAAACATGTGAACCAGCCTGGTGAAAGGAAATACAAGGAAGATCGTCAGGCCGAGGAACAAGTGGAGCTTGAATATGAGCGCCGCGTTCTGGATGTAGCTTGCCGCATTGGGATCGAATGTGAAGATGCCCTGCGCCCATGCCATGAACGTGGTCATCTCGTGGCCGTCGAGATGTTCAAGCGAAACCGCGATGGTCGCGAGGCCGAGGATGAGCTGCAAGTTCAGCAGGGCGAGAATTCCGATGTCGGCGATGCTCGATGTTTTGCGAATGCGCGGGTCGGCCACCCGACGATGGAACAGCATCAAGCCGCCGACGAGCGCGAATGCGCCGGCTATTCCCCCTACGACTATTGCCATGATCTGCTTGGCGCCGTGGCTTATGCCGATGGCGTCGAATACCCATATCGGCGTGAGCAGCCCGACAAGATGGCCGAAAAACACGATGAGCACGCCCATATGGAACAATACCGATCCCATGATGAGCTGCTTTCGCCTGAGCAATTGGGAAGAGGACGTCTTCCAAGTGAAGGGGTCGCGCTCGTATCGCGCGATCGATCCCACGATCATTACGGCGAGCGCGATGTAAGGATAAATTCCGAACAGGAAGTTGTGCATGGCGTGCCTCCGTTACTTCGTGGCGACTGGACGCCGGCTGTCAGAGTGCAGATCCATGCGAGACAGCAATTCGCGGGCCTGCGGGCACCCGGCGTTGGGATCGGGGCCGAACTTAACTTCGGCTTCCTCCCAGGCGTCGTCCAAGGATTTCAGGTCGTCGGGATCGTCATCGGGTCGGCGCATCAGTTCCGCGACCGCGGCGCTGTCCGCCCGGGAATTCGCAATATTCAGCAGAGCTGCGAACACGGAACCGAAGTCGCTTTGCCGCTTCTCAAGGCGCTCTCTGAGCGCTTCAAGGATATGGGCCGCGTCCGCGAGCATCTCCTTGGCCTCCGCGTTGGTACGGGTCGAAAGGAATTCCAGCAGAACGGGCAGATGGTCGGGAAGTTCGTTCACGGCAGGCTCGAATCCCTCGCTCCGGTAGGTTTCCAGCAGGCTGACCATCGCGCTTCCGCGGTCTCTGCTTTCGCCATGAACATGCTCGAACAAATTCAGTGACAATGAGCGGGTGCGGTCGAACAGCGTCACATAGTGTTCTTCAAGGTCGTAGATGTCGTTCTCAGCGATTCGATCTGTCAAGCGGGTCAGACCGCGATGCGCGTTTCCGGCGATCCGGCGGTCCGAGAGAACCAGTTCGCGGATTTCCGGCATCGCCTGCTGCAGCTCGGACGTAGGGTAGCTAAGCAGCAACGAGAAGGCCTTGAGAGTCCGATCTGCGATTCGAGCCGCCATCGCTACGCCCTTGCCGGTATTTTCAGCGGCCTCTTGCTTCCGCCGAACAGAGATCCATGCGTCATGCCGGTGGAGCATCGGTTTCCATCGGTGAACCCGCAGCCGCCGCGCAGATCGTACGCCTCCTCGACATGCTCACGATGGGTCGTCGGAATGACGAACCGATCTTCGTAGTCCGCCAAGGACATGATCTTGTACATGTCCTCGATGGTTCTGCTTGTCAGTCCCACGCGGGCCGGAATGCTGTCGTCGATCACTCCTTCGACGAATTTCGAGCGCATGAAGGCGCGCATCGCGAGCATGCGCTCCAGCGCCCGAACGACCGGCTCTTCATCGCCGGCGGTCAGCAGGTTGGCGAGATATCTGACCGGGATTCTGAGAGACCGAACGTCGGGCATCGCCCCAGTCGTTTCGATCGCGCCGGTTTCCGCCGCATTTTGAATCGGGCTGAGCGGCGGTATGTACCATACCATCGGCAGAGTGCGGTATTCGGGATGGAGCGGGAACGCCACTTTCCAGTCCATCGCCATTTTCCAGATCGGGCTCGCCTGCGCAGCCTTGATCCAATCGCCGGGAACTCCGCAGTCGAATGCGTCCCTTATTACTTGCGGATCATTCGGGTCGAGAAAGACGCCCAGATGGGCCTCGTAAAGATCGGTCTGGCGCTCGACATTCGCAGCCGACTGGATTTTGTCCGCATCGTAGAGCATCACCCCTATGTACCGGATGCGGCCGACGCAGGTTTCCGAACAGACCGTCGGGTTTCCGGATTCGATCCGCGGGTAGCAGAAAGTGCACTTTTCGGACTTGCCGGTCTCCCAATTGTAATAGACCTTTTTGTAAGGGCACCCTGAAACGCACATTCGCCAACCGCGGCATTTCTCTTGGTCGATCAGAACGATGCCGTCTTCTTCTCTTTTGTAGATCGCTCCCGACGGGCAGCTCGCCGCGCAGGACGGATTGAGGCAATGCTCGCACAGGCGCGGCAAATACATCATGAAGGTGTTCTCGTATTCGCCGTAGATTTCCTTCTGCACGCCCTCGAAATTGTAGTCCCGGCTCCGCTTGGAGAATTCGCCTCCGAGGATTTCCTCCCAGTTCGGGCCTTTTTCGATTTTCTCGATCCGTTCGCCGGTGATCTTGGAAAAAGGCCGCGCCGTCGGGACGGCTTCCATCTCGGGCGCGGATTTGAGGTGGTCGTAGTCGAAATCGAACGGCACGTAGTAATCGTCGATCTCGGGCAGATCCGGATTGCCGAACAGCTTGGCGATGATCCGCCACTTGGATCCTTGCTTCGGCTGCAGCTTGCCCGATTTCGTGCGTTCCCACCCGCCGTTCCATCTGGCCTGGTTTTCCCAATCCGTAGGATATCCGGTTCCCGGCTTCGTCTCGACGTTGTTGAACCAAGCATACTCGACGCCGTCGCGGTTGGTCCAAACGTTCTTGCACGTTATGGAGCAGGTGTGGCAACCGATGCATTTGTCAAGATTCAAGACCATCCCGACTTGCGCGCGCACTTTCATAGCACTGCCTCCTCTTTCGATTGCGTCCGGTCGAGCCAGTCGACCTTTCTCATTTTCCGCACGACCACGAACTCGTCCCTGTTCGACCCGACCGTCCCGTAATAGTTGAAGCCGTAGGATTGCTGCGCGTAGCCGCCGATCATATGGGTAGGCTTGAGGACCGCTCGGGTGACCGAATTGTGGATGCCGCCGCGGCGGCCGGTTTTTTCCGAGCCGGGCGTGTTCACGATCTTCTCTTGGGCATGATACATGAAGACGGTGCCGTCCTTCATGCGCTGGCTGACGACGGCGCGTGCGATCAGCGCGCCGTTCGCGTTGAACGCTTCGACCCAGTCGTTGTCTTCGATATCGGCTTTTCTCGCGTCGTTTTCCGAAACCCAGACCACGGGGCCGCCCCGGTTCATGGTGAGCATGAGCAGGTTGTCGGAATAGGTGGAGTGAATTCCCCATTTCTGGTGAGGCGTTATGAAGTTGAGCACCACATGCGGCCAGTCCTCCTCCAAGCCGAGGTCCGCAGTGATCGTCTTGAGATCCACGGGAGGCCTGTATGAAACAAGCCCTTCCCCGAAGGCTCGCATCCACAGGTGGTCCTGGTAAAGCTGCTGGCGCCCTGTGAGCGTTCGCCAAGGGATCAGTTCGTGCACATTGGTGTAGCCCGCATTGTAGCAGACCTTTTCGGATTCGAGGCCCGACCAGGTCGGAGACGAAATGATTTTCCGCGGCTGCGCGGCGATGTCGCGGAATCGGATCTTTTCATCTTCCTTCGCCGCAGCGAGATGCACGTGATCGCGTCCTGTGGCTTTTTCCAACGCCGTCCACGCCTTGACCGCGACTTCACCGTTGGTCTCAGGCGCAAGCATCAGGACGACTTCCGCCGCGTCGATGTCGCTCAGTATCTTCGGACACCCCTTTGCGGGGCCTTCTTGCCAGACGCCGTTCAGTTCTCTCAGATGCTGGACCTCGTCCTCCGTCTTCCAGGCGATGCCTTTCCCCCCGTTGCCGAGACGGTCCATCAGCGGACCGAGCGCAACGAACCGGTCGTAAACGGCCGTGTAGTCGCGCTCGACAGGAATGTAGTTCGGCGCGGTCTTGCCCGGAATGAGTTCGCATTCGCCGTTCTTCCAATCCAGAACTTCGTCCTGCGCCAGCTCGGAGGGCGTGTCGTGGAGAATTGGCAAGGCCACCACGTCCGTTTCCTTGCCGAGGATTTCGGGCGCGATATCCTGGAATTTCCGGGCGATGGCCTTGAAAATCTCCCAATCGGACTTCGACTCGTAGGCCGGATCCACTGCGGCCTGCAGAGGATGGATGAACGGATGCATGTCCGAGGTGTTGAGGTCGTTCTTTTCGTACCATGAAGCTGTCGGAAGCACTACGTCCGAGTAAACCGCCGTCGTGCTCATCCTGAAGTCGATGCACACCAAAAGGTCCAGTTTGCCGCGCGGAGCCTCGTCGTGCCAAACAGCCTCCTTGGGCTTCTTTCGGCCTTCAGCGCCCAGATCGCGCCCGATCACTCCATGGTCCGTTCCGAGCAGGTGCTTAAGAAAGTACTCATGCCCCTTTCCGGATGAGCCGAGCAGGTTCGACCGCCAAACGAACAGATTGCGCGGCCAGTTCTCGGGCGCGTCCGGATCTTCGCATGACATCCGGAGTTCGCCGGATTTCAATTGCGAGGCGACGTAGGCCGGCACTTCGGTTCCGGCCTCCGCCGCGCGGCGCGCGACTGTCAAAGGATTCGTCTTCAGTTGCGGAGCGGACGGCAGCCAACCCATCCGCTCGGCGCGAATATTGAAATCGATCATGCTTGCGTCCCAGTCGCCTTCCGGCGCCGTGGGCGAGGTGATCTCGCCCGCCGTCAGCGTTTCGTAGCGCCATTGGTCCGAATGGGCATACCACATCGAAGTCGAGTTCATCTGCCTCGGCGGCCTGGACCAGTCCAGAGCGAAGGCCAGCGGCAGCCATCCGGTTTGCGGACGGAGCTTCTCCTGACCCACATAGTGAGCCCAGCCGCCTCCGGAATTTCCCACGCATCCGCATAGCACCAGCATGTTGATGACGCCGCGATAGTTCATATCCATGTGGTACCAGTGGTTCATCGCCGCGCCGATGATGACCATGGATTTGCCGCGGGTCTTTTCCGCGTTGGAGGCGAACTCTCTGGCGACGTGAATGATTTTGGCCGCGGGCACGCCGGTGATCTTTTCCGCCCACGCAGGCGTTCCCGGCATGTCCTCGGAATACTCTTTGGCGACCCAGTCGCCGCCAAGGCCGCGATCAAGACCGTAGTTCGCGCAGACAAGGTCGAAAACGGTCGCGACGAGCGCGTCCCCGTCTGCGCAGCTTATCCGCTTGACCGGAATATTTCTGGTCAGGACATTCGGCCTTTCGTCGCCGGTCGCGAAGAATGCGGTCGCTCCGCTGCCGAAGTAAGGGAATTCGACAGCGGCGACTTCGTCGTGGCTGTCGATGAAAGACATCTCGAGTCGCGTGTCTTCGCCCGAGGCGCGAGCTTCCAAGTTCCATTTGCCGTGTTCGCCCCACCGGAATCCGATGGATCCGTTCGGAGCGACCGGACATCCGGAAGCGCTGTCCCACGCAACTGTCTTCCATTTCGGATTGTTCTCTTCGCCGAGCTTGCCGACCAGGTCGTCGGCGCGGAGGAAGCGGCCGGGCACGGAACGCCCGTCCTTCTCCTCGAGCCGGACGAGCATCGGCAGATCCGAATAGTTCCGGCAGTAGTCCGCGAAATACTCGACTTCGCGGTCGATGTGGAACTCGCGCAGGATGACGTGGCCGAATGCCATCGCCAGCGCGGCATCGGTTCCTTGCTTTGCATTCAGCCAGATGTCGCCGAATTTGGCGGCTTCCGAGTAGTCCGGGCAGATCACGGCCGATTTTGTTCCGCGATACCGCGCTTCGGTGTAGAAATGCGCGTCCGGGGTCCGAGTTTGCGGCACATTCGATCCCCAAAGGATCAGATAGCCTGAGTTGTACCAGTCCGCGCTTTCCGGCACATCGGTCTGTTCGCCCCAAGTCATCGGCGACGCGGGCGGGAGATCGCAGTACCAATCGTAGAAGGACATGCACACTCCGCCCAGCAGGCTGAGATAGCGAGTTCCTGCCGCGTAGCTGACCATCGACATCGCCGGGATCGGCGAAAAGCCGATGATCCTGTCCGGTCCGTGCGTCCGCGCCGTGTAGGCGTTCGCAGCCGCGATGATCTCGTTCGCCTCGTCCCAGTCGGCGCGAACGAAACCGCCCTTTCCGCGTGCCTTGACGTAGCTGCTGCGCGCTGTCCGATCCTGCTGCAGCGCGGTCCAGGCTTCGGTCGGCGACTTGGTTTCGCGCAATTCGCGCCACGCCTTGAGCAGCCTTCCGCGCACCAAGGGAGTCTTCACTCTGCTGGCGGAGTAAAGGTACCAGCTGTAGCTCGCTCCTCTCGAACAGCCGCGAGGCTCGTGGTTCGGCAGGTCGGGCCGCGTCCTCGGATAATCGGTTTCCTGCGTTTCCCAAGTCACGATCCCGGACTTGACGTAGATTTTCCAAGAGCAGGAGCCGGTGCAATTCACGCCGTGCGTCGATCTGACGACTTTGTCGTGCTGCCAACGGTTGCGATAAGTATCCTCCCAATCTCGGCTTTCGCGCGTGACCTGGCCGTGGCCGTCCGCGAATTGCTCCAGTTCTTTCGATTGGAAGAAATTCAGTCTGTCGAGCAGATGACTCATTTCAGTCGCCTCGGATCCTGTGGGGCGCGGCGCGATGCGGCGCCGCGCGTCGGAAAGCTACGGGTTCTTGATGTACGCGTTCGGGCGCAGATAGAACCAGTAATTGATCGCAATGCAAATAGCATAGAAGGCCGCGAAACCGTAAAGCGCAAGCTCCGGCGCTCCGGCTCCCATCTGTTCCCCGAACACCAAAGGGATGACGAACGCCCCGTAAGCGGCGACGGCGGAAGTCCAGCCGAGCACGGGACCGGCCTGCTCCTCGTCGAACGCCACCGCGATCGTCCGGAACGTCGAGCCGTTTCCGATGCCCGTGGCCGCGAACAAAACCAGGAACAATGCCATGAACGGCAGGAACAAGGTTTCCGGCGCGGCGGAGACGTATGCGCGCTGCAGAATGTATGCCAGCGCAAGCGCGCAGATCACCATCACGACCGAAACGGCCTGAGTGACTTTCGCGCCGCCCATCTTGTCCGCAAGCATGCCGCCCACCGGCCGGATCAAAGCGCCGATGAAAGGTCCCATCCAAGCGTACATGAGCGCGGACGGGCCGTTCGGATTGACCGTGTCATGGGTCAGCACGCCGTCGACCTCCAAGTGCTGGAAGCCGAACACCACCTTGATGGTCAGGGCGAACGCGGCAGAGTAACCGATGAAAGATCCGAAGGTCATCGTATAGATCACGGTCATTGCCCAGGTGTGCTTGTTGTTGAATATCCTGTACTGCCGTTGAAGGTTTTTGCCGACCTGGCCCGGAATGAGGCGCAGAAAGCCGACGGTGAGCGCGATCACGATGACCAGCACGATCCACTTGGATACGCCGAATCCCGACCCCCCGACGGCGGCCGGAAGCAAAAGCCAAAGGCCGAAAGCGGCGCAAACCAGCCCGATCGCAAGCATCCCTGCAATGATCCCGAAGCTGACGACGGGACCGGAGATGTCCGGCGACACATGCTGATCGCGGATATTGTTCATTCCCCACCAGCCAGCGACAGCCAGCGGAATCAGGAACGCGAGCCAGACGAAGCCGGCGTTGTGCAGATAGGTTTCAGAACCTGCCGGGATTTTGCCGATCAAGGTGCCTGAAGTGTTTTCGAGCAGCATCGGCTCGCCGCCGAAAATGCCGAACGTCATGACAAGCGGAATCAGAATTTGCATCGTCGTGACGCCGAAATTGCCCAAGCCCGCGTTCATCCCCAAAGCGTAGCCTTGAATCTTCTTGGGAAAGAAGAAGCTGATGTTCGACATCGACGAAGCGAAGTTGCCGCCGCCGATTCCGCTGAGCAGGGCCAGGATTTGAAACTGCCACAGCGGCGTGTCGGGATCCTGAAGCGCAATGCCTGTCCCGACCGCCGGTATCATCAGCAGCGCGGTCGTGAAGAATATCGTATTGCGTCCGCCCGCGATGCGGATGAAGAACGTCGACGGAATGCGCAGCGTCGCTCCTGTGAGCCCGGCTATGGCGGACAGCGTGAAAAGTTCGGAATTCTCGAACGGAAACCCGAGATTGAGCATCTGGACGGTGATGATTCCCCAGTAGAGCCACACCGCGAATCCGCAAAGCAAAGAAGGGATCGATATCCAGAGGTTCCGGTTGGCGACCGAACGGCCCGTCGAGAGCCAAAACGCTTCATCGTCCGGCGTGTAGTTTCTGAGATCTTTGCCCATGACGGTCTCCGTCAGATTCTGTTTGGCTGTTCGAGCAAGGCAATCCGGTTCAGGATGCCCGCTCGCTCAGCTCTTTTCCGCCGTGCCGGAACCGGGCTGCGGCAGCGGCGCGTCCGGAACGTCGGAAAGGTAGGTTTCCGACGCAAGCCCGGGATGCCGGGAACGCTCCATCAACCGGATCGCGATATGCATCCATACAGTGCTGACGGCGACCAGCCCGAAAAGAAGCATGAAAGGGGCGGTCCAAACGCCGGTCGCGTCCAGCAGAATCCCGAATGCGATCGGGAGGAAAAACCCGCCAAGGCCGCCGATCATGCCGACGAGGCCGCCGATGGAACCGACATGATGAGGGTAGTAGACCGGGATATGCTTGTAGACGGCGGCTTTTCCCAGACTCATCACGAACCCAAGAACTATTGAGAGCGCGACGAAGAGCTCGAGTCCGACGCCGAACTGGAATTGGATCGGCCCGTCAATCCCCTGCACCGTGTAGGTCGTGCTCGGGTAGCTCATGATGAAGAGCACCGCCAAGGACACGATGAATGTGAAGTACATGACCCAACGAGCGCCGAGTTTGTCGGACATCCAGCCGCCGAGCGCGCGGAACACCGATCCCGGCAAGGAGTACAGCCCGGCAAGCACGCCTGCGGTCGTAAGCCCAAGGCCGTATGCGCCGACGTAATAGCGGGGAAGGAATGAAGCCAGCGCTACGAAAGCTCCGAAAACGAAAAAATAGTAGGTGGCGAACCGCCAAACCTGAATGTTCTTGAGCGGCGCGAGCTGTTCGACCGCCGAAACGGGTCTCGACCCGGACTTGGTCCTCTGCTCGTGCACCGGGTCGGTCTTGGCGAACACGTAAAACAGGACTGCCGTGAGCGCCAATACGACGGCATAAACGCGAGCGGTGTCCTCCCACCCGACCGCGACGACCAAGAAAGGCGCCGCGAAATTCGTTACTGCGGCGCCGACATTGCCTGCACCGAAAATCCCGAGCGCCGTTCCTTGATTCTTCTGTTCGAACCATCTCGACGTGTAGGCAACGCCAACGATGAAAGAGCCGCCGGCCAAGCCAAGCCCCAGCGCCGCCAAAAGAAAGACAGCGTAAGTCGTAACCGAAGTAAGCAACCAGACCGCGACCGCCGTGACCAGCATTTGTATCGGAAAAAGTATCCGGCCGCCGAACTGCTCCGACCAAACTCCGAGAAATATCCGGCTGATGGAGCCGGTCAGAACGGGGGTTGCAATCAGCAATCCGAATTGGGTGTCGTTGAGGCCGAGTTCTTCCTTGATCGATACGCCAATTATGGAAAAAATTGTCCATACGGCGAAACAGACCGTAAAGGCGAACGTACTCAAACCAAGTGCGCGGTATTGATCGCCGCGCGTAACCCCATCGAGCAGATGCATGATGTTCCCCGCTTACGTGGTCTTGGCCAACAAAAACCAAAGATGTGTTATCGAAAAAATGCTGGCCTTGCAAACTTGATGGGCTGAAAAATTCGAGAAAGTTTCAGAGTATGGCTGAAAATTCATGAATCTCATTTTATTGTTTATTATCAAAATGTTGAAGCCTATCCAATTCGGTGCGCCATGAAGCGGCATGCGGCCGGCGGCGCCCACGCCAGCGAGCTCTCCGAGCTCCGCTCATAGTCCTTCGCCGGACGCCGGCAACGCGATATCCCAGCGAAGATCCGCTCAACGACCCGGAGGCGATAGAGAACCTCGGATCCTTTGACATCCTTGGGTTTGCCGACGATCTCAAGGCCGGACCGCAACCCGCAGGCCCGCCCCTCTCCGTCGTTCCCGCCGACCTGGTGTCGACTGCCAAGGTCCAGGTCTCGGAGCGTCCCGCCAGATCGCGGCCGAGGGCGCGAAGCGTGTCCATCATCCATGTGAATATTCCGCCGCGACGCCGGAAACGGAATTAATGCTGAACCGTCGCAGAGGCCGGAAAACAACGGGAAATCGCCCGCCACCGGCATCTGGTGTCAAGCATGCCCTGGATCGCGTCGGCCACCTCCCGCAGGTCGGTCTTGCGGGGGCGTCCTCTTTTGGCCGGAGGCTGAAGGCACGATCCGTTCAGAGCCCGCTTCTCGTCCGTCAAGTCGCTTCCGAACCGAGCCCGAGGGCGTGCAAGTTGTGTCTTGGTGGTCTCGTTCCAAGGCATGTCCGGCATCCTTGTCAGGTTTCAGATGACAAATGATGCCGCATGGCGCGCGGCACGAACGCGATAGCTCAAAGCCAGCGGCGGGCCATCGTTTATGCCTGACTGGACAGCCGGCCGCCTTTGCGGCGTCAATTCGTCTTTTCGGCCAACTCGTCTTCCAGCATGAGCTTGATGACATCCAGATCCGCGTTTTCGCAAACGAACGCCTGTCCGATGCCTTTCGCAAGAACAAAACGAATTTTGCCGCCCCGAACCTTCTTGTCCTGACGCATGAGTTCAATCAAGGCATCCGCTGACGGCAGCTCTCCCGGTATGTCCGCGATGCGATGAACCATTCCCAACTTGGAAAAGTGCGACTTCACCCGCGCGGAGGCCGCGGAACTGCAATAGCCGAGGCGATGCGATGCCTCGAATGCCAAGCAGCAGCCGACCGCCACTCCTTCGCCATGCCGAAGCCGTTCCGAGTACTCCGAGGCCGCTTCCAAAGCATGGCAGAACGTATGGCCCAGATTCAGCAGAGCCCGCCGCCCGAGCTCCGTCTCGTCGGCAGCGACAATCTCCGCCTTCATCCTGCAAGAATTCCGGACCGCTTTCGCAAGCAAGGCGCGATCTCCCTTGCAGAGCGATGGACCGTTCATCTCGAGCCAGCGGAAGAATTCGGCATCGCCAAGCAAGCCGTATTTTGCGACCTCCCCGTACCCGGAAAGAAACTCCCGCTTCGGCAGCGTGTCCAGAACCGACAGATCGCAAAGGACGAGAGACGGCTGGTGGAAAGCTCCGATCAGGTTTTTGCCGTAGCTGGAGTTGATCCCCGTTTTGCCGCCCACGGAACTGTCCACCTGCGACATCAGAGTCGTCGGAAACTGGACATGCCGAACGCCTCGCCTCAGTATCGCCGCTGCGAATCCGGCAAGATCTCCGACAACGCCGCCGCCGAGCGCCAAGACAACGTCTTGCCGCTCCGTCTGCAAGGAAAGCAGCCATTCCGCGACGTCGCGAAGGCAGTCCCATGACTTCACGGTTTCGCCGACAGGCAGCACCTTGGCGTTGAACTCCACGTTTTCCCTTTCAACGCAATCGCGAAGCAAAGCAAGGAAACCGTGGCGCGCGACATTCGCGTCGGTGACGACCGCGACCCGTTTCCGATGCAGAAGCGGCCGCAGGTGGTCCATCGCATTGGCGATCAATTCCGATCCGATAAGGATCCTGTACGACCGGTCGCCGAGTTCCACCTCCAGAAATTCAGTTTCCATCGAATTGCCCACTCAGAAAATGTCCAAATCAGCGCTCGCGGCAAGCAGCCTCTCTGCAACCCGCGTCGCAGTCGTTTGCACCGAATGCCCTTGTCCGGAGCACACTGTCATCGTCGCCTTCGCATAAATAGGCTCCCTCTCGCGGAGCAGCTGCAGCAGAGTTCCGTACGGATCCGCCGTCTTGAGCAGCGGTCGCGTCGTTTTGCTCTTCACCCTCTGCCAGAGCGTATCCGGCGCGACCTTCAGCCAGACCGAAACGGAATGCTTCCCGATTTCGTCCCTGTTCCTCCCGTTCATGAAAGTGCCGCCGCCCGCGGCAATGATGGCGGGAGGACCGTTAAGAACGCGAGAAAGGACTCGGGCTTCCGCTTCCCGGAAACGAGTTTCGCCGTATTCGGAAAATATGCCGGAAATGCTCATTCCCGCCGACGCTTCAATCTCCTTGTCGCAGTCCACGAACGGCACGCCAAGGATCTTGGCGGTGGCGCTCCCGACCGCCGATTTGCCTGAACCCATCATCCCAACGAAGACAATCGGCCGCTTCAGCGCGCCTTTGCTCATTGCAGCCACCCCGAAATTTCGCCTGAACAAGCGATGCTTCCGAATGACGGATTATATTTGCCATGCATTCGTTGCAACAGCGCGCTGCCGGGCCGAGCGGCCGCGAACTATGGCCTGCAACAGAATCAGATCATTGCTGAAACGGCCGGCGCATGGCAAATTCTCAACACATATCCTTTATGGTAGGATTTCGGTCGGGACAGGAACGCGTTGTTGCGGTATTCTGTGGGTTTCATGTATTTGGAATTCAATGGCGCGAAACAGTTACTTGAAAGGCAGACGCAGGGCGATGCGCTGGCTTTGGCTGAAGATCATATTGGGAGTAATCGTGTTGATGGCGTTGATCGTCGTCGGCACGGCGCTTTTCGGCGATCTTTCGCCGCCCGACGGTCCGATCAAGATTCCAGTTGAAATTGATGGGAATTAATTGGACCGCTGTCGCTGCAGCTTTCTTGCCGGTGACTTGCCTTGCCCAGGAACCGCTTTCCGCCATTCCTTGGCTTACTGAAGAGCTCGGCCTCGGAGAGATCGTTCCGGATCCGGAAGTCCCGACGGCGATCACCGCGACTCGCATCGGAAAGCCCAACATTGACGCCGTAGGAATATTGCCTGCAAGAATCAGCGGCTTTCCGGCGGATCTTTGGTCGAATTCCGACAGCGCGGAGATCGCGTCGTTGATTGCCGAGCAATCGAAAGATCTCCCGCAGACTGCTTTGAGGTTGCTTTACATGCTGCTTCTCGCGGAGGCGGACCCTCCGGCGAATTCCGACGGCTTGACCGTATTTTTGTCGCGGACGGACAAGCTGATCAGTTTCGGCGCGCTTGAACAGGCAGGAGCCCTGCTGGATAGATCCGGGCTGGAAAACCGCGAACTTTTCGCGCGGTGGTTCGATATCGGATTGCTCACCGGGCCGGCGTCGGATGAATGCTCGTCAATGCTTTCGATTCCAGCGCATGCGCCCAGCAAGTCGGCGATGATCTACTGTCTGGCAAGGCGCGGGGAACTCAAGGCCGCCGCCGTCCTCTATTCCGGAGCGGCAGCGCTCGGCGATATCGGCGATTTCGAGATGCGCTTGTTGGCGCAATACATAGATCCGCAAGATTCCGAAAAAGCTTTCAGCGCCAGAGATTTTCCCGTCACGCCGTTGAACTTCGCGATGGAAATCGAAGCGGGGCTGTCGCATCCGCTTGCCGATTTGCAGGAACCGTTCCTTTTCAGGCACCTGACCATGAACGCCGGATGGAAGACGCGAATCGAATCGTTGGAACGGCTGGTCGCGTCCCGCGCCGTTTCGGCCGACAGACTGCTGGCCGCCTATGCGGAGTCCAAGCCTGCCGGGTCGGGAGGGGTTTGGGAACGCGTGCGCGCCTTCCAGAAATTCGAATCGGCTGCGAGAGCGCAAAGTCGAGAAAACATGATCGTGACGTTGCCGCAGGCATACGCTCTCATGAAGCAGGCTGGACTCGAGATCGCCTTCTCGAACTACGCGGTCGGCCAACTCGACGGATTCGTGAATGAAGCGGGCGCACGGAAGGAAATGGTGGAAGTCGCAATGCTTTCCGACGATTTCGAGCGGTTCGCATCCGACTCGCGGCCGACTGATTCGCGCGAGACATTTTTGTTCGGCATCGCAACGGGTCGATTGGGCGGCGTGATTCCGCGAACGAGCTTGGAGCGGGCCGTCGTCCTCGCCATGCAGCGGCGGCGGCCTCAGGGCGAGATCGGCTTGATGATTGAAGAAGGCAAGCTAGGCGAAGCTCTGCTTTCCGCACTGCTGCTCCTCGAAGGCGATTCGCGTCTGGATCCTTCAAACGTCGAGCAGGCTCTGGCGGTACTCGTCTGGACCGGACTGGAATACGATGCCCGCGGAATTGCGCTGCAGATCCTGTTGGATGACCGATCATGAATTCAGACCAGGACTGGATAGACGCTTTCATCGAAGTCGCGCACGCGGAGCGTTCCGCCGCGCTGAACACCTGCGCGGCCTACAGGCGCGATCTCGAAGGATTCTCGAAGTTCCTTGCGGAACGGAACCTTGGTTTCGCGTCAGTCGCAAGACAGGATATCGAATGTTATCTATCGGAGCTTGCCGGACTGGGAATTGCCGCGACATCGCGCGCCCGGAAGCTCTCGGCAATCCGTCAGATGTATCGGTTTGCATTTGAGGAAGGGTGGCGGACGGATATGCCCGCGCAAGACGTCAGTCATCCCAAGCTCCCCAAGCCTCTGCCGGGGACCTTGAGCCTTGACGAGGTGGAGGCAATGCTTGCGGCAGCTCAAAACCACGGACGAAACCCCTCGGATGCGCTTCGCAACGCATGCATGCTGGAACTGCTGTATGCGACTGGCATGAGGGTGAGCGAACTTGTCGAACTTCCTGTGGCGAGCGTCCGCGGGAATCCCCAAGTCATGATCGTCAAGGGAAAAGGCGGAAAGGAGCGGATGGTTCCGTTGTCAGCCCCTGCGCGCGCAGCGATTTCCGAATGGCTTCCCGCCCGGGACGAGAGCGAGCAGGGCAAACGCAAAAAGGGCGTGCCGCCATCCAAGTATCTGTTTCCATCCGCTAGAAACAACAGCCATCTGACTCGGGTCAGGGCATACACGCTGATAAAGGAAATCGCCGCTTCAGCCGGGGTGCCGCCTGAAAAAGTCACGCCGCACAAGTTTCGGCATGCCGTCGCGACGCATCTTCTTGCCAACGGCGCGGATTTGATCTCAATTCAGACGCTTCTCGGCCACGCGGACGTTTCCACCACCGAAATCTACACTCATGTCGTGGACGAGCGGCTGAAATCTCTGGTTCTGGAAAACCACCCGCTGGCCAAGGACGACTGAATTCAATTCATCGATTGTCGACTCGGCTCCCGAGCGGACTCTTGATCCGGCTCCGCTTCGGCTCAAGTCGACCGAATATCTGGCATGGACGCTGCAATGGACACCTTCGCGACACAAGCGCTCGACCGATTGGCAAAGCTCAATTTCGATGTTGTCACCGTCGGAACCGCGATTCTGCTCCTGATCTGCATTTCGGCGCTGTTCTCCGGTTCTGAAACCGCGCTGACTTCCGCATCCCGCGGCAAGCTGAGGTCGCAGGCGGACAACGGAGACCGAAGGGCGGCAAGCGCCCTGCGGGTCACATCGGACAAGGAGCGGCTCATCGGCGCCATATTGCTGGGCAACAATTTGGTGAACATTCTTGCGGCCTCGCTCGCGACAAGCTTGTTCACGGCAGTGCTCGGCGACGCCGGCGTATTCATGGCGACCCTCGTAATGACGCTGCTCATTCTTGTCTTCGCCGAAGTCCTGCCGAAGACGTACGCTCTTGCGAACCCCGAATTCGCGGCGCGGAAGGTCGCGCCGCTGATCGGCGGAGTCGTCACTTTGTTCTTTCCGGTTGTCGCGATCATTCAATTCCTGGTCGGCAGGTTTCTGGCTTTGTTCGGAGTTACGCCCGTTGAACAGAATGTGAGCGACGCCGTTCAGGAGGAGATCGCCGGCACGATCGCGCTCGGCCACTCGCTCGGCGCTGTCGAAAAGGATCACAGGGATCGCATTCTGGGCGCGCTGGACTTGGGAAACAAGACGGTTGAAGAGATCATGCAGCATCGTTCGGAGATCGAAATGATCGACGCGGACGATCCGCCCCGAACGGCCATTGAGAAGTGCATCAAGTCAAGCCACACCAGGCTTCCCTTGTACGAAGGCGAACCGGAAAACATCGTCGGCGTCGTGCATGCGAAGGATCTGCTCAAGGGGATGATGGAGCTGCAGGCGGACACCTCCCTCGAGGATCCGTTCGTCAAAGGCCGCCTTCAAATACTCGACTTCGCGATGAAGCCCTATTTCGTGCCCGAGACGACGACCCTCGACGACCAGATGCGGCAATTCCTGCGCAGCCACACCCATTTCGCTTTGGTGGTGGACGAATACGGCATGCTTCAGGGATTGATCACGCTTGAGGACATACTTGAGGAGATTGTCGGAGACATTCAGGACGAGCACGACGAGGTGTCGCGCCAGATGATGACGCCCACGTTTGACGGAGGCTACATCGTGGAAGGGTCGACGCCGATCCGAGATTTGAACCGGGAGCGGGATTGGAACCTGCCGGACGATTACGCCGTCACGATCGCCGGTCTCGTCATACACGAAGCGCAGTCCATTCCGGTCGCGGGCCAAGAGTTCATTTTCCACGGATTTCGCTTTGAAGTCATAGAGAGAGAATCGAACCGGATATCGAAGCTCAAGCTTCGCAAGTGCGATGATCAAGAAAGCGAAACCGCCTCCCTTCATCCGTCCGGGGAACCCTGAATCTCCATGTAGAACGCGAGAAGGTTATTCACGCCATATTCATGACTTGAGGGCCGGGCTTCGCAGAAATTAGGTTTTTTTCTGCCGTCCGCTGTGCTAGATCGCCTTGATTATCCCTCTAGTCTGGAGTTTTTGAGATGCGCCGCTTGGCAAGAATTGGAACTGTTGCTCTTTTGGCCTTCGGGTCGAGTTTCGCGTCGGCTCAGGAGGCCGCCCAGCCCGAAGTGACCGAAACAAAGTACACCGACTGGACGGTAGCATGCGTCCAGCCCGACGGCAGCGGAAAATTGTGTGAAATGTCCCAAGTGGTCGAGGACGGAGACCGAACTCTGCTTCGCGTGGTCATCTCCAAAATCGGTGGAACCATTGAGGGCGCGCCTGAATTGGTCGCCTTGGCGCAAGTCTTCACGCCTGTCGGCGTCATTCTCCCGGAAGGAGTTGTGCAGCGGGTCGACAGAAAAGAAGAGAGAGTCAGCCAGTTCCTTTACTGCCTTCCGGGTCACTGCTATTCGAGGTTTGCATTGTCGAGCACCGAAATCGACGAAATGAAGCGGGGCCGGAATTACAATATCACTTTGCAAGTGCTGAACGAAGAAGATCCTGAAATCGTCAAGGTGTCTCTGCGCGGATTTCGCAGAGCCTTCGACGCGCTCTAGTTCGCGATATTGCATCCGCTCGTTGGTCGCGCCGCATCGTGCGCGACCAAATCAGGTCGAGCGAAGCACCAGCACTGCGTTGAGTCCGCCGAACGCGAACGCGTTCGACATGACCACATCCACATCCGCTTCCCGCGCTTCGTTCGGAACGACGTCCAAAGCGCATTCGGGGTCCGGCACTTCGTAGCCTATTGTCGGCGCAATGACGCCGTCTCTCAGCGCCATGACGCATGCGAGCAGCTCCACGGCTCCGGTGCCCCCGATCAGGTGTCCGTGCATGGATTTGGTCGAGGAAAGCAGAACATCGTTCGCCGCCGGTCCGAATGCCTCGCTGATCGCGGCGCATTCCGTCACATCGTTGGCCGCGGTCCCTGTTCCATGAGCGTTGATATAGCCGACATCCTCCGGGGAAACCTCCGCGTTCCGCAGAGCCGACTTGATGGTCCGCGACGCCCCTTCCGTTGAAGGCATCACAATATCCTTCGCATCCGACGCCATCGCGAAGCCGACGATCTCCGCAAGCATGTCCGCCCCTCTGGCCCGGGCGCGCTCGCGCTCTTCAAGAACGAAGATCGCTGCCCCCTCGCCTTGAACCATGCCGTTCCTGTTCGCGGAAAACGGGCGGCACGCGGAGTGTGACATGACCCTCAGCCCCTCCCATGCCTTGACGCCTCCGAAGCACAGCATGCTTTCCGCGCCTCCCGCGATCATCGCGTCCGCCATTCCGTGGCGTATCATTTCGAACGCGAGACCGATGGCATGATTCGACGAGGAGCAAGCGGTCGAAACCGAAAAACTAGGTCCTTGAAGGTTGAATTTCATGGATATGTGGCTCGCTGCGGCATTGTTCATCAGCTTCGGCACCACGAACGGATGGACCCGATTTTTGCGGTCTTCATAGACAGCGCGATACGAGTCATCCCAAGTGTTCAATCCGCCCCCGGCCGTGCCGACGACGACGCCGGTCCTTGGGGAAGAGGCGAACACATCCGCCGCGCCTGATTGGTCCAGCGCTTCCTGCGCGGCGACCAATGCGAACTGCGTAAAGCGATCGTACAAAGCGAGCTCCTGGCGAGTGAAGCGTTTCGACGGATCGAAGCCTGTAACTTGCCCGCCGATTCGAATCGAAAGCCGCTCGACGTCTCGGATATCGAGCTCCGAGATGCCGCAACGCGCTTCGCGAAAGCTTTCAAAAGTTTCGGGGACGGAATGGCCCAAGGGATTGATCGTTCCTTGGCCCGTAATTACGACGCGGTGCATTGCCGCTTCAGTTTCCTCTCTGGGAAACCAACTGCCTGACTGCGTCGACTATCGCGCGAACGCTGGAAAAATCGAACTCGCTCTTCGCCGGCTCATTGGCATTGTACGGAACCTCGATGTCGAACGCCTCCTCAATGGCGAATATCGACTCCACCACCCCAAGCGAGTCGATCCCAAGCTCCTCGGGCGTTGAATCCATCGACACGTCGCCCACTTCAAGGACCGCTTGTTCCGCAATGATTTCAATTACTCGCGTTGAAACTGAGTCCGCCATCTGCCGTACCTTGCCGTGCGCCTTCCATTACGCTTTTTTCGCAGGATTTGAAACACGTTTCTTGAGCGCGTTGAATTCAGCGATCATTCGCGGCAATCTTCGGAGGTTCTTGTACATCTTTATATTCAAGTCCAAGTCGACTGCCGGCGAGCCCATCACGGACCGACCTGGCTTGACGTCCCTGAACAGCTTGGATGCTCCCGCCGCGACAACGTCGTCGCCGACGGTGACATGATCCGATACGCCGACCATGCCGGCAAGAACGACCCTGTCGCCGATGACCGCAGAGCCCGCGACCGCCACATGAGCGCAAACCAAGCAGTGCTTTCCGACCCGCACATTGTGTCCGATATGCACGAGGTTGTCGATCTTGGTCCCCTCGCCGACGACGGTCGAGGCAATGGTTCCCCTGTCGACTGCGGAACATGCGCCTATTTCTACGTCATCGCCTATTTCTACGGTCCCGAGCGAGTGCACTCGCACATATTCGGCCTGCTTTTGGGTCAAGCGGCCGCTGAGCGTGGATCGAACCTCGTCGACCGCGCCGGGCGCCCGCGTAGCATAGGAATAGCCGTCGCTCCCGATCACCGAGTTTGCGTGAGCGATGAAGCGGTCTCCGATGCGCACGTTCCGCCCGATCCTGACGCCCTGATAGATGAGCGCGCCAAGGCCGATCTGCGCATCGCGATCTATCGAGACATGTGCGCCGATTGCGCCCCCCTGCCCGATGCGCGCACCCTCGCCGATGATCGAAAAAGGGCCGATGGACGTTCCTTCGCCGATTTCCGCAGAATTGCCGACGACCGCAGTCGGGTGAATTCCTTCCGGAACATCGGGACCCGGGTCGAACAATTTGGTCGCCAAAGCCAAAGCGAATCTGGGTTGATCGACAATGATCGCGGCCTCCAGGCCAAGGGCTTTCCACGCAGTGCCCGTCCTCAGGATGGCCGCGCGCGCGCCGCCTTGCCCTATTTCCTTCGCGAATTCGGGAGCCATTGCGAGCGCAAGATCGTCGGCGCGGCAGGCTTTCGGCTCTGCGAGTCCGGAAACCTGCAAACTCGAATCGCCGCATGCCTCGGCGTCCAATGCCTGCGCAATCTGCCCTACCGTGAATCTCAATGTTGCCCGCGTCGCCTTGCGCTTTTCCCCGGATGCGGCCTGCGCACGTCTTTCAAGTCGCACGCGGCGGTCAGCTGCTCGGAAATCCGTTTTCGAGACCGGATGCCAGCAAGGCGTTGTAGATCGCCTTGTCGCGATTGTAGATGTCCGTTCGGAAGTTCGTGCGTCCGTCCGGCGTGACCCACGCCGTCCTGTATGTGACGTGGACCGGCAGCGGCTCGTCGAAATTCACATGCACCTCTGTTCTTGATTGAATCAGATTGTCGAAGAAATCGAACGAAGGCGACATCTGTTCCGACAGGAGCATGCGCGCGAAGTCGAATGCCCGATGAACTCGGATGCACCCGTGGCTGTATGCTCTCACGTCGCTCGCGAAAAGTTTTTTCTCCGGCGTGTCGTGCATGTAGATGTTGTATTTGTTCGGAAACATGAACTTCACGGCGCCCAGCGCATTGGTCGGACCGGGCGGCTGGCGCATCCTGAACGGGAAGTCGCGCGCGTTGTAGGCGTTGAAGTCGATCTCCGCGCGGTCGACGGCGCCTGTTTCCGGGTCGAATATCTCAAGCGCGGCTTCTGCGCTCGGATCCTGCTTCAATTGCGGCAGCACTTCGCCCACCGCGATCGACCTCGGCACATGCCAAACCGGATTGACTGTCATGTGAGTCATGACGTCTGAAAATTCCGGCGTTCTGAGGCGCGGAGTATTCCGCCCGATCACGACGCGCGAATCGAAAACCGACCGCCCGTTGTCCATGACCTCGGCCCGGAAGTTGGCAAGATTCACATATATGTGTCGCTCGCCAAGCGGCTTGTTCATCCAGCGCGCCCTTTCCAGCGATGCAATCACTTGCCACAGCCTTTCGCTTGGATCCACGTTCACCGCCTTGATCGTAAGCGGTCCGGCAAGGCCGTCCGCTTCAAGTCCGTGGTCCAATTGAAACCTGCGAACCGCCAAGGTGATCGCCGAACCGTAAGTGGCTTCCGCGATGCGCGACAAATACCCCATTCGGATCAATCTGTTGCGCAACGCCACGACGTCCGGGCCGGAATCGCCCCATTTCAGGCTCTCCGCCTCGACCTTCGGTCCCCAGCCTCCGAACGCCGCAAGCGAACGGTACTTTTCGTGAAGCATCAAAAGACTGGCGTAATCCGCGCTTTGAGGCGCTAGGCTGGAAATGAAGATCTCCGGATCTTCTTCGGAAATCCCATTCAGAAGAAAATCCGTCGCAAGCATTTCGCGCGAGGGGGCGATATTCTTGTCTATGTCTTGCGGGTCCAGGAAACCGGAATTCAATTCGCGCGCGAACTGAACGAATTCGCTGCTGATCTCCAACTCCGCCGCAGCCGCCGACCGCAAATCATCGACGCCGGAAAGCAAATCCTCGATCTTTCGCTTTCGAAAACTCCCCAGCGGAATTCCATGATCGGACGAAGATCCCAGCGCAGACAGGAATGCTTGCCTTCGTCTGATTTTCTTGTCCTCGCTTCCGATCCAGATCGGACGGAATCCTGCTTCGAGGTAGTACGCGTAAAGCTCCTCGAACGGCGCCGCGGTCTCGGCCAACGCAAGCTGGAAAACCGGCGCTTCCAGATTTCGGGAAGGTTCGGCGCCCGCAGGCAGGGCCAACCCTGCTGCCGTTATCAACGCCGCGCAAAAGCTTCGGGGCAAAAGAAATCCAAGTCGACTGAGCTGCATTTTCGGTCTGCGGTGATTGATTTGCGGTCGGACGTTAACGCAGTCGCCGTTTCAAAGCAAAACTGGAACCGCCGCGCAGCACGGAGTTGTCATGCAATGGTCACATGGCAGCAATCCCCAAGCCGGAATTTTTGTCCAAGGGTCGCTTTGTTCCAATGCTTTATGGCCAAAATGCGGCATTTGTTCAATCTTTCGTAATGTGTCCGATTTCGGGCAGAAGCGTCGCAGCCGAGCGGCAAATCTTCATTCGCCGCGACCCTGCGCCGCTCGACGCTCCGCATGATTTTCCGCAACGGCGGCGGCCTATTCGACTTCGCGCACTCTTTCGCCGGTGTCCGAATCGAACAGGTAGGTTCGCGCAGAATTGACTCGCAGCCCGATGGGCTCATTGATCGCCGCCTTCAGGTACCGGCTTCCCTTGCAGGTGATCCGCTGCCTGCCGAACTGCGCTGTTACGAGAATGCTTTCTCCGGTGTTTTCCGTGGCGTAGGTCACAGCCTGCACCGCGTCCTCGGATATCGGCACGACTTCAATGTCCTCCGGCCTGATTCCGAGAATGGCTTTCGCCCTGTCGCCGCGTCCGGCGCGAAGGAATTCGCGCCCGCCATCGGTCACGAATATTCCGTCTTCAAGCCGCCCTTCCAGCAGGTTCATGGCCGGCGAACCGATGAAACCCGCCACGAAGATATTCGCAGGATCGTTGTAGATTTCATTGGGCGTGCCGAGTTGCTGGATTCGCCCTTCATGCATGACTGCAACTCGATCGGCGAGCGTCATCGCCTCTATCTGGTCGTGGGTGACGTAAACAGTGGTGATCTGCAGCTCATGGCTCAAATGCTTGAGTTCCGCACGCATGGTGACTCGCAGCTTCGCATCCAGATTCGACAGCGGTTCATCCATCAAGAACACTTGCGGAGTGCGCACGATCGCCCGGGCAAGCGCGACGCGCTGCCGCTGTCCGCCGGACAACTCACGGGGCTTGCGTTCAAGGAGGTCCGACAGCTCGACTCTGGCTGCCACGCTTTCCACCAGCGGCGCGATCTTCGACCGTTCAATCCTCCGCACTTTCAGCGGGTAAGCGATGTTGTCGAAAACCGTCATGTGCGGATAGAGTCCGTAGTTCTGGAAAACCATGGCCACGTCCCGGTCTTTCGGAAGGTCTTCATTGACCATGCGGTCGCCGATCCAGACTTTGCCGTCCGTTGGCTCTTCCAGTCCGGCGATCATCCTCATTGTCGTGGTTTTCCCGCATCCGGACGGACCCAGAAGCACAAGGAATTCCTTATCGAAGACAGTCAAGCTTTGGTTGTCGACGGCCACAAAAGATCCCCATCGCTTCGTAACGCCCTCCAACCTGATTCCAGCCATCAGCGAACAGCCCCCATAGTCATGCCCTGAACGAAATGATTCCTGATGATCAGCGCCAGCACGAACATCGGAAGCATGATGATGATCCCAGCGGCCGACAGCAGATTCCAAAGGTCGCCCTCTTCAGCCTTGAACAACGCCAAGCCGACCGGCAGCGTGACTGCATCCTTGTTCGTAAGAATCAAAGCGAAAAGGAACTCGTTCCAAGCAATGATGAAACAAAAGATGCCCGACGTGATCAGGCCGGGCGCAGCCAAGGGCAAAACGATGTTCCTGATCACCTGCAGCCGAGTGGAGCCATCGACGAGCGCAGCTTCTTCCGTGTCGATCGGAATGCCGTCGATGAATCCCTTGATCATCCAGATCGCGAACGGCATGACGATGGCAAGATTGACCATGATCAACCCGACTCGCGTGTCAAGAAGTCCGATGTCGCGGAACATCACGAAAAACGGAAGGACGATCACGACGGCCGGCACGAATTGAGTCGCCAGTATAAGGACCAGCATTGTCAATTCGCCTCTCAGCCTGAATCTGGAAAACGAATATGCGGCGCATGTGGCGACTGGGATCGCTATCGCCACCGTCGCGCCTGCGACGATGGTGGAGTTGTATAGCTTGCTTCCAAGCGAATACGGCGATTCGAATACGGTCAGGAAATTCTTGAACGTCGGATTGAAGAATATCTTGAGCTGATAGACGTCGACGTGCGTCTTGAAGGCTGCGAGGAAAATCCAGATGATTGGCACGATCATGACCGCCGCTGCCGCCAGAATCACGATCGTTTGCACGATCCGAACCAGCCTGCGTCTTTGCGCCCCGTTCACAGTTCAGTCTTTCCTGAAGACAAGTCTTGCGTAGGCGTAGGTCAAAGCGATCATCGGTATGACCATCAACCATGCAACGGCCGCTGAGTAGCCGATCTGGCCGTATTTCAGCCCATTGAAATAGACGTAATGACTAAGCGTCTGCGTCGCTGCGCCGGGCCCGCCGTTCGTCAGCATGTAGACTTGATCAAATGTTTTCAACGAGAATATGGATTTCAAAATAACGACCACTGCCAAAACCGGACCGAGTTGCGGAAGCGTGACGTCGCGGAAAACCCTCCAACTGCCGGCCCCGTCGACTTGGGCGGCCTCTATCGTATCGTGGGGTATGGCCGCCAAACCTCCGATCAGCACGAGCGTCAGGAACGGGATCCATCCCCAGACATCGGCGAGCACGCAAACTATGAAGGCGAGCACCGGATCGGACAGCCAGTTGATTTCTGCCAGCGGCGGAATCAAAAGCCCGAAAAATGCGTCGAAAAGTCCGAATTCCGGATTGAACATGAACCGGAACGATACGCCGATAAGCGCGGGCGACATCGCGAACGGCAAAATCAGCAGCGTTTGCACCGACATGCGAAACTTGCCGCCCGGAACCAGCAGCAGTGCCAATCCGAGGGCGAGCGATACGGTCACCGCGACCGTCGCGATGGTGTAGACGGTCGTGACGAAAACGGAGTTCCAAAAGGCGGGCTCTTCGAAAATCGCCCAGTAGTAGTTGTCGGTCCCTAGAAAACCTTGCGGAAACCCGGGTCGATTCAGCCGACCTGTATAGAATGAAAGGACCAGCGACCGCGCCAAGGGCCAAACGGCAGTTGCTGCGACAACGACTATTGCCGGCAGCACAAGCAGATATTTCAATACGTGATCGCGCATGTCGGAACGGTCAAGCCGCCATGGTCGCGGGCGCAGACCAATGAGTTCGCGCCCGCGCAGTTTGGCTCGCTAATTTATTCGCCCGGCACGCTTCAGAATTCTGTCCGACTGCTCCGCAGCGTCGATCATCAGGGCGCGCACGTCGCCGCCGGCGGCAGCACGGGCGATCGCAGAAGACAGGATGTCGCCGACTTCCGGCCATTCAGGAATCTGAGGCATGATGTCGGATTCGCGCAGCGACTCCCATGCGGCGGCCTGAATGCCGTCATTTGCTTCGTTCACATCCGGATCCTGCAAGCTCGAGATGTGCGTGACCACGTTGTTGACGATACTCTTGCCGGCAACCTCACGTTCGATCGCGTTCGCACGGTCCATCTCCGGGTTCGAAAGCCACTTCAGGAATTCCCACGCAGCGCCTTGATTTTTTGAGTAAGTTGAAATCGAAAACGGCATGGAGATCGCATATGTCTTCGTCCGTCCCATGTATGCCGGCATGCCCGTGAAGGCGACCTGGTCCTTCGTGAGCGTCGATGCATCGGGATTGTAGAAACCGGAGTACGCCCACCACCACACGGGGATCATCGCCGAATTGCCCTGTTGAAAGGACTGCCGCGCATCCTGTTCAACGAAAGCCAGCGAGTTCGGATTGGTCACTTTGTGGACCGTGTGGAGCGCGATGTAGTCTTCCGTCGCCTGAAGCGCTTCTTCGGATGTCCATGCGGCCGTCCAATCATCGTTGAAAATGTCGCCTCCGGCGGCCCAAATGAAATTGAGCCAAATGAACAGGTTCTGCCGATTGCCGTCGTTGTTGTAGTAGAGTGCCAACGGCGCGATTTCGGGATGGGATTCCTTCAATTGCTTTCCAATTTCCACGAGCTCGTCCCACGTGGTCGGAGGATTCGGGATGAGATCCTTGCGATAGAAAAGCAATTGCGGATGGGCCCTGAGCGGGAACCCGTATGTCTGGCCTTCGAATTGCGCAGACCTTGCGAATGCTTCCGGATACCGATCCATTGAGATGCCGTCGCGGTCCATCAGGTCATCAATCGTAAGCAGCCAATGGCTGTTGGAAGGACCCCAACTGTCCAGATAGTTCACGACGTCGTATGTGCCGACGCCTGCCAAGCCTTCAGCGGCGATCTTTTCTTGCAGCGACACGAACGGGATAAATGTCCATTCCGTTTCAATGCCTGTCAGTTCAGTGAATTCGCCGTCTCTCAACATCAGACCGTCGAACTGCGGCGTCACGACCGACAGGATGTTCAACGTCGTCCCTTCAAACGGTTTTCCCGGCAACAGGTTGTGCTGGATGGTTTCGGAGGCGGTGGCGGCACCGAAGATGCCGGCGGAAATTGCCGCGGCGAAAAGACCTGCGAAATTGCGTCTATGCATTTACTGGACTCCCTGTGTTTTCTTGTTGTTTTTGCATGCATTGAGCATAAGAACAATTGATTGCGTCCGCAAGCTTCAACCGACAGCGCGGATTCCGCGGGCATCCCAAGGCGCTTGCAACTCCCCTGAATTCATTGCGACGCACGCCTGCGCGACGCCTTCAGCTCCTTTGAGCAGACCGTGAAGGCGGTTCCGTGACGAGACAGGCTTGCTTCCAAGCTTTCCGGAGTTCCGCAGCCCGGAGCCCGGATTGTCCCCTGTTCCGCAGCCCGACCAAATGAAAACCAGAAAAAGCCTGCTGGGCAGTTGCGTAAAATCAAACTGCCGAATTTTCGAGAACGGCGCAGGCAAACGGAAAGCGTGGGAGGCGACGACGATTCATGCTTGGAGCTTGCTGCTCGGCAAGCGGATCAAAAGGGATTGCCGGAACGTCAGCCATGCCGACCGCGCGCCAGCGAACCCAAAACAGACATAAACTTTCCAAACCGAAAACACGGACGCTGGAAAACATTGCATCCAAACCGATGACTCGTCCTTGAAGGACTTCGAATTGGACTCCGAACCGTCGCAAAAATGCTGAACCCAAACAATTGCTTGACATCTCAAAAGAGTGTTGTTTACAAATGCGTCGCCGAGCTCGCTTGCAGACGCTTGTTGACCGGCATGCGTGTGACTTGAAGGATGGAAGTTGGATGGATGCAGGAGACAGCGGCGTGAATTTTGATCGAGGCAGCAGCGGTTCGGAGTTGGGGGTATCTCGTCGCAAGCTGCTTGCGCTAAGCTGCGCATCGCTAATCGTATCAGCAAGCCCTGCTTTGCCGACGTCCGTCAATATAATCAGGAATCAGGGCAACATCCGACGGCTGCACATGGAGTGCGAAAAAACGGGAGAGCTAGTAAACATTATATACTGGGTTGACGGACAATATATCCCTGACGCATTAGCCGAGTTAAACTATTTCATGCGGGATGCGCGCGCGAATGCCTACATCAGGATGGACCCGAGAAATTTCGACATCCTTGCCGCCGCGCATCGGCTGCTGGAGACTCAGAAGCCGTACGCGCTCCTATCGGGATATCGAACCGAGTCGACCAACAGGATCCTGCGCAGGTCCAGCAGCCGAGTGGCAAGAAACTCTCTCCATATCGCGGGAAAAGCAGCGGATGTGCGGATCCGAGGGATCGGCGCCAAGACACTTGCGAAAGCGGCCGAACGCTGCCGCGCCGGCGGCGTAGGAACATACAAGCGCTCTGGCTTCGTGCATATTGATTGCGGCGACGTGCGGACTTGGGGCGGATAATTGGACTTTGAAATATTGGGCGGCCGCCGTGCAGCCGCTTCCGGAAATGCTATGGGCGGATCGCTCCGTCGCCTTCTACCAAATACTTGAAACTCGTCAACTGTTCCGCGCCCACAGGACCTCTGGCGTGAATTTTTCCTGTGGAAATCCCGATTTCCGCACCCATGCCGAATTCTCCGCCGTCCGCGAATTGCGTGGACGCATTGCGCATCAGAATTGCTGAATCCAACTCGCTGAAAAAACGGTTCGCGGTTTCATCGCATTCCGTGATTATCGAGTCCGTATGTCCGGACCCGAATTCCGCGATATGCTTGATCGCGCCATCCAAGCCGTCGACAATCCTGGCAGCGACAACCATGTCCAGAAATTCCTTTCCGAAATCGTCCGAAGACGCCGCGACGGTTCCGTCCAGCTCCAGAAGATCGCCTTCGGCGCGAACCTGAACCCCCGCTGAAACGAGATCGTCGAGGAACGGCGCACGCCTCTCTTCCCAAAAACTGCGATCAACCAGTATGCATTCAGCGGCGCCGCAAATCCCGGTTCTTCGCGTTTTCGCATTCAAAACAACCCTTCGCGCTTTTTCCGTATCGGCGTTCGCATCGACATAAACATGGCAAATGCCTTCAAGATGCGCGAACACCGGCACGCGCGCTTCCGCCTGGATGCGTTCGACCAAACTCTTTCCGCCCCGAGGGACCACGACGTCGATGTACTCCGGCATGCGAAGCATTTCGCCAACCGCGGCCCTGTCCGTCGTCGGAACTCTCTGGATGGACGCTTTCGGAAGTTTGGCCTGATCGAGTCCTTCCAAGAGGCATTTGTGAAGCGCCTCCGAAGAATGGAAACTATCGGAACCGCCCCGCAAAATTGCGGCATTGCCCGATTTCAAGCAGAGCGCTCCGGCGTCGGCGGTGACATTGGGCCGCGACTCGTAAATGATTCCGATGACGCCGAGCGGAGTCGATATCCTTTTGATCCGCAGTCCCGACGGCCGACTCCATTCCGCGAGAATTCGGCCTACAGGATCCTCCTGACCTGCGACCGCTCTAAGCGCGTCTTCGATTCCCGCGAGCCGATCAGCGTTCAGGGCCAGCCTGTCGAGTTTCGCCGACGAGAGACCGGACGCTCTTCCATTCTCCAGATCCGTCCGATTCGAGCTCAGGATATCGCCATGGCTTGCTCTGACAGCGTCGGCAGCAGCGCGGATCGCCTCGTTCTTCTGCTCCTGCGCAGCTGTCGCGAGGACGCGAGCCGCCGCACGCGCATTCCTGCCGATGTCCTGCATCATGGACGCGCACTGCCCGCCCGGCGCTTCCATGGTCTTTTGGTCCAACCCATCCGCCATTTTGATGCGCCTTTCAACGATGCGACGATTCGCGGTCGATTTTCCTTGCTCCTCCCGACATCCAATTTCAAATTTTTCGGGTTCCATCAAGCGAATTGAGTTCATTTCAACGCAGTTCCGGTCAGCATTGTCATGTCGTCTCGATGCACCAGCGCCGTGCGCGCAGGATAGCCCAATATCGATTCGATTTCGGAGCTTTTGCGTCCGCAGATTTTGGCGGTCTCGGTTCGGGTATAACGCGCCAAGCCCACGCCTATCGTTTCTTCGTTCGGACCGATGATTTCCACAGGGTCGCCGCGACCGAATTCGCCTGAAACCGACCGCACCCCCACGGGCAGCAACGATTTGCCGTGCATCAGGGCTTTTGCGGCGCCTCCGTCCACGACCACCCGTCCGCGCGGCTTCATGGACGCGACCCAGTTCTTCCTTGCAGTCGAAGGATCCCCGACCGGCAGGAACCATGTGCAGTTGGCGCCGTTCTTCAACGCCTCGACAGGACGATAGACGCTGCCCAATGTGATCGCCATCGCGCAGCCGGAGACCGTAGCGGTCTTCGCGGCGAGCAATTTGGTTTTCATCCCCCCTTTCGAGAGGCCCGATCCGGTATCGCCGGCCATATCCTCTATTTTTTTCGTTATCTTTTCCACTTCCGGGATGAGGCTTGCCGGTTGGCCCGATCTCGGGTCGCGATCATACAGCCCGTCAACATCGGAAAGGATTATCAACACGTCCGCTCCGACCATCGCTGCGACTTGCGCGGCAAGCCTGTCATTGTCGCCGAACCTGATCTCGTCGGTCGCGACGGTGTCGTTTTCGTTGATGACGGGAACGACGTTCTGCGCAAGCAGCATCGCGAAAGTGGAGCGGGAATTGAGGTAGCGACGCCGGTTTTCGCTGTCCTCCAGCGTCAAGAGAACTTGCCCGGCGATCAAGCCATGGGGCTCCAGCGCTTCTTCGTACTCTTTGGCCAATCGAATTTGGCCGACGGCCGCGGCTGCTTGGCTTTGCTCAAGCGATAAACGGGAGGCATCAATTCCAAGGACATTGCGGCCCAGCGCGATTGAGCCCGACGAAGCGATGAGCACGTCCGCGCCGTTTTTCTTCAGACCGGCCACGTCTTCAGCGAGGCCCTTCAGCCATTCGCGACGCAAAATGCCGCTCGCGGGGTCGACGAGCGTCGCCGAGCCGACCTTGATGACGATGCGCTTGGCGCGCCGCAAGAAGTTCACGGATTCCATTGTGTTCGGCGGGCCGCTCCGCGCTCATGAGTCGCATGACTGTCCAGAAACTTCGGTAGCTTTCTCAGAAACTCGGCCATCCCCTCTCCGCTTACGGCGGACAAGGGATGGACCTTGCCTCCGCTTGCGCCTTCAAGCGCCTCGATGCGCTCCTTTCGAAGTTCAGGACTTAGGGAATCGATCTTCGTCAAAACCGTCAATCTCGGTTTCTTGTCCAAATCCTTGCCGTAGGCGGAAATTTCGCGGATTATCGTTTCGAAATCCTCGCGCAAAGAATCGGACGCGCCATCGACCAGATGCAGCAGCATCGGGCACCGTTCCACATGGCCCAAAAACCGGTCGCCAATGCCGAGTCCCTCGTGCGCGCCTTGCACCAATCCGGGAATGTCGGCGATCACGAAAACCTGCCCGCCGGTCTCGGCGACCCCAAGATTCGGGTGCAGAGTGGTGAACGGATAATCCGCAATCTTCGGCCTCGCGGATGTTGAGGCCGCCAGAAAAGTCGACTTTCCGGCGTTGGGCAGGCCTACCAGCCCGACATCCGCGATCAGCTTGAGCCTCAGCCAGATGGTTCTTTCCAGCCCGGGCTGCCCGGAATTCGCCCGCCTCGGCACCCGGGAAACCGAACTCTTGAATCTCGTGTTGCCGAAACCGCCCTTCCCCCCTTGCGCAAGCAATGATCGTTCCCCAACCGAAGCAAGGTCAGCGATAACAAGTTCGCCGTCCTGATCCAGCACCTCGGTGCCGGCCGGCACTTTCAGAACGGCGTCGCTTCCTCGTGCGCCGTTCCGTTGTTTGCCTTTGCCGGCCGAACCATTGCTCGCGAAAACGTGCCTCCGATACCTGTAGTCGATCAGCGTGTTGAGCCCGTCAACCGCCTCCACCCAAACATCCCCGCCGTCCCCGCCGTCCCCGCCGTCCGGACCGCCGAACTCGATGTATTTTTCTCGGCGGAAGCTTACGGAGCCATTGCCGCCGGCGCCTGACCTAATCATGACCTTCGCAAGATCCAAAAACTTCATCGGCTGCCGCCGTCCGTCGAAAATGCCGCGATCAAGCGCTTCCGTGGCTGCGGCCAAATGCCGCCATGATGCAGCGATGCCGGCGCTCGGTCGAAAGGCGCGGTTTCAGCATGCCCTTCCACCGAGCGGCTTCGGTCTGGAAATCGCGGAAGAGACGGTCTTTGCCGATTCGTCATGATTCAAAACCATCATTAGTGTCCAAAACGGCGCGGGATGTTTCTTTGGGCCACAGCTCATCCCACTGCGACCGCGATTCGATGCTGAAGACACGCGGCGTTTTCGAGGCGTTGTAAAGAATGCAGCTCAAAGCATTGTACCGAATGGAAAATCTATCGAGGACTTTTCCGCAAAGCCGTGCCCGAAGTCGTCGGCATGGCGTGTTCGACAACGGATTTCCGAGTTCAAATCATTATGGAATGCCCGTTCTGGCGATAGTCGAAGCCATGTTCCGCAGACAGAAGCGATCAACTCATGCAAGATGCACAGCCATTCACCAACGACTCCACTGCGAGCGCGGGCGGCGCGGCATTCCAGATACAGGTCTCTAGATTTGCGGCATGAGATCTGCGCTCGCCCTGAAATCAAACAGGCCAGCAGTCTTGTTCATTCCGGAACGGAATCCAACGGCGCAACGGAAACGAAGGTTCGCCCTCTGAACCCTTTGTTGAATTGAACCGTGCCGTCGATCTTCGAGAAGATCGTATGATCCCTGCCAATTCCGGTGCCTTCTCCAGGCCAGAATTTGTTGCCGCGCTGGCGAAGCAGAATGTTGCCCGGCCTGACAAGCTGTCCGCCGAACTTTTTCACACCCAGACGGCGGCCTGCCGAGTCGCGGCCATTTCTGGATGAACCGCCTGCCTTCTTATGCGCCATCTCATTCGTCTCCTGCGTTCTTGTGCTTTGCTGAACTGATTCCGAAACCGTCCGAAGCTGAACTTTAAATAACCGTGACCCAGATCCCGAACGACACCCGAATCCGTCAGTTTCCCGCCGCCGCGGAAGCTTTTACTCCGCCGTCCGGCAATTCGAGGCTTTTGACGATGAAGTCAAACACCAGCCACCTATGGCCTTTGGTTCGCTTCGACGAATGCTTGCGCCGCCTGCGCTTGAAGTTGATCAACCGCTTGCTCCGACTGATGTCGGCAAGCTTCAGCGTGACCTGAGCTCCGGGAATCGATGGCGTCCCGATGATCGTCTGATCGCCGGTGACCATCAAAACGTCTGCGCGGATTTCTGTCTCCAAACTGTATATTTCTTCCGGATCCTTCGCGGCGTTCGGAAAGTCGGGAACTGAAACCAGATCCCCGACCCCGGCACAATATTGTCGCGCTCCCATCCTGAACACGGCCTTCAGTTTTTTCGATGGAACCTGGGTTTCGTCGGCGTCGGACTTCATGCTGCCCGGCTCAACGGCGGGCTCCGCCGCGCCTTCCGCCTCGATCTTGCTCGTTTCGTCTGTCATCGTCATGTATCCGTCAAGGGCAAACCCATCGCTCCGCCGCGACGGCGCAACAATGTGCCATTTGCTCGAATTTCGTGCCTCGGAACCGGGCGACGAACCGCTATATCCCCAAGTCGTCCCTAATTGTCAACACGCTTGTGCGTCGTCGCGCCGGTTTGCGCAGTTCACGAAAAGGACACTCTCGTCGATTTGGCGCGCGCCGCCCGAATCAATTCCAGCTCCGCTCGAATTTGTTCCGCAGGAATATCGCCAAGCTGTTCATCGCGATCATGAAGCCTAGCAAAACGAGGATTGCGGCTGATGTGCGGCTTACGAAACCGCGTTCCGGGCTGTCAGCCCAAATGAAGATCTGAGTCGGCAGCGCTGTTGCGCTTTCCAACGGCCCTCCCGGAGCAGACGTGATGAATGCATTCATTCCGATCAGAAGAAGCGGAGCCGTCTCTCCAAGCGCTTGCGCCATGCCGATGATCGTTCCGGTCAAAATGCTGGGCATCGCAAGCGGAAGCACATGCCCGAACACGACCTGCTGCTTTGACGCGCCCAGCGCGAGAGCTGCTTCTCGAATGCTGGCAGGCACGGCTTTCAATGCCGCTCTTGTCGCGATGATGATCGTCGGCGCTGTCATCAACGCCAACGTCATTCCTCCTACCAGTGGAGCGGACCTCGGCAACCCGAACCAGCCGATGAACACTGCCAATGCCAGCAGGCCGAAGACCACCGAAGGCACCGCCGCGAGATTGTTGATGTTCACTTCGATGAAATCGTTCACTTTGTTCTTGCTCGCGAATTCTTCCAGATAGATCGCGGCTCCGATTCCGACCGGGAAAGAAATCATGAAGCAAATCAGCAAAGTCCAGAATGAGCCGACGATGGCGCCCCGGAGGCCCGCGATCTCGGGAAACCTGCTGTCCGCGTTGAACAGGAGCGCCGCATTCAAGGGACTGGAGATCAAGCCGGCTGATTCGAGGCGGTTGAACCATTCAATTTCCGCATCGGAAAGCCTGCGGAACTCTTCCGGCGTCTCAGGATCAATCAATCCTTTGCGCAGCTGATCGAAGGGGTCGGATGTCGGCACCTTCAGAACCACGGTCCGTCCGATCAACGAAGGATCGTCGACAATCATGTCTCTCAAGATGAACTGAGCGCCATTGCTCAGAATCCTGTAAATCTTCTGCTTGTCTGATCTTTCGGTCACCTCCGGGAAAAGCTTCTCAGCCGATGCGGCCAAAACCCCTCTGAAATTGCCGCGGGGCAGCCTTTCGGGGTCGATCATCCCAGGATCCACGTACGCGCTTATTTCAACATGCGTCTGAGTCACTGCCCGGTAGCCTGTCGATGCAAGCGACGCGACCAGAATGAACAGCATCAGAAATGCGAACAGGATAGCTGCCAGACCAAGCCCCTGCACAATCCGCTGCCTTCTGTTGCGCGCCGCAAGACCGCTCTTCAATTTGCCGGCGACATCGCGCTGCCGCGCATCGTTTCTGGCCGAGCCATCCATTACGGCTTTCCCATCATTCGTACACTTCCCGATATTTCCGCACAATTCTGATCGCGAAAACATTGATGCCCAGCGTAACTAGAAAAAGCATCATCCCGAGTGCGAACGCCGCCAGCGTTTTCGGATCGTCGAACGACGTATCCCCGATCAGCAGCGTCACGATCTGGACGGTCACGGTCGTGACGCTGTCAAGCGGATTTATGGTGAGTTTGGCAATGAGGCCCGCGGCCATGACGACGATCATCGTTTCGCCGATCGCTCTGCTGACCGCCAGAAGAACGCCGCCTACGATGCCGGGCAACGCAGCAGGAAACAATACGGTCAGCATCATCTCGGACCGCGTGGAGCCCAGCGCAAGCGCGCCGTCGCGCATCGACTGGGGAACAGAGGAAAGAGCATCATCGGCAAAGGATGAAATGAACGGAATGAGCATCACGCCCATAACGCTTCCTGCGGCCAATGCAGTGTTCGGCGCTACAGACAATCCGAGAAAAGAGCCTGCGTCTCTTATCGCGGGCGCGACAACCAGAATCGCGAAGAACCCGTAGACGATCGTCGGAACTCCAGCCAAGATTTCCAGAACCGGCTTCGCGACGGCGCGGACGGCCTTGGGCGCGAACTCGTTCATATAGATCGCGGACATGAGCCCGACAGGAACGGCCAGCGTCGTCGCGACAACCGTGATCACGATCGTGCCCAATATGACCGGAAGCCAGCCGAATGCGCCTTCCGCTGCAACCTGATCCTCTCGAATGGGGATCTGCGGCTCCCAATTCAAGCCGAAAAGAAAATCGGGCAGCGGCACCAGCGCAAGAAAATTCGCCGTTTCCAACGCAAGAGATGCGATGATTCCGACTGTCGTGAACAAGGCCACGACCGAGCAGAATATCAAGATGCCGGAGACGATGGATTCGACGCCGTGGCGCGCTCTGAATTTCGCCGCCACCTTCAGCCGCGAGACCAGCGCCAGAGCGGTCGCCAGCATGCATACGCCGCCGACAAGCAGGGCGGATGCCGCATCGGTCAATGCGCTGTAGCGTTCCGCCGCGATGAGTTTCCAATCTTCGGGCTCGCCGAAAATCCGACCTGCGGCAATCGATTGAATCTCGGTAAGGACCAGCTGTCTTTTTCCGCCGACGACCCCCGCCATCGCGTCGGCCGGCAACCCGGCCATGGTGAGGGCGTTGATCAAAGCTCCCTGCAGAAGCAGCCAAAGCAGGACAAATACCAGCGTCGGAACCAAGACCGTCAGGAAGGAAAACAGACCGTGATATCCAGCTGTCGAATGAAGCTTGTCTCCTCTTCCGCGTATTGCCGAGGCCGCGCGCCAGTTCCAGACGCAGCCCGCCAAGGCGCCGACGAGAAGGAGCAGGAAAGCTGCGGCGGTCAATGAATCAATCCTTTCGGACCTTCGCCCGAACAGCCGGGCGAAGGCGCGAGGCCGAACCTACCTGGCTTCCATGTTGATGCCGTTGATGACGGCATTCTGAAGTGCTGCGCGATCGGCGTCGTTCAGCGTAACCAAGCCGCGCTCGGAAAGATATCCGCTTGGGCCGAGAGCTTCTTCGGCCATGTATTCCTCAATGAACTCCTGGAAATTCGGAATCACGCCGCGGTGCGCGTTTTTGGCGTAAAAATACAGCGGACGCGAAATCGGATAGGAGTAGTCGCCTATGGTTTCGGCGTTCGGAGAAACGGAATCAACCATGACGGCCTTCAGGGTGTCGAGGTTCTCATAAAGGAACGAGTAGCCGAAGATGCCCATTGCGCTCGTATCGGCTTTGAGGCGCTGCACGATCAGATTGTCGTTCTCGCCAGCTTCGACGAACATGCCGTCTTGGCGCATCCGCGAGCAGTTTTCTCCAACCCAGTCGCCATCGTATCCGCCGGAAGACACGAATTCGAGTTCTTCGCAACCCGCGTGCATTGCCAATTCAACGAAGGCGTCGCGCGTACCGGAGGTCGGCGGAGGTCCGTAAACCAGAATAGGCTGATTCGGAAGATTCGGATCAATTTCGGACCACCTCTCATAGGGATTGTCGACCCATTCGCCGCCGACCGGAACCTGCGCGCCAAGCGCGAGATAAATCTCCGACAGCGAAAGGTCCCAATCAAATTCGCTCTCGCGGGAGACAGCGACGGAAAGCCCGTCGTATCCAATCAGAGCCTCGGTGATTTCATTGACGCCGTTCTCCACGCACAGAGAGTATTCAGACGACTTCATCGCGCGCGATGCTCCGGTCAGGTCGGGGTGGTCGGCGCCGACGCCCGCGCAAAATATCTTCATTCCGCCGCCGGTTCCTGTCGATTCGACGATCGGAGCCGGAGCGCCGGTCATATTGGCGAATTGCTCCGCCACAGCCTGAGTGTAGGGAAACACGGTGGACGACCCTACAATGCGAATTTGATCCCGTGCCGCGGCGCCGCCTGCACTCAAAGATATGCATGCCGCCGCGCATGCAGCAACCCAAACAGTTCTCATTTGATGCTCCCAAAATGAATGGTTCCAGTTGGACGGGTTGCCTGTACGCGGCGACCTTTATTGTTTTGCGACGCAAGTTTGAAGGTTTGATGAATGCTCGTACGCCGATGACCTGAGCCGGCGCCGAAGGCCAGGCGCGCGCCGATGCTGACCCCGCTTGCGCCTATGAATTGGCCAAGGCGCAGTATTGAGGCGGCTATTGGTTATCTCGCGCACTTATGTTATCCGACGCTGCCTGTGGAGAGGTGCCGGAGCGGTCGAACGGGGCGGTCTCGAAAACCGTTGTGCCTTCACGGGCACCCAGGGTTCGAATCCCTGTCTCTCCGCCAACGGGTTTGCGGCTGCCGACAATCGGTGCCGCGCCTCACCAAAACTTGATGTTTCCGGAAATGCGCCGCTCCCGCCGGGGCGCCCGAACAATGCAACGCAGCGATCATTTTCAGCCCACCCGCGCTCATACCGCCAGACAGATATGCCGATAGGATCAAGCGTCCGTCGTGGTCGAACGTTGCGCCTTTTCGTTTCATTTTCTGGATCGAACCAAACCTGATTCGAGACCAAGCGGACAAGTGGCGCCGAATATGAAATTGCCCAAGCATCTTCTGTCGGATAACAGCAAGTCTTCGTTTCGAATGCGGAGCATGCAGAAACCCGGCATGGGCTCATGCAGAAGCGGAACCTGCGCGATCGAATGGACGTTACGGGATGGCGATTTCTAAAAACCTATTTGCCGTGTCCGCAGACAATCCTCCTGTCATGGAGGTCAGGCGGTGGCTGGACGACATTCCGCGCACGACCGGTCTGCCTTTGCTGAACATGTCCCAGGCTGCTCCGATGTCGCTCCCGCCGAAGCCGCTTCGTGAAGCGGTTGCGCGTTCCTTGATGGAGGAGACCGAAGCGCACGTCTACGGACCTGTGCTTGGTCTCCCGGAGCTCCGCGCGGAGGTCGCCAAGCAATGGTCTGCGGCCTACGGCGGCGAGATTTCCGCCGAACAGGTCGGCATTACTTCAGGATGCAACCAGGCGTTCGCCGCGGTCGCGTCCGCACTTTCCCGGACCGGCGACGCCTTCATAGTCGCCGCGCCTTGGTATTTCAGCAACAAGGCTTGGCTGGACATTTGCGGGATCAAGACTCGAGTTCTCGAAGTCGGGGACGACCTCTTGCCGAGCGTCGCGGAGGCCGAGGCGCTGATTTCGCCGGAGGTGAAAGCGATTTCCTTGATCACGCCGAACAATCCATGCGGCGTCGAGTATCCGTCCAGCATTGTTCGCGAGTTCTGCGAACTTGCGAAAAGCGCCGGCATCGCGCTCATTCTGGACGAAACTTATCGGGATTTCGACTCGCGGACAGGCGCGCCGCATGACTTGTTCCAAGATGAGGGCTGGCCCGAAACGTTCATTCATTTGTATTCGTTCTCGAAGGCGTACCGGATCACCGGACACCGGGCGGGGGCGGTCGTAGCCAGCACGGAGTTTCTTGCTCTGGTGGAAAAATGCTTGGACGCCGTGACGGTCTGCCCGAACCAGCTCGCACAGCGAGCGGCCCTGTTCGGGCTTCAACATCTCGGCGAGTGGCTGAAGGGAGAACGACTCGAGATCCTTGAGCGCCGCGCCGCGATGGAAGCCGGATTCCGCAGGATGAACCGTTGGAGATTGCTCGGCTGCGGCGCCTATTTCGCCTATGTCGAGCACCCATTTGAAATGGATTCGGACGCAGTCGCGAAGCGGCTTCTCGCATCGAAGAATATCCTCGCCATTCCCGGCACGATGTGCGGCCTGAAGCGGTCGGACGGAGGATCCGGTCGACCCGAGCGGCAAATCAGGTTCGCATTTCCCAACATCGGCCTCGAAGAAATCGCGGATTTCTTCGAAAGGCTGGCAACGTTCGAGCCTTGAGTTCGGTTGCAGCTGATTATCGGTCTGCAAACCTGCAAGGAAAAACCGCGGCAACGCTTTGCGCCGCGCATGTTCGAGAAGTTCCGGCTGCAGTCGTTGTCGAACAAGCAATGAGCGAAAGCTTTCGCCATGGACATCTTCGGATGCGAAATGTGCCTGACCAAGCCGTCAGGACAAGCACCTTGTTTGATCCGACTGCTCGGAATAAAAGCCAGCCTGTCCAAACCTGCGGGAACAAGTTAGATGGCCAAGGCGTTCCAATCGAAAGGCGCGAACTTTTTTGTCTGGATTCTGATCGCCCTGCTCATCCTCGGGCTGGCGGGTTTCGGCATCGGCAACTTCACTGGATCGTTCAATACCGTCGGATCAGTCGGCGATGAAGACATACCGGTGAACGATTATTGGCGGGAACTGCAGAACGAGCTTCGGAACCTGTCCAATCAAGCCGGAAGAAACGTACCCTTGGAAGAAGGTTTGGATTACGGAGTCGGAAGAATTGCGCTGCAGAGACTGGTTGCGGAGGCGGCGCTCGACAACGAAGCGTCTCGAATTGGCCTGTCGACCGGCGACGAAAACGTGCTCAGGGAGCTGCGCCGGACGCCTGAATTCCTCGGTCTCGACGGGGAGTTCGACCAGAGCCAGTACGAGTTCGTGCTTGAACGATCCGGTTGGACGGCGGCCGACTACGATGAAATTGTTCGCGAACAAACCGCCCGGTCCATTCTGCAGTCCGCCGTTTCCGGCGCGCTGCGGCCCTCCGAAGGATATGTGCAAAGGATCGTCAGTTTCTATTTCGAGAGTCGGGACTTCAGCTGGGCCCGGATCGATTCCTTCCTTCTCCCGGATGATCTTCCGGAGCCGACCGATGCCGATTTAATGGCTTACCACGCGGCGAATCCGGAAGAGTTCACGCTCCCGGAGACCCGCGAGATCACCTACGCATGGATCACTCCCGAGATGCTCGTTGAATCCATCGACATCGACGAAGCAACTTTGCGCGTCCTCTACGAAGATCTGTCGGAAGAGTACAATGCCCCGGAACGGCGAATTGTGGAAAGAATGGTCTTTCCCGCGATGGAGGAGGCGGCAAGAGCCAAGCGCCGGCTGGACGAAGGCGAAATTGATTTCGCGGAACTGGCGGCTGAAAGAGGATTGTCGCTTTCGGATTTGGATTTGGGCGAGATAACGAGCGGAACCCTCGACCCGGAATCCGATGCGGCGATATTCGCTTCGGACGATCTTGGCGCGACCGATCCCGTGCAATCGGAACTCGGGCCGGCGATATACAATGTAAGCGCCATCCTGCTTGCCAGGCAGGTCCCCTACGAAGACGCCCGTCCCGACCTCGTCGCTCAAGCGGCGATGGATCGTGCGCGGCGGACCATTGCCGACAACATCAGCACTTGGGACGACTTGATCGCTGCCGGAGCGACGCTTGAAGAGCTGGCCAACGAAAGCGAATTGCGGATTGGCGCAGTTTCCTACAATTCGCTCGCCGCGCATGGGATCGTCGGATACGAAGAGTTCCGCCGCGCGGCGGATCAAGTCACGGAGGATGATTTTCCGGAACTCTACGGGCTTTCCGACGGCGGCGTATTCGCGCTCCGCTTGAACGAGGTCGTTCCGCCCATCGTGCAGCCTTTCGAGCAAACCAAGGAAGACGTGCGGGCGGAATGGATAGCGGGCGAGCGCAGGAAGAAATTGCTGGAATTGGCGGAAACCATCGAGACGGGAATGCGATCAGGAAAGAGCTTTGAAGAACTCGGCCTGACTCCCATGCAGGCTCGCGACATCGCGAGAGGCGCTCCCGTCGACGGCACCCCCGACGGTCTCGTTGCGGAAATTTTCAGTTTGGAAGTCGACGAATCAGTCGTTGTCGACGACGGCGAAACTATCGCTATAGCGAAACTTGACGCGATCAAGCCCGCCGACCTGGATTCTGAGGAATTGAGCGGCATCGTGACCGCGATTGGCCTCCAAAACGCCGCCGAGATCGGAAGCGACGCATTCGTGCTGTTTGCCAACGAGGTCCAGAATCAAGCCGGGCTGGAGCTCGACCAGTCGGTCATCGACGCTGTGCACGTTCAATTCCAGTAGTCGGATCCGATGGCGATCGAACCGAATTTCGAAGAATTCGCTGCAGGCTACGAAGCGAACAGGAATCAAATCGTCTACTCGAGATTGGCGTCTGATCTGGACACGCCGGTCTCGATGATGCTCAAGCTGGCGAATGCAGGCGACTTCAGCTTCATGCTTGAGTCCGTCACCGGCGGCGAAGTCAGAGGACGCTATTCCATTGTCGGCATGGATCCCGATCTGATCTGGGAATGCAACGGCAAGACCGCCCGGATCAATCGAAATCCGCTCGACGGCAAAGATGAATGGCATGATGAGCTTGGAACGCCATTTGAATCCTTGCGCCGACTGATCGAAAGCACGCGCATCGAACTCCCATCGGATCTGCCGTCCAGTTCCGCCGGCTTGTTCGGGTATCTCGGATACGATATGGTGAGACTGGTCGAGCACCTTCCGGCCGTCAACGAGGACCGCATCGGGACTCCGGACGCGGTGCTCATCCGACCTTCACTCGTGACCGTGCTCGACGGGATAAAGGGCGAAGCGACGATCGTATGCCCTGCATGGCTCGACAGCGGTTTGAATGCGCGCCAAGCATACGATGCCGCCTGCACCCGCCTTGTCCGCGCAATGCGAGGTCTGGACATGCTCCCGCCGCAGCAGGTGCGCGAATTCGGCGAGGCTGTCGCGCCAACCCGTGCCGAAACCGGAATTTCCCAGTCGGACTACATCGCGCTTGTCAAAAAGGCGAAAGAATACATTCGCGACGGGGACATCTTTCAGGTTGTTCCCAGCCAAAGATGGAGGCAGGAGTTCCGCCTTCCGCCGTTCGCATTCTACCGAGCGCTTCGACGCACGAATCCATCTCCATTCATGTTCTTTTTCAATTTCGGAAGTTTCCAGGTCGTCGGCGCGAGTCCCGAAATTCTGGTCCGGGTCTTCGGGCGAGAGATCACAATTCGGCCGATCGCAGGCACGCGGCGCAGGGGCGCGACGCAAAAGGAGGACGAATCGCTGGCGGAGGAGCTTCTCGCCGACGAAAAGGAGCTCGCCGAGCATCTGATGCTTCTGGACCTCGGGCGCAATGACGTCGGACGCGTGTCGGAAATCGGCTCCGTACGCCCGAACGAGCAATTCGTGATCGAGCGCTATTCGCATGTCATGCACATCGTCTCCAATGTCGTCGGAAAGTTGTCCGATGAACACGACGCATTGTCGGCATTGCTCGCCGGGCTTCCCGCCGGAACGGTTTCGGGGGCGCCCAAAGTTCGCGCGATGGAAATCATCGACGAACTTGAACAGGAGAAACGCGGGATATACGGCGGCGGCGTCGGATATTTTTCTTCAAACGGCGATATGGACATGTGCATCGCGTTGCGGACTGCCGTATTGAAAGACGGAATGCTTCATATTCAGGCGGGAGGCGGAATCGTGCACGACAGCGACCCGGAAGCGGAATGGCGAGAATCGATCGACAAGTCCAACGCGCTAAGAAAGGCGGCAGCGGACGCAGGCATGTTCGTAGGCTGACGTCCGGATCGCAGGCTGATCCGCGCGTCCTGCGCATCGTCCGGGCCGCAAACCATGGGAGACAGCGATAAAGTGCTGGTTCTGATTGATAATTACGACAGCTTCACATTCAATCTCGCCCAATATCTCGGCGAATTGAAGGCTGATGTCTCGGTTCATCGGAACGATGCGCTCGCAGTCAGCGACGTGGTTTCAATGAAACCTGACGCGGTCGTCGTTTCGCCCGGTCCCTGCGGTCCGGAAAGAGCAGGGATTTGCCCGGAACTGACGCTTGAAGCCGCTCGGCTCGGAATCCCTTTGCTGGGCGTATGTTTGGGCCATCAGGTCATCGGCCATGTGTTCGGCGGAAGCGTCGTCCGATGCCACGAAATCGTGCACGGCAAAACAAATGCCATCCGCCACGTCGGAACCGGACTGTTCGCCGCCCTTCCCGATCCGTTCACGGCCACAAGATATCACTCGCTTATTGTCGAGCGGAACAACCTTCCGGATGTGCTTGAAATCACCGCATGGACCGAAGACGGAACCGTAATGGGCCTGCGGCACAAGGAACGCCCGATTCACGGCGTGCAATTTCACCCGGAAAGCATCGCTTCGGAATGCGGCCATGCGATATTGCAAGCCTTCCTGAATGCCGCCGAGGAGCACAAATGGACGACTTGAAAACATTCGTCGCGCTTGCTTGCGAGCGACCGCTCGATAGCGTCGAGGCGGAGGCGGCATTCGCGACCATTATGGAAGGCAACGCAACGGACGCGCAGATCGGCGGTTTCCTGGCCGCCCTGCGCACGAGGGGCGAGACCGTCACCGAATACGCCGCGGCCGCCAAAGTCATGCGGTCGAAGTGCAGGCCAGTCAAGGCTCCCGAGGGAGCGATCGATATTGTCGGCACCGGCGGCGACGGCAAGGGAACGCTGAACATTTCCACGGCGACCGCGATCGCAGTCGCCGCTGCCGGAGTCCCTGTCGCCAAGCACGGAAACAGGAGCCTCTCCTCAAAGTCCGGCGCGGCGGACGTGCTTTCGAGGCTCGGCGTAAACGTGATGGCCGAGCCTGAGATCGTCGAGAAAGCGATCGACGAAATCGGCATCGGCTTCATGATGGCCCCGGTCCATCATCCCGCCATGCGCCACGTCATGAAGGCCCGCACGGAACTCGGAACGAGAACCGTGTTCAACATTCTCGGGCCGCTGACGAACCCTGCCGGAGCGAAGATCTGTCTGATCGGCGCGTTTTCAAAACGGTTGATCCGGCCTATGGCCGAGACCTTCCGTGCTTTGAAGACAGAGCGAACTTGGGTCGTGCACGGCCGCGACGGGACCGACGAGATATCGATTTGCGAACGGACGGACGTCGTTTCGCTCGAAATGGACGAAATCACCGAATTCGATATCGGCCCGGAGGACGCGGGGCTGCCCCGCCACTCTGAAGACTCAATCAAGGGCGGAACGCCGGAGGAGAACTGCGAAGCCCTCAAAGCGGTGCTCGCGGGAGAAAAGTCCGCCTACCGCGATGCCGTTCTGCTCAATTCTGCGGCAGCGCTGATGTTGGCGGGCGAAACGACCTCCCTGAAGGAAGGCGCAAATCTGGCGATGGCCGCGCTCGACAGCGGAAGAGCGCGGGATCTGGCGGAATCTCTCGCAAGAATAACGAATTCCGAGCCATGACGATCCTTGAACGAATCGCCGAATACAAATGCGACGAGATCGCATCGCTCAAAAGATCCCGGCCGCTGGATTCCGTCGAGCGCGAGGCGAAAGCGATGCCTTCGCCTAGGGGATTTGCGAAATCGTTGCGGGCCGCAGCGGACCGCGGATTCGGAATCATCGCCGAGATAAAGCGTGCAAGCCCTTCGAAAGGGCTGATCAGAAAGGATTTCGATCCCGAAAAGATTGCGAGAGCCTACGAGGGCGGAGGAGCCGCATGCATTTCAGTGCTTACCGACGGGCCCAGCTTCCAAGGTTCAAGCGAGCATTTGAAGACAGCTGCGAATTCGGTTTCCATTCCGATCATCCGCAAGGATTTCATGCTTGATCCGTATCAAGTCCCGGAGTCGCGCGCCATGGGCGCGGACTGCGTACTCATTATCATGGCGATGGTGAGCGACCAGCAGGTGCTTGAGATCAAGGAAGCTTCCGAAGCATGGGACATGGACGCGCTCATCGAAGTTCATGACGAAACCGAGCTTGACCGCGCCTGCGAACTTGGCGCTCTTTTGATCGGGATCAACAACCGGAACTTGAAAACATTCAACGTTTCGCTGGAAACCACCAAGAGCCTGGCGCCGAAAGTTCCGAAGGATTGCGAGGTCGTTGCGGAATCGGGACTGGCATCCGCCGCCGACCTGCGCGATCTGGCGGAGCACGGCGTCCGCCGATTCCTGATCGGTGAAAGCCTGATGCGCTGCCAAAGCATCGAGCCGGCATTGAGGTCGCTAGTCGAGGCGGAACGCGCCGAGCCGAGGGTCGCGTGAGCGGATTTACGCATTTCGACGATCGCGGGCAGTCGCGGATGGTGGATGTTTCCGACAAGCCCGAAACCCGCAGGACCGCCAAGGCGCGATGCGCCGTGACGATGGCCGGATCCACCCTTGAGTTGGTCCAACTGAGGCAGTCAGGAAAGGGCGACGTCATTGAGGTCGCGCGCTTGGCCGGCATCATGGGAGCAAAGCGAACAGCCGAATTGATTCCGCTTTGCCATCCCTTGCCGATCACCAGCGTTGAAATTGAATTCGAGGCAGCCGAGGAGCCCACGCGCATCGAAATTGAATCTTCGGTCTCCACCACGGCCAGAACCGGCGTCGAAATGGAAGCGATGACTGCCGTGACCGTTGCCGCGTTGACAATTTACGACATGGTGAAGTCGGTCGACCGAGCCGTGGAAATCAAGGATGTCAGATTGGTTTTCAAGGACGGCGGGAAATCGGGCCGTTTCACGGGCAGGAGATGATTTCGGTCGCCGAAGCGCTGGACAGCGTTTTGAATCTCGTCAGGCCCGTCGGTTGCGAATCTGTCCCGCTCGCCGAAGCTGCAGGGCGCATCCTTGCCGAACATGTCGTCGCCGAACGGGACCAGCCGCCGTTCAATGCATCTTCAATGGACGGCTACGCGCTGCGCTCCGAGGATCTTGAAACGCGCGATCAATTCGAAATCATCGGCGAATCGCCCGCCGGACGATCATTCGAAGGTGAAGTGGCATCCGGTCAAACCGTCAGGATATTCACCGGCGGCAGAATGCCGAAGGGCAGCGACAGAGTCATCATCCAAGAGGACGTGCACCGCGAAGGCCAACGAATTCGAATCAAGAGCGAATGCAGTCAGGATGCACACGTAAGGCATGCCGGCGGAGATTTCCGACGAGGAGACCGACTGGATGCGCCAACGAAGCTAACGCCTGCCCGGCTTGCGCTCGCGGCTTCAATGAATGCCAACAGGGTCGTCGTCAGAAAGCGCCCTATCATCGCCTTCATACCCAACGGCGACGAATTGGCGATGCCGGGCGAAAGATTGAATGCCGACCAAGTTGTAGCCTCGAACGCCTTCGGCCTCCGGGCGATCCTTGAAGACGCCGGCGCTCGCTTCAGATCTTTGCCGATCGCTCGGGACAGCTTCGCATCGCTGTCAACGGCATTCGAGTTCGCCGAAGGCGCCGATCTGATCGTGACTTCGGGCGGCGCCTCTGTCGGCGAATACGATCTTGTCCGGCAAACAGCCGGAATGCTCGGAATGCGAACTGAGTTCTACAAGGTCGCGATGCGGCCGGGCAAACCTTTGATGGCCGGCCGCCTTAACCGCACGGCGATCGTCGGCCTCCCGGGAAATCCTGTCTCGTCGCTGGTGTGCGGGTATGTGTTTCTCGTTCCGGCGATCAGGGCAATGCTCGGCCTGCCGTCCGGCCCCCTGCCCCGCAGCAGCGGAATCTTGTCTTCCCCGATCGGCCCGAACGGACCCAGAGAGCATTACATGCGCGCCAAGCTGTCCATCCGGGACGAAGCGAATGTGCTGCACGTGTTTGAAAAGCAGGACAGTTCTCTGATCAGCGTACTGGCCGAAGCCAATGCGCTCGCAGTCCGTCCGCCCAACCAGGGTCCGCTATCCGCAGGAGATCCGATGGCCTACATTCCTTTGAATTAGCGGATTGACACAAATCACGAACAGCTGTAGAACAGGTTTCGACGATGTGGCAGCCATTGCCCTGAGTCTGGACTGGGATCAATTGACGGAGATACAAAATGCTTACTAAACAACAGCTTAAGTTGCTAACATTGATCCGGGACCGACTTGCTGTCGACGGGGTCTCGCCATCTTACGACGAGATGAAGGACGCTTTGAACTTGAAGTCCAAGTCGGGAATACACAGATTGATTTGCGCACTAGAGGAAAGAGGCTATTTGCGCAGATTGCCCAATCGCGCGCGAGCTCTGGAGATTCTCAAGTTTCCCGACCAGAAATCGCCCCCGGTATTCAAGGAATTCATTTACAGAGCGGCTGAAGCCGTGTCTGAATTGGTCGAAATTCCGGTAATGGGGAAGATCGCCGCAGGCACGCCGATCGAGGCAATCAGCCACAAGGAATCCACATTGGCGTTGCCGCCCGACACGTTTGGTAGAAACGGCGAACATTTCGCGCTCAAAGTTTCCGGCGATTCAATGATCGAAGCGGGAATTCACGACGAAGACACGGTCGTAATTCGCAGACAGCCCAGCGCGGAAAATGGCGACATCGTGGTTGCGTTCGTCAAAGGCGAGGACGTCACTTTGAAGAAGTTCCAGCGAAAAGGAACGTCCATCGCGCTCGTTCCGGCCAACAAAAGTCATGAGACGCGGGTCTACAGCCAAGAGAACGTCGAGGTTCAGGGAAAGCTTGTTGGCCTTCTCAGGCGATATTGATTTGCTTTTGCGTTGATCCTCAACGAATGAGTGCCGAGCATCCAACCGCGAGTTGCTCGGCAGAAGCCGAGGGTCCGCAGGATCCTCGCGGAATGTTGGCGTAAAGCTCTTCAGCCAGACGGATTTGCGGTTTGTTTTAACTTCGATTGAATTGCGGCCAATGAATAATTCACCAGTCATCACGCGCTTTGCGCCCTCACCGACAGGATTCTTGCACATCGGGGGCGCGCGAACTGCGCTTTTCAATTGGCTTTTCGCCGAAGCCAGTCAAGGCAAGTTTCTGCTGCGCATCGAAGACACCGACCGCGAAAGGTCGACCGAAGAGGCCGAGGCTGCAATCATTGAGGGGCTGCAGTGGCTTGGACTGGACTGGGATGGCGATGCCATGAGCCAGCATTCAAGACAACCCCGACATATCGAGGCTGCTCGTGAGTTGCTGAAACTCGGCGCAGCCTACAAATGCTATTCCACCCCTGCGGAAATCGAAAACGCCAAGAAGGAAGCAAAGGAAGCCGGCAGCCCCACGCTGTTTCAAAGTCCGTGGAGAGACGCCTGCACTGCGGCCGCACCTGACGCGCCGTTCACAATACGGCTGAAAACCCCTGTCGAAGGCCAAACGGAAATCCGTGATTCGGTCTACGGGAAACTGTCTTGGAAGAATGAAACAATCGAAGATCTGGTCATTCTTCGGTCGGACGGAAACCCTACTTACAATTTGGCAGTTGTTGTCGACGATCATGACATGGGCATATCGCATATTATCAGAGGCGACGATCATCTTGCCAACTCACCGAAGCAGCATTTGATATACAAATCGTTCGGGTGGAAAACACCGGAATTTGCCCATGTTCCGTTGATTTATGGTGAGGACGGCAAAAAGCTTTCAAAGCGAGGCGGGGCCGTCGGAGTCGAATATTACCGCGCCGCCGGAATCATTCCGGAAGCGATGAGAAACTACCTTTGCCGACTCGGATGGAGCCATGGAGACAACGAGTTCTTTACGACTGAGCAAGCAATCGACTGGTTTTCATTGGAAGGCTTCAGGAAATCGCCGGCGCGGCTTGATTCAAAAAAGATGATGAATGTCTGCAGCAAGCACATCGCCGTTGCGGACGACTCTACACTGCTCACTCAGCTAAATGTCTACTTGGATGCCAACAATAGACAACTCATTCCGGAGCCGCTGGAACCGCACCTCAGGGCGGCAATGCCGCTCCTCAAGCAGCGAGCAAGATCATTGGCTCAAATTGCCGACAACGGGCATTTTCTGTTGGGCAAGGCACCGTTCGTCCCTGCCAATGAGATCGCAGAATTGTTCGACAAAGATTCAATCTGCCTCTTGCGCGAGTTCAAAAGCAGAGCGGCAAGCGCTGAATGGAGCCGAGGCAGCTTGCAACATATTGCAAGCGAACTCGCGTCTGAAAAGGACTTGAAACTAGGGCCTGTCACAAAGCCCATCCGCCTTGCGCTTACCGGACGCTCCGCATCGCCAAGCGTATTTGACATAATGGAAGTTATTGGACGTTCCGAAACGCTGATTCGAGTTGATCACGTTCTTCAGAATGCCTGACTTTCCTCAATCAAGCGTTCAGCTTCCGGCGTACTTGCCTCGTTATGAATAGAATAATCGGTTTCCGCCGATTTAAAATTTATCTAATGGGTAATCTATGCGCGTCACCCGAAGAAAACACGAATATTGAACTACCTATTTGACGCTCGACAACCTTTTTTAATCAAAGCATCTGTCAAGCTGACTGAGCTAAACAATAGCACTTAATATTTTTTAATTGCCGGTGAACTGTATTGAATTTTCAGTATTTTTTTTCAAAAATGATATTTTCCCGGTTTCTGCTTTCATTCAAGTGGGTCATCATCGTCAGATTGACAACGCAGGGCATCGGTGGTAGCGGATGCACGAATTTCAGCGTCGACATGTTGGTGCCAACTTCATCGGCATCTGCTAGTCGGCAAAATTTGTTGCAGCTCGGATTCGTCTAGCCGATAGAAGGCTAGCACCGCGTCCCGCGTAGAGCCATGACCCGCCTTGCCGCGAATGCCTCGCGGAATGACGAGTTTTGTAACGCTTTGGCCGACGAACAGGATGGGCGCTTGGCCAACGTGCGCCCAGCGCAGGAATTCGAATGCTGCATTCAACTGATGGCGGATTGTACTTCGCTTTTGCCGTCCCGAACCGAAAGAGAACTCGAACATGTCAGAGTCAAAAGAGAAAGCTTTGCTCACCGTCAGGGGCAACGAAATTGAACTTCCAGTGCTTTCACCGACAGCGGGACCAGACGTAATCGACATCCGATCCCTGTATTCGAAGAGCGGCATGTTCACCTATGACCCAGGATACACTTCGACCGCTTCATGTGATTCGGACATAACATTTATCGACGGAGAAGCGGGACAGCTTCAGTACAGGGGCTACTCCATCGAACATCTAGCCGAGAACTCCAGCTATTTGGAAGTTTGCCACCTGCTGCTCAATGGCGAACTGCCGACGCAGAGCCAGCTCGAAAACTTCAGCAACCGGGTGACAATGCATACGATGGTGCATGAGCAAATGCGCCATTTTTTCAACGGCTTCCGCCGCGACGCTCATCCGATGGCCATCATCACCGGCGTCATGGGGGCCATGTCGGCGTTCTACCATGATTCGTTGGACATCGAAGACCCTTGGCACTGCGAAATCGCATCAATCCGAATGATCGCGAAGCTTCCCACGATTGTCGCAATGGCCTACAAGTACTCTGTGGGGCAACCGTTCATCTACCCTCGCAACGATATCGACTATGTCGGCAACTTCCTGCGGATGTGCTTTGCAGTTCCGGCTTCCGACTACCAGCAAGAGCCGGTCATCACCAAGGCGATGGACAGGATATTCATTCTCCACGCGGATCACGAGCAAAACGCGTCCACTTCGACGGTTCGCCTCGCCGGATCATCCGGTGCGAACCCGTTTGCTTGCATCGCGGCCGGAATCGCTTGCCTTTGGGGACCGGCCCATGGCGGCGCAAACGAAGCTTGCCTTCAAATGCTTCGCGAAATCGGTACCGTTGAACGGATTCCTGAGTACATCCGTCGTGCCAAAGATCCGAGCGACCCGTTCAGGTTGGTCGGATTCGGGCATCGGGTCTACAAGAACTTCGATCCGCGTTCGCGGGTAATGAAAGAATCCGCCGATGAAATTCTCGACCTTATTTCGAACGACAATCGTCCCGTTCTCCGAATTGCCAAAGAGCTTGAACGGATCGCGCTGCAAGACGAATATTTTATCGATAGAAAGCTCTACCCCAATGTGGATTTCTATTCCGGCATCATCCTTGACGCGATAGGCTTTCCCACAGAGATGTTTACGCCGATCTTTGCTTTGTCGCGCACTGTCGGCTGGATTTCGCAGTGGAAGGAAATGATTGGCGACCCAACTTCGAAGATCGGTCGCCCGCGGCAGCGATACATGGGCCCTGTCAACCGCGAGTTCGTTAAAATCGAAGATCGCTGACCGGATCAGCAGCAATATGTCGAACGGTGCTGTCCATGGGCTGCACATGCCTCAGGCCGCTGCTAGAAAATTTCAGGGAGTCTGGGCAGGGCTTGGATAAATTGAAGGTGCCGAGGTTGGAATCCAATTACCGAAGGCTTGGATTTCAGCATCCAAAACGAATTGAATGACTTGCTTTTTTCATCCCTGATTGAATACCGCTGTACCGGCTACATGCTTTTCGAATGCGAAGCGGCTTCGCAATGGAACCTGAAATGCGCCTTGCGCCGCAGATAATCGGAATTGAATAATCCGGAAAACCCGCAATGCGGAGTGCGCGCTGGCCCCAATCAGGCCCTTGCCTTGCCCTTGCGCTTCGAGAATCGCCCTCGCAATGATCTGACGTTTTTTATGCTGTCGGTATTCTCATTCAGCAGCATGCTCATTGGGTGCTCCGGATTCAACTCAACGTAGTGTTCAGCCAGTTCCGACATCAGACGGGCCATGTCGGATTCGGCCGGAACACCGAGCGCCCAGTCGAGAAAGATGGTACGGCAGTCTTTTTCCGACAAGTCTTTGATGTTGTATGCTTCAAGGATTAAACCTCTGGGATCCGCAGGATGCGCCCCTTTTTTCATCGGCCTGCCCATCGTCCTGACTGCGTCCGCCCCTTCACGCGATCAATGCCGATAGAATGTTCATGCAGTCGATCCGTTCTTCTTGAATTCGCTTCTCCAAGTGTTCGAGCGAAGGTTCGCCCGCTTCCCGCAGCAATAGCTCGATTGCGCCCGTGCCGACCTCGGACGGACGAAACGAATCAGTTACGGTCAGCCGAGCGACCTGCATGACGCTTCTCAGCGTCGCATGCGATTCAGAGAGTCTTCCGGCTTCGCTCTCGGCCAACCAGCCGCATTCGACGCCGGCGGCCAATTGAGCCTTGACTTTGCGTTCCGGCGAATTGCCGATCAAGGCTGCCGCTTGGGCGAACAGCTCAATTTCGAGCAATCGGCCATGTCCAATTCTGACCTCCCAAGGATTGTCTGCCCGCCGAGCATCTTCGTTTTCGGCCAAACGGCGCCTCATGTCCCTTAGTCCAGCCAATACCGTGGAACGATCGCCTTTCTCGCCAATGATCGACCTTCGGAGGGCTTCAATTTCGTTCCCGACATCCGGCGACCCGGCCACCGGTCGTGCCCTTGTCAGCGCAAGATGCTCCCAAGTCCACGCTTCCTCCATCTGGTAGCGGGAAAATGACTGGATCGTAATCGCTACCGGGCCTTGCCTTCCTGACGGGCGCAGACGCATATCGACCGAGTAAAGCTTGCCTTCCGCCGTCAGCGCCGACAGCGCGGAAACCAATGCTTGGGTCATGCGGGCGTAATATGCGCGTGTCGAAATCGATTTCTTGCCTGTTGAAAATTCCTCGCCTTGAGCGTCGTAAATGACGATAAGATCAAGGTCCGACTGCGAAGTCAGACTTTTTGCTCCCAAGGATCCCATAGCGATCAATGATGCTCCGCGCCCCGGAGGAGGTCCGTAGCGCTTTTGGAAGTTTTCAACGACTACCGGATAAAGGCCGCCAAGCACGCCGTCAGCCAGTTCGGAATAGGCGGCGGCCGCTTCTTCGCAATTCATCAAGCCGCGCAAATTCTGCACGCCGATCCGGAAGCGCTGTTCCTTCGCGAATCTTCTGGCTGCATCCAATTTGGATTCGTAGTCCTGCGCCGCGCCAAGCGCGTCCAAAACCTGCGAAGTTATGGTTGCGGAGGCGGGAAATGACGAAAAGAAGCCGCCATCCAATACCGCATCAAAGATTTGCGAATGCTGCGAGAGATAGGACGCGAGCCCGGGCGCTGTCGCGCAGATGTCGGTCAACAATGAGATCAATTGCGGGTTCGCATCAAATAGCGAAAAAAGCTGAATCCCCGCAGGAAGACCCTTCAGAAAGCCGTCGAACTGCGAAAGTGCTTCGCTTGGATTGACCGACCTTCTGAGTTGCGAAAATATTCTCGGATGAATCCGATTGAACAGCTCCATCGTGCGTCTGTCTCTGAAAACAGGGAACTTTTGCCATCGTTCAAGGACATCCTGTTCGGATTCAGTCAGCTCGAATCGAGCCTCCCGCGCGAGCCGGGATTTGGGGGGAACAAAAAAGTCTTCGGTTATCTCGTGCACTTCCTCAAGGATTCGAATCGTGGACCTTCGGAATTCGTCCGTGCTTTGAGCGGCGCTCACTGCCGCAATGCGATCAAATTCGCCGTCGCTGCGCGGCATTTCGTGGGTTTGGGCGTCGTTCACCATCTGCAGCCGATGCTCAAGCCGACGAAGCGAAACGTAGTGCTGCGCCAGAATCTGTTCAGTCTCTCTCGCGATCCAACCCTTCCTTGCGAGCGCGTCAAGCGCGCCCAATGTATCGGGCACCCTTAGATCGCGATCCCTCCCCCCTGCGATGATCTGGAAAATTTGCGCGAATGATTCGATTTCGCGGATTCCGCCGCGACCCAGCTTGATGTTGTGGCCGGGAAGCGTGATCTTTCCGGTTATTCCTTTGCTTTCGCGAATTCGGACCCTCATTTCGCGCGCATCTTGCACCGCCGCATAATCAAGGTTCTTGCGCCAAACGAACGGCGTCAGATCCTTGAGGAACCGAGTCGCGGCCTCGATGTCTCCCGCGCAGGGTCGGGCTTTGATGTAAATCCCGCGCTCCCAGTTTCTCCCGAAACTTTCGTAATACTGTTCAGCGGAACCCATCGACATGCAAACTGGAGTTACTAGCGGGTCAGGGCGCAATCGAAGGTCGGTTCTGAAGACATATCCGTCTCCGGTAGTATCGCTCAACGCCGTTGCGAGTTGCCTCGTCACGCGAATGAACGCAGACCTCACTTCTTGGAAGTCCCCGCACGAATACTTTTGCTCGTCAAACAATAGAATCAGATCAATATCGGACGAATAATTCAGTTCGAACGCGCCCATTTTGCCCATCGCAAGCGCGAACATGCCGTGGCGGCAGCCGCCCGGCTCCTCAATGCGAAGCCGAGGCGCGTTGCGGCGGCGCGACGCCTCGTCAACCATGCATTCGAGCGTCAACCTGACTGCGCGGTCCGCGAACCTGGTCAATGCGCCGGTCACCTCGGACAGGTTCCAAACGCCTCCCAGATCGGCCAACGCAGTGAGCAGCGCGATCCGCTTTTTTGAGCGGCGCAACGCCCTGCCCAACTCGGCCGGATTCGTGGGATGATCCTGATCGATTATTTCGTGCAGGGTCTTTTCGGGCTCCGTTTCAGCCAAACGAAGCACCCATTCCTCTTCCGAGTGAATCAAGCTTCTCAGGTAAGGGCTGCAACTCGAAGCATTCGCAACCAATCTAAAAAATGCTGTCTGCTCGGAACTGCTTGTCAAGTTCGATTCATGCGACATTGCATCTTCGAACCTGTTGGGCACGGTCTTTATTGCTGCTTCAAACTGCATGCCTCGTATTTGCACCTCGTGATTGGCACGGTCAATGCTGCGCGCAGCAACTTTGCAAGCAGAGTCCAGATTCACCGCGCTCAAGCGCGTTAGCAACCTCCGAGTGACTTGACAATGCGGCCAAGTAATACGCTGGATCAATGGCACGAATATACTTGTGGACGGCGGAATATCCGCACTTGCTTCAGGCTAGTCATTCGAGTTCGCGTAATGGCCTAAGGATAGAACGCGCGCGACTCCGATTAGCGAATGAGGAATCGATTGAATGACCTATGCGGCCAACTCCGGTTCGCAGCGCGAGAACAAGGAAAAGCCGCGCTTTCACCCGTTGAGTCTGGGGGCGGATTTTGTTGCGGCCAGCTTCGCGGTCTTTGCAATATACGTCGCCGGCTTCGGAATATTCGATACGATCATCGTTTACGGCACTACAGTCTGCTTGGGAGCCGTTTGGACCTTTCTCTCCCTTGCCTCGCGCAACCAAGGAACGTTTTCGCCGATGAAATGGCTCAACATCGTTCTCGGCATCGCGTTCGCTGCGCTCATTTTGCGCTGGATGAGCATCATGCTCGTTCAAGAGCAGTTTTTTGTTGATATTTCACAGAATGATTTCGTGCTGGCATGGGCAGCGTTTGCGCTGATCGCGTACTTGACGCAACGCAGTTTTGGATGGCCGATGGTCACTGTATTGCTCGCGCTCATCCTCTACGCGGTTCTGCCGTTCGGTTTCGGTCCCCGACTTGATTGGTCCAGCGTTGCAGACCGGCAATGGTTCACCACCGACGGAGTATTCGGACGGCCGGTCCAGGTCGTGACCACAGTGGTGCTCATTTTCGTCGTTTTCGGAGCGGTGATGTCGAATTCCGGAGCAGGAGCCGTCCTGCTGAAAATCGCGTTCGCGCTGACCGGGCGCATCGTCGGCGGACCGGCGCACGCTGCCATCGTGGGATCCGCGATGTTCGGCACCATGTCGGGCGCGGCCGTCGCGAATGTCGTGTCCACGGGAGTGTTCACGATTCCGATCATCAAGCGCGCCGGCTTCAGGGCAAAATTTGCCGGAGCGGTCGAAGCAGCGGCTTCGACCGGCGGACAGATCATGCCGCCCGTCATGGGCGTCGTCGCGTTCATAATGGCGGACGTCACGGCAATTCCTTACATTCAAATCGTCGTGGCCGCCTTGCTGCCTGCTTTGTTCTACTACGGCAGCTTGTTCGCAGTGGTTCTTGTCGAAGCCCGCAAGCTGGGCGTAGGCGCAACGCCGCCCGAAGAGCGCGAAAAAGTTTCCAAGAAGGAATGGATGCAGAGCTTCGCCTTCTGGGTTCCGCTCGCAGTCATCATCGCTGTCCTTCTGACCGGGCGCACGCCTCAGAACGCGGGTTTCTACGCACTGTTTTCTGCATTCGTCATGAGCTTGGCACTTTTCCCGGAGTTCCGGAATCCGCGCTGGTGGTGGAACGCGCTGGTGGACGCCGGACGAACAGCATCGAAGCTCATGGTTATCGTCGCGTCCATCGGAATCGTCATCGGTATCATCAACATGACCGGAATCGGATTGTCATTCGCCGACGCGATACGGTCCGCATCGGGGAGCAGCCTTTTTTTCGCGCTGCTTCTCGTCATGGCCGGATGCTTGATAATGGGCATGGGCGTGCCTTCGGTCTCCGCCTATCTCCTGCTGGCCCTGATCATGGGGCCTGTCTTGGAGACGCTCGGGATTTCGAAGATTTCCGCGCATATGTTCATGCTGTATTTCGGCGTCCTTTCCGCAATCACGCCGCCGGTCGCGCTTGCGGCCTTCGCAGCGGCTCCGATCGCAGGCGCGAAACCGATGGAAACAGGATTCGAAGCCGTGCGGCTCAGCCTCGTCGGCTTCATCATTCCGTTTGTTTTCGTCTACCGGCCGGAAATCCTGCTGATCGACGGTTTCGAATTGGGGGGACTGGCTTTGGCCGTCATTGCGATCGTCTGCGCGACTTGGGGGCTGGCGACCGGCGTATCAAGGTTCGAAACACGCAAGTTGGGATGGGCGGAGAGCGGCATCAGGATCGCTGCGTCCATCGCGGCCTTCGCGCCGGAAACTTGGGTGAGCATTGCCGGTTGCGCGGTCGTCGCCGGAATGAGCATAATGCACAGATCGCGCCAGCCTTCCAATGGCTCGGCCGCGCATCCCAACAAGGAAGGATTGAGTGAATGAAAAACCTGCTGAAAACGATCATCGCCGCTGCCGCGGCATGCGCACTGTCGCAGTCCGCCGCAGGACAGGAACGTTTGAGAATGGCGACCATTGCGCCCGGCTCATCGGCCTATCTGGTCATGACCACGATGGCCAGCATCGTCAACAGAGCGCAGGACGAATTGGAAATTTCTGTCGATGCCACCGGCGCAGCGACCAAGCACATCGTGGAAATGGCCCAAGGCAAGCTTGACCTGGTCATGACGTCGCCAACCGTGTTCTTCCTTATGAGCACAGGCGGCGCGATGTACACCAATCTGGAGGCGGCGCCTGAATTGTCCAAGAACGTCGGATTGATTTTCTGGTTCCCGTACGGCGCCTACCATGTGCTCGCCTATGACGGCAGCGGCATCGAAACGCTTGAGGATCTTCGCGGCAAAAAGGTGTATCTCGGCCCTCCGGGCGGCGGAGCCTGGAATGCAGCCCACAGCTGGGTCGAAGCGACGACCGGCATGAAGGCCGGCGAAGACTATGAAAACGTGAAAGCTTCATGGGCCGCGGCGCTGCAAGGCTTCCAAGACAGGCAATTCGACGTGTACATAAACGGAGGAATTCCGCCCTTCCCTCAAGTCGAACAGCTCGCCTTGACAAGCAAGCTCAGGATCATCGGACTTACCAAGGACCAAGTGGACAACGCCACGCCCGAAATGCTGGCGCCCACTCAAGCCCTGGGCAGAAGTCTCGACATGGTTCCAGACGGAATCTACGGAGACAATGTCGTCACGGACGGCGACGTCTACACGCTGGGGGCGGTCGTCGGCGTGGCCGCGCGCTTGGATCTCGCCGACGATGCGGTGTACGACATCACCAAAGCGTTCTGGGAAAATATCGACGCCGAACGGGCGACATCGCCTTATCTCGACCGCGTGACGCTTGGAGGCACTCTGGTCGCCAAAAACCTCCGTCTCCATCCCGGCGCGCGGCGGTATTACGAAGAGATTGGTCTGGAAATTCCTGCCGAAATAGAATGAATTTTCCGGGAAGGAAGCTCTTGATTCCTTCCCGGACCTCACATGCTCGGCGATACGGTTACCCCCTCCGGCTGAACGCCGGCTTATCCAGACATTCCAGAACGGCATCGGCGGCTCGCTGGTTCGGATGCCTGCATCCTCGCCCGAGGCGCAACATCGCCGTCCTGCATGCCGCCCGCTGCATCTTCTTTTCGTCGGCATTCATCAACAACCTGGCGACTGCGGGACCGATCAATTCCGGTCGGCAATCCCGGCCAAGAAATTCCGGGATCGCACGATCCTCGTTGACAAGATTCACTAAAGTGACGGTGTCGACTCGAAGGAGACGAGCCAAGACCGCGCGGGTCAGCCAATTGACGTCGTACGCAACCACCATCGGCGTCTCTGCCGCCGCAAGCTCCAAAGTAACGGTGCCGGAGGCCGCAAGCGCGGCATCCGCTGTTTGGAACAGCGCCATTTTTCGCCGCAGCGACTCGCTGCCGTCAATCCCGCTGGCATCCAGCACCAGCGGTTGAAATTCCCAGCCGGAGGCAAGCGTCCGGACCAAACCGGCGACTGCTTCGGCTGCCGCAACCACCACCTTCAGCTCGCTTTGGTCCCTCATCAGCGGCGCAAGCGCTCGCCCGAACAGCGGACATAGTCGAGAGACCTCGGACGCTCGCGACCCTGGAAGCACTGCAAGCACCGGGTCACCTTCGGCGATGCTCAAATGCCTGCGCAATGAAGCAACGTCCTGATCTGTCGGCATTTCAAACGAAGCTGCGGGATGTCCGACGAAGGTGCACCCGATCCCGGCGGAATGAAGATGCTCGGGCTCGAACGGAAAGAGTGCAAGCACGTGGTCGACGGACGCCCCCAGCTTGGCCGCCCGGCCCGGCCTCCAAGCCCAAACAGTCGGCGAGACATAGTGCACGACGGGAAGGTCGGGACGGATTTTCTTCACTTTGCGCGCGACCCGAAAATTGAAATCCGGGCTGTCCACCGTAATCAGGGCGTCCGGCTCGAATTCCAGCGCTTCGGCGGCTGCCTGGCTTATTCTGGCGATCAAACGCGGGAGCCGCGGCAGAACTTCGCCGATGCCCATGACTGAAATGTCGCCGATGGGGAAAATCGCTTCGAGGCCGAGCTCGCGCATCAACGGGCCGCCGACCCCTCGGAAACGAACTCCCGGATCCTTGCGCATCAATTCGGAGATCAAGCCTGCAGCAAGCGAGTCGCCCGACGGCTCGCCTGCAAGAATAAAGAACTTGCGGGCCGTCAATCGTCCTCACGCCGCGACCACAGGAACAGCCCGTGCTCGTCGGCATGCCGCACGGCAAGCTCACGGTTCAAAAACAACACGGATTCTGCCTTCACCGCGACGCCCGCCAATCCTGCCTTCGCGGCATTCAGGACGGTGCCGGGGCCGACAACCGGCATGTCGACGCGCAATTCCTGATCGGGTTTCGGCGACTTGTAGAGAACGCCGCGACGCGCGACGCCGCCCATGCCGCGCAATATCGTGCCCGCGAATGCGATCATCGCGTCGGTTCCGACCGTTTCGACAGCCAAGCAAATTCGATTTGCGACAATTGCAGCTTGGCCGACATCGGCTTTGCCGAGGGCGGCAACGATCTCGGCTGCGCGGGCCGCATCAGAAACATCATCTTCGTTCGGTGTCGTTCGGGTCAAGACGCCGGGCCCCTCCAGCAAATGAGGCAACACCGAATGGACGCCGACCACCTCGAAGCCGATATTCTCGACGGCCGAAACAAGCGATTTTGCAGCTGCATCGTCGCCGCCGGAAAAATCCAGCAGCCCCGCGTCTGGGCCGACCGGCACTTCGTTCAGCCTGTTGATGGCTCCTGCAAAAAGGATTTTGCCGACGCCGTCTTCGAACAAATCCGACAAGACTTGCGCGAAGTTCTCCAGATTGATTGACAATGCTTCCCGTGAACCCAGCCAATCGCATTTTTCTCCCGAGAACGTAAGTACCCGGACTCCTTCGCCCTTTGATTCAAGCGCTTCCGTTGCCAGCCGAGGAAGCACTCCTGAACCGGAGATCACCGCATAAGAGGTTTCCACCGCAAGCGTCTGCCTAGTCTCTGTTCGTCGGCACGAGGAATGATCGGCTGGAATCCTCGAGAATGAATCTTACCAGTTCTTTCGCAAGCGGGTGCAATTCCGGCTGCCGGCCGAGCAATTGCGCACGATCGCGAAATGAGCCGTCCGGGACGCGCAGCGTGTCGTACGCTGATTGCAATGCCTCGATGCCTCTCTTGTCCACGCCGCGCCGCCTCAAACCGATCAAGTTTATCCCCTCCACATCAGCCTCCGGGCCTTGAACAAGGGCGAATGGAATGACGTCTCGCCGAACGATCGTTACGGCGCCGATTATAGCGCCTTTCCCGACGCGGACATGCTGGTGGACTCCTGAAAGCCCGCCGATGATGACATTGTCTTCTATCACGCAGTGCCCGCCGAGCGCAGCTTGGTTGGCCATGATCACGCCGTTGCCGACCGTGCAATCATGACCGACGTGCGATCCTGTCATGAAGAGGCAATCGTCGCCGACGCGAGTCAATCCCCCGCCGTGTTCGGTCCCGACATTCAGCGTTGCTCCCTCGCGAATCCGATTGCGCCGGCCGACAATCAGCCGGGTTTTTTCGCCTTTGTACTTGAGGTCCTGAGGCACTTCTCCGACGCACGCGAACGGAAAAACGACCGTGCCGTCGCCGATTTCCGTGCGCCCTGTCACAACGGCATGCGATTTGATCGTCACGCCTCTGCCGATCACGACGTCCGAGCCGACAAGGGAGAATGGTCCGATTTCAGAGTCCGCGCCGATTCGAGCGCCCTCGGCGACCACCGACATCGGGTGCACTCGCGCAGAGCCTTTGACTATCATCCTTCAGTTCCCGGCACCTTTGAGTTCCCACAGCGCGGTAATTTCGGCTTGAGCGACGGTTTCAGTTCCGACCATTGCGTTGCCTTCGAATTTCCAAACTTTTCCGCGGCCCCTGAGGACGTCCATGTGCAGCCGGAGAACGTCGCCCGGCGACACTTTCTTGCGGAATCGCGCCTTGTCGACAGCGAGCAAATAGATTCCGAGCTCTTTGTCGATCATGTCGAGAGTATAATTGACGAGCACGGCGGCAGTCTGCGCCATCGCCTCGACGACGAGGACCCCGGGCATGATCGGTTCATCCGGAAAATGCCCGGAAAACTGAGGCTCATTCACCGTGATGTTCTTCATCCCGACCGCGCTGACCGACTTTTTCAGGTTCACGACCTTGTCGATCATCAGAAACGGATACCGATGCGGAATCATGCGCTTGATCATCGAAAGGTCTACGGCGGGCAGCGAAGTGTCTTCAATAGTCTCCATAAATCCAAACTTCATCCAAACCGTCCAAACGGCGAATCGCAGTACCAATATGAGGATTGATCGACAAGCGCGGATAAGCGCTATTCCAGGTATGCCTCGTCGATCCCGGCGAACTGCCACGCGGGGCGGGCATTTGCGATCGCATTGCTGCCAGCCAGCGCGATGTCGATCGCGGCGCGCATTTCGGGCGTCAGATCTATGGAATCCCGATGCCATGCCACGGCGTTCGAATCCACCACGAGCTTCAGGCCGTACTGCCGCGCCACATAAGGCAGAAGCTCCTCAACGACGCTGACGAAAAACTCTCTCTGCTGATCAACCCAAAGTTCGATCTTCTCCAATTTTTCGTCTTGGATCCTTCGCTGGTCATCCACCCTGGCATTGAAATTCGCCGCGCGTTCATTGAATTCCTGTTCGTCGAGCGTGGATTTGATGTTCGCCAACACGGACTCTTCATTATTGAACCGCTCGTCGTAAGCGCTGTTCTCGCGCACAAGCGCGAAACGTGCCGCGTTGCGCTGCTCGCGCACCCACGTCCCGAACGCCGTCCGATTGAACAGAAGATCGAAGTTTATGACGGCAAGCTGCGTAAGCGGGGCACTCAGAACCGGAGAAGACGCAGGCGCCTCTTGCGCCGAAACATGGACCGGCATCAATGCGGCCGCCGCCAGCAAAGCTCTGACAAATGCCTTCACGCGCTAGAATTCCGAAGCCACGGTCAGATCCAATGACTGGGTTTGATCATAGTCCCTCTTTCGGATCGGCCAAGCGTAATTCACGCGGAGCGGACCGAAAAACGAGTCGATGAACAACGACACGCCGACAGAAGAGCGCAAAAAGAACGAATCGTCAACACGGCTTGCTCCTTCGACATCGTCCAACCCCCATACAGCACCGGCATCCAGAAACACACCGCCCGTTATGCCTGTCTCGCTCGGAAACCCGATGGGCATCCGGCTTTCGAGATGCAGCGCCGCGAAATAGTTGCCGCCCAATGCGTCGTTGGTGTTCGCATCGACGTCCCTAGGTCCGACTCCGTTCGTCGAGAACCCCCTGAGAATTCCTGAATTCGAATAGAACCGGTCCTTGATGCGGGTGCCGCCGCGAGTGGCGAGCACCGCTCCCGCTTCCGCAATTCCGGTCAAGGTCACGTCTTCGCCGAATGCGGTTGTTTGCGCGCCGGCGAATGTCGTCGTCCGAATGGCGTTGTATCCGCTCCGTCCGACCAGAACATCCTGGCCGACCCGGAAGATATACCCCCGGTTCGGGTTGAGCCCGGTGAACCTGCTGTCGAATTCGTAAGTGTAGCCCACCGAGATGTTGTCGCCGTTGCCTCTCGCGAAATCCCGCCGCAAAATCGGCGATTCGCTTTTGAATTCGGACATTCTGTAAGTGTTCGCGCTCGTTCTGAGCTGCAGGCGCCCGTTTTCGCTTACGGGAAATCGGATCGACGGAGTGAACTTGAACTCTTGCGATTTGAATCGCTGCTGGAAACGCGTCTGCGTCCTGTACGACGATGCGAAAGACAATTCGACGTCGCGATCCAAAAAGTTCGGCTCGACAAAACTGATTGAGTATTGGCGGTTGTTCGAGCCTGTGTTGAAGGAAAAAGAAAGGGTTTGCCCTCGGCCCAAAAAATTGCGCTCGGTCACGCTGAAAGTTCCAGCGAACCCTTCGTTGCCCGCGTAGCTCGCACCGAAGCTGAGAAAGCCGGTCGGCGTCTCCTCGACCCGGACATCCACGATCGCCTGCGCAGGAGAGGAGCCTTCGCGCGATGTCACATCGGTCGTCGAGAAGAAACCTAGTGCCCTGATCCTTTCCGCCGCTTGAGCGATTTCCCTTGTATTGAACGGATCTCCTTCGACGATGTCGAACTGTCGCCTGATGACACGGTCGAGAGTCGTCGTGTTTCCCTCAATATCGATCCGTTCGACGAAAACGCGAGGTCCGCGTTCCAAATTGAACGTTATGTCCAACGTGCTGTCGCTGTCGTTGCGAGAGACTTCGGTTCTCGCGCGAACGAACTGCAGCCCGTTGTCCGTGGCAAGCGCTTCCATCCGCTGGATGGCATCATTCACATAGGTCGGCGAGTACACATCGCCCGACTTGATGCGACTCTCCGCGCCATAAACTTCCGGGTCGATTTCCGGAATGGAACTTGTGAAGGCGATTTCCCCGAAACGGAATTGGGTCCCTTCGTGGATGTTGAAAGTAACCAGGAAGGCGTCGCGCTCCCTTGTCATTTCGGCATCGGCCGAATTAACCTTGAAATCGATGTATCCGCGCGAAAGATAGAAGTCGCTCAGAAGCGACTTGTCCAATTCAAGCCTTTCGGAGATGAACGTATCCCTCTGGATGAAAGCGCGCAGGAGCTTGGCTTGCTTCGACGCGAGAACGCCTCGGAGCCTGCGGTCAGAGAAGTTCCGGTTGCCGACAAAGCCGATGCGTTCGGTTTCGATGACGCGTCCTTCAAACACTTCGAAAACGAGATCCACCCGATTGAAATCCCGACGTATGATCTTGGGCACGACCGTCGCGGCGAAACGCCCGGCTGTCCGATAAGCTTCTGCAATCCGAGCGGCATCGAGATCAGCGTCCGAAGCGACGAAGACTTGCCGAGGCTTCGACTGAACGAGTTCCATCAGTCGTTCATCATTGAGCGCCCGGTTTCCCTCTATCGAAATTTGATTGATGATCGGCAATTCGACGACGGAGATGACAATCGCTCCCGCCCTGCGGTCGACCGAAAATTCGTCGAACAGCCCGGAATCGGATATGCGCCGGTAGACTTGGTTCATCTCGTCCGAAGTCAGGACTCCGGACGACGGAATGCCTGCGAACCGGATGATGCTTGCCGTATCGATCCTTTGGTTGCCTTCGATTTCGATCCGCGAATACGAATAGGATTGAGCCAAAGCTGTCGCAGCCCAGAAAACGGACAGCGCAATCATGCACGCCCCCGCCACGAAAGGACGCCATTTCCGCTTCTCAACGGCCGAATTCATAAAAATCATTGAATTGTCCAAATCCTACCATCCGATCTGCAATGATTATTCCCAACGAAATATGTTGTCAAAGCGGCGAAAGGACGCCGCAATTCAACTGTTGATTCGTCCCCGAAATCCGCAAGGCGATTTGCGGCGGCGCAAGGCAAATCCGCGTCACGGACAGGTCAAGTCATTCACCAGAGTGAAGCCGAGCAACGCCAGCATCAAAATCAGGCCGATTCCGAATGACCAGCGAAGGATCCGGCTGCGAATGGGCCTGCCCGAAATCGCCTCGCAAGCCATAAAGGCCAGATGGCCGCCGTCGAGGACCGGAATCGGAAGCAGCTGAAACACCCCGATCGCTACGGAAAGCACGCCGATGAAGTAAATGAAATCGGACAGTCCTTGCGAAGCCACGTCTCCCGACACCTCCGCGATCCCGACCGGTCCGAGCAAGTTGCAAGTGCTTATCCTTGAAGCGACGATCTCGTAGAGCGCGATGAAAGACCCGGAAATTATCCGCCAAGCTTGAAGTGCGCCGTATCCCAAGGCACTTATCGGTCCGGGAGTGTAGGTCTCCGGAGCAAAGAACAGGCCGCCGGAAATCCCGATCATCACTTTTTGCTCCATTTCGCCCGGAAGACCGAAATCAGTCATGCGGCCGGCGAGGTAGGTTTCGAACACCTCGCCCTGCCGCCAGATTTCAAAACGCATCTCCCGGCCGTTCGAATCACCGACTCTCGAAACGACGTCGGCAAAAGAGCCGACAGGCTCGTCGTCGATCGACACGATCACGTCGCCCGCCTCGAGGCCCGCGTCGAATGCCGCCGATCCGGGATACACCGCGTCAATCAGAGGAGGATGCAGCGGAGGGCCAAGCAGAACCAGACTTTCATCCCCTCTTTGAACGCGATAGACTGTCGGATCGACAGGAGTGATTTCGATGATCGCGGAAAAAAGCGAGGCGAAACCATCGATTTCAAAACCGTTAACCGACAGGATCCGGTCGCCCTCTTCCAATTCGTAGCTTGCGGCCGGCAATTCCTTGAGTTCGCCGATGACCGCGCGCTCGGTGACGATGCCGGACGCCATCATCATCCCGGCGAAAATCAAAATCCCGAACACGACGCTTGCGACCGGGCCGCCAGCTGCAATGATCGCGCGGTGCCTAAGCGGAGCCAGGATGCCGCCTTGGCCCTCGTTGACTTCCGTCGAACCTTCCTCGGTCACGGATCTGTGGTAGAATACGCCGTCAGGCATGCGCACGTATCCGCCGAGGGGAACCCATCGGAATGTCCATTCCGTATTCGTGCGGTCGCGGAATGAGACAAGCTTGGGGCCGAACCCTACCGCGAATTCTTCAACGGTGACGCCGCATCCCCGAGCTGCAAGATAATGTCCCAGCTCATGCGCGAAAACGACCACCGTTATGACGACCAGAAAATAAATCAGCGCCGGAACCCCGAAACCCGAAATTCCTGGCAAAAGTTCAGCCATTGTAGTCCTCTTCTGGAGAAACCGCATTGCGGAGTGACGTGCAAGCGCGCCCAGCCGCCTCCTTGGCATCAGCCGGCCACGGACATTGCGACGAAGGCCGGCCTAGCAATTGACCATGCAAACGCTCTAGCATTGAATCGACTGGCCGCCCTCGCCTGCGAGCACCCCAAGCGGGTTCCGCCCTGAATTATTGCCGGCAAGCCAATGATGCAAGCGCAGGTTTGCCGAAAGTGTGCGTTTCATGATTCTTTGCCGGGCATAATTGCGGCCTTCGCAATACGGAAGGAGCATGTCCGAGCAATCGCGATGTCATCGAAATATGCGCAAATCAATCGCATTTCGACACTGTATATTGATATGCCCCATGTTCCTCAAGATATTGCGCTGCAAATCGCCGTTGAATTCAAAAGCGGCTGTTCCTCGGAAACGCATCCGGGACGGAGCGGCCTGCTGCCGGCTCAACCCCGTCCGGGTCGTGCACAACCGGACCGGGTCCAGCCGATTGCATGCAAACGGATTGCTTCGGCTTACCGAAAAGGTCGAATCGCAACGATATCTGAATTCAGACGCCGGCAGCGTGAAGTCAAATCCGTTTGTTCTTGTATCTGGGATCGGGTCATGTTGATCCGCGAATTCGTTTCAGTTCACGGTCGCGTTCGTCGCCCCGCTCCATGACGTAGTTCATGAGGCTGGGAATTCCGGGCTCGCAGCGGTCTTCATTCCCGAACCGGCTCCAAATGAAGCCGACGTTCCGAAGATTGGCCTCAGCCCACAAGGCCGGCTCAATCCCGCAGCTTGCCTTCGCCCTGTCTTCCATCTTCTTGTCAATGCTCCGGCCGATGGCCAATTTGATCGCGGCGGTGGAAATCGATACCGTCTTCTGCGCCACGAAGAGTCGCGCGACGGCTTCGGCCGAAGACAATATGCCCCCGGCTTCAAGCTCGCTCCAGCGATCAGCATAGTAGGCGTTCCTCGCAATGCGGAATGCCTTCAATGCCTGCTCCAGGATTGCGCCGCCGATTCTTTCGCCGTCAGCAAGCTTGTCCGGTTCGGCCTTGGCGGACCGATGCAATTCTTTGCCGACAAGCTGAATGAAATAGGGATAGCGCTGCGCCGCATCGGCCGCCTGATCCAGCGTGTCAGCCTCGATGCGGTAGCCCATCCGCTCCAAGGGCGTCCGGAGCGCCTCCTGCGAAGCCGCCATGTCGAGGAGCCCGATGCCGATCCTTTCCAAGCGGTTCCAGAACGTCGCCTCGATCCCGTTCAGGCGCGATGAAGTGTCGGGAGTGCCGGCGAGGATCAGCAGCAACGGCCGCCCTTCGCCGGCAAGCGCCTGCGCATCGTTGAAGAAATCTTGAGCGACTTCCGGATTGCGATCCAGAGTATGCGCATCGTCGACCAGCAACGCCAAGCCGCTTTTGGAACATCTTTTCTCCAGGACGGGTCCGAGCAATTTTGTCAGGGACGCTTGTTGCGACAAGCTGATTCCCGATCCGAGCAAATTTACGCTTGCCGAATACAAGTTGCTTGCGAAGGTCGTGAACCTCCCCTGGTCCGCGAGCGCATCTGCGAGGTCAGAGTGTGAACTGAAACTATCTGGATTCAGAATTACGCATTTTATTTTGCCTCCGTAGTGATCGACATGCATCTCCGCCCATCGGAGCAGCGCCGTCTTGCCGTTGCCGCGCGGGCCGATCAGAGCGATGTTCGCCGTCGGATTGAACCCGTCCCTCAAGTCCTCAAGCGCCTCGATGATCACGGTCTTCTCGCGTCCGCGCCCGGCCAATACCGGCGGGGTCGTTCCTGCGCCGGGCGCGAACTTCGGGTTTGGGCCTGCGGTCATGCTTGGTTCCGGCATCGCTGCAGTCTTGAGGCTGACGATTCAAACACAGCGGATCGCTCGACCGACCGGTAGCGTATCCGTCGCCAATTTCAGCATCGGCGGCGGGAAGCGGTCAGTTCCCCGCTCGATTTGATTCCTTTCTGCACTGAACCATCAATCATTTCGTCAATGAAAGCAAAGTTTGCCGAAAGTCGTTGATCAAGATTCAGTTTCTGACGAAGCGCGGCAGGAGGGAAAGCCGAAAATTGCTCCGGAGCGGACAGCGTTCTGAACTTTGCAAGATTTGTTTCGGCCGCTTGCGCATCGGACGGACTCGTCCGGAAGTTGGTCAAAGCAAGCCCAGAGACTGAAGCACCAAGGCCGCCACGCTCGCCCCGGCCAAGCCGTCGAATCTGTCCAGAACGCCGCCATGGCCTGGAATCAAAGACGACGAATCCTTCACATTGGCCCGCCTTTTCAACCAGCTTTCCGCGAAATCGCCGAACTGCGATGCCATTGAGGCGGCGACGGCGGCCCAAACGCTGGCCGTCTCGAAAAAAACGGCGAAGGCCAGTCCGACCAATGCCGCTGACGCCCACCCTGCTATCGCTCCCGACCATGTTTTTTTCGGACTTACGGACGGCGCGATCTTGGGGCCGCCGAATGCCTTGCCGCCGAAGTATCCGGCGATGTCGGTCGCGACCACCACGAGAATCAGCCAAAGAGCAAGGCGCATATCCCCTGAAAAACGAGTCTGCATGAGGAAGAACGTTCCCAGCAGAATGGCGAAGGCGAAAACAACGAATAAGGATTTGCCGGCGCGCGCGCCGACGCTCAACCCCAGCGCGGCGATCAATGCCAGCGCCGCGAGATGCGCGTTCGCCGCGCCCGACCCGTACGAATTCGCTGCAAAACACGACGCCGAGTTCAATACCGAAAGCGCGCAGGGACCGTAATCAGCGATCAGGCATACAAGGAATGCCCCGATTCCAATCGAAATCCGGCGTTTCCCGGACAGGGAGGAATCGCAAAGGCCGGCAAGTTCATAGAGAAGCAGCCCTCCCGCGAACGCGCAAAACAGAGTGAAGAACGGAGGACCGAGCGCGAATGCGACCGCTGCGACGCCGGCGATCGCGAGGCCTGACACGACCCGAAGCCGAAGATTTGCGCCGGCCAAGTGTCTGCCGCTATCCTGCGGCCGCGCCGAATCGCCTTTCTCTTGACGAATAGCGAGCGAGCACCGACTCGAACTGATCGGAAGTGAAATCCGGCCAGAGAGTGTCAACGAACTCCAGTTCGGCATACGCGCATTGCCAGAGCAGGAAATTCGAAAGCCGCGCTTCTCCGGAAGTTCTGATAACCAGATCGGGATCCGGGACGGCGCTGGTGTAGACCAGATCCGAAAAGCTTTTTTCCGTCACGCTTTCAGGGCAAATCTCGCCTGCGGCGGCCATCGCCGCGACCTTTCTCGCCGCTTGGACGATTTCGCTCCGGCCGCCGTAGTTCATCGCGACCGTCAAATGGAAGTCGTTGTTGCTTCGGGACTTCTCCTCAAGGTTGCGCATGAGTTCAAGAAGCTGGGCATCCATGCCCTTCTGCTCGCCGACGAAATGCACGCGTACGCCGTTCTGAAGCAATTCGGCCGATTCGGAGATGATGTACCGCCGGAAAAGTTTCATCAAACCATCGACCTCTTCGGCATGGCGCCTCCAGTTTTCCGTCGAAAAGGCGAAGACCGTGAGATAGCTGACGCCGAGCCTCGGACAGGCCTTGACGATTTCCTTCAACCGCTCGGCGCCTGCCTGATGCCCGTTCACTCGCGGCAACCCCCTCCGCCGCGCCCATCGACCGTTTCCGTCCATGATGATCGCGACGTGAGCTGGCGATCCGCCAAATGCTCTGCCCGGTGCCAAATCCGCGACTTCCGTTGAACCTTGGCTTCAAACGACCATAATTTCGGAGCGCTTGGTCTCGAGCGCTTTGTCCACGGTCGCAACAGCGTCGTCCGTGAGCACCTGAATCTCGTCCGACCATAGTTTATGCTCGTCGTCGCTGAGCCCGTCGTTCTTCGCTCTCCTCAATTGATCCATTCCGTCCCGACGCACGTTTCGAATCGCGACCCTGGCATGCTCGGCCAACTGCGCGGCACGGCGCGCGAGAGCTTTGCGCCGCTCTTCGTTGAGCTCGGGGATGGGCAAGCGAATCACAGTGCCCTCGACGACAGGATTGATGCCTAGTCCGGAATCATTGATCGCCTTGGTGACCGCGTCGATCAGAGTCTTGTCCCAAACATTGATTGTTATCATTCTGGGTTCGGGCACATTGACCGTGCCGCACTGGTTGATCGGCATGTTTGTCCCGTAAGCATCAACCGTAATCGGCTCGACCATCGATGAAGATGCTCGGCCTGTCCGAAGCGCGGCGAACTCTTGTCTGAGCGCGGCCAGCGCACCTTTCATCCGACGATCAATGTCATCCAAATCAAGTTCAAAATCTTCCGCCGACATCTCATGCCACCTTCAAGGCCGTACCGCTGTTCGTCTCAAGACTGTAATCGCCTTATCCGAAAATAATATCTTTTTCACCGGATAATGGTATAGGTGCCTTTGCCCTCGACGACTCCCGTCAATTCCCCGAATTTTTCAATCGAAAAAACGGCGATCGGCAGCATGTTGTCGCGCGCCAATGCGATCGCCGACGCATCCATGACGTGCAGATCATTCTTGAGCACCTCGGTGTAGCTGACGATATCATAGCGCCGAGCATCGCCGTCGGTTTTAGGATCGTCGCTGTACACCCCGTCCACATTCGTCCCCTTGAAAAGGAATTCGCAAGAGAGCTCTCCCGCTCTGAGAACCGCGGCGGTATCGGTCGTGAAAAACGGATGTCCTGTTCCCCCGGCAAGAATGCAAATTCTCTTCTTCTCCAAGTGCCGCAGAGCGCGTCTCCTGATATAGGGCTCGCAAATTTGATCCATCCGGATTGACGACATGACGCGCGTATCGATCATTCTAGCCTCAAGCGCCGATTGCATCGCGAGAGCATTGAGCAATGTCGCGACCATGCCCATGCTGTCGGATGTTTGCCGTTCAATCCCGAGCTCGATGCCTTGATTTCCCCGGAAAATATTGCCGCCGCCGATGACCATGCATACATCGACGCCCATATCGTGCACATGCTTGACTTCATCCGCGATGCGGCTGACCGTTTGCGGGTCGAACCCGAACCGCTTGCCGCCCATCAGCGCTTCCCCGGAAATCTTCAGCATGATTCGCTTGTATTTCGGCGAAGGCCGGGTTTTGGGATTTTGCATGAATGCTGCTCCGTTGCTTGCCGACCGAAACGCTGCTGCGGTAAATGTCCGAATTCCGATTTGGACGCAACATGAATTCTCCGCATCCGGCCGATTTTTCAGCGCATCGCCAGCTCAGGGTTCTTGCTGACATGCGTCATTCCGAACTCGCAGGCCGTCGCGCCATCCTGATCGCCGGCCCCACCGCCGGGGGAAAATCCGCGCTTGCCTGTGAAATCGCCGATGCGCTCGGAGGAATCGTCGTCAATTCAGATTCGATGCAAGTTTACTCGTGCTGGCGGGTACTTACAGCGCGTCCTTCACAAAGCGAAATGCGCGGAATTCCGCATGAGCTTTACGGCCACATCGATTTTGACGCCCCGTATTCGGTGGGCACCTGGCTCGAAGAGGTGCGAAAACTCCTCATCAAGCATGCTGATCGACCGCTGATCGTCGCAGGCGGCACCGGGCTGTATTTTTCGGCACTTACTTCCGGTCTGTCTCCGATTCCCCCCGTGCCCGCCGAATCCAGAACGAAGAGCGGCGAAATATTGAGGGAAGACGGCATTGAGGCATTGCTGGCCGACCTCAGGAACAAAGATCCCGACTCGTTCGGCAGCATCGACAAAGCAAATCCTTCCCGAGTCAGGCGGGCTTGGGAAGTGCTGCATGCGACAGGACGCGGAATCCATTCGTGGCAGTCCGTAAAGGACGATCCGCTATTGCCTTTGGAGGAAACCCATCCGATCGTGCTCCATTCGGAGCGCGAGCGACTCGTCGGCAGAATCGAGGACCGCGTTCGGCTGATGGTGCGCGATGGCGCATTGAGCGAATGTCAAGCCATGCTCGGCAATTGGGATCCGACCTTGGCTTCGTCGAAGGCGATCGGAGCGAAAGAATTCATTTCATTTCTGAAGGGCGAGCGCATCCTGGAGGACGCCATCGCTCAAGCCGTGATGTCAACCCGCCGATACGCGAAACGGCAGATGACTTGGTTCAAAGGCAGGATGAAGAATTGGAACTGGGTTGACGCCAAATAATCGCGATTGAATCTCGGAATTCATGCAAGTGGACCCGCAAGGAACCTCTCCATTCCGTACCGTGCGCAATTCAGGTCAATCACCACGGGCAGAAGGCATCTCACATGTCGGACGACACCTACCGGTAGGTGTTTCGCCAAGTCAGACTGAAGCAATGAAGGCTTATCCGGGCAACGGCGTCTATTCGCGATCATTGGATGGGTATCCAATGCCTCGCAATTCGTCGATTTCGATGAACGGCACAAAACGAGCGGCACCGCAGCGACAACGCGGTTGTCGTCAACAGTCAACGTTATGTCAATTGAAGTCAAAATATGGCTGAATCCTTATGCGATCCTATATCTCATGTAGCATATGGCTGCTTTTTTGCGCCGGCGGCACTGATCGCCGTTGCCAATACACCCAAGCCAGCTTCGGAGCGAAACCGCGCGAGGCATATAGTCTGGAAACTTCACGGAAACGAGCTTGGGATGTCTGGATGCGGTGTTTAACCGTACGAATTCGGTGGATCGAATTGGCGGCACGACGTCCCTATCAAGGGATAATGATTAAATCAGGAGGAGAAATAGCATGAATGAATCGAATGATTCCCGTTCAAAGGAACGGGGCCAAAGCAACGGACTTTCCAGACGGGGAGTGCTGCGCGGATCGGCCGCCGCGGCAGGCGCAGCGGCGGCGGCGCCCTACTTGGGTGCGACCCGCGCATTCGCTTCGTCCCACACCGAAATCATCCATTGGAGCTGGCTGGCGGCTTCGGACGGCGAAGTCTGGGCGCAGATGATCGATAACTTCAACGACGCGCATTCCGACAAGGGCGTGCAGATTAGGATGGAACTCGTCCCCGAAGAGCAATACGTCACCAAAGTCCTCGCTGCCACCGCCACCGGTCGAGCACCGGATTTCGGCTGGGGCACCGCTGGCAAAGGCGCCGCTCTGGCACGCGACGGTGTGACGGTTCCGCTGGACGATCTCATCGGCGAATCCGGTCTTGATATCGGGGATTTCAGCGAACTTTCGGTGACTGCCGCCAGGTATCCGAAGTACGACAATGCGATCTTCTTGATTCCGATGGATCTGATGAGTCTGCAGCCGGAAATCAATTTGGACCATGTTGCCGAGGCCGGCTTGGACGCCAACGCACCCCCTGCGACCGGAGACGAGCTGATCGAATGGGGCAAGGCCATGACGATGCGGGACGGAGATACCGTTACCCGGTCTGGAATCTTGATGACCGGATCCGGAGTTCAACCGACGGTGACTTGGGGAATTGTCGCCGAGCAGATGGGTTTCCGCCGGGCGAGCGACGATTTCAAGACCGCGGCGGTCAACCCGGAAGCAGGAATTGCCGCAATGGAGTGGGTTTTGGATTTGTTCGACACCCACAAGGTATCCACGCGCGACGTGACGGATCGTTACAAGGCGTTCGGAACCGGGAACGGCTCCATTTTCTGGACAGGGCCGTGGACCCTCAACGGATATGTCGGCCAAGGTCTCAATTTCATGACCTCGAAGTTTCCCAAGATCGGGAACGAGCTGCGCACCTATTTCGAGATGGGCGGCTTGGAACTTTACAAGCAACAGGACGAGGGGCGCTACAAGGCGACGCTGGACGCGGTGAAGTGGCTTTCGGACAACAGCTTCCTTTGGACGACGGTCGGTCGCGGCGCGTCGCCGCGGCAATCAATCGGAGTGTTCGAGGCGCGTTCGTCGAAGGGATGGAGTTCGCCACGATCCCCGAAATCCCGGTTGTTTCCGGACCGGAATTCACGATCTACTCCGGCGGGAATTTCCTTGCCAGAACGCTGGAAGGCGTATGGGCCGGGACAAAAACCCCCGATGAAGCCATGGCTGAACTCCAGTCCCGCTGGCAGGACGGTCTCGACAAGGGTTGAATTCGCGACCCGGCGCGGCCCGGCAAGAGCTCCGGCCGCGCCGGAACCCGACAAGAGCGGATTGATCCGTGAACCCGTCTGCGACGATCACGACGGCTTCGGGTGCCGCGCGGCGGCCGGGAGAACGGCCGCCGCTTGATTGGGTAGGATATCTTTTCGTCGCGTGTTTCGGGATTCCGTTCCTGATATTCAATGTGGCGCCTGTGTTCTTCGGCGCTTATGTCGCATTCACCGAATGGAGCATAATCGGCACGCCGGAGTGGATTGGGATTCAAAATTATCAGGACGCCATAGCCGACGAATGGGTTTGGGTGGCATTCAGAAACGTCCTTTTCTACGCCCTCATCATCGTTCCCGGCGTGACGGTCCTCGGGCTGTTCTTCGCGCTTTTCGTCAATAAATCATATCCGTTGTCCGGCATTGCGCGAACGCTGTTCTTCGCGCCTAACGTAGTTTCCGCAACGGTGATCGGCCTCGTTTGGGTCTACCTTCTGGACACGCAATACGGCTTGATCAACGCTGTGATCGGAGCGCTCGGCGCACCATCGATTCCTTGGCTGACCTCGACCGACTACGCGCTGATCGGCGTTTCGATGGCTTCAATATGGTGGGATCTGGGCCTCGCTTTCGTCCTGATTCTGGCGGCGCTTCAAGATATTCCAAGAGACCTTGTGGAGGCTTCGACGGTCGACGGCGCCGGTCCTCTCAACCGACTGCGATTCATCATCCTCCCGCATTTGCGGCCGGTCCTTTCCATGGTGATTACGCTGCAGTTGATATCGACGCTGCGGATATTCAGCCAGGTTTACGTAATGACCAACGGAGGCCCGGCGGGTTCGTCGTCCTCGCCAATCCACTACATTTATACCGTCGCGATCGTGAGAAATCTTTACGGCTACGCCTCGGCGCTGGCGATCATGCTGTTTATCGTGATCCTCGCGGCGACGATTGTCCAGCGTTTTTCGATCAGAGAAACGGCCTGATGCGCGACTGGCTTGAAAAGCGTCGAATGACCTACGGCGATGCGGCCATCTGGATCATCGGCATGGCCGTCGCATTGGCCTGGGCCTCGCCGTTTCTGTGGATGGTGACGACCTCCTTCAAATTTCCCGAGGACGTCCTGACCGAGACCATCGAATGGATTCCGCGCCGAGTTACCTTGGACAACTATATTCGGATTTTCGAATATCCCATCGCCCGCTGGACCTTCAACAGTCTGGTCCAAGCTGTGACGTCCACGGCAATCTGCGTATTTTTCGGCGCGATGGCGGGGTTCGCGCTCGCTCAATTCAGGTTCCCGGGACGTGCCGCCATATTTTTGATCTTCTTGGCTTCGCTTATGATGCCGGTCGAAGTCTCTGTCATTCCGATGCTTCTGGCGTTTATCAAGGTCGGATGGGCAAGCACCTATCAGGCACTGATCCTTCCGACCATCGCAAACGTCTTTTCAGTATATATTTTCCGGCAGTTCTTCCTGACGTTCCCCAAGGAATTGATCGAAGCCGCAAGATTGGACGGTGCAGGTCCGTTCCGCCTTTTCGCCCTGATCGCTCTTCCTTTGGCCCGCGCGCCGATGATCGCTGCGGCGGTCATCATATTCACGCTGAACTGGAACAATTTTCTTTGGCCCCTGCTGGTTGTTTTCGACGAAAACATGAAGACCTTGCCCGTCGGGATCGCCGCGTTCGCGCCTGTCGTCGGCACGCACACGCAGCTTGAGGGCTACTCGGTCTCGATGGCTGGCATCACCGTCCTTTCCGTCCCGAGCCTGCTGCTGTTCTTTTTCCTGCAGAAATACTTCATTCAAGGAATTTCCCAAGGAGGACTAAGCCAGTGAAGACGGCCGGTCGCGCGATGTCTCCGACGAAGGTTCTATCCGCCTTGGACCGCCTTGCGACTTGCGCGAAGGACGCTTCCGGCGGCGACCCGGCGCGGATTGCCTCGATTTGCGTCGACGGCAAATTCCTGCCTGCAAATTCCGGCCGGGAATTCGATTCGATCGACCCTTCGACAGGGCAAGCCGTCGCCCGGCTGTCGCGCGGCGATGCAGAAGATGTCGACCGCGCTGTTCATTCGGCGCGTTCCGCGCTGGACGGTCCTTGGAGAACCGCTACGCCCCAGAAACGAGGGGAAATGCTCCATGCGCTCGCTTCAGCGCTGGAGGAAAATGCGGAAACATTCGCAATTCTCGAGACTGTCGACGCGGGAAAGCCCCTGAGCAGTTCCCGGGGCGACGTTGCCGGAGCCGTTGCGACACTGAGATACAATGCGGGCGCGGCGGACAAGTTGGAGGGAACCACCGTACCCCTTGGCCAAGGATTCGTCGATTTCACCGAGTTGGAGCCGCTTGGAGTAACAGCTCACATCACCCCTTGGAATTTCCCGCTCGGGATGGCCGCGAGGTCCGTCGCGCCCGCGCTGGCCGCCGGATGCACCGTTGTTCTCAAGCCCGCGGAACAAACGCCGCTCACGACATTGGCGCTGGCCGCTCTCTTTGCTGAAAACGGATTTCCGCCAGGCGTCGTGAATGTCGTCACAGGATACGGCGAAGAAGCCGGCGCGGCGCTGGCCGGACATCTGGCTATAGACGGCCTGACTTTCACAGGCTCAGTCGAGACAGGACGCTTGGTCGGCGCTGCCGCCGGCCGAGCGCTGAAGCCGGTCGTCCTCGAGCTCGGCGGCAAGAACCCGATGATCGTGTTCGATGACGCCGATCTGGGCCGCGCCGTCGGCGCGGCTGTCGAGGGCGCGTTCGACAATTGCGGACAGGTGTGCTCGTCGGTGTCTCGATTGCTGTTGAGCGAAGGTATAAAGGATGAATTTCTTGAACGCTTCGTGGCAAAGGCTGGCGGACTTCAAACAGCGCCGGGGCTGCAGGACGCGGATATCGGCCCGCTCGTGTCGCGCGAGCAGTACGAGAAAGTCTTCGAGCACATTGACGCCGCGGTGTCGGACGGCGCGACGCTGCTTGTCGGCGGCGGGCGTCCCGCAGGGCTTACGGAAGGCTTTTTTGTCGAGCCGACGGTTTTCGACAATGTGCCGCGCGGCAGCAAAATTGCGCGCGAAGAAACGTTCGGCCCCGTGGTTTCAACGTTCGGATTTGATGGGGAAGAGCACGCGGTGAAAGCGGCGAACGATCTCCCTTACGGGCTGGCGGCCGGGTTGTTCACGTCGAACATCGATCGCGCAATGCGTTTGGCCAAGCGGATCGAAGCAGGAACGGTTTGGATTAACGGCTGGTTCATCGGCGGAGTCCAAGCTCCAACCGGAGGCGTCAAGGACAGCGGCTTCGGGCGGGAGCGCGGCATGGTCGGCATAAGCAATTACGTCAGGATCAAGAATATCGGACTGCAAGTCCTCCAGCCGTCAGGATCCGGCAATGCCTGAATTCATGCGGCGAAATCCTACCATTTCCATTCACGATCAACAAAGGACATGATCATGGCTCGAATTTCAGGAGTTGAACACCACCTAATCTTCCGGCATCCCGAACACTGCGTGAACCAGATTGCCGCAAGAACGTTGTCGACGGGAGAAATTGTCGCGGTTTTCAACGAAGAGCGCTATCCGTTCCATCACGACAGCGGGCAAACCTTGATCACGCGTTCTTCTGACGGCGGTGTTTCATGGACGGAACCCGAAGTCGTCCTTCCTTGGACCGACACCACTGGAAACTGGGACTGCGGAATATGCGAACTGCATGACGGTTCGCTTATCGTCAATTTGACGATTACCGCGTTCTTTCAGCGGGGCGTCAAGCCTGAGCAGCCGTCATGGCGCTCGGATCCCTGGACAAGGCAGTGGGGCGATTGGACTTGGGCATTCAAGACGCAGGGTTGGATCGGCACATTCGTCTTGAAGTCCCATGACAAGGGCGCGACTTGGAGCGACCCGGTCCCCTGCAATGTTCGACCGCTCAAGCACGCGGGATGCAGAGTCGGCTGCTGGCAGCTTCCGTCCGGATCCCTGTTGATGGGTCTTTACGGCCGCATTCGCGGCTACGGCGAAGAGGGCGAAGGCGAAACCACGCGTTCGGCCCTGATTCGCTCCGACGACGGCGGGTCGAATTGGGAGTACTTCTCGACGTTGGCCTACGACCCCGCATCGATCATTGACTACGAGGAGCCGGCGATCGTGAGGCTCAAGGACGGTCGGCTTGTCTGCTTCATGCGCACCCATGTGAATCCGAGCGGCGATGCGAAAAACATGGTGATGACCGTGTCTTCCGACGACGGTTTCTCTTGGTCGCCGCCGAAATGGACCAATATTTGGGGCTACCCGGCGGACTTGGTGGCATTGGCGGATGGCCGCTACCTGATGGTGTACGGTTACCGGCGCGAGCCTTACGGCGTCCGGGGAATTGTTTCGGACGACGGACTTTCTTGGAACGCTGAAAATGAATTCGTCATTCGCGAAGGCGGAGTTCCGCGAAACACGAATAGAATTGCCGCTGCGCGTCATCTCGACGATGAATCTGCGAGCGGGAGCTCATTGGCGATCAATCCAAAGAATCCCGGAGTTTTCCAGCACATCGGCTATCCGACTGTCGTTCAAGCCCCAGACGGCGCCGTCGCCTGCTGCTATCATGAATGGAGCGACGGGGACGGCCCTTTGCAGGAAGTGAAGTGCACGCGGTTCAACGTTGAGTAAGCTGTCGCAACCGGTCCCCGCGGCGACGCGTTGCCGGGATCGGAGATGCTGAGCGGACTCGAGCGCCGTCTGAGCGGGCGTCGTTGTTTTCGGATCGAATTCACCAAGGAAGTCTAAATGAGTTATGTCGAGCTGCGGGGCGTCCGCAAGATCTTCGATCAAACCGAAGTCATCCGAAATCTCGACCTTGCGATCATGAAAGGCGAACTGGTTGTCTTCGTTGGACCGTCAGGTTGCGGCAAGTCGACATTGCTCAGGTTGATTTGCGGTTTGGAGCACCTTTCCGGGGGCGAAGTATTCATCGACGGAGTTTCGATGCGCGGCGTGAACCCGGCGAAGCGGGAGGTCGCGATGGTGTTCCAATCCTATGCTCTTTATCCGCACATGAATGTTTCGAGCAACATGGGATTTGCGCTCAGAATGGCGGGAATGAGCAAATCCGAACGCGACGAGCGAGTCCGTGACGCCGCCAGAATCCTTAAGCTTGAACCCTTCTTGGAGCGACTGCCGAAGCAGCTTTCCGGCGGTCAGCGCCAGCGCGTCGCCATAGGGCGGGCAATCGTCCGAAATCCGAAGGTTTTCCTGTTCGACGAACCCCTGAGCAATCTCGACGCCGAACTGCGGGTGCAAATGCGCCTCCAGATATCGAGCCTTCACCGACAGCTTGGCGCAACAATGGTCTATGTGACGCACGACCAAGTCGAAGCCATGACGATGGCCGATAGGATCGTCGTTCTTCGCGACGGCAACATCGAGCAGGTCGGAACCCCGACCGAGCTTTACGCGACGCCGGCGAACCTGTTCGTCGCCGGCTTCATCGGATCGCCCCGAATGAATCTCCTTTCCGGATCGGTAGCCAAGATCTCAGAGATCGGGATCGAGGTGGCGCTGTCCGGCGTCGTGAACAGAACTCTCAGAATCGGCGATGCGGCGGCGGAATTGGAGGAAGGCGAACCAATTACGGTAGGAATCCGTCCCGAAAACGTCCTGTGCGGATCGGAAGGGGAACTTGCTTTCGAAGTCAATGTCACATCTGTGGAGAATTTGGGAGGATCCACTCTTCTCCACGCGCCCGACCATCCTGCCGGCAATTTCGTGATTGAAAATCGCGACGAAATTCGACCAGGTATCGGGCCGCTGAACATCGCGCTCGACCAAAGGCATCTTCACTTGTTCGGCTCGGGCGGACAGGCCGTTGCGCGCGGCGATTGAGCGTTCGAAAATCCGATCTGATTGATTCCGACGCGGCTCGCAACTCCGACGCCTACTCCCAGTAGCTGTCCGGCGGCGGTCCCCAATCGTTGAGCATGCAGGAATACACGGCGGTTTCGTCGAACGGATATCGCGACTCGATCTCCTTTGTAAGCGCAACGCCCAATCCTGGGGCCGTGGGCAGCTGGAGCCGACCGTCCACTATATTCGCCTGGTCTCCCAGCATTTCGTCGCAAACCGGGAATTCGAGCAGCGGAAATTCGACGAAGCAACCGCCGCCGACAAACGAAGCATGGTAGTTCGCCATCATCGCAACAGCCCCGCTCCAAGCGTGAACCACGACTCCGACATCATTTTCGCGGGCGGCACGGAAGATTTCCAAGACCGGGTTCATCCCTCCTATGACCGATGCATCCGGCTGAACGAAATCGTAGACGCCGTCCTTTATCCTGTCGATCATTTCTTTCGGCGTTGTGATGATCTCCCCGCCGCACACAGGCACGTCCGTCCTGCGCCGGAGCTCCTTGAAGCCCGCAGGATCATCGGGACCTATGGCCTCTTCAACAAACTTGATCCTATGCGCCGTTCGCTCGTGAACAGCTTCAACGAATGAAACGACTTCGCATACCGACTGCGGAGGATCCGCGAGGTTCTGGCACATATCGACGCCGACCCGGATATTCCGCGCGCCGGCTTCATTCAGTATCCACGCGGTCCTGCGCACGTCTGAGCTGACGGATCGAATTTTGTAGTCGCCAATCCCCATGGATTCCAGAATCTCCAGCTCCTTGACGAAGTGCTCCTTCGTTCCGCAGCACCCGCCGCTTCCGTAAACCGCCACGGAGCCAGACGCAGACCCGCCCAGAAATTCATGAACCGGCACTCCGCGCGATTTGGCGTTCGCATCGTGCAGCGCAATTTCGAATGCGCCTATCACGTGCCTTGCGGCACCCTGCAGAGACCAGTAGTCGCAAAGGCTGCGCAGGTCCCGTACGCGCCGCGCAATGTCTAAAGCGTCTTTTCCAATCATGTAGGGCGCGCAAAGGTCGACTATCGATTTGAATACAAGCGGCGCGAAGACCGCCAGATATCCCTCGCCCAGACCTTTCACGCCGTTGCCAAGGGTCACTTCCACCATTCCGACAGTGCGTTTCGGACCGTTCGGATAGCATTCCTTGATTTCAGGGTGATCCGCGTCCGCATAGGGCGAACTGAGCAGAACGCATCGAACTTCCTCGACCGGCAGCATCAGTAACCCTTCTCGAAGTCGACGATGTCGAACGGCGTCCGCCCTGACTTGAACCTGCCGAGGTTGGCTTTGAATACTTCGATCTTCCGATCAGCTTCTTGCGCGAATCCGCCCCCGCTATGCTGCGTCAACAGCGTATTCGGGCAATTCCAAAGCCGACTGCGAGCGGGAAGCGGTTCCTCGGCGGTCACGTCGATGACGGCGCCGGCGATTCGGCCGTCCATCAAGGAAGAACAAAGCGCATCTTCGTCGATCAGAGATCCGCGGCCGAAATTTGCAATGACCGCGCGCGGCGGCAGCTTCGCCAGCCTATCTGCAGAAAACACTCCCCGTGTCCGCGGGGTGTCGGGCACGGCGCAAGCGACTATCTCTGCCGTCTCCAGCGCGCCGTCCAGCTGGTTGTCGGTCCAATCCGCGCCGAAGCTCGTGACTTTGCAATCGAACGGCTCAAGCAGTTCCGCCAACCGCCGGTTTATCGCCCCCCGGCCGAACAGCACCGCGTTCGCACGCGACAGCAGCTTCAACCGTCTTCTGCTGGCGTCCCCCGTCCAGACCCTTTGGTGCTTCAGCATCGCGAACCGGTCGATGCCTCGATAGAGTGCAAGGATGCCCGCGAGGCATGACTCCGCGACCGGGTCGGCGAAGAAGCCCGCAAGGTTTGAAATACCGACTCGGCGTTCCGCAAGTGAGCGTCCGACGACGAAATATTCGTTGAAGCCGACCGAGCCCAGCTGAATCCAACGAATGGCGGTGCTGGTCGCAACCCATTCCGCGGGCGGATTTCCGAAAGCGACCTCGCACCGGTCAAATACAACTTTCGGATCGGCGCCGTCTGAAAGGGCATCAACAAAATGGACCTTGTCGCCAGCCGCGATTCGACGAACTCGCTCCTTCTGAAAATCCGTCAGATCCTCGTATACGAATATCTCCATCTCGTGTTTGCTCGTCTTATCCCGTGCTGATTTCTCGGACATGGACATCCGGCGCGGCTTTGGATTCTCTTCAAGGGCGGTCAGGCGACGAATTCGGCAACCCTCGGTGCGCCGATGGATTTCATCATCGCGTGCGCCGCGCGACGGTATGGTTTCCTGACATCGCGCGTCGGCGGCCGGCATCGGCTGCTCGGCAGCCCGACAAGTTCCATGCAGAGCTTGTCCAAATAGCCATCGCCGCTCGTGAACTCCGACTCGATTTCCACCCAAAGCTTGTAAAATGGCATGGCTTCTTCAATCAGCATGCGAGCGATCTCGGGATAGTCGCCTTCCCTGACCGCTTCGATCAGCTTTACCCCCCAATTCCGGCCAGAAATTGCAATTGTGAACCTCGAACGCACGGGCTCCAAGCGCCGGCATCGCGCTCGTCGCGAACATCAAATTGTTGTCGATGACAGTGAACCTGTCGGAAAAATGTGAAGATACGTCTTCGAATTCCATTGCGTCCGTGCGCGGCGCCGCCCATTTGAGACCGACCACGCTTGGTATTTCCGCGAACCGCTCGACCATTGCGAACGAGATGTTGGAACTGGTCCAAAACGTATTGTACACGATTATGCCGACCTCCGGTTCCGCGTCGGCGGCCGCGCGCACGAATTCTTCAAAATCGCCTTCAGTGTGAGCGAAGTAGAACGGACACGAGACTTGGATGTACGACGCGCCTATCGATTTGGCTTTTTTCGCAAGTCGCTTGAGTTCCAGCGTGCTCGTCGTCTGAGCTCCCATTGCGACCGGGACCCTGTCTCCGCATTCGTCGACAACGATCTCGGCAACCGTCGCCCGCTCGTCGAATGTCATGGTTGAGAAATCGCCTGCCGCCCCGGCAGCGAGGAATGTCGCATATCCTCCGCCAAGACCTGCGTCGAGAAGAAATCGCAAGTGTTCGCGAAGTGCGCGCTCGTTTATCGGAAGGTCCGTCTCGTCACGGAATGGCGTCGGAATGGTTACGTAGCACCCTGCAAGCTCGGACTTCAGAAATTCCGCGTCCACGCAACACCTCGAAAATCAAGCTTCGGTTAGGGGCCCAGCCGGTTTTCCTGCAAAGCCGAGCAACAAGCGTTTAGCAGTCTTCACGGTAGCAGGTAATGGCCTATGTCAACCATTGCAGCCGCGCAAGCAAAAAATTGACGATTCAAGTCAATAACTTTATCGTTCCGGTCAATGTCGGGGGCGCAGGACAACCTTGGAGACGATTAATTTCAACCTGATTCTTCAGTCGGAATTTCCGCTGAATGCACTCGTGTTGGCGAGCGAGGCGCTTCGGATAACCAACCAGAATACTCAGCGGGAATACTTCGATTGGAGGTTCGTTTCGGACGACGGCAAGCCAGTACGGGCTACCAATGGAATGTGGTTCGCCGCGGACTGCAGCGTCCGAGAAATGCCTGACGCCGATGTATACCTGCTTTTTGAAGGAAATCTGCCGACGCAGTTGAATTCAAAGAAGCTTCTTGGACAGATCAGATCCGCCGCCCGACACGGCGCGATCGTGGGCGGAGTCGACACGGGCGCTTTCGCGCTTGCCGAAGCCGGCATCATCGGAACGAAAGAAGGATCCGAGGTGGTTCTTCACTGGGAAGCGACGCCCTCGTTTCTTGAACGATACCCGCACTCGAAACCCAAAAACCAGATCTACATGGTTCGCGACAAGGAACTCCACTGCGCCGGAGGCGTGGCCACGCTGGATTTGATTCTGCACTTGATCTCCGAATTCCTTGGCGATGCGTTGGCCAACGAAATCGCGCACGCCCTTTTGCACACTCGCCGGCGCGCTGAAACACCCCAGCATGAAATCGCGCCGGGCGGACCCTCTCCGGAATCGCTTCCCCACCGCTTGATTCGATTGATGGAACGAAATTTGGAGTTCCCGCTTACGCTAGCCGACCTGGCGAACAAGTTCGGCGTCTCTGAACGGACGCTCGCTAGAATTTGCATTCGCGCGTTCGGGCAATCGCCGATGCGGCTTTATTTGAATGTTCGACTGCAGGCAGCTCGGAATTTTTTGTTTTACGACGAGTTTTCGATACGGGACGTCGCCATGGCTTGCGGGTTCTCGTATTCCGCAGTGTTTTCGCGCGCGTTCAAACGGCAGTTCGGCACGACGCCGAGGGAATTCAGAGCGAACCTCCGCGAAAATCAGAATTCGGCCGTCCGCCCGGAGCTTCGAAGAATGATTGCGACGCAAAGACCGTGACCGGCGCAGTCGAGCGTCGTCCGCCCGGAGCGCGGAGAGCAATTCGACGAACATCAAGTTCTCAAGATTCACTTTTTTTCCTTCTCGCAGAAGCGTCGGCGGCAGGTCATAGGCGCGGCGACGTCCACTAACGATTTCGCGCGCGCAGCCGAGGACGGGGCTCGCCGGATTGACTGGCTTAGGGAAAGCATTTGACGTTTGGAGAAATTTGTGAGCGAATTGGCGGCAACTCGGAGACTCGTCCATCCTTAGGGTGCAGGAGCCGGTTGAGCGGAGCGGCGGAAATGACCGGCTGCGACTAGAGGAAGCAAGCTTGTCAGACGCTCCAGCGATGATGAAAAAGAACGGGAGACAACACATGACTCATCACACAATCACTGGTAAACCGCTTCACAAGGCGATCCCTCTATTCGCGGAGGAATTCAAGAGCGGCCGAATGAGCCGCCGCGAGTTTCTCGCGCGCGCCTCGGCCCTCGGAGCCACGACGGCGGGCGCCTACGCGATGGTGGGCCTGACGCCATTCCCTGCCGCCGCCACGCCGGTAATGGGCGGGACACTGCGCATCCAGCAGGAAGTCAGAGGGTTGAAGGATCCGAGGACATTCGATTGGTCGCAGATCGCCAATTTCGCTCGCGGATGGCTTGAATACCTTATCGAATACAACAGCGACGGCACATTCAGGGGCATTCTGCTCGACTCTTGGGAAATCAACGAAGACGCGACCCAATACACGCTGAATGTCCGCAAGGGCGTAAAGTGGAACAATGGGGAGGACTTCACGGCTGAAGACGTCGCTTTCAATATTTCGCGCTGGTGCGAGAAGATCGAAGGCAATTCCATGGCTGCAAGGATGGGGACGCTCGTCGATTCCGACACCGGCATGGCACTGTCCGGCGCTATCGAAGTCGCCGACAGCCACACGGTATTGCTCAACCTTCCGAGTCCCGACATCAGCCTCATCCCCGGAATGGCCGACTACCCGGCTGCGATCGTGCCCCAGTCATTCGATCCGGAAGCCAGCATGCTGGATAATCCCGTCGGAACAGGGCCGTATCTTCCCGAATCGCTCGAGGTCGGCATCAGAGGCGTGCTCGTTCGCAATGAAAATCATCAGTGGTGGGGCGAAGGAGCGTATTTGGATCGCATCGAATTCGTGGATCTCGGCACCGATCCCGCTTCGTGGTTCGCCGGCGCCGAAGCCGAAGAGTTCGACATGACCTACGAGACCGTCGGCGACTTCATCGACCTGTTCGAGTCCGTCGGATGGGAGCGGTCTGAAGCGGTCACAGCGGCCACGATCGTCATTCGGACCAATCAACAGGCCGAAGTGGACGGCGGCACGCCTTACGCCGATGCGAGGGTTCGTCGTGCGCTTGCTCTCGCCGTCGACAACCAGACGTGTCTGGAACTCGGTTACAACGGTCGGGGAACAGTGGCGGAAAACCACCATGTCTGCCCTCTTCATCCGGAGTATGCGGAACTGCCGCCGGTCTCCAGAAACGTGGAGGAAGCCGTCGCGCTCATGGAGGAAGCCGGCATGATGGATTTCGAGCACGAATTGATTTCCATCGACGACGATTGGCGACGCAATACGACGGATTCGGTCGCGGCCCAACTTCGCGAAGCCGGATTCAACGTGAAGCGGACAATTCTGCCGGGCAGCACGTTCTGGAATGATTGGGCGAAGTACCCGTTCTCGTCGACCAACTGGAATATGCGCCCGCTCGGCGTTCAGATATTGGCTCTGGCATATCGCTCGGGAGAAGCTTGGAACGAAGCGGCGATGGCGAACGAGGAGTTTGATGGCTTGCTTGCCAAAGCACTTTCAATCGCCGACGCGGACAAGCGCCGGGAGGTCATGTACGCGCTCGAATCGATCATGCAGAGGGAAGGCGCGATCATCCAGCCTTACTGGCGTTCGCTGTACAGGCATTACCGCCCGGGCGTGCTCAATGCGGAAATGCACCCGACATTCGAAATTCACGTTTACAAGCTCGGGCTGGCTGGCTGACGGACCAACCGATTCGGACAGGTTAAAAACGCGCGAATGCTTCCTTTTCGATGGGCAGCGTTCGCGCGAATTTTTTGAATAGGCAGCCGAAGAGTTAACAAAGACAATGGGCGTATTTATTGCAAGGCGCATAGGTTTGATGGTGCTGACGGCGTTTTGCCTCACGTTTGTCGTCTTCTTCCTCACTAACCTTTACCCCAATCTTGAGAAGGTCGCGAAATTTTCCGGAACGCAGCGAATGCCGGATGCCGAGGTTGAATCCTGGTTGGAACAACGCGGCTATTTGAGGCCGCTGGTGGTGCGCTACGGCGAATGGCTGGGCGTCGCGCCTGGCTGGACAAGAATCAATGACGACGGCAAGGAAACCGGCCGCTGCGTTGACGGAACCGCCGAGCCCGGAACGTCTCCTCGATTTTGCGGACTGCTGCAAGGTGACTTCGGATACTCCATCGTGGCCAAGGAGGACGTCTCCGCAATCATTGGAAGACGACTCGCCGCGACCGGCATTCTGATGTTCTGGGTCATGATCGTAATGGTTCCTGTTGCATTGATCGTCGGCGTTCTCGCCGGGATGCGCGAGGGATCGAAAACCGATCGGGCCCTGTCGACGTCGGCGATCGTGACAACGTCGACGCCTGAATACATTTCAGGCGTGGTTCTTGTTGTCGTGTTCGCGTCGTCCGTCGTGGGACTGAAATGGTTCAAGGGGTCGGCCGCCAGCGCAGTAAGCGACGGCGTCAGTTTCGAAAATTTCACACTGCCGGTCGTGACTATGGCGCTTTACGGAACAGGCTACATTGCAAGAATGACGCGCGCTTCAATGGCGGAAGTCATGACGGCGCAATACATCCGCACCGCGCGCCTCAAGGGCGTCTCTTTTCGAAACATCGTCTTGAAGCATGCGCTGCGCAATGCGCTGATCGCGCCGTTCACAGTCATTATGTTGCAATTTCCTTGGTTGTTGACCGGCGTCGTGATTGTGGAAACGCTTTTCAATTACAAGGGCTTCGGTTGGACACTCGTCCAAGCGGCAAGCAACAACGACATCGAATTGCTGATGACTTGCTCAATTGTAGCGGTGGTGGTCGTGCTCCTGACGCAACTGATATCGGACATCGGATACGTGTATCTGAATCCGCGCATCAGGATATCTTAGGGAGCGGATCATGGAGCCAATGTCCTGGGGCGCCATATTCGTCCAAATCTTGATCCAGTTCGTTCCGGTCTGGATCGCTATGACAATCCTGTTTGCCGCTTCAATAAGATACAAGCGCAGACTTGGCTTATACGGCAAGCTGTTCGACAGTCCGGTCGGTATGATCGGGTTCGCCATCGTTATTTTCTGGTTCTTCACTGCGATTTTCGCGGAAGGCGTCTCCATAGGCGGAGCGACAATTGTGCCTTCGATCGCAACATTCGATCCGCTGGTGCAAATCGCGCAATTGAAGAACAAGGTGCCGGGAACCTTCCTTCCCGACTCCGAAACCGCAGCCTATCTGCTTGGGGGGGACAACCTCGGGCGCGATGTGTTTTCGCGAATGGTCGTGGGCGCTCAGCGGGTCATGGCCATTGCTCCGGCGGCAACCGCATTCGCGTTCATGGTCGGGATCACGCTGGGCTTGCCGGCCGGGTACTTCGGCGGACGTCTGGACACGGTCTTGTCGTTTATCGCAAATCTCGTGCTCGCGTTCCCGGTAATTCTGCTCTTTTATCTCCTCGTTACTCCGGAGGTTCGGGCTGCAGGCGCGGAAATCCCACTCTGGTTCGGTTTTTCCTGGGTCACATCCATACCGAACCTGCTTGCCGTCGTTCTGTTCGCCTTCCCGATTGTGTTCTTGGCGATCCTTTGGAACTCGCGGTATTTCACACAGCCGGCGAAACGCAACATCTTCATCGCCGTCACTCTGGTCTTAGGCCTCTGGGCGTATTCCGGATTGGCATTCAATGCCGATCCGCTGGGCGTGTTCGGCATGGACCCGAACCTGCTGAACGTCTTCGTTTCAGTTGTGTTCGTGAATTCGCCGACAGTTTTCAGGATCGTTCGCGGAATAGCCTTGGACATCCAGACCCGGGATTACGTGGCGGCGGCGCAAACGAGAGGCGAAGGTCCGTGGTATGTCATGCTCTGGGAAATACTTCCCAACGCCAGAGGACCGCTGATCGTCGATTTCTGCCTCCGGGTCGGCTACACGACGATACTGCTCGGAACGCTCGGTTTCTTCGGACTCGGAGTCAGCCCGGAGAGTCCCGACTGGGGTTCGACAATCAACGACGGCAGGAAGCTGCTTTCAGTCTACCCGCACCCCGCATTGCCGCCCGCGCTATCATTGATGACTTTGGTCCTTGGATTGAATCTGCTTGCGGACGGGCTCCGGGAAGAATCGCTGAAGGATTGAAGATGGCGGAGCAGTTCGCACGACGGCTTCAGCCGAGCTCTCGAGCGCATTGATGCAAGCAACCGAAACGGAGGAAAGACCGATGGCGGATAGCCACGCCGAAGCTCCGATCCTTGAAATCGAGGATCTTTCGATTTCATTTTTTACGAGGCTTTACGAAATTCCGGCGGTCATGGATTTTTCATGCGTGGTTCGGCCCGGGGAAGCCATGGGGCTGGTGGGAGAGTCCGGCTGCGGCAAATCGACCGTCGCGCTCGGCGTCATGCAGGATCTCGGAATCAATGGCCGGATCGTCAGCGGCTCCATAAAGTTCAAGGGACGCGACCTGAGCACGCTGAGCGCGGAGGAGCTCCGCGACATACGAGGCAGCGAAATCGCGATGATCTATCAGGAGCCGATGGCTTCGCTCAATCCGGCAATGCGGATCGGCGACCAGCTCACGGAGGTTCCGATCATCCACGAAGGCAAGTCCAAATCCGACGCGCTCAGCCTAGCGTTGCAAATCGTGGAAGACGTCCGGTTGCCGGATCCCGAGCGGATCCTGCATAGCTATCCTCACCAGCTCTCCGGAGGACAGCAGCAGCGGATCGTGATCGCGATGGCGCTGATGTCGAAACCGTCGCTGCTAATTCTCGACGAGCCAACCACTGCCTTGGATGTCACGGTCGAAGCCGGGATTGTCGAACTAGTCAAGGATCTCGGAAAGAAATACGGCACGTCGATGCTGTTCATCTCGCACAATCTCGGCCTCGTTATGGAAGTGTGCGACCGGATTTGCGTCATGTATTCCGGAGAAGCCGTCGAGACCGGATCGATCAAGGATGTTTTCGACCGAATGCGGCACCCTTACACGCAGGCGCTGTTCCGTTCCATTCCGCTTCCGGGCGCCGACAAGAACGCGCGGCCGCTCGTCGCCATACCCGGCAACTTTCCCCTTCCCCACGAGCGACCGCCCGGATGCAACTTCGGACCTCGATGCGACTACTTCGAAGCTGGACGCTGCGATGCATCCGATATCCATATGGACCGGGTTCCGGACAATGAAAGGCATGAGTCGCGCTGTCTCAAGTTCAACGAGATTGACTGGAGCGTTCCACCCGAGCGCGCGGATGCTCTCGACGCCGCGGAGACGGGCGAAATTGTCCTCAGCATGGACAACCTGAAGAAGTATTACGAGGTTTCTTCGAATCCGCTGTTCGGAACGGGCACCACCAAAGTCGTCAAGGCGAACGAAACGATCTCGTTCGAGGCCCACGAATCGGAGACGCTTGCAATTGTCGGCGAATCAGGTTGCGGAAAATCGACATTCGCCAAGGTTCTGATGGGATTGGAAACCGCGACTTCGGGCAAAATTTCGCTTGACGGATCCGAAATTCAAGAAGTTCCCATCGAAAAGCGCACCTCCGGCACGGTGTCGTCGGTGCAAATGGTTTTCCAAAACCCGTTCGACACGCTCAATCCGAGCATGTCGGTCGGACGGCAAATCATTCGAGCATTGGAAATCTTCGGAGTCGGAGAGAGCGAAGAGGAGCGCAACGGCCGGATGCTGGAGCTTCTCGATCTCGTCAAGCTTCCGCGAGAATTCGCGCGGAGGATGCCGCGGCAGCTTTCCGGAGGCCAAAAGCAACGAGTTGGAATTGCGAGAGCATTCGCCGGAAACGCTCGAATCGTGGTCGCGGACGAACCGGTCTCCGCGCTTGACGTCTCCGTGCAAGCCGCCGTCACCGACCTGCTCATGGAAATCCAGAGGCAGGAAAAGACAACTCTGCTGTTCATTTCCCACGATCTCTCGATCGTCAGATATCTGTCGGATCGCGTGCTGGTCATGTATCTCGGGCACGTCGTGGAGCTGGGCAGCACGGATCAGGTGTTTTCGCCGCCATACCATCCGTATACGGAGGCGTTGCTTTCCGCGGTTCCGATCGCCGACACCCATGTCGAAAAGAAGCACATCGTGCTGGAAGGCGACGTGCCATCCGCGATGAATCCGCCCGACGGCTGCCCGTTCCAGACGAGATGCCGCTGGAAGACGGAGGTGCCGAACAACAAATGCGAAACCGAAGTTCCGGAAAATCAATGGCTTGCAGATGGACATTTCGTAAAATGCCATCTCGCGGCGGAAACGTTGGCCAAAATGGAACCGGTGATAACAATCGCCGCGGATTGATGCCGGACCGTCCTGCGCTTCCATCAATGTAGAAACCGGACCATCGCGGTTCGGCGGCCAAGCGTTCGCCGCCCGCGCGCTTTTCCGATATCGAACATATCTCGCGTCCCCTTGCGGACGAGCGTCGGTTGCCGTCTCTGTTGAATCCAGCTGCGACTATTCTCGCGGCGGCATGATAATCGCGTTCGCAGACTGCTTCATGTTGGCTCTCCACCAAATTCGGGAGCGGAGGCGAATCGGGAATTGCGAGCGACGCGGAGAGGTTGAACGGATGCGAATCAATGAATGAAGATGAACGGGCCGGCAGTCAAAAGACCTGCTTGGACTCCGGCGGCAGAATCGAACGCTTGCTGGAAATAATGCGCAGGTTGCGCGACCCCGTTTCCGGCTGCCCTTGGGACGTCGAGCAGGATTTCGAATCGATCTCGATCTACACGATTGAGGAGGCTTACGAAGTCGAGGATGCAATCCGGCGCAAGGCTTGGGACGAGCTGGAGTCGGAGCTCGGCGACCTGCTTCTTCAGGTCGTCTACCACTCGGAAATCGCTTCCGAAAAAGGCCTGTTCAATTTCAAGGACGTGGTCGAGGCGATTTCGGACAAAATGGTGAGGCGGCATCCCCACGTATTCGGAACCGACCAGCGCCGAAGCGCCGATGAGCAGAAGAGGCATTGGGAAGACGCGAAATCCGAGGAACGCGAAAAGGACAGGAGCGCAGGCGTTCTTTCGGGCATTCCGGTGGCGATTCCGGCATTGATTCGGGCCTCGAAACTACAAGGGCGAGCCGCGCGTGTCGGCTTCGATTGGCCTGACGCGGCGGGTGTGCTGGAGAAGCTTGAAGAGGAGCTCGCCGAACTGGACGAAGCAAGGCGCGACCTTGATTCGGACCGCATCGCCGAGGAATTCGGCGATGTCCTGTTCACTGCGGTAAATCTTTCGCGCCATTTGGGCATAGACGCCGAGGACGCGCTCCGCCGAGCGAACAAAAAATTCAATGATCGATTCGAGCACATGGAAAAACTACTGAATGCCCGCTTTGCCGGGAAAGCCTTTCAGAAAGCGACGCTGCAGGACATGGAGGACGCTTGGAACGCCGCCAAGGAATGATCCGCTCAAATTCTCAACTCTCTTCAATACCCAACCATTTTAGTTGACTATATTAGTCGACCTATATAATCGGGCATTTGCATTTCAACTATGGAGAACCAAGATGCAAAAGCTCGTTTGCGCCGCTGCAATTGTCGCGGCGACCGCCGCGACCGTGAAGGCGGCGTCGGCAGATGTGAACGTCTACTCATATCGGCAGCCTGAACTTGTTCAGCCGTTGTTCGACGTTTTTACGGACAATACGGGAATCAAGGTGAACGTGACGTTCCTGAACAAAGGGCTTGTCGAACGCTTGCTGGCTGAAGGGGACAGGTCGCCAGCCGATCTCATTATGACAGTGGACATCTCGCGCCTTAGCGCGGCGGTGGATGCCGGCGTCACGCAGCCAGTAGTCAACCCGGCATTGACGGAAAATATTCCCGAAGAGTTTCGGGACGATGCCGGGCACTGGTACGCTCTCACGTTGCGTGGGCGCGTGGTTTACGCATCCAAGGACCGCGTGGCCGATGGGGAAGTCACTACCTACGAAGACCTTGCGGACTCGAAGTGGAACGGGCGCATCTGCACTCGCCCGGGAACCCATCCGTACACTCTTGCATTGGTTTCGGGCTTCATCGCCCACCACGGCGAAGATACCGCCAAGGATTGGCTCGCATCGCTCAAGGGCAATCTCGCGCGCAAGCCTCAAGGCAATGACCGCGCGCAGGTGAAAGCCATCTGGGCGGGCGAGTGCGACATCTCTCTAGGCAACACGTATTACATGGGCAAGATGCTGAGTGACGAAGAACAGCGCGAATGGGCCAACTCGGCAAGAATCGTCTTCCCCGAGTTTTCAAACGGCGGAACGCATATGAACGTATCGGGCATGGCTTTGACCAAGGCGGCGCCCAACAAGGAAGAAGCCTTGGCTCTTATGGAGTTTCTTGCTTCAAACCAAGCGCAGCGGATCTATGCGGCGGAGAACTTCGAGTATCCTGTAAACCCGGAGATTGAACCGTCGCCATTGGTGCTGTCTTGGGGCAACTTCGTTCGCGACGGCCTGAATCTGACTGAAATCGCAAGCTACCGTCCGGTTGCCCTGCGCCTTGTGGAAGAAGTCGGATTCGACGAATAGAATTTTTTTTGCATTGAACCTGTTTCTTAAGCCGCGACCGCATGTCGCGGCTCTTGATTCATGCTATGGGACAGGAACAACTGAACACGCATTTCCAGATTGGAACAGCAGGATTCCGCCATGGCCAACCCCAGAAAAATAATCATCGATACAGATCCCGGCCAAGACGATGCAGTCGCGCTGCTCGTTGCTCTGGCAAGTCCCGAATTGGATATCGCCGGCATCACCGCAGTGGCCGGCAACGTGCCGCTTGAACTGACTTCCAAAAACGCGAGGATCATTTGCGAGCTTGCCGGCCGCACCGACGTGCCCGTGTTTGCGGGATGCAGCCGGCCTTTGGAGCGGAAGCTCGTGACCGCGGAGCATGTCCACGGGAAAACCGGCCTCGACGGGCCGGACCTGCCGGATCCGAAGATGCCTCTCCAGGAACGGCACGCTGTCGATTTCATAGTGGAAACGCTGTCAAAGGAGCCTGAAAGCACTGTCACGCTTTGCGTCCTCGGTCCTCTGACCAACGTCGCGACCGCGTTGCGGCGGGAACCTAGAATCGCCGACCGCGTCCAAGAAATCGTTCTGATGGGAGGAGCGTATTTCGAAGTCGGCAACATAACGCCGACGGCGGAATTCAATATCTATGTGGATCCGGAAGCGGCCGCAGCAGTTTTCAAGGCGGGCATCGAGATCACGGTTTTTCCTCTGGACGTCACCCACAAGGCGTTGACGACCCCTGCACGCATCAAAGCATTTCGAAAGATCGGCAACCAAGCGGGCAACGCCGTGGCGGAGATGACCGGATTCGCCGAACGGTTCGACCGCAAAAAGTACGGAACCGACGGCGGCCCGCTCCACGACCCTTGCGTCATTTCCTACTTGCTCAAGCCCGAATTGTTTTCGGGCCGATTCGTGAATGTGGAGATTGAGACAAATTCCGAACTCACGCTGGGAATGACCGTTGCCGACTGGTGGCGCGTTACCGATCGAAAACAAAACGCCACCTTCATGGGATCGGTCGACGACCAAGGATATTTTGATCTGATCACCGAGAGAATTGCGTTACTTTGATTGAATCGCAGTGAATTGCGCATGATTGTTGGGTCGCACCTTGATTGCATTCGACAACACATACGCGCGGCTGCCAAGCCGCTTTTACGCCAAGCTGCCGCCCGCTCCGGTCGCGCAGCCGAAACTGATCAAGGTCAATCGGCCGCTCGCTGCGGAACTGAATATCGATTCGAACTATTTGGAGTCCGATAACGGCGTTTCGGCCCTCGCCGGAAACCGATTGTTCGACGGCTCGGAACCCCTCGCCATGGCTTATGCGGGCCACCAGTTCGGCAACTGGGTTCATCAGCTCGGCGACGGACGCGCGTTGCTGCTCGGCGAGGTGGTTGACGCGAATGGTTGCCACCGCGACATTCAGTTGAAAGGATCCGGACGCACTCCGTTTTCTCGAAACGGCGACGGACGTGCATGGCTGGGCCCGGTGCTGCGGGAATATGTCGTCTCGGAGGCAATGAACGCGCTCGGAATTCCGTCCACCCGGGCGCTGGCGGCGGTCGAAACAGGAGAGCGCGTCTTCAGGGATGGCGTGCTTCCGGGCGCAGTCTTGACGCGAATCGCGACCAGCCACATCCGCGTGGGCACATTCCAATATTTTTATGCCAGGAACGATATCGAAGCGCTCGAGCTATTGACCGAACATGTTGCGTCCAAGGTTTGTCCCGATGCCTTGGACATGGACAATCGCGCTCTTGCTCTGCTTTGCTTCGTCGTCCGGGCTCAGGCTCGTCTGATCGCCCTCTGGATGGGCTTGGGATTTATCCATGGCGTCATGAACACTGACAATATGTCGCTTGCCGGAGAAACAATCGATTTCGGCCCGTGCGCATTCATGGACAATTACGAAGCACACAAGGTCTTCAGCTCAATCGACCGCGGCGGACGGTATGCATATTCGAATCAACCCTCGGTAGGACTTTGGAATCTGGCGCAATTCGCGACGACTTTGGTCCCGTTGATCAACGACGACAAAGCTGTGGCCGTTGAGAGGGCAACCGAAGCCGTCAACGAATTCCGAGACATTTACAATTCGGAATGGCTGGCGGCCTTCGGCAGGAAATTCGGCTTCTCAACTCAAGTCGATGGAGACGCCGATATCATTGCCGAGTTTTTGAAATTGATGGCAAGTGCCGGCGCCGACTTCACCTTGGCGTTTCGGCAGCTTGCGCAATCGGGACCGGAACTTGAAAGACCTGAAAAACTTCGCTCGCTCTTCGGAGACGCTCATGGACTCGACGATTGGTTGGATGCGTGGCGAAAGCGAACAGGTTCGGAACCGAGGAGCAGCGACGAGATTCGCAGGACGATGCTTGCAGCCAACCCTGCTTTCATCCCGCGAAATCACCGAATCGAGCAGTTGATCTCCGCCGCTGTCGGCGGCGATTTTTCACCGTTCGAAACCATGAACAAGGTCTTGGCCTCTCCCTATTCCGATCAGCCCGAGCACGCCGAGTACATGAATCCGCCCGAAGCGAATGAATTGGTGACAAAGACGTTTTGCGGGACATGAAACTCGATCTCAAGAGCGCCAATCTTCAAGCGATTCGCATTTCTGCCGAGATTTGATATCGAGCGCGGCGCTTCGCCCGGCGTTGCGGCGGTCCGCGATCATCCCTCGAGAAGTCAGCCGGATCTCGAATTCCAGAATTCGGCAGTTCGTCCAGCAATCAAGTGCGCGCTTGCGACGGACGATCAGGCCGCTTCATTGCGGTGCGCGCTTTGCGGGACACCGGCGCTACTGCGCAGCGGTTGAAAGAATCTTGACATACTTGACTATTTTAGTCAGGAATTGAATGGCGTATTGTTCAGGCAACATCGGTTTCGGCCCAGGGCGAAACCTTGGCAAATCGAAACGGCGAGATTCATGATTGTATGTCACTGCAACCGGATTTCCGACCGGGACATTGATCGGGCGATTTCTTGGATGAGGGCGTCCGACCCGCACGCGATCATCACTCCCGGAAAGGTATTTCGCGTTCTGGGAAAGAAAGCGAATTGCGGGAATTGCATGCAACTGTTTCTAGACATCATGCGCAAAAATGATAATCTCCCCGTGAAGGTCAATCTCGCGCCCGCGACCCCGTGTCCGCGACTGGCAGAAACAGGAGGACTACGCAATGAGAGGCGACGCCAAGGTCCTGGATTATCTTAACAGAGCCCTTCGAAGCGAACTGACAGCTATCAGCCAGTACTGGCTTCATTACAAACTCCTCGAGGACTGGGGGCTTGGCCATATGGCCAAGAAGAGCCGCGAAGAAAGCATTGAGGAGATGCACCATGCGGACAAGCTGATGAGCCGTATCATTTTCCTCGAAGGTCACCCGAATTTGCAGACGCTCGACCCGCTGCGGATCGGACAGTCTCCGAAGGAGGCGCTTGAATGCGATCTTGCAGCCGAACAGGATGCGCGAGCGTTGTACAAGGAGGCTCGCGAATACTGCCGTGATTCGGGCGACTACGTCACAATGAATATTTTTGAGGAACTGCTTGCGGACGAGGAAGGGCACATAGATTTCCTCGAGACGCAGCTCAGCTTGGTCGAGCGGGTGGGCGAAGAGAAATTCGCCCAGCTCAATGCCTCCAAAATGGACGAATGAACCCGGCAGCCACGCTTGCGAGACAATTTCGGGGCAATTGATTCGCGGATCCGTTCTTGCAGGCGATCAGAGTGTTGCCCGCATTGCGCAATTCGGGAGGTTGGTCGTCATTAAGTGGCAGTCCGCTGTTTCCGGTCCCGCCCCTCTGCTTTAAACGAGGCCATGGTCGAAAAGATTTCAGCGAGATGCGAAGCAAAGGGGCTTCGCATGACGGGGCAGCGCCGCACGGTCACCCAAGTCTTGGAGAATTCCGACGACCATCCTGACGTCGAAGAGCTTTACAGCCGCGCGCTGAAGATTGATCCGCAAATTTCGATCGCGACGGTCTACCGCACCGTGAAGCTTCTTGAAGAACTCGGAATTCTGGAGCGGCTTGAATTCAAGGACGGCAAATCGCGGTTCGAAGACGCTGAACGCGAACACCATGATCATCTCATCGATTTGCATTCGGGCGAGGTGATCGAATTTCGGGACGACGAGATCGAACTTCTGCAGAAAAAGATCGCAAGCCGGCTCGGATATGCCTTGCGCGGCCATCGAATGGAGCTATACGGCGTCCGTATTTCGGAGAAATGAATCGGTAGGATGCCATGTCGATAATTTTTCATGTTTCCGGCAGGGAAATCCTCGACAGCCGCGGCAACCCGACGGTCGAAGCCGACGTGCTGCTGGAAAACGGAACGATGGGCCGGGCTGCGGTTCCTTCCGGAGCTTCGACCGGCGCGCACGAGGCAGTCGAACTGCGGGACGGCGATCCGGACCGTTATTCCGGAAAGGGCGTTCAACGCGCGGTCAGCGCGCTCAATAATGAGATTGCCGACGCACTCATTGGCCGTTCCGCACTTGATCAGGCGGAGTTGGACGAGCTCTTGATCAATCTTGACGACACTGAGAACAAGAGCCGACTTGGAGCCAATGCGATCCTCGGCGCCTCTTTGGCCATCGCGAAGGCGGCGGCAAAGTATGTTGATCTGCCCTTGTTTCGATACATCGGCGGCACATTCGCAAGGATACTTCCCACTCCCATGATGAATGTCATAAACGGCGGGAAGCACGCGGACAATCCGATCGACATTCAAGAGTTCATGATCATTCCGGCTGACGCGTTGGATTTCACTGAAGCGGTAATGATCGGATCTGAAATCTTTCATTCGCTGCGGAATAAGCTTCAGGACGCTGGGCACTCCGTTTCAGTCGGAGATGAAGGCGGTTTCGCGCCCGCGCTGAAATCAGCGAAAGAAGCACTGGATTTCATGATGGGTTCCGTGGAAGCCGCCGGATATGCGCCCGGAGACGAGATTCTCTTTGCTCTGGACTGCGCAGCGACCGAGTATTTTTCCGATGGCCAATACTCATTCAAAGGCGAGAATATCACTCGCTCCATGGAAGAAAATGTCGATTATCTTGCTTCATTGGTGAATGACTATCCAATCGTTTCGATAGAAGACGGCTGCGCCGAGGACGATTGGGACGGCTGGAAACACCTGACGGAAACACTGGGCAAGAAGGTTCAGCTGGTTGGAGACGATTTGTTCGTCACCAACTGCGAACGGCTTCAAGCCGGAATCAAAGCTGGCTGCGCCAATTCGCTTCTTGTCAAGGTAAATCAAATCGGCACGCTCAGTGAAACCTTGGAAGCGATAGAAGTCGCTCATCATGCTGGTTTCAGCACGGTCATCTCCCACAGATCGGGCGAGACCGAGGACACGACGATCGCCGACTTGGCCGTCGCGACGAACTGCGGCCAGATCAAGACGGGGTCGCTGTCGCGCTCCGACCGGACCGCGAAATACAACCGGCTCATCCGGATTGAGGAATCTCTCGGCAGCGCGTCAAGATATTCCGGAGACATACCGTATCTGAAGTTCCTGCGAAATTCGCGCTGAACGTAAGAAGGACGACGAACCGGGGCCTATAATCACGACAAATGCGCTTGCAGGAGCAACAAATTGAATGCGGGTGATGAGATGAACAAAAGCTCTATTTCATCGGCTCAGGAACCAGATTTCTGGGCACCTCGGCCATGCTTTCGCGATCCGATCCCGGAAATTTTTGAAGCGGCCGAACTTCTCAACCAAGCCGTCGATGCCCATCTGGTCGCGGGAGGCCGTTGCGATAAGGCCGGAGAGCTTATCAAGCAGGCCGATATGCAAATTGTATGGGACTGGACAGATTCGATTTGCGGGCCGGAAAAACCCGAAATTCATCGTAGGCGCACAGTGAAAGGCGCACCCAAAACGCTGGACGAGAACGAACGGGATCCGAAAAGGAATCCCCGCAAACATGATGAACGGGTGCTAATAGAGCGCGATGGTCACCAGTGCCGGTTCTGTGGCATCCCAGTCATTCATAAGAAAATCCGTATTGCCATGCGCAAGCATTATCCCGATGAACTGAAGTGGGGAAAATCTAAACATGAAGAACATGCTGCGTTTCAGTGCATGCGGATGCAGTTCGACCATATTGTTCCGCACAGCCTCGGCGGCCGAACGGATTTGGACAATCTGATAATAACCTGCGGTCCATGCAATTATGGAAGATTAATTGGGAACATCGGACGTACAATTGAAGAGTTTGGTCTGATTGATCCTCGTACTCGACCAATAGCTAGAGCGAACTGGGACGGGTTGGAAAGATTTCTTAAACGCTGAACCGTTGCAAAATCTTTGTCTTTGTCAAATAGCATTTTCCGCCAATTCACATGATTTGAGAAACGCCTGTATTGATCGGCTCGCTTATTCGGCCTCCAACCACGGGTGCTCGACAACCGGTCGTCGTAGGTGACGATGTTGGCAATCCATTGAGAACGCGCACTGCTAGAAAAGCGAACGCCTGCGCTTCAATCATGTCGCCGTTCAGACCGTAAGCTTCAACCGGTCGGATTTTCGGCCTAAGCGATTTCGACAAGCCTCGCATGAGCGCGGCGTTCTTGCGCCCTCCCCCGCAAACAGCGATGCAAGAAGGCTCTGAAGGAACGCGGGCGCACCCTTCCACGATGCCGCGAACGACGCACTCCGCCAGAGTGGCGCACGCGTCTTTTGGTTCAATGCTCCCGACCAAGCTCAGCAAGTGGCTGAATTCGTCCCTGTCCAAAGACTTGGGAGGTCGCTGCGCGAAAAACGGATTTTTGAGAAACTCGTCAACGATTTCGGGTGATGCTTTACCGCTCAATGCAAGCTTTCCGCCCTCGTCGAATTCCTGGCCGGTATGAATTCGGATGAAATCGTCCAGAACGGAGTTTCCGGGACCGACATCGAACGCAAGCAGCGCATCCGTTTCTTCCGGGTGTATTTTCCTAGTGTCGACCCAAGAGATATTCGCGACGCCGCCGATGTTCAGGAAGACGGCCGGATCAGCTAACCCAGCATGCTGCGCCAGCGCGAAGTGGAAAAACGGTGCAAGCGGCGCACCCTCCCCGCCCATGCGCATGTCCTCTGTTCGAAAATCCCAAACGACTTTTTTTCCGGTCGCGGCGGCCAATTGCTGTCCTGAACCGGCTTGGTGCGTGCGCCGGTTTTTCGGATCATGCGCGAGCGTATGGCCGTGAAACCCCACCAACTCGCATTCCTGAAACTCTCCCAAAATTTCCTCGTGCGCTTTGATGACGACCGCTTCAGCGGCTTCAACCTGCCGACAGCCCGGCCAACAGCCTTTGGCGGATCTGATCGCTTCCCGTTCTTCGTCTTTGTAGGGACGATATCGCGTCGGACCGAAGCTCAGAATTTCATGGCCATTCGTCAGGACGGATGCCGCATCTACGCCGTCCATCGATGTGCCCGACATGCATCCGATCACCCAAATCGGTTCTGGTGAAGTCATGTCCAATTCCTTTCCAACCGGCGATAATATAGGGGGCGTCGCGAAACAACAGTGCGGCCTAGTGATGTCAGAGGCATACGTTCCAAAATCAGAATTCCTGCACACGATGCATCAGCGCGAATTTTTCGCGGATTGCACCGATCTCGAAGGCTTGGACAAAGCCCTGCGAAACCAAATCGTTCCGGGATACATCGGGTTTGACGCGACAGCAGAGTCCCTGCATGTCGGAAGCCTGATTCAAGTCATGATGCTGAGGTGGCTGCAAAAGACGGGGCACAAACCGATCGTGCTAATGGGAGGCGGCACGACCAAGGTTGGAGACCCCTCGTTCCGCGCAGACGAACGTCCCCTGCTCAGTCCTGAACGAATCAAATCCAACATCTCGGGAATCAAGAAGGTATTCTCCCGTTTCGTTCGATTCGGCGACAGCGCAACCGATGCGGTCATGCCGGACAACGCCGAGTGGCTCGACGGGCTGAACTACTTGGAATTCCTTCGCGACATAGGTCGGCATTTCTCGGTGAATCGGATGCTATCCTTCGAGTCTGTGAAATCGCGGCTCGAGCGCGAGCAGACGCTATCGTTCCTCGAATTCAACTACATGCTGCTCCAAGCTTACGACTTCCTCGAACTGAACCGCCGCTTGGGCTGCCGCTTGCAAATGGGGGGCTCGGATCAATGGGGTAACATTGTGAATGGCGTCGATCTTGCCCGCAGAGTCGACAACTTGACTGTGTTCGGATTGACATCCCCGCTCCTGACAACGGCTGACGGACGAAAGATGGGGAAAACCGCATCGGGCGCAGTTTGGCTTAATGCGGAAATGCTTTCGCCTTTCGACTACTGGCAATTCTGGCGAAATGTTCAGGATGCCGATGTGGAAAGATTTCTATTGCTGTTCACGGAAATCGACGTTGATGAATGCAGGCGACTGGGCGCTTTGCGCGGTTCCGAAATTAATGATGCCAAGATCGCTTTAGCCGACAATGTTACCGGCATAACGCACGGTGCCGAAGCGGCAGAGTCGGCATCGACGGAGGCAGCTCGGCTCTTTGGCGACTCCGACAAATCGGAACAAAGTGCCAAAGCCGGGGACGGATTGAAACAAGTTGAGCTTCTCGTAAAGGATATGTCGGGTGATGAGAATTCATACGGTATACCTATTGTACGATTGCTGGTTAAATCCGGCTTAGCTTCCTCAGGAAAAGACGCCAAGCGATTGATCCAACAAGGCTGTGTATACCGTGATCAAACCAAGATAACCGATCCATCAAAGAGATTTTCTTTGGAAACACTTTTTGAATCTATCGTGCTCTCTGTTGGCCAAAAGAGACATGTTCGTGTTGTCTTATTGAACTGACGATGGCTCATTTCGCGAAACGTATGCATGCCGAGTTGACGGCGGCTCCGAGGCAGGTTGAGGTGCTTGCGTTCCGGTCGATGCGGGCGAACTGGTACCGCTGGAGGCAGTGGCCGAGGTATCTCTTCGCGACGCCTCGGAAGCGAACAGCGACCCCTTGCAGCGGCCTTTCCGGTTGCTGACGGTCTGGATGTGTTAGCTATCTCGGATGCGTTGTCCTGTGGATTGGCTAAAGGCGACGCGGAATGGCCCGAGCGAACGGGTGCAGGGCGGGTAGCGAAAACGCCGCGTTGATGACCAGAACGGCATCCTTCGCCAAAGCCGGGCGGAGCGCCTCCATCTCCGAGGACGACCCGCCGGACGCCACCTCGAACTCGCGACAATGCACCCGGCTGTCCTCGCGCCTTTGCTGCCGCAAAACCCGAGCGACGCCCGAAAGCGCGGAGATGCCCGTTTCCACAAAAAATGGGATGCACCCCCAGTTGAAAGTCGACAACTGTAGGTACCCGGGATGCAAGCAATCGGATTTCCCGGGGCGTTTGCGAGCGCCGCGAAGATCGTCTCCCGCTTTCCGTCTGGAACGAGACCGACGATTCTCCCCTCAGCTGAAGGAGCCTGATATTGCTTTCGCCGAAAAGCCGGTGGCAGGGCCGCAATACAAGCCGAAGAACTCGCGGAAAAGAGGCATTTAACGGAGCAACGGGTCCGGTTTCCGCATGAGGCAGAGGCCGAACGAGGCCCGGTTGAGCACTTCCCGACTCTAGGCGATGACAATCGAGCATGTCGCGTCGGGGTGGTCGACATTGAACCCTTTCAAGCGATCATCAAAATGTAGTGAGCCGAAGTGGCCGGCCATCGCGATGGGATCGGGCCGCCAATGCGGCCGCCCGTTTCGGCCATCAGGCTCGGGATCTGGGAGACCGATCCGAAAATCACGTTGCATTCGCGATGGAAAATTCAGCCGGCGTCCGAAATTTCACGGAATATTCCAGTCATTTCAAAGCGTTGCCGGTCGTTGGCCGATTCATGCCCGGAAACTCTGCGGCGCAGGTGATCCCGCCCCGATCAACTGCAGCCACGAACGTGCGAAGCAGATTCCAATCCGGCCGCCAAGGAAAGCGTTGTTCGTAGGGCTTCATCATAAAATCAATCTATGATCTGCATTGAGATTATTTGTTTGTTCTATCCATAGGGCTTGTGCAAGCGGCCTGACGGAAGTGCTTGCCGATTCACAAGGATTACGCATGAACGCTATTTCGAGCATCCTCAAAGCCGCCTACGTGGCTGGCGCGCGGACTGACGAACTGGACGCCATCAAGGAAAACGGCGTGATGCGCATCGCCATGATCGGCGACAATCCGCTCCGGGCTTGCCGCCCATTTGAGCGGCTTCGCTTCATTCTTGGTGTGCAGCTTGCGGATACTCTCCTTGGACATGGGGGGGGGTACACCTAGCCTTACGGCAAACGTTTTTTCGGGGTTCAGAGGGCATTTTTTGACCGCCGGTCCGGGTCGAAGGTCTGTCCGTTTCCAATCACTTTGCAGACGACGCCGGGGAGGCGGTTCGCGGCCATGGTCGCCTTCGTCCCCAAGCCGTCGTCCGAAAGCAGGACGACCCGCACCCGCGTGCTCAACCTTGCTGTTGCGGTCGTTCGCGCCCGCCTCTCGCCGCCTGCGCTGCTTGCCCGAAATCTCGAAGTCCGCTTCCGTCCCGCATCGTCCGCCTCTCGTTTGTCCCGCACCTGCTCCGCGCTTTTCTTGCGAGAACTGCATGGGACTCCAGTGGAACGGACAAGCCACTGGATGCGGACACGCTCGGGCGTGAATTTGCAAACCTCAAACTCTGGGATCTCGGTGTCCTTCACTGCTTCCGGCGAGGGTGCGAGGTCGGGAGTCAAATCATCGAATGCTTTTGCAACGCGCCGCCGCGCGCCTCAACGAGACGGGAATCCGATCAAGCGAACGGTTCGTATGCGGGGATCTGGATCAACCTCAACCGGAAAGTTGGAGAAACGACTGTGAATTTGAAACTTTTGGCTGGCCTCGCTTGCGGCATGGCATTGCTGCTCGGCTCATGCTCCGGCGACAACGCACCGGGAACGACACCAGAAGCGGAGGTGACCGAAGCTGATTTTGGCGGCAACGGCGGCAACGGCGGTTCGGGCAGTGCCGAGCCGACTGAGTTGGACAAGGCGAACGCCGCCCATTCGGAGGCGGAGTCTGCTGTTGCGCTGGCGAGGGCGGCCGTAAGCGAGGCGGAGAGGGCGAATACGGAAGAAGCGCGGGATCGCGCGCGGGCTTTGATTTCGGCTGCCTTCGCGAAGCTGGCGGATGCAGTCGCGGCGGCGGAAGAAGCCGTCGAGGCGGCCCGGAACGGCGGAGTGGCCGCTGCATTGGGCGCGGCGGCAAGGGTTAAAGCCAAAGCGGACAATCTCCTGAACGCGCAGACGGCGGCATTCGCTTCAGCGCTTGATTCCTTGGCCTGGTACGGAAGACACCTCGTGCGCTACCAGTTTGCGAACGGCGAGGCGTTCATGCCGCGCGAAGGGGCCAATGTCGTATCGATCAAGAGGATTCCGCGAACGAAGGATGATGATGGAGACGGCGTTCAGGAACCCAATCCCGATGCCTTCACCAGCACCACGTTCAAGGATGTCATGTATTCCGCGGGTGACATGGCCTTCTCCGACAGCGGCGACGAGTTCAAAGTGGACGGATATGTCGGCCGGAGGGCTTCAAGCTTCGTCGTGGACCAGTCAATCTACACCGGATTGAAGTTGACGGAAACTGGACTTGTCATCCGTACCGGCGGAACGGGCGACGGGATCGGCAGGAATGTTTTTACGATCTACATGTCCGATTTCACAGATTTCCGGAGGGATCTCACGCAATTCGCGAACGATGGAGACGGCGACGACGTCGCCGACGCCCTTCTGGGTCGGAACGGCTGGGATCTGGCGATAACGTTCGATGAGCCGCGAACCCTCCCCGTCGTGAACGGAAACACTAGCTGGACGGGAAACGGCGATTTTTACTGGAAGGGCATCGTCCCGGCGGATCCCAGCCAACTGGATGAAGACGGAGACTACTACGATGCGAATGCGTTCAAGCAGCCTAACGACTACAGGGATCTCGGCACGTACGAAGTCTGGCTGTCCAGCCACGTCGGCTTGAACGCAAATCTCGAGCCGGCGTCGGGCTCGGCCTCCTACCCCGATGACGACGAGCAGCGGCATTTGAAGTACGCCGCATACGGGCTTTTCGTCTACATTGCGGACACCGAAACCTTCCAAGGATCCGGGGCGAGTCCGGGGGAGTGGAGCGGCCGCCTCGGACGCGTCAACACCATCCATTTCGGCTACTCGGCTTTCGGGACCGGAGACGGACAGAAGACCGCGGACATCGGCGATTCGATCACGAACGGAAAATTCGTCGGCTACGCCCTCGCCTATGAAGTTTCAGGCGACAGCAACCCGAATCAAGGCGTCGCAACCGGCCTGATTGAATCGAAATTGATGCGGGGCGATGTGAACTTGACCGTGAATATTCCGAAGGGATCGGGCTCGGCCACTTTGGAGGGGACTATCAACAACTTCCAGAGGTGGAGCGACGAGAACAACTACTGGACGGCCTACGCCGACAGTTTCTCGGTCGCGCTGGAGAGTGCAGAGATCGGCGAGAGCGGGACGTTCAGCGGCGAAACCAGAGCCACGCCCGCCGCCGGCCTCAACAACAACGGCGAAGGCTTCTACAGGGGGAGCTTCTACGGCCCTCGCGCCGACCGGAACGATCTTGAGGTTGCGGGAAGCTGGACCGTCGGGCCGCATGGCGGGCTAAACGATGCCAACAAAAATCTGTACGGCAGCTTCGGAGCCAAGCAGAGGCCGTCGGCAACGCAGGCAAGCGGCAGCTAAATGCGCGTCCGGTTGAGAAACGGTCAAGAGGTTTGCCGCCGACTCCATGCCGGAATGCCTCCTTCGCGCCGACTTCGCAGCCGTCTGCATGGAGAATGATGAATTGTAAGCAAATCCGGGATTAACGCGTAGGCTGTTCAGTCGCGCGAAACACGGCCATGATGCCTACTCGAGAACCCACTCGCCGTCGGGATAGAATGCATGAAACGCGAATGCGAACATCACATCGTGCGGAAGGTCTTCGCCGGTTCCCGCATCGCGGACGCGGACCGTGCCGACATCTCGCCCTTCGCCGACGAGTCTCGTGTCCAGAGGAGAGGCTTGCCCTTCTGTCCAAGTGAAGCTCACCCCGTACTCGGTATGTTCCCCAGCCTCCTTGAGTCTTTCAAAAAGCCAAGCCCGGTTTCCCACCCGCACCACGCGCGCAAGCGGAGAAATGTCGAACGGCGGCGACTCACCGGAATACAGAAAAGGGAAAGAAGACGTATCGTACCCGACGTAAGGGTTGTATCCGTATCGGCGGGGATAGCTTGGCTCGTCCATTACAAGCCCGTCCGGGTTTCTCTCAGCGAAATCGGACCAGCTCTCGAGCCAGCCGGGAAGGGTCGTCAATTTCTCGCCGGTTCGGCTTCCGACGATGGCCTCGCCGACGGCTTGCTGCCACCAGCTCTCCGACTCGCGGTCGTACATCACCATATCGGATCTGCGCAACTTTCCCGACACTCCGAAAGTCAGTGTTTCGCCGCCGATCCTGCGATCAAAAAACACCCCTGAATTGCAAAGCGGACAATAGGTCACGGCAACCGGCACGCCTTCGACGATGTCATTCACGATTTCGTGCCAGAGCAGATATCGAATCGGATATGCGCGCGGAGCGGAGTCTCCCAATTCCAACGTCATAACCGGTTCTCTTGGCGACAACCGCGTTTCAGTTTCCGCTGCGATGAAGTCAGGATCTATCAACGCAGGGATTCCATCTTTCGGCGGACCTCCGGACATGATCTCCGAGAGGTCCACCGAGTAGATGGAAAAATCAGTCCGCGGCCATTCCGATCGCCATTTCGCGGGATCCGCATTTGCAGAAACTGCAGCGGATACGATCGAGAAGAATGCGATCAGCAACCTTGCAAGCATGGCTGTTCCGGATTGACGAAACAGGATGGCGAACAACGGAGCGGACATTTCACATGTCAGCCTTCATTTGCGCACGCACAATATAATCGGGATCGTCGACGGAACCGTTGCGTTGGGGGTTCCCCTTCTTGATTCCATCCACGGCTTCCATTCCCGATATCACGCGCCCGAAGACAGTGTACTGTCCATTGAGAAACATTCCATCCGCAAACATTATGAAGAACTGGGAATTCGCGCTGTCCGGACTCTGCGCGCGCGCCATCCCGACCACGCCTCTGGCGAAGGGCTCGTCCGAAAACTCTGCTTTGAGATCCGGCATCGAAGAGCCGCCCGTCCCGGCTCGGTGGAGATTCGCTCCCCCTCGTCTTCCAAACTCGACATCGCCGGTCTGTGCCATGAAGCCTTCGATAACCCTGTGGAACACGATTCCGTCGAGCTCGCCGTCGCGAGTCAGCGTTTTGATCCGATCCACGTGGTTCGGCGCCAATTCGGGCAACAACTCAATTTCGATGGTCCCGCTGGCTTCGCCTCCAACCTCAAGCACCAGCACGTTTTCGTCCTCGGCTGCGGTCGCTGCACTTGAGATTGTCGCAAGCGCTACAGCCGCGGATTTCAGCAGTTTCATTCAAGATTTCCCCTTCTACGCCCATTGACGATTCGGGCGTTCATTGCAGTTCAATTGACACATTGGGCCGCTCATTCGGCTGCGTCGCCGCAAAGCTCCGCAGCCGGTTCCAATTTCACGGGCGGCGGACGCGAAACTTCTCTTCCAGCGCGACTTTCGTCGATTGAGGAACGAAGTTGGACACGTCCCCGCCCATGCGGGCGATTTCCTTAACCAATTTCGACGCGATCGACTGATTCTTGACGTCGGCCATCAGGAATACCGTTTCGACATTCGAATCCAGCGCACGGTTCATGCCGACCATTTGAAATTCGTACTCGAAATCTGAAACCGCTCTGAGACCGCGTATGATCACGGTTGCACCAACTTCTCTTGCGCATTCAATCAAAAGATTCTCGAACGGATGCGGCACGATGTTGACGCCGGTCGCCTCTTTCAGAGCCGCCGATTCAGACTCCACCATTTCCACCCGCTCTTCCAAGCTGAACGTCGGAGCTTTGTCCTTGTTTATTGCGATGCCCACGACCAAGTGATCGACAAGTGAGCACGCCCTTCGCATTATGTCCAAGTGTCCGTACGTCAGCGGATCAAACGTACCCGGATAAAGGCCTACTCGCATTGGCGTTTCGACTCGCTGGTTAAGTTGCAGAGACCTCGCGGGCGGACTGCCGAATTTACGGCAAACGCTCCGCTTCAAGGTCGGGTCTGGCCTTAATGGCCCATAATCATTCCTTCAAGAGCTTCTTTTTCCATGCTCAGGTCCAATAGTCGAGCCTTGACGACGTCGCCGATGGAGATGAACCCGATCATGTTGCCGTCCTTGACGACTGGAAGATGCCGAAATCGGCCTTCCGTCATTTTGGACAAGGCTTGATCCGCCGATTCGTCCTCCGTGCAGGTGACAACGGCGCGGCTCATGAGTTGTTCGACGTTTTTCTTCAGGCAGCCGGTGCCGCTTCGGCCGAGTTCCCGCACGATGTCGCGCTCCGAGATGATTCCCAAGGCTTGCGGTCCGCCAGCCGTGACCACAAGCGCGCCGATGCGCTTTTCCGACAATATTTTCGCGGCATCCGACACTGTTGAATCCGGACCGATCGTCAAAACTTGCGTGTTCGGTTTCGAATTGAGTATCTGCTTGATCAACATGGTTTCGATTCCTCCAGCTTCGTTTGCCCGAAAAGCATAAGCCGCTTGTCCTTGCCGGATCGTAACAGTCCGATATTCGAATGTCATTAATCAATTGAATGGCGGCCTCGGCCATGATCGGAGAGTCGCGCGCATGGCGAAGACGAATTCAGGCCCGGAGCCCACTTAGCCCGCTTCGCGGTCGAATGTCCGTCTGAACGAAAATTTGACAACTTGGTTGCGCCAAATGGCGGCTGTCGATACTTGAATTGCTCAGTCGCATCGCAATCTGGAAAATACCACTCGCAGGGAGGTGAAGATGAAGGAAATTCCGCATTTCTTGAATGGACGCGAAACGGCAGGAACATCAGGGCGATTCGGAGACGTGTTCAACCCCGCCACCGGCGAGGTGCAAGCGCGGGTCCCGTTCGCAAACGCGGGAGAGGTTGATGCGGCAGTCAGGGGCGCGCTTGCCGCCCAGCCGAAATGGGCGGCCACGAATCCGCAGCGGCGCGGCCGCGTGCTGATGGAATTCGTGCGGTTGCTGAACCGCGACATGGACAAGCTGGCCGAAAGGCTGTCGAGCGAGCACGGCAAGACGCTGCCCGACGCCAAAGGCGATGTTCAGAGGGGCTTGGAAGTTGCGGAATTCTGCATCGGCGCCCCGCATTTTCTGAAGGGCGAGTTCTCGGAAAGCGCGGGTCGGGGCATCGACATGTATTCAATGCGCCAGCCTGTCGGGGTGGTCGCAGGAATTACGCCGTTCAATTTTCCGGCGATGATACCGATGTGGAAGTTCGCTCCTGCGGTCGCTTGCGGAAACGCGTTCATCCTCAAGCCGTCGGAAAGAGATCCCTCCGTTCCGGTCATGCTGGCTGAATTGATGCTTGAAGCGGGCCTTCCCGAAGGCATTCTGCAAGTCGTGCACGGGGACAAGGAAGCCGTCGATGCTCTTCTCGACCATCCGGACGTCGGCGCCATGGGTTTCGTCGGCTCGACGCCGATCGCGCAGTATATCTACTCGCGGGGATGCGCCAACGGGAAACGCGTCCAGTGCTTCGGCGGCGCGAAAAATCACATGATCGTCATGCCTGACGCGGATATGGACCAGGCCGCCGACGCGCTTGTCGGCTCAGGCTACGGCGCCGCCGGAGAACGATGCATGGCCGTTTCCGTGGCTGTGCCTGTCGGCGACAAAACGGCCGACGCGCTCATCGAGCGTCTCGCGCCGCGAGTCGAAAAGCTCAAAATCGGACCCTACACCAGCGGCGATGACATGGATTACGGGCCGCTTGTTACCGGTGAAGCTCAGAAACGGGTTCTCGGGCTGATCGAAACGGGCTTGGAGCAAGGGGCGGATCTCGTCGTCGATGGCCGCGACTTCAAGCTGCAGGGGTACGAGAACGGCTTCTTCGTCGGTCCGCATCTGTTCGACCAGGTTCGCCCGGATATGGACATCTACAGGACGGAGATCTTCGGACCTGTGCTGTCAACGGTGCGCGCCGAATCATACGAAGCCGCCTTGGGTCTTGCGATGAACCACGAGTTCGGCAACGGAGTGGCGATATTCACGCGCGACGGCGACACGGCGAGGGACTTCGCAAGCAGGATCAACATCGGAATGGTCGGCATCAATGTTCCCATCCCGGTGCCCCTAGCCTACCACACATTCGGAGGATGGAAAAAATCGGCATTCGGCGATCTGAATCAGCATGGACCGGACGCGTTCAGGTTCTATACGCGAACGAAGACCGTCACGTCGCGCTGGCCGTCCGGAATCAAGGAAGGCGCCGTGCTCAACTTCGCGCAAATGGAATGAATTCCCGAATCCTGCAGCGGTAAAGCTCGGCGATCGACTCAGCACCCTGAACGTGCCGAATTTGCTTTTTGCGAGCGGCAAGAAATTCCGCTCGGCGGTTGCATCGAGGCTTGGACGGTTCGCTGTTCTCGACCGGATGCGGGATTGAAGACCTTATGCTTGGGAGGCATTCGATGGAACCCGACATGAATGAAGACCAGCGCGCCATGTTCGATATGGCCAAGGCGTTCGGCGAGGAGAATATCGCGCCGAATGCTCTGGCTTGGGAAAAGGAAGGCTGCATACCGCGCGAACTTTGGCCCGAAGCGGGAGCGCTTGGCTTCGGTGGTCTGAACGCTGGCGATCAATTCGGCGGGTCGGCACTGTCTCGATTGGACTCGACGCACATATTCGAGGCGTTGGCCCGCTCATGCCCGTCGGTTGCGGCATTCATTTCGATCCACAACATGTGCGTTTCCATGGTGGACGCCTACGGCGGCGCGCCTCTCAAGGAGCGATTGCTGCCTTCGGCGATTTCAATGGATTCGATCCTCTCATATTGTCTGACGGAACCAGGATCCGGCTCAGATGCGGCTGCATTGAAGACGCGGGCGAAAAAAACCAATGAAGGCTGGATGCTGAACGGCACGAAATCGTTCATTTCGGGCGGCGGGTACTCCGACGCCTACATAGTGATGTGCAGGACGGGCGGCGACGGACCTGACGGAATCTCAGCGATTCTCGTCGATTCCGATACGCCGGGGCTTTCGTTCGGGAAGCTGGAAGACAAAATGGGATGGCGCGCCCAGCCGACGCGCCAAGTCCAGATGGATGATTGCCGGGTCCCAAGCGAAAATCTGCTCGGCGAAGAAGGCATGGGCTTCAAGTATGCGCTTTCCGCTCTCGACGGCGGACGCCTCAATATCGCCGCGTGCTCGATCGGCGGCGCTCAAGCGGCATTGGAAAAGGCCTTGGATTACATGGCGGATCGAGAGGCGTTCGGCCGGACATTGGACAAGTTCCAGGCTCTGTCGTTCCGCGTCGCGGATATCGGGACCGAGCTTTCGGCCGCGCGGGCATTGCTCGCAGAAGCGGCTCGCAAATATGATTCGGAAGCGCCGGATACGACCGTCCATTGCGCGATGGCCAAGCGCTTCGCGACGGACGCCGGATGGAAGGCGGCGAATGAATGCCTCCAGCTTCACGGAGGATACGGATACCTTGCGGACTTCGGGATAGAGAAAATCGTCCGGGATCTGCGGGTCCATCAGATTCTTGAAGGGACGAACGAAATCATGCGGCTGATCGTCGCGCGCAGCCTGCTTGCGGAAAAGCGATGAGCCGGGAAATCAATATCCGCCGAGATGGCAAGGCCGGCAGAATCACGCTTTGCCGTCCTGAGGCGCTGAACGCCCTTACTTACGACATGTGCCGAAAGATAAGCGCCGCGCTCGATGAGTGGGAAAAAGATCCTGCGGTCGCGGTCGCAATCATCGACGCCGAGGGCGAACGGGCATTTTGCTCCGGCGGCGACATTGCGGAAATGTACGGCCGGGGCATCGAGGGCGATTTCGGATACGGGCAATCCTTCTGGCGCGACGAATACATGCTGAACGCCAAAATTGCGAACTGGAGAAAGCCGATCATTAGCTTTTTGCAAGGCTACACGATGGGAGGCGGCGTGGGAATCGGCTGCCACGGGAGCCACCGTGTCGTTTGCGAATCAAGCTTGGTCGCGATGCCGGAGTGCGGGATCGGACTAGTTCCTGATGTGGGCGGCTCGTTTCTTCTAGCCAATGCGCCCGGACGCGCAGGGGAATTCCTGGGCGTCACAGGAACACGGATGGGACCGGATGACGCGATCTACGCGGGTTTCGCGGACCATTTCGTTCCTGCTTCGCGATGGGAACAGTTGATTGGAGAGTTGGCCGATCAAGGCGAATCTGCGCCGGTCGTTTCCGCTTCGGAAGCGCCGCCTCAAGGCAAGCTTCGGCGCATGAAGGCCGAAATCGACGCCGTCTGGTCCGCCGAGTCAATCGCAGCCGTCGCGCACGCCTTGGAAAGTGACGGCGGCGAATTCGCAGAGAGTTGCAGAAAGCAAATGCAAAGGAATTCTCCGCTTTCGATGGCGTGCGCGTTCAACCTCATCCGGATGCAGCGCATGACGAAAGGCATCGAGGAAGCGCTTGAACTCGAATTTCGATACACCCACCGCTCGCTTGAGCATTCGGATTTCATCGAGGGCATTCGCGCGCGAATCGTCAACAAGGACAACAAGCCGAGTTGGAAATTTCAAAATATTGCGGACGTGCCGACGAAGGCGGTGGAGGAACTGTTGGCGCCGCTGCCGGAGGACGAAATTGTCTGGAGGGAAACGCTGTGAAAATCGGATTTGTCGGATTGGGAAACATGGGGTTCCCGATGGCCTCCAACCTTCTTGAAGCAGGCTACTCGGTGACGTGCTTCGACATCGCGCAACGATATCCGGACGGCGCGCATCCCGCGGAATCAGCCGCCGACGCAGCGGAAAGCAATGACATCGTCATCACTATGCTTCCGAACGGGACCGCGCTGCGGAGCGTCGCCGACGAAACCATCCCTGCCATGCGGCGCGGTGCGACTTTCGTGGACTGCTCCACGGTCGACATGGCAAGCGCGCTCGCTGTCGCGGAAAAAACAGAGGCGGCGGGATTGAAATTCGTGGATGCGCCGGTTTCCGGGGGCGTCGCAGGCGCGACGAGCGGCAACTTGACGTTCATGGCCGGCGGAACAGACGAAGCGTTCCGGTTCGTCCTGCCGTTGTTCGAGATCATGGGAAGCAAAGCCGTGCACTGCGGGAACGCGGGCGCGGGCCAAGCAGCCAAGATGTGCAACAACATGATATTGGGCGCGACGATGATCGTCTCCTGCGAAGCTTTCGCATTGGCGGACGCTTTGGGGCTGGATCGGCAGAAGCTGTTTGAAGTCGTGTCGAAGTCGTCCGGATACAGCTGGAGCATGAATGCCTACTGCCCTGCTCCGGGCGTCGGGCCGAATTCGCCTTCGGACAACGACTACAAGCCTGGATTCGCCTCCGACCTGATGCTCAAGGATCTGCACCTTGCCCAAAGCGCCGCCCGGGACAGTGGCGTCGACACGCCGGTCGGAAATTGCGCCACCGAATTCTACAGGAAATTTGTCGAAGAACAGAACGGATCGGGATTGGATTTCTCCGCAGTTTTGAAGGTGCTGGCGAAGAATTCTGTCTTGGAAAGCGGGAAATAACTTTTCGTGGAATCACGATTTTCCGGCATTTCCTCGAGACCAATCCGCCGCCGGATCGACAGGATTTCCCGTCTTTCGATCCCGGTGCGATCCGCCAAGCATGTTCCGCTCAGACTTCAGGACGCGCCCAGGCCGGACCAATTTGCGGTCGGCACCATGAATCGAATGCCTCTCGCTGCTTTTATTCCGCTGCAATTCTCGGCTGGCTAAGAATTTTCGCGAGGAATTGGCCCGTGTAGCTGTTGACGCACTGAGCGACATCCTCCGGAATCCCGCAGGCAACAACCTCGCCCCCCAGGTCTCCGCCTTCCGGACCCATGTCGATGATCCAATCCGCCGTCTTGATGACGTCCAGATTGTGCTCGATGACCACGACCGTGTTGCCGAGATCGACCAGCGCATGGAGGACATCGAGCAGTTTCGCGACGTCGTGGAAATGCAATCCTGTCGTCGGCTCATCCAGAACGTACAAGGTGTTGCCGGTCGACCGTTTCGCCAGCTCCTTGGAAAGCTTGACGCGCTGGGCTTCGCCGCCGGACAGCGTCGTCGCCCTTTGGCCGAGCTTGATGTATCCCAAACCGACCTCCAGCAACGCCAGGAGCTTCGGCCGAACCGTCGGCAGCGCGCGGAAGAACAGCTCGGCTTCTTCGACGGTCATGTCCAAGACGTCCGCAATGTTTTTTCCTTTGAACTCGATTTCCAGAGTTTCCCGGTTGTAGCGCTTTCCTTTGCAGCTCTCGCAAAGGACGTACACATCCGACAGGAAATGCATTGAGATTTTCTTCACTCCGTCGCCCTGGCACGCTTCGCACCGCCCTCCCCGCACATTGAATGAGAACCGGCCCGGCTGGTACCCGCGCTGCTTTGACTCCGGCATTTCGGCAAACCAGTTGCGAATCGGCGTGAACGCATCGACATACGTGGCCGGGTTCGAACGGGGAGTTCGGCCGATGGGCTTCTGATTGATGTCTATGACTTTGTCTACCTTCTGCATCCCTTCGACGGCCTTGCAGTTTTCCGCTTTGGCGAAATAGCTGCTTCGGATGTCGTGGGCGTTCTTCAAAAGCGTATTGAACACCAAAGTCGATTTGCCGCTGCCCGAAACCCCCGTCACGCAAACGAATTTGCCCAATGGAACTTCAACTTCGATGTCTTTCAGGTTGTTCCCGCAAGCGCCGATCACCTTGATGCCCGTTCCGTTGCCCGGTCGCCTCGCCCTGTCGGCATCAATCGACTTTGCCCCGCTCAAATATTGGCCGGTCAACGAATGCTTGTCCGCGGCAATCATTTGCGGAGTCCCGCAAGCCACGACGCCTCCCCCGTGCACGCCGGCCCCCGGCCCCATGTCCAGAACGAAATCGGCTTCTCGGATCGCTTCCTCGTCGTGCTCGACTACGACGACGGAATTGCCTTGGTCCCGCAAGTTCTTGAGCGTGTCGAGCAGTCGCTTGTTGTCGCGCTGATGAAGCCCGATCGAGGGTTCGTCAAGCACATACAGCACGCCCGAAAGCCCTGATCCGATCTGGCTGGCCAGTCGGATCCGCTGGCTTTCGCCGCCGGAAAGCGTTCCCGCCTTTCTGGCGAGCGTCAAATACTCTAGACCCACGTTCACCAGAAAGCCGAGCCGATCCTGGATTTCCTTCAAGATCGAAGTCGCGATCTCGTTCTGCTGCCTTCCGAGCCGCTCGGGCACCTTCCCGACCCAGTCCAGCGCGTCGGAGATCGACATCTGCGTCACTTCGGAGATATGAAAATCCGCGATCTTCACGGCCAGCGCTTCCGGCCGCAGTCGGTTCCCTTCGCATTCCTTGCAGGTCCGGGAATTCTGATAGCGCACGAAATCCTCTCGAATGTTCTCCGAGGCCGTTTCGCGGTAGCGCCGTTCCAAATTCGGAATCACGCCTTCAAAGGTTCTCTCGACCCTGTGGACCCTGGAAGCGCTGCTGAATTCAAATTCGATTTTCTCTTTGCCCGAACCGTAAAGAATTATGTCCTTAATTTCCGCGTGCAAAACCGACCATTTTTCGTCGAGGCTGAAGGAATAATGCTTCGCCAGCGCTCGGAGAGTTTGCTCGTGGATCATGGATCCGCTGAAACTCCAAGGCGCGATCGCGTTGTTTTTCAGTGAAAGGTTGGGATTCGGCACGATCAAGTTCTCGTCGAAATAGGCTTCAGACCCGAGACCGTCGCAGACGGGGCATGCGCCGAACGGCGCGTTGAACGAGAAGAGCCGCGGCTCGAGTTCCGGTACGGTGAATCCTGAAACCGGGCATGCGAACTTCTCGGAAAACGTGATTGATTCGACGGATCCGTCCGCCAACTGGGCGTCCGCCATTGCAATGCCGTCCGCATGGTCCAGCGCCGTCCGGATTGAATCTGCGAGCCGCTCCTCTATTCCGGGCCGAACGATCAGTCGGTCCACGACCAAATCGATGTCGTGCCTGATGTTCTTGCTGAGCTGCGGGAGGTCGTCGAGTTCCTGGAATTCGCCGTCGATCCGGACTCTGATGAAGCCCTTCTTCTGAAAATTGAGCAGCTCCTTGCGGTACTCCCCCTTCCGGTCGCGCACGATCGGAGAAAGCAAATACAGCCGCGTCCCTTCCTCCAAACTCATGATTCGGTCGACCATGTCCGAGACCTGCTGCGCCGTGATCGGCTTTCCGGTTGCGGGCGAATGCGGAACCCCTACCCGAGCGAACAGAAGCCGAAGATAATCGTATATTTCGGTGATCGTTCCTACGGTCGAACGAGGATTGTTCGATGTGGTCTTCTGCTCAATCGAGATCGCTGGAGAAAGCCCTGCGATATAGTCCAGATCCGGCTTGTCCATGATGTTCAGGAACTGGCGGGCATAGGCGGAAAGGCTTTCGACGTATCGGCGTTGACCTTCTGCGTAGATGGTGTCGATCGCCAACGAGGATTTTCCGGAACCGCTTAGCCCTGTGACGACGACCAGCTTGTTTTTCGGTATGTCGACATCAATGGACTTCAGGTTGTGCTCGCGCGCCCCGCGAACCTGAATTTCCTTCAATTCGGCCATATTCGCCCCTGCATCCTGTTTCACTCGCTCTATCGAATCTTGCATCGCAACGCAAAGCGGAAACAATACAAAATATGAACAAAATCCGGGAGGGCAGTTCGCAGCGGTGCCAGGGCATTCGTGTGAGGAGCCTCTCTGCGACGCGGCGTTTCCTCGTCCAATTCCGGGCGTCTGGCCTGTTCAATGCTGCAATTTCCTATGGAGCTTATCTGCTGGACTGCAGATCGCCAGAATCTCGCGTCAAGCTTCCGGCCGAATGATCGGCACCCTTCCAAATCAATGGCGTTTTCTTCTTGGGACGAGTGCTTTGCTTCCCGAAACCGTCGTCTTCAGCCCGCCCGTCGGGAATGTGCAGTCAAATACATAGACCGTCGTCCGATTCTGCGATTCACTGGCCAGCTTCTGTTTCAACAGTCCCGCGAGGCATGGCCGACATGCCTCCCAAGCCGGTCGAAAACATGAAGAAATCCGCCAGCAATTCCCGGTCAATTCAATCTGCACCAATCGGCGCGCCTTGAGTTGATGCATCTGCCGAGTTCAAAAGCCTGGAAACGGATGTGGTCAATTTCTTTGGATGAGAATGAAGAGGTGCCGCTGGTTGAAAGTGGTGCAACGCTCTGCTCGCAACCAAAATGCTGCATCGAAAACAAATCGTTGGGCTGAATTCCTTGATTGGAAGGCTCGCCGCGCTGCCGTCCTACCAAAATTGGGACGCTCCCAGAAACGCGGGAACGGCTCAACCCAGAAGACATAGGACGCATCCCGCCGCCATCCCGCTTTGCAGCTCTACGACTTCCAAGATCGACTTCTTGAACATTTTGATGGAGTTCGGACGCTGAATCGGAATCCACAGGCATCACTTTGGACTTTGGCGCATTGAACGTGCCGCCGACTTCATCCGGCCGCCAAAAGTGGCTGAATCCCGGACACCTCGAGCTTTTTGGATGCTGCGGCAATGTCGTAATTGGTTTGCATGTTCATCCAGTAAGCCGGGGTGGTGTTGAAGGCGCGTGCCAGACGCAATGCCGTGTCCGGCGTAATGCCGGTGACACCCTTCACAAGCCGCTCGACCCGCGTGCGAGGAACGTCCAAGCGGCGTGCCAAAGCAATCGCACTCATCCCCAAGGGATCAAGGTAGAGTTCCTTCAGGACCTCGCCAGGGTGCATTGGTTCTTCAAACAGGCTCATTGCGGTTCCTTTCAGTGTTAGTCGACAATCTCAACGTCGGCGGGACCCTTCGGCGTCCAGACAAAGCAAATGCGCCATTGGCGGTTGATTCGTACCGAATGCCGCCCTGCCCGATTGCCTTTCAGTTCTTCCAGATGGTTGCTTGGAAGAAAGCACAAATCTTCTATGGCAACCGCAGCATCCAACGCCGTCAGCATTGCTCGCGCACGCTTAACCAAGTCGTTGGGAAAGCCTTTGCCATACTTGCCCTTCATGGCGTTGGCGGCGAATTCGCCGCGGGTGCTTTGGATCATGTCGGACACATATCATGTCATGATGCATGTATCAACGTATGATACACAAGGGGCACGTCTCGTGATCTCGAGTTAGGCGGACGCGACACGGCAAGCCTTCCAATTGAGGAAGTCGGGCCGATTAATGTTTTTGGGCGGATGCATCTGACCGCACATCGTCAGAAACCGGCGTCAACCTTCCAATCAATTGATGGCGCAACAACGACGCCGAGGTCAACGATCTTGTTGACCGCTGCGCGGTTGAAGGTTAGAATTCAAGCGATTCGTTGAACCCTATTGCGAACCGTGAAATCAATAATGGGAACCCTGTCGTCGTCGGCAACTTCCATAGCCGTGAGGCAGAACTTGGAGCGCTGTTGCGACGCGCCCGCGACGGCAACCATGTCCTGCTATCCGGGCAGCTCCGCATCGGGAAGACCAGCATCGCAAAAGAATTGGAACGAATATTTGAACATGATGGCTGCGCAATCGTGTTCGCCGATCTCTGGCCGAAGACCCGGCGCTTAAGGACGTAGCGACCCTTGAACCAGCAGCACCGGCCAACCATTCGAAAGTTCAATCCAGGGCTATTCCAGACCGACCATGAGGTGATTGCGCAATTTGCGGTTCGGCACATTGAATTCAAAATCGTGCTGGAGATCATCAGTGAAAACCTCGACTCGCCTTCGTGGCAGCATGTGCTTGTTGTCGCGCCCCGAGGCTTGGGCAAGACAATGCTGCTGGCGCGTTTGGCAGCCGAATTCCGGACCAGCGAGAAATATTGCCGATGCGTCGTTCCAATCCGATTGATGGAAGAGTGTTACGAGATCTTCACGATAGCCGATTTCTGGCTTGAAGCCCTGATCAATTTTGCCAATGAAATAGCAGCACGCAACCCCGAAGCGTCACAGGAACTCAAGGCAGCCCACGCAGAATTCAAGTCGCGGTGGCGGGAGCGAGATATTGCTGAACGCGCGCGCGCCGCCGTCCTGAGTACTGCTGAACGCCTCGACTGGCATCTGGTGCTCATGGTCGAAAATCTGCAGTCCCTCGTTGATGCTGTCGATGACGATTTCGGATGGGGACTGCGGCATGCCTTGCAAATCGAATCCCGACTCACGCTCGTAGCCACAGCCACGAGCTACTTCCGGGCCCTCGGCGACGTGGAGCATGCGTTTTTCGAACTATTCCGACCTGTCCGCCTGAATCCTCTGGATTTGAAGTCCTGCCACCGGTTGTGGCACGAACTCGGTGGCGGGAAAAGGTCGGAAACCCAAATGGAACCGATCCGCATCCTCACAGGCGGCAGTCCCAGGCTGCTGGCCATGACTGCATGTGTCGCCAACCAATTCTCCTTGGACGGCCTGCTGGATGAGTTCGTGGATCTGATCGACGGCCATACCGAATACTTCCGGGGCCATTTGGATGGAATGCCAAAAACCGAGCGCCGCGTTTATCTTGCCCTCGCAGACCTTTGGCGACCCAGTCGAACCGGCGAAGTCGCCGCGCGCGCCTCGCTTGGAATCCGGACGGTCTCCACCATGCTTGGGCGGCTTGCTGATCGCGGCGCGATTCTGGTCGGCGGCACTGGCGGCAAGCGGGAATATTCCGTTGCCGAGGGTCTCTACTGCCTTTACTACAAGCTTCGCCGCGATCAAGGCGCGGCCCGTGTCGTGTCCGATCTCATCAGATTCATGCGCTTGGTCTTTGCCAAGCGTGAACAGAAGCAGTTTCTTGGAAAGCATCACGCCTTGCGTCATGGCGTCCAACCCGCAACCCCTGACGAGCCAATCGTTGACAAACTGATTCCAAGTGAACTGCCAATCGATCACGGGTCGTCCGATCAGAAGGAAGCTCCGACCGACGGCATTTCGGCCATCGAAGGGATTGAAGCCGCATTCAACGAACTCGATTTCGAAAGGGTCGTCGGGGTGGCGAACCAAGTGCTGGAGGAATGGAAAGATTTCAGCGGCACTGATCAGCACGATGCAAGGCAGGTCATTCTTGCCTCAATTTTGCAAGCTTCGGCACTGGCGGATGTCGGCCCCGTGAACTCCGCTCTGCGCAAGTGCGATGATATCGATGAGATTTTAAGCAGGATCCCCGAGCAAATGCGGAATTCCGATCTTCGACTCCTGTTCTGGGTGCGTTTCAAGGCTCACGCATTGCTGGAAGATTACGCCTCCGCGACGCTCGCACTCCAATCAGCTTTTTCAAAATGCGATCTCGACGGCGATGACGACGTGCAAGAACTTCTGTGTTTTATCGTCGATGCGATAGCTCGGGGGACGCCGGAACAGTACTTCCTGGAGTATTTCGACAGTGACCAAGACCGATCGGAGCGATTAGCTCCGATACTTGTTGCTCTTAAGCGGCGGGCCAATCTATCCGCGCGCGCTCCCGCCGAGATTGTCGCCGTCGCTGACGGCATCCAGAAAATGATTGAAGTCCGTCGGATTGCGATACTGGAATGGAATTTGAACCGCGTCGGCAGCCTGCGTCAAAACGATGTCGCCACGTCTGGAATATCGTCTGCCTCGCCTATCGCTACGCGTACCTTCCCATCTGCGTGATCTTCTGCGAACGGGACTGCTGAAACAAGCAATCTGCGGCCGACGTCAGCGCAACTGTCCGATGCGGATAGGATCTGCATTAGCGTTGGCGCGGTCACGATTTGGTCGACCGGAAGCTGGCGCGGCCAAGCCTTCTGTCCCGCTGGCCCGTTTCGTTCCTGACTACGTCCACCTGACCGGAGATCTTGGTCGGGCGTCTATCGCTCCTTCGGGCAGTTCGACAAATTGATCACGGAATTCATCGCGTTGTGACCCAAACGAAAGTCCTTGGGTGCATCTCGTTTTTAGGATGTGGAGGGAGAGGCGCAGCTGGTCGAAAGTGGGGCCAACGCTCTGATCGCCTTCAAATGCTGCATCGAAAACAATCGTATGGCTGAATTTTTTAATTGGAAAGTCTGTCGCGCCGCCGTCTGACCAAGAATGGGCGCACCCAAGTAATTTAGCGGCTCCACGTGAAATTGTATTTGTCATATCTTTATAAAGCGACAAAAATTCCAACTCGCCTCTGCGGGGCGAGTCATAGTCTATACTATTGAATATTTCCTAATGGGTGTTCTTTCCAGTTTTCTCGATGATGCCGGACGCGCAGTACAAAGACCGTCTCACCATCCTCGGCAATGGTGTAAACGATCATATTTTTCTGGGCTGGATACACTCGCACGGGCGGTGCGATCTCTAGCCGCAAGCGTGCAATCTTCGGATTGTCGGATAGAGTCTGAAAGCTCCGGTCCAATCTGGATTTGTATCGTTCAGCTTGAGCAAGCCCGTGTTCTTCAATGCCATAGAAAAATATCTCAAGCAGATCGTCTTCTGCCGCTCGTGAAAACTCAATTGCCACGATCCGCTTGCGCCTGCCGCTTCGCCGCCGCCCAAATGTCGTCTACGTTCTTGTCGCTGATGCCACTCTCGAAAGCCTCTTCGACCAACTTCTGCATGGCGGAAATTTTTGACGCGCGGTCTTGGTCGTGCCGGATCAGGTCGCGTACATACTCGCTTGCGTTGTCATAGCGACCAGAACGTGTCTGGGTCTCCACCCAATCTTTCATTGGGTCTGGAAGGGATATATTCATGCTTGCCATGTCAGCACCTCCTAATTTCTCAGCATGACACAAATTGGCAATATTTGTCAATGAAGGGATCACGAGTGGGCGCATCCCATGTTTCTACAGCGGTGGCTGCATCAACCCCTCCAATTGATAAGTTATATTCGAAGCAGCATCTGACTGCGGACAGGGCGTTGGCATCAGTTTCGACCAGCGGCACTTCCCTTTCTCATCCCAAAAAATGGGCCGCACCCGAAGTCCCTTCAATTTTTGCGGACAAACGGTCGAAGGTTCGTTGCACTTCGAGATTCCGGTCGCGCCACTGCGATACGCAATTAGCAGGAACCTCTATCGTTTAACGAGCTTAGCGCCGAGAGCAGCGGAGTGCCCGCACAAGCGTCGACGACAGGATAGATCCGCCCCTGCTTTTCCGATCCCGCGGGAACGATGCGGCGCATTGTGGACGAGCCGAGAGGCCGGAGGAAGTCCCCGGAAATTGCAGATGACGTTGCTGATCCTGATCTTCCAAAACCGCGATCCAGACGCGTGGCAAAAAAGTTGTGAATAATTTTCTATGCCCGTGAAGGATCAAGGACAGTTCAGGCCCGACGGGCGCTGCTTCGGGATATGCCGAGCGACGAAACGGACATTCGCGTGACACAGCATATCCTGTGCTTCTGATTTGGCGTTTTGCGACAAGTCGCCATGCTGCATCTTGCGGTTGCGAGCGCATCGTCCTTGCGCCGAATCGCTTCGCCGAGCGCGACAATATCCGGCATGGGCCGTCCGTTTTTTACCAACCGCTTTGCAAATACCGCCGTTACTGGGCAAGAAAATCCAACATCCCAGTCAATTCAACAAGTTGCCGCTTACCGTCCAGGATCAATGCCCGTTGCGATGGCTATTGAATTCCGACCCCGAATAGGTCACTGCGGCTTTCGTCAACAATGCGCAAATGGATTGCGTTGGATCAGCAAAGGCGGAAGACAAGATGGCAGGCTCGGTGAACAAGGTAATTTTGATCGGCAATCTCGGTGCGGATCCGGACGTGCGCGCGTTCCCGTCGGGCGACAAATATTGCAGGCTAAGCGTCGCGACCAACGAATCCTGGAGAGACCGCGAGTCGGGCGAGCAGAAGGAAAAGACGGAATGGCACCGCGTCACCGTCTTCAATACCTCGACAGCTCAATTCGTTGAGCAATACCTGCGCAAGGGAAGCAAGGTATTCATCGAGGGTCAGCTGGAAACTCGCAAATGGCAGGATCAATCGGGTCAGGACAGGTATTCGACGGACGTTGTGATCAGGGGGTTTAAAGGGAATCTGCAAGCGCTTGATCGGCCATCCGACAGCAGTTGGTCAGATTCAGGCGATTACGAACGCAGCGGACGAAGCGACACTGACAATCGCGGAGCGCAACGCGGCGGTATGGAACAATCCGCGGTGGATATGTCGGACCTCGATGACAACATTCCATTTTGAGCACGCTTCTCCCTCGTTTCAATCCGGCATGAATGCAGCGAAATCGTTGGCCGCGCTCTTTCAAGTACGGCCAACGACTTCGGCGAGCCGTGTCAATCTCCGAATACGCAATTGCCACTAGTCCAACGCCGATTCCGGCGAAAAGCGGCTCGCTTGGATGGTCCATTGTCGGCAAAAACGGCCAGCGGCGCGTTTTGACGCCGACTGACTCGCCTTCTTGCCATTGAAACTCATTGGATTTGGATTCGGCCGGAGCGCAAAGACAGGCAAGTCAAACTGCATCACGCGGGTTCCGGCACATCCAGACAGCTGAAATCAAAGATAAAAACCAAGACTTCCCGGGCTAAAGACAACCCGAGTCAATGCGCCCGGACAAACGGGGTGCATCCCATATTTTTTGGTCGGGCAGCGAAGGCGCGGCAATCCCTCCAATGGTGAACTCGGGCTTACGGTGGTTTTCGAAGCAACATTCGACGGAGAGCGGAGCGGCGGCCCGCGTTCGATTTACGGCATCTCGCACTTCTCCATCCAAAGAAAATGGGATGGAACCAAACATTGAATTCCGGCGACATGCGAAAGTTCGGAATCGGTTTCCCTGCGGAGTGTGTCTCACGTTTCTTGGCGAAGTCTGTTTTTCGCTTTGGCGCGGTGTTCGATTTCGACGGTTCGAGCAACTGTATCTCGAGGTCCTCGAAATTCGGGTGGAATCGCGGCTGCACGGTTCAGCATGGATTGTGGTCCCGGTGCGGCTTCCGATGACCCGCAAACGGCAGGCGCCGACGCCCTGCTCGGCGTCGGATGCTGCCTCGAAAACATGCGTTGGCCTGACCTCCTCAAACGGAGGACTTGCCGCGTCGCGGCCGCCTGACCAAACACATGGAACGCACCCTTCCTTGCGGGATCCTCAGGTTCGATTGCTCAATCGCATGCGGGGATGCGCTTGACCTACCTTAATTAGGTATATAAATACATTTTGCGGGTATTGAAAATGGAAGGATAAGGCGTGACTGCACCCAAATCAGCTCGGGTCGCAGACGGCCGCATTGCGACAGCTTCGTCAATCGCCGACGCGATATTCACGCTGACGCAGCAGCGGGTGTACGCGCTGCTGTTCGGTCAGCCGAACCGTCAATTCTTCGTAACGGAAATAATCGAATTGGCGGGCGGCGGGCGGGGCGCAGTGCAAAGCGAACTTGCAAAGCTTGCAAGGACGGGTCTCGCCACTGCGTCAAGGGTTGGCAATCGGGTTTACTACCAAGCCAATCGAAATTCGCCGATCTTTGAAGATTTATGTTCGATTGTTCGAAAGACGATTGGCCTCGAAACCGTCGTCCAAAACGCGCTTCAGCCATTGAAGGACAAGTTGTCTTTGGCGACAATTCACGGGTCCGTTGCCAATCGTACGGACACCGCAGACAGCGACATCGACCTGCTGCTCGTTTCGGACGACCTTACGCTGGAACTTGTTTACTCGACCCTTCGACCCGCTGAGAAATTGCTTGGCCGGCAGATTCATCCGCTTCTGTACAACTTGAACGAGTATCGGCGCCGACGCTCCAATGAAAACGGGTTTTTGGCGCAAACCCTTAAGGGACCAAATGTTGTGATTGCAGGTTCAACTGATATTGCATGAACAACTGGAAATATTGGTCAGCGAGGGAAGGCTGAAGAGAGGAGCCGTGGCAAAGGAGGGAATTTCCAACCTGATATCAAGTGGCAAGGCTCGTCTCGAGGATGCAAAGAACGCAGATCTCAGCGACGAGTCGCGATTCGATTTGGCCTATAAGGCCGCTTACTCACTTTCGCTTGCGGCCCTTCAGCGAACTGGCTACCGTTCGAATTACAATCGATATGTTGTGTTTCAATGCCTCGAGTACACGTTGGATATATCGAAAGAGAACGTCCGCATTTTGAGCGCCGCACATCGGACTCGCAATCTCGCCGAGTACGAGGGCGGAACTGAATTCAACGAGCAGACTATCGAAGCAATCATTCGGGCAGCTGAAGAAATTTCCGCGCGGCTTCCATGTCCTCGGAACGGAGAATGATGACGGGACATGATGGCTACGCGACCTTCGCGGGCGCCCCGACCGAGAGAAATTGCGCTGGCTTATTGATTGGACCAATCCGCCTGTTGGCTCCGTTGGCTTAAATCGAGATTGCACGCCCCGTTTAATCATCCCGCCACCAATTCTTCCAGCGTTCGCATAAGCGCATCTCCAAGAAACTCGCCGAACGGCACAATATCCACGCTCACAGACTCGGGGCTTTGCATGCAGCGGTCGCGGCATTCGACCTGAATGACCGTCAACAGCAATCCGGCGGCGGAGAGCATGAGGTTCGTGAGGAAGCGCGCTAGTCGCCCGTTTCCGTCGGCAAAAATATGAATGAAGACAAATATGAAATGCCCAAGGACAAACGGGATACAGCTTCGACAAGGCGGGAACATCTCAGGAATCAGATACGGACGATTGACGGAATTCCCTGTCGATCATCGGCTAAGGAGCTGATCGGCCGATTGACGGATGTTGTAACCGACTCGGCGATGCGATACCAAGTGTTGGGCATATTCGACATTCGAGCAGCAAGTTGACCTATTCGCCAATCGAGCGCACCAACGGCGCGGGAAACCCCGCCGGCAATCCGGATTTCATGGTCAAGGACATCGCGATAGAACGCGAAATGTCCTCGGCGTATTTGGCTTACGCAATGAGCGTCATCGTCTCGCGAGCGATCCCGGACCTTCGCGACGGACTCAAGCCTGTTCACAGGCGCATTCTGCATTCAATGAACGAAAGCGGAAATTCGAGCGACAAACCGTACCGGAAATCTGCGCGCCCGGTCGGCGACGTGATGGGCAAATACCATCCGCACGGCGACAACGCGATATACGATGCCCTCGTGCGGATGGCGCAAGATTTTTCGATGTCCATCCCTTTGCTGGACGGCCAAGGCAACTTCGGGTCAATGGACGGCGATAATCCGGCGGCCATGCGATACACGGAAGTTCGAATGGCCAAGGTCGCGGAGGTGCTGCTCGCCGACATTGATCGAGAAACCGTCGATTTCCAGGACAACTACGACGGGAAGGATCGCGAGCCCGTGGTTCTTCCGGCGCGCTTCCCGAACCTGTTCGTGAACGGGAGCGGCGGCATCGCAGTCGGGATGGCCACAAACATTCCGCCCCACAATCTGGGCGAACTTGTCGATGCGGCGCTTGCAATGATCGAAGAGCCGGACATTTCGGTCGAAAGGCTGATGGAGCACGTGCCCGCGCCGGATTTTCCGACAGGCGGCATCATTTATGGAAAAATTGGCTGCGCCAAGGCTTATCTCACGGGCCGGGGAGCCATCAAAGTCCGCGCGAAAACCCGCATCGAGACCTTGCGCAATGATCGGGAAGCGATCATCATCGACGAAATCCCGTATCAGGTGAACAAGGCTCTTCTGGTCGAGCGCATCGCCGAGGTGGCGAAGCAAAAGAAAATCGAAGGCATCGCGCACGTCCAAGACGAATCCGACCGGAAAGGCGTGCGAGTCGTAATCGAAGTGAAGCGCGATGCGTCTCCAAGAGTCGTGTTGAACCAGCTATGGCGCTTCACCAGCATGGAAATTGCCTTCCACTGCAATTTGCTGGCTTTGAACGGCGGCCGTCCCGAACAACTGACACTTGTCAGGTATCTGTCGTCCTTCATTGAATTCAGGACCGACGTCGTTGCGCGACGCACGGAATACAACTTGCGTCGAGCAAGGGAACGCAGTCACATCCTTTGCGGTCTTGCCGTCGCGGTCTCCAATCTCGACGAGGTCATCGGAATCATTCGCAGTTCCGCCCAACCGGCTCAAGCGCGAGCGCAGTTGATGGAGCGAAGATGGCCAGCTGCCCAGATCGCGGAATACATCCGGTTGATCGACGATCCGTCGCATACTGTCTCGGAAGACGAGACATACATGCTGTCCGAAATCCAGGCCCGCGCCATTCTTGAACTTCGACTTCAACGGCTTACGGCGATGGGCGTCAAAGAAAACACGGACGAATTGGAAAAGCTGGCCGCCGAGATCAAGGATTTTCTGGATATCTTGCAATCGGGCAGACGCATACGCGAAATCATTTCCGACGAGCTCAAAGAGGTAAAGAGATTGTTCGCCGTTTCCCGCCGAACGGAAATTGTCGACGATCCGGAGGAAGTCGAAGACGAAGATCTGATCGAGAGCGAAGACGTCGTCGTGACGATAACCGAGGCAGGCTACATCAAGCGCACCAATCTGGACGAGTTTCGTGCCCAGCAGCGCGGCGGCAAAGGCCAGTCCGGAATGGCCACGAAGGACGATGACATCATCAAGTCCATGCATGTGCTCAATACGCACGACCCGCTTGTCGTGTTCATGACGGACGGAATGGCATATTCGCTAAAGACGTGGCGGATTCCGAAGGGTGGTCGGAACGCGCGCGGCAAGGCGATCATCAATCTGCTCCCGAATACTCAAGGCGCCTCGGTGGCCGCGATCCTCCCGATCAGCCAGTCCGACAATGATCCGGACCAAACCCAAATTGTTTTTGCGACTTCCGCAGGAAAGATAAGGCGGAACCGGCTCGGGGATTTCACGAGAATTTTTTCCAACGGCAAGAGAGCGATTTTGCTTCCGGAAAATTCCACCTTGGTGAACGCGCGCATTTGCACCGACACGGACGATATAATTCTTGTGACAACGAAAGGCTACGCCGCACGGTTCCCGGCAAACACTGTCCGAGTATTCAAGGACAGAAAGTCCAACGGCGTCAGAGGCATAAAGGTCACGAGCGGCGACAAGGTCGTCGCTATGGAGGTCGTTCCCAGCTTCGCCGCTTCCTCCGATGAGCGCATTGCATATTTGAAGATGCGGAGGGCCGAATCTGCATCAATGCAAGATGAGCTGCCGCATATTTCCGACGAACTGGGGATTTTGGAGACGGAGCAGCCTGCCGAGACTGAAGAAACGGAAATTACGCTGTCCGCCGAGCGATACGAGGAAATGAAGAACGCCGACGTGACTCTCCTAACGATTACCGCTGGCGGATTGGGCAAGCGCTCATCTTTGCATGACTACATTGCGAGGGAGAACCGAGGCGGAAAAGGCGTCGTCGCTATAAGATTGAAACCTGATGACAATCCGGACGACGTCGGAATAGTCGGATTTCTCGCTGCAGCGGAAGACGACCAGATCATGCTGACCACCAACTCCGGCAAATCCATCAGGTGCAATGTTTCCGAAATTTCGTTCTTGTCCAGAACAGCAAGAGGCGTTCGAATAATGAGGCTTGAAAAAGATCAGCGCATCGTTTCGGTCGCTAGAATGGACAGCGACGAAGAAGATGATCACTCGGAAGAATCAGCGACGTCCGAACCGGAGTAAGTCTTTGCGCGCATTCTGTCGGCTTCCGGGTTTCCGATCGGAGCGATGCATTCGGCCAATCAGCGCAGTCCCTTTTGCATGAAAATTGGCGGTCGAGATGAAGATCGCATTCCCCCGCAACGCGCACATTCGTGCCTGTTCGGCACCGAACATGAATCGGTAAGCAAGGAAGCCCCAACCCACAGAAATCGTGGTCACCTTCCGTTTTTCGTAAAAAGCTTTTTTTTCAAATTACTAGAATTAAGAGTTAAACGAATTATCCCTTAGTTTGTCGGCTTTTTTAGTTCTCCTTCCATTCGCGGATTGAGCTCCGGTTTCCAATGCGAACCAGCCGTCGGCAAGCTCTTGCGGCTTGGACGTCCTGCGCGGGTATTTCCCGACGCCCATCGCATTTTCAGCTCCGTCAGGCCTTCATCAACCGAGCCTTCCGGGCTCAATCTGGACATTCCGGCGCCCGAGCAATACATCATGACCGGAAGGAGAGAACCACAATGACGAAAGACTTCTTGGAAGAAGTGTACAATCTGGAGGGCGCGGAGGATGTTCACAGGCATTATGAGGAATGGTCGCATACGTACGATGAATCAGTGAGCGAAAACGGGTATGTCGTTCCAGAGCGATGCGCCAATGCGTTGGCAAGCGTCGTTGAAGACCAGCAAGCCCCGATACTGGACTTCGGATGCGGCACAGGAATTTCCGGCGTTGAGCTTTCCAAAGCAGGATTCACGGAGATCGACGGCTGCGATATTTCCGATGGAATGCTGGCTCAAGCCGATATGAAAGACGTCTATCGGCGGCTATGGACTGTCGAAGCAGATGAGCCGATTTCAGTGGAGCCTGGCACGTATCAAAATATGTCGGCTGTAGGCGTCATCAGCGTGGGCGCGGCCCCGATTTCGAAGCTCGATATGCTTATCGACCTCCTGCCTTCAAACGGAAAGCTCGTCTTTTCTTACAATGACCATACCCTTCAAGACACCGAATACATGTCGAGAATCAATGAATACGTCGACACAGGCGCCACGAGACTCCTGTTCAAGGAGCACGGAGAACATCTACCGGGCATCGGTCTCGAGGCGACGGTGTTCGTGCTCGAAAAGGCTTGATGGTTCGTCGCGAGCGGTTCGCGCCATCGCCTACCGGGCATCTTCATCTGGGTCACGCGTACTCCGCCCTCCTCATCTGGGAGACGATTGCGGCGAAGGGCGGAAAGTTCATTCTTCGGATCGAAGATATCGATAAGACCCGATCCAAAACCGAATTCGAAAAGGCCATATTCGAAGATCTGGATTGGCTCGGGATCACTTGGGCAACGCCAGTATTGAGGCAGTCCGAACGAATGTTCGCCTATCGCGAAGCAGTGGAACAGCTGGATTCGCTTGGAGTCTGCTATCCGTGCAGGTGCTCTCGCCGCGATATCCGCGCAGCGCTTTCCGCCCCGCAGGAGAATGGACAAAGGCATGGACTCGGCCTTTCCCGAAGAACCGAAACCTACCCCGGCACGTGCCGGGCTCGAAAAATGTCGGAGCGCACAAGCTCAGATGCAATTCGCTTGAACATTCGCAAGGCCGTCGCCCTCCTTGGCGGAGCAGATTCCGTTGGGAAAATCGGGTTTCAGGAAGCGTCCCGAGCGCACGCAGGAGAGCATAGGCTTGATTTGGAAGTCCTGCTCAATTCCTTTGGCGATGTTGTCCTTGCGCGCAAGGATGTGGGCACTTCCTACCACCTTTCGGTTATCGTAGACGATGCGGAGCAAAAGATCAGCCACGTGACGCGCGGCGAGGATCTTTTGGAGGCGACGCATCTTCATCGGCTCCTTCAAGTTCTGCTTGATCTCCCTCCGCCTGTTTGGCGCCATCACCCGCTCGTCCGGGATGAATTCGGCAAGCGGCTCGCAAAGCGCGACGCCGCCAGGTCAATCAGAAATTACCGCAAAAACGGATTTCGCCCGACAGACATTCGCCGCTTGGCCGAACTTGCTTTGCCCGACTGAAGGCAAAGTTTTGGGAGCCTTTTGCGCCTCAGTCACAGATTCACCGTGTTTGAGTAAACGATCTTTGAGACATTGCCTTGAAGTAAGGCCGCGTGCCCTCCCCGCAAACAACCGAAAAAACAATTGTCCACGGCATTCCAAGCTTTCCGAGCCCTGAATGAGCTCCGAAAAAACAAACGCTGGTCGCTCCGTCAAATGCTGCCTCGAAAACATGCGTTGGCCCGTTTTCCTCGAATGGAGGGCGTGTCGCGTAGCAGCTACCCGATCAAAAACTTGAAACGCACCCTTTTCCCGACGGTTGACTGCTACGATTGCGAATTCGATGAATTCCTGCGGGCCTTTTTCAAAGCCATAGAGTCGTGCCGCTTGAGGGCGGACTTGGAGTAGAAGTGGACAAGAGGAAAGCCGAGATCATCCTCCACTTCGCTCCACGCCTTGGAAACAATGTCGGATTCCACTTGCAATAGCCCACCGCCACTCAACACCTCGTGCTCGATATCGCCATAGATGTTCACATCAACAACGCGGTCGCCGTCATGATCAAGCCTTGGCTCGACATCAATCCGGATGATTTCGGAATTGCGGACATGTGCTTTGAACGCGTCCTCGGCGATCACGCGAATTTTTTGCTCGTCCATTTCAAATCTCCTACGGCAGCTGTTCGCCGAAATTGCATTGGCCGGCCATTGATCAAGTTATTCGCGTTGCGGGCTCAAGGTATCAATGCGCAGCATATTGACGGCTGCGAGCTAAAGCACAAGTCTGCGATCATGCTTCAGGATTGTCCTGATTTCCGCAAATATGAAGCCTAAACTGAACTTCGGGTCGCAGAAAACGCAATTTTCCCTTAGCAGCAGGGCAATTTGCGGATTCCTACGTTCCGGCTGCTGGGAACATTTTCGCCGAATCGCTGCCCAAGAGCCCAAAGGCCTTTCAGCGTCCGGGTGTCGGGACCATGATCACCGCGAGGCTTTCGAAATCGCCAAGAGAGTCGTCATTCTCGGCAACATCGGAATCATCAAAGTCGCAGAAAACATTGCCGTTTCCTTCAACTGTAAGGACGACGCTCGCATCAACGTATTTCCGCCAAGCCCTCGTCGCTCAATCGTCGGTAGAAGCAACTCCGTCTGCCCGTGTGACAAGCGTTGCCCGTTTGATCGACCAAGAGCAGCAAGCAATCCATGTCGCAGTCAATCCTCATTTCGACCAACTTCTGAATATTGCCGCTAGTTTCGCCTTTGACCCAGTACGATTTCCGCGAACGCGACCAATAGGTTGCCAATCCACTCTTCAATGTCCTGTCTACAGCTTCGGCGTCCATCCATGCCATCATCAAAACCTCGCGCGTTTCGCAATCCTGCGCCACGGCGGGGATCAAACCGTCCTTGCCAAACTTGAGCGATTCTATATTGAATTCATCTTGATCGCCGAATTCCGGCATTCGCATGACTCCTGCAGACTCCGAGTTGTTCAATCGTCAAGCCTATGGACCAAGATCGGAACATGATCCAGTTGTATTCGCGGCGAATTCTAACGCTGGCCGCGGAAATACCCAATACGAACCGGCTTGAAAATCCAGACGGGACCGCAAAAGTCAGATCGCCTCTGTGCGGATCCACCGTCACCGTCGATATCTCGTTGAAGGATGGAAAAATTGTCGAATTTGGCCAAGATGTTAAGGCTTGCGCCCTCGGGCAAGCCGCTGCATCGGTCGTAGGATCGAATGTCATCGGATGCAGTCGCTTCGACATTGAAACTGCGCTCAACGAGATGAAGTCAATGTTGAAACAAGATGGTCCTACGCCAAGTCCGCCCTTCGATGAACTCTCTGCACTCTTGCCTGCTAAGGACTACAAGAATCGGCACGCATCAATATTGCTTGTCCTTGAAGCAACATTGGCCGCCTATGACAGCGTGCTTGGCCGATCATTAACCCCGAAAGAAAGTCGTGCCAAATAGTAGTAGTAATCACGGGTCTGCAGAGGCAGTCAGTCCCCCTGAACCTATCCGAGCGCCCGATTGCCCGCCGGTCTCGTTGTCTGTCGGATCAGGGATTTGATGATCGCGGCGGCAGGGAACGGATTACCTGACGGCCATTCCGGGTGACACACCGGGTTGGCGGCGGTCTCGTTTGAGTTTCCGGATCGTTTGTTTAGCCGATTGCTCTCCAGAAAAACGGAGGCGATTCAAAGAGCTAGTGATAAGCAGAAATATCCACGCGTGGTTGATCAACTGCTGGAGGGATTCTGATCATGGGTAGAGCCAACCAATCGATAGGTCGCAAATTGGATAGATTTCTAATTGATTTGTCGGCACTGGTAGAAGCACTCCCTTCTCCGGACGCGAAAGCCCAAATGGACCGGGATCTAGCTTCTTTAATCACGTTCTTGCAGGATTTTCGCGACAGATTGAAATCGCTGCCGACGGATAATGATTTGGAGGGAGTTACCTCAACGATTGAAGCGGTTAGAGATTGTGTGCGGATTGCGGAAGCAGATCCGGCAATGTCCAGTATCCTTGGCTTGTCGTCGGAACGCAAAGGGCCCAAGAAATCCTTTGCGAGTATCGCTACGAAAGAAAACCGGGAGATAGCGAAATCCGCCGCAGGCGAATTACGGGACATGCCGCCTGAAAATGTTGAACACGTGTTGGGGGATAAGCGCAAATACAACGTTTCAACGTTGCGACAGATTGGGGATGAATTAGGAATCGGGTTCGCATCGAATTCGACGCGGCTGGCCATGATCGAAAAAATCTCGAAGACTCTGTCCAACCGTTGGGGGTATGACTACCTTAGTAGTGGGGGCACGATGCGCGTTGCCTCGTCGGAAGCGCATGATCGGTAAGCCACCCTCCCCGAAATCTCGATACCAATTCGGCTGCGATGCCAAAGCTTTCAACTGGACATTGCTTTGAACGGCTCGGGTTTGCTGGCGAATGAATTTCTTAGTCGGGTCCATCGCAACAAAGGTACATGACGCGACATCAGGTCGGTTTCGCTCGTTTTCGCGCGCAGTCTGTTGCCGATCAGTGACAGCGCAGGCGGCTTTCAGTCGGCTTTTGCACTCAGCGGCCCGGCCTGCGCGCGCCCGATGAAGCCAAGAAAGGTCTCGGTTTGTCCAACACATGTGCATCCGTAGCCTGACTGGGGTGCGTCCCATGTTTCGGGAACAAGGAGGGAGAGGCGCCGCCGGTTGAAAGCGGGGCCGACGCTCTGATCGCCTTCAAATGCTGCATTGAAGACAGCCGTCGGGCCGACTTCACCGATTGGGGGCCGCATCGCGCCGCCGCTTGGCCAACAAGATTGCAGCCCCTGGGATCGGCGCTGCTTCAAAAAGCAACTTCAGGGGGAGGAGTCGAGGGCATCGCGGAGTTTCTTGTCCGACACGTCAAACCTGTCGAGCATGTTGATTCGCGCGCAGGCCGGGGCCATCGAGCGCGAAAGCCGACGGAAAGCCGGATGCGCTGTCACCGGTCAGCAACAGATTGCGCGCGAAAACGAGCGAAACCGACCTCATGTCGCGTCATGTACCTTTGTTGCGATGGACCCAACATTGAAGTCGAGTCCAGGCAGATTTGCCGACCGGTTTACGATTGCGCTCAAATCGGTCGGAAATCGAAATTGCCCGTCAGCGCCACATAGAGCGCCGTACAGCGCCCCTTTTCGGACTGGTAGGGTTAACTACCCCCGAAACCGGCCATTTCGCGCGTTATCGACGCCTGTGGCGCTGCCCCGGCAAGACGCTGCAATGCGCATTCAGCGCCGCCCGCGAAGCCGCCGCGAACTTGCAACTGGATGCGCCGCCCATCCAGTTGCCCGATCCGCCGCAACCCCGCTTCCTACCCCGCTTCCTGTCCCTTCCTACCCCGTTCCGAGCGCCAAACCGGAATTCCTACCGCGCATAAACGCGCGGGTCCCCAACCCCTTATTGCCGCGCCGCAAGAACAAAATGCCGACGAAAATCAGATCTGAAATTTGTTGTGGATTTGTTCTTGTTCGTGGCGATCGACACGGTTGCGATCCGGCGCGGCGGAACTTGCAGCTGGACGCGCCGCCCATCCAGACGTTCCGCCCGGTGCCAGTGTAGAAAACTCGAAACTCCATACCCGGTTGTTGGGGGTAGCCCTTCCAAGCAGCTACGGTAGGGGTCCCCAACCCTCTATCGCGGGCAACAAGGAACCTAAGCGCAGTCAGAACGGATCGCCTTCAAAACGCCTTCTGAACGCCTGTGGCGATCTACCGGCCAGCCGGACGGAAGGCCGACATTGCGGCGCTCGGCAGTTTAACCTTAGGTGTTGAATGACTGTGAACAAGCGGTATGCTCGGCTGACACGCAACGAAGGGGTGAAATCATGCACAAGACAACTTTGGCGGCGGCTTCGCTCGCTTTGTGCGCCGCGATGCCGGCCGCGGTGGACGCACAAGCAACAAGAGACGGAATTAGGTTTTTTTGCAAGGGAGCGACGGCCGCCGGAAATGTTTTTTCCGACTTGCCTGGCATAGTACATGAACAATACGGTAAAATCGGATATGCGGAATGCCTGTCAGAGACAACGGGAATTGTACTTGAAAACGAACTTATGTTTAAGACGTTTAACGCGTCTGAATGGCTCGAACTTGAATTCGTATTCGAATATGTCAACATGAAAATTTGCGTGAATAGGTATTTGAACGATTGGGAGTTAACCACAGGATGCGCAGAACTGCTTGACAGCGTCCGTCAATAATGAGGAGAACAATAGAATGACCTTGAAGAATGTGGCGGCGGCTTCGCTCGCGTTGTGCGCCGCGATGCCGGTCGCGGCGCAGACATTAGAAGATTTTCCAAGCCCAGAAATAAAATTTTGCTATGAGGCGATCATCGCCGGAAATGTTTTTTCCGACTTACGGTTTATGCCCGAAGAAGTTGGAAACGGATTCACCTATGTATACCCCGGAACCGATGTTAAATTTGGTTTACTTTCCTGCTTTAGTTCAATTTTAGTTTTAAATAGTAATCCATATTTAAAGAAATACCTATAATGTATTGGCATGACGAGATTTTTTACGATGCGATTAATTCCAAAACTTGCGCTAAAAGAAATATAGGATCGGATATGGTAAAAGATGAGCGAATAAAAGATCAGATGGAAACCACCGAAAGATTGTTGGAATTAATGGAAAATATGGGTTCGGTGATAAAAAGAGAGACTTCGGAATGCGAAGAACTGTTGTTAAAACTAAAGGCGCGACTTGAGTGAGAACATGTTGCCGGACGAAGAAACAATCACTCTTGACGAAGCCAAGAGCTTCATCGCGGGCTATTGGGTCCATCGCAACAAAGGTACATGACGCGACATGAGGTCGGTTTCGCTCGGTTTCGCGCGCAGTCTGTTGCCGACCGGTGACAGCGCAGCCGGCTTTCAGTCGGCTTTTGCACTTAACGGCCCGGCCTGCGCGCTCAATGAAGCCAAGAAAGGTCTCGGTTTGTCCAACAAAGGCATGTGCATCCGTAGCCTGACTGGGATGCGTCCCATGTTTCGGGAACAAGGAGGGAGAGGCGCCGCTGGTCGAAAGCGGGGCCGACGCTCTGATCGCCTTCAAATGCTGCATTGAAAACAACCGTCGGGCCGACTTCACCGATTGGGGACCGCATCGCGCCACCGCTTGGCCGACAAGATTGCAGCCTCTGGGATCGGCACTGCTTCACAAAGCAACTTCAGGGGGAGGAGTCGAGGGCATCGCGGAGTTTCTTGTCCGACACGTCAAACCTGTCGAGCATGTTGATTCGCGCGCAGGCCGGGGCCATTGAGTGCGAAAGCCGGCTGCGCTGTCACCGGTCAGCAACAGATTGCGCGCGAAAACGAGCGAAACCGACCTCATGTCGCGTCATGTACCTTTGTTGCGATGGACCCTTTCTCCTTCTGCGCTGCCCGCGCTTCATCGCCTTCGGACTTGATCGCGGCGGCCTTCTGGGTCCGCAAATGGTCAAGTTCCTTGGCAGCGTCTTCGGACTGCTTGGCGCGGTCTTCTTCGGTGAGCTCGGCATTGTCCAGGATCGCGCGAACCTTCTTCTGCGCGTCCAGGATTCGAAGCTCCAACTCGTCACTCTTTTTCATCGGTTTTCTTCGGCAGCAAGAAGGCCAAGTTTGCGGCGGCAGGTATGTCAAAGCCGTCGGTGCATCGTGAAGAACTAACCGAAATCCTCGCCCTGATGGCCGATAACCAGTACTCACCGGTCATGGATCGGACTTATCCCTTATCCGATCTCGTCGAAGCACATCACTATGTCGAGACAGGCCGAAAGCGCGGCAGTGTTGTGGTGGTTTAAGCACAATGCTGTTGCTTTAAGCATTTCGTCGGATGATTTCGGGGCTCCATTCGTGTTTCAGCCGGGAGACCGGGCCTCGTTTCCGGATGCGGTAGGAGCTCATTTTTCTGCGCACTCCTCTCGGCTTGGACTGCCCTCGGCTCCGCACGGCGCGCTCCTCGAGGATCTCGGTGTCGACGGCCTCCGCGAGAGCGTCCGGATCAGGGGGAAACGGCGCCCGGATTCTGCAGGCGTCTTCGGATCACGCTCACGGCGTGGACGAAGCTGATCCCGTCCGGGTCCTCCCGGGCCTTTCCGGCCGCCCGGTGGATCAGGCTCCGCACGGCGCAGTGCGCGAGCATCAGCCCGTCGACCTCCTGGAGAACCAGGTCCGGCGTCTTGCTCCGCAGCGCGGCTCCCGGTCCGAGCAGATGGGTCTTGACCTCGTCGTACGCATTCTCGATCTCCCACCGCTCGTGATACAGGCCGGCGAGCTCGCGGGCCGGGAATCCGCCGGGGTCGAGAAGCGTCGTCGCGAGCCGGTAAATTTCGCCGGGCGCGCCGCGAGTTGGTACTCCACGACCCGGACCCGGCAGGCGCCGCGGCTCCGCCGACGGTCCAATCCCGATCCGCGCAGTTCGGCCGGCCACGACCCGTCCTCGAACGGCTCGCCCGCCGGATGCAGGCGCGCGTTCGCGGGCACGCGCCAGAGCAGCTCGGCTCCGGTCTCCGAAGCCCTTGACCACAAGGGAAATCCGAATTGGCCGCGGTCGGCCGGAAGCAGCATTCCCGGCTCCAGATGCCCGAGCAGCGCCTCCGCCTGCGAATGCTCGGACTCCCCGCGGAACGGGCCGGCCCGCCATGCGAACGCCGCCCGCGTTCCCGTTTCCATAAGCAGGGCCAGCCGCGCCTTCGGAAACGCGGCCTCGCCGCGGGCGGCGCCCGGAAGTCCGAACGCCTCCCGGTTCCGCTCCTCGTCCGGAAGATCCAGCGTCGTGCCGTCCAAAGCAACGGTGCGGTAGCCCCGGCGATTCGACCCCGGCTCGCCGAGCTCCGCGAGCGGAGCCACGCGGGCCCGGCGGAGCTCCTCGAAAGGCGCCGTCCCCAGCCGTGACCGGGCGCGGGAAATCGAGGACTTCCCGGAAATCCGCACCGGAACGCCGGGAGCCACGAGGCGGAGACCGTCCGCGAGGCAGCGAAGCACCTCGCGCGTCGAGACCTGGCGGAACAGCCCCATCGCGATCACGCAGTAAACCATCGCCTCCAGCGGAAGGTCGCGCCTCCGCGCGCTGCGGACGCCGCACGCGTCCAGCGCCGCTTCGATCGAGCCGGGCGGAAAGACCTGCGCGATCACGCCAAGTCCGAGATAGTCGGAGAAGCGGACTCCCCCGGGAAATGCAGCCTGAGTCCGTGCCATCGCGGAAGAGTCCTATCATGATCGGAATCAACGCGAAACTGGCACAAAAAATCCTTAAAGCAACAGTATTGGGTTTAAGCATATCGAATTGGCTGCACGCCGGCATCAAATACAATCCGCCGCAGTCTAAATGTCAGGCCTTCAACGACGTCCGGCCGGCTGATCCTGTCCATTCGAAAATGCCGAACATCCGCACGGCTTGGATCCCACGCAACCAGATACCAAAGCGGCGGCAAGATCAGCATGGCCTGAGGTTCGACGCAGCGCTGGGTCCCTGCGCCTTTTGCATCGACGTAATCGAATTTCAGACACAATCGTTCAAGAAATGCCCGCTCAAAAGCCGGAAGCAATCCACTATCGATCTCTCCCACATTGGAAACATCGACTTGTGGGGCCAGTGGCCCGACATAGAGCTTGTCCAACAATCGTCGGAGGTCACGCAGATTGTCGGGCGGCAGGGACTTCTCGATCTTAGCAAGCCCGCTGTCGGCCAAGCCTGAAAACGGAAGCGATCCAGCGGCACGCATGCTCGATATGCCAATTATCAGGGCAAAGACTTCAGGAGCCGCCAGTTTGGCCGTTGTTTGTACTGAACTTGGGTCAAGATGGATACCGCCGCCACGGCCCTGTTCGGCAATGATGACGTAGCCTTCGTCCCGAAGGGCCGAGAGGTCGCGCAGGATTGTGCTGCGCGAAGCCCCGACTTCTTCACATAATGCTTCGATTGTGGACGTCCCGCCGCGGCGCAGGTTTCGAATGACGGCGTCTTGTCGGTATCGGCTCTTCATACTTAAGCGCCAATGCAGAAAGGTGTCACAATTTGATACCTTTAAAGACTAAGCCGGTGTCGAAACAATCAAACCGGAGACATCGACATGACCAAGATCACAGATCTTCCCTCACCCAACCTCATCGCTCTGAATGGCATTGAACTTGAGGTCTTTGAGGCAGGGCAGGAGCACAGGGGTAACCCGATTGTGCTGTGCCATGGTTGGCCCGAGCATGCATATTCGTGGCGTCACCAGATACCAGCTCTAGCTGCGGCGGGCTACCACGTCATTGTTCCCAACCAACGTGGCTACGGCAATTCTTCGCGCCCTGTGGATGTGACCCAATACGACATCGTGCTTCTGACGGGTGATCTTGCTGCGATTCTGGATCATTTTGGCTATGACGACGCGGTCTTCGTCGGTCACGACTGGGGCGCAAACGTCGTTTGGAACATGGCAATCCTGCATCCGGCGCGCGTCAAAAAGATCATCAATCTTGCGCTCCCCTATCAGGCGCGGACGCCAGTGCCGTGGATCGCATTCATGGAATCCGTGTTCGGGGAGGACAATTACTTTGTCCATTTTAACCGCAAACCCGGCGTTGCAGACGCTATCCTGGACGGTAATGCCAGATCGTTTCTGCGCAACCTTTTCCGCAAGAACCTACCAGCGCTGCCGCCGGAACCGGGGATGATGATGATCAACCTTGCTCAGGCTGATACGCCGTCGGGTGATCCTTTGATGAGCGACGCGGAGATTGACGTTTTCATTAACTCCTTCGAAGAAACCGGCTTCACCGGGAGTATCAACTGGTACAGGAACATGGATCGAAACTGGCACCTTTTGGCGGATGTCGATCCAATCGTTCGGCAGCCCGCTTTGATGATCTACGGGACGCAGGACATGATCCCTCCCTCAGAGAACCTCGCGGACTTTGTCCCGCATGTAGAAGTAGTCAGCCTCGAGTGCGGTCACTGGATTCAGCAGGAAAAACCACAAGACACCACAGATGCAATCCTTGGCTGGCTGTCGCTCGATCTGGCTGCCTGACGCTCGTTGGCCTGCGCCTAAGATCGGAGGGCACAGGCAATCGCGCTGTCTCGAACTCAAAAGTGGAAGCGACGACATCTACTTTCATTCCCGACAGCGGCAAACACTCGCGCATTTCCGCGCGACGGCCATCCAAAGAAGTTCGAGAAACGTTAACTTCGTCAGCTGACTTCCGATTCGTGGGCCTGAAGAGTCGCTGTCGCAGCGAATTTCTGGAAAGCGGGCTGCAAACGCAGCAACCTGACCCAGTGACCATTGTCTCTTATGGGCTGTTCTTCCTGACGCCACCGTCTGCAGTCTGCGCAACGCTGACATTTATGCCTGCCGCAGCATCGGTCGAAGTGGGCTCCTTCCGTGAACTCGCCGCGCTTTGCATCAACGCAGATTCGACGACCGGCCTTCAGTACCGTCGTCTCCGCACAACATAACAAAATCCAAATTTGTTGCGCCTGCGCCCTGCCCGCTTGAAATCCTTGGTAGCCAGAAAACGGTCGCTCTCCGAGTCACATGGCAACATAACGTAGCAAGCTCGTTGAGCAAAAAACTTTATATTGCAGTGGTTGGCGGTGGATTGATGAAACAAGCAAAGGTGCTAACGGATGCAGAGCTCAAGCGCGTTCCGGCCATCTGCGTCACAATGCAAAACGGCAAGCGTAACCGGCTCATGCTGCTGCTATCACATTATGCTGGACTTCGCGTCGGTGAAATTGCCTCGCTGAAATGGGCAGATGTGCTGGATCGTGAGCTAAAGCCCAAAGCGATGTTTTACCTCAAAGCTGAGAACACCAAAGCCAAGGAAGCGCGACAGGTACATTTGAACGCCAAGCTTCAACGGGAGCTGGCAACCTACTGGGCGCAGCTGGATCGGTGGAAAAAACTGGAACGCCCAGTCATCGAATCCCAAAAGGGTGGTCCCTTCACAGCTAACAGCATGGTCCAAGCGTTCACCCGCGTGTTCGATGCTGCTGGGATCGACGATGCGTCCTCACACAGCGGGAGGCGCCGGTTCATCACGAGGCTCGCCCATTCTGGGATTTCGCCCAAAGTGATCATGGAGCTGGCTGGCCACAAACAGCCGACCACCACGCAACGCTACATAGATGTGTCGGATGAGCAAAAGCGCAGCGCAGTGGAGGTGCTGTAGGTTTTCCTGGGAAAATTCTACCCAAAACTTTTCTGCGGAAACTTTCTGAGCGTTCTTTCCGGGGTGGCACGCCACTAGCTGAGCGTTTTCAGGAAGCCCCTCGCGTCCGCATATGCCGTTGTAACCAAGTCTTCAAACCCGTCGCGTATTGCAAGCCCACTGATGACGCGTTCCACAAAGTCGGGTTGGAGCCGGTCCAAGGCACCCAGGGTTGCGACGGCCTCGCTTGCATGCCGCTGCAGGGCGGCGATCAACACGTCGTCGCCACACACCCGAAGGGTGGCAGCGATGTCAAAGATATCGCGCGGCTGAACACGGCTCCCACGATAGATGATCTTCTTGGCGATAATCTCCGCTGGGGTTTCCAGTTTGGTCGGTACGCATAAAATGTCCTGCAACTTGAAGCCGGGTTCGGTCTGTTGCTGGCCCACGATGAAATCGATCTCGCCCACATCGTCAAAGGACAGCTTGAGATGACCAATGCCGTCACCGTCATATGCTGACGGTTCTGTCGACAAGACAAAGCCTTGCTTTGCGGGGTCCAGGAAACCCAGCAGCTGCGGATCGGTGATGAACAAGTCAACGTCATGGCTTTCGCGATGATCAATCTGCAGCATCAAAGCTGTACCACCACCAAAGGTCCAATGATCGATCAACTGGTGTTCAGCATTCGCTTGATTGATCAGATCGACCGCAATTGGGAACAAACGGTCCCATTGGGACGCGGCAGTGCTGGTCAAATCGCAGACCGGATATCTTGGCCGGTTTGTTGGGACAGGTAAGCAGCAAGCGCGCTGTGCCCGCTTTGTTCAATCCCGTGAGCTTTGGCAAAACCAACTTGGTTGGTTTCAGACACTTCAGTGAAGAACGACAACACCTGGCCCAAAGAGGCTTGAGCAGCATCCACGTTCTGCAACGACGCAGCCAGTTGGGCCGCGCCCACCTTATGTTTGTAGGGCGCGTTCACTGTAGTTAATACGATGCTGTCAAAGTTCTCAGCCATGCGCTGAACATAAAGGATGTTGCTGAACGGATCAAGAAAAGCGGTTTTGAGCGACGTACATTCCGATCTCAAACCACCGCAATATCAGAAGCTTGGCAAAATTTTACGCAGCCTATGTGCAGCCGATGCTGGCTTTGGCTTCTGCCTTCAAATCAGCCCAGCCGAAACTTTCATCAATGCCGCTGTCCAAGCCATGTTGGATTGCGTCATCCATAGCGACCTGCCTGTGGTGCTTATCCAGAGCCACCAAAGCTGAGCTCAGCACAGCAGCACGATCCACAAATGCGCCGGTTTTCAACAAACGCTGGACAATTAGCTCGTCCTGTTCTGAGAGTTTGATTTCCATGCGTTCTGAATTGGTAGCTTGCCTCCTTGCTAAACTAGTGTCCGCAAGAAAACCTATCAATTCTTTGAATCAATTGACTGAATCTCCGGATTTCGCTTGCGGAGAATCGCAGGACATGGCATGATTGGGTCCATCGCAACAAAGGTACATGACGCGACATCAGGTCGGTTTCGCTCGTTTTCGCGCGCAGTCTGTTGCCGATCAGTGACAGCGCAGGCGGCTTTCAGTCGGCTTTTGCACTCAGCGGCCCGGCCTGCGCGCGCCCGATGAAGCCAAGAAAGGTCTCGGTTTGTCCAACACATGTGCATCCGTAGCCTGACTGGGGTGCGTCCCATGTTTCGGGAACAAGGAGGGAGAGGCGCCGCCGGTTGAAAGCGGGGCCGACGCTCTGATCGCCTTCAAATGCTGCATTGAAGACAGCCGTCGGGCCGACTTCACCGATTGGGGGCCGCATCGCGCCGCCGCTTGGCCAACAAGATTGCAGCCCCTGGGATCGGCGCTGCTTCAAAAAGCAACTTCAGGGGGAGGAGTCGAGGGCATCGCGGAGTTTCTTGTCCGACACGTCAAACCTGTCGAGCATGTTGATTCGCGCGCAGGCCGGGGCCATCGAGCGCGAAAGCCGACGGAAAGCCGGATGCGCTGTCACCGGTCAGCAACAGATTGCGCGCGAAAACGAGCGAAACCGACCTCATGTCGCGTCATGTACCTTTGTTGCGATGGACCCTAGTCGCCCAAATTCAGGTTGAATTTGCGTTGATCCCCGGCTTTGCAGCCGCTGTTGCCTGGATTTCTTGCACAGCGATCATTCCGATTGGTAGCCAACCGGTCGGTGGACACTTCGATCACAGTTCAATCTTTGCCGCAGCGAATCTCGCGTCTCGCGGATAGCTTGCTGTTCTCGTCAAAGCGATGACGACAGCATTTCCGCTGACCCCCTACTTCACGCCGAACTCCTGCTCGTGGATGAACGCCGTCGCAAGCTTTTTGTAAAGTCGGCCCGTGGCCAGCTCCGACGCGACGTCTAGACTCCATCAAGCTACACAAGTGGAAGGAGGAGAAAGTCTACAGCTGAACGACAAGCCCGGAACAACCCATCGCCGCCAGCCAAGAGGAGAATCATACGGCCAAATCATGCCGCCAGACCGCGGTCGCCGACCAATCACACGTCAGATCAGAAGTAGAAGAACGCGAGTGACGCCAAAAACACTGCAGCACAGCCAAGCACGTCGGCGACAATAATTCCGGGGTTGTGCTTTGCGGTTTCCATCAATTCCTTCAACATCGAATTTCTCCGTAAGTTTTGATATGATTCTATATATGTTCTTATATACGGCGATACTTGTAAAGAACAAAATAAGTTCTTTTGAGAACAAATGTTGATTCACGGCCGTCGTTAGGCTGTCAATCCTCGCCGGACTGCAAGCCAAGAAAGAGCGTAGCGGCACATCTCGCAATCCAAAGCCGCATTGGGAGATTGTCGAATATTGAAGGCAACCAGCCGTCCCTTCGCGAGGACTTCGACCGTCAGTTTCCTGCAAAGGTGAATATCGGCGGGGGCACCTGACGAAATCAACCGCACCGGCTTCTCAATTGGCATTGCGGCCTCACTGAGAAGCATCGAGGCGGGTTCAATCAATCCGCAAGCAGCGGCAAATCTTTTGATTCTTCGGGTTGATCGACAGCTGATGATTCTTCAGCTACGCGATTCAAATCCTTGCCGGCCAGCAACCTCTGCCAACTTTTCTCATCTATGACTTGAACACCCAATTCCGCAGCTTTCTTCGCCTTTGAACCTGCGGATTCGCCGGCAACAACCAAGTCTGTATTCTTGGAGACCGATCCAGAAATCCGCGCGCCCAGCTGCTCTGCGCGCGATTTCGCTTCGGCGCGCGTCATGTTCTGGAGAGTTCCAGTGAACACGACGATTTTGCCGGAAAGCGCGCTGCTTGCCTGCGCAGTTTCAACGAAGTCCTCAATTTCAAGATGCCCGCCAAGCCGCTCCAAAAAACCGATCGATTCGAATTTGTCGAATGCGGCGACCAATGATTCCGCGATGACTTTTCCGACGCCCTCGAGCGAAACGAGATCATCCCATGCCTCTCCAGACATGACGCGCGCTTCGTTCACTACGCGCGTGAACTTGTCCCAAGCGCCGAAATGCCGAGCGAGGCGGTCCGAAACCCCTGCCCCGACATGCCTGATGCCCAACGCGAAAATCAATCTTCCAAGCGGCACGTTCCGTTTGGCTCTGATTTCTGTAAACAGATTGTTCGCTGACAGTTCTCCCCAGCGGTCCCGCTCCGCCAGCCGATCCTCGCCAGTGCCTAACTTTTCCTCAAGCAGGAAGATGTCCGCGGCGTCATTCAGCAAACCTTCTTTGGCGAACTGTTCAATAGTTTGGTTGCCCAAACCCTCTATGTTCAGAGCGGTTCTCGAAACAAAATGCTTGATTCTCTCAATTGCCTGCGCGCTGCAGGTCAAATCGCCTGTGCACCTGCGCACGGCGTCGCCCTCCGGTCGCACCGCTTCGGAATCGCAAATCGGGCAACGATCCGGGAATTCGTATGGCACTGAGTCCGAGGACCTTTTTTGCAGATCGACATCCGCAATTTTCGGAATCACGTCGCCGGCGCGGTAAACCTTGACCCAATCGCCGACCCGCAAATCAGACTTCCGTATCGGCTCTCCGTCGGCACTCCTGCCGGCAATGTAATCCTCGTTGTGCAGAGTGGCGTTCGACACGACAACGCCGCCGACGGTCACGGGTTTGAGCCGTGCGACAGGCGACAATGCGCCCGTTCTGCCGACCTGAATGTCGATCCCTTCAAGCCGCGTCCATGCGGTCTCCGCCGGAAATTTATGCGCGATTGCCCACCGAGGAGCAGTTGAACTCATCCCCAGCCGCTCCTGCAAGTCAAAATCGTCGATCTTGTAAACGACTCCGTCGATGTCGAAGCCAAGTTCAGCGCGATTCTGTTCGATCAATCGATAGTGCGCCAACAATTGATCCACGCTGGAGCATCGCGCGATCTGGTCGCTTATCTTGAATCCTGCGTCGATCAATCGCTGCATTGCAAGGTAGTTGGTTTTTTCGAACGACCCGGAAACTGCTCCCAAGCCGTGGGCAAAAAAGTGCAGCCGTCTAGTTTTGGTGATGTTGCTGTCGATCTGCCTGAGCGATCCCGCCGCCGCGTTTCTGGGATTCGCATACAGTTTCTTTTCGGCCTTCTTCTGCCTCTCGTTCAATTCCTTGAAGTCGGAATGAAGCATGTAGATTTCGCCGCGCAATTCCAAAAGCTCCGGCGCGTCAGGGATCGACAACGGCAGATCTTCAATGGTCAGAACGTTCTCAGTCACGACCTCGCCGGTCGTCCCGTCGCCCCGAGTCGTGGCTTTGACCAGTTGGCCCTCCCGATAGGTGAGTGAAATTGACAGGCCATCAATTTTCGGCTCCGCCGTGTAATGGATATCTTCCGAACCCGTGAGCCCCAAAAATCTGCGGATGCGCCCGTCGAATTCTCGGACGTCGTCGTCGTCGAACGCATTGTCCAGCGAAAGCATGGGCTGCAGGTGCGTGGACTTTTCGAATCCTTGGGCGGGCGGCGCTCCGACCTTGTCGGTCTGGCTGTCTGGGGACTTTAGTTCCGGAAATTTATCTTCGATCGCTTTAGCGCGGGATTTGAGACGATCATATTTTTCGTCCGAGATTTGCGGCGCGTCTTCTTGGTGGTACTCGATGTCGGCCTCGCCGATCCGACTATACAATTTCGCCAGTTCCGAGCCCGCTTCCTCTTTGGTCAGCTCTTCGACGGGCTTCTTGTCGACACCGTTCACCTTCTCGCTCATCAATTCGCTTGCCTTATGCTCTTGCGTGAATTCCCGAAAACAGACCGATCAGGTCGCATCCGCGCCCCGTTCCATCGGCTGGCCAAATGACATGGTAGGTAATTCGTTGGGCGGCGGCACGCAAATCAATGTTGAACTCGTGGCCCCTTGCGAACGAAATTGCATTCTTTCGGAAGGGCCTACCCAAAACGACGGGCATGAGAACACCCCCTGCCAAGCCGGTGTCAAAACAATTTCGCGGCACCTATGCAACCGGCGGTCGGCATGAGCATGACGAGTTTCTTGCAGGGAGCGCAACTGCGGCCGAGTTCATGAATAGCAGTGAATCAGCGCAATCGACAAATTGCATTTGATTTTCGTCGATGTCTGAGTTCACCCATTGATGCGACTCCGCCTTGACGCAATTTCGCAGATCGAGGTCAGACGCAGGCTGGGCTGCCCGCGCCATCCAATCGGCGACGGGGGACTGAGCCCGCTTGGGAGGCGGACCTCCTTCCTTCGGCGCTCTGGCCGGATTGCGGAGCCGGACAATCCTCCGGAGCCTTTCCGGCTAGGGCAGCTTTAATTCTCAAATTTGCCTCAGCGCGCTCTCGCGCTCGTCGGCCCTTTCCACAATGTAACTCATCAGGCTGGGAATCCCAGCCTCGCAAGAAGCTTCGTGCCCGATCGAACTCCAGACCAGGCCGAAATCGCGAAGCTGATCTTCGAACCATGCCGCCGGATCAATCCCGCCGCGCTCCTTCGCGAGCATTTCCAATCCCGCATCAATGCTTCGCAAGACGACGGCTTCGAACGCACCGGCGGAAATCGATTCCGTTTGCTGAGACACGAAGCGTCGAGCGACGGCTTCAGCCACGGGCAAGACGCCCGCCCGTCGAAGTTCCCGATACCGGCGGTCATAGTAGTTGTTCGTCGCAACTTTGAATTCCTTCAAAGCTTGCCCCAGGATTGCATCGCCGATTTCGTTGCCGCTTCCCAGCTTGCCGGGTTCCTCTACAGCGGCCTCGTGCAGTGCGTCCCCGACAACCTGAAGAAAATAGGGATAGCATTGCGCCTCGTTGACCGCCTTGTCCAAGGCATGGGCCTCGATGCCGTAGCCCATCCGCTCCAAGGGAATCCGGAGGGCCTCGCATGCCGCCGCATCGTCGAGGGGCCCAATGCCGATTCTCCTCAAACGGCCCCAGAATGTGGCTTCGATTCTGTTCAAGCGCGCCGAAATGTTCGGGGTTCCGGCAAGAATCAGCAGCAACGGCCGACCATCGCCGGCAAGCGCCTGCACATCATTCAGGAATGCGCGAGCCGAGTCGGCGTAATGATCCAGTGTATGCGCCTCGTCAATCAGAATTGCCAAGCCGTTCTCGGAACACCTCTTTTCCAAGACAGGTCCCAGCAATCTCTTGGCGGCCTCCGGGCGCGAATAGCTTATTCCCGACCCGAGCAAATTTATGCTGGCCGAAAACCCTTCGTCGGCGAGAGCCGAAAATATTCCTGGATCCGCGAGCGCGCCGACGAGATCCTGATATGATTCGAAGCTTTTCTGATTCAATACTGCGCATTCGATTTTGCCGTAGTGTTCACGAACTTGCGTCTGCGCCCATCGGAGCAGCACGGTCTTGCCGTTGCCGCGCGGACCGATCAAGGCGATGTTTTCCGTCGTTTTCAGACCCGCTTCCAGATTGTCGAGTGCCGCCGCGATCCTGTTTTTTTCTTTTTCGCGCCCGGCCAGAACCGGAGGGCTAATTCCTGCGCCGGGCGTGAACCTTGAGTCGCGGGGCTTGTTCATGCTCGGCTGTACTTTCGCTCCAGTCTGTTGCGCGGACAATACCATGTGTTTTGGATCGCTCCAACCAGACAGCCGGAAGCGGAACTGCGTTCAATTTCAACTTGGCCGGTCGGAAACGGCATGGCCTGCCATGTCATGACAAGAATGCCTGAACAACGTGCTCCAAGCGGAAGGCGTGCGTTTCAAGATTCTTGGTCAGGCGGTTCAGTATTTTAGATCAAGCTCTAAACATCAAGGATCCAGATTGGCTGATCGTGCGCCTATACCGTTTTGCATTTCGGCGTGTTGCGTTTCTGCGGAGATCCGATCCTTTGGTCTCGAGAAGTATGCGGTCCAAGCGCAGGTCGCATGGGCCGGCCAACCTCGGGAAGTATTTGATCTTCATCTTCATGAATTTCGCAGTCAATGCAGCAAGGTTCTCAGCATCGACAAACAAGCCGCCAATAACGAGGACGGGCTGGTCATTTGGCCGAGGTGGGTCGCCAAGTTTTCCAAGGTCTCCGGCTTCGTCAATGAAACAGATTTTCAATAGAGCTTTTCCGAAAAAGCCATGGCCACCGTTCGGTGGCCATGGGAGACGCTGCCCGCGTGGGAAACCCACGTGGGTACAGCAATTGAAGATTACTAGATCAAGAGTGAACTTTGATCGCCAAACATGCAAGCCCTTGATTTGGTTGTGTCGCAAGCTTCATTTGCGGCGCGACTCCGCATCGTGTAGACCGTTGCCAACTCGACCTTCGATTGGATCAGCTTGAACCGAGCGCTGCCGAAATCCATATTGGTAGAGCCATCAATTTCTGTTCGCGTCGGCAATCCGGATCATTCATGCCTGCAACTGTACGAATCGAACCGATCAATTCGCTCGGCTTCCGAAAGGCGCCGCAACTCACTCGCGTGGTTGTTGCGATGTCAGGCGGGGTGGACAGTTCTGTCGTCGCGGCGCAACTGGCCGACGAAGGCTATGATGTCGTGGGCATCACGCTCCAGCTCTACGACCACGGCGCGATGCTCAGCAAGAAGGGAGCTTGCTGCGCTGGACGCGACATCCACGACGCAAGACGGATTGCCGAGTTGCTGGAATTCCCGCACTACGTGCTCGATTACGAAAGCCTCTTCCGCGAGCGAGTCATCGACGAATTTGCCGATAGCTACCTCGCAGGCGCAACTCCCGTTCCGTGCATTCGCTGCAACGAAAGGGTTAAGTTCAAGGAACTGCTGGAAATGGCGATGGAACTGGGCGGCGACTGCCTCGCGACCGGACATTACGTCCGTCGTGTTTCCAGAGCGAGCGGTCCCGAACTGCATTGCGCGGCGGACCCCCGCCGGGATCAATCCTATTTTCTTTTTGCGACGACCAAGGAGCAACTGGAATTTCTCCGATTTCCTCTCGGCGACGTCGAAGACAAGGGCGAAACGCGCCGAATCGCCAAAAAGTACGGTCTGCCAGTTGCGGCTAAACCCGACAGCCAAGACATTTGCTTCGTCCCGGACGGCAATTACGCGGAACTCATCAAAAAACTCCGCCCCGGCGCCGCGGAACCAGGCGATATCGTGGATATGGAAGGACGAGTTGTCGGCGAGCACCAAGGCGTAATTCATTTCACGGTCGGACAGCGCCGCGGACTCGGCATCGGCGGGCTGTCGGATCCTCTTTATGTGGCTCGCTTGGACCCCGAAAAAAGGCAAGTCGTAGTCGGACCTAGAAGTGCGCTTGAATCGTTCCGGATCATGATCGGCGAACTGAATTGGCTTGGCGACGATCCATTCGAAAGCCGGCCGGAGTGGAAAGTCGAAGCGAAAATCCGGTCGACGCGACCGCCTAAAGCAGCGATCGTCCGCCCCGCAGGGGACGGATTGGCCGAAGTCGAGCTGCCGGTGCCCGAGACAGCGGTCTCTCCAGGGCAGGCTTGCGTTCTGTATGAGGTCGCTTCGACTAGAGTATTGGGCGGCGGCTGGATCAAGAAGGGCAACGTCGACGGATGATTTCGGGCAGCGATTCGCCCGGAAAACGCCCAACAGCAACAGAGAGCACGGAACATGGATTTGGATAAATTGCTTTCCACGATTGACCAGGATCTGGATCAATCCCTTTCAAGGTTATTCGAGCTCCTTCGGATCAAGTCGATTTCGACCGATCCGGCTTATGCCGACAGCTGCGACAATGCAGCGGATTGGCTTGCGGCGAATTTGCGTTCGATAGGCTTCAAGGCCGAGAAAAGGCCGACGGCGGGCCACCCGATGGTCGTCGCCCACGGAGAGGGAACAGGGCCAAGGTTCCTGTTCTACGGACACTATGATGTGCAGCCCGTTGATCCGATCAGTCTTTGGCGCAGCGATCCGTTCGACCCGTCACTTGAATCGACTCCGAGTGGAAAGGTCATCAGAGGGCGGGGAGCCTGCGACGACAAAGGACAGCTCATGACCTTCATAGAGGCTTGCCGGGCGTGGAAGAAAGTCAGCGGCGAGACGCCTCGGAATATTTCCATAATCTTGGAAGGCGAGGAGGAATCGGGCTCGCCGTCATTGGTTCCTTTCCTTGAAGAAAATGCCAAGGAGCTGGCCGCCGATATCGCGTTCATATGCGATACCGGGCTGCTGGGCGAAGATCAGCCTGCAATCGTAACGATGCTGCGCGGGCTGCTGGGCGAAGAAATCATCGTGACCGGACCGGACTTGGATCTTCATTCAGGAGCGTTTGGCGGCATGGCCGCGAATCCCGCGCGCGTGCTTGCGAGGATAATCGCTGGCCTGCATGACGAGAACGGCCGCGTCACTGTTCCCGGTTTCTATGAAGGCGTCCACGAGATTGAGCCGGAGATCAAAGCTCAGTGGGAAGCTCTGGACTTCAGCCACAGCAAGTTTCTGGGCGACGTGGGATTGTCGGTTCCCGCGGGCGAGCGGGATCGAACGCCCCTCGAAATGATTTGGTCTCGACCGACATGCGAGGTGAACGGATTGACCGGCGGCTATTCAGGCGAAGGATTCAAAACCGTCCTCCCGTCCAAAGCATCGGCGAAGATCAGCTTCCGGCTTGTGGGCAGCCAGAATCCCTTGGAAATCCGCAAGAACTTGAGGGAGTTCGTGCGGACGCTGCTTCCGGAGGATTGCAAGGTGGAGTTTCTTGATCACGCAGCTTCGCCCGCGTGCAGAATGGAAATCTCGCACCCGGCATTCGAAGTGAGCAACAAAGCGCTCGCGGAGGAATGGGGCAAGCCCGCCGCTTACATAGGTTGCGGCGGATCAATACCGATCGCAGGCTACTTTCAGGACATTCTCGGAATGGATTCAGTGCTCATCGGATTCGGCAAAGATGATGATCAGATCCATTCGCCGAATGAGAAATACGATCTGAAGAGCTTCCACAAAGGAATCCGCAGCTGGGCGCGCATTCTCTCGTCTTTGCAGTAAGGGCGGCCCGGATTCAGCGGCCTTCGAATTTCGGGGGCCTTTTTTCAAGAAACGCGAGCACGCCTTCCTTGAAATCCCGGGTCTTGCCCGACTCGCCCTGAAGTTTCGCCTCAAGCTCGACCTGCTTGTTGAAATCCGTCTCGAAACTTGCTCTGACCAGACGCTTCATCCGCGCGTAGGCCTGTGTCGGGCCGGCGGCCAGCTGGCCGGCTCTTGCCTTCCAAGCGCGTTCGAACTCGGCGTCCGGCGCAGTTTCCCAAATAAGGCCCCAGTCGAGAGCTTGCTTCGCGCTGACCCGCTCTGCGAACATCATCATGCCCATCGACCGCGCCGCTCCGATGCTTCTCGGCAATAGCCACGTCCCTCCGGCGTCCGGGATGAGCCCGATTCGAGAGAATGCCTGCATGAAATAAGCGCTCTCTGCCGCAATGACGACGTCCGCAAGCAACGCGATATTGGCTCCGGCACCCGCGGCGGCGCCGTTGACCGCCGCAATGGTCGGAATCACGCAATTCTGAAACGCCTTCAGAAGCGGGAAATACTCATCGCGCAAAGTGCGCTCCAGATCCGCGTCGGCAGCTCTGACGCCGTCTCCCAAATCCTGGCCGGAGCAGAACGCTTTGCCTTCGCCGGTCAGCACAAGGACTCGACCGTGTTCGGGAGCCGATTGGATGGCGTGCGCAAGTTCGGCCCGCATCAGCGCGTTCAATGCATTCATCACCTCAGGGCGATTCAGCTTGATCGTCACGATGTCTTGGTCGGATTCAAACTTTAAGGTCGAATAATCCATGGTCACTTTCCGCCTCCGCAGACAGCCAGCCCGAATCCTGGGAATCCAAGAATTCGTTGAGTCTGGCCGCATTCATTGTTCATTCCAAAAGCCGCTCAAGTTGCTCCCGCTCGGCGTCGCTCAACTCGGGTGCCTGCCCGCTTTCCGCTCGGCCTCGGCGCCTTATGTAAATTCCTGAAACGAGCAGCGCGAGACCAAATGCGGCCGGTCCAAACAAATAGAGCAGCCAGTTCGCGCCTGAAGCGACCGGCCGAAGGAGAACGAACTCTCCGTAGCGTTCCGAAAGGTAAGCGTAGATGTCACTGTCGCTCTTCCCTTCAGTGATCAGTTCGCGAACGATCAGTCGCAAATCCTTGGCCAGCGGAGCGTTCGATTCGTCGATGGATTCATTTTGGCATACCAGACATCGCAGGTTCTTCGATATATCTCGCGCACGTTCTTCCCATTGAGCGTTGGACAAAATTTCGTCCGGCTCAACCGCGTTCATTGGCAGGGCGAATGCCAACAGGAACATCAACATCAATCCGAACCTCATGCGATCACTCCGCTGCCGCGCGCAACCGTCTAGCGGCCTTTGCGGATGCCGAGAAACGAAATCGCCGATCCGATAAGCCAAGCAGTCCGCCGAACGCCATGATCATTGCGCCTGCCCAGATCCAGTTCGCCAACGGCTTCAGATAGGTCCGCACCGTCCAGCCGCCGTCGCCGTTCGATTCGCCTATAACGATGTAAAGATCTCTGAACAGGCCTCTATCTATGGCAGCTTCCGTCGTTTGCATTCCGGCGACCGGGTAATACCGGCGCTCCGGAGACAGCGATGCGACGTACGACGCGTTCCGAAATACATCGAACATGCCGACAGCGGCTCGATAGTTGGGACCGGTCACTGTTTCAACACCATCAAGCCTCACTTCGTACTTGCCGATTTGAAAACTTTCCCCCGGACGCGCGATTCGAATGTCTTCCACTTCCCATGCCGTTATCGCGGAAATGCCCAAAATCAAGACTCCGAAACCCGCATGGGCGACAGCCTTCCCCAGCTGGGCACCCGGCGCGGACACAAGCCGGCCTATATTCAAGCCGCGCCTCCACACGCCTGCGCTTGCCGCCAAGTCGACGATAGCGCCCGCGATAATCCATACGCCCAGCGTAATTCCGACCGGCGCAAGAATCCTTGAGCCCGTTTGCAGCGACCACGCCAGCGCGCCCAGCGCCAAAGCCAGAACCAGCGCGCCCCACATACGCCTGAAGGACTGCTCAATCGATCCGCGTTTCCAGGGAAGCAACGCTCCAATCGGAAGCAGAGCTGCCAGAAGGACGACAAATGGAGTGAAAGCCAAGTCAAAGAACGGCGGACCGACTGAAACGACGTTCCCGAAGACCATTTCTGCGGCAAGAGGCCAGAATGTGCCTACGAAAACGACGAATGCGGATACAACGAGCAACGCATTGTTCATAATCAGAGCCGACTCCCGGCTTACCAAGCCGAAGGCGCCCTTCGGAACCAGCAACGCTGAGCGATATGCGAAGAGCGCAAATCCGCCTCCTGAAAACGCCAAAAGAATAGCCAGTATGAATACACCGCGGGCAGGGTCGCTCGCGAACGCGTGAACTGATGTAATAATTCCTGATCGAACCAGGAAAGTCCCGATCATCGAAAAGGTGAACGCGAGCAAGGCAAGCAGGATCGTCCAGTTCTTCAAGCTCTCACGCTTTTCCGTAACGATGGAGGAATGAAGAAGCGCCGTAGCGATGAGCCATGGCATGAACGAAGCGTTTTCGACCGGATCCCAAAACCACCAGCCGCCCCAGCCGAGCTCGTAGTAGGCCCACCACGATCCCAGCGCTATTCCGATGGTGAGAAAGGTCCATGACGCGAGCGTCCAAGGGCGCGCTCGCCGTGCCCAAGCCGCATCGACGTTTCCGTCCAACAACGCTGCGATCGCGAAACTGAATGAAATCGATAGCCCGACATACCCCAAGTAAAGAAACGGCGGATGAATCGCCAAGCCCGGGTCCTGCAGCAGCGGGTTCAAGTCATTGCCGTCGAATGGCGCGGGTTGAATTCGCGTGAAGGGGTTGGAGGTAAAGAGGGTCAGAGCAAGAAACGCCGACGCAAGCGCGCCCTGAACGCCGAGGGCGCGCGCCTTGAGTTTCGGCGGCAGGCCGTTTCCAAACCACGCAATCGAAACGCCGAACAAAGTCAAAATCAATATCCAGAGGAGCAGCGAGCCCTCGTGGTTGCCCCAGACTCCCGTGACTTTGTACAGAAGCGGTTTGGCAGAATGCGAGTTTCTGGCGACAAGCTCTACCGAAAAATCCGAAACCACGAATGCGGCCGTAAGCGCCGCGAATGAAGCCGCGCAAAACAAGAAAAGCACGGTCGCCGACCGCGTTCCGGCGTCCATCCATTCGCGCCAACCGTTGTGGGCTCCAATGCATGGCACCAGCGCTTGGAACAAGGAAGCGAACAATGCAGCTACAAGCGCGAAATGGCCGATCTCAACGATCATTCAATGACCCTGCCGATGGAGATTACACACATGATTCACACAGCGAGCAGCCGGAGAAATGGATCCGCGATGTGTCGCTACGGTTAAGCATTGCAAGTCACGAAACCAATCAATTGGAGGCCACCGGCTTAAAAACGCCCTGCTCTATCAGCGCTTCGACGACTTCCCGCGGCATATAGTTCTCGTCATGCTTGGCCAGTATTTCCGTCGCGACGAACACGCCATCCTCCATCCGACCCAAAGCTACGACACCCTGCCCTTCGGCGAACAAATCCGGAAGCAAACCTGAATAGCGCATCTCGACCGAAGCCGCCCCGTCAGTCGTTCTAAAACGAATTTCGTTGCCGGAGCCGCGAACGAGCGACCCAACTTCCACCAGCCCGCCGATTCTGAATCTTTCACCCGCTTCGGGCGGATCTTCGAACACTTGCGTAGGACTCCTGAAATACGAAATGCCGTCCTGCATGGCATAGCCGATCAAGCCGGCTGCCAATGTAAGGCATACGGCCGAAAGTGCGATCAGCTGCGCTCGCCTTCGTTTTTTGAGGCCGTGCATTGCTCAGGGAACCACAGGCGCAAGTCCAAGACCTTCAGTCTCGTCGAAGCCCAGCATCAGGTTTGCGTTCTGAATCGCTTGTCCCGATGATCCCTTGGTCAAATTGTCGAGCGTTGAAAACACAATCGCCCGCCCAGATTTTCGATCCGCGACAACGCCAATATGCACGAAGTTCGATGCTCGCACGTCGCGAGTGGAAGGATGCTGGCCGAACGGAAGCACGATTATGAAATGTTCCTGCCGATACCGTTCAGCGAGCGCAGCGTGAATTCGCGACGGATTGCCTCTAACATAAATCGTGGCGAGAATTCCTCGATTCTGCGGCAGCAGATGAGGCGCAAATGTAACTGCGACAGGTTTTCCCGCCGCTTTCGACAATTCTTGGTCGAATTCCCCAAGATGTCGGTGCTTCGACACGTTGTAGGCTTGGCATCCCTCGGACACCTCCGAGTGCAAGGTGCCTAGTTTCGGGCTGCGGCCTGCTCCAGAGACGCCAGCTTTCAGGTCGATGACAATATCGTCTGTGTCGATGACGTCTTCCGCAACCAGCGGAAGCAATGCGTACAAACCGGTCGCGGCATTGCAGCCGGTGCATGCCACGAGGCGCGCGTTCCTGATTTCGTCCCTGTAGAATTCAGTAAGCCCGTAGACGGCCTTGTCCTGGACATCCAAAGCGGAATGCGGCTTCCCGTACCAACGCTCATATTCCGCCGGATCCCTCAAACGGAAATCCGCCGACAGATCGACGCACAACGCGGATTCAAGAATCCCGGGAACCACCGCTTGGCTGGTCGCATGCGGCAGAGCGCAGAAAACCAAGTCAATTTCCTTCAGATCGATATCTTCAGCCGACTGCAATCGAGGAAGGTTCAAGTGGCGGAGCGCAGGAAATACATCGGCAATCTCCTGTCCTGCGCTGCGATCGGCACCCAGCGCGACGATTTGCAACCTGGGATGGCCAGCAGCCAGTCGCATCAATTCAGCACCTGTGTACCCGCTCGCGCCGATTATCGCGATCCGAGCCGAATGTTCGCCCGACACTTGAATTCTCCTACTGTTCGCTTTCGTTCATGCCGCTTCAAAGCTTATGGCCCGGCGCAAAAACCGTGTCGCCTGCCGAGAGACCATTTCCGGATCGCCCGTGGTAAAAAATCTAGAACCGCCCCCGGAACCTTCAATGCCTTCGTGACGCCGAAGGTAATCCGCCAAGCTTTCCGCAACGAGTTCCGCTTGGTTGTAGCACTCAACATCCGCTCCCAATGCTTTGCGAAACATATTCTCAATCAGGGGATAGTGCGTGCATCCAAGAATCGCCGCTTGCGGGTTCGGCATCCTGCGAAGCAACGCCTCGACGTGGCTTCCCGCGAGCGCCTCCGCCAAGATCATATCCCCTTGCTCTATCGCGTCGACCAAGCCACCGCATGGCTGCGCTTCAACATCCACACCGATCGCCCTGAACGAAAGCTCACGCTGGAAAGCTCGGGACGCGACTGTTGCCTGTGTTGCGAAAAGAGCGACTCGCTGCACTCCGACCTCGCCGGGCGGAGAATTGTCGCCCCAGTTCCTTTTCGTCAGCGCTTCGATCATCGGAACGAACACTCCCAGCACCCGTTTGTCCTTGGGAAGCCAAGTCTCCTGCATCCTCTTCAACGCCGCCGCCGAGGCTGTATTGCACGCCAGAATAACCAAGTCACAGTTTTCTTGCCAAAGCCTGGACACGCCATCGCACGTGAAATTGAAGATGTCGTCATGGTTTCGGATGCCGAACGGCGCGTTCGCATGGTCGCCGAGATAGATGAACGCGACATCCGGCAACCGCTTCGAAACGGCGTCGAATACCGTCAGCCCTCCAAGACCCGAATCAAAAATGCCGACCGCCATCCGCCCACTCCGCAATCCTGCCGCGCATACCAAATCCTGTCGGCAGATTGAAGGTGGGCAATTCTCCCAAGGGTCTTCTATTGGAAGAAAACTACGTTTGGCTCATTGAACAGCCTCGCAAGGAAAAAGCTGAACAAGTGAGCCGGAAGTAAACCAGAAAAGGAAAGGCCAATTGCAGCGTGTAAGTCCACCCGAATCTGCTGTCGTACTCCGAGCGCAAAACGCGGTTGGAAAGAGAAAATTGCGCCGATCAAATTAAAGACAACGAACGTGGCGCATGGTTTCAGCAAGACTCTGACTCTTCTTTGCCCGCCACACGGCGACGCAACCTAGCGAAGCACGGTCCCGGTAGATAACTCAACCATAGTGACGGCGTTTTCCTCCAACTGGACGACCGCCCCTCGTGCAATTGATTGCCTTAGTTCAAGATCACCGCAGGGGGGTTCTTGCTATGCCACATTGATACGCAATCCTAGTGGCAGCTTCAACACACAAGAGGCCGTTCGTTGCTTGCTGGCTCCGAAGCCGTGTCTCCGATTCCATCAGGTGGATTGAGGAGCCGCTTTTGTAATTCCTTGAACTGTACAAAGAAAAAGAGGCGAAAGCCCGCAGCTCCGCGGCAAGTTCCAAATGCTCCGTCGCAGCCCGCCAAAGAGGGATCTATCCGACTATAACATGCCACTAGAAGTCCTAACGGACAACTACTCAAGGGGTTAAAATTCACCTTGCATCAGAAAAAACTTTCGTATAAGTACTTTCCAACCAACGCTGTCAAGCAATGGATCCTACTTGAACCTCGATCCACCCGCTTGAAGGATTGCTTGAATATGGCACAGAATCTTCCCTAGCACACCGCCACGTCCGATACCTTGGAATTGCTAAAGGCTTCAACTTCCGATCAACGGCCACCGGAACGCTCATGGAAAATCATCAATAGTCACGCGTGTATGAGTGACAATTGAGGTAGTAAGGTCAAGTATAAACTTTTAACTTTGTCTGAATAATGAAGCGAGGGGGATTATCCAATGACTACCACACATAATACTAAATTCAATAGGCCATTTTGGTATCTTTTGTCAAAAAAAGAATATAGCACGAAAAAGTTTGATGAGCTTATCGACAATGGATATTGGGAATATCACGAAGACAAGGTTAAAAGAGATTGGGAACGTAAATTATACCGCCGCTATTTGCACAATATGAAAATTGCAGACAAAGTTGCAATTTACAACCTTTACCGCCAAACTCGTGATGATTTTGAACAAGTACATAATTATCAATTAAAGCAAACTACTGTTACATATATCTTGATAAGAGCAATCGGCAAAATTACTCAACCGTGCAAAGACAATAAAACAATTTATTTTGATTGCCAGAAAGTGAGCGATTCCAGAAGATGGTATCATCACACATATCCGGGACAAATATGGAAGGTTATGCCGCAAAGTGATTATCCTTGGCGGAAAAATTTAACTGATTTTACTTTTGACGGAGCAGAACAGGATCTAGTCGAACTCAAAGATGCATTAACAAAATAGAAGTAAAATTGAAATCAGTCTAAAATGCGGGACAGTATTTTGAATTTGCAGGTATAAGCGAGAAATTCAAACCGAATAGATTATTCCCCAACGCTTTGGATCAGATTATAACCCGACTCGTTTCCTAAACCTAATTTTCAAAGGATCCAAAAACCTAATGGAGTCATCAAGGCTCCAAATCACTTTCTACACTTTACGCAACGTAGCTGCTTGAATTTGGTTAACCTTAGCTATGATAAAATCAATTCCCACTACAAATATTGAAAACGGCCTCAAATACCGTGAGCCCTCCAAGTCCTGAATCAAAAATGCCGACCGCCATCGCCCGGTCCACAATCCCACTATCCATACCAAATCCTTTAAGCAGATTGAAGGGATAAGAAAAGCCGCGCAATTCGACAAACACTATCGCCCTGCTCAACAAATTCAGAATTGATACACCCGAACTTGTCAGCACCACACTTAGATGAACAGCAAACTAATTAAACAAACATACCCTGTTGATTTTAAAGCCAACATAGATAGGTTCCAAGCATAACTTCGCATCGGAACCTAATGAATATTCATCTTTTGCAGTCAATTAAGTTAAACGAATAAAATATTTGCTAAAGCTCTCAAGGTAAATTGAGTGATGAGCGTATTATCTTATCAACGCAAACGAAATTTTAATGAGATGGCTTGTTTACTTGTATCCGCAGAGTCTACATTTTGTGCGTTCGGCACTGTCTGGTTCACCCATTGATGCGATTGCACCTTGACGCGGGGCAGCGGATCCTTCTAATTCGCGCCAAAAGCCGGGCAAAACGGTCGAACTCCGACCAATTCCAACCGAATTTTCGAGCCGAAAGCCTTGCTCCGGCGGGAATCAACATCTTGTGGCTGCGGACTCAAAGCAATAAGCCATAAGTTGTATTTTGATGCTTGACATAAATTATCCAAATCTGCCGTTTGCAATTGCGTTCAACCGCTCGAATTGTTGCTTTATCCAATGCGCCGCTTCTGGCCATCCGTTTTGATCATCGCGAATCCACTCCATTTGCACTCTAATGCTCTGGCCTTTGTTACTCGCTTTTTCAATGCATTTGTTGACTTCATACTTCGTCATCCTTTCAATAATCTTTTTTTCCCCGGCAAGCTGCTGATCGCTCATTTCACAAATTATTATCCGTGAAAATAATTTCATTCGCAGTTTATAATCTCCTTTTTGATCTGTTATAGATCCAGTGATAGTCAACCATAGCAATTTGGGGTTATTGATGTAAACCCCAATGCGATCACCTTCAGTGTTTAGTATTTCTGTCCATTGCGTTGCATTCCTGCGTATCCATTTTTCCTGACCTGGCAATCCCCCGGTCTCTTTCTTCAACAAAAGCCAAAATGGATCTGTCTCATCGTTACAATAAATAGTCATCTCCGAACCTTCCCGTGTTTTCCCTTTGCACAATGCCTTTATCGTCTTCATTTTCATATGTCGAAGATTTGTGCGTGTGTTCTCAGTATTGAGAATAAGCATTTAAAATGCTATCCCCATCGAGGAGTGGCTTTCTGGGGTGGACAAGAACTGGAGCAGATACGCAGTCTGGAGCGTGTCCGAATCAAGTTAATGCTTACCCAGTGTTCACTAGGCAGTTGTACAAACATTCTACTGTTTCAACTTGATACGGACACACTCTAATGTCAAGCGTTTTTCGGAGTTCAGATGGCGTTTTCTGATCGCTGCTCCGGTTTGAAGATTTGTCCGGTTTCGAGTAATTTGCAAACGACGCCGAAGGGGCCGTCTGCGACGCTTGTGTCAGCGGCTTTGCAACGTATGACAAATCACTCTGTTGATGCTGTCGCGTTGGATCGCGGCCTTGGCCCAATGGCAGGCGGCGTTTCTCGGCCGCTCGTTCGCGGCGAGTCGTCGCTGGTCCAGAACGGTCTATCCAGACCCTCCGTGATGAGTGCGGCGCCGAAGGAGCATCCCAGGAGTGATGTGCAGGTCGTCCCTCCAGCCGCTGGGGATGGCGGACAAGACGGTGGCTCCGATGCTGGGACCGGACCGCAGGATTTCGACGGTGCTTCCACCTTCTGTCTTCTAGTCCGGTCGACGACCTGCTCGACCCTGTTCAGAGCGTCCTTGATTTCGGTGTCAAAGGCCTCGGGCCTTCTGACGATTCTTCCAGCGTGTTGCTATCCAGATCAAAGGCAAAGGCTTCCGGCAGCTTTGCCCCACCGCTATTGCGTGTTGCCTTCACCAACCAGTTTCGGTTACCCAGATTTCGGCAGTGCCTATCAAGGGCTAACCACCCGGCAACACTACCGCATCGGCGGACTCGAAATCGCAGAAAAATGAAACCTTTCACCGAAGCATCAATCCTCGTTGTCGGCACGGTCCGAAACTGCGAGAAAAGCATAGAAGCCGACGTGGACCGAATTGGAGCTGCGCTGTCTTCGTTCAAGAACGTTCAGTGGTTGGCGGTGGAGTCCGACAGCGACGATGCGACCGTCACCGTGCTCGAATCTCTGAAACATAAGCAGCCGGGTTTCGATTACCTTGCCTTGGGAAAGCTCCGTTCCGAGATCCCGAAGCGGACCGAACGGCTGGCGTATTGCCGCAACAAATATGCGGAGGCGATACGTTCGTCTGACAAATACGCCTCTGTGGATTTTATCGCAGTAGCGGACTTCGACGGAATCAATTCCACACTTTCTGCGGCGGCCGTCGAGAGCTGCTGGCGGCGCAAAGATTGGGACGCGTGCACGGCCAATCAGGGCGGTCCCTACTACGACATCTGGACGCTGCGACACGAGCATTGGTGTCCAGGCGACTGCTGGCAGGAATACCGGTTCCTAAGGCAGTATACGGCGAATGGAGAGCGCGCGCGCTATGCAAGCGTGTCATCTCGAATGATTACTATTCCGGCGAGCAACGAGTGGATTGATGTCGAATCCGCTTTCGGCGGATTTGCCATTTACCGACGGAATTGGTTTGACATCGTCAAGTATGTCGGAGTGACCGAAGATGGAGAGGAGGTTTGCGAGCATGTTAGCATCAACCTGACGATGAGAAAGGCTGGCGCGAAAATTTTTATCAATCCGCAGCTCATAAACGCAGGTCTGACTCCTCACACCCGACACCTAAGGTTTCCCAGAACTCTCATCAGGGGATTCAGATCGATCTTGGATAACGGCTTGGAATCGGCATTGGGCGTCGATAGGGCAGCAGAGATCAAACGAAAGATCAAAGGGCCAAGGCGCTGAGGCGGCGCAGCGCACCATTCGGTCACGACGTAGCGGATTTGAAACCGGCACAATCTCATCAGTCCAGTTCGTAAAAAGAAAATCAACGGAAAATGATACCAACCCTGCCACAATCACTGGGTCCATCGGAAGCAATCAATCGGGTAAACTCCAAGGTTGCGCTGATCACGGGCATCACGGGGCAGGACGGCTACTACCTATCAGATTTGCTCCTTGGCAAAGGCTATGTCGTTCATGGCATAGTGCGCCCATCCCTTTCAAACTCATCGCGTATTGCATCCCTAATTGAAGGTGAGCATGGCCGTAACGGATCATTCGTTCTCCATGAGGGCGACATGACCGACAGCACCCGGGTGGCACAGATTTTGCAGGCCGTGCGACCTGACGAGGTCTACAATCTGGCGGCACAGAGTCACGTCCAGACATCCTTCGAAAATCCCGAATACACGGCGAATTTGAACGCGCTCGGCCCAATCAGACTGCTCGAGGCGATACGGACGCAAGGATTGACTGGGAAGACCAAGTTCTATCAGGCATCGTCGTCTGAGCAGTATGGCCTCGTTAAGGAAACTCCGCAGTCGGAAACAACGCCGTTCCATCCGAGAAGCCCGTACGGCGTCTCCAAACTCTTCGCCTACTGGATCACGATTAGCTACCGGGAAACTTACGGAATTTTCGCGAGCAACGGCATACTATTCAACCATGAAAGCCCAGTTCGCGGAAAAACGTTCGTTTCAAAGAAGATCACACAAGCCTTGGCAAGAATAAAGATCGGTGTCCAAGATCAACTCAAGCTGGGAAATCTGGATGCAATGCGCGACTGGGGGCATGCGAAAGAGTATGTCGAAATGCAATGGCTTATGCTGCAGCAGGACGAGCCTGAAGACTTCGTGATCGCGACCGGTATGCAGCATTCTGTCCGCGACTTCCTGCGGGCTGCCGCCGCAGAATTGGGAATCCGAATTACGTTCGAGGGTTCAGGCGTCGACGAGGTCGGCTATGATGAATCCGGCAGGCCAATCGTGGTGGTTGATCCTGATTTATTCAGACCGGCGGAAGTAAATTCGCTTATCGGAAACGCCGAATTGGCCCGGCAGAAGCTGGGATGGGTGCCCAAAATTACCTTTGAAGATCTAGTCAAAGAGATGGCGAACTCCGATTACCGCGAGCAACTCGAACTCGTGTCCTAACGGGGTTGCTCGAGCCCGCCTGTGTCCGAATCATTGTAAAGGGCGCGGCGAAGGTCGTAATCAGGGATGACACCCACCTGCTTGGGGTTTACGAAATCCGCCTACCATCCTTTGGACGCACACACCGTTTGGAAAGCCCGGCCGAGACCTGAATAGTCTTGGTCGAGTTGCAGACCAGATCTTGTCCGGGAGAGAACAGCGCTGTTCGCCAAGGAGACGATTACGCCAGAAATTGATCCCAGCACAGTGACAGCCATTCGCGCGTGCCGCGCGTCTGGACGGCCAGAACACCGCTGGAAGAATCCGTGCTTACTCGAAAACAATTTGAATTTCCGGAAGATGCGGAGAGTTGCTTCTGTCCAAGAAGTGGGGAAGCTCTACGACTTGCGTGTCGCATGTCTTGCAAGCTGTGAATGACAACTCGATTGCCTCCGGAAGTCCTCTGTCGCCGATCTTGCCATAATTGTTGCAATGAACATGGCAGAGATTGAGTGGCAGTCTAGCCATGAACGCCTCAATTTCATCAATTCTCTTCGCCACGTCGTGGAATTCCATTACCAGCCCAACCAGCCTTCTGGAGATCCCGCAAATGTCATTCAAAATCCCGTATTCGGCGCCTTCAATGTCGATCTTGAGTAAGAAGTGGCGATGATGGTTCGGCATGAGACTGTTCACCACTTCGTTGATGGTTATATGCTTCGCATCATTGGCACTCGACACGAATTTCCGGATGTGACGGTTTTCGTCCCTGAAAAACTCGTCGTAATCCTTGAGCAGCGCTTTGTGCTGGCGGGGGTCGCTCCTGTTCTTCCGTCCTGCAAGCCCTTTCATGAAACTCTTGATCGTTTCCCTGTATTGGCGTCGGCGGAACAACCATCTTGAGGTCTTTGCGTCTATCGCAATGATCGGGGCTTGCGATAGCGAACTGAAATCCTTTTCGAAACTCCAATCGTCGTTGATGCCTATACTCACAAGGCAGTTCGCATCTCCAATGCACCTCGAGTCAATCAGATAGCCGCCGTCGAAGTTTCGGCCCAGCCGAACCAAATTCGGAACTTTTTTTGGGACGAAAAACGCCGGTAAGACAGCAGTATTGGCGGCTCGCATCTGTTTCCGTTTTCCGTGGAATTCCTTGAGATCAGATCCCTTATAGCAATGTAGACGCCGATTCGGCTACCCAATTAAATGAGCTACAGGTCCGGGAAGCATCATTCTACACCATTTCACAGCGGCGACTGTTTGCTTGGGATCCATTCGGTGCGCCAACAGTAGGAAATGTCCGCGAACATTACTTTAATCCAAAATTGGAGCACAAGCAAGTAGATTAAACCACTGCGGCATATCTGTAGGTTTATCGGATCATTTCCCACCCAGTTCAACATTTGGATTCACAAAATTCACGTTAATGCTGCACCAGCTAGGAAAATGCTGGAAAAGGAACCCAGCTATCGGGTGCCATCCCGTGCAGCCGTTTCCTTCGAGCCGCATACCATATTTCCGGACATACGACTAATTTCTTCGAGTTCTTGTTCAACCATGCACCCCACCAAGAGAACGTAGAATTCGAGGTGATATGGTGATCACAAGCTGCCATAAGCGCCAAGTCCTCGTGGGGCACGCGGTTGGACGCAGCATCAACGAACACAGTTTCACTGGAAAACTGTAAGTTATCCTCAACCCACAGCAAATCGTCGGAAAATACAAAAATACAAAATTCATTTTCAAGTTTGTTCACCAAGTAGCCAATGGCCTTCCTGTAGTAATTTACTGAGCAAACTCCAAACCTTTTGAACACTGCTTTATTTTCGACAAAATCTCCTCTTCGAACATGCAATGACACTGAGGTCCGACTATTGATCCGCTTGAGCAGCTCTTTTCCACGATTGGACAATTTTTCATTGGGCGTTAGCTCATTCCGAACTTCCGATATGAAGTCACGAAAAAAGTATTCGGAGCACCACAATCCTGCCATATACGCCCGCCCGGAAAATTTATGCTCTGCAAACTTTGGCATAATTTTTTTCCCTCGTACAAAATCCATATCCCTAACGTATCTTGGCTCTGTTCCAAAGTATTTCCATGCCGCATATTGCAACAAGTCAGTTTCTTTGGCAGGCGGCAGTATATCAGCAGGTGCGACCCTTGCAGATATATTGAACCGCCCTAGCCCATAATCCCGATGCTTGTCGACGTCATAAAACCGCAAATCCAAAAAATGTGGCTTGCCGTATCTCAATGATGCAGCGTGTCCAGCCGCGTACTGAAATAGTTGGTTTCCTAGCCCACCTCTAATTCTTGTAATAATCATCAAACCTGTTTTCCGAATGCTGAATTCTTTGCTTCCGATTCATGAGAATACATAAGCAATCATCTATTTTCAACTTGCTTGATCTAAGTCAGTTTTAATGGGTTTAGAAAACCTCAACTTTAGCCAGATATCTTGCCGTACTCGCATTTTTTTATTCTCAATAAGAAGTGGCAATGATTCCAAAATAATACTATCTGCAAAGAAAACGGCCGCAATCTCTTGCGACCGCGTCTATCGATACAATGGTTCGCGCTTTCAACATTAGCGCTTCGAGAACTGGAAGCTCCTTCGAGCTTTCCGCTTGCCGTATTTCTTGCGCTCCACGACACGGGCGTCTCTTGTCAAAAATCCTGCCGACTTGAGCAATGGCCGGAACGATGGTTCGTAAAGCTGCAGAGCCTTCGAAATCCCATGCTTGATTGCTCCAGCCTGCCCCGACAAGCCGCCGCCGCGGACTGTTGCCATGACGTCGAACTGATTCTCCGAATTCGTAATTTCGAACGGCTGGCGCAGAACCATCTGGAGCACCGGCCGGGCGAAATACAAATCCATCTGCTTTGAATTGACAGTGATTCGGCCCGTACCCGGCTTCAGCCAAACACGGGCGATCGCGTTCTTTCTCTTGCCCGTCGCGTACGAACGGCCCAATTCGTCCCTGACGGGCTCGCGCTCGGGCTGCGTTTCGACAACCGGCTCGGCTTCGGCCGCAATGGCAGGTCCGATCTCTTCCATTGATTCAATTTTCTCGTTCATGACCGGTATCTCCGAGTGTTCTTGCTGTTCATCGCGGCGACGTTGACGGCTTCTGGTTTCTGCGCTTCGTGCGGATGGTCAGGACCGGCATACACGCGAAGGTTCGTCATGAGTTTTCTGGAGAGCCGGTTTCCCGGAAGCATCCGCTGCACAGCCTTGAGCACCACGCGTTCCGGATGCTTGCCTTCCAACACCTTGTCCGCAGTCGTCGAACGAATTCCGCCGGGATATCCCGTGTGGCGGTAATAGGTCTTCGCCGTCCTTTTTCTTCCGGTCAATTGCACTTTTTCCGCATTGACGACGATGACGTTGTCGCCGGTATCCATGTGCGGCGTGAATTGTGGCTTGTGCTTTCCACGCAGGCGCGAGGCTACGACAGTCGCCAAGCGCCCCAAGACGATTCCGTCTGCATCAATAACGATCCAAGCTTTGTCGATGTCGCTCGGCTTCGCAGAGTATGTTTTCATTGCACGTCCCAATTTACGTTGCTTGTCGAGAGGATTGAACAACCGCAAGACGCGACTTCTAGCTCATCGCGATTGCAAGAGTCAAGTTCAAATTCGATTTTCTTCCAAAATTTCAGTTGGTTGAGTATAAGGTATTTTAATACCTCATTTCTAATTCGTTCCGATCCATGCGCTCTTTGGCGTTGCCGAGCATCTCGCTTGATTCCAACGCATTGGCATTCGACAGTGCTGCCTTGCACATTTTGGCAGACACATGCGAGCGATCGGACGCGAAATGCAGAACACCGCTCGAGCGCCGCCAAGAACTGGAACCGCTTCAGCGCCCTTCTTGCTTGGACCATTGTTGCCGTCGGCTTGCGCGGTCTTTGGACCCATCAGTGCCCGCGCGGCAATCCGCCGGCCAATCAGCTTGCAGAGATTATATTTTTATTGCATTCTTTATGATGCATTATTAGCATTATAGGTGATTAATGCATTAAAATTGATGCTATGAGATCAGATTCAATTTGACCCCGCGCAATTGCTGATCAAGAAGACAATCACTGGTCTTCGCGTGCGGACCGAGTTGGAGCGGTCAGAGCGCATGAGGATTGAGCCTGCTTCAACTGCCGGAATTCGGCAAAGAGTAGGTCATGCTTGCTCGCGCGACGGGTTCAGAAAATTCGCTGGAAAAAATCAGCACGTCGCCGACTGCCAGTCGACGGCCAATCTTCAATATCCGCCCTTCTGCCCGCAAGTCGCCGGGCGATGGTTTCCTCATGAAATCGATTGAGCAATTCGTCGTTACCGCCAGCTTCCGGGGCCCGATGACTGCCAGCACGGCAAGATAAATCGTGACATCCGCCAGCGCGAACATGGCCGGTCCCGATACCGCGCCGCCCGGACGCAGATTTTCGGGACCGACCTTCAAACGTGTCTCAATCGAGCCGTACGACAAGTTCAGTACCTCGACAGAATCAGCCATTTGCGAAAATTCAGCCCGCATGAATTCGTGCAACTGATCAATCGACATGGAGAGCGGCATCTTTTAACCTTGCAATTTCATTTCAGTTTCTTCGGCTTGGAGGGCAGACCAAATGGACGGAAACGGCAAGATGATCAACGAGCTTTTGCTTCAGGAACGATCAGACGGGATTCTGGGCATCACCATGAACAATCCTGACAAATTGAATGCTCTCTCCGAATCAATGATCGACGCCCTCAAAGAAGCATTGGACGAGGCGGCGGAGGCTTCCGATACAAAGTGCATCGTCCTGCGCGGAACTGGCCGGGCATTTTGCGCGGGGCATGACTTGAATGAACTCGCCGCGGCGCGAAACGGGCCTGACCGGGGTCATGCATACTTCAAAATGATTTTCGACAAATGCGCGGCGCTGATGATGTCGATCGTTCGGCATCCTCAGCCGGTAATTGCGGAGGTTCACGGCGCTGCCGTCGCGGCAGGGTGCCAACTGGTCGCCACTTGCGACATGGCCGTTGCGGCTGAGCGCGCGCGTTTCGGCGTGAACGGAGTCGATATCGGCTTGTTCTGTTCCACGCCGATGGTCGCGCTTTCCAGAAATGTTTCGAGAAAGCGCGCTTTCGAGATGCTGACGACCGGCCGTCTGGCTGACGCGCGCGAAGCACTGGATCTGGGTTTGGTCAATAAAGTGGTTGCGGATGACAGCCTTGCACGCGAAACCCGCGAGCTTGCATCGCTTGTCGCATCCAAGCTTGGCGCAGCGGTGAAAATCGGAAAGCAGGCGTTTTACGAGCAAGCGCACATGCCTCTGGAAGATGCGTATCGCTATGCGGGCGAGGTCATGGTGGAAAACTTGCTGTACCGCGACACGGAAGAAGGCATTTCTGCATTTCTGGAGAAGCGTCCCCCGGCATGGCGCGGCAATCCGCGCGGCGAAGGCGGCTGAGAAGAATCCTAAAGTCCGTAAATCTCGCTGAATTTTTCATCCAGATAGTCCAAGAGCGGGTCTGCGGAAACCGGTTCGCCTGTCGCGAACTCAATCGTGCGGACCGGATCGCGCAATCCGCCGAAGCAATGGACCTTTTCCGCCAGCCAACGCCCGGCCGGGCCGGCATCGCCGTTCGACAAGTGGCGATCAAGATCGGGCAAATCTCGGCGCATCGATTTGTTCAAGCAACCCGCATAAACATTTCCGAGCGAATACGTTGGAAAATAGCCGAACACCCCCAATGACCAATGAACGTCCTGAAGGACCCCTGAATTGGGTCCGTCGACGGTTTCGCCGAAATCCTCCTTGAACTTTGCGTTCCAAGCCTCCTCGAGGTCGCTTGCGTCCAAGCGCCCGGAAATTAACTCCTTTTCCAGATGGTACCGGAGCATGATGTGCAAATTGTAGTGCACTTCGTCCGCTTCCGTTCGAATGGGCTGGCGTGAAACCCGGTTCACCTGCCTGTAGAACCGATCCGAATCGGAAGCCTCGACTGTATCGAATAGGTCATTGATCCTTCTGAACAGCCATCCGCAGAATGCGCGACTTCTGCCGAACTGGTTTTCGAATATTCTCGACTGACTTTCATGCACGCCCAACGAGACTCCGGAGCCGACCGGGGTCAGCAAATGCTCCTTGGCGATGTTCTGCTCATATACGGCGTGCCCGACTTCGTGAATCGTCGAATAGACGCAATTGAACGGGCTGGTTTCATCGTATCTTGTTGTGATCCTCACGTCGTTGCCCGAACCCATGGTGAACGGGTGAACGGATACGTCGAGGCGACCTCTGTTCCAGTCGTAGGTGAAGTTGCCGGCAATTTCCTCGGCCAACTCCTTCTGCCGCCCTTCGCCGAACTTGCCGACCAGCGGCTCGACCGAATTCCTCGATCCCAAAATCTTTTCGGATAGCGCAACCAGCCTCGGGCGCATTTTGTCGAACAATTTGTCGACCGTCGCGGTCGTCATTCCCTCTTCGTAATTGTCCAAAAGCGCATCGTAAGGTTCTCCGCCATCCGATACCGCTTCGGCTTCCTCGCGCTTCAGCGAAACGACTTCCGCGAGCGCCGGTTGAAACACCTTGAAATCCCTATCCTCGCGCGCCGCCTTCCATGCAGTGTCGGCCCTTCCGACGGCCTTTGCTATCGCAGGCGGCAGGTGGGCGGGAATCCGTTTGTCCCGATCATGATGCCGCTTCGCAATCCGAAAGTTCGCCCGTCCGACGTCGTCCAGCTCGTCCGGGTCTACCGCCTGCAAAAGTTCGCTGAAGCGGTTCGACGAATTGCGGCCATGCAGCAATGATTGAATCGTCGCCGCTTGCTCCGTGCGCTGCTCGGCGGCGCCTTTCGGCATCATCGTATCGCGATCCCACTCCAAATGGCCCGCGACCTGCGACAGCGCTTCGGTTTCCCTTTGGAACTTGAGGAAGTCCGCGTAGGCGGTACCATGCGAGTTCATAATCCGACCACCGAAGATTGAGGATATCGACAGATAAAGCAGGTTCGCATGACGATCAAATACAGCAAGAGCGCTCCAGCCTGATGGATTGCGGCAATTGCGATCGGAGCGGAATAGATCGCCGTTAAGATTCCAATAGTCGCTTGGCCAAGCGTCAATGCCGCAACCCAAGCGAACGCTCGTCTTGTCGACGGCCGCGGGCTGGACCTGCTCTTCCACCAAGCAGCGATCGCAAACGCGAACAGCAAGTACCCGGCAACGCGATGATTGAAATGGACAAGTGCCGAATTTTCCACAAAATTTGCGACCAACGGATCAAGCGCGAAACTTTCCGAGGGCAGAAACTCGCCGTTCATCAGCGGCCACGTAGGAAACGCGGATCCTGCATCGAGCCCAGCCATGAGCGCCCCAAGAACGATTTGCAAAAACAGCAGCCCCAGAAGCCAAACACATAATCGTTCCAGGAGCGCCTCGCGATTCCTGCGCGCCTGAATCAGTTGACGCTGCTCCAAGCGCAACGACATCGCGCTCCAGAGCGCAATTCCGAATATCAGGAATGCGAGCGAGAGATGCACGGCCAGCCGCATTGGCGACACGTCTACTTTGTCGCCCCCTAGTCCGCTCGAAACCATCCACCAGCCGATTGCGCCCTGCGCGCCAATCAGCGCGCCAACCCCTAAAATGCGCATCATCCATCCGGGAGGAATAGCTTTCGCGAGCGCAAACCATGCGAATCCTGCCGCCCACACGAGCCCGATCACTCGCCCCAGCTGTCGATGCGCCCATTCCCACCAGTAGATTCGCTTGAATTCTTCCAAGCTCATGCCTCTGTTCTGGAGCTGGAATTCAGGGATTGCCTGGTATTTTTCGAAGTTCGATTGCCAATCGGCTTCGTTCATCGGCGGCAGCATGCCGCTTACAGGTTGCCACTCGGTGATGGACAAGCCTGAATCGGTAAGTCGGGTCAACCCTCCAACAATTATGGTCAAGGCGACAAGAACGCAGAGCGACGTGAACCAGTATGACAATCGATGGCGATTGAGGTTTCTTGCATCGAGAGCTCCGGAGACCGAGGGGATCGCTTCCTCCTCCTTCCGGTTGCCTCCTACCTCTTCGAATATGCTTCGCTTGGGCTTCAATGGAATATAGTCCTTGGATCTCGCGAACCACTTACCCCTTTCGGCTACCCCTTTCCACCACCCGCACCTGTCTTCAACGCTTTGCGAACGCCGTGCAGCGTCCGCACCTCGGGTTCGGTCAAATCCAGCCTCAACAGCAGCCGCTGCAGGTTCTTTCGCATTCCTTCGGCCTTGCTTTCCGGCCAGAAGAAGCCAGCCTCCTCGAGGTCGCGGATATAATGCTGCGCCAGCACTTCCTTCACCTTTGAATTGGCGGGCGGCAATCGGGATGGCTGCGGGCCCGAATCCGACGGGTCAGACCGCGCGCGCAACCATTCATAGGCTGACAGAAGCACGCATTGCGCAAGGTTCAACGACGAAAATTCGGGATTCGTCGGGACCGAGATCATCGCTTGCGCAAATGCGAGGTCGTCATTGTTCAAGCCGGCGCGTTCCGGTCCGAACAGGAACGCGAGCTTATGGCCGGATTCGATCCTGTGCCTTCCGTCCAGAGCAGCTTCCGATGGAGAGTGAGTTGGCAGATTCAGGTCGCGGTTCCGGGCCGTCGTCGCATAAACGTAATTGCAGTCGGCGACGGCGCTCCCGACATCCGGATACAACTCGGCATTATCCAACACCCTCCCCGCTCCGCTTGCCATCTTGACCGCGCCGGCGTTCGGCCATCCGTCGCGCGGATCGACAATCCTCATCCTGTCCAAGGAAAAATTGAGCATCGCGCGCGCTGCCGCGCCGATATTCTCGCCAAGCTGCGGCCTCACCAGTATGAACGCCGGCTGGGCATCGGCCGCCGGCTGCAAATCCGAATGTTTGCTTTCAGACATTGGGTTTCCCGACTGCAAACTCGGCTGAACGCGGTGCCGTGGATTCAAGCGAATGGAAGCAATTCTTCAATTCAATGCCAGCGCAACCACGCGCATTCGCCATTGGTGTCGCCTCCGGTCCGATACCCCAAAGGAATGCGCGATGCGAACTGCAAGGTCAATGTTCGGATTCACAGTACGCCGCCGCCGCAGGTTTGGTCATCTGCGCATTATGGATTTCATGACGGGCGATTCAGAATTGAAGTTGCATATTTTCCCGGATTCAAACAGTGTCGAACCCTCGCGGATGGCAAGGAGCTTTTCGGCATGGACTATAACAAAGCTTCTGGCGCAGAAGTTCGAAGCGTACGAGTGGGCAGCCGAGGCGAAGTTCCTGTCCGAATCGTTGGCGTCGGCAAGACTTATTCAGCGGATCAGAGGACGCTTTGGCGGTCGGTGTCCGAATCGGAACATATATCGAAGTGGTTTGCTCCGATTTCCGGCGACCTGCGTGTCGGTGGACGATACAAGATTGAAGGCAACGCAAGCGGCGAGGTGTTGCGCTGCGTCGTTCCCGAGGTGTTTGAAGTAACGTGGGAATTCTCTGGAAAACTGAGCTGGGTTTCCGTTTCGCTAAGCTCAAATGGCACAAGTGCGACTTTGAATCTGGAGCACGCCGAACAGGTTGGGGACGACGCAACGGATAAGCACTGGCAGGAATTCGGACCTGGCGCGACCGGGGTGGGTTGGGACCTGTCCTTGTTGGGATTGGAATGCTTCGTCTGCAATCAATCCGTAGAGTTCGACAGGAAGGAAGCTCTGGCATGGATGGGATCGGATAGCGGCAAACGATTCATTCGCCAATGCGCCGACGCGTGGAGAGTTACGCACGTCGCATCGGGCGAAAGCCCAGAAACTGCTCGCGATATGGCGAATCGTACTGCGACCGCGTACTGCGGCGATTGAGTTTCGATTCGTGTGAATGCAGGAGCGCCTCGACGACGAAGTATCGAGTTGGGCGCAAGTTATGGACCAAGAAACCACCGGAATTCGCAAGGACGGCCCGCCAAAACCGGGAATTTGCCTGATTGTTCCTCACCGCGGCGATGGCTTGCCCAAGCAGCGCGATTTGTCGGCAATCTTGTCGGATCACGCAATTGCAAGCATCAGATTGACATTGCCGCCGGGGAGCACAGGCGACCCCCAATCAATGGCGGATTTTCTATTGTCGGCGACTGATCGCTACGAAACGTCGGTGCTCATTGATTCGCGTCTGGACCTTGTGCTTCCGCTCGGATTGCATGGGGTTCATCTGCAGGATGGCGCGCGGTCCGTTGCCCGCGCAAGGCGCAAGCTTTCAAAAGATTACACCGTCGGGGCTTACTGCGGGACTTCAAGGGATGAAGCGTATCAGGCAGGAGCTGCAGGCGCGGACTATGTGAGCTTCGGTCCCCTCTGCGCATCAGAGGAAAACGCATCCGGAATCGCGACCCCGGAATTGTTTGATCTTTGGTCATCGACAACCATGCTGCCCGCGCTTGCGGAGACGTGCGGCGACGGCGCGACCGTAGCCGCATACTCGGTTCATTCGGATTACATTGTCTTTGGCGAAGAGCTGTGGCGGTCGGACGATCCGTCGCGAGAACTCGTGAAGCTGCTCTCCGAACGGCATTGAACGCAATTGAACATGCATCAATCAGCGCTGCCAGCGCTGAATCTGGCGCAAGGATGCAGCGGTTGAACGATTGGAGTCTGCGACCATAAGCCAATTCATGCCGAATCACTCCGGATTGCGCGCCGACCGACGTTGATTGGGTCGGCTTCCAAGCCGGTCGCGATCCGATCCCAATCACCATTGCAAACCGGCGCAACGATGGCAAATTGCGCTCATCGCCATCGGAGTTTTGAATCCAAGTTCATCCAAGGTCGATGTTTGGGCTTTGCTTGACACTCAATCTGTGTTTAGGACGCTGAAACTGCGGACATGTTCGGCGGTCTCGCCGGCCCCGCAGCGTGTTTGTGTAATTCGTTTGCAAGAGCCCGCCATGAGAAATTCCCGCCGACGCGGAATGCTGATTGTGATCTCGTCCCCGTCGGGCGCCGGCAAAACCACCCTTGTCAAACGATTGAACGAGTGGGATCCGTCGATCAGGATTTCGGTCTCCGCGACAACAAGGCCGCCGAGGCGAGGCGAAACCGATGGCAAGGAGTATTGCTTCGTCGACAGGCAAAAATTCCAATGCATGGCCCGAAACAACGCATTCCTTGAATACGCGGAAGTCTTCGGCCACCTTTACGGCACGCCCAGTGAGCCGGTCGGCAAAGCCGTCTCGTCCGGGAACGACATTGTGTTCGACATCGACTGGCAAGGCGGAATGCAGATTCGAAAGTCGGAATTCGCGCACGACACCATCTCAATTTTCGTGCTTCCGCCAAGCATCCGAGAGCTTGAGAAACGACTGAGACGGCGCGGAAAAGACACCGATACGACCGTCATGTCGCGGATGTCGGAAGCGTGCAGCGAAATCAGTCACTGGCCGCAGTATGACTACGTGCTCGTGAACAGGGATATGGAACGCGTGCTGGTGAAGGTGAAGACGATCATCGAAGCTGAACGCCTGCGGCGCAGCAGGCAGCTTGGCCTGGTCGAATTCGTGAAGGATTTGAATCAGGAATTCGAGGCGCGGGCAAATTGACAATATACGCACTCGGAGATTTCGAGCCGCAGCTGCCTGAATCCGGTGAATTCTGGATCGCGCCGAACGCCAGCGTTATCGGCAACGTCATCATTGAACGCGGCGTATCCATCTGGTTCGGAGCGACGATTCGCGGCGACAATGAACCGATCGTCATTCGCGAAGGCAGCAACATCCAAGAGCATTGCGTCCTCCATACCGATCCGGGATATCCCATCGAAATAGGCCCCGGGTGCACGATCGGTCACAAAGCGATGCTGCACGGCTGCGCGGTCGGCGAAAGCACCCTGATCGGAATGAATGCGACGGTACTGAACGGCGTGCGGGTCGGGAAGCACTGCCTTCTAGGCGCTTGCGCGCTTGTGACGGAGCGAAAAGTTATCCCCAACGGATCCTTTGCGCTGGGAGCCCCCGCGAAAATTGTCCGCGAAACCGACGAGGATGTCCGCGCGACAATTCGAAAAGCGGGCCAGCACTACGAGGCAAATTGGAAGCGCTTCCAAGATTCGCTTCGAACACTCTCGTGATAGAATCAATTCCGCCAAATAAGCTGGGGCGAATCGGATTTGCGGCGTTTTGACTTTCGCAGATTCCTGCCCCTGCTCGTCGTTTTTCAATACGCATGCCGAGCAAGCGAACCAGCACGAATAGGAATGATTTTGGTCAGTCAAGTCCGCAGATGAGTGGTTGAAACGATGTTGCCTGACGTGAGTTGTCGCTGCGTCGACCGCGAAGATGCCAACGCTGGTCACCGCGACTTGATCATCGGATGCAGGAGAATAACGCCTGTCTTGATACCTCAATTTGAGCAAGTGACATGTTCCACGCACCAGATTCCATTCGGATCCTTGTGGATTCTGATGCGGTTTCTACCACTTCACTAGCCAATTCGCGAATTCGACTTGGGAATTCATAGAACTGCGCGAAGAGACGAAGACTCACAGCCGGACGGCAAGCATGGAACGAATCATCTCTGCCAGCCAACGAGTGTGCTACCCGACTATAGCATGTCGCCATTGTGCATTTTCGGGACCAAAACTGAGCGAAATGTACGCGGTAATGCGGATTTCAGTCTTTCTCTAAGAACTGAAAGTCGATAAAGTCAGTCTACTATGGTTCCCGATGGTTCGTTGTGCCAAAGATCGGACGGATAGAACGCCGTCATTTCGCTAACGAGCCCGATACTCATAACGTTAGGAGAAAGCTATGTCCAAGAAGTTAACGAAGGAAGAGAGCGACTTAATATTTTCCTTCTGGGAATTGCTCAAGAAAGATATCCCAGAAATACGCTTACGTCGTGCAGAGCGGACCATAATTCAGTGGTCTGTAGATTTAAATAAACATAAGGACAAAATCGGGTTTTGCATCGAATCAGACAAGATTCAGCTTTATATCAGGTCGGGTATTGAAGATAAATCCAAACCGCCAGAACGTACGAAACAAATGGAAGAGTATTCACGACTAATTCGAGAAAAGTTGAGCGATCAACAACCATTTTATGGCAAAAATCAAGAACGAGAGGGGCGAAGCATTCGCCTCCAAAAATTATGGGTGCGTGAGAACAAGACGCAATGGCTTCCAGTTGCCCAATGGGTAAAGGAAATGTTCGTTGCGCTAAATGAAATTGTTATATCAATGGAATAGTTATATCAACTTTCGTATATCTTGACGGTCAAGTAAATCAGTTTCGTGGTAACCACATCCATAGGAAACGCTACTTGCGATTTCAACTTCGTGCGTATCTACAAATTAAGCGATGCCGCGGAATTCGTGGTGAACATAGCCCCCTGACAGACGGGCCGCACGAATAGAACGGAACGCCCGCCGCCAAGTCCAGCACAAGGTCGGTTCAATCGACGGATATCTCGGCTTTCAGTATTACTCGATCCGGTCGAGCAGCGGCACTCATTGGGACCAATGGACCAGGACAAGCCGACCTTTCACGAAATGAGCTAATCAAGACCAAAGTGGCATCAATCTGGCACTTAGCATACACTGAAAGAGGCGGCGAAGCTAACTGCCTCTTCGGTTCTGGACATCTTCAAATTCGATCATAGCCCTATGCAGTGACTGGTTGATCTTTTCTTGTGTTGTCGATTATCTTTTCGAAGGTAATAAATTCTAGTCGTTTGTCAGAAAGTTCTAGTCGGGACACTCAAACCAAGGGATATCATTATCATGGATAGCCTTCTGCATATCTTCATGATAAATTCTTCCCATCGCTAATCTTGGCGAAGGTCGGCTAGGACATTGGCTAGTAAGTTTGTGAAAATGCACGTCCTGAACACTTTTTTGGAACCCGGTGAGCTCGTGGTCAATCCGGCACGGCCTGATTGGGGAATTGGGCAAGTCCAGTCCATTGCCGCCAACTTGATCACGGTCAATTTCGAAAATGCCGGAAAAGTTGTCATTGACGGAACTCAGGTCGTATTGGAAGCTTCGACAGGCGATGCGACGAGATCCTGAGCGTCCGCTATTCCGCTCCTAACCGGAATTTGAAGGGCTGCATCTCGTGATTCTTGGTTGGGCGGCTGTGGCGCTGCAAGCCCTCCAATCGAGGAAGGGTGCGTTTCATGTCTGTTGGATTGAGTCGGTTCTACGCTCTCGCATGTCGCTCGGCCCAAGTGTTTCGAAGGTTGCAATAGTGACTGATCAAGAATGATAAGACGCACCCTGAACCTGTACACAGGATTTAAATCCTTAACAGAACAGTGTATGCTTGGATTGTTCACAAGCGAGGCCAACAGATTGGCGCAAAGAATGAAGAGCCGGACATTGCTGCAGTATTGGTATCCGAGGAAACGAAACCTGCTCCGCGGGATGCTTTCGATTCTTGGAAGCGTGTGGGGCGGTCGCCGCTCAACTTGCCCACCGAGGTATCCTCGCGACGCGCGAAGACAGGACTTGGTTCGAGTCGGATCGGGCATGTACAAGGCAATGGGAATAGATCGCGTCGAAGGCGACTCGGCGAAGTCGAAATCCACTTAGGGCACCAAGCGAACCGGCAGAAGCAGTAAGCTGCCTGCCAACGGATTCGGTACTGCAGAAACTGCCTGAGGATCTTCGGAATTCCGTCATAGAATCCGCGAGTTTCTCCGGGCCTATTCCTCCTCCGGCGATGCTCGGCAAGTACGAAGAGCATCTCACCGGCAGTGCCGAACGCATTGTCAGGATGGCTGAGAAAGAGCAAGAACATCGACACAATTGGGAAGATTCCGTTTTAGCAAGCATGGACCGGGATACTAAGCGCAGCCAATGGATGGGCTTGTTTATCTTTATAGCGATCATTCTTTCTTCCTTTATTCTTGCAATGTACGACAAGGTTGTGCCGGCTAGCGTTTTGGGCATTCTAGGCATTATCGGAGTTTTTGGAGCAGCCATTTCGCTCATTGTGGGCAGAGGTGATCACTGAGATTGCGGCTCACCTGATTTTCAGAAATCAGTTCAACCAGCGGCGGGCGGCGGCGGCTGCAGCTCTGATTTCGGCGCTCGCCTGCGGCAAATCGGGCTCCGGAACGGCTTGTTCGCGGCCAAGGAATTGGCGGTGCTGTCCGGCGGGGCACCTTGGATCCGCAACGCCTGCGAGGAGGCCTTCCCCGGACAGAAAGCGGCATTCGTCCTCGACCTGTGCCATGCCCTCAATTGCGCGGACGCCGCTGTCAAAACCGCGCCGCGCGAGCGCAAACAGGCAAATTGGATGAAGACGATCTATGACCGACCGAACGCAGGGCGAGTCGATAACGTCATCGCCGACGTGAAGGCACCCCGCCGGCTTGAAGCGGTCGCGACCTGGATCCGCACCTACAGGACCAATAAGGATAGAATGGGCGGCATCTGCCGGAAGCGCGGACGGCCGATCGGATCCGGCGTCGTGGAAAGCGTCTGCAAGCAGATCGTCGGCAGCCGATTCAAAGGAGCCGGGTGCCGCTGGTCGAAGGCGGGAGCCAACGCCTTGCGCGCCTTCAAATGCTGCTTCAAAAACAACCGCTGGCCTGAATTCCTCGATTTGAGGGCTTGCAGCGCCGCCGCCGCTTAACCAAGAATCGTGGGACGCACCCAATTCGAAGTCCTCGCCTTGACGTCCGTCGTTGCAGCCATCAACTCAAGCAAGTAGATGCTTTCGACCAAGATCAAGACAAACCTGCGGAATATGGATCTCGAAGAAACCAATTTCACAGTTCGCCTCGCGGAATCAGAGGAAGACCTCACGGCGGCCAAAAGACTTCGGTACATGGTCTTCGTGGAAGAACTCGGAGCAAGCGCTTCGGATTCCGATCATGGGCAGCGCTTGGAGACTGATCGGTTCGACGAATGGTTCGATCATTTGATTTTGATCGACAATCGGTTGGATCGACTCGATTCGAACTATGTGGTCGGCTCCTACCGCTTGCTGCGCGGAGATATCGCGGCATCGGAATGCGGTTTTTATTCGGAAAGCGAATTCGATCTTTCCGTCATCAAGAATCTTGGCCGCCCGGTCGTCGAGCTCGGCCGGACTTGCATTCATCCCGACTACCGGAACGGCTCCGCGATGTTCCAGCTTTGGGGCGGCCTTGCGGAATACGTTCTCAAGCACGAAATCGAAATCATGTTCGGGGTTGCCAGCTTCCACGGAACGAACGCGGAGTCGCTCGCCCAGCCGCTTTCATATCTTCATCACAACCACCTCGCGCCGGAAGACCTTCGAGTGAAGGCAAAGGGCGAGCATTCTGTGCGGACGGACCGACTGCCACCTGAAAAAGTCGACAGACCGGCGGCGATCAGGGACATGCCGACCTTGATCAAAGCCTACCTCAGGCTCGGAGGCTTCATCGGCGACGGCGCCTTCGTCGACATAGATTTCAACACTGTTGACGTTTGCCTCCTTATGGACACGAAGAGAATGTCGCAGCGACACCGCGACTACTACGTCCGAAACCGGAGTCCTGATTGACAACGTGGCGCTCCGCGGAGCCGCGACCGGTCAAATCTCACGGTTTGCCGGGCATTTCACGCGCGGCATGGCGTTTGCCTTCCATGCTCGTACTGATCTACGCAGCGTTGCCCGTCTTCGTCGTCGTCCGCATATGCGAGTTGCCATGGGGACGCCCGGTCACGCCGCGGATAATGCAGGCGGTTTGCAGAGGCTGCTTGCGAATTCTTGGAATCGGGCTCAAGCAGCAAGGCGTCGCTTTGCAGAGACCCGGGGCCATCGTTTCCAATCACGCCTCGTGGCTGGATATATTCACGTTGAGCGCGTCGCAGCCAGCGTGCTTCGTGGCTCGCAAGGACGTCGGGAGTTGGTTCGGCATCGGGATTCTTGCGCATGCCACAGGAAGCGTCTTTATCGAACGGGACCCGAGGCAGGCCACGAAACAGTGCAAGGATCTGGCGAACCGGCTGGCATGCGGCGACAAGCTGCTGATTTTTCCTGAAGGCACAAGCACCGACGGCATGCGCGTTGTCCAATTCAAATCCACGTTATTCGGTGCATTCTTCGAACCGGATATTCGCGACCGCTTGTATATTCAGCCTGTGACTTTGCGTTATTTTTCGCCCACGGGCGAAGACCCCCGTCTTTACGCGTGGTGGGGCGATATGGATTTCGTGCCGCACTTATGGACCATACTCACGGCGCCAAGCGGAGGCGTCGCGAAACTCATTTTGCATTCGCCGGAAAAAGTGGAGACTTTCGCAAATCGGAAAGTGCTTGCGCGCCACTGCGAAGCAGTGGTCGCGCAAGCCCATTCGGCAATTGCTTGACCAATGCGGCCGAAACGGAACTTGGCGGCCTCGCCGACTATGAACCCGCCGCCGCCCTCTTTTCCGTCTGGCCTCCGGCAATTCCGATTCGTTCGGCAAGCTCTTCCGCGACCAGAAACGCCAGCTCCAGCGACTGCGAAGCGTTGAGCCTCGGGTCGCAGGCCGTGTGGTAACGGTCCATCAAGGTCTCGTCCGATACGGCGCTCACCCCTCCGGTGCACTCGGTCACGTCCTTGCCGGTCATCTCGAAATGCACACCCCCGGGATAAGTCCCTTCCGCTTCGTGAACCCGAAAGAACGATTTGACTTCGTTCAGGACGCTCCCGAATCTCCGGGTCTTGTATCCGCTGGCAGCCTTGATCGTATTTCCGTGCATCGGGTCGCACGACCAAACGACCTGCGCACCCTCGGATTCGACAGCCTTGATCAACGCCGGGAGATGATCTTCCAGCTTGTTTTCGCCGAAGCGGCAAATCAGCGTAATTCTGCCCGGCTCGTTGCTCGGGTTCAGGATCTCAAGAAGCCTCTTGATTTCGTCGACCCGGAGGGACGGACCGCACTTCACGCCGATCGGATTTTGGACGCCCCGGCAAAATTCGACATGCGCACCTTCAGGATCCCTCGTGCGATCGCCGATCCAAATGAAATGGCCGGATCCGGCAATGGTTTTCCCTGTGGTCGAATCAACCCTGCAAAGGGCTTCCTCGTATTCCAGCAGCAGAGCTTCGTGGCTCGTGTAGAAATCGACCGTGCGAAGTGATTTCGTGGTGCTGGTGCTGACGCCCGCCGCCTCCATGAAATCAAGCGCGTCGGTGATTCTGTCGGCAAGCCCGCGATATTTTTCCGCCGCTTTGCTCTTCGTGAAGCCCAAAGTCCAAGTGTGCACACGGCGAATGTCCGCGTAGCCTCCTTGGCTGAACGCTCGGAGCAGGTTCAACGAAGCCGCCGCCTGCGTATACGCCTGAATCATCCGATCCGGGTCGGGTATCCGGGCCTCCGCCGAAAACTCGACATCGTTGATGATGTCGCCGCGGTAAGAGGGCAGCTCGACGCCGTCGACGGTTTCCGTCGGAGATGAGCGCGGCTTGGCGAATTGACCGGCCATTCTGCCGACCTTGATGACTGGGCATTTGGCGCTGAAGGTCAGTACGACCGCCATCTGCATCAGAACTCGGAATGTGTCCCGTATCGTGTCGGCATTGAATTCCTTGAAGCTTTCTGCGCAATCGCCGCCTTGAAGCAAGAATGCCTTCCCCTCGCAAACATCGCCGAGCGCGCGCTTCATCTTCCAGACCTCGCCGGCGAATACCAGCGGCGGGCATCCGGAAAGCTTGGCGCTCGTGGCCGCGACCGCGTCCGAATCGAGGTAATCCGGCATTTGAACCCTAGGTTTGGAGCGCCACCCCGTTTTGTTCCATGCGCTTGCCATAATCGTGCACCCTTTTGGTAACGAGCATTGCGGATGGCCCTTACACGCTTGACCTTGCGAACTCCATATTCAATTCTGCGGTCCGTGACCGCAACGGGACTTGACCAATTCTGTATTTGTCCGATTCTGATAAGAAAAGTTTGCTAATTGAACGCGATAAATTAAGGTCAATCGAACAAAACCGAAACTGTGCGAAATCTGTGCGTGTCCGATGGTCCAACAACAAAGCAATCCACAAACTCTGATCGACGGCAACGATGATCCGCGGCGCTTCGTCTTTTTGCTGTTGGACAACTTCACAATGATCGCGTTCGCCGGAGCGATCGAACCTTTGCGGATCGCCAATCTGATGAAGCGGCGCAAAGTCTACGATTGGACAATCGTGTCCGAGGACGGTAACGTCGTCCGTTGTTCCAACGGCGTGATCGTGAATGTGGATTCCGAGCTCATGCCCGTCGGCCGCGACGATACCGTCGTTGTCTGTTCTGGAATCCATGTGAGAGAAGCCTCGAGGAAGCCCGTTTTGTCATGGCTGCGGAGGGAGGCGAAGAAAGGGATACGAATTGTCGGAATTTGCACAGCCGCTTACACCCTCGCGAAGGCGGAACTGCTGCACAACCGAACAGCAACCATACATTGGGAGAATCGGGATGGGCTGGTGGAAGAGTTCCCGGAACTCGATGTCAGCAAGTCGGTCTTCAAGATCGACGGAAATCGAATAACGACATCCGGCGGCGTTTCGACCATCGACTTGATGCTTCGGCTCATATCGGACGATTTCGGAACGAAATTCAGCAACGACATCGCGGATCAGCTGATCTACAACACCATAAGGACCGATGCGGACGAACAACGGCTTTCGGTTCCCTCCCGGCTCGGAATCAGGCATCCGAAGCTCGCGCAAGTCATCCAGATGATGGAGGAAAACATCGAGGAGCCGATTTCGCCGACCGTTCTGGCGAAAGAGAAAGGCATGAGCTCCAGGCAGCTCGAGAGGCTGTTCCGCAGGTATCTGAACCGGACTCCCAAGCGGTACTACATGGAGCTAAGACTGCAAAAAGCTCGGAACCTATTGATGCAGACGGACATGGCCGTCATCGACGTGGCGGTCGCCTGCGGGTTCGGGTCTCCATCCCATTTTTCCAAGTGCTACAGAAGCACATACAACACGACGCCCTACAGGGAGCGCGGCTCGCACTCCGGCAGAGGGTCGTCGACGCCCTCGGGAGCCATTCGATAGGCTGCGCCGCGGTCTTCCGAAAGGAACCAGATCGATCCGTCCGGAGCCTCCTGAACATCGCGGATTCTTTTCGTCTCGGGAAAGTTCATCTGCTCAACCTCACGCAGCCCGCCCTCGGGATCCAATCTGGAAATATAGTCGAACTTCAGTGACCCGACAAAGAAATGGCCTTCCCATTCCGGCCAAAGCTTGCCCGAATAAACCATGATCGCGGACGGCGCGATCGAGGGATCCCAGTAAAATTCGGGCTGCTCCATGCCATCCTTCGCCACTCCCTCGCCAATTTTCCTCCCGGAATAATGAACTCCGTAAGAGATCACCGGCCAGCCGTAGTTGAGCCCCATTCCGATCCTGTTTATTTCGTCGCCGCCGCGAGCGCCGTGCTCAACGGCCCAAAGCGTGCCTTCCGCGTCGAGCGCCGCGCCTTGCGGATTCCTGTGGCCGTATGACCAGATCTCGGGCAGCGCTCCTTGCGACTCCGCAAAGGGATTTCCGTCCGGAACGGATCCGTCGCGCGAAATCCTGACGATTGTGCCGTTGTGGTTGGACAAATCTTGCGAGAGTTCCGGCTCGCCCCGCTCGCCAAGCGTTACGAACAAGTCGCCGTTCCGCGCTTCAACGATGCTTGATCCGTAATGAGAGCCTCCTCTGCCTACATGCCTTGCCTCGAAGATCACTGCCAAATCCTGCAAATTCTTTCCATTCTCGCTGAGCTTGGCGCTTGCGACGGCGGTTCCTGAACCCCCGCCTTCCAGTCTTTTGGAATATGAAAAGAAAAGCGTCCGCGAATCCGGAAAATCTTGCGCCGCGACGACATCAAGAAGCCCGCCTTGTCCCCGACTGATCACCCTCGGAACACCTTCCACTTCCGTCCAGTTTCCGTCCCTATCGAAGTGCAGCAGCTTGCCGCCTCTTTCGGTCACTACGAATTCGCATCCGGGAAGAAAGTCGATCGCCCACGGAACATCCAGTTTCGATGCGATTCGCTCGACCGAAACCCGTTTTCCGTCCGCAACCCTGGTCTCCGCCGCGGAGATTTCGAAAGCCGAAGCCACAATCAACAACGACGCAAGCGCTGCGGTCAGACATGATGCCAACGGTGAATGCTCCGCGCTTTTCGCAAGAGTGCGAACTCCTGTTCCTTTTTCCATCATAATTGGTCTCAATTCCTGATTTCGGCTTCTCAACAAGTCTCTGACTCCGGTGCAACGCAGCGAAAGCAACTCCCTGCAGGATGGCCATGCGTCCGCGTCCCTGCCGAATCGAACGGCGACAGAGAAACGCAATCGCGTTTCGTTCTTCGCCAACGAAATGACAAGCCAACACGGTCTCATGCCCGAAAGCGCCCGATTCGACGCGGGACATCGCCAAACTCATTCCAATTTCATGCGGATAGCCCACGGAGACCGCCAAGACAACGCGTCGACCGTCAAGGGTTGCGTCACATTTTTTTGGTCAGGCGGCTGCGCCGCGACAAGCTCTTCTATCGAGGAAGTTGGGCCTGGGATTGCTTTCGATGCAGCAATTGATAGCGCGAGTGCGCCGGTGCTGTCTGATCAAGGAACGAGGCCCGGAGGCTATGAGCAAACTCACGCTTGCTGCGGCTGATATCTGATTGGCGCAGGCTGGCCGAACAGTGGGGTAGAATCAAGCGCCCCGGCTTAGCGACTGCGCTCGTTTCGGCGCTGTACCGCCAATTCAACGACATAGTCCATAAGGCCGGGCAACCCGGGCTCGCAAAAGCGCTCTTCGCCAACCTGACTCCAGATGAAACCCAGGTTTCGCAGTTCGTCTTCGGCCCACAGCGCCGCATCCTGTGCTCCCGACGCTTTAGCCCTTTCATCCAGCTTCGAGTTAACGGACCCCGAAACGGCATCTTCAAATGCGGCGGCTGTGATCGCCTTTGCATTGTTGGATCTGAAAATTTCCGCAACTGATTCTGCCGCTGGCAAAAGACTGCGGGTACGCAGTTCGCGATACCGGTCCGCGTAATAGGTATCCCGCGCAATTCGGCTGTTTCGCAGCGCCACTTCCAGTATGTCGTCTCCGATCACGCCGCCCGGTTTCAGCCTGCTCGGTTCCGCAGCCGCAGCCATATGCAGCTCCCGACCGACCAGCTGAAGAAAATACGGATAGCACTGCGCTGCTTCGACGGCACGATCCAACGCATTCTCTTCAATGCGGTAATCCAATTTCTTCAATGGCTCCTGCAGAGCAAGCCTTGAAGCCTCAAAATCAAGCAGGCCGATGCCGACTTTTTCCAGTCGGTTCCAAAAGGTTGCTTCAATCATGTTCAGCCGCGGCGACATGTCCGGCGTGCCGGCGAGGATCACCAGCAGCGGTAGGCCGTCGCTTGCAACGGATTGGACATCATTGAAAAATGTACGCGAGACTTCCGGCTTGCGATCCAGCATATGGGCTTCGTCGATCAGGATCACAAATCCGCATTCAGCGCATCGCTTGCGCAAAACTGGTTCAAGCAACTTTCGTGTTGATTGCTTGCGACCAACCCCAATTCCAGCGCCAAGCGCACTTATGTTGACCGAGAAACCGTCGCCAGCGAGATTCTTAAATATCCCTGAACTCGCCAGCGCTTCGACAAGCTCAGGCAGAGTTTCAAATTGATGCGGTTTCAGATTAACGCAATTTAGCTTGCCGCGTCGGGAATTTCCCTCGGATTGCGCCCAACGGAGCAGAACCGTCTTGCCGTTGCCACGAGGGCCGATCAGCGCAAGATTGGCCGCCGGGTTGACGCCTTTTTCCAAGCGTTCAAACGCTCCGGCGACCAGCGCCTTCTCCCTCTCGCGCCCGGCCATGACCGGCGGCGGCATGCCGGCTCCGGGAGCGAACGAAGAGCGGTGATCAATATTCGTCATTGGTTGCCCTGTCGCTGACGTCGGAGGGAAAACTCGTTATGTCTCGCAAACATGGGCTATCAAGCGAACAGAAAATTTTCAATTTCAAACCGGTCTCTGCCATCCGCTCGCGGTTCAATGCCTCGCGGCTCAAGCCGACAGCAAAGTTGGCAATCCCTCACTCATTCGCGGAGCCCGAATTACTTTCCGAACGCGCGTCGTCGCCTACGACGGCTCGCCGGACGCCTGCATTTCCAGCTGCTGCGTCGACCCTGTTCACTGCAGCGGGATGGATATCGAATCGCCCTTCTTTTTCTGTCCCGAGGACGCGATCAATGGAATGCGGCCATTTAGAACCGAAGATTATTGCCTGTCCGGAGAGCTGCGCGGATGGAATGCTCGCGCTGGGCGGCTCCAAACCGGAACATCCGGCCCTGATCGTGGCTCGTGCCCGGAGACGGTGAGCGAACTTCCGTGTGATGCGGTGAAATTCCGAATGGCGGTTGGCTTTCCGTTGATCCGAAATGCATGTCTGCTTGGTTGAAGCGGGTCGGCGTCAAGTCATCCTGAGGATATCTTTCATATGAGGCAAGGGCTGCGCACCGGCAAGCGTTGGGACGGAGGAGACTGTGTTTCAGGAGAGGTCGTGCAGATCCGCGGCCAGTTCTCGGACGCCGATTCCTTCCGCGCTTTCCGAGACCGGGCAACGGTCGTCGCCCGCGTGCACGATGATGGCGCGTGCCGGCTCCACGTCCGCGCAGGCAAGGCGAAACCCCCGCCCGATCTTGGCGGACAACGAACGCTTGATCTTGATCGCCCAGCGCGCACCGTCGTTGTGTTCGATCACGAGGTCGATCTCGGCGCCGGCGCTCGTGCGGTAGAAGTACGGTCTCGCCAGCGGCGGCAATGCCGAGAGGAGTGTCTCCATGACGTAGCCTTCCCAGCTTGCGCCGACCACTGGATGCCCTGCGAGCTGCTCCAGCGACGTGATGCCCAGCAGGGCATGCACCAGACCGCTGTCCCGCACGTAGACCTTCGGCGCTTTCACGAGACGCTTGCCGACGTCGATTTGGAAAGGCGGCAATCGGCGCACCAGCAACAGATCCGACAGGAGGTCGACGTAGCGGGTCACCGATTGCGCGCTCACGTCTAGAGCCCTCGCAAGCACCGAAGCATTCAGCATTGCTCCTTGGCGGTGTGCAAGCATTGTCCACAGCCGCTCCAAGGTCGCGGCCGGGACGCGCGGCCCGAATGTCGCGACGTCGCGTTCCAGATATGTGCGAATGAAATCCCTGCGCAGCGCAAGGCTGTCCCGGTCGCTCTGCGCGAGGTAGCTGTCCGGAAAGCCGCCGCGCAGCCACAGGCGCTCGCGCGGCGCGCGGGCATTTTCCACTTCAAGCGCGGAAAGGGGTGCCAAGTCGATGTACGCGATGCGCCCTGCCAGCGTCTCGCCCGATTGGCGCAGCATGTCGATCGACGCCGATCCCAGAATGAGAAAGCGGCCTTCGCCCTTTCCTTTGCGTCGGCCTCTGTCGATGATGCCGCGCAATGCTTGGAAGAGCTCCGGCATCCGGTGGATTTCGTCGAGGATAACGAGCCGATCCTCTGCATTGTCCAGAAAAAGCGCGGGCTCGGCGAGCCGGTTGCGATCATCGCGATCTTCGAGATCAAGATAGAGGGCATCACGCGGCCGGCCGATCTCCAGCGCCAGCGTCGTCTTGCCGACCTGCCTCGGTCCGATCAGGGCAACCGCGGCCTGACGGTTCAAGGCACTTTCGACGTCACGAGTAATAAGTCGCGGAATCATCCTTGCAATTTATCCATGCCATGGAGAATTTACAAGGAAAATGAAAGTAAATCGTCGCTGCCGGATACAAGTCGCAGTGCAGTCGCGCTTCCAGTACTCGAGTGCGGCAGCGATGGCTCAGACCGTCGTGCCGTTTGATTTGCTATCACACAGGTCTCGGTTCCAGAAGACATACCGCTTCAAGCAAAGTCGACCAATATCAAGCTCAGCAAAACCCTCCAGCGAGAGGAATCGGTGAATGTCGTACAGAACCCAGGCTGCGTTCAGGCCGACCTATGCAACGACCTTTCCGGCGATCATTTTGTGAATGTCGAGGACACGGACGCCATTTGCCCAAAGTTGTCCAAATCGGCGAGACCGCGCATGCCATCAAATTTAGCCAATTGCACATATTGCCCCTCGAAGCGCGGTTCGACCACGTCCAAAGGAAGAATCACATTCCAGCCCTTCGCTATTTTTCCATTGCCGGGTTTAGTGCCCAGTGCATAACGCGCTGAACTGCACCGGGTTTTCCGGAGAGCAATCGGCTAAACAAATGAGCCGGGAACTCAAAGGAGGGAATCCATACCGGAGAGGCACGGAGGGCAGTGCATATCCGCGTATGCGGATCCGCACAATCTTGCAGACGAAGCCGAAAGATGGGGAATGCCGGCCAGCCGCCCGCCTTTGCGTTGACCAGTGGACGCACGCAAGCGTCCCGAAAGGCTTAGTGATCGTGACCGTCAGGCGGAGACTACAGGCTCTGTCGCGCAGCGATAGAGCACAACCCGGCGGGGCAAACCCCCAGTACGAATCGATTTGAATTGAAAAATGCGCAACATTGTTATACTTTATGCAACTGGAACCGAAAACTCGAGAAGACTATGGCTAATTCAACGATGGGCGTTCGCCTGAATGAAGAGACCCGGCACCGTCTGGAAGCCTTGGGAAAAGCACGAGATCGTACGCCGCACTATCTGATTAAAGCCGCTGTTGAGCGTTTTCTTGATGTCGAGGATGCTCTGGAGGCTGAACGCCAGCTGGTGAAATCCCGATGGGAAAAATACGAGCTAACCGGCGAAACTGTCGATCATGCCGACGTAAAAGCTTGGGCGACCAGTCTTGGTGATTCGAAGGCAGATGCTAGTTGATGGCGACGGTCAGATGGCTGCCAGAGGCGCTGGATGACCTCAAACGGCTCCATGCGTTCATAGAACCGCACAGCCCGGACGCTGCCGGGCGTGCCGTCAATACCTTGATAGACGCGGCCGAGACACTAGCTGAGTTCCCCGAAAAAGGTCGTCCTTGGGATTTGGAAATGGATTTCCGTGAGCTGTCGGTTCGGTTCGGCGCTCGCGGTTATGTCATTCGGTATCGCTTCGTTGATGACGAAGCCATTATCGTTCGTGTGTGGCACGCCTTGGAGAATCGCTAAACAAGAGGAACAGAAATGTGGGCCAACGATCACAAGGTGAGCTTTGTACTGAGCGGCAAAGTAACGGTCGACTCACGTATAACAGCGCCCCGCAAGTAAGGCCGGATCGTTTCGCCGACCCACTTCTCCATCAGCATGGCACGCATCAGGCGTCCGCAGCAAGTTACGCCGGCAGTCTGGGCTATGCTGAATTGCTGGCCATTCGAAATTCAGGGCAAGCCCATGCCGACAATTTCTTCGTAGCGCTCCTTAAACTGGCGGCGTTGGCCCTAGCGATCCCCGCAGTACTCTTGGCGGGCTTCATGAGTGGCGCAGGCCTCCATTGTGAACCTGGGGGAAATCCCTAGGCGTAAATCGCGGCAGGCCTAGTGGCTTGTTCGAGTTATTTGAAATCCTCTTTGACGGGCGGCGGCGAGCCGATCCGAGCTGGCCGCCCATTTGAACGGCTTCGCCTCTTTCTCGTTGTGCAGTTCAATGAATTGCAAACGCGGCTTATCAATCCGACGGCCGCCACGGGCGGACCCAAGTTCTGCTGGCGCTGATGGCGGCGTCCGACGGGCTGTCGATCGGCTGCGAGGTGTTCCCAGGATCGGTGCATGAGGGCAAGAGCCTGATTCCGGCGCTGGAAACAATGCGGGAACGCGAAAGGATCGAGAGGGCGATCCGCGTCGCCGACCGGGGCATGTTCGGCGAGGCGAATCTCAAGACCATGGAAGAGCGGGATCTCCAGTACATCGTCGGCGCCCGGCTGAAATCATTGCCGAAAGACTTGAAGGAGAGGATCCTCGACCTCGACGCCTACAGCCCGACCGGCGGCTCCGAGGATTCGCGTTCGGCGAGTTCGAGCACAAGGGCCGCCGCATCGTCGTCGGCTGGAGCCGGAAGCGGGCCAAAAAGGATGCCGCAAAGCGGGAAATTTATTCACAGATTGTCGTGCACTTCTCGCTTACCCAATCTCCCGATACCTGCGGACATTGCGAGATTTCCACGCCAGCATCGGCATCGTTGCAATCCGCTCTTGTATGTCGGGGGCAACATCAAGCAGTTCAGCGTCAACGTCGCCGCTATCGAGGAGACAGTCAAGGAACTCCTCTTCATTCCGTGAGAATTTAAACAAGAACCCGTACTTCTCGCGGCAGAGCGTAATGGTTTCGTCAATCCATTTTTCAGCACTGCGCACGGCGTAGTGGTTATTTGGAAGGCAGATTGCAAGCTTACGTTGAATTTCGCGTGGATCGATCTTGACGGACTCCAAGGACGCAGTTCGCCAGTCGCGACGGCTGCAAGCGCCAATTGCCAAAGTCGCAGCCTTTATCCAGCCCCATTCAAGCCCCTCCAGCGAGAGGAGTCTGTGAACGTCGTACAGATCTCGGGCGGCGCTGCGACCGATCAACGCAACGAACTTTCCGGCGATTACTTCGTGAATATCGATGACATGGACGCCATTTGCCTGAAAATCCCCAATTGGGCGAGACGATATGCGCGCAGTTCCAAATAACGGTTCACGCGCCATGTAATTGAGATCCATTTCAAGGTTGCCGCGGCCACCGAGGACAGAATTGTAGTGCAACAACCATTTGCCGCCAGCATGGCCACTGGCTTTGCGGCGGACAACGTAGCCTTGGGACAAAAGAAGGCCCTGAAGCGCAGCTTCAACGACGGGGCGTTCAGCTTTCATAGAAGTCTGGCTGAGCACGCCGACGAAATTGAAGTCGATATCGACGGAGAGCCGTTCAGGATCAAAGAAAAAATGGTTGAGTGCCGTGCCGCCTTTGAGGGCCAACCGTTCCGATAGAGCTGGATTCCGACCGATTTCCTGCAGCAAATCAAAATGCCTGAGCGTTTTTTCAAGCACGCTTGGCTGAAATCCGGTCTCAACGGCGAGATGGTGCACGCTCTCTAAAGTGGGCAGCGGCATTTATAGCCCTTCAAAGCTCGGTTCGACCACGTCAATGGGCAGAATCACATTCCAGCCCTTTGCTATTTTCCCAATGCCGGGTTTGGCCCCGATTGCGTAACGCGCTTGGGACGGGGCCAATCTTCTCAAATGCTCAATTGCGCTGTCCGGCACGTTCAAAAAATCTTGTTCACGCTCCAACCAGAAACCAAGCGCGCCAATCGACGCAGAATTGACGCAGGAGCATGCATGCATGACAAGCGAGGAAACATCGACCCTGTCGACAAAATCCAGTGAATTGAAAAGTTCTTCCGCTCCGCCTACCAGATCATAGCGGTCGAATGAATGGACAATCGTTTGCTCAATGGTCGTAACTGCGACGTCCTGTCCCAATCGGCTGACGGTTGTGACGCCGCTGCTCCAAGGGCCAGGTTTTTGGGCAAATCCTTTGGGAGGGCGGAAAAACCGACAGGCAACGCTCGCGGCTTCGACCAATCCGGGCTCCCGCTCTGAAATAACCTGAACCACATGCCCCTCCGAATAGGCATAGCCGTGCAGTTCAAGCGCCGAGTGATAGGCGATCACGCCGTTCTGCCGTAGACGCGACGCCGCCAAGAAACGGTCCACGACCCACTTCTGCGCATCGACATGCTTGGGCACCGATGCGAAGACACCCCGCCCGACGCGCTTGACATTGCCCGCGCTGAGGTGACGGGAAAGCATCCCCGTTACAGTCTTGTCCCTCGGGTGACGACCGACTGCGGCTGCGTACTCTTCGCGTCGAAAGACCGGATGCTCGTTGAAAAATGGTTCGGAAATTTGCCGGGTCATGGAGGTATCGAGAGTTTTCGCAGTCTCCAAAAATATAGATTAATTTCGGTTTTACGCAATAAATTCGCAGCATATGAAGCCGATTGCATCCAAGCAACTGCACCTTGCGGTCGGCGATGCGCGAGTCAATGACACGTCTCTGGTCAATTGGATTCGCAGCGAAAGCGGGTGGTCGAGAACCACGCTTGCCGCGCGGCCAACTTGTTGGCCGCCCGCCGCACCGAAGAAGAGGGGACGTCGGAAATCGAGCGCAAGACCCTTGAGCATGCCTCTTTCTGTTGCTCGAATTGCGGACTCTTCGATGTTGCATAGTCCTACGGGCCACATCGCCAACGTAAGGGGGCATCGCGTAGAATGGCGGCGAAGACGTCACGCCAAATCTTATCCATGCCCACGCTATCGCCCTGTTTCACCACTCGGTGGCAAGCGTTTCTTGGTTCCTGTGGGTCAGGGTGCGCTCACCTGCTGCTCACGATGTCTGCAAGGCGCTCCGCAAGTGCGTTGAACTCGGGGCAATTCTGCCGGATCGCGTGAATTCGCCGGGCAGCCTCTTCGCCCAGTGCCTTGCGGCCACGACCGGGGCCATCGGCAACACTGCGGTCTTTGGCAAGTTCTTCGAAGTATGTCTCCTTGACCTGCACCTCCGCACGGATATCCGACCAACAAGGCCAAGCGTGAGGCAGCTCTCTCAAGCCCGCGAGAACCCATGTTTCAAGCTCCTCCCAAGCGTTTTCCGCAAGGAATTGTCTATCGACCCCGAACTTTTCTTCAATATCGTCGAGCCTCTGGCGGCGTCCCGCATTGCCGTCTCGGTCGACACAGAGGACATAAACGTCGGTCATCCCATCATAGCGGCAAACAATTTCCGCAATGCGTTTCGACTTCATCGCTTGTCCGATTCCGCCAAGCCGTTCCTCGCAGATTCGAACGCGCGCATGTGGCTTGCCAATGGAACTCAGTAACTGTTCGAACAAAGGTTTCAAGATGTACTGATCATTGTTGACGTCTTCGGGGATGACGAGGACTTTCATTCGGCTTGTCCCTCGTCTTCCTCGGCGAAGGCAAGCGCATCCTCCATCCATCCGGAGGCGTGAAGTCGCCCCAGCCCCTGAGAATTTCGTAGCGCCTCCGAGCGGGGCAAATCGCATACCGGACGTATCACGGAATTGTCGGTGTCAGGCAAGCGGCAGACGACGGACGTGCTCTTGAACGTGTTGTCACCGATCATGGCAAGCAGGTCGGGCGAATGCGTCGTCGTGATTACTTGGAGCCCGCCCTTTGCAGTTTGCCCTTCGATCAGGTCGAGAAGAAGCCGCAATCTCGACGGATGGATGCCGTTGTCGATTTCTTCAAAAAAAAACGACCGCGCGCCAATTCGGCCAGGCGACGCGGTCTGCCTGCCTAGTAGCCCCGCCAACATGGCGAGAAAGCGCAAAGTACCATCCGATGCGCTATAAGCGGACACCTCTCTTTCGTTCGTCTCGCCAATCGCGAGTTGAACCAGTCCGGTAATCGGATCACGCGGAAAGTCGAATCTCTCTACATCCATAGGCGTAAGCTCGCGCACCCATTCGTAGAAAACAGCTCCACGTTTCGGATCAGCGCAGATTTCCTGCAGAACGGTCGGCAGATTTTCGCCGCTGTCGCCGAGCATAGTCTGCCCGGGGAAAGTTGGCTTCCGCATCATTTCAGGGATCGGATCCAGAAAACGGATACCGGCAAGATTATCGATCACCGATTGTATTATGTATTTGTGAAGTCGGACAACGTTCCTGTGCTCGCGGACTTGCGTCAAAGCCGGCTGATCCGGCCTAACTGCGATCCGATTGCCCAACTTCCTTTGTTCACCGGTCTTCGCCATCCTAAGAAACAGGTGTGAGCTGTCGTTTTGCTTAGAAACGGGATCGAATATACTGGGATGGCTTGTAAAGATGTTAATCCGCTTTAACTTGAGACTCTCTTTAGTAACTCTAAACCCACTCCGGCTGTCCTTGTCTTGCTCGACCTTGATGGAATACTGAACCTTGCCCTCGTCAATCGTCAGTTCGACTTCAAGGGAGAAACCAGATTTTCCGAAACGGATGATTTCATTTGCTGCGCCACGGATCGGAGCCCATTCGATCTGACCGCCGGAACCGTACTTGCTGCCGATGATTTCCGCCAACGTGTAGCCGCGGCCAATACCGTGAAGAAAACGAAAGGCATCGCGAATGTTGCTCTTGCCGCTCGCGTTCGTACCCACGATGACGGTGAATGGACCGGCGCGCAGGGTCGCGTCAGCGAAATTCTTGAAATCGACGAGTCGGAGCGAAGTAATCATGATGCTTCCCCAGATTTTAATGCCACAATGATTCTGCCCGCGCATGGCGATGCGATTCGCGAAAGAGATCCGGCTACCATAGGCAAAGGACGAGACTTTCTCCGGCGCTTGGATCAGCCAGCATTTCACTCCGCCCTCTTATCCGTCTTTGCGACTTTATTGAAAGCCTGATGAGCTGGGTCGCAACCGGGGCTGTTATGCGCTGGCCATATATCCATTCGGAGATCATGCTGTATTCACATCCCCGAACCAGAGAGCGAAAATGGGTGAGGACGCGACGGGAACTGCAAATCGAACGCGCTGCGGGGTCAGCACCCGAAATTCCATGCCGCATCATGGCTCTCGCAATCATCAGCTTGTGAGTCAGCCTCTACCAATCCATATCGGGCACTGCACCGAGAACTTCGCTGTCCGAATAATCCACTAGCTTCGTTGAGGGGCACGTTCCTGTTCTTTTTCCTTAGCAGTTGATTTCGATTTTTTGGCTTCCGCTCTTCCTCAAGACCTCGCCTCAGGCGGCGCGCCGCAAAAGCGAGGCTCCGACAAATTCAGCTGCGCATCCGCGTTCCTGCCGGATCGAACGGCGACGGAGGAATGATGATCGCGTTGCGTTCCGCGCCCACTATGTGACATGTCAACTCGGTCCCGTGCTTCGACGCGTCCGGTTCAACCAAGGCCATCGCCAAACTCTTTCCGACGACATGCCCGTAGCCTCCTGAGGTCACATACCCGACCCGCCTGCCGTCAAGCCAAATCGGTTCGTATCCGGTTGCATCCGAGTCGCCGTCTTCAATTTCCAAAGTCACGAGATTCCGACCCGCGTTCCGGCGGTCTGCCGATGCGGCCTCCCTCCCGATGAACTCCCCTTTGTCGTAAGCGATCCACTTGTCCATGCCGGTTTCCCGCGGCGTATAAGCTTGCATGAACTCGGCGTTCCAAATCCCGAAGCTCTTTTCTAGCCGCAGCGAAAGCAGAGCGTTGAATCCGATGTCCGCCGCATCGAATTTTGTGGCTGCCGCCTTCAGCGAATTGTACAGTGCGAGGTGCTCGGAGGCTTCGCAATTGATTTCGAAACCGAGTTCTCCGGTCACGCTGATGCGCGCAACCTTCGAACGAATCAAACCCAGATCCATTTCCCGAAGGCCCATGAACGGCAGCGCGTCGCCAGACACCTCGTGATGCGTCAAGCTCGAAAGCAGCTCGCGGGAATTTGGTCCGACGACGGCGAAACCGACGATCTTGTCCGACGCATCTTCTACATTGACTCCGGGCTCTGCCAAGTCGCTGAACCAGCGCATGTGCCATTCGCGCAGGTAGTAGCTCCCCATTATCCACCATTCGCCCCTGCCCCAATTCAATATCGTAAGATCGCCCCGAAGCCTTCCGCTCGGCGCAAGCATGGGCGTGAGCCGGCTCCTGCCCTCTTTCGGAAGGCGGCCCGCAAGCACCCGGTCCAGCCATTTTTCGGCTCCGGGACCGGTAACGCGGAAGCGCGAGTATCCCGAAATATCAAGGATCCCGGCGGTTCCTCGCGCGCGCTTGCATTCGTCCGCTACAATGTCGAATGCGTTGGATCTTTTCAGGGTCGGCGTTTCCGAGAAATCTTTCGGGGCGAAGTAAATCGGAACCTCCAATCCCCAGCTATTGCCCCAAAACGCGCCTGCATCCGTCATGGCGCCGTAGGCAGGCGGCGTTCTCAACGGACGCCCTGCCCAAAGCTGCTCGTTCGGATAGGTCATGACGAATCGTCTGGAGTAGAATTGCCCGGTCATCTGCTTGATGTATTCGCGATTCGAGGCGAAGGAGCCGTACCTCGCAATGTCCATCGGCCAAGCGTCCGCTTCAGTTTCGCCGTGAATCATCCATTCGGCGAGCGTTTTTCCCACGCCTCCGCCTTGCAGGAACCCGGCCATCACTCCGCAAGCAAGCCAGTAGTTGCGCAACCCGCGGACCGGACCGACAAGCGGATTGCCGTCGGGCGAAAAGGTGAACGCGCCGTTGACCCAGGATTTGATGCCCGCCTCCTGTAGTACGGGATATCTTTTGAACGCCATCTCGAGCTCGTCGGAAATCCGGTCCAGATCCTCCTCGATCAAGTCCATCCCGTATTCCCACGGCGCTCCGTCCACGCACCAATGCTTGTGGTTCAACTCATATATCCCGACCAGAACGCCCTCCTGGTCCTGCCGCATGTAGGTAAACCCTTCGAGGTCGACAGTCATGGGGACCTCGAAGTCCAAATCTCTGACTTCAGGTATCGTATCCGTCACGAAATAGTGGTGCTCCAGTGGCGACAAGGGAAGCTCCAATCCGGCCATTCGCCCGACCTGCTTCGCCCAGAGTCCCGCGGCGTTGACGACGTGCTCGGTTTGGACCGTTCCTTTTTCGGTAACGACGTCCCAAGTGCCGTCGGCCCTGTGGACAAGCTCCAGCACGCGGTTGTGCTCCACGATTTCCGCTCCGAGATTCTTGGCCGCCTTCGCGTAGGCATGAACGGTTCCCGTCGTGTCCACGTAACCTTCGCGGTCCGCCCATAGCCCTCCGATGACGTTGGCGACATCCATGATCGGACAACGCTCCTTGATCTCTTGAGGCGTCATCAGGTGGCAATCCTCAATCCCGATCGTTTGGAATATTCGATAAGTCGATTTGAGCCATTCCCACCTAGCGGGTGCCGAAGCGACCGTAATGCCGCCTGTCATGTGCAGTCCTATCGATTGGCCCGACTCTCGCTCGACTTCAGACAGAAGATCGATGGTGTAGGCTTGCAGAGCCGCCATGTTCGGATCCGCATTGAGCGCATGCACCCCGCCGGCGGCATGCCATGACGAACCGGCCGTCAGAACCGACCGCTCGACCAGGCAGACGTCGCGCCAGCCGAATTTCGCCAAATGATAAAGCACGGAAGCGCCGACGACGCCGCCCCCGATTACGACCGCGCGATAGCTGCCTTCCATTTGAAACCTCTCACTTCCTTGCGCCTCGGGCGCGCATGGCGCTCCAATCCGCCGCGCAGGTCCGCGGCCTCGCGAATTTAGACGACTCGCGGGAAACTCCAATACCATTTCGTTGCGATCCGGCGAATCGAATGCCCTGATTCATCTTTGCATCCTGCGATCGCGAAAACGCCCGAGTTGCGCGCGCATTCCATTCATTCCGGGTGCGGCCACATTCCGAACAGACACAGCGCGCCAAGCCCAAAACCGCGGATGCTGGAAAAACTGCCCTCAAAAACCGCTTCCTTCCGCTGCAGCAGCTGAATCGGACCCTATGATTCTTGAAAACGCCAGCCCCGAATACGTTGACGTGCGAGTCAATGGAAAGTATTGAGTCCGTGATTCAAAATTCCGTTCAAATCTTGGAGAATGTGATGAAAAAATTAGCTTTTGGGATCGCGTCGATTGCGGCTTTGGCTGCTTCTGCAGCGCATGCGGAAGAGATCAAGATAGGCGTGCTTCTCGGGTTCACCGGACCGATTGAATCCCTTACTCCGGACATGGCCAGCGGTGCGGAGCTAGCTATTGAGGAAGTCAATGAGTCTGGGATGCTGCTCGACGGCTCGTCCGTCATGGCCGTCAGGGGCGACTCGACTTGCATCGACTCCGCAGCCGCTGTTGCCGCGGCGGAACAGCTCGTCACTGCCGACAACGTCAATGCGATCGTCGGCGCAGACTGCTCCGGCGTAACTGCTTCCGTGCTCCAAAACGTCGCTCGCCCGAACGGGATCGTCATGATTTCGCCGTCCGCAACCTCCCCCGCTCTTTCGACGGCAGAGGACGACGGCCTGTTCTTCAGGACAGCTCCGTCCGACAAGCGGCAAGGCGTCGTCATGAGTGAAATCATCATGGGTCGCGGGTACTCGGAAGTTGCAGTCACATATACCAACAACGACTACGGCAAAGGCCTCGCAGACAGCTTCCAAAGCGCGTTCGAGGCTGCGGGAGGAACTGTAACGCTCAATGCCTCCCATGAGGACGGCAAAGGCGATTACTCCGCGGAAATCGGAGCCCTCGACGCCGCAGGCGGCGAAGTACTCGTAGTTGCAGGCTATCTGGATCAAGGTGGGCTCGGCATTATCCAAGCTGCCTTGGATTCCGGCGCATTCGATACATTCGTATTGCCTGACGGCATGATCGGCTCGAGTATCGTTGAAAATGTCGGCCCTGATCTCAACGGCTCATTCGGTCAAGCGCCGGGAACAGACAGCGACGGCGCTGCGATGATGCATGCCATGGCGACCGAGGCTGGCTTCGACGGCGCTTCGCCTTTCGCACCCGAGTCTTACGACGCAGCAGCGCTGATCATGCTCGCAATGCAGGCGGCCGGCTCGTCAAGCAGCAGCGACATCAAGGACACAGTCATGGACGTAGCGAACGCTCCGGGCGAAATGATACTCCCGGGCGAACTCGCCAAAGGTCTTCAGATCCTGAGCGACGGCGGCGATATCGACTACGTTGGCGCGTCGGCTGTCGAGCTGATCGGTCCCGGCGAGGCGGCAGGCAATTATGCGGAATACGAGGTAATGGACAACGAGTTCACTATTGTCGGATACCGCTGATCCAACTCATTCGAGCGGCGGGGATTTCGTACCCTGCCGCTCGAGCCGCGATCAATTCCTGAACTGCCAGATCGGGGCTTCAGCTTGGCTGTAAAGCTTCTTTTTTTGCGGCCGAAATTGCATCGCGGCTACCGGCCGGAATCTATGGGAGGCACCGAAATTGCCGCCCGGACCATGATTGGAATTGGTTGTTTCCGGTGCGCCGTCGCCGATCACGCCGGAGCGGGCCGGACGAAGATAGCTTCGTCCAATGCGATCGGATAGGAATCGGCCCATCCGATGATCGATATCCAGAACCTGACGAAGCGCTTCGGCGGCTTTACCGCCATCGACAACGTCTCGCTCAAGATCAAGAGCGGTTCGATAACGGGGCTGATCGGCCCCAACGGCGCCGGCAAGTCCACTCTATTCAACGTGGTGGCGGGCGTCCACAAGCCCACGGCCGGGCGCGTGTTCATGAACGACGAGTGCATCACGGGGCTTTTGCCGCACACCCTGTTCCACATGGGCTTCTTGCGGACATTTCAGATAGCGCACGAGTTCAGCTCGCTCACCGTGCGCGAAAACCTGATGATGGTGCCTGGCGACCAATCAGGCGAAACTTTATGGAATACTTGGTTCCGGCGACGGCAGATCGCGCAAGACGAACTCAGGATCTCGGAGAAGGCCGAAGAGGTGATGGAGTTCCTCACCATCGGGCATTTGGCGGACGAAAAGGCGGGCAACCTGTCCGGCGGACAGAAGAAGCTTCTGGAACTAGGGCGCACCATGATGGTCGATGCGCGGGTCGTCTTCATCGACGAGGCAGGAGCGGGCGTGAACCGAACTCTTCTTCGCACGATCGGCGACGCGATCATCAGATTGAACAAGGAGCGCAATTATACCTTCTGCATGATCGAGCACGATTTCGCTTTCATTTCGCGGCTTTGCGAACCGGTGATCGTCATGGCCGAAGGCAAGCTCCTTGCTCAAGGCTCGGCGGACGAAATCAGCGCAAACGAGCGGGTCATAGAAGCCTACCTTGGCGCGAGCGCCGAGAAGACCCGGCTGGATGCCGACATCAGTGATTGAGGAAACGAATTGAGTTTTCTTTGCGGCGAACTTCTGACCGGCGGGTACGGCGGCGCGAACATCATTACGGATTGCACGATATCGGTCGAATTCGGATCCATCGCCGTCATTGTCGGTCCCAACGGAGCCGGAAAATCGACCGCCATGCGCGCTCTGTTCGGAATGCTCGACCTCAAGTCCGGCCGCGTGGAATTCAACGGCGAGGACATTACGGGCTTGTCTCCCCACCAGCGCGTCGCAAAGGGAATGGCATTCGTTCCTCAGAACAAAAACATTTTCACGACGATGAGCGTCGAGGAGAACTTGGAAATGGGGGCGTTCCTGCGGCAGGACGACTTCAATGATACGATGGAAGAGGTTTACGAACTGTTTCCGATCCTGCGCGAAAAACGCTCCCAGCTGGCGGGCGAGCTGTCGGGAGGACAGCGGCAGCAGGTGGCGTTCGGGCGGGCGCTCATGACCAATCCCGACGTTCTCATGCTCGATGAGCCCACAGCCGGCGTTTCCCCTATTGTGATGGACGAAATCCTCGAGCGCGTCACAGAGGTCGCCGCCTCAGGCATTTCCGTGCTGATGGTGGAGCAGAACGCGCGCCAAGCGCTTGAGATCGCCGACATGGGTTATGTTATGGTGCAGGGGCGCAATAGGTTTACGGACACTGGGGCCGCCCTGCTCGCCGACAGCGAAGTCCGGCGGGCGTTCTTGGGCGGATAGGTTGAATCTTGTTTCGGTTTGATGCTTTTCTGCGCACAGTACTTCCGGATTCAAGGCAATTCGGACGCCCGAAACTAGCGCATAGGCGGAACTGCCCTTGGATTTTTTGAACGCCATCATTGCGCTAGGGAATTTCGTAGTCCTCCCCGCGCTGACCTACGGCAGCCAGCTTGCGCTCGGCGCACTCGGCGTCACGCTCGTTTACGGCGTGCTTAGATTTGCGAATTTTGCGCACGGGGACACCATGGCGTTCGGAGCCATGGCCGCCGTGCTCCTTACTTGGCTGCTGCAGTCGATGGGCGTGAGCCTTGGACCTTTGCCGACGGCGTTGCTTGCCCTCCCAGCCGCAATCGGCGTCACCGTCATCGTGCTTCTGGCCGTCGACAGGTTCGTCTACCGCTTCTACCGGAGGAAGAATTCCCCTTCGGTCATTTTCGTGATCATTTCGGTTGGCGTCATGCTGATCATGCATGGGGTCGTCAGACTGATCATCGGACCGGACGAACAGCGGTTCGCCGACGGCGAGCGCTTCATCATGTCGGCGCGCGACTTCAAGGCGATGACGGGCTTGCAGGAAGGATTGGCTTTCAAGACCACGCAGGGAATCACGATAATCGCCGCCATCCTGTTGATGATTGGCCTCTTTTGGTTTCTGAACAAGACGCGGATCGGCAAATCCATGCGCGCCTTTTCCGACAACGAGGAACTGGCGCTGCTTTCCGGCATCAATCCCGATCGCGTTGTCGCAATTTGCTGGGCGATTACGGCGGCCTTGGCGGCCATCGCCGGAACGCTTTACGGCCTGGACAAGATTTTCAAGCCCTTCACGTATTTTCAATTGCTCCTGCCGATCTTCGCCGCGGCGATACTCGGCGGGTTGGGCAGTCCGATCGGCGCGATCGCCGGCGGCTATACCGTTGCATTTTCCGAAGTGTTGATCACTTACGCCTACAAAAAAGTTCTGAAGTATATGCTTCCTGAATGGCTTGAGCCGGACGGTTTGGCTCAACTGCTCTCTACGGACTACAAGTTCGCAGTTTCATTCGCGATTCTGGTCATAGTCCTCATTTTCCGCCCGACGGGCATATTTCGAGGCAAAATGATATGAGCCGCCGTGATGCGCTTCTATTCCTGGCGGTCGGGCTGCTTCTGATCGGAGTGGGGTTCTTCCAAAGTTGGAATGTCGCATTGGCGATCCTGAACATGGGGCTCGTTTCGGCCATCATGACGCTCGGCGTTAACATCCAATGGGGCTATGCGGGTCTGTTCAATGTCGGCGTCACCGGATTTGTCGCGCTGGGCGGCCTTGCAATCATCGTCATCTCCGTCGCCCCTGTCGGAGATGCGTGGGCGGCCGGCGGCCTCCGAGTCGTCGCGGGCCTGCTGCTTGGCGCCGCGACAATTCTCGGAGCCATAGCCGCTTGGGTGAAGCTTCCGAGCGGAAAGTTCCGCGCTTATGCGCTAGCCGCGATCATGGTCATCGGCTTCTTTGCGTACCGCTGGGTTTTCGACCCTGCCGTCGCAGCGATCGAAGCCGTCACTCCCGCGTCCACCGGGTTTTTGGGCGGCGCGGGCTTGCCTGTGCTGCTGGGATGGCCCGTCGGCGCTCTGCTCGCCGCCGGCGCGGCGTTCGTGATCGGCAAAATCGCTCTCGGACTTCGGTCGGAATATCTGGCGATCGCCACGCTCGGGATCGCCGAAATCATCGTTGCAGTCCTAAAGAACGAGGAATGGCTCACGCGAGGAGTCAAGAATGTCGTGGGGCTTCCTCGACCGGTACCTTACGAGGTCGACCTTCAGCAGAGTGAAGATTTTGCCGAGGCCGTGGATTCCTTCGGCCTGAGCATCATCGAATCGTCTTCGATTTTCGTTAAGCTTTGCTACGCAGGCATTTTCCTCGTCGTACTGCTTGGGCTTCTTTGGCTCTCACAGAAGGCTTTGAGTTCTCCTTGGGGCCGGATGATGCGAGCGGTCCGCGACAACGAAACAGCCGCCGAGGCGATGGGGAAGGATGTGACTGGTCGCCATCTTCAGGTCTTCGTGCTCGGATCTGCGGTTTGCGGGCTCGCCGGCGCAATGATGACGACCTTGGACGGGCAGTTCACGCCCACGTCCTACCAGCCGCTGAGGTTCACGTTCTTGATCTGGGTGATGGTCATAGTCGGCGGTTCCGGAAACAATTTCGGCTCGGTTCTGGGCGGAATCCTGATCTGGTTCTGTTGGATAGAAGTTGAGCCGCTCGGCATATTCCTGCTGGATTTGGTGACGTCCTGGATGAGCGAAGACAATCCGGTCCGCGCGCATCTCCTCGAATCGGCCGCCCACATGCGGCTTTTAACCATGGGCCTCATTCTTTTGCTGGTGATGAGGTTTTATCCGCGAGGGCTCATTCCTGAGCGCTAAGAGGTTGGTCGGAAATTGATTTCGGCTGAAGCCGATGAAAATCTCGGAATTCGGCCGCGCTCCGTTGGCTATTTCGATTCAGTCCAGATTCAATACTGTTGCAGGAGAATTTCACTTCGGCGCCATTGAGAAATTTTGACCCGGTTTTAACACCAAGGATGTCAAAGGATCCACGGTTCTACAATCCTGCTGTGTCGTTGAACCTTCGCTTGGATGTCGCGCTGCCGACGTCCGGCCAAGGACTATGAGCGGAGCTTGGAGTGCTCGTTGGCGTGGGCGCGGTTGGCCGCATGCCGTTTCATGACGCGCCGAATCGGAAGGGCTGCAAAGTACTGATGATAAACAATAAACACAATTCATGAATTATGATTTGTACCCCCGTAGCGAAGTTCGGTAGGGCCGGGGACGCGGGGAAAACCAGTACAATTCCTGGATGCCTCCGTGCACGGACGACAGATATGTATCCGATCCGCGCATCTCCATGCGGGCCGGCGGCAACCATCAATCCGCCGCATCAAACAGGCCGGACACACGAAAGTGCTTGACCCGAAGCTCGGAATTGGACAAGTAAAAATCCCGTGTCGCAGGCGACGTCCACACACGAAAGCTCTACACCTTTTCCAAGGCCGACAGTCAACGCAAGCTCTTCTGAGGTGGTACGAAGGATGGCTGCGATCTTTCCGGGCTCAAACAGCCCGCTTGCGGCGAATTGAGTCATTTGCATCGGGCCTCTCACTGTCTGTTATTTTTTGCAGCTTATTTCGTCGGCAATACTGATTTACAAGCGGATGCCCGATCTTCAAACAGATAGCGGTCAGTTTCGGAGCACTTTAGATTGAGGGTACGTTTCTCGTCGGCATTGTATCAATGCTATCCTGCTCAACTGGTAACTCATCGCCCGATTTCAATGAAAATTCCGACTTGGAAACAGCTTTTTCTGTATTTCGCCCAAGATTCCCGTCCTCGACCTTCGCGAGGGGCGGTGCCGACGTCACCTTCTTGTCGCACGGTCGGGTCTTATAGCAAACCACTCCGCCTCTCATCATCATCTTAAAAAGTCGCAAAAAAAGGCTTGCAACCTTGACTGTATCTCAATTGAGATACACAATATTACTTTAAAAGGAGGCTCTACATGCCAACTCAAACCTCAATGCTTCACGTCCGCGTGGACAATCATCTCAAGGCCCAAGCTGCTGAAGCCCTTGCTGGTGTCGGCCTGACGCTATCGGATGCTGTCCGCATCCTGCTAACGCGCGTGGCAGCAGAAGGCGGACTGCCCGCCGGCTTTGCAACTGACCCGGATGCCTATGACACTTGGTTTCGTGCCAAGGTAAAAGAAGCTCTGGAGGATGCCGATCCATCCATCCCCCACGCCCAAGCGATGCAGGACGCGCAAGCGCTGATCGTCGCGAAACGCCGTGTCGAATCTTGAATGGAAGGCAGCGGCTGTCGCGGACTTACTGGCGATAATTGATTACATTTCGGGCGAAAGCCCCCGAGCAGCACAGGCTCTCAAGGATGAGATCGAGGACAAGGCGTACCGTCTGCAAGAACATCCGCGAATGTATCGCGCCGGCCGAGTCGATGGAACACGCGAGATGGTGGTGCACCCGAACTATATCGTGATTTATGCCGAAGATGCCGACACAGTGACAATCCTGCGCGTTCTTCACGCGGCACAGCAATGGCCATGACTGAAAACTGCGTTTATCCGCGGCCTGAATTGCAAACATCGAGATCTTTCAACAGAATTATTTGTATCTATCAGCGGTGTTGGAGCGTTTTTCACTTGGTTTGACCCGCCGTACCCATCCTGTATCCCGTTAAAACCCAACGGACCTTGGAGAATTCCCAGATTGAACTGGTTCCAACTAAGCAAAAAATGCTCTAAAGGGGAAGTAACCGAATGCTGCTGATTGAACCCGATCTGATTGTGGCGATTGTTCGTGACGCATGAGGCGAAATAACTGGCTGCACCCGACTCCAGAAGATTGCATACCTGCTTGAGGTTGTCGGTTTTGGCGATGGGTTCCATTTCTCTTGCAAGCACTATGGCCCATTCAGCGAAGGGGTGGCGGCTTCGGCGACGAAGGGCGTTCTTTTGAGGCGCATTGCCGAAGTTGAGCGGCAGGCGGACTGGGGAGGCGTCTATTCGATATACTCGGTCGATGCTGAACAGGATGATCGCGTCCCTCCCGGTCGCCGCGAACTTGCCCGCCGGGCAAAAGAATCTGACGCTGTGACTTTGGAGCTGGCTGCGACAGCGGTTTTTCTATCCCGCGAGGGCTACGACGACCCGTGGTCTGAAACGGAGAGGCGAAAGCCTGAAAAAAGCCAGTCCGGGCGTTTGACGCAGGCCAAGGAATTGCTTGCCGAGCTTAAACGGATAAGCGTGCCGATACCGCTTCCCGACAACGTTTGACCCTTGGCCAACGCCGCTTGGCGTTTTGCTCTTGCCATCCCGACATTTGAAATTCCGGCCTCGCCAGGCTGCGGGAAGCTTTTCTTGACCCCTTTCTGCGCCGTCAACATCCTGCGTCATCCGCGCAGGCTTGCGATATTCGCCCGGCAGCACCGGTTTGCGTTCATTTGCAGGTGCTGTTGACTACGACCCGGTTGCCGTTGTCGCATGCAGGCAATTTTGCCCGGCGGCGCCGACTGGAGTGCCCGATATTTCCGCCATTGGAAGGACGGAAGATTTCGGCAACGTTTTGAGTTGGTTGGGCGGCCTGTGGCGGACGCTCATCGAGGCGCTTTCACCCGTCTGCATTTCGGATCCAACGGCACCCGATCCTGATCGACCCGTCAATTGTCAATCGGCTTCGACCGCGCCTGCAACCGGTCCAGCACGAAATCAGATAGTTTTCGGAGGGGCTCACATTGCAGAAACATTTCTTGACTGATCCGTTTTTATAGAACAAAATAGGAACATGAAGGCGATTTCCAAAAATGTTCCGAAAGCGCTGAGCCGGAGATTGGAAACGATCCAGTTCAGGAAACGCGAAGATTTGGCCGTGGCGGGACCGGTGCGCCTGTCGAAGGGACGGGTCCACGAAGTGACGGGCGAAGCCGCCGACGTGTTCGCAGTCGCGACGGCCGCGCGGACGAGCGGCCCGATCATTTGGACCGGACTTGCCCGGGGCGTCTGCAGCCTTGCGCCGACAGCGCTGCAGTCATTCTTGGATCCCGCCCGAATCATTCTCGCGATGTGCGTGTCGCGAACGGAAATCCTGTGGGCGGCGGAACAGGCGCTGCGTTCGCCGGCCTCTGCCTGCGTGGTCGTGGAACTTGGCGACGGACCCGACTTGCGCGAAAGCAGACGCCTCCAGATCGCCGCCGAGGAAGGCGGCTCCATCGGCTTGGTCCTGATCGGCGGGCGGGCATCCTCGTCTGCGGCGGAAACGCGCTGGCGGTGCGAAGCCTCCAGCGAAGCTGACCTTGCCTGGGTCTGGACGCTGATCAAGAACAGAAAAGGCAAGCCGGGCGCATGGCAGGCAAGATGGAACGGGGAAAAAGATGCCCAGAATGCTATCCATTTGGTTTCCGCAACTGCCGCTTGATCGGCTGGCGCGACGCGGTGACCCGCGCCTTGCGAGGGCGTTCGCCATCGCCTCCAGATTCAAGCGCTTCTGGATCTTGACCCACATCAACGAGACCGCTCGGGAAAACGGGCTGAACCCCGGCCTTCCTTTGTCCGACGCGCGCGCGATTTGCCCGGATCTTGCGGTCGAGCCCGCCGACGAAGTCCGGGAAGCGGCGCTGCTGCGCTCTTTGGGGCACTGGGCGGATTTTCTGTCCCCTCGGATCGCTCTCGATCCTCCAGACGGGCTGCTGCTCGACATCAGCGGCTGCGCCCATTTGTTCGGAGGCGAGCAGCCCATGGCCGAACATGCGCGGGTCCGGCTGGAAGGCATGCGAGTAACTTCGACGGTCGGCATCGCCGACACGAAAGGGGCAGCATGGGCCCTCGCGCGGTTCGGCGATCGCCGGATCAACATCGTCGAGCCGGGACGCACGGTTGAGGCGTTGAAGAAACTGCCTTTGGACGCGCTCAACCTGCCGACCCGCCTTGTCGCCGACCTGTCCCGCGCCGGCATTCGAACCATCGGCCAGCTCAACACCGTCGATCCCGCTGAAATCGCCAGACGCTTCGGCGTCGAACCGACCGATTCGCTCGCACGCGCTTTGGGCGGCGCTCCCGACCCTCTCCGGCTGCAGAGCCCTCGGACTGCATACGCGGCGCGCATGACATTGCCCGAACCCATAGGTTTGGCGGAAGATATGGAGAATGCATTGAGGCGACTGGCGGACTCCGTGTGCAAGCGGCTGCAGGACGCGCACCGCGGAGGCCGGCGTTTCCGCCTTGCCGTGGGATGCATCGACTCGAAAGAGCATGCGCTGACAATCGGCTTCGCATATCCTTGCAACAACCCGCTCGCCATCGTCGAGCAGTTCTCCGCACCCTTGGGGAAACTGAAGATCGAATTCGGCGCGGATCGCTTCCGGCTTGCGGCGGCGGATGTCGAGCCGGTCCAAGAGCGCCAGTTGACGCTGGACAGCGAAATGCGGCGCCGGAATGATGCCGACCACATCGTTTCCACTCTCGGCAACAGATTGGGATTCGACCGAGTCCGCCGGTTCGTGGCCGGAGACAGCCATCTTCCGGAAAAAGAATACGAAACCGTCGAGGCAATGAATTGCGGCTCGGATTTGAATTGGCGGGTTTCGCCGCGCAAGCGTCCTCTGCGCCTGTACAGGTTGCCGGAACCGCTATGCATCCTGGAACCCGGGCGGCCGCCGAATCGCTTCGAATGGCGCGGCCAAAGCTTCGACACGAAAAACGCGGCAGGGCCTGAGCGGCTGAGTCCGGAATGGTGGCAGGGCGAAGCCGCCACCCGCGACTACTGGCGGGTGCAGACGCGGAGCGGCCCGCGCCTTTGGCTTCTTACCTACCCCGCGCGCAAGAGCGGCGAATGGTTCGTGGCGGGCAGGTTCCCGTGAGCTACGCCGAACTTTCGGTCACGAGCAATTTCACCTTCCTCGTCGGAGCTTCGCATCCGGAAGAGCTGGTCGCGCGAGCGCAGGAGCTCGGATTGGCGGCGGTCGCGATCACCGACAAGAACACATTCGCAGGAATCGTCCGCGGCCATGCCGCCGCCAAGGATCTGCGCGTCCGATTCATTGTCGGCACAAGGCTTGCCCTCGCGGACAGTCCGGACATCCTCGCTTATCCTAAAACCCGAAAAGGCTACGGCAATCTCTGCCGCCTGCTGACGATCGGAAAACGGCGCGCGCCGAAAGGCCAGTGCGAAATCGGCTTCAAGGACGTTCTGGATTGGGCGGACGACTGCGCGCTGATCGTGGCTGGAGACGAAAATGCGGCGAAGGCCGCGGCAGCCTTGAACAAATCTTTTCCCGGCGAGGCGCATGTCGGCGCATCCCCTTGCTACGACGGCGAAGACCGCTGCCGCTTCGCGCGCCGCGCCGCCCTCGCCGACAAAGCCGGAGTTCCGCTGGTCGCGCTTGGAGACGCGATCATGCACAGCGGCGGCAGACGGAAGCTGGCGGACGTCCTGTCCTGCATCCGGGAGCGGATCACGATCGATCAGATCGGAAGGCGCGCGCTCCCGAACTCGGAGCGCCGCCTCAAGTCGGAATTCGAAATCAGACGCCTCTTCCGAGAGCATCCGGAAGCCGTGCGCAACGCGGGCCGCATTGCCGGACGCTGCGCGTTCTCGCTCGACGAACTGAGATACGAATACCCGGACGAAATCACGAACGGACAGCATCCGAACGACAGGCTTCGATGCCTGACCGAAGCCGGGTTGCGGCGGCGCTATCCCGGCAGCCCGACGGCGGAGGTTCGGACGATGGTGGAAAAGGAATTGGAGCTTATCGCGAAGCTCGACTACGCGCGCTACTTCCTGACTGTCCACGATATCGTCGAATTCGCGCGCATGAAGGGCATCCTTTGCCAAGGGCGCGGCTCGGCGGCGAATTCGGTCGTCTGCTACGCGCTCGGCATCACCGAAGCATCGCCCGAAATCATTTCAATGGTGTTCGAGCGGTTCATATCCGAAGCCCGCAAGGAGCCGCCCGACATCGACGTCGACTTCGAGCACGAGCGGCGCGAAGAAGTCATCCAGCACATCTATGAGAAATACGGGCGCCATCGCGCAGGCATCTGCTCGACCGTGGTGCACTTCCGGCGGCGCGCGGCCATCCGCGAAGTCGGCATGGTCATGGGCTATTCCGAGGATGCCGTGACGACGCTTTCCGCTCATGTCCGACATCTGCGGGAAAACGGAGACGAGCACACGGCCGGAAACGCCGGGAAAATGGATCTCGGCAGCCGGAGGCTTCGCCAGACGCTGGAGCTTGCTCGCGAGATCGTCGGATTCCCGCGCCATCTCTCCCAGCATGTGGGCGGATTCGTCATTACGCGCGGGAGGCTCGACGAGTTCTGCCCGGTCGAGAACGCCGCCATGGACGGCCGAACGATCATCGAATGGGACAAGGACGACATCGATTCCATCGGAATGCTCAAAATCGACATCCTCGCGCTCGGAATGCTGACCTGCATACGGAAAGCATTCGATCTCCTTCGCGTCTGGAAGGGCATTCGCCATACGCTGGCAACCATACCGCAAGAGGATTCGGCTGTGTACGACATGCTTTGCGCAGCCGACACGATCGGCGTGTTCCAAATCGAGAGTCGGGCCCAAATGAGCTTTCTGCCCCGCATGAGACCGCGGACTTTCTACGACCTCGTCATCGAGGTCGCGATCGTAAGGCCTGGACCGATTCAGGGCGATATGGTGCATCCTTACATCAAGCGGCGGCGCGGCGAACAGCCCGTATCCTACCCGTCCGACCATCTCGCTCCGATACTGGAGAAGACGCTCGGCATGCCGTTGTTTCAAGAGCAGGCGATGCAGATCGCCATCTCTGCGGCCGGCCTGAGCGCCGCTGAAGCGGACCAACTGCGCCGGGCGTTCGGAAAGTTCCGCGGAACCGGCACTGTTCAAACTTTCAAGGAAAGATTTCTGGAAGGATGCGTCAAGCGCGGCTACGATCTGGAAGCAGCCGAGAACTGCTTCAGTCAGCTTGAAGGGTTTTCCGCTTACGGGTTTCCGGAAAGCCATGCCGCCAGCTTCGCGCTTCTGGTCTACGCCTCGTCCTGGCTGAAATGCCATCACCCCGAAGTATTCTGCTGCGCATTGCTCAACTCGCAGCCTATGGGCTTCTACGCGCCTGCTCAGATCATCCGCGACGCGCGCGCGCACGGCGTGACCGTGCTGCCGATATGCGTCGAGCGCAGCTACTGGGACAATGCCTTGGAGCATGCGCCCGACGGAACGCTCGCCGTCCGCCTCGGATTTCGCATGGTCGTCGGATTCAAGAAAGAGGACGGCCTCTGGCTTTCGGCGGCAAGGGGCAACGGCTATCGATCAATCGAAGCAATATGGCAACGCGCAGGCTTGGGCCGCCAAGCATTGGAGCGTCTGGCCGGAGCGGATGCCTTCGCGGAGCACGGGCTCAGCCGCCGCGACGCGCTTTGGGCGGTGAAGGGGCTGAATGGCGAAAAACCGCTGCCGCTGTTCAAATCGGATGGCGAAGGCGTTCCGGAAATGCCTGCCGCACTGCCCGCGATGTCGGACTGCGAGGAAGTCTACGAGGATTATGTCTCCACGCGGATGACGCTGCGGTCCCATCCCGTGTCGCTCCTGAGGCCTCGACTCGGACGCTTCGACGATTCCGCAGCAATGCGGGATACTCCTGACGGACGACGGGTGACCGTGCTTGGGCTTGCAATCACCAGGCAGCGTCCCGGAACCGCGAGCGGAGTGGTGTTCATCACCTTGGAAGACGACACCGGGGTGTCCAACATCGTGGTGTGGCCGAAAACTTTCGAACGGTTCCGCAGCAGCATAATCACGGGTCGCCTGCTGAAAGTTCGCGGAAAGCTGCAACGCGAGGGCATCGTGACCCACGTGATCTCATCTTCAATCGAAGATCTTTCCCATTTGCTGGACGAGATGGCCGACGGACCGCACAAGCCGACGGCGGGTGCACTTCCGCGCGGACCGCAGAACGCGCGCATCCGAAGGGCGGGCCATGAAGCGAGACATCCGAGAGAGCAGACAAGAAAGCTATTCCGCAGCCGCGACTTCCATTGATCGAAGACAATCGCGAATCCGCTTGCGCCGCAAAACGACATCCGATGACGCATAATGTCGCGATTGGGCAATACCGAAGCATGACCGGCCATAGATTACACAAAAACCGAACAGGCCGATCCATGAAATCCCACGTCCAAGCATGCGTAATCGGGGGCGGAGTCGTCGGATGCTCCGTTCTCTATCACCTGACGAAATACGGCTGGACCGACGTCTTGCTCGTCGAGCGCAAGGAGTTGACCTCCGGATCGACCTGGCACGCGGCAGGCGGCTTCCATACGATAAACGGCGACACCAACATGGCCGCCCTGCAGGGCTACACGATAAGGCTGTACAAGGAGCTGGAAGAAGTCACCGGCATGTCATGCGGGCTGCATCACGTCGGCGGAATCACGCTTGCCGAAACGCCGGAACGGATGGACATGTTCAAGGCCGAACGCGCCAAGCACCGGTTCATGAAACTCGAAACCCATCTGGTCACGCCTGCCGAAATTGCGGAAATCGCGCCGTTGACCAACCTCGAAGGCGTGATCGGCGGAATGTACGACAAGCTTGACGGACATCTGGACCCTTCCGGCACGACGCACGCCTACGCAAAGGCGGCAAGGATGGCGGGAGCCGAAATTGAAATCCGGAACCCCGTGATCGAAACCTGCCCGCGCGCCGACGGAACATGGGACGTCGTGACGCGGAACGGAACGGTGCATGCGGAGCACATTGTGAACGCGGCAGGACTGTGGGCGCGCGAGGTCGGGGCGATGGCCGGCGTGTATTTGCCGCTCCACCCGATGGAGCACCAGTATCTCGTGACCGAGGACATTCCGGAAATCGTCGCCGCCGATACCGAATATCCCCATGTGGTCGATCCGGGCGGGGAGAATTATCTTCGTCAGGAAGGAAACGGCCTGTGCATAGGGTTCTACGAGCAGTCGTGCCGCCCGTGGGCGACGCAAGGCACGCCGCAAGACTTCGGACACGACCTGCTTGAGGACGATCTTGATCGCATATCGGATTCCATCGACCATGCCTACTTCCGATATCCCGTCCTTAAGGCCGCCGGCGTCAAAAGGGTAATCAACGGCCCGTTCACCTTCGCGCCGGACGGCAATCCCTTGGTCGGCCCGGTTCCGGGCCTGAAGAACTACTGGTCCGCATGCGGCGTAATGGCCGGATTCTCGCAAGGCGGAGGCGTGGGCTTGACGCTCGCTCAGTGGATGGTCGAAGGGGAGCCCGAACGCGACGTCACCGGCCTCGACGTCGCCCGGTTCGGATCATGGATCACACCCGAATATACGCTGTCCAAAGTGGTCGAATTCTATCAGCGCCGCTTTTCCGTCGTGTATCCCAACGAAGAACTGCCCGCGGGACGGCCGAACAGAACCACTCCGATGCATGATCGGTGGAGCGTTCAAAACGCTGTCTTCGGAGAGCAGTTCGGCACCGAGATCGTCAATTATTTCGCGCTGCCGGGGGAGAAGAAATACGAAACTCCCAGCTTCCGCCGCTCGAACGCATGGGAAGCAACCAGGCAGGAGGTTCTCGCGGTCAGGAACGGGGTCGGGATCAACGAAATCCTGAATTTCGGAAAATACAGGGTTTCGGGACCCTCGGCCCGCCAATGGCTGAACCGCGTTTTCGCGGGGCGGATACCGACGCCCGGCCGCGTAAGCCTCAATCCGATGCTTTCTCCGAAAGGGCGGATTCTGGGCGACTTCACCGTCACCTGCATTGAAGACAATGAATTCCAGCTGACCGCGTCGTATGCCGCGCAGACGATCCACATGCGTTGGTTCGAACGAAACATGCCGGAGCAAGGCGTTTCGATTGAAAATATTTCGAACGCGATCTCGGGATTTCAGATCGCGGGACCCCGGTCCAGAGAGCTGCTTTCCCGACTGGTGCGCGAAGATGTGAGCGGCAGCTCTTTCCGTTTCATGGATGCGAAGCGCATGGTTGCCGGTCTCGCCGACGCCTTGATTCAGCGGCTTACGTACACCGGCGACCTTGGCTACGAGATTTTCGTCGAATCGCCGTCCGCATGCGCGCTGCACGATCGGATTTGCGCTGTCGGAAAAGATCTCGGTCTCAGACCGTTCGGAATGCGGGCAATGCTCTCGCTCAGGCTCGACAAGTTTTACGGTTCGTGGCTGCGCGAATATTCGCCGGACTACACGCCGGGCGAAACGGGCTTGGACCGATTCATCGATTGGAAAAAAAACGACGACTTTATCGGCCGCGCGGCGGTCGAAAGCGAAAAGGCAAATGGTTCCGCGCGGAAGCTCGTCGCATTCGAAGTTGATGCCGGCGACGCCGATGTCTTCGGCTTCGAACCGGTTTGGCTGGATGGCGAGGTGAAAGGATTTTGCACATCCGGCGGCTATTCGCATTATTCGGAAAAATCCGTCGCCTTCGGATTCGTTCCTGCGGCGAGCATCGCGGACGATCTGGAAGTGGATATTGAGATACTGGGTGAAATGCGCCCTGCCCGGAGGCTGCTGGAACCGCTGCTTGATCCGGAAGGCCGCAAAATGCGGGATTGACCGATGGCTTGTGATTGCGCGAAGGCGGAAGCGATCTTGGATGAATCAATAGTTCATCTGCGGACGTTGTCCCGGAATCGGCGCGGCGCATAATTCGCGGATGACCGGGTCCGCAAACGCGACAATCCTGATTCCCGCGGCGGGCAGTTCAAGCCGAATGCTTGGACGCGACAAGCTGCTTGAAACCATTGAAGGTAAATCGATCCTCAGGCGGACTGTGCTGCGGGCATGCGAATCCGACGCCCGCGAAGTCATCGCGGTCATTCGCGGCAGCCAAAGCGCGCGAAGGACGGAATTGCAGAGCCTTGAGGTGAAGATCGTTGAATCCGAAGCGCCCGCCGAGGGCATGGCCGGATCTCTCAAATGCGGCGTCGCTGCCGCTTCAAAGAGTGCTTCGGCCTTGATGATATTGCTCCCGGACATGCCCGAGATCGATGCACGCGACATCAATGAAGTTCTGAACGCGTTCGAAAATGAAAAAATTGTTCGCGCCGCGAGCGAGAACGGCGAACCCGGGCACCCGGTGCTCATTCCCAGGATATTGTTTGCCGACTTGGCCGGATTGGAGGGCGATACAGGCGCGAAAGAGCTGTTGGAGAAATACGCGGCGCGCGTGCGTTTGGTTCGCCGACCCGGGACACGCGCATTGCTGGACCTTGACACGCCGGAAGAATGGGAGCGCTGGCGGCAAGCGAACCTTTGAGAAGCGACTCTTTGAGCGCATCTGCAACTGCATTCTGTTGAGAGACAAGTACGGCCGCCGGATCTCGGCGCACATGGCCCGAGTCAAGCCGTTCGCGACGCCACAGGAAGATCCGAGCGACGGCAGGCTGCCGCCGAACCTCCCTACTCAGGCCTATGCCAGCCCATCGACCGCATCAGGAGGAGGCGCTGCCTTGGAAACATTGGAAGAGTCAATTCTTGCTCGGAGCGAAGCGCTCTTTGAGGAAGCCGAGGGTTCCGTTCGGAACGGCATAGCTCGGTGAATCGGCGAACATGTTGGTGCGGGCGGGGGGACTTGAACCCCCACTGCCCTGCGGCAAGCGGATTTTCGTACCAACCACAGCTTTCGCTGCCTCCGTTCCGACGGAGTTTGTGGTCTGGACTATCCCTTCACCATTGCGTGATCGCTTTAGGTGCCGCCCGTCTAGTCTCTACACCTTCCCGACATCAATGCCGGGCTTGGCTCGGGATCGCCAATTGCAAGGTTTCCCCGAATTTGAGCGGTTCTGCGCTTCCAGTTTCCCGTAAAGGCACTCAATTTCAAATCAAGTCCGCTGCGTCTACCTATTCCGCCACGCCCGCATCCGACCAACCAAATACGTCAATGCGCTATGGCAGTCAATTTTCCTGAAGACTCATTTCGCGAATTGCCTGCGTCGTCGTTTCATTCCATGCGGTTTTGACCGCCCTCCGATGGCGGCGCGGTTCGCGACCTTGTCCAGAAGCGCGCCCCGGGAGATTCTTGAGGAAGGGACGGCGGAGGCTTCGGACGCTGCGAAGAGCGAGCGGATGCGGCTTGGATCCGGCGGCGAATCCGGTTTCCGACCGCAAAAGCACTGGACATCAATCACCCCAGTACTTCTCAGAGCACTTGATGGACCGCCGACGTCGGTCGTCAGGCGGCTCAAAGCCCTCAACGCCGAAATCAAGGAGATCCGGACCGAAATCGGCCGGGCCGTCGACCGCGTCGGGGCCATGGAAGGCGGACAGGCCGTCGACATCCTGCGCTCCGTCCCCGGCATCGGAGCCACCGTCCTGGCCGTCATCCTCTCCGAAGCCTTCGACAGCGTCCGGAAAGCCGAATTGCAAGCCTTGAGATGCTACTTCGGCGTCGCGCCCGTCACCAAACGGTCGGGACGGACCGTCCTGGTCCAGCGCCGACTCGCCGCGAACGGACGGCTCAGGAACGCCGCCCACCACTGGGCCATGGCCGCCATCCAGCGCGACAAAACCAGCCGGGCGAAATATCATGCGCTGAGAAGCCGCGGACATAAACACGCCCGAGCCCTCAGAAGCGTCGCCGACAGACTCCTCGGCGTCGCCTGCAGAATGATCGAAACCGGGCAAACCTTCGACCCGGAACGGCGGTCAAAAAACGCCCTCTGAAAACCGAAAAAAAACGCTTGACGTCAGGCTAGGTGTCCCCCCCCCCCTACGATGCTCGCGGCTGCCCAAAGGGCCGCCGCAGTGGGCGCGAACGCCGGAGCTCGTTCAGGACGGGACGGCGGGGCATGCGGCGGCGAGAGGCAAAAGAGACACTGAACCGACACCGACGGGGAAACGCCCATGTACATGAAACTGACCGCAGCTCTGGCTTGCGCAGCGGCGCTGGCGCTCGGCGCCTGCTCCGGCGGCAATCCGCCGGCTCCCGCCTCTCCCGAGACCGAGATAGCCGACCCGGAAACCCCGGATACCGAAACCACTGAAACCGAGACCCCCGAGACCGAGACAACGGTTCCGCCCGAGGACGGCAGGACCGAGGCGGAGAGGTTCGACGACGAGCTGGAAGAAGCGGAGGCGGATCTGGCCGCAGCCCGGAGCAGGGTAGTGGCCGCCGTAGCCGCGGCGGCCAGGACGGGAGGCGACCGGACGAGGGCGCTGGCGAACATCGCCGCCGCGCGGAAGGCTTTGACGGACGCCCTCGCGGCGGCCCGCGCGCTGCAGGCGCCTCCGGACGACTCCGAAAGGACCGCCCGGGCGGCCAAGCTGGCCGTCAAGGCGGACGCCGCCGAAGCCGAGGACCTCCCGAGGCTGCGCGCGGCCGAAAGCAGCGCGGGCGCGGGATGGTCGGCGTCCGCACTGGTCATAGGAAGGGAGAGTCTCCGGCCCGTGCCTGAGCTCCAGAGAGTGGTCCGCAATCCGCGAAGGGAGAACGGCGCCGACGCCGAGACCCTGCTGACGGCGGCGAAAATCCCGGCGGTTGCGTACGAGGACGGGAAGGTCGTGATGTCCCCAGGCCTGGCCAGCAGCGGCGACCTGCTGCAAATGCGGGGAATCCCGATCTTTCAAGCGGGCACCGCGGCAACCGGGAACGCAAGACAGTTTCTGTTTTACGGCCCCCTAAACCTCCCGGAGCCGTATTTGGATCCAATTGGCGGCGGAAACAACGGCGGCGACCCGAGACTCGTCGCCGGGCTGACTATCACTCCGGGCGGGCTTGTCGTGGACATGGGCGGAAAGGGCGCGCCCGGCCTCGATCTCAGATTTCACAGCTTATTTGCGAACAGCTTTCAAACCGTCGCGCCCGACGGATCGAACGACGGATACGATCTGAAGCTGACGTTCGGCCCTCCGGGGGCCTCGCCCGAGGGCAACGCCGAGCATTACTGGACCGCCACGCTAATGCCGTCGTCGGATCATGTGACGACCCTCGGCAACCGGCTCAGTGCAGGCCGGGAGCTGGGCACCTACATCATGCGGCTGTCCAACCATGTCGGCCTGGACAGGAATCTCGAAGACCCGGACGACCCGGCGGCCTCCGCGCGCGACGACGTGAACCGCTACCTGTCCTATGCGGCCTACGGGCACATGGAATTCTTCGACAGCTTCGTGAGATCCGGGAACTTCGTCGCTGGCGGGGTAGCCCCCGGGCGACGAACCTTTCCCTTCCATGCGGGCTACGACGCGTTCAAGGACGAGGCAGGCATGAGGACCACGGACGTCGCCGAAGCCGACAAGATCGTCGGAGGCACGTTCAGGGGCCGAACTCTGGCCTCGCAATTTGCAATTGCGATGCTACCTGGGCCCTCGTACTTTCCAGCACTTATAGACGTCGACTCCCTGACGCGGCGGAACGCCTACTACTTGAGGCTGCGGGGCGATGTCACGCTGACCGCGACAATTTCCGGAACCGCGGCCGACAACAGGATCAGCGGAAAGATCACGAATCTGGAATCCTTCAGCAACAGCAAGAGGATCTGGGAAGACTATGCAAGGATCTCCGGCGTTCTGACGCTCCAAGCGACCGGCATCGGAGCGGATGGAGAGTTCAAAGGCGTCATCGACACCGCTTCATTGTCGGCTTTCACGGAGGGAGGCTACAAGGGGAATTTCTACGGGCCGCTCGCCGGGCTGGAGGCGGCCGGAATCTGGTATCTCCAGGACGGCATCGCTACCAATAACCTTGCCAATAACCTGTCGATCGTGGGCAGCTTCGGCGCGGCGCTCGTCCGAGAAGGCGGCGCCTACGGCGTCGCGATTGGACCCTCGGGCGACTGACCCCGGGGGCCTTGCTCTGCAGGGATCTCGCGGCCGTCCTGTTCTCCGCCGACCAATCGGGCGCAACCCTCGGGGCGACGCCTGATTTTGGACCCGGGTGGTGGAGGCCGTGTCGGCCGCCGATGCAGCGTCTTGCTTTCCTGCACTCGGTCGTTCGGTCTGTCCCCCACCGCTCTGAACCAATCCTCGAGACCGCGCGTCCGGTGGCCGCGCCACATTGGGATGGCCGGCAATCGGAAAAGCCGCTTCAAGCGGTTCCTGTTCCAATTCCATGCGTCGCGACGAAAAATCTCGGCAGCGACTTCCAGCTTTGCCGGCTTGCCTGCCTCGGAGCCGCCGTCAATTCGGCACGCATAGGATTCAGAAACAAGCCTTCCTGAATGGCGGGCTTGACCAGGGGAGACGCGGAAACCGCAAACAAGGCAGATTCAATGCGATTGCCCGACGTGCAAGCTGGACAACCGATTGCGCAGCTCAAGGCGGCACATCAATAGGCATCCAAGCGAATCGATGCTACGACAGCAGGGCTAATTTTCTCAGACTGAAAAAACTTAGCTGGTGCCCGAGGCGAGACTCGAACTCGCACGACCGAAGTCGGGGGATTTTGAGTCCCCTGCGTCTACCAATTCCGCCACTCGGGCCTGGTCAGCCGAGTATAGTTCTCGCCGTGCGTTGTCAATTCTGCCGGAGATCCGGCCACCCGCAAGCGGAACAATGTTGCGAACGCTCGGTTTCAAGTTCCCTCCGCGCGGCGGGCAAGGACTCAAGCCGCCGGGCCGCCCGGTCAGAAACCGAAGCTCAGTGAGGCGAACATGGAAACAAGGGGCGGCACCGTCATCAACAATTCAATGGCTCCCCCTGCGGCAATCATCGATCTGGCAGGCCATCCGCGAAATCTTCGCCAGAGAAGCACGCACAACCATAGGCAAAGCACTCCTTCCAACGGACCGACGATTTGGCCGAAATGCGCCGGATCCCAATAGCTCAACGGGCTTTCGAATATCCAGTTGCTCAAGGGCCAAAAATGCGCGCGACCGTCGTCATGATGGAACGGGAAATCCAAGGCCAAATGAAGGAGCGCCGCGCCGCCGAGCACTGCTATCCAGTTCGCCCGGACCGGAAACGATTTCATCCAAGATGCGGGGGACGTTGCCGCGTCTCCCAAGTCCGCAGCCCGATTCCTTTGCAGCGCCAAGCCCATGACGAGAACGGCAGTCCAGAGAAACACCGAATTGTCTACGGCGAATATTCTCTGCCATTCCTCAGAAAAATACATTTGTCCGAATACGATCCCCGGATCGGTGTTTCGAATGAGCAATTCGTTCGCGGCCATGACGTACAAGGAAAGGTCGGGAATGATCGCCCCGGCCAAAGCGGCCGAGTTGGCGGCCTTGTCGCCCGGGCGGGCAAACACGGCTGCCCCGATGATCAAATGCGCCGGCGTGTTCATTGAGGCCAGCTATGCAATTCATGGTCGAAGTCTGCAATCCCAAACTGCCGAAGCATGGCAGCCCAAGCGAAGGGTCGGCCCCAATTCTGTCATGCAGGGGCGCTCCGCCGAATCGCCTCGCCGCCCAATTGAAATTTAGGCAGCATCAATATAGGCGGCGCATTGAACGCGATTGCTCGGGGCCCGCGCTGCCGATTCCAATTTGGGCATCCTTCAGCCGCGCAACTTCGACATGGGCGAGGAAGAATTGACCGCGAACGGACGCATCGTAATGACTGGCGCGGCAGGCGCCGTCGCGAACATGGTTCTTCCCCACCTCCGAGACCAGTTCGATGATCTTGTCCTTACAGACCGGCATGAGGTGGAAAACGGCATTCGCTGCGAACTCACCGATAGAACCAGACTCCGAACCGTGCTGGAAGGCGCCCAAGGCGTAATTCATCTCGGCGGCCAACCTGTCGAAGCCGATTGGAGAACGATTCGAGAGTGCAATTTCGAAGGTACGCATGCCTTGTTCGAATGCGCCCGGCTTGAAGGCGTCGAGCGCATCGTGTTCGCTTCGTCGAATCACGCCGCGGGGTACTTTCCGTCGGAGCGCCCGTTCGGCAATGCCGACGTGTTCAGGCCGGATTCATTGTACGGCGTGTCCAAAGTGTTCGGCGAAAGCCTGTGCATGCTTTATGCCGACAAATACGGAATGAGGACGTTCGCCATTCGAATCGGAACCGCCTTGCCTGCGCCCAATGGCAGACGAACTCTTTCCACTTGGGTCCATCCGGAAGACCTCGCCCAGCTCATGCTGATCGGGCTGACGGACGACCGCGTTCACGCGGAAATCGTCTACGGGGTTTCCGACGCGCTTTACCCGTATTTCGACAACTCGCGCGCGAGACGCCTGGGCTATGTTCCGAGGCACCGCGCGGCCGACTTCCTTGAAAAATACGGCGGGGGCGAAGCCCCGTTCGATTTCATTGGCGGCTCGTTCGCATCCCTTGCGGACAGCGCCGACAAAGGACGCACTTTGTCGGCAGTTTCGGCAGCCGCGAATCGTTCGGCGGACGGCAGCCCGGGTTAGGCGGACGTGTTGCGAACCCGGATCCGTTGTCGAACGCCTAGCCTCAATTTAGCGGACCGCGCGAATTGATCAGGCAACTCTACGATTGGACGATGAAGCTTGCGCGAAGCAGGCATGCATTGCTTGCACTCGCGCTGGTGAGTTTCCTGGAGAGCTCGGTATTCCCGATTCCGCCAGACCTGCTGATGATTCCGATGATCATTGCGGCGCCAGGCAGAGCCTACATTATCGCCGCAGTCTGTCTTGCAAGCTCAGTCGCGGGCGGGGTGCTGGGATATCTTATCGGACTTCAACTTTACGATGCTTTGGGAGCGCCGATTTTGGAGTTCTTCGGCTACGAAAGGCATTTCGCCCGGTTCGCGGAAAGCTATAACGAATACGGAGCTTGGGCGGTGCTTTTCGCAGGCGTCACGCCCTTCCCCTACAAAGTGATCACAATACTTTCCGGAGCGACAGGCTTGAACTTTCAGGTATTCGTGATTTCCAGCATCATTGCCCGCGGCGCTCGATTCTTCATAATCGCAGCGCTTCTCTGGCGATTCGGAGAGCCGGTAAGAGAATTCATCGAAGCAAGGCTCGGACTCCTGCTCACTCTGGCGGCCATTCTTCTTGTCGGATCATATCTTGCAATCGAGCTAATATGAACTCGCGTCATTTGGTCATCGCAGCCGCGACCGGCTCCGCCCTCTTGCTTATCGCCGCGCTGGGATTTCAATATCTGGGCGGCTTGGCTCCTTGCCAGCTGTGCATTTGGCAACGCTGGCCTCACGCGGCAGCGGTCGCGGTCGGCGCGGCGGTCCTGATATTCGGAGTTCCGAAACTTGCTTGGGCGGGAGCGCTCGCGGCCGCCGCGAGCGCTGCGGTCGCTTTTTACCACGCAGGCGTCGAATACAAGTGGTGGAAAGGGTTGGAAGCATGTTCGGCGACCCCGCTGGAGATGACGTCGGGAGCGAATTTGCTTGACTTCAGCGCTGCTCAGCCCGTCGTTCTTTGCGACGAAGTCGTCTGGAGCTTTCTTGGCCTGTCCATGGCCGCATGGAACGGGATTCTTTCGTTGCTTCTGGTCGGAGTCTGGATAGTCTCTCTTCGCTGCCGCCCGCGATCGGGTGCGACTGCTCCGGACCGCGAACGCTGATAACGAAAATATGCGCGCTCTCCGGAGCTCAAAAACCTCGGCACGATGTCTTGGGCAAACGGAGAAGACTGCCTTGTCGGACGCGCTTCGGCCCGGCCTGTTCGGCGGTCGGGAGAGATCATCGCCGCCGCCTGCAAGCCGTTGAAACTGACCAGCGCTATGCGCCATACGCGCGGATTGCGGACGGTTTTGTCCAAATCCCGCCAATCGGCATGGAACTCCACCTTGCGCCGCAGCCAATCATGGCCGCTGCGGCAAGATTCATGCAATCCAGCTGACAGCGTACGGGCTGCAGCGCGTGCGCCGCAGCCCGGTCGCGAATCAATGCCGCGCCCGCGAAAGCCGACGCCGCTTATTCCTCCAGTTCGGCATCCCAGTAGAGGAAATCCAGCCAGCTCTCGTGAAGATAGTTCGGCGGAAACTTCCGGCCTTTGTTCAATAGCATTTCGGGACTGGGCTCGACTGGCGGCCTTTTCAAGGTCAAGGCGCATTCGCTGAGCAGCCGCGCCCCTTTCGCCAAATTGCACCGCGCGCATGCCGCGACGACATTTCCCCAGACGGTCTTCCCGCCGAGAGAGCGCGGAATCACATGGTCGAAAGTCAGTTCGCTGGCGCTGCCGCAGTATTGGCAAGTGAATTCGTCGCGCAGGAACAGATTGAACCGCGTGAACGCGGCCGTTTTGCAGGGCTTGACGTACTCCCTCAGCACCACGACCGACGGCAGCCTGATCTCGGTTGAGGGCGAACGCACCACTTCGTCGTACTCGGAGAGCACGTCCACCCGATCCAAATAAGCTGCCTTGACGGACTCCTGCCAATTCCAAAGGGAAAGCGGAAAGTAGGAAAGCGGCCGGAAGTCAGCGTTCAAAACGAGCGCTGAATGGTTTCGAGGGTTTACGGGCTCCCTGACAAAGTTCGTTCTGAATTCACCGTCCATCGATTTCCCCGTAACCGCGCTGCCCGCTTCTCCCGGCGAGTCGCGCATTCCAGTTGCGTTCCGACCTTAAGAGCGCTTGGATTCCATTGGCACCCTTGGATTATGTTGGAGTTGAGCGATTACGCGCTGCTACATATGTTGTTTGATTTAATTCGGCAATACCGCGGGTCACGACAAAAAATGTTTCTCATCCAAACTGTCGCATGCACGCCCGTTCGCCGGATGATTTGGCGGTTCCGAAGCCGTCAGCGCGGCAGGGAAGCGGCCGCATTCGAGTCCCTTCGATCCCGTGTTTGCGTTGACTGTGGTCAGGAGCTGGATTGCTCCTGATCCTCGGATTCCTCTTCCTGCTGGGTCTCAATTGCAATTTCTTGAACCATATCCATCGCAACCGGCGTTATGGTCGGGCCGACCGGCGTGTATGCGCCCGTCGTTTGATCAGAGACCGCCGGGCGCAATGCCATCCTGAAGAGTGTGAAGAAAGCGAGAAAGGCCATGACCGCCGCGATGTACACGAAAAATCCGACAGGTCCGACAAGGGTCATGATCCAGCCGACCACAAGCGGTCCCCCGGCCGCCCCGAGCCCGTGCAGGAAGATCAGAGCGCCCGCCGCCGCAGGCATGTCTTCGGGCTCAAGCATGTCGTTCGAATAGGCGATAACCAAGGTGTACATCGGATTGACCATGCCGCCGATAACTATCGCCGCTCCGATCAGCGCGGTGAAAATCCCGAACGACATGGCTGCGATCAAAGCGGAAATCGCGGAAATCGCGGCCATGACCAAAATGATCTTCCGGCGGTCGAAACGGTCCGAAAACCAGCCGACAGGATACTGGAAGATCATTCCGCCCAAATAAATGGCCGCCACGAAGATCGAAATTTCCCGAACGGTCAAACCGACTTGGGTCCCGAAAACCGAACTCATGCCCCAAAGACCGGCAAAAAGCGCGCCGAGGCAGAATGCGCCCGTCGCTCCGAGCGGCGATGCCCGCACGAGTTCCCGCACGGACATCGGCTTCGCCGTCTCGAACAACGGCGCGGGCGAGACCGACAGCAGGATCGGAGCGAACGCGATCGAAACAAGGACCGACGAAATGACAAAAAGGAAATATCCGCCCGGATCGCCGAAATTGAGCAAGGCTTGGGAGCTGACGATGCCTAGCAATTGGACGATCACGTAAACGGAAAGCACTTGCCCGCGCGTTTGGTTCGTGGAGTTGTCGTTCAGCCAGCTTTCGGCGACCACATAAACGCCTGAGAAGCAGAAGCCGATTATGATGCGAAGCACGGTCCAAAAAGTTGCCGACGGAAACGCCGCGTACAGTATCATGACGGCGGAAATGAGCGATGCGAGCGCTGCGAATACTCTGACATGCCCGACCCTCTTGATCAATTGAGGGGCCAGCCTTGATCCGCCGAGAAATCCTATGAAGTAACCGGACATGATGATCGACATTGTGAAGGTCGTATATCCTTCCACGGCGCCGCGAACCCCGAGCAGCGTCGCTTGGACGCCGTTTCCGAGCATAAGAAGGAGTATTCCGATAAGGAGAGCCCAGTTTAGTTTTACGACCTGAAGCATGGCCAACATCCCAGTCGAACTGAGCCATATTGCACCACGAATTTTTCACGGAAGGCGAAATTCGACGTTCAGTTGCCCATTTCCGCGCAATTCAGCAAAAGGGAGCTGTCGCCATAGGAGTAGAACCTGTACCGTCTCTTGATCGCATGCGCGTACAATTCCTTGATTCGCGCGACACCTCCCAGCGCCGAAACCAGAATGATGAGGCTGGACCCCGGCAAGTGGAAGTTGGTCATCAAGCCGTCGATCACATTGAACCGGTATCCGGGACGAATGTATAAATCGGTCAAGCCCTGCCACGGGCGCACCTCGCCACGGGCCGCGGACGCGGTCTCAAGCAACCTCAAAGAGGTCGTTCCGACCGGAATGACGCGGCCGCCGCGCTTTCTGGTCGCATTGATCTCGGCTGCCGCGCCCTCCGAAACTTCGCCCCACTCGGCTTGCGGCGCGTGATCTTCGATGTTCTTTGATCTGACCGGCAAAAAGGTGCCGGGACCGACATGCAGCGTCAGAAACGTGATGCCGATTCCCTTTGCACGAAGCCTTGCCATCAAAGCATCATCGAAATGCAGCGCGGCGGTCGGCGCGGCGACTGCGCCGGGCCGCGAAGCGAACACCGTTTGGTAATCAGCTTTGTCGCGCTGGTCCGGCGGCCGACGCCGGGCTATGTATTCGGGGAGCGGGACGGATCCAGCAATTTCCAGCGCATCGACAAGATCGGACCCGCGAAGTTCAAATTCGATTGTGCACTCGGGGCCGTCGCGAGCTTCGACAATTGCGGTCAGCCCGTTTCTGAAGCGTAGCGCATCGCCGGGCTGCAAGCGCTTCGCGGGCCTTGCGAGAGCAGCCCACTTGGCTCCATCCATTTTGCGGACGAGAATCAGCGACACGCTTGATTTGTAAGAATCGCGCCCGCCCGGCGCGGTCCTGATTCTTGTGCCGGACAACTGCGCCGGAATGACTTTGGAATCATTCATGACGAGTCGATCTCCGCTTCGGAGGAGATTCGGAAGATCGGACACGCTCCGGTCTTTGAAAGTCAGCCCGTCCGAAACCAGAAGCTTGGAGGCCGTGCGCGGAGTTGCAGGCCGAAGCGCAATGAGCTCCTCGGGAAGCTCGAACTCGAATTCGGACAGTTCCACGCGGCGGCCTGCTGCCTCTATCGCCTGAATATTCTGTTCAGCACGCCGGGAGTCAGGACAGAGCTCGGATCGATCTGAACTTCCGGACTCGCCGCAGGTCCGCTCAAGGTGAAATAGATTCCGCCGAAACCTTCGCCCTTCTTGATTCCGAACAATTCCGGAAGCGGCGTGATCGCGCCTACAAGCTGGTTCAGTGCGAAAAACGGCGTGACCATCCCCTCCATGTCCATGCTCTCGCTCGCCAAATCGTAGTTGCCGACCATCGTGATGCCGATAGACGGTCCCATCGCAATTCCTTGCGTGACCTCTATGCCTTCTTCGCCGATTTCGAAATCCGCCGTGACTTCGGAAAAATGGATCCCTTCTCCGGCAAACTGGTCGAGTATACCCACGACGCTGACGTAATTGAGCAATTCGCCAAGCGCAGGCATGTCCTTGATTCTCGATTCATCAATTATGACGCGCCCTCGGTACCCGCCATTTTCGCCCAGCGGCAGAAGCCTCATCCTAAGCGACCCGCCGTGCAGGTTTTGTATGATTCCGGTCGCGCGAAGCGCATCTCCGGCATTTTCGGACTGAATGTTGATTGCGGACCCGCCTTCGTAAGGCGCGATCGTCCCAATCAAATCGGCGCGTCCGTTGATCGAGGCGGCATAGCGGCCTTCGACGCCGCCGCCGAAACTCAACTCTCCATTGAAATCGGACAATTCGATGGAATTCGATACTTTCACCCGATCAAGTTTGACGCTTACAGGCGTTCCATCGGCTTCGACGACGACGGCGGCGCCATCCTCGGTACCGCGAACTGCGGGCGCAACAAGGCTGGAATCGAGAAATCCGCCGGTAATGGCCAGCGACTCCGAGCCTCGCAATTCCAAGGAAATGTCCAACCAGTCGTCGATGCGAAAATATTCGAACTTTGCTTGCTCGAGCCCTCCGCCCTTCCTCATTCGCGCTGTTCCGGCCGCGCTCAGGCCGCTTGCGGAAAGCGCAATCCTGTTGAGGGCCATCGGTTCCGACAGCACGCCTTCCAGGACAAACGCTCCTTCGGCTTCCCGAGGCTTGCTCCAGTTGAGGGCCGGCAAATCCGAACCGATGCCGCGCAAATCGGACATGACCGTGAATGCCGGCTCCGACTCCAGATCCAACTTCATTTCGAAACTGGCCGTCCCGACTCCGGAAATCGAATCGCCCGGGAGCCGGATGCCGAATTCTTCAAGAAAAGCGTTGGAAAGCTCCATGCTGCCCCTGAGTTCGCTTTCCCTGCCGCTATCGCCTGCATACCGCTTGGTCCATGCGCCCGAGACCGGAAGATTCCCCAAGCGCCCGTTGCCGGAAACGGACAATTCGGCACTGTCTGCGCTGACTTCGAGCCGCTCCGCACGAAAGGCTTTGCCTCCGAACAAGTCCGCTGCGACGACGTTTTCCAAAGTGCTTGAAACCGCAACTTCCACGTCATCAAGCGCGAGGTCTTTCAACAGAGGAAATCTCAATTCCGCATCTCCGCTCGCGACTCCGGTTGCGAAATCGCTGCGAATTCCGCCCTTGTCGAGCAGCTGCAGCGGCCGCCGGTTCAAAACGGACAAAATCGGAATGATCGGTCCGGACACCTTAAGCCCGATCCGGGCAGGAACGCGCGGGTCATTCGAATCCGGGATCGTAAAGCTGGAGCCCGACAGGTTGACAGACTCCGAATCCGGAAATGCGATCACGCCCTTTTCAAGGCTGACGAACGCATCGCCGAGCGTGATCACGCCGTATCCTGCGCCGTCCTCGACAGGAGGAAGCTCGCCTAGAAAATGCAGACGCATGTCGGCGAATTTGTAAGTCACCAGCAGACTGGGTCGAGAACCGGGATCGATCCGCAGCGCCCCGTTGACATCATGGACTTCTCCTTCCAAGAAATTTCTGCGCATCCACTCTCTGGTGTTCGGAACAAGCAGAACCGGCCACATCGCGATTAGATCCGATTTCGGAAGCGTGTCCGCATGGAAGTCGGACCGAACGCTCCAACCGTTCTCGGTAGAGGAGAGGCTTATCTTTGCCGTCAGCGTCGATTCGGCCTGCTTCAGCGAAAGCCTCATGACCTCCAGATTCAAGGGAGAAATGCCGAGCCTGAAATCCAGAACTCCGGCGAGGCTCCGGACGGGCGATTCAAATGCGCCCAAGGCATCGGCTACAGCATCTTCAAAGTTGAGACTTCCTTCGATCACAGGTCCGGCCGGTCCTCCGCCGTTCAGATACGCATGGCCTTTGGCATTGATCAACGCCGCATTCGAATCAATCTCGAGCGACGCAATATCGAAACGATCAGATTCGGGATCGAACTCGACCCGCGTGCTTGCGGAGCGAATCTCAAGCGGATCGCGCTCGTCCTGCAGCTTGATCGATGCCGCGTCAATCCTGATTGAAGCGCTCGCCCGCATCATTTCGCCTTGCGGATTGAAATCGACCTCCAGCGCGCCGACCGCAGGAAGTTCGGCCGCTATCGGCGAATCCAGACTGAACAGACGGCTGGCAATTCGGATGGCGTCGACTTCAGTCGAATCAAGCTTGATCGACATGCCCGACGGCCCTGAAACGGATGAGGCCGAAACGGAGAAAGGCAGCATTTCGCTGTCGCCTCGACCGATCTCGAAATCCGCTCGAGCGGAAATTCCGCTCTGATTTCGATCAAAAGCGATCAGGCCGTTGCGAACTCTCCAGTCACGCGGTTCCGCGGCCGGTGAGCGGAGGTCGAGCCGCGCAACCGATATTGTTCTCAGCTTGCGACCGATGCCCTGATTCAGCATGTCCTGCACAAGAGCAGGATCTCCGAACGATTGATTCCGAACAAACGGAATCTCCGCCGCAACTGATTCTGAGCCCGACTCGAGATCGGCAGCACTCGCGGGCGGCAACCAGATGTCGATCTGGTTCGCGGCAATTTCCTCGATCTCGACGTTCCCTTCCAGCAGTCCCATTACGCCGGCGTTGACGCGAATATCCTGCAAATCCGCCAACGGCGCGCCTTCCGGATCCGTTATGGAGATATCGTGAATGTGCAGAACCAAGCTGAATTTGAACGGCTCGAATGCCAGGGTGATTTTCCCTGTTGAAACATCGGAATTTCCGATTGCGCCCCTGATGCGCTCGTTCGCCGCGTCCTGAACCCATATCGGAGCCGTGACCGTATCGGTCAGCAACACCCCAATCGTCAAAACGACCGCCGCGACAACAAACGCCAGAAGGCCAAGCAATGAGTGCCGAATCAGCCTGCCTATCCCGCGCAGTCCGGACTTGCCGCTCATGCGAGTGCCAAACCGTCGTCCTCAGCATTCTGATCCCGCCGCGCAGTTTCCTGACACGGGCAACGCAGTTGAATTGAGCTCATCAACTTCAATTCCAGTTGAATCCTGTATCCGCGTGAGTATAGTGCGAGCTTCACGGTCCATAAAGTGGCCAATTCATGCGGGCATCCAACTCAGATCACATTCAACCGTCCATACCGGATGAGGGAACGCGGAACGACATGCGGCCTGCAGTCGTCGGCGATAAGTCGCGCTTCGCCCTGCGGGAACAGATGCTGACAATCTCGTCAGGGGATCGAACCCGCATTGTTCGATTGGGAGCCAAATCGCAAGCCGTGATTCTATCGGCTTCAGCAGTTCTTATCGCGTGGATCGTGGCGGCGACCTCGATTGCGGTCGTCAGCATCGTCCGGCCTGCGGCCGACAATGCCGGCAGGCAATTCCAGACGGATCTCGCCGAACGGGTCATTCAACTGGAATCGGAATCAGAAGAATTGCTTCAATCGAACGCCAGATATCGGGACTGGGGCGAAACGCTGTTTGATTTCGCGTTCGACCAATCTGTCGAACTGGCCGAACTCCGGAAGCATATCATCGAATACAGACGTATCACCGCCGCGCGCGATGCGGCCGCATCCAGCCGCCCCGCATTTGTCGGCGATTATTCGATTCCCGCAAGTGAACCTTCAAACCGAGAATTGCCGTCAGACTCAATTGCTGCGCGGCGCATGGAAGCGCTGTTCGACGCAGTCGACGGAACTGTGGAAAGTCTTGAGGCTGCAAGAAGCGAGATAAAGGACTTGGCCGAGGAGAATTCGCAACTGAAAGAGAGCGCGGATCTGAGGCGAAGACAATCGGAACAAATCGTGTCGGAAATTCTGGACGTCGTAGTCGCGGTTTCGTCGGACCTGGAGCAAGTATTCCAGTCCGCCGGCGTGTCGATCGAGGATTTGGAGCAAGCTACGAAAGAAGTTTATCGCGGCCAAGGCGGACCGTCCGAGCCAATTCCCGCCGACCTTGACACGAACGGAGTTTTCCCGAGCGGAGCCGGCGTTGATTCATTGATCGACCTCGCGAACCAACTCCATATCTACAGGGTCTACTACCGCGGAACGCCGTTCGGACATCCCGTACCGGCGCGGCACAACTTCACATCAGGGTTCGGGATGCGATCCCACCCGGTTACAGGAAAGTTCCAGATGCACAACGGCATCGACTTGGCCGCCCCGCCGGGAACGCCGATCCGAGCGACTGGAGACGGAATCGTCACATTCGCCGGGCGCAACGGGAACTACGGGTTGATGGTCAGAGTGCAGCACTTGGGCGGAATTTCGAGCATCTACGCGCACCTTGAAAAAATTTACGTCCATAAAGGGCAATCGGTATCGCGCAATCAGCAAATTGGTGGTATGGGATCAACAGGGGCTTCAACAGGCCCGCATCTCCACTACGAGATCGTTGTAGACGGCAATATGGTCAATCCAATGAAGTTCATCGAGGCAGAGGCAAATGTTTACCAGCAAGAGTAAGATCAACGAGCCCGGCACCAAACAGGCGCCGGAAATCAAACAGACTGCTCCGGTGCGAACGGAGCAAGCGGCCGCACCTGCGGCGCCGGCGCCCAAAAAACCGGTTTCCAATCCGTCAATCCTGTCGGCGGACCTGCTTGTCAAGGGTAATCTCCTGTCGACAAACGACGTCAAAGTAGAGGGCAAAATCGAAGGGGATATCAGAGCCAGACTCTTGACCATAGGCGAGAACGCGACCGTAAACGGCCATATGGTCGGGGAAGAGGTGGTGGTGGACGGGCGCGTCATCGGTGAAGTCCGCGGACTTCGCGTCAGGCTCAATTCAACCTCGCGGGTTGAGGGAAATATCATTCACGAGACGATATCGATCGAATCCGGCGCCCACTTCGAAGGTCAAGTTAAACGGCAAGAAAATCCGATCAGCCAAGGTCAAGGCAATGCGGGGCCTGCATCCAAGAAAGCCGAATGAATGCATGCTTGAAGTAGCTTGCTCCCTTCCCATGTTGGATGCGAAACCGCACGCACCGGCATAAACCGCGTTCATGGCGCAGTTTGCGCACTCATCGGACGAGCATTCGGCTGGCAGATCGGCGCGTCTTCGTCGGAAGATCGCCCGTGAATCGTGAAATGCTCCGTTTTCCGCGACAACAGCCCTCGGCATCAACCGATTTTCGAAAGCAGAGGCGAGTTCACTCCTGGTCTTGGGACGCCGCGGCGCGGATCGGCTGCAGCTGGGCAAGATCGGCGCGGGGCTTGCCGACAGCATCCTGCGCCAGAACAGCCGCCATGAAATCGTCAAGATCGCCGTCCAAAACTTGCTGAGGATTCGTCGATTCCACGCTCGTCCTCAAATCTTTGACCTGCTGATAGGGTTGAAGGACATACGAACGAATCTGATTGCCCCATCCGGCGCTCCCCTTCTGGCTGTGCATTTCCTGCACCTTTTCAGAACGCTTGTTCAGTTCCAGTTCGTAAAGCTTTGATTTCAAAGCATTCATGCAAATCGCGCGGTTCTGATGCTGCGATTTTTCCGAGGACGTCACGACGATTCCCGTCGGAAGATGGGTCATGCGGACAGCGGAATCCGTCTTGTTCACATGTTGCCCGCCCGCGCCGGACGCGCGGAAAGTGTCGACCCGCAATTCAGCCGGATTGATTTCAATTTCAATGTTCTCGTCGACGACCGGATACACGGAGACTGAGCTGAAAGAGGTATGTCGCCGCGCCGAACTGTCGAACGGAGATATCCGCACGAGGCGGTGCACGCCCGTTTCCGTTTTGAGCCAGCCGTACACATTGTGGCCTGAAAATCGGTAGGAGACCGACTTGAGCCCTGCTTCGCCATCGCGATTCTGGGAAATGGTCTCGAACTTGAAACCCCGTCTTTGCGCCCATCTCTCGTACATGCGCGACAGCATCAAGGCCCAATCGCAAGATTCCGTGCCACCGGCTCCTGCGTTGATTTCTAAGAATGCGTCGTTTTCGTCCGCCTCGCCGTCCAGCAGCGCCTCCAATTCCATGCGAGACGTTCTTTCACGCAGCTGACTCAAAGCCGCTTCAGCTTCAGCAGCGACTTCGGACTCGTTCTCCTCGATAGCCATATCCATCAGCTCGACGGCGTCCTCGAGCTCGCGCAATATGGACTCGTAAGATTCGATGGATTCGCTGAGCTCCTGCCTCCCCTTCATCAACTCTTGCGCACGCTTGGGGTCGTCCCAAAGGCCGGGATCTTCCAGCAAGCCGTCCAACTCGGAAAGACGCTCGTCGGCGGTGTCTCTGTCCATTCGTCGGCTGAGCAGAGCAAGCGACTTTCGAATCGCATCGATCATGGTTTGCGCCTCGGAACGCATTTTTCGTCTCCTTCGGATCTCCGCGCTGCAATTCCGGCGTGAAGCGCGTGCGTTCCAATCGAATTCAGCTTACCAAATTACAGGGCGGGTGTCCACGAACCCGGCGAATGCAGGCAAACATCCGTGCTTACGACGGGACGCTCAGAGATCTGCAGAGGCTCAGTAAAGCCCTCCAGACGAAAGCGATCCGAACGAACTTCGGTCCGGGTCCTCCAACAAGTCTTGCGGCGACCCAAGATCATTCTGCGTTGCTTCGTTCTGCGGGCTCGTCGACACTCCCGCCGCTTCATCAACGTTGGTAAAAAGATCCGATCCCATGGCGTATCCGCCGTCCACAATTCTGTACTCGCCCTTTACAGGTTCGGTTCCGATCCGGAAAAATTCCTTTATCGACCTTGTTCCGTCGGGATCGTTGGCGATCCGCTCGCCGGTCTCCTTGTCGATGTTCACGAAAACGCCGTTGTTCGGCACCTTGAAGCTTTCGGAGCCGTAGCGCTCGATCGCCCGCTCCATGAAATCATTGAATATCGGCCCGCAAAGCGTGCCTCCGTATGCCCGCTTTCCAAGCGATCTCGGCAGGTCGTAGCCGATGTAGCAGCCTGCGACGATATTCGGCGTGTATCCGATGAACCAAGCATCTCTGGATTCGTTCGTAGTTCCCGTTTTTCCGGCGACGGGAACGTCCAGATCGACGACGTGACGCGCGGTGCCGCGCTCGACGACGCCCTCCATCATGAAGGTTATCTGGTAAGCCGTCACGGCATCGATCACCCGAACGCGGTCGGATTGAATCTCGGGCGCTGAATTCGGCTCAAGGAACTGATTGTTGCAATCTACGCATTGGCGCTTGTCATGGCGATAGATGGTCCTGCCCCATCGGTCTTGAACGCGATCGACCAATGTCGGTTCAACCCGCTCTCCGCCGTTCGCGAACATGGCGTATCCGGCCACCATGTCGTACAGCGTTGTTTCCTGGGATCCCAGCGAATTCGCCAAGTAATCCGCCATGTCGTCATAAATCCCGAAGTTTTCGGCGTAGGCCGCGACGTTTTCCATGCCGACATCCTTCGCGAGACGTATTGTCATGAGATTTCGCGAGTACTCGATGCCGGTCCTCAGAGGCACAGGGCCGTAAAAGGTGTCGTTGGAGTTGGATGGGCGCCAAATCCCTGCGACAGTTTCGATTTCGATGGGCGCATCTATAAGGATCGTCGCGGGGGTGTAGCCGGAATCCAGAGCCGCCGCGTAGACGAAAGGCTTGAAGGCCGACCCCGGTTGCCGCGTTGCTTGCGTCGTCCGGTTGAAGACGGAGCCCTGATACGTGAAGCCGCCCTGCATGGCCAGCACCCGCCCGGTGTTCGGGTCCATGGCCATGAAAGCCCCCTGCACCTCGGGCACTTGGCGCAAGGACCAGCCGACGATCTCCCCCTCGTCTCCGCTCAAGGGCATCACGTGCACGACATCGCCGACTCCGACAAGTCCGCCCACGGATCCGTCGACGGAAACCGTGCGCCCGTTTTCAGTTTCGCGCCTTCTCGCCCAAGCGACGTCTTCGGCGCGGACCACGCTCGTTTCATCGAGCTCCCGGCCTTCAATTCCTATGATCGCATCCCCGCCGCGCAACGCCAGTACGACGGCGGAACGCCAGCCGCGGATATCGCGAGGCAATCTTGTTTTCGAAAGCTCCTCCCGCCAAACGGCTTCGTCCTCGAGATGCTCTTGCGCAAGCTTCAAGCCGGTGCCGCGCCACAGCCCTTTGTTGCGGTCGTATTCTTCAAGGCCTCTCCGGAGCGCGGCGGCAGCCAGATCCTGCAGTTCGCGGTCGACCGTCGCGCGGATGTTCAGGCCTCCGCTGAAAAATGCGTCTTCACCGAAACTTCCGGCCAACTGCCGCCGGATCTCGTCCGTGAAGTAGCCGCGCGGCGGCATGGATGACCTGAACGACTCGTAGTCTCCGTTCAGAACGGTCCTGAGCTCCGAGTCGGACTCGGCCTGCCTGACCGCTTCGCTGATGTAGCCGTTCTCCTCCATTTCCCGAAGCACGAAATTGCGGCGCCCGATCGCCCGCGAGACTTCTCGGACCGGATGGTAATTCGACGGAGCCTTCGGCAATGCCGCCAGATAGGCGGCCTCGCCCGGAGTCAATTCCTCCAAAGTCTTGTTGAAATAGGTCTGCGCGGCGGCAGTCACGCCGTATGAGTTCTGGCCGAGAAAAATCTCGTTCAGATAGAGTTCAAGGATTTGATCCTTGGACAGCGTGCTTTCAAGCCTGGCCGCGAGGATGATCTCCCTGATCTTCCGGTCGAACGATCGTTCGCCGCTCAGGAGAAAGTTCTTCATGACCTGCTGCGTTATCGTCGACGCGCCTCTCAGCTTGCCGCCTCTGGCGGCGTCCACCGCCGCCTTCGCCATTCCGATCGCGTCGTATCCTTTGTGAGAATAGAAATTCTTGTCTTCCGCCGAAATGACGGCGTTTTTGACGAGGGGCGGAATTTCCTCGATCGGGCTGAAAAGCCGCCTCTCCTTCGCGAATTCGTCGATCAGCTCGCCTTCAGCCGAAAACACGCGGCTGATTATCGGCGGCTCGTAACGCGCCAGCTGTGAATAGTTCGGCAGGTCCCTGCCGAACGTCCAGACGACGGCGACGAAAATCGCAAGCAACGCGAGAAACGCGTTGCTTGCGTGGCTGAACGCCCAGCCTGCGAACAGCACCGGACCGGACGCCGGCTTCGGGGCGCCGTCTCCTTCGCCTTTCTTGCGCGTCTTGCGCGCGAACTGCCGGAACTTTGATTCGAAAAATGCCATGCCAACGCCAATTTACGACTTGGTTCGTTCCGAAATCAAGGAACACGGCGCGCCGGGCGCGCTTCCGCGGCGGCCGGCATCGCGAAATTCCAATCGAAAATTGCGGGCAAAAAATCAACCTTGATCAATACATCGTGTAGTCGAAGCCATTCGAGACCGTCGATTTTGTGAATTCGAAACTTATTTCTTGAGTCGGCGGAGCGACCTGTGTTAAGCTTGCAACTTAGCCGATGACAGGCGCATGGCGCGCCCGATAAGTATTGATCGTCGGACTAAGGTCGAGCGGAATGAACCGTTTGAAATTACTGGCCGCCCAGCGGACGCGACGTTGATGTGAAGACTTTCAACTTGCGTTCGGCTCGTGGGCGAGCGTTGAGCGGTTCCTTCGGGAACCAAAGGACAGATATGAAGAGCAGTCACCCCGTTACACTGATGCAGGATTTGGGCAAGTCGTTTTCGCCTGCCGATCTCCGGGGCGATCTCTTCTGGACACCAAACATCGGGATGCCGAGTGCTGCCGCACCCCATGCGGGCCCTTGGCATCCATCAGAAAGGCTGAAATGGCACGAAATCTGCTTATCGATGCCGTTCACGAAGAAGAAACGCGAGTCGTGGTTCTGGACGGCGGCAAAGTCGAGATGTTCGACTTTGAAACAAGCAATAAGAAACAAATAGTCGGAAACATTTATCTGGCGAAAGTCGCCAGGGTCGAGCCCGCTCTGCAGGCCGTGTTCGTCGAATACGGCGGCAACAGGCACGGGTTCCTTGCGTTCTCGGAAATTCATCCGGACTACTACCGCATTCCCGTCGAAATGAGGAAACAGGGCGAGGCGGAAACAGAATCTCAGGCAGACGCAGACGTGTCGCCTGACGGCAATTCGAAATCCGCCGAAACGGATATCGAGGCGGATGAAGGCGAGGAACGCAACGCATCGATTACAGGAATGGAGGTTATCGTACCGGAGCAAGGTCTCGGCGCCAAGGAAGATTCCGGGACGGGCGGGAACAGGGATGCGAAAAGCGAAGCAAGCCGGGAATTGACCACGGAGGAGGAACCGGCGCCCGAAAACGGCGCCGGGGACGACAGCGAATCATCCAACATCGCTGAAGCCGCTGCGAACGCCGCGAAGACCTCCAAGAAACAGAACGGCGAACAGCAGAAGAACCAAAGGAAGTTTCGAGTCCAGGAAGTCATTTATCCCCGGCAGATCCTGCTCGTACAGGCCGTCAAGGACGAACGGGGCAGCAAGGGCGCGGCGCTCACGACCTATATCAGCCTCGCGGGCCGGTACTGCGTTTTGATGCCCAACACGCCGCGAGGCGGCGGCATCAGCAGAAAGATCACCAGTGCAACGGACCGAAAGAAGTTGGAAGACATCGCGACGGGATTCAATCTGCCCTCCGGTTCCGGGCTGATCATCAGAACCGCCGGCGCGAAGCGAACGAAGCAGGAAATCAAACGCGACTACGACTTCCTGTCGCGGCAATGGGAGCAGATTCGCCAGTTGACGCTGAAGTCGATCGCTCCCAAGCCGATATTCGAGGAAGGCGGGCTGATTCAGCGTTCGGTCAGAGACTTGTACTCGAAAGATATCGACAAGATCGTCGTGCAAGGCGCCAAGGGGTATCGGGTCGCGAAGGACTTCATGAAACTGATCATGCCTTCGCACGCGAAGAAAGTGCAGCAATACAGCGAATCGACTCCGCTTTTCGCCCGGTACGAAGTCGAGCCGTTCCTCGCCAGCCTTTACTCGTCGGTCGCTCAATTGAGCTCGGGCGGTTACATCGTCATCAATCCCACCGAGGCGCTCATCTCGATAGACGTGAATTCGGGACGGGCGACAAGCCACGGTTCGCTCGAGCAGACGGCCCTGCAGACGAATTTGGAAGCAGCCGAGGAAATAGCAAGGCAGCTTCGGCTTCGCGACCTCGCGGGGCTGATCGTGATCGATTTCATCGACATGGAGAGCCGCCAGCACAATTCCGTCGTGGAAAAGCGGCTCAAGGAAAAGACCAAGCTTGACCGGGCGCGAGTTCAGGTCGGCCGCATTTCAAACTTCGGCTTGCTGGAAATGAGCAGGCAGCGGCTGCGCCCCGGGATCACTGAAATGACGTCGACCGTCTGCTCGGAATGCGGCGGAAGCGGGATCGTCAGATCCGACGGGTCGCTTGCGTTGGACGTGCTCAGGAACATCGAAGCAAAATGCGCGAAACGCAAGGGCGGCGAAATCCTTGCGAAGGTTCCGGTCAGAATCGCCAACTACATAATGAACCGGAAACGGTCGACGCTCGACCATATGGAAGCGACGTACAATGTCCCGATAAAGATCTACGCAACCCCAGGAAACACCGGCACGGATTTTTCCGTCGAGCGCGCGAAGAGCGGGCTTGAAGCGGATACGCAGGCTTCGGAAATGATCGTGTCGATGGAATCTTCGCTCCAATCCGAACCGGAAAACGACGATTTCGAACACCCCGAATCGCAGAAAACGGCGACCCGCAAACGCAGGCGCCGAGGCGGGCGCAAGCGCTCGCGGGGGGCGAACGCCGCCGAAAACGAAGCCGGATCGCCCCAAGCGAAGCCACCGTCCGAAGAGGAGGCGGAGCCGAAGCCGAGCGGCGAAGACAAAGATGCGGCCTCGAACGGCGCGACCGCCAAGACTCGATCCAGGAAAAGGTCCCGCGGATCAGGACGCCAAAGCAAGGCGGACCGCGCCGCGTCTGCCAGCGGCGCATCATCGGAGCGCGCCGATCAAGCCGGCGAAGCCGAAACCGTTGACCGGGGCGAAGCGGGCAACCAAAGAAATCAGGATGAAAGCAAGCCGGTCGCCGAAAAGGAAGTCGGCAGCGCTCCGCAAAGCGCCGCGCCGGAATTCGAAAGCCCGGCGCCTACCGCTTCGAATTCGGATGCGAAGCCGCCGGAACATTCCGCGTCAAATGGCGAAGACATTGTCGCGATCGGAGCTCTGGCCGCCGATCTTCCGGATCAAGCGACGCCGCCTTCCGGGTTGGAAGCGCACTCCGCGAGCGCAAGCATGGCTCCGCTTGAACTGGAAGCCGGCTACGGCTCCGAAGACGTCGGTCGATCTGGAGCAAGGCCGGAATTGCCATTGGACAATGCGCATCGGGAAATCAAGGGCGTCCAACCGACTAGCGAGGGAGATGGCGAAAAAGCGAGAACCGGCTGGTGGAGCAAATGATGTGCGCAAACCTTGCCGGAGGCAAGCGCATTGCGCCGAAATGCCGCCTGTTCGCGATTTGCCCCGGGTCAAGTGAACAGCTAGCTATGAAAAAGAACAGCAATGTCTGACCTGAAACTGCTGGCAACCCCGTTCAGGAACAGAGGCCGCGCGGGATCGCGCCATCTGCTTGCGGCTGTCCTTACGGCCGGTTCCATCTTCGCTTCGGGATGGGCTGGCGCAAGCGACTTGAATGCGCTGTCGGATGAAGAGCGGACTGCGCTGCGGCAAGAAATCAGGGATTATCTCGTTGAAAATCCGGAACTGATTTTGGAAATTCTCATGGAGCTTCAGGCGCTGTCCGCGCAGGAAGAGAATATATCCGACGGCCAGCTTGTCGAAAAGCACTCCGACGAAATATTTTCGGACAGCCATTCATGGGTGGGCGGAAACCCCGACGGCGACGTCGCATTCGTGGAGTTCATCGATTATCGCTGCGGCTACTGTCGGAAAGCTTACGACGATGTTGAAACTCTGATCGAATCAGATGGCAACATTCGTTACGTCGTAAAGGAATTTCCGATCCTTGGACAGGAATCCGAACGATCAGCAAGGCTGGCGATCGCCGCTTTGCAGGTCGGCGGCGGCAGCGCATACAAGGCGGCGCACGATTTCCTCATCGCTTACAACGGTCCGGTTTCCAACCGATTGATCAAGGACTTCGCGAAAGAGGCAAATCTGGATCAGGACGCGTTGATCGAAACGATGGACAGCGATTCCGTGGACGGCGCGATTTCGGCCAATTATGCCTTGGCGGACTCGCTCGGAGTCAATGGAACTCCCGCGTTCATCATCGGCGGAAGCATCGTCCGGGGATGGATCAAGCTCGACGACATGAGACAGCTCGTCGAAGTGGCGCGAGGCGACGCCGCGCAATAGAATGCCATGATCGGCGCAAGCGAATGCGCGTGAAGACGCAACGCGTGACGTCGGTTCAGGAGAGACAGGCAAGGAGGCACCAGCGAAATGAGTGAACCGAACGACGATGCGGAATTCATCAACAGCCTGGCGGCGATGCTCAAGGAGCACGGCCTCGCTGAAATCGAAGTGTCGAGAGTCCGAAACAAATTCGACAAACTGAATGTGAGGGTCTCGGGCCGGACCCTCGTGTCCCGCGAGTCAGTTCCGCAACTCCCGAGGCCGACATTTCAGGATGACGCCGGAGCGGCGACTGAATTCAACGGGGCGGAGATCGAGCAAGGCGATCACGCGGACCGGGATTCAATTCCGGACGCGGCGGTCGAGCCGGAAGATGAAACCGGACTGGTGCGATCGCCGATGATCGGAACGGTCTATCTTCAGCCTGATCCCGGCGCTCAGACATTCGCCGATGTCGGCGATGCGGTCAAGGAAGGCGACACCCTGGTCATCGTCGAAGCGATGAAGACGATGAACCACATTCCTTCGCCGTTTTCCGGCATCGTCAAGCGGGTGCTCGTTCAGGATGGAATGCCGGTCGAATACGGCACCCCGATCATGATCATTGAATAGATGGCTAAACCTCTTTTCAAAAAGATATTGGTCGCGAACAGGGGTGAAATCGCGCTGCGCGTCATTCGGGCCTGCAGAGAACTCGGAATCGAAACTGTCGCGATACATTCGACTGCGGATGCGAACTCAATGCACGTGAGAATGGCGGATCAGACGATTTGCGTCGGCCCCCCGCCGCCGGCGCAAAGCTACTTGTCCATATTCCGCATCATCGCCGCTTGCGAGATCACGCGCTCCAACGCCATTCATCCGGGCTACGGCTTCCTGTCCGAAAACGCGCGGTTCGCAGAGGCCGTGATCGACCACAAGATCGTCTTCATCGGCCCTGATCCGGAGCACATTCGGACCATGGGGGACAAGGTGTCCGCAAAGCGGGCCATGCAGGAGCTCGGCGTGCCGTGCGTTCCCGGGTCGGACGGCTGCGTCGATTCGGTCGCCGACGCCATCGAGATCGCAGAAGAGATCGGGTATCCGATTTTGGTAAAGGCTTCCGCAGGCGGGGGCGGCCGAGGAATGAAGGTCGCGGCCCAAGCCAGTCAGATCGAAAGCGCGTATTTGACGGCGCGCTCCGAAGCCAAGGCGGCTTTCGGCAACGACGACGTCTACCTCGAAAAGCTTTTCGTCAAGCCGAGGCACATCGAGATACAGGTTTTCGGGGACGGAAAAGGCAAAGCCGTCCATATCGGAGAGAGGGACTGCTCTTTGCAGCGCCGGCACCAGAAGGTTGTCGAGGAATCGCCCGCGCCCGGCATAACAGCCGAACAACGGGCGGCGATCGGCAAAGTCTGCGCCGAGGCGGCGGCGAACATGCAGTACAAGGGCGCGGGAACCTTCGAGTTCCTGTTCGCGGACGGCATGTTCCACTTCATCGAAATGAACACGAGGCTGCAGGTGGAGCATCCGGTCACCGAGGCCGTCTACGGGGTGGACCTGGTTCAAGAACAGATACGCGTTGCCGCCGGACTTCCGATGTCGTTCAAGCAGAGCGATCTGAAGCCGAAAGGCCATGCGATCGAAATTCGGATCAACGCCGAGACGTTCCCGGATTTCATGCCCTGCCCCGGACGGGTGAATACCTTCCATGCGCCCGGCGGACTCGGCGTTCGGACGGACTCGGCGATTTACTCGGGCTACGACATTCCGCCGTACTACGACAGCTTGATCGGCAAGCTCATCGTGCATGGCGACGACAGACAGTCTGCCTTCGCCAAACTGCGGTGCGCATTGAGAGAACTGATCGTCGACGGAGTGGAAACGACCGCGCCGATGTTCGAGATGCTGGCCGAGAATCCCGACATCATTGACGGAAAGTACAACATCCACTGGCTGGGAGATTGGCTGGAAAGCAGAGGCCCCGGCGACTGAGCTGTTCGACAATGAGCCGCTTCGCATTTTCGACGAATTTGGACGTTTCGGTTGAAATGCTCGCGCTCGCCTATCGAAACGGCTTCTTTCCGATGGGCGATCCGGATTCAGGTAACCTGCTTTGGTTCAACCCGTCCCCTCGAAGCTTGATAGAATTCCGCGATTTCCATGTGCCGAGGCGCTTTGCGCGGTACTTGAGGAGAACGGACTACCGCGTGACCATCAATTCCAGCTTCAATCTGGTGATCGCCCAATGCGCCCGCCGCGAGCAAACTTGGATCAACGATACGATCATCCGCCTCTACTGCGAGCTCCACAACGCGGGCATGTCGCATTCCGTCGAAGTCCGGGACGGCGGCGCACTTGTCGGCGGCCTTTACGGCGTCGCGATCGGAGGCGCGTTCTTCGGAGAGAGCATGTTCTCCGATCGGCCGCACGCGTCGAAGATCGCGCTGGTCTGGCTCGTGGACCAGCTCGTGAAGACCGGTTTCAGTTTTCTCGAAACTCAATACATGACGGACCACTTGGCATCATTCGGCGCCAAGGAGATCCCGCGCTCGGAGTATGAGCGGATGCTTGAGACAGCGGTAGGCGTGGACGCGGATTTCCGCTCTCAGCCGCCGACTTCGACTGCATCCAGCGTTTTGCAGCGGATCAGCCAGATGTCGTATCGATAATGGTCCATCGCGGAAAGCGCGGGCGCCGCTGAAACCATCCAGGCGTCGAAAACCGGCTCGCCGGCTCCTTGCTCGGTAATCGTCAAGAACGCGTAGGAATGCCCGGCGGGATTTTCCGGCTCATAGCGGCATTCGCGCAAAGTGATCGACATTCTCCCGAAAGCGACTGTTTCCGCGACATCGATTTCGATCTCCTGACGTCGGCCGGTAATCGTGTCGAGACCCTTGAGATGCGCTCCCGGGCCGCTGAAGACGACTTGGCCGAAGGCGGCGCTGCTTGCGAATGCGAGCCCCGCTGCGACAACGACGGACTTCATTCCCGCGCCGAGACGAAACCCGCGAGCAATTCGATCAGGCTGAGCGCGCTTTGCGTCTGAAAAAGTTGGCCGCCCGGCTCGACATTTTCCGGCGAACCGCCCGGAAGGATTTCGACGAAGTTGCCGCCCAGCAGGCCCTCGGTCGATATCGCGACAAGGCTGTCGTCCGGCAGAAGCACTTCGTCGTCCAGCCGCAATGTCACTTCGGCTTCGAATGTTTCGGAATTGAATTCCATTCCGGACACCGAACCGACGGAAATCCCCGCGATCCGCACGTCGGTGCCTTGCGTTATCCCTTCCGCCGAAAGGAAATTCGCCGAGATTTCGTAGCTGTCGCCGGCATAATTGGAGCCCCTGTCCCCGACCAGAACGGCCAGAAAGACGCCTGCAGCAACCAGAACCGCAAGCCCGATAAGAGATTCTGCTACGTTTTCCGACATTGCCGCGAAAGAATCCTCCCGATTGCCGTCATTCAGGAACCCAAGCGCTGTAATCCCGCCTGTCGGCGAGATTGCCGGACTTCAGCGACCCGAGCGGCGAGTACGCGTCAGGCGAGCCGGTCGCATTGCTTGCGTGCTCCGTCTCCCAAGACTTGCGAGGCAACGGGTCCAAAGTGGGAGGCTTTTCAAAAGTGTGATGCAGCCAGCCGTGCCACTGCGGAGATACCCTGCTTGCCTCGACCGCGCCGTTGTAGATCACCCACCGCCGCGAGCCGTCGGAGTTCTGGTAGAATTTGTTTCCTTCGTCGTCGCTGCCGACCAGCTTGCCTTTCCGCCACGTGAAGAACTGGGTTCCCAAAGTTTGGTCGGTCCACCAGGTGATCGCCCTCATAATGAATCGCATTGCTCGTTCGCCTTGTTGGATTCGGTCTGCGGCGACTTCGGCGCAGACCGCTCAATTTAAAAGCGGTTGTCTTCCGCGGTCCTGATCCGATCGCCGGTCTCTACGACGCGGCCGCTGCTTCCGGTTTGTAATCCGAATAGATCAGAAGCGGCGCGGACGACGATGTGACCACCTCTTTGTTTATGACGATTTCCTCCACGCCATCCTTTACCGGCAATTCGAACATGGCATCCAGCATGATGTTCTCAAGTATGGACCGCAGCCCGCGCGCGCCGGTTTTTCTCGCGATCGCCTTCTTCGCTATCGAGGATACGGCGTCAGCCGTGAAAGTGAGCTTTACGCCGTCCAATTCGAGCAGCCGCTGGTACTGTTTGATCAACGCGTTCCTCGGATCCGTCAGGATTTTCACCAGCGCCTTCTCCGAAAGGTCATGCAGCGTGGCCACGATCGGAAGGCGCCCGATGAACTCGGGGATCAATCCGTACTTGAGAAAATCCTCGGGCTCCAGATTTGTCAGCAGTTCGCTGGTGTCGCGGCCGTCCTTCTCGAGCACTTGCGCTCCGAAGCCGATCGACGAATTGCGACCCCTTTGCGCGACGATCTTCTCAAGCCCCGCGAAGGTGCCTCCGCAAATGAACAGGATGTTCGTTGTATCGACCTGCATGAACTCCTGCTGCGGGTGCTTCCGGCCTCCTTGGGGCGGAACCGACGCGACCGTCCCTTCCATGATCTTCAAGAGAGCCTGCTGGACCCCTTCCCCGCTCACGTCGCGCGTGATCGACGGGTTGTCCGTCTTCCGGGTAATCTTGTCGACTTCGTCAATGTACACGATGCCCCGCTGCGCGCGTTCCACGTTGTAATCCGCTGCCTGCAGGAGCTTCAGAATGATGTTTTCGACGTCCTCGCCGACGTATCCGGCTTCCGTGAGCGTCGTTGCGTCCGCCATGGTGAACGGCACGTCGAGTATCCGCGCGAGCGTCTGCGCCAAGAGGGTTTTCCCGCATCCGGTCGGACCGACAAGCAGGATGTTCGATTTGGCAAGCTCGATATCCGCGGCCTTCGATGTATTGCTCAAGCGCTTGTAATGGTTGTAGACCGCTACTGCGAGCACCTTCTTGGCATGGTCCTGCCCGACAACATAATCGTCGAGAACCTCATAAATTTCCCGCGGAAGCGATGCCTTGTCGTCGGACTTCCGGGTCTCGTTGTTCGCCTCCTCTTTGATGATCTCCATGCAGAGTTCAATGCATTCGTCGCAAATGAACACCTGAGGACCCGCGATAAGCTTGCGCACCTCATTCTGGCTTTTCCCGCAAAATGAACAGATCAATGTTCTGGAATCGCCGTCGTCAATTTTCGCCATGTGCTACGTCGCCCGTTGTCTTGTTTCCTGCACTCCTGCAGATTCGCCCCTTCCCGCGCCGCTCTGCGGCAGTCCGCATAGCATTGCGATTCAGCGGCATCAATCCGCGGCCGCCTCGCTGTCTTTCCTGCTCTCCACGATTTGGTCGATCAAGCCCCATTCCTTCGCTTCGCCGGGGGTCATGAACCTGTCGCGCTCCAAAGCGGACTGCACGCGCTTGATCGGCTGACCCGTGTGCACGGAAAAGATTTTATTCAGCCTCGCCTTGGTATCAAGCATTTCCTGCGCGTGAATGGAAATGTCCGTCGCTTGGCCTTGCACCCCGCCCGAAGGCTGGTGCACCATGATGCGGCTGTTGGGAAGCGCAAACCGCATTCCCTTCTCGCCGGCCGTGAGCAGCAGCGAGCCCATTGAAGCCGCCTGGCCCACGACCAAGGTCGAAACCTTGCACTTGATGTAGCGCATCGTGTCGTAAATCGACAATCCCGACGTGACGGAGCCTCCGGGACTGTTGATGTACATCGAGATTTCCTTCTTCGGATTTTCCGACTCGAGGAAAAGAAGCTGCGCGGTCACCAGAGTCGCCATCGGGTCGAGCACGGTTCCGGAAAGAAAAACGATGCGCTCTTTCAGGAGTCTGGAGAAGATGTCGTAGCTTCTCTCGCCCTTCGACGTCTGTTCGACGACGATCGGCACGAGAGTGTTCATGTATGTTTCGAAAGGATCTTTCATTTTCACCCAACTCTCATCTGCCATTCGCTCCCCGGCCGGCACATGTCGCAAATCATTGAAATGCCATGCTCCATTCAGCCGGAACTCAACTCGTATCTCAGGCCGGTCGAGAGATTCACATCTGTCGTTTCCGTGTAGATCTTGATCAAGTCTTCAGGCGGGACCTTCTTGGTCTCAACATTGACAAGTTCAACCACGAAATTCGTCGTTTTGTCCGTTATCGCCATATTCAAGACTCTTTGCCTGAATTCCGCATCATTCTCGACTTTCTTAAGTATTGACGACCTGTCAGTTTCCGATTCGGCCCAATTGTTGACAAAGTCCAAGAAATCTTGCGATCTCAAGGATATTTGATGTTCTTTGGCCAATTTTTCCATGAACATGAAATGCTTGACCCTGCGCTCCGCCAACTCGCGGATCTCGTTCTCAGTTTCCGGCTCCCCCGTTTCGCCGCTGGAGTCTGCCTCCGCGCGCGAGGTATCGGAATCGCCCTCGGACGAACTCGACTCGTCCATACCGCTCTCTTGATCTTCTGGCGGCGCATCCCCCAGTTCCCGCTTCTGGAAATCGATTTCATTTTCAATAAAGGCCTCGGGTGCATTGAAGTCCAATTTCTTGTTCAATTCCCAAAACAGATGCCCGACCAAGAGCTCCTTGGACAACCTCTCATAGTAATGCTTCAGCCTTGCCATCAATTGAAGACGATATGCCGCCGCGCTGTCATATTCGAGCATGCGCGCGAATTCTTCTTCGCTACTGTAATCCAAACGCATCTCAATAGCTCGAATCTCAATATTGAATCTTGCCTTTTTCCCTGAAAGCTCGCTGAAAATCGCTGCTTTCGGCACATCCAGCTCAATTTCGGCCGTGTCGCCGACCTTCATTCCGATAAGGTGGGCGGAGATTCCGTACATGTCGAAAACCAAGCGGCTCAGGACGGGATGGACCAAATCGAACTTCATCGCGTCAAACAAAGATTGTTCATCAACTTTGTCGGGATCGACGACGACAAGCAATGACTGCTCGTCCTCCGGCAAGTTCTCTTCGTCCGCCGGTGCAGCGCGGTAATTCAGAGCAACGCTGTCGCCTTTTTGTATCGCATGGCCTTCCGGCGCACTTCCATAGTCCGGTTTCTGACGCATTTCCTCCTTCACGGCTTGGTCGATAAAGTCGTCGTCGATGTCGACCACCAGTTGTTCAATTTCAATCGACGACAGGTCGACGTCCGGGATTTGCGGCGTGCACTCGTAATCGACAGTAAGAACATAATCGGAATTCTCGTCTTCGCGGTCCGCGAGGGCGACGTTCAAGCCTGCGACCGGCGTCTCGTCCTTCGAATTCATGAACTCGTCGAGAACGGACTTCGAGTGCTCGTCCAGCACGTTCGACCGCACCGCGTCTCCGAAGCGCTTCTTTATGAGGGACATGGGGACTTTGCCCGGCCTGAAGCCCCTGATGTGCGCGGTCGACCGCACCTCCTCGAGCTTCTCATTCTCGAGTTCGGCGATTTTCTGGAACGGAAGCACGATTTCGTATTTCCGCTTCAAGCGCTCGTTCTCAATTTCCTTGACGTCCATACCACTCAATCCTTCGACGGCCTATGGTGCGGGTGGAGGGACTTGAACCCCCACGCCCTGCGGCGCCAGAACCTAAATCTGGTGCGTCTACCGATTCCGCCACACCCGCTTTTCGAATTGGTCGCTGCCCTCCGCGCGACGCGAAAAGAGCGTCCGGCTCACTATCAAACGCAAAAGGCGAATCCTAGTGCCCAAGAGACTCGCAGCCGAAATCGCAACGCCTTTGCCTTTCCGCAAGTTCGCGGCATTCGCGGTCCCATTCTACGCGCCGATTCCTCTGAAGACCGAAGGCAGCTTTTCCGGCAGGTCTTCGGCGATCAATCCCGGTCCGAATCGGCGCGCCGCGTCCGCATGCAGCCACGCCCCGAGCGCCGCAGCGAAGCGGGGAGACGCGCCGCGGGCAAGCAATCCGGCAACAATTCCGGCAAGGACGTCTCCCGCTCCGGCCGTCGCGAGCCAAGGAGCGCTTCGCGCCCCGGTCGAGACGACCAGCTCAACGCTCCCGTCCGGGTCGGCGACGACAGTATCGTGCCCCTTGAACAGCACCGTCGCCCCTGCCCTCGCAGCAGCATCCCGCGTCGCCCCGATCTTTGAATATCCGACCGAGTCCGCCAGCTTTCCGGCGATATCGGGAAAGAGGCGCTTGAATTCGCCCGCATGCGGCGTCAGCACGCATTTGCGATGGAGCAATTCGAACAAATTTCGAGGTTGCCCTTCGAAGGCGGTAAGCGCGTCGGCATCGAGGACGGAAGGCATTCCCGATTCAGCCGCGCACCGCACGAACTTCCTCGCCGTCGCGCCGAGGCCGAATCCGGGCCCGATGCAACAAGCATTCACCCGCCTCTCGGTCGAATATTTTCTGAAATCCGCCGTCGAGGAGATTTCCTCCAGCATGATCGCCGCCAGCTGCGACGCGTGCTCCGGCAAAGCGTCCTTTGAAGCTCCCAAGGTCACGAGTCCGGCTCCCGTTCGAAGCGCACCTCTTGCGGCTAGCCGCGCAGCCCCGCCCTTTCCGGATCCGCCTGACAGCACAAGAACGTGACCGTGGTCGTATTTATGCTGTCCTTGCGATTTCGAAACAAATTCCGCAGCCCGACGGTTCGCAGGATTGAACAAGCGGGTCGGCGCGGCTTTGCCGGCAAGCTCATCGAATTCGTCCTCCAAGCCGATCGAGGCCACTTGGACATCGCCGGACAAGCAGCCGCCCCTGTCCAAAACATGTCCTTGCTTGGCTGACTGAAACGTGACGGTCGCCGATGCCGGGACGGGATCGAAAGACGATTCCGAGAGGACGCGCCCGGTGTCCGCATTCACGCCCGACACGATATCGACCGCGATGGAGCGGCGCGTTCCGAAACCGATTTCCAGCGCTCGGCAAGCCTCGCTTGAAATCGGGCGCTTCAGGCCGGTGCCGAACAACGCGTCGATGAATACGCTTCCTTCCGCGACAAGGCCATGATCAAATCCGGCGAGATCCTTCACGGCGCCCGTTTCAAGCCATGATCGGCGAGCAAGTTCAGCCGCGCTGTTCCGATCCCTAGTTCCGTTGATCTCAAAGACGTCGACACGCCAGCAATGCCGGGCAAGATGTCTGGCAACGACGAATCCGTCGCCGCCGTTGTTGCCGGGGCCGCAAAGCACGACCGCGTGCCCTTTCGGCCGCTCCGCGCCTCCCCAGCGGCGAAGCGCTTCTTCGGCCACCGCCTTGCCGGCGCGCTCCATCAACTCCGATTCAGTCGCGCGGCCCGAATCGATTGCCGTCCGTTCGACAGCTCGCATCAGCGACGTTGAAATGACATGATCCAATTCCCGAACTCCTCGGCGAGAAACGGCCCGAACTCCTCAAGACCAAGCATCCGAACACCCTTCGCGGAGCGCGAATCGCTCAGCTGCCTGGCGAAGTCGCATGAATCCGGCAGCATGGAACCGCGCGAGCCGCGATTCACGGCTGTTTTCGATTCGCCCGGACAATTGACTGAAAATTGCGCGGCGCAAAACCCAATTCGGCGAAATTGGCTGAATTCGACATCATTTGGGCGGAAATTGATCAACTCGACGCCGTTCAAAGCATACGGTTGCCGGGTGATTTCAGGAGGAAAGATCATGGACGCCTTTCGCCGACCGACCAGAAAAATCGACGCGACGCGGGGTTCACATCTCGACGACGGAACCTTGAACGACAATGATCGAATGGAAATCGGGCCGACCCTTCTGGCTTACAGCGAGTGGGAAGAAGCGGGTCTGGAGCTTCCGAATCTGCAGGCCATGAGGGAGTATCGACTTGGCCGCCTGCGCAATGGCCTGATCGAGCGCGATTACGGCGGGTTGCTGGTTTTCGACCCTCTGAACATCCGCTATGCTACGGATTCAACGAACATGCAGCTTTGGAACGCGCACAATCCGTTCCGTGCAGTCTTGGTCTGCGCTGACGGATACATGGTCATCTGGGATTACCGAAATTCAAAATTCCTGTCCGAATTCAACCCGCTCGTGCAGGAGCAGAGATCCGGCGCATCCATGTTTTACTTCTCAGTGGGAGATCATGCGCCGAATGCCGCCGCCCGGTTCGCCGGCGAAGTCGAAGAGATCATGCGCGCTCATGCGGGGCAAAACAGGCGTCTCGCCGTGGACAAGATCATGACCAATGGCCTTCGCGCTTTGGAAAGCAAGGGATTAGAGATCATGGAAGGCGAGGAGGTCACGGAGAAAGCCCGATCGATAAAAGGGCATGATGAAATTCTTGCGATGCGGTGCGCCTGCCATGCTTGCGAAGCGGCGATGGACGAAATGTTCAAAGCCACCCAGCCCGGCCGCAGCGAGGATGATATCTGGTCGGCGCTGCATGCGGGGAACATAAGGCGCGGAGGCGAATGGATCGAAACCAGATTGCTGGCGTCGGGACCGCGCACGAATCCATGGTTCCAAGAGTGCGGGCCGCGCGTGCTGCAGAACAACGAGATATTGGCTTTCGACACGGATCTGGTCGGGTGCTACGGCATTTGCGTGGACATCTCGAGAACATGGTGGATCGGCGACGGTCCGCCTCGGGACGACATGGTCTATGCGATGCGCCACGCGCACGAGCATATCACGACCAACATGGAACTCCTGAAGCCGGGCGTCAGCTTCAAGGAAATCTCGTTCGGCGGGCACAAGCTGGATGAGCAATTCCAGAAGCAGAAATACAGCTGCATAATGCACGGCGCAGGACTTTGCGACGAGTGGCCCCACATCGACTATCCGGATCACTTCGAGGAGGGCGCATTCGATTACACGGTCGAACCGGGGATGGTTTTTTGCGTTGAAGCCCTGGTCGGAGCGGAGGGCGGAGATTTCTCGATCAAGCTCGAGGATCAGGTGCTCGTGACCGAAACCGGATACGAAAACCTGACCAAATATCCGTTCGACGACCGGTTGATGGGAGCTTGAGGCGTTTCAAAGCATGATTGAATCAATTCGGATCTCCCATTCGGCCCGAATATGATTTGGTGTCCATGCGAGCAAAGGACGCGAACATGGATTCCAAATGGCGCGATTCTTTCAAGAAGATGTCCGCCGCTGAAGCTGAACGACACGCCGACGTCGTTTCAGACCTCTTGAGGCAACCTGATTGCGACCCGGGCTTTGCCCGTCCAGACAATAAAGTCTTCAGGATTCGAGCAATGGCTTCCATGATTCGTTCGGCGAATCCGCGACAGACGCCGAAGATCTTCCCGGCAATTCCGAACCTGCGAAATTCGCGAACCGACTTGCGAATTCAGTCTATTTTGCAGCCGAAGCCATAAAGGCTCTAAGTCGGCAGTTCCTTGAGCTTGATCGAGAACCGGCGGAACAAGAGGGCCGCCGCCAGGCCCAGCGCGATTATGAATCCCGCCCAGACGCCGGGTCCTTTGAGGTCAAACACGAAGCCGAGCAGGTAGCTGCTCGGAAATCCCACAATCGCGTAGCTGACGCCTGCGATCACCATTGGAACCCGCGTGTCGTTCAGCCCTCTGAGCAATCCGAGCGCGATGACCTGCAAGGCGTCGGCCAACTGGAAGACCGCCGCTAGGTAGACCAGAACGATGCCGATGCGGAGCACATCCGCGCTCGCGGCGTCGGTGCGATCAAGGAAAGCGCCGACGAGCGTTTCAGGGAATGCGACAAAGGCCAATACGGTCGCGCAAACCATGATCAGCGTCAGGATCAGGACTTTCCGAGCGCTCGATTTGAGCTCCTCAATGTCCCGGCGGCCTGCCGCGCGCCCTACAAGGACCGTGCTTGCATTGGAAAAGCCGAGATAAACCATGAAGACGATGCTCGCGATCTGCAAAGCAATTCCGTGGGCGGCCAGAGTCGCAGTATCGATCCAGCCCATCATCACGGCGCTGAGGCTGAAAAATCCGACCTCGGCGAACAGCGTCGCGCTGATCGGCCAACCAAGCTGGAAAACGCTCTTGAACTCGCTCCAATCGGGACGCCAGATCTTCCTGAGCAGCGAATAGCTGCGAAACCCCGAAGCCGCATTCAGGTAGATCAGCATCAGCCCGAGCGAAATCGATTGCGACGCGACGGAGGCGACCGCGGCGCCGCGCAGTCCGAGCTCGGGCGCGCCCCAGTTGCCGAAAATCAAAGCGTAGTTCGCCAAGGCGTTGATCGAAGCTCCGGTCGCCGTCGCCCAGAATACGATTTGCGGTCGGACGAGAGCGAGAAAAAAGCTTCTCATGACCCCGATCGTCAAAGCCGGGAACAACCCCCACATGGCGATCCTCATGTATTCGCCAGTGAGCGCGGCGATATGCGGTTCCTGACCGAATGCGACCATCAGCGCGCCGGCATTCCACATCGGCACGATCATCAAGACGGCGAACAGCATGGTGATCCACCAGCTCATCCGGACAATTCTTCGGACTCTCCATGTCAATCCGCCGCCTTCGGCGTTGGCGGCAAGCGATATCGCCGCGATCGCGAACCCTGAGCCGACGATGAAGATAATCATGAATATCGTGCTGCCCAGAACGCCGGCCGCCAGCGCATCGACGCCGTACCAGCCCAGCATTACAGCATCGGCAAGATGCGTTGAGGATTGCGCAAGGTTGCTTCCTATGATCGGGAGCGCCAGCGCCAGAACCGATCCGAAATTCCGGCGGAAACCTTTGTACAGCAAATGAATCATCGGGTGCCCATATGGCAACGAATTGTCGCTAGCAAGCACGGACGGAGCCGCCGAAACGCTGGCCGACCAACTTCAAGGCATCATGCAGATCCAAAAACCGCACCACCCGGATTCAGAACAGCGATGCAAACGCCTTCGGTTCGCTGCATTCTCGCCCGATCGCGGACGCGTCGGCGCAATGCGAACGGACAGCCGAGCTTCCATTCGACCATTCAGTCAAATGCCTGCGTCGTCGCGGATTGTGGCTGGAATCGAAATTCTGCCTTCGGGCGCGCGAAAGCATGTTCAAGAAAAATCGTTTGCAATTTCTTTTGAACATAGTTCATTGTATAACCAGCAAAACAAAAAATACTTGCGAAAAGTTCGGATACCCTACTGAGCGCAAGAACAGAGAGCAGGCGAACGGAACATGGAATCCATTGAAGCAATTTCTATCGAGCCGGCTTCGCGCGAATACACCGCATCTTCGATTGAAGTTCTGGAAGGACTCGAGCCGGTGCGCAAGCGGCCGGGCATGTACATCGGCGGCACGGACGAGCGCGCGCTCCACCACCTTGTCGCCGAGGTGCTGGACAACGCGATGGACGAAGCGGTGGCCGGACACGCAAACCGGATCGAGGTTCATCTCCACGCGGACAACTCCATCACCGTCAAAGACAACGGCAGAGGAATCCCGATCGACCCGCACCCGAAATTTCCGGACAAGTCCGCGCTCGAAGTCATACTGTGCACGCTCCATGCGGGAGCGAAGTTTTCCGGAAAAGCGTACAGCGTATCCGGCGGCCTGCATGGCGTCGGCGTTTCCGTCGTGAACGCCTTGTCGAAAGACATGACGGTCCAAGTCGTCCGAAACCGATTGCGCTACCGCCAATCCTTTTCGCGCGGAGTCCCGCTGGGACCGGTCTCGGAAGGCGTGCCTTCGCCGAACAGGAAAGGCACCACGGTGAATTTCTCGCCGGACGAGAAAATATTCGGCAAGAACTCGCGGCTTGTCCCCGCCCGCGTAATGAAGATGGCGCGCTCGAAAGCGTACTTGTTCTCAGGCGTGAAGATCGTCTGGAAATCCGACGTGCCCGATCAGCAAATTCCCAGCGAAGCCGAGTTTCATTTTCCGGGCGGACTGGCCGACTATCTGGGAGAAAAGCTGAACGGTTCGTCTTCGTGCTCCGATGAACCGTTCTCCGGCCGAGTCGATTTTTCGGAGCGGTTCGGGACCGATACGGTCGGTTCGGTCGAGTGGGCCGTGAATTGGACGCCGACGCAGGACGGCTTCATGAGATCCTATTGCAATACGGTCCCGACGTCGGAAGGCGGCACCCATGAAACAGGATTCTGGTCGGCGATCCTGAAGGGAATAAGGTCCTATGGCGATTTCATCTCGAGCCGCAGGGCCATGCAGATAAACAAGGAGGATCTGCAGACGGGCGGCTGCGCGATGGTGTCGTGCTTCATCAGGGAACCCGAGTTTGTAGGCCAGACCAAAGACCGGCTCGCCACCTCCGAGGCGCAGAGGCTGGTCGAAGGATCGGTCAGAGACAGATTCGACAACTGGCTTGCCGGAGACCCCAAGGGCGCGGGAGCGATCCTCGACTTCCTCGTGCTGCGGGCCGAGGAAAGAATCAGAAGAAAAGCCGAGAAGGAAACCGCCCGGAAGACGGCGACCAAGAAGCTGCGCCTGCCCGGAAAACTCGTCGATTGCTCGGCGACCTCAAAGCACGGGACAGAGCTTTTTCTCGTCGAGGGCGATTCTGCGGGCGGTTCCGCGAAAATGGCGAGAAACAGAGAAATTCAAGCACTGTTGCCGCTGCGCGGGAAAATACTCAACACCGCGAGCGCATCTCTGGCGAAGCTGAGCCAGAACGCGGAGATCAATGATCTGTGCCAAGCTCTCGGCGTGCAAATGGGATCAAGTTTCAACGTCGACGACCTAAGATACGACAAAATCATCATTATGACGGACGCCGACGTCGACGGAGCGCATATTGCGTCGCTGCTGATGGCATTCTTCTTCACGCAAATGAGGCCGATGATCGAAAAAGGCCATCTGCATCTGGCTTGCCCCCCACTCTACAGGCTTACCCAAGGTTCCGCTCGCGTCTACGCGTTGGATGACGAAGAAAAGGACAGGCTGCTGGCAACGGGAATCGGGGGAAAGGGAAAGATTGAAGTTTCGCGGTTCAAGGGTCTCGGCGAAATGGATGCGAAGGATCTTAAGAACACGACGATGGATCCGGCGACCCGGAAACTTATCCAAGTGCAAATCGTCGAAGACAAGCCCGGACAGACCGACCACGTCGTATCCGATCTGATGGGAAAGAAGCCGGAGCCGCGCTATCGATTCATCCAGGAAAACGCGGGATTCGCGCAAAATCTGCCAATTTGACGTCAGCAGCGACACCGCCAAGTTCGCGAACACCGATGCGAACTGCTGGCAGTTCGGCGCAGATTTTTTAATTCCCAGCTTTTTCGGGCGCCGTCGGAACCCGTCTTCCGACTTGGAGGCGACACCGCGCTAGTCTTCACGCAGCAATTTCACGAGCGAGGAATTCGTCTCCAAATTGCCGATCATTCCGAAAAGTACTGCAGGAACGGTACACGCTCTCGAAGTTTCAATTGCGCCGGCCCCATTCCGCAGCGCGCGCGCCCCCGATTCAGCAGCCCCGCCGCCCTGCGAAACCAAGCAAAGCAGTCGCCCGCGCGCTTTGCCGCCTTTTTCAGCGGGTCGCTCTTGCCCTTGTTCGAGGCTCCATCCGAATTCGCGGTCGCAGAGATTTTCCCAAATTGACGTTCGGGAACGTCCGCGCCATACGATTTAGACTCGCCCTGAATCAACGTCGCGCAATCGTAGGAGTCTGCAAATGGCGAACGAGAGCCGTATGGAATTGTCGAACGGGCGCGTATCGCTGGAGATGCATCCTGAATTCGGCGCTCGGATCACAAAGCTTACGGATTTGGAGACCGGCCTGCAGTGGTTGACCGAGGGCGAATGCGAAGGCGACCCGGGAAATGGAGCCCAATTTCTTGGCGAACAGGCGAGAGGTTGGGATGAGTGTTTTCCGACAATCTCGTCATGCGACGTCGATTTCTGGGGCGATCTCCGGGACCATGGCTTGCTGTGGGGCAGGCCTTGGGAGGCGGCGCAGACCGATCGCGCGATTCAGGCAAGATATGTTGACGAACGCTTCATTTTCAAGCGAAGCCTGAGCTTGGACGGCAAATCCGTTATCGCCGAATACGCCGTAAAGAACACGGGCGAAAAGGCTTTCAGCTACATCTGGAGCCAGCATTGCATCCTCGAGATACAAGCCGGAGAGGTCATCCAAGTTCCCGGCAAATCGCTCTCCTGCCGGATTTCTCAAATTTCGCACATGAGAGAAAATATCCGGAGCAGCGGACTGAACTGGCCTGTTCACGATTCGACCGGGCTGGATTTGTCCAAGGCATTGGACAAATCGGAACGGTTCCATGCAAAGATTCACGGGATCGCGGAAATCGGCCCGGGACAGGGCCCCGCCGAGATCGAGGCAGGCGTCATAGGCAGGCGAGGACGAATTCGCTTCATTTGGGACCGCGAAACGGCGCCCGGCTTGGGATTATGGCTCAATTTCGGCGCATGGCCGAGCAACGCTCCCGGCCAACAGATCGCCATCGAGCCCACGACATCGGACACCGATTGCTTGGGAGAAGCCATGAACCGCAAATGCGCGCGCGTCCTGAAACCGGGCGAGACCGACGAATGGACAGTTCGGGTAGAACTGGCGGGAAATTGACCATCAGCGCCGGCCCGGATGCATCGCCGGCGGCGCGCGGCGAAGCTGAATCGATGCCGCTTTGGATCAGACTGCGTACTTGAATCGCCGCGCGGTCGCTGGCCGCAAACTAGTTTTCACCAATCGCTTTTTCGTTTCGTTCTTCCAGTTCGAGCCATTCATTCTCCGCTTCCTCCAACAACTGCATTTTCCGACTCCACTCATCCGTCATAGATTTGAACAACCGAGGATTGTCGACGGCCAGATTCGGTTCGGAAACCGCCTCGGCAATCCGAGATATCTCCTTTTCGAAACCTGCGATCTGGCCTTCAAGCTCCTGAAGCCGAAAAGATTCCGTGAAGGACAGGCCCGTTCGGGAAACCTTCGCGATTTCCTTTTTGGCCCGCGTCTTGGCCCTCGGCTTTTCCGGCGCGGGCTTCGCGGACAGCGACTGCAATTGCGCAAGCCGGTCCGACCATCCGCCAGCGTACGGCACGCACCGCCCCGACCCTTCGAATGCAACCGTCAATGTCGCGGTGCGGTCAATGAAATCCCTGTCGTGCGAAGCGTAGAGGACAGTGCCGCCGTAATCGGTCATCGCATCTTGAAGCATAACCTGCGATTCAATGTCGAGGTCGTTCGTCGGCTCGTCGAGAACCAGAAGATCGCTTTTCGAGGCCATGATCTTCGCAAAACGCAGCCGGGCCATCTCGCCGCCCGAAAGAGACGAGACGGGTGCGTCGATCTGCCATTTCGAAAACAGGAAGTCGTTCAAGTAGGACGCAATGTGGCGAGACCGGCCGTCCGCCACGATATGGTCGATGCTGTCGCGACCGCGAATTCCGGTCCCGACGAGAAACTGGCGCACGGTAAGACTCGGATCAATGGAACTCAGGTCTTGCTCGAGTTTCGCGATCTTCATCTGGAAACCGTGCCTCACTTTGCCCGCGCAGGGCGCGACATTTTTTGCAAGCAGGTTGAGTAGAGTCGATTTTCCGACGCCGTTCGGACCCACGACCGCCAAGCGGTCGCCTTTGACCAAGCGCAAGCTGAGGTCCCGGACAATCCATCTGTCTCCGTATCGCTTCGACAATCCTTCAGCCTCGACAACCAGTTTGCTCATTTTCGCGGCGCTTGAGAATTTCATCGCGGCCTGCCCCGCGCGCCTCGTTTCGTTCTTCCGCCTCTCGCGCAGTTCGTTCAGCTCGCGCAGGCGGCGCTGGTTCCGCTTTCTGCGCCCCGTAACTCCGTGGACCTGCCAACGAATTTCTCTGCGCAGGGCGCTGTCGAGCCCCCGTTCATGTTCGACTTGCTCTTCGTAGACCTTTTCCCGCTTTTCTTCGAAATTTCGATAGCCGTCGCTGAAGACTCGGACTTTCCCGTCCTCGAGCCAGACGGTGCGCTTGGACACCGCTTTCATGAGCGCGCGATCATGGCTGACGAGGATGAAGGCCGAGCGCGCGTCCCGAAGGTGATCTTCAAGCCACTGAACCGATTGAATGTCCAAATGGTTTGTCGGCTCATCAAGAATCATGAGATCGGGTTCCTTCGCAAGCAATCCGGCCAATGCCGCCTTCCGGCGCTCGCCGCCGGATGCGCTCGCAGCGACCGTTTCGGGATTGAAGTCCAGTCCGCCGGATGCCAGCCCTATCTTGTACGCTTCGTGCACCGGCAAGTCGGCGGCTGCGAAACCGCCCAGCGTTTCGTGGCCGTCCACATTCACCTCTTGCTCCAGATATCCGATCGATACCGCACCCGACTTGTGAATGACTCCTTCGTCAGGTTCGATCAAACCCGCGATCAACCGGGCGAGCGTGGATTTGCCGGCGCCGTTGCGACCGGTCACTGCGATCTTGTCTCCGAAGTGAATCTTGAGGCTGGCGTCGGCGAATATTGCCGCCGTTCCGACTTTGACGGAAATACCGGTGAGATTCATGAGCAGTTGCGTTGGCATTTTCGCTGAATTTCTCGTTTTCTTTTCTCAGGAAAAGTCCGCAATTCGCCGCATGTTCCGGCATGCGGGCAGCTTGGAGCCACCTCACTTCCGATGGCGCCGCCGTGCCACCGGAAGGCTGCTCGGGCCGCCCAAGCGGGCAGTTGACGCTATATCGACCCGCAAGCGCATGCATGAACGCGACCAGCGCGTCAATCTCATCGTCTTAAAGCGAAACGGGGCGAACATCGACAAATTTGCAATACCGATCCATTTCGATACGGTCGCCAGACGTGAAAGCGCCTCAGATCATTTCGCCCGGAATGACGACGGGAGTTACAGCGGGAAGAATGTCTTGCCTCTGCCCTGCCGCACTCTTCCAAGCCGACGCGTTTCGAAAGCAAGGGAAATCCGTGCTTTCGAGCCAAATAAGCCGTCGTCGGCATGAGGTCGACGGGGAGCGGACCAGCACAGAGAACCGCTGCCAAATCAACAGTTGCAATAGTGCAGAATCGAACCGTCTTGATGCAAGTTCAGTTCACGCTTGCAGCCCGTTTCAAAGTGTAATCCATCAAGCTGGGAATTCCGGGTTCGCAGAATTCCTCCTGCCGACATGACTCCAGAAGAAGCCAACATATCGAAGCTCCTCTTCGACCCATACCGCTGGATCAATCTCACCTTTGCGCCTTGCCAACTCTTCAAGTTTCGTGTCGATGCTCCGGGCGACGACCGCTTCCATCGCAGCCGTAGAAATTGAATTTCTCTTATGCGATGCGAAAAGTCGTGCAACAGCTTCGGCCGAGCGCAATATGCCGCGGGTCCGAAGTTCCTGATACCGTCCGGAATAATAGTTGTTTCTCGCAAGACGGAATTCCTTCAGGGCCCTATCAAGAATTGCACCGCCGATTTCGTTGCCGCGACCAAGCTTGCCGGGATCCGACTTTGCGGCGCGATGCAATTCTCTACCGATAACCTGAAGAAAATACGGGTAGTGCTGTGCCTCGTCCGCCGCTTTTTCCAATGTGTCGGCTTTGACGCCGTAGCCCATCCGCTCCAGAGGTATCCGGAGAGCTTTCTGTGCGGCTTCTGCGTCCAGGAGCCCAACGCCGATTTTGTCCAAGCGATTCCAAAATGTGGCTTCGATCTTGTTCAGGCGGGTCGAAATGCTGGGGGTGCCCGCAAGAATCAACAGCAATGGCCGCATTTCGAGCATCTGCACTTCATTGAAGAATTCGCGAGCTGCATCCGGGTAGCGATCCAGCGTATGCGCCTCGTCTATCAATATTGCCAAGCCGTTCTCGGAACATTTCTTCTCCAATACAGGTCTAAGCAATTTTTTCGCGGCCCTTTGGCGCGAAAAGGCAACTTCCGAACCGAATAGCTTAATGGTCGCTGAAAACCCGTCTCCGGCGAGAGCCGAGAATACGCCGTGTGTCGCAAGCGCGTCGACAAGGTCGTGATGTGAGCTGAATCGATCGGCACTGAGAACAACGCACTCAATACCATCTTCGCGGCGATCAATTTGCGTCTGCACCCATCGCAGCAGCGATGTCTTGCCGTTGCCGCGCGGGCCAATCAAAGCGATGTTCGCTGCAGGACAAGAGCGCGCGCCCAGATCATCCAGCGTTTCCGTTATCACGGCCATTTCGTCATCGCGGCCGGCAAATTCCGGCGGGACTTTACCGAAGCCCGGTTTGAACTTTGCGTCGCTGGGCTTGTTCATATTCGGCTGTACTTCGTTTCATTCCTGCGGGCAGGCGATGCAAGCTTTGCGAATCGCTTCAACCAACCGGCGCAACGCAAAACCAGCGCCAATCTCTACATGATCGGAAAGAAACGGCAAATCCTTGTCGCAGCAGCATTTTTTGGGTTAGGCGGCTTCGCCGAGGCAAGCCGCCATTTGAGAAGGTCGGACCAGCGGTTGTGTCCGATGCGGAAATTGATGGCGAACAGGGCGTTGGCACCCGCTTCCGACCGGCGGCAGCCTGAGCGAACTCGAATTGAACAGCCACCCGTCTGCCATGCGTTTCTGCGCGGAGTTCAAGGCGGCTCCGATCCTTCAGCCGACCGGGTCCGCCATTGTTTCGATCAAAGCGGAACTCCCCGCCTTCAGGCCGACGGCGCGACCAGTCCTGTCATCCGGAGCATCGCGAAGCGCGCCGCTTCGTCCGGCCGCTGCGGGGCGTCGTTGAATACATGCCGAAAAAACTTGAAGCAGGGCGGCAAACATGACCGAGCCGAAGGCGACGACCCGTTCAATCCAAACAATGAACGGATCCTTCGCCTGCTCGGCCTGTCCAACCATTCCGCAACCCAAACCTGCAGTTCGCGCGGTTGCGCAGGCGTGGATATCGACGAGCGTACATCGGGCATTGAACATGCGGAACGTCGCCGCCCGCAATAAGCATTGTTTTACGACTTGAACCCAAGTTGACAGCAACCCGGGGCTTTCGCCACCGCGAAATTCCCGCCGGGCTTGGACAGGACAAGCGGCTTCACGACGCCGGCATCCGGCTTTCCGCGATCTCCGCCCAATATGAGCATCCGGCCGGAATCGCAGCGTCGTTGAAATCGTACTTGGCGTGGTGGACGGGGGCAGTATCGCCGTTTCCCACCAGAATGAATGCGCCGGGCCGCTCATTCAGCATGAACGAGAAGTCCTCCGACGCCATAAGAATTCCGGCGTTCTCGTCGACCTTGCCCGCGACGCTCCTTGCGGCCTCGGCGGCGAATTCGGTTTGGGCCCGGGCGTTGATCGTAACAGGATAACCTTTCTCGTAGCGCACCTCGGCGGTCGCGCCGTATGCTTCGGCGGTCGATTTCGCGACCTCCGCAAGTCGTTTCGCGGCCATATCCCGCGTCTCTTCGTCCAGCGTCCGAACCGTCCCTTTGAGCGCAGCCCGCTGCGGAATGACATTGTGCGCATCGGAATTCGTCTGGAACGAAGTGACGGAGAGCACCAGAGATCGAAGCGGATGAATGTTTCTGGCCACGATCGACTGAAGGGCAACAACGACATGGGACGCTGCCAGCGTCGTGTCTCTCGCCAAATGCGGCTGAGCGGCATGCCCGCCCTTCCCTTCGATCCCGATCGTGAATGTATCCGCCGCGGCAAGGAGCGGTCCGGACCTGATCGCGAATTCCCCGGTCGGCAGTCCGGGCATGTTGTGCATGCCGTAGACTTCGTCGATTCCGAAACGATCCATGAGCCCGTCGTCTACCATTTCCTTCCCGCCCGCGCCGCCTTCCTCCGCGGGCTGGAAAATCGCAACGACCGATCCGTCGAAATTCCTGGTTTCGGCCAGATATTTCGCGGCGCCCAGAAGCATGGACGTATGGCCGTCATGGCCGCATGCGTGCATGACGCCGTCCGTCCTCGAGGCATGCTCCGCCCCGGTTTCTTCCCGGATCGGCAAGGCGTCCATGTCCGCTCGAAGGCCGACAACCTTTCCGCTGCTGTCCTGCCGTCCCTTTATGACGCCGACCACGCCCGTCCGGCCGATTCCGGTTACGATCTGGTCGCACCCGAATTCACGCAGTTTCGTCGCGACGAACTCCGAAGTTCTGAAGGTGTCGAACAGGAGTTCGGGATGCATGTGGAGATCGCGCCGCCATTCAGAGATCTCTTTCTGCAATTCCGCAATGCGGTTCCTTATAGCCATAGTTTGCTTCTCACTCGCAAAGTTCCTTGGTCAATCGCTGCATGAACCCGTTCGCCGCCTTCAGTTGCGAGACGCTGATATGCTCATCGGGTTTGTGGGCCGCTTCGATATCGCCTGGTCCGCAGACCACGGCTGAATAGCCACGCTCCTGAAATTGTCCGGCTTCGGTTCCGCAGGACATTACGTGCGTACCGTTGTCGCCCGTCAACCGTCTTGCCAAAGTTTCGGCGCAACCCGAACTTTCGGGACGGAGTTGCGGAACATCGAACCAATCTCTGATTTCAATCGCGGCTTCAGGATGTATCCGCCGCATTCTCGACTCGACTGCTTTCGCATATCTTTTGAACCGACCCGCCCATCGTCGGGTGTCTTCGTTCGGAACGCACCTGATTTCCAATTCGAAACGGCAATCCTTCGCCGTGATGTTCTGGGCGGTTCCGCCGCTGATCCTTCCGATGTGAAGGGTGGTGTAAGGCGGGTCGAATCGGGCCGATTCAGACTCCGCTTCTTTTCGTCTGATCTCGGCGTTCCGCTGATTCGCCCACTCGATGAGTCGAGCGGCGGCCATCACAGCCGAAACCCCCTTGTGCATCAAGGAGGAGTGGACGTCATGCCCCCGCACGCGAACTTCAAGGGCCATCGTTCCCTTGTGCGCGGTCGCGACTTTCATTGATGTCGGCTCGCCGATGATTGCCGCCGACGCGGGCGGGAGGCATTTACGCATCTCCTCGATCATGCCCGGCGCGCCAACGCAGCCGATTTCTTCATCGTATGAGAGAGCGATTTGCACGGGTCTGCGCAACGGAGCCGACCGCATCGCGGGAGCCGCCGCGAGGACGGATGCAAGAAAGCCCTTCATGTCGCAAGTGCCGCGGCCGTAAAGGCGTCCGTTCCTTTCCGCCAGCGTCCACGGACATGATCGCCATTTCTGGCCATCGACAGGTACGACGTCAGTGTGCCCCGAGAGAATCACGCCGCCCGGTACGGACGGCCCGATCATTGCGAAAAGATTTGCCTTGCTTCCATCCGAATTGAAAACGCGCGCCGAATCGATCCCGTTCCCCGCCAGATGCTGACCGACCCATTCGATCAGGTCCAAGTTCGATTCGCTCGACACTGTTCGAAAAGAAACAAGCCGTTCCAAAATTGCACATGCTGAGACTGAATTCATCGTCGCGGCCCGACCCAAGGCCCAAGCATTTTGTCAGGTTCCGAATGCTGAATTCAAGGGCCCCGCGAACATTTGAAAGGCATTCCGTCAGAGGCGAAGGGCAGCCCTTCGACATAATTCGTCAATCCATTTTTTTAACTTATTCAATATGATATCCGGCGTTTCGGAGTCATTCTCCATGCTTCGCTCCACGCTCGGCGGCGGTTGAGCGCGCGGATGGGCTTGATCTTCGCAGCGCAATTTTTTCTTGACTTCCAGATCTTGAAAATTTAGTGAGCCGAGATTTTTGAAATCTCATTAGGGAAAAGGAGAGCACCCAAAATGAAACCTGACACATTCGGAATTGCGGGAGGCTTGCAGCTCAAGCGGCGCAGCTTTTTGCAAGCGGGCGCGGCCGCGGCGGCGGTCGGCGCGTCGGGAAAACTCGCGTTCGCGCAAGTTCCGCTCAAAGTTGCAGCGATTTACACGGTTCCCATCGAGCAGCAATGGGTCAGCAGGATCCACAAGGCCGCGTTGACCGCAGTGGACCGCGGCGACATCGCCTACGAATTTTCCGAGAACGTTGCCAACACCGACTATGAGCGCGTGATGCGCGAATACTCCGAGGGCGAGTTCGATCTCATCATCGGCGAAATATTCGCGGTGGAAAAGGAATCGCGGCAGGTCACGCTTGATTACCCGGACAAGGCGTATCTCATGGGGTCAAGCTTCCTGCATGACCAGCAGTATCCGAATCTGGCCGTGTTCGACAATTACATCCAGGACGCGTCCTATCTCACGGGCATCATCGCCGGCGCGATGACGGAGAGCAAAGTCATCGGCATGGTCGGCGGCTTTCCGATCCCGGAAGTGAACCGGCTGATGCACGCATTCATGGCCGGCGCCGCCGAGATGAAGGAAGGCATTTCGTTCAAGGTCGCATTCATCGGCTCTTGGTTCGATCCGCCGAAAGCCAAGGAAACCGCTTTCGCCCATATCGATGCCGGCGCCGACTTGATGTACGCGGAGCGCTTCGGCGTTTCCGACGCCGCCCAGGAGCGCGGCGTTCTGGCGATAGGGAACGTCATCGATACGCAGAGCGACTACCCCGACACCGTGGTGGCGTCCGCGTTGTGGCATTTCGAGCCGACGCTCGACGCGGCGATCGAAAGGGCCAAGAACGGAACCTTCGAGGCGGACAATTACGGCCAGTATTCCTTCATGAAGCACGGCGGGTGCTCTCTGGCGCCGCTCGGAACTTTCGCCGGAAAGGTTCCGCAGGAAGCGCTCGATCTCGTCGCCCGGCGCGAAAGCGAAATCAGGTCCGGCGCCTTCACGGTCGAGATCAACGACGAAGAGCCGAAATCGACTTGAACATCCAGTCGCAAGGCGGAGCGGACACGCTCCGCCTTTCAGGCATCACCAAGCGCTTCGGACCGCTGCTGGCGAACGACGCCATAAGTTTCGAAGTCAGGCCGGGCGAGGTCGTTTCCCTTCTGGGAGAGAACGGCGCCGGCAAGACCACGCTGATGAACATCCTCTTCGGCCATTACGTGGCCGACGAAGGCGAGATCAAATACGCGGGCGTCCAGCTCGGCAAGGGCAATCCGAACGCCGCGATCGGCGCCGGAATCGGCATGGTCCACCAGCACTTCGCGCTGGTCGAAAACATGTCGATCGCTGAAAACGTCGTCCTCGGCACGGAAAGCATTTTCTCCCCGCGCTCCGGAAAAACGCAGGCGGCACGCAAGATTGCCGCGCTTCTGGAAGAGATCGGCCTTCCCGCCCGGCCGAACGACAAGGTGGCCGACCTCAGCGTCGGCGAAAAGCAGCGGGTTGAAATCGTCAAGGCTCTGTACCGCGATTCGCGCGTCCTCATCATGGACGAGCCGACCGCCGTGCTGACGCCGTTCGAAGTCGAATCCTTGTTCGCAATATTCCGGCGCCTCGTGAGCCGGGGGCTTTCGGTCGTGTTCATTTCGCACAAATTGTCGGAGGCGATGTCGATCAGCGACCGCATTCTCGTTCTCCGAAAGGGCCAGCTTGTCGGGGAAAGGACGCCTGATTCGACCGACAGCGCCGAACTTGCCGCGTTGATGGTCGGGGAACCTGTGACGCTGCCGGAAGCCGGCGCGGCCGCACCGGGGTCGGTATTGCTGGAGCTTCAGTCCGTGAGCACGGCTTCTGACGCGGCGAGGGTGAACCTCACGGACGTGACGCTGTCGCTCCGGGCGGGCGAAATCACCGGGATCGCGGGCGTCGCAGGAAACGGCCAGTCGCTTCTCGCCTCGATTCTATGCGGAACGATGCATCCCGCGGACGGGAAAATCATGGTCGACGGAGTCGAGCCCGCCAAATGGAGTCCGCGGACGGCTTTGGCCTTGGGAATCGCGCGAATCCCCGAAGACAGACTGGCGACCGGGATGTTCGGCGACATGTCGATCGTCGAGAACATCATATCCGAGCAGTACAGGTCGAATCGATTCAACAGGAAAGGTTTCATGCGAAGGACGTCCGCGCGGCGTTTCGCGGAACAAGTCATTTCCGAATACGATGTGAAATGCCCCTCGCCCTTCACGTCCGCGCGCCTGCTTTCGGGAGGAAACATGCAAAAACTGATTCTGGGCCGCGCATTGGACCAGAACCCTCGGATCGTGGTTGCCAACCAGCCGACCAGAGGTCTCGACGTCGGCGCGGTGGCCTATGTGCACGGGCGGCTGCTGGCGGCCCGCGAGAACGGCTCGGCCGTGCTCCTGATCTCCGACGAGCTCGAGGAGATCCTGTCGCTTTCCGACAAGATTGCAGTCATGTCCGACGGCCGGCTTACCCCCGCCACGGATCGCGGCCAGCTCGGAATCAAGGAGCTCGGCAGACTCATGGCGCGCGGGAGCCGCGATCATTCGGAAGCCGCGCATGCGACTTGAACCGAGACCCCACCCGAGCCCAGTTCTGCTCGCGTCCGTACCCGCAGCGGCTGTCCTGGCCACGATGTTCGTGGCCGCGCTTCTCGTCTTGGCGGCGGGAGCGGAGCCGTTTTCGGTATTCGCGCAAATCTTGCGCGGGGCGGCCGGTTCCCAGTTCGCGTTTCTTGAGACGCTGACCCGGGCCACCCCGCTGATCTTCACCGGCCTGGCCGTGGCCGTGGCCTTCCGAGCGAAGCTTTGGAACATCGGAGCCGAGGCTCAGCTCTATATCGGCGCGGTCATGACCATCGTGGTCGGCACCGGGTCTCTGCCCATTCCCGGCGCCCTGATACTGCCGGTCATGATGTGCGCGGCAGTGATCGGAGGGGCATTGATTTTGTACGGCCCTGCGCTGCTCAAGACGAAATTCGGCGTCGACGAGGTCGTGACGACCCTTTTGCTCAATTTCATCGTGCTGCTTTTCGTCTCCATGCTTCTGGAAGGAGTCCTGAAGGATCCGATGGGGCTTGGATGGCCGCAATCCGAGCACCTTCCGAATGATGCGCGCTTGCCGCGATTGGTGCAGGGCAAGCGCCTCCATTTCGGTTTCGTGATCGCCATGGCTTGCGCCGTCGGCATCTGGATATTGATGAATCGAACGGTGCTCGGTTACGAGGTGAGGTCCGTCGGACACAATGGCGCGGCGGCGAAATTCCTCGGCATTCCTGTCGACAGCACGATCTTGAAGACCGCGCTGATTTCGGGCGGGCTCGCGGCGCTCGCGGGCTTTTCCGAGGTCGCCGGAACCAAAGGCAATCTGACGCTCGATCTCTCGCCCGGGTTCGGCTACGCGGGAATTGTCGTCGCCATGCTCGCGATGCTTAACCCGCTGGCCGTCGTGCCGGCCGCGATATTCGTCGCGGGGATATTCGTCGGTGCCGACGCGATGAGCCGAACGGCGGGCGTTCCCAGCTTCGTCGCCGATGTCGTCGTCGCGGCGGCCTTGCTTACCATGATCGTAGCGGTCCTGATAGTCCGCTTCCGGATTCGGCGGGGCTGAGCATGTACGAGGCGCTCGAAATATTCGTCACATCGACCTTCTGGGTCGCGGCGGTACGCATCGCGACTCCGCTGATATTCGCGACGCTCGGAGAATTGCTGTGCGAGCGCGCGGGCGTGCTGAACCTCGGAATCGAGGGAATCATGACGGCGGGAGCATTCGCCGGCTGGTATACGGTCTTTCTGGGCGGCTCATTGTGGCTGGGGGTCGGGGTTGCCGCGTTGACCGGCGTCGCGTTCGGTTTGCTGCACGGATTTTTGACGGTTCCGCTTGCGCTGTCGCAGCATGTCACCGGAATCGGCATTACGCTGCTCGCCACGAGTCTCGCATACTACGTCTACCGCATCCTGCTGCCGGAAGTTGACTCGCCGCCGAAAATCGAACCGTTCGAAACGCTGCCGATACCGATTCTGTCCGAAATCCCGATTTTCGGACCTGCCCTGTTCGCGCAGACTCCGTTGACATATCTGGCATTCGTCGCAGCCGCGCTGCTGGCTTGGTTCTTGTACAGGACCCCCGCTGGATTGGCGGTCAGGGCCGTCGGCGAAAACCCGGCGGCCGTGGAGGCCCAAGGCATCAGCGTGACGGCCGTGCGCATGGCCGCAGTGGCTGCGGGCTCCGCCCTGATGGCGGTCGGCGGCGCGTTCCTCACCATGTCTGCGTTCAATTCGTTTTTCTTCGAAATGATCAACGGTCGCGGCTGGATCTGCATCGCTCTCGTGGTCTTCGGATCGTGGAGACCGGGCAAGGCCGTGCTCGGAGCGATTTTGTTCGCTGCGTTCGATGCCTACCAAGTGCGGCTTCAGCCGATCATGGGGGATGTCGTGCCCTACCAGATATTCCTGATGCTCCCGTTCGCACTTTCAATCCTTGCGCTGATAGTCATGTCTCGGAGAGCGGGCTACCCGAATGCGCTGATGGTTCCATACATCAAAGGCGAGAGATGACTTTCGAAATCCTCATCAAAGGTTGCTCCCTTCCGGACGGCCGCAAAGCCGACATCGGAGTCGCGAACGCAAAAATCGCTGTGATGGAGCCGGACATCGAAGCGGATGCGATCGAGGTGCTGGAGTTTCCGGGTTGCCTTGTCTCGCCGCCCTTCGTTGATCCCCACTTCCATATGGACGCAACGCTTTCCCAAGGCATTCCGAGGGTCAATCGCTCCGGCACGCTGCTGGAAGGGATCGAATTGTGGGGCGAGCTCAAGCCGTTGCTCACCCGCGACGCCGTTCGCGACCGCGCGATGCAGTACTGCGACTGGGCGGTCGCGATGGGGCTGCTGGCGATCCGCACGCATGTCGACGTATGCGACGACAGGCTGCTGGCTGTCCATGCGCTGAAGGAGGTGCAGAAAGAGGTATCTCCCTACTTGGACCTGCAGCTCGTCGCGTTTCCCCAAGACGGATTCTACAGGAGCCCCAATGCTCGCGAGAACACCCTGCGCGCCCTTGATTTGGGCGTGGAGGTCGTCGGCGGAATTCCGCACTTCGAGCGGACAATGGAAGACGGGCGCAGATCGGTAACGGAATTATGCGAAATCGCGGCGGAGCGAGGGCTGCTTGTGGATATGCATTGCGACGAGACCGATGACCCGATGTCGCGCCATATTGAACAGCTTGCGCATGAGACCCAGCGTCTGCAGCTGTCGGGACGGGTCGCGGGCTCGCACCTCACCTCCATGCATTCAATGGACAACTATTACGTGTCGAAGCTTTTGCCTTTGATTGCGGAGGCCGGCGTCTCGGCGATTTCCAATCCCGCCATCAACATCACGATCCAAGGTCGCCACGACACCTACCCGAAACGTCGCGGCCTCACGCGCGTTCCTGAAATGATCGCCGCGGGCATACGAGTCGGCTGGGGGCAAGACTGCGTTCTCGACCCCTGGTATTCCCTCGGCAACGCCGACATGCTGGAGGTCGCGAACATGGGACTGCACGTGGCGCAAATGACCAGCCGCGATGAAATGCGCCGCTGCTTCGACATGGTCACGTCGACAAACGCCGAAATCATGTGCATTGAAGACCTCGGATTGGCGCCTGGCAAACGCGCGAGCTTCGTCGTCCTCGATGCTCCGGATCCCGTCGAAGCCATCAGGCTGAAGCCAAATCGGCTTGCGGTCGTCTCAAACGGGAAGATCGTCGCGAAAACGCCGCGAACTCGGGCGGAACTTTCGCTTACCGGCAGACCGCAAACAGTCGATCCGTGGCGTCCCGCCGCAACTTGAATGAAACGCTGAATTGAAGATCGATGCGCACCACCACATCTGGGATTTGAACGCAGTCGAATACCCTTGGCTGATGGCGAAGGGCGAACGCCGCTTTTTCGGCGATCCGACACCGATTCAACGCGACTATCTGATCGAGGAATTCCGTTCGGACGCCCGCGCTTGCGGATTCGAAGGTTCAATCCATATCCAGGTCGGCGCCGCCGACGGCATGGCGGAAGCGAAATGGGTGCAAGGCGTGCACGATGCGAGCGGCGGATGGCCGACAGCGCAAGTGGCCTTTTGCGACTTGGCCTCGCAGGAAGTCGAACGCAATCTTGCAGCGCTTGCCGAAATCCCAACAGTGAGGGGCGTCAGGCAGATCGTCGGACGAGCGCCGGGCGAAGACGCCCGCACGGGAACGAACGCTTTGCTTGAAAATGCTGCTTTCGAACGCGGACTCGCGCTGGCGGCCGAGACCGGACTTGCATTCGACCTCCAATTGACTCCGGAGTTGATGTCCAAATGCGCCGAATTGTTCGGGCGCGTTCCCGAATTGAGAGTTGCGCTTTGTCACGCAGGCTCGCCGCACGACCGCAGCGATGAAGGCATGAATTCGTGGGCCAAAGGGATGGCAGAGTTTTCGGAGCTGCCGAATGTTCGATGCAAGCTTTCGGGCTTGGCGATGTTCCGTCACGGCTGGACCGTCGATGACATTCGTCCCGTTGTCGAAACTTGCCTCTCGCTCTTCGGTGCTGATCGATGCATGTTCGGCTCGAATTTCCCAGTCGACTCGCTGCAGTCCGACTATGCAGCCGTGGTGGACGCATACTGCGAGATCGTTCCCGCTTCCGAGCACGCGGCGGTATTCGGCGGAACAGTCTGCGAATTTTACAGAATTTAGCCCTAGCGCCTTTGGTTTCGGCAGAAACTTTGTGCGGCGAACCTACTAGCGAAAGATCAATCTATCCGGGCAGCATGCGACCAGAGCAGCGTGGCAATCGCGCATATGTTGTCGCGCCATGTACAAATAGCTTCTACCCTGCCGATGCAGCGACATTCGCTTGAATTCTAGCCGTTGGCTGTCAGCGCCTCCAGATAAGGCTTGATTATATTCGCGGCACCGAATTCACGCGCCGTCTGGAACACCGCAGCGGGGGTCGTTCTTCTATACGAAAGTGCTGATTTCAGGGATTCAATCGCTACGGATCTATCAACGAGTTTCGGATTGCGGAAAGCGTCTGCAATCGATTTGGCAGGCGAATAAATCGGCACGTCGACACCGCAAATTTTATGGGTTTCCTTTGCTGCAGAGAAATAGCGTTCGCAAAACCGTACCGTACGGATTGGCGGATGGCGGATCTTCGGAGCCCAATCACTTGTGCCGATCGCGATCCAAGTCCGGCGAGGTATCTGGTCGGTAAGGTCATGAAAGGCGAGCGCCGAAACAAGACAGATGACGCCTTTCGGCGCCAGTTTGCTAACTTCGGCAAGTGTTCCATGGACGTCTAATTCTGCGTCGGCAAGCTGATAAAGCCCGCGCCCCACACGGACAATGTCACCTTTCGCCAACGAGCGGGCAATAGTTGTCGCCGAAACCCCACTGCGCGCAAGTTCGTTGGCGCGCGCCAGCCCATGATGCGTGAGATGGTCAATCAGACGATCTCGTTGGGTCGGGACTTTCTCAGACGGTATGTTACAAAACATCAGATAAATTCATCATTAATCATAGGTTTTGTAACATCTGAACCGCAAACGCCACCAATAAATTCACTGAACCTGTTGCTCTCGATTGTCACTGACCATCCAGAATGTCTGCCGCCATCCGCGACAGCACCGGTACGGAACGACCATATGCCGCCGCCGACTTGGGATTCGAAGCGTTTCCCTCCATGCCGCGCCTGGCGACTCCCTCAAGGATGGCCGCGAATCTGAAAAAAGCGAAAATCAGGTAGAAGGTCCAGTCTTTCGGAAAATCCATGGACCGACGCTCGCAATATCTTTCCACGTATTCCTGTTCGCTGGGCAAGCCTAAATCGACTCGGTTAGCGCCGCCCAAGCCCGGAGGCATTCCGTCACTCGGCAACCGCCACTGCATGCACTGGTAAGCGATGTCTGCCATTGGATGGCCCAGCGTCGACAACTCCCAGTCGATCAGCGCCGCCACCTCGAATTCAGGGACCGAAAACACCATGTTGTCCAATCGGAAATCTCCGTGGACAATTGAGACCTCTCCGTCGTCTGACGGAAGATTTCGTTCAAGCCACTCGATCAGGCGATCCATGTGTGGGTCAGATCTGAACTTTGCCGCCAGATATTGCTGCGTCCACCGTTGGATCTGTCGATCAAAATAGTTGCCCGGCTTTCCGAAGTCGGAAAGTCCCAATGCCGAAATGTCCAATCCGTGCAGCGCGGCGATCACGCGATTCATCTGATCGTAGATTTTCATGCGCCCGCTTCGCTCAAGACCGGAAAGCAAAGGATCGTAAAATACTTGCCCTTCGACGTGCTCCATAAGGAAAAATGCCCGGTCGATGGGCGATTGCTCGTCTCCCACGAGCGCAATCATCTTCGGAACAGGAACTCCCGAGCCCTCCAGCGCCTTCATGACCCGGAATTCGCGCTCGACGAGATGGGCCGAACGCAAAAGTTTGCCCGGCGGTTTCGTCCGCAGCACGCTCCGCGCGCGGCCCCGCTCAACCAGATAGGTCGGATTCGACTGACCCGAGCCAAATTTGGAGATTTTGACGGAACCTGTTCCGGGAGCATGCCGCTCCAGAAACGGCATAGCCGACGCCTCCAAAGTATTGAACGAAGGGTTTCTCATTTTAAAAGCTCATAATCGGCGCAATCCCGCCGCAAGCGGCTCAAAATTCATGACGGCGCAATGTCCCGTGGCTTCTGCGAATCGGCGTAGGGTGCGCGTGGAGGGTTTCCCTTTGCAGCCCTCGAGCCGCGCTATATAGGCTTGAGATGTCTTCATACGATCCGCCAGATCTCGCTGTGTCAAGTCAGCCAGATCATGTTTCAAATGCTTTGCAAAGAGCTTTTACGGGGCATCGGCACAGGATCGGGATGTTGCTCCGGTCGCGACCCTCTGGATGCTGAAGACGGCGCCGCATGTCTGGAAAATCTGGGCGGACGGCGGATATCGGGTACAGAAACTGGCGTCCGCGCTCAAGAAGCTCAGGCTCGAACCCGAGCTTCAAATCGTCGGCAAACCGCCGATTTCAAAGGGTTCTTGTTTCTGTATCGATGCTGGACCGTTGGGCGGACCTTCGCCTGAATTTGCCGCTGTCGGCGTTTCGTGAAAGACTACGAACGACGCTTGGCGAACTCGCTTGCATGGTCGCAGCTGGCTGCGTGCTGCTCCATGACGTGCCGAATCAGAAAACCTGCAATATTCTGATAATAAAAGATAAAATACGAATTCTGAATGTTGATGCGCACTCTTAAGAACCCTGAATGTTGGGTGTTTGTGTCCTGCCAAGTCAACAATCCAAAAAGGGTCGGCTTATTTTGAACGTTTCTTTCGTTAGGTACTTATCTTTCTATACAAATTACCTATAGAAAGACATTATAACTGTTGAAATGAAGAAAAATGCTATGAAAACAATCGAGGCAGCAAAGACTATCTTGGAATGGGATATGCGGGGACACGACCTGTTCACGACTTCCGATCTCCGGAAGATCTTTCCTGAGTCAAACGAGAAATCCTTTTCCGAAGGTCTTCGTCGTCTCGTTCGGGCCGGATTTCTTCAGCGTGTCGCAACCGGAGTCTATTTCAATCCGTTTTCGCGGCAACCGCGACGATACCTGATCGAACGCATCGCAGTGGCGTTTAGGCGTGGCTGCTACAGCTATACCAGCCTTGAAAGCGCACTCTCGGAATACGGGGCTATCTCGCAGATTCTAGTCGACCGCATTACTGTCATGACAACTGGACGGAAAGCGGAGATCAATACTCCCTACGGCACAATTGAGTTCACGCACACGAGTCGCAAGGCGAGTGACATTCTGCGCGGAACGAGAGATTTCGGTCGACCGCTGCGCTTCGCTACCGCGGCCACGGCGTATCGTGACCTGAAGCGAGTTGGACGCAGTCTACATATGGTTTCTGAAGCCGACCTCGACGAGATTCTGATTGAGGAGGCATCGGTCCGCGATGCCTGACTTCAACTTCAGTGAACTTGTCGAGCGTGCGATGGAAAAGCCGGGTCTCCAAGTAATTGGCCATGTCGTCGAGAAGGAGTTGCTGCACTACGACATACTTTTTACGCTGGAACGGGAAGGCTGCCTGAAATCCTTGGTGTTCCACGGCGGGACTTGCCTTCGTCTTTGCTACAACGCACCTCGACTCAGCGAAGATCTCGATTTCACAGGGGGCAATGATTTCGACAGCGCCGATTTGAAAAACCTCGCTTCAGCGCTGATGGACCATCTCAATGGCAAATACGGATTGAAGGCAACGGTCAAATCTCCGAAAGACAGGAAGAGAGACCCGGAATCGGCGATGGTCTCCGTTGACAAGTGGCAAGTCAGCGTTGTCACAAAACCTGGACGGCCGGATCTGCCACGACAGCGGATCAAGATTGAGGTCGCGAACGTCCCAGCCCATACAATTGATTTGCGCACGCTGAGGCGGAACTACGATTTCCTCCCTGACGGATATGACAATCTCCTTCTGCGCGCGGAAAAAATGGAAGAAATCGTGGCGGACAAGCTTGTCGCTTTCCCGATGGCCCTTGCTACCCATATCCGCCACCGCGATATCTGGGACTTGGCTTGGCTGCATCAGCGAAACGCCGTGCTTCGCTCCGACCTCGTTGAGAGAAAGATTGCGGATTATGCGATTTCCGACTTCGATTCGGCATTGAGAACTGCGTTGTCGCGAATCCCCGAGATCGTGGAGACAGACAAGTTCAGGGGAGAGCTCAAGCGTTTTCTTCCGAAGAGTATCGTGGACGCCACCTTGGCGCGCGACGACTACTCAGGATACTTTAGTTCCACAACGGTTGAGCTTTTCGGAAAATTGCAGCGAGAATTATTCGGTGCTGAAGCATAGCCAGATACGTTTTCACTCTTGTGGGATGGCCGCGACCGCGAGCAGCGGATGATCGCATGGAGAGTCGCGCTGTATGCGTCTCGCAAAGGACTACGAACGAAGCTTGGCGAACTCGCTTGCATGGGCGCAACTGGCCGCGTAACGCTTCATGATGCGCCAGATCGGAAGGACCGAAGGAAACTTAAATGGATTTAGGAATTTCAGATCGACTGAATCCAATTCTGAGCAGCCTGAAAGAATTCATCCGCGACCGAGTCGTGCCGCTTGACGAAGAGTTTCTCCGGGAAGTGGAAAATGGGGACCGCTGGACACTCACCGCCCGGCAGTCCGAAATCCTCCGAACGCTGAAACACGACGCCAAATCCAAAGGTCTCTGGAATCTTTGGCTGACCGGCGAACACGGCGGCTCAAACCTGACGACCGTCGAATATGCCTACTTGGCAGAAGAGATGGGCAAGTCGCACTTGGCACCGGAAGTGTTCAACTGCAACGCGCCGGACACGGGAAACATGGAGCTCCTGATTCGCTACGGATCCGAGCGGATGAAGGAAAAATGGCTCGGACCGCTGATGCGTGGCGAGATCCGGTCCGCCTTTCTGATGACAGAGCCGAATGTTGCTTCATCCGACGCGACGAACATCTCCATGTCATGCGTACGCGACGGCGACGAATACGTACTGAACGGCGAGAAATGGTGGGCAACTGGCGCGGGAGACCCACGTTGCCGTGTTTACATTGTCATGGTTCGAACATCAGAAGATGGCCCGCGCCACCACAACCACTCCATGATCATGGTTCCGGCTGACACCGACGGCGTGGACATCCTCCGCCCGATGACTGTATTCGGCCACGACGATGCGCCGCACGGCCATATGCATTTTCGTTTTACAAACGCCAAGGTGCCGGCGGAAAACTTGATCCTGCGCGAAGGCGCGGGTTTCGAAATCGCTCAAGGGCGCCTCGGCCCGGGACGCATCCATCACTGCATGAGAGCAATCGGCCAAGCCGAATTGGCTTTGGAAATGCTTTGCAGGCGATCTGTCTTGCGAACTGCCTTCGGCTCGTCGCTGGCAAAACTCGGTGAAAACTACGATTTGATTGCGAAGTCGCGGGCGGAAATCGAAACTGCGCGGCTGCTTTGCCTCAAGACTGCTTGGATGATGGATCACTGCGATTCGAGAGCCGCCGCGCCGTGGATCAGCATGATCAAGTTTGTTGCTCCCGACGTCGCGTTGCGCATAACGGACCGAGCGATGCAGATGCACGGCGCGGAAGGAATAAGCCAGGACACACCCCTTGCCCGACAATGGGCAAGTCTTAGGACGTTAAGGCTGGCGGACGGTCCGGATGCGGTCCATCGCAGGCAAGTCGCGAGAGCGGAACTGAAAAAGCATTCACAGGAACAATTCTAAGCTGCACGACACCTGTTCCTATCGATTACCGGTAATTCAAGAAAACGCACCAGCCATGTCCCGGATAGCGGCTGCAGAACATGCATTGATTCAGGCAAACGGAGTCAGACGCCGGTTCAGCAAAGCTGTGGCGCTTCAGATTTTCTCATTCCTCCGCGCGCGAAGGCAATTCGTTCCAATCCGAGTTGATGAAGGCTTTAAGTTGTTTCGGAGCAGTGAAAGCAGCAGCTCAAAATGCATTAAGCGAAAGCGATCAGTTGAGCAGAGCCAGCAGCTTATTCACGGACGCTTTGGCATCGCCGAAGAACATTCTCGCGTTGTCCTTGTAGAACAGTGGATTTTCAATTCCGGAGTAACCAGTGCCCTGCCCTCGCTTGAAGATGAAAACCTGCTTCGCTTTCCAGACCTCGAGCACGGGCATCCCGGCGATCGGCGAATTCGGATCTTCCTGAGCCGACGGATTCACGATGTCGTTCGATCCGATGACGACAGCCACGTCAGTATCTGGAAAATCGTCGTTGATCTCGTCCATTTCCAGCACGATGTCGTACGGCACCTTCGCTTCCGCCAGCAAGACATTCATATGGCCAGGAAGCCTGCCTGCAACCGGATGAATGCCGAACCGGACAGTTTTGCCCTTCGCTCGAAGCCGCTCGGTCAACTCGCTGACGGCACCCTGAGCCTGCGCGACCGCCAATCCGTAACCCGGCACGATAATGATGCTGTCGGCGTCGTCGAGAGCGGAAGAAACCCCGTCCGTGTCAATGGCCGTCTGCTCCCCGGAAATTTCGGATGCCGGCTCCCCGGACCCGCCGAACCCTCCGAGAATCACGCTTATGAAGTGGCGGTTCATCGCTCTGCACATGATGTAGGACAGTATGGCGCCCGACGATCCGACCAACGCTCCTGTGACGATCAGCAAATCGTTTCCGAGCGTGAAACCGACCGCAGCGGCAGCCCAGCCGGAATACGAGTTCAGCATCGATACGACGACAGGCATGTCGGCGCCGCCGATGCCGGAAATCAAATGCCAGCCGATCAGCCCTGCAAGCACTGCGACAGCGATGATGGTCCAGACGTCGGCGCCTTGCACGTACATGACGCCGAGAATCACACAGGCAATCGTCGCAGCGGCATTCCAGAAATGACCGCCCGGAAGCTTGCGCGGCTTCCCGTCGATCCGACCGGCCAGTTTCCCGAAAGCGATTACGGAGCCGGTGAACGTAATTGCGCCGACGAAAATCCCAAGGAACACTTCCACCTTGAGGATGCCGATCTCAAGCGCGTCCTTTTCAACAAGCTGCTTCGCGAAACCCGCCAGCGACGAATCGGGATCGGAGATCGACGCAAGCTCCAATTCCGCATTGATGCCGATGAACACCGCCGCCAAGCCGACGAACGAGTGCAGCGCCGCGACAAGTTGCGGCATTCCGGTCATTTCCACACGCATCGCGACGATCGTGCCTATGACCGCACCAGCCAGCACCATGGCCGCCAGAATGCCGAAATTGCCGATGCCCGGCGCGAAGACCGTCGACCCGACCGCAAGGGCCATGCCGACAATTCCATACCATATGGCGCGCTTCGCGCTCTCTTGGTTGGAAAGCCCGCCAAGCGCCAGAATGAACAGGACGGATGCGGCGATGTATGCCGCTGTGAGGACGCCGCCTGGCAGTTCGCCGCTCATGTCAACTCTTTCTGAACATCGCCAGCATCCGGCGCGTCACGAGGAAGCCGCCGACGATGTTGATGGAAGCGATGAAGATTGAAATCGCTGCCAGCCACAACACCAAGTTCTCGCCGGACCCGATCTGCAGGAGAGCGCCCAGGATGATGATCCCTGAAATCGCGTTGGTGACGGACATCAGCGGCGTATGCAGAGCATGCGTCACCTTCCAGATCACTTGGAATCCAACGAAGCAACTGAGCACGAACACGATGAAATGCTGCATGAAGCTCGCAGGCGCGAAATAGCCCAGAAACAGAGTGAAAGCCGCCCCGACGGCAATCATCGCGACCTGGTTCCTTGTCGCCTTCGCGAACGCAGCAAGCTCTTGTTCGCGCTTTTCTTCAGGCGTCAGTTCTTTGTGTTCTTTTGCGGTTGTTTTTTGCGCGATCGCAGGAGTCTTCGGCGGTGGCGGAGGGAAGGTCACGGTGCCGGCATGCGCGGCCGTTGCGCCGCGAATGACGTCGTCTTCCATGTTCTGGACGATTGCTCCGTCTTTGCCGGGGGTAAGATCGGAAAGCAAATGCGCGATATTCGTGGCGTACAGCATCGAGGACTGCGCAGCCATCCGGCTCGGCAGGTCGGTATAGCCGACGATCGTAACGCCATTTTCGGTCGTGATTTTTTCGCCGGGAACGGTCAGATCGCAGTTTCCGCCGCGCTCGGCTGCCAAATCCACGATGACCGAGCCCGGCTTCATGGCCTCGACCATATCCTTGAGCCAGAGTTTCGGCGCGTCCCTGCCGGGAATCAGTGCCGTCGTGATGACGATATCGGTTCTCGGCGCCTCCGCGCGGAAGAGTTCAAGTTGTTTCGTCCGGAATTCCGGAGATGACGGCTTGGCGTAGCCGCCCTCTCCGCTCGCGTCTTCCTCAAAGTCGAGAAACAGGAATTCGGCGCCCATCGACTGGATCTGCTCTGCGACCTCGGGCCTGACATCGAATGCTCGAACGACGGCACCGAGCGAGGTCGCGGATCCTATGGCCGACAGGCCGGCGACTCCGGCACCGATGACGAGAACATTGGCCGGCGGAATTTTGCCTGCTGCGGTGATCTGGCCGGTGAAGAAACGGTCGAACGCGTTTCCTGCCTCGATGACTGCCCGGTAGCCCGCAATGTTCGACATCGAGGACAATGCATCCATTTTCTGGGCGCGCGAAATCCGCGGCACCATGTCCATCGCGATCACGGTGGCACATTTTTCGTTGGCGCGGGCAAGCAGTTCGGAGTTCTGGGCAGGCCAAAAGAACGAAATCAACGTCTGCCCTTCCCGAAGCACTTCAACTTCGTCCGCATCAGGCGGGTTCACTTTCGCGACAATATCGGCCGCGTTCCAAAGTGCTTCTCGCGAGTCAGCGATTTCCGCCCCAGCTTCAATGTAAGAATTGTCGGAAAAGCCGGATAGAACGCCGGCGCCGGATTCGACAACGCAATCCAAGCCCAGCTTGGAAATTCTCTTCACGGAGTCCGGCGTCATCGCAACGCGGGCTTCACCGTGGGCAATCTCTTTTGGCGCGCCGATCTTCATTTTCGCAAGCATCCGGTACGGATCCGCCCCTCGCTAAGCGGAAGCCTTGCTTATATGCGGCAAATTTAATCTTGCAAGCGGCATGTGCACTAGCGCAGTCCGCAGCGAAGACTCAAGCAAGCAAAGAACCGCCTTCAAAATGGGCATCCCTTATGCGCATGCCGACACATCATTTTTGCGAGGTTTTGCCCGCAATTCGCCTTTGGAATAGCGCATCTGGCGCGTCCGATCTATTTTGGGCCTGGAACGCAGCAAAAGAGTCAATCGGATGAGTTGCAATAATTTAAAGGGAATTCACGTCTTGGTAACTGGCGGTGGTACCGGAATAGGCGCGGCGATCGCGAGAAAATTCGCCGCGGCTGGGGCTGACGTGACGATTTGCGGCCGAAACTTCGATACGCTCAGCTCGACCGCGAGCTCTTGTGGAATGCGTCCAGTTGCGATGGACGTGACAGACCCGGAAAGCGTCAGGCGCGGGACTGAGGCCGCCGTGTCGGCAGGCGGACCGATCCGTATCCATGTGGCCAACGCCGGAATTGCCGAAGGAATGCCGTTCGCAAAAATGGATTTTGATTTCTGGCGGAAAATAATGGCGACCAATCTGGACGGCGCTTTCCTGTCCATCCGAGAGTCATTGGCTTCAATGCGGTCGACAGACTGGGGACGAATAATTGCTGTATCGTCCATCGCCGGAATTCGCGGGTTGAAGAACGCTTCCGCATACACGGCGTCCAAGCACGCTTTGGTCGGTCTGGTTCGGGCGCTGTCGGAGGAGGTCGCTGGCTCCGAAATAACGGTCAATGCGCTGTGCCCCGGTTATGTCGATACGCCTCTCGTCGCAAGGAACGTGTCGGACATCGCCAAGCAAACCCAACGGTCGCAGGAAGAAATCCTCGGCAACATGACCCGGGTGAATCCCCATAAGCGACTCGTCACACCCGACGAAGTCGCGGATGCGGCGCTTTGGCTCTGCAGACCGGAATCGGGAAGCTTGAACGGATTGGCCATTCCGATTGCCGGCGGCCATTTTTAGCCGAAATCATCGTTCGCAAACAACCAATCGGCGCATCGGAGCCAAAGCGCTTATTCCTTTGGTTGTGCCGATCCTGAATTTTGGTTGCCGCCGGAACGGGTTTCAGCTTGCCGATTCTATTGATTTGGTCGGATCCCGAGTTTCCGAAAGGTCCCGATAGGGTCTCGAGATCTCGAAGCGCAGGCATCATTTTCTGAATCGCCCCGGGTTTTCCGGAGAACTATCAGCTAGACAAACGAGCCGGAAGCTCAAAGGAGGAATCCATGAAATGGACCCACGGGTACAACAAGGGTCGGCTACACAGGGCGATCAACTCTCAAACCCCGAATGAAAAAAAGATGCGTTCTGCCAACAACAGAACGAACTTGAAAAAGCAACGCAGGTGTTGAACAAAACACTCTCCGGAAAACCCGGGGCGATTCAGTGGGGACGCATGCGACAAGTTCTTAAGTCTATTGGCCGCGGAATTTTTTATCTGGGATTCGCTGCGCTCGTCGCCGCGGGCTTCCCGCTTCATGTTGTGGTGTCGGCTTCGCCAATTCCGGTAGAACAGACCGTTCCAGAGGGCACTCTTCAAGCCGGTCCGTCCGCCGTTTCCACGCAAGAAAAGCCGATACCGAAACCAAGCGATACCGTCTTGGATACAACAGTTGAAATCGAAATTCGCAGCGACTTCAACGAATTGCGACGTGAACTTCTTGATCACCGAATGAAAGCTGTTGACTGGTGGCTTGCAGTGATGGCAATCGTCCTGACCCTGATTGCGGTTGTCGCTCCAATCGCAAGTATTTTTGGTTTTAAACGGTTTCGTGAGATCGAAATTGAAGCACGTAAGGGTGTAGAGACAACAAAAGCTGCCACTGAACAAGCAAAAATTAGTGTCGAAGAAGCTAAATTGCTAGTTGGAGAAATCAAGTCAAAACGCGATGAGGCTGTTTCGCATACCAAGCAAATAACCTCAATGACAGCAAAAGAGGAACCAGCCAAAGCAGGAGAGTTCGTACAAAGCACCATAGCAAATCCTTCGACGTCCCCGATTGAACGAGTGATCTCTGCGGCCATTCTGCTGCAACGGCGAGGAGATATTCAGGGAGCTATCAAGAAATGGTTTGCTGTTGCAGAAATTGCAGATGGAATTGACAGCGAACTCGGATCTCGTGCTTGGTTCTCCGTCGGCTACCTGCACGCTGCAGAAAGACGCTTTCGAGAGGCTATAGACGGCTATGACAAAGCAATCCGTCTGAAGCCTGATCTTGCAGAAGCGTTCTACAACCGGGGCCGCGCGAAAAGTGACTTGGGGCTGCACGAGACTGTTCTTGCCGATTACGACGAGGCGATCCGTCTGAAGCCGGATTTTGCGGAAGCCTTCTACAACCGGGGTTTTGTGAAGTACGACTTGGGTCGGCATGAAGCCGCCCTTGCCGACTATGACGAGGCGATCCGTCTGAAACCGGACTTTGCGGAAGCTTTGGTTAACCGAGGCTATGTTAAAGACCGTTTGGGTCGGCATGAAGCTGCTTTTTCCGACTTTGACGAAGCAATCCGTCTGAAGCCGGACTTTGCAGAAGCCTTCTACAACCGGGGTTTTGCGGAGTGCGGCTTGGGTCGGCATGAAGCCGCCCTTGCCGACTATGACGAGGCGATCCGTCTGAAGCCAGATTATGCCGAAGCTTTGGTTAATCGAGGTGTAGTGAAGATCAACTTGGGTCGGCATGAAGCCGCCCTTGCCGACTATGACGAGGCGATCCGTCTGAAACCGGACTTTGCGGAAGCATTTAACAATAGGGGCACCGCAAAAACCAATCTAAATAGGCATGAAGACGCCCTTGCCGACTACGACAAGGCAATCTGCCTACAACCCAAACACAAGCAAGCCTTCTACAACCGGGGCAACGCGAATCTCGAACTCGGTAGGCATGAAGACGCCATTTCCGACTACAATGAAGCGATCCGACTGAATCCGGGTTTTGCCTTGGCTCGATTGGAACTTGCTAAAGCGCATTTTGCATTAGGGCATTTAGATGAAGCCCGGCAAGTTCTTGATACGGCCAGAAATTTGGCTCGTGCAGCGGGCGATGAATTGATGGCCAATATGGTAAACCAAGTCTACGAAAGCTTATTTGGTGGCGACGACTCATGAAACGACTTCTGCGTTTACGAGCTGGCTCCGATATAGTCGAGGTTGTAATTTCGTTTTGGCGCACAGGTTTTGCAAGCCGGGTTCGTCGTCGAAGTCAGTTTGGGACTACTCTCAGGTCCTCGTCTTGAAGCTGCGCTTGAATCTGTGCACCCTCCGCCAGAAGGGGAGAACTCGCTGAGTTCGGAGGGGATTCGAGTCCTCGCCTCTGACTGTCGCTACGCGCTCTAGCCCTCAGCAAGGGCTGGCGGATACCTCGACACATCCCGTTTCAACCGACAACCGACTCCGACGATCCATCAAATGCTCTACGAGTTATTGAAATCTGAGAATCGCGTTCCTGAAAAGGAATTTTTGTGTTTTTGTGCGGTGAAGTTGAAATTATTACTGAATCCGATGTCGAAGCAGTTCAGAGCCGTTATCTCCTTGCTTTTGGGGTCCGTCAAGCCGGAACCGCGAAAAAATCGATCCACACCGTCGAATTTAGGAAATCTGCTGCCCTCGTTAGTATGCATTATGAATTACACAAACAAAATGAGAAAATCCTACCTCCTATTCAATTACACTGCTATAAGTAGCGCGTGTTGCGCCACCACCGCAACCTCATTTCAATTTTACACCCGGAAGACTTTCATGACTTCATCACCGAGATGGTTAATGACCTTTACTGCGATGCGGCCGGAATCGGGTCTGTTGAACGGATACGAAACATCACTGTTCAGAGTTTCCCAAGCTTCTTTGTCGATTTCGGCTTTAAGTGCTGTTTTGAGAGCTTTGTAAGGGTCATTAGCGCCTAGAAAATAAGCGTGACGGACGAAGAAACTCTCTTCATTGTAATCTGTGTCAATAAACCAACAGGCTATTCCGTCCGAGTCATGACTCCGCACCTCACCGGAGTTCGGATGGAAGACGTCCACGCCGTTAATCTTGACCTTTATTCGCCCTCCGTCTGCAGGCAAAATACGTATGTCAGGTTCGCCAAAGATGACGAAAAGATTCCCCTTTCCTGTATTCTTGAGGTCATCAGCCATGTGGAGGTCAGCGTTCATTCTCGCCTTGAGAACTGGAACCCTACCTATGCTTTCAAGTTCCGAGGAGTGGGCATCGTAATTGAACGCGCAAGATATCACCACGTCGAAACCGGCGTCTGAAGCCTCGCGGGCTGCCTCGACCAGATCAGGTCTAGATACGGTGCCGAACTCTGGACCGATGAAGATCGCTGCATGTTTCTCTTCGTCGTTCTGAAAATACCGGCCCTCGCCGCAGATCATTTTTCCAGGCCAGCGCGTTAGCGTGTTGAAAGTGATCCTGTCTTCCTTGTGCGCTTGCTGTACTCCGGATTTCCTGAGTTGTTCGATGATTGTTTCGGCAAAATCGTTCCCTTTTCCTATAACTCCGCGTACCTTTCGTTGTGGGTCAATCGGCTCATCGTCTTCGTTAACCGACAAAACGCGATACGGCGATATGCTCTCAACCGTGAAGAGTCCTGCAACTCGAACGGTGTTGCTGTCGCTGTACGGCTTGTCGTAGAGGTATTCGTAGTCGGCCTTCGCCGCGATTGAAGCATCGATTTCACGCTGGCGAGCAATGCGTTGTTCCCAAAATTCCTTATGCAATTCGGCTGCCATTTCTGACCATGCTTTGTCGGGCTTACGAGGAACCTCCCATTCCTCCCAATTTTTTCCTGCTTCACGATTAAAATTTTTGCGCAGAGTATCCAATTTCTTCTGGTATTTCTCCCAGATCACGTCAATCTCGGTGTTGTAGGCGATTGCTTTCAATGTTATATGCGGTACGCGCTCGTATACAAAGCCCTGCCGTATATCTCCATACGTTGGCAAATCTAATTGAGGTCTACGCGAGGTTACGGCCTCTTTCTGGCGTCCTTCTGAACTGTCGGCTAAAAGAAAATATGGATAGCGTGCGCCCATAATTCGGGCGCGAGCAAGAGTTAGAGCAACGCGCGAAGTGTCGATGGTGATCCAGCGACGTCCCCAATGTTCGGCTACATCGGCGGTTGTTCCAGAGCCGCATGTTGGGTCAAGGACGAGGTCACCCGGATCAGTAGTCATCAGAATGCAGCGCTGGATAATTTTTTCAGAAGTTTGAACAACATAGTTTTTATTTATCTCAGGCCCTGTATCAGACCATGATTCTGTCAACTCAGATACAGGATAATCACTATGAAAATATCTACAGCTTAATGCATTTCGGTCAGGTTGAATACGAGAAGACCTCAGCAACCGAATAAATCCATCTGGCGAATATCGCCAATGACTGTTTGTAGGTATCGGCCACTCTTTTCCATAGGCCACTCTCGGTGCGTTGTCACCAGAGTTCATAGAATGAAGTGGAAGCGTACGAAATGGTTTTGCATCTTTCGGAATGAGAGAGGGTTTCGATTTTTCTTCCGGTTTTAGCGGTCGAAAGGTTTCATCTGGAAATGTAAGCTTATTATACATTTTTGTCTCAACTTCTCTTTCCAGTACTAATCTTCGAAACTTCTTACTTTTTGAATTTTTGGCATACCAGATCAAGTAATCACATGTCCTCTTCAAAGATTGCCCTGTTGTTCCGCTGCTGGTACGACAATTAATTTGATTAACAAAATTTTCTTCTCCGAAGACCTCATCCATCAACGCTCGTACGCGATGTACATTCTCATCACCAATTTGTACAAATATTGACCCACTATCTGTTAACAGGTCCCTCGCAACCGTCAGCCGATCTCGTAGGTACGTCAGATAGGAGTGAATGCCGTCTTTCCAAGTGTCTCTGAAAGCCTTTACCTGCTCAGGTTCACGAGTAATGTGACCGGCCTTGCCATCTTTGACGTCGCGAATTTTGGTGGACCACTGGAAGTTTGAATTGAACTTGATTCCGTATGGGGGGGTCGACATAAATACATTGGACCTTGCCCCGAAGCCCTTCACGTTCTGCAAGCGATGCCATTACCTGCAGGCTGTCGCCAAGAATCATTCGGTTCGTCCAGTTGGCATCATGCCGGTAGAATTCAGTCCGAGCATTGTCGTCCGGCAACCCGTTGAAATCTGCAAAGAGATTCAAAGGTTCGCTGTCCGGCTGACTCATTATGCGCTTCATAAGATCGTCGACCAACGCCTTGGGATGAACCTTTTCTTGGATAAAAAGTGGCGGCACCTGAACCACAAGGTCTGACCAATCCTTTGGATCCTTTCCGCGCCAAACCAACTGAGGATCCAAATCACGATTGCAGTGCTCGTAGGCGACTTCCATCGGTTCTCTATCATCCGTCGCCATCAATGACTGATATTCCGCAGTAGGAATGTTCTTTCGCGATGCGTCCTCGTGGGTCAACGCCTCGACTTGCTTTGGCGCTTTGCGTGCCATCATTCCGCTTCCGCTCCGTTGGCAACCACCTCACCAGGATGCGTCGCGCTTTCGACGAACTTATGAAATTCTTCTTCGATCTTGGCACCGAATTCTGCCTCCATGCTATGCACGTCGCAGAACTCGGCGAATGCCCACCGGCCGTATGCATTGAGTTGGTTTACGCCCGGCACCCAACAGGTTTCCATAGTTGCTTTCTTTTCCTTGGCATCTTCGCCCCGGTAGCCCTTTATCTCGACGACAAGATGCAACAAGTCATTCTTGCCGCGCCCATCGTCAACAAGAACGATGAAGTCGGGTATGTATCGCCGTGTTTGCGATCCAAGATGATAAGGCACTTCGAACCCCAAGTTGTCGTTCTTTACATATGCACGGACGAGCGGATGCGCTTCAGCTACACGGCAGAACTCTATTTCCCAAGTGCTGTCGCATATCGCAAAGTTTACGTGGCTGCGAGCAGGTTTTGTTCTCCACTTAAGTTCATTTGATGTTCTGAAGTTTACTTCACTTGTAGACCCGACGGGATTGAATGGATCCAGCAATACTTTGATCAACCCATCTTCTCTCGATTTCTTTATGATTCCGCGGGCAATGCGTTCACAGGCAATTTCCTTAAGTTCTTGATACAGGATCTGCGCCGGATAGGTTCCGCCCTTGCATTCCAAATGAGAATCAAGCCACTTCCGAGTTATCCGCTTAAGCTGACCGAACATGTGAAGCTTCGGTTCTCCTTCCTCGTCACGCCACTTCGTTTCAAGCAAACGCTTAGTGAGCTCATAGACGATCTCTTGGCTTCTGACGTCCTTTTTGTGAGCTAATGTCAGTTCACTTCCTTCTCCTACGATGCCTTGGTTTACGGTTTTTGCCGGCCCGGTCAGCTCAGGAGTCAATACAAGAGTTGAGTCGTCATTGAATTCGGCAGATAGGCGATCATCCGGCAATTCAACTCTATAACCTTCGACGCGTGGAAACCGGATTTCGCAGGCATCGCGATCAGGAATGATCGCGTGTACATGTGTAGTTTGGCGAGGCGGTTGCGGTGGAACGACAATAGGTTTCGCGGTAAAATCGAAAGGAATGCCGAACACGTCGGCATACTCGGCGTTGAACCTTCCGTTCTCATTGAGATCGTAAGACTGGCGCCTCAACGCCCGCCCGATCACTTGCTCGCAAAGAAGCTGAGTTCCGAATGCACGAACGCCCAAGATGTGCGTTACGGTGTTTGCGTCCCATCCTTCAGTTAGCATCGAGACTGAAACGACGCATCGGATTGATCCTCCCAGCTGCCCTGCTTTGCCGACGGTGTTCATCGCCTCACGAAGCAGTTCCTCGTCGGTAAGATTTTCTGCCTTGCGAGGATCCCCGGTTCGAACGACAACCTCGCGTCGAAAACGTTCGATCTCGTCTGCGGCAAACTTCCGGAACTTTGTATCCAAAGTCTCGCCCGATTCGAGTTGTTTGCTGTCGATGAGCAACGTGTTCGGACGTGGAAGAGGATTGCCGACTTCGTCGAAGTTTCGAAACAGCTCGAGTTGTCCTGAATTTACGGTACCTTTTTCGCTCTTCCAACCCGAAATGTAGTCGAAGATGAGTTTTGACGTGGAGGTGTTGTTGCACACAACGATGAAACACGGCGGAACCTCGACATCCGCTTCGCTCCAGTTTTCGAACGTCTTTTCATAGTGTCCATAGAGCGCATCAAGCGCGGTCTGCAGTTCCTTCGGGATGCTAAGCGGATCAAGTGGCCCCGCGTTGATACGTCCCTTCTTTGGCATCTTCCTGCCGATCTGGTCCCAGAGGTTCCGAAACATGAGGGTTTTTCCGCCCGGAACATTGTCGGCGACAGGAACGCGAGGCAATTTGACGATGCCGCACTCAATAGCGTCCATGAGCGAAAAGTCGCTCATCGTCCACGGAAAGAGAGTTCCTTCAACGTAGCCAGATCCACGAAGGAAAAAGGGAGTAGCTGAAAGGTCAACAACCCGCCGTAAGCCGAGCGTTGCGGCGACCGTTTCAAGACCAGACATCCAGACTCGGGCTGCTTCTCGGTCACGCTCCACTTCCTTCCTTTCGTCCCCGACAAGTGAATCTTCGTCACCCTGCAGCTTCTCGCGGTAGCAGTGATGCGCTTCGTCGTTCAGAACCATAAGGTTTTTCATGCCCATCAACTCAGGCATCACTCTCCGAAGCATTTGCCCGTCGGTTTCAGGTGATTGAATGTCATCGCTGCGTCCTTGCAGCAGTGCGCGTCCGCCCTTGGAAAGTTCAAGGGTCTCGCGTCGCTTGAATGCATGATAGTTGGTGATGACAATCCGGGCACAATCTATGTCTGCAAGCAAATCGGTCGGAACCAACTGACGGTTTCGAAAATAGCTATCTGGATCACTCGGCTGCAGAACCCTTAGCCTATCTCTTATCGTGAGGCCTGGTGCAACTACGAGAAAACCTCGGGTGTATCGACCTTGTGGATGGCGAACCGCATTAATCGTCTGCCAAGCAATAATCATCGCCATCACGGTTGTTTTGCCAGCGCCAGTCGCAAGTTTAAGGGCCAGCCGTGAAAGTTCGCTGCCGCTGTTCGCCTTGTCCAAGTAATCCAAGAACGCTTTGCCGCGCCGACCGAACCGAGGCGCAACTTCGGTCAACCAGATAAGCGTTTCGATAGCCTCAACTTGGCAAAAAAATGGACGTATGCCGCCGTATCGATGACTGCGCCAATGCTGGAGTAACCGCGCCGTTTCCGGTGTGACGTTCCAATCCCTCGCGTTCGGCAACTCCCGCCATTGATCCACTTGGACGCGCAGGTCGTTGATGATCGGTATCGGATCATACTTTTGCTTTTCAGTAGAAACTCTGGCGGAATCCTTGAACTCAAATTCCATCTGGTTTGACGTTTTTTTTTGCGGCTTTGGAACGGGTGTCACGAATTCCGTTCGGCGTCTGCGGTCGATAAACCTGTTTGTCGGCTGCCCCTGCGCGTCGAGCTCCCAATGGCGACTGGGGTACTCGTACGGCGAGTTAATAATTGGCTGTGTGAAAAAGCTGATTTCGCTGGTCATTCTTCAAGTGATTTTCTTGCTTGCAATTGCTTAAGCGTCCGCGATCCGTCTTCCTTTGAGTTTCCGGCTTGTTAGTTTAGCCCTTTGCTCTCCGGAAATCTTGTGGCAGTTCAGTCACTCCAGCACGCTCCTCTCGGCGAGCAGTCTGGCCAAGCGAGGCTTGTCGGCGACCGGGCGGTTGAGGATGTCCTGAAATGCTTGCCACCGCTGTTCGTCGAGCGAAAAATCCGCTGTTCAGCCAAGGTATTCTCAGCGGCGGCGATTCCCGCCTCAAGCATAAACTCGGGGACGGTTTTGCGCGATGAAACGGCAGCCTGTTGGAGCAACGCCTTGGTACTCGGGATGGTTCGAACCTCGATGCGCTCCGATTTGTGTTCGACGATGGCCATGAAGGTCTCCTCTGCTGCCAATCGAGTTACTTGACACTCTACTATACGAAAATCTTATGGACGAGAGCCTGCTGACACTTCGACCTTATAGTTGTCTCTAACCCTTCTTTGAGCCCGCAACAATTCTGGCCATAGGTGCGTTTCATGTTTTTGGGTCGAGTCGGTTTCATGCTCAAGAGAGCCGCCTTGTTCGGATTTTTTTGAGCGCGGCAATAGTTGCTTGACCAAGAACCATGAGGCGACGAGTACCATCGTATTCGCAATAAATTCTGAGGAGGAGTTCGAGAGGATCAAAATTGAAGTCGTCGTGTGATCGTTGGCACCAACGCTTTGTCCACATGGACGAAAGGCAATTCGTCGGTCGAGTCCAGTACCTCGTAGAGCACTTGATGGACCGCTGTCGTCGGTCGTCAGTCGATGCGAGGTTTCGAGGCATCCGCCAATCTCGTTATCGCAATACGTACGAGGAATGGCTTACGCAGTATCTGCCGATTGAAGCCAAATATCCGACTCGCCGCCAAGGATCGCCCTTCAGCGGATCAGCTCAACGGCGTGGAAACAGGCTCTGTAATCACCAGCCCGTCCGGTTCGGGACGGAACTCGCGATCATTCCTGTGGATGCAGCCGTCCTTCATCACGAAGAAAACGTCTCGCAACGCTGAAATGTCTTCCAAGGGATTGCGTTCCACGCCGATGATGTCCGCTGTCTTGCCAACTTCAAGGGATCCAAGTCGATCATCAAGCCGCATCATTTGCGCAGGCGAAATCGTGGATGCTCTGATTGCATCGATTTCGGTCATTCCAGCCGCATTCACCATCAGTTCAAGTTCCTGCATATTTTCGCCCGCGTGGTTTCCCGGCGTTCCGATGTCGGTGCCCATGGCGATGCGAACGCCCACGCGGTAGGCAGTCTTTATGTTTTCAATATGGATTGCTTCCGTCTCGTGATACCGTTTTCGTATATGTTCCGGTGCTCGCGCAGCGAAAGCATCATCGCGCAGCAATGCTTGATGGATGCAAAGAGTCGGAACGATCCAAGTGCCGTTCTCGGCAAGAATTTCGTATGCGGCTCGCGTGCCGAAACTGGCATGCTCGACCGTGCGGCAACCGCATTCCGACGCGTTGATGATCCCTTCCAAGGCATGTGCATGAGCTGCGACGTGAAGCCCGTTGTCGTCGGCGATCTCGACTGCGGCCTTGATTTCGTCGCGACGGAACTGGATTGCATCCGCCCGTTCGTTTTCCGCTGACGTCAATGCGCCCGTCACCATGAGCTTGATCAGGTCAGCCCCCTTCGCCAATTGCTCGCGAGCGGCTTTCCTGACTTCCATGGGACCATCGCACTCCCTATACATTCCAGGAAAATACGGGGTTGTGGCGCATGTCTGCGTCAAAATCCTTCCGCAACAAAAAAGTCTGCTGCCGACAAGGCTTCCGGCGTTGATCGCGTTGCGAACGGCGATTTCGTTGTAATCCCAACCGCCGACATCGCGAGCAGTCGTTATGCCGCACATCAGCAGCCTTCGCGCTGAGCGCGCCGCGTGAAGCGCAGGTGCACCCGGCACCATATTGTGCCAGACATCTATGCTGCTGCTCAGTTCGGTCCTCATGGCGATGTGGACGTGGCAGTCAAAAAAGCCCGGTAACAAATACGCTCCATTCAGGTCGACAACCCTGCCATCGCCATCGCCGCCAATCGTCGAGCCGACCACATCAAGGTCCCGACGTTCGAACTTCCCCGTCTCCACGCTCAAAATACTAGCGTTGACAAGCTTCATGACATCCTCCCCCTATTCGAACGAACACCGCATTACGGTTCCATCCTACATTAAATTCACTCGCCACCAAACTCCGCCGTCCGCTTAGACGGAAGTTCCGTGCGATTTTGAAGCTTCGCCTCGCATTTTTTCCTTCCCCGGCAATGGGTTGCGGCGGTTCCGGGCCGTTTTTCCGGCTGCAGAATGTATCCATGCATTCTTCACCATATTGTGATATTTTTCCTTGCATTAATGATTTTTTATATGATACAAGGTATCCATGTTCGTCGATGTCGTCCCCAACCGCAACTCGCGGCCCACGATCCTGATCCGCCAAGCCTACCGGGAAGGCGGAAAGGCCAAGAAACGCACCCTCGCCAACATCACCAAGCTTCCCCCGGATACGGTCGAGAAGATCCGCAAGATCCTGAGCGGCGCCGATCCCGCCGATGCGCCCGTCAAGCTTGAAGACGCATTCACAATCTCCCGGTCGCTCCAGCACGGGAACGCCGCCGCCGTCCTCGCGGCGCTGCGCGGCTGCGGCGTCGACCGGGCGATCGCATCCCGGCGCTCGCGCTCGCGGGATTTGGCGGTGGCGCTGGTCGCGCAGCGGATTCTGGAGCCGGGATCGAAGCTCGCCGCCGCCCGGCTCTTCCGGCCGGAGACGGCGGTCTCCACCTTGGCGTCGCAGCTCGGCCTGCCGGAGACCTTGAGCGAGGACCGGCTCTACGAGACCATGGACTGGCTCCTCGAGCGCCAGCCGAGGATCGAGAAGGCGCTTGCCGAGAAGCACCTGAGCGAAGGAAGCCCCGTGCTCTACGATTTGACCTCGGTCTGGAGCTACAGCCGGACCTGCCCGCTGGTTGATCGAGGATACTCGCGCGACGGCAAGAAAGGGCTGCCGCAGATCGAGTTCGGGCTGCTGTGCGACGCCGAAGGACGACCGGTCGCCGTCGAGGCGTTCCCCGGGAACGCGTCCGACCCCTCCACAGTGGCCGCGCAGGTCGGCAAGCTCCGCGACCGCTTCGGACTGAAGCGGGCGGTGTTCGTCGGAGACCGGGGCATGATCACGCAGGCGCGCGTCCGCGAGGATCTCGAGCCGAACGGCTACGACTGGATCTTCGCCCTTAGGGCCGCCGGGGTCGGCGCCCTGGCCGAAAACGGAGCGCTGCAGCCCACGCTGTTCGACGAGCGGGACATGGCGGAGATCGAATGCCAAGAACTGTTCCCCGGCGAGCGGCTGGTCGTCTGCAGGAATCCTTTGCTGGCCGAAGAGCGTACCCGCAAGCGCAAGGACTTGATCGCGGCGGCGACGCAAGATCTGATCGAGATCCGCCGCGCGGTCCGCCGGGACAAGCGCCCGCTCCGGAACGCGGACGCGATCCGGCGCCGCGCCGAGCGCGCCCTCGGAAAGCGCAAGATGCGGAAGCACTTCGATCTGAAGATCGGAACGGGATCCTTCTCCTGGAGGCGCAAAAAGCAAAATATCGCCGACGAGGCGGCCCTGGACGGATTCTACGTGGTCCGGACCAACGTGCCGGAAAAGCGGATGTCCGCCGCCGCCGTCGTCGAGACCTACAAGAGATTGGGCCGGGTCGAGAGGGCGTTCCGGACGATGAAGGCGCCCGACCTCCAGGTCCGGCCGATCCGCCATCGCCGCGAGCCGAGGGTCCGCGCCCACCTCCTGATCTGCATGCTCGCGTACTATGTCGAAAAGCACATGCGCGAAGCGCTCGCCCCGATGCTGTTCGACGACGAGCACGGCCCGGTCCGGGACTCGCCCGTCGCCAAGGCCGAGCGCTCGCCGCAGGCCAGGCGGAAAGCGGCCTCGAAACGCACGAGCTCAGGCGAGGACGTCCACGACTTCCGGGGACTGCTCGCGCAGCTCGGAACGCTCACGATGAACCGGATCGAGCCCTCCGGGCCGGGAAAGCCGGGATTCGACGTTCCCGCCTCGCCGACGCCGATCCAGAAACAGGCGCTGAAGCTGCTGAACGTGAAGATCCCCATGCGGTAGCCCCCTCCCAGCCCGCCGTGTCCAGTGGACGCACAGCCGGAATCGACTGAAAATGCCGGACATTCAAAGAGTTGTTCAAAACAGCCCCAAGGAACTTCCGCTTAGAATCAGCAACACAATTGGCGCTGTCAACCGCAAACAGGTATTTGCTCGACTCCAACGCCAACGTCCTCATCGAGATCTCGATACATCCTTAAAGGCCAATCCCTTTTGCGACAGTTGTCCGCAACTCATCTCCACTCCAAACACAAAATAGGATTCCTGCCGACCTAACAGCCACAATGCTTGCAGGATCGGACGTCCATCTGCCTTACCCGTATATTGACCAATTTTGTTGCCTTGTAGCCTAAATTAGATTACCGCTGTGACACCGGAAACGAATGCCGGATGATGACGCTTGGCAAAGACCTTATTACAAAATGTGTACCAATTTTCTGGACCGCGTTATCGGTTTGCGGAATATACACATACAACAAGCGAAATTCGAGTAAAATAACAATTAATTTCGCTTTATCAAGGGCGACCCGAAATCAAAAAGTAAGATTATACATTCTTTATATTCAATCGTTAGCTACACCCGTAACTCTGGCAACCACAACGCTTCTTTAAAATAATCGAGTACTGTGTGCCCAATATCATAAAACCTTACAATATCATCAAAATTCGTGGTGAGGTTAGTACCATGTGCAAAGCTATTTCTACTGGCAATCAACCCCTCATACACTTCAAAGTTCGGATCATTCTCACTTTTACGTCGTTTAAATCGAATCAAATGCGGCTTTCCGAACTTTTTCAACACGTCACAAATTTCCGCGTACCTCATTCTTTTAACTAACCTTTCGTTGTTAAAAAATTTTACGACGGATTCATCACCTACATCACTGAACCGCTCTTTAATCAACTCGTTAAACTTAATTTCAAATTTTGCAACTACTTCTATCAATAAAAAACTTGCAAATATACGATTTACTTCGCTATCAACTTCATCGACTTTATCCAGAGCCGACCGACACATCCTAATGGTGCTTTCAATCTCATCAATCCGCATTACTAGATCCTTGTTCTAATTTGAAAATAATATTTGTTCTGCTAAGTTAAATCTCGAAATCACGGTTGGCCGATCCGTCGTATGCAATCGCGTGCTGTCAATAAAATCTTTGTTGTCCAGCAAAGTACTATATCGACCCCGTATATCGTTTGGAATGTCTTCTGTGTGATTTGAAAATGCAACCATCACGGCGTCGAGCAGCGCAACATTCAGTCGAGAGACTGAGGGTCCGTGAAAGGGTTTTTCGCCCAGATGCGCAACGATAGAGTTGCACGTACTCTTGAAAGTCGAACTGAATTGATCTAATTGATCTTGATCAGCATTCTGATATCGCTTCATGAACTTGGAAAGATAATCTTTCATGGATGGCGAGTACTGAGAATAATTTCGCAACGCAAGAAATCTCAAGATAAGCTCAATATCCCTTTTTCGTTTATCGAAGTTATCTGTTCCAAAAATAGAGCGCCATTTGCCCTCATGATTCAACTCACCAAGAGTTATCGAAAATTTGCCAAAGTACGTGCAATCGCGTATTTCTTGATTCTCCAAACTAGTACCTCCAGTGTTTAATCGCTCAAAAATGTAGTATTTGCTTAAATCATCGTAAGATTCCAGTTGCTTCACAATATACCCTCTCAAAACTGAGTTTGAAAGAAACTGCTGATCAGTTGCCGAAAGATCTGAGTATGCTAGATTGTTATATTGGCTATCCTTTGCAAGTCCTGTTAAGTGGAATGCTTCACCGTCATTTGAGTTTTCTTGATCAAATACGCCTTTAATATAGTAGTGGATACTTTTTAATCGCTGCTGTCCATCGAGTATTAAATAGTTTGATGTTTTGGGTTCATTGTACAAAAATATTGCAGGTACTGGCAAGTTAAGAAGAAAAGACTCTATCAACTTAGATGATTGATTTTTGGTCCAAACAAAGTTCCTCTGAAAATTCGGTGTTTGAATTTCATTTCTTTCTAATTTATTATATAGTATTTCAAGTGTATAGTCGACGGGATAAGTGACTATATTGAATTTAGCCGGGGAGCTTTCACGATCAATTTTTTCGGATTCAAGATATTCTATTGTCGAATTTTTGTCGTCATTATCGAGTGCCATTGCTGTAGGTATCCGTTGATCGGTGCGTAATTGTTGATTGAGCATATTGCATGGCCTAACCGTGAGTTCAAGCGTGTTACGCAAAGATATTTGAGAATGCATTTTTTTGAATCAGGAATATCCTGCAATTCCCTACTTTGTTAGGACGTGGTTCAAGATTGCTGTCTTGGCTCGCATGTCCTTGCGCCCCAGACTTGATACCGAAAGATCTCAAGCTGCCCCAGTTCACTTTCCACAGCTTCTTTGTTTCGACTGCAATGCAGTGTTTCCGTCGCTGACAGGGAAGCATCAGCGGAGCGCAAGGATTTTGTTGCCGCCGGTGTCAATTACGGAACTGGTTGTCATCGCAATTGAGACACGCCGTCCGATGGTCTCCCATGCGAAGACGCTGACAACAACGGTGACATAGGTCATTTTTATCGCGGACAGCACATCGGCGGAGTCGGCAACCCAAAAATGATCAGGGACTTTCGCCTTGAACTCGCGGTCTACCTTGTCCTCGGAACAGCGCCGCACTGGATCGGGTATATTGCTCGCCTAAGTCCTTGCGAGCCCCTTTTCAATTCTTTGAGGTGCGCCGGCGTGTTCCACCGCTTCCGCTGCGAGGCTGTAGTAAGCGATAAAGTGACTCCTTCCGCACAGGTAGAGTTCGACAGTATGCGCCATGCTTAACTCCTCAGCCGCGGATAAGCCCCTTTTCGTTGCTTTACTCCAGCGCGCTCTTCTCGGCGAGCAATCGGGCCAAGCGAGGCTTGTCGGCGACCGGGCGGTCGAGGATGTCCTGAAAGGCCTGCCACCGCTGTTCGTCGAGTTGAAACACCCGCTGGTCAGCCAAGGCATTCTCAGCGGCGTCAATTCCCGCCTCAATCAGAAACTCGGTGACGGTCTTGCCCGACGAAACGGCAGCCTTCTCAAGCAACGCCTTGGTACTTGGAGTAGTTCGAACCTTGATGCGCTCTGAATTGTTTTCGACGATGGCCATGAATGTTCTCCCTGCTCCCAATTGGCCGACCTAACACTTCAACGTACGGAAATGCTACGGACAAGGCCCCGCTGACAATTCGACATCGCCTCGTACCCTTCTAGGAGCCCACAACACTGTTCAGACCATTGGCTTGTCGCCAAGCTGAACACATGCGAACATAGATCAATGAAGAAGACTATTGATCTCCCCGACGCTTTGTTTCGCCAAGCCAAGACGCATGCCGCCGCCCGAGGCATCACTGTCAGGCAATTCTTCATTGAAGCACTTGAAGAACAGCTTAGGCGGCACGTCAGCGTGAAACACTCCGGAAATGGGCGACCTCCTTGGATGGCCGGGTTTGGCGCTCTGTCCGACCTTGGGGACGAACACAAACGTGTTCGCAACATAATAGAGGAAGAGTTCGAGAAAATCGAACATGAAGACCTCGCGTGATCGTCGATACCGACGTCTTGTCCGCGTGGGCGGAGGGCGATTCGTCGGTCGAGCCCGGCCTCCAATAACTCTCCGCGCACTTGATCAACCGCTGACGTCGGTTGTCAGTCGAACCAAGGTTACGAGGCACCCGCCAATCTCTTTATCGAAATATCAATGAGGAATGGCTTGCGCAGTATCTACCGTGGACCGAAATTGTAAGCGTTACCTCTGACACGGCAAGCGTCTATGCTTCTATCCGGTTGGAACTGCGGCGGTCGGGCCATCCCATACCCGAGAAAGACACGTGGATTGCGGCGCTCCCCCGTCAGCACGCCCTTGCCGTATTGAGCAATGACGGCCATTTTGATTTCGTTGACGGCGTGAAGCGCATTGCCCGTTGAACTAGGGCTGTATCAACGATCAATGCAGTTTGAAGGCGATGGCCGCGTTGCACCCAGTCTGGTCACGACACGGCATTCAAACGATTCCCGAACTCGTCAAAGATGGTGAAGATGGTGCCCCCAGAGAGACTCGAACTCCCGACCCCCTGATTACAAATCAGATGCTCTACCGGCTGAGCTATAGGGGCAATGCGCGCAGAAAACAGCATGTTCGATTGAAATTCAATAGCCGGGTGCATCGCTCTCACCGGCGGCAACAACGCAACACGGCATGGATGCCACAACCGCTTGTTTTGCCGCGCGGAACCGATCCTTGCCTACTGCGGAATCGGCGGACAACCACGATAGAGCGTACAGTCCTCGGATCCCCGAAGCCAGCCTTCGTTTCGGCGAGCCAGCAATCAGCGATTGGCGCGAATCAGAAGCGCTACGCCCAAAGAGCTGACGGCAATAATCAGCATGGCGGTCGGCGCAGCCTCGCCGATGTTTTCGAGAGACGCGTTTTCATAAACGCGCGTGGCCAAAGTGTTGAAGTTGAAGGGGCGAAGCAGAAGCGTCGCTGGAAGCTCCTTGACGCAATCCACGAACACAAGAAGCAAGGCCGTGATCAGCGATCCATTGATCAAAGGGAAATAAACTGCCCGCAGCGTTCCGAATGCATCCTTGCCGAGCGTCCGGGCCGCGATTGGCAGCGACGGCGGAATCCGTCCCATCGCCGAATCAACCGCGCCTTGAGCCACGGCAAAAAACCGGACGGAGTAAGCGAAAATGATCGCAAATCCCGATCCCGTCATGAGAAGGCCGATCTCCTGTCCTGTCAGTCCAAGCACTAGGTCGGCGATGTAATTGTCCAAGGTCGCCATCGGGATGAGAATTCCCAATCCAAGCACTGCACCCGGAGCCGCGTATCCAAGGGTCGTCAAGGGAATGACAATCGAAGTCACCTTTCGTGACATCGACCTGAAGCCGTAGACCATGAATATTGCGGCGGCGACTGTCGCGGCGGCCGCGGTTCCGCCTGTCATGGCGGTATTCGCAAGAGCACGCAGAAGCCCGGGATCCGCCAGAGCGTGAAAGTTCGCCAGAGTATGCGAAAGCATGACGCCGACTGGCAGCAGAAATCCCGCTGCTACCGGCAGAATGCACGTTGCCGTCGCAAGATATCTTGCGGCCCCTTCGATTGCGTGCGGCTCGACGGGAACCGATCGCCCGGTCGATCTGTGATGCCGCGCTTGTTTTCTGCTGACCCTTTCCACACCGACCAGAAACAGCACTAGGATGAAAACGAGCAAGGCGATCTGGGCCGCGCCGCCGACGTTGTAGCCTTGAAGCCATACCGAAAAAATTCCGGTGGTCAGCGTTTGCACCGCGAAGTATTCGACGGCGCCGAAATCCGCCATGGTTTCCATCATCACGAGCGCGACGCCAGCGGCGATGCTCGGCCTGATCATGGGAAGCGCGACTTGGAATATTCGGCGGCGGACGCCTGCCCCGAGCGTCTGGGCGATTTCGAAGTGGTTTCTGGAGAGCTCCTTGAAGCCGGCTCTGGCGAGCATGTAGACGTACGGATAAAGCGCGGCCGACAGGACGAAAACTGCTCCGCCGAGAGAACGGATTTCCGGGAAGAAATAATCGCCCGCGTTGTTCCAGCCGAACAGGGCGCGAAGGCCGGTTTGGAGCGGACCGGCGTATTCGAGGAAGTCGACCAGCGCGTATGCGCCGACGTAGGCGGGTATCGATAGCGGCAGAAACAGCGCCCACTCAAGGTATCGCCGAAGCGGAAACCTGTACATCGTGACGAGCAGCGCGGTGACGACGCCGACGACCGCCGAGCAAAATCCGACCGCGAACATCAAGATTAGTGTGTTGCTGAGATACCTCGGCAACGTCGTCGAAATCAGATGCTGCCAGATATCCTCCCGAGGCGTCGCCGCGAGCACGAGCACGGTTCCGATCGGAAACAAAACCATCAAAGCAATCAAAATGGCTGCGGACGAAATTAGTTTGCCGCTGAATTGAGTTCCCACCGAATTGCCTGACTATTTTCATCCGGAATTTGGACGCACTACAAGAACGCGGGCATTCCGTCTACTGTAGACCGCTCGCCATGACGATTCGCCCCGCATCGCGAAGGCGGATTGGAACCAACGAGGAACAATGGGTATGGCTTGGATCGCGTGGCTTGGATTCTTTATGGGATCGGCAGGTCTTGCCGGGTTGATTTACTGCATGATCAAAGCTTGGAGGGCGCGCAAGTCGTCCCGAAGCGACGAGGAGCTCAGGCTGGTCCTGAACGGCCTGCTTCCGATCAATCTGGCGTCGTTGGCGATTGCCGTGGTCGGGCTTGGCGTTGCATTGCTCGCGGTCCTGTTGTAGCGACGCTATCGTCGCCCGATTTCTTTTGGGCCGCCGGCAAAATTCAAAGCGACTGACCGATGCGGCCTGCAACCTCGTTCATCGAATCCTCGATGAGCTTCAAGCATGGCGGCGAGGACAGCTTGTGGTCGCCATCCTTGACCAATGTCAGACGGATGTCCGGGCCGCTCGAATGTTCAAGGAGTTGCAAGGCGACCGATTGATCCACGTCCTGGTCGTTCGTGCCTTGCAGCAATCTGACCGGAAAAGAAAGTTCCAGCGGATGGTCGAATATTGATTGCCGCATGCCGTCGACCAGCATTTTCCGCGTGATGATCAAAGGAGTATCGGAGTATTCCGACGGCAGTTCCGTCCGGCCGGTCGATTCCATCGCGCGGCGCTGCTCGCGATCGAACCCGCTTTCGACCTCCCTCATGAAATCGGGCGCCGCAGCGATCCCGACAAGACCGGCGACTTTTTCAGGATGGTGTCGCGCAAGCAGCAACGATATCCACCCGCCCATGGACGATCCCACAAGGATCTGCGGACCTTCAGTCAGCATTTCGATGGTTTCTCGAGCATCGCGCGCCCAACCGCCGACGCAGCCGTCGGCAAATTCCCCGCTTGAGCGTCCGTGGCCGGTGTAATCGAATCGAAGGTAAGGGCGGCCGCTTCTCCCGCATGCCTCTTCCAAGTGGACCGCCTTGGTGCCGGTCATGTCGGAACTGAAGCCGCCCAGGAACACGACGCCCACCCCGGTTCCGTCCGACTTGCAGTAAGCAATGCGCCTCTCGGAAGGCAAATCCAAGTAATCTGGCTGCATCACTTCATTCTCCAAGTGATCTTTGCTTTTGAACTTCGACCGGTTCCGAAGTCCAATTTGAAGCCTACAGTCAGTCGGCGCGAACGCAAAATGTGGTCTTGACCTATTCGCACCTTATGCGTTGCAAGTTTTCAACAGCTAATGGCTTTGCATTCCTTATCGAAATCATTGGTTGACCTCCGCTCGGCCATCCGTAGATTGCGCGCTCCCGCAACCGGGCGTTCCGTAGGCGCCAAACCGACGAGGCTAGCAATGGCTCGCACCATTTCGATCTCCCTTCCCGACGGCAACGAACGCAAATACAGCAGCGGCATTACTGCCGCCGAGATCGCGCGCGATATTGCTCCGTCGCTCGGCAAAAGAGCGATTTCCGCGGATTTGAACGGCTCGCATTGGGATCTGCAATGGCAGATCACCTCCGATGCCGCGTTGAAGATCCATACAATGGCCGACGAGACTCCGGCGCTGGAGCTCGTTCGCCACGACCTCGCCCACATCATGGCGCGGGCCGTTCAAGAGCTTTGGCCGGAAACCAAGGTCACGATCGGCCCGGTGATCGAAAACGGCTGGTACTACGATTTCGACAGGGACGAATCCTTCACGCCTGCCGACTTGGCTTTGATTGAAGCCCAAATGAAACGCATCATCGCTCTTAAAGATCCGGTGCGGACTGAAGTCTGGGAGAGGAATCGGGCGATTCAGCATTACCGGGACAAGGGCGAGCCGTACAAGATCGAATTGATTCAAGGCATTCCCGAAGGCGAACCGGTGCGCATGTACTGGCACGGCGACTGGCAAGACCTCTGCAGAGGTCCCCACTTCGCCAACACCGGGCAGGTTCCCGGAGACGCTTTCAAGCTTCGGGGGATTTCCGGCGCCTTCTGGCGCGGGGACTCCCGGAACCGGATGCTTCAGCGAATTTACGGCGTCGCGTTCCGCAAAAGGGACGATCTCAAAAAGCATCTCCACATGCTGGAGGAGGCGCAGAAACGCGACCATCGCAAGATCGGCGCGGAAATGAGTCTTTTCCACTTTCAGGAAGAAGCGCCGGGAATGGCATTCTGGCATCCGCGAGGGTGGACGATCTACAAGCAGCTCCGCGAATACATGGCGCGCAAGCAGACCGCGAACGGCTATGTCGAAGTGAACACGCCTCTCGTCGTTGATCGTTCGCTTTGGGAAGCGTCCGGCCATTGGGAAAAGTTCCACGAGCACATGTTCCTGGTCAACGTAGACATGGAGTTCGATCAGGAAAAGCGGATCAACGCGCTGAAGCCCATGAACTGCCCCTGCCACGTGCAGATCTACAACAAGGGCCAAAAAAGCTATCGCGATTTGCCGCTCCGAATCGCGGAGTTCGGATCGTGCAACCGCTATGAGCCTTCCGGCGCGCTTCACGGACTCATGAGGGTGCGCGGATTCGTTCAGGACGACGCCCACATATTCTGCGAAAAGTCCCAAGTGGAAGCCGAAACGCGCGGTTTCATCCGCATGCTGTCCAACATTTACGAGGACTTGGGGTTTTCGTCGTTCTCGATAAAATTCGCCGACAGGCCGGAGGTCAGGGCGGGATCCGACGACGTTTGGGACGAGGCCGAGCATGCCTTGAAAGCGGCCACAAGCGCTGCGGGCGCGGAGTTCGAACTGAATCCGGGAGAAGGCGCGTTCTACGGACCGAAGCTTGAGTTCGTGCTCACCGACGCGATCGGGCGCGATTGGCAGTGCGGCACGCTCCAAGTCGATTTCGTCATGCCCGAACGGCTGAATGCCTGGTACATCGGCCGGGATGGCGAGCGGCACCGCCCCGTCATGCTTCATCGTGCGATTCTGGGCAGTTTCGAGCGATTTATCGGAATCCTTATCGAAAACTACGCGGGTCGCCTCCCTCTCTGGCTGGCTCCGCGGCAGATCGTGGTGGCCACGATCATCTCCGATGCCGACTCGTACGCGCAGGACGTCGCGGAGAAACTGAATGAGGAAGGCTTCAGGGCCGAAGCCGACATTCGAAACGAAAAGATCGGCTTCAAGGTGCGGGAGCATTCCGTTGGCCACGTGCCGTTGATTTTCGCGGTCGGAGAGCGCGAAGTCGCTGACGGCACGGTGTCGGTCCGGCGGCTCGGCGAGAAGCGGGTTGAAACGGTGCAGCTGGGCGCAGCGATCAAGCGGTTCAAAATGGACGCCACGCCGCCGGATCTGAGAGAGGGTTCAGCTCCAATCGCGCGGGTGCCTCAGGCCGAGACGCAGATGCTCGATGCTTGAGTCGCTCGTCGCCATGAATCCGAGGTCGCCGCAGGCAGCCCGGTTCGACTCGCAACTCGGCGAAAACGTTCGACAGATTGGTGTTGAACAGGCGTCGCCGTTTGTGTAGGCGTTGAGCGGAAAGCTTTTCACTGGAGAGGATCGACTCAAATACCTCGTAGACCGTATAACGCTCCGCCGGTGCGTCAGAGAGGGCCGCGTGCGAACGAACACATCGTGGCTCCCGAAATCCGGCTAATTGGACCCGAAGGCGAAAACTACGGGATCACATCCCCCGAAAATGGTTTGGCGATGGCGGAACGGGCCGGGCTTGATCTTGTGGAGATCTCGCCGACGGCCAAGCCGCCTGTTTGCAAGCTGATGGATCTGGGCAAGTTCAAATACGCGCAGCAAAAACGCGAATCTGAAGCGAAAAAGAAGCAGAAGACCATCGAAGTCAAAGAGGTGAAGTTCCGACCGAACACCGACACCCACGACTACAACGTGAAATTGCGAAATGTCGCCAGGTTTCTCGACGCCGGCGACAAAGTGAAAATCACGATGCGATTCCGCGGTCGCGAGATGGCCCACCAAGACATCGGGCGCGAATTGCTGGATCGTTTGGCAGTCGACATCAGCGAAGTCGGCAAGATCGAAGACTTGCCGAAGCTGGACGGGAAGCAAATGTTCATGATGATCGGGCCGGCAAAATAACCTGAACGCCGGCGAGTTTAGTCGGAAAGGTGCCATCCACTTCAATTGTCGGCGGTGATAGTTTCGGCGGCGGCGCAAGCATTCCTCTCGAAGTCCGGGACCGATTGAATTCTCCGGATGGGTTGCAGATCGGAAACGCCGGCTGGGTCCGCGCCGCGCGACCGGATCCGGTCGCCCTGCCCCGATGCTTCAGCGGCCTGCCGGCAGCTCGCGGCGTGATGCGATTCGCGCCTGCCTCTCGTCCACTTCAATATTCAATCGATTCATGCCGATCAGGATCTTTCCTTCTTTGATCTGCAGCGCGTCCATCGCCGTCCGTTCCGGCGCGTCCCGAATCGCTTCCATCGTTCGCGGAGAAGGCGCTGCAGTCCCTGCCAAGGCAATCCCGGCCTCGAGGTCGCAAGGTTCAAAGTGCGGCATATCGCCAAGCCTCGGAGCAATCGGCCATTGCTGCCGAACGGAACACGAAGCAGGTCATCGCCTATCAGCGGGATTCGAGCCGTCATGAAAGCCGCATGCCGGCGGCGCCAATCCGGCGCGCCGCAAGAGCTCCGGACCGGAGGCTGCTTGAGCCGCAATTGAATCGTTTAACGCTTGCGCATTGCCGCCGATATACTATATGCGCACGGCACCGGTCGATCGGCCGCAAATCAGAAAACGGCGCCGGCTGGACGACATCCCGGCTCGCCCACCAAGAAAAAGAAGGAAGCGATGTCGATAGGTGCCAGCAAAAAAGCCGAATTGATCAGTGAATTCGCAATCAGCGAAAGAGACGTCGGCTCTCCCGAAGTCCAGGTGGCGGTTTTGACCACGAGGATCTCGAACCTCACGGAACATTTCAAGACTCACAAGAAGGACGATCATTCAAGGCGAGGCCTGCGGAGGCTTATCGCCCAGCGACGAAAGTTGCTCGATTACGTCAAATCGAAAGACGAAAAGCGTTATCGGGATTTGATTGGCCGTTTAGGCATCCGTCGGTAAGCACGGAAAAGCGACGAAGATCCGCATGACATGCAAACGGGTGGGCTGCGAAATTCAAAGCCGACTGAAATCCTTTTGCGGACATCGCGCACAAGCAAGACCCGGTTTGCTCAAAGGCATGCAGGTTGGTTCGAACCTGCCTGAAGAGTCCGAATCGCGCTCGACGTCCGTGCGAGCGCGATTGAACGAGCAACCGGAATGAAAGGCATCAAATGTTCAATTCTGTAACGGAAGAAATTCTATGGGGCGGTGAAACGCTCAAGCTCGAAACAGGCAAGATCGCCCGGCAGGCGGACGGCTGCGTCGTTGCGACCAAAGGCGAAACCCGCGTCATGGCCGCCGTCACGTTCGCCAGATCCAAAAAGCCGGGGCAGGATTTCTTTCCCCTGACGGTGCACTATCAAGAAAGATATTACGCGTCCGGCAAGATACCCGGCGGCTTTTTCAAGCGCGAAGCGAGACCGTCCGAAAAGGAAACGCTGACCTCGCGATTGATCGACAGGCCGATTCGCCCGCTTTTCGTCGATGGGTTCAGCAATGAGGTGCAAGTGACCTGCACTGTGCTGTCTCACGACCTGGTGAATGATCCGGACATTGTGGGGATCATCGCCGCGTCTGCGGCCTTGACCCTCTCGGGAGTTCCTTTCTGCGGACCGATAGCCGCCGCGAGAGTCGGGTTTCTTGACGGACGATACATACTCAACCCGACCGTCACCGACATGGATCAGTTGTGCAAGAACTCGGGGCAGCGCCTCGACTTGGTCGTCGCCGGCACCCGGGACGCGGTGATGATGGTCGAATCGGAGGCGTACGAGCTGAGCGAATCGGAAATGCTCGGCGCGGTGCAGTTCGGGCACAAGGAAATGGGCCCCGTCATCGACATGATTGTCTCCCTCGCCGAAAAAGCGGCAAAGGTTCCATTCGAGTTCGAAAGCCCCGACTATTCCGAACTCGCCGAGAAAGTCTCGAGCATCGGAGACGGGAAGATGCGCGAAGCATTCGCGGTCGCCGACAAACTGGAGCGGCAGGGCCGCATCGCCGAAGTCCGAAGCATGATCGCGGAGACGATCGACGAAGAAAGCCAAGCGGACGAAAACCTTCCGGAGGCGATCAAGAAGCTCGAGTCGGGAATCCTCCGCGGCGACATCATTGACGGAGGCAATCGAATTGACGGACGCGACAGGGAAACGGTGCGCCCGATCAATTGCGAGGTCAGCCTCCTGCCGCGCGCCCACGGCTCCGCCCTGTTCACCCGGGGCGAGACCCAAGCGCTGGTGGTCACGACGCTCGGAACCGGGGAGGACGAGCAAATAGTCGATGCCCTGCACGGAAACTACCGCGCGAATTTCATGCTCCACTATAACTTCCCGCCGTATTCCGTAGGCGAGACAGGTCGAATGGGCCCTCCCGGCCGACGGGAGATCGGGCACGGAAAACTCGCCTGGCGGGCCCTTCAGGCCGTTCTCCCGGACCAGGAGTCATTTCCTTACACGATAAGGGTCGTTTCGGAGATAACGGAGTCGAACGGCTCATCGTCGATGGCAACGGTTTGCGGCGCGTCGCTTTCGATGATGGACGCCGGAGTTCCGCTGCGGCTGCCTGTCGCCGGGGTGGCGATGGGGCTGATTCTGGAGAAGGACGGCCGCTTCGCGATTCTTACCGACATTCTCGGCGATGAAGATCATCTCGGCGACATGGACTTCAAAGTCGCGGGAACGGTGAACGGCATCACCTCGCTGCAGATGGACATCAAGATTGCCGGAATCACTCCCGAAATCATGGAGAAAGCACTGGCCCAAGCGAAGGATGGGCGGTTGCGAATTCTTCAGGAGATGGCCAAGACTCAAGACCGGGCGGGCGAATTCTCGGCCTACGCGCCGCGCATCGAAACGATGAGCATCCCGACCGACAAGATCCGGGACGTGATCGGAACGGGCGGAAAGATCATTCGCGAAATCGTCGAAACTTCCGGGGCGAAAGTCGATGTGAACGATGACGGCGTCATCAAGATCGCATCGTCGGACCAAAGCGCGATCAAGAAGGCCTACGACATGATTCACTCGATCGTGGCCGAGCCCGAAGTCGGAAAGATCTACAGCGGCAAAGTCGTGAAACTGACCGATTTCGGCGCGTTCGTCAATTTCTTCGGCAAACGCGACGGGCTAGTGCACATCAGCCAGATCAACGAGACCCGACTTCGCCATCCCTCGGAAGTTTTGTCGGAGGGGCAAGAAGTCAAGGTGAAGCTCACCGGTTTCGACGACCGCGGCAAGGTTCGCCTTTCAATGAAGATGGTCGATCAGCAGACAGGCGAAGAATTCCGCAGAAGATGAATCGCGCTCCAAGTCTAGACGGTTCCGTGTCGACGGACCGATTGGATGAAGGCAGCAAATTCTCGGAAGTGCCAATGTCAAGCCGCCGCGTTGTCGCTCACGCGCATCCGGCGGCTTGAATGCTTCACAATCCCACCCATGCGGAATCGGCCGAGGAGCTTTCAATGCAGGCAGCAATGAATCGCATGCCCTCGAGACCGTCTTCGATGCCCGGAACAAGCACCCCTTCCGGAACAGGCGCGCCGTCATCCTTTGCCCTTATGACCGCCGCCGCTTCGGAGTAGATCGTCGCGAACGCTTCCAGATATCCCTCCGGATGCCCCGCCGGAATTCTCGTCACCCGCGCCGCAGCAGCGCCGACTCCCGCGCCGCCTCTCGTAATCAGCTGCCTATTGCCGCCGAGAGGAGAATGCCACAAATACGTCGGATCGGATTGGGTCCATTCAAGGCCGCCCTTTTCCCCGTAAACGCGAAGCTTCAAGCCGTTTTCATTGCCCGGCGCAACTTGGGATGCCCAGATCGTTCCGCGAGCGCCGTTTTCGAAGCGCAGCATCGCCTGCGCGTTGTCGTCGACGCGACGACCTTGAACGAATGTGGAAAGTTCCGCCGAGACGCTAGCGACGGGCAGTCCCGTCACAAAGCGCAGCAACTGAAAGGCATGGGTGCCTATGTCGCCAAGGCAGCCGGCAGGCCCTGATTGCGCAGGATCGGTCCGCCACCCAGCCTGCTTGTTTCCGGCGCGCTCCAAGGGTTCCGCAAGCCAGTCCTGCACGTACTCGGCATGCACCAGCCTTATCGCGCCGATTTCTCCCCGCTGAACTCGCTCTCTTGCCTCCCGCACCATGGGATAGCCGCTGTAGTTGTGGGTCAGCACGAATACCTTGCCTGCAGAAGCCACGATCTCGCTCAATTGTTCGGCCTCGCCGAGCGTTGCGGTCAAAGGCTTGTCGCAAATCACGTGGACGCCGTTCTGCAGGAACTTGATTGCAGGCGGCGCATGCATGTGGTTCGGCGTGACAATTACGACAGCTTCGATGCCGTCCTGCCTCTTCGATTCAGACTCCGCCATTTCTTCGTAGGACGCATAGATCCTGTCGGGGTTGAGCCCGAGATCCGCGCCGGACGCCTTCGCGCGCTCCGGATCAGAAGAAAGCGCGCCGGCCGCGAGGCAAAAATGCCCGTCCATAGCTGCCGCGATACGATGGACAGCGCCGATGAAGGCACCTCTGCCGCCGCCGACCATCCCGTATCTGATGGGCGGAAGAAATGAATTTGCCATCAATCCAGCCCCAGCACGGCTCTGGCCGCGCTTTTTTCGCCGCCGCCAGCGAAGTCTTCGAATGATTCCTGCGTGACGTCGATCAGGTGCATTGCGATGAAAGGCGCACCTTCCGAAGCGCCCTGCTCTTTGGATTTTATGCAGCATTCCCATTCGAGAACCGCCCAGCTGTCGTATCCGTACTGCGCCAACTTCGAAAAGACGCCTGAAAAATCGATCTGACCGTCGCCGAGGCTTCTGAAGCGACCGGCGCGTTCCATCCAAGGCTGGTAGCCCGAGTAAACGCCTTGGCGCCCGTCCGGATTGAATTCGGCGTCCTTCACGTGAAACGAATTGATGCGCTCGTGGTAAATGTCGATGAACGCCAAATAGTCCAACTGCTGCAAGAGGAAATGCGAAGGGTCGTAGTTGATCCCGCAGCGGGCATGACCTGCCAGCTTGTCGAGAAACATTTCGAAGGTCGCTCCGTCAAACACGTCCTCGCCCGGGTGCAGCTCGAAACCGACATCGACGCCTTGTTTGTCGCAGGCATCCAAGAGGGGTTTCCACCGTTTCGCCAGCTCCGAAAAAGCTTCGTCGATCAGCCCCGATGCTCTGGGCGGCCACGGGTAAAGATAGGGAAACGCGAGCGCTCCCGTGAACGAGACCATCGTGTCCAAACCCATCCGGCGCGAAGCTATTGCCGCAAGTTCAATCTGATTTGCTGCCCACTTCTGACGCTCCTTCGGTTTGCCATGCACTTTGGCAGGCGCGAATCCGTCGAGCGGAAGATCGTACGCGGGATGAACCGCGACCAGCTGGCCTTGAAGGTGAGTCGACAATTCCGTAATCTCGACCCCGGCTTCGGAGCATACTCCTTTGATTTCGTCGCAATAGTCCTGCGAGTCCGCCGCGCGCTCCAGATCGAACATCCGAGCGTCGAAAGTCGGGATCTGCACGCCTTTGTAACCAAGAGACGCCGCCCATTCCGAAATTGACCCAAGCGATTCAAAGGGCGGCTTGTCGCCCGCGAACTGCGCCAAGAACAGGCCAGGACCTTTCATGTTTCCCATTTCACAGCCTCATTCCATTCTTGCAGGAGATCTCAACTTTGGCTGAACCGTCCAAATTTTTCCAGAGCCAAATTCCGTCAACTGAAACTCGTACGCAGCCGAAAGCCGTAAATGCATTGCAGCCCGCTCTCATTCGGCCCGAGAGGCTCAGCCTTGACATCCAAGCACACCGTCCGCCGTGCAGACCTGTCCACAACACCAATGAAGCGCACCTCTGATCTTCTGAAATAACGCCGACACTTGCTTGGAACCCGAACCGTCGCAGGGCAACGACTTGAAATCCAACACTTGTGAACCCGACTTCAGTTCACATTTGGTGCCTGCCTCGCGGAAAATCGTTTTGATCCAAGATATGACGATCCACCGGATGGACGAAAGCAAGCTCGTTAAATTCTCTTAGTTCTCAACTAAGTCGAAATTATTTCGAAAATTTTGCGCTTTAGGTGTTGAGTACGAAAAATATAGCTGTAATCTTGACCAACGCTGATGTTCGTCTACAAATTCAGGATCAAGACACTCCGATGGTGCATGGCAATGAGATCGACGTCCCCAAACAAGCATGCTTCCGATGGATTGATCATGGCAAATTTTTGTTTGAAGATTGAACTGGAGTGAAGGGTATCAAAAAAATGAGAAATAAGGACGGTGCGCCGGATATTGAACAGCTCAAGCGATTTTCTTCGCGATTACTAACCAAAGATCGGGGTGAATCTCCGTTTTTTTCAGGACGAAACCAAGAAATTGAAGACATAGAACTAACTATTGAAGGCGTTATGGAAAGGCTTCGCCTCGGCAAACCAAAACCAGCTTCCGATGAAACTTGGCTGTTCCAAGGTCCGCCGGGTGTTGGCAAGAGTGCTCTGCTTGAAAAACTCGAAGATCGGTGGAAGGCAAAGGAAACGGAGGGAACTCCGATTGCTGTCCCTCTTCGTCCTGATATTATCCTAAATCAAGCAAATTTGGTTGCAAAAATTGCTGATGCCATCGCAGCCGCCAATGATGATTCCGAAACGGCAGATAAGTTACATCAAATTGTTTCAGTAGACCGTGGCAGTTCAACTGACATTGGTAGTGAACTCGTTATTAAAGCTAGCACACAAATCAGTAAATCAAAGTCAGTAGTCACAAATCCACGTGAATTGAATTGGGAAACTTTGACACGATTTTTTCCCCGAGAAAATTGGAAAAGACCAGTCGTTCTGTTGCTTGACGAAGCACAAAGCTTGCGTCGCTGGCAAGGTCCATCTGAAATATCAAACTTGCATCAAGGCATCCATGGGTTGCCAATAATTCCCATTTTCGCTGGCTTATCCGACTCTTTTGAAGTGCTCCGCACGCATGGCATTTCTCGGATGTCGCATCGGCGGCGCGTAACGCTGGGAGCACTGGACCAGCAGGAGACTGAAGCAGCCGCAATGTTGATGTTGGAGACGTTCCGCGTAGGAGGTTCGCATCGCGAAGATTGGGCCTGCCGGATAGCTCTGGAATGCAGCGGCTGGCCGCAGCATCTCCAGACAGGCTTGCAAGCTCTGGCAAAGGCTGTGGTCGACAACGATGGCATGCTTGGTCCAACCGAAGGAACCTTTGCCGACACTGTTTCCAAGACGTCTGAAACATACCGGAACGAATACTATGGAGAGCGACTTGACAATGACCTCGCCGGCAGCATCGGTCTTGTGCATATCGCGCTTGATGCCGCCAGTCCGCCGGGCAAAACGCTGGCAGAGCTCAAAAATATAGTAGCTGAACACGCAAATGACAGAAAACAATACAAGTATCAGTTGCCGAATGTGCTGGACGCTTCCATGTTTCTTAACCGCCTGATTGAGCGCGGTTTTTTGCAACAATCAAAATCTGAGCACCATTTTGTCTGCCCCATTCCATCCATGACTGACTATATCAGAAAATTAGCTACCGGCTGACATCTTTGAAATATCATTCGGCGATCCGAAAAAGGGCGGCAGTATAAGGCAAACGGTGACCCGGCCAATGCTGGTTCGCTTGGTCATGAGCGCGATGGCGAATCCGTCATAGCTGCTCGGATCAATAGAACATCTATGCTAATTGCCGCCGAGCGTGTTAGGGAGTCTGCGTCTTTTCCATCCCGTTCATGGTATCGATAGGCCGAACTCAGCAGTTGGAGACAATGAATGGAAGCGATGCTGTTTTACCGAAAATCGCAGGCATGCCACAAGACTTTTGCGCCATGCGCCGCTCCTTTCTTGGCCCTCGTCGATGGCAGCGATAGAAGATAAATTGAGTGGTCGAAATACAGAAATGATTGTCGGAGTCAAAAATGACGAAATCTGTCATCGTCGCATCAGCAAAGAGAACAGCCATCGGAGATTTTTGCGGAGGGTTTTCCGACGTTTCAGCTCAAGAGCTGGGCAGCGGCGCCATTGAATCGGCGATTTCCGACGCAAATATCGATTCGTGCGAAATCAATGAAACGATAATGGGCTGCGTGCTTCCCGCCGGACTGGGACAGGCACCGGCGAGACAGGCGGCCATCGGAGCGGGGATTCCGAATTCGGTTCCTGCAACGACCGTGAACAAGATGTGCGGATCCGGAATGAAAGCCGTGATGCTGGCGCATGATGGCATCGCATTGGGAAACTCCTGCTGCGTGGTCGCCGGGGGAATGGAGAACATGACCCGCTCGCCGCGGCTATTGCCAAGATCGCGCGAAGGCGCGCGCATCGGCGACTTCAAGGCTCTCGATCACATGTTCCTGGACGGATTGGAGGATGCTTACGACAAGGGTCGATTGATGGGGACTTTCGCAGAAGACTGCGCATCCGCTTACCAGTTCACGCGAAAAGAGCAGGATGAGTTTGCAATAGGTTCTTTGCGCAAAGCGCAAATCGCTGCGTCGACCGGCAGATTCGAAAAGGAGATACAAGCCATGCAGGTCGTGCGGAAGAAAGGCTTTAGCAGCGTTGCCGAGGACGAAAGACCGAAACGGGCCGATCCGGATAAAATTTCCCAACTCAAGCCTGCATTCCGCGAAAACGGAACCGTAACCGCCGCGAACTCATCGTCAATTTCCGACGGCGCCGCCGCGTTGGTGCTCGCAGACGAAGATTACGCTCAAAAACGCAAGATGCCGGCAAGGGCGCGCGTTGCGGGACACGCATCATTCGCTCAAGCTCCCAGCCTGTTCACAACGGCGCCGGTCTACGCGGCGAAATCGCTTTTGCAGAAGCTGTCGTGGCAAGTGAAGGATGTGGATTTGTGGGAAGTGAATGAAGCATTCGCTGTCGTTGCAATGGCATTCGCTCGGGAACTTGGAATTCCCTCTGAGCGAATGAACGTCAATGGCGGAGCGTGCGCGCTCGGTCACCCGATCGGAGCATCAGGCGCCAGGATTATCGTCACTCTTCTGCATGCGATGGAACGAAGCCGCAGCCGCCGCGGCGTTGCCGCAATTTGCATCGGAGGCGGCGAAGCGACCGCGATCGCCTTGGAAATTCCGCAGAACGCTCGGAATTAAGACTTTGCTGAGTGTGAGCTCTCTATTTCCAACGGCGATGGATCCAAAACCATTGTTCAGGATGTTCCCGGATGCGCCGCTCAAGGCTCTCATTGTATGAGCGCGTCATGGCGACGGGGTCCCCTGCTTCGATAGGCTTCTCGAAGCAAACCTCGAAGTCGACGCCGTTGCTCTTCCGAATTCCGTAGAACGGGATGAAATGCGCGCCGTGGCGCATCGCGATTTTTGCGGGATCAATGCTGGTTTTGGCAGTGCGCCCCATGAACCGGAACTCCACTCCGTCATGTGCATACTGGTCATTCAGGATGACCGAGATTCCGCCCGAGCGGATATAGCTCATCAAACCCTTCAGACCTCTCCTGCCCTTCGGGAAAACTGATTGGCCGAGCCGCTTCATGGCCGCCACGTACCTTCTGTTGAAAAATCGGTTGTTCATGGGACGGTAAAGTCCGCCTGCGGATATCCCGCGTCCGATCAGCGATGCGCGAGCAGCTTCGTAATTCCCGAAGTGCGCGCCTATCAATATCACCGGCGTCTTCGATCGAGCGGCGTTCTCCAGCGTATCGAACCCTTCGCCTTCCGGGATCCAATTGACGGCCCTTCTTTTGAACTGGTCGGGGCTGAACAATTCCGCGTAAAGCCTTCCGAAATTGTCGAGGCATCCTTTGTAAATCCGCTTTCTCTCGGATTGAGAAAGCTCCGGCAGCACAAGATCCAGATTGGATTTGATTCGACTTCCAAATCCCACCAACGGACCTACGGATGACGACATCAGGGCCCCTGCCATCGGCACTCGGCGCTCGTAAGGAAAAAGGTTCAAGCTTCCCATGGCGGCCCGCAAGAATACGTCAGCCGAGTATTCCGCCAATCGACTCTTCTCTTCTACGCCGCCGTTCATATTGCTACGCCACTCAATTCAACCCGACCGCTTCGACCTTCGTGACTCCCTGTGCCATATATACAGGCCGGACAAGACGATTACTGCGGCCCCGCTATAGGTCCAGTGATCCGGATACTCGTTGAAGACAATCATTCCGGCAACCGCTGCGAAAAGGATCGATACGTATCCGAATGGCGCCACGATACTGGCTTCGGCTAGGAATAGCGATCTGATGATCAGAAATTGCCCCGTCGCTCCGAGCATTGCAACAATGATCATCAATCCAGCGTCGGCCAAACTGGGAGGCGTCCAGAAAAACGGCACCAGGACGCTCGCGACAATGCCGCCGAGCGCGGCCGTATAAAAGAAACTTGTCCAAATGTCTTCGCGCTTGCTCAGCAACCGCGTCACCACCGTGTAGCCGGCGAAACCTGCCGCCGCAAATGCCGGGAAAAGCGCGTACGGGTTAAACACATCAGTACCGGGCCGTATGATGACAAATACGCCGATCAGCCCAGCCAGAACGCCCGCCAATTTCCGCCACCCCAAGGATTCGCCCAGAAAGAAATACGCGGCCACCGCGACCAATATCGGGCTTGATTGCAGTATCGACGTCGCTGCCGCGAGTCCTATGTTCCCCAGTCCGATGAAAAAACACACGGTGGCGAAAAACAGGAACAGCGAACGCAACACCTGCATGCCAAGGTTGCGGCTCTTGAATGCACGCGGTGATTTCCAAGCAACGAACGCCACCGCGATGACAGTCTGTCCGGCATATCTTATCCAAACCAGCTGAAGCTCATGATACGCGCCTGAAAGATACTTGATGACGGAATCCATTGTCGTCAAGAACATCATGGCCATGATCATCAGCAGAATGCCCTGCGTTACCGACGTCATGCGGGAAAGATGTTTCATCAGCAGGTTTCGCCGGAATTGTTCGCTGGTCCGGTTTCTATTGAGCGAATGCGGTGGCGGCAAGCGCACCGTCAATTGCACTGGGACAACTTGTCCAAAGAGCGCATTCCAAAATTCTGGCTCGACATGAATGCAAGTTCTATATATGTTCTCGGTAATATGCGACTGCTTGTTTGACCAAAGGTCGATCTGTTGGAAGCGGAGCAATATCTGCGAGCCAAACTTGGAAGATGCCGAAGGTCATAAAACGCGACAAATTCCCAAGATCACAGGCCATCTTCGGAGGCGACGACGGGAGCGCATCGCTGACGCTTGGCGATGCGATGAGTTGCTATAGGAATTGGCCGCAGCCGACAGCGATCATTGCGGACGGCCCGTATGGCCTTGGCAAATTTCCAGGCGAACCGAACAGCGCCGATGCGCTCGGCAAGTGGTATGCTCCGCACATTGCCGAATGGGCGCGCCTTGCCCTGCCGGAAACTACTCTCTGGCTTTGGTGCTCTGAAGTAGGTTGGGCCGAAGTGCATCCGGCTCTCAAAATGCGCGGCTGGCACTACAAGGCCGTGCATGTATGGGACAAAGGCGTTGGGCATGTCGCAGGCAACTGCAACGGCGGCACGATCCGAGGCTTTCCAATCGTGACGGAAATATGTGTCCAGTATGTCCGCGACATCCGCTTTGAAACGATGGAAGGCGAAACGCTTTCGATGAAGGATTGGTTGCGTCATGAGTGGAAACGGTCAGGTTTGCCGCTCTCCAAGACGAATGAAGCGTGCGGTGTCGCGAACGCTGCAACCCGAAAATACTTCACCCGGTGTCTCGTATGGTATTTCCCGCCTGCGGACAAAATGGTCGCTCTTGCGAAGTACGCGATGAACCATGGCATGCCAACGGATCGCCCCTACTTCTCGCTCGACGGCAAGACTCCCCTGAAGAAAAAGCAGTGGGAGCGAATGCGATCGAAGTGGAACCACATCCATGGCGTTACAAACGTCTGGCATGAGCCCGCTGCGCGCGGAGCTGAACGCGTGAAAGGGAATGGCTCCAAGGCTCTGCACATAAATCAAAAGCCCCTGCGCCTGATTGGGCGGATCATTGCGGCGTCGACTGATCGCGGGGATGTTGTATGGGAGCCATTCGGTGGGCTTTGCTCGGCGGCCGTCAGTTCACTGCGTACAGGTAGACATTGCTATTCCTCTGAGGTCATTTCAGACTATTTCAAGGCGGCCGCAATGCGACTTGAGCAGGAGTCAGATCGCCCGCACTAGTGCGATGGACAACTACATCGAGTTGCTTTTCGACGAAAATCTCGCCGGCATGCCGCTTTGGGCATGGCAGAGATTTCTTGCCCTGTTCACCGAGAGCCGGACAGTGGACGATGTTCGGCATGGGCTCGACGCGCTCGCGGATAGGGTTGCGACCGAGGCACCTTCTGCCGAGACGCAAGCTCTCCTCCTCGAGAAATTCCGCGAGATTGGCGAGATCATCGCAGGTGACGCTTGGCAACTCTCGTGTCTGAACCACGCAGTTTTCGTTCCGACGAAGCGCCTGACAGACGTTCCGGGATTCTGGCCCGCATGAGCCATGGCGCTAAAATCGTTTGAGCTGCTCATGGAAGACTTCCGGCGTAGAACCGATGACTACTTTCATGCCGAAATGCTGAAGTTGAATCCCCGGATGCTGGTCGCCGCTGCCTTGCGAAAGGAGCGCGTTGAGTCGAACGGCCGACATTGGACCGGCAATCGGCCATTGCCGGGAAAACGTACGGCCCTTTTTGGGGTTCTGACACCCTGCATATCTGGATCACACCCCGCTCGGCGCAAGGTGCTTCCCATATTTTTGGTAAGGCGGGATGCCGCTGATTGAAAGCCGAAGCCAATACCCTGCTCGCCGTCAAATGCTGCTTCAACATTAACCGCAAGCCCGAAATCATCAATTGGAGGTATTGCAGCGTCGTAGCTGCTTAACCAAAAGTTATGGGGTGCACCCCTCGGCGCATCGCCTGTTTATTCTGTAGCGATTAAAGAATCCAATTTGGCTTCACAAAATTCGCTCAACGGTCTACAGAGGCCGTTGCCACTATATCGTCGGCGTCGCTGGCTGGGTGCCACGGAAAGCCCAAACACGGACTGAGGTCCAGCGCAGGTGTGCCGTGCCTCTGCCTTCGCGTCAGCGAACGGATTTCACCGAACTCAATTCGCTTCCGCCAAGTCGACGCAATCCGACCTGTATTCATCCAAATAGCTTATCCGCAAATGCTTGAGTGGCTCATCCGAATAATTCTTCAAGCGCAAAGACGAGATGATTGGCCCATGATACCTTTCCTTCTTTATAACCTCCTGAAGCAATACGATAATCGACGTATCTCCGTCCATCGCCAAATTGCTCTCTTCAATATTGAATTCGGTTTTGCCGTCCCATGGAACTTCAAGCAAGTTGCTGACGACGTTGGAATAAACCCAGCTTCGACCTTCGTTCTCGCCTCCGTGAACTACCGATGTGATTTCTTGATCATAATACATCACACGTTGAACGATATAATTTCCGGCCATGTTCGCGCAATTCAACAGCCTGACTTCATATCCGCCGTCAACTCGCTCCGCGCTTAAAACAATGGACCGCCCCTCATCCGAACTTCCGCGTATTGCATTGATTACCTCATAAATTCTATCTTCAGCATGCCCAGCGATCAAATATTGACCCTGAATTACGATTTGGGGCGTGAAGATGAATGGCATGTCCGCGGCATTTGCATACGACTGTTGTCTTTCGGTGAAGGCAATGTCAGAGTGCTTGTCGGTCCAGCCCAAATAATTCCAATAATCGACATGCATCGCGAGCGGCACGACGCTCTCCATATTCCTCAGCACATTCGTTACAAAGGTCTCGGCCGGCGGACAGGATGCGCAGGATTGCGAAGTGAACAACTCGACCACGATGGGCGAATCCGCTATATTGCTTGGAAATTGCTGCCCCGAAGTCGAAATCGGGTTGAGCAGCGCAAAGACCGCAGCCGCCCCAAGCAGTCCCTTTCTTCCGACTGTAAGCATGTTTAATCGGCGCTTCATTTGATCAACCCTAGTCGAAAAGCATCGTTCCTAAAAATAAACTATTCGCGAATTTTCGGAGTCCCGTGAAGTTCGCTATTCATACTCAGCTCTGAGCGACTGCGCCCTCCCGGAACTTGTTGACTGCCTGCCGACAATGAAGATGCCGGGCAACCATCGGAAACAAAGCGATTCTCGAGCAAGGCGTGTCAAGCGGCAGCCGCCAGATCGCGAAGAACGTAATGCAAGACGCCGCCGTGGCGCAGATATTCGATTTCAACTTCGGTATCGACGCGGCAGCGAAGCGCAATTTTTCTTGATTTTCCGTCCGCGCAGGCGATTTCGCAAGGAACGTTCATCAAAGGACGAAGCTCGGCTGCGATTCCGGTGATGGAGATTTCCTCGTCGCCGTTCAGGCCGAGAGAACCGCGGGTCATGCCGTCGGTGAATTCGAACGGAATGACTCCCATTCCGACCAGATTCGATCTGTGGATTCTCTCGAAGGATTCAGCGATCACCGCCTTGACGCCCAGCAGGCTGGTTCCCTTCGCCGCCCAATCGCGGGACGATCCTGCGCCGTATTGCGCCCCGGCAACTACGACGAGCGGAATTCCGCGCGATTTGTATTCCATCGCCGCTTCATAGATCGAAGCCTCATTCCCTTCCGGTCCCAAGGTTCGACCGCCTTCGGCTCCGCCCATCAATTCGTTTCGAATGCGCGTGTTGGCGAACGTTCCGCGCATCATCACTTCATGGTTGCCGCGCCGGGACCCGTAGGAGTTGAACTGGCTCCTGGATACCTGTCGTTCGGTCAAATACTGCCCGGCAGGCGAAGCCTCGGTGAAGGATCCCGCCGGGGAAATGTGGTCCGTGGTGACCATGTCTCCGAACACGCCCAGTATCCGGGCCGAAACAATGTCGTGGATTTCACCCGGCTCAGGGGACATGTCGACGAAATAAGGCGGTTTCTGAACATACGTCGATGCGGCTGGCCAATCGTAGGTCTGGCTGTCGATCGCCTCCACAGATCTCCATTTGCTGTCGCCTTCGAATACGTTCGCATATTTCGTCCGGAACGCTTCGCCGGTGACGGTTCGCTCTACGAGTTCAGCAATCTCTTCCGTCGTGGGCCAAATGTCTTTCAGATAGACGTCGCGGCCGCCGCTGCCCTTTCCGATGGGTTCGACGGCCAAATTCTTGTTCATGTCGCCCGCCAAAGCATAAGCGACGACAAGCGGCGGAGATGCCAAATAGCTGGCGCGCACATCCGGACTGATCCTGCCCTCGAAATTGCGGTTTCCCGAAAGCACGGACACCGCGACCAGATCGCCCGCGGCGATCGCGCTCGAAATCTCGGGCTGGAGCGGCCCGGAGTTGCCGATGCAAGTCGTGCATCCGTATCCGACGAGATTGAAGCCGACGGCGTCGAGATCTTCCTGCAGACCCGACGCTTCCAAATATTCGGAAACGACTTGGGAGCCGGGAGCCAGCGACGTCTTAACCCACGGCTTGCGGTTGAGGCCCAGAGCTCGCGCTTTCCTTGCAACCAGACCGGCTCCGATCATGACGTAAGGATTCGACGTGTTGGTGCAGGATGTGATCGAGGCGATCACCACAGACCCGTCTCCAATCTTGAAATCCTTGCCGTCCACCGGCTTCTGGACGAGGATGCTTTCGCGGTCCTGGTAGGGACTTTTTTTCCTGTGCTTAGCTGTGACAGAAAGGAACGAGTCGGAGGCGTCGGACAGCGCGACGTGGTCTTGCGGGCGACTTGGGCCCGAGACCGCAGGAACGACTTCCGACAAGTCGAGAACCAATGAGTCCGAGTAAATCGGATCGTAATCCTGTCCGCGCCAGATCCCGTTCTCCTTGGCATAGACTTCGACCAGCTTGATCTGATGCTCTTCCCGGCCGGTCTGTCGAAGATACCTGAGCGTCTCTCCGTCCACGGGAAAGAAGCCGCAGGTCGCACCGTATTCGGGCGCCATGTTCGCGATCGTCGCGCGGTCGGCAAGAGGAAGGCGGTCAAGCCCGGAGCCGTAGAATTCAACGAATTTGCCCACCACGCCTTTTTTGCGAAGCATCTGGACCACCTTCAGCACCAAATCGGTCGCCGTCGTTCCTTCCGGCATCTCGCCTTCCAAGCAGAATCCCACGATTTCCGGAATGAGCATCGAGATCGGCTGGCCGAGCATCGCGGCTTCGGCTTCGATTCCGCCGACTCCCCACCCCAGCACGGCAAGCCCGTTCACCATAGTGGTATGGCTGTCGGTTCCGACGAGGGTATCGGGAAAAGCGATCCGCGCGCCCTTCGGATCGGTATCGGTCCATACGGTGCGGGAGAGGTACTCCAAGTTCACCTGATGGCAAATCCCGGTGCCGGGCGGCACGACGCGGAAGTTGTCGAATGCCTGCTGCCCCCACTTCAGAAACTTGTATCGCTCGATGTTCCGTTCATACTCGCGATCGACGTTGAGCTGGAACGCGCGCGGCGTCCCGAATTCATCGACCATCACGGAGTGATCGATTACGAGATCCACCGGACTGAGAGGGTTGATGCGGCGCGGATCGCCGCCGATTCCGGCAATGCCGTCCCGCATCGCGGCCAAGTCCACCACCGCCGGCACGCCCGTGAAATCCTGCATCAGAACGCGGGCCGGCCTGTAGGAGATTTCCTTCGGGTTTCTGCCTCCTTTGGCGCACCACTCGAAGAAAGCGGCTATGTCGTCCTCGACGACCGTTCGGTCGTCCAGATGCCGTAGCAAATTTTCAAGCAAGACGGTGAGCGACGCGGGCAATGCCGAAAAGTCTCCGAATCCGGCAGCTTCAGCGGCGCGAACTGAAAATAAGTCATAGTCTTGGGATTCAACCGAGAACCGCTTTCGAAATACACCTGAATCGGAACCTACACTCACAGCCATGTCGAATCCCGAAGCGTTGCTGATTTTTGCGTGCCCAATTATTCAAGATTCTTGGCCGATGGTCAACAACTTCAGGCTTTGGAACTTCACAACAATACGATCCGGCAGGAATCCGGTGGTCGGATACGGCCCTGAGGGGTCAACTGCGCGAGCAAAAATCCAATAGTTTCATTTGGATCTGGCGACTGCACAAGCTGGTTGGAATCGGGAGTCCGACCGCAAACTGAATGCGGGGGAAGCACTGCAATCCGTTCCGTCCAAACTTGAGAGCGCGAACGATTCCCCGAGCTGGCCGCAGCGACATCGGCAGTCCGCAAACTGGCGGAAGTCGAGGGATTGTGGCAATGGGCTTCAGGCCGAGATTCACGGATCGCTTGAACAATGGAAATCGTAGCCGAAAATTTGACCTGCGAACGGGGCGGCAGACCTGTGCTTTCGCAGATCTCGTTTCGGCTCGGCCCCGGAGACTGCTTTGAAGTCGCAGGTCCCAACGGCTCGGGCAAATCGACATTGATCAGGGCATTGGCAGGCCTGGGCCGAGTCGCGCGGGGCATCCTGCGAGCCCCGACGGAGCGAATATCATATCTTGGACATCGGAACGGACTGAAGCCGCAGCTCACCGTCGACGAAAACTTGGATTTCTGGATGCGCCTTTCAAATTCCGCGGACGCCGCCCGCGCGAAGGACGCATTCGGATTGAATCGGCTTGCAGGGATGGCGGTTCGCGATCTTTCGGAAGGCCAAGCGCGCCGAGTCGCGCTGGCGACAGCCATGTTTTCTGGACGGCCGATCTGGCTTCTGGACGAGCCATTCGCGTCGTTGGACAAAGGCGGACGGGATATCGCAACAAGCCTGATCGCCGAAAACTGCCGCGCGGGCGGCATTTCGGTCGTAACTGGGCACCAAGGCATGGCACTTCCGAACAGCCGGTTGCTTGATTTGTCGCTTTTGCGCGGTTCTCCCCGCGCTGACGGGACGGCATCCGCGGCGTGAGCACCATATTCATCAGGGATATTCGGCTTGCGTTCAGATCCGGAGGCGGCTTTGGCCTTTCGCTCGCATTCTTCCTGATTGCCACCTGCCTGCTCACTCTCGGAAGGAACCACTCCGTTTCGGACATGGTCGAATCGGCGCAGGCCTTGTTTTGGATCGTGGTTCTGTTCGCGTGCCTGCTGTCGCTTGATCGCGTATTCCAATCGGATTTCGAAGACGGAACGCTGGAACGATTGGCGCTTTCCGATGTTCCTTTGGAGGGCTTGGCAGTTGCGAAAATTGCTGCGAACTGGTTTGCGACTGCGTTTCCGCTTTGCGTCGCAGCCCCTGCCGCATCCGCCCTGTTGTTCGGGTTCTCTCCTTCAGTCTCTTTATGGCTGTTCGCGTCCATGCTGGTCGGAACGCCGGCCGTTTGCGCCGTCGGCGCGTTCGGAGCCGCCGCGACAGTGTCCGTCAAGCGCGGCGGATTGCTCCTGCCGGTGCTGGCGCTTCCGTTCTGCATCCCAACGCTGATATTCGGAACAAGCGTGACCGAAAGCGCCGCTGTAGGCGATCCGGTCGCGCAGCCGCTGTTCGCGCTGGCAGGGATTTCGCTCGCGGCGGCGGCACTGATTCCGTTCGCCACCGCGCGGGTGCTTCAATATAATTTGGCTTGACGTTTCGGCGTTGATTCACTGGTACAGCTGACGGCAGAATCCACCTTGCACACCACTATGTCCCTTTGGCGTTTTGCAAATCCGAACTTGTTCGAGCGAGCGGCCTCCCGCGCAATCCCATACTGCGCCTGGGCAACGGCTTTGCTTCTGGGGCCGGGCCTCGTCTGGGGCGCGGCATTCACTTCGAGCGATTACGTCCAAGGGGCCGCGGTGAAGATCATTTTCGTGCACGTCCCCACCGCCCTGATGGCGATAAACGCATGGTTCATGATGCTGGTCGCGTCGCTGGTCTGGTTGATCCGGCGACATCACGTGTCCGCATTGGCGGCTCGCGCAGCGGCGCCCGTGGGCGTCGCCTTGACGCTTGCCGCGATCGCGACCGGCGCAATCTGGGGAAAGCCAATGTGGGGAACATGGTGGGCATGGGACCCGAGACTGACCTCGTTCTTGATTCTTTTCTTTTTCTACGTCGGCTACATCGCTCTTTGGAACTCGATCGAAGATCGCGAGCGGGCAGCGGATGTAACGTCAATGGTTTGCTTGGTGGGCACGGTATTCGCCGTGCTTTCACGCTACGCCGTGAATTTTTGGGCCGAAGGTCTGCACCAGCCGCCGACGCTCTCCCTCGACCCGGAAACGCACATCCATAACTCTTACTATTTCCCTCTTTTGATCTGCATCGTCGGGTTCGTGATGCTGTTCATCACGCTCGTGCTGCTCAGGACGCGGACTGAAATCCAAATGCGGCGCGCGTCCGCGCTTGCGTTCCGGGAGCAATTCGATTGAGCGCGGGGCTGGAGCAATACATGCTGGAAGTCGTGATGGCGTATGCGGCGACGGTACTCATCATCGGCGGCATCGCAGTGATTTCCGTCATGCAGGCAAAGCAGGCCGCAAAAATTGGAGCCGCTGAGCGGGATGAAAAAACACCGTAAGTCCGCCGTCGTCGTCCTCGCGCCCCTTGCACTGTTCGCAGCGTTCGGAACGCTTCTTTTCGCCGGACTGCAGCGCGACGACGAAGGAGGCTTGCCGTCGGGAATCATCGGTCGAACCGCCCCGCTCGCTCCAGCCGCGCTCGGAAGGTCGGATCCGCCGAACGACGCGGACTTGCTGGCAGGCGGGGCCAAGCTGGTCAACTTCTGGGCGAGCTGGTGCGCGCCGTGTCGAGTCGAGCATCCGAATCTCATGGCGATGGCGGCGGAAGGCGTCGTGATTCTCGGGATCAACTACAAGGACGACGAGAGCAACGCTCTCGATTTCCTTGCAGAACTTGGCGATCCATTCTCGAAGATCGGCGCGGACCGCGACGGTCGCGTAGGCATAGAGTGGGGCGTATACGGGATTCCGGAAACCTTCGTGGTGGATGGAGACGGCAAGGTAGCGCTGCGATTCGCGGGACCGATTACTTCCCGGGTGATGCACGAAAGAATATTGCCCGCGCTGGCCAGCGCATCCGACTGAGAATCGAACCGGCCGATCAAGTCGGCATGGCGCTTCCGAATGCGCGGATGCCGCCCGCATCCGGAGCGGCGGTTCTCGTCGCGCAGGCGATTCGCTCCGGTCATTGAAAATAGTTCGCTCGCGAAACGAATCGCGGCGGCGCTTCGGGCTGATTCGCGCAAAGCCGGACCTCGCGACACGTCTTCAACGAGGATTCCGCCGGGCGCTTCAGGGCTTCGAAAGCATCAATAAATTCGACGATTCATCGGTCGCTGGACGGTCGGCACCTGCCCGGATGCAGGGATGAAACCGGAAGCCTATTCCAATCGGGATCCGCTCGCCCGACAACCGCCTTCAACGGCAAAAAATAAAATTTGCGTGGAAATAAAGACCGCAAGCCTTTGTTTTTGCGCTGTGAATCAGGTTTCCACAGACAATCAACAGAAACATACATTTTGCAATCATCCCGCTGTCGGGCAAAAGTGCATTTTTGATATGGAAGGAATGAGATGCAGGTCGTGATGGCGGCGGCCAACCCGGAGCCGCAAAAGGCAGACGCCTCGGACGCCGAGTCCTCGCCGTCCAACATTGAACTCGAGCAAGCACTTCTGGGCGGACTTCTGGTCAACAACGACGTGTTCGAGAGAGTCTCTCCGATCTTGAACCCGGAGCATTTTTACGATCCGCTCCATGGAGAGATATTCAAGGTCATCAGCAACCAAATTCTGAGCAACAGGGTTGCCAATCCGGCAACCCTGAAGACATTCCTCGACAATCATCAAGGACTTCAGGAGCTCGGCGGGCCGATGTATCTCGTCAGGCTGGCCGAGATGGGTTTTTCCGTCCACGCCTGTCGCGACTATGCCGAACAGATTCGGGACCTCTCGATGCGCCGAAGCCTGATGAGCATCGGCGACGAAATGATCCACACGGCGAAAATCGTCGACATCGATTCGTCTGCGAACGACTTGATCAACAACGCCGAGCAAAAACTCTTCACGCTTGCGGAAACCGGACAGGACACGACAGGTTTCATACCGCTGATCAGAGGCATGAATCAGGCTTTGCAAGAGGCCAAGAACGCAACGCAGCGAAAACAGGGACTGTCCGGGCTGGCGACGGGTCTGACCGATCTGGACAAGAAGCTGGGAGGGCTGCAGCCTTCCGACCTCATCATCCTCGCCGGCCGGCCTTCCATGGGCAAGACGGCGCTTGCGACGAATATCGCGTTCAACATTGCCCAAAGCTACAAGGAATCCAAGGACGGGAAGCCTCAAACGGGAGGCACCGTCGGGTTCTTTTCGCTGGAAATGTCCTTGTCGCAACTCGCCTCAAGAATACTTGCGGAGCAATCCGAAGTTCCTGCCTCCAAGGTCCGCACGAGCGATCTGGACGAAAACGAATTCAAGAAATACGCGTCGGCTGCGGACGAACTGAGAGCCTGTCCGCTGTATATCGACGACACGCCGGCGCTCACCATCGCCCAGCTTGCCATCCGGGCAAGGCGCCTCAAGCGATCTCTTGAAGGAAGACTGCATCTCCTCGTCGTGGACTATCTCCAACTGATCAAGCCCGCCAAAAGGCACGACAGCCGGGTGAACGAGGTGTCTGAAATCACGCAGGGGCTCAAGGCGATCGCCAAAGAACTCAACATTCCGGTTCTTGCGATTTCCCAGCTGTCCAGACAGGTCGAAAGCCGGGACGACAAGCGGCCGCAGCTTGCCGACCTGAGGGAATCGGGTTCGATTGAGCAGGATGCGGATGTCGTGATGTTCGTCTACCGCAAGGAGTACTACCTGTCCCGGACGAAGCCCGACGAAAACGACGAGGTGGCTTTGGCCAAGTGGGTCTCGCAAATGGAGGATGTGCACGGCAAGGCCGAAGTCATCATCGGAAAGCAGCGCCACGGACCGATCGGCTCGCTTGACTTGCTGTTCAAGCACGAAATTACGAAATTCGACAATCTCGGCACCGAAGAAGACAGGCAAAGGTACAATGAAGGGAGCCCGTTCGGCTGATGGCCGGCTCCATCGTTCCGCAACGGATGTTCCTTTGAGTGTCGCCGATTCCGGTTTGGCTCGAGCGCCAAAATTGCCGCGTCCGCACGCACCTGCCCGTTGCCGAGCCGATCATCGCGGGTCCCGGCAACAAGCAGCCGATTCGCGCTCCGGCGGCGGCGATTCGGTCGAAGCGGACGCATGGCTCCGGCTTCAATCGCGGCGAATTGAACTCAATTCATGCCGAATCAAGCAGGTCGGGATGGATCCGCTTTTGATATCCTTCCTGCGGACCCGCCGGACGTAAACGCCCGCTGCCCGATCCGATCACCGTTCTGAACGTTGAATCCGCCGCCGGAATGCGGCTTTCGAACAAGCGCTCGCCGGTCGAATCGCCGGGTCGCCGACTTGCGCGCATTCTGAATTTGCAAACCGGCAGGAGCGGAGCCATTGATTTCAGGCGCGAATGCTGAAATTCCGAAAGGGAGCTTCGACGGAGCGGACAAGGGCTGGCAGGCTCCATCTCGACCGCGACCCTCGTCGACTTCATCAACGCCGCTCGGAATGCTCATTCGCCGTTCCGAGCAATAGACGGGAACCTGATGTCGCAATCCGAACTGACCATCGACTTGAACGCGGTTTCACGCAACTGGTCCGATCTTGATCGGTTGACGGGTTCCGAGGTCGAAACCGCCGCCGTCGTCAAAGCCGACGCATACGGTCTCGGCACATCCGAAGTCGCCGCCTGCCTCGCGGCGTCCGGCGCACGGTCGTTTTTTGTCGCGCTTGCCCACGAAGGCGCAGAAGTGCGACAGGCTGCAGGCGCGGATGCGGAGATATTCGTGCTGTCGGGGCATATGGAGGGCGACGCCTCCGCGCTTCGGAGGCATTCACTCACGCCACTGCTGAACTCGGCGAGCCAGGTCGCGAGACATGAACGCTCGCTCCGCGGGCATCCCTACGGGATCCAGCTGGACACCGGAATGAACCGGCTCGGCATGGAGGCAGAGGAATTCCGTGGCGTAGCGGAACGGCTGTCTGAAAACGCGCCGTGCCTAGTCATGAGCCATCTTGCCTGCGGGGACGAGCCGGACAATCCGATCAACCGAATGCAGCTGCGCGAATTCCATGCACTGACCGACGGCATGGACGTGCGTCGGTCCCTGTCCGCCACCGCCGGAATGCTGCTTGGATCCGAGTACCATTTCGATTTGTGCCGCCCCGGAATCGGTCTTTACGGCGGGTTTCCGTTCTGCGACGGGCATCCGGTGGTTTCGGCAAGCCTCAAGACGGTGCAGCACCGCGACTTGGCGGCGGGCGAGTTTGTCGGCTACGCCGCCGCATGGAAAGCAGATCGCCCGATGCGCGTCGCCACCCTCGCTGCGGGCTACGCGGACGGCATTCTTCGGATCTCCGGAGGTACGGCGAAAGTCTATGCCGACGGCATCCCATGCCCGATTGTCGGGCGGATTTCGATGGATCTGCTCGGGGTCGACGTGTCGCACCTCGACAAGGTTCCGAGCGAGTTCGAGCTGCTGGGCCCGAACCAGACGATCGACGATCTGGCAAGAGACTCCAAGACGATAGGGCACGAAGTGCTCACCTGTCTCGGCAGCCGGTACGCACGGACGTATGTCGGCAGTACGGCATCTGAACAGGCATGACCGCTTTACAGTTCATTTTGGGAGTTCCCGGATTTGTAGGACGCGCCGTTATCCTCAACTGCGCAAGGATCGGGCGGCTGACGATATTCATCGCCGAACTGGCAAGCCATCTCGTCCGGCCTCCGTTCTACATCAAGGAGTTCTTCCAGTCGCTGGCGGCGATCGGCTACAATAGCCTTCCGGTGGTGGGACTGACGGCCCTCTTCACGGGCGGCGCTCTCGCGCTCCAGATTCACTCGGGGGGAGCCCGATTCAGCGCGGAGTCCGCAGTTCCTTCCATCGTCGCAATCGGAATGGTTCGGGAACTTGGCCCGGTGCTTTGCGGGCTGATGGTCGCGGGCCGGGTCGCGTCATCGATAGCCGCCGAAATCGCCACCATGAAAGTCACCGAGCAAATCGATGCTTTGCGGACCTTGGATACGAATCCGGTCAAGTTCCTCGTTGTTCCACGCGTTGCGGCGGCAACCATTTCGCTGCCTGTTTTGGCAGGCGTCGGCGATTTGCTTGGAATACTTGGCGGCTATCTGGTCGGCGTATCGCGTCTGGGCTTCAGTCCCGACGCGTATCTTTCGAACACGACACGGTTTCTGGAAACGGCGGACGTCACTTCCGGGCTTGCCAAAGCGGCCGTATTCGGATTCCTGATCGCCGTGATAGGCTGCTACAACGGACTGAATGCCGGAAAAGGCGCGAAGGGCGTAGGAAGCGCGACGACGAATGCCGTCGCCGCATCTTCCGTGCTGATCATCGCTTCGAATTTCGTATTGACGGAATGGTTTTTCACATCGTGAGCATTCCAACGATCAGGCACCGTCGGCATTTCGAAGAATGCGGTCGGTTTAGGCAAGCACGAGCCATGAATTATCAACGGAAGATCATTCCTGATGGATCAACCTGACATCGAAGTCAGCGGTCTGCGTAAGTCGTTCGGCCGGAATGACGTTCTGCGCGGCGTTTCGCTGAATGTCCGAAAAGGCGAGAGCTTTGCTCTGATCGGCGGTTCAGGCGTCGGCAAATCCGTAGTTCTCAAATGCATATTGGGACTGATCAAACCTGACGCCGGCCATGTGCTGGTTCGGGGGAGCAATCCGATAGGCAGGAGAAATCGCAGCGAAGCAAAAATCGGAATGCTGTTTCAAGGCGGAGCATTGTTCGATTCGATGCCTGTCTGGCAGAATGTCTCGTTTCGGCAATTGCGAGGATCGAATCGTTTGCAAAAATCGCAGGCGCGCGCGGTTGCATTGAATCTTCTGGGCCGAGTCGGACTTGAGGCCGATGTCGCGGACAGGTATCCATCCGAACTTTCGGGCGGCATGCAGAAGCGCGCAAGTCTGGCAAGGGCAATTGCGGAAGATCCGGACATAATTCTTTTCGACGAGCCGACGACAGGCTTGGACCCGATCAGCGCAAGCTTGATCAGCGAACTCATTCGAAGCATTGTCAAGGAATCCGGAGCGACAGGGGTGACCATAACCCACGACATGGTTTGCGTTCGCAGAATTTCGGACAGAATCGCGATGCTTCATGAGGGCGTCATTAAATGGTCCGGCAGCGCCGAAGCCCTCGAAACTACAGAAAACCCGTTTTTGCGCGAATTCGTCCGAAGCAGCTTTTCCTGACTCCGACAGTTTGATTGTATTTTATTCAGCCTCAGTTTGGCAGAGCGCCGCGCACAATGGGATTTCGACCGCGGCCTGCATTGGAACGACTTTTAGCGCCCAGTAATCTAGACACCCCGAAAACCCCTCCCGTTTGGCGCGCAAGCAATGAATGTCAAACCAATCGCGAGACGCCCAAGCCAATGATCCGGGTGTGCTAAAATGCTCATGCTCTCGTCCTTCTGGTTCGTGGTCCGTCGCTACCGCATTTAACTGTGGGAGATGATGAATAGAGGCGGTGTGGCTTGCTCCGACCCGTGGTCTTGCTACCAGGTGTCCAACGCCATCACCGCCCCGCCGCCGGCCCTCGCGAAGGCCGGCGGCGGGAGCAGAATAGCACAGCCGAGATACAGAAGGTGTCCAGTTTCATGCCAAATATGAATCGCACCACTTCCCTTCTTTGCGTGTTGCAGAACGAACCGCAACGCACTACCCAGCAGATCACATGGTGCCTTCATAAAAATCAAGTTCACCCACCTCGGCCATGGGAATGCAGTGACGCGCCGCGAGTTCGAATATCCGATCGGAGGATCCTGCATCCATTGAGCGGATCGATACTTCATCGGCGTAAAAGTTCCGAAAAAGGAGAAACAGCAACCCGCCATTGGTATCTCCGTCGTGCAGGACTAGCTCCGGGTTGGAACCACCGGCCATTGTAGTAAGAAGCGCATCGTAGTTGCTGCAGACCGAAACGTTCCACCATAACCCGAAATTAAAGCGGCCTGTTGTCACATCCTGCAACGGAACATTCTGCTCAATGACGTAATGTGAAGGAGTCTGAAACAGACGCCTTCTCTGCCCGTCATTCAGACGCGCGTCGGCGCGCATCCGTCGGCTGATTTCTTGGCGCGTCTCAGGACAGCACTCATAATGCATGACAAAAGTTTGCCCAGATGGAGCACAGGCAAGAAGATTACCATCGAAGGCTGTCCAGCGATCCCAGAATCGCGAGTCGGGCCTCGAATAAGCGAACCGGAAACGTGCTTCGTCTCCAACACAGTGTGTTGCTCTAACCGGAAGTTCCGTGCGATATTGAAGCTAGTCCGCAAATTTTATCCCTTAACATCAATAGACTAAGGCGGATTCCGGCCCATTTCCGTCTGCAAGAACGTAGTCATGCATTGGTCAATATAATGTGATATTTTTATCCTTTAAACATAAAATTAAAATGATAAAATAGTAGTCATGTTCGTAGAAACCGTCCCGAACCGCAAATCGCGGCCCACGATCCTGATCCGCCACTCCTACCGGGAAGGCGGAAAGGTCAAGAAGCGCACCCTCTCCAACATCACAAAGCTTCCCCCGGAGACGGTCGAGAAGATCCGGGAGGTTCTGCGCGGCGCCGCCATCGCCGACGTGCCCGCCGCGCTCGAAGGCGCGTTCACGATCTCCCGGTCGCTCCAGCACGGGAACGCCGCCGCGGTCCTCGCGGCGCTTCGCGCCTGCGGCGTCGACCGGGCGATCGCATCCCGGCGCTCGCGGTCGCGGGATCTGGCGGTCGCCTTGGTCGCGCAGCGGATTCTGGAGCCGGGATCGAAGCTCGCCGCCGCCCGGCTCTTCCGGCCGGAGACGGCGGTCTCCACCTTGGCGTCGCAGCTCGGACTGCCGGAGAACGTGAGCGGGGACCGGCTCTACGAGACCATGGACTGGCTGCTCGAGCGCCAGCCGAGGATCGAGAAGGCGCTGGCCGAAAAGCATCTGAGCGAGGGAAGCCCGGTCCTCTACGATTTGACCTCGGTCTGGAGCTACAGCCGGACCTGCCCGCTGGTGGATCGCGGATACTCGCGCGACGGCAAGACGGGGCTGCCGCAGATCGAATTCGGCTTGCTGTGCGACGCCGACGGGCGGCCGGTCGCCGTCGAGGCGTTCCCCGGGAACGCGTCCGATCCCTCCACAGTGGCCGCCCAGGTCGGCAAGCTCCGCGACCGCTTCGGACTGAAGCGGGCGGTGTTCGTCGGAGACCGGGGCATGACCGCGCAGGCGCGCGTCCGCGAGGATCTCGAGCCGAACGGCTACGACTGGATCTTCGCCCTTAGGGCCGCCGGGGTCGGCGCCCTGGCCAAAAACGGAGCGCTGCAGCCCACGCTGTTCGACGAGCAGGACATGGCGGAGATCGAATGCCGGGAGCTGTTCCCCGGCGAGCGGCTGGTCGTCTGCAAAAACCCCCTGCTGGCCGAAGAGCGGACCCGCAAGCGCAAGGACTTGATCGCGGCGGCGACGCAAGATCTGATCGAGATCCGCCGCGCGGTCCGCCGGGACAAGCGCCCGCTCCGGAACGCGGACGCGATCAGGAGCCGCGCCGAGCGCGCCCTCAAAAAGCGCAAGATGCGGAAGCATTTCGATCTGAAGATCGGAACGGGATCCTTCTCCTGGAAGCGCAAAAAACAGAATATCGCCGACGAGGCGGCTCTGGACGGATTCTACGTCATCCGGACCAACGTGCAGGAAAAGCGGATGTCCGCCGCCGCCGTCGTCGAAACCTGCAAGAGACTGGGCCGGGTCGAGAGGGCGTTCCGGACGATGAAGGCGCCCGACCTCCAGGTCCGGCCCATCCGCCACCGCCTCGAGCCGCGGGTCCGCGCCCATCTCCTGATCTGCATGCTCGCGTACTATGTCGAAAAGAATATGCGCGACGCGCTCGCCCCGATGCTGTTCGACGACGAGCACGGCCCGGTCCGCGACTCGCCCGTCGCCAAGGCCGAACGCTCGCCGCAAGCCAAGCGGAAAGCAGCCACCAAGCGCACGAGCTCAGGCGAGGACGTCCACGACTTCCGGGGACTGCTTGCGCAACTCGGAACGCTCACGATGAACCGGATCGAGCCCTCGGGGCCGGGAAAGTCGGGATTCGACGTCCCCGCCTCGCCGACGCCGATCCAGAACCGGGCGCTAAGGCTGCTGAACGCGAAGGTCCCCATGCGGTAGCCCCTTCAAAAGCGGCGTGTCCAGTGGACGCACAGCCGGAATCCGCAAATTAGGCCGGACATTCAAAGAGTTGTTCAAAATAATCCCAAGGAACTTCCGTCTAACAGGAATGTTCATCGAAGTACTCGAAAGCCCTTTTTGACGCCCAGTAATCTGGAAGCCTCCGAAAACTTCTCCCGTTTGGCTCACAGGCAATAAATGTCAAGCGAATCGCGAGAGACGCAAGCCCATGATCCGGGTGTGGCAAAGTGCTCATGCTCTCTTGCTTCTGGTTCGCGTTCCGTCGCGACCGCATGCGACTATGCGAGATGATGAAGAGAAACAGTTTGGCTTGCTCGGACGCGTCGCCTTGCCACAACCTGTCCAACGCCATCGCTGGCCCTTGCGAGGGCGGGCGGCGGAAGCAGAAAACCACAGCCGAGATACAGAAACGTGTCCACCTACATACTTTGCCTGATTCGTTTTCATCCGTACCCCCGCCTCGTCAGTTCCTTGCAAACCTCATGTACTATCGGCTCGCTCATCGCCCAATTCCCGTTCATCAAGCACTTATCGAGCCAAGCGCTGCGCTCTCACACCATTCAGCGCGAGCGGTCAGATCAAACCTCCCCACCCTAAATGTTCCGCCTGCGCCATCTATCCATTTTTTTGCAAAGGCCCGGCGCTAAAGGAAACAACTTGCGGCTTTCTCAAGCTGGAATTAGTCATCGCGCCGCCCATCCATTCAGCCCAAGCCCGCCAAGGATCTCTCTTGGTCACGCAATTGGGGGATACCATTCCCGTTGATCGGGCGGCGGCGACGCGAGTAGCCATGCATTGAGGAGGCAAGGTCGACGCAAGTTTGCGAGTCAGCATCCGAGGGCGGGCAGAGCGGCGACCCTGTTTCGACCTGTCGAGCGATCTCCCTTCTCAATCCAAAGAAAACGGGATGCCCCCTGCAACTTTGCCAATGGACTTTATCGGTGTTTCAGTTAAGTTGAAGTACTTACCTGCTATGGCTCGTTTTCCATGCTGCGCTCCGCACTTTCCATATTCGTATCGGTGATGCTGGTTGTGTCCTCCTCCAGCTTCATGCAGGCGCAACACCGCTTGTCTGAAAGCGGCCACGAGGCCAAGCGCCAAGCTATGCACATTGCCGGTCAAACCACTCAGAAACCCATGCATATGGAGAAAAAACACGGAGCGGCCACCGCCCATCGCGCTGCACTCGGGACCGGGTCGCATGGTGATCGACCAACTCGGCATCACGGTGAAAGTGATGAAATGCTTCGGTGCTGCGCAGACCCAGCTCTAATGATGAGTTGCACGGCTCTGCCGGTTTGTGTCGAGCATGAAATCGACATTGTCATGTTTCGATCTGCGATTTCCGCCACCGAATGGGTTGGCGATGGCAAGTTTTTGTCCAGCCGAAAAGATCCGCCACCCAAACCTCCACCGAGAATTTCCTAAATATCGCTGATTTGGTTGGGCATCGTTTGATGCATTCCCCGGCCAACTTGCGTGTGTGCAAACCAATTTCTATGCCTCGGCAAACGATTGGTGTCATATTTCGCAACTTGGGCGCGCGCATGCACGGCGGAAGTCAGCTGTCTGAAAATACACCGACTTCAAGCGTGTATCGGGAACACTGGCTTTTCTGCGCCATCATCCTTCTGACAGGCTGATCTTCCCGGCTCGGCACCATTTCAGCGCCTTTCGCCCCACATCGCGAAAAATATCTGGAACGTCTTTTAGACTTGGAAGGCGACCAATTGGTATGCACTCGTTTAACTTATTGATATAATTACATAAATTAAAATTTTTTGCTTGACAGGTGCGAAACGGTTGCTAGCTTTAGCTGCGACAAGGCAGTTCATTGAGATACACACCATGACCAAATCCGCACGAAACAAACTGATCATTGGGCTTTGCGCGACCGGCTTCTTTGCCGGTGCTTTCGCCACCACCCATTTAAAGGCCCATGAAAGCGCAAGCGGCCACAAATCGTCGCTGCATTGCCAGCACTTCCCGCAGAACTGCGCGAAGGAAGAGACTGGAGCGGAGAAAAGCAAGGTTGATATCGCAACGTCCGCACCGATGGAGATGGCTATGCCGCTCGCGCCCGGTCAGGACATGTTCGGTGCCATCTCAGAAATCAACGGAATTATTGAACAGTCTGCAATGGAGTGGACGGATGTTGATCTGGACGCGCTGTGGGAACACTTGCGCGACATGGACGCACTCATGATCGGTGCGGTGGTTGAGAAAACTGAACTTGAAAACGGTCTATCCATGATTGTCTCCGGCGAAGGTGCGGCCGCGCGCGCGGTTGAGAATATGATCCCGGCCCACGCCACGTTCCTGCGATCCGTGCGGCCGGATTGGGCGATTGAACTCGAAGGTGAGAACGCACGGTATGAAGTCATTGTGACTGCCTCAAACGCCACAGAGATCGATCGAATCAAAGCACTCGGGTTCTCTGGCTTCATGGTCCAGGACGATCATCACGCCACGCATCACCTCGGTATCGCTTCGGGTGAGGTCGCCCACTAGCACCCAACATCACTTCAAACACAGTATTTCGACGGAGCAGTTCACATCCGTGTCGCAGGGGGCGTCCACACACAATTGCCCTGGTAAAGAACGCACCCCGCCGACGGACGGCGGGGTGCGCGGCGTTCATTGCGAAACGCCGGTTTCCAGCAATTGCTGAACGCCGTTCGTGAAAGGGTGATCGAGGAGCGCTGCGCGCGCCTGCTCATCCCCTTTAAGCGTCCAGTCGAACCAATGGGTCAGGAAGTAGTGCCGCATCAGGTGGGGCAGAAAAACATCCATGCCGCCGTCCTTGATCCAGCCCAGTACCCGAAACGGCTCCGGCTCGCCGTCAGGCGTCGTCGGCAGGCGCAGTCCTTCGTGCTCGTATCCGGGCGTGAACACGCCGGGCCAATCATCGGCGACATGGTCATGGCCCAGGTCGCGGAACATCAGCAGCATCTTGTCATCCGTCGCGCGATTGTATGCGGAGCGGGCAACAGGCTGCGGATTGTCGTCGGTCGGCCAAGGCTGTTCGTCTACCAAAGGATAGTTGTCGTTGGGGTCCCCGCCCGCAGCCCGGTAGAGGCTGCCGTGGATTTCGCGGAACACGCTGTGAATAAAGAAATCGTCCGAACCGATGATTTGCAGGAACGGCTTGGGCACGCCCGCGGGCCGTCCGTCAACCGGATCGCCGGGAAAGCCGCCATACGGCTCCCAAAGGCGCGGCATGCCGTTGTTGAAGCCCACGGCGGTATCGACATCTTCAAGGAATGCCGCCGACGCCTGCGCCGTCATCGACCCCAGCGAGTGGCCCATGACGCCGATATTGTCGACATCGATGCGACCGGCGAAGAAGCCGCACAGATCTTCCGGCGAGTTTTCGACTTCAAGTCCGACCCGGCATTCGATCTCGGGCGCGTTGAGGTACTTCATCTCGGCGATCACGCGGGCCACGTCCTCAATACGCTGGTCGAAAAGATCGGCCATCAGCTGCCCGGACCGAAGCGCGCCTTCGGGCGTCGGGGCCAGAAGCGACGGATCGGGCGGATTTTCGAACGACACGGGTTCATGGTATTGGTAAAGAAAGCCGAAGAAGTTCCGGAACACGGTGCTGCCCGTATTGTCGGCGCGCAGCCGGTAGGCCGCATCAATCTCTTCTTGAGATTTGCCGTCGGCCCAAAGCGAAACCGGGTCGTGGAACACCGGCGACGCTTCGCTGTCGGATGTCATGGCGACCGTCACCACAATGTAACCCTGCGCCGCCAGATATTCGGCCGCGCTGGCCCAGGCGTGAAGGGAACTGCCCAGGCCATGGACCATGATCACCAGCGGGAAACTGCCGTCGGCGACAGGCGCCCCTTCGTACGCCTGATAAATGCCCTCGACCAGATTCCCCCAAAAGGCGAGCTCTGCAAAGTTCTGGTCGCCCAGAAAGATGTCCGCTACCGAAATCTGGGTTCCCTCGGCGGCGGCCGGCAGCGCGCTGGGAAGCTGCGTTTCGCCTCTACCCGCGGCCATGCCGTTCGACATGGCGGTCGGATAGTAGATGTTGGTCACCGTCGTGCGCGGCGTGCCGCTGGCGTCGACATCGTCCAGCCAGGATTTGTATTCCTCGGTTTTGTACTTGCGGCCCCAAGTGTCGAAGGGCTTGCTGAAGTCGCGCACGAAATTCGTCGTCATGCCGACCGCGAATTTGGCTTTCGGCTCTGATTCGGACAGCGAACTGGCAAACGCCGCTCCGGCGAAGCCGATGCCGACGCATGCGGCGCCGGCAAGCAGAGTTCGGCGCAGAATGGATTGATTCGAGTTGATCATGGTTTGCTCCTTTCGGTTGACAAAACGAGCCCGTTCAGCGTCGACGCCCGCGTTCCAAGCTTGAAAAGCGGCAAGCCGCAATCCGGGACGCGACCACACTAACACCGATAGCGAAACGCGCATAGTGATATTTCTCAATGGTTGTTATGAAATTTCAATTTGCTTTCCAGTGTCTTGTATCTGATGGATCTTGTTGCGCGTCGTATCGAAGCAATCGGTTTCGCAAAGCGGCCATAGCATGAACCGAGCCCAACCGAAGCGGATGCCGCGCCGACATGGGGCCATCATCCTCACATCGGAACGAACGTCGGGATAGCGGCGGCGGCAAGAGCCGCGGCAATGGAGCGAAAGCGACAGCGCGATAGACCGCACGCAAGGAACGCACCCCGCCGACGGGCGGCGGGGTGCGCAGCGTTCATTGCGAAACGCCGGTTTCCAGCAATTGCTCAACGCCGTTCGTGTAAGGATGGTCGAGGAGCGCCGCGCGCGCCTGCTCGTCCCCTTTGAGCGTCCAGTCGAACCAATGGGTCAGGAAGTAGTGCCGCATCACGTGAGGCAGGTAGACATCCATGCCGCCGTCCTTGATCCAGCCCAGTACCCGATACGGCTCCGGCGCGCCGTCAGGCGTTGCCGGCAGACGCAGTCCTTCGTGCTCATATCCGGGCGAGAACACGCCGGGCTCATCATCGGTGGCATGGCCATGGCCTTGGTCGCGGAACATCAGCAGCATCTTGTCATCCGTCGCGCGATTGTATGCCGAGCGGGCGACAGGCTGCGGATTGTCGTCGGTCGGCCAGGGCTGTTCATCCGCCAACGGATAGTTGTCGTCGGGGTCCCCGCCCGCGGCCCGGTAGAGGTTGCCGTGGATGTCGCGGAACACGTAGTGAACAAAGAAGTCGTCCGAACCGATGATTTGCAGGAACGGCTTGGGGACGCCCGCGGGCCGGCCGTCAACCGGATCGCCGGGAAAGCCGCCATACGGCTCCCAAAGGCGCGGCATGCCGTTGTTGAAGCCCACGGCGGTATCGACATCTTCAAGGAATGCCGCCGACGCCTGCGCCGTCATCGACCCCAGCGAGTGGCCCATGACGCCGATATTGTCGACATCGATGCGGCCTGCGAAGAAGCCGCACAGATCTTCCGGCGAGTTTTCGACTTCAAGTCCGACCCGGCATTCGACCTCGGGCGCGTTGAGGTACTTCATCTCGGCGATCACGCGGGCGACGTCTTCAATACGCTGGTCGAAAAGATCGGCCATCAGCTGCCCGGACCGGAGCGCGCCTTCGGGCGTCGGGGTCAGAAGCGACGGGTCGGGCAGACTTTCGAACAACAAGGGGCCGTCGTATTGATAAAGAAAGCCGAAGAAGTTGCGGAACACTGTGCTGTCCGTATTGCCGGAGCGCAGTCCGTACGCCGCATAAATCTCTTCTTGAGATTTGCCTTCGGCCCAAAGCGAAGCCGGATCGTGGAACACCGGCGAGGCCGCGCTGTCCGATGTCATGGCGACCGTCACCACGACGTAGCCCTGCGCCGCCAGATATTCGGCCGCGCTGGCCCAGGCGTGAACGGAACTGCCCAAGCCATGGACCATGATCACCAGCGGGAAACTGCCGTCGGCGACAGGCGCCCCTTCGTACGCCTGATAGATGCCCTCGACCAGAAGCCCTTGAAAGGCGAACTCATTCCCTGGAAACCCCTGAAAGGTGTACTCTGTAAATTTCTGATCGCCCTGAAAGATGTCCGCTACCGAAATCTGGGTTCCTTCGGCGGCGGCCGGCAGCGCGCTGGGAAGCAACGTCTCGCCTCTGCCCGCGGCCGTGCCGTTCGACATGGCGGTCGGATAGTAGATGTTGGTCACCGTCGTGCGCGGCGTGCCGCTGGCGTCGACATCGTCCAGCCAGGACTTGTACTCCTCGGTCTTGTACTTGCGGCCCCAAGTGTCGAAGGGCTTGCTGAAGTCGCGCACGAAGTTCGTCGTCATGCCGACCGCGAATTTGGCTTGCGGTTCGGATTCGGACAGCGAACTGGCGAATGCCGCTCCGGCGAAGCCGATGCCGACGCATGCGGCACCGGCAAGCAGAGTTCGGCGCAGAACGAATTGATTCAAGTTGTTCATGGGTATTTCGCTCCTTTCCCGTTGAAGAAACCGGATTCCTTTACGTCGCGGCCCGCGTTCCAGGCTTGAAAAGCGGCAAGCCGCAATCCGGGACACACCCACACTAGCACTTTTGGCGACGCGCGCATAGTGATATTTCTCAATCAATATTGTGAAGTTTTTCAAACAGAGGATGCCTTCTGTATTTCGATTGCGCTTTTCCGTCTGCGTCACCCGCCTTTGCGAGGGTCGAAGCGGAATCTCGGGGCGGCCAAGACCGGATGCGGTCGGATTTGGCCCGGATTTAGGGATCCCCGGTGCAAGATTCGGGCCTGTTCCGGCTTCGCCGGACCGATGCGGGCCTCAAGCGGACGCTCGGCCGTCAGACGGCGGCTTGGCCTGATCGTTAAGCCATCGCAGCGGATCCAAGTTGCAGGCCATGTTCGCCATCGTGACGTCGGTCTTGGTGCAGGCCAAGCCGACGTTTCGGATCGAACGGTCCCATCCGGATCTTCCGGCGGACGAAGTGCACAAGCAAGCATTCAAAAATGACTCTCCTATCGGCGTCAAGAATGGCCCCTATCCCGGCGAGGAATGCTTTTTTGGGCGGACAGGGGCCGGAGAGGCTTTCGGAGCCAGGGAAGGCCAGGCGGCCGCCCTTCGCGCCCGAGGGCGGCTCGCGGTCTTCTCCGGAATCGGCCGAAACTGCCTGAAATCGACCGTCGCCGCCAGCTTCTCCAGCGGCTCCCCTTGGCCGATACCGCGCCGAAATGCTCCTCGAAGTTCCAAAAGCTTCGTTGTCTCGGCATCCCGACCTCCAATTCTGCCAATCCCCGGGAATCACGCCCTTACGCAAAACGCAACGGGCCTTCGGAAGCAGTCGCGATCTAACGTATTGTATTTTATGAATCTTGTTGTGCGCCGCGTCAAAACATTCGGTCGTCGCGCCAGAAACTTCAAAAAAACTCGCCCTCGCTCTCTTGACGACAGTGAAATTTCACTATCGTATCGTGTTCGGCGCATAACGGGAGCAAGATCAGATGCTGCAGCAGCTTATAAACGGATTGATGCTGGGATCGGTCTACGTGCTGGTGGCGGTCGCCTTCACGCTGAGCATCGGCATTCTCAACTTTCTGAATTTCTCCATACCCGGCCTCTTCATGCTGGGCGGGATGATTTCGTGGGTCCTGATCACCATGGGCGTGCCGCCCGTCCTGTCCTTCGCGATCGCTTTCCTGATCGCCTGCGCCTGCGCTCTGGTCGTGGAACGGCTGACCTTCAGCTGGATGAAGGGATCGGAGCACGAAGTGCCTCTGGTCAGCTCGCTGGGCTTTCTGATTCTGTTCGAGCAGATCTTTCTGGTGTACTACGGCTCCGACCAGCAGAGGTTTCCGCAGATCATTCCGAACACGACGATCACCCTGGGCGATCTGGTAATCGGATCGGCGCAGCTTTTGGGACTGGTCCTGTCGGTGGCGATCGTCATCGGGATCAGCCGCTTCCTCAAGAAAACAAGGGTCGGGCGCGGCATCCGCGCCATCGCCGAGGACACGACGACGGCAGAGTTTCTGGGCGTGAACACCAACAGGGTCGTGCCGCTGATCTTTCTGATATCCGGCGCTGTCGCGGCAATCGGCGGAATGCTGTTTGCCGTCAACTACAACCAGGTGTCGCCCTTCATGGGCGAAGAGGTGGGCTTCAAGGGCATCTCGGCAATGATCATCGGCGGCATGGGATCCGTCTGGGGCGCGATCGCGGGCGGTCTTCTGATCGGCTTGGCCGAGGTCATGTCGATCTATTTCCTGGGATCCGACGTCGTCGACCTGTCGGTTTACGGATTGCTGCTGATCATTTTGATGGCGCGGCCGCAGGGCTTGTTCGGCTCGGCGCAAGTACGGGAGAAGCTGTGATGTTCAGCGGCTATATTGACGGACTTCTGGTCATCCTGTCGATCAACGTGATCATGGCCTACGCGGCAGCGCTGCCGCTTGTGGCCGGTCAGCTGAATCTGGGCGCGGCGGGGTTCATGGCCGTAGGCGCTTATGTGGCGGCCTATGGCAGCAACGAATTGGGTCTGCCCATCGCGGTGGCGATCCTGATCGGGTCCTTGGTGTCCGGCGTGATAGCGCTTTTAATCGGGATACCGGTGCTGCGCACATCCGGGATCTATCTGGCGTTGGCGACCTTCGCTCTCGGGCAGATACTGGTCGCGGTGTTTCTAAACCTTGATATCGTCGGAGCCGCCCAAGGCTATCCGGTCTTCGGATTCATCGAGATGCCCGCCATCGTGCTGACGGCCATCGCGATTGTTCTGGTGCTGTTCGTCCTGTCGCAAACGCGCTTCTGGCTTTACCTGACGGCGATAAAGAACGACCCGACGGTCTGCGACTTGTTCGGCGTCGAAGTCAAGAATGTTCAACTGGCCGCGTTTGTCCTCGGCGGCATGCTCGCGGCGATCGCTGGCGGCCTGCAGGCCCACTACCTGTCTTATATCGAGGCGCAGAGCTTCGGCGCGCTGGTCTCGATCTATACGGTGCTGTTCGTGATTCTTGGCGGCACGCAGACGGTTGTCGGACCGCTTGTGGGGGCGGCATTCTTTACCTTCCTGCCCGAGGTGCTCCGTGCCGGGGAAGAGTGGCGGTATTTGATTTTCGCGGCTTTCATCATCGGCTTCATGGTGCTGCGTCCCGAGGGAATGATCACCGCTAACATGATGCGCCGCCTCAAAGCTCCGCTTCTCCGCAAAGGGGCAGCGGCATGACGCCGGCGCTTGAAGTCCGCAACCTCGTCAAGAACTTCGGCTCGCTCGAGGTCACTCACGATGTCTCGTTCACGGTCGACACCGGCGAGCGCTTCGCGTTGATCGGCCCCAACGGCGCGGGCAAGACGACGATCTTCAACCTGATCTCGGGCGTTTATCCCGTCACCAGCGGCTCAATCCTGGTCGGCGGCACCGATATCACGCATGTGCCGTCGAAAAAGCGGATCGGATACGGCGTGTCGCGCAATTTCCAGAACGTGCGCCTGATGAAACACCTGACGGTGGTGGAAAACCTTATCCTTGGCCAGCACATCAATGCGGGCGGCGTGGTCAACATGCTGCAGCCTTTCGGCATGTTCCGCAGACACAAGTGGTGGCGCTCCGCCTACGAAGCATTGGAGGAGGCGCGGCTTTCGGACTATGCCGAAGAAACCGTCGATGCCTTGCCCTACGGTCTGCGAAAGCGCGTGGATTTGGTGCGCGCGCTTCTGGCCGAGCCGCAGATCCTCTTGCTGGACGAGCCGGCCGCGGGCCTGAATCCGTCGGAAACCGACGAGCTGATGCGCGAACTCAAAACTGTCGCACGGAAAGGCGTCACCCTTCTCGTGGTCGAACATGACATGCATTTCGTGCGCAACCTGTGCGAGCGCGTGGTCGTTCTGAACTTTGGCGAAAAAGTCGCCGAAGGCACGATGGAAGAAGTGGAGAAAGACCCGAAAGTTCAGTCCGCCTATCTGGGTGTTGATATGGAGGACGCGGACAATGCTGCTTGAAATCGACGGGCTCGACGTCAAATTCGGGCGCATTTCCGCGCTTCGGGATTTCTCGATCAAGGTCCGCGAGGGCGAAATCGCAACGGTTCTGGGCGCCAACGGCGCGGGAAAATCCACGCTTCTCAAAGCTGTTCTGGGCGTTGAAAAGCCCGCCTCGGGCCGCATCGTCTTCAATGGCGAAACCATCACCGCCTGGTCGCCCAGCCGGCGCATCAAGTCGGGCTTGGCGCTAGTGCCGGAAGGACGCCGCATCCTGATTTCGCAAACCATCGAAGAGAACCTTCTGCTGGGCGGCTATCAGCGCGACGACACGAGCGCGCTCCGCTCCGAGATGGAAACGATCTACGACCGGTTTCCGAACCTGCAGGAGCGGCGGCACATGCTGGCCAGCTGCCTGTCGGGCGGCGAACAGCAGATGCTGGCCATCGGCCGCGCGCTTCTCGCGAAACCTGACCTGCTGATGCTGGACGAACCCTCGCTCGGCCTTTCGCCGCTGTTCGTCAAAGACCTGTTCAAACTCCTGGGCGATCTCAACAACGGCGGGCTGACGGTTTTGCTTGTTGAACAGAACACCGAGCAGGCCTTGGCTTTGGCCGATACAGGATATGTTCTGGAACGCGGCAGGCTGATCCTGTCCGGCGATGCCAAGGCGCTTGCCGACGATCCGCGCCTGCACGAAGCCTACCTTGGTGTGACTGCTGAAACGGAAGGAAGCCCAACGTGACAAAAACGCCTGAATTGACCCTCGAGCTGTGCGCCGAGGAAACTCGCCGGATCACGTTCTCTCCATCACGCTTCATCATCGCCGGCTGGACCGGACGCGACAAAGCCGCGATGAACAAACACATAGACGAGCTTGAAGAGCTGGGTGTCGCCCGCCCGGCCGAGACGCCGATGTTCTATCGCGCATCGACATCGCGCCTGACGCAGGAAGAGCTATTGCAGAACCCGGGCGAGAATTCATCGGGCGAAGTCGAGTTCGTGATCTTCAATATCGAAGGGGACTGGTGGGTCGGCGCCGGCTCGGACCACACCGACCGCCATGTCGAGGCCTACAACATCACGGTTTCAAAGCAGATGTGCGACAAGCCTGTCGCGCAGCAGCTTTGGCGATACGACGATCTCAAGGAGCGGTGGGATTCTCTGGAGATCGCCAGCCACGCCACCATCGGCGGCGAGCGGGTCGCGTACCAGAATGGCAAAGTCGCCGCGATGCTGCACCCGCAGGATCTGGTTGCCGCATTCGAAGCGAGCACCGGAACGAAATTCGGGCCCGGCGACGTAATGATGGGCGGCACATTGGCCGCGATCGGCGGCGTTCGTCCGGCCGAAGCGTTCGAGTTCTCGCTGCGCGACCCGCAAACGGGCCGCTCCATTTCGCACAGCTATTCAGTCGAAACTTTGCCGGTGGTCGGATAACCGTGCGTATGAGCGCAAAAGCCAAGCAAAAATCCTTCGAGACGGAATCGCCGGAAAAGAAAGCGCGGCAGTCTCTGGCCGACATCGCCTACGAGAAGCTGAAGTTTCGGATCATCACGCTGGTCTATGAGCCGGGATCCTATCTGAACGAGGCGATGCTGAGTGAAGATCTTGAGATCGGCAGGACCCCCATTCACCACGCGGTTCGGCATTTGACCCATGACGGTCTGCTCGAGCTGATTCCGCGCAAGGGGCTGATCGTCAAAGCCATCTCGCTCCAGGAAGTCGCAGAAATTATCGATCTGAGGCTCGTGAACGAGACCTTTTGCGCTGGCCAAGCGTGTGAGAAAATCACCGCTCAAAGCGCAATTGAGCTGCAGTGCATCCTGGCTGAAGCGGACCAGTACGCCAAGAAGGGCGACATTCAAGCACAGATGATGATTGACAGGCAATTCCACGGCAAGATCGCGCAGATTGCCGGAAACCAAGTTCTGGCCGAGATCCTCAGGAACCTGCACGAGCGCTCAATGCGGATCTGGTTCGTCTCGCTGGCCAACAAAGCGCATGCGGATCGTGTCCGCGAGGATCATTACAAGATCCTGGATGCCATGAAAAGCGGGAACAGGTCATCTGCAGAACATGCGATGCGCGCCCATATTCTGTCTTTCAAAGAGAATGTCGGAAAGCTACTCTGAAATCCGCTCCGCTATTTTCAAGCTGGTGTCGTTCCAACCGCCGGCAACCATCCGCAGCAACTGGCAGAACTTGTGAAAATCCTCCCGATCCAGAGACGCAAAGATGCGGTCGTTCAAGCGCTGCAGCCCAGGCGCCAGATCCTGCATCATCTTCCGCCCGTCGCAGGTCAGCTCCAGCAGCGTCGACCGGCGGTCCGCGGGATTGGGCGATTTGGACACCAGCCCGCGCTTGGACAGCAAATTGGCCTGCTGAGTGGCGAAGGGCCCCGCGACGCGCAAATGCCGGGCAAGGTCGCCGACGCTGACGCCCCGCTCGCCCTGAAGCTGGGCGACCCCCATCAGCGCATTGAATTCGGGCGGCGACAGGTCAATGGCCTGAGAGATGTTGCGGCGAGTCTCCTGAATGAGATGCGAAAGATGGTCCATCTCGTAGATCATCTGCCGAAACTGGAAATCGCTTCCGTCAACCAGCAGTTCGGGCCGGGACACGGTATTGGGGCGTTTGAAGTCTTGATCCGGCATGGAGGCTCCACCTCTTTCGCAGCCAAACTAGGGAAGTAAATTAGGTAAGTCAACTAAGTATATTGACTTCCTAACTTAGATAAGTAGATTAGATAAAAATGCACCGAATCGACCAGGGAGAACCGCCGCCATGCATAGCAAAGTCCTGATTCTCGGGTCCGGTCCGGCCGGCAACACCGCGGCGATATACGCAGCCCGCGCTGGATTGCAGCCGACCTTGATCCACGGCGAGCAGCCCGGCGGGCAAATGACGATCACAACGGACGTCGACAACTATCCCGGTTTCGCCGAGACAGTTCAGGGCCCTTGGCTGATGGAACAGATGGAAGGGCAGGCGAAGGCGGTCGGCACCAGCATCGTGACGGACACCATCGTATCGCTCGACCTGAGCCGGCGCCCCTTCGTGGCCGAAGGCGAACTCGGCGATATCTACACGGCCGACACGATCATCCTGTGCACCGGCGCTCAGGCCAAGTGGCTGGGCATCCCAGGCGAGACCGACTTTCTGGGCGCCGGCATTTCGGCCTGCGCCACTTGCGACGGTCCGTTCTTCAAGGGAATGCGCGTCGCGGTCATCGGCGGCGGCAACACCGCAGTGGAAGAGGCGCTGTTCCTGTCCAATTTGGCCTCGCATGTCACGCTCATTCATCGCCGAGACGAACTGCGCGCCGAAAAGATGCTCCAAGGCAAACTGCTCGGCACCGAAAACATCGACGTCATGTGGAGCCAACGGCCCGACTCCTTTTTCGGCGAGGACGGCAGGCTGGCGGGAGTCAACCTTGTCTCGACCCGCGACGGTTCCGAGCAAGCCCTGAACGCGGATGGGATTTTTGTGGCCATCGGACATACGCCGAACACAAGTCTGGTCGCCGAAATTCTGGACCTCGATTCGGAAGGCTACATTCTGACCAAACCCGACAGCACATGCACTTCTCTCGAAGGCGTGTTTGCCGCGGGCGACGTGCAGGACAAAATCTTCCGGCAGGCCGTCACCGCAGCCGGAAGCGGCTGCATGGCCGCGCTTGAGGCCGAAAAATTCATCTCGGGCACGGGATAGCCGGTGTTGGCGCGCGCAGTCCGGATCATTTGCTTTGACGGGATTGTAAAATTTCACTACTGTATCACTGCGTGAAGTCCGATTGATCCGTCGATCATCCTACGAAGACAAATTAGGGAGCAACTCAATGAAACACATCTTCAGAACGCAGCTTGCGGCGACCGCGCTTGCAGCCTTTGTCGCCTCGGTCGGTGCTGCGAATGCTGCGGACGAGCTCAAGATCGGGTACTTGGTGGCCAAAAGCGGCCCGTTCGTCAGCCTATCGAGGACCAACACGATCGGCGCTCAGATCGCCGTCGACGAAATCAACGCCGCCGGCGGCATCAACGGCAAGCAGCTCACGCTGGTCGAATTCGACACCGCCGGCAAACCGGACCAGGCCGTCGTCGGCATTCGCCAGCTGGCTCAGGATGAAAACGTTCTGGCCATCGTCGGCCCGTTTTCCTCCTCCGAAGCTCAAGTCGTATTCCCGCAGGCGGAGCGCGCTGGTGTGGCCAGCATGTCCATGGCCTCTTCCGCGCCCGGATTGGCCGAGCCGTTCACCTATGGCTTCCGGAACACCACCAACGAAGCCATCATGATCAGCCGCGCCGTGGCGACGTTGAAAAAGATCGATCCTGACGCAAGCACGTCCTCGATCGCCTACGCCACCGACGATAGGGTCTCGGTTGTAATCGGCGAGCGCATTTTGCCGGCCGTTCTCGACCAAGCGGCGTTGCCGGTTCAGAATTCGGTCACTTTCAAGTATGCGGCCTTCGACCTTTCGGTTCAGGCGTCGCAATTGGCTGAAACCAGCGCGGATGTCGTTGCCGTGGGCGCCCCGCCCGAAGCCGCGATCAAGTTGGCCAACGAAATGCGCCGCCAAGGCCACGAGGGCCGTTTGGTCGCCGGATCGACCGTGTTCGACGTCACCCTGCCCGAGCGCATCGGCGAAGCCGGCATCGGATCGGTATTCCCGACGACGTTCTACTGGGATCTCAATGACGATACCAAAGCCTTCGCGGCCGAGTTCAAGGCGCGCGCCGAAGCTGGCGGCATTGAGCGGACCGCTCCGACTCAGTTCGACGCCTCGACCTACGGCATCGTGATGATGTATGCGCATGCGATGCGGGAAGCCGGCGTTACCGGCGACGAGGCCAATCTTGAAGCCGAACGCACGGCCGTCCGCGACCAGCTGACGGCGCTCAGAGATTTCCCGGCGCTGGAAGGTCCGATTTCATTCGGCGAGGACGGCGACGCCATCAAGCCGACCTACGTGATGGAAATCACCAGCGCCGGCTGGAAACTGCAGGAAGTTCACGAGTAAGCACGCACGGCGTCTCGAATTTCAGTCCCGGCCATCGCTTGGCCGGGACTCCGCTCGGTGCAAAATCAGGGGGTTGCAAGCAATGACACATCCCGTCTCCAATTCGCGAAATCCTGATCTGCGCAGCTTCTTGTCGCTGAACGAAGATGTCGTCACGACGATCGCGAAACCGGTAAAGATGGAGCATATCGGCGCGCTGAGCGCGCTGAGCGAACAGCCCATCGTTTTTGAGAACATCGTCGAAAAACCCGGCTTTCGCCTGACCGACATTCACGTCAAGCATCGCCATCTTCAGGCGCGCGCCTTGGACGTCTCTGTCGAGGACTACCTCAAGACTCTGGCGTTCCGCCTGCGCCGGCCGCCGCGCGGGTTCACCCATGTCGACAGCGGGCCGGTCAAAGAAACCGTCATAACGGGCGGGGATGTCGACTGGAACGAACTCCCGATCCCGATCCACTCCGAACGCGAAACGGTCCCATACATCACCGCGATGAACATCGTCGTGGACCCGGAAACCGGATTTTACAATTCGTCGCATGCGGGCACCAACCCCACCGGCCCCCGGTCGGGCGTCGTCAGTTTCGCGACCCCGCACACCCATGCGGTGATGAACAAGTACCGCGCGCGGGGAGAGCGCAGGATGCCGATCGCGATGGTCTTCGGCTTGCACCCCGCCTTCGAAATCATGGCCAATTTCAGCGGTCTCCACATGGACATGTGGGGCGAGCTGGAAATGGTCGGAACAATTCTGGACGCCGACATCGAAATGGTTCCGGGCGAAACCATCCCGATCAGCGTTCCTGCCCATGCGGAAATCGCCGTCGAGGGCTGGATCGATCTGGGCGACCCCGCCGAGTGGGGCGAAGTGGTTTCGCCTTCAGGCTACTACTTGCCGAAAATCCAGCGGATCCCGAAAATCGAGGTGACCGCGATAACGCATCGCGCAGACCGCCCGATCTACCGCAATCATCAGACCTGCCCCTACACCGATCATCAGGTTCTGCCGCGGCTGTGTCATGAGGCGATGCTGTACAACCGGATCTCCGAAATGGGGATCAAGGTCCATGACGTCCGCTTTCCGCACTGGGGCGCGGCGTTGACGGCGGTCGTTCAGATCGAGACCTCGCGGCCCGGCTATGTCAACGATGCTCTGATGGCCTGCATGGGCGCGCCTTGGCTGAACACGAAAACCGTCGTTGCGATCAGCCCGGACACCGATATCGAAAGCGCCGAAGACGTCTTTCATGCGATCGCCACGCGCGTCGACCCGGCCAAGGATACCTTCCAAGTCGATAATACGCGCGCGTCGCTTTACGATCCTTCGGCCGAGCCTCTGCCCGATCACCCGCCGTTCCGGCTGGGCTCGAAGATCGGCATCGACGCGACGATCAAGGAGCGTTTCGGCAAGGACGACTTCCTGCGCACCTGGCCCAAGCACTGGGGCGAGGTCGATCTGAAGGACTATCTGTAATGTCCGCGCGGCGGCGGATCGTCATCGGCATCTCCGGAGCGTCCGGAGCGATCTACGGCGTGCGGCTGCTTGAAACGCTGAAAGCAGCGGATGTCGAAACGCATCTGGTGATCTCAAAACCGGCCGTGCAGACGGTCACTCATGAATGCGGGCTGAACATGTCGGATTTGCGCGGTTTGGCGAGCGAGCTGCACTCGAACGCCAATATCGGCGCGAGCGTTGCATCGGGATCGTTCCATTGCGACGGAATGATCGTGGCGCCCTGCTCGGTTAAGTCGATGTCCGAGATCGCCACTGGACTGACCACATCGCTTCTCGCCCGCGCGGCGGATGTGATGCTGAAAGAGCGCCGCCGGTTGGTTTTGATGCTCCGCGAAACGCCGCTGCATCTGGGCCATATCCGCACCATGGCCAATGTCACCGAGGCGGGCGCGATCATGTATCCCCCCGTGCCGGGGTTCTATCAGAAGCCGGAAAGCATTGATCAGATGGTCGATCAAACGGTAGGCAGGGTTCTGGACCTGTTCGGCATAGAGACTGGCCTTGTGAACCGTTGGCAGGGCCTTGGCCGCGACGAATTCGAGGACTGAAGGAGAGGCGCGCATGTTCGTTGTCTGCGAATGCATCGACAATCCCGGAGCGGGCGAGTCCCGCGCGGCCGCATTGGACGCGCGCCGCGCATATCTCGAATCGCGGCCCGGCACGCCCCGCGGATCGCTTTCGACTATCGAGGCCGAGGATGTCCAAGGCGCGCGCGATGTCGCCAGCGGCGGTCCGTTCGCGGCGGGTGCGTTTTCCGACTTGCAGTGCGAACAATTCAAACCGAAGATCAACAACCTCGGCTGATTCCGAGGCATGGAAAGGAAGGATCACATGATACCAATGATTTCCCCTACAGAAGCTCAGGATCGTCTGGCGCAGGACGGCGTCACTGTGATCGGCTTCAAGGCCCCATGGTGCCCGCAATGCGAACCGCAGCGGGGCGTGGTGGAGCGGCTGATGCCGCGCTTCGAAGGCAAGGTGAACTTCGCCTACGTCGATCTGGAAGCCCATCCCGACGCGCAGGACGCATTCGGACTGTCCGCTCTGCCCGCGCTCCACATCTCCAAGGATGGCGAGATGCTGGAAAAGCTCTCGGGCTTCACCAAAGCGCCTGTTCTGAACCAGAAACTGCAAGCCATAAGCGGCTGAAAAAGGAGACCATCATGGACGAGATTGTCAAAGCCCCGAAACCCATCGACACGATCGTGAACGAAGGTGAAAGCAGTGCTTTCATCCCGTATTTCGAACTCGGCGACGGCTACGAGAACGTGCCGATCTACTTGCGCCCCGCCCTGCACTACTACGCCGCGCGCATGGGGTTTCAGCCCAACTGCAACAAGGTCTATGCCCATGTGCCGTGGATGGCCGACCACATGATCGCGCTGAACAACTCGATCATGCGCGACGACCGCAACGAGCTGAGCGAGCATTTCAAGTACAAGCTCGCCCTGTCGGTGGCGCGGACGCATGAGTGCGAATACTGCACGTCGCATCATTCCGGCACGCTCAAGCGCCGGTGGGAATATGAAGACAGCGATCTTGAAACGCTGCTACATGCGGATGAGCCCAGCGACGAGGCCGAGGCCGTCGCGATCGAATACGCCAACATGGCGTCGCTCGACCCCAACGGCGTGTCCGACGATCTGCGCGCCCGTCTGGCCGAGCATTTCAACCCGCAGCAGGTGATGGAGATCGTGCTCTGCGTGGGCTTTTGGGGCATGTACGCGGCGATGCACGCGGCGATGAAACTGCCGATCGAAGAGCCGATGAAGGGCAACGAGCAGTGGATGCACACCAAACCCAAAAACTGATTGAAGCGCGCCCCGGCCTGACCGGGGCGCAGCCAGAAAAGGACATCAAGTATGGCAATCGACAAAGAGCACAAAGAGTTCCACGCCGTCGACATGGGCACCGAGGGCTGGCACTCTCTGCCCGGATATCCCGAGGGCATCGAACAGAAGATCCTGGCCGGCAAGCTGGACGAGGACGGCAAGGTCGGCAACCGGACACGGCTCCTGCGGTTTCAGCCCGGCATCTACACGACCGCCCCGTTCGTCCATGACTATTGGGAAGAGGTGTTTCTTGTCTCGGGCGATCTGACCGTCGGCAACGACGAAAATGGCGAAGGCGGCGAGGCATTCGAGCCCAACACATACGCCTGCCGTCCGCCGGGCGCATATCACGGGCCATTCAAATCGAACACCGGATGCGTCCTGCTTGAGATGCATTACTACGATCAAGACGGCTGAAACGCGGCGGTGCTTGGGACGTGACCACGCTTGAAGAGCTGGCGGATCAGTTGGCGCGCGGGAGCACTTCCTCGCGCGCCTTGACCGAGGCCTGTCTGGACGCGGCGCGGCAGGGCGAAGGCCCGCGCGCTTTCGTGCATCTCGATGGCGACGGGGCTTTGGCGGCGGCCGAGGCGATGGATATGCTGCGTCGGTCCGGCCAGGCGCCCTCGCCTTTCGCGGGCATTCCGATTTCGGTCAAAGACCTCTTCGATGTCCAAGGCCAGATCTCGCGCGCCGGATCGAAGGCGCTTGCGGATGGACCTGCGACGAAGGACGCCGAGGCGATCGCGAACCTGCGCCGGGCGGGCTTCGTTCTGATCGGACGCACCAATATGACCGAGTTCGCCTATTCCGGGCTCGGGATGAACCCGCATTACGGCACGCCCGCGAATCCTTGGGACCGAGACAATGCGCGGATCCCAGGCGGGTCGTCCTCCGGCGCCGCGGTCTCGGTCGCGGACGGAATGGCCTTTGCCGGCATCGGCTCGGATACCGGCGGGTCTTGCCGCATTCCCGCCGCCCTGTGCGGGATCGTCGGGTACAAGCCGACGCAATCGAACGTCTCTCTGGAAGGGGCTGTCCCTCTCTCGTTCACCCTCGACAGCATCGGGTCGCTGGCGCACTCCGCGCGCTGCGTCGAAATTCTCGACGCGCTGATGTCGGGCCGGACGCCCCGCGCCCGCGCGGAACGCGATGCGGCGGGTCTGCGTCTGCTGGCGCCGACGAATTTTGTGCTTGACGGCATGGACGAAACCGTGAGCGAGGATTTCGCCGGAGCGCTGGCAACGTTGCGCGCCGCCGGAGCGCATGTCGACGAACGCGCGCTGGAACCGTTCGACCGGCTGGCCGGGATCAACGCCAAAGGCGGCTTCGCCGCCGCGGAAGCTGCGCAGTGGCATGCCGATTTGATGGCCCGCGCGCCGGAGGCCTACGATCCGCGCGTGATCGTCCGCATCCGCAAGGGCGAAGCGCAAACCGCCGCCGATTACATCTCGCTCATGCAGCAACGCGCCCGCTACATCGCCGACGTGACGGCAGAACTGACCGGCTACGATGCCATTGTCATGCCCACCGTGCCCAAGGTGGCCCCACGCATCGCGGATCTGGACGCCGACGAACAGCTTTACGGCGAGACGAACCTCCTGATGCTGCGCAACCCTTCAACGATCAACTTTCTTGATGGCTGCGCCATCTCGCTGCCGATGCACCGGGCGGGATCCGCGCCGACCGGTTTGGCGATCGCCCAAGCGGGGGGACGAGATGCGCAGGTTTTCGCCATTGCCCACGGCGTCGCGGAACTCTTGCAAAAGGGCTGAGCCTCGCGTTCCATGCAACGCAGAACGGCCGGACTCGCCGACCTCCCCGCCATGAATCATGCCCGGAAAAAATGGAACTTCACAAAAATATTATCGACTTGCCAGGATGCGGACACGCTCGGCACAGAAAAGGATTGACTCGAGTAACTTTGTAAATTAGCTGCTTAAGAAAGCTAAAATTGCGAGGTAAACACATGATCAAATCCGGAGAGCAGCACACCGAAAGTCTGCGCGACGGCCGCGCCGTCTTCATCAATGGCGAACAGGTATCCGACGTCACCACCCACCCCGCTTACCGCAATGCGGTGGCCTCGATCGCCGAACTTTATGACTTTCAGTCGCAGCCGGAAAACAAATCGGTCATGACATTCGAGACCGAGACCGGCCATGTCGCGAACCGTATCTGGCAATTGCCCAAGAGCTACGCCGATCTGGTGGAGCGCCGCAAGGGCATCGAGGCTTGGACCAAGCTGCATGCCGGGTTCCTGGGCCGGTCGCCGGATCACGTCGCATCCTGCATTTCAGGCATGCGCATGGGGCTGGAAGTGTTCGAGGATTACGACCCGAAATTCGCAAGCAACCTGCGCAGCTACTACGAACAAGGGCGCGACAATGACATCTATCTGACCTATGTCATCATCAACCCGCAGGCCGACCGCTCCAAGCCGGCGTCCGAGCAGGCCAGCGAGTTCATCGGCGCGGGCGTCGCCGATCAGGACGACGAGGGGATCACGCTGCGCGGCGGCAAGATGCTGGCCACAGGCGGGATCATGGCCAACGAGGTGCTCGTCACGCAGCTGGTGCCGCTCAGGGAGGGCGAAGAGAAATACGCATTCTCCTGCGTCGTTCCGATGAATGCGCCGGGCCTGAAAGTCCTGTCGCGCAAGTCCTATGAACAGGGCGTTTCGAACCGGTTCGACAACCCGTTCTCATCGCGGTTCGACGAAAACGATGCGGTGCTGTATTTCGATGATGTGAAAGTGCCGTGGAGCCGCGTATTCCTGCACAACGACGTTGCGATGGCGCAAAAGCAGTTCCACGCGACGCCCTCCCATGTCTACCAGAATTATCAGGCGCAGATCCGGCTTTCGGTCAAACTGAAGTTCCTGACCGGCGTCGCCTATCGGCTGGCGGAAACCAACGGGGTCATCAACTTCCCGCAGGTGCGCGAGAAGCTGGGCCAGCTGGCCGCCGATGCCGCCTCAATCGACAACCTTGTCCATGCAATGGAAGCCAAGGGCCATGAGCGCAACGGCTACTACCTGCCCGATCCGCACACGCTCTATGCCGCGGCGGTTCACGCGCAGCAGCTTTACGGCAACTTCCTCAACAATATCCGCGATCTTGCCGGCGGCGGCGTGATCATGCTGCCGAGCCACGTGTCGGATTACGGCAATCCCGAGATTGCCAGAATGGTCGACGCGACGCAGCAGTCGCCGATCTGCTCCTCGCGCGAGCGGGTACAGTTCATGAAACTGGCTTGGGATGTGGTTGGATCGGAATTCGCTTCGCGCCACCTCCACTACGAAATGTTCTATTCCGGCGCATCCTTCGTTGTTCGCGGGCATTCTTTCCGCACCTATGACTGGAAAGAGGCGACGGATATGGTCGATTACTTCCTCGACCAAGTTGATCTGGACGAAACGCTGGCAGGCATCACGGCCATCGCAGCCTAGCAGGGACGCCCGGAATGAGTGAGATCGGCCAGAAGCCCACCACGATCACGCGCCCGGAATTGCTTCGCAACGGAACGGACGCCAACTTTCGTCAGACCGTGAACAGTCTTCTGGCCTTCTCGACCCGGTTGGAGGCCGTTCGCCAGCAATTCGGGGCGCACATCGGTTTGACGGGCATACAGTACACGATCCTGATCTCGATCGCCCATATGCAAGGCGACAAAGGCATCGGCATCAACGCGATCGCGCGCCATCTATCGCTGTCGGGTGCGTTCGTGACAAGCGAGGTGGGGAAGCTGATCAAGCTGGGCCTGGTGACGAAACGTCCGAACCCGGAGGACCGCCGCCGCGTCCTTTTGCGCGTTACACCGAAGAGCGATGCGCTTCTGGCCTCGCTCATCCCTGTCCAGCAGGAGGTGAATGACGTTTTGTTCGGGCCGCTCACCGCTCAGGATTTCGACCGCCTCTGCGCGCTTGCGCCGCAGCTTGCCGAGAGTGGCGGCAAGGCCTTGGCATTGGCGCAATACCTGACCGGCAACACTGGGAGCGCAAATTGATGACGAAGTCTCCGGCACAGCAACCCGACCTCAGGACGCAGTTTCTTGGCGGGATGAGCCACGCGGCCTGCACGGTCAACATCATCTCAAGCGACGGGCCCGCGGGGCGCGCGGGCGTCACCGTTTCGGCCATGTCGTCGGTCAGTGCCGATACGCCCAAGCCGACACTTCTCGTCTGCGTCCACCATCTGTCCCCAAGCGCCCAGACGATAATCGACAACGGATGTTTCGTCGTGAATGTTCTGCGCGATGATCAATCATACATCTCCGACACGTTCGCGGGGCGGTTCAAGGATCAGTTCAAGGACAAATTCGACTGCACGGAATGGGTCGCCACATCGACCGGAGCCTTGAGGGTTGCCGACCCCCTTGTGGCATTTGATTGCAGAGTCGTGTCCGCGGAACGCGTCGGCACCCACCATGTCTTTTTCGGCGAAGTCGAGGAAATCTTCAATTCCGGGCGCGGGTCGCCGTTGATCTACGCCAATCGCGCCTATGGCGTGGCGTCGCGGATCGATGGAGTGAAATCCGTTGGCCATGGCCGAAAAGATGCGGCGCAGTCGCTGTCTTTGGGCTGCTTTCATTCGTTCGGGCCCTATCTGGTGCCGCAATTCATGCGCATTCTTGCCGATGAACCCGAGCCGATCATTCTCAAGCCCGTCGAGGGCGATCAACGCCGCATCATCGAAAGCCTGCAAAGTGGCGAATGCGAGGTCGGACTTCTGTATGACCACGAGCTTCCCGATTGGCTGCGGCATGAAATGCTCGCGCGACTGGATCTCTATGTGTTGCTGGCTGAAAACGATCCTTTGAAGGACAATTTGCAGATCGGACCTGAAGATCTTGTCGACAAGCCAATGATCTGTCTCGACGGACCGCCCACGGACAAGTTCCTGGCCCGTTTCAAGCAAGTGACCGGCAAAGATCCGGCCGTTTCCCACCGGCCTACGTCTTTGGAGATGGCGCGATCCATGGTCGGCCAAGGATTGGGGTACACGGTGCTTGCGACGAAACCTGCTTCGCCGATGACCTATGATGGTCAGTCATTGGTGCAACGCCCGTTCGGCGGAACGGAAAACGCAGCCGATATTGTACTGGCGACCCAAGGCGGAAAAACCTTGTCCGGTGCGGCGGAAAGGTTTCTGCACTTTTGCCGCAGCTACTTTGAAAATGACGGCTGACCCAGAGTTCGGCCCTGCGGTTTGCAGCCACGGCGCGCTCGCTCCCCGAGATTTGTTTTCATGAGCGAAGATCGCGCAGAGGATGCGATTCATTGATCTGATGTCTCGGAGGACGCCCGCGGGTTGCCCCTTCGAGTCTCCGGCCCATTCATCCAGCCGCCCGCGCTCCGGGAACGCGGGGCGGTTCAGATTCTACTCCATGGAAAATTTCGCAGCGGTCGCGCAAAAGGGACGCATTGGACCGCTCGCGAGGATCGCCCTTTCGCAGGAATTTGAATTCCGGCGATGAAAAATCCATCCGCAACGCTTGAATGACGCGGGCGGATAGGAAAGTAGACGCCGATGGCCAAGAAAACCGGTTCCTATATCTGCGGCTCCTGCAAGGCGCGCTCCACCAAATGGTCCGGGCGCTGCCAGAACTGCGGGGAATGGGATTCCATCGTGGATGATCCCTCCGGAGCAGGAGCGGCAGGCGGCTGCGCCTACGATCTCGGGAACGCGGTTGACCTGACCGATCTGTCGTCGGTGGCCGAGCCGCCCGCACGAACTTCGACGGCCATTCAGGAATTCGACCACGTCCTCGGAGGCGGGATCGTTCCGGCATCTTCCGTTCTCGTCGGCGGCGACCCCGGCATCGGAAAATCGACGCTGCTGCTTCAAGCGGCGGCGGGCGCGGCTCTGAACGGCACTCGGGTCATCTACTTTTCCGGCGAGGAAGCGGCGGACCAGATCAAAATGAGGGCGGAACGGCTCGGTCTGGAGCAAGCGCCCGTGCTTCTCGCGACAGCGACGAGTCTGCGGGACATTCTTGCGACATTGGAATCAGAACGCCCGGGCATGGCGGTCATCGACTCGATCCAGACAATGTGGTCGGACGCGATAGAGAGCGCGCCGGGCACGACCTCCCAGGTCAGAGCGGTCGCGCATGAGGTTGTTCGCTTCGCAAAGAAGCGAGGCGCTTCGGTGGTTTTGGTGGGCCATGTTACGAAGGACGGCCAGATCGCGGGTCCGCGAGCCGTGGAGCATCTCGTCGACACGGTCGTGTATTTCGAAGGCGAGCGCGGGCATCAATACAGAATCCTTCGAACGGTGAAGAACCGGTTCGGGCCGGCCGGCGAAATCGGCGTCTTCGAGATGACCAACAAAGGCTTGATGGGCGTCGAGAATTCCGCCGCGCTGTTCCTTTCGGAGCGCGATCAGTTCGCGCCGGGATCGGTCGTATTCGCCGGCATCGAGGGAACACGGCCGATTCTCGTTGAGATCCAGGCTCTTGTCGCCCAGTCCGCCTACGGAACGCCGCGCCGGAACGTCGTCGGCTGGGACGCTGGCCGCATGGCGATGATATTGGCCGTGCTCGAAGCGCGCTGCGGAATCGGATTTGCCGGGCATGACGTGTACTTGAATGTCGCAGGCGGCATGCGCATCACCGAGCCCGCCGCCGATCTCGCCGTCGTCGGAGCGCTTCTTTCTGCGCACTTCGACCGAGCTCTTCCGGCGGATCTGGTCGCGTTCGGAGAGGTGGGGCTGTCCGGCACGCTGCGTCCGAGCGCACAGCCGGAACAGAGACTGAAAGAAGCCGAGAAGCTGGGATTCACAGCCGCACTTGCCCCCGCCCCCGCAGAAAAGATATTTCTATCGAAAATGGAGATCCGCCAACTCGCGAATCTGGCGGATTTCTCGGCGGAATTCGCGGATCAAGGCGGTTCGGACGATTAGCATGGCAAGGTAGGCGATGGACAATTTCACTGCGTTCGATCTGGTTGCGGCACTGATTGTCGCGGTTTCCTCGATCCTCGCCTATTATCGGGGCTTCATTCGCGAATCCATGTCCATCCTCGGATGGATCATTGCAGCCGTGGTCGCCTACTTTTCGGCTCCGCTGTTCCATCCGCTGATCAGCGATATCCCCGTCGTGGGCGAATTCTTCGCGGGCAGCTGCGAAATGTCGGTCATCGCAGCCTTCGCGATCGTGATGGCGGCGACTCTCGTCGTGCTTTCAATCCTGACGATGCTCATCTCCCAAGTCGCGAAAATGCCCGGAGTGAACGCCTTGAATGCAGGCACAGGATTCTTGTTCGGCGCGGCAAGGGGCGTGTTTCTCGTCGTCCTGATTCTGATAATCAACGACGCCGTAATACCCGGCGGCACCTTCAACACCATTGAGAATTCGCAATCGAAACGGGTCTTGAGCAATATTCAAGGCACGGTCGTCGAGCAGGGCTCCGAGGTAAACCTGGAGTCGGTCAAGCGCTTGTACACCGGTTTCACCGCGATTTGCGGTTCGCTCAGCGGACAAGCGCCGGACGCATTGCCGGACGACCTGCCGGATCAAACGCCTGATCCGTCCGCCCCGCCCTCGCCCGAAACGGACATCTGAATCGACGGTGAGCAGGAAAATCGCTCTTGTCACGGGCGCGGCGCGCGGCCTGGGCGCGGCGTTGTCGAAAACTCTCGCCAAGAACGACTTCCACGTCATCGCCGCGTCCCGCACCGCAGGCGCGCTTGAGGAGCTTGACGACGAGATTTCCGCTGAAGGCGGGTCCGTCTCTTTGGCGGCAATGGACATCGCCCAAGACGAGCCGATCCGAAACCTCTGCGAGACCATCAACAACCGCTGGGGGAAGCTCGATCTGCTCGCACATGCGGCGATCACGCCGGCGCCGTTGTCGCCAGCGGCGCACATCGACGAGAAGCTGCTTCGGAGAGCGATTGAAATCAACCTCGTAGCAACGGCAAGGCTGATCAACTGCGTCGAGCCTCTTCTTCTTCGCTCGCCGGATGGAACAGCATTGTTTTTTGAAGACGGCACCTTCGGCGGCAAGTTCTTCGGCGCGTACGGAAGCACGAAAGCCGCCCAGATTTCGCTTGCTGAAAGTTGGAAAGCCGAAACGGCGAACATTGGCCCGAAGGTCGTAATTCTGAAGCCGCGGCCGATGTTTACCAAGTGCCGTTCAACATTTTACCCGGGACAGGATCAAAGCGCCCTGTCGACGCCTGAGCAGGAAGCGGAAAGGCTTTTGTCCAATATATTCGAGACAACGCAAAAGTCTTGATATTGCGGAATCAAATCGGAACTTCTCGGGTTACTGCGTATCGGTCGCTCTAGCCTCCGGGCGGACCGCCATCAGGGGGCGATCAACTCGGCATCGCCCCGGTCCGTCTTGGCCAAAGTGCCCCGGCTTATCCCGAACGCCTTGACTTGCGCCGGAGGGAGATGCCGCCCCTGGATCCCACCGCTTCCAAGCTCTCCCGTAACCACAATGCTTGGCCGCCCGTATCCTTGAATTAAACCACAGCATCCCCACCGCTGGCGATGACTTCATGTTCCGAATGGCTGTCATCCGTATTCGGCAAACGAAACTGGAGGCGGTCGGTCAAGCAATGGATTTCAATCCAATCGCGCGAGACTTCCAAGCCAATGATCTCCGGATGTAAAAAATATTCATTCAAAACCTTTGAATAACCCGGCCCTCGGCGACTTTCGGGCTGATTCGCGCTTCGTTGTTCGGTCAGACTTCCCTTGGGCGAAATCGGGTGCATTCCATTATTTTTGGTGAGGCGGAATGCCGATTGTACAAAGTCGGTGCTAACGCCTTGCTTGCCATCAATCGCTGCATCAGAAACAATCGTTAGGTCGAACTCCTTGATTGAATGGCTTGTCGCGCCGCCGTCTAACCAAAAAATAGAACGCATCCTATCTGAGGTATCCAGTATTGTATTCTTTTCATATGTCGCCGCCGATCAGTGCTCATGTGCGTCAACTTGTAATCTTTTGATATACATTTCTAGTCGCTGTGGGAAGGTTATCGCGGACAACAAGTTCATTTTCAACAATGACTCGGTAAGCTGTTCCGCCATCGCGAAGCGCAGCAATAGCAGGATCTGCGGGATGGCCAGTGGTTAATGGCCCGGAAAGCGCGATAACAAATTTCTGACCTCTGAATTCAGCGAGTATCGGGACATTAACAGACTTACCGTTGCCATACTTAATTTCGACATCACTCTCGAAAGCTACCCCCTTGATGTCGCGACGAAGAAGATCATTGAGCAAAAGTGCAGTTGAACTTCTAATGCGCCCAACGCTGAAGCTTGGGACGTGCCCTGTAAGCAAATATTCCAAAAGCTCTGCGCCGACATGCCTGTCGAGCAACCTATGTTCGAATTTATTCTTAAAGCTCCGTAAACATCGGTAACATGACGCGTTGCATTCTTCCGGGCAAGACTTCAGTAATTGAAGTGCATGATTAAATAAAACCAAGCCTCGATTTGCAAATTGGCTCGCGAAGCCAGCACCACCCGGAAGCGTGTCATACAAGAAAATCTCCGCTTCTAGCCCGCTCTTTCCGCTTGGGGTTAAAGCAGGTCGATACTCTGCCATCAATTCACCTGATTCGATTTCGAGTAGCTGGCATGCCGCCTTGGCGAGTGCTTCGCCAACTGTCCGCAGTGCCACATCAGTCGAAAAAAATCCTGGCTTCAATTTGATAGGCGCGACGACTCTCATTGAGAATAGCGCAATATCTGTAATGAAATCGGCACCAAGCACCAAGTGTCTCGAAGTTCTATTACCGTCGCAGATTGATCCGCTATCGTTGTCCGGATAAGGTTTAGAATGCGGTCCAGCTAAGATTGGCGTTGACGTGTTACTCGCCTCAATTCGTCCACATTTGACGCAGTAATTGTAGCCCTCGCGCTGCGGCCCTGTATTGGAGACCAAAAGATGGCAACGCGTCTTCCAGCCACGGATAAGCGCATTGGCTTTGGTCCAGCCCTCGTCGTCTGCGGGCGTACCCATAGTAAGCTTGGCGCGCGTCGCATAACTTGTTTCTGCAATTTCATCTGGCGAGGTTTTTTCCTCGACGTCGATCGGATGCGCAAAACCTGGCGGACGCATCCAGTAGCGAGCTGGCCCAAATGTACCCTCGCCGCCGCAGGCCCCGCAGTCCGCAGTTTCGCTGCGATCTACTTCTCCATCTTTGAAAAGCTTTGCAAAGCCGCAATCGCAGCATTCCATATAGAGTTGTTTGGATTCCCACGCATCAAAACGCTCGTCCCTCATAATTGAATAAATCGCGCCCGACCGATAGCATTTACCAGAAATCCAAACCTGCTTGTCCGGGGCATACTGGGACAACGCAACCGGAAGGCCCTGTGAAGGCGCGAATTTCATTTTGTGCCGATACCGCGAGGATTCGTTTAAATCAAATACATGAAATGTTGCTACATCCGTTGGAAACGCGTATCGAGGAAGTTTACCGCAATAGAGGAGCCGATCTAACAACTTGCTTGGATTGGACGCCTGATGCGGGCGTTCCTCTCCAGTTTCTGCCACCTCCTCGCCTCCTTCTACGTCAACAAGATTGTCTGCAAATTCTTTTTCCTCACCAGAATCAAGCACTATTACACTGTTGATCGCTAGCAGGCAATCTTCTACAAACTCCGTTAGTATTTTATCACGATCTTCCGTTAATAATTGTGTTGGGATCCAAGAAGCGATGCGCTTGCGTAAAATACCTTCATTCTTGGTAAGCCAAGCGGAAAAGTCGTTCCAATTTAACAGCGATTCTGCTTTCCTGAAGTCCGAAACGCTCCCAAGTACGGAGAACAAGTCGTGAGATTGATTCGAGTTAACTACGGGAAGACGATCCTGATAGTATTTTTGCAAAACAAACGCTCGTATATGGCGTTGCACGATCTCGGGGTTATCCAAGGTCAATTTCGGATCAACGACTTCTCCTCGTATCATGAGTTCAGGGTGGGTGAAGTAATGCTCGTCATGGCTATCGGCACTCCCGAATGCGACTACTGTTGCCACGGCATTTCCACGGCGGCCCGCACGACCTGCACGCTGCTGATAGTTGGCGCGCCCAGGTGGCATATTGCGAAGAGCCACGCCCGACAATGCCCCAAGATCAATACCAACTTCCATCGTTGTAGTGCTAGAAAGGATGTCAATCGCAGGAGAACGCCCCTCAAGACTACTGCCCGTCAACGCAATATCTTGGAACAATAGTTCATTTTCTTCCGCCTTGGAGAACACATCTTCATTTTGCGGCGCATTGAGCTGTGCTGTGTGTTCTGCAGCGATGAGTGCCATCGGTTGCCGTGTTGGATCTTCAAGAGCCTCCGTAACCGGTTTGCGATAAAATCCCTTCCGCGCAAGGAATACAGGATCGGAATTGGGATCAAGCGGAGAAACAGCATCGCTCTCGCAGTCTAAACAACGTTCTATGCTAGGGATTGGGCGATGAACGGACTTGCATCTCGCACAATGTACCCAATCGCCGTCAAACTGAAGCGAAAGCTCTCCGCCGTCCAGATACCGAAAACCACCCTCTTCCGACAGCGTGAAGCACTTGAGCAACTCCGGCAACCAATTATTCCTAAAGACCCTCCCCGCAATCCTTCCGTGAATTAACGATTCAATTGCCGTTACCTTTGATTTTGGGTTTCGAGGCCTGACGCGAAAACCTTCTGACGCAGGTCTCTTTATCCAATTTTTCGGCATCTGCGCCAGCCAGAATCCATTTTTATTCCAACAACGCAGCCAATATCGCGCGAACGCCAATTTGGCTTCATCAGTTTCTATTAATCCCGGAAGCGGCGGAAGGTTCAATATCTTCTTCGCATGGCTATCACGTTCCTTTAGCGTCGCAAGTGCCAACGGTTCCATGCCCCAGAACCGGTCCGTTAGAGCCGTGAGTATGCTGCTTAATAATGATTCCGGAGGTCGTTGCTGTCGAACTTTCAACAGCAGGTTAACCAGAGTATCAGGATCGTCGAGATTTCCCTCGCAAACGGCACTATTGACGATCTCATTTGCATAAAAACTCTCATTCTCACGCATCTCCGGGCGCAGACGCACTTTTAAACGCTTGGAGGCGAAAAGGACGGCAAGGTAAAGGTCATTTAAACTAAGGAAAGAACGTATTGCATCCTGCTCCTCGAGCCATTTGAACCCGCAAACAATTTGCGGTCTCAACGTATCCCTTTCGGAATACGTCTGAACATTGGGGGCCAAGCGTGCCGCCACCTGCCGTGAGTCTGAGAAAGCGAGCACTTTGCGGCCGCGTAAGGGAGCAAATGACGTAGCCTCCTGCGGCCCCGGTGGTTGAATCTGAATTTGCCGAGTAATTAGCGCTTGGAATGGTTGATCACCTTTGGTTTGATGGTCCTGAACATAACTTCGACCGAACCTCGCCATCTTTTGACAAACCGCGCATGGTTTGAATTGGCCGCGTAAATCATGGCCATTTTCATCTCCTTCACTGTTGTCGGCCGCATCGGTAATCCGGTCCTGCCGGATATAAACTGTTCGCATACGGGGCCCTGTACGATCCGGATTTAATTGACCCGTTTCCAAATCGTAATCTGCAGGCTCGGCCACCTCCTCGTCAACAGGCTTCTCGAGGAGCAAGTCAATGGCAAGCAATGGGCTCATTTCGATACCAGGCATGCGCAATGGTTCACCGGATTCAGACCAAAGCGCTCGTGGCGAATCTATATTGTCAGTATAGGCACGGGCATAAGCCGTACCGCAGTTTCTGCACGTATAGAGTTCAAGTACCCTAGAGCCGCAGCTGCACTCGCCCATTGGCTGCGCGTAAATCTTTCCACAGATATCATCACTTTGGTCCTCTCCAATCTCGCCGCAGTTCGGATCCATACAAACCCAAAGACCAGGAAGACCCCGAAAGAAGCTATGAATTCTGCATGGCAACAGTCCAGGCAAATTAGGAGCCGGCCTTGCGATACTACCAAGCGCCATCAGGACCGTTAAGGCTTCATCGGCCGTGCGGCGCGGAACATCTTCGGAAAACAGAGAACTGCCAAGTTCGGCGACCGGCCGAGCTTCCTTCATTGTTTCATTTATAAGCATGCACATTGGGGGAAACGATTTAAGTGCATCAAAAAGCATACGCTCCATGCTTTCGGATTCGGTAACACTGCGATAGTCAAGTAAGCGCTTAATCAAAGATTTTTTTTTCTCTTCGCTATTGGTCTCGTGAAATGCTTCCAAATTAATTGAGGACAAGATTTCAGCATCAGCCTTGCACCCTTCACCGGCTCCGTCACTGAGATCCAACGTACCTTTGATTGGAACGAACGTTTCTTTCGGAACGCCGGAGAGTTGCGCGCCAAAGTCAGGAGCGTATTCGGCGTCTTTGAAACTAGCCGTCGCGCAGATAACCTTGAAACGCTCAACAGGCAGGCTCAACCGGTCGCGCAGCCTCCTAAGCAAGAGTCCTACTTCAGCACCGGCGGCACCGCGATACAAGTGCGCTTCATCGAGTACGACTAGAAAACTCTCATCAGAATTATCAGCAAGCCACTCACGTGTTCTGTCAAAAATGGACCGTTCGATCGGGCGAATTAGCATGTATTCGAGCATCGAATAGTTTGTGACTAGAAGGTCTGGCGGCGAATTTTGTACTTCATGGCGCGTCAGCAATTCAGAGTCATCCTTCAGCGTGGCCGCCCTGACAAACTCGCCCGTCTTCGGATCTTTCCAAAAATCGCCTTTGTTACCGAACCAAGCCATGAGGTCGGGCTTAGCCGGCCATTTGCCACGATGCTTCAACGCTTTAAGAAGCTCTAAAGCTTGTTCCTTCTCAACTTCGTCGTCACTGTCCGTACGCCGAAGCAAGTCGACGTAGAAACTGCCGAACGACTTCAGCCGCGCTGAATCTTTTTTTGGAGTGCGCATACCGGCGTATGGAGTACGACTTGTGTAACGGGCAAATCGAACTGGTCGGCCACACCATTCCTTGAAAGTTCCGACAAGACGTGGGTCCCCAAATAAAGCTCTAAGGCGTCCCAACTGGTCATTCACAAGTGCATTCATCGGATACAAAATAAGAGCGCGCATCGCTGGTTGTTGAGCGAAAGCGTCCGGACGGGATTTCGCCTCTCTTGCAAACTTCCCAAGAATTGGCATAAGGAAGGATTCTGTTTTTCCCGAACCGGTCCCGGTCATGATGATCAAGTTTTTCTCATTGACAAGATTATGAATCAGAGCCTCGGCCTGATGCTTGAATGGTGGATCATAGACTAAGCGCGGAAGGTCTTTCTTTTGAGCGCTTAGGCGCGAAAACAGCGTCTGTGCGGCCGACGGCAGTCCTGTCATTGAAGCAAAGGCGTCGCCTGTTTGGTATTTCGCGGTTGACTCCAAGTAAGGAACGCGATGAATGACGCCGTCACGCTTAAGAAGTTCCTGTCGCTTCCTAATCAGTGTAGGCGCACTAATGTGGTAAGTCGCCTCAATATAATCGCTCAACGACCCGTGTAGGTTTTCTATCGTCTCCTTTATAGTCTGCATCATTCAATAACTCCTGCCATTTTAGCTATTTGCCGGTTGTAGCCATAGATGTTCCCGTAAGTACTTTTCTTCGCTTCCAACTTCCGAGTTACGAACTTCGTAAGCGAATAAACCCTTATGACTTGGCCGTTCGTTACCGAAAATCATCAATCGCCGCTGCGCCCAAAGCGGCAATGGAGAAAAAAAGTCGAAGCGGGTACCTCCATCCGTTGCACTGCGCAGATACTGTTGCGGATGCCCCGCACAATAGTCAATTGCCAACTGCAAGTGCAAGGCAGAGTCATATCCGCGCCAACGATAATTCACCGGAGGCAGGTCGATAAATCGCTTAGGAACACCATCAACGAGATCGGCGACACTCCACAACGGTGCTCCGAATTCCTGTGGCCTGCGAGCCAAGTAAGTGCCGCTTTGGCTTGTTGGGGCACACCATCGACCTCTATAGTAAGTAACCGGTTTCAAGTGATCAAGAATTATGAGACCTATTATAGGGCCGCAGGTTGGCTGGGTTACCAGTTGATTTTTGAACCGTTTAATCAGTTGATCCGGTGAGTAGTATTTCGGCGATTTAAGCCAAACATCCTCCCGCATGTGGTTAAGACCGTGGGTCGTTAACCGCTCGACAAGATTTTCATCGGGCTCGGCTTTAATAAAACGTGTCGCATGTGAGCGATCTACACGACCTTCCAAGTCTTCCGGCAGGAAGCTAGCGTGGTCGGGAATGATACCACTCAAAAAAATGCTTCCGTTACGGCGAACAATAAACGATGGTGGCGCTGCAAAGACCCATGTTCCCTTGACGTTTGGGTCATCTGTAGCAACATTGGAAAGGTCTAAAAGGTCACCGATGACGATCAATTCTTCAATTAACTTATTGATGCGGTCGGCAAGGTTACTACTATCCGGACTAAGGAAAGAAAGACTTTCTTCGAGAGCAGCACGAAGAGCGACTCTTGAGCAAGGGCAAAGTATACTAGCTGTATAGCGCAAAAGGTCCGCCAACAAGGTGTGGTCCAACTCGGATGACCCCGCGGCCTTACAAAGATATGACCTGCAGTATCCTACAACTTCATTCGGGGTTAGTTTACGAATTGTCATTCCCAATTTGGCAACAGTTCTGAGGTAAGATCGTCCTTACAAGCATGTTTAAGCGCAACAATTCGAGCACCACGCAGCAATACAGGCTTTGCCATGATGCTCGTGAGATGCTCCGACAATTCTTCACGACGATATCGAATCGGGACATCTTGCGGTCTGCTCGCAATAGTAATCGCAAAATTGCTGAGCGACCGGTCAGAACAAATACCATAGCGAGCGCTAAGTTCAGCATACCAATCCATTATGTGCTGTCGTCCGCCTTGGACACCTGCTGCACTCTGGCGTAACACCGTCACGAACCCACTCGCGTTGCTTGTGAACAAAGAAAGCAGACGCTCGAATTCACGTTCGCGATCATTGCCGTTCAAAAAACGCGCTTCTGCCTTGCCCCAATCGTAGCCGGCTAGAGCACCAAACAGTCGGGTAATCATACCATTCGCAATCTGGCGGCGTCGCGCATTTGCTAGGAAGCCGGTTTGCCGCGCATTCATCCAGTAGCGCAATATTGCCATATGCTTGATTATAGATCTGGGATTGTCAGCGATCCGGCCAAAATTTGGCTTAACTCCTAATCCCCCAAGGCCACTGTCAGAAAGTCCAGTGCTGATAACTACTTTGTCCCAAAACCTGCCGTTCTGGGCAAGATAGAGTCCTCCGGGAGACTGAATTTCAAATCCCGGAATTGCGTTTTCGACTTCAATTTTTTCTATTTTGGTTGGAGTGATCATGCTGATGAAGCGGCAAGTTGGCCTTTTACCTTCTTGCCCGGTGTCATCGACAAGCCGGATAGACACAACTTCTCCGCAATGACGATGTACCCAACGGACAGGAAGGATTTCGTGTTCGAACCGAAGTACGAAACGGCCGAGTTCGTGCCCATCTATAGTTAGAAAACCAGAAGATGCCTCAAGATAACGCCAATAAACATTCTTTCGTTTAAGAAATTCAAAAAACCGATTTTTCCACATACTTGGCTGGATTGGTAGATCTATAGATTGACAAACTTGAGCGCTGAAAATCTCATTGCCCATGGCGTCTTCAAGGCTCACATGCGGAATAACTTGACGGCCTTCGGGGCCGAAAACCGTCAGATCCATTTCGTTTTCCCAGAAGACATCTAGCGTGGCGTCATGTGGGTTGCTCGTGACCACAAGCCCGGCATGCGAAGTAGTGCTGGGTATCCACGGCTCAGGCTCGCGCACCCGCAGTTCGAGATAGCCTTCAAGCACAAGCTTTTCGCTAGGGCCTTTCTGTGAAATACCTCGCGCGCTGACGTTAAGACGGTGAGTCCCTGCCACCAATGGTGGTAGCTGAATGTATGTCGGCTGCCCGAGAGTCCCTGCTTGAAATTGGATAGCAGTGCCTCCGTCGAGCCTCACAGTGTAGGACTTTACCGGGTAGTCAGGCAGGATCCCGATGCACGGTTTTTCAGTCGTCAGCCACTCGCCACGACCCTCTCCATCCCAGTGCCTACCGGGGAGACCGGCGGGCCAAACACGGATCGTTTTGGCAAGTCCCAAGTTTCGTTCCCGTAACCATTGCATGTATGTGGTGTTTATTGCTTGAGGTACCTTAATCATGATCGCACAGATGTTGTTGCAGCTAATGGTGCAAGAAGTCATCCCTTCCAGCAAATCGACAAATTCACCGCGTGCTGCCAATATGTAGTTGTAACCGGGCCGTACTAAGGAACTTGTAAGTTCGCGGGCGATACCGTCCACGCCTAGGCGAAACACCCAAATCGGGCCGGGGCTCATTCGGCATTCGCATTCAAGAAGATGCTCGACAACACCGTTACGTTTAGGTGTCTCAAAACAAACTAGCGGTTTCGACGGATCTGGCCAATCCTTGAGAACTGCGCGGCGTTTCCCGGAAAGAATCCAACCCGCTGGTCGTCTGATGGTATCGCCATTCAATTTGGTTCGTGTTTCCCGCAGGAACTGCATAATGTCCGGATTGAGTGCAGCAATGCTCCTGAAATTCGGAACTTCGACGACAAGCGTCCAACGACTGCCGCCATCATTTCTTAAAAGTAGGTCTGGCCGAATATCAGGCCGTGGGTCTCGCAAATTCTGTTCTGTTGTTGCAGTAGCCTCGCCAAAGGGTCGCGGCCCGACACCTTGACCGATACCCTTAAATCGGTTACTCACAACGCGACTTGTCTCGCTGAGCCAGCCGCGCGCATCTCGCATTTTTTCAAGATCGGAAACAATCCGGCTAAGAGTCGCAGGTAGCAGTGACTCTTCTCCATTGTGAGAATCTCGATGAAGAAGAGCTATGACAATTCGTCCAACTAATTCCTCTTGCTGGAGAAACTGCTCAAAACGAGACGACGCATTATAGGCGTTATTGGCGATCAATCGGCCAATCTGGACGGCGTTAATCGTTGGCAGCTGCGCAAGCGAGAATCTTAGTTGATAAAGGGCTCGGGCAAACTGCTTTTGCAGATAGCGCGGCAGGATTGCATGTGTGATTGGCCCAGAGATAATGCTGAAGTGCGACGCCCACCGACCGGAAGGAACTACCCCACTATAAGTCTTTTGAAACTTTGAAAACCAGCTAGAAATTCTGTATCGGTCACTCGAATCCCAACCTGGCGTAGATTCTTCAAAGGATTGCCAGTATTCACCGCCGTCGTATGAATATCCCTTTTCCGCTGCATAAATTGTCCAAAGCAACCAGTGAGGCGCCAACCTGTGACCAGCTTTCAGTCGACTGCGTAGCTGTTCGGTGATATTCATCAATTCGCCGTCGGAAAGACCGTGTTCCAATGCAAAGAGAGGACTGCCGGAGGCCGAGCGTCGCTCTGCGAGTTCCACAAAATGCTTTTCGGCCCGCTGCTGCCACTTATCCAAGGACATAGTCACGACCGACTACGCCGCCGCAACCACGTCGTTAAACTGGTTGGATAGCTTTCGAGCTTGATTGCCAAAAAAACCAACAAGGTCGTCTCGCTTCCAATCTTGGTATTCCGACCTGCGATTGGCTCGGGGCAAAATCCATCGCTCTAGCGCCAACGCGGAAATCTCTTTTGCGGAGATCAGTGTTTTCAAATCAGGTTGCCCCTTGCCGGTATGCAATATTGCAGCAGCGTTCGTGGCAAGTTCGCAAATAAATACCTCGCGTTGAATTCCATGGCGTAGCATGCCCGTTTTGAACCCAAGCGCCGATAGTGCCGCCCTAGTGGTGCGCAACCGCCAATTCGGCCCCTGACCAAACTTGTGCTGATCTGCGCATGAATGATTATTGTCGCGCAGATAATCCCTCAATTCCTCGAACAAACGGTCTGATATGTGAAAGTGGCCCCATCCACCGGTGTAACCGATTGACTTCAGATACTGCACATTACCAAGCTTCAGACGATTGTAGACTGACGACCGGCCCATAGAAGACGTTGTCGTGACAGCAAGCAGCCTTGCCTTCTTTTCCCTACCTGAAATTATTCCTCTTGTGTGACCGTAAGTACGCTCAAAGTCGTTATAAATTTCCTGACTTCGAAGCAAGCATGCCACAAGTTTCCCGGCAAGCAATGCATTATACGGTGGAAGCGATCCGAGCACATAGGCATCCATCAAATTAACGAGACGCTCACTCCTGTCATTCGAATCCCAGCCAATTAGTTTGTCTCGCACAGCAAGATTGAAGACAGGATCTCCAATTGCTATCAATCCCATCAACTTGCCATTATTCTTGTCCCAAACGAGGTAACGTAATCGCCTTCCGAAACCATTGGAAACCGGGACAGACCAAGTCAGTGAGGCGAACCTAAACAGATCGCTCTGATGTGTTCCCGCGGATACTCGTTCTAGCGCAGGCGATATTCTGACCGGCTCGACCTCGGCTCCAGATGCAAAATCACAAAGTAGCTTTTTGCTATTTGCGGTAATGAATTCCCAGTTCGTTTTAAGTCGTTCGTCCCGCTGTGCGCGGTGCAGGGAACGGACTATGTCTTTCCCGGAGCCCGCAACCTGCAATTCTCCATTTTCTGATTTCGTAAATCCTAGCCCCTTTAGGTGACGGCGAAGCTTGCGCTTAAGCTTCGCCTCCTCGTTGGAGCGAATATTGATAACTTTACTGGACATGTTCACTTTCTCTTACGAACAAGTTCTTTACTACTTTAGCGAATTCCATCTCATTCAGTCACCCTAAGGTTTCCAGAAAATTTTTTCCAACATTTGCGGCGCTCTTTCAAGTTCATTCTGCTGCAGGTGAGTCGTGCTCTCCATCACTAGAAAACAACCTCCCCAAATCCTATAACCTAACCTCGGACGCAGACGAATCAGACCTCGAGCCGTCGCAAACATGCTGAACACGTACACGGATTTGCCAAACTGCCCGACCGTGTTTAGGCTGTAGGTCGGCCTTTTTATCCCCGCCTCCAACATCTACCGGGTCGGGCAGGTTCCGTGCTGGCGAAAGCAAAACAGATGCGGCGGGAACAACGAAAACACCAAAAACCCTGCGAACGCGAGCATGTATACCTTCACAGCTGGAACCGGCCTCATTACTGCTCAAAAAATGCTCCTGACGGGCCTCTTACTCGATCAGCACATCGGAAACGACACGTTTTCTCCCGGATACCCCAACTATCGATCCTCTGGCATTCAGAACTCCTCTTCAGATGAAACCAAATTCACTTTGAAGACAAGCATAAATTTGAATCGATTCATTGAAGTTCCGGCTCGCTTCATCAGGAATCCGGCGTCAATATGCTGGGCTTGCATTTGCCTGATTTGTAATCGCTGCGCCAAGGCGCGGTGGAGGCAGCATCGGCCAATGCAATTCACCGGTTTGTCGCAAAAGGATTTTTTTCGGCCCTTGACCGAAAGATCAACCTTACCGGCGTGCCTGTCAGCCCGAAACGGAATCGCAGCCCGTTGACCAAATACCGGGAGTAGCTTTCCGGCAGAAGGCGAGGATGCGAGCACATCGCTACGAATGTCGGAGGCCGGGAATTCGACTGCGTCATGTACCGGAGCTTGATCCTTCGTCCGCGCGGCGCGGGCGGCGGATGGGCGATGATCATTTCCTCCAGCCAGCGATTCAGGATTCCGGTGGAAACGCGCTGATTCCAATTCTCGTACGCTCCCAGAATCGCGGCTTGCAGCCGAGCAAGCCCGGACCCCTTCAAAGCGGAAACCGGAACGACCGGCGCGCCCTTCATTTTCGGAAGCAGGAATTCGAAATCCTTCCTGAGTTCCCGCAGCCTGAAATCTTTCTCCTCAACCAGATCCCATTTGTTGACCGCAAAGACCATCGCGCGGCCTTCACGCTCGGCCAAATCGGCTATCCGCAAATCCTGGGACTCGAAAGGCATCTGGGCATCCACCAAAAGCACGACAACTTCCGCGAATCTGACCGCTCGCAATCCGTCTGAAACCGAAAGTTTCTCGATCTTCTCCACAACGCGGGAACGCTTTCTCATTCCGGCGGTGTCGAAAAGCCGCACCTTCGTTCCCAGCCAATCGGCGGAGATCGAAATCGAATCGCGAGTGATCCCGGGAGTCTCCCCGGTGAGCAGCCGTTCCTGGCCCAGAACGCGATTGATCAACGAAGACTTCCCGGAGTTCGGGCGGCCCACGACAGCAATTTTTATCGGCGCGGGCGGATTCTCGCCTCCCTCGCGGACCGTTCCGCCTTTACCGGCTTCAATGTCGACGCCCGAATCAAAAGCGATCCGATTGATTTCCTCATGAAGCTCGCCGAAGCCGTCGCCGTGTTCGGCCGAAAGCCGGACCGGCTCGCCCAAGCCCAATTCGAATGCTTCGAGATATCCGATATGCGTCGCCCGCCCGTCGGATTTGTTCGCGACGATCAATACCGGTTTCGATTGCTTGCGCAGAAAATCGGCGATTTCGCGGTCGGCTGGAATGACTCCGGACCTCGCATCGACGACGAAAAGGCAGGCATCCGCGATGTCGAGCGCTTGCTTGGTCACCTTCCTGATTTCCGAACTCAAACTGTCATCGCCAGCGCTTTCGAAGCCAGCGGTGTCGATCACGGTGAATCGAAGCGACCCCAGACGCGCTTCGCCCTCTCGATAATCTCTCGTCACGCCCGGACGATTGTCCACCAAGGCGAGCCGCTGTCCGACCAGCCTGTTGAAAAGCGTCGATTTGCCGACGTTGGGCCGACCCAATATTGCTAGAGTGAATGGCATTGCGGATAAGCGGCGCAGCTTGCCGCCGTCTGTCGAACCGGCGAGATTATCTGAAAGCCAGCAGCCTGCCTTGATCCGTAGTCAAGTAGAGGACGCCGTCGACGACCACAGGACCGCTGGACGCTCCGCTCGGAAGTTCGGTCGTACCGATCAAGGTTCCGGATTCCGGCTCGAAATGGCGAATGAATCCGTCGCTGGAAGCGACGATCAGCCTTCCGCCGACAAGCACCGGGCCGTAGTTTGCAAACACGGCTTTCTTTCGGCGCGCCCGCGGCCGCTTGAACTCCGGAAGCGGAACCGCCCAGATTTTGCGCCCCGTCGAAGCATCCAGCCTGACGAGCTCGGCGGCATCCGAAACCAGAAACACTGAATCGCCGGCCGGAACGACCGCGCTGTAGGCGCCTTCGTCGGCAGTCCAATTCGCTTTGCCGTCGCTCGTGTTGATCGCGGACATCTTGCCGGATTGATTCGCGGCGTACAAGACTCCGCCATCCACTACGGGCGGACTGGATACGCCCCGCATCGCGAATCTCGGACCGGCGACCCGAATGCCTGCGACCTTCGCGCTCCAGTAAGGTTCGCCGCTTGATGCCGACGCGCCGATGATCTCGCCGGAAGGAAACGGAAAATAAACGCGCCCTTCCGCGACCGCGGGGGCGACATCGCTGTGGACGCTGCCCGCAGCGGGAATGCTCTCAAGCCTCCATCTAACCCGCCCGTTGCGGACGTCCACCGCCCACGCTTTGCTGTCGGCCGTCACCACATAGGCGATGCCGTCCGCAACCGTCGGAGCAAAGTTCGCCGCCGCTCCGAATTTCTGAGTCCAAAGTACCGCGCCGCTTGCCGGATCGATCGAATGAAGCGCGCCGAAACCCGTCGTCGCAAAAAGCCTGCCGTTCCAATACGCCAGCCCGCCGCTCGACGCGTCTCCGTCTCCCTCAAAGGGCGGAACCAAGCTTTCGGACCACAACGCCTGGCCGTCGCGGGTGTGCGCCATCACCGTGCATTTCGAATCCATGGTGAAAATCGTGTCTCCGGCGACCACGGGCGTGGCGGTGATGACGGATCTTCTGCTGTTGCCCTCGCCGATCGGAACGGACCAGATCTGACGGAGTTCGGGGGACAGCTTCGCGTGAACCGTTTTGTGGGTCGGATCGACGGCGACGTGCGTCCATGAATCGAGGTCCGCAGGCTCTTCCAGCGAAATGTCCCTGACCTCGTTCGGAACCGTTTTTTCGGCGGTGTCGACAAGCGTGTCGGTTTCGTCGGAAACCACGTCCCTCGTTTCGGACAGCGGCATCCTGATGTCGAACCGCTGCCCCGTAAGAGGCACCTCCTTTTGACTGCACCCGGCTGCAATGGCAGCGACCCCCAGCAATGCGGGGAAACAGATGCGTCCAAAACCGCCGAACTTGGATCTGAATAAAGGCATGGACTGAATTATCGTCGATTTCGGATCATTCATTCCTGACCGACGACGGAACCGGACGAAGAGCCGCTCGCATCAAGTGTCGGAAGGATCTGCTGGATGCGCCGTCTAAGGCTCGCGGTCGATCCCGCGTCGCCGGACAATTCGCGCAGTTGCTGGGCTGCCAAAGCGTATCGGCCGGCATCGATGTTGGCGAGCGCGATCTGCTCCAAGGCAAGCACGCGAAAAGTCTTGCCCGGCGTGGCCATCGGCTCAAGCAAGCGAATTGTTTCATCCGGCGCAAGCGACGCACTGCGCAACAGGGTGGATTTGAAAGCCGCCAAATCTCTATAGACCTCTGAAACGTCTGAATCGGCCAAGATCGAGTCAAGCGAAGTAATCGCATCATCCAGTCTTCCGGCATTGATCGCTTCTTCCGCAGCGAGCATCCGCGCGACCGCCTTGGCATCGCCGGATGCCGCTGGAACGGCGCGAAGCTCATCCACCCTTTGCGACGGTTCCAGCTCGTAAACCGAGATGACGGCATCCCCGAAGGCTTCCGCCGCAGCTCTGTCCCTCGCGATGCTCCATTCTCTGAATGCGGCCCCGCCGACAATCAGCAGTACGATCAGCACGCCAACCCACGCATAGCGCCGCAAGTATTTATAAAGCTTGTCGCGTCGTACTTCAGACGTAACTTCTTCAATGAAGAATTCCGGATTGCTCACGCCGATCTCTCCGCTGTTCCGGCGCACGTTAACCCAAGCAACCTCAAATTGACAACTCCGATTTCCTTTGTCGGGATGAACATCCGCCCCCTATCCGCCAAGCTTGAACCTTTGGCCAACCCTCGCGGATTTCTTCTTCGAATTGAACTCGGTCGCATGTCCGCTCATCCCTTGGCGCCGGACCCGCCGACGCAGCATCTCCGCCGAACGTTCTGAATCGCTTTCGCAATTCCAAGCCGCATGGGCAAGGATCGAATTGCCAATATGTTCGGTCGCGGCGAAATGAGAGAAGAACACAGGCGTCCGTCCGGCAGAATCGATTCAGCTTGCATAGCCTGCCGAAATATTGATTGTTCCCGGTCGAGCAACACAATTTGGTCAATGCAAAACTTGATTGGAAGGATATAGTCCCTCGCCATGGCGATCCAGTCCGAACGAACAATCCTGCTCAGACGCCTTGCGGAAAACTTGGCAAGGGTTTGGCCGCACGACACGGTGGATTCCGACGTCCCGGAATTTCCATTTCCCCGGAATCGCGAGGAAGCGTATTTCGTGCAGGACGAACTCGCCGACCTGGTTGGACACCCGACGACCGGCTGGAAGGCCGGCGCCACCAGCGCCCGGATGCGTGAACTCGACGGTCACGACGATATTATTCCCGGTCGAATATTCGCGCCCACCACTTGGAGCGGAACGCATGTCCGAATCAATGCCGAGCTGCCGCTCAACGCACGGGTCGAAGCGGAATTCGCGTTCCGGCTCAATGCGGCTTTTCCGGTGAGGGACAAGCCGTGGAGACCTGAAGAATTTGCGGATGCTGCAGTTCTGCATCCGGCGATCGAGATCATCGGCGACCGACTGAAGAAGAAGTCAAACCTGTCGACCGGGCTGCGCTCGCTCGCCACCATTGCCGACAACGGAGGAGGGTTCGGATTCGTGTCCGGCGATCCTGTGAAGAACTGGCGGAAAATCGACTTTTTGCATCATCAGGTATCGCTGCGCGTCGGATCCGGACCTGCCGCGCCGAACTTTGCTCCGGAAGATCGGTGCGACGCGCTGCAAGCCTTGACGGACTTGGCGAATCTTTTGTCGAAAAGAGGCATCCCGCTGCAGGAAGGCATGCATATTTCGACAGGCACCGCGACGGTGCCTCAGCCAATAAACAAGGGATGCAAGGCAACGGCGGATTTCGGGGATCTCGGCACAATCCGTCTGGAGTTCAATTGAGCAAATCCGTGTCAAGACGTCAAAACATCGCGATCATCGGCGCAGGCGGAATGGGCGCTTTGTTCGGTTCAATACTGCGAAGCGGCGGAATGGACGTGCTGCTCGTCGATGTGGACGAGGATCATGTGGCCGCGATCCGGCGATCCGGATTGCATATCCGAGGTTTCGGCGGCGAGCGAACCGTGCGAATCGACGCCACTTGCGATGCCGCGGCCGTCGCCGATAGAGATTTGCTCTTGTTTCAATGCAAGGGGAACAACACGTCCGATGCGGCGCGCGCCGTCCGGCCGCACATGGCTGACGGCGCCGTGTGCGTCAGCCTTCAGAACGGCCTTGGCAACGAGGACGTCATCGCCGCCGAAATCGGTTCGGAGCGGGTTCTCGGCGGACTGACCGCGATGGCCGGCCTGAAGGAAGGCCCCGGCATCGTGCGCGATTTTTCGAGAGCTCCCACATATATCGGCGAATTGGCCGGCGGCCTCTCTGAACGTTCGATTTCAATCGCCGAGGCTCTGACCGGCGCCGGCCTCGAGACTCACGCCAGCGACGACATCCGGCGCAACATCTGGACCAAGCTGCTGGGCAACATCGCGATGAGCGCTCTTTCGGGAGTCACGAATCGCAATCAGGTCGAAGTCCTGGCTGTTCCGGAACTGCGTGAAACAAGCATTCGCGCGCTTGATGAGGCCTTGCGGGTGGCGGAGGCGAGCGGAATCATTCTCGACCGCAATCGTACGCTGGAAGCCCTCGACCTCATTACCGCGCCGGGAGGAACCGGCGAGAACAAGTCCTCTCTGTGCATGGATCTTCTGAACAAGCGGCCCACCGAAGTTGACTTCATTTACGGATCGGCAATCCGGCTCGGTCGAAAAAACGGAGTGCGCACTCCCACGCTGGAGACACTCCACGCAATCATCAAAGGCTTGGAACTGAACAACGAAGGGACCGCGTGATGGGCAAACTGGACGGCAAAGCCGCATTCGTGACGGGTGGCTCCAAGGGAATAGGCTGGGCGTGCGCATTGCATCTGGCGAAGGAAGGAGCGAATGTCTGCCTTGCCGCGTCGAACGAAGAGAGGCTCCGGGCCGCGGCCGCCGAGATTGAAAAGCAAACCGCCATCAAACCCGGCCTTGCCGTCGCCGACCTTCGCGCGCTGGAGGGATGCGAAGCCAGCGCACGCGTCGGCATCAAGCACCTCGGCGGATGCGACATCCTGGTGAACGCGGCGGGCGCGACGAAGGGCGGCATCTTTCCGGAACAGCCCGACGATGAAATGCTGGACGGCTTCGCGCTGAAGTTCCACGGGGCGGTGCGGCTGTGCAGGTTGCTTTGGCCGGAGCTGAAGCGGCGCAAAGGCATTGTGATCAACATATGCGGCGGCTTCGCCCGCACGCCTTCGGCGGATTTCATGGTCGGCGGCGCCGTCAACGCAGCTCTCGCCAACTTTTCGAAAGCGCTGGCCGAAAAGGGTCTGGAGGACGACGTGAACGTCAACTGGATCCATCCGGGCCTGACCGTGACGGAGCGGCTTGAATCCGTTCTTGAACGCAGGGCCGAGCAGCAAGGGAAGACGCGCGCCGAAATCCAGACGGAGGCATTGGCGAAGGAAGGCATTCGAAGGCTTGGCCAGCCGACCGATGTCGCCGCGACCGTGGCTTATCTGTGCTCGCCTGAAGCGCGGCATCTGAACGGATCGGCGATCACGATCGATGGCGGCGGAGCGAAGGGTTATCAGTAAACCGAACGGCTCCTGCAACGCCTTTCTCCGCGAGAATGCCGTTGATTCCTCGCCGGAGGTTTTGGCGGAGCGTATCGCTGAATTGCATGAACGGTCCGGCTTTCTTCGCGTCGCATGATTGGAGACGATGATTGGAATTCCTTGATCCGATCAGCGCGGTTTCGTTGATTGAAGACGGAGCGACCGTCGGTCTAGCGGGCGGCGGGGGCGGATTGTCCGAAGCGACGCTTCTTCATGAATCGATTGAGCGCCTTTTTCTTGAAGCAGGTCGTCCGCGGGATCTGACGGTCGTGCATTCGCTCGGCATCGGCGACAGAAAGAGCCGCGGCCTCAATCGTTTCGCGCATGAAGGAATGGTCAAGCGGGTGATCGGAGGGCATTGGATATGGTCCCCGAAGATGCAGGAGATGGCCCGCGACAACCTGATCGAGGCTTACGTCATGCCCGCGGGCGTAACCATGCAGCTCATGCGCGAAATCGCCGCCAAGCGACCCGGCCTGTTCACCCATGTGGGGCTGGGAACATTCGTGGATCCCCGGTTGGGAGGCGGCAAGATGAATTCGGCGGCGGTCGAGGACCTCGTTGAATTCACGGAGATCGACGGGAAGGAATATCTGCGGTACCTCCCGTATCAGATCACGGCCGCGCTCTTGAAAGGTTCGGCGGCGGACGACGACGGCAACATCAGTTTGGACGAAGAGCCGGCCAATGTCGAAATCTATGCTTTGGCCTCAGCTGTGCACAATTGCGGAGGAAAGGTCATTTTCCAAGTCAGGCGGCGCGTGCCACGCGGTTCGCTGAGCGCAAGGTCGGTGCGAATCCCGTCCGCGATCATTGACGCCGTCGTCGTAGACCCGGAGCAAAGGCAAGGATACGACCTGCGCTACGACCCGGCCATTTCCGGCGAGATTTCAAGCGAAGCGGCGCCTCCGGCCGCGCCCGCGTTTTCGGTCCGGAGCATCGTGGCGAGGCGAGCCAAGAAGGAACTCCTCGACGGCGCGGTCGTCAACTACGGATTCGGAATTCCGGATGAAGTCGCTGCGATCGCGGCATCCGAAGGAAGCTCGACCCGTTATTTCCAAACCATTGAACACGGCACCTACGGCGGGACGCTGCTGACCGGATCGCTGTTCGGCTACGCGCGGAATGCCAGCTGCATGATCGACGGCCCGTCGCAATTCGATTTTTATTCCGGCGGCGGTCTCGACATTGCCTTTCTGGGGTTCGGAGAAGTCGACGAGCAGGGCAACGTCAACGTATCCAAGCTCGGCGGGCTCACCGTCGGGCCGGGCGGATTCATGGATATCGCCCAGAATGCGAAAAAAGTCGTTTTCTGCGGCGCGTTCGACGCGAAGGGATCTGAAATTGAAACCGGCGACGGCCGCCTCCGCATAAAGCGATACGGAAATGTGCGGAAATTCGTCAAGCGCGTCGAGCAAATCACATTTTCCGGCCAGCGGGCTCGCTCGGCCGGACAGGAAATCATCTATGTCACCGAGCGGTGCGTGTTTCGGCTGGTCGAAGACGGACTTCAATTGACCGAAATCGCTCCCGGCGTGAACCTGCAGTCCGACATTCTGGACCAAATGGGTTTCAGACCCAGGATGATTGATTCGCCGAACGAGATCGGTTCGGAGTGCTTCATACGATGAGCACGCCTGAGAAAGCTCGAATCGGTTTGATCGGCGCTGGCGTGATCGGAAGGCGCCACATCTCCGCCGTCGCTGACTGCCCAACCACAGAGTTGATCGGCATCGCAGACTCGAATTCCGCCCGCCTTTCGGCGGCACGCGGAGTGCCGGAATTCGACTGCATCGAGAGTCTGATCTCCGCGACCGAACCGGACGGCGTGATCATAGCGACGCCTACCGACAAGCATCTTCAACCGGCGCTTGCCGCTTTGGAGGCCGGGTGCAGCGTGCTCGTCGAAAAGCCGATCGCCGCCGATGCGTCGGATGGAGTGCGCATCGCGGAAGCGGAACTGAAATCGAAAGGGAGCGTCCTTGTCGGCCATCACAGGAGATACAATCCCGCATTGAAGGTCACGAAAGAATTGATCAGGACAGGCGAGCTCGGGAAACTTGTTCAAGTGTCCGGACAGTGGGGCGCGCGCAAGCATGACGAATATTATGATGAATATTGGCGGCGAACGCGAAACGCCGGTCCTGTATTGATCAACCTGAGTCATGAACTTGACTTGCTTCGTTTCATATGCGGCGAAATCAATTCAATCTCAGCCGAAACCACGAGCGAGTTTCAAGGATTCGAAAAGGAGGACGCGGCGGCGGCAGTGATGAGGTTCGAATGCGGCGCGTTGGGAGCAATCGTGCTTAGCGACCGCGCGAACTCGCCGTGGGCTTGGGAATTCGCAACCGGAGAGAACAGCGCATTTCCTGTTTCGGGAGAGAACTGCTATCGGTTCTTCGGAACGAAAATGTCGTTGGATTTTCCTCGATTGACGCTATGGAGCAATGAAAGCGGAGGAGGCAACTGGTTCGCTCCGATGACCTCAAAGAACATCAGCCCGGAGCCGGTCGATGCGTTTTCGCTCCAGATCGAGCATTTCAGTGAGGTTGCGAGAGGCACTGCCGCTCCATTCGTCACCGCGATGGACGCCGTGGGCAGCCTTCGGGCGACGCTGGCGGTGTTCGAGTCGGCGAGTTCCGGAAAAAGGGTTGAACTTTGAAACGCGCGGCGAGTCTCGGAAACCAGCGGTTCCGCAATTGGGAAACAAGAATATCAATGCGTCCCGACGCGTCGCGCCGACAATTGCGTTCGGCCGCCCGCCAAGAATCCGCGGGCCGATGAACGCGCAATTCGAATCTATTGATCAACGGTCTGAGCTGCTCCGGGGTTTTCCGGAGAACGATCAGCCAAACAACATCCTGGAAAAGGCAAAGGAGAATTGAATGACATCATCTGCAGCGAAGGCAGATGCCGAAAAGGCCAAGTCGAATTCTACGGACGATCCCGAAGATTCAATGCCGTCGAACTCATCGGGATCAGCAAAGAAGCCCCTAAATGCCTCTGGGTTTCATGTTGAAATCGGCGACGGAGCGAAATTTTCCAAGACCGTCTCGGAGAGCGATGTCTACATGTTCGCAGGAATTACCGGCGATTTTTCCCCGAATCACGTCAACGAGCCTTACATGGAAAAATCCAAATTCGGCAAATTGATGGCGCATGGCGCATTGCTCGTGGGCTTCATGTCGACCGCTTCGTCAGCTGCGATCGCGCATTGCAGGGACAGCGACGAGACGCCGGTTTCGCTGGGCTACGACCGCATCAGGTTCGTCGCGCCGGTTTTCCTCGGCGACACGGTCACGGTGGATTACCGGTTCGTGTCAATCGACATGGAGCGAAAGCGCACCAAAGCGAACATTGTCGTGACGAATCAGAACGGCAAAACCGTCGGCGTGGCAAAACACGTCTTGAAATGGATTCCTGACCACGGATAGCCGGATGAGTTTCGATCTGGAAGGAAGCCGAGTCGTGGTGACGGGCGCCGCCCGCGGCATCGGACGCGCCATCTCCGTTCGGTTCTCCGAGCTTGGAGCGCAGGTTTGCGGATGGGACATCCGCAGCGACCTCATGCGTTCCGAAACAAGTGTTTTCAAACACGCTGAAGAAGTGGACGTTTCCGACGAACATTCCGTGCAGCGAGCGTCCGCTTCGACATTGAACGCCATCGGCGGCGTTGACGTCTTCGTGGCGAATGCGGGCGTGAACGGTCCGACCAAGCCGACATGGCGCTATTCGGTCGAAGAGTGGCAGCGCGTTGTCGATGTGAATCTGACAGGCGTCTTCCTGACAACCAGAGCATTTTTGAACAGCATGCGGGAAAGAGGGTCCGGGCGACTGATCATCGTAGCATCGATCGCCGGCAAAGAGGGGAATCCGGGCGCTTGCGCCTACGGCGCGACGAAGGCAGGCGTCATCGGTTACGCGAAAGGCCTCGCGAGGGAACTGCTTCCCTCGGAGATTACTGTAAATTGCATTGCCCCGGCCATTGCGGAAACGGATTTGCTGAAAGAAATGTCGGATGATTACATTGAAGAAAAGCGCGGCAGAATTCCGATGAAGCGGCTTTGCTCCGTGCAGGAGATCGCAGACATGGCCACATGGATCGCCAGCCCGAGATGCTCTTTCACAACCGGTCAAGTCTTCGATCTCAGCGGCGGACGAGCAACATATTGATCAAGGCTTAGCCAAAGTACTGTTGCTTTAAAGATTTTCTGCGCTATTTCGCGGGATTCCGATTGTGATAGGATTCTTCCGCGATGGCACGGACTCATGCTGCATTCCCCGGGGGAGTCCGCTTCTCCGACTATCTCGGACTTGGCGTGATCGCCCAGGTCTTTCCGCCTCATTCCATCAAAGCGGCACTGGACGCGTGCGGCGTCCGCAGCGCGCGGCGCCGCGACCTTCCGCTGGAGGCGATGATGTACTATGTGATCGCGATGGGCCTGTTCCGGCAAGTCTCAACGCGCGAAGTCCTTCGCTGCCTCGTGGACGGGCTTCGCCTTGTGGCTCCCGGCGTTCCAGTGCGGATTTCAGGGAAGTCCTCGATCTCCCGCGCCCGGGCCCGGCTCGGAACGGCTCCTTTCGAAGAACTCCGCCGGGCCCGCGTGATTCCGCTTGCGGATCCCAAGGAGTCTGGTTCAAAGCACCGGGGTTTGCGCGTCGCCGCTTTGGACGGCATGACGCTGGATCTTCCGGACGAGGCGCGGAATCGGGAAGCGTTCGGGCTTCCGGGAGCCATCCGCGGAGAGGAGGCGTTTCCGAAAGCGCGGCTGGCCCTGCTTCTGGAGACCGGAACGCGGGCGGCGCTCGCGTGGAGGGCCGGTCCGGTCCGCGGGGAGTCCGAACATTCGCAGGCGGAGGCCTTGCTTGTGCATCTGGAGCCGGGGATGCTGGTTCTGGCCGACCGCCGCTATTTCGGGTTCCCCTTGTGGTCAAGGGCTTCGGAGACCGGAGCCGACCTGCTCTGGCGCGCGTCGGCGAACGCGCGCCTGCATCCGGCGGGCGAACCTTTCGAGGACGGATCGTGGCCGGCCGAACTACGAGGATCGGGATCGGATCGTCGACGATGCCTCGGCGCCTGCCGGATCCGGGTGGTGGAATGCCGACTTGCGAAACGCCCCGGCGAATCCTGCAGGCTCGCGACGACGCTTCTCGATCCCGACAGATTTCCGGCCCGCGAGCTCGTCGGCCTGTACCACGAGCGGTGGGAGATCGAGAATGCCTGCGACGAGGTCAAGACCCATCTGCTCGGACCGGGAGCCACGCTGCGGAGCAAGACACCGGAATTGGTACTACAGGAGATCGACGGGCTGATGCTCGCGCATTACGCCGTGCGGAGCCTGATCCACAGGGCGGCCGGAAAGGCTCGGGAGGATCCGGACATGATCTGATCCGCGCAAGCCGCGAGCGTGATCCGGAGGCGCTTGCAGAAGCCGGGCACCGTTTCCCCCTGATCCGTAATGTCTCGAGATGCCGTCGATGTCGAGATCCTCGGGGAGCGCGCCGTGTGGAGACAAATGAGTTCCTGCCGCATCCAGAGACAAGGCTGGTCTCCCGGATAAAGCACGAATGGGGACCCGAAGTCATCCAACGAAATGCTTAAAGCAACAGCATTGGGCCTAAGGCTGAGTTTGATGAAGACGGCATCCACCAGCCAATGGAGAAGGGGCAGCTCCTGCCCGGTCGACATTTACTGGTAGTAACCCGCAATGTGAACACGGACAGCCCATGGCCGATCAGCACAAATCCAAATGCTCTTTTCAATAACCTGAACCTGACCGACTGCGATCTGAGGATACTGCTATGGAAACCGATCCAAGCAAGTACTGCGGTGCCCTCCTACTGCGAGCCTGAGAAACTGCAATGGAACCCCAATGACCCTATAAAGGCTGCCGTGTTCAAAGACGGCGGGGGGCACCCCATACAACAATCCTGCCTTCTTGCTCTATCGGATGGCGACTCTGCTTGCATACCGCTGCGGATGGCCGGAAGGCAGAAACCGAATGATGCTTGTCTCGATCGGCACCGGCACCCGATTCCGCGTTAAGAATAAAGTTAACCCTTTCGGGCAATCTTTCATCGGAGCCGCCAAGACCATTCCTTCGGTGCTGATGCGGAGCATGGCGGTTGAAGCGGATATCTGTTGTCGCCAAGTCGGCCGTTGCGTGTCCGGCGCTGAAATTGACCTCGAACTCCGAGGAATGACGAACCATTCCGATGGCGAGCCAGAAGCAATTATGGAAAGCACTGCCGATTCTGGCCGCAAGGCGTTCCTCTATGCCCGATACGATCCAGATGTATCTCAAAAAGGTCTGGCTGCTTCAGGACTAACGATTATCAATGCTGGCGAGTTTGCGATGGACAATGTCGCGATGATCGACGATCTGTTCTGCATAGGTGGCGCGGCAGCGCAGGAGCAGGTCGATTTGCAAAATCATTTCGCTGCCTTTATCAAGCCGGGTTCTGCCTCATGACTTCCTCCGTCATTAGGGCCTGTCTATGCTAAATCATGCGTCATTTCGAAGACGGCGGCGAGATTCAGGAAGCCCCGATAGGTCGCGTCGAGCTTGTCGAACCGCGTGAAGAGGCGCCGATAGCCCTTGAATCTCCGGAACAGCCGTTCGATCTCGTTGCGAAGCTTGTAGGTTTTCCGGTCATATTCCCACTTGACTTTCCGGTTCGCCTTCGGCGGCACGACCGGCGTCATTCCAATGTCGCGGACGAGCCGGCGGGTCTCGTCGCCCTCGTAGGCGCGGTCCATCGCCAGAGGCGCGCCCGCGACCGGATCGGCCCAGCTCTTCAGCAGGGCGCGGCCTTCGGGCGCGTCGTTGGCCTGGCCGCCGGACAGGCGAAAAATCACGGCCCGACGGTCACTTGCGGAGACCATGTGGATCTTGGTGTTCCATCCTCCGCGCGACTTGCCGATGCTCTGCGGCCCGTTCGTCTTCCGCGCTCCGGTGCCGTCGGGATGCACCTTGACGCTGGTGCTGTCGAGGCCGAAGCAGTTCGTGTCCCCGCCGGGCGCATGCAGTTCCTGAAGCGCGGCGAACAGCCGATCGAGCACGCCGCTGCGCGACCAGCGGCGGAACCGGGCGTAGACCGAGTACCATTTTCCGAAGCGCTCCGGCAGCGCGCGCCATTTGCACCCGTTCTCCAGGACGTACAGGACCGCGTTAATGAATACGATGTTGGGAATCCGCACGTTTCCGCGCTGAACCGGCAGGAAGGGGCGGATTTTGGCGTACTGTTTCGCCGTGATCTGTTTCATGATTGTTTGCCGCTCGATTTTTATGTCATTGTTGACAGTCACTTAAGCATGAATCCAAGCAAAACTCAAGCAAAAATTCTAGCGTAGACAGGCCCTAGTTTCGCTGGACGCCGTATTGATCCGTTGGGCTCCAAACGCCATGCCTTTCCCCATGAAGCGGTTTCACTCGTATCTGCCAAGATAAAGACATATCTGCGTCAGACCGCTCCCGCTGCGATTTTCGGCGCTGCTGCCTGCGGTGCAGATATCCTTTTCCTTCGAGCTGCCGGAGACCTTGGCATCCCCCGCACTATAGTATTACCATTTGATCGCGGTCTCTTTCGCACGACCTCGGTCTTGGACAGGCCCGGGTATTGGGAAGATTATGACCAGATCCTTGACCGCGCCGGAACTGAAGGAGGGCTTGAAGTTCTTCAGTTTCAGAAGCCTGGCCCGTCAGCCTATCGAGCTGTCAACACCGCGATTCTCGATTGCGCGCAGGCTTCTGGATATCCTGTCAGAGCATGCATCGTTTGGGAGGGTACGGATCACGGCCAAAGGGACTATACAGCCGAATTTCGCGGCTCCGCTGCAAGGCACGGGATCCCAGTGGACGAGATCCGCACATTTTGATCGCACTCTTGGCAAACGAGGTATGAACTGCCCTTGGTTTTCCAGAGAGCAATCTAAACAAACGAGCCGGAAACTCAAAGGCAGGGATCCATGCCGGAGAGAAAGCGACTGGCGGAGTCCCACCTGCCAGCTTCTGGGAGCATTTTTGCCAGATTTACGCCGAGGTGATCGAATGCCTTCTGCTGTCCGGGCGGCAGGACCGCATTCATTTTGATGCTTCAAGAGTCGCCAAGGGAGCTGTCGTTCAGGGCGACGGTCGAGAAGTCGACGAGCCGATCATCGCCCCGAGGTTCGACGAGCCAGTCCAAGTGGCGCGCGAGGTTGGCGACGGAGAAGGACCATCGGAAGGCGGCTCCTTTCGGAATTTCGTCGATTCGGCAAGCCATGGGAACCGGCTATCATGACTCGAATCCACGCGCAAAAATTCATGGGCATTTTGTGATAGTATGAAATCCAAGTTCATCAAAATTAATCATCATAAAACAATGTTTTATATATAAGCGAAACGAATTTGGGCTCATTAGGCTAAGCCTGAAGGCTGCATGGCGACGCAACGTGGAAAAGAATATCCCGAAGGGATCATCCCGGATGGTCGATCGGCTTGAAAAGCAGCTTGACGGAAACGGCCCCATTGCCGAAGCCCCTGCCTTGGCGACGGGAATTTTGCCCAATGCCGGGTCTGCGCTGCGTCACTGCTTCATTCGGGCATTTGTCGGATCAAAGGGAACCTGCGGCAGGATTTGCGCGCGGCGGCGGCGGCCAAGAATTTCAACCTCCAGCCCGTCACGCGCCGTCCTGTCACGCAGATAGGCGAGTGCCAGAGTCTTGCCGGTGCGATGACCGTAAGCCGCGGAACCGACGATGCCAACGACGCGTTCATTCCGGATGACGCCATGCGCGTAATATGGATCGACTTCGCCATTTTCGATGTCCAACAGTACCATCTCCCAGCGGTCGCCGGCTTCCATGCGCTTGGCCAAGGCGTCCTTGCCGACAAAGTCATGATCCATCTTGATCAGGAAACCGGCCCCGGTCTCGGCGGGTGTCCGCTCGGTCGTGAAGTCCACGCCCCACGCGCGATAGCCTTTTTCCAGTCGCATCGCGTTCATGGCGTAGGCGCCGAAGAACCCGAGCCCATGCGGTTTCCCGGCTTCTTCAATGATCAGGAACAGCTCGCGCATCCGATCAGCCGCGACATGCAATTCCCAGCCGAGTTCGCCCACGTAGGAGACGCGCAGCGCCCGCACCGGGATGCCTGCCAGGACGATCTCGCGCACCGACAGCCAGGGAAAACCCGCGCCCAGATCCGCACCGGTCGATGCGCCGAGCACATCGCGCGACTTCGGCCCCATCAGGCCAATCACGCCGAAATCTTCGGTAACGCGGGTGACGGATGCGTCGAAACCTTGCACTCTGTCGCGCAGCAGACCCTCGTCCATCTGTTCGGCTACGGCGGCCGAGGTGAGATAGATATGATCATCGGCCAGCACCGTGACGGTGAATTCCGAATGCGTTCCGCCCGCGGGCGTCAGGGCGTGGGTCAGACCGATGCGACCCGCCTTGGGCGTCTTGTTCGCACCGATGGAATCTACAAATCCGCGGGCGTCCGGGCCTTTCACTTCGAATTTCGAAAACACCGACATGTCGGCAAGGCCGACCGCGTTCGTCACGGTGTCGCATTCTGCGGCAACCGGCTGGAACCAGTTCGAGCGGCGGAAGCTCGGCGTTGCCTCGTCGCCTTGCTTGTCGCTGAACCAGTTGGGGCGTTCCCAGCCATAGGCTGCGCCCATGACCGCACCGCGTTCGACCATCAGGTCGTGAATGGGCGACAGGCGCTTGCCGCGCGCGGCGGGGCGTTCTTCATGCGGGTAGTGCACGCCGAATTGCAGGCCGAAGCATTCGATGGCCTTTTCCACGCGGTACTCCCGGTCGGCCCAGCTGCCGAACCGGCGGCTGTCCACCGCCAGCGGGTCCATGGGCGGCGCGCCATGGATCATCCAATGGGCCAGGAACCAACCCGCGCCGCCGCCTTCCATCACGCCCATGCTCGATCCGGTCAGCAGCCAGGCATTGGGCAGCCCATGCGCTGGGCCGATCAGCGGGTTGGCGTCGGGGGTGAAGGTGATCGGGCCGTTGACGATCGATTTGATCCCGCCCGTTTCCAGCGCAGGGATGCGCTCCATCGCCATCATGATGATGTCCTCGACCCTGTCCAGATCGGGCGGCATCAAGTCGGCGCCGAATTCGGGCGGGCAGCCATCGATCGACCAAGGCTGCGCGTCTTTCTCGTACGGCCCGAGGATCAGGCCATCGCGTTCCTGCCGCACGTACCAGCTTTCTTCCGGGTCGCGGATAATCGGCAGTTCCGGCAGTCCCTGCTTGATGCGTTCCGCCACCGCCTGAACCGTATCGGTGACCAGATACTGGTGCAGCACCGGAACCGAGGGGATGTTGAGCCCCATCATGCGCCCGATCTCCCAGCCCCAAGTGCCTGCTGCGTTAACGATATGCTTGGCGCGGATGGCAGTCTTTTCGGTTTCGGCGACCCAAGCGCCGTCCTCGCGCAGGATCGAGGTCACCGGGTTGCGGCGCAGGATCGTCGCGCCGTTCCGGCGAGCGACCTTGGACATGGCGTTCGTTGCCAGAGACGGATCCACATGGCCGTCATCAGGTTCGTGGATGCCGCCCAGCAGCCCTTCGGTCCGGGCCAAAGGGTGCAGACGTTCGACGTCGGCGGACGTCAGAAGTTGCAACTCGTATCCGGTAAATCGGCTGAGTCCTGCGACATGGGCGAACTCATCCATCCGGTCCGGGTTCGAGGTGATGCGCATCGCGCCCGAGCGGTGGAAGCCGCAGGTATCGCCGGTCTCTTCCGGCAGGATGTCGCGATAGAGGCGCACCGAGGCGGCGCGCAGCTCCTGAATGGTCGGGTTGTGCGCGAAATGCGTGCAAAGACCCGCCGCATGCCAGGTCGAGCCATGGGTCAGATCGTTCTTTTCGGTCAGAACCACGTCGGTCCATCCGGCTTTGGCCAGATGGTACATGAGCGACACGCCCATGGCTCCGCCGCCGATGATCAGTACCTGAGCATTGGTGGCGCTCATCCGCGCATCCTCTCGCCCTTGGGATCAAACGGGGGCCGAATCAGCGCATTGGCCCGATGGCGCGTCCCTGCGACTTCGATTTCGAATTCACGGTCGCATGTGGCCGACAGCTTCTCGCCCGGCGCGACCTCGATCATCCCCAGCGCCAGCGTCAGCCCGGTGCGCGCGCCGCGTGCGCCGCTGGTGGTCATGCCGACCACGCGGCCATTTTCCCAGATCGGTTCGTCATGCAGGACCAGAGGATGCGACGAGATGTCGAACATCACCTGCCTGCGGGCAAGACCCTGCTCTTTCTGGACGACCAGAACCTCTTTGCCCAGAAAATCCTTGGTCCAGTCGATGGCGAAGCCAAGCCCGGCCTCGAGCGGCGTGATCTCGGGACCAAGATCGTGGCCCCAATGCTTGAACCCTTTCTCGATCCGGCAGCCATCCAATGCAAAATGGCCCAGAGGCCTGGCCCCGGCGGCGTGGAGCGCGTCAAAGACGGGGCCGCCTTTCTCCGCAGCGATGGACAATTCCCAGCCCAGTTCGCCGACGAAGCTGACGCGCGTGACCATGGCCGCCTGACCGGCCACCGTTACAGCTTTGAAGGTGGAGAAGGGGAAGTCGTCCCAATCGTCCGAAGACAGCGATTTGAGCAGATCGCGCGAACCGCCGCCCATGACGCCGATGACCACTTCGGCCTCGGTCGCGTCGGCAATGGCCACGTTGCGCCCGGCGCCGTGGCGGCGCAGCCAGGCCATATCCTTTTGCCGGGTCGCTGCGCCCGAGGTCATGCGGAAGCGATCCTCGGCGATGCGCGCGATGGTTACATCCGCCTCGATACCGCCCTTGGCGTTGGTCAGCGGTGTATAGACCGCGCGCCCGATGCTGACATCCAGATTGGCGGTGGTCAGATACTGCATCAGCGCCAGCGCATCCGGGCCGGAGACGTCGAATTTGCCGAAAGGCGACAGGTCGATCAGCGTTGCGCCGTCCTGCAATTGCGCCGCCTCGCGCCGGGCAATCGGATACCAAGGCTGATCGCCCATCGAATACGGCAGATCCCGCTCGCTGTCGTCCCGCACGTACCACAAGCCGCGCTCCCAGCCGGCGGTCAGGCCGAACTGCGCGCCCGCCGCGGCCCAGCGGTCATGCAGCGCCGATTTGCGCAGACCGCGGCCCGCTTTGGGCTGTTTGAACGGCCAGTGCAGGGCGAAAGCGTCGCGGACCGCCTCTTCCATCCGGGTTTCGACATGAATCTTTCCGGCGGTCAGCGGATCGACCCGGGCGATATCGACCTCCCACAGATCCATCGGCGGCGCGCCATCGACCATCCAGTCAGCCAGCGCCCGCCCGATCCCTGCCGAGGACATCACGCCGACCGAGTTCATGCCCGCCGCCACATAGAGACCGTCGACCTCGGGCGTCTGGCCGATAAAGGGCTTTGTATCGACGGTAAAGCTCTCCGGCCCGTTCATGAAGTGCTGGATGCCCGCCGTCTCAAGTCCCGGAACCAGCGCCAGCGCCGCCTCCATGAAGGGCGTGAACTGATCCCAATCCTCGGGCAATTCCAGAAACGGCCGGTCGCCTTCGGGGCCGAAGGCATCCCAGACCTTGGCATTGGGTTCGAACCCGCCAAAGACGATCTTGCCCGCATCGCCCTTGACGTAGATGCCGCGATCCAGATCGCGCAGCACCGGGTATGGATTGGGCAGGTCGGCCATCGCCTCGGTCACGACATACATATGCTCGACCGCCTGCAGCGGCAGCGCCGCCCCGGCCTCATCCGCCAGCTTTTTCGACCACGCCCCTGCGCAGAGCGCAACCTGATCGGCCGACATTCCGGACCCGTCGCCCATCCGCACGCCCTTGACCGCGCCGCTTTCGACCAGCAGCCCGGCGACCTGCGCGCCCTCGCGGATCTCGGCGCCCTTGGCCCGCGCCGCCTTGGCATAGGCCATGCACAGATCGACCGGGTTCACATTGGCGTCTTCTTCAACCCGCAGCGCGCCGACGATGCCGTCCAGATGCAGGCCGGGCACATCAATCTGGTCCGGCCCCACGATGGATGGCGTCAGCCCAAAATGGCGGCCCAACGAAGCAATGCGGTACAGCTCGTCCATGCGGGCCTCTTGGCGCGCCAGCCAATAGCCGCCCGTCTGCCGGTACCCTGTCGACAGGCCGCATTCGTCCTCCAGTTTCGGGAACAGCTCACCGGCATACATCGCCAGCCTGGTCATATTCGGCGTCGCCCGCAGCGGCCCCACGATACCCGCTGCGTGCCAGCTTGTGCCGCTGGCCAGCTGGTTGCGCTCCAGAACCGTGACCTGCGCCCGCCCCGCCAGATGATACGCAAGACCCAAACCAATGGCGCCGCCACCGACGATGACAACTTTCCGCATGCTGTGCCGTGCTCCTCGCCCCGGGGTCTTTCCGATCTTTGACGTCCGACCGCAAGTCAATATGGGCAGCGTTAGAATCTCTGCTGAACTACAGAAGCACGGCCAATAATCCGATCCGCCCCGGACCGGCCAGCCGGGCATCTTTCATGCCACTTTTATGCCATGGGTGCGGGCTTCCCCATGTCTGTGGGCAAAGCGGCGCGAAAATGCGGAGACGATTCAAGCCCGTTTGCCGGCGCGGCATACAAAAACGACATCCGGGCCTTGGCGCGCGACAGTCTGCGGATTGGGCAATGCCGGAATGGCGACGAACCTCCTGCATATTCATGACTGCCCGTCTCCTCCGGCGGAGCGTTTGCAATCGAAGTTGCGCCAAGCGCGCGCGTCCGCCTCAGGATTGACTTCACGCGGGACATGGATCAAGGAGGCGCAATATAAATAAGAAAAACTAATGGAATCCAGCGCCAAATGAAAAAGCGGCAGTCGGAGTCCGATGTAAGCCTGCTTCGCGCCCTGGAGGTGTTCATGGCGGTGTCCGACAGCCGCCACGTCACGGCCGCGGCATCGGCGCTGGGGATGACGCAATCGGCGGTGTCCCAGCAAATCAAGAAGCTCGAATGGGCGCTGCACGCATCGCTGTTCGACAGGACGCACCGACCCATAGAGCTGACCCATACCGGCGAGATTCTCCGCCGCAGAGCCTTTCGAATCTTGAGCGAAGTCGAAGACCTCAGGTCCGAGCTCCGTCACGTCCAGTCCAGCTCGTTGCCGATTCTGAGGGTCGCGCTTCTTGCTTCGATTGCAACCTCGCTGACGCCCGGGCTTCTGGACATGGTTCGCGGAACGCTGAAAGTCCCCGAACTCACCCTGTCCGCAGGCTTGGCAACCGAACATCAGAACGCGCTCAATTTGCGTTCGATCGACATCGCGATCACCTCGGATCCGCAGTTCGACTTAACCGACTACAATTGCATTCCGATCCTCGAGGAGCCGTTTTATCTGGTCCTTCCAGGGGATTACGACGGACCGACGGACGACATAATGGAGATATCCCGGCGCCTCTCGCTTGTCAGGTTCAGCTCCGACACTCCGGTCGGACGCAGAACGGACCAGCATCTTCAGCGGTGCAGGCTCGAACTGCCGCGCTCGATGGAGGCGGACCGGTCCTCCATGGTGGTGGCTGGTGTGATCACGGGCAAGTGCTTCGCCATCCTGACGCCCAGCCTTCTGATCGATGCATTGGCGGAGGGAATGGATCTGCGCATTGAGCCGCTGCCTTTCGCCAGATTCAAACGGTCGATTCTCGCAATTCATCGCGCGGGCGAGCTGGACGACATTCCGATGCGCGTGGCGCAGGCCAGCGGCGCCATCCTCAAGCAGAGCTTTGAAAGGCTTCTGCCGCAGATCGCCGAAGATGTTATTTACCCCTCCTAATACGGAGCATTATTAACTCTAATACTGAATGGTTTTGCTGTGCCGACAGCGATTTCCTTGCCATGGGTGTTCTGGAATTGATGCTGCGGAGCGAGGAATGGCACAAACTACGTCCAGACGCGCAGGCCGACGCGAACGCATGGCTGCCCGCTCGGCCAAAAGCGCGTTTGCCGCGCCTTATACGACGCGCCGGATCGGCAAGGTCAGCCTGATCGATGATGAGGCCGTTTCGATCATTGAACGAAATGCCGACCGCATTCTGGACGAGATCGGCATGGATTTCCGGGGCGACCCGGAAACGCTGGAGCTGTTCAAAAAGCACGGCGCGCGCGTCGATGGCGAGCGGGTACGATTTGATCCGGGCTGGTGCCGCCACAAAATCCGCGCGGCGCCTTCGGTCTTCACCCAGTATGCGCGCAATCCCGAACGGTCGATTCAGATCGGCGGCGACGCCCAGGTTTACGCGCCGAGTTTCGGCCCGCCCTTCGCGCACGACATGGAAAACGGGCGGCGTTACGCCACGATCGAGGATTTCAGGAACATCACCAAGCTGCACCATCAGCTCGGCGCGGTAAACCACTCGGGTGGCGTCGTGGTGGAGCCTGTCGATGTGCCCGTGCCTCTGCGGCACCTGCACATGGCGCATGCGCATCTGACGATGAACGACAAGCCGTTCATGGGGGCGGTCACCGCGCCGGAGCGGGCTCAAGACACCATTGAAATGTGCCGCATCGCCATGGGGTCCGCGTTCGTCGATCAGAACTGCGTGCTCTATTCCGTCGTCAACACCAACGCGCCGCTGGTGATGGACGAGACCATGCTCTGGGCGCTCAAGGAATACGCCCGGGCCGGGCAATGCACGGTCGTATCGCCTTTCGTTCTGGGGGGCGCGATGTCGCCGGTCTCGGTCGCCGCAACCCTGTCGCAGGTTCTAGCCGAGGTCATGGCCTCCGTCGCCTTGATCCAGCTGATCCGGCCCGGCGCGCCCGCGGCCTTCGGCACCTTCTTCTCGCCGATCAGCCTGAAAACCGGCGCGCCGACCTTCGGCACGCCCGAGGGCACGCAATTCCAGATGTGCGCCAAGACGCTGGCCGACCGGCTGGGCCTGCCGTTCCATTCGGTGGGCGGGCTGACCGCCTCCAAGATCCCCGACGCGCAGGCCGGCTACGAAAGCCAGGCGCAGCTCATGGGCGCAGCCATGGCCGGGGTGAACTTCATCATCCACGCCACCGGCTGCCTCGAAGGGCTGCTGACCACCGGCTACGAAAAGATCGTCATGGATGCCGACCGGTGCTCGGCCATGCAGCGCTTTATCGGCGGCGTCGATTTCTCAGAGGCCGCGCAGGCGATGGATGCGTTTTACGAGGTCGAACCGGGCGGTCATTTCCTGGGCGCGCGGCACACGCAGGACAACTTCGAAACCGCCTTCTGGATGGGCGAGATGTCCGACAACGGAACTTACGAACAGTGGCTTGCCGAAGGCGGGCTGTGGCAGCACGAGCGCGCCAGCACACGGGTCAAAAAACTGATCGAGGAATACGAAGCCCCCGCGATGGATGCCGGTGTCAGAGAAGCACTTGACGATTTCGTCGCCCGCCGAAGCCGGGAAATCGAGGGAGAACGACAATGAACATCCGAACCGACTGGACGCTGGACGAGACGGCGCAGCGGCGCGATACCTTCTACGCCGCGTCCCAGCGCAAATTCATACCGTTCAAAGAGCCGATGGTGTTCCGGAAAGGGTCGATGCAATATCTCTGGGATGTCGAAGGCCGCAAATACACCGACCTTCTGGGCATGAATGTCTGCATCTCGGTCGGCCACAGCCACCCGAAGGTGGTCGCCGCCGCGATGGAGCAGGCGCAGGAACTGACCCATTGCACAACCATGTTCTACCATCCGGTCCCGGCGCATTTTGCCGAGGAGCTGGCCGCCACCATGCCCAACCCGGACGGAAATATCGATTGGGTGGTGCATTTCACTAACTCGGGCGCCGAAGCCGTCGACCTCGCCATGGCCATGGCGCGCAGCTATACCGGCAATTTGGATATGCTGGCCCTGCGCTCGGCCTATCACGGACCCACGGCGGCTGCCCAGTCGGTCACCGGCATCAGCGGCTGGCGGCATCCCGGCATGCCCGGCAACGTGGCTTTCGTGCCAGATCCGCACCAGTATCGCGGCATCTTCGGCGAAAACGCCGGGGCGAGGCCTTACCTTGACGAGATCGAGCGCACGATCCACGCGGCAACCTCGGGTCGGGTCGCGGGCATCGTCATTGAAAGCGTGCAGGGTTACGGCGGCATCGTCGAAATGCCCGAGGGCTACATGACCGGCGCAGCCGAACGTGTCCGGGCCAAGGGCGGACTGCTGATCGCGGACGAGGTACAGGCAGGCTTCGGCCGCACCGGCGACCATATGTGGGGCTTTGAGGCGGACGGCGTCATCCCCGACATCGTCGTGATGGCCAAGGGCATCGGCAACGGCTTCCCGCTTGGCGCCGTGGTAGCGCGCAAGGAAATCGCCGCGCCTATGGCCGAAAAATTCATGTTCCACACCTATGGCGCCAACCCGACCTCCTGCGCGGCGGGCCGCGCGGTGCTGCGGGTGATCGAGGAAGACAAGGTGCGCGAGAATGCCCGCGACGTCGGCGCGGCGCTGCTGGAACGCCTGCACGCGGTGAAGGACAAGCATCCGGCCATCGGCGATGTGCGCGGGCGCGGTCTGATGCTGGCCATCGAAATGGTCAAGGATCGCAAGACCAAGGAGCCCGATCCGCAGACCACCGCCGCCGTGTTCGAAGCGACGCGCGAAAGCGGAATCATCCTGTCGAAATCCGGGGCCCATCAGTCCTGCCTGCGCATGGTGCCGCCGATGTGCCTGTCTATGGCGGATGTCGATCAAGTGCATGACGGGCTGGACCGCGCATTCAGCAACCTCTGATCCCGAAATCGGCGAAAAAATGAAATTGCACCGGAGCATAACCGATCGTGCTCCGGTCTTTCGCGGCGTCCGCAGGATGCGCATTGCGAGATCTGGAGCCGCCCGGCGCGAACGCCGCTCCCGGCCTTTTACGCGGCCATCGACCCGGGCAGCGGACTGCCGCCGGGCGTATGGAAGTTGTTTTTCTTATCAGAAAATTAGCGATTGCTAATATTGCCGCGCGACCTGTCTGGGTTCACCCATTGATGCGACTCTGCCTTGATGCCGGGCGGCGTGATTCAAGGCTCGCCGATTTTCGAACAGCTGTATCAGACGATGAACACATTGCTGCCCCCAGCCTTCGCGGTTCCGATGTCGGCGGTGATCGTCGTCCTGACGCTGACCTATCTGGTGACGTTCGCGGACTCGGCCGTGCTGATCATCAACACCATCAACGCAGCCGGCGACGAATCCCGGAAGGCGGGTGTCCACATCATCTTCCAAGGGGCGACGCTCACGGCCGTCATCGGGTTTCTTCCAACCGCAGGCCGGCCTGGCGCGCTGCAGACCGCGATGATCATCGGCGCATTGCCGTTTTCCTTCTTGCTGGCATTGATGGGCGTCGCGATGGTGAAGGCGCTGATCCGCGATTCAATGCGCAGCAAGGTCGGCCAACCTGCGGTATAGCATCGACTCCGGGCGGCGTTTCGGAACGCCGCCCGGTTTTTGCCGAACCCTTCACTTAAGGTCCGGCAGGAAAACTATCGATTCAATGCGAGCTGCCGATGGCGGGGAGCGGTCCGGAGGATCCGACCGCGGCACTCCGGATGGTCGATCATCGACTCCGCCCCGGAACGCACCCTCCGCGCCGCTGGAAGGCCGGCTCCAAAAGATCGTCCGGAGTTTTGAGTAGTGCGACCGTAAGTCAACTCTTCGCAGAACGCTGTAAAATGCAAAAAGGACTATCGCAGCACTTGCACACTGGACACGGAAGTCATTTCTACGGCGGCCGGAAATCGGATTTGAAGACGTTCGAGAATTGGTTCATTCATTACCAATACTGCCACTGTAATTGAGGTGAAACATGCAAATCCGAGTGGCTGATGAAGTATGGGTTGCGACCGCTCTCTTGCACCGTCGGCACCCGGACCGATCCGATTTCTCAGCCGTCGAAATCGTCCGGCAGGCCGAGGCGGAGAATGTCGCCGACAGTCAACTGCATTATGAACTTTGGGAGCACGTCATTCGACATTGTGTCGTCAACAGCGAATACGACCCGGGGCGTTACCGGATGTTGTTTCAAACTGCGAAAGGACGCCGTCGCCTATTCAAACCCGGAGATCCGTTCGATCCTCGCCGCAACTTGGGGAGGTTCACCCCGCGGAAAGATGAAATGCCACAAAAATATAGGGAGCTGATCGATTGGTATTGGAACGAGTACGTCGGCGGAGGGCGTCTGGCAGCTGACCCCATTCTCAGCTTGCGCGGCCTTGGCAAAGCCATCTGGGAGGATGAAGATGCCGACGCCTACGTAGAACGGCTTAGAGATGGTCGAAGTGAGCAGGATCTTCTGGGATACCAACCTGTTCATCCATCTCGTTGAGGACCAAACAAAGCATGCCGAGTGGGTCGCTGCCCTGCGACCGCTCATGATTGAACGCGGAGACAAGCTGCTGACCTCCGCGCTCACTTTCGGCGAGGTCTTGGTCAAGCCCATGGAGATCGAAGATAAGGAATTGATGCACATCTACGAGCAAATGATCAGATCGAACGCGACGATAGTTCCCTTTGATTTGCATGCGGCCCCCAAGTTTGTGGAAATCCGCCAAGATCGCTCGATTAAAGCGCAGGATGCGATCCAGCTTGCCTGTGCATCTGCAGCCAATAGTAATCGGTTCATTACAAACGACGACCGGCTGAGCAAAAAATAATTCTCGGGATTCAATTCATTCAGTCGCTTGAGAACGCGATGCTGTAAATGGTCCAGCACTGTCGACCCGCGATGTCGAAGGCTTGCGGATTGGCGATTCCAGCATCTCCCTTTGGTTGCAAAATGGCACGAGCTGCCGATTTTGTTTCGAAATGTGCATCGCACATGAAGTAAGCAGCCCACCCCGGCATCTGTGAATGCCTCTTGTAGGGTGCATTCCCGGTTCCGATTGGCAGATGTTTCGCCGACGTACGACACACCAACCCCAAACCGGAGAGGTTCCAAGGAGCATGCTGCACGCCGTGCCGCTGCAAATTCCCGCCTTCGCTGCAATTGAATTCCTGCTGTATGCGCTCTCATTGCGGTCTCAACAGAAATTGAAGCACCGACGCTCGCGCAGAGCTTTCCCGAACTGAGCAAACGCTTCTTGAGCAAAGCGGGATTGGTTATTCCGAAGACGATTGCTGGTCCCGCAGCAAATCGGTTTGCCACAAGAAAGCAACAGGATAGGACCAAAACGCCTAGCGTCGGCTCGCTCAATTCCTTGATTCCATTTGATCGGCCAATATATGCCTATATGCTTGAGCAATGAACTCAAGTTCGGCAAAAGTTCCCACACGGGCGTCCTAATGCGCATCGCTTCAATAATCGCAGCTGTTCTTGTTGCGGTCGGGCTGTACGCGCTCGTCACTCAGAGAGACGCCGTCAGCGCGGACGCGGAAGGCCAAGCGCCACCCGCAGGACAGCAAGGTTCCGAAAGTGGGTTTGCTCAAAATCCGCAGGCAGCAGACGAAATTGTTCACGTCGTCGCGCTGCGCTCCTCCGCGCAACCTGTCGAAAGCGGGATTGTCCTCAGGGGTCAAACCGAGGCGGCGCGATTCGTCGATGTCAGATCCGAAACTTCAGGTCTTGTCATCTCGGAACCGCTGAGGAAGGGCGCCTTCGTGACCGAAGGACAAGAAATTTGCAAGCTTGATCCCGGAACCCGCAACGCAAGCTTGGCGGAAGCGAACGCGCGCTTGAGCGAAGCTGAAATGAACGAGCGCGCGACCTCCCGATTGGCCGAAGAAGGATACGCATCGGAAACCGGGCGAACGGCGGCGCTGGCTGCTCTGCGCGCTGCGACCGCTGCTGTCGACAGGGCACAGCAGGAGATACTCAGGCTGACGATGGAAGCGCCGTTCGACGGGCTGCTGGAATCGGACGCTGCGGAATTGGGATCGTTGCTTCAGCCCGGATCGCTTTGCGCAAGAATCATTCAGCTGGATCCGATCAAGATCGTCGGTTTTGTTCCGGAAGCCGACGTTGACGCGATTGATGTGGGCAATTCGGCTGCCGCACGCCTCGTGTCGGGAACGGAGGTGTCAGGGGAAGTGACCTTCATTTCCCGCTCGGCCGATCCCGATACGCGGACGTTTCGTCTGGAGATCACAGCCGACAACGCGGACCTCTCCATACGCGACGGCTCGACAGCCGAGATATTCATCACTTCAAAGTCTGAAGAGGCGCACCTCGTGCCGCAGTCGGCATTGACGCTTGATGACGATGGCCTGCTTGGCATCCGCGCGGTCGAAGGCGACGAGGCAAAGTTCTATTCTATCGACATCGTGCGGGATTCTCTTGAAGGCGCATGGGTGACCGGCCTCCCCGACATCGTAGATTTGATCGTGATCGGACAAGAATACGTGGTAGACGGCAGCAAGGTTCGCGTTACCTACCGGAACGAACAGTCATGACCCGCATTATTGATTGGGCTGCGACGCACTCGCGAATGGTTCTGGCCTGCCTGCTGCTTTCGATCGCAGCGGGAACCGCCGCCTATATCAGCCTCCCTCGCGAGGGCTCGCCCGACATTGAGATCCCTGCATATTTCGTTTCGGTGCCGTTCCCTGGGATTTCGGCGGAAGACAGCGAGAGATTGCTTGTCCGACCTTTGGAGTCGCGACTTCGGGACCTCGACGGCCTTGAAGAAATTACCTCCACCGCCGCGGAGAATTACGCAGGGGTATCGCTATCTTTCGCTTTCGGAATTGATCGCTCGAAGATGCTGGCGGACATAAGGGATCGCGTCGATAGAGCGGAGTCGGAGTTCCCGGCAGGCGCCAGTAGCGCGACAATTTCAGAATTCAGCTTTTCCGACTTTCCGGTCGTGGTCGTCGTCATTTCAGGCAACTTGCCGGAACGCACCCTTCTGCGGGTGGCTAACGAGATACAGGAAACGCTCGAATCTCTCGGGCCCGTGCTTGAAGCAGGCTTGTCGGGCGTTCGAGATGAAATGCTCGAGGTGATCATCGACCCGTTGCAACTCGAAGCCTACAATGTCTCGGCGAATGAGCTCGTATCCGTAGTTTCGAGAAACAACCAGTTGGTCGCCGCGGGCGAAATCGAAACCGAGCAGGGAGCATTCGCGCTCAAGATTCCGTCCTCCTATGAAAGCCCCCAAGATGTTCGCGAACTGCCGATCAAGGTGAACGGCGGACGGGTTGTGACCTTGGGCGATCTGGCCGACATCAAAATGACGTACCAAGATCGAACTGGAACGTCACGCCAGAATGGCGAAGCGACATTCGCCCTTCAAGTCGTCAAGCGGAAAGGCGCCAACATCATCGAAACCTCGCAATTGGTCAAAGACACCGTAAGCGGGCTTCGTGCGTCCTGGCCGGACGAGTTGAACAGCGCAATCTCGATCACTTACGTGCAGGACCAGAGCGATTCCGTGTCGGCGATGGTCAACCAGCTTCAGGGTTCGGTGCTCACCGCAATTGCGATCGTCATGATCGTCGTCCTTGCCGCGCTCGGAATGCGTTCCGCCATTCTTGTGGGATTTGCGATCCCGACATCCTTCCTTCTTTGCTTCGCGCTGCTGTCGGTAATGAATATCGCGATTTCGAACATTGTCATGTTCGGCTTGATCCTGTCGGTAGGCATGCTCGTCGACAGCGCCATCGTGATCGTCGAATTGGGGGACCGAAACATCCGGGAAGGGATCGGCCCCATGCGCGCTTTCAGAAACGCCGCGAAGCGCATGTTCTGGCCGATCATCTCTTCCACGGCCACAACGCTTTGCGCGTTTCTTCCGATGCTTTTCTGGCCCGGAATGCCCGGACAATTCATGGGCACTCTTCCGGTAACGATCATTTTCGTTTTGTCGGCGTCCATGGTAGTCGCATTGGTGTTCCTGCCTGTTGTCGGCGGTGTTTCGGGACGAGTCACGCGGGCGTTCGAAACGATGACCGCTTCGTTCCGAATGATGCGCTTTCGCACAAGATTGTTTCTTCTCGGCGGTTTCGTCTTGCTCGGGTTCGGTTCCGCGATGGCCGTATTGAACCCCGGAATGATTTCAGGCGACACGCCGGACGGACGGAATCTGCTGGCGACCCTCCCGGGAGCGTTGCTTTTCGCGGTTTCCGCATTCGCGATATCGATGACGGTCCGTTCGCTGAAGCCGAAAGCATCCGAACCATTGGAAACCGGAATCAAGCGAACCGAATTCGGAAAGTTCATCAAGCTGATCGTCGGAAACCCGGTCATGCCCGTTCTGGTGGTCGTCGCGACTGTCGCGTTCGTCGCGTCCACGGTCCGATATTACATGGCCAACAACAACGGCGTCACATTCTTCGTGGAAACGGAACCGGATCAAGTCCGAGTCTATGTTCGAGCCCGCGGAAATCTCAGCTTGCACGAGAAAGACGAACTTGTCCGGGAAGTGGAGCAGCTGATCCTCGGGACGGAAGGAATCGCATCCGTGTTCTCGACGGCTGGAAGCGGCGGATTGAACAATGCCGGCGGCAGCGCGCGCCCGGTGGATACAATCGGAGACGTGCAGGTCGAATTCTTGCCGTGGGAGGAGCGGCAGCAATTGGGCGGCCTAGTTAAGGATTCCCGAAAAATTATGGATTTGCTGGAATCCAAGCTTGCCGACATCCCTGGAATTCACACGGACGTCCAGACGGAATCGAACGGACCCCAGCAAGGAAAACCCGTCAGTCTCAGGCTGACAGGCGACAACTGGGAAGATCTCGTTGCGGCCGCGACCAAAGTCAGGACCAAGTTCGACAATACCGAAGGGCTTCTCTTCATCGAAGACACAAGGCCGCTTCCCGGAATTGATTGGCAGATCGATATCGACGTCGAGAAGGCCGGCCGGTTCGGGGCGGACGTCCAGACGGTCGGTGCGATGCTGCAGCTCGTCACGCGCGGAATACTGCTCGACGAGATGCGGGTGGACTCGTCGGACGAAGAAATCGAAATAAGGGTCCGATTGCCCGAGGGCGACAGGCTTCTCTCCACTCTGGACACGCTTCGCATTCGGACGGATCGAGGGCTTGTTCCGCTCTCGAATTTCGTAACTCGGATTCCGGTCGATCAATTGCCCGAAATAAGCCGCGCGGACCAGTCCAGATACATTGATGTGCGCTCGGGCGTGAATCCCACTCTTCGCAATGAGAACGGTCGCCCGATGACGCCGACAGAGCGCATCCAGTTTCTGACGGATTGGATCGAAAATGAAGCAGGATTGCCTGAGTCCGTTTCTTGGAATTGGACCGGCGACCAAGAGGAGCAGCAAGAAAGCCAAACGTTCCTGATCCAAGCATTCATAGGGGCGCTGGGGTTGATGTTCGCGGTGCTGCTTGCGCAGTTCAACAGCGTGTACAATTCCGTTCTGGTCCTCCTTGCCGTCGTTCTCTCGACGTCAGGAGTGTTGATCGGGATGGTGGTCATGAATCAGCCGTTTTCGATCATCATGACCGGCACAGGGATTGTGGCGCTGGCGGGAATCGTGGTGAACAACAATATTGTGCTGATCGACACGTACCAGGAGTACGCCAAATACATGCCCCGTCTGGAGGCGATCGTCAGGACCGCCGAAGTACGGATACGGCCTGTCCTGCTGACGTCGATCACGACGATCGCCGGGCTTACTCCGATGATGTACGGCTACTCCATCGATATCGTCAACGGCGGCTACACCGTGAATACGCCGACATCGCTTTGGTGGAAGCAGTTGGCGACGGCCGTCGTATTCGGCCTTTCGACCGCGACAGCTTTGACGCTTGTTTTCACCCCGTCGTTGCTTGCTTTGAGGGTCTGGGCTGCGAAGGGGTCATACGGTCTGACCCGAAGACTTGCGGCAACGACGCTCGGAAAGAGCAGTCAAGTCGCTCTGGACATGCGGCTGGAGCGAGCGCTCAAGAAAACCAAGGACTTGACCTTCGTTTGGGACCCGAGCGAACCGGCAGTCGCCATGGCTTCGGAATCCGGTTCGTCGCCTCAGAGCGCCGCCTCGTCCATCAAGCCGAGCGAGGACGCTACGCGCGTCGTTCCAAATAAGCCGGATGAGAATGAATCGAGAGCCGCGCAAATGACTGAAAGAGCGTTGCGCCGGAAAATTGCCCCTGCACCAACGCCTGCGCAAGGTCAAAACGAAGTCGAAGCGAAGAAGACCTCCACCCGAACTATCAGGGAACCTGCGAACGAGGAGCGACCTCCGATATTGCATGCGGCTGAATAGCAAACCGAGCGAAATCGCGGCAATGAACATTGCTTGCCCTGCGCGGTTGTCGAGAACCTGAGGTTTTGGTCAAGGTTCGAAGTCCGTAAGCTGCATTCGTTCCTGCCAATTCACGGACGGCTTGCGGGTGCGTACGACGATCTTGGATTGAGATGTGCGGAGGAGATGCCGCGGTCGAAAACGGACACCAAAGCTACGCTCGCCGTCAAATGCCGCATTGAAAACAATCGTCGGGCCGACGTCCTCGATTGAACGCCCGTCGCGGCGCCGACCGACCAAGGATCATGAGACGCGCCCTCGACCGTTCATCCGAAAGTCCGCGCGAGCAGTTCGAAGAACTCCGATCGCCGCGCGCGCCGCGAACGATCCGGCGGGCTTCTTGAATTCCGGGTTTCGCTGAAACCTCTGGCGCAGGCGAGCGATGCACCGCCGCCGGAAGAGCGACATGTCAATTGGGGTAAGGACGTCGCGGCGGAGCGGTGTCGAAGTTGGGAACGACAAGCAACTGTCCGGGAAAAATAAGGTCCGGATCATCGATCCGGTCGATGTTCATGTGATAAATCCGAACGTAAAACCGACCTTGGCCGAAACTTCTGCGCGAAATTCCCCAAAGCGTATAGCCGGGCTGGACAGTCACTATATCGGCGATCCTGCCGTCGTCCAAGTCAAATGCACCTCTCCTGCCGGAAGCCTGCGCGGCTCCTTTCATTCTTTCCAAAGCGTCGCCTTGAAATTCCTTTTGGAATGGAGTGACAACGCTTGCCACAACTTTCTTGGATTGATCCAGCTCCTCAATTTTCAGCATGTAGCGGCCGGCATCCGCATCAGGAAGAGAGATCTCCCACGTTCCAAAATCCGTTATTCGCTCCGTCTTGACGGGCAAATTGTTCAAATAAACTCTGATGAAACCGTTTGCGCCGCCCCTTCCAGCAAGCACGACCTCTCCATCCATGTCGTAAGAGATTGAATCGATCAGCAGGTTTTCGCCGGGATTTCCTGCCGGTCGGTCCGGAATTGGAGGCTGCTTCAGCTTGACGCTTTCCGGCGTTGCGATCAGCACCGCCGGAAGCAACTGATCAGCGCTCGACAGCCGTATTTCTTCCGATTCAGGGGTTGCAACGCTTTCCGGCGCGATTATCACCACCGTCTCCGGCGAGCGATATATCGTTCCGTCTTCATCGCGCGAAAGCAATGCGATCTCCGACGGTCCGCCCTCGGCATCAAGTTGAAAAACGAACGCGAATTGGCCATCCCCGCCTATTGTACCGCTTTCTTTCAATTCAGAATTGATCAACACGTCGATTGCCCAGTTTGGCATGCCGCGCCCGGCAATCGTCGCAAATTCGAACTGGTCCACGCGCACAACGTCGAAGGTCGGCAAAATTACGTTCTCTCCCTGCACTGAAGCGCCAACCCCATCGCTTGGTTCAATGTTGAAGGCCAACTGCTCGCCATTGGCGGAGTCGGCTTTCGGGCCGGCTGAAACTGCGGCGGAAGCGGCGTCGTCCGAAGGTTCAGCGTCATCGGGCATACTGTCTTCAGACCCGGAGGATGCGGACTGATCCGATTCCGTGTTGCCGCCTTCGCCGCCATCCGACTCATCTCCGCTCGACCCCGTTTCAGCCTTCTGGCCCGGCTGAGCGTCTTCGGTGCGTTCGGATTCCGAACCGTCCGAGTCTCCGACGGTGTCGCCATTGTCGGGAGGCGCATCGCCATCCGTTCCAGCGTCATCGGGTGCAATGTCTTCAGATCCAGAAGTTGCGGATTGATCCGGCTCCGTACTGACGCCTTCGCCGCCAGCCGACCCATCGCCGCTAGATTCCGTCCCAACCTCCGGTTCTGTCTGGGCATCGTCGGCACCGTCCGATTCCAAACCATCTGAAGTCTTGGCGGAATCGCCCCCGTCCGACGACATACCGGCACCCGTTCCAGCGTCATCGGGCGCAATGTCTTCAGATCCAGAAGTTGCGGATTGACCCGGTTCCGCACTAACGCCTTCGCCGCCAGCCGACCCATCGCCGCTAGATTCCGTCCCAACCTCCGGTTCTGCCTGGGCATCGTCGGCACCGTCCGATTCCAAACCATCTGAAGTCTTGGCGGAATCGCCCCCGTCCGACGACATACCGGCACCCGTTCCAGCGTCATCGGGCGCAATGTCTTCAGATCCAGAAGCTGCGGATTGATCCGGCTCCGTACTGACGCCTTCGCCGCCAGCCGACCCATCGCCGCTAGATTCCGTCCCAACCTCCGGTTCTGTCTGGGCATCGTCGGCACCGTCCGATTCCAAACCATCTGAAGTCTTGGCGGAATCGCCCCCGTCCGGCGGCGCATCGCCATCCGTTCCAGCGTCATCGGGCGCAATGTCTTCAGATCCAAAAGTTGCGGATTGATCCGGCTCCGTACTGACGCCTTCGCCGGTAGATTCCGTCTCAACCTCCGGTTCTGTCTGGGCATCGTCGGCACCGTCCGATTCCAAACCATCTGAAGTCTTGGTGGAATCGCCCCCGTCCGACGGCATACCGGCACCCGTTCCAACGTCACTGGGCGCAATGTCTTCAGATCCAGAAGTTGCGGATTGACCCGGTTCCGCACTAACGCCTTCGCCGGTAGATTCCGTCTCAACCTCCTGGCCCGGCTGGGTACCTTCGAATTCCGAGCCGTCCAAATCCTCGGCGGAATCGCCATCCGTTCCAGCTTCCACGGATGCGCCATCCCCTGCCGGGTCAGAAGATTCAGCAGTATCCCCGCCTGAAGCCGCATCGTCGTCCGCCGGAGGAACATCGTTCGGGTCGCTCGCCGGGTCCGGAGCTGTTTCGTCGCCGGAAATTGATTCGACACTATCGTCGATCTGATCACTTTGACCCTGATCAACAGGGGCAGGCTCCTGCGAATCATCCACGAAAAACGTCAAAACCACCCACGCGACAACGATCAGGGCGACCACCAGAATTGAGACGCGTTCCGCGTATTTGGCAAATGTGGATTTAACCATTAGGTGACCTCTGCCGGAAACAGTTCCGGATCGGAATTGACATCAACACCGTTCATTATGAACGCATGCAGATAAATCAAGACAATCTTGATGGAAACTGAAAGATATCATGACATCAAATCGATCTGTCTGCCTCTTCTGCGGATCCCGCGTGGGAACCGACAAGAAATATGGGGATGCTGCTGCCGAGTTCGGAACAAAGATCGCTCTGGAAGGCTGGCGGCTGGTCTACGGTGCTGGAGGCATAGGATTAATGGGCATCGCCGCCCGGTCCGCCAAAGCCGCCGGCGGAACGGTATTCGGTGTCATTCCGAAACATCTGCTGGACATTGAAGTCGCGGACGCCAATCTCGATACCCTGATTGTGACAAAGACCATGCATGAGCGGAAGGATACCATGTTTGCGAACTCCGACGCAATTGTGGTTCTTCCAGGCGGTCCGGGCACGCTGGACGAGTTCTTTGAAGTTCTGACTTGGCGACACCTCGGACTGCACCGCAAGCCGATCTACATTTTGAACTGCGGCGGCTACTGGACAAGTCTTTTGGAGCTTGTGAACTCCGCAATCGACAAAGGTTTCGCCGACGAGCAATTGGGAGATCACTTCGTGGTCCTGGACTCGGTATCCGCATTGATCGAGGGTTTGCGGGAGAATCTGGCGTAGCCAAGCGTCGACGCCGAAAACAGCAGCAGCGCGACCCAGATCGCCGGAAACGCCATGCCGTGCCAGACGGTGAAGGGCTCGCCGAAAACCAGAATGGCCACGAGGAACTGAAGTGTCGGATTCACATACTGAATCAGTCCGACCTCGGAGTACAGAATTCTTTGCGACGCGTACGCCATCAGGATCAACGGGCTTGCCGTGATTACTCCGTACGATACGAACATGAAGGTTTCGAACATCCGCGCGCCGAAATATCCGCCGGTCTGCCCGCCGATTCCCGCCAGATCGAAGAAGTGCACGCCGATCAGCCAACCCAGCGCGAACGGCGCAATGATCAATGCTTCGTTCGCCACGGAACCGATCGGACTTTCGGAAGTGTTCTTCTTCAAATACCCGTAGACCGCGAAACTGATCGCCAGAATGATCGATATCCACGGCGCCGTGCCAAGTCCGATCGTCAGCACGAGCACGCCCGCAGCGGCAATGGCGACAGCTGCTTTCTGGGTCGGCGTGAGTTGCTCCCGGAATACGGCGGCGCCGATCAGCACGGCGACGAGAGGGAATATGAAATAGCCCAAGCTCGCGTCGGTCGTTCTCTCCGTCAGGACGGCATAGATCAAAAAGAACCAGTTCAAGGCGATCATGAGCGCCGAGACCGCCGCCAACCCGAATGTCTTCAGCGAACCGGTCAATGAGGCGAAAACCAGTCGGAACCGGCCTTGAATCGCCAGCACCGACGCGAAAATCACGAATGCCCAGACTACCCTGTGGGACATGATCTCGCCGGGCGGGACGTGCTCCAAAGGCTTGTAGAACAAGGGCGACAGACCCCAGATCATGCTCGCCGCAGCCATCGCGAGCAAGCCTTTCCGCCGACTCGTCAAAATAATGCAGCGGCGGTGCTTCGCCTATCAGGCGAAGCACCTTCTTCCTTCGATGAAGCCGATTGTCCGGCGAGTCAGCCGGATGGAAGGCGCGAAGCGACGTTCTCCCAGTTCACGAGATTGTCCAGGAAATTCGCCAAGTAGGCCGGCCGCTTGTTTCTGAAATCGATATAATAGGAATGCTCCCAAATATCGCAGCCGAGCAGGGCGGTCTGTCCGAAGCAAAGCGGGTTCACTCCGTTTTCGGTCTTGGTGACCTTCAACGATCCGTCCGAGTCGGCGACCAGCCAGCACCATCCGGAGCCGAACTGGGCGACGCCTGCGGCGGCGAAGTCGGCCTTGAATTTTTCAACCGATCCGAAGGAACGATTGATCCTGACCTCCAGTTCCGACGGCATGCCGGAGTTGCCGGGCCCCATCATTTCCCAGAACTGGACATGGTTCCAATGCTGCGAAGCATTGTTGAAAATGCCGTTCTGCGCGACGGCTCCGGACTGGTAGGTTCCGACCACGATCTCCTCGAGTGATTTCGCTTCCCACTCGGTGCCGGACACGAGCTTGCTGCCGTTGTCCACGTATGCCTTGTGATGAAGGTCGTGATGGAATTCCAAGGTTTCCTTCGACATGCCCGAACTCGCGAGCGCATCGTAGGCGTATGGTAAGTCAGGTAAATTGAATGCCATTGGTCTGCCCTTTCGAATTGCAGATTCTGAACTCGCAAACGACAACCCGGGTAACATGCCAGCCAGACCTGCGGCTCCCGCCAACGCGGTCGCTTGCACGACGCGACGCCTAGACAATCCTTGCGATTGATTCATCGGCTGCTCCGAGCGCGTAATATCGCGAGTTCAATATATTTGTGTTGGGCGACAGTAAAGCCATATGCAAACGCAAAACTGTATTTCGGGTGTGCAATCGCGAGTTATTGGTCTCCAAACTTGAAAACCCGGTTCGCGCAAGCAGGCCAACGAAGCAGGCCGGATAGGAAAAATCGTCGCGGCCCATTTGAGAAAGGCAGAACTTCAAACGTGCCTGCTGCCCGTCGTCGAAGTGACAACGCCTGAACCGAAAGAGCCATGATCAGGCTTCACCCGTCCTGAAACCGATTCGAACAGCGATTTTGAGTGGGCGGCAAGCTTGCAAAGAGCCCGCAGGCTTCTCAAGCGGCCTCCGCATCATCGCCATACAGGCAGTCCCATCACCGCCGACGCGCCGACTATGCAATATGCGACATAGCGGTAAACCTTCGCCTTCTCCGGAGAAAATATGAACGCCCCGACCGCCATGGCCGCAGCGAACGGTATCGCTGCGAACAGGCCCGTGACGATGGGTTCCCGCTCCAGAATTCCGGATGCCGCGAATACTCCGAAAAGCATTATGTCCGTTATCACGAGATAAGTGAACAAAGTTGCGCGAATCGCGACCGGCCCCAACGGCCGGGCGAGATAAAGCAGGATCACGGGAGGACCTGGAAGCCCGACCGCGCCGGCCATGAACCCTCCGATGCCTCCCGCGCCGTAAACGACCGCGTTGTTGACAGTCGTCTTCAGCCTGACGCCGGCAAGCAGAAATGCGAGCATTCCGAGGGTGAGCACAGAAACCGCGTACTTGAACACTTCCGCATCGATCAAAATCAAAACGGCGACGCCGAATGGAACTGCAGCCAAAGCGCCGACGACGAGACGCACCAATTCGCCAATTTCCGCATCTTTCGCCATGCGCCTGAAAATCGCGGCGGAAGACAGGAATTCCATGACCACAAGTACCGTCACCGCCCACGCGGGCGACATGACGGACGATGCGAACGGAAGGAAAATCATGGCCGTCCCGAAGCCGGAAAAACCGCGCACCACTCCGGCGGTGAACGCTCCCGCGCAAATCCATGCCAGAGCGTACGGGGAAAAACCCAAGTAGTTCTGGACCAGATCCGCCAAGAGCGCTTGCTTCAGCTATTCGAAGTGAATTGAGTTCCGGATTTCGGGTTTTGCTTGGACCAGTCGCGCTTGACGCCCAAATGCAGCAGAACGTTCGTGGCGATGAACACGCTGGAGTAGGTGCCGACAACGACGCCCCAAATCATTGCGAAAACGAAGCCTCGAATCACGTCGCCTCCGAACGTGAACAAGGCCAGAAGCGCCAGAAGCGTGGTCACCGAAGTCATCACTGTCCGCGAAAGCGTGTCGTTGATCGACATGTTCAGAACCTCGAAGAGCTTGGGCTTTCTGTATTTGCGCAGATTCTCGCGGATGCGGTCGAACACGACGACCGTGTCATTCAGGGAATAGCCGACAATCGTGAGCAAGGCCGCGATGATCGCGAGGTCGAATTTGATCTGAAGCGCGCTGAACATGCCGAGCGTCAGCACGACATCGTGAATCAGCGCCGCGACCGCGCCCAAGGAGAATTGCCATTCGAATCGGATCCAGATGTAGAAAAGCACCGCTCCGATGGCGAGCACCACCGCGATGACCGCCCTCTGGATCAGTTCTCCTGAGACCTTCGGGCCGACGCTTTCGACCAGCGGGAACTCCATCGCGGGATCAATATTGCGAAGCGCGCCCTCGACCGCGGCGACAGTCGCGGCAGCGACGGCTTCATCGCCTTCCTGAACCTCGATGCGGATCATCGCCACGTTCTTGTCCGCGCCGAACGTCGGATCGAACACTTCGGTTATGGATACATCGCCCAGTCCAAGAGGAGCGATCGCATCTCGATAGCCGCCGACATCGACCGGGCTGGCGCTTTCCGTGCGGATCGTCGTTCCGCCGCGGAAATCAATGCCGAAATTCAGCCCTGCGAACAGAACCAGCAGGATCGACGCGACGAAAGCGGCGCCGGACGCGCCGACCGATACGCGGCTGTATTTCAGGAAATTCCAGTTCGTTTCCGCAGGGACTAGCTTGAGGCGCATCTTCAATCCCTAGACTGCAATCGATTTGGGCCGCCGCCATTCGAACCAGACGGACACCAAAAGGCGCGTGAGGAAAATGGCCGAGAACATCGAAGTCACGATTCCGATGCCCAACGTGACGGAGAAGCCCCGCACAGGGCCCGATCCCATGGCGAACAGGATCACGGCTGCGATCAGCGTGGTAAGGTTGGCGTCGATTATCGCGGAAAACGCCTTCTCGTAGCCGAGCTCGATGGCTCTCGCCGGACCCTTTGCGGATTTCAACTCCTCCCTGATTCTTTCGAAGATCAGGACATTGGCGTCGACCGCCATTCCGATCGTGAGGACGATGCCGGCAATGCCGGGAAGGGTCAGCGTCGCTCCGATCACGGAAAGCGTTCCGAAGATGAGGCATAGGTTGATCAGAAGAGCGATGTTCGCGAATATTCCGAAAAGACCGTAGCTTGCCGCCATGAATGCGAGTACGGCCAGGAACGCGACCACGCAGGCGATCGTTCCGGCGTCGATGGAATCCTGTCCGAGCTCGGGGCCGACCGTTCGCTCCTCCAGAAAGGTCATTCCCGCAGGCAGCGCGCCTGCGCGAAGCAGGACGGCGAGCTGCGTCGTCTCCTCCACGGAAAACCTGCCGGTGATGATCCCTGAACCGCCCGGAATATGGTCTTGAATGACCGGCGCGGAAATCACCTCTCCATCAAGGACGATCGCGAACGGAAGCCCGATGTTCTCCGCCGTGTAATCGCCGAATTTTCGTGCGCCGGACGGGTTGAACCTGAAATTGACCGCCGGCAGGTTGTTCTGATCGAAGTCAGGCTGCGCGTCGGTCAGCTCCTCGCCCGACACCACGGGCGTCTGCTCCAGAATGTAAAATGCGCCCGGTTCGTCCAAAGACGGATAGATCACATTGCGGGGACCGGGGTTCGCATCGGCGTTGTTGGTTCGTCGCACGACCGGGTGGAACGTGAGGCGCGCGGTCGTGCCGATCAGTTCCTTGAGTTCTTCGGCGGAGCCGATGCCGGGAACCTGGATGATGATCCGGTCGGCGCCTTGCCTTTGAATGACCGGTTCCCGAGTGCCCACCTCGTCGATTCGGCGCCTGACGATTTCAAGCGACTGCCGCATTGTTCGGTCGTCCGTGGCCGCCCTCTCCTCCTCGGAAAGGGTGACGACCACTTCGTCGGCGTCGGATGCGACCTCGATGTCTTCTCCGCCGACGCCGACAAGGCTGACGAGCGGGCGGGCCAGCGACGAAACCACTTCAACCGCCTTGTCGATCTCTTCAGGTCGAGAGATCTTCACCCGCAGTTCGTCCGGCGCCGAGTCCTGCCGGCGAATCGTGCCGACGACCGCCCTCTCCTGCCGCAAAGCGTCCCTGACGTCCGGCCACATCGCGTCTATCCGCGATGCGTAGACTTCTTCCAGATGAACTTCCGCCAGAAGGTGCGCGCCGCCTCGGAGATCCAATCCAAGATTGACGAGGGCCGACGGCAACCAGTTCGGCCAAGCCGCCAGATCGGCCTGCATCTCCCCGGTCGACGCCTGGCCGCTCTCCATCGCCGCCTCGGCATCGTTGTGCCGCTCCACGCGTTCGTAAAACGCGTTCGGCAGCGCCGCGAGCAGCCCGATGACGCACAGCCCTATGACCGCCGCTTTTTTCCAGATCGTGAAGTGGAGCATTCCGAATGACTGCGTCGAACTGTCTGCGAGCTATTCCTTGTCGTCAGCCGTGCTGATGACGTGCGCGATCGTGCTCCGAACGACCCGAACCTTCACGCCTTGCGCGATTTCGACCTCGACTTCGCCTTCGTCCTTGACTTTGGTGATGCGCCCGATCAGCCCGCCCTGAGTCTGGACCTGGTCGCCACGACGAAGAGCCTCAACCATCGCCCGGTGCTGCTTGACCTTCTTCTGCTGAGGACGGATCAACAGAAAATACATGATCACGAAAATCAGGATCAGCGGCACGATGCTTGTGAAGCTGCCGAACCCGCCGCCTGCGGCCTGCGCGTACGCCGGACTAATCAACATTGGCTAACCTCTCCAACGACTAGATGAATCGACCCGATGTTCGGGTGACCGCACTTATAAATCGCATTGCTCCAATGTCGAGTCCGCCGATCAAGCAGACATTTCACAGACCATGCCGCGCATTTGACCGTCGCGCGGCCGATTCGGACTAAAAATTGATCGCCAGCATTCCGAATCTTTCGGACCAACGCGAATTGACCAATTCAAAATCGACGGGAATCAGTGCATAGACGTCCGGTCATCAGGACGGACGCTTCATCTGCAATGCAAGACATTCGAAAAATAAGGGACAATCCTTCGGAATTCGATCGGAACCTGACGCGCCGGGGAATTGAGCCGATGGCCGCGGAACTGCTCGGCATCGACGCCGAAATGCGCAAGAAGATTCATGAGTCGGAGACTGCCGCCGCCGAGCGCAACGCAGTCTCCAGCAAGATCGGCGAAGCGAAGGCCAAAGGCGAAAAAGATGAATTCGAAAGACTTCGAAGCCTCGTCTCGCAGCTAAAGGATGATGCCCAGAAGTCCGAAAAGGAAGCTTCGAAGGCACGGCGAACGCTGACGGAAGCGCTTATGGCGGTCCCGAACGCGCCCGACGCCGACGTGCCCGATGGCAGCGACGAGAGCGACAATGTCGAAATTCGCCGCGAGGGAGAGCCACGCGAGTTCGACTTCAAGCCGCTTGAGCATTTTGAAATTGCAGGCGTCGCCTCCGGGATGGATTTCAAGACCGCCGCGAAACTCTCCGGATCAAGGTTCGTGCTGATGTCGGGCGCCGTCGCCCGAATTCATCGCGCTCTCGCGCAATTCATGATCGACGCTCACGTCAACAAGAACGGCTTGACCGAAGTCTGGACGCCCGCATTGGTGCGCGAGGACATGATGTTCGGCGCGGGGCAGCTTCCCAAATTCGGAGAGGATTCGTTCAAGACGACCGACGGCAGGTGGCTTATTCCGACATCCGAAGTGACGTTGACGAACATCGTTCGCGACAAGATCGTCGACCGCGATTACCTGCCGAGAAGATACTGCGCGCACACGCAATGCTTCCGTTCGGAGGCGGGCTCAGCCGGAAAAGATACCTCCGGCATGCTCCGCCAGCACCAATTCGAAAAAGTGGAAATGGTTTCGATCACCGAACCCGGCGAGAGCGGGAACGAGCACGAAAGGATGACACGCTGCGCGGAAGCAATCCTGGAGGAGCTTGGCCTTCCCTACCGAACCGTGGTCCTCTGCACGGGCGACATGGGCTTCAGTTCTGCCAAGACGTACGACATCGAAGTTTGGCTTCCGGGCCAAGGCAAGTACCGCGAGATCAGTTCCGTCTCGAACTGTCGCGATTTCCAGGCTCGCAGAATGAACGCGCGTTTTCGCACCGGACCGGACGGGCCGATTTCGTTTTTGCACACGCTGAACGGATCAGGGCTCGCGGTGGGCAGAACGCTCATCGCAGTGCTCGAAAATGGGCAGCGGGCCGACGGCGGGGTGGAATTGCCCAGTGCTCTCCGTCCATACCTCGGCGGGAACGGTTTGCTGTCGCCTGAAGGCGAATTGGTCGAATCGACCGAGGGTTCAGGCTTGCGGAGCGGGCGTTCAAGCGACTAAAGGCTGTCCCGCGCGGTCGCGGCGCGGAGCGAATCAGCAGACGAAACCGAAGGGAATTGGTTGAATGCGCATACTTGTTACCAACGACGACGGCATCTTCGCTCCGGGTCTGAAGATCCTGCGGAAAATCGCGAACGAGCTTGCCGGTCCGGACGGCGACGTCTGGACCGTGGCGCCGGATTTCGAGCAGTCCGGGACAGCGCATTGCATCACATTCGTGCAGCCGCTGATGATTGAAAAGTTCGGTCCGAAAAAATTCGCCGTCAGGCGGGGAATGCCGACGGACTGCGTCCTGTTGGCGCTGCATGAAATCATCGACGGGCGCCCGCCCGATCTCGTGCTGTCCGGCATAAACCGAGGAAACAATTCCGGCGAAAACGTGCTTTATTCAGGCACGATCGGAGCTGCCATGGAAGCAGCGCTGCAGGGGGTGAAGTCAATAGCATTGTCCCAGTACATCGGGCCGGAAAACAAAGATCCGGCCAACCAGTTCGACGCAGCGGAACGCTACGCGCTTCAAGTCGTCAGATCCCTTTTGGAGCATGCGCCCTGGGATGACGAAGACTACAAGCTGTTCATCAATGTGAACTTTCCTCCATGTCCAGCGGAAGCTGTCTCCGGAACCAGTTTCGTTCCCCAAGGGTTCCGGACGAATGCGAAATTCCGCGCGGTCTCCGAAATCGCTCCGAACGGCCGCCGCATTTACTGGCTGCAGGGCGGACCGCAATCGAACAATGCGAAACGAGGAACGGACGTCCACGCCAACCATGAAAACCGAATTTCGATAACGCCGATGCGGGCGGACCTCACGGACGGCGGCGCGATGGCCACTTTGGCGGCAAGAATGCAATGACCGATTGGAAAGAAGATACGCAGTCCCTCTTGGACAAGGTGCGCCAGTTCGGCGTAACCGACCGCGGCGTTCTGGACGCGATGTCGCGAACGAACCGGGCCCACTTCCTTACGGGCGCATTCGTTTCGCGGGCCTATGAAAACATTCCGTTTCCGATCTCTTGCGGTCAAACGATCAGCCAACCCGGGATTGTCGGCCTGATGCTGCAGGAATTGGACGTCAAGCCGAACCACCGGGTTCTGGAGGTAGGAACCGGCTCGGGTTATCTGGCCGTCATACTTTCGAAGCTTGCAAAACGCGTATACAGCGTTGAGCGGCATCGGCTGTTGGTCGAACAGGCGCGGTCGGTAATCTACAGCGAATACAAGTGCGAAAACATCACCGTCGTAATTGGCGACGGCACCCAAGGCCTGCCGGAAGCTGCGCCATTCGATCGAATCATCGTTTCGGCCGCGTCGGAAGATCCGCCTCCGCTGCTTCTCAATCAGTTGAAGGATGGGGGAATAATGGTGCTCCCGGTCGGTCGTTCCGAGTGGACGCAGCAACTCGTGAAAGCCCAGCGAATTGGAAACAAATTCGAATATACTGAACTCTGCGGCGTCAGATTCGTGCCTTTGATTGAAGGAATTGCCAATGGCTAGTCGACAGTCTGAACGCAGCCAAACCGGACCTGCGAAGATAATCCCGCTGTTTCCCGCGCTTTCCGTCCTGTTGCCGGCATTGGCGTTATCGGGGTGCGCCAGCGTGGATCTGCGGGGACAAGGCATCACGACCGCCGCCGGCACTGAGCCGCCAATAGCGGAATCTCCGCAAGCTCCCGCTCCGGAGACCGCCGCGCCGCTTGCCGATCCCGAAGACGGCATAATCACCTTCGACGGCAGGCGGTATGTGGAAGCTCGGGAAGGCGACACGCCGGAATCCGTCGCTTCCCGGCACAACGTGGATTTGGAGGAGTTTTCTTCGTTGAATTATCTGTTGGCGGGCGTGCCGATCCAGCGCGGACGGATACTGGAACTTCCGCCGAACGACGATGGGCCGGGCTCAAGCCGCATTTCCGAGATCGCTTCTCAAGCGATTGGTTCCCAGGCGGCGGAAAACTCTGCGGATTCGGCAGACGAGATCGTGCAAAGCCCTCAGCCAAACCAGCTGGTCCATATCGTGAGGCCTAGTGAAACCGCATACAGCATTGCCGCCGATTACGGAATTTCCGTTCTTGCGCTCGTGGAATGGAATGGCCTGGAACCGCCGGACTTTAGAGTCCGCGTGAATCAACGATTGCTGATTCCGCGAATCGCATCCGTGCCGGCAGAGGCTTCGAGTCCTGCCGCGCCCTCGCCGGAACAAGCATCGACAGAGTTGCCAGGTCAAACCCCATCTGAAAGCGCTGCTCCGCCCAAAAGAACCGTTTCCGAGCTATCCGCGGACGCCGAAGCAAGCGAGCCTGAAACGCCTGCTGCGCCGGCAACGCCCGCATTGCCCCGGTTCACGATGCCCATGGAAGGCGAAATCGTGCGTGGATACTCGAGCGAGCCGGGCGGAAACGCGGGCATAGACATTTACGCGCCGGAAGGCACACCGGTCGTCGCAGCCGGAGATGGAGAAGTGTCGATCATATCGCCGCGCGACAATGAAACCGTGATCATGTTGATTCGGCACGATCAGAACATCCATACCGTCTACACAAATCTGACCGGCGTGACGCTTGCGAAAGGCGACAAGGTTTCAAAAGGGCAGATGATCGGCAGGATCGCGGGCGACGACAGGAGCGTCCTTCATTTCGAGGTTCGGATCGGAACTCGCGCGGAAGACCCGATGCCTTATCTCTCCGGCAGTGGTTCGTAACCTAGTTGCATGATTTCGTCCGATTGCCCGCTATTTGGCGGGCGGCGATGAGTCGTTCGGGGCTTGCCGCCCGGTTTTTGGCTTTCGCTCCTCTTGCATTTATTCAGTTTGAATAAGTGCCAGAATAATTTCTCAAGATGCTCAATGGCATTCACCGAAGAGTGCAAAGTCGGCTTGAAGTTGAAGGTCCGGCGGGGATGCGCGGCGCAGCGAACAGAGTTTTGGATCCTTGCCGCTTACGGCACGCGTAGTTGTATGCCAATGATTCTGAAAATTCGATCCGGTGCAGCACGGGCGGAAATTGGTGCTGGAATGCAGAACAATCCCGTTCTCGAAGGTCGGCAGCTTCGCGTTGATCGCGAATCTCGCACTTGGACAAAAAATGATTGATGCCAGCGGAAAATGATTTACCATAATCCAAATAAATGAATTGACTCAAAACGACGGGAGTATTCCAGATTGCCGCTTGCCAAATTCGAGATAGAAGACGCATGCGCTCAGTTCTCGGAGCTACTGGAGCGCGCCCGCGCTGGTGAGGAAATTTTGACAACTTAGGATCACAAGCCCCATGCAAGGCTCTTGCCGCCAACTTGGCGCGTCGAGCATGCTCGTGGAAGCGATGAAACATCGGCAATCAAGATCCATAAATCAGATAAGGGACATTCCCCGTCGACGCAGCGCAGGAGGCGGAAGAAATCACCGTTGAAACATCTCGAACTACCTGACCTATTTGATGAATATCCTAAACAAGCCGTGACCGATACTGGCAAACTTAGCGACAACCGATAATTCATCATCAAAAAAGGCCGAATGGCCGCATCGCGAAACTGCTTCTAGGCAGTCATACCGCATATTGGCGGGCTGCAGGCGATAGCCGGCTTTCCATTTGTGCCGAGGAATTGATCCTCGACAGCGCAAATATTGTTCTGGTCAACGCAATTTCGATCTGCGATCTCGAGTCAAGGATTAAGTACGAACGCAATCAAATAAACTTGCATCCTCAAGATTTAATGGAAACGCCAAACGAGAATGACGTTTAAGAGCTAGCCGTCACTCATCGCCACGCAGAACTTGCTGCTCGTGATGACTGGAGCCATCGCGACCCATGGGACCGTCCGCTTGCCGCCCAAGCTATTTTGGAGGAATGCATCTTCGTATCCACCGACGAGGAATTCGACAATATTGTATCAAACAGGCGCTGGTAATTCGGAGTTCATTTGAGTCCACACACGAAGGCCCTACTCGCTTGATAAGCCGTATGTGCTTCATTGCCGTGCCTTTGGCGAACAAACCGAATTGCGTTCTACAAGTTCGCACTCAAGCTTTTCACCCACGGGAATGCCGTCTTCGTTGGCGCCCAGCAGCCGTTCAACCGCCCACTCTCCCATCTCCCGATGCGGTAGATTGATGGTTGTCAACATTGGAGTCAGGTGCCTGGAAATTTCCTCGTCATCGTATCCGACAACCGAGACATCTTTGGGAATTCGATACCCGTTTTCCTTCAGGTATTCGTAACAGCCAATCGCCATGCGATCATTCTGACAGAAAATCGCGGTGGGCGACTGCTCGCATTCCATAAGTGATTTCGTACCCTGATAGCCGGCGCTGGCTGACCAATCTCCAGGCTGAACAAGAGTTGGATCAAAGGGAATATCAGCTGTGGCCAGAGCACGCCGGTAGCCCTTCAGCCTGTCTTGCGTCGCGCTCATGAAATCTTCGCCGAGGATCGTACCTATCCGCCTGTGACCGGCATCAATCAACACCTGTGTTGCGCGTTGTCCTCCCGCGACTTCGCTGGGCACCACGGATGGCACGATTGCTGACGAAGACGTGCAGTTCAGCAAAACGAACGGTATCGCGGAATCAATCAGTTCCTTCGGGACCGCCACTTCGCGCGTAAAAATGCATGCATATATGACAGCTTCCACGCCATCGTGTGAAAGCGTTTCAATGATCGCCAATTCGCGCTGCGCATGATTGCGGGTTTCATAGATTGTCAGTACGACACCCGTGCTTTCGAGCGCGTTCTGAACTCCTCGAATGGCGACAATGCCTTCCGGACTTGTCGAAATTGAATCGATTACAAAACCGATACGCCGGACATCGATTATACTTCCCTTCGAAGAGCCCAGTAGCCTGGCCTGGTTCAGGTTATAGCCCAGTTTGCGGGCCGCTTCGATGACACGAGCCTGGGTGTCCTCGGAAATTGAAACTGCGCTGCTGCCATTCAGAACGAAGGAGACAGTGGACTGTGAGCAGCCGACAGCGCGGGCAACGTCGCCCATTGTCACCCTTTTGGATCGTCTCTGAACTTTCTCCACTGACTTCCTCTCGCTTGGCTTCACCAGCTATTCTTCGAGCGGGAACGCATTCGCCGAAAATTGCACGTCCGCTCCGCCCGCTCCCGCCATGCGGAATCCAAGGTTCCGCAGTACTCGCTACCCAGCGCCCGAGGCCGCCGCGGAATCCGTTTTACGACCAAGGGCAAGCAGCCGAGGGCCGATCACGCCAATTTTAGAGAACATGGCAGCCAACTGCAATCGGTAATTTAAATATATTAGTTGACAAGCAATATTATTTAGTAAAATTATGATCCAGTTTCAGCATAGGAGAATACCATGAAACCCAATACTGCGATTGCAGCCTTCGCTGCGCTTTTGGTCGGGACCTCCCTGTCCGTGCCTGCTTTGTCACAGGAAACGGTGTCGATCGCGCGATTCTTCGGCGCCTGCGAAGATGCGGGAACGGATATTTCGGCGGCCACGGGAGAGGCCTGCATCATACAGTCAATCATCAACAGTTTCTCGGACACCGACAACGGCATAAAGATGGAGACCCGCGAGATCGAGTGGGGCAGCCTGTATGATCAGGTCAAGGCGGGCTACGCAGCTGGTTCTCCGCCCGACATTCACGTGATGCACCGCTCGCGCATTCCCGAATTTGCCGATATCGGGCTCTTGGCCGATTTGTCGGACGATCTGGAGGCTGCTGGCATCGATGCATCCGACTGGGAGCCACGTGCACGCGAAGGCGTGAGCCATGACGGCGCGATCTATGCCGTACCAATGGATTTCCACGGCAACCTCTGGCATGTGAACATGGACGTTCTGGAAGAAGCCGGGCTGGTAGAAGACGGGAAACCGGTTCTGCCCTCATCGGCGGAGCAGTTGGTGGCGCAGGCCCGGCAAGTGAAGGAACGCACCGGCAAAGATTATCTGGCCACCCAACTGGGCGAGGGCGATCTCGGGTTGTTTTTCGTCCTTGCGATGGCCTGGCAACAGGGCGCCGAGATGATCGTGGACGGCGAGTCCAACTTCAACGGCCCGGAAATGGCGACGGCGATCCAAACATTGAAAGACTTGATCGATACAGGCGCGGTCAATCCGACCTATTCCTACGCCGATGCGCAGCAATCTTTCCTGAACGGGAATGCAGCGGCGCATGTGAACGGCACATGGGTCGTTGACCAGTACAACGCCGCGGCAGCCAGCAGCGACAGCGCTCTGACGAATTACTATGTGGCGCCGCTGCCAACGCTCTTTGACAAGGGCGCGACTTGGGGCGACAGCCATTCCTGGAGCATCCCTGCATCGCTGAAAGAGGAGGATCCTGAACGCTATCGGGCTGCGTTGGCCTTCCTGGCTTTCCTTAACGACAATAACCTCGCCTGGGCAAAGACCGGGCATATGGCGGTGCGTACTTCGGTTCTGAACAGCGAAGAGTACGCGGCGCTGCCGCATCGGTCGGAATACGTTGGGACGTCGGCAATTGTCGATGATCTGCCCCGGTCGGTGGTGGCTTGGGCCGTGCGCGATGCCGTTCGATCCGGTGTTCAGTCGACCTATCTCGATAAGGTTCCGGTCGACGAGGCGCTGCAAACGATCGACGAGGATGTTCAGGACATTCTTGACGACCTCTGAGAGCTTCCCGCGGGCCGATCTGGGATTTCGGGTCGGCTCGCATCTCCGAAAAAGTTAATCAAAAAAAAGGACCCATATGCCCATTTCCGCTAATTTGGGCCCGCGCTGGTCAGCAGAAACAGCCCGCGCTTGGTACGAAGCGCAGCCTTGGATTCTGGGGTGCAACTTTCTGCCAAGCAGCGCCGTGAACTTTGTCGATATGTGGCACCCCGAAACCTTTGCGGCCGAAACAATCGATCACGAGCTTGCCTGGGCGGCGGAGATCGGAATGAACGCTGTCCGCATCAATCTGCAGTACATGCTGTGGCGGATGCCCGGCGGGGCGCATCAGCGGAATTTCGAGACTTTTCTTGGACTGGCGGCCAAGCACAGCATTAAAACAGCGCCGTGTTTCTTCGACGATTGCGCCTTTGGCGGATTGCCTGCCAATACGCGGCGCCAGCCCGACCCGGTGCCGGGCGTTCACAACAGTCGCGCACTGGCCAGCCCCGGGCGCGAAATCGTAATGGATAGATCGCAGTGGCCCGATCTATTGGAATATGTTGCCGAAGTCGTCAAACGGTATGCGTCGGATGAGCGGATTCTTTTTTGGGACCTATACAACGAGCCCGGAAACCTTTCGATTTTTCAATCCGATGTCAGAGAAGCTTGCCACGATCCGGCGCTGAAACGCTATTCAAAGGAACTTTGCCTCAGGTCGTTCGATGTCGCATTCGAGGTTGATCCCGAACACCCTGTCAGCGCAGGCGCATGGTCGACATGGAGCGATGCCGCGTCTGTTCTGGCAAAAGACCCGTATCAGGACGAGATCGATCAAGCGGTATTGGCGATTTCAGACGTGGTGACATTTCACGCCTATCTTCCCCGACCGGCATTCGAACGGGCCGTGAATTATCTTCAGCGATTCGAGCGTCCTTTGATTTGCACCGAATGGATGGCTCGCACCGCCGGCAGTCGAATTCAGGACAAGCTGCCGTACATGCACGCCAACCGGATCGGCGCGTTCCAGTGGGGGCTCGTCAGGGGACGCACGCAAACCCACATACCCTGGCCAGACCTCAAGGCGAACGTGCCCGACTACGACGAGTCGACGAGCGAGTGGTTTCACGACATTCTAAAGGCCGATGGAACGCCATATGATTGCGCGGAAACCGACATGATGCGGCACCTGGCCCGCCAACAAATATGAGCACGATTTCTCTGTCCGGCGTTCGCAAGTCCTTCGGAGCTGTAGAGGCTTTGCGGGGTATCGATCTTGAAATAGAGGATGGCGAGTTTGTGGTCTTCGTTGGCCCGTCGGGTTGCGGCAAATCTACCCTGTTGCGGGCAATCTCGGGGCTGGAAGAGATTTCGCAAGGCCAAATCGCCTTTGACGGACGCGATCTCACTCACGAGGCGCCGGGCAAGCGCGGGCTGGCAATGGTTTTTCAGTCCTACGCGCTTTATCCGCATATGACCGTAGAACGAAACATCGGATTTGCGCTTGGCGTGCACGGCGCTTCGAAATCCGAGGTCGCGGCCAAGGTTCTGACCGTGGCCAAAATGCTGAAACTCGAACAGTATCTTGACCGGCTTCCCTCGGAACTGTCGGGCGGGCAAAAGCAGCGAGTGGCGATTGGGCGGGCGCTGATTCGGGATCCCGAGATTCTACTTTTTGATGAACCGCTCTCCAATCTCGATGCTGAACTGCGTGTGCAAATGCGTGTCGAGCTTGCCGAACTGCATCAAAGACTGCGGCAGACGCTGATCTACGTCACCCATGATCAGGTCGAAGCGATGACGCTGGCTGATCGGATTGTCGTGATGCGCGCAGGTCAGATCGAGCAGGTCGGCAGGCCGCGGCAGCTCTATTCTGATCCCGACAATGTGTTCGTTGCAGGATTCATCGGGACGCCGAAGATGAATTTCCTTGAGGTCGATCTCAAGCCGGGACCGGAGGGAGGATGGCGCGTACTGGCACCGGATTTCGAAGGCGACCCGCCGATTTTGCCTTTGAGCGACGCCTTGGAAAGCTCCGCAGTTATCGGCATCCGACCCGAGGCTTTCCATCCGGATGCCGCCGCGAAGCTCGGACTCACGGTACGCACGATCGAAGATCTCGGCGGTAGGCAATATGCCTATTGCCGCACTGGATCCGGGGTCGAAATGACCGTGCACATAGACAAGAATCAGGCAATTTCACCGGGTGATACAGTTGTCGTAGGCGTCCCGCCACAAGAGATTTTTGCCTTCGATCATGAGACCGGCCGGCGAATGAAATAGCATCGACCTGGCCAAAGCATTGCATTCTGCCAATTTCTTGGCGGTGGATGTGTTTGTGGGAGAATCCCCGGATTTTTTGTCCCGAATTACTGCGCATCCGCAGGCGGCTGGGAGGCGGTTTTCAAGATTGCTTCGGCACGCCTGAGCAGGTCACTGTAGTCCGCGGATGCGCTATCTGTCGAATCTGGCCGAGAGTGCCTGCTTGCGCACTGTCGCAATGAGGTGCGGGCAGAGCACATCTTTTAGGGCCGTCTGTTCAGACAAGCCAATATTGATATTTTTTGGAACTGCAGACTTGTCGAAGTTCTTGGCTCGGCTACAGAGACCAAGGGCATGGCGGGCGCCAGATTTCACTCTGCAGAGGAGGACATCCTCGAGATGTTACGTTGTTGCCTGGTCGCGGTGACCCGGGCACTGGGAATGAATACGTCGCGCCGCCGGAGACGGAAATGTTGATGATTGGCTGTACGATAAATGCCTCTCCCGTGGCCGCCGAAATATCTGTTCCCGCATCTTCGCGGTCGCCGAAGAACCGCGCGATCAACACCGTGTCCTGCGACAAGGCAGGCCCGGACAGGGAGGCCGCGGTCAAGTTGCTGCAAGTAGTATTCGGCTATTGATCTCCTCCTCAGCCGTGTCGGTCGACCCATGTTCAGCCCTTGGATCCGCCAAGCGCGATGGCGCGCACGACGTGTTTTTGAAACGCCAAGTAAAAGAGAATGACAGGAAGCGATGCGAAAACGCCGCCCGCCATCACTCGACCCAATCCCTCGGACTGGGCGAAGTTCGACTGTGTTGAAGCGATGCCGACAGAGATCGTGTAGTTGACCGTTTTCTGGGTCGAGACCAATGGCCACAGATAGTCATTCCATGCATAAAGGAATGTCAGAATAGCCAGCGTGACGAGCGCCGGTCGCATCAGCGGCAATACGATGCTGATGAAGATGCGAAGCCGGCTGATCCCGTCGATTCTGGCTGCATCTTCAATGTCGCGCGACAGGTTGCGCATGAACTGATAGGCTAGAAACACGCCGATGGGCGTTGCAATTCTCGGCACTGCGAGCCCGTGATACGTATCGTGCCATCCCAGTGCGGCGAACTGCGTATAGAGTGGCACGAATATGGCTTGTTCGGGCACCATCATTCCCAGCAGGCAAACCACGAACAGAATGGATTTCCCGGGAAATTCCAACCGCGCAAAAGCGTATCCCGCCGGTGCAGCGATACAAATCACACCTATGGTTGTCAGCCCTGCGACGACCATGGAATTGAAAAACCAACGCGGCGTGTTGCTGAGCGTGATAAGCGACAGATAATTGTCTAGGGTAAACCGCGCCGGAACCAAGCCAAACGCAGTGTGCGTCGTGGTTACTTGAAGCAACGCGTTGGGTTGGAATGACAGCGACAGCATCCAGAGGATCGGCACCATCCATAGGAAGGCGGGCAAGGCAATGGCGGTTATCGCCAGCCGCATGGTTCGTGTTCGGACGTTCACGCGCGTTGCCTCCGAATCAGCAGCAGCTGCAGGACTGAAAAGATGGAGATAATAACCAAAAGCGCCGTTGCCATCGCCGTGGCGCGGCCGAGGTTGTTGTCGCGAAAGCCGGTTCCATAGATCAAAAAGACCAGGGACTCGGTCGACTTGACGGGTCCTCCGTCGGTCAGGAGTTTCACTTGCCCGAATATTTGGAAATGCGCGATAACGCCAAGGACACCCACCAGAACAATTGCATGGGTGATGTTGGGCAAAGTGATCGAGAAAAAGGTGCGCAACGGCCCGATATCGTCGACCTTCGCCGCATCATAGATTTCCGACGAAATCTCCTGAAGCGCGGCAAGAAACAGCATCATCGAGATACCGATCCCCCACCAGACCGTCGCCATGACAACCGCCGCAGTGGCATAGCCCTGAGTCGTCAGCCAAGAGATGGGTTCAAATCCGAAGCGGGTCAGAAGCTCGGCCACAAGCCCAAGGTTCGGAGAAAGCATCAGTTTCCAGATGAGCGTCACAACCGTGACCGACAGAACCGAAGAGACGAAGAATACGGTGCGCAGCGCAAGCGCCCACCGCGTCTCGCGGTTCAGAACGACCGCCAGCGTGAGCGAGATTGCGACGACCAAGGGTACGATCAGCCCCACCATGACAACCGTATTGCCAACCGCGGGCCAGAACCTGCGATTGTACAAGCGCCCGTCCTCTCCTGGCGCCCATCCCAGCACAAAGGCCAGAAGCGTACAGACGAAGGCGAGAAACAGATAGGTCGTCCGCCCTGCATATGGCCGCCGTGCCACCAAGACGGCGCAAATCGCGGCGCCGAGGCTCAATCCCTGCCACAACGGTCGCTGGGTCGCCGACCATTCCATGTCCCTGCCCCACAGCACGCGAACGTAGTTCTTCAGCCCGACAAATTCCTTTGCCTCCGGGTTCAGCGCGACTTTCAAAAGGTTCCAGTCGTGCAACGAAATCCACAATCCGTTGAAAAGCGGATAGATAAGAAAAAGGCTGTAAAACAACATGAACGGCGTCAGAAACGCTAATCCTTCAAGCCGCTGCGAAGTTCGTTCAATCACCGTTTGATCCTCTTTTTAATAATGATTACTAATATTAGTAAGTTGTCAACCTTAGGATCGCCCATTGTGCATCAAGGCGGGTTTGTCGGACTGACCGGGCCATTGGGTTCGGGAAGGACCGGAAACGCATCAATGACATTGGGGCCAACCGGCCTGTAAGCGGCAAGCTGAGCTTCAAGGATCAAGTCGTGGAATTCGGGCCAGCGCTTGTTTTCGAGGCAGCATCGGATTGCGAGCACGGCGTCGGCTCCCGCTTTCGACCAGCGGCATCCCGCTCTTTTGAACCGGTTCCCGACGATGCGCCCGCAGGCGCTTTCGACGATGCCGGCTCCGACCGGGAGTCCGCGCTTCCGGCAGAGGTCGCAGCGCATCCGGTCCATGTTGGCCTCGCAACAGCGGATGCAGACCAGGCCGCGACGGCTTCAGGGCGGCGGCGGACGCATATTCAAGGGCGCGGTACAGGTCGAGGACGAAGGTCGTGTTCCTTACGGACAGGATCTCCTCGCAAGCGTTCCGGATCCACGGCGCCCCGTCGGACAGCACCGCAACTTCCTCGGCCTAGAACACGCCGTTCCTGCACCGAACTGCTCCAGGCGGGCGGCGGAAAGGGCGTTGGCGAATGGTTTGATCGCCAAGCTGGGCATCAAGACCACGGGAATGGAGCAACCCATTCGCGAGCTTTCAGGCGGCAGTCAGCAAAAGTTCTGAATTCGAACGTTGACTTCCACTCAATCAAGAGCGATAGGCGACTGATTGGAGATCACGCCAATGTCACTGGGAAGCGTACACCCAATAACCGATGTGTGCGTCCTCGTGGAGGACATTGAGCGATCTGTTCAATTCTACACCGAAAAGTTGGGCTTCAAGCTTCGGCGCAGAGCTGAAGGATTCGCAGACTTCGCCGGGGCGGGACTGACGCTCGCCGCTTGGGAAATCGATCACATCCATGAGCACACGGGCGTGTCGAACCGGCGCGCCCCGGCAGGCGCGCATAGGGCCTGCATTGCTCTTGAGCTTGAGTCGCCTGCCGTTCTGGACAAGCTGTACGCGGAGCTCAGCGAACGCGGCGTGGAATTCCAAGCTCCCCCTAAGAGTTTCGTATGGAACGCGTATGCTGCATACTTCACCGACCCCGACGATACGCTTTGGGAGCTCTACGCGTGGGAAGAGGGAGGCCCGGGCGATTACCACGAAACTTCCAACAATGGCTGACGACGCTTTCTAAACCGCAATGTCAGCGTCACTTCAGGCAGGTCTGCCGATTTGGAGCAGGCAGACTCCAACTCGGGCTGCGAAATCACCGATGCAATCATGGAGAAGAAAATGCAAAGATATCCCAACCAAATGGACCGAAGGACGGTCCTGAAGTCTTTCGCTGCCGGCGCGGCCGCGATCGGACCCGGCATGGCGCTCACGATTCCAAGTGCCGCCGGCGCCGCGACGAAGGTCACCATCAAATACGACTGGCTGATTTCGAACGGACAAATCGGCGACGTCGTCGCGGTCGAGAACGGGTATTTCGAGGAAGCCGGGTTCGAGGTTGAATTCAGCCCCGGCGGCCCGAATTCCCAAACGGTCCCGCCGGTGATCTCCGGCGCTGCGACGCTGGGACAGTTCTCGGAAACCACTCAGCTCTTCCACGCGCGTGCAAGCGGCGTTCCCGTAAAGATACTCGCTTGCGGATACAGGACAGGGCCTTACGCCTTCACCTCGAAGCCCGCGAAGCCGCTTCGCACGGCGGCAGACCTTGCGGGCCTTCGCATTGGCGTCCAGCCGACGGCACGATTCATTATTGACGCGATCGCAGCGAGGAACGGAATTGACCTTGCCGACCTGACGATAGTCAGCGTGGGATTTGACAAGGGTCCGCTCGTCCGTGACGAAGTGGACACCATTGGCGGGTGGATTACCAACACACAGGCACTCAGTGTTGTCGGAGAGGATCGAGTTGACCTTCTTGTAAGGGATCTCGGTTTGCCCTCGTACGCGAACACTTATTTCGCGACCGACGAAGCGATAGAGACGAATGCCGACACCCTTGCCGACTTCATCGGCGCAGCAGCCAAGGGATGGGGCTGGACACACGCGAATCCGGAAGAGGCCGTTCGCAAGACTGTGGAGGCGTATCCCGCGCTCAGCTTGGAATGGGAGCTCAGGACCATCGGACTTGTTTTGGACTTGAGCTTTGATGCGGATACCGCGAGGGATGGCTGGGGCACATTCGATCCGGCATTGCTCGAGGAGCAGCTGTCGATCTTCGATGATATCGGCCAATTTCCGAGCGGACGCCCGGCGCTGGATGAAGTGTACACTTCAAAAATTCTGGAAATGACCGCGGACCGGCGTCCGAGACTCGGTTCGCCAGTTTCCTGAATCTGGATGCATGCCGCGATCAAGACGAGTTCGCTCGAGCTCGGCTACCGCAACGATGCGGAAACGGTTCCGGTTCTTGGCGGCGTCAACCTCACTGTCGCCGCCGGGGAATTCCTGTCGATCATCGGACCGTCCGGTTGCGGCAAATCGACGCTGCTGCGGGTTGTCGCGGATCTTCTCGACCCGCTGAGCGGCGACATTCAGGTTCTCGGCAAAAGCCCGAGCGCGGCTCGCCGCGAGCGCGAGGTCGGCTTTGTTTTCCAAGATCCGACGCTGCTTCCGTGGCGAACCGTCAAAGCCAACATAGAGTTGCCTAGTGCAATTGGAGGAAAGCGAACCGCAGACGCGCCGAAAGGCCGATCAGCCGAACTTTCCGAAATGCTCGGCATCGACGATCTCGGCAGCCGTTACCCGCGACAGCTGTCCGGCGGGCAGCGCCAAAGGGTCGCGATCGCGCGCGCATTGCTGACCGAACCAAAACTCTTGCTGATGGACGAGCCGTTCGGCGCTCTCGATGAGATCACGCGCGACCGGCTGAACGACGAATTGCTCCGGATTTGGCGACGAACTGGAACAACCGTCCTTTTCATCACGCACTCGATCATGGAGGCCGTTTATCTCGGCCAGCGGGTCATGGTGCTCGGTTCGCGTCCGGGGCGAGTGCTCTCCATCAAGGACTTGCGCAACGCAAAGACGCCGGACAATCGCTGCCGACGGGAGGATCCTGCGATCATCTCGGCCATGACGGAGATGCGAAGCATGCTGGAGGGCGCCTGATGCTGCCGGCACGCATTCCCAACGCTTTGCGGATCCTTCTTCCCGTTCTTGGAGCAGCTTCAATCATTCTGGCATGGCAGTTCCTCCTGCCCTTGGCAGGCGTTCCCCCGTACATTGCGCCGACGCCGACTCGGATTGCGGCGGCATTCGCCAACCAGTGGCCGCTGCTACTGGACAATTTGTGGCCAACCATGGCCGAAAGCCTGGCGGGCTTTCTGTTCGGCAACCTGGCGGCGGTCATTCTCGCCGTGGCGTTCGTTTACAGCCGGACGTTGAACAGCGCCTACTTTCCTGTGGTCTTATTTTTCAACACGATCCCGATTCTTGCCTTGTCGCCCATAATAATTCTGATCTTCGGACTCGGAATGCTGCCGAAGATCGTGATCGCTTCCGTCATCTGCTTTTTTCCGACTCTCGTTAACATGGTCCGGGGACTGAACTCCGCGGCCGCGAGCGAACACGAATTGTTCCGGGTGCTTTCGGCAACGCCTTGGGAAACATTCTGGCGGCTCCGCCTCCCCCGATCCATGCCGATGCTGTTTTCGTCGCTCCGAATCGCATCGGCCACAGCAGTCATCGGCGCCATCGTCGGCGAGTGGATCGGTTCGGACAAAGGCTTGGGCGCGCTCATCATCCAAGCGACGTTCAACTACCAGACGGAGCGACTTTACGCCGCGATCGTGCTATCCTCTTCAATGGCGATCATTCTGTTTCTCATGGTTGTTTTCGTCGAGCGGCGGGTGGCCGCTTGGTCATACGAAATCGCTTGACCGGCTTGGCTCCTTCATCGCGCGAAGCACAGGACTTCGCCTCGCTCCGCAGGTCCAAAGATCCGCAGCATGGCAAATGCGAACCGGAGAAAACGCATCCCGGAACGGAGCGGCACTTGCCAATTTTGAAACAATGGTCGAGGCCAATGCAGACCGGCCCGCGTCCGCCGCGTCTTGACAAAACCTGAGACCTGACCGACGAAATTCATTCTTCAACAAGCGAGCAATGGAGGCAGTCTGATGCCGCGCGATAGAACCGCTTTGATCACGGGCGCCGGTTCCGGCGTGGGGCGGGCCGCAGCGCTGACGCTGGGCGGCAGCGGTTACCGGCTTGTGCTTGCCGGCAGGAATATCGAGACTTTGAACGGAACATTGAAATTGCTGGAGGCCACCAACGGCAATTGCGCCATATCGGTCGCCGCCGATGTTTCGGTGCCTGATGATGTCGAATCCCTTTTTGCGGAGGCGAAGCGCGAGCTTGGCCGACTCGATGTTCTTTTCAATAATGCGGGCGTCGCCGCTCCGCCGGTTCCGATGGAGGACTTGCCGGTTGAAGAATGGAACAAATGCATCGCGGTCAACCTCACAGGATCGTTCCTGTGCAGCCAGCAGGCCATCCGAATCATGAAGGAGCAAACTCCGCAAGGCGGGCGAATCATCAACAACGGATCGGTCTCAGCATACTCTCCGCGCCCGAACTCGGCCCCTTATACCGCCAGCAAGCATGCGATCAGCGGCCTCACAAAGAGCATTTCGCTCGATTGCCGCAAGTACGGAATCGCTTGCAGCCAGATCGATATCGGAAACGCCGACACGAATCTCGCTGCCAAATTCAAGACAGGCGTTCCCCAAGCGTCCGGCGACGTGCGAACGGAGCCGGTGTTCGACGTCTCGCGATGCGGCGAAGCGGTTGCCTACATCGCGAATCTGCCGCTGGACGTGAATATCCAGTCCATGACCATCATGGCCACAAACATGCCGTTCGTCGGAAGAGGCTGAATGATTCAATGCGTGATCGAAAATCGTTCGATCCGACCGAATCAAGACGAAACGGGGGCTTGCGGATCAGCCAAGCGATATGCCGACGCCGTGCTTTCCGGCCAGGTAAGTCACATACTGCCAAGCGACTCGCCCTGAGCGCGCGCCTCTCGTCTGCTGCCACTCGATGGCTTCCGCCGATAGCTCTTCCGGTCCAGCCGGTATCTTGAAATGAAGGCAGTACTGCTCGACCATCTCAAGAAATTGAGTCTGGCTGCACGGATGAAAACCCAGCCATAGCCCGAATCGATCCGACAGCGACACCTTTTCGTCAACTGCTTCCGAAGGATTTATCGCGGTCGAACGTTCATTTTCGATCATGTCCCGCGGCATAAGGTGCCGACGGTTCGAAGTGGCATAAAACAGCACGTTCGCAGGGCGGCCTTCGACGCCGCCGTCGAGCACTGCCTTCAAGGATTTGTACTGCTGCTCGTCCCGAGCGAACGACAAGTCGTCGCAGAAAATGACGAATCGCTCCGAACGCGACTTCAGAAGGCCCAGAAGCCGGCCCAGCGAGGACAGATCCTCTCTCAGAAGTTCGATTAGCTTCAGTGAGCTGTGTTCGGATGCGATGCTCGCGTGGACCGCCTTGACCAGGGACGATTTGCCCATGCCCCTCGCTCCCCAGAGAAGGGCGTTGTTGGCAGGAAATCCTTGAGCGAAGTGCTTCGTATTCTGCAAAAGGACGCGTTTTGATCCCTCAATCCCGACCAATAGGGACAAGCCGACTCTGTTGACTTGACGTATCGGATCCAGCCGGTCCGGAGACACGCGCCATACATAAGCGTCGGCCTGGCTGAAATCCGGAACATCGGCAGGCGGCGGGGAAATCCGTTCAAGCGCTTCCGCAATCCGCTCGGCTATCGAATCGTCCATCGAATGGATTGTTCCTACTTGGGATGCGGACTGTCTAATCTGAGCCGGATCGACCGTCGACCGCGTCATCTTCATCTTCAAAGAGCAGCCCTTGCTCCGCCAGCTCCTTGTTGCGCTTCTTTTCGACCCGGCGAACCAGAATGATCGACACTTCGTAGAGACCGTAAACGACGACGAAAAGTATGACCTGAGTGATCACATCGGGAGGCGTGACGACCGCAGCCACAGCCAGAATCCCTACGATCGCGTATTTCCTGACTTGGCCCAAGCCTTTGGCCGTAACTATTCCGGCTTTGCCCAAGAGCGTAAGCATTACAGGAAGCTGGAAACAGATTCCGAACGCGAGAATGAACTTGATTGTTAAAGACAGGTATTCGGCGACCGAGCCTTGGAAGGTGATGCCAGCCGCCTCGAGAGCGCCGGGCGGCAAAGTCCCGTCCGTTGCGCCAAGTTGGTCGCCGTCGACGATAGGCGATGAGCCTTGCTGTTGAAATCCCAGGAAAAAATCGAATGCGAGCGGAATAACGATGTAAAATGCGAAAGCCGCGCCAAGGAAGAACATGAACGGCGATGCGATCAGAAAGGGAAGAAAAACATTCTTTTCCGTCTTGTACAGTCCGGGCGCGACAAAACGCCACATCTGATAGCTGATTACCGGAAACGCGAGCACGAAACCGCCCATCAGAGAAATCCGGACCGCGACGAAAAACCCTTCCTGCAGCCTGATCAGAATCAAGCCGCATTCCTGACTCCTGTCGCTCAGCGCGCTGCAAATGGGAGCGGTCAGAAAATCGAATATCGGATTCCAGACCGTGAAGCAGATGACCATTCCGACCAGGAACGCAATGACTGAACGAATGAGTCTGCTGCGCAGTTCAGCGAGGTGCTCGATGAGCGGCGCTTTGGTATCTTCGATTTCGTCGTCCTTCATCCGTCGGCCTTGGACGCCGATTCCGCTTTGGCGGCGGCGGGTTCCGGCGATTCCGCCTCTTTCGGCTCCGCTTCGGTCGCCATTGCGGCTTCCGAACGCGGCGGCGGCGCAGCCGCTTCCGCGGAAGAGGTGCTGGTCTGGACGGCGCTCATTGAATCCTCTGCTGCGTCTGAATCCTTCGCATCTGCGGAAGATTCAGCCTTCGACCCCGCCGAGTCAGCGGCGCTGGCCGAACCGGCTTGGTCCAGGCCGGTTTTCCACCCGCCTTTGAATCGATCCGCCGCGTCCTGAACCGCATCAAGCCCGAGACTCTTGGCGGACCGCAGCGCCTTCAGATCGGAAGTGATGTCGGATACGCCGGACTCGTCGGCGGCTTGATTCATCGCCCGTTGAAATTCGCGCGCCAAGTTCCGCATTTTCGCGGTGAACCGACCGAGCGCCTTGAACATGCCGGGCAGGTCTTTCGGACCCACCACGATGAGCGCGACGATTCCAATTACAAGAAGCTCGGTCCAGCCGATGTCGAACATTCAATCAGCTTGCTGCTCAGGAAACCTGTTGCTTCTCTTCCGACTTGCCCTCTATCTCTTGTTCAGAGGCAGCGGTGTCGAGTTCCTTCTTTTCTTCGGCAACACCTTTCTTGAAGGCGGTAATTCCTTTGCCCATCTCGCCCATGAGCGACGCGATCTTTCCGCGCCCGAACAGCACCAAGACCACGATTACGATCAACAAAAGTCCCGGAAGCCCGATATTGTTCAGCATTGGCTTACTCCATCTGGTTCATCGATCCGGCCTTCAACTCGGCCGATCAATCGGATTTCAAGCACGGCGCGAACGCGCAAGCAGCTTCCCGCGCCGCGCTTCTGCGGCAATTTCTATCAGCAACAGGAAAATTTGCAATCAAATCCGAGAGAGCGCCTTGCCGAGGCCTTTCATTCTTTCGCATGCCAGTCGCGCCGTCATTCGCCGGACCGGGCCAATTCAAGAGGCTTGGCCTTTCCGGATTGAAACCTGCAAGGAAACAGGTGGCAGCGGGTCCGGCGAATGCTGAGCCAAAGCGGCACTCCTTCCCGCGGCAAAAAGACGGAGGGCACGATCGCCTTGATGATCGATTGATCGCGCTCAAGCTTGAACTCGACAAGGCTCGCCGTACCGAGGAACCGGGAGCGATGCACGGTGCCGCGAGCGGCGACTCCATCGATTTGCGTCGGAACCGGACCATTGCCGTTCCGGTCGAAGTCTATGCGCACATGTTGCGGCCTCACCACGATTTCGACTTCCGTGCCGTCGACGATTCCCGGCGCGGCGAATTCGCCGAATACTGTGTCGGCGCTTCCGTTCGAAACGACCGAATGGACCATGTTTATGTCGGAGAAGAAAGCGGCGATGTCGCGGTCCGCCGGCTTCAGGTAGAGTTGAATCGGCTCGCCGAACTGCACGATTCGACCGCTTCGCATGACCGCGATCTCCTCTCCCATCCGCATCGCCTCGACCGGGTCGTGCGTGACGAGAAGGACGGAGGTGTTCTCCTCCTTCAGCATCGCGATCGTTTCTTCGCGAATCCCGTCCCGCAATCGGTCGTCCAAGCTGGAAAAAGGCTCGTCGAGCAGCATGATTCCCGGCCTCGGCGCAAGTGCCCTCGCGAGCGCCACGCGCTGCTGCTCGCCGCCGGACAGCTCGTGCGGATAGCTGTCCTCGTAACCGCGCAGATTGACTTTCGAAAACAGCTCATCAACGCGGCGGCGGCGCTCGCGCCTGCCGCAGGTCAAACCGAATGCGACATTCTCCGCCGCCGTGAGGTGCGGGAAAAGCGCGAGATCCTGAAAAAGAAGGCCGACCGGCCTTTGCTCCGGCGGCATGTGGCATCGAGAATCGGAAACGACATTCCCGTCGATCAGAACGCGGCCGGCATTCTGCCGGTCGACGCCGGCGATGATGCGGAGCGTCGTCGATTTCCCGCAGCCGGACTGGCCGAGAAGGCACGTCACCGCCCCCGGCATGATCGACAGCGATACTTCAGAAACGACTTCCCGACCGTCGAATCGCCGGGTCAAACCTTCGACCGTGAGCCTAGGCGCGCTCTTGGGAGACTCCACGTCGCACTCCGTCAAATACCCGAGTGCGTTACTAGGTCTTTCGGGGCCATGTCAACCGTCCGAATTCTGCGCCTGTCGGCATCGCATCCGTCAAATCGTTATGGATGCCGCCCCTCCGTCCAGAAGCAGGTTTTGGCCGACAATGTATCCGGCATGCTGCGAGCACAGGAATGCGCACATGGCTCCCAGCTCTTCCGGCAAGCCGTATCGCTTCGCGGGAACGCCCGCCTCCCGCTGCGCTTTGATTTCTTCCGCGGTTTTGCCCGCTTTCCGGGCCGCGGCGGCGTCCAAATATTCCGCTCTTCCGGTGGCATGAATTCCGGGAAGCAAATTGTTGATGGCGACGCCGTACTGGGCGACTTGCCTGGATGTTCCTGCCACGAATCCGGTCAGCCCGGTCCGCGCGGTGTTGGAAAGCCCAAGAATTGCGATGGGCGATCTGACCGAAGCCGATGTGACGTTGACTATGCGCCCCCATCTCCTTTCGATCATTCCCGGCATGGTCCTCTTCATCATGTCGATCGGGCCGAGCATGTTCTGGTCGAATGCCGCAATGTAATCGTCCCGGTCCCATTCGCTCCAATGCCCCGCGGGAGGACCGCCTGCGTTGGTCACCAGAATGTGCGGATTGGGACACGCCTTGAAGATTTCATCCCTGCCCTCGCTCGTCGCGACATCCGCCGCCACCGCTTCCACTTGAACGCGATGCCGGTCGGATATCGATTCCGCCGCTTCTTCAAGAGCTTGAGAATTGCGAGCGTTCATGACCAGATTGACTCCGGCTTCCGCGAGGCTTTCCGCGCACGCGCGCCCCAGACCCTTGGACGACGCGCCAACGACCGCCCATTTGCCCGCGATTCCTAGATCCATTGATTTCATTTCCTAAGCGAGGGTTCAAAAGTCTGCCATTCGGCAAATTGCACTTCCGAAAATAGCCGCCGTTCCGACCCACATCAAGGCGGAGTCGCATCAATGAACGAACTCGGACAACAAGAATTGTTGGAAAAATAATACAACTCTTCGCAACAGTAATTGATGCAATTGACGCTGATCGTGCTGTGGCATAACGGTACGGCCATGCACCTCATGCAGCGCCCTCCGCGCAAGAAAGTGCGAAAATCATTTGCGAAGGCTCCATGACAAATTTCTCCGAGTTGCTTCTCGACCCGAAAGTACTCGCAGCCGTTGAATCCGCCGGCTACAAGGAGCCGACTCCTATTCAGTCCCAAGCGATACCCCCTGCGATCGCAGGTCGCGACGTGCTCGGAATCGCGCAGACAGGAACCGGGAAGACCGCGTCATTCACTCTGCCTCTGATCACGCTTCTGGGGCGCGGGAGGTCGCGCGCGCGGATGCCGCGCTCGCTCGTCCTTGCGCCGACGCGGGAACTCGCCGCCCAAGTCGCGGAAAACTTCAAGACATACTCTTCAAACACCAGGCTCGACATGGCGCTGCTCATCGGCGGAGTATCCTTCCAAGAGCAATTGAGCCTCATCGATCGCGGAGTCGATGTGCTGATCGCGACGCCCGGGAGACTGCTCGATCACTTCGAGCGCGGGAAGCTCCTGCTTTCCGGCGTGCAGATCATGGTTGTCGACGAAGCCGACCGAATGCTCGACATGGGATTCATTCCCGATATCGAGCGCATTTTCAAACTGACGCCCTTCACGCGCCAGACGCTGTTCTTCTCGGCGACCATGGCGCCGGAAATCGAGCGGATCACGAACGAATTCCTGTCCAATCCGGTGCGCGTTGAAGTCACTCCGAGCGCTACGGTCGCCGCCTCCATCGATCAGTCCGCGCTAGTCGTCCAACCTCGCGGGAAAACAACCGCATTCAAGGACAAGCGGGAAACATTGAGAAAGGTGATCCGCGAGCGCGAAGGCGAGTTGAAGAACGCCATCATCTTCTGCAACCGGAAGGCGGACGTCGATATCCTTCACAAGTCGATGGCGAAACACGGATTTGATTGCGCTGCGATCCACGGAGATCTGGATCAATCCGTGCGATCCAGAACAATGTCGGAATTCAAGGATGGATCCATCCGGTTCCTCATCGCTTCCGACGTGGCCGCGCGCGGCTTGGACATCCCGGATGTCAGCCATGTGTTCAATTTCGATGTGCCGCACAATGCGGAAGACTACGTCCACCGCATCGGACGAACAGGCCGAGCCGGCCGCACTGGCATCGCGATAACGATCAGCGTTCCCAAGGATGACCGATACATTGCTGCCATAGAGCGGCTGATCGGTCTCGAAATTCCAATTCAGAGCGAAACGCTGCCTGAACCCGAACGCCGGGCAAGAGGAAAATCCTCCAAGCGCGCCGCGGGCAATACCCCCCGGACCAGAAAGCCGGCTGCACGAAATGCCCGCGCCGAAAGCGCGACGGACAGGCCGGAAGAAGCCGCGCCGGGCGGCGACAATCCGGTCGTCGTCGGGATGGGCGAACACATCCCGGAATTTCTGCTCCAGGAATTTAAAGTTCGAGCGAAAAGCTCCGAAACGTCATCGGCGGCGGCAGACCTATAGCCTGTGAACGACCACGCCGACTTTCGGCTTCTTTCGGATCAATCCATCAACGGTGCGTCTTGCCGCCGAGACGGCAAGACCTTCCAGCATCGAGTCGTCCTCAAGGTTGCGGCGACGCGCACGGCGGATGTCCGATTCGACGGCTTCGGAAACTTCCTCGTCGAGATCGATGCTGCGGTCCAAGGGTAGGCCGCACGAATTCGCCTTCACGGAAAGCCGCCGCCTCGTATCCGCGTCCAAGACGATTGAAACCGAAACGAATCCTTCGCGCGCCATCTTGAGACGGTCCCTGACCGTACCGCTCATGCTGCCGATCTTCCGATTTCCATCCAGATACAATCTTGAAGCTTCGATGCACTCTCCGGGAATCATCTTCTTGCTTTGAAGATCGAGCATCTGCCCGTTCACCACAACGCGCGAATCAAGCCCGTTCAGGACCGCAAGATCGGCATGCGCCACGAGATGCCGGTGCTCGCCGTGCATCGGAATAAGGATGTCCGGCTTCAGCCTCTTGTGAAGGGCCGTTAGATCCGGCCGGTTGGCATGGCCGGAAACGTGGTAGATGCCCGCGCTGTCGTCGACAACCTGCACGCCCAGTTCGGACAGGGCATTCATTATCCGAGCGACCGCCTTCTCGTTTCCCGGGATGGTCTTGGACGAAAACAGAAACGTATCGCCGCGGCTGAGCCTGATGCCCCTATAGTTTCCGCTCGCCAGCTGCGAAGATGCCGCCCTGATTTCACCTTGGCTCCCCGTTGCGAGCAAAAGGAGATTGCGTCGCGGAACTGACCGGCAAGCATCCGGCATGATTGTTCCGGGAAAATCGCCGATCGTTCCCGTTTCGAGAGCCGCTTGGATCATTTCGTTGATCGCGCGGCCCAGAAGAACGACGCTGCGGCCGCTCTCGATTCCCGCCTCGGCAAGCTGCTTGAGACGCGCGATGTTCGACGCGAAGGTCGTCGCAGCGACCGCCCCCTCCGCGCGATTCATCAGGCGGACCAGTTCGGGGCCGACCGACGACTCGCTGCGGGACTGGTGGGTCGAAAACACGTTGGTCGAATCGCAGACCAGCGCCGTCAAGCCGTCCCGGGCGACATCGGACCAAGTGTCCAAGTCCAGCCTGCCCCCGAGGAACGGCTGGTCGTCGATCTTGAAATCGCCGGTATGAATCAGTCTTCCTGCAGGCGTATCAATCACGAGAGCCGAAGACTCCGGAACGGAATGGCTGACGGGCAAAAACCGCACATTGAACGGTCCGACCGAAACCTCTTCGAGGTTCGCGCCGATCTCGCGGATTTCAACGCCTTCAAACCCGCGCGACCGGACTTTCCTGCGCACGACTTCAGCAGTGAAGCGTCGCGCGTAGACTTGGGCGTCAACCTGTTCAAGAAGAGAGGCGATCGCGCCCAGATGGTCTTCATGGGCATGGGTGACGAAGATCGCTTCGAGCCTCTCCCTTCGCTCGGCGATCCACCTGAAATCGGGCATGATCAGATCCACGCCCGGCGTCGAGTCCATGTCCGGAAAGGTCACGCCGGCATCGACGAGCAGGAGCCGTTCCCTGCCCTTCGGACCGTATCCGTAGACGTACATATTCATGCCGATCTCGCCGGCGCCGCCCAGCGGCATGTAGAACCAACGATCCGCCACGCAATCAGCTCCTGTTCAATCCGTGGATGAGGGCAAGTCCGTGGATGGTCAGGTCGGGGTTGACCACATCGAACAGCGACACGCCTTTCGCGAAAAGACTCGCAAGGCCGCCGGTTCCGACGACGCGCATCTTTCTGCCGCGCTCCGCTTCGATCCGATTGCAGATTCCTTCGATCAGACCTGTATATCCCCAATAAATTCCGGCATGCATGCAGTCCGTCGTATTCCTGCCGACCACTTGCTCGGGCTTGACGACGCCGACCTGAGGAAGAGCGGCTGCCCCCATATGGAGCGCTTTGAGCGAAAGCTCTATGCCCGGAGAGATCGCGCCGCCAATGTATGCGCCGTCTTGATCAACGACGTCGAAGGTCGTCGCCGTCCCGAAGTCGACGACAACGAGGTCGCCGCCGTAAAGATCGAACGCCGCAACGGTGTTCACAAGGCGATCGGAACCCACGATCGCCCCTTCGTCGACCCTGACCGGAATCGGAAGCGCGCATTCGGGAGTGCCGACGACGAGCGGCGCGCATTCGAAATATTGCTTGCAAAGCGAAACCAGATTGAAGACTGCGTTCGGAACGACCGAAGAAATCACCGCCGAGCGGATGCGGTCGCCTTGGCGCCCCAGCTTCAGAAGCGCGGAGAGCCAGACGAAATACTCGTCCGCCGTTCGCCCGACGTCCGTCGCGCACCGCCATTGATTCACGATCCGGCCGCCGTCCAAGACTGCGAAGACCGTATTGGTGTTTCCGGCGTCGATCGCAAGAAGCAAAGAGCGCTGCATCACGCCGCCACGTCCGCAGCTGCGATTTCATGGCGGCCCTCCGCCGAGTCCACAATCGCGCGCCCCGCGCTGTCGACGGTTCGGAAAACCCCGTTCACGATGCGGTCCGACAGCCGGAACGAGGCGGTTTCCCCGAGGAATTCCGCGCGCTCAAGCCACTCGGCCCGCGCGCTGGCGAAACCGAAGCGCGTGAATTCCCGCTCTTTTCTGGAATAAGCTGAAGCGAGTTCCTGAAGGAACCTCATTCTTTCGACCCGCACGCCGGTCTCGCCGGCCAAGCTGACGGGACGGGCCAAGCTGCCATCTCCGGACGGCTCCGGGGCGGCGGCGAGATTGACGCCGAAACCGATCGCGAGCTTGCTGCTGCGAGAACCCGAGGCGCATTCGAGAAGTATCCCCGCGACCTTGCCTTTGTTCAGCAGCACATCGTTCGGCCACTTGAATGTGAACGAGCTTTCATTCCCTGCCAAAGAAATGAACGCATCCCTGAGCGCCAAAGCCGCGACGAACGTCCTCAATGCGACGGAGCTGGGCTCTTCTTCCAGCCGGATCGCGAGGGTCGCCGCCAAATTGCCCGGCAGCGTCGTCCAATGCCGTCCGTTCCGGCCTCGTCCGGCAGTCTGCCGCTCGGCGACGATCCAAGTCGGCCGCTCCAGCCCGTCCATCGAGCGCATCGCTTCCGAATTCGTGCTGTCGACCTCGTCGAGCATCAGGAGTTCGAATCCATCGAGTCTGGCCATCTTCTAGTTGAAGACCGGCAGAGATGCAGCGGTTGCCAGTTCAGGCACGCCGAAAAGGTTGAACACGCCCGCGACCATCGCCGCCGCGCTCGCCACCAGCACTCCCGCGGCGAATTTCGGCATCTTGTCGTCGAGCGCTTCGCGCTCTTCTCCGAAATACATGTAGTAGACGATTCGCAGATAGTAGAATGCCCCGATGACTGACGCGACGGCGCCGACGATCGCAAGCCAGACCATTCCGGCCTCGACGGCTGCGACGAATGCGTAGAATTTCGCGAAGAAACCCACGAGCGGCGGGATTCCGGCCAGCGAGAACAGCAGAACCAGCAGCGAGGCCGCTCGCAGCGGCGCCCTGCGCGAATACATGGCGAGCGCTCCTATGTCGGTCACGGGCCGTCCGTCTTGCCGCATGGAAAGTATGAAGGCGAAGACCCCGATGTTCATGACGACGTAGATCGCCATGTAGATCAGCATCGCCTGGAGTCCCTGTTCCGACCAGGCTGCCAGGCCCATCAGAGCGAAGCCGATATGGGCGATGGACGAATACGCCATAAGGCGTTTGATGTTTCGCTGCCCGATGGCCGCCACCGCTCCGAGCAGCATCGAAAAGGCGGAGAGGAACGCCACGATGTCGCGCCAGTCCTCCGCGGCGGCGCCGAAGGCCTCCGCAAGGAGACGCGCGAACAAGACCATCGCCGCGACCTTCGGCGCGGTGGCCAGCAATGCGGTCGCCGGCGTCGGAGCGCCTTCGTAGACGTCCGGCGCCCACATGTGGAACGGCGCCGCCGAGATTTTGAATGCCATGCCGACCGCCATGAAAACCAGGCCGTAAAGAAGCCCCATGCCTGCGCCTGAAGCCTCGGCGACCGCCGCGATGCCGGAGAACAGCGTCGTTCCGGCGAACCCGTAGACCAGCGACGCGCCATAAAGGAGCAATCCCGACGAAAGGGCGCCCAGAACGAAATACTTCAATCCGGCTTCCGTCGACCGCGATCTGCTCCGTTCGAAGGCCGCCAGAACATAGAGGGAAAGCGACTGCAGCTCGATGCCGACGTAGAGCACCATGAGATCGCTCGCGGAAACCATGACCATCATGCCGACCGCCGCGAGCGCGGTCAGGACGGGAAATTCGAAGCTGTCGGCCCCTTCCCGCTTCAAATAATCCCGGCTGGCAAGAAGGACGACGGCCGACGCGAACAACAGGAGCGACTTTCCGAATCTGGAGAGCGGATCGTCGACGAATGATCCGCCGAACGCCTCGCGAGTTCCGGCCGGCCCGAAACCGACCCAGATTCCGACGAGGAGAAGCACTGCCGAAGTCGACCAGAACAAGAGCGTTCCGGCCCGGTTCGGATCCGCGTAGACGCCCCAGACCAGAGCGGCCAATGCGTACGCGGCCAGAAAGACTTCCGGAAGTACGACGAAGAAATCTGCTGAGCTCATGTCCGGAGATCGCCTAATTGAGTGCAAGCTGGACGTCGGCCGGAACGGATGCTTCGACCTTGTCCACCAATTCCTGCACGCTCGGGCCGATGACGTCCGTCACAAGGCTCGGATAGACCCCCAGAAGCAGCGTGATCGCGACGAGCGGCGCAAACACCCACTTCTCGCGCGAATCCAGCTCCTTGATCGATTGCAGGGCGGCCTTGACGAGATCGCCGAACACGACCCTTCGAAACAGCCAAAGCGCATAGGCCGCCGACAGGATGACGCCTGTCGCGGCGAAGGCCGCAACCCAGGTGTTGTGCTGGAACGCCCCGGCCAGCGTCAGGAATTCGCCGACGAATCCGCTGGTGCCGGGCAAGCCGACATTCGCGAGCGTGAACAGCATGAAAACCAGCGCGTAGGCCGGCATCCGCACGACCAAGCCGCCGTACGCGTCGATTTCGCGCGTCTTCATCCGGTCGTAGATGACGCCCACGCAAAGGAACAAAGCGCCCGAGATGAACCCGTGCGAGAGCATCTGGAAGATCGCGCCGTCGATCCCCTGCCTGTTGGCCGTGAAAATGCCGATCGTGACGAAACCCATGTGGGCGACCGAGGAGTACGCGATGAGCTTCTTCATGTCCTCCTGCATCATCGCGACCAGAGAGGTGTAGATTATCGCGATCACGCTCAGCCACATGACGAGCGGAGTCATCACTTCGGAGCCGACCGGAAACATCGGCAGACTGAATCTCAAGAATCCGTAGCCGCCCATTTTCAGAAGAATCGCCGCGAGGATGACGGATCCGCCGGTCGGCGCCTGCACGTGCGCGTCAGGCAGCCATGTGTGAACCGGCCACATGGGAAGCTTGACGGCGAAGGACGCGAAAAATGCGAGCCACAAGATCGTCTGCAGGCCGCCCGAGATCCGCAGGCCCAGGACTTCCATCGACTGGTGGGGAACCTCGTGCCCGAGCAGAGCGATAATGTTCGTCGTCCCGGAGTCGGCCCAGAGCGCAATCATCGCCACAAGCATGAGCACCGAGCCGAGCAAGGTGTAAAGGAAGAACTTGAAGGCCGCGTATATCCGATCCTTGCCGCCCCAGATCCCGATGATGAGGAACATCGGGATGAGGCCGGCTTCGAAGAACAAGTAGAACAAAACCAGATCGAGGGCGCAGAACACGCCGATCATCAGCGTTTCCAGGACAAGGAACGCAATCATGAACTCCTTGACCCTGGTCTCGACATTCCAGCAGGCGGCGATCGTTATCGGCATGAGGAAAGTGGTCAGCATCACGAACAGCACGCTGATCCCGTCCACGCCCATTCGATAGTTCAGCCCGAGCAGCCATGTCCGCTCTTCGACGAACTGAAATCCGGTGTCGTTCGGATCGAAACTGAAGAGCACGAACAACGAAACGATGAAGGTTACGGTGGAAGCGAACAACGCCAGCGTTTTCACGTTCCGCCTTGCGGCGGCATCGTCGCCTCGCAGGAATGCGGCGAGGATCGCGGCCGCGATCAGCGGCGTGAACGTGACGATCGACAGCAGATTGTCCATCAGCCGCCTCCGGCGATGGATACCGCCGCGATGATCAGCGCCATTCCGACGACCATCACGAATGCGTAGTGGTACAAGTAGCCCGACTGCAGCCGCCCGGCCATCCGCGTCAGGAACGGCACGGCGCCCATCGCTACGGAGTGCAGCGTGCCGTCGATGGCTCCCAAGTCGCCCTTTCTCCACAGGAAACGGCCGATCCACTTCGCAGGCTTGACGAATGCGTAGTCGTAAAGCTCGTCGACATACCACTTGTTCAAAAGCAGCAGGTAAAGCGGCCTGTGGGCTCTCGCCAGAGCTCCTGGAATTTCCGGATTGCGGATATAGAAGAGCCACGCGGTCGCCAGGCCGACAGCCATCGCCGCGAACGCCGAGACCTTCACCCAGGTCGGCACGTGGTGCGCGTCCTCGAGAACGTGGTTGCCTTCTCCGACGAAGATCGACGCGCCGAAATACTCCAGCGCATGATGGCCGAAGAAATCTTCGTACCAGACCGTTCCGGCAAGCACCGATCCGACCGCGAGCGCCGCAAGCGGCGCAATCATGGTCCAAGGTGACTCATGCGCATGCTCGTGGGCATGCATGTCTCCGCGAGGCGCGCCGTAGAAGGTCATGAACATCAGGCGCCACGAGTAGAAACTCGTCATTAGCGCCGACGCCACCAGCAGCCAGAATGCGAACGATCCGGCGCCCGTGCCGGCGGCGAAGGTCGATTCGATGATCGCGTCTTTCGAGAGGAAGCCCGCGAAGCCGAAATGGGTCAGCGGGATTCCGACTCCCGTGATCGCGAGGGTGCCGATCATCATCGCCCAGAATGTCCACCGGATTCGATGGCGCAAGCCGCCGTAGCGGCGCATGTCTTGCTCGTGATGCATCGCAGTGATCACCGACCCGGCGCCGAGGAACAGCATCGCCTTGAAGAACGCATGCGTGAACAGGTGGAACATCGCGGCGTGGTACACGCCGACTCCCGCGGCGGCGAACATGTATCCGAGCTGCGAACAGGTCGAATAGGCGATCACGCGCTTGATGTCGTTCTGGACGAGTCCGATCGTCGCCGCGAAAAACGCCGTCGCCGCGCCTATGACCGCCACTATGCCGAGCGCGGTCGGGGCGAATTCGAACAGCGGCGACATCCGGCAGACAAGGAATACGCCCGCCGTGACCATGGTGGCCGCGTGGATGAGGGCGGAGACCGGCGTGGGGCCTTCCATGGCGTCGGGCAGCCATGTGTGGAGGAACAATTGCGCCGATTTGCCGGCGGCGCCGACGAACAGAAGAAACGCCGCCAGTTCGGCCGCGTTGATCTCGAGCCACAAGAATTCGAACGAGCGCTCCGCGAGTCCTTCAGCCCCGGCGAATATGTCGTCGAAGTGTATGGAATCCACGAAGACGTAGAGCGCGAATACGCCAAGAACCATTCCGAAATCGCCGACCCTGTTGACGATGAACGCCTTTATCGCCGCCGCGTTCGCCGTCGGTTTCCGATAGTAGAATCCGATCAGCAAATACGAGGCGACGCCGACCCCTTCCCAACCGAAGAAGAGCTGGAGAAGATTGTCGGATGTGACCAGCGCCAGCATCGCGAAGGTGAAGAACGAGAGATAGGCGAAAAACCGGGGCTTGTAGCTTTCGCCTTCCTTCCATTGCGGGTCGTCGTTCATGTATCCGAAGCTGTACAGGTGGACGAGCGCCGACACGGTCGTGACCACGACAAGCATGACGGAGGTCAAGCGATCCAGGCGGATCGACCAGTCGGACGTGAGCGTGCCGCTGTCGATGAACCGCAGGATTCGGATTTGCTCGGCGTCGCCGTGGAACGTGACGAAGACGATCCAGCTGAGGACCGCGGCGAGGAAGAGCAGCGCGGTCGCGGATACGATAGCGGCTTTTTCGCCGATCAGCCGATGGCCGAATCCGCAAACGAGCGCGCCTACGAGCGGAGCGAACAGGATCGCAGCTTCCATGGTCGCTCAGCCCTTCATGAGATTCACGTCGTCCACGGCAATCGAACGCCGATTGCGGAAGAAGCAGACCAGTATGGCGAGGCCGATCGCCGCCTCGGCGGCGGCGACCGTCAGCACGAACATCGTGAACACTTGGCCGACGAGGTCGCCGAGATGCGTCGAAAAGGACACAAGATTTATGTTGACAGCCAGCAGCATGAGTTCGATCGACATCAGGATCACGATGACGTTCTTGCGGTTCAGGAAGATTCCGAACACCCCCGTCACGAACAGGATCGCTGCGACCGTCAGGTAATGGGCAAGCCCGATCATTGCAGTCCCTTCCCCGGCGGCACATCCTTGAGTTCGACGGCGCTTTCGGGATTCCGGTAGACCTGCTCCAGAATGTCCTGGCGCTTGATCCCCTTGCGCTTGCGGTAGGTGAGAACGATCGCGCCGATCATCGCCACCAGCAGGATCAGCCCGGCCCCTTGGAAAAGGAACACGTAATCGGTGTAGATCAAGCGGCCGAGAGCGACGGTGTTGTGCGCCATGTCCGCATCCGGCGTGATCGACTGCCTTTGCGCAATGGCCTCCGTCGAGGTGGACCAGCCGCCGATTTCTATTCCGAGAATCATCAGCAGCACGGCGCCGATCAACAGGCCCACCGGGATGAACTTGGCCATGCCGGCCCGGAACGAGGCGAAGTCCACGTCGAGCATCATCACGACGAACAGGAACAGCACGGCGACCGCGCCGACATAGACGATGATCATCAGCATCGCTACGAATTCCGCTCCTTGAAGGACGAACAGCCCCGCCGCGGAAAGGAATGCGAGGATCAGCCAGAGCACGCCGTGGACAGGGTTCCTCGCGACCACGACGGAGAGGCCCGCAAGGATCGCAAGGACCGCGAAGAGATAGAACGCGAACGCCGCGAGCGTCATTCGTTCAGCTCCCGGCCGTCCGCGAAGGCGTCGCGTCCGCGCCCGCGAAGCCCATGTCATTTGTACGGGGCATCGTATTCCAAATTGCGCGCGATTTCGGCTTCCCAGCGGTCGCCGTTCGCAAGCAGTTTCTCCTTGTCGTAGAAGAGTTCTTCCCTCGTTTCCGCGGCGAATTCAAAGTTCGGCCCCTCGACGATGGCATCGACCGGGCACGCCTCCTGGCAAAAGCCGCAATAGATGCATTTCGTCATGTCGATGTCGTAGCGGGTGGTCCGCCTTGATCCGTCATCCCGCGGCTCGGCATCGATCGTTATGGCCTGAGCGGGGCAGATCGCTTCGCAAAGCTTGCATGCGATGCACCGCTCCTCGCCGTTCGGATACCGCCTCAAAGCATGCTCGCCGCGGAAACGCGGCGAAAGAGGGCCCTTTTCGTGCGGATAATTGACCGTCGCTTTCGGAGCGACGAAATACTTCATGCCGAGCTTGAAGCCCGCCAGGAAATCCGCAAGCAAGAGATATTTGGCAGCCCGTTTGAAATCGAAGTTGTCCAGCATGTTTCAGCCTCCCGCCGCCCAGCGAACATAGGCGCCATTGAACCACTCGTACTGCGCGAACAGGCCCACGAGCGCGACCCAGCCCAGCGAGACCGGAAGGAAGACCTTCCAGCCGAGGCGCATGAGTTGGTCATAGCGGTAGCGCGGGACGATCGCCTTCACCATCGCGAACAAGAAGAAGAAGAACGCCATCTTGCCGATCATCCACAAAGCGCCGTCGGGAAGGCCGGGGATCGGAGAAAGCCAGCCGCCGAAAAACAGAAGCGAAGTCAGGGCGCACATGAGAAGTATCGCAATATACTCGCCGGCCATGAAAAGCAGAAACGGCGTGGACGAATACTCGACCTGATAGCCCGCAACGAGCTCCGATTCGGCTTCCGGCAGATCGAACGGCGGGCGGTTGGTCTCCGCAAGCGCGGAAACGAAGAACAAGACGACCATCGGCAGATGCGGCAGCCAATACCAGCTGAAGAATCCGTACGGCCCGTCCTGCGCCCGCACGATCTCGCTCAGATTCAAGGACCCTGTCGAGATCAGCACTCCGACGATGATGAATCCGATCGAAACTTCATAGGAAATCATTTGCGCCGCGGACCGCAGCGATCCGAGAAAGGCATATTTGGAGTTCGAAGCCCATCCGCCCATGATGACTCCGTAAACCTCGAGCGAAGAGACGGCGAACACGTAAAGGATTCCGACGTTCAGGTCGGCGATCACCCATCCGTCTCCGAACGGAATCACGGCCCATGCGACCAGCGCGAGAACGAACGACACGAGCGGAGCGAGCAGAAAGACCGTCCTGTCCGCGCCGGCAGGGATGACGATCTCCTTGAACACGTATTTGAGGGCGTCGGCCATCGCCTGAAGCAGCCCGAATGCTCCGACCACGTTCGGCCCTCGCCGCATCTGCACCGCAGCCCATATCTTCCGGTCGGCGTACACGAGAAAAAGCAGCGTGATCATGACGAATGCCGTCATGGCCAAGCACTGCGCCAGCAGGATCACGAAGGCGCCGAAGCCGGTCTGGAAGAATTCAGCCATATGCATCGGCGCCGTTGCCGGAATTCGCCCGGGCCGCCGCGGCTCTGGACAGCTCGCCCATCAGCGCGGACGCGCGGGCGATCGGGTTCGTCAGATAGAAGTCGCCGACCGCAAGCTTGAACTCTCCCTCCTCCACCCGAGCTTCAGGCAGCGGAACAGCGACGTTCTTGGGGACTTCATCGATTTGCGACAGGTGGGGAACGGCTTCGTGCAGTTCGGTTCGGAGCTCCTGCAGGGAATCGAAGGGGAGCGTCGCGCCGATTTCGGCCGACAGAGCCCGGATGATCGCCCAGTTCTCCCGCGCGCCTCCCGGCGGAAAGCACGCCTTGACCGCGAGCTGCGGTCGGCCTTCGGTATTTACGAACGTTCCGCTTTCCTCGGTGTAGGCGGCGCCCGGCAATATGACGTCGGCCCGGTGAGCCGCCTTGTCGCCGTGGCTGCCCTGATAGATCACGAAGGGCCCGTCCGGAATTTCGGCTTCATCCGCGCCGAGACAGTAGATCGTCTCGGCTCCGTCCAAAGCGGCTTCGATGCCGCCTTCCGTTGCAAAACCGATATCCATGGCGCCGACTCTGCTTGCCGCCGTATGGAGGATCAGAAGGCCCGCTCCGAGCTCGGCCAGCCGCAGCGCGCAGCCGAGCACCGCCTCGCCGTCCGCTTCCGAGATCGCGCCTTGCCCCAAGACGATCAGAGTTCCGTCCAGCTCTTCTTCCGTCCGTTCGGCGGCGTAGTCGGCGAACGCGGCTTTCGTGGTTCCGAGATGATTGCGGCCGTAGGGCAGGTCTGCGGGCGGTCCGAAATACTCGATGTTCGCGCCTGCCAGCCACGCCGCGCGAATCCGCGCATCCAGCACCGGCATTTCGTCCTTCGGGCATGCGCCGACCAGAAGGATTTTCTTCGCGGAATCCAGATCCTCGATCAACGCGGTTCCGGCATAGGCCGCCCTGTTGCCGATCGGCAGCTTGGCTCCGTCGGTTCGGCACTCGCAATCGCCGCCGAGCGAATCCGCCAGTTTCAGCAACGCGTACATCGCTTCCAACGGCGCCAGATCGCCGGCGAGCGCCGCGACTTTGCCCTTTTTCAGCGCCGCGCCTGCGGCCGCGAGCGCCTCCCGCCATTCCGCCGGTCGCAGCTTGCCGCTCTCGCGAATGTAGGGCCGGTCGAGGCGCTGGCTTCGGAGCCCGTCCCAAATGAACCGCGTCTTGTCGCTGATCCACTCCTGGTTCACGCCGTCATGGTTTCTCGGCAGGATGCGCATGACCTCGCGCCCCTTCGTGTCGACCCGAATGTTCGACCCGAGAGCATCCATCACGTCGATCGTTTCGGTCTTCTTCAGCTCCCAAGGCCTGGCGGTGAACGCGTAGGGCTTGGAGGTCAAAGCGCCGACCGGGCAAAGATCGATTATGTTGCCCTGCAAATTCGACGTCAGCGTTCGATTGAGATAGCTCGTGATTTCCGCGTCCTCTCCGCGACCGGTCTGTCCCATCTCCTCGACGCCCGCGACTTCGGTCGTGAACCGCACGCAGCGCGTGCAGGATATGCAGCGGGTCATGTGCGTCTCGACGAGGGGACCAAGATCCAAGTCCTCAACGGCTCTTTTGGGTTCCCGGTACCTGCTCATGTCGACGCCGAAAGACATCGCCTGATCCTGAAGGTCGCACTCCCCGCCCTGATCGCAAATCGGACAATCGAGCGGGTGGTTGATCAAAAGGAACTCCATGACTCCTTCGCGAGCCTTCTTGACCATCGGGCTGTTGGTCCTGATCCTGGGAGGCTCTCCGTCCGGCCCTCCCCTCAGGTCCCTGATCTGCATCGCGCAGGAAGCCGCGGGCTTCGGCGGCCCGCCGACGATTTCGACGAGACACATGCGGCAGTTGCCTGCGATCGAGAGCCGTTCGTGATAGCAAAAGCGAGGGATCTCGATTCCGGCCATCTCGCATGCCTGGATCAGCGTCGCTTGCGGGTCTACCTCGAAAACGCCGCCGTCTATATCTACCGCGCGCAACTCCGACATCATGCCGCCATCGCCGCCGGTTTCGATCCCGCCTCGGGTCGGGCTGGTTTGCGAGATTTGATCCGGTCTTCAATCTCATCCCGGAAATGCCTTATCAGACCTTGGATCGGCCAAGCGGCCGCATCGCCCAGAGCGCAAATCGTGTGGCCTTCGACCTGCTTGGTCACATCATGCAGCATGTCGATCTCTTCGATCGCAGCCTCGCCACGCACCAGCCTTTCCATGACCCGCATCATCCAGCCGGTGCCCTCGCGGCAAGGCGTGCACTGGCCGCAGCTCTCATGCTTGTAGAACTTCGACAGCCGCCAGATCGCCTTGACGACATCGGTCGATTGATCCATGACGATCACCGCCGCCGTTCCGAGGCCGGAACGCTTTTCGGACAGCCAATCGAAATCCATCAGGGCCTCGTCGCAGAATGATTTCGGCAGGCAAGGCACCGACGCGCCGCCGGGAATCACGGCCTTGAGGTTGTCCCAACCTCCTCGGACGCCGCCGCAATGCTTTTCGACCAGCTCCCTGAGCGGGATGGACATCGCCTCCTCGACCACGCACGGATTGTTCACGTGGCCGCTGACTGCGAAAATCTTGGTGCCCGAGTTCCTCGGCCTTCCGAATCCGGCGAACCAAGCGGCGCCGCGCCTGAGTATCGTCGGCACCACGGCGATCGACTCGACGTTGTTCACGGTGGTCGGGCATCCGTAGAGACCGGCTCCAGCCGGAAACGGTGGCTTCATTCGCGGCATGCCCTTCTTGCCCTCCAGACTCTCCAGCAGGGCCGTCTCTTCGCCGCAGATGTAGGCGCCCGCCCCGTGATGGAGCGCAAGATCGAAATCCCAGCCCGAGCCCGCCGCGTCCGATCCCAGCAGTCCGGCATCGTAGGCTTCGTCGATCGCCGCCTGCAGCAGCTCTCGTTCGCGGATGTATTCTCCGCGTATGTAAATGTAGCCCGCATTCGATCCCATAGCGAATCCGGCGATCAAGCAGCCTTCGATCAATGTATGCGGGTCGTGTCGCATGATCTCCCGGTCTTTGCAGGTTCCGGGTTCCGATTCGTCGGCGTTCACAACCAGATAGTGAGGTCTGCCGTCCGAATCCTTCGGCATGAAGCTCCACTTCAGACCGGTCGGAAAGCCGGCTCCGCCCCGGCCGCGCAATCCGCTGGCTTTGACCTGCTCGATGATCCACTCCGGGCCTTTCAGCATGAGATCAGCAGTGCCGTCCCAATGCCCCCGCCTGCGCGCGCCGGCGAGCGTGCACTCGTCCATCCCGTAAAGATTCGTGAATATCCGGTCCTTGTCTTCAAGCATCGGACTGCTCCTGCCGGCGCTCCTTGCGCCACGCGCGAAGGGCGATCACGATCACGAATGCGAAAGCGGCCATCGCGGCGAAATCCAGCAGAAACGCATACCGCGCCTCCAGCCCTGCCGCGCCGCCCAGCCATGAAAGCGCGAGCCAAACGACCATGGTCGCGATGGCGACGATGGCCGCCATCCGAATCTGGCCGCGCTGCCGCGGGCGGGCCGCAGTCATGTCCCGGCCTCCCCGTCGATTCGGCTCACGGAGTCGCCCTTTTCCAAGGCGAGTCCGACGGCGGCGTTGAACTCCGGCCGACCGGAGATCTGCTCCGTGAGAGTCGTCGCTCCCGATGCGGGTTCGCATGAGAACCGTCCTTTGCGCGAACCGGGGACAGGCACCTCCCCTGCCGCCAGTTCGTCGATAATTCGGGAGAGGTCGTCGGCCGAGAGATCCTCGTAGTAATCTTTCCCGATCTGGACCATCGGGGCATTCGCGCATGCGCCGAGGCATTCCACTTCCTCCCAGCTGAGCTTTCCGTCCTTTGAAAGCTCGTGCGGTCTCGCGGCGATCTTCCTGCGGCAGACGTCCGCCAAATCCTCGGCTCCGCAAATCATGCAGGTGGTCGTTCCGCAAACCTGGATATGCGCGACCGATCCGACCGGCTGCAAATGGAACATGAAATAGAATGTGGCCACCTCGTAGGCGCGGATATGCGACATGCCGAGCATGTCCGCGACATGCTCGACCGCCGGTCTGGAAAGCCAGCCCTCCTGCTCTTGCGCGCGCCACAGCAGCGGAATGATCGCCGAAGCCTGCCGTCCGGGCGGATATTTTCGAATTTGCTTCTCGGCCCAGGACCTGTTGCCCGGCGCGAACGCGAATCCCGAAGGCTGCTCATCATGAAATCTCCGCCGCATTCAGACAACGCCCGACAATTGAACGCCAAGTTCCGCGGCGAATTCGGCCGAGGCGCTCATCGGTCGATCTCCCCGAATACGATGTCCAGAGAACCGAGGATTGCCGACACGTCCGCCAGAAGGTGTCCGCCGCAGAGGTGATCCATGGCCTGCAGGTGAGGATATCCGGGAGCCCGGATCTTCGCCTTGTAGGGACGGTTGGTGCCGTCCGAGACCAAGTAAACGCCGAATTCGCCTTTCGGAGCCTCGACGGCCGCGTAGACCTCTCCGGAAGGCACGTGGAATCCTTCGGAATACAGCTTGAAATGATGGATCAGCGCTTCCATCGAAGATTTCATGTCGGCGCGCTTCGGAGGAGAAATCTTGCCGCGATGCATGATGTCGCCTGTGCTGGCGTCGAGCTTTTCGAGCGCCTGCTCGATGATCTTCAGGCTTTCGCGCATTTCGGCCATCCGGCAAAGGTAGCGGTCATAGCAATCGCCGTTCTTGCCGACCGGAATCTTGAAATCGAATTCGCCGTAGCATTCGTAGGGCTGCGCGCGGCGCAGATCCCACGGCATGCCGGAGCCCCTGACCATCACCCCGGAGAATGCCCAATTCTGCGCATCCTCCTTGCTCACAACGCCGATGTCGACGTTCCGCTGCTTGAAAATCCGGTTCTCGGTCAGCAGGTCATCTATGTCGTCCATGACCTTGGGAAAAGTGGCCGTCCAGCCCATGATGTCGTCCAGAAGCGGCTGCGGCAGGTCCTGATGCACCCCGCCCGGGCGAAAATACGCCGCATGCAGCCGCGCGCCGCAGGCCCTTTCGTAAAACACCATGAGCTTTTCGCGCTCCTCGAAACCCCAGAGCGGCGGCGTAAGCGCTCCGACATCCATTGCTTGCGTCGTGACGTTCAGCAAATGGTTCAGAATCCGTCCGATCTCCGAATAAAGCACCCTGATTAGCGAGGCTCTTCTCGGGACCTCCGTGCCGGTCAGCCGCTCGATCGCCAAACACCAGGCATGCTCTTGATTCATCGGAGCGACGTAGTCGAGCCGGTCGAAATACGGCAGATTCTGCAGATAGGTCCGGCTTTCCATCAACTTCTCGGTTCCCCTGTGGAGAAGGCCGATGTGGGGGTCGCACCTGTTCACGATTTCCCCGTCTAGTTCCAGCACCAGACGGAGAACGCCGTGCGCAGCCGGATGCTGCGGCCCGAAGTTGATGTTGAAATTGCGGATCCGCTGATCGCCCGGCAGCGAATCCTGCGCTTCAGCCGCCATGTTCGGAACCTCTTCGCGCAATGCCTGCGTTCCGACGGCAACTGCGGCTTGGCTTGGCACTCATGCCGCTCATTCCCGTCCAGGCTTCGCTTCGTCTTCGGGATTCGCGTACTGCACGCCCTCCCACGGACTCATGAAATCGAATTGACGAAATTCCTGCACAAGGGCCACCGGCTCGTAAACGACTTTTTTTTGCTCTTCGTCGTAACGGACCTCGGTATAGCCCGTCAGGGGGAAATCCTTGCGCAACGGATGTCCGCGGAACCCGTAGTCGGTGAGTATCCGGCGCAGGTCCGGATGGCCGGAGAACGGAATGCCGTACATGTCGAACACTTCCCGCTCGAACCAATTGGCGGACGGGTGCACGGACATGATCGAAGGCACCGGCTCGGCGTCCCGCACCTCGGCTTTGACTCGCACCCTTTGATTCAAGTCCATCGACAGCAAGTGGTAGACGACATCGAATCGCTTGTCGCGCCCCGGATAATCGGCCGCCGTTATGTCGACCAGCGTCGTGAACAGGCATTTCGGATCGAATTTCAGGAATTCCACAAAACCGGCGAGGCCCGGAGCGGTCGCCATCACGACAAGCTCGCCCGCGTCCACCGAAGCCGACCGAACGAAATCGGACTGGCGGGCGTTGATATGCGCCGCTAGTTCCGCAAGCTTCTCGTTCGACACGCGCCGTCCTACCTTACGATTGTTCCGGTTCGACGGATTTTGCGCTGCAGCTGCAGGATGCCGTAAAGGAGCGCTTCCGCCGTCGGCGGGCATCCGGGGACGTATACGTCGACCGGAACAATCCGGTCGCACCCCCTGACCACCGAATAGCTGTAGTGGTAGTATCCGCCGCCGTTGGCGCATGAACCCATCGAGATCACGTATCGAGGTTCGGGCATCTGGTCGTAGACCTTGCGAAGCGCTGGCGCCATCTTGTTGGTGAGAGTGCCTGCGACGATCATGAGATCGGACTGCCTCGGCGAAGCTCGCGGCGCGGTTCCGAACCGCTCCAGATCATAGCGCGGCATCGAAGTGTGCATCATTTCGACTGCGCAGCATGCGAGACCGAACGTCATCCAGTGGAGCGATCCGGTCCTCGCCCAGTTGATCACGCTTTCCGCCGACGTGACGAGAAAGCCCTTGTCCTGCAATTCGCCGCCGAATTCGGACTGGTCCGGAGCCGCAGGCTGGAGTTCGGCGGCGGCGCTCACTCCCATTCCAGCGCCCCTTTCTTCCATTCATAAACGAATCCGACCGTCAGTATGGCCAAGAACACCATCATCGACCAGAAGCCGAACGGGCCGATATCTTTGAAGGCGGCGGCCCAAGGAAAAAGGAAAGCCACTTCCAAATCGAAGATGATGAACAGAATCGCAACCAGATAGAACCGCACGTCAAACTTCATCCTCGCATCGTCGAATGCGTTGAAACCGCATTCGTACGCCGAAACCTTTTCCGGATCGGGACGATAGACTGCGATGATTCCAGCAGCCAGCAGGAGGAGAAGTCCCAACCCGATGGCGACCGCCAAGAACATCAGGATGCCCGAGTATTCTCCCAAGAATGATTCCAAACCAGCCTTCTGTTCCGATCCTGCCATGCTTTCGCCAACGCGCCTAATATACATGGTCGGAATACGCAATCGCAATTCATGCCGAATTGCTTCACGAACGGAAGCGGCGGTCGCTCGCGACCCGGCTCCCGCGCGGCGAATCCGTGCGTTTTATTTCGCGCGAGGCGGCCGTCCGCAGCGCGCTTGGCAATCCGCCAATTTACCGTCGCGGACGATGCTGCTAATTGACGCTTCCCGCCGTTGCGACGGACACAGGTTCAATCCGGGATGTTTACGGAAAAGCTGAACGATAAAAATAAAGAAGCGGTTTCTCCCGGACGGCATCCGACCTTCGAATACCTCCCCGCATGCTCGCCGAGTCCGGTTTTCGTGACCGCGGAGCATGCCGGCGTGAAGGTTCCGAAGCAATTGAATCGGCTCGGCCTGCCGGTCGATGAACTCAGAAGGCATATCGGATGGGACATCGGAGTGGATGGCGTCGCACGAGAAATGCACCGAATTCTCGGCCTTCCGACCTTGCTCGGACGGTTCTCCAGGCTGCTTGTCGATCTGAACCGCGCGCCGGGATCATCGGCCTGCATTCGGGAATCGAGCGACGGAACGGCGGTTCCGGCGAATCAGCGGATTTCCGAGAAAGCCAGAACCGACAGAATCGAATGGTTCCACAAGCCTTATCATGAAGCATGCTCCATGCTGATCCGAGCCATGAAGCCCAAGGCATTGCTTTCAATCCATAGCTACACGCCGAAACTGCGAGTCGACGGATTCGACCGGCCTTGGCATTGCGGGGTCCTCTACGGCCGCGCTTGGGGGCTGGCTCGCGAGTGCATCGAGTATCTCGAGTCGGTCGGCGATTTCATCGTCGGCGACAACATGCCGTATCGAATCGGGACCACCGGCGTGTATTCGCTTCCCGTTCACGGAGACGAAATCGACATTCCGATGATCGTCGTCGAGATTCGGCAGGATCTAGTCGCCGATGCCGACGGCCAGCGGAAATGGGCGCGAATCATTTCGGGGATGGCTTGGACGTGCCTGCCGATGGAGGAGAATTGCGCAAGCGATCATGCGGGCGCGCCGAAAGTTGCGAGTCCGATTCGGGTGCCGCTCGCAGGACGGTGATCATCGGGCGGACCGCTCGGGATTGCGCGCCGACCGCGCCGCTCCGAGAGCGAGAGAGAGCGGAAATGTGCCGTTGTATTGCCTTGCGGTCGGAATTCGGCATTGACTAGCGGTGCAATATAGAACAAATGTGTGCAGGTTATGCGCAAGTAGGCTCGGCGAAATGCAGCCATGGCCCGCAGGATGATCGGAACAGCCAGGCAGAAGGTTTCCAAATGGATCTGAATATTGAACGTAGCGGCGAACTGTTGATTTCCACGCCTAGCGGCCGATTGGACGGCACGAATTCCCGTAACTTCGAAGAATCGCTGAAGTCGGAAATCGGCGACAGCAAATGCTCTGTCGTCCTTGATTTCAAGGATTTGAACTACATCAGCAGCGCGGGATTGCGCGCGATTCTGCTGATCGCCAAATCCGTTCGAGCCGACAATGCCAATTTGGCTCTTTGCTCGCTTTCGGACAACATCAAGGAAGTGTTCGAAATCAGCGGATTTGACAGGATTATCCCGATCCACAAATCAAGGGACGACGCGGTTCAATCGCTCCAAGGCTGAAGGTCGATTTCGGCAGCGAACCGCTCGCCGGAGAGTTCGCAAGCAATACCTGATGCAAGTTCGCTATTCGTTTTAGCGTCAGGCTCGCTTGCACCGAGCCTGCCGATTTTCGCGGGCAGCTTGAAAGCAGATCACGCGATCGCCGGTCTGGCGCAGTTTCGGGCGGTCGCGATCCAGAGGGCATGAGAACAATTCCGCCTCGCCGCAGGATCGACGGCGGTGTGCGGTTTGATCGGGGCGGGCAACGTCGCGGCCGCGAAATGAATCCGAACGAATTCGCCGAACCTTTCCGGGCCGATTCCTGAGGATCGGTGCTTGTCTGAAGGTACTTCGCTGCGTTCTGATCGGCATGACTTTTTGCACTGCTTTTGGATTTGCTGAACTTCGCTCTCAGCACGCAGGCGGAGGATCCGCCCGACCGTGTTTTCGGAGGCGGTCCGCCAATAGCTCTGAGATTTACTGGAAACATTTTTTAATGCTTATCGACACGAGGCAGTCGAGCCTTGCGTCGAGGACGGGTTTGGTCAATTCTCGACACTATCCGGTATTGCGAAGGCACCTGCGGTCGGTCATACCCAGCTTGACGCAGCCGCTCTTCCTGCGCTGATGCCAGCGAAACATGGTTGTTCTCGAAACGCAGACGGTGCCCACGATCTAGTCTGCGGCGAGGCGGACGGGACTGACCCCTTAAATGTGTTGAATCAATAATGGAGTAGACATGAAGTCTAAATCTGAATGGGAATTTCCATAACCGGGCGCAGAGGTTCCAATTGTGTTGCGTATTTGCGCACGACTTGATCGTAAAGATCAACCACTCTGGGCGCTCGGACGCTGACTATGAGAGCATAGGGCAAATTGCCAGCCGTAGAAAAATTGTGCCCTTCCAGCCGCGAGTTGTAGTGAATATCGAAAACAGGATCGTGCAGCGAGCTGCCTTGCATCCGCTTGATTGCATGCAAACAATTCTCCCACTTGAACGCGTCCCTGCGCAGCTGGCTTTCGGTTGCTCCAGAGGGCGAAGTGCCAAAAAATGGCTTGGCATCGGGATGGAGCTGCTCTGCACTTCTGGACCTCATTGAATGCGGGCGGAATGTAATTTCAAGGCCGGCGCGAGTGTAGTTGCCAGGATGGTGAGGATCGGTCTGCGATTTGTAGCAGATTGTAGCCTTTACAATCACCTTTCCATTGATTTCTTCCTGAGGCGACGGGATTGGCGCCCGAACGTATTTGGCTGGCGAAATCTCGCCCTGATAGACGATTCGCACTTCGTCATCGGCGCACAGCACAATCTCGTTTAGATCCTGTGCGCAACGGCCCCAACCTATTTCCCTTTTCTCCGAGCCGCCTGCCTCTGCGGTGTGCACGAGCAATGCACGGATGGCGAGGTGATTTAGGCTCGCCCCGAAACATGCACGCACTCCGCTTGCCATGCGAGCAACGCTTGGCGCCGCAAAAGACGTACCAGCAGTTGCTACAAGTTCCGGATCAAGTTCATGGCTCAGAACGACGAACGGCCGGTCCACCGCGCCTCCAAATCCAACAAGGTCAGGCTTAACGATCCCTGGACTACGGCCCGGACCAACTGAACTATAGGGCGCTCGCTGCCAGTCTGCTTCCGTCGAATCGCAAGCTCCAATGCCCATAGCGTTAACGCAATCGGAAGGTACTTGGATTCGATCAAGACCGGTTTCAGCGTCACTTTCACCATCATTGCCAACGGCCATAGCGGCCAAGGTCGAATTGCGAGAGAGAAGATTGTCAAGGACGGCTGTCCATGAATGGATTTCATCGTCTTCAATCGGAAGCCGCGGCCCGATGCTGAGTACAATGAAATCGTAGTCCCTGTCCGTAAGAACACCTTCAATTCGCGCAAGCACCTCAAAGAGCTCAAAAGGATCTTGGTTCGGATCATCATCGATCACTCGATAGTGATCAATCGCAGCAAATGGGCGTGCGATCGATTTACTCGGTTTGATATGGCCGAAAAGAAAGGCTGAGGTAACGGCAACGCCGTGCTCATGAAGATTGGCCGTCGCAGGCGACATTCCACTGAACTCATAGGGTGTCGCCCATTTGGAAATCGGGTGGTCGCCGGGCACACCGCCATCGAAGGCCGCTACCTGCACTTCGGAAGAAGCAGGCGGCTCCTCCGGCAGCACCGGGAGAGTGCTGGGAATTCCCATGGAACGGATCATTGGCCGAAGTGCCTGCAACTCAGGCATTTTGCGGAGGGCGCGTAAAAATGAAAAAGTGGCAATCTCTTCAGCGCGCTCAGACGGTCCTTCCATCGCGAGGAAGCATAAACCTTCGGCGTAGAATCGCCGGCCGAAGTTGTGGGGAATCTCTCGTGCCTCGAGGAAGTGATCAAATTTTTCGAATAGGAAGGAGTCGCATTCCAACTCACTCGCATGCAGAACAATCTCCATTGGCATCATGCCTTCATCAGGCAAACTGCCCTTGACCTTTGCATGAGCTACAGGGGCGCTGATCTCTTCGACTGAGCTCAATCCTCTAGAGCCGCGACGCGAATCGGACCAATTCGGGAGAGCCATGCTCCATTCCCGAATTGCGCGACGAGGACCGCGGGTGAACAGCTCAGTGGTCAAAGCTGCTTCAGGAACCCGAGCACGCGAGCGCTTCTCTGGTGTTACCTTCTTCGGGCGGCTGCCCACGACCTCAATCCCGACGCCCTGAAGAAGCTCGGCCGGGAAGTAGGTTTTAGCAATGTATTCAGGGTTAAGTGTGAGGGTAATGACTGCTTCGTCGCCGGGGCAAGCGTCCTCCGGCAACTCGTCCACGATACGTACGGCCTCAGCCAACATCGGCGCTAGGCGGCCTTTTGCTTCCGCGAAAGAATAGGGCGCTTGCTTCGGACCGCCTCCGCTGCGCACGATCACGTCTTTTGTCAACCTTTCGCCGCGTCCTAAGATAAAATTAGGCTTCGACATAATGCTTTACTTTGCTACCGGCACGGAAACAGCCTTGACGTGACTGCGAATGGTGTCGCGCGCGACGCCGGTGAGTTCATGGGCACGACGCTGAGAGACGAGCCGGTCGCGGACGATCTGCACCGATAAGGCAATGCGTTCTGCCTTCGTTAGGTCATTGCTGGAAAGCAGCGCCGACAAATGCTCGCTTGCATCCATGCCGTCAAGGGCTGCTGATCGCCGGGCACTGTTCACTTTGCGTTCGATATCGCTGAACGAGTGGCGGGTTAGCGCAAGGGCGAGCGCTTTGGACCAATTGTCGGCATTCGGCGTTACCCGATGCAGTAGCAAATTGATGAAGGCTTTGGCGGCCTCGCGCTCAGGAAGCTTGAATTCGATCTGCTCTTCAAATCGACGCCAGATAGCTGGATCAAGCAGGTTGGCGTGGTTGGTGGAGGAAACAAGCAGACTGCTGGACGGCCAATCATCAAGTTGTTGCAGCAGCACTGTGACCAATCGCTTTAACTCGCCGATCTCGGTCGCATCGTCACGACGCTTCGAGATCGCGTCCAATTCGTCAAGTAGCAGTACGCCATCCATCGACTTTGCATAATCCAAAGCGAGTCTGAGATTTGAACCTGTACGCCCAAGATAGCTGCTCATTACAGCCGACAAATCCAGAATCAGGAGCGGACATTTCAGTTCACGCGCCAGCCATCGTGCCGCAAGTGTCTTGCCCACGCCCGGAGGTCCAGTGAAAAGGACTGTACGGGTCGGATCAAGGCCCGCATCCGCCAGTGCGCCCAGATTGTTGCGCTCTTTTATCAGACGAAAAAGTGCCGTCCCAATGTTCTCGGTGTATATGGGCTCGTGCGGAAGCGTCGGCTCCTCCTCAATTCGCAACAGCTGGAAGCGGGAATCGCTATCAACGGGAGGCGGCAACTCGGTCGTACGGCGCAGGGGCGATGACCGGACTGACCGGTTTCGCAAGAGCTTTATGATCTCCTCCGATAGTGAGTGATCTTCAGTCCTTTTTGCGATTCGATACAAAAAGGTCTGCACATCTTGCTGACGACCCGAAAGCGCGATGCGAGATAGATGGAGAAAATTATCTCGTATATCTGTATGATTTTCCATTATTTTTTTAATTCATTGAATTTTCAAGTTTTACTCATACACTTACGTGGACTAGATTTCAATAGAAAATTATTGATTCTTCCATATATCCAAAATCATTTGGTGTCAAATTGATTGGAGTCGGCTGATTGGGATTTCAAGGAGACGTTTCATATTTTTTGGTGAAGGCGGTTTGGTGCTTTCTCGCGTCGTCCGATTTCGGCGTTCTGAGGGTTGCAATCGCGACGCTCTGATTCCGTCAATAAGCATCCAATCATGATCCCTTCCGCGAGCGCCCGGATCTGCGTCTTCTCGTGGACCGACAGCACCGCTGCCCGGTCCGGCGGAGCCGTGTACAGTTCCGCGAAGTCATGGGCTTCTTCGTGAAATCCGGGATCGAGACATTGAAATGCCGGCGACACCGGTGCGGCGCGAGCCTGTGCTCGGCTGGATGCAGGATGCTTCAAGATGCGCCGCGCCGGTAGGGCTGCAGCATGCTGAATAGAAATTTATGAACTTTTGTTCGCACTCCGAGAGTTGGCATGAAGTCTCGGCGTGAGAGTTACGCTCACCGCGCTCAACACCTGAAGAATGGCATCAAGCTCGGGGTTGCCGCTTGCGATCAGCGCGCGGCAAGGGCTTTCGATTGAGCGGCAATCCTTTTTATGCCCCCGCTTTCGCAACGTCAGAAAGTGCCCCGCAATGAGCGCGGTGTCGTTCGTCTCGAATGCAGCCTCAAGGTAGGCTTCAATAGCTTCGGGGCAGTCGAGATAGTCGGCCGTTTCATATTCCGTAGTCCTGATGTCCTCTTGCTGAGAGGATTTGCCGCCCCCGCAAAGCATAATGATCAGAATTTCGCCCCGGGATACGCAGCAACGCGATATCTTTGCCTTCAGGATGCACAGTTCACCCCTCCCTCGCCGACCGGTCTACATCACCGGGATTTCCAAGGCTGAGCGTCCTATGCGATCCTCAGTCTTGGCCTTGGCCCAGCGATCCTTCGGGCTTTAAATCCATTTGCCCAACAGATCGGATTTGCGAATTTCGATCATGTGCGAATGCAGATCTCGAGCTGCACATTTTCAAGCGTAAACCATGTAGGGGGTTAACTATATTGCCTTTTTTGATCACGAACAATGCGTCGGCAATAACCGGAAAAGATTGGAGCGGTTCTCACTCGGGTTGAGCGAGTGCGATCTGGAAAATCCCCTTTCTGTTCTGGCCTGGTTCAATGTCAACAATGTTGTTTCGTAGCAAAAGACGGGATGGATGGATACTGCGGTTCAACCCGACTGTGAACCGCTCTAGCTTGCGTCTCGCAATTCTTGCGGCGGCGAATCGGGAATCATGATGCTCATCTCCGTGAACTCGCCGTCTTTGGATTCCACCGAAATTGACCCGCCATGCTGCATGACTATGTCATTCGACAGCGACAACCCCAGCCCGGTGCCTTGGTCGGTCGGCTTGGTTGTGAAGAACGGGTTGAATATCTTGTCCTTGACTTCAGGCGGCATGCCGCTGCCGTTGTCGCGGATCGTGATGCGGATCATGTCGCCCTCACGCTTGGTTCCCAGCTTGAGTTCCGGACTGTATCCGGTCTGCGATGCGCCCATTTTCTCTTCAAGCTTCAGTCGCTTGTCGTGCGTCGCGTAACAGGCATTGCTTACCATGTTCAAAATCACCCGGCCCAGATCCTGCGAGATCACCTCCGGTTTGCCGGCATCTTCATCGTAGTCCGATTTGAGAGTGAGGTTGAAACCATCCGTTGTCGCCCTCGCTCCGTGATATGCAAGCTTCGCATGCTCGTCGACAAGCGTGTTTATTTCCGTCCTTTGGAAACCGCCGCCTCGCCCCATCCTCAGCATGTCGTGGACGATGCGGTTCGCCCGCCCCGAATGCTCGAGAATCCGCTTCAGGTTGTCGTTCAAAAGCCCGTGGATGCTCTCGATTTCCTCCTTCCGCTCCTCCTCATCCATGGTCTTGTCTTCGGCAACTTCTTCAAGCTCCTCCAGCAGCTCCCTTGATGCTTCCGAAAAATTCTTCACGAAATTCAAGGGATTCTTGATTTCATGCGCGACCCCAGCCGTCAGTTCTCCCAATGCGGCGAGCTTTTCCCTCATGACGATCTGGTTCTGCGCCTTCTTCAAATCTTCAAGCACGGTCTCCAAGGCCGCATTCTTTTCCTGAAGCTCATTTGCCAGGTTTTCGACCAGGCCCAGCCTTTGCACTTGCAGCGCATGGCGACGGAAAATCTCCAAAGCGGAGGCCATTTCCGCGATTTCATCTCGGCCGCTTATATCAACAGCTTCCTCAAGTTCGCCACGCGCCATCCCGCGCATCCTGGTGGACAAGGATTCCAACCTTTGAAGCAGAAAGCGTCCGACGAACAGCCAAGCGATCATAAACGCACCGGCGAGTCCGCCGAAGCCGAGCGCCAAAAGCAATGTCCTTGTCGTCTGGACCGCTCCTTCCGTCGCCTTCGAGGCGTCGGCGACGCTGTTGCTCACGGCGCCCACCAACAGTTCGACATTGTTGACAAGTTCCACCGCGATCAAACGATTGTTATGCAGCAACTCGCGTTGCTGGTTTTCCATTTCGATTTCCATATCCCTGATTTCAAATCCATTGCCTGGACCGAAACCCATATCTTCAAGCCTACCGAACAGCGGACTGACGCGATCTTCCACCTCCGGTTGATTGAGCCGTTCCAAACTGCTTTGGATTCCGTCGAACGCGGACTCGAATTGCTCGCGCAACGGTTCCAGTTGCGCTTGATCGTTGATGATGACGCTCGTTGCCAACAACTGGACGGCGACGTTCGCGCCTTTCTCCAAGTTCGTAAGGTGCCGGTACCGATCTATTTCCTGAACGGACAGATGAATATCTACAGGGTCTGGCTCCGTATCAAGCTCGGTGTAACCAGTCACGGAATAGAAAAACTGTCTGTCCACTTCAGGCAGCAGGTCCATGCGAACTTGCTTTTCCATTTCTGCAAGTTGCATCCTGAATTCGGCGGACCTCGCCCTGAGTCCGAGCAGTTCGCGCATGGAGGCTTCGATCGCATCGATGTTTTCGATAAGTTCCGAACTGTACTGGTCCACCCGAATCGAACCCTCGCCCAGGTCGAACTGCATCAGATTGCCGAGTTGCTTCTCGAATTCGCGCCTGACGTCGGAAACCTCCGCTATGACGGCCTCCAAATCTTCCCGCGTCGATGCGGAGGTCAGCCTGGGAGCAGCGGCAACGAGGGAACCGCTGGTTTGAGCGATCCCGAAGGCTGAAACCATTTCGGGAAAGCTTTCCTCGTTAACCCTCCTTTGCGTTTCATCTATCCGATCAAACGATTGCCAGGCGACCAAAATTGCCGCCACCGTCACGAGCCCGGTAAAGCTGAGCGCCGCGTACAGCTGCGTCGCCAGGCGGTAGCGCGCCGCGAGCAGCTTCTTGATTGCGCCCATCATTCCGAGAAATCGTCGTTGAGCGTGCGAATGGGAACGAATTCGCCGCGCGAATTGATGGCAGTCAGAAAGACTTCATCCGAACCTTGGTTGTCGTCGCTTTCGAAACGCAACGTCATGCCGCCCAGCTGCATCGGCTCCCGACTCCTGAGCCTTGCCATGAAGCATTCTCTGCTGATGTTCGAAGCGCAGGACTCAAGCGCGGCGATCGCCATTCGCCCGGCCATGTAGCCTTCAAACGAAACGAAGCCTCTGGGCGCTCCCGGCTGGACCTCGTCCAGCGCGTTCCGATACTGACTAGCAGCCTCCAAACCCGTCGAATTGAAGTGGGGGACCACCTGAGTGACGAATACTCCGGTGTTCAGCGGTCCCAGCTCTCTTGCCAGAGCATTGCTTCCAACGAACGAAATCGTGACGAAAACAGGATCGAACCCGATCTTGTTCGCCCACTTGACCGCATTCGCCACCGGTTCATAGGCGCCTACGAATATCACGGCATCCGGGTTGCGCAGCTGAAGATCGAATACGGCGGTCTTGACCGCCGTCGTATTCCTTGGATATACGCCGTCGGTTACGAGTTCCAACCCCCTGTTCTCCAGAGCCTTCACCGTGCTGGAGTGCACGGTTCGCCCGAAAGAGTCGTTCTGATAGAGAACGCCGACCCGCGTAATGCCTCTGTCCTCAATCAGCCTGTCAATGATCTCGTCGACTTCCTGCTGGTACGACGCCCGGAAATTGACTACCGTCGATAGAGTTTCATGATCCCGAAGAAACCCGGCGCCTGTGAAGGGAGCCACGTAAGGAACTCCGGCTTCTTCGGCGATCGGGGTCGCGGATCTTGAGGTGGGCGTGCCCACCGCTCCGATCAAAGCGAACACTTCTTCCTTCTCAATCAAAAAGCGAGTGTTCTCTACGGACCTGTCAGGCTCGTACCCGTCATCAAGCTGGATGAGCTCGATTTGCCTGCCATCCACTCCGCCCGCGCGATTCGCCTCGGCGAACGCCGCAAGCAGCCCCAGCCTCATGCCCTTTCCGAGATCGCCGGCCGGGCCTGAGTAAGCGGCGCTTTGGCCGAACACGATCGCGGTATCCGTCACTCCGGTTTCCGCTGCCGCCCCGAAAGAACCAAAAGACAATGCGGACGATGCCAGGGCGGCCGAAGCGAGGACACGCCTTGCCGCCGTCATTCAGTTCTCCGTTTGACGATGGTCAGTATGTTCATTCCTCCGGTCCGCTCATATCGGACGTCGTCCGCGATGGTTTTGACGAAATGGACGCCAAGCCCGCCGACCTCCCGCATTTCCACAGATGTTTCGACGTCGGCGTCGGGCGCGGCTTCAAGAGGATTGAATTCCGGCCCGTTGTCGGCGAGCACGGCGCGCGCCTCTGATTCATCCGAGGAGAGAGAAAGCTTGATTACGGGATTGTCCTCCGCCAATCCGTAACTGACCACGTTCATCACAAGTTCCTCGAGCATCAGCCGCATCTGGAATTCGAGCTCGGACGGCCATTGCTCACTTTCCGAGAACTCGTCAATGATGGCATGCGCTTGATTGACACCGTCCAGTTTGGGATCGATCATGATGAATTTTTCTGCGGACACTACGATGCTCCATCGTACAGAATTGACAAGCACGTAATGTCGTCGGACTGCGCCGCTTCGCCCGCAAACTCGCCAATGGCCTGAATGATCTGCTTGTTCAGCGTCGGCAGATCCGATCTATCCATTTCTGAAACGGTCCGCGCGAACAGCTCCTCGCCGAACAGTTCTCCGTTTTCGTTCATGGCCTCGGTCACGCCGTCAGTATACAGAATCAATACGTCGCCCGGCTCGAGCATCACCTTCTTCATCCCGAACGGGATTTCGGAAAACAATCCCAGAGCGATGCCTTCCGGCATGTCGAGGTATTCCGCCGTCCCGTTCGCCCGAGCGAGCAGCGGCGGATTGTGACCTCCGTTCGAGTATTCGAATTCGCCTGTCGCGGGATCGAATATTCCGTAGAGCAAAGTGACGAACATTCCTGTCCGATTGTCCTCAATCAGCAGGTTGTTGACCTCGTTCAGCACTTTGCTCGAATCCAGCGTTCCGACCGCGGCGCCCTTCAGAAGAGTCCGGCTGGACATCATGAATAAAGCCGCGGGCACGCCCTTGTCCGAGACGTCCGCGATCGCCAGCCCGTACCTGTCCGCATCGAGACGGACGATGTCGAAGAAATCGCCTCCTACGTTTCTGGCGGGCTCCATGATTCCGTGGATCTTGAAGCGGTCGCCCTCCGGAAACTTCGCCGGAAGAATCGACTGCTGCATCCCGTTCGCCAAGCCGAGCTCGTTCTGGATGGAAATCAGCTTGTCGCGGGATGCCAGAGCGTCCCTCCACATTTCGAGATGGCGGACCGTCCTGTCGATCGTTATCCTGAGATCCTCGAAATCAATCGGCTTGGTCACGAAATCAAAAGCGCCGCGATTCATCGCGGCGCGTATGTTCTCCATGTCCCCGTACGCCGAAATAATCACCGACTTGATATTCGGATCAACCGACGGGATCTGCTGCAGCAACGTGAGCCCGTCCATTTCGGGCATGTTGATATCCGACAGGACTATGTCGAAATCGCCGCCTTCCTTCAATCGCTCAAGCGCTTGCACGCCGTTCCCCGCGAATTGAAACTCGTACTTCCCCCGCCTGATTTCCCGCCTCATGCGCTGGAGCACCATCGGCTCCACATCCGGCTCGTCGTCTACAACCAATATCCTGTACAAGTCGCTCATGCCGTTCATTCCGGTCTTGCCTCTGCGGACGTCCGCGTTCATGCCAAACGGCGCGCAAACCGCTCAGTACAAATCGCGCGCCCGTCGGCGAACATTTGCCGCAATTTGCGCACAATGCAACACCAAATTACGCATTCCCGTGCCGTCCATGCACCGGGCGGCGCGGGAATGCAGCCAATCACACCGCAGATTGGTGCAAAATCGGAGAATTTGGCTGAATACGGGCATTGAAACAACATGAATCGCAAACTTGCACTTGGAATTGCCGGAAGTGGGCAATAATGGTAATTTCCGGCGACTGACAAACGGCGGACACATTGGATTTCACAAACTACAGTTTGGATGAAGCCGTCTTCGACGAAATGTTCCATCCTGACCGAGCGGTCCGGAAACACTATGCGCCGATGAAGGACCTGCTGGATCAAATGCCTTCGGAAAAGGCGAATGAAATCCAGGACTCGGTCGCGGCATCATTTCGGAACGAAGGAATCGCCTTCACGGTGTACGGCGGCGACCAGCCCGAAGAACGCATGATTCCCGTGGATTGCATCCCTCGCCTGATTTCCGGGAAGGAATGGGGCTTCCTAGAATCCGGATTGGCGCAGCGGCTCAAAGCGCTGAATCTGTTTCTCAATGACGTCTACGGCGACCAGAAGGCGATATCGGACGGCGTCATTCCTGCCGAAGTGGTTTTGGATTGCCCCCATTACCGCCCGCGACTTCGCGGATTGTCGCCGCCTCTTTCTGTCTGGGTGGCTGTCGGGGGAATCGACATTGTTCGAACGAACGACGGTTTCAGAGTTCTTGAAGACAATCTGCGGGTGCCTTCAGGCGTCTCGTACATGATCGCCAACCGCAAGGCGATCAAGTCCAGCTACCGGCGCTTGTTCAGGGATTGCCGCGTCAGGCACATTGAAGACTACGGCCAATTTCTGCTGAAGACTCTCATGGAATTGGCTCCGAGCGGGCGCGGCGCGCCCACCGTCGTCGTACTGACGCCGGGGATCTACAACTCCGCCTTCTATGAGCACATGTTTCTTGCGCGCGAGATCGGCGCGCCGCTTGTCGAAGGCCAAGACCTCGTGGTTCGCGACGGATTCGTTTTCATGAAGACGATTTCGGGATTGGCCCGGGTCGACGTCATCTACAGGCGTGTGGACGACGACTTCCTTGATCCGGAGATGTTCCGGCCGGACTCCGTTCTCGGAGTGCCGGGAATCATGGAGGCTTATTTCAAGGGCAATGTCGCGCTCGCGAACGCGCCGGGAACGGGGGTGGCGGACGACAAAAGCGTTTATGCGTACGTTCCCGATCTGATCAGGTATTTCCTCGGCGACGATCCGATATTGGAAAATGTCGATACGCGGCTGTGCCGCAATCCGGAGGATCTAGCGTACACGCTGGACAATCTGGACAAGCTTGTCGTCAAACGGGTCGATGAATCCGGAGGCTACGGGTTGTTGGTCGGCCCGCATGCGTCCGCGCAGGAGCGGAACGAATTCGCCGAGGCCGTCAAAGAAAATCCTGCTCTCTACATCTCGCAGCCTGTACTTCAATTGTCCCGTGCTCCCTGCCTGATCGACGGGCAGCCGGAACCGCGGCATGTCGACCTCCGACCCTTCGTATTGACGGCGAAGAAATCCAGGATCGTTCCCGGCGCATTCTGCAGGGTCGCCTTGAGGCGCGGCAGCCTGGTGGTCAATTCCAGCCAGGGCGGCGGAGGCAAAGACTTGTGGGTATTGGAAGATTGAATGCTAGCGCGTAGCGCTCAGGGCCTCTACTGGCTGGGCCGCTACTTGGAGCGGGCGGAACATGTATGCGAAGCGCTCCAGCTGCAGGTATCGGCGCTCGTCGACCGACCGGTCGAAGAAATTCAGTTCGGTTGGCGGCGGATTTATTTCAGTTTGAAGCGCATGCCGCCGGGCGGTCTGCTGACCCATCAAACCGATGCGTTCACTTTGGCGGATTCGTTCACGCTGGCCGGCGATTTGACGTTCGAGCCCCAAAATCCAGATTCTCTCGTCAAGTGCTTCGATCATGCGCGCGAAAACGCCCGGCAGATGCGGCATTGCATCAGCACCGAGATGTGGTTCAGCCTGAACCGCGCCTATCTCGGATTCAAGCCGCTGGACTTGCCGGAAATCTGGAAGTCCGCGCCCGAAGAATTCTACGCGGGCGTCGCGAAGGATTTCCGCGCATTTTTCGGGGTCGCCGAAGCGACGATGTACAGGGATGCAGGCTGGCATTTCCTCCAGCTCGGCCGAGCGGTCGAACATTCGCAGCTCTCGATTTCGCTGCTGGTCGGCCATGAAGAGGCTGAAGAGCAAAGTTCTGCCGATTCCGAAAACAACGTCTTGAGCCTGCTGCGGATATTTCACGCGGCGGACAGCTACACCCGCAGGTTCGGCAGCGAGATCGATGGCGCGGCTGCCTTCGAAATGATGGCGACGGACACGATGCTTCCATCGTCCGTGCTGGCATCCTGCGAGGCCATCGGCAGTCACCTTTCGCAGATTGATCTGCATCCCGGAGCGAGTTGCGCCGATGCGAAACAATCAGCAGAACGATTGTCCGACCTGATGATGAACGCTCTGCAGGATTCTCAGCATCGCCGGAAAGTCCTGCTGCGAGCAAGAAGTGAAGGCAGACAACTGCACGAATTCATCCATGCAGGGTATTTCGACTACGCTGCCGGACGCTCATCTTGAACGCTGTTGCAAAGCGCGGTCGATCGGCGCATCCTTGCGAAAGTGCGAATTCACTTGTCCGAATTCCTGAAGGCTACAGTAATCAACATGTGAAGCTATCTTCACAATGTTGACACCTTGCTCTGCCAGTCTTCAGCAGCACGGGAGGCATCCGATGCCTCGTTTCCGTAATCCACTTGTCAACATAGGGAGGCATACATGAAAAATACGATTGTTGGCGCATTCGCCGCGGGGGCAGCCGCTTTCCTGCCGCAAGCAGGGTTCGCTCAGACCGAAATCCAGTTCTGGCACGCCTTCACGGGCCGACTCGGCGACCTTGTCGCGGAGCAGGTCGAGAACTTCAACGCGAACAGCGCCGAATACCGGATCGTCGCTTCGCACAAAGGCAACTATTCTGAAACATTGAACGCCGGCATCGCGGCATTCCGCGCCGGAGAACAGCCGCATATCCTGATGGTTTTCGAGGTCGGAACGGCCACGATGATGGCAGCTGAAGGGGCAATCAAGCCGGTATACCGGTTGATGGCCGACTCGGGCGTGGATTTCGACGCGGATGCGTACATCGGCACCGTAAAGGGCTATTACACGACGACCGAAGGCGAGATGCTTTCGCTTCCCTTCAATTCGTCCACTCCGGTCCTGTGGGTTAACCGCGACGCTCTGCGGGAATCGGGAATCGACCCCGATACGGACCTGTCCACCTGGCAATCCGTCGGCGAGGTGCTGGATCAGCTGAAGGCCGCCGGGCATGAGTGCCCTATGACCACCGCTTGGCAAAGCTGGGTGCATCTCGAGAACCTTTCCGCCTACCACAACGTCCCGTTCGCCACGAAGGAGAACGGATTTGCCGGTCTGGATACCGAGCTCGCCTTCAACGGCCCGGTTCAAGTTCAACATGTCGGCGCGATGGGAACTTGGGCGCAGGAAGGGAAATTCATCTATGCCGGTCGCCGCAACGAGGGCGGCGCGAACTTCCGGGCCGGGAGTTGCGCATTGTTCACCGAAAGCTCCGCCGGATATGCCGGAATCAGCACCGAGGCGGAATTCGAATTCGGCGTGCGGCATCTCCCCTACTGGGACGGCGTAGACGGCGCACCGCAAAACACCATCATCGGAGGCGCTTCGCTTTGGGTGCTGGAAGGGCATTCCGACGAGGAGTACAAAGGCGTAGCCGAATATCTGAACTATCTTTCCTCGACCGCCGTCCAAGCGAAGTGGCATCAGGACACGGGATATCTTCCGATTACGGCGGCCGCGGGCGAAGAAACCCGCGCCATGGGTTTCTACGACGAAAATCCGGGTACGGACATCGCGGTCATCCAGATGACCGCGAACGCGCCGACAGCCAACTCCAAAGGCCTCCGCCTCGGTTCATTCGACCAGATCCGGGCCATCATCGACGAAGAGCTTGAAGCCGTGTGGTCCGGCGACAAGACAGCGCAGGAGGCGCTGGACAGCGCAGTTGAACGCGGAAACGAACTGTTGCGTCGTTTCGAGCGCGCCAACAGCTAAGCGCCTCGGCCCGGACACAGGTCGCATTCCTTCGTCCGGGCCGGTCCGAACCAAAAGAACAGCTTTGGAAAAGCGGGTTACATTCAAGGGCTGGCTGTTGCCGCTATGCCTGGTAGCTCCGCAACTCATCGTATCCGCCGCGTTCTTCTTCTATCCCGCCGCCCAAGCAATTTGGCAATCGCTCTTCATTCCCGATCCATTCGGCTTGTCGTCGCAGTTCGTCGGACTCGGCAACTTCGAATTCTTGTTTTCCGACCGATACTATCGGGCATCCTTCTTCACGACCGCTGTGTTTTCGACGCTCGTGACAATTGCTTCAATGGTTCCCGCGCTGTTCCTTGCGGTCGTCGCGGACCGCCTGCTGAAAGGCGGAACGACCTACCGAACGCTGCTGATCTGGCCCTACGCAGTCGCTCCCGCGGTTGCGGGAGTGCTCTGGCTGTTCATGTTCAATACCCGGATCGGCGTCGTAACTTGGTACCTTGGATTGCTCGGATACGATTGGAACCATGCCTTGAACGGAAGCGAAGCGATGGGGCTCGTGATCTTGGCGTCTGCATGGGGCCGAATCAGCTATAACTTCCTGTTCTTTCTTGCGGCGCTCCAGTCCGTCCCCAAGTCCGTCATCGAAGCGGCCGCGATCGACGGGGCGCGCTTCTGGAAACGATTTTTCACCGTCGTCCTGCCTCTGCTTTCGCCGACGACTTTCTTCCTCCTTGTGGTGAACGTCGTCTACTCTTTCTTCGAAACGTTCGGCGTCATCCACACCATTACTTCAGGCGGGCCGCAGCAGGCGACGACGATCCTCGTCTACAAGGTCTATGCCGACGGTTTCGTCGGCCAGGATCTCGGCTCCTCCGCCGCGCAATCGGTCGTTCTGCTCGTGGTCGTCGGCATATTGACCGTGGTCCAATTCAAATACATCGAAAAGAGAGTCCACTACTGATGCCGGCCGGAACTTCAGGGATGGTGGAACATCGGGGCGCGGGAGTCTGGATGTCTCACGGCGCCATGATCGCCGGCGTGCTGATCGTCTGTTTTCCGGCTTGGCTGGCTTTCGTCGCCTCCACCGTCTCGCAGCCCGAAATCACGAAGCCGCCGATGCCGCTGCTTCCCGGCGGGCATTTCCTGGAGAACTACAAGTCGGCGCTGTTTTCCGGCGTCAACGTCCCGGTCGCACGGATGCTGGTCAATTCGATGATCATGGCCGTCGGGATCGCTGTCGGGAAAATCGTCATCTCGCTCTTGTCGGCGTTCGCGATCGTGTTCTTCAGGTTTCCTTGCCGCCAAGCGTTCTTCTGGCTGATTTTCCTGACGCTCATGCTTCCGGTCGAAGTCAGGATCGTTCCCACCTTCGAAGTCGTGGCAAGCTTCGGGATGCTCAATTCCTATTCGGGACTGATCTTCCCGCTCATCGCATCCGCGACCGCCACATTCCTTTTTCGCCAGTTCTTCCTGACCATCCCGGACGAGCTGGCGGAAGCCGCCCGCGTCGACGGGGCGCGCCCGATGCGATTTTTCGTCGATATCGTTCTTCCGATGAGCCGAACCAACATTGCGGCGCTGTTCGTCATTCTTTTCATCTACGGTTGGAACCAATATCTGTGGCCGCTGCTGATCACGACGGATCCCGACATGAACACCATCGTCATGGGCATCAAGCAAATGTTCCCGAGCGGCGACGACATCGCGAACTGGCCGGTCATCATGGCCACATCGATGCTGGCGATGGTGCCGCCGGTGCTCGTGATCCTCGGGATGCAGAAATTGTTCGTCCGCGGATTGGTCGACAGCGAAAAGTAAGCGCGATGGCTGAAGTCAAACTGAGAAACGTCGTCAAGAAATTCGGGTCCGTGGACGTCATCCACGGATTCAGCGCCAGCATCGACGACGGCGAATTCGTCGTGATCGTCGGGCCTTCAGGCTGCGGCAAGTCCACGCTCCTGCGGATGGTCGCCGGGCTTGAAACCATCACCGAAGGCGAACTCCTCATCGGGGGAGTGCGCGCGAACGACAAAGAACCCATGGACCGCGACATCGCCATGGTGTTCCAGAATTACGCGCTCTACCCGCACATGACCGTTGCCCGGAACATGGGATACGGATTGCGGATTGCCCGCGTTCCCAAAGCCGAGATCAAAAGGAAGGTGGCGGAAGCGGCAAAGCTGCTTCAGCTTGAAGATCTTCTGGACCGCAAGCCGAAACAGCTTTCGGGCGGTCAGAGGCAGCGCGTCGCGATGGGCCGCGCGATCGTCCGCGAACCGTCGGTTTTCTTGTTCGATGAACCTTTGTCGAACCTCGATGCGAAACTGCGGGTGCAGATGCGCCTGGAGATCAAGGAATTGCAATCGAAGCTCGGCGTCACTTCGCTTTACGTCACTCACGACCAGGTGGAAGCGATGACCATGGCCGACCGGATGATCGTGATGAACGGGGGCTTGGTCGAGCAAATCGGAACCCCGCTGGATGTGTATGAGCGGCCGGAGACGTTGTTCGCCGCGCAATTCATCGGAAGTCCCTCGATGAACGTCGTCGATGCGCGAGTCGAAGACAAACGGTTGGCAATCGCGGAATGCCCTCCTTTCGACATACGGGATTTGAATGTTTCAGGATCGATCAAGCTCGGGATTCGGCCTGAACATCTTGAGATCGACCCGAATGGTCCGATCATGCTTTCCGTTCAGATGAGCGAGCCGCTCGGAGCGAACACCCTTCTCCATGGCAGACTGAACGGCACGGGCGACGCGTTCACCGCAAGCATCCCGGGCGTGCATCGGGTTGGCGGGGGAAGCAACGCGCTGCGCCTGAACGTTGCCGAGCGCAACCTCCATTTGTTCGATACGGAACTGGGCCGGCGTCTCAACTGAAGCTTGGTGGGAAAACTATCAAGGGATGCCGCCGCTTGGAAAAACGGGAGCAAATCGTGACCGATGTCCAACGCCTTGAAACGCCTTTGAAGATTGAAGGCAAGCGCACTTTCGTCGCTGGCCACAGCGGCCTACTGGGTTCGGCCATAGTCGAGAGACTGGCTTCCGAGCGGTGCGTTCCGCTCACTGCCGACCGAGCCGAGGTCGATTTGACGAGGCAAACGGAAGTCGAGTCCTGGTTTCGGCGGCAGAAGCCCGACTTGGTTTTCGTCGCGGCCGCCAAGGTCGGCGGCATCCTGGCGAACCACGCCTATCCGGCGGACTTCATCTATGAAAACCTGATGATCGAAGCGAACATCATTCACGCCGCGTTTCAAGTCGGCGTCGAAAAGCTGATGTTCATCGGTTCGACCTGCATCTATCCGAAAGCCGCCCGGCAGCCGATCTCAGAAACGGAATTGCTCGCCGGCCCGCTCGAGCCGACGAACGAGGCCTATGCGATCGCCAAGATCGCGGGCCTGAAGATGTGCCAGGCCTACAGAAAGCAGCACGGCGCGGATTTCATCTCGTGCATGCCCACCAACCTGTACGGGGCAAACGACAATTTCGATCTGTCGTCCAGCCATGTGCTTCCCGCCTTCGTGCGGAAAGTGCACGATGCCAAGATCGGCAATTCGCCGTCCATTACGATTTGGGGATCCGGCACCCCGAAACGTGAATTTCTTCATGCGGAAGATTGTGCGGATGCCATAATTTTTTTGATGAAGAACTACTCCGGCCCTGTTCCGATTAATATCGGGAGCGGCCGCGAGGTTTCGATTTTGAACCTTGCCAGGCTGATCGCCCGATTGGCCGATTATCGCGGAGAAATCTCGCTTGACGGAACCAAGCCGGATGGAGCTCCACGCAAATTCGCCGACACGACCCTCATTCGTAAGCTTGGCTGGCGTCCGACAATATCATTGGAGGAGGGGATTCGGAGAACTCTCGATGAATATTCCGAATCCGTCAGACTCAAGTCGAAGCGGTCAAAAAATGACGCCCCAGCCGTAGTTGGCTGAACAAGAATCATGAGACTCACCCCGAAGCGATCCATCAATCCCGTCTTCTGTTAAGACGCAACGGACATCGAACCAAATCACGATAGAGAAAGAGAATTCCCAGACTGGCCTGGTTCAATCTCAGTGAAAAACGCTCTATGAAGTTCGGTTCGGATTGCCATCATCGCTTCCGTCCGAAATGACATCCACGATGCGAGCATTGCGGAAACGCCATCGATCGCCGACTCGCTCGAGATCGCCATCCACGACAATGAGCGCGTTGTCCTTGTGGGCTTGTATGGCGCGATCATAGTCCAATTTCCTCAAACCAGTTGAGATCAATACAGCACGCCCCTCGATATCGGCTCGCAATGTAGCCGTCCCGTCCGTTTCTTCGTCTTCGCGACTCAATCGCTGGATATAACCTTGAACCGGGGCTGCATGCCTTGGTCCGCGCTCAGGGCGATTGCATTTGAGCGTGCACTGTTTCAGGATGTTCCGCGAAGCGGCGAGACGGCCGCGCGAGCAGAGCGAAGAGGCAGGACATGGAAGACTTCCGTCAATTTTTCAAGGGGGTCAAGGATCCCCGGAGGAGCAACGCGACGCGCCACGACTTTCTCGAGATGCTGATGATTGCGCTGCTTTCGAGCCTGTGCGGCGGCCGGACCTGCGTCGACATGGCGGATTTCGCCGTCCTCAACGAGAAGTTTTTGCGCCGGTTCATGCGTCCGGAGCACGGACCTCCGAGCCACGACGCCTTCTCCCGGCTGTTCCGGATGATGGATCCGGGTCCGTTCGCGGCGGCCCTTTCGCGGTTCGCTTCGGGCTGGGCGAAGGCGCTGGAGGCGGACGGCGTCCGGCAGATCGCGGTCGACGGCAAGGCGCTCCGGCGCACGTTCTCTCGCGCCTCGGAGCTTTCGCCGCTGCATCTCTTGAGCGCCTTCGCCCCGGGGTCGGGGATCGTGCTCGGCCAGGTCGCGGTCGACAAGAAGTCCAACGAGATCCGGGCGCTTCCGGCTCTACTCGAGATGCTGAGCCTGGAAGGCACGCTCGTCACCGCGGACGCGCTGCACACGCAGCGCGCGGCATCGGAGCTGATCATCGGCAAGGGCGGGAACTACGTCCTGACGCTGAAAGCCAACCAGAAAGAGCTTCACAAGGACGCGAAGGAGTGGCTTGAGGATCCCGAGGCGCAAAAGGAAATGCTTTCATATCAGCATGTCGGCTGCGGACACGGGCGCATCGAGACGCGCACCGCGACGGTCTCCCACGACGTCGGCTGGCTGCAGGACCTCCACCGGTGGCCGGGCCTCGAGGCCGTCGGCAAGGTCGAGGCCGCCCGCGAGACCGAGGGACGGACCAAGACTGAGACCCGCTACTGCATCATGAGCCGAAAGATGTCTCCGGAGGAGCTTCTGAAAGCCGTCCGGACCCACTGGGCGATCGAGAACAGTCTGCACTGGGTCCTGGACGTCCAGATGGGAGAGGACGATCTGCGGAACCGGATGGGCCACGGCCCGGAGAACCTCGCGGCCGTCCGGAAAATCGCTCCGGACATCATCCGTCTCATGGACGACAAGCTCTCAATCCGGCGGCGGTTCCGATGGGCGGCGCAAATGCCGGAATATCGACTCAAGCTCATCAGACGCGCGGCAGTGCTCGCGCCAGAGTTTTGAAGTGCGATTGCGCTGGGTCCGCGCTCTCGAAATCGTCGTGCCGCTTCACGCAAGATGGGCGCGTCCGCCGCCGCGAAGCGGACAGTCTCTCTTGCCGTTTCAGCGGGCCATGTACGCGCCCAAGTCAATCCGATATCGATCCCGCCAAAAGGTTCAATCAGCATAGCAAGCGCATTGCAAAGACCGGCACTCGTGCCTCGCTTCACGAATTCCGGAAATGCGTCCATTTCGCCAGCGGCTGTCCTCTCTGTCGCCTCTCGGACAGCCGTCAACGCTTCCAGCAAGCTTCGCGTCAACTGCCGTTCAAGGGGCGCATCCTCAATTGGCCAGTCGTTCTCTTCCAAGGAGTCCAACGGCGTCGGCATTCGGAAGGGCGGCGGAACAACTGAAGTCATAAGCGTTATGACAAAGCTGCCATGCTCAGTCTGTCCAAGATGGACGCGCTGCATGAAATCATTGACCTCCTGAGTCGCCCTTGCCCGGTGGTATTGCCTTCGCTCATGCAAGGAGCGTGCAGCAGCCAAAAACATGTCGTGAGCGCCAGTTATAAGTTTCACGCCGTCCTGCAGAGAAACCGAGCCACGAGACGCTTCCGGCGCAGCTTTCACTCTTACAACGTCGCAGTCGGCCGTGATCAGATCGCGGTACAGGGAAAGTTCGTCCGTTTCGGCGGTTTCGGCGAAAACTCCTATCAACCGCGAAACCACCTCGGCGTAATCGCCAAGTCGTTGGGTACGCGGAATGATGATTTCAGGCGCATGCTCGTGAACGTAGATGTCGGAGTTATCGCCATAAGTCTCACTTTTCGCCCAACCGACAGCGCAAGCGTAAGCTGACAGCGCCGCGGGCGATACCGTGTCCAAGGCTCCCCTGTCCTGAATCCTTACTTTCATTGGGTTTTCCCTCTCCTCGATTGATCTATCAAGCAGCGCATGGAATCAACGTTAAACAGGTTTACTTCCGGCATTTTGACTGTGGTGGATGCCTCGTTGGCAGTTTCCGGAAATCTCCGAAGACACAACCAATAAGCCCTATTCCCCAGTATCAGCTCCTCAGTGACGGTTACCCAGCGGCCGCGGACGGAAGCGCGTCTCTGAATGTGATGTTCGAATTCCGCATGTTTCCCCGCTGAATCGGCAGCCATAGGTGGATTTCGGTGCAACGTTTTGCCGTGATCTGTTTCACGACCGTGCGCTGCTCGAATTCTATTTATTTATCGACGGGCACTTAAGCATAACCCAAGCAAAAATTTTAGCGCAGACAGGCCCTAAACCTAAACAAAGCGCCAATGAAATTTGACGCCGCCACGCCTCAAGCTGACAAAATTTCGGGTTCGTCTGGACCGTTCGACCGCACTTCTGCTTCGGCCTAAGCGGCGGTCAGCCCAAGCAATGCCGCTTTAAACATGTCAGATTCGCCAGCCTTCAGGGAGGCGCGAGGCAACTTTTCCTGCGTTGTCGCATTGACCGTGCATAGACACAAACTGGCGCATGCGACTCCGAGTGAATGTGACGCTGCAAGCAAGGCGGACGTTTCCATGTCCGCTGCAAGCACTCCCATATCGGCGAGCGCCGCCCGTTTTGCAGCCGCCCGTTTCACCCCGGATTCGTCGATTCCAAACATATCCCGGTAAAATGCGTCAAAAGTGGCGAACAACCCTGATTTGGCGCTCCTGCCGACGGAACTTGCTGCGCCTTCAAGATCTCGACGCAAGTCGGAGTCCGCAAAAATGGGCCCGTCCGAATTCAGGTAGGCGGGCGATGTGCCTTCGAAACTGAGTGCCGCTTCGCTGACGACGAGCGAGCCCGCTTCTGCGGGCGGAAAATGCATCGCCGTGCCAATTCGCACAAATCTTGATGTGCCGAGCATCGCGAGCTCATGCAAAACGATCACGGCGATCGGCGAACCCATTCCATAAGCCGCGACCGTAATCCTGCATCCTCGAAAGAGGCCCGTGACTGTTCTCAAACCGCGTGAAACCGGAAACGCTTCCGTCTCTTCCATATGCTTGGCGATGCGACCAACTCTGTCCGGGTCTCCGACAAGCACGGCGCGGCCTCCAACGTCGGACTCCCTTAATCCCAAGTACCAAGCCCGCTTCACGGTTCAAGCTCCATCCGAGCCATCAGCATCGTCCTCGCGGCGGCCGCGCCGGCCGATGCCGCATCGATAGGATCTTCAACGCCCCGCATCTCCGCGGCAATAAATCCTCCCGCAAACGTATCTCCGGCACCAGTGGCATCACGGACGGACAATGGTCTGACCTCAAGCTGATCTGCGTGCCCGCACCGCTTCACCCGAATCTTTCCGGAGCCCGAAGTTTCAACGATGATCGTTCCAGCGTCGACGGAATCGATCAGTCCGATCTCCGACCGGCTGCAGAAGATCACATCTGCGGATTTCGCCAGCTCAACCCGTAACTCGGGCGTGAAGCAATGAGGGTCATTCTTGAGCACCCAGTAGAGACGAGTGCCGACTGAACGGCAGCTCAAAATGCTGGCCGTCAAGTGGGACGGCCCTGCCGTGATGCAAAGGTGACTTGCATTGCTCAATGCGTGCATCTGTCTATTGCTCAGTTCTTCCGCGCCGTCGAATGCCGGATCGTACAAGCACGCGCAACTGCCATCGGACTGGTATGCCAGTATCGCTACCGGCGAATTCCTGGCCGACAGCCTTTCGATAGCTGAATCGTCTACGCCACTTTCTTTGATCGATTCAATGTATTCGGACCCCAGACAGTCCGAGCCGACCCACGTGACGGGCCGAGCAATCTGTCCGGCGGCGGCGGCGGCGAGCGCAACGTACGCAGGGCAGCCTCCTATGCGCGGCCATGCGGACGGATCGCGATGATTGATCCTCGTAGTTTTGTCGCCGCGAATGCGTCCTTCCAAAATTACTGGATAGTCCATGCTGGAGTATCCCGAAACGGCAAGCGACTTCATGTCAGCAGATCCAATGCTTGTTCCATCGAAATCACCCGCCCGAAATAGCGGTCGATGTCCTCAAGGGATGATTCGGCCAGTTGCGCACGGTTGGAGCTGGTTGCTTCCCGGACAACATGCACGTTGAAGCCGTACGCGAACGCGTCCTGGACCGTTGCCCGCACGCAGACATTTGTCTTGAGTCCGCAAATGACGACTTTGTCCACCGATTGTTCATTAAGGAACAGGGAGAGCTCGGTTGCGAAGAAGGCGCTGTAGCGCCGCTTGACGATTTCGATTTCGTTGCCCCGGCCCAACGGTCCGAACTCATTGAAATACTCGGCGTTGAATTCGTCGTTCAAGCAATGCGGGGGCAGACGCTTCGATTCGAAATCCGTAAATCCGCGACGATGCCGGTCAATCGTGTGGACCACGAGTGAGCCCTTGGAACGAGCAGCATTCAGCAGCAGAGCGACATTGTCCACGAAGCCTTCAGGTTGAGGATAGTAGTTTTCGCCTTCCGGATGAAGGAATGAATTCTGCATGTCGACCGAAAGCAATGCCGCGGTCATTTCGCTTTCGCCTTTTGCCGCTTGGCGTGGACTCCCGCGATGCAAAGCGCGACAAGAACCATCAGATAGGGGATTGTCTCGATGAGCTTCGGAGGCAGCCCCTGAGTTTGCAATCGAATCTGCGCAGCGTCCAGAAATCCGAAAAACAAGCAGACGAGCGCCGTTGGCCAAGGCCTGTCCCGGCCGAAATAGAAAGCCGCCAGCGCAATGAACCCTCGGCCCGCGGTCAGCCCGTCGTTGAACAATCCGATGGTTGCGAGGGACAAGTGAGCTCCCGCCAAGCCGGAATAGAATCCGGCGAAAACAGTAGTCGCGTCGCGAATCGCAAGGGCGGGAAGCCCCAAGGAGCGAGCGACGTATTCGGCGCTCCCGACGGCACGGATGCGCAGCCCGAAAGGCGTGTTGTAGAGAAATACTGGAAGTGCGAGCACGGTCGCCCATGCGAACCAAGTCAAAGGATCCAAGCCCGATACAATCGCCCCGACCAGCGGAATGTCTTCAATCAGCGGCAATGTGATTGTCGGAAGCAATTCCACGCCTGAAATACGTACGGTGCCGCTCGTCCCGAAGTTCCATTCGTTGAAGAATCCGATGCCTCCGAGCACGAAAACGTTGAGGCCAAGGCCCGCGACGATCATGTCGGCTCCAAGCCTGGTGACGACGAGCGAAAATGCCAAGCCGATGACGGCGCCCGTTATGCCGCCTGCAAGCGCGCCAATCCACCACTCGCCGAACGCCGCAGAAAAAATGACCGCGGCCAAGGCCCCCGCCAGCATCTTCGCCTCAAGGCCGATATTGACAATGCCGCCTTCCCGATTGACCAAGCCGCCGATTGCGGCGAGCAATACGGGCGTGGCCATTATCATCGAGGATGCGATGATTTGATCAAGCAGCATTCGGCACCTTCTTCTTCCGAAGTTTGATCCTTCCGATTTCGACGACAGCGAAAATCATCACCGTACCCTCCAGCAGATGCACCAGGTCCAGAGGGATGTCGGAGAAGAGCTGAATCGTGGTTCCGGCGGACGCCAAAGCTCCGAATATCACCGCGCCGATCAATATGCCTATCGCAGAATTTCGACCGAGAAGCGCGACGGCCATTCCTGTAAAGCCGTAGCCCGGCGAAAACCCTTCCGTGAATCGGTGCACCAAGCCCAGCGCGTGAACGCCGCCGCCAAGGCCGCCGACGACGCCGGAAAGCACCATGACGTAGATCGTTACGGACGACACCGATATCCCGACGCCTTTCGCAAACTTCGCGTTCAATCCTATCAATCGTGATTCGAACGCCATGGCGTTGTATCGACACCAAACAAAATACCCGGCGATGATCGCAAGACCCATCAAAAGTCCCGTGCTGACTGTCGACGGGGGCATCAACCGCGCAAGTTCCGCGGATTCGTGGATCATGGGCGTGGTGTTGTTCCCGGCCTTCTCGGAAAGCAGCGGTCCATTGACGAGGTATCCGGCAATGCCGAGCGCAACGAAATTCAGCATCAATGTGGAAACGACCTCGTCGACCTTGTAGTTCGCAAGCAGAAAGCCCGGAACCCACAGCCAGATCGCCCCGACAACTGCCGCGAACGCCAGCCCGAGCGGGATCATTCCCCAGCCGAGCCAAACCGGCGACGCAAACCCGATGAAGGCTGCTGCGAGCCCGCCAAGCAGAAGTGCGCCTTCAATGCCTACGTTGAACACGCCGGTGCGGAAACAGATCGCCGTCGCCACGCCGGTGAAGATAAGCGGAGTCGCAGCGGTCAGGGTCGCCGCGATCCGCCTTGAATTGCCGAAAGCTTCAAACGCGATCAAGCCGTAGACTTCCAAGGGATTGCTGCCGACTATCAGCAGAACAACCGCACCGACGAGCGCTGCAACCATGAAAGGGAACACGGCCCGAAGCGCTTGATTAAGCAGCTTTTTCATCGCCTGCCTCGCTCGCGCGCGACATGGTTCCATCAATATTCTGAGCAAGCATCAAGCGTCCGAGAACGTCGAAATTGGCGTCTTCTCCATCGACGCAGCCGACGATCCGGCCCCCCGACATTACGGAAATCCGATCGCAAATCGCGATCAGCTCCTCAAGCTCCTCCGAGACAAGCAGTACCGATCCGCCGCGACCGCGGAACTGGCGCAGCAGTTCATGAATGGCGAATATGCCCTTCACGTCCACTCCGCGGGTCGGTTGGGAGACGATCAAAATATCTGGATCGCCCGCCAGTTCGCGGGCGAAGACCAGCCGCTGCTGATTTCCCCCTGAAAGACTGCGCGCCGGGTCTCGCGCGCTGTCGTAAACAATCCCGAGTTCAGCGAGTCGGCGTCGCGCGGCCTCGCTGATCCGCCTGAGATTCAGCCATCCCTGCTTGCAATGTTCCGGCGACCGGTGGTCGCCGGCCATGATGTTCTGTTCGATCGTTGCGTCCAACGACAAGCCTTCATGGGCGCGGTCCGGGCTTACGTACCCGATGCCGCAGGATCTGATTCGGCCGTTTCCGGCCCCTGCGAGTTCAATGCCGTTCTTCCGGACGGAACCGCCGCTTGGACGGTATACGCCCGCAAGGCATCCGACCAGCTCGTCCTGTCCGTTTCCGGACACGCCCGCAATTCCGTGGATTTCGCCGGGCCGGAGATCAATGTTCACGCGTTCCAAGCGCCTTACGCCGCGATCGTCGGTCGCCGAAAGTTCCCGAATCTCGAGTGCAGATTCCAAATTTTGCGGCTTCGCGGACGAAACGCGCTGATTGATGACGACGTCTTCGCCGACCATTAGCCTGGTGAGTTCCGCGATTTCGGTCTCGCGGACAGGCTTCGTATCGACGACGCGGCCCTTCCTGATGACGGTGACGGTATCCGCGAGCGAAAGCACCTCGTGCAGCTTGTGGGAAATGAACAGTATGGTCGAGCCGGCTCGTCGAAGCTTCCGCAACATTTTGAAGAGGTCTTCGACTTGGCGCGGCGCAAGTATCGAAGTCGGCTCGTCGAGTATGACGGTCGTAGCGCCGCGGCTCAGCAGCCGTATTATCTCGACGATCTGGCGCACGTGGACGGGCGCCTCCGACGTGCGCAGCGACCAATCAATGTTCACGCCGGCTTGCTTGGCCAATTCGTCGCCAATCTCCCTGAGCTTTTCCCAATCCACCAGCTGAGAAAGTCCAAGCCCGCGCCGGCGAGGCTCGGCGCCAAGGGCGAAATTTTCGAGCAAAGTCAGATTCGGCACCAGCATGAATTCTTGGTGAACCATTCCGATGCCGAGAGCCATCGCGTCCCGAGCGTTTGCCAGCCTTGCCGGCCGCCCTTCGACAACCACTGCTCCGGCGTCAGGCGTCTCCAACCCCTGCAACAACCGCATCAGCGTCGATTTTCCCGCGCCGTTCTCGCCGACGATCGCGTGCACTTCGCGGGGCGCAATGTCGAGCGTGACGCTCTGAAGAGCCCTAACAGATCCGTAAGACTTGCTTACGTCGACGACGCCCAGCTTGGAAGCCGGACGCCGCCGCGATGCTCCGGACATTCAGAATTTCAGTTCAGCCTGCTTCAATTGAAAAATTCCGGGTAACCGGAAACGCTGGTATCCCAGACATCGATATCGCCAGCGATGATCGCCGTCTGCATTTCTTCGACCGCCGAGAGGTACGAAGACGGAATCAAGTCCTTGGTATAAGTCATTGCCGACAAGCCGACGCCGTTTTCGACGAGTCCGTACATGATTGAACTGCCGCCGACGAAATCGCCCGAGCCGTACCGCCTGACTACGTCCTCGACCGCAACGTCGACCCTCTTCAAAACGCTCGTCAGCACGTTCCCCGGAGCAAGGCCGTCCTGGTCGGTGTCTACGCCAATGGCATAGCGACCTGCGTTCTTGGCGGCTTCAATGACCCCGATGCCGGTTCCGCCGGCAACCTGAAATATGATGTCAGCCCCATCCTCGAACATGGCCTGAGCCATCTGCTGGCCCTTGGCCGGATCTCCGAACGCGTTGGCATAAGCGACCTTGACTTCCACATCCGGGTTGACGGCATTCGCGCCTTGGACAAATCCGACGATGAACTTGTCGATTCCAACGGATTTGCGACCGCCGATAACCCCGACGACCGGATCGTCATTTATTCCCGGTATCGAAGTATCCGTCGTGACCATCGCGGCAAGCGCTCCGGCGAGAAAAGAGCCTTCATGTTCGCCGAACACGACGGACGCGATGTTGGAGCCTTCACGAACCTGGTTCATGATGACCCATCCTACATCAGGATAATCGCCCGCTATTTTCTGCATCGGTTCGCCGTGCCCCCACTCGAGGCTTATCACGAGTCCGAAGCCGGCGTCGGCCGCGCGGCGCATCAACTCCTCGCCTTGGGCAACCACATCTTTCGATTCGATCGCACGCCCCTCTCCGCCGGTCGCTTCCAAGCCCGCCATGAAACCTGCATGCGCGGAATCATTCCACGACTCGTCGCCAAGCCCGCCTTGCGCGATAATCAAGGCGACGGGCCGATCATCTGCCGCGAGGCCTGTTGATGCGACCGCAAGAAATGCCGCCGCGCAAATGGTGTTTCTTGACCCGTTCATTTCGTCGTTCCTTCAGTTTAACAGATTGGGTGCCGCCGCAGACAGCGCGCAGGGCCTCCGTCCCATCCGCATCCCACTGCGAGGCAAAAAAAATGATAGAGGGCGGCGCGCAACAGTCAAGTCTTTTGCGGGTGCGGTCCATTTTCTTTGATTGGGGGTCTGCCGCGCGGCAAGCCCTCCATTCGAGGAAGTCGGGTACGCGCATGTTTTCGAAGCGGCATCCGATGGCGAGCAGGGCGTTGGCATCGACTTTCGACCCGTGGCGCCCGGCTCCTTTGAGCCGGTTCCGGACGATGCAATTGCAGGCGCTTTCGCGATGCCGGATCCGACCGGCAGGCCGCGCCCTCGACACGCCCGGATCCCGGCATGTCCCCTCGGTCGGACGGCCCTCGCGAAAACGGGCCCGCCGAATCTCCCCGGTCCTGTCCGCTCCGAGCATCCCCCGCCCCGCTCTCCCGAATCGACGAAAGAGCAGTCGCACGCATCATCGAACGGGGGCCGGCCTTGAATTCCGGCCATGCCCGAAAGGGACGCGGCTGCAGACCGATTCACGGTCGGCGGCGCGAGGCGGTCTTCGCGGCATTTGCGGACGCCCCGGAAAATCCGGGCGCCTGCCTCCCGGGTCCCTCCGGCCGCGGATCTTCGGCCGGACGCAGTTCGGGATCCCGCCGCCCCGGCGTCAGGACGGAGTCGCATCGGCGGGCGAGCTCGGGCGGGACTCGAGACGGCATCCGATCATTCATGCCAAAGGATTGCCATATTGCTGATCGGCCGGGCTTCCGATTCGGAACGGCCCGACGCGCGCTCCGCAGTCATGAGCCCGAATGCCGCCGCGCGGTCTTCACAAATTCGTGATAATTGAGAAAATTTTAGATTTTATTTAAATTGTATCTTTACATGACGATCTATGATATGATACGGGATGTCCCAACTGGAACGAAACATCGAAATTGGAAGGATGGGAACAATGAAGACCTTTGCCGCTTTCATCGCCGCCATGTCGCTCGTCTCGGCTGTCGCGGCGCACGCGACGACCGACGCCGGGCCTGCGACGAACGGAGCCTGGCCGGCGGCGGCCCCGCCCGCGTCCGAGCAGAGCGCCGGACTCGCGGACGCATGGCTTTCGCCCGGCGATTCCGATCAAGTCCGCCAGCCGGAGAACACCGCGTTGTATTTCTTCATGTGGCTCGCCGGATAGCCTTGGAGCCGGGAAGGCGGACAAGACTCCGCCGATATGCTCGAACGGGCCGACCGCGACTCCCGGCCCGCCCGGCGGCGGTCCTCGCGGACTCCCCTTCAATCTCTCGGTTCCGCCGCCCGCTTCCGGCCAATCCATCGCGGGAGCGCATCGGGCCCTCGCCGCCTTCCATCCGCGCGCCGGACGGTCCAAGAGGATCTCCGCCTTCGGGAAAGCCGACCGGGGCTCCGCGGCGGCCGCAAGAATTCAAGCGACCGCCTGCACGCGTCGCAAGACACATCCTCCCGAGCGCATCCCGCCATTCGGACCGTGATGGTCCCGTCCTCCCGCGCGCCGCCGGATTTCGGCGCTTCAAGGGTTCCGGTCGGAGCCTTCGAGAATCAGCGCGGGGCGACCCCGACGCGATTGTCGAAGGTCCGCGGACGGCGGAGCCGCGCATCCGGGCGAAAGCGGTCGAATCGGACCTCTGCCGGGCGCAAGAATGCTGACCCCGGACAGGCCGGCGTCCGCATCGAAGGCGCAAGCTGCCGACTCGGAAAACACGCCGACCTCATTCCCGAACACGTCCGAGCGCGAATGCGCCAATTGCATCGTCGGGAACCGGTTCAAACAGTCGGGATGCCGCCGGTCGATAGCAGGCGCCAACGCCGGGCTCGCCATCGGATGCCGCTTCGAAAACATGCGTCGGCCCGACTTCCTCGATTGGAGGGTTTGCCGCGCCGCAGCCGCCTGACCCAAAAAAATGGACCGCACCCCTTTTGCGCAACCGCGCGAACTCACTCTGGAAATCAATCGTGAATGGCGTTCAATCGTCCAGAGCGACGCGGATGCCGGCCAGTCGAACAATCGCATGAAATTTTGCCAACTCGATTGCGGTAAACTCACAATTATTTAACATGCCGCTTTGATGCGCATTGGCGAGCGTTTCGAACGAATCACATTGACGGCATCGAAGGCCGGTTCATGAGAAGACTCAAGGAGAGCGGACATGCTGATTTCGGATGTGTGGACTGAACTTGGAAGCATTCCGGCGCCCTCCGATTCAGAGGCATTGGACGCGCGGTGGGAGCAGTGGGATTCCGCAGCCGCCTCATGCGGCGATGAGCGCCTGAAGGACCAAGCATCGCAGTACAGAACGGATGACGTAACGCGCGCGCTGTTCGAGTCCGTATTCGGGAACAGCCCGTTCCTGAGCCATTGCCTTCTCAGCGATGTCGAATTCGCCGCGCGTCTGGTTGAAGAAGGACCTGACAAAGCGACCGCGGCCATTCTTGCGGACGCCCGCGATATGGCGAAGCTGCAAAGCGACACGCGGCGCACGCTGATGCAACGCCTCCGACAGGCGAAGAGCAATATCGCATTCGCTGTCGCGCTCGCCGACATCACGTCGGTTTGGGACGTCATGACGACGACGAAAGCATTGTCCGACTTCGCGGCTGCAACTTTGCATGCCAGTTGCGGACTGCTCCTGCGCGAAGAGCGCGACAAAGGGAAATTGCATCCGGGCGATCAGACGGATCCAAATGTCGGCTCCGGCCTGATCGTGCTGGGCATGGGCAAACTTGGGGCGGGCGAACTCAACTATTCCAGCGACGTGGATCTGATCCTTCTTTTCGATGAGGAAAACTCCCCGGTAGCGGACGGCTGGCCTCAGCCATTGTTTTCCCGTCTCGCTCGGAACCTGGTAACGGTGATGGCGAAGCGGACGGAGGACGGATACGTTTTCCGAACGGACCTGAGACTTCGGCCCGACCCGAACTCGACGCCGCCGGCGGTATCGACCCGCGCGGCCGAAACTTACTACCGCACGGTCGGCCAGACTTGGGAACGGGCGGCGATGATCAAAGCGAACCCGGTCGCCGGCGACTTCGAAGCAGCAGAGAGGTTCATGGCTGCGAACGAAGGATTTGTCTGGCGACGAAATCTGGACTTTGCGTCCATGCGCGACATTCAGGCCGCCAAGCGGCAAATCAACGCCCACCGCGGATCGAAAAATATCGACGTCGAGGGCCACAACGTCAAGCTTGGGCGCGGCGGGATCCGCGAGATCGAATTCTTCACGCAATCGCAGCAACTCATTTGGGGCGGCCAGAACACCGAGCTGCGGGGCCGGGAAACGCTGTCGATGCTCGACGTCCTCGCTCGGACGGGCAGAATTACGCTGTCATGCGCATCGGACCTTAAATCGGCGTACAAATTCCTTCGGCGGGTCGAGCACCGGGTGCAGATGACGGACGATCAGCAAACCCATTCGCTGCCCGAGACTAGGGACGGTGTCGAAAAGCTCGCCACCTTCTTGGGGTATCCCGACCGCGACGCCTTCGCCGCCGACCTGATCGACCAGCTCGAAACCGTTCAATTGAACTACAACGAGCTTCTCGAGAATCGCCCATCGTCCGGGACAGGTCTCGACATTTCGTTCGACGAAGAGCATCCCGGCGAGGACAGCCTCAATTCCCTTCGCGATCTTGGATTTGAAGACGCTGAAGCCGTCTGGAACATGATTCGGAATTGGCACCAAGGGGAAATCCGCGCAACTTCGGTCGGACGAAGCCGGGAAATGGTGATTGAATTGACGCCCAGCATTCTCGGGGCCTTTTCAACGTTGCCCGAACCTGATGCTGCGCTGCTTCGCTTCAACGAATTCCTCTCTGGATTGAGCCAATCGGTCAATTTGTTCGCGATACTCAACGCGAGGCCGGACTTGCTGACCTTGATCGCCGACATCATGGGCACAGCCCCTGAGTTGTCGAATTGGCTCAGGCGCAGTCCGAACCTCCTCGAAAGCGCATTGCAGCGCGACTTCGAGGATCTGGAGCTTCCTGAAGATCTCGGCCTTGAGCGGGACATGGAAGAATCGGCAAGGCGAGGCCTTGTCCGGCTCTTTTACAAGCTGGAATTCGGCGTCGACGAAATGATCGATGATCTGAAATCCGCTGTCGAAAAAGCCATGCCGGAAGGTTTCGACTTCCAGAACATGCTGGATGTACAGAGGCGCTGGGTTCAGCAACGCAAATTCCAAGTCGGAGTCCACATGCTGCGCGGCTACCTGACACCGGTTCAGGCAAGCGAGCCGTTGAGCGGGATCGCGCAAGCAAGCGTCTCCGTTCTGCTTGAAGACCTGCGGAATCAGTTCGCCGAAGCCCATGGAAAGGTTCCCGGCGGTAAACTGGCGGTGCTCGGTTTCGGGAAGCTCGGAAGCCGGGAATTGACGCTGGCGTCGGATCTCGATCTGATTTTCGTTTACGAATTCGAACCGGGCGCATCCATGTCGGACGGCGCCAAGGCATTGTCGCCCACAGCATACTACGCGCGTTTCTGCCGAAGATTCATCAATGCGTTGACGGTGCCCACCAATGAAGGCCGCCCTTATGAAGTCGATATGAGGCTGAGACCCAGCGGCAAGTCCGGACCGATCGCATGCATGCTTGAAACATTCGAGTCGTACCAAAGCGAAGAGGCCTGGACCTGGGAAATCCTGGCGCTGACGAAAGCCAGAGTCATCTATTCCGAGGGGGATTTGGGAGAGAAGCTTGAAGGGATTGTCAACAGGGTGCTTGCTTCGAAACGAGAGCCCGCCGTGATCAAGGACGACATGCTTGATATGAGGCGCAGAATCGACAAGGAATTTCTGGATTCGCACGGGGCATCGATCAAATACCGCCACGGCGGACTGATGGATCTGGAAATGATCGCACAATACCTTCAGATTCGGCATGCCGCCGAACACCCGGACATTTTGCGCCGCGATTCCATTTCGGTTTTCGAGAAGGCGGGCGAACTCGGGCTTATTGACAAAGACGCGGCTGGCGAGCTTGCCGAGGCGGCCGTCTTTTGGCGCAGTCTTCAAGGCATGCTGATCTTGACCGCCGGCAACAATCAAACGGATGACGATGCCGCGAACCAATTGAAGCGCAGCTTCGGCAGGAACTACAGTTCGTCAATGTTCGAAACTTTTGCCGACGACATTAAAAGGACCGCTGAACTCGTCAAAGACCGCTACACCCGAATCATCGGAACCTGAACGCGGCCTGCCCCATTCCCGCAAAGGCAAGCGTCCATTTGGAGCAAACGTTTCGTTCCGGATTGCAGCGGAACGGTCTTGACGGCCGCGAGTCGAGGCGCGGCCTAACGATGCGCCTCAAATCAGGTTTGCGCCTTGCCGCCCTCGTTTTCGGCGGCCCATGCCGGGCTTCTTTTTTCGAAAAATGCGGCAATGCCCTCTTTGCATTCGTCGCTGTCCCAGCGCTTGGTCAAATTTTCAGCGTTCCGGGCGATCAGAGCCTCGTCGATCACCGGTCCGTATGACCGGGCAAGCGCTTTGGAAGCTGCGACCGCTCCCGGCGCGCAAGCAAGATAGCATTCAAGCTCGGCTTCGATGGTTTCGTCCAACTCGGGCAATTCGGCGATCGAGGTTGCCAATCCGTATTCCTTTGCCTGGACCGGACCGAACCTTCGTGCAGTCATGAATAGGCGAAGCGCAGACGCATGCCCGATTTTGGCGATGACGAACGGAGAAATTGTCGCGGGAATCAGGCCGAGCCTTGCCTCCGTAAGGCCGAATCTGGCCTGGGTCGACGCAACGACTGTATCTGCAATCGAAATCAGGCCAATCCCTCCGCCGAACGTGCCGCCGTGAACGCGCGCGATGACCGGTTTCATGCATTTGTTCCATGCGATGAACATCCGCGCCAGCATCAGGGCTTCATCGCGCCGCGTCTCCGAGTCTGCCGCAATCTGGGCTTTCATCCAATCTAGGTCCGCGCCCGCGCAGAAGCTCTTGCCCTCGCCGGCCAGCACGACCGCTCGGACGCTGTCATCGGCGCCTACTCGCAGAGCGGCAGTTTCGAGTTCTTCGATCATTCGCCTCGAGAGCGCATTGTGCTTGTGCGGACGTCTCAACGAAACTTTTGCCACTCCGCGCGCGTCAATCTCCAGCCCTACCGTTTCCGCTTCCATGACATGACCTTTTCCTACGGTGCCGAGATTGATTTGGAATCGGAGCATCCTCGCTCCCGTTCGGCTTTCGACCTAAATCTGCCATTTGTCATATCTTCGTAAAATCGACGATTCGACTCTCGTAAGAAAGATGTGATGAATGAATGACTTGCCATGCAGTATCATTCGGGAATCAAGAAACAATTGGCCGCTTTCGAAATCCGCTTGCGTTATAAGTGCGGAAGGGATTCACAGGAATTGGCGACTTTGGAGTCCGAAAAGCCGAAACAGGCCCGAAATCTTGCAACAAGGAACCCGCAATCCGACCGCGGCTGATCCTGATCGACCCGCGAATTCGTTTAAACCGCACTCCAAAGCTGTCCCGCATGAATTTCGATGGTTGTCGGAGGCACTCAATTCAGCGTTCGCGTCGAACTCGTTCCAGCGAGCCTGAAAACCCGGAGGCAGATCTATGAAATTGAAGACTATATTTCTAATACTCGGAATGATCGCCATGGCATCCTGCAAAGGCTTGGGTCTGGATGCCTGCGACGGAGATGAATGGTACCGCGACGATCCGAGGCGCAATAGCGGAGTGCCATGTCCGTCCGCGCGCGACGTCACCCCTTCATCTCGTTTGGACGCGTCTCGCGCTCAACGCATTACCTCCTCCTCGGCGCCGCGTGAAACCCCGACGACCCAAAATGCTCGTCAAGCGGCGATCGCATCAAGATCCGATTCGCTGTCGATGTCGTCGCGCGCAATCGAAAACTATTCGCGGAACCGGCCCTTCATTCTTCTCCCGCCGACTCAATGCAGCGGGACACGATGCTCGTTTCGCGACCCGGAAGGATTCGTCGCGGGAGCCACCTTCGCCGTTTCCAGTTTCGCACCGGTCGCCGGCGGACGAGCCATCCTCACGAAGCACGGGATCACTATGGTTGAAACAAGGGACGACGCCAATACCGGATACTTGGGCTACTCTTCGATCCTGAGAAACAGCGCGTTCGGGGTCGGACGCCAGAGAACAAGATGGCCAAACCGCAATACGGCTCCCTATCTGGATCGGCGCGCATATTCCTACGGCGATCTTTCTTCAGAGAGGCCTGCCGCCAGAGCGTCATGGAGAGGGCTGATGGTCGGGATGCCGCAACGAAGCGATGAAATTCTTCAAGGTGACGCCACACTCAGCTACACCATTGGAGGAGACGCCGGGACGCTGAATGCATCGTTCACAAACATCCGCAATCTCAGCCGAAACGCGGCTCACTCGACGCCCTCGGCGGGCTTCACGAGCGTCGCTGTCGATGCCGACGGCACTTTCGCCGCCGGAAGCGCGCGAAACCGGATTTCAGGAGCCTTCTTCGGAACCGATCAGGTGGAAGCCGCAGGCGTCTTCGAGCAAAGCGGAATGATAGGCGCGTTCGGTGCCCGGCGGCAAGCCAGTCCGTAGCCGCCGCCAGTCCGCGGATCTCTGTGCGACGAGCGAATTCGCAACTTGCAGCGGGCGCTGCCGCATTGTCGTTTCGGTCGTGCGCGCATTCGCCGAGTTTGGATCGTTCAAGGATCGTGGTGCCGACCTTGCTCCGGCAAAGGGAGGCAATAGATAATGCGCTCTGTGGCGGGATCTGATCGAATTCAGTTCTTGCGGGCAGGATCAATTTTATTCAGACCAAGCTGATCGCGGACTTGCTCAGGCCCGACAACGCTCGCTCCGAGATTTTCCACTATGCGGACCGCTTTCTCCACCAGTTGCGCATTCGTGGCGAGAACGCCCTTTTCCAAAAAGAGATTGTCCTCCAGCCCCACTCGCACATTTCCTCCCGCGAGCACCGCGGCCGCGACATACGGCATTTGGTTCCTTCCGAGCGAAAACGCCGAGAACGTCCAGCCCGGCGGCACGTTGTTCACCATCGACATGAATGTGTTCAGGTCATCCGGAGCGCCCCATGGAACGCCCATGCACAATTGGACGAGGGCGGGATCTTCCAGAATTCCCTTTTCAACGAGTCTTTTTGCGAACCAAAGATGGCCGGTGTCGAACGCTTCGATTTCAGGCTTCACGCCCAGCCTCGTCATCATTGCGCCCATCTCCTCGAGCATTCCAGGCGTGTTGAGCATCACGTAGTCCGCTTCCGCGAAATTCATAGTTCCGCAGTCCAAGGTGCAAATCTCCGGCCGACATTCGACGACATGCGCCAGCCTTTCCTCCGCGCCGGCCAGATCGGTCGCATCCTCGTTCAGCGGAAGCGGCGATTGCGGAGGCCCCGTAACTAGGTCGCCACCCATGCCGGCGGTCAGATTCAGCACGACGTCGACATCCGCACTTCTGATCCTGTCGGTAACCTCTCGATAGTATTCCAGACATCGAGACGGCGCCCCGGATTCAGGATTCCGAACGTGGCAATGCACGATGGCGGCGCCAGCCTTCGCGGCGGAGATGGCGCTTTCAGCGATTTCGCGCGGCGACCGAGGCACGAGGTGGCTTCGCGACTGCGTGCCGCCGGAGCCGGTGACGGCGCAGGTGATGAAAACGCTTCCATTCATTTCCAAAGGCATTCGATCCGCACCTTCTTCTATCGCGATCACCATCTGCACGGAGAAAGTGATCGATTCGCTCTTCTGTGCACCATAGCTCCAATCAGAAGAGTGAATATCTGATTTCGCGCAGCGGTATTGAGCTTATGCTGTCTGCCGCGAAGTTCAGAAACACGAAACTCATGGTTCGGCATTATGGAAAAACGACGCAAATGAGGGCTTTTGCGCCCAATATGCCGATTCGAACATTCGACGCCAAGCGACTTGAATGCGGCGCGCGCTGCCTTCGGCAACCTTGTTCGGCGGCCGATCCGGATTTATGGCGACCCCGGTAGGACTTGAACCCACAGCCTAGCGCTTAGAAGGCGCTTGCTCTATCCAGTTGAGCTACGGGGCCTTGAAGCTTTCAATCAACCAGTCGGTTCCGGTTTTCAAGCGTTTTGTTGAAAATTCCAAGCCGAAACTTCATCGGCGGCGCGAGGCGGTCTTCGCGGCATTTGCGGACGCCCCGGAAAATCCGGGCGCCTGCCTCCCGGGTCCCTCCAGCCGCGGATCTTCAGCCGGACGCAGTTCGGGAGCACGCCGCTCCGGCGTCAAGGCGGAGTCGCATCGGCGGGCGAGCTCGGGCGGGACTCGAGACGGCATCCGATCATTCATGCCAAAGGATTGCCATATTGCTGATCGGCCGGGCTTCCGATTCGGAACGGCCCGACGCGCGCTCCGCAGTCATGAGCCCGAATGCCGCCGCGCGGTCTTCACAAATTCGTGATAATTGAGAAAATTTTAGATTTTATTTAAATTGTATCTTTACATGACGATCTATGATATGATACGGGATGTCCCAACTGGAACGAAACATCGAAATTGGAAGGATGGGAACAATGAAGACCTTTGCCGCTTTCATCGCCGCCATGTCGCTCGTCTCGGCTGTCGCGGCGCACGCGACGACCGACGCCGGGCCTGCGACGAACGGAGCCTGGCCGGCGGCGGCCCCGCCCGCGTCCGAGCAGAGCGCCGGACTCGCGGACGCATGGCTTTCGCCCGGCGATTCCGATCAAGTCCGCCAGCCGGAGAACACCGCGTTGTATTTCTTCATGTGGCTCGCCGGATAGCCTTGGAGCCGGGAAGGCGGACAAGACTCCGCCGATATGCTCGAACGGGCCGGACGGGCCGACCGCGACTCCCGGCCCGCCCGGCGGCGGTCCTCGCGGACTCCCCTTCAATCTCTCGGTTCCGCCGCCCGCTTCCGGCCAATCCATCGCGGGAGCGCATCGGGCCCTCGCCGCCTTCCATCCGCGCGCCGGACGGTCCAAGAGGATCTCCGCCTTCGGGAAAGCCGACCGGGGCTCCGCGGCGAAAGCTGCCGACTCGGAAAACACGCCGACCTCATTCCCGAACACGTCCGAGCGAATGCGCCAACCGCCCCGCCGCCGAAGAAACGAGGGCAACCCAAAAAGGAGACCCGAACCGACGACCGGGCCCGGGCCGGCTCGCCGCCAAAACGCCGAAAACTTCCGTATCTCAACCATGATATTGCGTTCCCGTCGCCGACCTTGGCGAAGGCCGACGCCTGCTAGCCATCGGATGCCGCTTCGAAAACATGCGTCGGCCCGACTTCCTCGATTGGAGGGCTTGCCGCGCCGCAGCCGCCCAACCAAAGAAAATGGACCGCACCCAAATCGTGTCCAGTACTTGACACAACACTTGATGGACAGGAAACGACAGTGCCGAATGTGTTCGATATTCTCCCGATTTGCCACGCGAAGGGGTTCGGTCACCAAGGTCTGGGACAAGATTGGGAAATTCTCGGTCAGAATGTTGTCAACAGTCGGCAAGGCAGGATATCCGCATTTTTGCGCCTATCCGTTGGATCTGAAGCATGACGAAACCGATCCGCATTTTCGGTTTCTATTTCCGAATGCGGAAATTTCGCAATTTGCAGGCCCCGGCGAAATCGCCCTGTTTCAGTGGAACCTGATCGGCGCAGACTGCGGCCAGAGGTGGAGCATCAATCTGGAACATATTGGGCGGAAGTCCCCGTCGCATGGGTTTGCAGCGGAATGAACGCGGCCAGACCCCTCAGCGGTATTCGGGTGCTGGATTTCGGGCATTATCTGGCCGGGCCTTTGGTCGGCATGATGTTGGCGGATATGGGCGCTGATGTGATCCGGATCGATCCGCCCGGCGGACCGCGATGGGATGATCCTGCCTTTGACATGCTGTCACGCGGCAAGCATGCGATGGAACTCGACCTGAAAAGCGCCGAAGGGCGTGCGACTGCGATAGAGTTGGCGAAACGGTCGGATATACTCGTTGAAAACTTTCGCCCCGGCGTGATGGAGCGGCTGGGCGTCGGCCCCGATGTGATGCGCGCGACAAATCCCGCGCTGATTTATCTGTCATTGCCGGGCTTTGCCTCAACCGATCCGGAGCTGGCCGGTTTGGCCGGATGGGAGGCCGTGATTGCCGCGCGAACCGGGCAGTTTACAGACATGGGGCTCAATCGGCGGTTGATGGGGATCAAGGCCTCGTTTTCGCCGCTGAGCCTCGCTTCGGCCTACGCGGCCAGCTATGGGGCAATGTCGGTTTTGTTTGCATTGCATTCCAAAGACAAGACCGGCGGCGACCATATCGAGGTGCCGCTGGCATCGGCCTTGTTTGAAGGGCTCGCCTACAACCATGAGCAGATTGAGAAATACCCGGATCGCTACAAATCCCCCCGCGAGCTGGAGCTCGACAGGCGGGCTCGTGCGGGAGAGCCCTGCGATCTGGATTTCGCGGAATTGTCCGAGTTTTTGGACCCGTTCTATCGCACCTATACCTGTCAGGACGGGCGGGGGTTTTACGTGGTGGCAGGAAGCGTTGCAACGCATCCGGGGCGGGTGCTGGAAACGCTCGGACTAGGGGATCTGTTGAAGAATCTGCCTGTTTTCGATCCCTATCTGAACACGCGGGACTGGCCCGATGAATGGACGCTGAGCAATTACCCGGTCGGGGCGCGTGATCGCGCGCGGGTTTCATCGGCGATGAAGGCGGCCTTTCTGACCAAACCCGCACATGAGTGGGACAGGCTTTTTGGCGCGGCGAAGGCGCCGGCCACAGCGCAACGCACCACCGAAGAGTGGCTGCATGACCCGCATGCACTCGCGTCGGGGCTGATTCTGACCGTTGATGATCCTGATCGCGGGGCCATGCGACAGATGGGCAATGTGGCGTGGCTGGCCTCTGATCAGGGGGCGGTGGCGAAGACATCTCCGATCAGAGGAGAGGATGCGAAAAACCACGTGGCGCAAGTCCTGTCGGAGCCTCCCCGCGACATGGACAAAGGGGCGCAAGCCGCGGGCTGGCTGGATAATCTGAAGGTGGTCGATCTGACCAATGTGATCGCCGGGCCGACCATTGCATCCACTCTGGCACGGTTCGGGGCCGAGGCAATCCATGTGCAGCCGGTCAGCCCGTCGGTCGATCCATGGAATACCGTCGTCTTCGGCCTGCAGGCGAACCGGGGAAAGGAAAGCGCATTGCTGAACCTGCGCACGGATGCCGGGCGCGAAGCCCTGAACCGTTTGATCCGGAAGGCGGACGTCATCACGCTCAATGCGACGGATGCGCAGCGCGATGGTCTTGGCCTGTCGCCGGACGACATCAAAGCGATCAACCCGGAGGCAATCTTGGTTCAGCTCGACGCCTTTGGAGGGCCGATGCGCGGACCAAAGTCCGATCATCTGGGCTACGATGATCTGGCGCAGGCTGCGACGGGTATAATGGTGCGCTTCGGCGGCGGAATGGAAACACCCGAAGAGCACGCGCATGCGGGGACGATCGATGTGCTGGCCGGGCTCGCGGCTTGTGTTTCGCTGGGAGGCGCGCTGATCCAGAAACAGGCCACTGGCCAAGTCGATATCGCACGCTCCTCTCTGGCCGCAGCAGGTGGCATGATTCAGGCACAGTTGATGTACGATTTCGCAGATCGCGCGCCTTTTGATGAACCATCAGGGCGTGAAGCCCTTGGTTGGGGGCCATTCTATCGTTGCTACGAGGCCGAAGACGGCTGGTTCTTTCTGGCGGCCCCGACCGAAAGGGATGCAATTTTTGCCATTGCTCCGGAGCTGAACGGCCTCGCAGGCCTGCCTGAAAATGAACTGGAGCAGAACCTGTCTGAACGCTTTGCAGCCCGCCCGGTCGCCTACTGGCAGCGGACGCTCAGCCGCGGAGCGACCGCTGTTACGCCGCTTGCCTCGATGCTGGAAACCCGCGATCAGGCGCTTCAGATCGAAAGTAAGGACAGCACCGATATTGCCCAGGCAACCTATCGTGCCGTGCGGCATGATCGCCACCCGATGGGGCGTTGGTGCGATCTGGCGGCCCCCAATGCAGTCCGCCCGGCAAATGCCCGGATTGCGATCCCCGGACCGTCCCCAAAATTCGGGCAAGACACGCGGGCGATCTTGTCGCGTCTAGGCTATACGGATGATGAAGTTCAGGGCATGATCGAAACCGGCGCCGCTGCGGAAAGCTGGGCCAAACGATACCTGCCGGAGTAAATGCATGGCGCAAAATGGCCCCGGACCGGCAATCACGCCCCGCACGCGGGCCAGAGCACGGCATATTCTGGACCATTATTATATTGGCCCCGCACGGGACAGCTCCGTGTTGGAAATCTGGGGCTACACGCCAAAGATGAGCTATGCCCCCGGCGATCAGGTGGCGCTTCACGTCTCGACCACCGCTGCTGAGTGGGATCTTGAAATAGGCCGGGATGGGTCGGCCTATCAGCCTTTGCTGACCGAAACGGGCCTGCCTGGACAGCACCATGAAACACCCCGCGACTGTTCGGTCATTGGCTGCGACTGGCCGGCGGCCTACGAATTCACCATCCCCGGGGACTGGCCGCCCGGCGGCTATTTGGCGACCTTTCGCGCACGGCGCGGCGGCGACACGGTCGAGGAGCACCACGTTATTCTGCTGCGAAGCGCCGACGGCGCGCCGTTTCCACCCTATGTTCTGGTTTGCGCGACAGGCACCTGGCTGGCTTACAATTGCTGGGGCGGATCAAACCACTACGAAGGGATCGCGGGGCCCGACGGCAACGCATTTTCGCCCGTTCTGTCCACGCAGCGCCCATGGACCCGCGGTTTCTGCAAATTGCCTGAAGGGGCTCCTCGCACGCTGACCGAACACCCGCGCAAACCCGGGGACATGGTGCGCTATCCTTACATGGAATGGGCCTACGCCTACGGCTATTCCAAGAAATACGCATCGGCGGGGTGGGCCAGCTACGAACGTCACTTCGCCTGCTGGGCCGAAGCGGAGGGCTATGACCTCGACGTCATCGCGCTGCACGATCTGCACAGCAATCCCGAACTGTTGAAGCGCTATGCTTGCGCCATCTTTGTCGGACACGACGAGTATTGGAGCGGCGAAATGCGCGATGCCGTTGACGCCTATGTCGAAGACGGCGGAAATGTGGCGCGGTTCGCCGGGAACTTCATGTGGCAGACGCGCATTGAAGATCGGGGGCGCACTCAGGTTTGCTACAAATACATCGCCGATCAGGATCCTTTGGCGGGAACGGATGATCAGCATTTGGTTTCCGGCACATGGGAGGCCGAGCCGGTGAGCCGCCCCGGCGCTCTGACCTTCGGGGTCAACGCGCTTCGCGGCATTTATGCTGGCCTGGGGAACTGCGCCGGACGCGGCGGCGGGTTTACTGTTTACCGGCCCGATCACTGGGCTTTCGACGGGGCGCATCTGGGATACGGCGACACTCTGGGCTCCGCGTCTCGCATTTATGGCTACGAGGTCGATGGTCTCGAATACACCTTCAAGGACGGGCTGCCTGTTCCGACCGGCTCAGATGGCGCAGCACCCGAAATCGAAATTCTCGCCTTGGGGCTGGCAACAAGCAGCGAGGCGGATCACAGCGTATGGGGTGAAACGCTTTACATTGGATCGGCAGATGCCGCATTCAAGGCGCAGGTCCTGTACGGCGGCGCGACCCCGGAAACGCTGGATGCCTGTCAGCCCGGCAGCGGCATGATAATCTCATGGAAGCGCGGCAAGGGCGAGATTTTCACCGCTGCAACCTGTGAGTGGGTGGCCGGCCTGATCCGACGCGACGCGCAAGTGGAAACGATTACCCGCAATGTGCTGGACAAGTTCCGCACCGCCAATCCCATCCCAAGCAATTAAAATTCTCGTGCGGAGCGCCGGAACCTAACGATTTGATCCCGCATTGATCTGAATGTCCTCCATGTTTGTTGCCCGTGGCGCATCACTTGCCGGAAAAGAAATCAGCCGAGCAACTTCCTCGGGCTGAACCAAAGCGCCTTAAGGGTTGTAAGCAGCGCAGCCTGCCGCAACTTCGGCTTTGGATCGTCCCGTTTTCCCGGCTTGGCTATCGGCCGCCCGCCCAATAATTTAGGTTTCAACCCAGGTCGGGCCGATGCCTTCGCAGGCGATGCCGTAAGGCGCGCGTCCAAGACTGACGCATCTGCCAAGGCCCGACAAGCCCGTTTTGGAGGCGCAATAGGCAGCATAGTTTTCGATGCCCCGATGCGCCGCATTGGACGCGATGTCGATGATTCGCCCCGGCCTTTCTGTTTCATGGGCCGCATGGCTTCGCGGATCATCCAAAAGCCGCCGGAAAGATTGGCGTCAATCGCGCGATCCCGAACCTCATCCGAATGCCCGCACGCTTCCGGTTTGCGCGACGTCCAGCGGAAAGACAGAAATTCTGTTTTCTGCTTCTCTCATGAAGCTCTCGACTGCCTTGGGTTTCTGCGTTCAACCCCAACGGCAAGGGATCATGTCGATCAGCACCCCTTCCTCCGTCGCCACCATAAGATCCGTCGCCGGCCTGGCTGCCGACGATCTGCGGGCGAAACGGCTGAATTCTTCAATCCGCGGCCGGATGACCATATCCCGGAAGAAGGATTTTCCACTGCCTTCATCCGCAAAGACGCTTGACATTGGCCCCGGGGACTCCAAGTTTTGTCGAAAGCCCCGAGTAAATTTTCAGTCCGTTCCGGACCGGGCGCATCGCGCAAAAGAACAAAGCCATCCCGCCGAAGAGATACGCATATAAAAACCTCTTCCAAACCGAAACTTTTCGATAGTTGACACACTCAATCTTTCGATAGCCCGGAATTTTGCAACCAAAATCCACAACGGTTCGGCGCACGCGCACGGGTTGCAAGATTGCGCGCATCTTCCTCCCAAACACCCGCACGGGTCCAACGCGGCACTTTGTTGATTTTGAGATATTGCAACGCGGCCAAACCTGTTAATCCTTGACCCGCGAACAGCAACGCAATGCTCGGAATCCGCCCATGCCGTCCGAACATCAAACGATATCGTCAGCCGCTATCGAAAACGGCCTGTTGGTTCTGCAATGGGCGGACGGGCACAAAAGCCAGTTTCACGCCATATGGCTCAGGCATCAATGCTGGTGTTCCGATTGCGGCACGCCCGAAACTGGCGTGCGGAGCATACGGTTGTGGCAATTTGATGAGGAGATGGCATTGGGGGATGTCGAACTGTCGGCTGACGGCTTGCGGGTAATCTGGCCTGAAGACGGCCATGTTTCCGACTATTCAGCGCGGTGGCTTCGGAATCATTGCTATTCCGACGCTGAACGCGAAAGCCGACGTGTGCAGCCCATTCTGTGGGACCGTTCGCTCGCGCGGAACCTGCCCGTGGGGTCGCTGAGCAAGGCGGAAGCAGACCCCTCCGCCCGTCTGCGCATACTGGAGGCCGTGCGCGATTACGGGTTCTGCAAGATCATCGACGCCCCGACGGACAAGGCTGAAAGCGCGCGGATGATCAACCTCGTCGGAGCGCAACGACAGACACATTTTGGCACATACACGCTGAAAACCAAGAAGACCGTTACCAATGTCGGGGATACGACCGGTCCGCTTGATCCGCACGTGGATGAGCCCTATCGCTATGTGGCTGTAGGGATTACCGTGTTTCAGGTGCTGCACCCCAGCTCGAACGGCGGCGCATCCACGCTGGTCGACGGGTTCGAAGCCGTCCGCAGAATGAGGGAACAATATCCCGAGGATTTCACCCTGCTGTGCAATATCCGGGTGACTTGTCAGCGGTTCGACCCCGGCGACAACAGCCGCGGCAACATGCGCTGGTACAAATCCCGCCTGCCGATCATTCAACTGGATGATCGTGGCGAAGTCTGCGGCGTTCGTATGAACGAAAGGCAGATTTCGCCATTGGATGTGCCTGCCAATCAGGTAATACCGACCTACCGCGCCTTGAAGCGGCTCTTTGCCTTGCTCTATGCCGATGACCTTCGCCTGACGCTCGATCTCAAAGGCGGCGAGGGCTTGCTGTTCGACAATCAAAGGCTGCTGCATGGCCGTACCGGGTTCACCCCGGAAATGCCGCCGCGATCAGTCTTGACGTCCTCGGTCGATCTCAGGGCAATTGCACTTGAGGGTCCATTGCTTCAGGATGTTTTGCGAAGCGGCGAGACGGCCGCGCGAGCAGAGCGAAGAGGCAGGACATGGAAGACTTCCGTCAATTTTTCAAGGGGGTCAAGGATCCCCGGACGAGCAACGCGACGCGCCACGACTTTATCGAGATGCTGATGATTGCGCTGCTTTCGAGCCTGTGCGGCGGCCAGACCTGCGTCGACATGGCGGATTTCGCCGTCCTCAACGAGAAGTTTTTGCGCCGGTTCATGCGTCCGGAGCACGGGCCTCCCAGCCACGACGCCTTCTCCCGGCTGTTCCGGATGATGGATCCGGGTCCGTTCGCGGCGGCCCTTTCGCGGTTCGCTTCGGGCTGGGCGAAGGCGCTGGAGGCGGACGGCGTCCGGCAGATCGCGGTCGACGGCAAGGCGCTCCGGCGCACGTTCTCTCGCGCCGCGAAGCTTTCGCCGCTGCATCTTGTGAGCGCCTTCGCCCCGGGGGCCGGGATCGTGCTCGGCCAGGTCGCGGTCGACCGGAAGTCCAACGAGGTTCGGGCGCTTCCGGCTCTGCTCGAGATGCTGAGCCTGGAGGGCGCGCTCGTCACCGCGGACGCGCTGCACACGCAGCGCGCGGCATCGGAGTTGATCATCGGCAAGGGCGGGAACTACGTCCTGACGCTGAAGGCCAACCAGAGAGAACTCCACAAGGACGCGAAGGAGTGGCTTGAGGATCCCGAGGCGCAAAAGGAAATGCTTTCTTGCCGGCATGTTGACTGCGGACACGGGCGCATCGAGACGCGCACCGCGACGGTCTCCCACGACGTCGGCTGGCTGCAGGACCTCCACCGGTGGCCGGGCCTCGAGGCCGTCGGCAAGGTCGAAGCCGCCCGCGAGACCGAGGGACGGACCAAGACCGAGACCCGCTACTGCATCATGAGCCGAAAGATGTCTCCGGAGGAGCTTCTGAAAGCCGTCCGAAACCACTGGGCGATCGAGAACAGCCTGCACTGGGTGCTGGACGTCCAGATGGGAGAGGACGATCTGCGGAACCGGATGGGCCACGGCCCGGAGAACCTCGCGGCCGTCCGGAAAATCGCTCCGGACATCATCCGTCTCATGGACGACAAGCTCTCGATCCGGCGGCGGTTCCGATGGGCGGCGCAAATGCCGGAATATCGACTCAAGCTCATCAGACGCGCGGCAGTGCTCGCGCCAGAGTTTTGAAGTGCGATTGCCCTGGGTCGATCTCGACGATTTCCATTCCAGCTTGCGTTTGCTGCAGCGCGAGCTCGATCCGGATGCAATGCGCATGGTGCTGGGACAGGGAATGGCGGGATGAGCGATCCCTTTCGCGTGCTGGCTTTAGGCGGAGATCATATTGGCCCGGAAGTCGTTGCCAGCGGGTTGGAGGTGCTGCGGCACGCGGCATCGAAATTCGATGTGGCGGTCGATATCGAAGAAGACCTCCTTGGCGGCGCGTCCTGGGATGTCCATGGCACTTTCTGTACCGATGAGGTTGCCGCCAAGGCGCGCGCGACCGATGCGGTGCTTGTCGGCGCGGTGGGCGGGCCTGAATGGGACGATATCCGGATTGACGGTCCGATCACCGAAACCGATGGCCTGACACGCCTCAGGATCGAGCTTGACGTCTTCAACGCCCTGCGGCCCGCCCGCGCCTGGAAGCCCCTGCTGTCGAAAACGCCGTATCGCCCTGATCTGGTGGATGGAGCCGATCTAATGGTCGTGCGGGAAAACGCAGGCGGCATTTATTATGGAGAACCGCGCGGACAGGAAACTCTGCCGGATGGCCAGGTTCGCGCCTTCGAGACCAGCGAATACCGAACGCGGGAAATCGAGCGCATCGCACGCTGCGCCTTTGAAGCGGCCCGAGGACGGCGCGGCCATGTGACATCGCTCGACAAGTCCAATGTAATGGAAACCGGAAAACTCTGGCGTGAAACCGTTGACCGGATTCACCGCGAAGAATTCCCTGATGTCAAACTGGATCACCTGTTGATGGATTATGCGTTGTTTGCCGTCGCCCGTGCGCCGAGGGAATTCGATGTGCTTTTGGCAGACAATCTCTTTGGCGATCTCATGTCTGATCTGACCGCTGTCGTGTCGGGATCGCTGGGGCTGCTGCCTTCAGCAACCCTGCCCGGGGTCGCGCGCGCCGGGCAGCCTTTGAAAGGCGGCCTTTATGAGCCGACCCATGGCAGCGCGCCCGACATTGCCGGGCCTGGAATCGCCAACCCCATAGGCACCATTCTTTCAGTCGCGATGATGTTTGAATACGGGTTTGGCGAAATTCCCGCTGCGCGGGCTATTGAAGCAGCCGTGGACCAAAGCCTGATGACCGGAATATTGTCTCCCGATCTTGGTGGCGATGCAAAAACAAGAGAAGTGACGCAAGCCGTGCTTGACTATTTTTAACGGCCCAGAGCTGACGCCGGCGCTGACGGCGTTCAACAGGCTTTGCCATAGTTCGCACAAACTGCGGCATCGTGCAAAATGGACTCTGAGCAGACTTTATCTGCGTTTTCGCTCAATGACTAAAGGTGTCAATAGGCATGCACAATTGATCCCTGAAAGGAGTGGTGTTTTGGGACGGGCAGGTGTCGCAGCGCCCGATGTCCGGAAGACAAGGCAATGGCCCTTCCGGCGTGCGAACCGGGAGGGCTTTGATCAGTTCGAAGGCAAGAAGAGATGATTGATACGCGACTGACACGTCAGTTTGGGTTGACCTGCCCAGTGGTGCTGGCTCCGATGCATCGCGTTGCGGGCGGACGGCTGGCCGCTGCCGTGACCCGCGCGGGCGGGCTTGGTCTTATCGGAGGCGGTGATTGCGATCCTGAATGGATCGAAGCCCAGTTTCACGAAGCCGGAGAGGAGGCTGTGGGGTGCGGGCTGACAACCTCGCGATTGGCCGAAACGCCGGATGTTCTGGATCGGGTTCTGGAGCACCGGCCGCGGGCGGTCTACCTTGCCCATGGTGATCCGCGACCCTTTGCTGCCAGAATATCGCAGGCTGGCGCGCGGTTGATTTGTCAGATTCAGGATTTGGAGGCCGCGCGTCTGGCCATCGAGGCAGATGCCGCAGTGATCGTCGCACAAGGGAATGCCGCCGGAGGTTCAATCGGGCAACGCTCGACCATGACACTTGTGCCGGAGCTGGCGGATATTTTGTATCGCGAGGCACATGACACCCTCTTGCTTGCCGCAGGAGGGATTGCGGATTCGCGCGGGCTGGCGGCGGCGATCGTGATGGGGGCCGATGGCGTGGTCATGGGTACGCGGCTGTGGGCCAGCAAGGAAGGTCTGGTGCATCCCGATCATCTGACGGCTGTATTGAATGCGACCGGGGATGATACGGTTCGCGTCCAAGCGGCGGCGGGTCTTCAAGACATGCGAGTCCTGAAAAACATGGACGAAGCCGCGGTCGGCGAGGGGATTGGAGTGATTCACAGCGCTCCGCCGGTTGAAGACGTGCTGAACTCCATTGCCCGGAAGGCCGAACGCCTGCTGACTCATGTTCAGCGAAAAGTGATCTGCTGACCGCCCGCCATCTTTGCCGACGTCCGATCCATGAGCGCCACAAGCGGCCTTCGTCCGCGGGTCATCCTGATTCTTCGTGATGTCCGCTTGTGCCGCGGCCGCCGGGACTTGCTGTGAATATTGCGAATTTGTCAAATGAGGTGCCGCGTGCGGCCCCGTATTTGCGTATTCGTTAAGAATTGATGAAGTAGTCGCAATTTATTTGTGGACAGCGTGCGAGTTTCGCAGCTAATTGCTGCGAGTGGACGCATGATCGTTCCATGTTCATGCAACTCTCTTAGTGAAAGCGAAACGCAATCCCACGGGTACAACAAGATGGGCGTTTTGACCTCGATATTGGAGCCATTCTACGAAGAAGCTTCGCCCCGCCGGGGGCTGCCGGCGGCAGCCTATACGGATGACCGCTTTTGGGAGGCGGAATGCGCCTCGGTTTTCACCCGCAATTGGATGTGCGTGGGATTTACGCATGAACTGAAGTCCGCCGGTGATGCCGTGCCTGTCACGGTCGCGGGCCACCCGCTTCTGCTGGTGCGCAACGCGGCAGGCCGGATCAAGGCGTTTCACAATATCTGCCGCCACCGGTGCCTGACGCTGGTCGATGCGCCGAAAAACATCGGCAAGCTGATCCGCTGCCCTTATCACGCCTGGGCTTATGATCTGGACGGCGCGCTGCGCGCGGCTCCGCATTTTGGCGGACCCAACCAGCATGAGGCAAACGGGTTCGATAAGAAAGCCAACAGCTTGGTGCCGGTTCGCAGCCATGTCTGGAACGATTGGATCTTCGTCAACATTGATGGCGAGGCTGATCCGTTCGAGGATTACGCAGCCACGATCATGGCGCGTCTTGACGGTGTCGAATGGGACAAGGTCGACTGCGTCGGCACGCTCGATTTCGGCGAGATCGCCTGCAACTGGAAGTTCATCATGGAGAACTTCATCGAGCCTTATCATGTGCAGTTCGTGCATTCCTCGACCACCGACCAGCCGCTGGAGGATCACTATACGATCATCGACGGCAACTGCCTCGGCAGCGCGGTGGATCTGGATGAAGAGATGGGCACCTCGGGCAGTTTGGCGGTCAGCTCGCGTTACCTGACGCTCTACCCGAACTTCATTCTGGGGCGCTATTTCCCGGATCAGATGGGGGTCTATCTGAATATTCCTGTCGGCCCGGGCACCATGATGCAGAAACGGGCTCTTTACACCACGGACGGCCAAGCCCTGTCGGAGGAAGAGATCGACGGTCTGAAAAAGCTGTGGTGGGACGTCCACAAGGAGGATCACGAAATGACCGAGCGGCTGCAGCTGGGCCGGTCTTCAAACATTTCGGCAGCAGGCGGCGTGCTGTCCCCGGCGTGGGAAGACAGCGTGCGCGCCTTTCAGGAACTGGTTGCGCGCGATGTCGTCCGCGTCAACGGCAAGGCATAAGGAGCACGACAATCATGAATGACAACATCAGCAGCGGCTTTCGGCTGGCGCATACGATGATGCGCGTTATGGATATGGAAAAGTCGCTGGAATTCTATTGCGGCATTCTGGGCATGCAGGTGCTGCGCCGGACCGACTACCCCGAGGGCAAATTCACCAACACGTTCATCGGCTACGGGCCGGAGGCCGAGTCCCCGACGCTGGAGTTGACCGCGAACTGGGATCAGGAAGCGCCCTATGAAAAAGGCAATGGCTGGGGCCACATCTGCATCGAGACGCCGGACGTCTACAAGGCCTGCGAAGAACTGGCCGCTGTCGGCGTCAACATCACCCGACCGCCCGGGCCGATGAAGAACGGCACCCGTGTCATCGCGTTCTGCGAGGATCCGGACGGCTACAAGGTCGAACTGAACGAATCCATTCTGAAACATCTGGCCAAGGAAGGGTCATGATCCATGGGAAACGCGCCAAGACTTATGAAATGGGATCTTGTCGAAGACCGGTACAACAAGATCGGCGAAGGTGAAGGCGATACCTATATCAAACCCATGGTGACCAGCGCGTTCAGCGACACGATGTGCGGCGGCATCAACGTGCTCAAGAACATCAAGATTCCGTGGGACCTGACCTGCGACGAGATCATCTATGTTCTGGAAGGAACCTTCCGGTTGGTCTGCGACGGAGAAGAGTACATCTGCAATCGCGGTGACGTGCTGTTTGTGCCCAAAGACAACCACATCTCTTATGAGGCGGATGATCGCTGTGTGATCTTTTACGCCGCCTATCCCCACAACTGGAAACAGCTGGCCGGCATCACCGAAGTGCCGGGCATCGATCCCAACGATTTCGTGGCGGGCTGAAACCTTGACACATAGCGAAGCCGTGCACCTCGCCTCTCCCTCTCCCCACAGAGCAGGGCGCCCGGCTTCACCTATCCGGCGGCGCCAGCCGCCAGAATTCAAAGTTGCTGCCGGCCCCGCTTGGAGGCGCGCGAGGCGGCATGCTGACAGGAGGAAGCCAAATGCCCAAGGATAGAGCCAACAGCAAGATCTATTACGAGAGCTTTCAGGGCGCGGTAGAACGGAACCGCCCGAAAATTCCCGAAGTGAAGAAGCGGCTGGAGGAGGCCGGCGTCAAATACGTGATGGGCGCGTGGATCGACCTGCACGGCATCCCGAAAACCAAGCCGGTGCCGATGAGCGATTTCGAACAGTTGTGCCTGGGCAATGGCCCGCAATTCGCTGTGCACTCGATTTCGTTCGTGCCGGAACTCAGCCCCGCCGACAGCGATCAGGTGGTGGTGCCGGATCTGGACGCGGTTTACATCTGTCCCTGGGACACCTCGATGGCGATCATCTTCTCGGATCTCTATTGGGAGGACGCGCCTTACAATGTCTGCCCGCGTCAGGCGCTGAAACGCGCGATGCGTGAGGCGGCGCAAGACGGCTACACCGGGCACGCCGGGGTCGAGCCCGAATTCATCGTCATGAAGTATGACGAGAACGGCCAGCCGGTCAAAGCGTTCGACGATGATCCGGCAAACGGCCTGCGTCCGCGCCGTCAAGCTTTCGGCTATGACGTGGAATACTCGGTCGACTCGATGCCCTATCTGAAGGACATGATCGACATCATCGAAGGGCTGGGCTGGAACCTGCACGATGTTGTGGCCGAAGGCGCCTATTCGCAGTTCGAGCTGGATTTCCACTATACCAACATGCTGGAAATGTCCGACCGTCTGGCGTTTCTGCGCATCGTTCTGAAAGAGGTTGCCAAGAAGCACGGCATGTTCGTGACCTTCATGCCGAAGCCCACCGTGGGCGACTGGCGGTCGGGCGCGCATATCAACATGTCGATGCAGCATGAGAGCCGCCCCGGCGAGAATCTCTTTGAAACTCCGGACGGCGGATGGAGCGATGAAAGCCGCTGGGCCGTTGGCGGCCTGATGCAGCACGCTGAAGCGATGACCGCGATCACCTGTCCGACCGTGAACTCGTACAACGGACTGGTTCCGCGCGTGGGCGGTTTCGAAGGCGGCACCGTGACCTGGGCGCCGACCAACATCACTTACGGCTTCAACAACCGCTCGGCCCAGTTCCGTCTGCCGCAGAGCCGCCACTGCATCGAAAACCGCGCTTGCGACATGACGATGAACGTCTATCTGGCCATGGCGATGCACCTGACCTGCGCAGTCAACGGCATCAAGAACAAGATCGACCCGGGCAAACCCACCGATTTCGACCTCTATTCCAAGACCGAGGCAGAACTGGTCGATCTGGGCATCCGTCGTCTGCCGCGCACTCTCTGGAACGCCATTCAAGCCCTGCGCGCGGACGAGATGGCCGAACACGTCATGGGTCCGGTGATGCACCATTCGTATATGGAATACAAAAACGACGAATGGGAACGCTATCACCAAGCGGTGACCGATTGGGAGGTGCAGGAATACCTGCGGCTTTACTGACAGCCGGATCTGTCGTGCGAGACACACGTCCAGATGCTTTGAACGACCGCGGGGACCGGGCGGTCCCCGTGGCATATCGCCGAGGTTCTCTGCCGGAGAAGTCGGCGCGAGTATTCAGAGATGGGCTCGCCACCTTACGCTTTGACAAGCTGTACTATGCTGTACAATCTCGTCGCAGCATTGACCCTGAGAGATCGACCGGAGTGGACCGGCCGAATCCGTTGCAATGCGTAGTCATGCTCCGAAAAGTAGCACGCAACGGCCTTAGCCGCCGGGTCCATTTGAACGGAGGCGGTGGCACCCTTTCCCTCACAGACATGAACTGGGAAAAGTTCAAATAGGAAGGAATGAAAATGTCAATAAACCCACCTCTTACGGAACTGCCTATCGTCACGGAAGACGGCGGATTTTATCGTGGCTTCAACAGGATGGTGGCCTTGGGATCGAAGATCCTGATCGGGCTGCTGATCCTTTGGGCGGCGATCTGGCCGGAACAGGCCGGAAACGCGCTGAAAAGCGTCCGCAGCGCCATCGATGCCAACACCGGATCTTGGTACATGTACGTCATGGCGTTCTACATCGTCGTGTGCGTCGTGCTGGCCCTCTGGCCGGCGGCCGGCAAGATCAAGCTGGGTACGCCTGACGAAAAGCCCGAGTTTTCGAACTTCTCCTGGTTCTCCATGATGTTCGGTGCAGGGATCGGCATCGGGATGCTGACCTATGCCACGGCGGAGCCGCTGTATCACTTTGCGACGAACCCAGTGGTCATTCAGGGACTGGCCGAAGGCAGCACTGAAAGTTCCATTCGGTCCGCGTATCAGTGGTCGTTCATGCATTGGGGCCTTTCGGCTTGGGGATGTTATGCCATCGTCGGTCTGACGCTGGCCTTTTTCTGCTACTCGCGCGGTCTGCCGCTGACCATCCGGTCGGGTCTGACGCCGATCTTCGGGAAGGCGCTGTCCGGCCCTCTGGGGCATGTGATCGACATCGTTTCAGTCATCGCAACCATCCTCGGCATGTCCGTGACCTTGGGGTATGGCGTGTCTCAATTCGCTTCGGGCGTGTTCAACATCACCGGAGCGAACTGGATGATGAATGAGGAAGGCTCGCCGACCAATATCGCGATGATCCTAGCCTTGGCGATCGTGATGGGCGCTTCGACCCTTTCGGCCGTGTCCGGCGTCGGCAAAGGCATCAAGTGGCTGTCCAACCTGAACATGGGCCTGTCCTTCTTCCTGCTGGCGTTCTTCCTGGTTTTCGGTTCGACGCTGTTCGCACTGAGCAGCATGTTTGTCGGGCTCTGGGACTACATCATCAATCTGCCCGCGATGGCCGTCACCGTCTGGAAGGCGGACGGAAACGCGGAAAGCGTCGCAAGTCAGCTTGCGGGCTGGCAGGGCGGCTGGACCATCTTCTACTGGGCCTGGTGGATCGCCTTTGCTCCGTTTGTGGGGCTGTTCCTGGCGCGCATCTCGCGCGGGCGCACTTTCCGCGAGTTCGTGCTGGGCGCGATGATCGTACCGTCTCTAATGTGCTTCATCTGGTTCACAGTCGTGGGCGGCACGGCCATCGACCTGACGCTGAACGGCGGCGCAGGAGACGCGATCACCGGCGTCGGCATCTCGTCGCAGCTGTTTGCGATGATCAACTTCATGCTGTCGCCGACCATAGCACTGCTGATGTCGATCATCATCGTCGTTCTGCTGCTGACCTATCTGGTGACATCGGCGGACTCGGCGGTTCTGATCATCAACACCATCGCAGCAGGCGGCGATGCCCGTCAAAAGCCCAAAATGCACATCATCGTGTGGGGCGGCGCGTTGACACTGGTGATCGGAGCGCTGCTGCTGGCCGGGGGCCTGGGCGCCATCAACACCGCGATGATCATCGGAGCGCTGCCGTTCTCGATCGTCATGGCACTGATGGGCATTGCCCTGTTCAAGGCGGTTATCCGGGACGGCATGCGCGCCCGGCAGTCCACGAGCACCGCAAACCCTGCGGAATAAAATAGCATGTGACCCGGGCCGCGCGGCCCGGGTCACATCGCACCAAGGACCAACCGGGCATCTTCAGCACCGGACCGGCACAGTTCCAATCCAGGCGATCTCATCATGCAGCCACACGGGATTTTCGAGCTTGGGGATTTCCCGCTATCGTCCGGAGAAACGCTGCGCGACGCCCGGCTGGCCTATCAGACGTATGGCGCGATGTCAGATGCGGGCGACAACGTCGTGGTCATGCCCACCTTCTACACCGGCACCCATGCCCGCAACGAGGGGTTCTTCGGCCCCGGCCGCGCGCTGGATCCTGCGCGGCATTTCATCGTTTCGATCAACCTGTTCGGAAACGGGCTGTCCTCGTCCCCCAGCAATGCGGACGGAGCGCAGGGGGGCGGGAATTTTCCGCTGATTACGTTCCGCGACAACATTGCCGCGCAGCACCGGCTGCTGACCGAACGGCTGGGCGTGCAAGAGATTGCATTGGTTCTCGGCTGGTCCATGGCCGGATGCCAGTCCTACCAATGGGCCGTTCAACACCCGGATATGGTCAAAGCGATCCTGCCGTTCTGCGCCTCGGCCCGCACTTCGCCGCACAACTTCGTCTTCCTCGAAGGGGTCAAGGCCGCGCTCTGCGCCGATCCTGTCTGGAATGACGGGCACTATGAGACGCAGCCCGTCGAAGGGCTGAAGGCCTTCGGCCGAGTTTACGCCGGCTGGGCGTTCTCTCAGGCTTTCTATCGCAATGCGCGCTATCGCGAGATCGGATATGACAGCATCGCCGCGCTGCTGGATGACTGGGCCGAAGACCACGCCGCCAACTGGGACGCGAACAATCTGCTCTCCAAGCTGGCCACCTGGCAGGCCGGCGACGTCAGCGCCGGTCCTGCGTTTCGGGGAGATTTCATAGCAGCGCTCGGTTCGATCCGTGCCCGGGCAATTCTGATGCCCTGCGCCCAGGACCTCTATTTCCCGCCCGAGGACAATGCGTTCGAGGCTCAGCATATCCCCAATGCCAGCTTCAGACCGGTCCTGTCCGAGTTCGGCCACTGCGCCGCCAACCCCGGAAACGATCGTGGCTTTACGGCGCAACTGGATGCCAACATCCGGGAGCTTCTGGAACCCTGAGCGGACCCTCGCTTTCGGCGTTCGGCGCCTATGCGTTCGATCCTTGGTTTTGATCGTGTTATCTTTTCATTGAAATGGAAGGATGCGCTACGGGACAGGTTCGCCACGACCACGCACGCGTTCAGAGCAGCCGTACAGCGATCACGCAGCCAAGCCGCGAGCAAAAGCACGCCGGACAAAACAGCCGTGCACAGCTTCCACACTCCGTTCGCAGATCTCTCGCCCGTCGCTCTGAACGACGGCTCCGTCGGCGGCTCCGAAAGCGTGAAGCTGGTCACGACCCCGACGCCCGATCAGCAGAAAGCCTTCGATCTCCTGAACATCAATCCGGCGAAACTGTTCCCAGCGGCTGGCAGGCGGGATTCCGAGAATCACGTTACTGACAAGGAAAAACTTGTGTTTTGCGCCTTGAAGTTCAGGTCAACTCACTTCTCGATAACCGCCCTCGCCGCCGCCCGCGCAGGGAATCAGTTGCGTGACGGAAGAGGCTTGGTCACTTGCAAATTCCGCAAGGCCGGAAGCGCGGGTGAACATGCCGCCCGCTGCGCAAAAGCCGAATTCAGTGCGTCCACGCCTCGCGGCGGTTGTGCGCGAAGTTCTCCGCGTATCCGCGCTGCCGAACGACCGGGCGGCGTGCTTTCGGATTCGAAACCGTGTACGGAATGCTGCGCTTCTCCGCGTACTGTATGGCCGCTTCCTTCGAGTCGAATTCCAGCCGCACCTGCGAGCGCATGTCGTCGGAACTCGTCCATCCCATAAGCGGATCCAGTCTTCTTGCGCTTGCCGGATCAAACTCAAGGATCCAACGCTTCGTCATCGCTGTGCCCGACTGCATCGCCGTTCTTGCAGGCTTGTAAATCCGTGCGCCCATCCAATGAATCCTTACGACCAACGCACAACTCCTACCACATGAATGAACAAAAATTCAATGATTCGGGCAAGCGCCGAAGAGATATGTGGTGCGTTCCATACTTTCTGATCGGACATGGCGCCGCTGGTCGGAAGCCGAAGCCGACATCCCGCTCGCCGCGAATGCCGCGTGGAAACCAGTCGCAGGCGCGAAATCATCGATTGGAGAAGATCGCCGCGCCGCAATCGATTGACCAAAAAATCGGGATGCGCCCGGTTCCCCGAAGGTCTTGGAGCCGCGCGTTGCGAAGGATGCGGAATGCGGAAATCTTGTCGGCGCGTTCAGCCAAGGAGCGCAGGCATTGGCGTGCCGCACGCCGCAACGCGTCAGATCGCCAAACGGATGAAGATTCCCAACGCCGCGATTGTAACGAGAACGCCGGCGATCCATATGCCGATCTCCCATCGCAAGCGGATGATTTCGCGGTGCGCCGCGTCGGCATCCCGCTTCGCCATGTCGGTCCGGAGCCTTTCGAAGGCGGCGTCGTTTTTCGACATAGCGGCGTGGAATCTGTCCAAAGCACCTTCATACTTCGCTTGGTGCGTGTTCATCTGTTCCCTCAGCGTCGCCAGTTCCTTGGAAACCTCACGGATCGTCGGCTCGCTCACTGCCCAATTCCCGTCGCAAGACGTTCATCAGGCGCGCATCGGGCCGGACGCCGCATCGCCAATCCGTTCGGCGCGAATTGCCGCTTCATTCTCCTGTACTCTACATCGCTCCGCGCGGGCCGTCCATCCGTTTTTCGCAAAGGCTCGGCGCGGAAGACGACAGCTTGCGCGGCGTTCTCGAGCTCGGACCGACCATCGGGCGGCTCATCCGGCCGGTCCAAGCCCGCCAGAATATTTTCCGTTCGAGCAATCGGGGCATCCCGTTCCTTTCGGTCGGTCGGCTGCGACGCGAGCAGCCGCCAATTTGAGGAAGCCAAGCCGACGCAGGCTTGCGAGACGGCATCCGGAGGCGAGCAGAGCGGCGGCCAGCTTTCGACTTGCCGAACCTTCTAAATCCAAACAAAATGGGATGTACCCAGAGATGGGTCTTGCAGAAGCCGCTCCTATCCAATTTGAAGCTTGGTCAGACTTTCAATCTCGGAATGAACATTGAAATGGCAGATCAAAGTCGAACAACCGTTGCTCAAGTTCGGAAATTTCGGAACAACAAGCCGATGAAACGCCTGCCCGCAGCACTTCTTGGCTATTCTTATGAATCTTGACATCGTTTCAGCGGCAAGCGGCTCGACGCAGGTTTGGTCGAAGCTTGAAGGCGGAAAAAAATTCGCGATGCGCACGGAGTTCCGGCCTTCCGGCGACCAGCCGACCGCGATCGATGAACTTGTCGGCGGCTTGTACGAAGGCGAGCAGAGTCAGGTGCTGCTCGGAGCGACGGGCACCGGCAAGACCTTCACGATGGCCAAGATCATCGAAGCGACTCAGCGCCCCGCGATCGTGCTGGCCCCGAACAAGACGCTCGCCGCGCAGCTGTTCGGGGAGTTCAAGGGGTTTTTTCCCGAAAACGCCGTGGAATACTTCGTCAGCTATTACGACTATTACCAGCCCGAAGCCTACGTCCCGCGATCCGATACCTACATTGAAAAGGAGGCGATGGTCAACGAACAGATCGACCGCATGCGCCATTCGGCCACGCGGGCGCTGTTCGAGCGCGACGACGTCATCATCGTAGCCTCCGTTTCCTGCATCTACGGCATCGGATCCGCCGAGACCTACTGCGCAATGACGCGCGATCTCCGCACGGGCGAGGAATGCAATCAGCGAAGCCTGATCTCAGACTTGGTAACCCAGCAGTACCGGCGCAACAATCAATCCTTCCAACGCGGCAATTTCCGAGTCAGGGGAGACGTACTTGATCTTTGGCCGGCGCATCTGGAGGACCGCGCGTGGAGGATTTCCTTTTTCGGCGACGAGATTGAAAGCATTTCGGAATTCGATCCCCTTACCGGCGCGAAGACCGATGATCTTCAGCAGATCAGGATCTATGCGAATTCGCATTATGTGACGCCGAAGCCGACGCTTCAGCAAGCTGTGGAGAAAATCAAAACGGAACTGCGCCATAGGCTTTCGGAACTGGAAAAGGAGGGAAAGCTGCTCGAATCGCAACGGCTGGAGCAACGAACGAACTTCGATCTCGAGATGATCGTCTCCACCGGCTCATGCAGCGGGATCGAGAACTATTCGCGGTATCTGACAGGCAGGAAGCCCGGAGAGCCTCCGCCGACATTGTTCGAATACATTCCTGACAACTCAATCGTATTCGCCGACGAATCGCATGTCACAGTTCCTCAGCTCGGCGCGATGTACAGGGGCGATTTCAGGCGGAAATTCACACTGTCCGAGCATGGTTTCCGACTTCCTTCATGCATGGACAACAGGCCGCTGAAATTTGAAGAGTGGGATACGATGCGGACTCAATCGGTCTTCGTTTCCGCGACGCCGGGCGACTGGGAACTCGATCAGACTGCCGGAACCTACGCTGAGCAAGTGATTCGGCCGACCGGACTTGTCGACCCCGTCGTCGAGGTCCGACCGGTGGCCGATCAGGTCGACGACCTGCTCGTCGAAGCCCGGAAAGCCGCTGATACGGGATACCGCACATTGGTCACGACGCTGACCAAGCGCATGGCCGAGGATCTTACCGAATATCTTCATGAACAAGGATTGCGGGTGCGCTACATGCATTCCGACATTGAGACGCTGGAGCGCATCGAAATACTCAGGGACTTGCGGCTCGGCGCATTCGACGTGCTTGTCGGAATCAATCTGCTTCGCGAGGGGCTGGACATTCCGGAATGCGGATTGGTCGCGATACTCGACGCGGACAAGGAAGGCTTCCTTCGGTCCGAGACGTCCTTGATCCAAACAATCGGGCGCGCCGCCCGAAATGCCGACGGCAAAGTCATCATGTTCGCGGACAAGGTCACCGGTTCCATGGAACGAGCGATCGGCGAAACGGAGCGGCGGCGGCAAAAGCAGATGTCGTACAACGCAGCCCACGACATTACCCCGGAAACGATACGCAAGAATGTCGCCGACGTGATGGAAGGGCTTTACAAGGGCGATACCGATCTTTCGCGCGTGACGGCGAAAATCGACAAACCCATGATCGGAGACAACCTGCAGGCGCACCTGAATGCGCTCCGGGACCAGATGTTCCATGCCGCCGAAAATCTGGAGTTCGAGGAGGCAGCGAGACTGCGGGATGAAATCAAGCGGCTGGAGGCCGTCGAATTGAAGGTGGCGGAGGATCCGCTGGCCCGGCAGTTTGAAGTGGACAAAGCAGTCGGCGAGGCGCTTTCCAAAAGCGGGCGCTCAAAGTCAGGAAAAGCAGGCAAATCTGCGGGCAAAGCAAAAAGTAAACTTAAATCCGCGCGCCGCAGATAGCATTTGCGCGCCACTCCTTGGCCAATTCGTTCTGAATGCAAAGATGGGGCTCGTTTCGCAAATCAGATGCAAGCCACGTTCGGCTTATTGATACGACCTCCGAAACACTCTTCCAGGCCAAACAAAGGAAGCGAAATTGCACGCCGCAATCAGCCTACAGGGAACGAAATACTTTTTCGCCGATTTCCCGCGGCGTGCCTGCGAAGAGGCTGCTTGCCACTTCCTCAATGCGCGCTGCCAGATTTACAAGCGGTTTCGCCGCCTTCCCCTTGCGAAATCCGCCCGCGTAATGGCGGGCGATCAAGTCGCGCACCAAGGACGCGTTTTCCGTGTTGACGAGATCCGCTGCCGCGCGCACCGTCCCTTTTCGAAATACGACGCTGGTCGTGCCTGCGGTTCTGCTCCGCGTCGCATCCAGTTCTTCGAGTCCGGCAAGACCCGCCACGGCGCGGAGTGTCCAAGGATTGAAGTTCCAAATGTGTCCGTAATGAAAAATGTTTCCGCGCGTCTGGAAACGACAGGCTTTCTCAATGTTCGGAACCTCGACGTAAACCACTCCATCGGGCGCCAGCCAATCTCTGATCATGGCGAGGTACTTTACCGGATCATTGAGGTGTTCAAGCGTATGGTTGAGCCGCACCAAGTCAAAGCTGCCCGCCTCGAACAGTTCCGGATCAAGATATGCGGTACGCACGTCGATACCGAGTTCGTCGCGGCACCAAGCGGAATAGTCCGTGTTCGGCTCGATGCCGACAACCTCCTTTCCCAAAGCTTGCATCAGGAATACGAACTCGCCCGAGCCGGCCCCCGCGTCAAGAATATTTTCCGCCGGTTCGAGTATGTCGCGGAACTGGCGCACGTGATCCGCCACCCGGCGGAAATTTCGCAGTATCTGGCGTCGTCTTGGACGTCTGGCTCCCTTGTATGCGAGTCGATACTCCTCGGAGTAGAACCTCGCCAGCTCCTCGTCATCCGGCACGGGATCGTTTCTGACCAGCCCGGTTTCGGTACAGAGAACGGTTCTCAAGGGTTTGCCCCGACGATCTCGTTCCGAGACCACTTCGATCATGCCTTGGTTCCCGAGTACCCAATCCATTCCTGTCATGCATCAGCTCCCAAAACCATCGAATCACGATTAATCATAGATTCACGAATCGCCCGTCAGATAGGAAACACCTTTAATAAAAATAGGAAGAATTGTTGAGCGGGCCGGGCGCGGCGTAGAGCATCCGTCCGGATGCACCATTTGAGAAACATGCAGGAGAACATCCGAGCTTCTTCGCGATCAGGCCGCGGAGCGCGGTGTCGCCGGATTGAGCAGCGCGATGTTCATGGACCATCCGAACTCAGTGCGTGGAGTTCGGCAGGTTGCATCAAGATGCGCCTTGTCCGCTGTCACTGGTCCTTCATTTGTGAGTAGCCGGCTCATTTGTTGTGCCTCCCTCTCTTCAGGAAATCCGGGCCGTTCAGTTGAAACGATCCGCAATTTCGAATGCAGTGTGAATGTAAACCCTACTAGCGCCTTCGGTCTACAGCGCAACTTGCAAACAGGTTGATCTAAATGGAAAAATCATTACGGAACAACGAGCATCGCGCACCAACCAGTTCCGGCGGAACGCAAGGCAAAGACCGCAGCGCCGACCAAAATCCGCGCGATGAAACGGAGATGTCTATGCAACACGAAAACACAGAGATTAAATTCGCGCCCAAGGACGCGCTCGTCGCGATTATGGTCGCTGTATCCGAGTCCGACGAGAACTTCGAAATGTCCGAACTCAAGACGATAGAACGCATTATTCATAATCTGCCGATTTTCTCGGATTATGATCCCAAGCGAATCGGCTTCGTCTCGCAGACCGTGTTCATGCTCCTTGAGGAAAACGAAGGAATCAATGCGCTGTTCGGCTTGGTCAAGCCATCTCTGCCTTCGCATCTTGCGGAAACAGCTTATGTCTATGCATGCGATGTCGCTGCCGCGGACGGCCGGTTGGGACGCCGCGAGATCGCCTTCCTCGATCAGATCCGTGAAAATCTTGAGGTCGACCCGCTCGTTGCGGAAGCCATCCACAGGAGCTCGCGTGCGAGATACGCGACGCTTTAGCTCGCGATCTCAGACCGTTCCCTGAACCGCTCAAGCTCTCCAGAGCCCCTTCCGACGGATGTCCGACGACGAAACATCGACGAGCGGAACATTGACCAGCACCCACGCCGGAGGCTGAAGTTCGGGAAGCAAAAATGATTCGTCCCGATTGATCCGGCGGTGCATGTATTTTCGGGCGGCGACGGAGGACATCTCGGCAAAATTGCCATCTCGGCGCGCCAAGACCCCGACCGGGACGGACTCGAATATTGAATCCCACTTCGACCATGTATGAATCTGCGCAAGATTGTCAGCTCCCATCAGCCAAACAAACTTAGCATGCGGACAAAGACTCTTGAGTCGCGAAATGGACTCATGAGTGAATGCCGTGCGGGTCTGCAATTCAAACTCAACATTCAGAACGCTCGGATTGCGGAATCGCTTCATCTCCGTTCGCCTCGCCGAAGCTGAAGCGGGCCTGTTCGCTTTCAATGGATTGCCGGGCGACGGCAGCCACCAAACCACATTGAGACCGAATTTTTTCAATGCCCAATCCGAGATGTGGGCATGACCGGCGTGAGGCGGGTCGAAAGAACCTCCTAGCAATCCGATTTTTAGGTTGCGCCTTCCTGGGAGAACGTTGAACGCGGTTCGTGCGATTTCGGTTTTTCGGAATCGGGTTCGATCGGGTTGTACCCCCCTTTCCCTGCTATCGGTCTCCATCAATTCATTCGCCCGCTTTTCAAATCAGCCTTGGTTTTCGCTATTCCGGCCCGGGCTTGACGACTGCAAAAGGATTCTCACGAAGAAGCGATAAAATCGAAGCATAACGTTTCGCATTAGTGATCCTGCACGCTTCCTTTCCGCCCGAAAGCGCATCGCGCACTCCTTTAGCGATGCATGTCGCCTGAAAAACGCCGATTTGGCTGACTGCCCCTACCCCTGCGTAACTTGGAAATTCCGGTAGCCAAGACGCGAATCCTCCAAAGCCTTTGAGAATTTGAATGACGAATCACAGATAAGTGGAAGCGTGCGTCATCAGCTTCGCCTCCTTGCTAGCACTCGCCTACCCGAGCGGTCCATGAGAAAGATGCGCATTGGCATCCGAATCACGACGCAGAGCGCAAGATATACTTGGCCTTTGCATCAAATGTAGCGAATCAGAGTCGTCAGCTGTTGGCCCAGCTCCTTCGGTCCAAGGATACAGAAGATGTTCCAGATGGGTTCGCAGAAGTCGACTACGCAACAAGCCCTACCATACGCCGAAACGCTTGCGCCCTCGCAAACCGTCCGTTGCGGCAGATCGTCTCCGTAAGGACGCCCAAGCGTTCACAATATCGTGAATATCAGATAAAATTCTAAAATTATTTTAAATATCTCTTTACAAGTCAATTAAGATATGTATACAAGTGTTTCATTAGTCAACTCCAGAAATGAAAGGTTTAAAAATGAAAGCTATCGCCTCAGTCGCAGTTGCAGTCATGTGCCTCGCCGGTTTCGCGCATGCCGCGGAATCCTCCATCAACCTCGAAACAATGGCCGAAGTCGCCGACACCACTATGTACACTAGCGGCAGGTGCATGCTCTGGAATGACCGGTACATCTGCTCCTTCTGAGTTCAACTCGCCGCCCGAACCATACCTCTCAACTCTATCAGCACCGGCCGCTCCTCCTCCGGTGCTGATTTTCTCCAAGTATCCAACCACAGTAATTCCGAATTATCGATTCGCCGTTGATTGGTGGTTCCATTCTTAAACTTCTCGCCGTCGAACGGGCCAAATCAGCCGGCGCACATTTCGTTCGTTTTCCAACGCGCGCCTCGGTGCGAAACGAGTCGTCATCCGCTCATTTCTGGAGGAACCCATGTCGTCATGCCGAGGGTCGAGATGCCCTAAAGGTTCATCGAATTCCTCGAGAGTGAGAATTTGAAAACGCCATATCCGATCAGCTGTCTCAATCAAGTTGAATCGCTACGACATTTAAACATCTGTAACTGGGAATCAGCCTTAGAATCACTCGACTAGAGTTGTTTTTCATTTAAGTTGAATCAGATCAATCTAGGAATTCTCTTTTCCGTTCGGATTTGGTCCAACAATCGTTGGGCTTTAACGGAGGACGGTATGGACGCCATGGTTCGACCTAAACCAATCAGGCAGGAATTCGTCTCCTGTACGGAAATGCCACCCATGCTTACTTCGGAGGAAAGGAGTGCATTGCAAATATCCGCCTTATGGCTTGTTTACTTAAGTCCGCAGAGTCTACATTTTGTGCGTTCGGTGCTGCGTGAGTTCACCCATTGATGCGATTGCGCCTTGACGCGGGGCAGCGGATTCTTCTAATTTGCGCCGAAATCCGGGCGAAACGGTCGATCTCCGACTAATTCCGACCGAACTTTCGAGCCGAAAGCCCTGCTCCGGCGAGAATCAACATCTTGTGTCTGCGGACTCAAAGCAATAAGCTATTCCGCCTTTCTATTCTCACGGTGCGAAATCGACGTCGTAGGAATAAACAGTGTAGACAACCCCATTCGACAAGAATCATATCAGGACTCGATCCGGAACTCCGCATCGATTTGGAAAATGGCAATCCTTCCCAATTTGGCTCCGAAAGTCCCGAAATCGAGATTCCGTTGCAAGCATTGATTTGGTCCGCGAATTTCATAATCCAAAAGACACCATTGCTGTCGCAGAGGCACCTGTTGGTCGCCATTTCAATAACTTCGACCGCACAACCTATGCCGAAATTCTGTTGCGTACAAAAAAATCAGACATAGAGATTTCTCTATCACGACTAATCCGCTCATAAACGCCTTTTTGGACAGGCACCGATTTGGGGTTTTTAGACGGGATACAGCAATATACTTAGATACCGAGAATATTTTGACGTTTTACGGAAATGTGATCCACAAGGTCATCAACCTTGGAAGTTGGGAGATCAGACTATCCAAGATATTGAGGTGCATATAAGCGTAGGGAAAGATATCGGCTAAAGCGCCCATCTGAAAACACCGGCCGAGGCGGCTCCAACCGATCCCAGAGAGATCGGCTGAAGGCTCCGCGCCCGTAGGACGGCGGGCCGGATATATCGAGTTATGGTAAATTCTGTACTTCGACAGCTCCCCTTCCGTCCTGTAGGTCGTGCCATGTAACTCGGTGCCCCGCGTTTTGATCGTGCTTTTCCAGTAGGCCACGCATTGTGCGCCGATGATTCTGCAATTTCGTGTATGGACGCCCCCTGCGACACGGTTTTTCTTGTTCAATGCAGGGCATCGGTTCAGGTGCTTGCGTGTGCCCGGTCAGTTTGACGCGGCGCATTGAGGGTTGCCGCCGGCCAGTACGGAGAAGCGCGGGTCGGATCCATACTGATCGGTCGCGCTCGGACGCGCCTGCCTACGCTCTCGTTGCCGGAGCGGAAGCTTAACCCCGATTCCAACTCCTCCTTCATTACCGGAAGCAAGTGCCGATCGTTCCGCATCTTCGGTCGGGCAGGTCAAGAACTGGTTTCGCAGCGGGTGCATCCCATATTTATGGTCCGACGGGATACCGCCAGCCGAAAGCCGAATCCAACGCCCCGCTCGTCGTCAAATGCCATATCGAAAACAACCGCCAGCCCAAAATCATCAATTTGAGGAATTGCCGCGTCGTAGCCACCTGACCAATTAAATTGGGATACGCCCTTTCGCAGCATGCGACCCTCGGGCAAGGCTGGGGCAGGAATTCTTTTTTCTGCGTTTCGGATCCAGATGGAGCGGGCGTACGATGCAAATTCGCCGATGTCGGGGCCTTGACTGGCTAGAATTGCGCCCGGCGGGCGGGCGAGGGCCGATTTGGCGCACGGTCACGGTCTGGCAGCCGGGCACTTTATCAGGGCTCGCACCGGCCGCGCCCGGGATAGTTTTTTGAACGGGAACATCGTCACTGAAAAAAGAACCCCACTTCGCCCGCTTCCGTCAGGCATCATCCACGATCCTGCAAGAAAACGCTATGCAGCACCCGGGACCGCTCCGGTATGGGTTTCATGGCCGACGTGGCGGTCGAAGTCCGATCATGTGAGTTTTTGTAGCTCAACAAATGTATCCAAAGCGCAAAATTGCGCTGATCTTGCGTAGTCGGTTGCTGCCAACAAGTTGAATCGCTAGGACGCCGAAATGAAAATTTTTGGGAATTGAGACGGGACAAGTTGAATGAGCGCGAAGGAATTCGTTTTCCATATGGACGGGGTTTCCAAAACCTACCCCGGCGGCAAGAAGTGCTTCGAAAACATCCGCCTTTCCTTTCTCCCCGGCGTGAAAATCGGCGTCGTCGGCGTGAACGGCTCAGGCAAATCCACTCTGATGCGAATCATGTCCGGACTCGATACGGAATTTTCCGGAGAGGCTTGGGCCGCCAAGGGAGTCCGGGTGGGATATCTTCCGCAAGAGCCGACGCTGGATGCGAAACTCGACGTCCGCGGAAACGTCATGCTCGGCGTCTCGCGACAGAAGGCGATGCTCGACCGTTTCAACGAGCTCGCGATGAACTATTCCGAAGAGACCGCGGAAGAGATGGCGGAGCTCCAAGATGAAATCGACGCCCGCGATCTCTGGGACATCGATTCGAAAATTGACCAGGCCATGGAGGTCGTTCGCTGTCCTGCGGACAACGCCGATATCGCCACCCTTTCAGGCGGCGAAAAACGAAGAGTCGCTCTTTGCCGCCTGCTTCTGGAAGCTCCTGAAATGCTGCTGCTCGACGAGCCGACCAACCATTTGGACGCGGAGACAGTGGCATGGCTCCAGCAACACTTGATCGACTACAAGGGCACTTGCCTGATCGTTACTCACGACAGGTACTTTCTGGATGACATTACAGGCTGGATTCTGGAGCTGGACCGAGGTCGGGGCATACCGTGGCAAGGCAATTATTCGAGCTGGCTTGAGCAAAAGGCAAAACGGCTTGCCCACGAAGCCCGCGAAAACGAGGCGCGAAAAAAGACCCTCGAACACGAACTCGAATGGATTCGCTCGGGAGCGCGAGCCCGGCAGGCCAAGCAAAAGGCCCGCATCAACGCATATAATGAACTCGCCGGCCAAACCGAACGCGAGAAAGTCCGGCGCGCTCAGATCGTCATCCCAAACGGACCAAGGCTTGGATCGAATGTTCTGGAGGTCTCCGGCCTGAAAAAGGCGATGGGCGACAAAATACTCATCGAGGATCTTTCGTTTTCCGTTCCGCCAGGCGCGGTCGTCGGCGTCATCGGCGCGAATGGAATGGGCAAGTCCACCCTGTTCAAATTGATCGCCGAATCGCTTTCGCCCGACGAAGGCAGGATCGAACTCGGAGAAACCGCCAAGCTTTCGTACGTGGATCAGGATCGCGACGATCTGGGCGCCGACAAGACCGTCTGGGAGGAAATATCGGGCGGTCACGAGGTCGTCGTTCTAGGCAATGCGGAGATGAATTCGCGCGCTTACTGCTCGGCATTCAATTTCCGAGGCCCGGACCAGCAGAAACGAATTGGAGTTTTGTCGGGCGGCGAGCGCAATCGCGTGCACTTGGCGAAATTGCTGAAGTCGGGCGGCAATTTGCTTCTGCTCGACGAGCCGACGAACGATCTGGATATCGAAACTCTTCGCGCGCTGGAAAGTGCAATTGAAGAATTCGCCGGTTGCATCATGGTCATTTCTCACGACCGATTTTTTCTCGACCGCCTCTGCACGCATATTCTGGCATTCGAAGGAAATGCGAGAGTCGAATGGTTCGAAGGAAACTTCGATGAATACAGAAAGGACAAGATTCGGCGTCTTGGTCCAGAATCGGTTGAACCCAAGAGAGCGAAGCACAAACGGTTCCAGCGTTGAGAAACTCAGTTCTGCGCCGGCATTTTGAACCGATTGGTCGGGCTGCAATGTTTCAACGGGTTGAATTTCCAGCGTTGTCCTGATCGGAGATCGAATATGAACCAAATCCAGCAGAAGCCGAAGGCGAGCGAATCTCCGAAGACTGGCGTGCTCCTGTGCGGGCATGGCTCGCGGTCCGAAGCTGCGGTACGTGAATTCGCGAATATGGCCAAGCAGCTTCCGCCGCATCTCGCGGAAAGCTGGCCAGTCGAATTCGGATATCTCGAATTCGCGAACCCGGTCATCCGCCTCGGTTTGGACAAGCTGCGGAAGCAGGGTTGCGAACGCATTCTGGCAGTTCCGGGAATGCTTTTCGCCGCAATGCACGCGAAAAACGACCTTCCCGCCGTCCTGAACTCATATGCGTTGGAACACGACGTGGAAGTTCTTTACGGGCGCGAGCTCGGGGTGGACCCAAAGATGATCGCCGCGGCTGCCGATCGAATCACGGCGGCTGTCGAGGCAGCGAATGCGGCGCACGGAGAATTGCCGGTTTCGGAGACTTGCCTTGTTGTCATCGGACGCGGAGCCTCGGATCCGGACGCCAACTCCAACGTCTCTAAAATCACAAGGCTGCTGTGGGAAGGGCTTGGCTTCGGCTGGGCGGAAACAGGATACTCCGGCGTAACATTTCCATTGGTGGAGCCCTGCCTGGAACGAGTTGCGATGCTCGGCTTCCGCAGGATCGTGGTGTTTCCCTATTTTCTGTTCAGCGGAATCCTGATCGACCGCATCTACGGTTTTGCCGACATGGCGGCCGAGCGATTTCCCGAAATCGAATTCGTCAAGGCGGGATATCTCAATGATCACCGCAAGGTCTTGGAAACATTCGCAGACCGGGCAAGCGAGATCCTGACCGGCGAAACGGCGATGAACTGTTCCATGTGCAAATACCGCACGCAGGTTCTCGGCTTCGAATCGGAGGTCGGAAGCCCGCAAGCAAGTCATCATCATCACGTAGAGGGTCAAGGCGCATCCGCGCCCGGATCGAATGTGAACGAGTGCGAATTGTGCGATAGTTTCTGCACTGGCGCATGCAGGCTGCCTTCATCACCGGACGGAAAGCATGGAGATCATGCGCACCATTCGCATCATCACGGCCACGATCATTTTCATGACCACCACCATGAGCATCCGCCCTACCCGCACTCGCAGCATCCGCTCGGACCGGAGAGCGCTCGCCGCCACCTGCCTGATTCGACATGAACTCTTTCGTATGTGATCGGGCATTCGACAATCCGACCAATAAATTCGGCTGCACACTCGATCTCCCGCAATTTCGCAGCTCAGGCCGCGCAATCTTCATTCCGGCAGAGTCTACCCGAACAACTTGAATCCTCAGAGTTAACGCTCGCGAAGAAATCCTTGTATGCTCGACTCCATGGAACGGAATGACCAGAAGGAATTGCGCACCGGATACTCGACAGGCGCATGCGCAACGGCGGCAAGCCTTGCGGCCTGCCGGGCATTGCTGACGGGCAAATGGTCCGAGTCTGTCAAGATTACCTTGCCGCGCGGCCAAACACCGGAATTCAAGCTCGAAACCATGGAATCTGGCGAGGGCTGGGCACGCGCCGGCGTGCGCAAGGACGCCGGCGATGATCCGGATGTAACGCACGATGCCTTGATCATCTGCGAAGTGCGCAAGGCCCCCAACGGCGCCGACATAACATTCAAGGCAGGCGAAGGGATTGGCATCGTGACCAAGGCCGGCCTCCCGGTCGACGTGGGCGAACCTGCCATCAATCCGGTGCCGAAAAAAATGATTGTCGCCGCATTGCGCGATGTCGCATCGGAGTTCGGTGCAAGCGCCGACTTTGAAATCGAGATTTCAGTACCGGGCGGCGCGGACTTGGCAAAAAAAACTTGGAATCCTCGTTTGGGAATTTTGGGCGGCATTTCGATTTTGGGAACGACAGGGATCGTTAAGCCGTATTCCTGCGCCGCTTGGATTGCTTCAATCCACAGAGGAATCGACGTCGCGCGGGCAAACGGCGCCTCGCACGTCGTCGGATCGACCGGCGCCACCTCCGAAGCCGCGGCGCAAAGACTTTACGGCCTTCCTGATTTCGCAATGCTGGACATGGGCGACTTCGTCGGCGGCATGCTGAAATACCTTCGGCGGAATCCGATACAGCAAGTCACGATCGCCGGCGGATTTGCAAAGATTGCGAAGCTGGCCCAAGGCGCGTCAGATCTCCACTCCAAAAGATCACAGGTAGATTTCGGCGCGTTGGCGAGAATCGCGTTGGAGTCGTGCGATGCGCCCGACCATTTCGAAAAGATCAGAAGCGCGAACACTGCCCTTGAGGTGCTGAATTTGGTCGGGCCGAGCCTAGCGGTCGAGATCGCCAAAAGAGCCCGCATCACCTCGCAGCAAATGCTAAAAAATGAAAGCGTTCGAGTCAGCGTGCTAGTATTCGACAGGGAAGGCCGATTGCTCGCAGATACCTCGTCCGTTGGACAAAACAACATTTGAAAGTGGAAGCTTCGCAAAGGAAGAAGTTGCTTGTCTTGGCGGGCACGGCGGAAGCCCGCCGTCTCTGCGACGAATTGTCTCGACTCCCGCAGTTCGAGATACTTGCGTCCTTGGCCGGCAGGACCACAAGACCGAGCAAATACCTTGTCCCGACTCGAATCGGCGGTTTCGGTGGCGCCAAAGGTCTAACGGAATATGTACGGTCTGAAAGATTCGACGCGATCATCGATGCGACGCATCCCTTCGCTGTCCAAATCAGTTGCAACGCAATAACCGCCGCCAGCCAACTCGGGATACCAATTGTTCGGTTGGACCGTCCAGAATGGGTTCCCGGAAACCTCGAAAACTGGGCATTTTTTGACGAACTCAGCCAAGCTGTCGAGATGATCCCCGGAGGCTCGCGCGTGCTTGCGGCCATTGGAGGCCAGTCGATTGAAAACCCGCTCACTGCGGATGCTTTGCGTTCCCGAGCGGATATCATGTTCTTAGTGCGCGCATTCGAAAGTCCTTCGAGATCGTCAGTTCCTGCAAATTGCATAATGCTGACCGAAAGGCCGAGTTCCAATCTGGAACATGAACTGCGCCTTTTGCGCCGCGAGAAAATTACGTGTCTGCTTTGCAGAAATTCCGGCAGCGAAGCCGGAAGACACAAATTGGATGCCGCGGCCCAATGCAATCTTCCAGTTTACATGCTTTCGAAGCCAATGCAGCCAGAGTTGCCGCGATCGGGTGTTTCGTTCACGAATATCGGTGAACTTAAAAAGTGGATATATGATCGCATTTTGTACCAGAATTCTGGAACATCCTATCGACTACTTTAATAAATGCTGTGCGGAAAGCAACGTCCTTCCATATTAATCAAAATTCAGCATCCGAATTTACCTTGTCTACCTGCTATAGGTTGTATCGTGCGAACCAACATATAGAAGTCTGAGAACGCTATCTGTTTCGCTCTCATTTGTTTTTTTCTTTTTAGCAATAATTCTATATTTTATTTGCATTTACTATCCATGGCTTATCGCTTTGAATCCGCAGCCACAATATGTTGATTCCCGCCGGAGCATGGCATTCGGCTCGAAAATTCGGTCGGAATTGATCGGAGTGCGACCGTTTCGCCCGGCTTTCGGCGCGAATTGGAAGGATCCGCTGCCCTGCTAAGGCGCAACTGCATCAGTGGGTGAACTCAGACAGCGCCGAACGCGCAAAATGTAGACTCTGCGGATTCAAGTAAACAAGCTATTCAACTAGGTTTAACCATTAATATCGTGCACCGCTGCCGCTCTTGAGAATCCCATAGTACAAGCTCATGCCATCAACATAGACCCTAACCTTCGTCATCATTGATCCCATCGAAATAGAAAAAGGGCTGCCCTAAGAGCAGCCCTTGGACTGACACCTTATGTCAGCAAGTATCAAACTCAATGTAACCTCAGAAAGCCTAAGCTGCAAACAACGAAGCAACTGCAGCGCAGAAATAGGTGTCAACATCGTATGATTTTGTGGCAAATTGTTGCCAACTTGTCACGAATGGCAGGAAGCATCCCATATTTTTTGGTCAAGCAGGATGCAGCTGCTCGAAAACCGAATCCGACGCCCTGCTCGCCGCAAATGCCGCTTCGAAAACAACCTTTGGCCCGAAATCCTCAAGCTCTCAAGAACGCGTACAGCAATTGCGTTCATTGAGTGGTCGGCCGCAGAGGCAAATTTCGTTGAAGATGGACTTATGATTTCAAAGACGTCGGCCACGGTGATTGCAGGCTTTCCAGGCGCTGGAAAGACGACAATGATCCGGCACATCCTCGAAAATGCCGGAGGACATCGTATCGCCTTGGTACAAAACGAAATCGGGCTTGTCTGGAAATACTCTGGCATATATGACAGGAATGGCTTATTGCTTTGAGTCCGCAACCACAAGATATTGATTATTGCCAAAGCAGGACTTTCGGCTAGAAAATTCGGTCGAATTGACCGGAATTCAACCGTTTTGCCCGGATTTCAGCGAAAATTAGAAGGATTCTTAGCTCCGCGTCAAGGCGCAACCGCATCAATCGGTGAACTCAAACGGCACCAAACGCACAAAATGTAGACCCTGCGGACTTAAGTAAACAAGCCATCGACAGGATATATCGGGAGGCCACCTATGACCACTAGGGCACAGAAAAACGCAACTCGAAACTATCGTGCGCGTCTCGCGCAACGCGGCATCAAGCGATTTGAAGTGATGGCACCTGAAACTGATCAGAGCCTGATCCGTGCTCTCGGGCGACAGCTGGCCGCTGATAAGCCGAAAGCGGAAAATGCGCGGGCGACCGCGAAGGCGTTGATTGCAGATGCCCCTCCTATGCGAGGTGGTATTCTTGCGGCACTTCGCCGCTCGCCGCTGGTTGGTACGGATATAGATCTATCGCGGCCGCGTATCGAGGGACGCAGAATCGACCTGTAAAGCGCTACCTTCTAGACACCAACGTCATCAGTAACGTTGTCAAACAACAGCACCATCCGCGCGTCTGAGCGAATGGCTGGCCGACCAAAGAGACGATGACCTGTTTGTGTCCTCGATTACCTTAGCCGAAATCCGACAGCGCGCCGAAGCGCAAAACAGACTTCACCAAAAAACGTGAGACGCATCTAACTCAAATGAAGGCATGCCGTTCTTTTGTCCTACCGGGCATCACGAACAGATGGTCACCACTCCTTCGAGAATATCAGAGCGCGGCTTCTCTGCGTGCTGAACCAAATGGGTACCTTCGAGAATTCCCAGCAGTGTTTCACGGAACCTGGCTTGGACTTAGTCATAATCTGGCCCCGACTGTTTTGCTCCAATCCGATCCGGCATAACCGATTGCCATGATGCGGACTTCAAGTCTGTCGTCATCGACAATGAAGCAAATGACACTTTTGTCGGCAGCGGGGATTGCTCGAACTCCAGCAGCAATTTCGTCGCGGAAGGAACCGGTGCGGGGCAAGTCGCACAATTGCCGGATGGTCCACTCGATTTCGGCAAGCTTGTGCATTGCGACGTCGTTGCTTGCGTAGTCTGCAACAAAAGAAGCTATGTCCAACAGTTCATAGGCAACATGCGGGTGGCGCACTATTTTGTAATTTGCCGCCCCTGCGACGTAAGCCGATTTCGGATATCGTCGAGCATGGTGTCATTCTCATCCATCTCGATGAATTCGGAACGCGGTGTTTGCATCCTTGCTCGAACAGCGTCAGCCATGCCGGCCAACACCGCTTCGCGTTCTTCTTCTTGCATGAGTTTCTCAATGCCTTGGGCGACCAAACCGCTGACCGAAGCGCAGGAGCCTTCTTCCACTTTCTGCTTTGCGAACCGATGGTGGCGCTCTGTAAAACTGACTGAAGTTTTGATGGTCATGGATGCAAACTTGATCGTTGTTGTTGAATTTCTGTTAGCGTTAGCCGCTACCTAATCCACCTGTTGTATATCGCGTCATGCGAGCCAACGTCCAGAAGAACAAATATGTTTCCAGAATCCTTTCTACCGACAATTCTATACTTGTTTGTTACATTCACTATCCATAATCCGGTTTTGCTCTTAAGCGGTCGTAGCTTAACAGAATGCGGCACATTATCGGCTTCTAGCTTTTTTAAAGTTCTTTGAGCTGCGTTTTGGTTCTGCTTAGAGAGGGATTTCAACGCCTTCTTAAACAACAGACTATATCTAAGTTTCAAAAATTAATCCACTTCCAAGTGCTGAAACAAGGAATCAACGTCATCAAAAACTTTGCTTAATTTTTGATCAGGATCATACGTCCGCGCGTAGCCGCGGTAATAATCTGAAAAATCAAGCAAACCTTCGATCTGTTCTTCAAAACTACGCTCTACTCTAGCTGAAAGATATTCGTACCGATTCAGCGCATCGGACTCGTACTTCGAATTTTTTGCACTTAATTCCTCAAGGCGTTCAACAATTTGGCGGAATTTTGGAGCCAATTCCTCCGCTACACCCTTAAATGCATCTGACGTTTCCATAAGGATATTAACTTGATTTCGATCCAAAGATTCACCTTGGTTCGATATATATATGTCCAATTCCGAGAATCTATTTTCTTCTTTCTTCTTCCACTCTTCAAAAAATTCCTCATATTGGGCAAAACTTTCTTCAAATTTATTCAAGTGATTTATTGTCATTTTCTCTATCATTGTCTTGTAATATTTCTCTATTATTTTATCCGCCCAATTTGCGCCAGCAATATATTTTGATTCAAGTTCTTTGTTCTTGCTTGATTGGCCATAAATTGACTGTTTTGCTTGACTACTTCCGGTAACTGTCCACTTTTTTACTCTCTTCCAAAAAGAAGAGATGTTGAATTTAAAATCAGGCGTATTCTTTATCGCTGAGTCTTCATACACAACAGTAAACTTGTTCATCAATGATATTTGTGACGCCTTTGCGTCCGCAAATCCATCATCAATAGCAATCATCGGGCGTTCTCCAAAAGATGCAAATGCGCATCGTGAGCCAATCTGCGAACGCAAATTAGTGTTCGTTGGCGACAATTGCAAGTTGGAATCCAAGTACGGGTGCATCCCTTTTTTTGGGGATGAGAAGGGAGAGGCGCCGCTAGTCGAAAATGGGGCCGACGCTCTGATCGACTTCAAATGCTGCATCGAGAACAATCGCAGGGCTTAATTTCTTGATTGAAGGGTTTGTCGCGCGGCCGTCTGCCCAAAAAATGGGATGCACCCTCCAAGTACCCGGCCATATTCGAAGGCGATGCCCCAGTACTGAGAATACTGACGGCGTTCGATTTTTCAGGTCGTGATCCGCGTGAAAACCGCATACGCACTCCCGGCAAGTGGAAGGAAGCATCGGCTCAGGGGTGCTCGCTAGCAGTCAGGCACTTTGTTGATGAGCGTACCGTGTTCAGCCGGTGCAGTCGGGTTCTTCGGGTGATAGACAACTGCGACGAATTTCGTTGACGAGGGAATCATGATTTCAAAGACGCCGACAACAGTGATTACGGGCTTTCTAGGCGCCGGCAAGACGACAATGATCCGGCACATCCTTGAGAATGCCGAAGGGCAGCGCATCGCCCTGATCATCAACGAATTCGGCGACTTGGGGGTCGACGGAGAAATTCTGAGCGGTTGCGGCATCAAAGACTGCGAGGAAGGCGGCATCGTGGAGTTGTCCAACGGCTGCATCTGCTGCACCGTCGCGGAGGAATTCACTCCGGCGATTCGACAGCTCTTGGGTCGCGACCCGAAGCCGGACCACATCATTATCGAAACTTCGGGGCTGGCAATTCCGCAACCGCTGGTTCGCGCGTTCAATTGGCCGGAAATCAGGACGCAAGTCACCGTTGACGGCGTCGTCGCGGTTGTCGACGGACCAGCGGCAATGAACGGTCAGTTCGCCCACGATCTCGAAGCAGTGGAAAAGCAGCGTGAAGCGGATGAAAATCTTGATCACGAATCGCCTCTGGCCGAACTGTTCGACGACCAGCTGGCCTGCGCGGATTTGGTTGTCGTCAACAAATCCGACCTGCTGGGACAGAAGGCATCCGGCGAATTCAGCAAAAAACTGCAGAACCAAGTCCGGGACGGAGTGAAGGTAGTGTCCGCGCAGATGGGCGCGGTCGACCCGAAAGCATTGCTCGGCCTCGGATTTGCCGCCGAACTGAATATGGAATCGCGAGCGGAAATTCACCATGTCCACGGCGAGGGCGATCATGAGGAGGATGGCTCCGAGCATGACGAGTTCGAAAGCTTCGTCGTCGAGTTGACTGAAGCGTCGAACGGCGAGCGTTTGGTTGACGGCGTGCGGCGCGTTATGAGCCGTCACGACCTGCTCCGGGTGAAGGGCTTTGCCGCAATCGCGGGCAAGCCCATGAGAATGGTCGTTCAAGCGGTGGGACCGCGGGTCGACAGCTATTTCGACCGGCCCTTTCGCGAATCCGAGCCGAGAGTTTCGCGTCTGGTAGTGATCGGCTTGGCCGGGCTCGACCGATCAGCGGTCGAAACGGATCTGCTCAAAGCGGTCGCCTAATCCGATGCATTTGCTTGCGGCGCGACCTGGAAGCATTTCCGGCAACGCAGAGCCCATTGATCCGGACCAAACGCCTGCGGATGTAATTTTTCTCTCAGCGGCGGATTCTGAACTGTCAGTTCTGGCGTCGGCCAACAGTTTGAGCGGCGCTTCCGCCAGCTTTTTGCGTCTGGCAAACTTGTCGTGGCTGGCTCATCCGTATTCGGTCGATCTGTATCTGGAAAAAACCGCACTTAAATCGAAGTTCGTAATTGTCCGCGCATTGGGCGGACTGTCGTATTGGCAATATTGCCTTGAACAATTCTCCAGCCGCCTCTCGGATCAAGGCATAGCGTTTGCTGCGCTTCCCGGCGACAACCGACCGGACGATGAACTGCTTCGCGTCTCGACAATTTCAGCACCGCATTGGGAACTTCTGCACGGGTATTGTTCGGAAGGGGGCGTCACGAACGCAGTGAACCTATTGCGGCATTGCCGGCATCTCATATTCGGCGAACCTGCCGCTCCACCGCCGATCCCGCTGGCGAAGAGCGGCCTGTATTGGCCTGATCTGGAATCCCCGACGCTCGCGCAACTCAAGCGCGAATGGAATTCCGTACGGCCGACGGCTGCAATCGTGTTCTACAGGGCCTTGGTTCAAAGCGGCGATCTTGAGCCGATAAATCACCTGGTTCAAGCCCTAATGACCCGAAGGATAAATCCGCTGCCGATATTTGTCGCTTCGCTGAAGGATCCGTTTTCCAAAAAAACCGTTGCCGGCGTCTTCGAAGAAGCTTGCCCAAGCATAGTATTGAATGCCACCAGCTTCGCCAGCGGGTCCCCGAGCGGATCCAGTTCGGGACGAGAAGCCACAGTGCTGGATGCGCCTGGCCGCCCCGTGCTTCAGGTTGTCATGTCGTCTTCCGATCATGAATCTTGGAACTCGGGAAGCGAAGGACTGTCTGCTCGCGACATCGCGATGAATGTCGCATTGCCCGAGGTCGATGGACGCCTTGCGACCAGAACGCTGGCATTCAAGTCAGAAACGTATCGGGACGAGCTTGCGCAGTGTCCGGTTGCCGGGTACGCCGTCGAACCTGGCCGGCGCGATTTCATAGCCGATTTGGCATCGGGCTGGCTGCGTTTGGCAAGAAAGTCGGCGCCGCAACGCCGAATCGTCGTGCTTCTAGCGAACTATCCCAACAAGGACGGCCGGATCGCGAACGGCGTCGGGCTGGACACTCCGGCATCGGCGGCGCGGGTCTTTGATGCGCTTGACGAATTCGGATACGAGATCGGCGACGCGCCTCGGACCGGCAGCGAAATCATGAGTGAACTGCTGGCAGGCCCGACGAACTGGCTAACCGATCGCGCCTCCCGCAATGGAGGAATTCGATTCGGGCTGGACGACTACATGCGTCACTACGGCACGCTGCCGGAAGAAGTCCGGAAACGAGTCGAAAAGCAATGGGGCGCCCCGGACTGCGATCCTTTTTGCGCGAACGGCGGCTTCGCGCTGTCGCTCGCCCGTCATCGCAACCTCGTTGTCGGAATCCAGCCTGCTCGGGGCTACAACCTTGATCCCGAAGAAACTTATCACAGCCCCGATCTGGTGCCGCCGCACAACTACATCGCATTCTATTTCTGGCTTAGGTTCGAATTCGATGCCCATGCAATCATCCAGCTGGGCAAGCACGGCAATCTTGAATGGCTGCCCGGAAAATCCGTCGCTCTGTCCGACTCTTGCTTTCCGGAGGCGATCCTCGGACCTACGCCGATGATTTATCCGTTCATTGTGAACGACCCGGGCGAAGGCACTCAGGGAAAGCGGCGCGCACAGGCTGTGGTCGTCGACCACCTGACGCCGCCTCTTGCCCGCGCAGAAACATACGGAGACCTGCGCGAACTGGAGGTTCTGGTCGATGAATACTACGAAGCCGCAGGCGTCGACCCGCGAAGGATCGGCACCCTGCGCAAAAAGATATTGGAAAAACTTTCCGCCACGCGGCTGGACAAGGATGTCGGATTGGACCCGGCGGATGATGCGGACAGTCGGCTAAGGAAGCTTGACGCCTATTTGTGCGAAATCAAGGAAAGCCAAATTCGGGATGGCCTGCATGTTTTCGGAGAGGCGCCTGAAGGATCCTTGGAGCGCGACTTGGTTGCGTCGCTGGTCCGAGTGCCTCGGGGCGCGAACTGCGAAGAAGACGCTTCGCTGACGAGAGCGCTGGCCTTTGATATCGGTTTATCCGATGAATTCGATCCGCTCGACTGCGACATGTCCGGGAGGTGGACTGCGCGCAAACCGGAGATTCTCGACCGCGTCTGTGCGGATCCTTGGCGAACCGCAGGCGATACGGTCGAGCGGCTCGAACTTCTGGCAGCCGCCGTAATCGAAGGAAGCGCCGAACCGCCGGGCGAATTGACCAACGCGGTTCTAGAGAATGTGCGCGCAAACATCCTTCCTTCCGTTCGCAGTTGCGGACGATCTGAAATCAACGCTCTGATGGCGGCGCTGGACGGCAGGTTCGTGCCGCCCGGCCCGTCAGGCGCGCCATCCCGCGGACGCCTTGACGTCTTGCCGACCGGGCGGAATTTTTTTTCTGTGGACAGCCGCACCCTGCCGACGAGGACCGCATGGGAGCTAGGCTGGAAATCGGCGTCCATGCTGGTCGAGAGGTTCGTCCAAGATCATGGCGACTGGCCGAAGGCCATGGCAGTCACCGCTTGGGGAACATCCAACATGCGGACCGGCGGAGACGATATCGCGCAAGCGCTCGCACTGATGGGCGTTCGGCCGGTGTGGGACGAAAACAGTTCTCGAGTTACAGGATTCGAAATCATCCCACTTTCCGCATTGGGCCGCCCGCGCGTCGATGTGACGTTGCGGATTTCCGGCTTCTTCCGCGATGCATTTCCTGCGCAGATCGAATTGGTTGCCGGCGCGGCGCGCGCAGTCATGGATCTGGACGAGAGCCCCGACGAAAACCCGGCGGCGGCGGCATTCAGGACGGAGAAGGAAACACTGGGCGCGAAACGCGCGGGATACCGGGTCTACGGCTCGAAGCCGGGCGCGTACGGCGCCGGGCTTCAGGCGCTGTTCGACGAGAACATTTGGCGCGACCGCGAGCATTTGGGCGCGACCTACATCGAATGGGGCGGCTACGCGTATGGCGACGGAGACGGCGGCGCTCCGGCGGCTGACGCGTTTTCGGAACGCTTGTCGGGAATGGATGCCGTGGTCCAGAACCAAGACAACCGCGAGCACGATCTTCTGGACAGCGACGACTATTACCAGTTCCAGGGCGGCATGTCCGCGGCGGTCGAGAGCTTGAAAGGCGCAAAGCCCGCGATTTACCACAATGATCACTCGCGCCCGGAGAGGCCGGTCATCCGTTCGCTGGAGGATGAGATCGGGCGGGTCGTAAGAGCGAGGGCCGTGAATCCGAAGTGGCTCGCCGGAGTGAAGCGGCACGGCTACAAAGGCGCGTTCGAAATCGCCGCGACCGTCGATTACATGTATGCGTTCGCCGCGACGACCGGCGCGGTAAAATCGCACCATTTCGATCTTGTCTACTCGGCCTACATTGATGATGATCAGACGCGCGGGTTCATTGAAGAAAACAATGCGCCTGCGCTCAGGGAGATGGCGGCCAGGCTGCTGGAGGCATTGGAGCGCGATCTTTGGCGTCCGCGTTTGAATTCGACCCGCCGGACGCTCGAAATGCTATGCGGCGCGGCGCGACCTGATGGAGGCGGCTTGGGTGATGACTGACGACCTTGAACGACACAAAATCAAGATGGCCAAGAAGAAAGTGGTCCGCGACAAGATCATGGCCACCAAGACCGAGGAAAAAGGGCTGGTCATCGTCCATACCGGCAAGGGCAAAGGCAAATCTTCCGCGGCGTTCGGAATGATTTTCCGATGCATCGCGCACGGCATAGGCTGCGCGGTCGTCCAGTTCATCAAGGGCGGCATGGCGACAGGCGAACGCGAACTGATCACCGCAAAATTCGGCGACATATGCCGATTCCATACAATGGGGGCCGGTTTCACTTGGGAGACTCAGGACAAGGCCCGCGACATCGAAATGGCGCAGGACGCATGGCGGGTCGCAAAAGATTTGATACGCGATCCGGATGTCGGAATGGTGCTGCTCGACGAGATCAACATCGCTATCCGGTACGGGTATGTCGATATCGAAGATATTTTACGGTTCCTCTCCGCGGAAAAGCCGCAAAACACCCACGTCGTACTGACCGGTCGAAACGCACACGAAAAGCTGATCGAATTGGCCGATCTCGCAACGGAAATGACGCTCTTGAAGCACCCGTTCCGCTCTGGCGTAAAAGCGCAGCCGGGAGTGGAGTTCTGAAGCCTCTTTCCTGACGGGATTCCGGCATGGCGAAGGCAGTCATGGTGCAGGGCACCGGATCCAGCGTAGGGAAATCCTTGCTGGTCGCGGGCTTGTGCCGCGCCTTCACGCGCATGGGATTCCGGGTGCGGCCGTTCAAGCCCCAGAACATGTCGAACAATTCCTCCGTGGCGGCGGACGGAGGGGAAATCGGTCGAGCTCAGGCCCTGCAGGCGATCGCGTGCGAAACGGAGCCTGTCACGGACATGAATCCCGTGCTTTTGAAACCGGAAACCGAAACCGGCGCGCAAATCGTGCTTCGAGGCAGGCGCGTCGCCGCCATGCGCGCCAAGGACTACTCGATATTCAAGCCCCGTCTGGCGGCCGAAGTCCATCGGAGCTTCACCCGGCTTGCAAAGAACGCCGATATTGTAATTGCGGAAGGCGCCGGGAGCCCCGCCGAGATCAATTTGAGAAGCGGCGACATCGCGAACATGGGCTTCGCGCGCAGAGCGGAAATTCCGGTGATCCTTGTGGGAGATATCGACAGGGGCGGCGTGATCGCCCAGCTGGCCGGAACTAAATCCGTAATCGACAAAGAAGACGCCGCGCTGGTGCGCGGCTTCGCAGTCAACAAATTCAGAGGCGACAAGTCATTGTTCGACGACGGATACAGGCTGATCCAGCAACTCACCGGCTGGAAAGGCCTCGGCGTCGTTCCATGGTTCGAGGAAGCTCAGGTCCTGCCGTCCGAGGATGCCATGGACCTCCTTGAACGGCGCGGCGGCGGCGGGACATTCAAAGTCGCATGCTTGGCGCTTTCGCGGCTTGCGAATTTCGACGATCTGGATCCGTTGCGCGCAGAGCCCGGCGTCGCCTTGGACATTTTGGCGCCCGGGTCGGCGCTCCCGCCCGATGTCGACCTCGTCATCATTCCCGGCAGCAAGTCGACCAGGGGCGACCTGAAATTCATGCGGGATCAAGGCTGGGATATTGACGTGCTCGCCCATGCGAGGCGGGGCGGCGGCGTGCTCGGCATCTGCGGCGGCTATCAGATGCTTGGCCGCCGAATCACGGATCAAGCGGGAATCGAAGGACCAGCAGGAACTTCGCAGGGTCTCGGACTATTGAACGTCGACACCGAGATGAAACCGGAAAAGCAGGTGCGAAAGACGACCGGGCGCCTGAGTCCGGACGGAGAGAAATTCGAGGCGTACGAAATCCATCTGGGCCGAACCGAAGGACCGGATCGGGAACGGGCGTTCGCGTACGTCGAAAGAGGCAACGAAATCTTGAGCGAGGGCGCGGTTTCCGCGGACGGCCGCATATTCGGGACCTACCTGCACGGCTTGTTTTCAACAGGAAGCTTTCGGCGGGCATTTCTCGAGCGGCTCGGCGGCAAGGGATCGGAATTCGATTACGGCCGAAAGATCGATCAAGCTCTGGACGCTTTGGCCGATCATCTTGAAACGCACATGGACTTGCCCGCCATTTCGGACATGATGGCTGAACCGCGCCTGTCCTCAAGCAGCGACATGCGGAACGGATCAACCGAATTCAGCTTCGAATGAGTTTCTTTCGACGCGCGGCGAAGACTCCGCGCTTTGGAGGTCGGCTTCGATTCAGGCGGCCGAGCGCGCCAGCGCGCATTGCGACCAGAGGTTCGAAAGCGCGCACGTCAGGTGCTCGATGTCCCGGTCGCTGTGCAAAGGCGTCGGAGTGATCCTCAAGCGCTCCTCGCCTTTCGGAACCGTCGGGTAGTTGATCGGCTGGACATAAATTCCGTAATCCTCCAGCAGCACGTCGCTGATGTAGCGGCACTTGACCGGATTCTTGATCATGACCGGCACGATGTGTCCTGGATTGGCGAGGTGCGGAATGCCGTACGAGTCAAGCCGGTCTCTCACTTTCTTGACTTGTCGACGGTGCCGCAGCCGCTCGAGATCGCTGTTCTTGAGATGCCGAACCGAAGCGCAGGCTCCCGCCACGACGGACGGCGGCAATGCAGTGGTGAATATGAAGCCGCTTGCGAAAGACCGGATGAAATCGCAGAGCGCGTCGGAACCGGCGATGTAGCCTCCGATCACGCCATATGCCTTGCCGAGCGTGCCTTCGATCAGAGTGATCCGGTCCGCGATGTCGTCCCGGTCCGATATGCCCCCTCCCCGCGGTCCGTACATTCCAACCGCGTGAACCTCGTCCAGATAAGTCATTGCGCCGTAATGCTCGGCGACATCGCAAATCTCGGCTATCGGAGCGATGCTGCCGCTCATGGAATAAATCGACTCGAACGCGACGATCTTCGACGAATCGGGCGGGCATTCCGACAGTTTCTTCGCCAGATCCTCCACATCATTGTGCTTCCAAATCTTCTTTTCCGCTTTCGAGTGCCTGATTCCTTCAATCATGGAAGCGTGATTCATCGCGTCTGAAAGAATGACGGCATTCGGCAGGCGGGAGCCGAGCGTGGAAAGCGCGGCCCAATTGGAAACGTAGCCGGAGGTGAACAGCAGCGCGGCTTCCTTGCCGTGGAGGTCGGCAAGCTCCTGCTCGAGAACGACGTGCAGATGAGTGGTCCCGGATATGTTGCGAGTGCCGCCGGCGCCGGCGCCGTAGGTCTTGATCGCATCCGACATCGCGTTCAGAACGGCCGGATGCTGGCCCATCCCAAGATAATCGTTCGAGCACCATACCGTGACGTCCCTGTCGCCGCCGTCAAACCGGTTCAAGGCTTCAGGAAATCTTCCGCAGCGCCGTTCCAGATCTGCGAAAATGCGGTAGTTGCCTTGCTCCTTGAGGCCTTCGAGCTGCGCTCTGAAAAAATTGTCGAAAGTTGCGCTCATGCTCGATGGTTCCAAGCCTTGCCGATCCGAATCTTAGCGCAGCAAATGATTTCGCGGCTCCACTGATCTGAAAGGGCCGATGCCATTCAGATTCAACCGGGAGCCGACGTCTTGCGCACTCTCCGCCGTATAACAAGCTTCGCGCAGGGATTCGAGATGAAATTCATTAAATTCCCCGATCAACATCCGTTGCTTCGTCCCGCGCCTCATGCGCCGAGATTTATTTGGCAATCAAAGGACCGAAGTTCAAGATCAAGGCCACTGAATGCCGCTCCTATTCAAAGCCAACGAGTAAACGGAGGTCGTGGCAGTCATGAACAACCGGTGCTTTGCGCGCCCGCCGAAACAAACATTGGAAACCACTTCCGGCACGCGGATCTTGCCGAGCAATCGGCCTTGGGGGTCGATGCAGTGCACGCCATCGCCCGCGGAGGTCCAGACGTTCCCGTCGCTGTCCAGTCGAAATCCATCGGAGACGCCCTCGTCGACCTTATGGAATACGCCTTCGCTCGCGAGCGAGCCGTCAGGCATGACCTTGAAGGAGCGAATGTGGGTTTCCGCATTGGCGTCGTTCATCCGACCGGTGTCCGAAACATAAAGCCGCTGCTCGTCAGGGCTGAACGCGATGCCGTTCGGGCACGCGAAGTCCGTCGCCACGGCATCCAAACATTTCAGCGAAGGGTCCAATCGATAGACATTGCAGGGCAGTTCTTCGGCTGATCGGTGCCCTTCGTAATCGCTCGCGATCCCATAGTGGGGATCGGTGAACCAGATCGAGCCGTCGGACCTGACCGCGACGTCGTTGGGCGAATTCAGCCTCTTTCCCTCGAAGCGGTCCGCAATGACGCTCACCGTGCCGTCATGCTCCGTTCGCGTCACTCGCCGCGCGCCGTGCTCGCACGAAATCAGGCGTCCGGCCCGATCGCGGGTATGGCCGTTGGAAAAGTTCGACGGCTCGCGGTAAACCGACAGCCCGGTCGATGGAGACCAGCGGTGGATCCGGTTGTTCGGAATATCCGAAAACAGCAGGCAATCAGCATCGCCGAACCAAACCGGACCCTCCGCCCAGTCGAATCCCGATGCGAGCTTCTTCAACTTCGCATTGGGGATCAGGTAAGTTTCGAACTTCGGATCGATGATCAGGCATTCCGCCATTGCTCGACCTCCATTTCAATTTCTGGAACGGGCATCCATTCGATTGGATTCTTCCGGTTCGCAGCCCGCATGTCCAGACGAATCGGAATTGACCTGCGACCATAACGCTGCCGACTCAAATCCTCCGAAATTTCGGAGGATCTGCTCGCGTTTTTTTGCCTGCAATGCAATCTGCCGAAATTCTCGAAAATGATTCAAGGTCGCTGCCATAGTCTCGCCGCCCGACTCAATCAAATAGTCTGCTGCATTGCGACTGATCGCATTCGCATTGGAGGGAATCGGCTCCGTTCCAAAAAGATTCCGAATCCGATTCCGGTCGGCAATAGCAACCAGCTTCCCGAACTTCATGCGATATCAATTTTCTACGAAAATGATGTCCTAAAAAAAGTAACTCGCCGGGGTGCGCCGTACGGAACCGAAGTGCCGTCCGAGGCGTGGCAGGTCTTGTTGATGCAATAAATTGGATGAAGCTGCTGTCAATGCAATACCCTGTGCCAAGGCATTCATGCGTGGACGCCCGCTGCGACACGGTTTTTTTCCTTTTCCAGCTCCAAGCGCCGGGTCAAGCGCTGCCGCGTGTCCGGCCTGTCTGGCGCTGCGCATCGAAGGTTGCCGCCGGCCTGCATGGAGATGCAGAATCCAATTGACGAAAAAAAGCATGCCGGTCGAATTTATCGTACGAATGAGCGGCACATTCAGTCTTCCATCAATAAAATATCCAGAATCTTGCAAATTGTACTTGATTTAAGCCTTCCGATTATTCAACATCCCGATTCGTGTCCATTGCGGACAGGTTTTTCGAACGCCGCATTTGCACGGGAACCGGTCCGACAGAGACTAGGGGCACATGAGGCAAATCCGACGCCGCCGCCAATTCGGCGGTACAGGTCGAGATAGGGAGACATTAAATGGGAAGCAACCTTGACGCACTAACAACGGTCTTTACCGAGTTCTACTACTGGCTGACAGTAGCTCTGATGTTTTTGATACATGTGGGATTCTGCATGTACGAAGTCGGAGCCAGCCGCCGCCGGAATCACGTGCACACGCTGATGAAGAATTCGATGCTGATTCCGTTGGTGACGATCACATTCTTTTTCTTCGGATGGTGGATTTACTGGGCGTTTCCGAACGGCCCGTGGATCACCGGCGGACTCCTGACAGTCGATGCGGCGGCGAATGCGCCGACTTCCGAAACAATGGCGACCAATCTGAGCGACCGGATTACCGGCGTGTTCTGGGCGGCTTTCCTGCTGTTCTCCTGGACAGCGGCGTCGATCGTGTCAGGCTCGGTGATCGAGAGGATCAATTCCGGCGCGTTCTGGATACTCGCGGTATTGATCGGCTCGGTATTCTGGATCATCGACGCCGCATGGGGCTGGCACTACGGCGGCTGGATGGTGCAGCTTCTCGGATATCACGACGCGTACGCATCGGGCGTCATTCATGCGATCGCCGGCGGATTTGCGCTGGGAGTTCTGGTCGTGCTGGGGCCGAGACTCGGAAAATTCGCCCAAGACGGAACTCCGCGCGATATTCTTCCGCATAATCCGTGGCTCGTCTGCATCGGCTTGTTCATGATCTATACGGGATTCTGGGGTTTTTACGTCGCGTGCAACGTCCCGATAATCTCTCCGGAAGGCATCGGCGGCTTGATTTCAGGCGAGACTTGGACAGCCACGACCATATACCTGACGCCCACCACGCTTGGCGCCATAACCGTGAACTTCCTCATGTCGCTGTCCGGCGGGATGCTGATCGGCTTCATGGCATCGAAAGGCAACGCGTTCTGGACGTATTCCGGCGGACTCGCCGGCATCATAACGGCGTCTGCGGGCAACGATCTGTATCATCCGATCCAATCATTGATCATCGGAGGCGTCGGAACCTACATCGCTTACAAGCTGCACTACTGGGTTGAGAACAAGTTCAAGATCGACGATGCGGTCGGCGCCGTGGCCGTCCATGGCTATGCCGGCGTGGTGGGCTTGGTGGTCGCAGGCTTCGTACTTTGGGGGCATCCGAGTTCGCCTTACGACGGGTATGCGTCCATCAATCCGCTGGGGCAAATCGCAGGCGCGATCATTATGTTCGGCGTTCTTGGGTTCTTGCCCGGATTCGTGGCCTCGAAAATCCTCAATTCCTTCGGTCTGCTCAGAATACCCAAGGAGATTGAGCTGCTCGGCTTGGATTTCCAGACCAAGCGCGAAGAGGACCGCGCCGCGAGGGAAGTGCGCGAAGCCGAAAAGTCGATGATTTGACGGCCGAAGATCAAAAAAGGAGAAGTTGAATGTCTACAACTGGAATTGAGTCTTGGGCGGTGGATCTTGCCAATGTCGGCGCAATCTATCCGTTCCAAGGGATGGAATGGATTTTCGTCCTGATCGGGGTGGTCTTCTGGATATACTGGCATGTCTGGTGCATCCGCTGGGAGAAAGCCTATCACGAGGAGAAGATCCGCGAATTCGGATCGCCCGAGCACATTCGGAAAGCTCTCGATCAAGAGGAATAACTTCCGGCGGGTTGAAAGCATATCGATTATTGGCTGCGCCGAGTGATTTCGGCGCAGCCGCGTTTTTGGCGGCGGGCTTGGTCATTCGTCGCAGCCGGTCGTCGAGGATTTGCTGACAAGAAGATTTGGCAACGCGAGATCGCCGTTGCGCAGGAAGCCAAGTTGCGGTGCCGAATTCATCCGCAAGGGATAGACAAAGCGAGGCAGTCCCATTCAGTGCGTTTGCAGCGCGGAACGGATTTCATTATTCAGTTCGCAGCCTTGCACTGGTTTTCAATTCGTTGCCAAATTCGCGTATCGCTTTCGGCTGCGACCGGGGCGGTCCGCGACCCGCCATCGCAAAAAAAAATCGAGAACTGCCATGACACGAAAATACTACGCGCCGACCGGCGGTCTTCCCGGTCAAGAGCAAATCACGACTGACCGGGCCGTATTCACCGATGCGTACGTCGTCATTCCCAAGGGCGTCTTGCGTGATACCGTCACAAGCTTTCTTCCGTTCTGGGACCACACGCGGCTTTGGGTCATCGCGCGCCCGCTGAGCGGATTCGCCGAGACGTTTTCCCAATACATAATGGAAGTCGGTCCGAACGGAGGTTCGGATCGTCCCGAAGCAGACATTCGCGCGGAGGCGGTATTGTTCGTGGTCGAAGGATCGGCGACGCTCAATGTGGAGAGCGCCGCCCATTCTCTCGGTCCGGGCGGCTACGCTTATCTGCCGCCCGGCACCGAATGGACATTGCGCAACCATGAAGCCAGTCCGCTTAGATTCCATTGGATCCGAAAATCGTACGAGCGGGTCGAAGGAATGTCGGCGCCGGAGGCATTTGTGGCAAACGAGCAGGACATCGACCCGATCTCCATGCCCGACACCGAAGGCAAATGGTCGACCACCCGGTTCGTCGACCCGGCCGATCTCCGGCACGACATGCACGTCAACATCGTCAACCTTGAGCCGGGCGCCGTCATTCCTTTCGCAGAGACGCACGTCATGGAGCACGGGCTTTACGTACTGGAAGGCAAAGCGGTCTACTTGCTGAACCGCGACTGGGTCGAGGTGGAAGCAGGCGATTACATGTGGCTGCGGGCATTCTGTCCGCAGGCTTGCTACGCTTCCGGCCCCGGCCGGTTCAGATATCTGCTGTACAAGGACGTCAATCGACACATGTCGCTGCAGCCAGCGGGAACGCTTGCACAGCGCACGAAGCCCTGACGCCCGCGCGTCCCGCGCTCATTCAGCTTCGAGTTCGATCTCGTTTCGTCCCAAGCAGGATATTTGCTTGCCGTGCTGATCGCACGAGTCGACAACTGCAAGCGCGAATTGAACTTTCGCGGACAAGCGACATTTTGATGATTTACTTCGAACGGGCTAGTCATGCGCCTTGTGGTCGAAAGATCGGCCTCTGTCGGTCCGCGCAAAAAATCTTCTGGAGAGTGCGATGTACGACTTTGCAGTGACGTGGGACTGGATCGAATTCGTCGTGCGCTGGCTGCACGTCGTTACGGCGATCGTCTGGATCGGCACATCATTCTACTTCATCGCGCTCGACCTTGGCCTGCGCAAAGGACCGAATCTGCCCGAGGGCGTGCATGGCGAGGAATGGCAGGTGCACGGAGGCGGATTTTACCACGTCCGGAAATACCTCGTCGCTCCGGAACATCTGCCGGAGCACCTGACCTGGTTCAAGTGGGAGAGTTATTCGACCTGGATTTCCGGCGCGGCTCTATTGATGATCGTCTATTGGGCGGGAGGCGAAGTCTACCTCCTCGATCCGTCGAAGTGGGACATGCCGCTTTCGCTGGGCATACTTATTTCCGCTGCTTCGCTTGCGGCAGGCTGGATCGTCTACGATCAGCTCTGCAAATCGCGGCTGAGCTATCGACCGACCTTCCTGATGATTTTGTTGTTCGCGATTCTGGTTGCGATGTCTTGGGGATATCAACAGATCTTCACCGGCCGCGCTGCGCTGCTGCATCTCGGCGCGTTCACCGCCACGATCATGACGGCCAACGTGTTCTTCATCATCATCCCGAACCAGCGGATTGTCGTGGAGGATCTGAAGAACGGGCGCGCTCCGGATCCGGAGTTCGGAAGGATTGCGAAACTCCGCTCCACGCACAACAACTACCTCACGCTTCCGGTCGTTTTCCTGATGCTTTCGATCCACTACCCGCTGGCTTTCGCGACCGAATACAGCTGGATCATCGCAAGCCTGGTCTTTCTGGTCGGGGTCGCCATCAGGCATTATTTCAATGCAAAGCACGCCCGAACCGGCAATCCGACCTGGGCGTGGGCCGTAGCCGCGCTCCTAATCATTTGCATCGCTTGGCTCTCGACAGCGAATTTATGGGATTCGCACGATGAAGCAGCATCGCGGCCGCTTACGAATCACGAAATGCGATTCGCAACCGCGGACGGCTTTCAGGATGCCTACCGGGTCGTGGTGGCGAACTGCTCGATGTGCCATGCTCGCGAGCCCACATGGGACGGCATGCACTGGGCGCCGGCCGGAGTCTTGCTGGAAACGGAATCGGACGTCGCCCGAAACGCCCGTTCAATCCACCTTCAAGCCGGAGCGTCCCGCGCGATGCCGCCTCCCAGCGCAACCTTCCTCGACGACAGCGACCGCCAACTCCTGGTCAGGTGGTACCGCGCGGCGAATTCAGACACCGACTCAGTCAGGAATTAGTTCCTGTTGCTACCGGGTTAAAACTCATCAGCCAGGGAGCTGCGAATTCGTTCCCGGAGGCGGAAGGACAAGACCAACGGGGCGGACGGCGTACGCATTGACAGTGCGAAGTCGGCGGACGGCGCCAGCTGAACCTCAAAGTTCGGCGCTCGCCTGCGGCAGGTCGGGCTCCAGAGCGGCCTGTTCGCAGCCAAGAAATTGGTAGTACTGTCTGACGGGGCGCCCTAGATCCGCAACACCTGAGACGAGGCATTCCCTGGACAGGAAGTGACTTTCGTCCTCGACCTGTTCCATGCCCTCGATTGCGCGGACGCGGCTATGAAAGCCGCGGCTCCGCGCGAGAGCGAACGGAAGGGCTGGATTAAGACGATCAAGAACCGGCTGAACGCAGGGCGGGTCCACGACGTCATTGCCGATCCGGAAACGTACCGCCGACTTGAAGCGGGCTCAACCTGCATCCGCACCTGAGGGACCAACACGGACCGAATGGGCTGCGGTCTCCGCCGGAAGCGCAGATTGCCGGTCGGTTCCGGTGTCGTGGAAAGCGCGTGCAAACAGATCATCGGCAGCCGATTCAAAGGAGCCCGGCACCGCTGGCCGAAGGAGGGAGCTAACGCTCCGCTCGCCGTCAAATGCTGCTTGAAGAACAACCGTTGGCCCGACTTCCTCGAATGAAGGGCTTTCAGCGGCTGCAGCCGCCTGACCAAAAACGTGACGCGTACGCCATGGGAACTTCAGAACTTGATTTCTCGGAGGTCATCCCTAAACGGAAGCAATTCAAGAACCCGGCTGTGCTGCTTGATCAATTCCGCCGTTTCTGGACATATCCAGCCAACCAATTTGAGAATCTCTTCGTGGTCTGCCTCCAAGTTTCGCGTGAAGATCGGCTCGTGGTGAGCGATCCTATGGCGCAGGTCTCTTAAACGATTCAATGATTTGTAGAGGTCATTGCGCGACAGCGAATCACAGTAGGGGAAAGCCAGACGCAATGCTGGCCGCCAAAGCATCATCTCGTAGTTTGACTTGCTGCGACCGTAACGCGGACCGCCTCGTCCGGTAAGCAAAACCCAGAATCCGAATGGCAATTTGGCCACTATCTGCGATGCGCTGACATTGCGGCCGACACCCTCCAGCTCCTCCCGGGCCTTCGCAATCCGGCCCAAAGCACCCATGTCAAGTACGTCGTTCATATGTTCGTACCATGACACACCGAATTTACTGATCAGTTGGCGGTTTATGGCATTGCGAAGTGCAATCTCCAAACTTTGCAATGGCCCATATAGGGCCGCTCCAATGGCTGTGTTCCACGCATGGAGCTGCAGCGCGAGTTTCCGGTCTTTTTTCTCGACCGCATGGCGATAGGTATTCAGCCGTTCGGGCGAAAGCGCTGCCTCGACCGCATCGAGAATTTCACACTTCCGAGAAAAATCCTTGACAGCAGATTTATTGAATGCCATATTAGTTTCGTAAGCCCCCGGACCTGCCTCTGCCTTTTGGTATGCAACCGGGGTATTGCTTTTTTTCCTGAGCGATAAACTTGGTCCTGCAAATTCGCGGACGGGGACTTCAATGTTCCGTTGCTGCGCTGTTGCACAGTCCGACGGATCCACAAGCCGCGCCAGACAGTCGGCAGCGCCCTATTTTTTGGCCGGACGACCGCGCGACAACTCTTTGAATAATGAATTCGGCCCAACCATTGTTCTGGATCCAGCATTTGAAGGCGCTCGGAGCGTTGGCCCCGCTTTCGACCAGCAGCGCCTCTCCCTCCTCATCCCAAAAAGTGGGATGCACCCATTCCGAACTGCTTTGGATCGAGAGACGCTGAAAAGCATCTTGGCCCGGCAGGCCGAATTGGGGCTTCTTCGGGAAGCCGGGACCGCCGCCTGCTCCGGTGCGGAGTCTATGGTTACCTCGAGGATCTCAAAGCGGCGATCCTGGACTTCATCAAGCTCTACAACGAGAAGGAAGCGAAGCCGTTCAATTGGACGGCCAACCCGGAACGGCTGATCGCCGCCCGCCAAAGGGGAGGGGGTGTCAAATGACTAAAATCAAGTGCTAGGATCACCCCGCCGATAGAATGATCCGATCAAGCAAGGCTTTCTGCATTTTATTGCGTCCCATGACAGAACTTTTGCCCTAAGAATTGGCGTTGAGTCTCGGCGTGAGAGTTACGCCAACCGCGCTCAACACCTTGAGAATCGTATCCAGCTTGGGATTGCCGTTCGCACTCAGCGCACGGTAAAGGCTTTCCCGAGAAAGCCCCGATTGATCGGCGATTCTTTTCATGCCCTCCGCTTTCGCAACGTCGCCAAGTGCTGCCGCGACGAGCGCGGCGTCATTCGTCTCGAATGCAGCTTCAAGGTAAGCTTCAATAGCTTCGGGGCTGTCGAGATAGTCAGCCGTTTCATATTTCGTAGTCTTGATGCTCATTGATCGACTCCAGCTCTCCAGCCATTGCTTTGGCAGCCCTGATGTCCGCTTGCTGCGAGGATTTGTCGCCCCCGCAAAGCAGAATGATCAGAACTTTGCCTCGGGACACGAAATAAACGCGATATCCTTTGCCTTCCCGGATGCACAGTTCACTCACTCCCTCGCCGACCGGCTTTACGTCACCGAGATTTCCAAGGCTGAGGCGTCTTATGCGAACCTCAATCCTAGCCTTGGCCCGCCTGTCCCTAAGGCTTTTCATCCATTTGTCGAACAAGACGGTTTTGCGAATTTCTATCATATTTGAGTGTAGCTCACAAGCTACTTTTTGGGTTTGGGTTCAGCATTTTTGCGACTGTTCGGGGTCCGATTCGTCTGCGTCCGAGAACGATTTATAGGATTGGGCCGTTTTGTTTTCCAGCGTTCCGGTCTGCGCGGCCATGAACTTGGTTGCTCGGTCGTTTCCGAGGGGCCGGCCGCGACCCTCCCGCGCAACGGAGCTTGCGCTGCGGGATCAACTCCGGAACGGATGCATCCGGCCGAACAAAGCCGGCGCGGCCCGGCATGCACGCTGAGCTGGCTTTAAATGGGCCGAGCGACGACTGCGTCGCCGCGCATTTGAGGAAATTTCTGCCGTTTGGGCCGAACTTGGAGTTTCGGATATCACTCTTCAAACCGACCGCGAGCCTCGCGTTGAAATCGAAAGGCGGCTCCATCGCTGCGACGACCGGCCGTGGCTGCCGTCCGGAGTTGAGGCCGCGTCGGGTGAATTGTACCGCGGGCCCCACGCGCTTGCGCAGATCAATGGCCGCAAGGTGCTGGATTTCTCTTCGAGCTGCCCGACGAGTCCGGCGGCAAGCAACGGTTCTCAACGACAGTGATCGCCAAATCCTAGTCAGGTGGTACCGGGCGGTGAATTCAGACACCTTACCATTCAGGAATTAGTTCCTCCCGCCTGATCGCATCTTGCCCGTTTGAGACCATCGAATCCGAAACAAAATCGAGTCCTGCAATCCGACCAAAAACCAGAGCGTTTTTCACTAAGTTTGACCCACTTTACCCATCCCGTATCCTGTTAAAGCCCAACGGAGATTGGAGAATTCTCAGATTGAACTGGGTCAGCCTAAGTGAAAAACGCTCTGGCTGCAGTTTGTCCCAATCGGTCCACGAACCCGCGTCAACCGCACTCACAGTCAGTCCAGCATTAATTCCGATGGCTGCTGGCGGTTTTTCAACTGCGGCTCCAAGCTTTTTTGCAATCTGCGCACCTCTTCCGGCGCGTCTTGCTCCCGCAATATGCCGGCCGCAACATAGGCGCGAACTGCTTCGAAAACTGACTCGACCTGAATTACCCGCGTTAGCTCTCCATCATCGCCAGAGCGCCAATGGATTTCAATGCCAATTCCACGCACTAACTTGAGCTTCGGCTCGCCCTTTTGGTCCTTTGCCCTTAGATTCTCCAAAAGCGCGTCGGCTCCACGCCAAGCCTCAAGAAACAGGTCGCGTTCCGACCTTCTTGGCTTCATACCTCGTGGTTCGCGCTGAATTTCGGCGTGTGCCGGGTTGTCCGGTGTCGGGCGGTCAATGATGCTCCAAAGCCTGTTCCCGGCGGTATCTGCAAGGCTTCGAATATCGCGAGCATTTGCGGCAATCGTGCTCCGCTCACCTCGGCGACCAGTGTTCCCACCCTGTGCGTATTGTATACGAACTACAGATGCTCCTCCTTCGTCTTCGGTCCATTGGAGCTCACGAAGAGTAAATGCTTCGCGTGGAACCGCACCGCTACGGAATTCGTGAGGTCCAGGAGGTAATCTGCGCTCCAACAATTCGTTGTCGTCAACAACACCGGGTGAACCTCTACCGTGTATTTCCTTCTCGTCCGGAAACTTTTCGCAGTGTTTTACCAACCCTCAAATATCCACTGGATCAGATTCGAGCCACGAAAAAATTCTCCTAAGTTTATCCGCATCGCGCCCTTCGATATTGCCTTCCATGTTTTTCTCGCTGAGAGTGCGACTAACGAAATAGCTTACACTTCCGTCCTCCTCTGTGCCAATCTCAACCTTGCCGAACTCGCTTCGCCAGATAATGCAAATCTCCCATGCTTCGTCTGCATAAACTTCATCAGGTCGCTTCCAGTTTTCGGGCAGTCCGAGCAACGCGGCGATCTTGTCCCTGTTGACCTCCAATTGTCGTTTGGCCCCTCCCTTAAGTCGGGCAGCTCGAAGTGTCTTGATGTCAATCGTGTCCAAGATCTCCCTCGCAATTTTAGATTCTCGCGCGCGCCCAATATTAATGGCCGCCCATTCAAAGCCGTTCCCATTGACGCCCAGTGTCGTTACGCGTTCACAGTCGGATTGACCCTCGTTATCTCGTTCTTCCTTCCGTGGTGGACGGCTTGAAGTGCTCCTCGATGCGATGTTATCGAGTTGGACGACTGGTGCTAGGTTTTGGATCCTTGTAGCAGGTGCTGTCATTTCAGTTCTCCCGAATCTTGTAATCCTATCCGATCAGCAAGATCCTTAGTAATCAGTGTTCCGAACAATGATTTTACTCGTGTATGCAATTCATTATATTTCGCTCGGCCGTCAATGTGTTCGCCGCCGACTTCTTGGATTTTATCAAACCCCCTATTCAGCTTCAAGCGAGCATTGGTTTCTCCAAAACCCCAGATTGCTGTCGTTTCCACACGGATAATTGGATCTGCACGACTACCGTCTCTTTGCAATTCGGCGGAGATCTGAAACCGCTCTAAATTTCGTTCTCGTTCCGGGTCGCCGAGCCACCCCTCCGAAAGGTGCCATTCTTTAAGGTTCAACGCCTTTCGCGGAATTCGAGATTCTTGGATAGCGAGGCATGGATCGTACTCTCGTTCAGCACCGTCCCACCGCAATATGTCCACGTAGGTCAGTTCGGCACTGCAAA